>CAVYZK010000007.1:7500-734986 GCA_963772935.1 uncultured Alphaproteobacteria bacterium | reverse complement strand
CACACCATCCATCCAATGATGCTTTCATGCCTCATGAACGACCTAGCTGGCGATTATACGCTCTCTCGCGCCATGCTCCCATCATTTTAAGAGGATCTGGCCTGCCATTGGCAGAAGCTCCAATGGAACGTTCACGAGCCGCTGGTCTATTGGATCCCACACGAGGCGCTCTTGGACGGAGAATTGGCGAAGCTGTAGCCATCTGCCCACCGGAAAGCCGTTGCTCCCTGCCCAAGCCCTGCCGAAGGCATCCTCGCAGGCTTCTTGGGTAAACTTGATTTCCCGGAAGCCCCAAGACGCACCGTCATTGCTACCGTGGTTCGAGCGACGAAGAACCGGTCGCGGATAAATGACTGAAACTGCAGAACAAGGCCGTCTAAGGTGATGCCAATGCCTACACGCAAATAAGGGGGAAACGGGCCATCATACCCGAAATTAAACCGCTCCCAGCCATTGGCTAGTAGCCACTTTACATGGTGATGCCCTGATCCGCTGTGTTGTCGTTGCTTTCCATCTTGCATCCCGAAGTCCGTGTTTAGGAACCTAGGCGAATGTACGGCCGTTCACTAGAGGTGGCTCAACACCAGTTCCATGTCATAAAGGACTCTCTTTGTGGCAGTAACCATAAGCCAAGTTTCAAAAAAGCCGCCTGTAGTGCTTCGTGCCGAGCATCGGCAGTGTTAAGCGTGATTTCGCAGCAGCAAAGGGGGCTTAACTGCTGCTGCCTGCATGAATGACGGCTTTGGGCTCGAAGCTGCCGTTGCCCCTGCTGCACGACCTGCAAGCACTCATACGCTTATGTCCCTGCCGGATAGGACAGCTTGCCCAACCATCCCGCGTCAGCACGCAAAGCCGTGCCAGTGCTGCCGTCCACAGGCCTACCCCCGCACCCCCGTCGCGGCATAACCTGTCACAACCCGCCAGACCACCTCTTGCAGCACCTTCGCAGCTTCGGCTGTCAGCGGCCCTTCCACCGTTTGCACCGCCGACGGCAGACCGACCGGCGATTTCCCATAGATCACCGCGTAATGCGTCAGTGCCATCAGATAGGCCCCGACAGTATTGAAATGGATTGAATCCCCGCCTCCATCGTCATGCACCCCGAACAGATCGGTGCGGGTGGTCAGCCCCGGCACCTTCCCGGCCTCGATAGCACGGGCCGCAGCGGCCATCACTTGCCCCCCCGGAATGACATAGATCGTGCCCACCCCGGGTTCCAGCATCGCGCGGCGCAGCAACACGCCTTCCCAATACAGGCCCAGATCGCGGTCGATCCGGTCCAGCCAGCCATCGGGGTGGTCCAGCCAATGCCAGGTTTCATACAGATACACCCGCACGTCCGGGTTGCCCGCCCGCGCCCGCTGCGCCCATTGCGCCAGATACGCCGGGCTGTCGTGATAGCGGATGGCATCGCGGATCTCGACCATCTCGGTCAGCACCACCACGTCGTACTCCCCCGAAGCCAGCGCTTGTGCTGCATCGCGGTAGGCGGGGGCCACGTTCGCCTCGGCGAAGCCCGGTATCTCGCCCTGCCAGTGGTTCATCAACGACGCGCCCCAGCCAAGCTGGCTGGCATAGTCATGCCCGGCCAACCCCGCCAGTATTGCGGGCATCTCCTGCCCGACCAGCGAATGGCCCAAGTGATACACCGCCACCGGCCCCGCAAGAGGTGCCAAGGGCGCCACATACAGCGCGTTGAAATCATCCAGCGGCATCGGTCGCGGCCCGAGCCAGCGGCTGCCCACCCAGACCGCGCCCGCCAACGCCCCCGCCATCAGCGCCCAAATTCCCTTCCGCATCCACACGCCCCCTGTTGCCTGCCGACATATCTGGTATCTCTGCCCATGAAAGACCAGATGGAGCTGCCCCTTGCTGACCTTTCTGCTGACCCGCCCGCCTGTAAAGGGCACCCCCCGGTTTTACCGGGTCGCGGTGGAATACAACCTGTTTGGCGAATATTCCGTGACCCGCGAATGGGGCCAGCGCGGCACCACGGGCACACGGCTGCTGGTGTGGTTTTCCAACCTGCGTGACGCTTGCCTTGCCGCCGAACGCTGGCGCAAACGCGCAGGCCGGCGGGGCTATACCGGCTGACACAGCACACAGCCGTTTGACGTGACAGACCCGGCCCATGGCGCTAGTATCCATGGCAGGCACGATCCGGGGCAACCGGACGACCAACAGGCAAAGGCGAGGCAACGTGAGCATCCCCCCCCGCACATCGGCAGGGACAACCCGGCTGGCCAACCGCTATGCGGCGTGGCGGGCGGGGTCGGCGCGCGCGGCGACGGGGTTCAATTCCGCTCCCGAACCCCGGTCCATCGGGTTGTATGCGCGGGGGCGGCAACTGGTCAGCGGCAATATCCTGCTGGCGGGCCATCTGGCCGAGGCTCCGGGGCGCAGCCTGTGGGATATAACCTCGCCCGATCCGGCGTTTGCGCAGGCAGCGCAGGGGTTTGGCTGGCTGGATGATCTGGCGGCGCTTGGCGATGCCACCGCCCGCGCCCGCGCGCAGGATTGGACATGGGATTGGATCGCCCGTTATGGCACCGGTCGTGGGCCGGGGTGGACGCCCGACCTGACGGGCCGCCGCATCATCCGCTGGCTGCACCACGGCCTGCTGCTGCTGACCGCCACTGACAAGACCCACACCGACGCCTATTACCGCGCGCTGACCCGGCAAACCGCCTTCCTCGCCCGCCGCTGGCGTGCCGCCGCCCCCGGCCTGCCAAGGTTCGAGGCGCTGACGGGACTGATCTATGCAGGCCTGTCGCTGACGGGGATGGAGGGGCATGTCAAAACCGCTACCGCCGCCCTTGCCCGTGAATGTCGGGCCGAAATTGACGCAGGCGGGGGCTTGCCCACCCGCAACCCCGAAGAATTGCTGGAGGTGTTCACCCTGCTGACCTGGGCCGCGCAGGCCCTGGCCGAGGCGGGGCGCAAAATCCCTGGCCCCCATGCCGCCGCCATCGAACGCATCGCCCCCGCTCTGCGCGCCCTGCGCCATGCCGATGGCGGGCTGGCACGGTTTCACGGCGGCGGGCGCGGGCTGGAGGGGCGGCTGGATCATGCCCTTGCCCAAGCGGGCGTGCGGGCCGCACCCAACATCGGGCTGTCGATGGGCTTCGCCCGCCTTGCCGCAGGCCGCACCACTGTGATCGTCGATGCCGCAAGCCCCCCCGGTGGGGCGGCATCCGGCACGGCCCATGCGTCCAGCACGGCGTTTGAGCTGACCTCGGGGCGACGGCCGCTGATCGTGTCCTGTGGGTCAGGGGCACCTTTTGGCAGCGAATGGCGCAGGGCGGGCCGTGCGACGGCCTCCCATTCCACCCTGTCGGTTGACGGGTTTTCGTCCTCCCGTCTGGGCACGGGCAAAGGGTCGGCCGAACCCCTGACCGACCGCGCCCATGTGGCCCCCGCGCGCCAGACCGCTGGCGAGGGTGGCGCGCATCTGTACCTGACCCATGATGGCTGGACCACGACCCATGGGCTGACCGCCAGCCGCACGCTCGACCTTTCGCCCGATGGGCGAAAGCTGACCGGCACCGACGCCCTGACCGCCACCACCCCCGCCGATCGCCAGCGGTTTGAGGATGTGATGACCCGCTCGCGGCTGGAGGGGCTGCGCTTTGCCGTGCGCTTTCACCTGCATCCCGATGTGGATGCGACCGTAGACATGGGCGGCAACGCTGTGTCGATTGCCCTTAAAAGCGGCGAGATCTGGGTGTTTCGCCCGTCGGGCCGCGCGCAACTGACGCTCGACCCGTCCGTCTATCTGGAAAAGGGGCGGTTGAAGCCCCGTGCGACCAAACAAATCGTGCTTTCCGGCCATGCCACGGATTTTGAGACCGTGGTGGGCTGGACCTTGGCGAAAGCACAGGATACGCCGCTGGCCATCCGCGATCTGGACCGGGACGATCCCACTCCGGTCCCCCTTGACTAGGAAGGCAAGACCGCCATGCCGCATTATTCCCCTCTTGGCCTGATCCCGATTGGCCGGGCGCTGATATCCGTGTCCGACAAAACCGGGCTGCTGGACCTTGCCCGCGCCCTTGCCGCACGGGGGGTCGAACTGATCTCCACCGGGGGCACATCCGGCATGCTGCGCGCGGCTGGCCTCAAGGTGCGCGACGTGGCCGAGGTGACGGGCTTTCCGGAAATGATGGATGGCCGGGTGAAGACCCTGCACCCCAATGTGCATGGTGGGTTGCTGGCGCTGCGCGATGATGACGAACATCTGGTGGCGATGGCAGCACATGGGATTGAACCCATCGACCTGCTGATCGTGAACCTGTACCCGTTCGAGGAAACCGTGGCACGCGGCGGCGATCATGCCGCTTGCATTGAGAATATCGACATCGGCGGCCCCGCGATGATCCGGGCGGCGGCCAAGAACCACCGCTTTGTGGCCGCGATCACTGACCCCGCCGATTATCCGGCGCTGCTGGACCAGTTGACCACCCATGACGGGGCCACCACCTTGGCCTTCCGTCAGAAACAGGCGCTGACCGCCTATTCCCGCACCGCCGCCTATGACACCGCCGTGTCCACATGGTTCGCGTCGGAACTGAACGAGGCCACCCCCCGCCACCGCAGCTTTGCGGGCACGCTGGCGCAGCCGCTGCGCTATGGCGAAAACCCGCATCAGGGGGCCGCATTCTACACCGACGGGTCGCGTCGGGCAGGGGTTGCCACGGCGCATCAGTGGCAGGGCAAGGAATTGTCCTACAACAACATCAACGACACTGACGCTGCGTTTGAACTGGTGGCCGAGTTTGCCCCCGCGCAAGGCCCCGCCTGCGCCATCATCAAACACGCCAACCCCTGCGGCGTGGGACGGGCCAAAACCCTGCGCGAGGCGTATCTGCGCGCCTATGCCTGCGACCAGACCTCTGCCTTTGGCGGCATCGTGGCGCTGAACATGCCGTTGGATGGCGAAACCGCCGAGGAGATCGTCAAGATCTTCACCGAAGTGGTGATCGCGCCGGGTGCGAATGACGACGCAAAGGCGATCTTTGCCACCAAGAAAAACCTGCGCCTGCTGACCACGCTTGGCCTGCCAGACCCCAAATCCCGCGCCCTTGCATTCAAACAAGTGGCAGGGGGCTTTCTGGTGCAGGACCGTGATGCCGGGTTCATCACCCCCGCCGATCTGCGGGTGGTGACCAAACGCCAACCGACAGATGCCGAACTGGCCGACCTGATGTTTGCATGGACCGTTGCCAAACACGTCAAGTCCAACGCCATCGTCTACGTCAAGGACGGGGCCACCGTGGGCATCGGGGCGGGTCAGATGAGCCGGGTCGATTCAACCCGCATCGCCGCCCGCAAGGCGCAGGACATGGCCGAGGCTATGGGCCTGCCCCAGCCCCTGACCCATGGGTCGGTCGTGGCATCCGACGCGTTCTTCCCCTTTGCCGATGGTCTGATCACGGCAGCCGAGGCCGGGGCCACCGCCCTGATCCAGCCCGGCGGGTCGATGCGCGATGATGAAGTCATCGCCGCCGCCGATGCCGCTGGCCTTGCCATGGTCTTCACCGGCCAACGCCATTTCCGGCACTGACCATGCGGCTTGTCACCCTGACCGCCCTTGCGACCTTTGCGCTGGATCAGGCGACGAAACTGGCCGTGGTGCAGGGCCTGCGCCTGATCGACCGCGGCGTGATCGAGGTTCTGCCCCCCTACCTCGTGTTCCGCATGGCGTGGAATCAGGGCGTCAACTTTGGCCTGTTCGCCCATGGCGCAGATTGGGTGCGGTGGGTTCTGGTGGCGGTGTCGCTGGCGATATCGGCCTGGGTCTGGGTCTGGATCAGGCGCGAAGGTGCGAAACCGCTGGCGCAAATCTCGGGCGGTATCCTGATCGGCGGGGCCTTGGGCAATGTGGTGGACCGAGTGATTTATGGGGCCGTCGCCGATTTCCTGAACATGTCCTGCTGCGGTTTTGACAACCCCTACGCGTTCAACGTGGCAGATATCGCCATCTTTGCCGGGGCGGCAGGGTTGGTGCTGTTCACCGAAACCGGCAAACCCAAGGCCCCCCGGAAGCCCCGCAGAAAAGCCCCGTGACGACCGGGATGCTTTGCGCTAAAGACAAGACCAGTGACAGGGTGGAGGCAAGTATGCGGGCAGCACGGGGCATTACGGCAGTCGCAGCAGCGGCCTTGCTGGTACTGGCCGCCTGCGGCAGCGACAAAGAACCACGGCTGATGAACCTGCGGTCCTCGACCAATGGGCCGGATGAATTCGGCATTCTGCCGCCAAAGGCGCTGGACCTGCCCGAAGACCTGGCCAGCCTGCCCGAACCCACACCCGGCGGCGAAAATCGCACCGATCCGCAGCCGCTGGATGATGCGGTGGTTGCTTTGGGCGGCACAGCGCAAAAGGGCACCGGGGTGCCTGCGGGCGATTCTGCGCTGTATGCGCAGGCCGGGCGCTACGGTGTTGCGGGCGATATCCGCCAGACACTGGCCAGCGAAGACCTTGACTGGCGGCGCGACAACAATGGGCGCATCTTGGAAAAACTGTTCAAGATCAACGTCTACTACCGCGCGTATCGCAAGGAATCGCTGGATCAAGAGGCCGAATTGGCCCGCTGGCGCCGCGCCGGGGCCCGTACCCCTTCGGCCCCGCCGCCACAAACCAATTAAGTCACAACCGCGTTTGCGGGGCTTGAACGCCGCGCCGTTCCGCGTAGCTATCAACCATCTTTGGGGGAGTTTTCCATGCTGCGCCGTCTTGGCCTGATCTGTGCCGTCCTGTCCGCCGCTTCGCCCGCCCTCGCCGATACCGTTACCGAATTCACCCTGCCCAACGGGTTGCAGGCCGTGGTGATCGAAGATCACCGATCTTCGGCCGTGACGCAGATGGTGTGGTACCGGGTGGGGTCGGCGGATGAAGCCCGGGGCCATTCCGGTATCGCGCATTTTCTGGAACACCTGATGTTCAAGGGCACCGACACGCTGGCACCGGGCGAGTTTTCGGCCACTGTTGAATCGGTCGGCGGCACCGACAATGCCTTCACCAGCTATGACTACACCGCCTATTTTCAGCGGGTCTCGGCCGACAATCTGCCCCTGATGATGCAGATGGAAGCCGACCGGATGCGCCATCTGAAACTGCCCGAGGCCGATGTTCTGACCGAACGCGACGTGATTCTGGAGGAACGCAACCAGCGCACCGACAGCAGCCCCGGCGCGCTTCTGGGCGAACAGATGCGCGCCGCCCAGTACCTGAACCACCCCTACGGCACCCCGATCATCGGCTGGCGGCACGAGATGGAAAAACTGTCCCGCCAGGACGCGCTGGACCATTACAGCCGCTACTACGCCCCCAACAACGCCATTCTGGTGGTGGCTGGCGACGTGACGCCCGATCAGGTCAAGGCATTGGCCGAGAAATACTACGGCCCGCTGGCCCCGTCTGACGGATTGAAACCCCGCATCCGACCGCAAGAACCACCGCAACTGGCCGAACGCCGGATGGTGCTGGCCGATGAACGCGTGTCAGAACCCTACGTCACCCGCACCTATATTGCCCCCGAACGCAACTCGGGTGATCAGTCCAAAGCCGCGGCCTTGGCAATGCTGGCCGAACTGTTGGGCGGGTCGAACACCACATCCGTTCTGGCGCGCAAGCTGCAGTTTGACAGCCAGACCGCCACCTACGCCACCGCCTATTATGACGGCAGCAGCATCGACACGACCACCTTCGGCTTTGTCGTCGTTCCGCAGCCCAACGTCTCGCTGGCCGATGCCGAGGCCGCGATGGACAAGGTTCTGGCCGATTTCTTGGCTGAAGGCCCCGACCCTGCGGCCTTTGAACGGATCAAACGCCAGATCCGCGCCTCGACCATTTACGAGCGTGACAACACCGACGGCCTCGCCCGCGACTATGGCGAGGCTCTGGCCGTCGGCCTGACCGTGGCCGATGTTCAGGGCTGGCCAGATGCCCTTGCCGCTGTAACCATCCCCGATGTGATGGCCGCCGCAACCGAGGTGCTGAACCGCAACAATGCCGTCACCGGATGGCTGACCAAACCTGAAAAGGCCGCGCCATGATGTTCCGTGCCCTTGCGTTTCTGCTGGCCTTCGCGCTGCCCGCACAGGCCCAGATGAACATTCAGGAAGTCACCTCACCCGGCGGCATCACCGCGTGGCTGGTACAGGAACCCGGCATCCCCTTCACCGCGCTGGAAATTCAGTTCAAGGGCGGCACCTCGCTGGATGCCCCCTCCAAACGCGGTGCGGTCAATCTGATGACCGCGCTGATTGAGGAAGGCGCTGCCGATCTGGACGCTCAGGGTTTTGCCAATGCGCGCGACGATCTGGCCGCCACGTTCAGCTTTACCTCGGGCGTTGATTCCGTGGGGGTATCGGCCAAGTTTCTGACCGAAAACCGCGATCAGGCCGTAGCCCTGCTGCGGACAGCAATTATCGCCCCCCGCTTTGACCCCGATGCGCTGGAACGGGTGCGGGGCCAGGTTCTTTCAGGCCTGCGCGCCAATGAAAAAGACCCCGACGCGCTCGCCCCGCTGGCGTTCAACGCGCTGGCCTTTGGCGATCATCCCTATGGATCGTCCGGCGATGGCACCATTGCCTCTGTCACCGCCCTGACCCGCGACGATATCGTTGACGCGCACAAAGTCGCGCTTGCCCGCGACCGCATTTATGTGGCCGCCGCGGGCGATATTTCGGCCGCCGACCTTGGCACCCTGCTGGATACCTTGCTGGGTGATCTGCCCGCCACCGGTGCCCAATTGCCTCCGCGTGCAACGCTCCATCTGACCGGCGGCGTCACCGTGCAAGACTTCCCCACCCCCCAATCCACCGTGTATTTCGGCCAGGTCGGTATCGCCCGCGACGACCCCGAATTTTTCGCGGCCTATATCCTGAACGAGGTTCTGGGCGGCGGTCGCTTCACCGCCCGCCTGATGACCGAGGTGCGCGAAAAGCGCGGTCTGACCTATGGCATCGGCACCTATCTGGTGCCGATGGATCAGGCCGAACTGATGATCGGCCAGTTTTCCGCATCGAACGACAAGGTGGCCGAAGCGATCAAGGTGATCCGCGAGCAATGGGCGAAAATGCTGGCAGATGGTCTGACCGAGCAGGAACTCGCCGCCACCAAAACCTTCCTGACCGGCAGCTACCCCCTGCGGTTTGATGGCAACGGCCCGATTGCCAGCATCCTTGTCGGCATGCAGATGGAAGGCCTGCCCATCGACTACGCCACCACCCGCAACGCCCAGATCGAGGCCGTGACGCTGGCCGATATCAAACACGTCGCCGCCCGCCTGCTGCACCCTGATGATTTGCGCTTTGTAGTGGTGGGGCAGCCGGTGGGGCTTACGACCACGCCTTAGGGGGCGTCAGGTTTTCGCGGAACCAACGATATCGGAAAACGCGTTCCAGAGTAGCGAGGGACAGCGATTTCCGACTCCGCGAAAGCCTGAACCGCTTTGGCTGTCAGATCGCGGCACCTGATCGCAAGGAACCGCCGATGTGCTGTGCGGGATTGCCCTGCAGGCTGCCTTCGCCGCAAGAATCACTTGATCGGAAGGCCGAAAAGGCTGACGTTCAGACGTCGCCTTGTGTGCGATGAAAATTCTCCAGCCATGGAGCTTGCATCATTGACCAAGCCCGATGCTGCATTTTAGCCAGTTCGCACAATTCGATATACACTTAATTTTCAAGCAATCTCAGGGGATTTATTCAATGTCACGCCTTGACGATATTCAGCTGAAAGGAGTGGTCGTCGGACTACTTCGCGCAAACAAGCCAATGGAACGCGTTAATTTTACCGTTGGGCAATTCACCATTGGAACGATGTCGTATCAGATACTTGCAGGCTACTGCGATCTGAACAGGCTTCATTGTGTGGTCGATCCATCCCAAATTCCAGATGGCGCTGCGGCAGTTTATGACCCCGACCAGAACACCATCTATGCCAAAGATTCCCGGCTGCAAGGTAACGACGACAAGATCACGCTTGTGCACGAGGCAACCCATGCAATTATTGACCTGATGGGTGGGTTGAACAAGAAGCTGTCCGTCAGCCACCTGGAAACAGAAACCTGTGCTTATATCGCTGGTGCGATGTTTTCATTGTCGCTGACCCAGTCTCAGCCCCCCGCGACCGTCAGAATGACCGTGTCATCAAACGACTCGAACATACGCGCCGCCGCCGACACCGTCGTCGCCACAAAGGGCCTTGGTACGGGAACGACGAACGCGGGCAGCCCTATCGTGTTTTCAGCGACCGAAATCCTGCCGCTTCACACCGCGATCAAGGCCAATCCGCTTTACAAGAACTGGAAATCGAAAGCGCTGAGCAACGGTTTGTAGGGTTCAACAAGGCCGGGCGGGCTCTGGCGCCGACCAACCATTGCGCCCTTGCCCAGCCGACACAAGAGCCCGCACTTTCCGGTTCCGCCCAGATCTGCAACACCCCCTAAACGGTGGCCGAATCTCTCCCGCCCTGCTAGATATGGCGGCATGACCGTTCATGCCCCCAACATACCGCAAGCGCGGCCCCAGATTCGTCAGCTTGACGAGGGGGCTATCAACCGCATCGCGGCGGGTGAGGTGGTCGAACGCCCGGCCTCGGCGGTCAAGGAACTGGTCGAAAACGCTCTGGACGCGGGGGCCACCCGCATTGCCATCGACATCGCCGACGGCGGCAAAACCCTGATCCGGGTGACGGATGATGGCTGCGGCATGACCGCCGAAGACCTGCCCCTTGCCCTGTCGCGCCATGCCACCTCCAAGATCGACGGCACAGACCTTTTGAACATCCACAGCTTTGGCTTTCGTGGTGAGGCGCTGCCGTCGCTCGGTGCCGTGGGCCGTCTGACCCTGACCTCGCGCGCGCAAGGCCACCCCGCAGCCCAACTGACCGTGGCCGGGGGCCGGATCGACGCGCCCCGCCCCGCCGCCCTGACGCGCGGCACCGTGGTGGAACTGCGCGATCTGTTCTACGCCACCCCGGCCCGCCTGAAATTCCTGCGCACCGACCGGGCGGAAACCCAAGCCATCGTCGATGTGGTCAAACGCCTTGCCATGGCCGAACCGCAGGTGGGCTTTACCCTTCGTGATGCCGGGGCCGAAGGCCGCCAACTGTTCCGTGCCGATCCGCAGTCGGGCGATTTTCTGAACGCCCTGCATGGGCGGCTGACCAGCATCCTTGGCCCCGATTTCACCGCCAACGCTCTGCCCATCGACACCCTGCGCGACGGGATGCAGCTTGTCGGCTATGCCGCCCTGCCGACCTATTCGCGCGGGTCGTCCGTTGCGCAATATGTCTTCGTCAATGGCCGCCCGGTGCTGGACCGCGCCCTGCTGGGGGCCCTGCGCGCCGCCTATTACGATTTCCTGTCGCGCGACCGCCACCCCGCCGCCGTGCTGAACCTGATCGTGCCGCATGACCGGGTGGATGTGAACGTCCACCCCGCCAAATCCGAGGTGCGTTTTCGCGAGCCAGAGGCCGCACGGTCCCTGATGATCACCGCCCTGCGCACCGCCCTGACCGGGGCGGGCCACCGCGCATCCTCTACCGTCGGCGCCGAAACCCTCGCCGCAATGCAGCCCGAGGCCCCGCGCATCTACCAGATGGACCGCCCGTCACACGCGGCCACCACCCGCAGTTTCACCTGGCAAGCCCCGCAAACAGGCTTTGCCGAGGCCCCGACCGCCCGTATCGAACCGCCAGCCGACCTGAACACCCACCCGCTTGGGGCCGCCCGCGCGCAGGTGCATGAAAACTACATCATCGCGCAAACCGCCACCGGCATGGTGATTGTGGACCAGCACGCCGCGCATGAACGCCTCGTCTACGAACGGCTGAAGCGCCAGATGCGCAGAGTCGGGCATCACCGCTCAGGCCCTGTTGATCCCTGAAATCGTGGACCTTTCCCCCACCGACGCGGCCCTGATTCTGTCCGCCGCCCCGCAGCTTGCCACCTTGGGTCTGACCATCGAACCCTTCGGCGGACATGCCATCGCCATCCGCACCACACCCGCCATCCTTGGCCCGATCAACGCCGAACCGCTGATCCGTGACCTGCTGGATGAGCTGTCGGACCTTGGCGACACTGCCCTTGTGCAAGCGAAGATCGAGGCCGTCCTGTCGCGCATGGCCTGCCACGGCTCGGTCCGGTCGGGTCGCCAGATGCGCGCCGAGGAGATGAACGCCCTGCTGCGTGAGATGGAAGCCACCCCGCATTCCGGCCAGTGCAACCATGGCCGCCCGACCTATGTGGAGCTGAAACTGCACGATATCGAACGGTTGTTTGGCCGCAGATGATCACCCTGTTCGGCCAGACCTACGCGTGGAACGCGCCCGAAATCCTGCTGCTGGCGGGCATCGCCGCTGTACTGCTGATCTTTCTTGTCCTCATCCTGCGCGCCTCTGGCCGCTCTGCCAATATGGCCGCCCCGCTGATGCGCGAGTTGGGTTGGCTGGGCCAGCGGGTGCAGCAATTGGGCGAGGGACAAGAACGTCTGTCCGGCGGCTTGCACCATGTGTCCGAGGCGCAGGCGATCAGCCAGACCGCCATGCTGCAAGTGATGGAACAGCGTCTGGCCGAGGTGCAGCGCGCCATGGGGGAAAGCTTGCAAGGCACCTCGATCCGCACCGCGCGGTCCTTGGGCGACCTGCATCAGCGGCTGGAAACCATCGACAAGGCGCAGGCGAATATCGAAAAGCTGTCGGGCAACGTGCTGTCCTTGCAGGATATTCTGTCAAACAAACAAACCCGTGGCGCCTTTGGCGAAATTCAACTGCATGACATCGTGCAAAAGGCCCTGCCGAAAGACGCCTACACGATGCAGGCCACCCTCAGTAACGGCAAGCGCGCCGATTGCCTGATCCACCTGCCCAACCCGCCCGGCCCCATCGTGATCGACGCCAAATTCCCGCTGGAGGCCTATGAGGCCATCCGCCGCGCCGAAACGCCGCGTGCAGCAGTTGAGGCCGCCCAGCAGATGCGCGCTGCGGTGCGGGCGCATATCCGTGCGATATCGGAAAAATATATCCTCGAGGGCGAAACCGCCGATGGCGCGCTGATGTTTTTGCCATCCGAAGCGGTCTATGCCGAGTTGCATTCCAACTTCCCCGAGATCGTGCGCGAGGGCTTTGCGGTCAAGGTCTGGATCGTGTCGCCCACCACCTGCATGGCGACGCTGAACACCATGCGCGCGGTGCTGAAAGATGCGCGGATGCGCGAACAGGCGGGGGCGATCCGGCGGGAATTGTCGGAATTGTATAAGGATGTCGAACGCTTGGGCGAACGGGTCGGCAATCTGGACCGGCATTTCGGTCAGGCCGCGAAGGACATTGAAGAGATCAGGATCAGTTCCGACAAAGCCACCAAACGCGCCCGCCGTCTGGATAATTTCGACTTTGAGGAATTGTCCCCCACCCCGCTGATTGCCCCCGGCCCAGTGATCCCGAGTGCCGCCGAATGAAACACCTGACCCCTGCCGATTACCGGGTGCAGCCTTGGGCCAACGGGCGGGGCCAGACGGTGGAACTGCTGCGGCTGGAACAGGACGGCGTGCTGGCCTTGCGCCTGTCGATGGCGACGGTGGCAGAGGATGGGCCGTTCTCAATCTTCCCCGGCATTGACCGCAATCTGACGGTGATTTCCGGCCCCGGCTTTGACCTGCGCGGCGACGGATTGGCGCTGACCTGCGCGCCGCTGATGCCCGTGGCCTTCCCCGGCGATGTGCAGGTGCAGGCAACCGGCACCCACAACCAGCCGTCCGATGATTTCAACGTGATGACCGCCCGCCACCTGCCCCGCCCAATCGTTACGGTAGAACACGACGCAACCCTACCCGCAGGCGGCACACTCTATCTGTTCGCGCTTGGCACGGCCTCGGTGAACGACAGACCAATGGCCCGCCATGATCTGATCATCGCGGATGGTCCTGCTCACATCAGCGGTGCGGGCGTGATCGTGGTGCGGGTCAGTTCTTTAGATGGGCAAATTGCCCATCCTACGCCCTAATCAAACGTCCCCGTCACCCGCCCGAACAGCATGAACGCCCGCGCCGTCCGTGTATCGGCCAGATCGGCCAGTTCGGCGTCTGACGCATTGGGTTCCACCTGCGCCACCGTCTTGTCAAACGTCCGCAAGAAATGATGTGCTGCATCGCGGAACACCGGGTCTTCGCGCATCCGCCCCGCCGTCAGTGCCAGTGAACTCCGGTCCCGGATGCCGCCCACGGCCGCAATCGCGCGGCCCCGTTCGCCGCCCGCAAAGCGCCGCCACAGATCGGGGTGCGCGAGTTCGGGCTTCAGGTCATCCATATAGATGCCTTCCTGCGAAAGCAGCGTCAGCACATCCTGCGCGGCCCGTATCAGCTTGGCCACATGCCGGTCTTCCAGCGCCCGGCGCAGCGCGCGAAAGCCTTCGCGGTCTTCGGCGTTTTCGGGAAACTGCAAGGCGCGGATGAAATCCGTCACCGACAAAGGCGCGCGCAAATCATCCGCCGGGGTGCCAAGCGCAAGACCCGGCTGTTCGGCCTCGGGCTGCGCCACGGGGGCCGCCAAGGCCGCCTTGCGGTCGGCCGAGGGCACCGTCAGCGACGCATCCCGGCGCGAGGTGAACGTCGCCAGCACCGTTTCCGCCTGCCGGGTCGAGGCCGCGATTTCATCAATCCGCCGTTCCATCGACGGCTTCAACGCAGCGGCGGTCATCTGCGCCGACATCTGGGCTTGCGTCTGCACATAGGCGGTGCGCATCGCATCCACCGCCGCCTGCAACCGCGCAGCCTCGGCCCGCAGTTCCCGCACCGAGCGCAGGGTGATGACCGTCGCCCAGATCAACGCCAGCGGCAAGAACACCACCAGCAGCGTCATCACCAGCCCCAGCGTCGCGCGGTCATCCCCCGGCGGCGAGGCCAGCAGGTAGGACAGCACCGCCACCACCCAGACCACGCTCAGCAGCCCCGCCACCACCTCAGGCACCCGCAGGCGAGGACGCCCCGCAAACGGGCCGGTGTCGGCAAGGCTATCGTTGGAATCCGGCATGGGCGTCAAAGCCTTGGCAAGTTCGGGTCAGGGGTCACAGCAACGCAAAGGTACAGACAGCGGAAGGGCAGATCACGAATCGCCAAGGCGCATCACAGCAGCAACAGCCCTTCAAACCCGCCCCGCCTTAAGATCAGATGTATTTGATCGACACCACTTCATAGCTTTTCACCCCGCCCGGTGTGCGCACATCAACAGAATCGCCCTCATCCTTGCCGATCAGCGCGCGCGCCAAAGGAGAGCGGATGTTCAGCAGACCCTTCTCGATATCGGCCTCCTGCTCGCCCACAATCTGAAACGCCTTCTCCTCGTCACTGTCGATATCGACAATCACGATCCGCGCGCCAAACTTGATGGAGCCTGACAGTTTCGACGGGTCAATCACCTCGGCCAAAGACAGCAAGGCCTCCAGCTCTTTCACCCGGCCTTCAATGAACGACTGCTTTTCGCGCGCCGCATGATATTCGGCGTTTTCCGACAGATCGCCATGCTCGCGCGCCTCGGCAATCGCCCGGATCACCGCAGGGCGTTCCACCGATTTCAGCAGTTTCAATTCTTCGTCCAGCGCAGTGAACCCACCGCGAGTCATCGGGAACTTTTCCATAGCCATCCACATAAAAGAGAAGTCACAGCCCGGTTGTCGGGCCATGACTTCAACCTCATCGCAGGCACAACCTGACCTCATGCCCTGCCCAAATGCAAGGGGGATGGCGCAACTGGCAGGCGGGCTGTCGCTCGCGGCGGCGCAAGCCCGATGTACCTGCAAGATAATTTCGCTGATGCCGCAATGCGGCACTATGATGTTGCGTTATGGTTGACCTTCGTGCCTCCATCGGGCACTCACACGTGCGAAAAGCCAGCACTTGAAGCCGCGCCCAGATCGAAACTGGCCCTGCGCGAGAGGAGAGGATCAGCCCTATGTCAGCTATTGCCCGCGAGAAGATGGAATATGACGTGGTGATCGTCGGCGCGGGGCCTGCGGGTCTGTCCGCCGCGATCCGGCTCAAACAGCTTGATGCCGATCTGACCGTTATGGTGCTGGAAAAAGGCTCAGAGGTGGGTGCCCACATCCTGTCGGGTGCCGTGCTGGACCCGTCGGGCCTTGACGCCCTACTGCCCGACTGGCGCAGCATGGGCGCGCCGATCACCGTTCCGGTGGTTGAGGATAATTTCTACATGCTCGGGCGAGGCGGGCCAGATTCGCATCCCGAATTTCCCGATGCCGCCGCTGATGAACAATCACGGCAATTACATCGTCTCAATGGCCAATGTCTGCCGCTGGATGGCGGGCGTGGCCGAAGGGCTGGGGGTCGAGATTTTCCCCGGCATGGCTTGCAGCGAATTGGTGTTTAATGGCGACCGCGTCGCGGGCGTGGTGGCAGGCGAGTTTGGGCGGGATCCTGCGACAGGCGAGCCCGGGCCAAGCTATGAACCCGGCATGGAACTGTTGGGCAAATACGTCTTCCTATCCGAAGGCGTGCGCGGCAGCCTGTCAAAACAGGTGATCGACCGTTACGACCTGTCCAAAGGCCATTGCCCGCAGAAATTCGGCCTTGGCATGAAGGAAATCTGGGAAATCGACCCCGCCAAGCACCACCTTGGCCGCGTGACCCATACTATGGGCTGGCCCTTGGGCAGCAATGCGGGCGGCGGGTCGTTCATCTATCATCTTGAAAATAATCAGGTCTATGTGGGCTTCGTCGTCCATCTGAACTATAAGAACCCCCATCTTTACCCCTACATGGAATTTCAGCGCTTCAAACACCACCCGATGGTGGCCGAACTGCTGAAGGGCGGCAAACGCGTGGCTTACGGCGCGCGGGCGATCTCGGAAGGCGGTTATCAGTCGATCCCCAAGATGGTTGCGCCCGGCGTGGCCCTGCTGGGCTGCTCCGCTGGTCTGGTCAACGTGCCCCGCATCAAGGGCAACCACAACGCCATGCTGTCGGGCAAAGCCGCCGCAGAGGCCGCCCATGCAGCGATCAAAGCGGGCCGTTCGGGCGATGAACTCACGGCGTATGAAACCGCGGTTCGCGGCGGTGCGATTGGCCGCGACCTGAAAAAAGTGCGCAACGTCAAACCCCTGTGGTCGAAATATGGCCTTGTGGCCTCGCTTCTGGGCGGCGGGATCGACATGTGGGCCAATACCTTTGGCCTGACCGTGTTCGGCACCCTGAAACACGGCAAGAACGACGCGGCATCGACCGGGCTGGCCAAGGATTACGCCCCCATCGACTATCCAAAACCCGATGGCAAACTGTCTTTCGACCGGCTGACCAACGTGGCGTTCAGCTTTACCAACCATGATGAAAACCAGCCCGCCCACCTCAAACTGCGCGATCCGTCGATCCCGATCAGTGTCAACCTGCCCAAATACGCCGAACCCGCGCAGCGCTACTGCCCGGCAGGGGTGTATGAGGTGATCGGCGAAGGGCAGGATGCCCGGTTCCAGATCAACTTCCAGAACTGCGTGCATTGCAAAACCTGCGATATCAAAGACCCGTCGCAGAATATCGTCTGGACCACGCCGATGGGCGGCGGTGGCCCCAACTATCCCAACATGTGATGGGCCCGTCGCGCGCCGAGGTGCTGGACTGGATCGAAGGGCAGCTTGCCACCCGGCTGTCCCCTTCAGACCAATCCAATATCCTGCGCGCGGCAGGCTGCGACGGCGAGGATGCGTCCGGCCTGATGCAGGCCTTCGCCAGGCAGTTTGGCGTCGATATGGCCGGGTATCAGGCCGACATGCATCATAACGCCAAACGGAGCATGGCCCATATCGGCTGGCCCATCCCGCTGCCCAAGCCGCATATTCCCCTGTCGCTGACCGCCCTGCACCTTGCCGCCACCACGAAAAGCTGGCCCCTGACCTATCCGAAATCTGCGCCAACCCCCGATCACACATGGGCCAACCTGCCACTGCTGATCTTGGGCCTGCCCGCCCTGACCCTGTTCCTGCTCTGGGTGCTGCCCCACATCTTCTGACAATTCCGCGAGAACCGGCCCAAAGCCAATCGCCGCCCCAATCGCCGCATTGCCTAACCCCGCCGCCCCGATTAGCCTTGGCCGATCAACGGCTGGAGCCCCTGCATGTTCGTGACCAAACCCCGTGTGCTTGCCGTTCTGGCGCTCTGCCTGTCCACCATCCCGGTCTGGGCCGAAGATGCCGCCACCTACCACGGCGATTCCGGTGCGTTCCTTGCCGCCCGCGTGGCCGAGGCCGACAATGACCTGCGCGCCGCCGCCCGCTGGTACGCCCAGACCATCGTGGCCGATGACACCAACGCAGGCCTGCTGACCGGGTCAATCGCCGCCAATCTGGCCTTGGGCGAATTTGATCTGGCAACCGACGCCGCCAAGAAGATCACCGAACTGAAAGCCAAAAGTCAGGCCGCCGACTTTGCCCTGACCGCCCGCGACCTCGCGGCAGAGGATTATGAAGCCGTGCTCGCCGCACAAAAGGCCGGGCGCTCTCTGGGGTCCGCGTTGACGGACGATCTGATCACCGCTTGGGCCGAGTTTGGCCTTGGCAACATGACCGAGGCTTTGGCCGATTTCGACAAACTCGCCGCCACCAAGGGGCTGGAGGCGTTCGGTCTTTATCACAAGGCCCTCGCCATGGCCTCGGCGGGCGATTTTGAAGGCGCCGACAAGATCCTTTCGGGCGAGGCCGGAGGCCCCATTGCCGTGTTGCGCAGCGGCGTGATCGCCCATGCACAGATCCTCAGCCAGCTTGAACGCAACACCGACGCGCTGAAGCTGCTCGACGGCAACTTCGGCGCCGACCCCGACCCGCAGCTTGACGGGCTGCGCGCCCGGCTCAAGGCGGGCGAGCCGGTGCCGTTTGACGCCATACGCAACGCCCGCGACGGCATGGCCGAGGTGTTCTTTACCGTGGCCTCTGCCCTGCGCGGGGAAACCGACGACAGCTTTATCCTGATCCACACCCGCCTTGCCACCCACCTGCGCCCGGATCACACCGACAGCCTGCTGACCTCTGCCGAACTGCTGGAAAAGATGGGCCAATTCGATCTGGCGGTGGAAACCTACAGTCAGGTCAGCCCGCAAGACCCGGCCTTTTATGTCGCCGAAATCGGCCGCGCCGATGCGCTCTACCAAGGCGGCCAGCCCGAAGCCGCGATTGAGGCTCTGCGCGCCCTGACCCGCAGCCACCCCACCCTGATCCCGGTGCAGGCGACCTTGGCCGATCAGTTGCGCCGCGCCGACAAATGCGCCGAGGCCGTGCCCGCCTATGACGCGGCCATCGCCTTGGTGACCAAGCCCGAACCCTGGCACTGGAACCTGTTTTTCAGCCGCGGCACCTGTCTTGAAAATATCAAGGACTGGGCCCGCGCCGAACCCGACCTGCGCCACGCCCTTGCCCTGAACCCCGGTCAGCCGCAGATTCTGAACTACTTGGGCTACTCTCTGGTGGACCGGGGCGAAAAACTGCCCGAGGCGCTGTCGCTGATCGAACAGGCCGTCGCCGCCCAACCCGAGGCGGGCTATATCATCGACAGTCTGGCCTGGGCCTATTACCGCCTTGGCCGCTATGACGACGCATTGGCCCCGATGGAAAAGGCCTCGCTGCTGGAACCCGTTGACCCGGTGGTGACCGACCATCTGGGCGATGTCTACTGGGCCGTGGGCCGCACGCTGGAGGCGAAATTCCAATGGCGCCGCGCCCTGTCCTTTGACCCGCAGGAAAAAGAGGCCACCCGTATCCGCGCCAAACTGGAGGTGGGTCTGGACGCCGTGCTGAAAGACGAAGGGGCACCCCCGCTGAAACCCGTCGATGCCGCTGCCGCTGACAACTGAATTCGCCCCGGCCAAGGTCAACCTGACCCTGCATGTCACCGGCCAGCGCGCCGATGGCTACCACTTGCTGGACAGTCTGGTGGTGTTTGCAGGTATCGGCGACACGATCACCGTGCAACCCGCCGACCACCTCTCGCTGGCCATTACCGGCCCACAAGCCGCCCATCTGCCCGCTACCGACGACAATCTGGTGCTGCGCGCGGCCCGGTTGATGGGTGGCAATGCCCTGATCACGCTTCACAAAAACCTGCCGCTGGCTTCTGGCATCGGCGGCGGGTCGGCTGATGCCGCAGCCACCCTGCGCGGCCTTGCCCGTGCCTTCACCCTGCCCCTGCCACCCGCACAAGACATCCTGACCCTTGGCGCAGATGTCCCGGTCTGCCTGACGGGCCAGCCCAGCCGCATGTCCGGGGTGGGCGAAACCCTTGCCGCCATCCCCGCCCTGCCGCCCGCATGGCTGGTGCTGGCCAACCCCGGCACCGCCACCCCGACCCCCGCCGTGTTCCGCGCCATGACCCGGCGCGACAACGCCCCGATGCGCAGCATCCCCCGCCTGCGCAACGTGGCCGAACTCGCCGCCTTCCTCGCCCTCAACCGCAATGACATGGAAGCCGCCGCCCTGACCCTCGCCCCGGCCATCGCGCAGGTGAAAACCGCCCTGACCACCCAATCCGGCTGCCTGTTTGCCCGCATGTCCGGGTCCGGTGCCACCTGTTTCGGCCTGTTCGCTGACGGGTTGACCGCCGCCGCCGCCGCCCGCGCGCTTCAGCACGCCCACCCCGAATGGTGGGTCCAGTCCGGCGCTATCCTTCCCTAAAACTTATCTAAAATTTGCATCCTCTTCGCAAAAATATCCCACGGGGGGTGAGCGCGCCAGCGCGAGGGGGGTGTGAAACCCCCCTTTCCCGGCCAACCTCAGGCGATCCGCGCCACCACATAGCCCGCCAGATCGTCCAGCATTTCCCGCAACGGATGCTCCGGCAGCACCGCCAGCGCCGCCTGCGCCCGCGCGGCCCAGGCCAGCGCCTCGACCCGCGCGGCCTCCATCGTGCCATGCGCCGCCATCAACCCCTGCGCATGGGCCAGATCGCCCTCCCGCTGGTCACCCTTCTCGATGACCCGCACCCAGAATGCCCGCTCCTCCGCCGTAGCCCGCGCCACCGCCTTGATCACCGGCAAGGTCAGCTTGCGTTCGCGGAAATCATCGCCGGTGTTCTTGCCGATGGTGGCATCCGACCCGCCATAATCCAGCAGATCATCCACCACCTGAAACGCCACGCCCAAAGCATCGCCATAGTCATACAGCGCCTGCACCTGCGCAGCCTCGGCTCCGGCAATCACCCCGCCCACCTCACAGGCGGCAGAAAACAGCGCCGCCGTCTTGCCGCGAATGACCTGCAAATAGATCGCTTCCGTCGTGCCCAGATCTTGCGCCGCCGTCAGTTGCAGCACTTCGCCTTCGGCAATGGTGGCGGATGCGTTGGCCAGAATGTCCAGCACCCGAAGATTGCCGGTTTCCACCATCAACTGAAAGCTGCGGGAAAACAGATAATCCCCCACCAGCACCGACGACTTGTTGTCCCACAGCAGGTTCGCCGTGGGCCGCCCGCGCCGCCGATGGCTTTCATCGACCACATCGTCATGCAGCAGGGTAGCGGTGTGAATGAACTCCACCGTCGCTGCCAGCTTCACATGGTCCGTGCCCGCGTAGCCGCACATCCGCGCCGCCGCCAGCGTCAGCAAGGGCCGCAAGCGCTTGCCGCCCGCCTCCACCAGATGCGCCGTAACTTCCGGGATGCGGGGGGCGTGTTCGCTGGCCATCCGGGTGCGGATCAATCCGTTGACAGCGGCCATATCCTCGGCCAGCCACGCGCTCAGCCGGTCTTGCGGGCCTTGTTCCGGCATCTTCTGCACCCCGTCCATCCAAACCCACCCCTCGTCTTGCGCCACCCCCTCGACAGCGGCGGCTGGCGGCATTACCTCGGTCAAATGAAAGAGCTTTTGCGCACCACAGACCCGACCGTGATCGCCTTCGCAACCGTCCTTCTTGATGGCGAGGGTATAACGACCTTTGCGCTGGACGTCCACATGAGCATCCTTGACGGCAGCCTTGGCATGTTGCCGCAGCGCCTGATGGTGGCCGACCGCGACCTGTTCATGGCCCGCGCCGTGCTGGCCGACAACAACATCCCAACGGGGCAATAGTGTTCGCGCCCGAGGATCTGTCCGACGACAAATTCCTCTGCGGGCGACTGCGCCTGTTGCAACCGATCAAGGGCTACCGCGCCGCCACCGACCCGGTACTGCTCGCCGCCGCCTGCGCCGCCAAACCGGGCGACCGGGTGCTGGACCTTGGCTGTGGCGTGGGGGCCGCCGCCCTGTGCCTTGCCGCCCGCGTGCCGGGCGTGCAGCTTTGGGGGCTGGAGGTGCAGCCCGATTACGCCGACCTCGCCCGCCAGAACGCTGCCCGCAACGCCGTGCCGATGCAGGTGATCACCGGCGACGCGGGCCGCATGCCCCCTGACCTGCGCATCGAGTTTGACCACGTCATCACCAACCCGCCCTACTACGCCCCCGGCGGCACCCCCTCGCCCATCCCCGGCCGCGCGCGCGCCATGCAGGTGGATATGCCGCTGACCGATTGGGTGGTTGCCGCAGGCCGCCGCCTTGCCCCCGGCGGCTGGCTGACCCTGATCTGCGGGGCGGACGGCCTGCCGCAGGTGCTGGCCGCCATGCAGGACAAACTGGGGTCGGTGACGGTGCTCCCCCTCGCCGCCCGCGAAGGCCGCCCCGCCCTGCGCGTCATCGTGCAGGCCCGCAAAACCGGCCGGGCCGCCTTTCGCCTGCTGGCCCCCTTCATCCTGCACGACGGCCCCGCCCATTCCGGCGACCGCGAAGGCTACACGCAGCAGGCGAGTGCCGTCTTGCGCGGCGGTGGCGATATTCTGCCGCTGTTTAAGTAATCTCTCGGCCAAACTCCGCAGACCTCTTGCGAAAGTTTGGTGACACGACTCGGGTTCTGTGATGCACTCGTCATATTGAGTTCACAAACAGGAGGACGAACATGACGATTGCTTCGCATCTGCAGGAACTGCGCCGGAAACACGAATCCCTCTCGGATATGGTTGAAAAAGCGCAACGTAGCCCTGCATCCGATGCTCTGAAGATCGCCGACCTGAAAAAGCAGAAACTCAAGCTCAAGGAAGAAATCACCAAGCTCAGCGCCCATTAGGGTCGCTTTGGCGCTGGTGGTATTGCCGCCAGCGCCGCCCCCCCGGTGATCAGAATGGCCGCGGCCAGCAAGGTCACCGACGGCGCGGCCAAACCCGCCGCCACCAAAGCCAGCGTAGACAACAGCGGTGCCGCATAAGACGCCACACCCAGAAGTTGTATATCGCCCTTCTTCATCCCGACATCCCAGGTAAAGAACGCCAACCCCACCGGCCCCACCCCCAGGGCCAGAACGCTGATCCACCCCAGCGCTCCTTGTGGCCACACCGTCTGCTCCAACACCAGATGCGCCACCACCGACAGCGCCGCCGTCGCCAGACAAAACACTGTCACGCTTTCCGTCGGCACACTGCCCAACCGCCGCGACAGCACCGAATACCCGGCCCAGGTCAGCGCGCACAGAAACGCCAGCACCAGTGCCGCCACATTGACCCCCGCCGTCCCGGCGGTCAGCACAATCAACGCCGCCCCCGCCCAATGCGACCACCGCCCCGATCACATGGCGCGCGGTCAGGCGTTCCCCCGGCAACAGCCCGGAAAACAGCACGATGAACAGCGGCCAGAGATACGCAATCAACCCGGTGGACGCATTGGGGCCAAGCCGGAAGGCGGTGAAATACAGCGCGTGATAGCCGAACAATCCAATGGTGCCAAAGGCATAGACCTTCCACGACACGCCCCGCAGCACCCCGAACCCCTGCCGCGCCGTCCAGATCAACCCGATCGTGCCGCCAATGCCAAAGCACAGCGCATTCAGCAAGAACGGCGGCACCGGGGCCGACCCAATGGTCAGCAATGCCAGCAGCGCCCACATCAGAACCGCCGTAAACCCGATCGCCGTCGCCCGTGCCCGCGTCATGCCGCCCTCATGAAAAAGGCCCGCGCCAGCGGGCCTTGTCCAGAGGTTGTAGGCAAACCGGCCCGCGAGTTACACCACGAACTGCCCGCCATTGGCCGAAATCGTCGATCCGGTGATAAACCCGGCATCGTCGCTGGCCAGAAACACCGCGATGCGCGCAATCTCCTCCGGCTCGCCCAGACGGCCCACCGGGATCAGCGGAATAATCCGCTCATTCAGCACCTTTTCATCAATCGCGCGCACCATTTCGGTCCCGATATACCCCGGGCAGATCGCGTTTACCGTGATCCCGGCCCGCGCGCCTTCCGCCGACAGCGCCTTGGTAAAGCCCAGATCGCCCGACTTCGCCGCCGAGTAATTCGCCTGCCCCGCCTGCCCCTTTTGTCCGTTGATCGAGGAAATGTTGATCACCCGGCCAAACTTGCGGTCGCGCATCCCCGTCCACAGCGGATGGGTCATGTTGAACAGCCCGGTCAGGTTGGTGTCGATCACCTCTTTCCACTGGCCCGGCGTCATCTTGTGGAACATCGCATCCCGCGTGATGCCTGCGTTGTTCACCAGCACCTCGACCGGGCCAAGGTCTTCCTGCACCTTTGCAATGCCCGCGACGCAGGCCTCATAATCCGCGACGGACCATTTATAGGCCGGGATGCCGGTTTCCGCAGTGAAAGCCGCCGCCGCGTCGTCATTGCCCGCGTAATTCGCCGCAACCGTATAGCCCGCCGCCTTCAGCGCCACGGAGATTGCCGCGCCAATACCGCGCGACCCACCGGTCACCAGTGCTACCCTTGCCATTTCTGTCTCCTCCCAGAGTATTTCTAAAATATTGTTACTTAAACACAATTACGCGCGCAAGATCATTGCGCGCGTAATTGCACTAAAGCCCTATCAGGCCCGCTCAAGACACATGGCAACGCCCATGCCGCCGCCGATGCACAGGGTCGCCAGACCCTTTTTCGCGTCGCGCCGCGCCATCTCGAACAGCAGCGTGTTCAAAATCCGGCAGCCCGAGGCACCAATCGGGTGGCCAATCGCAATCGCGCCGCCATTCACGTTCACAATCGCCGGATCCCAGCCCATGTCCTTGTTCACCGCACAGGCCTGCGCCGCGAACGCCTCATTCGCCTCGACCAGATCAAGATCGCCGACCGACCAACCGGCCTTGGTCAGCGCCTTGCGGCTGGCATGAATCGGGCCGACCCCCATGATCGCCGGGTCCAGCCCCGCCGTCGCATAAGACGCGATTCGCGCCAGCGGGGTCAGCCCGCGCCGCGCGGCCTCATCCGCCGTCATCAGCACCACCGCCGCCGCGCCATCGTTCAGCCCGCTGGCATTCGCCGCCGTCACCGACCCATCCTTGGTAAACGCCGGGCGCAGTTTCTGCATGCTCTCCAGCGTGGCCCCGTGGCGGATGTATTCGTCCTGATCGACCGAGACATCGCCCTTGCGGGTTTTCAGGGTGAAGGCGATGATCTCGTCCTTGAACTTGCCGGCCTTTTGGGCGGCCTCGGCCTTGTTCTGGCTGGCAAGGGCGAATTCATCCTGCATCTCGCGCGAAATCTGCCACTGGTTGGCGACATTTTCCGCTGTCTGCCCCATGTGATAGCCGTTGAACGCATCCCACAGCCCGTCGCGGATCATGCTGTCGATAAAGTTCAGATCGCCCATCTTTTGCCCTGCGCGCAGGTGCGCCACATGCGGGCTGAGCGACATGTTTTCCTGCCCCCCCGCCACCACAATCCGCGCGTCGCCCAGTTGCACATGCTGCGCGCCCAAAGCCACGGCCCGCAGACCCGAGCCGCACACTTGGTTCAGCGACCATGCGCTTGCCTCTTTCGGCAGCCCCGCCTTGATATGCGCCTGCCGCGCCGGGTTCTGGCCCTGCCCGGCGGTCAGCACCTGACCCAGAATGGTCTCCTCAACCTCGGCCTTGTCGATGCCTGCGCGCGCGACCACGGCGTCAATCACGGCGGCCCCCAGATCATGCGCGGGTGTGCTGGCAAACGCGCCGTTGAAACTGCCCACGGCGGTACGTCCCGCCGATACGATGACGACATTGGTCATGAAATCTCTCCCCTTGGCCCGCTACCTGCGGCGTCGCACAACCATAAGCGCAAGAAACTTAGCGCTGCAAGCGGGCGAAAAGCCTTATCCCGCGCGGGCCTTCTGGAAGTCTGAAAAATCAGGCGTCACCGTGGGGGCCCCGAACAGATAGCCTTGCAGCGCCCCCACCCCTTCGTCGCGCAAAAATGTGGCCTCCGCGACGGTTTCCACCGATTCTGCCACCACAAACATGCCAAATTCCTGCGCTACAGCCACCGCCGCCCGCACAATCGCCTGCTGACCGGGGGTCTTGTCCACACCTCGGATGAACTGCCCGTCGATCTTGGCCAGATCAAAGCCAAAGTCCCGCAGCAGGGACAGCGACGTAAACCCGGCCCCGAAATCATCGAGGCAAAAGAAAATGCCGGACGCCCGCAGCTCCTTCATGAAGGGAATCACCACATCGGGCACCAGCATGGCAGAGGCCTCGTTGATCTCCAGAATCAGGCCCTTGCCGAGGCCCGGCGTATCCCGCAGCCCCGCGCGCAGCGTCGCCGTCCATTTGCGATAGCCGATGGACCGCGCCGACATGTTGACCGCAATACGGATGCCGGGGTTGCGTTGCAGCGTCGCAAGGCCCAGTTGCAGGGCGGCACAGTCAATCTCCCGCCCCAATTCCCGCGTCTCCGCCACCCCCATGAAATCGCGCGCCGGGATAACATGACCGCGATCATCCAGAATGCGGATCAGCCCTTCGTAAAACCCCGGAATCGCAGGATTGGCCGCATAGACCGCGGGCTGAAACGCCAGCCGCATCCGCCGCGCCTACCAGCGCCTGCGCCACCAGATCCAGCACCTGCCGGTCCGCCACCGACGTCGCCACATCCAGCGGGCTGGCCTCACCCGCCATCACATCGTACCGCGACTTTGCCGCCCCCGTCATCACACCCATCTTTGCGACCCCAATCTGCCCCCGGCGCCCAAGCCCGTCGCCACTCTTGACCCAAACCCGTAAATCGTTGATGAATAATCACATTTTGTTCTAATTCGAACGATCCGCACCGCAGGAGCCAACCCGATGGAACCACAGGAAAATTCCGGCCGCTGCACCTGGTGCGGCACCGATCCCTTATATGTGGCCTATCATGACACCGATTGGGGCGTGCCCGAACGCGACCCCCGCGCGCTTTGGGAAAAGCTGATTCTTGACGGCTTTCAGGCGGGCTTGTCTTGGATCACCATCCTGCGCAAGCGCGAGGCCTTCCGTGCCGCCTTCCAGGGCTTCCACCCCGAAACCATCGCGCAGTGGGGCGAGGCTGACGTGACCCGCCTGCTTGCCGACCCCGGCATCGTGCGCCATCGCGGCAAGATCGAGGGCACCATCCGGGGCGCCCAGGCCTATCTGCGTATCGATGCGCGGATCGGTTTTTCACCCTTCATCTGGTCCTTCGTCGGCGGCAAGCCTTTGCAAACCAACCGCAACGCCATGTCTGAAATCCCCACCCAGACCCCCGAATCCGAGGCCCTGTCGAAGGCGCTGAAGAAAGAGGGCTTCACCTTCGTCGGCCCCACCATCGTCTACGCATTCATGCAGGCCACCGGCCTGATCAACGACCACATCACCACCTGCCCCGCCCACGCGCGGGTGAAATCGCTGGGCTGACCCCCTTGGCCTTTGCCCGCCACAGCGCCATATAGGGTGCGACCCAATCGCCCGACGAGGATACGATGCTCAGCTTTGGTGACAAACCGCAGACCGCGACCCCGACAGACGCCGCCCCGCTGGTCAAGGACACCTCCGAGGCCACCTTCATGGCCGACGTGATCGACGCCAGCCGTGAGGTTCCGGTGATCGTCGATTTCTGGGCCCCGTGGTGTGGTCCGTGCAAAACGCTCGGGCCGCAGTTGGAGGCCGCCGTGAAGGCCGCTGGCGGCCGCGTCCGCATGGTCAAGGTTGATATCGACAAGAACCAGATGATCGCGGGCCAGTTGCGCATCCAGTCCATTCCCACCGTCTATGCCTTCTGGCAGGGGCAGCCGGTTGATGGCTTTCAGGGCGCGCAACCCAATTCCGAAGTCATCAAATTCATCGAGCGGGTCGCGGCTCTGGGCGGCGATGGTGGTCTTGCCGAAGCCATTGAGGCCGCTGAACAAATGCTGGCCGAAGGCGCGGTGATCGACGCCGTTGAAACCTTCGCTGCCATCCTTGGCGAAGACGCCGAAAATGCCGCCGCTTACGGTGGGATGATCCGGTCGCATCTGGCGCTTGGCAATCTGGATCAGGCGCAGGCCTTTGCCGATGCCGCCCCCGCCAGCATCACCAAATCCAAAGAGGTAGAGGCCGCCCGCGCCCAGATCGAACTGGCGCGGCAAGCCGCCAACGCGGGCCCCGAGGCCGAACTGCGCGCCGCCGTCACCGCCAACCCCGAAGATCACCAGTCGCGCTTTGACCTTGCCACCGCCCTGCACGCGACTGGCAAAGTGGATGAGGCTGTGGACGAATTGCTCGATCTGTTCCGCCGCGACCGTGAATGGAACAACGGGGCCGCGCGCGCCCAACTGTTCATCATCTTTGATGCGCTGAAGCCGCAAGATCCCATCGTGCTCAAAGGTCGTCGCCGCCTGTCTTCCATGATATTTGCCTGACGCCTCGAACGCCCTAGCTTCAGCATATGAGCAAAAACATCGACCTGCCCGAGACGATTCCGGTGTTCCCGCTGCCCGGCGCGCTGATGCTGCCGCGCGCCCGGTTGCCGCTGCATATCTTTGAGCCCCGCTATCTGGCGATGATCGAGGATTGCCTGAAAACCAAACACCGCCTGATCGGCATGATCCAGACCCGCGAAACCCCGGCTACAGACAAACGGCCCACCGAAAAGCGCCTGCAAGCCATTGGGTGTGCGGGCCGTCTGACCGGGTTTTCGGAAACCGAGGATGGCCGCTACATGATCACCCTGTCGGGCATTTCGCGGTTTCGGGTGAAGGAAGAAATTCAGGGTGGCTTTCCGCCCTATCGTCGCTGTGCGGTGGACTGGACCCCGTTCGCCCGCGACTTGGGCGACACAGAAACCGATCCCGGCTTCAAGCGAGACGCCTTCATGGCCGCCCTTGGCCGCTATTTCACCGCGATGAACCTGTCCACCGACTGGGGCAGCCTCAAGGACGCAGACCCTGAATTGCTGATCAATTCGCTGTCGATGCTCTGCCCGTTCTCACCCGAAGACAAGCAGGCCCTGCTAGAGGCCCCCACCTTGGATACCCGCCGCGAAACCCTTGTAACGCTGATCGAATTTGCCCTGCGCGGCGGCACAGGCGACGAGGTTCTGCAATGACCGATACCGTGATCCCTGATCGTCGGATGCTTGAGGCTTTGGTGTGCCCCTTGACCCAAGGCACCCTTGTCTGGGACGCCGAGGCTGGCGTTCTGATCTCCAAATCCGCGCGCCTCGCCTTTCCCGTGCGCGATGGCATCCCGATCATGCTGGTATCCGAGGCAAGCCCGCTGCCGTAGGATGGGCAATCTGCCCATCCCAACAACCGCCCCAAACCCAAGATAAACGCGGCCCAAATCGCCCTCACCGCCCCATCCTCGCATCCCGCAAGGCCCGCAACTCCTCCAGCCGCGCGCGCCGCTTGTCCACGTCTGACAACCCTGCTGCCGCTGCATCCCGCGCCGCCTGTTCGCGGTGCGCAGTGTCCAGAATTTCACGCCGCAACGCCCGCGCCTCCTCCTCGGGGTCGGGCGCGTAGACCACAGCCTCCGGCCCCGGCACCACCCCGGCCAGCCGCGCATGCATGAACGCCCGCAGCACCGCATTCATCCGCGTCAGATGCCCCGCCCCCATGGCGCGAAAAAACTGCACCACATCGGCGTCCATCCGTATGTTCACCGGCACTTTGTGCGGGGCCACCGCCCCCAGCGCAATCTCCTCCCACGCCTTGGGAATGCGGGCCGACCCGTCCAGCCCCCAGCGCAAATCCTCCTCCAGCCCGCGCAGGCTGGTGGCAAGGTGGTGATAATGCGCGCGGGGCGGTTGCGGGCGGGATTTGGTGGGTCGTGGGGGCATGGCAGGCTCCTGTTGCCCATTCAGCCTGCCGCAAAACCCTGAAAGATCGGTTAAGGCCGCAGCGTCAATCGCCGCACCCTGTATCTACGCATCCTCTACGGGTTCTTTACGGCTTCTCTACAGGGCCTTTACAGCGCTTGTCCCGCCAGCAGCCTTGGCAGATCGCCCGACAACCCCGCCGCCTGCCGCATGAACCGCCGCCGCAAACCGGGCAGGGCAGAAACCACGCCCATCCCCAGATCGCGTCCCAGCCGCAACAACGGATTATCGTTTGAAAACAGCCGGTTCACCGTATCCATCCCCAGCGCCAGCGCCGTCGCATCAAACCTGCGCCATGTCTGATAGCGTTCCAGCACCTCCGACGCGCCAATATCCTCGCCCCGCCGCTGCGCCTCTACCAGAACTTGTGCCAGTGCCGCCACGTCCCGCAACCCAAGGTTCAAGCCCTGCCCCGCAATCGGATGCACCCCATGCGCCGCATCGCCCACCAAGGCCAGTCGCTGCGCCACAAACCTCTCCGCCAACGAAAGCGACAACGGGTAGGTAAACCTATCCCCTGCAAGGGAAATTTCGCCAAGGAACTCACCAAACCGGGGCCTCAAGGCCGCCAGATACTCCTCATCCGGCAAGGCCTGAATCGCCGCCGCAGCCGCAGAGTCTTCGCTCCACACGATCGAAGAATGATGCCCGCCTGCCAGTGGCAAAATCGCCAAGGGACCGGACGGCATGAAAAATTGCTGAGCGATTCCATGGTGATGCGCCTCATGATGCACCGCCGTCACCAGCGCCGTCTGCGCGTAGCCCCAGCCCACCCGGCCAATCCCCGCGCGTTCGGCCGTACCCGACCCCCGCCCGTCACAGCCGACCAGCACACGTCCCGACACCACCCCGCCTGAGGCGAGGGTGACCCTGACCCCCTGCCCCGTAACCTCTTGCGCGACAACGGTTTCACCCGACAGCAAGGTGATCCCGGCCTCCGCCTCCATCGCCGTCAGGAAGGCCGCATACAGATGCCGGTCCTCCACCATAAAGCCCATCGGGCCTTCCTCGATCTCATTGTGATCAAAGTGCAAAAAGAACGGCGCGCCCCCCTGCCCCGCCATCCCGTCTGACGCCTTGATCTGCAACATCGGTTGCGCCACCGGGGCGACAGCGCCCCAAACCCCAATCATCGACAGCAGGTTTTTCGATGCAATTGCAAGGGCATAGGCCCGCCCGTCAAACCCCCGCTCGGCCCGCGCGGGGGCGGGGCGGCTGTCGATCACCGTCACGCGAAAACCCGGCCTGCGCCAGTGCCAACGCCAAAGCCGGGCCGTTCAGCCCGCCGCCTGCAATCACGATATCGGCTGTTTTTGTCATGCCTCAACCTATCGCCACCCTTGCGGGATTGTCCATGTGCCGATCCGCCGCTACCGTTGGGAAAACTGGGGGAATGGCATGAGCAACCTGTGGCGGAACATGACAGCGGCGGAACTTGGCCGGGCCATCGGGGCCGGCAAGATCAACCCGGTGGACCTGCTTGGAAAGCTATCTCGACCGCATCGACTCCCACGCCCTGTCCCCCCGGATTTACGCCCGCACCACGGCCAACAGGGCGAGGGGGGAGGCGATGGGGGCGGCCACCCGTGCGCGCACTGGCAACCGGCATGGCGTGCTGGACGGGGTGCCCGTCAGTTGGAAAGATCTCTTTGATACCGCAGACATAGCGACCGAGGCAGGCTCTGCCCTGCTGCGCAATCGCATCCCGCGGCGCGATGCCGATGTGGTCGAGGTTGGGACCGCGCAGGGTCTGATCTGCCTTGGCAAAACCCATATGTCGGAACTTGCGTTTTCGGGGCTTGGCCTCAACCCCATCACAGCCACGCCGCCTTGTCTGAATGACGAGGCGGCGGTGTCGGGGGGGTCATCTTCGGGGGCTGCGGCCTCGGTCGCGTTCGGGCTGGCCCCGGCGGCGATCGGGTCAGATACCGGCGGGTCGGTGCGCATCCCTGCGGCGTGGAATGACCTTGTGGGGCTGAAGACCACGTCGGGCCGCCTGTCCACACGTGGCGCTGTGCCCCTATGCGAAGCCTTTGATACCGTTGGCCCTTTGGCCCGGACGGTTGAAGATTGCAGCCTGCTGCTGGCAGCCCTCGAAGGCCGCCGCCCCCCCGATCTGGGTGGGGCTGACCTGTCTGGCCTGAGGTTGGCGGTGCTGGAAACCGTGGCGCTCGACGACCTGCGCGAGGAACCGGGTGCCGGCTTTTACGACGCCCTGCCCCGCCTGACCCGCGCCGGGGCCAGTGTGATGCCGCTCAAAGTGCCGCAAGTCGCCGAGGCGATGCGTCTGGCCGCTGTGCTGTTCACCGCCGAGGCCTACGCGATCTGGAAGCCCACCATCGAGGCCGCCCCTGACAAGATGTATCCCCGTATTCTGGAACGGTTCCGGTCCGGGGCCACCGTCTCTGCCGCCGACTATATCGCGGGCTGGCGCAGGCTGCATGTCCTGCGCGCCGAATGGGCGCAGGCGACCGCCGGGTTTGATGCGGTGATCCTGCCCACCTCGCCGATCCTGCCGCCCAATGCGGCGCGATTGATGACGGACAACGACTATTACGTCACCGAAAACCTGCTGGCCCTGCGCAACACCCGCATCGGCAATCTGATGGACCAATGCGTGCTGACCCTGCGCACCAGCCAGCCGTCCTGCGGCCTGAGCATCATGTGCCCACCGGGGCAGGAGGATCGGCTGTTGCGGATCGGGATGGCCGCCGAACGGGCGCTGCACTGATGATGCAGACCGCCCCCAAGATGATGGGCTAAAAAGACACAATCGCCCAACCCAACCCCTACACCTTGCTGGCTTTTTCTGGACCGTCGCCCGATCTGTGGCTAGTCTTGCTTCAAACGGGGCGCAACGACCCCGAGCATGAGGCAGTAATGGCGTTTCCAGAGCGGTTTTCGAACCTGCCTGACTATGCGTTTCCGCGGTTGCGGGCGCTGCTTGACGCGCATGCGCCGGGCGGGCCAGCGATTGCGATGACGATTGGCGAACCCCGCCATGCGATGCCCGATTTCGTCGGGCCTATCCTTGCGGCCAATCTGGCGGGTTTCGGGATTTACCCGCCCAATGATGGCAGCCCCGAACTGCTGGCCGCGATTTCCGCTTGGATCGCAAGGCGTTACGGTGTGGCGATGCCGCTGGACGGCATCATGGCGCTGAACGGCACCCGGGAAGGGTTGTTTAACGCAGCGATTGCGCTGTGCCCGGAAACCAAGGTTGGCAAGGCCCCGGTCATCCTGATGCCGAACCCGTTCTATCAGGTTTACGCAGTGGCCAGCCTGACGGTGGGGGCGGAACCCGTCTATGTGCCGGCCACCGCCGCCACCGGGTTTTTGCCCGATTATGCCAGCCTGCCCACGGAAATTCTGGACCGCACCACCATTGCCTATATCTGTTCCCCCGCCAATCCGCAGGGGGCGGTGGCCAGCCGCGAGTATCTGGCCGATCTGATGGCCTTGGCCGAAAAGCACGATTTCCGCATTTTTGCCGATGAATGCTATTCCGAAATCTGGCGCGATACGCCCCCGCCGGGAGCGTTGCAGGTGGCGCATGACATCGGGGCCGATCCTGAACGGGTGTTCGTGTTCCACTCGCTGTCGAAACGGTCGAACCTGCCGGGCATGCGGTCGGGGTTTGTCGCAGGCGGCGTGGACAGCATGGCGCGTATCCGCAAGTTGCGGGCCTTTGCGGGGGCACCCTTGCCGCTGCCCATTCAGCGCGTGTCCGAGGCCGCGTGGGCGGATGAGGCGCATGTTGATGCGTCCCGCGCGCTCTATCAGGAAAAATTCCGCATCGCCGATCATGTTTTTGCCGGAATGCAGGGCTATCAGAATCCCGAGGGCGGGTTCTTCCTGTGGTTGCCCGTCCCGGATGGTGAGGCGGCTACGGTAAAACTGTGGCAGCAAACCGGGGTTCGCGTGCTGCCCGGGGCGTATCTGTCGCGGGATGTGGCCGGGGATAACCCCGGGGCCGGGTATATAAGGGTCGCGCTTGTGGCCCCAAAAGAAGAAACGCAGCGCGGGCTGACCATGCTCCGCGACTGCCTATACGATTGAGGACAGGGCAGATGGCATCCTATCAGGTACGGCAGCGCGACCCTTTGGTGGACCAGTCCACCGCAGCCATGCTGGAACGCCGGGGGCGTGAATTGCTGGGCGTGGCCCTGTTGTTGGCAGGGCTGGCCTTTGCGGCCATTCTTGGCAGCTATTCGCCCGAAGACCCCGGCTGGATGGTCGCGACAGATGAGGCCGCGCAGAACATGCTGGGCCGTTTTGGGGCGGCGATTGCGTCAACGCTGATCATCATCGTGGGCAAAGGTGCGTGGGCGCTGCCCTTGGTGCTGATGGCCTGGGGCGCGCGGTTTGTGCTGCACCGGGGCGGTGAGCGGGCGGTGGGCCGGGTGATCTTTGCGGTGATCGCAGTGGCATTGGCGTCCGTTTACGCGGCAACCTTGGTGCCGGGGGCGGGGTGGCCGCATTCCTTTGGGCTTGGCGGCTTGTTCGGTGACACGGTGTTGGGCGCGTTGCTGGGTGTGGTGCCGGGCGGAGCGGGGATCGGGCTTAAGCTGCTGTCGCTGCTGTCTTTTGCCGCGATGCTGGGGATGACGCTGTATGTGACCGGCTTTGATCTGTTCGAATTGCGCGTGGTGCTGCGGTTCTTGCTGCTTGGGGCGGTGATGACCTATTCGATGGTGCTGACGGCGCTTGGCAAGGGCGCGCAGGGCACGGCGCAGGCCGCCCGCATGGTGCAGGACCGCCGCCGTGCCGCTGCCGACGCAGCGCCCGACTGGCAGCCCGAAGCGATGCCTGCCATGGCCGCCGCTGCCCGTCGTACACCGCCCGTTGTCAGCAATGGCGCAGAGTTCGCGCCTGAGCCGTTGCGCGCCGCCCAAGCCTGGAACGCGCCGTCCACTCTGCGCGCCGAGCCGCGCCAGTTTGTGGCGCAGCCTGATTTGCCCAAGGAAAAGCTGGGGTTTCTGGCCCGGATGCGCCGTGTGGTGGACCCGGAACCCGAACTGATTGAACCCACGCTGTCGTCGCACGCCTATGACGCCGAACTGCCGTCAGAAGATCGCATCAAGGCGCGTATCACCGATGTGATCCGCTCTCGCGTGCGCCGGGGTGGGCCGGGCGCGGATGCCGGGTTGTCGGTGGTGTCTGCCGCTGTGGCCAATGCGCGGCGCGAACCGCCCGTGGCCCGCCTGCGCGGCCCGCAGCCCCTGATCGCAAATACCAACCCGGCCGCCCTGCCGCCCGTGACGGCGCGTGTGGCCCCGGTGTTGGTGGCTGAACCCGAGTGGGAAGACGACAACATGTTCGTCACCGACCCGGACGACGCGTGGGAGGACGAACCGGTCGCCGCCTACTCCGCCCCCCCTGCCCTGCCCCGCGTTGCCACGCCCGAGCGCCGCCCGGTGGTTCAGCATGTGGCGAAAAAGCCCGTGGCCCCATCGCGGCAGGCGGTTGCCGAAAGCCAGCCGCGCCTGCGTTTTGATGACCCCACCCCGGCCTATGAACTGCCGCCGCTGAGCCTGCTGACCTCAGCCAGCACGGTGGTGCGCAATCAGTTGTCCGACGACGCGCTGGAAGAAAACGCGCGGATGCTGGAATCTGTGCTGGATGACTACGGCGTGAAGGGCGAGATTGTCAGCGTTCGCCCCGGCCCGGTTGTTACCATGTATGAACTGGAACCCGCCCCCGGCCTGAAAGCGTCCCGCGTGATCGGGCTGGCGGATGATATCGCGCGCAGCATGTCGGCGCTGTCGGCCCGCGTGTCCACCGTGCCGGGGCGTACCGTCATTGGCATCGAACTGCCCAATGCCACCCGTGAAAAAGTGGTGCTGCGCGAGATCATTTCCGCGCGTGACTTTGGCGACAGCAACATGCGTCTGCCGCTGGCTTTGGGCAAGGATATTGGCGGTGACCCGATTGTGGTGAACCTTGCCAAGATGCCCCATCTGCTGATCGCGGGCACCACCGGGTCGGGCAAGTCGGTTGCGATCAACACCATGATCCTGTCGCTGCTGTACAAGCTGTCGCCCGAAGAATGCCGGTTGATCATGATCGACCCGAAAATGCTGGAACTGTCGGTTTACGACGGCATCCCGCACCTGCTGTCGCCCGTTGTGACCGACCCGAAAAAGGCGGTTGTCGCCCTGAAATGGGTCGTGGGCGAGATGGAGGAACGCTATCGCAAGATGTCCAAGCTGAACGTCCGCAACATCGACGGCTACAACGGGCGCGTGCGTGAGGCGTTGGAAAAAGGCGAGATGTTCAAGCGGACGGTGCAGACCGGCTTTGACGAAGACACCGGCGAGCCGGTGTTCGAGACCGACGAATTCCAGCCCGTCACCATCCCCTATATCGTGGTGGTGGTGGATGAGATGGCCGACCTGATGATGGTCGCGGGCAAAGAGATCGAGGCCTGCATCCAGCGGCTGGCGCAGATGGCGCGGGCATCGGGCATCCACCTGATCATGGCGACACAGCGCCCGTCGGTTGATGTGATCACCGGCACCATCAAGGCAAACTTCCCGACCCGGATCAGCTTTCAGGTGACGTCCAAAATCGACAGCCGCACCATTCTGGGTGAACAGGGGGCGGAGCAACTGCTGGGCATGGGTGACATGCTGTATATGGGTAACGGGCAGAAGATCACCCGTATCCACGGCCCGTTCGTGTCGGACGAGGAGGTTGAGGAAATCGTCAACCACCTGAAATCCTTCGGCCCGCCGGTCTATATGTCCGGCGTGGTGGAAAGCCTCGATGACGAGCGCGACAATGAGATTGACGCGGTGCTGGGCCTGAACTCCGAAGGCGATGATACGCTCTATGATCAGGCGGTGGCGATCGTGGCCAAGGACCGCAAATGCTCGACCAGCTATATCCAGCGCAAGCTGGGCATAGGATACAATAAGGCCGCCAAACTGGTGGAACAGATGGAATCCCAAGGCGTGGTGACGCCCGCAAATCATGTGGGCAAGCGCGAGATTCTGGTCGAAGAACGCTGACGCAAGGGGCATGGCGGCCACAGTCTTGTGAGCCGCCCTGCCGCCTCGCTGATCTGAAGGGTGACCGCGTAAATCCGGCCTAGACCCCGCCGGACTCCAACAAACCCAATCTGTCACGTCACGCCGTGGAACAACGCGCTGCGGCGCGCGCGCCGTTGTTTTTGCCCGCCGATTCGCCGGGCCGTCGGCGCTGACTGCGGATCGCAGCCACAAAAACATCGCCCTATTGCATGCATCTGCCCCGCGCGTCGCCACTTTTTGCGCCGTCTTTCGCACTTGCAGCATATCCGCCCCCCTGCGCTGCCTGTGCCTGACGGCAGCGGGGCGCAAGCACAGTAAACACATCTGATCGTCGCCTTGTGAATGCCTCGGGCCTGTCCAAGTCAGAGTATTGATGTCCGGCTCTTGATAAAAAGGAATGTGTTATGCGGCAAAAAGTGACAACAGCGATATTTCCGATTGCGGGGCTGGGGACACGGTTCCTGCCCGCGACAAAATCCATCCCCAAAGAAATCCTGACGGTGGTTGACCGCCCGCTTATCCAATACGCGATGGACGAAGCCCGCGCGGCGGGGATCAAGGATGTGATCTTCGTCACGGCGCGCGGCAAATCGGCGTTGGAGGACTATTTCGACCTGAACCCCGGACTGGAGGCCACCCTGCGCAAGGCTGGCAAAACGGATTTGCTGGCTGCCCTGAAGGACACCAACATCGACAGCGGCCATGTGGCCTATGTGCGCCAGCATCAGGCGCTTGGGCTGGGACATGCGGTCTGGTGCGCGCGCCGTCTGGTGGGGCGCAGGCCGTTTGCGGTTATCTTGCCGGATGATCTGATCGTGGCTGACAAGCCCTGCCTTGCCCAGATGATGGAAGCCTATGACGAATACGGCGGCAGCGTTGTGGCCTCCATCGAAGTGGCCCCCGAAAAAGCGTCGTCCTATGGCGTTCTGGATGTGGTCGAAACCATAGGCCGGGTGTTGCGCCCACAAGGGTTTGTCGAAAAGCCCGCGCCGGGCACCGCACCGTCGAACAACGCCATCATCGGACGCTATATTCTGGCACCCAGCATCATGCGGCACCTGAATTCCAAGGTTGTGGGGGCCGGGGGTGAGATTCAGTTGACCGACGCCATCTCAAAAGAGCTGGAGGAAAAGCCGGGGTCAGTGATCGCCTACAAGTTTGAAGGCACGCGCTACGACTGTGGGTCCAAGGCGGGGATGTTGCAGGCGACGGTGGCCTTGGCGCTTGGTCGCGACGACCTGCGGCAAGAGTTCATGGAGTTCCTGCACATGATGGTTGCCGACAGCGCACCTGCCCCGCGTCTTGCGGCTGCCGAATAAACCAAGGGGAGCACGCAGGCCAACGCAATGCAGGTGCTGTATCTTGCCCATGACCTGGACGACAGCGCGATCTGGCGGCGTGTTGCGATGCTGCGCACAGGCGGCGCGCAGGTCCGCGTTGCAGGCTTTCGGCGGGGGCAGACGGCCTTGCCCGAGCCGGTTATTGTGTTGGGCCAGACGCGCAATCAGCAAATGGCGCAGCGCGCCATGGCGGTGGCAAAAGCGGTGCCACGGTTGCGGTATCTGCTGGCAGGCGGACCTGCGCCCGATGTGATCCTTGCGCGCAATCTGGAAATGCTGGTGCTGGGTGTTGCCCTTCAGCGGATTTATCCTGAGGCGCGGCTGGTTTACGAGCTGCTGGATATTCACCGGCTGCTGCTTGGTGCAGGCGTGGTCTCGGGTGTACTGCGCCGGATAGAGGCGGGGCTGATGACGCGGTCTTCGGGGGTGATCATTTCATCGCCCGGGTTTCGGCGGCAGTACCTGACGCCCTTCGCGCGCCCGGTTGCGGCGCTGTTGCTGGTGGAAAACAAGCCGTTGATGGCAGGCCCCGAAACGGCCCAGAACAGGAAAGATGGGACCGGGCGGATCACCCTTGGCTGGTTCGGGATTTTGCGTTGCGGCTGGTCGCTGTCCATGCTGGACGCGCTGACGCGGGCCAACCCGGGGCGCATCCGGGTGATCCTGCGCGGCAAGCCTGCGCTGGATCAGATCCCCGCGTTTCATGCCACGGTCGCCGCAAACCCCGATCTGGCGTTTGAAGGCCCCTACCGCGCCCCGGATGATCTGGCCGCGATCTATGCGGACGTGGACCTTGCATGGCTGATCGACCGGTATGAAGCCGGGGCAAATTCGGATTGGTTGCTGCCCAACCGCCTGTATGAGGGCTGTCTGCATGGCGCGGTGCCCCTGACCCTGGCCGGAACCGAGGTGGGCCGTCTGGTGGCAGACCGGGGCATTGGGCTGGTGGCATCTGCCCCCGATCTGGCCAGCCTGTCGGCGTTGCTGACGGCAGGCCAAGACGCTGCGATTGCACAAGCCGCGGCGCGGCTGGCGGCGATGCCCAATTCCGTCTGGCGGGCCAGCCCGGCGGAATGTCGGCAGTTGGTGGCGTGGATGGAGGGGCTTGGGCCTGCGGCGGTACGGCGCGGCCCCTGCGTTGTCCCGAAGGAGCAGGTGCTGGAATGACCGTGCTGATCGTTATCCCCACACTGAACGAGGCCAGCCATATTGCGCAGGTCATCGCCTGCTTTCTGCCCTTTGCGCAGCAGACCGGTGCACGGATCGTGGTGGCGGATGGCGGGTCCACCGATGGCACGACTGCGATCGTGCATCAGCTTGCAACCGTCACACCGCAGCTTTTGCTGATGGACAATCCGGGGCGGTTGCAAAGTGCGGGCATCAACCTTGCGGTGGTGCTGCATGGCGAGGGCTGTGACTGGCTGCTGCGCGCCGACGCGCACAGCCATTACCCCGCAGATTTCTGCCGCATCCTGCTGGACGAAGCTGCCCTGACCGGGGCCGACAGCGTGGTCGTGGCCATGCATGCCGTGGCAACACAGCCGTTGCAGGGACTGATCGCCGTTGCGCAAAACTCGCGTCTGGGCAATGGCGGGTCGGCGCATCGTAACCAGACCGATGGGCGGTGGGTCGATCATGGCCACCACGCACTGATGCAGATGCAGGCGTTCCGGGCCGTTGGTGGCTATGACCCGACATTCAGCCACAATGAGGACGCCGAATTGGATCACCGTCTGCGAGCCGCCGGGTATCGGCTGTGGCTGACGGCCCGCACCGGGTTGGACTATTTTCCACGCCAGACTGTGTCGGCCCTGATCCGGCAGTATTATCGCTTTGGCAAAGGCCGGGCGCGCAACCTGTTGAAGCACAGGCTGCGCCCTGCCCCACGGCAAGCGGTGGTGGCGGCTGTGGCCCCGCTGCTGGGGCTGGCCGTTCTAACCCCCTTGTCAGGAGTCTTCGCCCTGCCGATGATTGTATGGGCCGGGGCCTGTCTGGCCGGAGGCATTGCCATTGCGGTTGCGCAGCAGCGGCCGGGGGCGGTGGTGTCGGGCTTTCTGGCCGGGGCGATGCACGTCGCATGGTCGTTCGGATTTTGGGTGCAGACCCTGACAAAACCCCGCGATGCACAGGTGCGCCAATGACAGACGCGCCGGGTAGCACCTGTGACATTGCCATCGGAATATGCACCTTCCGCAGGCCACATCTGACGACAACCCTGCAATCGCTTGGCGCTGTTGGCGGCGCGCGGGTCGCCGTATTTGTTGCTGACAATGACGATACGCCCCCAACGGATCCTGCCTCCACCACGCTGTCCCTGATCGAGGCGGCAGCCTGCCCCGTACCGCTGATCTGCCTGCACGCGCCCGCGCGCAACATATCCATCGCCCGCAATGCGGTGCTGGTTGCGGCCAAGGCGGCGGGCGCGCGCTATCTGGCGTTTCTGGATGATGACGAAACGGTGGGTGCCGGGTGGCTGGACCATCTGCTGGGCGTGATGGCGGAGACTGGGGCCGCCGCCGTTCTGGGGCCGGTCGAGGCGCGGTATCAGCCCGGTGCCCCTGCATGGATGCAGACCGGGGCGGTACATGATACCCATCCGGTGACGGACAACACTGGCACAATCCTGTCAGGCTATACCTGCAATGTGTTGATAGACCTTCATCACCTCTCTACCCAGCGGCTGATGTTCGACCTTGCCCGGGGCCGCACGGGGGGTGAGGACACTGCGTTTTTTCACGCCATGCGCAAAGCCGGGGGCAGCATCGCTTATGCCCCGCAGGCCCTAGCGCGTGAAGACGTGCCTGCCGACCGTGCAACCCTGCGCTGGTTGCTGCGCCGCCGTTATCGCATGGGGCAGACCCATGGCAGCCTGATCGTGGCGAGGCAAAACCGAGCCGCTCGTGTTGGGACGGCGGCGATTGCCGGGGCCAAGGTGCTGGCCTGCCTGGGCCTTGCGATCCGGCATGTGGCGAATGATCTGGCGCGCAACCGCGCCCTGATGCGCGCGGCCCTGCATGTCGGCACGGTTTCTGCCGCCTTTGGCCGGGCTGGCATCGAACTTTACGGCACGCCCGACGCGACCAAGCCCGACTTTACGACCGACCGCACCCTGAAGGAGACCCGCACATGAAACCCTTCGGATTGCGCATCGCAGACAGCCCGAACACGCTGGATGCCGCGACACCAGAACCGCGTGACGTGATCAGCCTGTCGCAGATCACCACCGCCCTGCGCCGCCAACGCTTTGCCATTGCGATCCCGGTTGCAGTCTGCATCGTGCTGGGCATTGCTTATCTTGCAACCACACCAAAGGTTTATGTCGCAAGCTCTACCCTGATGCTGGACGCCAACATGAACCGGGCGGTTGAACAGGCCGGGGCGATTGACGGGCAGAACTTGACAGAGGTGGCGCTTGAAAACGCACGCCTGGTGATCGGGTCGGATGCAATATCGCGGTCCGTTGTCGATACGCTGGCCCTGCAGCGCAACCCGAGCTTTCTGCAACCGCCTTCGTCAGGGCTTTCCATCGTGCTGGGGGGCATCATCGGCATTGTCAGGGTTCCCTTTACCCTGCTGCGCCCGTCGCAGCCAGAACAGGCTGCCATGCAACCCACCGATGCCGCCGCCATGGACCTGATGCTGCGCGATGCCGTTGCCCGCGCGCTGCGGACGGGGGTGTCGGTCGACCGGGTGGGGCGAAGTGCTGCGTTTGCAATCTCTTATGCCTCTCACGATCCGTCGATTGCGGCTGGTGTGGTCAACGCCTATGCCGAGGCCTATGTCGCCGATGTGCTGAATGCCAATTTCGAATCCACCGAACGCACCACACAATGGATGCACAACCGGCTGGACAATCTGGAGGCAGGCGCGTCGCAGGCCGCCAACGACGCCGAGGTGTTTCGTGCGGCCAATGGGCTGGTATCGACCCGCAGTGCGACAATGTCAGAAGATGCGGTATCGCGGCTGAATACGGAAATGTCGGTGGCCATTGCCGATGTGGCCCGCGCGCGTGCCACGGTGGAAAGCTATGATGCCATTGTGCTGCGGGGGGTGGCCGGGCTCAAGACCGGGGCTCCGGTTGGTGTCGGCCGGGTGGAAAACGTGGCGCAGGCCGAATTGCAGCAACGGCTGGCCGATGCGGTGGCGCAATTGGCGCGGGTGACCCGGGATCATGGGCTGTCCAACCCGCAGGTTGCCATCCTGCAGTCGCAGGTCGATACCTCTGCCGACCGTCTGTTCGTTTACCTGACGCAGGAACTGGAACGCGCCCGCAGCGATCTGGCGATTGCCGAGGCCCGCGTGACCGCCCTGCGCGGCAGTCTGCAAACCGCGATGGATGAAACCAGCCGGACCGGCGGGGCACAGGTGGAACTGCTGGCGCTGGAAAAGCGGGCGGAAACGTTGTCAACGCTGTATCAGACCTTCCTGACCCGGTTCCAGGAGATTGATCAGCAAAAGACTTTTCCCATCTCAAACGTGCGGGTCATCGGGCTGGCGGATATGCCGGTGATGGCCGCAGGGCCGCGTGCCAGCCGCGTATTGTTGGCGGCGATCTTTCTGGGGCTGATCTTCGGGCTGATTGCTGCTGCCATACGCGAATGGCGAGAGCGGTTCTTGCGCACCGCCGAGGATGTGCAGCTTGAGGCAGGGCAAGTGTTTCTTGGCTATCTGCCGGATGTGAAGATGACGACCGCCGCCATGACGCCCGAGGTGCGGGCGTCGGTTGCAAGCCAGACCATCATGTTCCGGGCGGAACCCCGGGCCGTGACAGGGGCACGGAGGCGCGTGCTGAACCGCACGATCTATGCGTTGCAAAATCCGCGATCAGTCTACGCCGAAACCCTGCGCAGTGTGCGCCTTGCAGCGGAGATTGCGGTGAATGGCGGGCAGCAGCGGGTGATCGGCGTCACATCGGTGCGTCCCGGCGAAGGCAAAAGTTCGGTTGCGCTCAATCTGGCGGGCAGCATTGCCAGCGGCGGGGCGTCGGTTCTGCTGATTGACGCGGACCCGCGCCGCCCGGGGCTGAGCACGCAATTGGGCGTCACGTCGGGGCTGGGGCTGGTTGAAGCGGCACTTGGCAAGGTGGCGTGGACAGAGGTGCTGTGCGATGTGGGGACGTCACGGGTGCATGTGCTTCCCTGCGTCACGCCATCAGGCTTTCATCATTCGGCAGAATTTCTGGCCTCGCGCGGAATGCAGACGCTGATCGACGAGGCCCGCCAAGCCTATGATTACGTTGTAATTGACCTTGCCCCTCTTGGTCCGGTTGTGGATGCCCGGGTGGTGATGCGGTCGATCCATCATCTTATTCTGGTCGCGGAATGGGGCAAGACCCCGAAATCCTTGCTGCGCAGCATGATCGCATCCGACCATCCGCTGGCCGAACGCATGATGGGCGTGGTGCTGAACAAGGTGGATATGACTGCGCTGCGCGACTTTGTCGGTGTCTCCAGTGTCGAGGCCTATTACGGCGAGTATGGCGACTACATCACGGGCACCCCACCTGTGGGAAAGGCGATGTCCTAAGGCCTGACGGATCGGAAACTTTGCGTGGGTCCGCCGCATGCTCACTTGCGTTGCGGTCGTTCTGGCATAAGACTGCCATGCAGCACCGGTTTGGCCGGTGACAAGCTGAAGGCAAAGGTCAGTGCATATCGTGCTGTTCATTGCAGGCACTGTCGTTCTGACAGCGGCCTGTTTGGTTGCAGGCTGGGTTGCGGGCCTGTCAGGCTGGCTGTTGGCCGGGCTTTGTTTTGCCGTGCTGACGCTGGCGCAGGTGGTGTACCTGATCTTCGTGGGCCTTATGGCGCGGGAACAGCACAGGGAAATGACGGGCCTGCACAACCGTGACGCGCTACAGCCCACGGACGACCACGCACCGGCCCGCGAAGGCTGAGGCTTCAGCCGATCTGGGCCAGGCTGCGGTCCACCGTGCCTTCGCGTTCGGCCTCTTGCTGGACCATGCGGGAAAAGTAGCCGTCACGGTTGGCCAGCAGATCATCGCGCCGCCCGTGTTCGATAACCCTGCCCCCGTCCAGCGCATAAATCATCGCGGCAAAACTGACCATCGACGGGCGATGTGCAATGGTCAGAACCGTCACCCGCCCGGCCAGAGCTTTGACCGCCTCGGCGACGCGGGCCTGACTTTCCCAATCCAGCGCGCTTGTCGCCTCGTCCAGGACCAACACATCGGGCTTGCGCAGGAAGGCGCGCGCCAGGGCGATGCGCTGCCGCTCGCCGCCTGACAGCAAAACACCCCGATCCCCGGTCACGGTTTCCAGCCCCTCGGGCAAGTCCAGCACAAATTCGGCTGCGGCCATGCGCAGGGCATTGTGCAGGTCTGCATCGTTGGTATCGGGGGCGGCCGATGTCAGGTGGTGGCGGATCGAGGCGTGCAGCAAGACGGAATCCTGCGGCACATAGGCGATCCGCGCCCGCCAGCCACGCAACTCTGCCGGGGCAAGGCTGCGGCCATCGACCATGAACAACCCGGTCTGCGGGCGGATCAGCCCGGTGATGATATCGGCCACCGTGCTTTTGCCCGACCCTGACGGGCCGATCAGCGCTGTCACCTCGCCCGCGCGCAGGCGGATGGTGCAGTCCTCCAGCGCCGCCCCGCCATCATCGGCATAACGGTAGGTCACACGGTCCAGCCGGATATCCTGCACCGGGCGGGGCACGGGGGCGCGGCCATGCGCCGAAGGGTCCACGGCAAGGGCGAGTTCAGATTCGAGCCCGGTAATCTGGCGCCAAGCGGGTAGGTCGATCAGCAATTGCTGCGCCTGCGCCTGCAACGCCATGAAGCGTGGCGCCAGCCGCATCAGGATCAGCAACAGCACCACGATCTGCGACGCTGCCAGTTGCGCCCATTGCAGCGCAATCAGGATAAACAGCGCCGCCCCCACCGACAGCGCGACCTGAAACAGCCCCGCGCCGGTGGTTGCCTGCCGCGAAAAGCTGCGCGCGTCTTCTTTGGCCCCGGTCAGTATGTCGTTGAATGCAGACAGATGTTCACCTTCGCGGTTCATGCTGCGTGCGGTTTTCAGGCCGGCCAGAAAATCGGACACCGTGCGGAACTGCCGGCCACGGCTGGCTTGCAACTGTGCGCCATACTTGACCGCGAGACGGCGATAGGGGCGCAGGGCAAACAAGGCGCTCAGACCAAACACCACCGAAAACACTGTCATCGGCACTGATATCGCCAGACATATGCCCAGATAGATCACCAGCCCCACACCGCCCTGAACCATACTGAGTGTCAGCATGGCGGCCATCTGAATGCGCTCCACCTCTCCCGTCAGGGCATGTTCCAGATCGGCAATCCGAAAGCGCATGATGCGGTCCCACCGGGCCTCGGCCACAGCGGCGAACAGGCGGCTGCGCACGCCATTGGTGAAATCATGCATCACGTCGGACAGAAAAATGGATCGCAGGCGCATGAAGGCGGCTTGCAGGATCACCAGACCCACCAGCAGGGCCAGAAGCACCGTCAAGGACAGGCTGATATCGGGCAAGGCAAACCCAAGCACGTCGCGCCCGCCAAGGTTCAGCACCGGCATGGAGCCTGTTTGTGCCCCGGTTTGCCCGCCGATCAGTTGCAGGATCGGCAGCATCAGCAGGATCGACATTCCCTCTGTCAGGCTGCCAAGGGTCAGAAAGGCCAAAGCCAGCCAGACCCGCAACCGCCCGACCGATTGCATGGCAACCAGCAGGCTTGCCGCGTCGCGCAAGGTTGGCGGAGTGGGGGGGATCACGGGCCGTCTGCCAGATCGCAGGTGATCAGGTCATGCAGGGCGGTCAGGCGGTCCAACCCTTCGGGCAGCGACAGCACCCGCACGGCCCCCTGCCCCGCTACCGCCGCCGCCTGACGGAAATGCAGCGCCGCGGCATCCCCGGTCAGCGCGGCACGGCCAAACCGTGCGGCATAGGCAAACCGCAGGATCAGCGGCAGCGCCTCTCCGGCAGGGGGGCGGGCGATCCGGCCATGACCATCGCCGCCCCGATGCAAGACATACAGCCGCCGCACCGGGGCTGCGTGCTGGGCGAGGTGGGCAGGCACCAGCAGACGGGTCTTGTCAATCGCCGCATGCACGGCACTGCGCGCCGCAGCATCGGTGGGCGCCACGGCCAGCAACGCCGCATCTGACAGCTTTACCTGCCCGAAGCCGGGCAGAATGGCCGCGCCATCGGGTGAAAACGCGACCAGATCATCCGCCAGCAACCGTGCGCCCGCCCCCAGCAAAGACGCCGCAGTTGTGGATTTTCCGGTGCCTTTATCTGCCAGCAGTGCGATCCCCGCACCATTCAGGCTGACGGCACTGGCATGCAGGACGAACATACCACGCCTGCGCAGACATTCTGACAACACAGGCCCCAGCAGCGGAAAGGCCAGCAGGTCATCACCTACGCCCGCAGCCGGCTGAACCGAAATCCGCAGTCCATCGGTTGAGACATGAAAGCTGCCCACCTCGGCCCAGTGCAGCAAGGTGCCGGTTGCCGAAAAATCAAACCATGCGGCCATTGCACCCACGCCATCAGGCAGGACCACGGTCGCCCGCGCAATTGAAACCTGAACCGTCTCGTTGCCGCACGGCGCGGGCAGTTCGGGCAAGGAAATATCAGACACAAAGCGCAGCCCGTAACAGGCATAGCTGGCCACTGTTTTGCCAAGGGGCGGGTAGGGGAACACGCTGTTCATGGTGCAGCCTCGGCAGTTGATCTGGCGGTGGTGCCATTTGAGGCAACCTGTTCGTGCGACTGAAGCCAGCGGTCCAGCCATGCGGCCCGCCACAGATGGAAAGTGGCGGTGATGTCCGGGTCGCTGTGGGTCAGCCGATCGGCTGCCGCGCGCAGACGGGTTGCATCAACATAGGGGGCCAGCCGATCTGGCAGGGCCTTGGCATATCCCGCAAGGCGACCTTCCGGGTCTTCGCGCAGGCCGCGCCAGATGTTGGGCAAGAAATCCACCTTGTCGCTGCGCAGGCGAACCGCATCCGGCAACACCCCCGCCATAGCCTGCCGCAACAGGGCGCGCGGTTGGCCATTGGCGAACTTCGCCGCCGACGGCTGGTTCAGACACAGGTCAACCACCCGGCGGTCAAAGAAGGGATAGCGCGCGGTGATCCCATTGGCGGCAGCGGCGCGGTCCAGCACCTCAAACGCGGTTGCGGTGCCGTGGCCCGCGATCAGCGCTGCATGGGTGGCATAAATCGGCGGCAAGCCTGCGCGCAGGCCGACCTCGGCCTGATTGACCCGCGCGACCAGGTCGCTGCGGGTGGTGAGATCGGCGTTCAGAAGGGCGCGCCATTGCACAGCGTCAGGCACGGGGCCCTTATCGAACGGCCGGGCGAGACGCCGTATGGGGCGGTTGGCGTGCCGCGCAAGATAACCCGCCATCAACCTTGCCGCACTGTCCTTGCCCAGAAACGCGGATCGTTGGCGCAGAAGCCGCCACAGCGACAACCAGTCGCCGCGCGCTGCCAAGGCGTCGAGATGCCAGTACCCCGATCCGATCACCTCATCGCCGCCATGGCCATCAATGATCACCCGATGCCCGGTTGCCGCTGCGGCGCGATAGATACGCCGGTTGGTCAGAATGCCAAAGCCGCCAAAGGGCTGGCCCTGCTCTGCCAGGATGCTGTCCATTTCGGCCATGGCAGAGCCTGTTTCACCGTTCAGGTCATGCGGGGCAAACCGCCCCGCTGCCAGTACCGGCGCGATGTAGCGGCCTTCATCCAGTGCGGGCGTGTTTGGAAAGCGCAGCGAAAACACTGGCAGCGGTTGGGCAGCCGCTTTCTGCGCCAGCAAGGACAACGAACTGGAATCGAGCCCGCCGCTGAGCATTGCCGCCACCGGCCCCCCACGCAGTGCAGCGATGCTGGCTTTGGCCAGTGCGTCTTGCAACGCTTCGGGGTGCAGGTCGGCGCGGGCCAGATCGCGGGGCTCCAAGTGCCACCAGCGGCGGGTTTGCACCCGGCCCCGTTCAAGGATCAGCAGATGGCCGGGCGGCAGGCGATCTATGCCCCGATAGGCGGTGCTGACGTCGTTCGTCACGTAGCCTGCCAGAAAATCCGCAATCCAGTTTTCATCCGGGGTGGGCGTCTGGCCCAGACCGCCGATGACAGCGCTGATGTCACTGGCCAGATAGACGGCACGGGGGCTGGCGTGAAACACCAGTGGCTTGATGCCAAACCGATCGCGGGCCGCAAAAAGCCGCGCGCGTTGTGCATCCCACAGAACAAAGGCAAACGCCCCCTCCAGATGGTCAGGCGCATCGGTGCCCCAGCGGTGATAGGCTGCCAGTACCAGTGTCGCGTCATCGGCTCCGGTCAGGCCCAGCTGCAGGCCAAGCGTGTCGGTATCGGTCAGGTCCAGATCGCCCGCCAACAGGCATCCGTCCTGTCCCTTGCCCATCTGCGGCCCGGTCAAGGCAGCCCCACCCTGCCCGATCCAGCCACCTGTCGTCGAAATCACCGAGGCGGCCTGCATCGACGCAAGCCCCTGCGCAGCACTGGTCGCATCTGCGGCCAGATGCACCATGGCGGCAAGGCGCGTCATGCCGCCACCGGTTGCGTTGTGATTTCGCGCCCTTCAGGCAGGAAATCGCATAATATGCGGTGTTGCGCATAGTCGGCCACCGTTCCGCCCAGCAGAATGCGCCCCGACGCGATCAGCCAGGCATGCGGTCGAAACCCTGCCTCCTGGTCAGCACCGTGTGGCAAGGACAGCCGCACAATGGATTGGCACCCCCGCCGTGCCAGCAGCAATTGGCCCGCTGAGGCTTGCGTCAGGCAACTTGCCCCTGGAACAAGTCGCGAGGCGGCAGACACGGACCAAGCGACCTCGGCCAGATCAGCGTCGCGTCCTTCGGCTGACAAGATGCGCCGGGCAGCGACGGTCGCAATTCTGGTGCGCAACGGGGTGTGGCGGCGCAGGGTCAGGTCAAGCCGCACGCGGACGACCACCCAAAGCGCACCAAGCACCAGACGCAAATCATGCAAAAGGCGGCGACGGGCGATCATGCCGATTGTATCAGGCCCTGCGCGCCCAGATCAGACAGCAAGCTGTCAACGTCAGGGCCGCATACCTCGGCTGTGACATCATAGGTGTCCGCCACAAGTGCGATCAGATCGGGCAGCGAGGCATCGGTTTCCAGCCGCGCCCAGATCAGCGCGCCCACGTCATTCAAGCTGAAATAGGTATTCGACCGCAGATCCAGAATGGCGATCCCGTCACCATAGGCACAAGACACACAATCCGGGGCGGCCCGGAACCGGGGTTGAACGGTATCTTTCATGGCAATGAATCCACTGGCAAGGTCGGTGATGATCGAGGCGGTGGCCGCCTCGACCAGTGTTGTGGCTACGCTGCCGTCTTCAGGAAAATGTGAAGGTTGGCAGTGGCTGACCCGGCTGGATAACGAAAAGAGCGTCAACTGCGGCGCCCATTGACTGGCCTTGGGTCAAAGCTTCCAGCTTGCCGTGTACCCGCAGTGCGGGTGCCGTGTAGATTTTGGACTTCATGTCGATCACCTTTATATAAATGGTACGATGGCTTTCGCCGCCTTAATAATTTGTTCACCGGGCCACGGAGTCAATGAATTGACGCGTGCCGCTTGACGGATATGGAAAAGCATCCTTTTAATAGGCAGATTCCCACGTTCAAATGGATGACGTTTTTATAATGCGCCCAAGAAGTGAACATATACATGGCATGGTTGCTTCGTTTCATCGCATGGCGAAGAGTGCGCAAGAAACAGGCAATTGCAATATACAATCTATGGTTGCATTATTTCGCAACCTTCATTACTTTGAGTGGATCAAAACTTCAATTGATTCTGCGCCGCAGCACTGGCACGCCGAATGACCTTCCGCGCCAGTGAATTTACCCATGTCCGCGACCGGGATTGTACGCTTGAAATAGCCGCTATGCTGGCCTCGTTGCACGGATCACAGCTTGCAACTCTTCCCCCCTGCGATCCCACCGTTTTGTTTGAGGTCGCGCGTCTGAACAAACTGCTGATGCTTTTGCCACGGCAAGCGGGGCAACTGCCGCCCGGCTGTGAGGCGTTGGTTCCGCTGCTGGATCAGGCAAGGCTGCGGGTCTTGTTGTTGAACCGCCAAGGGCTGCGTTTGGGGGCCGAGATCACCGCGCAACTGAACAAGGCTGGCGTCCGGCATCTGGTGCTGAAGGGGCCGCTGCAACAAATGCTGCTCTATGGCGACGCGCTGCGCAAACCTGCGGGGGACATTGACCTGCTGATCCGCCCACAGGACCGGGCGGCCGCGACGGCCATTCTGCGACGCGCGGGGTTTGCGCCGACCGAACGTGCCATGGCGAGTTGGTGGACGCATTTTCTGGGGGAACAGCATTTCGAATGTCCGGGCAGCCCTGTGGTTCTGGACCTGCATCACGGCCTGCAGCAACCGGGGCTGCCACGCCCCCGTGGCCTGACCGGCTTTTTTGATCGCGCAGAGACCCTGACCTACGACGGCGTCACGCACAGCGTGCTGTCGCCCTCTGACCGCTGTCTTCTGGCCTCCATCAGTTTGCTGAAAGGGTTTCTCGCGGCCGAACCTGCGGGTGGTGCGGTGGCCGATCTTGATGCCGCGCTGCGCAAGTTGGGTCCGGCAGAACACACAGCGTTACCCGAAATTGCACACCAGATCGGCCTTGGCCGCAGTTTGGCCCTTGCCACGCATATCGTCGATGCCTGCCTCGGCAGCATCCATGCCTCCGCCTTCGGTGCCAGCCCGCTGCCGCATCTGGCACCCTGTGACTTGCGCGACATGGCGTTTCAGCCGTGGCGCAACGGCCTGCCCTGGCCACGCCGCAGCCGGATACTCGCCGCACTTTGTGGCCCGGACCCAGTGCGGTTTGCCACAGAGGCAGGCCGATCCGCACTGTCCATCGGCTATCGCCGCTTGCTTGACCGCGTTGCCGCCTCCCGGCGCACAGAACAGGAGTCTGCTCAATGACGGGTCAGGTCTGCGTCGTCATCACGGCCCGCAATGCGCAGGACACGCTTGCCGATGCGGTCACGTCCGCGCTTGCCCAACCCGAAGTGTCAGAACTTGTGGTCGTGGATGATGCGTCAACCGATGACACGTCGGCAACCGCACACCGCGCCGCTGCAGGGGATACGCGTCTGCGGGTGCTGCGGCAAGAGACTAACATCGGCCCGGCGGCAGGTCGCAATCTTGCCATCGCGCATTCGAGCGCACCGTATCTGGCCATTCTGGACGCTGACGACTATTTACTGCCGGGCCGCTTTGCGCGGTTGCTGGCGCAGTCTGGCTGGGATCTGATCGCAGACAACATTGTGTTTGTCCCGGACGACGAGCCCGGAATGATCGGGCTACGTAGTTTGCCCATGATCCGCGCAACCAGCCGGAAACTGGAACTCGGGGCATTTGTGACAGGAAACCTGTCACAGGGACGTACGCAGCGGGGCGAGTTGGGGTTTCTTAAACCCATGATGTCCCGGCAGTTTTTGCAAAAGCATGATCTTACCTATGACCCGGGGCTTTGGTTGGGCGAGGATTACGACCTTTATGTGCGGATGCTGCTGAACGGTGGGCGGTTCATGCTGAACACGGCATTTGGCTATGTCGCCCGGGTGCGCCACAACTCGCTGAGCGGGCAGCACAAGACGGCAGACCTTGCGGCCCTGATGGCGGCGTCAGCCCGGCATGCGGTTGCGCCAGCGATGACAGACGCGGACCGAAAGACGATCCGCCGTCATCACGACCAGATCCAGAAACGCTATCTGTTGCGGGCGTTTCTCGACAAGAAGGCCGCCGTGGGGCTTGGTCCCGCGCTTGGCTTTGCGATGGCCCCGCTGTCAAATCTGCCACCGATTGCGCTTGGCGTTTTGCGAGACAAACTGCAGGCACGCGGCAGTGCCACTGCCAAGGCTGAGGTGGCGCGGTACCTGTTGCCGACGGATGTTTAGGCCACGGGCGATGGGGGTATAAGGCCCAATGCCCAGTGCCCCGTACTGTCCACACTGGTTGCACGCAGGCTATGGTGCCCGGACAGGTTGCTGAGGTGTGCGGCAACGACAGATGGCGGCGCCGCCCAAGCCAACCCCGGCAAAGGTGGCGTAGATGCAGCAACGAACGTCTTTCCAGCCTCGGGCGTCGCGGTGGATGCGCCGAGCACGACATCCAACGGAGTGCGTAAAACGGCAGGCCGCCTTACGCCGCCCGAGCCTTTCCGCAACGCTGCCGATCAAAGGACGGATCAACCCGGGCCGTGACGCCAGCAACCGCAGTGCAGCGCCAGCGTCGTGTGTCTTGATGGCTGCCACAAGGCGTTCATATTGCAACAACTTTTCCAGCCCAAGGCGTCGCTGCGTCAGGGCATCACGGTCAATCGGCAAGGTGGCGGGCGGCAGCCTGTCATGTGCTGCGATCATCGCAGTGACCAGCGGCACAGACAACCGATGCGATACCGAGGCTGCATGTCTGCGATACAGATACATCGGGTCCGGCAGGGCGACATAGCGCGCGCCGCCCAGCAACAGCCGCAGGCACAGGTCGAAATCCTCGCCCACCCGCAAAGTTTCATCGTAGCGGACGGTGCCCAGTACGGCGCGGCGGATCATCGGTTTAAGATAGCCAAAGGCAGGAAGCTGCGCAGACGTCCCATCCCCCCGGATGAACAAACCGGGCGGAACTGGCAACGGCGCGCAGAGGCCGAGCGGTTGCAACAGCGTACGCCCCCCCGTACCCGGACCGTCACCAAACAAGATCATGTCATCGGCGATCATATCCACATCAAGGCGGTCCGCCGCCGCCAGAAGCCGGGCAAGACGATCCGGATGCAGCAGATCGTCACTGTCCACGATGGCAATCCAGTCGCCCCGGGCAACCTCGAATGCCGCATTGCGGGCGGCCCCCGGACCCCGCGTCTGCGCGGTGCGGATCACGGAAATGCGCGGATCCCGCTGCGCCGCATCCTGCACAATGCGCACGCTTTCATCGGTAGAGGCGTCATCTGACAGGATCAGCTCCCACGCCGTCAGACTTTGTGCCTGTACCGATGCTATAGCGGCTTCAAGGTAGCGCGCCCCCTGATAGTTCGCCATCACGACCGAAACCAAGATCCCATCCGTCATTCCGGCCCCTGTTCTGGCGAAACTCGTCCGTACCCGTCTGCGCAGCTTTGCATCTGTCGGGGTATCGCCGCCACAGGGCTGCGTCCGGCCCACAGCCTTGTTGCACAGGGCGCCTGATTTCAACGCTTTGCGCGGCGGGGTGGGTCAATTTTGGGCAGACCGTAGGTAAGACTGGCCGCGTGCCGCCACAGTGAAGACGAATCGACGGCACGACGACCTAGGATACCAAAGGTGGTCGAAGGCGTAGGTATTCATGGCAGGATGTGCAGGTTTTGGGCGGCTAATCAGGGTGGCGGCACTGGCAGTCTGGTCCCTGACGGCACCTGTTGTTGCACTGGGCGATCCGGCGGGGACTGCGTTCTTTGAGCCGTTTGACAGGCTGTCCGCGGACCGTTGGTTTGTGTCGGATGGCTGGACCAATGGGGCGCATCAAAACTGCGATTGGTCGCGCAAAGCCTTGAAGATAGACGATGGCGCGTTGATCCTGTCTTTCTTGCGCCGCGCAGACAGCAGCACGGACCACAATCTGTGCGCCGAGGTGCAGACCAAGGCGGTCTACTCCTACGGCACATACGAAGTGCGTTACCGTGCAAGGCAGGCGTCCGGGCTGAATGCCGCGTTTTTCAGCTATATCGGCCCTGTGCACGGCAAACCACATGATGAGATTGATGTCGAAATTCTGACCCGCGATACGGGCGAGGTGGCGTTCAACACCTATGTTGCGGGCACGCCGCGCAATGGTGCCACGGTTGCCCTTCCCGTCACGGCAGACAGCGACTTTGTCACCTTCGCGTTTCAGTGGCAGCCCGATGTGATCCGATGGTTCATCAACGGACAACCGGTGCATGAGGCGCGTGAGAACTTGCCAGTGAATGCGCAGAAAATTTACCTCAGCTACTGGGGAACCGAGATGCTGACAGACTGGATGGGGCCGTTCACCCCACCGGATGGTCCGCTGACCATGGCCGTGGATTGGGTGGCCTTCACACCCCAGGGCATGGCGTGCCAATTCCCCGACTCTGTTCTGTGCAAAACGCCATGACCGCGCATGCACGCTTCGTTGGCCGCCAAGGTGGGACGCCCGGGCACGCGCGCGCCAGACTGCGGGCTGGGGTGATCGGCCTTGGGCCGAATGCCATTCTGGCCTTCACCGCCTTTCTGGCGCTGCATTTCATTCCCCGGCTGGGGTCGCTGGCGGCCTTGTTGTTCCTGATCGCCGGGCTTGCGTTAATCTTGCGCGCTCCCGGCCGCATCCTGACAGAATGCAGGGAACAGATACTGCTGTACTGTCTGGTCACGTGGTGCGTGGCTTCTGTGGTTTGGTCAGACTATCCGGGGCTGACGCTGCGCTACGGTGTGCAACTGGGGCTGACCTTTGCAATCGGCATCGCGATGGCAAGCCGCATGCCGCCGCTGACCTTCCTGAAATCTGTGACCTTGGCCTATTTGTTGGCTGCTCTGGCCAGCCTTGCCTTTGGCCGCGACCGAAGCGACGGGCTGGGTTTTCTGGGCATATACAACAGCAAGAATGCGCTTGCGTCGGTCTGCACCGTCTTGCTGATTGCAGGCGCGACCCTGCTGATGGATCGAAGATTGCCCGCTCGATGGCGGGGAGCAGGGCTGGCAAGCGTCATCATCGCGGGTCTTTTATTGCTGCGTGCCCAGTCGACAGGCGCAATCGTGGCAAGCATCGGATCGGCGGTGGTCTTGATCGTCCTTGTCATACTGGCGCGGCTTGCCCCCAAAGGCCGCCTTGTGGTGACCGTCGTTGGGCTGCTGATTGCCGGGCTCGGGATGATTGCAATTGTGTCAAACGCCGAAGCACTGACACGCGCCTTTCTTGACACTACGGGCAAAGACATCACCCTGACCGGCCGCACCGACCTGTGGGCCGCCGCATTTGCCGAAATCGCACAAAGGCCGATACTTGGCGCGGGTTTTCAGGCTGTGTGGGTGGTGGGCAACCCGTTGGCAGAACAGCTTTGGTCGCAGTTCGGAATTGCCACCAAGACCGGCTTCCATTTTCACAACGCCTTGATTTCTAACGCTGTTGAGATCGGCATCCCCGGGGCTGGGTTGCAAGCCGTGCTGATCCTTGCGGCCCTTTGGCGGCTGATCGGTTGGTCATTGCGCGACCCGCGGGCTGAAACGTTGTTCCTGACCGTTGTTCTGGTGCGGCAGGTTTTGTTGTCGCTGGTTGAAGTTACGTTCTTCACCCAGTTTGATCCCGCAAGCCTGCTGACGGTGGCCGCCATCGTATATGCCGCGCGCGCAAGGTCAGAAGGCCGTTAGCCGCCCGGCAAGGATGCTGGCGCAAAGGTTACTTCCACCAGATCACCCGGCAACAAGGGGGCGTCCCAGTTGACCTCGACCCGCTGCATGCCGTCTGAGGTCTTGCGCAGGATGCTGACAATCGCGCCGCCTGCAGCGCCCGGGGCCGAAGCACCGGTTGCATTAAGCCCGCTCAGCGCCGCGACGGCGGTTTGCAACGCCAGCCGCGCCCGAACATCGGTCAATTCGGTTTCCGTCTTTTGCAACTCGGCCACGGTATCCACCGCCCGGCCTTCGACCAGTTCCAACCGCTCAGTCTCGGCTACAGCCAAGGCCTGGCCTGCACGCAGTTTGGCCGTCGAAACATCCAGCAGCTGCGTCTCGACCGACCCCAACGTCTGCTCGGCGTCCAGCAGCCGTGCATTTACCGCAAGCCCGCGCTGGTTCAGCGCCAAGGTTGCATCGCGTTGTTCGGTCGCAAGCGCCTTTTGCGCTTGCAGGACAGTTGCCTTTTCCTCCAGCGCGGAAATTTCACGATTCAGCAGATCGCGGCGACCATCGACCAGAACCAACTCGCGTTCAATGCGTTCATGACGCAATGTCAGCAGCGACTGTTCCTGTTCCACTAGTGCCGCTGACACAGTGGAAAGCTTTGAAGGATCAGGAAAATCGGCGGTTGCCAGACCATCACGCTCGGCCCGCAAGCGGATGGCTTTCAGCACCAACCCGGTTTCCTCGGCACCCAATATCTGGACCTGCGCTTCGGCATTCAGCCGCTGCATCAGCGCGCCTTCCGGAGTACTGGCCGCCATGCCCCCCGCAAGTGCGACGGCATGTCGTGCGGTCATGCCATCGCGAAAGTCGATCTCACCGGGCAACCGCACCATTCCGCCGACGATTACCGGCCCCCGTCGGTCAATCTCGACCAAAGCTGCGGGCAAAGCGGGCAGCGCCAGCAGTTCGGTCAGCGACGATGCAATCTGTGCGCCCAGGTCTTCTGTCGCACGGCCTGCGGCCACAATGCGCCCGACAAAGGGCACTTCTATCGTGCCATCGGCATGAACCTCATAGGGGCCGTTCAATGCCGTCCATTCGCGCAGCGTACCGTCAAGCGACTGCCACTCGATCACCCGAAGCGACAGAATGTCCGTCGGCGCGATCAGATCGGCCAGCGCAACCCCCGGCCCGCACAGAAGTGCCGCAACAGCGACCGCGCCAAGCGCCGGCCTAACGCGCACCACGGGCCATCACCACTGCGGGAACCGTCATCAGAATGATCCGCAGATCCATCAATGCGGACCAGTTTCGCACATAGGCACGGTCGAACGCCACCCGGCGCTGAAACGACGTGTCGCTACGCCCGCTGATCTGCCACAGCCCGGTCAGACCGGGCACGGTGCTGAGGTAGCAGGGCGCTGACCGGCCATACATGATCACTTCATCTGCAACGATCGGGCGCGGCCCAACAAGGCTCATCTCGCCGCGCAGCACGTTGAACAGTTGTGGCAACTCATCAAGGCTCAGTTTGCGCAACACAGCGCCGATGGGCGTGACGCGCGGGTCGTCCCGCAATTTGCGTTCCCGCAACCAGACCTGGCGCTGATCCGGGTTGCGGCGCAGATAGTCTTCCAGCACCTGATCGCCGTTTGTGACCATGGTGCGAAATTTCCAGCATTTGAAGGCACGCCCGCCAAATCCGATCCGGGTATGACCATAGAACACCGGGCCTGTGCTGCTGGCCCACACCATCAGGCTCAGCCCCAGCATGATCACCGCCAGAAACGGCGCGCTCAGACACACCAGAGTGACATCCATCAGGCGTTTGGCAATGCCGCCGACAGGCCGCGCTGTGCGCTGTGCCGCAGGTGTCGGCATCACCGTCGCAAGATCAGGCGCTGCGGCACCATAGCGACCGAGCTCAAACGACCGGCGGAATTCCATGTTCATAATGCACCCATTGCGTAAGACAATCAAAAATCCCGCACCTCAGTGGTGCCACAATTTAGACAATATTAATTCTGTTCCGCTTGGCACCCCTTTTTAACGTCCAAGCGGGATTGCCTACCGAGGTTCGGGGGCTGCCAAATATTACGGCACGAATTCGCGGCACTTTGCGTATCTAGCAGGCAGCGGAATGGCCACATTGGATGCTGCGCCGCAGAATCACATTGCGAGGCGCAATCTTGCCGTTCGACGCCTTTGCATGATATTTTCGCACATTCATTCTTTGTGCCATATCATTGTGCAGGGGGATTGTGTCTGGTGGTGCCCTCGGCGATCTCGGCGTTGGCTGCCGCGCGGCCACCATGCTCAAAAATGGCCATGGCTACTTAAAGCAGAGCCTTCTTCAAATGGTGGATCAACGTCGGATGCACTTCATGGGCCGTCGCCAATTCTGATACCGGACACTCTCCCTTCATCGCTTTAACACCGCGCGTTGGTTCTTGAGGTTCGACATCTCTGTTCTCCCCGTTCGTGGAGACTAGCTGTCTTCGGATCGTAGCTTGCGTCGCTGTGCGATTTTCGGGCGGTCGATCGGTGGTTGACCGCACACCAGAAGCTCGAAATCAGTGATCGGTATGCGATTGATTCCGGACGTTTCCGGTGAATGTATGCAACGCATCCATGCATCGTTCTGTTGCTTGGCTAATTGTGGCATCGGACGAAAGCTGCGGTTCCGTCTGTTCAATCAAACGTCGCAACCGTTGTGCGGCACGATGCGCAAACGCCGCGTTGTGGGACGCGCGAGAACAGATTCCGATGATCGCTCTTGATCGGTGCCCTTGCCCTCCAGTCCGGTTTTCGAACGTAAAACTCCAACAAGTTCGAAGACCCAATTTCTACCTGCCGCAGATACACATTCAAAGATTGGGCCCAATCATCCCACTTTGCACGATGGCTGGGGTGCAGTGGCACAACACCAACCCAAGGCGTGCGCAGGGCGTCCGCGACGATCGCACCGTGCATCGCCTCGGTCACCAGCGTCTTGGCCCCGCGGATTTGCGCAAGCAGCCAGTTGGGATCGGCGCGCGGGTCAAGGAAGGTCACTCCGGCCAGTGCACAGACTTGTGCCCACGCGCCGCGCGAAACGCTTTCAAAGTGCGGCATGAAGGCGACTCCCACGCCCGTCGCGGGATCGGGCAACGGCGTTTCACGCAACAGCACGGCCGCATCTGTGATGGCCAGTTTCGGGTCCAGCCCCAATCGTGCCGCCGTAATCGGCCCGCGCACCCACGCCACGTTCCAGGATCCATCATTTACATTTGGCGGCGCTGTGTACCCCCCAAATCCCGAGCCCATGACGTGTTTTACAGGCTCTTTCGGCAAATAATCCCACAGGATCGAACCGATCCCCAAGAACAACTCTTTGTCGTCACCGTCCAGAAACCCTTTCGGCAGCAAATGTGACCACATCGTTGCGTTTAGTTCATCGCCGAAATTCGGTGGCGAACCCTGAAAATACGTCAGCTTCATGCCCGCGCCGCCTTTCGTGCTTTTATCATCGCCCAGAGGGTCCGGATACGGTTGATCGACAGGATTGGCAGCGCGACCGCATAGACCAAAGCGCCCGTACCGATTTGCGCCGCAAGTTGTACCCAACCTGTCAGGTCTGGGAACGCCCATGGCAGAAGCGATATTGCTATCGCCATAAACGTCGTCGCCATGGCTGGCCCGATCACGCTGAAAACATATGGCGCAAGGCCCAGTTGCAGAAGTTGCTGAGTCTTGTGCACAGAGACCGGCCACAACAGCATCGTCCGCAGCAGGAATGCGGCCATGATCGCCTGCAGCCCTAAAGGATAGAGCACAAGAATGATCAGCCAGTTCAAGGCCTGCCCGATCGCCATGTACCAAAAGCACCAATCTGCCCGGCCCATAGCCCGGATCAGCGATATCTGCATGATCCCCAAACCTGCCATGATGCCGACGGCTGCAAAGGCCTGAACCGCAAAGACTGCCCCGGCCCAATGATCGCCGAAAACGAAGGGGATGGCGGTTGGTGCAATGACGATCAGGCCAGAGAACACCGGAAATGCCAAAGCCGCCGAGGCAAAGCTGGCCGCCAGATAGGCGCTCCTGCGTTTTTCGATCTCGGTTTGCAGGCTGGCAAACAACACGCCCGACACGGATGAAAGGGCACCGGCTGTCAGATCTGACAGCATCTGAAACACCCGGCGGGCGAAGAAAAATATGCCCAGCGGTTCTGCTCCTACAAAGGAGCCCAGCAACAACTGATCAATGCGCGCTTCTGTGAACAAACGTTCGGCAATCGCGTACAAGCCGAAATTTGAAAGCTCGACCAAGGCTGTCAGTCGCGGCGGGCCGCTTGGCCTCCATCCGGCCGCAACAAAGGTCACAACAAGGGCGATCGCGGTGCTGACAACCTGCGATATCACCAATCCCCAAAGTGGCGCGCCGAATGCAACCAACCCCAGGCAGGCCGTGGCACCCAACCCGTTCGCCAGCATCGTGCGGAGGGCGACGGTACGGAACTGCATCCTGCGGTGGATCAAGGCGGCAGGCACCGGACCGAAGCCTTCGAACAAAAGCCGCAATCCAAGGACCGGCAGGATTTGCCCGACCACCGGCACGCCAGACACTTCGCCAATCCACGGGGACAGGCTGAAAAGGGCGGCGTAAGCGACTGTCGCAACCCCGCCAGACAACCAGAACACGCTGTCAAGGTGATCGGGGCGCAGGTCGGCACGTTGGATCAGCGCATCACCAAACGCCATCGGGATCGCAGCAGCGATCAGCGATACCACCGCAACCGCCAAAGCGACGGCCCCGAACTCGACCGGTGTCAGCACACGCGACGTGACAAGAAACACCGCCGCCGCCAGCAAGGTGGTTGTCGCGATGTTGATAAAGCTCCACCCCCAACCCTTCACAGCCGCCGCCGCCCGCCCCGAATTCAGGTGGCGCAGGCGCGATGGCGGCTGCACAGGCTCCGGCCCCGTGGTCAGTGTGGCGTCAGACATCTTGGTCCCATGCAAACTACTTTTGCCGCATCACGGCTGGTTTGGTCCATTTACAAGCGTTGCAGGCGACGCCGCCGCATCATTCAGTGCGGATGCCAGCCTGTACCTGTGTGGCTCTCGTGAAAGTGCTGCATCGGGGCGAAACGGGTGACCATCGCTTGCGGATTGGGCAACGTGTTCACGCCTGCACGACCAATTTGCGTCGGGTCGAATCGTCAGGTTTGTGCGTTAAGGTCGGAAGGCCTGCAGAATAGCGTTGGCTCAGTGCATCTGATGCGCATGCGGTGTTGCCCTGCATCATCTTTTGTCGTGACGCTCAACCCGATGACTTCCTACCACAAAACGGCGGCGGCAACGCTTTCCCCCCGAATGCCGTTTTGCCTAATGCCCATTATACGTACCCTTCATGCTGATCTGGCATCAATGGCACCAACGTCGTGTCACGCGAGCGATGAGCCAACCCGCTGCCCCATTGATAAGAGTATCGAACCCGCCTATACGGCAATTTCGCCGCCGCGCGCGGTAACATTGGAGCATCCGCAGTCCCCTGCCAGGGATCAGTTCGGAAGTGACGCAAGACAAAGGCCATTCGGCCCCGGCTTGTGCCCAAAACAAAAACCCCATGACACCAAACACATCCCCCACCCCGCTCGCGCCGCACGACAGGCAGTTGTCCCTCTTTGACGAGGAAGAACTGGATATCGCCACCTATCTGCGCGACGAAGGTGAAGCGGTGCCTGCTCCCCATAAAAAACAGGGGTTTGCGGCTTTGGTGGTGGGGGCCGTGGGTGTGGTTTACGGTGATATTGGCACCAGCCCGATCTATGCGTTCCGTGAGGCCTTGCATCCGATCGCCAAGGACGGTGCAGGGCGGCCCGAGGTTCTGGGCCTGCTGTCGCTGTTGATCTGGACGCTGATCCTGATCGTGTTTGTGAAGTACGTGCTGTTCCTGCTGCGCGCCGATAACCGGGGCGAGGGTGGCGTTCTGGCGCTGTATACCTTGGTGCGGCTGGCAATCGGGCGACGGTCTGTGCCGGTATTGACGCTTGCCATCGGTGGAGCGGCGTTGTTTGCAGGTGATGCGATGATCACCCCGGCAATTTCCGTGCTGTCGGCGATGGAGGGGGCGGGTCTGGTGTTTCCATCGCTGGAACACTGGGTTGTGCCTGCGACACTGATCATTCTGGTCTTGCTGTTCTGGGTGCAGCGCAAGGGCACGGCGGCGATTGCGGGGGCATTCGGACCAATCACCGTGCTGTGGTTTCTCACACTTGCTGGTCTGGGGCTGTGGCAAATCTCTGGCAATCCCGGGGTGCTGGCCGCCATGAACCCCGGTTGGGGAGCAGGATTTCTGTGGCATCACGGTGAGGTGGCTTTCGTCGTCATGGGGGCCGTGTTCCTGGCCGTGACCGGGGCCGAGGCGTTATACGCCGATCTGGGGCATTTCGGTCGCAGGCCGATTACCATCGCCTGGGTCATTCTGGTGTTTCCGGCATTGGTGCTGAACTATCTGGGCCAAGGGGCGCTGGTTCTGCGTGACCCGACAGCCATAAGCGACCCGTTCTTTCGCATGGCCCCCGAGGCGCTGCTGCCGGTACTCGTGATGCTGACCGCCGCAGCCACGGTCATCGCGGCGCAAGCCGTAATCTCGGGTGCGTTTTCGATGGCACGGGCGGCGATCCAGCTTGGGTTGTTGCCGCGCATGTCGATCCGCCACACCTCGCACGATCAAAGCGGGCAGATTTACATCGGCGTGGTCAATTGGGGCCTGTTGATGGGGGTGGTCTGGCTGGTGGTCTCGTTTGAAACCTCATCCGCGCTTGCCTCGGCCTATGGGATCGCGGTTACGGGCACGATGGTGATCACCACCATACTGGCCGTGCTTTATTTGGTGAATACCGGCATCTTGAAGCTGTGGGTGGCCTTGCTGCTGGTGGCACCGATTGCCATGCTGGAGCTGGCATTCCTTGGGTCCAACCTGTTGAAACTGTGGGATGGCGGCTTTGTGCCAGTGCTGATTGCGTCGGCGATTGGTACACTGATGTGGGCATGGTGGCGTGGCACGCAAATCCTGCTGGCAAAGTACCACAAGCTGGCCATCGCGGTGCCCAGCTTTGTCAAATCCATGAGCCATTCTTCGGCCCACGTCATTCCGGGAACGGCGTTTTTCCTGACCCCTGACCCGGATGTGGTGCCCACGGCCCTGCTGCACAATCTGAAACACAACCGGGTTATGCACGAGCAAACGGTGTTCCTGACCGTCGAAACCATGCGGGTGCCGACGGCAACCTTGCAGGAACGTGCCAGCTATGAACGGCTGAGCCCGCAATTCGGGCGGCTGATCTTGCGGTTCGGGTTTATGGAAACACCCAACGTCTCGCGCGCCATGGGGGCTGCCCGGCGCGAGGGGTTGAAGTTTGACGTGATGACTTCCAGCTTTTTCCTTGGCCGCAAGCGCCCGGTTGTCACCAGCCCGGCAGGGTTGGGGCGGTTGTTGGACCGGCTTTATGCGCTGCTGTCACGCTTTTCGGCCGATCCGTCTGACTACTATCATCTGCCGCGCAACCGGGTGGTGGAACTGGGCGAACGGGTTTCAGTCTAACGGCGCACCTTGTGTGCCAGCACCGACAACGTGGCCGCCGTCAGCGCAAAGCCGGCCCCTGCGGCGGCAAGGGCGCGCGTCGGACCGTCTGCCATCAAGTGCCCACCGGTCGCTGACCCGAGCGATTGGCCCAGATACACAAAAGAGGTGTTCAGCGCGACCGTGGCCGAGGCCAGTGTCGGGGCCATGTTGACCAGCCGACTTTGCTGCAACGAATTGGCCGCAAAACCGCCAAGCCCCCACAGACACCCGCCGATCAGAAACGCGACATAGCCGCCCCACCCTGCCCAGATCACGGCCAGCCCGACCGCCACGCTCAGCAATGCCGCGAGGATACTGCGTTCCACCCCGAACGTCCCTGCCAACCGGGACGCGGCAAAGTTGCCCCCTACCCCCGCCGCCCCAATGGCCAGAAAGGTCAGCGCAATCGTGGTGCCGCTGATCCCGTAGGCCTGCCGCAGAATGGGGCCCACATAGGTGAACAGGGTAAACTGGCCAGACATCGCAAACATCGTCACCGCCAGCACCGTCAGCAAGCGCAGGTCGGTCAGCACCCGCACCCAGGACGCAAGCTGCAACGGCACCACCCGCAACCCACCCGGCAACACCGCCCACACGACCACAGCCCCCACCAACGACAGCCCGGCCATCGCCAGATATGTCGCCCGCCAGCCGATCAGATCGCCCAGCAGACTGCCAAGCGGGATGCCGAGAACCGACGCCAACGACCATCCGATGAAGATGAACGCAATCGCCCCGCCCCGCCGTTCGGCAGGCACCAGCAACCCCACGGTCGCCGCCGCCTGCGGCGTAAAGATCGCAGCCCCCGCCACCGTCAGCGCCCGAAACGCCAGTAGCAGGTTGAAATCCGACGTCAGCGCCGCCCCCACATGCCCCACCACATACAAGCACAGCGCAAAGGCCAGCAGGATCCGCCGGTCGATGCGCGATGTGAACGCGGCCAGCAATGGCGCACCAAACCCCACGACCAACCCGCCGACCGTGATCAGCAACCCCGCCCGCCCCGCAGGCAGCCCCAGATCGCCCATAAGCGCGCTCAGCAACCCCGCAGGCAGCAAAACCCCGGTGCCGATCACCAGATTGCCAAACAACAGCGCCCATAGCGCGCGTTGCGATGTTTGTTCGGTCATTCCGGGTCTCCCAAGGGTTCAGGCCACAGGGGGATGGCCAAGGGCCGGACGCTAACACGCACACTCCGGCGCGAACACCTGTGCGGTTGCCCCGATCTGATCATAGCGGCCATGCAGGGCTTGCATTACAGCGCCTCGCCGCCTTGTGACCGCAAGGGGGATGCAGGCGCGCGCAGGCTCGCCTATATTGGCGCAATGAACATCAGAACCGCCCTGCTGGCCCCGCTTGTCGTTCTTGCCCTTGCCCTGCCCGCGCAGGCCGAGAAAATCTCGCTTGGGGCGCTGTCAAAGTACCTGAACGGTCTGTCCACCGCCGCCGCCGATTTCACCCAAGTCAATGGCGACGGGTCTATCACTACTGGCAAGTTGTTCATCAAACGCCCGGGCCGGGTGCGGTTTGAATATGCCAAACCGGATAAATCGCTGGTGCTGGCCAGTGCCGGAACGGTCGCGATTTTTGACAGCAAATCCAACCAACCGCCCGAGCAATACCCGCTGCAACGCACCCCGCTGAACCTGATCCTTGCAGACAAGGTTGATCTGGGCCGCGCCAAGATGGTGGTGGGGCACAAGGCGGATGGCACCTCCACCCGCATCACGGCGCAAGACCCGGCCCACCCGGAATATGGCACGATTGAACTGGTGTTCACCGACTCGCCCGTAGAACTGCGGCAATGGGTGATCACCGATGATACCGGCAATCAGACCACAGTGATCCTGGGCGACATGCAAAAAGGCATGGAGTTGAAGGGCAGCCTGTTCAGCATTGACGGCGAAATCGGCCGCCGCAACAATTAGCGGCGGCACCCTTCCAACTGCTGGCGATAGACTTGCGACCGCGACCCAACGGCTGCGGCGACGGTAACAAGCCACGGCTTTGCCAGATAGCTTTGTGTCGCAAACCCGGTGCGGCCCTCGTGATAGGCCAGATACTGCGATTCTGCGTCCAGCTTGGAAATCCCCAAACGCTCGCTGCTTTCGTGCATGTACCAGCCCATGAAATCGGCAGCATCCGAGATGCGGTCGCGCTTGGCTGACCCCCGGCGTTCGGACTGCTGATACTCCTCCCACGTCGCGTTCAGCGCCTGACTATAGCCATAGGCCGTCGATTGCCGCCCCATCGGGATCACGCCAAGCGCAAAGGTATGCGGCGTGCGCGCGTTGCCGATGAACTTGGATTCCTGATAGATCGTGGCCATCTGCACATGTACCGGGATGCCCCATTTGCGTTCCGTCGCGCGCATGGCGGACAGATACTGCGGCCGTTCCCGCACAATCGCGCAGGCGTCTTCCAGATCATGTGGCGCCGAAAAGTTGCCGCCGCCCCCGCAAGAGGCCAGAAACAGCACCAGTATCGACGCACGGAGAAACCTGCTCATTTGCCCCTCGTACGTTTTTATTTTGTGGTCACGTTAGGGGAAAAACCATTGCGTGGGAATGGGAAAGGGGCACGAAAGGCACGCGTTTGCGATCAGATTTGCGCGATCAGCGGGTTGCCGCACGCCCTGACTGTCGGGGTGGGGGCCACAGACTGTTTCCTGCCTGTTTCCCCCAAATCGCACCTGCCCGGTGGACAAGGCAGGGTGCAAGGGAATAATAACCATATCCGGGGGATGCCGTTCATGTTGCAGACACAAGCCAAATATCACATCGGACAGGTTCTTCGTCACAAGAAGCACCCGTTTCGTGGGGTTGTGTTTGACGTGGATGCGATGTTTTCAAACTCGGACGAATGGTACGAAAACATCCCCGAAGACAGCCGCCCGTCCAAGGACCAGCCGTTCTACCACCTGCTGGCCGAAAACGACCAGAGTTTCTATGTGGCCTATGTGTCGGAACAGAATCTGGTGCCCGATGAAACCGGCGAACCCGTCGATCACCCCGATCTGGGCGATCTGTTCGGCGATTTCACCGATGGCCGTTATCCGCTGCAATTTCAGATGAACTGACGCTTACCTGTTGATAACTCTTCGCCGCTATTCTGCCCGTGTCATATGGATGGAGCAGGTGGATGGAGCTTTTGGCAGAACAGCGCGCAGGGTTGCTGGTCGTGCGCGCAATGGAAAACCGCATTGATGCAGCGGGTGCAATCCAGTTCAAGGAACGGATGCGCGAGTTGGTGCAAGACGCCAGTCCCCGCGTGGTGCTGGATATGGCGCGGGTCGATTTTCTGGACAGCAGTGGCTTGGGCGCGGTTGTGGCAGTGATGAAGCTGCTGGGGCCTGCGCGCAAGCTGGAGTTGGCCGGACTGACGCCGACAGTGGAAAAGGTGTTCCGCCTGACCCGGATGGATTCGGTGTTCATCATCCACGCGACCGTGCCCGAAGGATTGCGGGATGCCGTCTGATCCTACCGCACCCGCCGTGGCCCGCATCGTCATTCCGTCAGACCCATTGGCTGTGCGGGATGGGTTGCGCGCCCTGTTTGACACGCTGCTATTGCGCAGCCTGCCTGACACCGACCGTGGCACTGCCGAAATCGTGCTGGCAGAGGCGCTGAACAACATCGTGGAACACGCCTATGCGCTGAACCGGGGCGATATTGAACTGACGCTGATGCTCAATGGTTCGGGGTTGGTCTGCCGGATCGTTGACAGCGGCGCGCCGATGCCGGGCGATGTGTTGCCTGCGGGCCTACTCGCCACTCCCGATGAAATGCCGGAAGGCGGCTTTGGCTGGCATTTGATTCGCACCTTGTCGCACGATCTGGCCTATGACCGGGTCGGCGAACAGAACCTGCTCAGTTTCCGCCTTGAGGCGGGACAATCGCCGGGCCAGCCCCCCACACTGTTTCCATCTGGAAAAAATTGACGCGGAAAGGCCTAAGTTTCCCCCTAATACTGACGCGTAGAATGCCGATATTCACTCCTGTAGCTGCATAAAGCTTCACCTCGGCGTCGGGATCAATAGCCCCCACCCAGTCCTGACGTCGAGGTTCTATCATCCCCCCGCATCCTTGGCTTTTCCGCGCGCAGGCCATAGGCTTGGGTCGAACCACGGGGGTAACATGCGCGATTTTCATATGCCGGGCCGCTCGGCCGTTTATGCGGCCAACGGGGTCTGTGCGACCTCGCATCCGATTGCCGCACAGGTGGCGATTGAAACGCTAAAGGCGGGCGGCAACGCGGTCGATGCCGCGATTGCCGGGGCACTGGTGCTGGGCATTGCGGAACCGCAGATGACCGGGATCGGTGGCGATTGCTTTGTGTTGCTGCATCCGGGCGGCGATGCGCCGGTGGTTGCCCTGAACGGGTCGGGCCGCGCCCCTGCCGGGCTGTCGGCGCAGGCGATGCGCGACAAGGGCCTGACCGCCGTGCCCACCCATGGGATCGAGGCTGTCACCCTGCCCGGCGCGATTGAAGCCTTTTGCCGCCTGAACACTGATTGGGGCAAGCTGCCGCTGGACCGCGTGCTGGCCCCCGCCATCCACTACGCCACCGAAGGCATTCCGGTGGCCCCGCGCGTAGCTTTTGACTGGGCCGAGGATTTGCCGGTGTTAAAAGGCGCGGCGCGTAATTTCTATTCACTGGACGGTGCCGCGCCAAAAACCGGCCAGATTTTCCGCGCACCGGGCCAAGCCGAGGTTCTGCGGCGCATCGCCCGCGAAGGTCGCGCCGGGTTTTATCAAGGCGAGGTGGCCGAGGATATGATCACCTCGCTGCGTGCCCTTGGCGGCAGCCATACGCTGGACGATCTGGCCGGGGTCGCCTCCGACTATACCCAGCCCGTCAGCGGCCCCTACAAGGGCAGCGAACTGATCGAGCATCCGCCAAACGGCCAGGGTGCGACGGCGATTTTGCTGCTGAACATCCTGTCGCATTTCGATCTGGCTGCGATGGACCCGTTCGGCGTGGCCCGCGCGCATATCGAGGCCGAGGCGTCAAAGCTGGCCTATGACGCCCGCAACCGCTTTCTGGCCGACCCCGACCATACCCACCGGCTGGATTACATGCTCAGCAGCGATACAGCGTCCAAGCTGGCCGCCCTGATCGACCCCACCCGCGCGATGCCCGCCGCCGCCCCGCTGACCGAGGCGATGCACCGCGACACCATCTATATCACCGTGGTGGACCGCGACGGTATGGCAGTATCACTGATCTATTCGATCTTCTGGGCCTTTGGATCGGGCTTTGCCTCGTCGAAGTTCGGGATCAATTTCCAGAACCGAGGCGCAGGGTTCACGCTGGACCAAGGCCACCCGAACGAGGCTGCGGGGGGCAAGCGCCCGATGCACACCATCATCCCCGGCATGCTGGCGCAGGATGGCCGGGTGACGATGCCGTTTGGCGTGATGGGCGGGGCCTATCAGCCCTGCGGCCACGCGCGGTTCGTCACCAACATGGTTGATTTCGGCATGGAGCCGCAGGACGCCATCGACGCGCCGCGCTGCTTCAGCGGGCCGGAAGGCATGCAGGTCGAACGTGGCTATTCCGATGCGGTACGGGCGAAGCTGGCCGATATGGGCCATGACGTGTCGGTGCCCGATGCCCCGCTTGGCGGCGCGCAGGCGGTGCTGATTGGCGACGATGGTGTGCTGGTCGGCGCGTCCGACCCGCGCAAAGATGGCTGTGCTTTGGGGTATTAAAACATGGATTATCAAGCAACTACCGACAGCATCCGTGCCCTGTCCCATGGTGAGACAGACGCCGTGGCCCTGATGGCCACCCTGGCGTGCGAGATTCATCATGCCCATCCTTTTGCCGACTGGACCGGGTTTTACCGCGTCACCGGACCAGAGATGCTGAAAATCGGGCCATATCAGGGCGGCCATGGTTGCCTTGTGATCCCGTTTTCGCGCGGGGTGTGCGGGGCCTGTGCGCGCACGGGGCAGGTGCAGAACGTGCCAGATGTCGATGCCTTCCCCGGCCATATCGCTTGCGCATCCTCGACCCGGTCGGAACTGGTGCTGCCGGTCTGGAACGGGGCGGGCACGCTGCTGGGTGTGCTGGATATCGACAGCGACACCCCCGCAGCGTTCACGAAGGCGGATGAGGAATGGCTGGTGCCGCTGCTGGCCGAAGTCTTCAAGGACGCGAGGTAACCGATGGCCACGATTACCCTTCTGGACGGTGGCATGGGGCAGGAACTGGTCGCCCGGTCTGGTGACGCGCCCACGCCCCTGTGGGCCACCCGTGTGATGATCGACCACCCCGGCATGGTACGCGATATCCACGCCGATTATTTTGCTGCGGGGGCCAGTGTGGCCACCACCAACACCTACGCCATTCACCATGATCGCCTCGTACGCGACGGGTTGGATGCGATGTTCCACACCCTGCACCTGCGCGCGCTGGCCGAGGCGCATGAGGCCCGCGCTACCCATGGTTCGGGCCTGATTGCCGGGTCGATGGGGCCTTTGGTCGGCACCTACCGCCCCGAAGTGACGCAACCAGTGGCCGAGGCCGCGCCAAAATACGCCGAGATTGCCCGCATTCTTGGCGCCCATGTCGATGTGATTTTGATTGAAACCATGGCCTCAATCACCATGTGCGAAGGGGCTGTTCAGGGGGCTTTGGCGGCTGGCAAACCCGTCTGGCTGTCGATTTCCGTCGATGACCACGACGGCACCCGCCTGCGGTCGGGGGAACCTGTGACCGCCCTTTCCCGCCTTGTCGCCGCCTACCCGATTGCTGCCGCGTTGGCGAATTGTTCAGTGCCCGAGGCGATGGGCGATGCGATGCGCGGGCTCGCGACACTGGGCCTGCCCTTCGGGGCCTATGCCAACGGGTTCACCCATATTTCAGGAAATTTCCTGCAAGATGCGGCGAATGTTAAAGATTTAACCCATCGTCATGACCTGACGCCCGAGAAATACACAGGCTTTGCGATGGACTGGGTCGCCATGGGCGCCACGATCGTCGGCGGCTGCTGCGAGGTTGGGCCCGCCCATATCCGCCACTTGGCGGCAGCCTTGCGCAGCGCGGGCCACACCATCGCATGATCCCCGATTTCGTCTATGCCCCCCCCGATGTGCCGCTGGAGGTGCTGTATCAGGACGCGCAAATTCTGGTCGTCAACAAGCCGTCGGGCCTGCTGTCGGTGCCCGGAAAGCTGGCGGGGCGTGAGGATTGTATGACCGCCCGCCTGCAAGCAGCCCATTGGGATGCGCTGCTGGTGCATCGGTTGGATTGCGACACGTCGGGTGTGATGATCTATGCCCGCACCAAACAGGCGCAGGGGTTTCTGGGGCAGGAGTTTGAAAAGCGCCGCACCCAAAAAACATATATCGCCAGAGTTTGGGGGCATATGACCGCTGACTCTGGCCATGTTGATCAACCGCTTGCAACCGACTGGCCCAACCGTCCGCGCCAGATGATCACTCCCGATGGCCGGGCCGCCCAGACCGATTGGCAGGTGATCGCACGCACATCGGGTGAAACCCGCGTTCGCCTGACACCGCTGACCGGCCGCAGCCACCAGTTGCGCGTGCATATGCTGCACGTCAGCCACCCCATCCTTGGTGACCCGATCTACGCCACCGGGGCTGCCCGCGCCTACCCTCGCCTGATGCTGCACGCCGAGACCCTTGGCCTGCACCACCCCGAAACGGGCGAATGGATCAGTTTTTCCGCGCCTTGCCCGTTCTGAAGCCACGATTCTGTTAGGAAACTTTGGCACAACGGGATTAACGATCACTTCATCAGTTGCCCGTTAAATGGCGACAATGGAGGAAGTTTGATGCAGTTTCTGCGCCTGCCGTTCGAGACACGCTATTTGCTGGTGACCGGGCCAGCAATCTGGGGGGTGCTTGCGTTGGTGGCAGCGCTGATCTGGCCGGTCTGGTCGGGGCCGTTCTTGACGGTTTTCATAGCCATGGCGATGATTGTGGCGCTTGGCGTGCGCGACCTGACCCAGACCAAACACGCGGTTCTGCGCAACTATCCGGTGGCGGCCCACCTGCGGTTCATCCTTGAAAGCATCCGGCCTGAGATGCGGCAGTATTTCTTTGAAGGCGACAAGGATGGCATGCCTTTTGCCCGCGACACCCGCGCCATCGTCTATCAGCGCGCCAAGCGTGATCTGGATAAGCGCCCCTTCGGCACCCAGAACAACGTCTATCAGGAACAGTATGAATGGCTGCACCATTCGATGGCCCCGCAACCGGTTCTGCCACCGCAGGCGATGCGGGTGATCGTGGGAGCAGATACGAAGCAGCCTTATTCCGCCAGCCTTCTGAACATTTCTGCCATGAGCTATGGGGCTTTGTCAGCCAATGCCATTCGCGCGCTGAACAAGGGCGCGCAGGCGGGCGGTTTTTTTCATGACACGGGCGAAGGCGGCGTGTCGCCGTACCACCGCGAATTTGGTGGCGATCTGGTGTGGGAGGTGGGGTCAGGCTACTTTGGCTGCCGCGCGCCCGGCGGCGGCTTTGATGCAAGCCGTTTTGCCGACGCCGCAGCAGACCCGCAGATCAAGATGGTGGAACTGAAACTGTCGCAAGGCGCGAAGCCCGGCCATGGAGGCGTCTTGCCTGCGGCCAAAGTCACGGCGGAAATCTCGGGCATCCGGGGCGTGCCAATGGGCGAGGACTGCATTTCCCCCGCCAGCCATTCGGCCTTTTCTACCCCCGAGGGCCTGCTGGAATTCGTCGCCCGGATGCGAGATTTGTCGGGCGGCAAGCCTGCCGGGTTCAAACTGTGCATCGGCCACCCGTGGGAGTTTCTTGCGATCTGCAAGGCGATGGTCGCAACCGGGATCACCCCCGATTTCATCGTGGTGGATGGCAAGGAAGGCGGAACCGGAGCAGCCCCGCTGGAATTCATGGACCATGTCGGCATGCCGCTGCGCGATGGCCTAACCTTCGTTCACAATGCCTTGGTCGGGGTCGGACTGCGCGACCGTATCCGCATCGGGGCCAGCGGCAAGATCACCTCTGCCTTTGACATGGCCAAGGTTCTGGCACTTGGGGCCGATTGGTGCAACGCGGCGCGCGGGTTCATGTTCGCGGTGGGCTGCATTCAGGCGCAGTCTTGTCATACCGGGGCCTGCCCCACGGGTGTTGCCACCCAAGACCCGATGCGCCAACGGGCCGTCGTGGTGCCCGACAAGGCCGAACGCGTCGCCAGCTTTCAGCGCAACACCCTTCACGCCTTGGCAGAACTGGTCGCGGCGGCGGGGCTTTCGCACCCGTCAGAGCTTAAGCCGCATCACTTTCTGCGACGTGCCTCGTCCGACAAGGTAATCTCGTTTGCCGAACAGTATGAACTGTTGCGCCCCGGGCAATTGCTGTCAGACGCAGGGTCTTCGCCGCGATTTGGCACCGCTTGGGCGCAGGCCCAGAAGGGTAGTTTCCAGGCGGTCGGCTAAAGCGACAATCCGAGTTTGCGGCCTTCGTGAAACGCGTAAGCCGCAAGACGAGGGGCAACACAATCGCCGATCCGGTGGGTGGTCTTGCCTGCAAACGCTTCGGGAAACGGGTCAAAACTGCGGTTGGTGGTTGCCATCACCAGCGCAGCCGATGGGATGGTTTCTTCTACCCCCGTCAACAGATTGCGGACCGTCACCCCATTGCCATGCCAGCGGGCGATGGCGTGTTCGGTCACAAACCGTACGCCCAATTGCGCCAGCCGTTTGCGGGCGGGGCCATCGGCGGCGGTACGTGTAATTTCTTTTCCGACATAGGGGTCGGGGGTTACAATCGTTACCTGCTTGCCCTGCTCCGCCAGCGCCCAGGCCGTACCCACCCCGCGCCAGTTGCCGCCCTCATCATAGACCACGACCGCATCGCCCAAGCGGGCCTCGCGGCGCAGCACCGCCTCGGGCGACCAGACATTTCCGGCCTCGATCCCCGGTAGGGTGGGTTCATGCGGTAGCCAGCGTTGAAAACCGGCCTCGTCTGGCAGTGACCCGGTGGCGAGGATCACCGTATCGGCGGGGTGGGCGGCGATATCGTCACCGTCCAGATAGGTGTTCAGCCGCAGGGTGACGCCAAGGTTTGTGAACTGTCGTTCATACCACTCCATCAGGTCCAGTATCTGCGCGCGCCGGGGCTGCATTCCGGCCAGCCGGAACTGCCCGCCGATATGGGCCGAGGCCTCGACGATTTCAACGATGGTGGCCACGTTCGGCGGCTGCCCGTGCTGCCTCCAGCCCCGCTGGCCCTGCGCCGACAACCAATACCGACCGCGTGGCCTTGGCAGGAACAAACCTGTCCCCCCCCCATTCGAATTCCCGTCCGGCCGATGGGTTGATCAGGCAGGAAATCCAGTAGTCCCGGCTGCGCCGCCCCCAACACATCTGGTTGCAGGAAATGCAGCCGCGAATGTCGGCAACCCGCCCTTCGGTGGTTTTCCGCGCCAGATGTGGATCAGCGATCTGGCCGCGCACGATGGACACAAGGTCTGCCTCGCCGCTGGCCAGAATGGTTTCGGCGTTTTCTGGCGTGCGGACCCCGGCCTCAGACGTGATCGCGGCGTGTTTGACAAGTCCCTTCAACTGCGCGGTCAAGGGCGTCGTCAGCTTTTCGGCATGGGTGAAGGGCGGGATGATGCCGTCGAATTCCAGATAGCTGCCATAGCCCACCGTCACATAGTCCACATGCCCGGTGCGGTCATGCAGGTCTATGATTTCACACAGGGATTCTGCCGAAAGCGTGGTGCCGGAAAAGGTGGGGGAATAGCTGATGGCAAGGCCCACGATGAAATCCTCGCCGCAGGTGGCGCGGATGCGGTCGATCAGCATCGTGGAAAACCGAGTGCGGTTTTGCAGGCTGCCACCCCATTGATCGTCGCGATTGTTGGACCACGGCGTCCAGAACTGATCCAGCAAGGAATGATAGGCGGCCCACACCTCGACCCCATGAAAGCCGCAGGCCTTGGCGCGGCGGGCGGCATCGACATGGCCGTCCAGCAGCTCAAAAATCTCGGTTTCCGTCATCCGGTGCGACCCGTCGCTGTCATGGTAGGACGGCCCGCCCGACGGCGACCAGTGCGGCGCAAAGCTGAGGTCGGAATCGCCATGCGCGCCAACATGGTAAATCTGCTGGATGATGGTGGCCCCGGCGTCCTTCACCTCATCCGTGATCAGGCGGAAATGCGGAATGATGGCGTCGGACCCAAGCAGCATGTTGCCACGGGTCAGAATGCCCGTGCGATGCACCGGAACGGGTTCGCAGACGATCATGCCCGCCCCGCCAAGTGCCCGTTCCAACAGGTACTTCCCCATGCGCGGGCCGGGGATGCCCTGATCCGACATGTTGTTGGTATGCGCGCCAAAGACGATGCGGTTGCGCAGGGTTTGACCGCGCAAGGCAAGGGGCGACAGGAGGTGGCGGTGCTGTGTCATGGCGGCCTCTGTTCACGATTGACCCAGAGAAGCCAGAATTGACAGGTGTGTCAAGTTTTCTGATTGCCGCAGAAAGCCCGCAGATTGCGCTGCGGGCTTTCTGGCCGTGCTATTCCGCCGCGCTGTCCAACCCGAAGTCGTAGCCAGAGATGCCCTTGGGTTCCAGAAACTCCTCCAGCCCCCAGATGCCGCCTTCGCGGGCGCGGCCCGATTGTTTGACGCCGCCAAAGAACGACCCCGCGCCGCGCGATTTGCCGTTCATTTCCACCATGCCGGATTTCAACTGCCGACCGACCCGGTTTGCGCGGGCGGCATCGGTGGTCTGCACATAGTTGGCAAGGCCGTAGGGCGTGTCATTGGCGATCTGCACCGCCTCAGCCTCGGTGTCGAAGGGGATGATCGCCAGCACGGGGCCGAAGATTTCTTCCTTCTCAATGGTCATGCCGGGGGCAACGTCAGCAAACACGGTGGGTTGCACATAGAAGCCGCGATTGAAGCCTTCGGGCAGGCCGGGACCACCGGCCACCAGCCGCGCCCCTTCATCAATGCCGGTCTGGATGTAGCCTTGGATCTGGTCCCACTGGCGTTTGTTGACCACCGGGCCGATGTGATTGCCCGCTGCCGTGGCCGGGCCAACCTTGATGCTGACGGCCACCTCGGCGGCCTTTCTGACAGTTTTCTCATAAACAGAGCGTTCGACCAGCAGGCGCGAGGGCGCGTTGCAGGACTGGCCGGTGTTTTCCATCATCCGGCGCACGGACCGTTCGACGGCTTTGTCATCGGCATCGGCAAACAGCAGGTTCGCGCCCTTGCCGCCCAGCTCCAGCGTTACCCGTTTCAGCGTATCAGCCGCCGCCTTGGAAATCGCGCGGCCTGCGCGGGTGGAACCGGTGAAGGAAATCATTTCCACGTCCGGGTGGGTCGAAAGCTGCGCGCCGACCCCCATGCCATCGCCGTTCACCAGATTGAACACCCCCGCAGGAATGCCCGCATCATGGCAGAATTCGGCGAACAGCATCGCGTTCAGCGGGCTTTCCTCGGACGGTTTCAGCACGCAGGTGCAGCCCGCCAGCATGGCCGGAATTGCCTTCAGCGCGATCTGGTTGACCGGCCAGTTCCATGGGGTGATCAGGCCGACCACACCGATGGGTTCCAGCACCACGGCGGCACCGGGGGCCTGCGGGCCAAGCGGGCGAACCCATTCGATATGGTCGAAAGCGCGCAGGAAGTTGTTGGTGTGCCACGGCAGGCAAGGCGCCTGATCGGACAAGGCAAAGTCGATGGGCGCGCCCATTTCCATTGCAATTGCCTCGGCGAATTCCTGCAATCGGGCGTTGTACTGATCCAGAATCGCGGCCACCAGATTGGCGGCGCATCGCGGGGGGCGTGGCAGACCATGCCGGAAAAGCGGCCTTGGCGGCGGCGACCGCGGCATCGGTATCGGCCTGCCCGCCAAGCGAGATGACGGCGCAGGGTTCTTCGGTTGACGGGTTGATCACCTGACAGTCGCGCGGCACGGCGGGGGCGACCCATTGGCCGTTGATGTAGAAGTCGCGTTTGATCAGCATGGGCACGGTCCTTTTGCGGGGTTGCCGTGTCTTACCACATTTGCGTCCCGCTGCCGATGCGGATGCGACGGGGCATGTCGCCTCAGGACATCGCGGCGATCAGGGCGTCATGATGTTGGACGGTCAGCGCTTGGTAGGCGGCCAGCTTTTCGGGCGTAAAATGGTGTTCTTCGGCCAGCAGGTTGACGGTGCCAAGCACCTCGGCATCGTTGAAAATCGGGATGTTGATGCACGACCCAAGGCCAAGCGAAGTGATCAGCGCGTGGTCAAAGAAATAGCGCGCAAATTCCGGCGTGGTATTGGCGACAAAGGTTTGGCGGCCCGTGATGCAATGGTCGTACCAGCCATCGCGGGTCAGCGGTTTGGTGCCAGACACCGGGTATTCCACCGGATGCGAGGTATAGGCGCGGCGGGCAAGGCCAGCCTCGGTGTCCTGGGTGCTGATGGTGAACAGCCGGGTGCCAAGGGCGGCGCAAGCTTGGTGCAGGGTGTCGTAGATCATTTCGAGGTCCATTCGGCGCGGGTGATTGTGACCCAAGCGGGGGGTGGGGCGGGGACTGGGGGGGCAGTGTCTTGCCAGAACAGCAGGCGGATATGGTCGGGGTCGGTGGGGGTTTCGGCCATGGCGGCAATCTCCCACACCATGCGAAAGCCTTCCAGCAGCAGGCCTTCGGCATAGAAGGCGATTTCCTCGGATTCCAGCGCCTCGGTCGGGCTCGCATCCCATCCGTTTGCGTCGCCCCAGAACACCAGACCTTCAATCTCGGGCTGTTTGAGCGCCAGTTTGGCCAAGGGGGCGAGGAACGCCTCAATCGGGGTCAGCGCGGCGGGCATCACAGGGCCATCGCGCGGGCAAGGGCGGGGCGGGCGGTCATGCGGGATTGGTAGTCGGCAAGCTGGCCTTCGGCAGCGGGAAATTTCGACCGCTCGGACCAAAGCAGGCAATGGGTGGCGATGAAATCCGGGATGGTGGGGGTATCTCCCATCAGGAACGGGCCTTGCAGACGGTCGGCAAGGCGCGTCAGGCCGCGGGCATATTCCCATTTCAGCGAGGGTTTGATCTCTGCCAGCCGCTGTTCCGGCGGTAGGATGAAACTGTGGCGGGCGGCCATCCAGATCGGGCCTTCGATTTCGTCCAGCAGGAACTGGGTCAGGCTGTCTTGCTGTGCGCGGGCAAGGGTGCCGGGTGGCGCGGTGAATTGGGCGTGGTGATCGGCAAGGTAGGTCAGGATCGCGGTAGAATTGGTGATTGTCACGTCATCCGTCAGCAAAATAGGCACCTTGCCACTGGGGTTATGGGCCAGAACCTCGGGCGCGTGGGGGGCGGCGGGGTGGTGGGTGTAGGGCAGGCCCATCTCCTCCAGCAGCCACAAAACGCGCAGGGTGCGGGTGCGGGGGGTGCCGATCACGGTATACATCGCAACTTACCTTTTCATCATCGCAAGACGGATCAGCGCGCGTTCCATCAGCGCCATACCGGGGGCACGAGAGGTGGAGCGCAGGGTCAGGTCGGTTTCAACCAGCAGGCCAAGTGCGGTTTCCAGCGACGGCCGGCCCCAGTTGCCCGCCTGCCGCTGCATCTGATCACGCCTTGGGCCGAACACCCGCGCTTTCATCAGACCCGCAGAAACGCCACCACTATCACAGGCGGCGATGTGCAGAGCCTTGAAATGGCGCAGGGCGGAAATGCAGACCGTGACAGGAGCCATCCCCTGCCCTTCCAGACGGCGCACCAGAGGGCCAATGGCGGCGGCGTTGTTGTCGGCGGCAGCGTGAATCAGATCGTCCACTTCCGCCTCAATCGTCGCCGGGGCCATGGCAGCCACATCGGCGGGCATCAGGGGCGTCGCGTCACCCCATTTATAGAGCCCAATTTTTTCAATCGTTTGCCGGAAATCGCCTGGGTCCAGACTGCGGGCAAGGGTGTTAAGGTCAGCCATGGCGGCAGGGTCGATCTGGGTCAGGCCTGCGGTTTTTAGCGAGTCCTCAATTTCCTCACGGCTGGGCGGTTCGTCATACAGGCCCGCGCAAAACGCCGACGGGTGTTTCTCAAACAGCGTTTTCAGCGTGGATTTCGCGGTCAGGTTCCCCCCCGTCACGATGATTGTTGCATCGCCGGGGCGCCAGTCTTTCAGCGCGATCAGGATCGTTGGCACCAGCCCATCAGTCGCATCTTCAACAAACGCCACACGCGGGCCGGGGAAAAACCCGGGAGATTTGATCGCGTCCAGCAGCAGGCTGCCGTCTTTGCGCAACTCGCCCGCCGAAATCCGGGTCAGGCGCATCTCTGCCGCCCCATCCGGGCCGATCAGGGCGGCAATCACTTGGGCGCGGCGTGTGGCCACGCGCATAGGGTCTGCGCCAAAGATCAGCAGGCCGGTCTTGGCGGGATCTGGCTTGGCAAAATACCGGGTGGCCTCGACCCCTTTCAGGATCATGGAAAGCTGGCCGATGTGGCGATCAGGCGGGTCACGATCTGGTCGGCTAACAAGCGCATCAGGCGATAAGCCGCGTCTTCCTCGGCCGCCAGCCCCGCAACGGTCGATCCGGTGGCAGTGTAAGAGGTAAAGCTGTTCACTGTGCCGCCCGACAGTCGTGCGCCGGTGGTGATATCCGACAGGGTCCAATCAATCGCCCCGGTCAGGTTATAGCGGGTGATGGCACTGTCGCTGGTGATGCCCACCCCTACCGGATCGGTGCGGATGGTATAGGCGAGCGCGTACTGCGCGGCCTGCGGGCGGCCCAACCGTTCCTCCAGCCGTTCGACCAGATCGAAGGCGTTCTTGTCAGACGGATCATCGACCCGCACCTGATTGAGCAGTTTGGTCGCAGGTCCCCCGGGCGCATAGGCGGGCGTGAAGGTGCAGGCCGCCAGAATGGCGGGCAACAGCAGCAGGTGACGGCGGTTAAACGACGACATTGACGATACGCCCCGGCACGACGATCAGCTTCTTCACAGGCTGACCTGCAAGGAACTTGATCACATCCTCATTGGCGAGCGCAATCTTTTCAACCTCTGCTGCCGCCATATCGGCGGGAACAGAGATTTCGGCCCGGCGCTTGCCGTTGATCTGGATCGGCAGGATCACTGTATCTTGCACCAGCAGCGCGGGGTCCGCCACCGGCCATGCGGCTTGGGCACACAGGCCCGCGCCGCCCTGATAAGTCCAGATCGATTCGGCGATATGCGGCGTCATCGGCTGCATCAGTTGCGCCAAGCGTGCGGATGGCGTGCTTCATCGTGGGGGTGGAGGCGTTGGCCTTCGACAGCGTGTTGGTGAACTCATACAGCTTGGCGATAGCCTTGTTGAAGGCGAAGCCGTCAATCGCCACGGTCACCTCGGCCACCGCACGGGCCGTGGCGCGCAGCAGGTCATCGTCGCCGATACCTGCATGATCGGCGGGCATTTCGCCGATGCGGGCACAGAGGGTCCAGACGCGGGCGAGGTGTTTGTACGATGCCTCGGCCCCTGACGCTGTCCATTCCACGTCCCGCTCAGGCGGGGAGTCGGACAGCACGAACCAACGGGCAGTATCCGCACCGAAAGCCGCGATGATATTCATCGGATCGACGACGTTCTTCTTGGATTTCGACATTTTGGCCGAAGGGATGATGTCCACCACCGTACCATCCGCCAGCCGCCCGTCGGTCACATCCTCAGGCAGATGATACACAGGCCGACCGTTGGCGTCAGTCGTCTTGTAAATCTCATGCGTCACCATCCCCTGCGTGAACAGCGCATTGAACGGCTCGATCGCAGACGCGGGCAAATGCCCGGTCACCCGCATCGCGCGGGCGAAGAACCGCGAATACAGCAGGTGCAGAATCGCATGCTCAATCCCGCCGATGTATTGATCGACGTTCATCCAATAGGCGGCGTCGTCGGCATCGGTCGGCGTCACAGCATGGGGCGAGGTGAAGCGGGCGTAGTACCAGGAACTGTCCATGAACGTGTCCATGGTGTCCGTTTCACGCCGCGCCGGTGCCCCACATTTCGGGCAGGTGCACTGCCGCCAGGTCAGGTGGCGGTCCAGCGGGTTGCCGGGAATGTCGAAGGTCACGTCATAGGGCAGCTCAACCGGCAGGTTTTCCTTGGCCTCCGGCACCACACCGCACGCGTCGCAATGCACCACGGGAATCGGGCAGCCCCAGTAGCGCTGGCGGGAAATTCCCCAGTCGCGCAGGCGGTAGTTGGTGACACCGTGGCCGACACCGTTTGCTTCGCACAGGGCAATCGCGGCGGCCACCGCCTCCTCACCCGTCTGCACATCTGCACCCGCAAAGCCGCGGATATAGCGGACGCGTTCGGATTTCATCGGAACGAAGGCTTCGGTCAGGGGGCGCGTCTTCCGCATCTTCGGCCACGAACACCGACGTGATCGGCAGCCCGTATTTGGTGGCAAACTCAAAGTCGCGTGCGTCATGCGCGGGGCAACCGAAAATCGCCCCAGTGCCGTAATCCATCAGAATGAAATTGGCGATATAGACCGGCAGTTCCACAGCGTTATCAAACGGATGCAGCACGCGGATGCCGGTATCCATGCCCTTCTTTTCCGCCGTCTCCAGCGCCTCGGCACTGGTTCCAACCCGGCGACATTCCGCCACAAATTCGGCCACCGCAGGGTCGTGCCGTTCCAGATGTTTGGCCAAGGGATGATCCGGCGAGATTGCCGCAAACGACGCGCCCAGCAATGTGTCGGGCCGGGTGGTGTACACCTCCAGCCGGTCAAACCCATCGGGTGCGCCGGTGGTGGTGAACGCAAACTGCAAGGCCCCGCGATTGGCCGATCCAGTTGGCCTGCATCAGGCGCACCTTTTCGGGCCAGTCCTTCAACCCATCCAGTGCCGCCAGCAATTCACCCGAATAATCGCTGATCTTGAAGAACCACTGCGTCAGCTCTCGCCGTTCCACGGGTGCGTTTGACCGCCAGCCCTTGCCGTCGATCACCTGTTCATTGGCCAGCACGGTCATATCGACCGGATCCCAGTTCACCACCGCTGCCTTGCGGTACACCAGCCCCGCCGCCATCATGTCGATGAACATCGCTCTGTTGCTGGCCGTAATACTCCGGGTCGCAGGTCGCAAATTCGCGGGTCCAGTCGATGGACAACCCCAAGGGCAGCATCTGCGCGCGCATGTCGGCGATGTTGGAATAGGTCCAGTCCTTCGGGTGCCCGCCGCGCTCCATCGCCGCATTTTCGGCGGGCATCCCGAAGGCATCCCAGCCCATCGGGTGCAAGACACGGAAAACCCGCAAGACGCCTTATACCGCGCCACCACGTCGCCCATGGTATAGTTGCGCACATGACCCATGTGGATGCGCCCCGACGGGTAGGGAAACATTTCCAGCACATAATACTTGGGCTTGGCCGGATCGCGCCGCGCGGTGAAGGCCCCGGCGGCATCCCAGGCGGCTTGCCATTTCGGTTCGATCAGCTTGGGGTCATAGCGCGACATGTCCGGCCTCTTTGTTCTGTGCAGCCGGAGTTACACAAAGCAAAGCGCCGGGTCCAGCACCGCCCACAAGCAATTGCTCTTTCGGAAATACTCCGGGGTCCGGGGTGGAACCCCGGGGCCGGCCCAAAGTGCAACCCTTAAAGTTTGCTGTCGCGGATGCGCAACTGGCGGGCGCGGGTCAGGATCGCGTCCTCAACAGCGCGGGCGGTTTCGGTGGATACCGCCCCACCGCCACGCGATTGCAGCGCAACCTTCAGGCTGCGGGCATCCAGCGCCGGATCTTGCACATAAATCGTGGCGCGGTAGGCCTTGCCCGACCCGGGCGGGGTGCCATAGCCGGTCACGATAACGCCGGTGAACGGGTCCACCGATTCGATGGGCAGGAAGTTCAGCACCTCCATCGAGGCCTGCCAGAGGTATTTGTTGACCTCGACAGCGGTATTGGGATCGGGCGCGTTGGAAAACAGATCCCAGATCGAGTTCTGGTTGCGGTCGCCATCACGGCCCGCTGCCCGTTCCTGCGCTGCAAGCACGCTGGGGTCTGGCACATTTTCCGGACGCGGGGCCTTGCGCCCGCCAAACAGACTGCCGCCGCCAAACCCGCCACACGCTGCAAGTGACAATGACAGGCCGCCAATCAGGGCAAACCGCGCAACCCGAGCAATGATCATCCGGTCCCTCACATGCAATATCTTTGCTGTCTAGCTTAGGCCTTGGGGCGTGCCAAGGCTTTTTGCTGTATATGGAAGGTGCAGCCTTGGCAGGGCTTTGCCACTTTATCCGGCCCGCCGCGATCACTGTGGCAAAGCTGCACCATCAACTTCGTTCTTGGGCCAGCGGGGCGGGATCACATTGCAATCACACGGTCAAAGGGTGAAATAGCGTCATACCCAGTTCGGAGTCCCCCGAGTTGGGCAGCACCTTTGATACACGAGGGAAATGATGAAAAAGATTCTTCTTTCTACCGCTCTGCTGGTTGCGACCGCTGGCGTTGCCGCTGCTGAAGTGACCCTGTCGGGTTCGGGCCGTTTCGGTTTGGTCTATGATAACTCCATCGTGGGTCCGGGCACTTCGAAAACTTCGATCTCCTACCGTCTGCGCGTGAACATCGACGCTTCGGTTGAGTCCGAGTCGGGCGTGACCTTCGGTGGTCGTATCCGTCTGCAGAACACCGAAGGTACTGGCGGCGCTGGCCTGAGCGCAGCTCAAGTGTTCGCAAAGTACAACGGCATGACCCTGCAGGTCGGCAACGTTGACACCGCTTACGACTCGGTTGCTCTGATGTACGATCCCGAGATGGGCTACATCGGCCAGTCCTTCGGCACCCCGTACGCTGCTGGCGGCAACTACGCGTCGTTCTCGTCCGGCCCGTACTTCGCAACTCCTAATCGTGTAGGTATCTTCTTCTCCTACGCAATCGACTCGTTCAACGTCCGCGTGTCGGCTGTTGACCCGGACCAGACCTCTTCCTTGGCTGCTACCGGCGAAATCGAATCGAGCATCTCGGCTGACTACACCACCGGTCAGTTCACCGTGGCTGCTGCTGCTGCTCAGAACGCAGCGTTCATTGACAACAATGACGTGTACTTCATCGGCGGCGCTTACAAGTTCTCGGACGTCGGCACTGTTGGCCTGAGCTTCATGGACAACGGCGACACCAACGGCGCAGCCGCTGGCGACAACGGCAAAACCGTTGTGCTGTATGGTAACTACACCTTCGGTGCGATCACTGCCCGTGCTTACGTGTCGAGCAACGACGGCACCATCGCTGGTCCGCGGCGTGTACGGCAGCGGCGGCGACGTTGTTGGCAACAGCAGCACCGCCTACGGTATCGGCGCTGACTACGACCTCGGCGGCGCGACTCTGGCTGGTTCGATCCAGCGTTCGTACACCCGTGACACCATCGGTGACATCGGCGTGAAGTTCTCGTTCTGATCTGACGATCAAACGATTGCGGAAAGAGCGGGCCTTGGCCCGCTCTTTTCATTTGATGCGCCCTTTTCTTTTCCGCCCCGGTATGACGATCTGGCGGTCATGAAGGAGAGGCCAATGTCGCTGACCGAAATCACCACCCGCATCGCCGCTGCCGAACGTGCCGCAGGCCGCAGCCCCGGGTCTGTGCATCTGATTGCCGTATCCAAGGTGCAGCCTGATGCCCGGGTCACAGCCGTGCTGACCGAAGGCCACCGCCTTTTCGGCGAAAATTACGTGCAGGAAGCCGCCGGCAAGTGGCCCGGCTTTCGCAATCAGTTCGGCCCGGTTGCGGTACACATGATCGGCCCGCTGCAAACCAACAAGGCCAAGCTGGCGATGGACCTGTTCGATGCCATCCACACCGTTGACCGCGCATCATTGGCCGAAAAGCTGGCCAAGCTGGCCCAAACGCGCGGCACTTGCCCCGATCTGTTCGTGCAGGTCAACACGGGGATAGAGCCACAGAAGGCAGGCGTGCTGCCCGCCGATCTGGATGCCTTCGTCGCGGCGTGCCGGGGCATGGACCTCGCCCCGCTCGGTCTGATGTGCATCCCGCCTGATGGGCAAGACCCCACTCCGCATTTTGCCATGCTGGCCGAAATGGCCACGCGCAATGGGCTTGCAGGCCTGTCGATGGGCATGAGCAGTGATTTTGAAGCCGCAATTGCCCATGGCGCGACCCACATCCGTGTCGGCAGCGCCCTGTTTGGCGCGCGGAGCTATGCGTAACGCCTGCTGTTACGTCAGCCAGACCCGCGCATAGGGTGGCAACGGGATACGGCCGTCGTAGGTTTGCACCATGCGATCCGACAGGGCGTCATACATCCGGTTGATGCCCTGGGCGCGGGCAAAACCTTCGGGCAGGTGGGTCCAGCTTTCGGTGAAGTTGAACACGCACAGCAGCGGCCCGGTCGGGGCCGCATGCACAAAGGCAAAGACGCCGGGCATGTCGGTTTCCACCACGCGCAGCGGATGGGCCGCATGCAGGGCCGGAGTGTCACGGCGACGGGCCAGAATGTGCTGCACGCCCAGAAACACCTGTGACGATGGCGTCAGCCCATTGTGCCGCGCATCCGCCCGCGCCCAATCCATCCGGGGCCGGTGAATCCAGCGGCTGTCATGTGCATGGTCCGGCACATCCAGATAGCCATGGTCGTTGGTCAGCGCCAGTTCATCGCCCATATAGATCAAGGGGATACCGCCAAACGACGCGATCAGCGCATGGCCCATCAGAATGCGCTGCACGGCCGCCTCGACCTGCGTGGCGTCGGTCGCGGTTTCCAGCCCCGCAAGGCTGGCAAAACTGCCGGAGATGCGCTTGTCGCCCGTCGCCTCGTTCACCTGAAACAGCGCGCCCTTGGCAAAACTGCCGGGAAAGATGCCCTCGTAGAAATCCGACAGGAACATCCGGTGCCCGTGGCCCGATGCGCCCAGGGCGGTAGCGTCCTCATCCGTGATGGCCCAGCCGATATCGTCGTGGCAGCGAATGTAGGTGGCATAGGTCGCATTGGTCAGCCGGTCGGGGAAGTGGGTGGCCAGCACATGCGTCATCAGCCGCGTATCGCGGGTGGCGAGCGAGGACCAGAACTGCACCATCAGGGAATTGTGATAGGCAAGGTTCCCCTCGCGCCCGTCATGCCGCCCGCGCCCAAGGTAGGGCAGCATTTCGGCGGGGGCGACAATCGCCTCCTCCAGATGGATCACGGCGGGGGTGGCGATGCGGGAACAGGCGCGCAGGGCTTGCAGCAGCATATGCACCTCGGGTTCTGACTGGCAGCGCGTGCCCATGCGTTTCCACATGAAGGCCACCGCATCCAGCCGCAGCACATCCACCCCCCGGTTCGCCAGATGCAGCATGATGGCGGTGATTTCGAGGAAAACCGCCGGGTTTGCCCAGTTCAGATCCCACTGGTGTTCGTTGAACGTGGTCCAGACCCATTTGCCAAAGGCGGGGTAGTGGGTGAAATTGCCGGGCGCGTTGTCGGGGAACACCTCAACCAGCGTTTGGGAGTAGCGGTCGGGCAGGTCGGGCGTGTCGTACATCAGGTACATGTCCTGATGGGCAGCATCGCCCTTGGCCGCCTTCTTGGCCCAGGCGTGTTCCTTGGCGGTATGGTTCAGCACCAGGTCAATACAGACCGAAATCCCCCGTGCGCGCAGGGCGGCGGTGACGGCCTCAAAATCCTCCATCGTGCCGAAAGCCGGGTTGATCTGGCGGTAATCCATCACCGAATAGCCGCCGTCGCTGTCACCCGGGCGGGGTTTCAGGCAGGGCATGAAATGGACATAGGTGATGCCAAGGTCGGTCAGATAATCCAGCCGGTCCAAAACACCTTGCAGGGTGTCATTGAAGCGGTCGATATAGAACACATAGCCCGCCATATCGGGGCGTTGAAACCAGTCAGGCTCCAGATCGCGCTTCAGGTCGAGCAGTTTCAGGTCTGGCGCGCGGTCGGCCCAACCCTTGCGCAGGGTTTTCAGCAAGGATTTGCAGAAATCGGCATAGTCGGCGCGGTGGCCGTACAGCGCGTCGAGCATCGGCCAAAGATCGGGGGCAGACCGTGCCAGCCGCAGATCGAATATCTGGTCATCCGCGTTGAGCAGCGTTTTGGCCATGGCTTCCCCCCGTATTTGGGTCAGATTATGCGGGCCAAAGCGTTTTGGAAAGGGGTTTCAGGGCAGCACGATCAGCCGGGTGTCATGTCGAATGCGGGCGGCAATCCATTTCAGATCAACGGCGGCAAAGGCCACACAGCCAGCAGTCGGGTGATGCGGGCTGCGCCATGTGTGCATGAAAATCGCCGACCCCCACCCCGGCACTGATTGCGGCCAGTTCCAGTCGGTGATCAGGATCAGGTCATATTGCGGGTCAGCCCTCGTCAGCCGTTCATGGCGGAACGGGTGTGGCGCGCGGACCATCAGGTTGTAGTCGGGGTCGCGCGGGTCATCCGACCACAGGTCCACCGGGCCAAACGGCTTCGCCCAATCCGCAGGTTTTGCCATCCGGTCGGGGCGGTACAGCATGCCCACGATGCCATGGGTTCCAATTGGCGTCGCGCCATCCCCCTCGCGTTTCCGGGTGGTCAGGCCGCCACGCCCGATGGAGCAGGGGAAACGGCGGTTCAGAAAACGGGCATGTGTGCGGGTGACGACGATGTCCGAGGGCTTCACTTCAGGTGCCCCGATTTCGCGGCCTTGGTCGCCAGATACCCTGCGTTCTGCGCAGTTTCGCCCACATGAAGCGGCACACGTTCCGTCACAGTCAGCCCGCAGCCTGCCATCATTTGCAGCTTGCGCGGGTTGTTGGTCATCAGCCGGACGCTTGAAAACCCCATCCGCCGCAGGATATCGGCCCCGATGCGGAAATCACGCTCGTCATCCTCAAACCCCAGTCGGTGGTTGGCCTCGACCGTATCAAACCCCTGATCCTGCAAAGAATAGGCACGCATCTTGTTGGCAAGCCCGATCCCCCGGCCTTCCTGATTGAGGTACAGCAACACCCCCGCGCCATCGCGCCCCATCTGCACCAACGCAGCTCGCAATTGCGGGCCGCAGTCGCATTTCAACGACCCCAGCACATCGCCCGTGAAACATGCCGAGTGCAGCCGTGCCAACACCGGCGCATGACGATCCGGTCGGCCGATTTCAATCGCATAATGTTCGGCCTGCCCATCGGCAGGGCGAAAGATATGCACCCGCCCCGCATCCGATGCCACCATCGGCACGCGGGCCGAGACCACATCAGCGAGCGGCGACAGCCGAGCGATTTCGGGGGCAGCCTCAGGTTCGGTCAGCAGCGTCAAGGTATTGTCGGCGGCAATACGCAGCGCATCGGTGATCGGCACAATCAGCACCGCGGGCAGCAGTTGCGCCGATTTCGTCAGCGCCACGGCAAGGCGATGCAGATCGGCCCCGCCATCCCGCAAAGACCGCAGTGGGCCTTTCATCGGCATTCGCAGATCATCCACCGGGTCGGCCAACGCGCGCAGCCATGCCACATCGGCATCCTTGGGGACTGCGATCCGCGCCACATCGCCGTCATAGGCGCGGGCTTTCAGCGTCTCTGCTCGCCGCGCAGTCAGCACCAGTTCGGGCACGCCGTAGCCCCGCAAGGCATTCAACCGTGCCGCATCCAGCGCCTCAACCGCCACCACCAGCGCCGCTTGCCCCCCCCCGGTCAGCACCACAGGTACCCCCATACGCAAATCGCCCCGCGCGCGGGAAAGGCGTTCAACAAGGGTTGGGCCAAGAGTCATAGGCCCTTTTAGCCCCCGATGTCAGAAATTGAAACATACCGCCGTGATGCGACACGACCGCGTGACCGCACCGTTGCAAATCTTGTCAGACCACGAGGGCGCGCGCATTTGTGATCGAGACAGCAACGGAGGCTTCCATGGCCCAACTTCGCAAAATCCTTCTGGTGGACGACGACGACGATCTGCGCGAGGCGCTGAGCGAGCAACTGGTCATCACCGAAGACTTCGACGTGTTCGAGGCGGGCACCGGGGCCGAGGGTATGGAAAAGGCGAAAGCTGCGATCTATGATCTGGTGATCCTCGACGTGGGGCTACCTGATACGGACGGGCGCGAATTGTGCCGCCGGATGCGCAAGGCTGGGGTGAAATGCCCGATCCTGATGCTGACGGGCCATGATTCGGATGCCGACACCATTCTGGGTCTGGATGCGGGCGCGAATGATTATGTGACCAAGCCGTTCAAGTTTCCGGTGCTATTGGCCCGGATCCGGGCACAATTGCGCACGCATGAACAGTCAGAAGACGCGATTTTCCAGATGGGGCCCTATACCTTCAAGCCCGCGCAGAAGATGCTGCTGGACGAGAAGGAAAAGAAGATCCGGTTGACCGAGAAAGAAACCAACATCCTGAAGTATCTCTACCGCGCGCAACAAGGCGTGGTGGCCCGCGATGTGCTGCTGCATGAGGTGTGGGGCTATAACGCAGGTGTGACGACGCATACGTTGGAGACGCACATCTACCGGTTGCGCCAGAAAATTGAACCCGACCCCTCAAATGCGCGCATTTTGGTCACAGAGAGCGGCGGATATCGGCTGGTGGCCTAACGTCTTATTGTTGCCAGAATTGCAACCTATAGGATGACCTAACGGCATTACGCCAAATCAGTTCCCCTTGTCGCGTCGGGGTTATGGCGCGGCACCTCCCTGTTGGACCTGGCCGGGCCGTGTGCCCGGCCTCTTTTTTGGGTGGTTGCGCGCGTGCCGCAGCCCTACAGTGCCCCGGTATAACCCGGAGTCTGCCATGCCCTTCACCCTCGCCACCTGGAACATCAACTCTGTCCGTCTGCGCGAAGGGCTGGTGGTGCGGCTGCTGGGCGACGAGGCCCCTGATATTCTGTGCTTGCAGGAATGCAAAAGCCCGGTCGAAAACATCCCTGTCGATCAGTTCCGCGCGCTTGGCTACCGCTACATGGTGGCGCGCGGGCAGAAGGGCTATAATGGCGTGGCGATCCTGTCGAAACTGCCGATTGTCGATGCCGGGGATCGCGACTTTGTAAAGATGGGCCACGCGCGGCATGTGGCGGCGCGGCTGGAAAACGGCATCACGATCCACAACTGCTATATCCCCGCCGGGGGCGATATTCCCGACCGCGAATTGAATGTTAAATTCGGCCAAAAGCTGGATTTCCTGACCGAGATGCGGGATTGGTTCCGCTGGGAAAAGCCTGACCGCTCCATTCTGGTCGGCGATCTGAACATCGCCCCGCGTGAAGATGACGTGTGGGACCACAAGGCGCTGCTGAAGATCGTGTCGCACACCCCGATTGAGGTGGATCATTTCAACACGGTGATGGAGGCGGGCGGCTGGCTGGATGTCACCCGCAACGACATTCCGTCTGGCAAGCTGTATAGCTGGTGGAGCTATCGCGCCGCTGACTGGAACGCCGCCGACAAGGGCCGCAGGCTGGACCACATCTGGGCCACCCCCGATATCGCCGCCGCCGCCCACAGCAGCCGGATTTTGCGCGACGTGCGGGGCTGGATACAGCCGTCAGACCACGCGCCGGTGTTCGCGACGTTTGATCTTTAGGTGCCTCACTCCCCGGCAATAAATCCGCGCAAGACGGCTTGGGCATCTGCGCTGTCCCATTCCGCATCGCCGATCAACCGCGCGACCTCAACCCCTTCGGGGTTCAGGATCACGGTAGCGGGCAGGCCCAGAACGCCCATGCCGCGCGCGAGTTCGGTCTGGGGGTCGCGCAGGATGGGCAGGTTGGTGACGCCAGCCTCGGTGTAGAACCGCTCGATCCCCTCCACCGCATTGCGGCCCGTCGCCACCGGCACCACGGCGATTTCCGGCATCGCGGCTTGCAACCGGTCAAGCGACGGCATTTCCTTGCGGCAGGGCGCGCACCAGGTGGCCCAGAAGTTCAGCACCACCCACTTGCCCTTGTAATCGTCCATCGACCGGGGGGCATCTGTCGGCATCTACCAGACCAACCGCAGGCACGGCCACCGCCTCGGCATGGATGGCCAGCTTTTTCATATCGCCCGCCCGCAGGGCCGCCACATCGGCGACCGCCATGTTTGCACCAAGCGCCAAGGCCGCATATACGACCAACAGAGTTTTCCGCATCATCCCTCGCAAGGCCGCATCCCCATGACCGCACCCGCCCAACCCCAAGCCGCCAACCAGATGTGGGGCGGGCGTTTCGCCTCTGGTCCCGATGCGATCATGACGGCGATCAACGCCTCTATCGGGTTCGACCAGCGGCTTTACGCGCAGGATATCGCGGGTTCGCGTGCCCATGCGGCGATGCTGGCCGCGACGGGTATCCTTAGCCCTACCGATGCCGAGGCGATCGGGGAAGGCCTGCTCACGGTGTTGTCAGAGATCGAGGGCGGAAATTTCCAGTTCCGCACCGATCTGGAGGATATCCACATGAATGTGGAGGCCCGGCTGAAAGACATCATCGGGGTGCCAGCGGGGCGACTGCACACGGCGCGCAGCCGGAATGATCAGGTGGCGGTCGATTTCCGGCTATGGGTGCGCGATCAGTGCGATGCGGCGATTTCGGGGATCACCGCGTTGATGACCGCGTTTCTGGCGCAGGCAGATGCGGGGGCGGATTGGGTGATGCCGGGCTTCACCCATCTGCAAACCGCGCAGCCGGTGACATGGGGCCATCACATGATGGCCTACGTCGAAATGTTGGCGCGCGATCGGTCGCGGTTCGTCGATGCCCGCGCGCGGATGAACGAATGCCCCTTGGGCGCGGCGGCGCTGGCGGGCACGTCCTTTCCGATTGACCGGCATATGACGGCGGCGGCCCTTGGTTTTGACCGGCCCACCGCCAATTCGCTGGACAGCGTCAGCGACCGCGATTTCGCGCTGGAGTTTCTGAGCGCGTCCAGCATCTGCGCCATGCACCTGTCACGCTTTGCCGAGGAGCTGGTGATCTGGTCGTCGCCCAGTTCCGCTTTGTGCGGCTGTCGGACAAATGGACCACCGGGTCATCCATCATGCCGCAGAAGAAAAACCCCGATGCGGCAGAGTTGCTGCGCGCCAAACTGGGGCGGATATCTGGGGGCGACGGTGGCCTTGTTCACCATCATGAAGGGGCTGGCGCTGACCTATTCCAAGGACATGCAGGAAGACAAGGAACAGGTGTTTGACGCCGCCGATACCCTGATGCTGGCGCTGGCCGCGATGACCGGCATGGTCGGCGACATGACGGCCAACCGCGACGTTCTGGCCTCGTCAGCAGCCAGCGGGTTTTCCACCGCCACCGACCTTGCCGACTGGCTGGTGCGCGCCCTTGGCCTGCCGTTCCGCGAGGCGCATCATGTGACGGGCACTTTGGTGGCGATGGCCGAGGCAAAGGGGTGCGATCTGCCGGACCTGTCGATGGCGGAAATGACTTCGGTGCATGACGGCATCACGCAAGAGGTGTATTCGGTGCTTGGGGTGGAAAACTCTGTCCGCAGCCGCGTGTCCTATGGCGGCACCGCACCCGATCAGGTGCGGGCGCAGGTGGCGCGGTGGCAGACGGCTTTGGGCGTAGCATAAGGTGCAACCATGACAAAACTGATCCTGCTGGCCGCCCTTCTGACCCTTGCCGCCTGTGGTGCAGACGGCCCGCCCTTGCGACCCGGCACCAACACGCCCGGCATCACGCTGTCCGGCGATGCCCGGTTCGGAATTTCGTCCTGACGGCGGATGCTTTCACCGCGCAACGTCAGCGTGTGACGGCGGCGGGGGGATGGTTCATCGACCGCCCCAACCACGCGCTGTCGTGGTTGCCGGGGCAGGGCAAGCGCTTGGTCGTGACCTTTGACAACCTCGCCGCCCTGCGCGAGACGGAAAATCGTAGCCCTTGGGGGCAGGCGTTTCTGGCGGCGCAGGGCTGGGATGTGCTGGGGGTGATGGCCAAGCGCAACGACTGGTTCCGCGATCTGCCGTTGTGGACGGCGCTGGAAGGGTTGCGTGACGACGGGTTCTTTCGCCGCTTTGACGCGGTGTCGATGTACGGATCGTCAATGGGCGGTTTTGGCGCGCTGGCGTTTGCGCCTTTGGCCCCGGGCTGCACCGTATTCGCAATGGCCCCGCAAAGCACTCTGTGCCAGACCCGCGCGCCGTTTGAGAACCGCTATCGTCAGGCCCGCGCCTATACCGACTGGTCTGGTCCTTGGGCCGATGCAGCGGATGGCGTCAAGGCCGCTGGCCGGGCTTACATCGCCTTTGACCGCCATGTGTCGCAAGATGCAGCCCATGTGGCGCGGCTGATGGGGCCGAATGTGGTGCCGCTGGCGATGCCGCATCTGGGGCACAAACTGCCCCCCGCCTTGCAGAAGATGAAGATCCTGAAGGCGTCTGTCCACCGAGGCCCTGTCGGGCGATCTTTCGCCCCTGCGCTTTGCGCAACTGTTTCGGGCGCGGCATGGGTCGATGCCGTGGAAGACCGACCTGCTGGAACGGGCGCGGGAAAAGGGGCATCTGCCCCTTGCCCGCGCCTTGGCCGCCAAACTGATGCAGGACACCCCGCATTGGCGCATCCGGCATCAGTTGAACGCGCTGTCCGAAGACTAGCCTTTGGCCGGAGCCTTGGCGAACCGCAGATAAGGCAGCTTGATATCCAGCGGGCCAAACTTGGCCTCTGCCTGTTCGTTGTTCAGGCGCAGCGCCACGATCACATCCTGCCCCGGAACCCAGTTTGCGGGCGTGGCAATCGGCACGCCGTCGGTGGCTTGCACGGCATCCAGCGCCCGCAAAATCTCGGCAAAGTTGCGGCCCACGCTCATCGGGTAGGTCATGGTCAGGCGGACCTTCTTGTCCGGCCCGATGATATAGACGGTACGGACGGTCGCCGTATGCGCAGGCGCGCGGCCCTCCGTGGGCAGGTAATACTCGGCGGGCAGCATGTCATAGGCCTTGGCGACCGTCAGGCTGGTGTCGTCGATGATCGGGAAATCGGCGGGGCTGCCAGAGAACGCCTCGATATCGCGCTGCCATTTGCCGTGGTCGGACACCGCATCCACCGACACGCCGATGACCTTGGTGTTGCGCTTGGCCCATTCGGCGGCCAGTTGCGCCACGGCACCGAATTCGGTCGTGCAGACAGGGGTAAAGTCGCGCGGGTGGCTGAAGATGATGGCATATTTGCCGTCCAGCCAGTCGTGGAAGTGGATGGTCCCGGCGGTGCTGTCGGCAGTGAAATCGGGGGCTATGTCATTTATGCGGACGGACATGATGTTCCTCGGTTGGCTGTTACCTGATGAACATAGCCAGTTCGGAACGATGTTTCACCCCCTGCCAGCGAAGGCAGGGGAAAAGAGACGAATGTTCGGTTGTGCATGCTGCTGGTGGAAATCCCTTCCCCGCAGCGCTGGCTTACGCCGAAAGCCCGCCTGCCAGATCAGGCATATCCAGCGCCGCAAACCCGTAATGGCGCAGCCAGCGCAGGTCGGATTCAAAGAACGCGCGCAGGTCGGGGATGCCGTATTTCAGCATCGCAATCCGGTCAATCCCCATGCCAAAGGCAAAGCCCTGCCACTGGGTCGCATCGACGCCAGCCGCCGCCAGCACCTTGGGGTGCACCATCCCGGATCCGAGGATTTCCATCCACTTGTCGCCCTGCCCGATCTTGAGCTGTCCGCCTTCCCAGGAACAGCGGATATCCACCTCGGCAGAAGGTTCGGTGAACGGGAAGTGACTGGCGCGAAAACGCAGCTCGACCGAGGGCACCTCGAAAAAGGCGCGGCAGAACTCCTCCAGCACCCATTTCAGGTTGGCCATGCTGATGTTGCGGTCAATCGCCAGACCCTCGACCTGATGGAACATCGGGGTGTGGGTCTGGTCCATATCCATACGGTAAACGCGACCCGGGGCGATCACCCGGATCGGCGCGCCCTGTTCGGTCATCGCGCGAATTTGCACCGGGCTGGTATGGGTGCGCAGAACATGCGGCGGGCGGGCGTCACCATCGGCGCGGTGCATGAAGAAGGTGTCGTGCTCCTGCCGCGCCGGGTGTTCGGGCGGGATGTTCAGAGCGTCAAAGTTGTACCAGTCCGATTCCACCTGCGGGCCTTCGGCGACGGCAAAGCCCATGTCGGCAAAAATGGCGGTCAGTTCTTCCATGACCTGAGACACCGGATGGATGGTGCCCTGACGGCGCGGGCGGCCCGGCAGGGTCACATCCAGCCATTCCGACCGCAGGCGTTCATCAAGGGCCGCATCACCAAGGGCCGCTTTCTTGGCGCGCAGGGCGGCGTCGATCTCATCCTTCAACACGTTCAGCATCGCGCCTGCGACCTTGCGCTGATCGGGGTCCATCTTGCCCAGACCCGCCATCAGGGCCGAGATTTCGCCCTTCTTGCCAAGGGCAGCCAGACGCACATCCTCCAGCGCTGCCTCATCAGCGGCATTGGCGGTGGCGGTCAGGTATTTGGCCTTGAGCGTGTCAGCGGCGTCCATGGATAACTCCGGTTTTGCGGGCTGTGCTAACGCAGACGGGGGGCGCGCATGCAAGTGCGCAGGGCAACCGGAGAGAAACGCAACCGCGGTATCGGTCCAGGCATAAGAAAAACCCCGCTCGGAGCGGGGCTTTTACGAAATTTCTTCGAAGAAATTTGGCTCAGGCCAGTGCGGCTTTCGCCTGCGCTGCGATGGCGTTGAACGCCTCGGGCTCATGCACGGCCAGATCGGCCAGCACTTTGCGGTCCACTTCGATGCCAGCTTTCGCCAGACCGTTGATGAAACGCGAATAGGTGAACTCGATGTCGAACAGACGCACGGCTGCGTTGATCCGCTGAATCCACAGGGCGCGGAAGTTGCGCTTGCGGGTCTTACGGTCGCGCGTTGCATACTGCTGGGCCTTGTCGACGGCCTGCGTCGCGGTGCGGAAGTTCGTGGAACGGGCGGCATAATAGCCAGCCGCTTTCTTGATCACCTTGCGGTGGCGGGCGTGCGTAACTACGCCGGATTTAACGCGGGACATTGGCTGCTCTCCTTACCGGTCGTAGGGCATGTATTTCTTGACGATCTTCGCGTCGGACGGGTTCAGGATCATCGTCCCGGAAGCGTCACGAATGAATTTCGTCGTGCGTTTGATCATGCCGTGGCGCTTGCCGGCAACGCCAGCCTTCACCCGACCGGAGGCCGTGAAGCTGAAACGCTTCTTCGCCGCCGACTTGGTCTTCATCTTGGGCATTTCCATCTCCATGGTTTCAGGTGTTGCTCGGCATGCCACGTTGGCCGGCAACACGGGTATAGAAGCGGTCCCTATATGCGGGCCCGGGCTGTGGTGCAAGGGGGGTTGGTTCAGTTGATGTAGCGGCCCGCCACATTCATCATGATCGTCGGCACATCACTGATCTTGTAGCCGGTGGGTTTGTTCTTGGCGGCCACCGCCACCATGATCACCGCCGCAAAGACCATGATCGCGCCGAGCCGCGGCACCCGGCCATCGGTCCATGCGGACAGCAGCGACGGAATGGTCAGAACGCCAAGGATAATGCCGATTGTCAGAAACAGATCGGGGTCAACCATGGCGTCCTCACGTTTTCAAATGCGGTTGCCTGATTTATTCAGTCTCGGCGCTGGAAATCAACCGTTCATCACAGGGAGCCACCCGCAGGATGTTGGTGGTGCCCTTCACATTGAAGGGAACCCCGGCTGTGATCACGATCTGATCTTCCAACCCGGCAAACCCGTGGTCACGTGCCGCGCGCACGGCGGCAATCACTGCGCCCTTGAAGCGGTCCTGAGGTTCGGCCAGCACGCAATAGGCCCCCCAGGTCAGCGCCATCCGGCGGGCGGAGGTCATGAGCGGGGTCAGCGCGATGATCGGCACGCGCGGGCGTTCACGGGCCACAAGGCTGGCCGTTGTGCCCGATTGGCTGAAGCAGCAGATCGCCTTGATGTTGGTCGCCTCGGCAATCTCGCGCGCGGCGACCACGATGCCATCTGCCACCGTTTCGCGGCGCACGTTGCGGCTGGCCTCGATGATCGACAGGTAGGTCGGGTCTTTTTCGACCGACAGCGCCACGTTGTGCATCATCGTCACGGCTTCGATCGGATATTTGCCGGCCGCCGATTCTGCCGACAGCATGATCGCATCGGCCCCTTCATAGATGGCGGTTGCCACGTCCGACACTTCGGCACGGGTCGGCACCGGAGCCTCGATCATCGATTCAAGCATCTGCGTCGCCACGATCACCGGCTTGGCCGCAGCACGCGCGCCACGCACCAGACGTTTCTGGATCGGGGGCACCGAATGGATCGGCATTTCCACGCCCAGATCGCCGCGTGCCACCATGATGCCATCCGACACTTGCAGGATCGCGTCATAGGCTTTGACCGCCGCAGGTTTCTCGATCTTGGACAGGATCGCGGCGCGACCTTTTGCCAGATGCCGGGCTTCCAGCACGTCTTCAGGGCGTTGAACGAAGGACAGCGCCAGCCAGTCCACGCCCATCTCGCAGGCAAATTCCAGATCGCCGCGGTCTTTTTCCGACAGCGCCGCCAATGGCAGCACCACGTCGGGCACGTTCACGCCCTTGCGGTTGGAAATTGTGCCGCCGACGCTGACGGTGCAATCGGCGAAATCCTTGCCGCAGGCATCGACCACCAGACGGATCTTGCCATCGTTGATCAGCAGGGATGTGCCGGGTTCCAGCGCCGCGAAAATCTCGGGGTGCGGCAGGTTCACACGGGTCACGTCGCCCGGTGCAGGCGACAGGTCCATGCGGAACTTCGCGCCCGGCAGCAGTTCTTCCGACGGGTTGGCAAAGGTGCCGACCCGCAGTTTCGGGCCTTGAAGGTCAGCCAGAATTGCAATCGGGCGTCCGGTGTCGGTCTCGACCTGACGGATAATCTTGTGGCGGGCGCGTTGTTCGTCGTGCGACCCGTGGCTCATGTTCAGGCGGAACACATCGGCCCCGGCCTCGAACAGAGCGCGGATGGTTGTATAGTCGCTGGAGGCCGGGCCCAAAGTGGCCACGATCTTCACACTGCGAAGGCGTCTCATGCTGCCTCGATCCTTGGTTGGTTCGTTAAAGTATCACGGTGGGCCGCGCGTCTTATGGCCCATCTTTCCGCATCGAGCAACGCTGGTTTGGCTGTTGATCGCGAATCCTTTGCCTTGTTTTGCGCAACTGCCTGTAAATGTGGCACGGAAAAAAGTTTCCTTCCCCTTTGCGTGGTTTTAGATGGTTTGACGGCAAGGTATGAAGGTCTGATGAACCCCGCATTTCATGTTTATGGCGAAACCCGGCCCGGTCGATGGCTGATCACTTGTGATCACGCATCCAACCGGGTGCCTGACGATATCTCTGGCGGTTGCCTTGGCGTCGATGCCGCCGATATGGCGCGCCACATTGCCTGGGATGTGGGGGCCGAAGGGTTGGCGCGTGCTTTGGGTGCGGCGTTGGACAGCCCGGTGATCTGTTCCGATTTCAGTCGTCTGGTGATCGACCCGAACCGAGGTGAAGAAGACCCGACACTGGTGATGAAGCTGTATGACGGCACCATCATTCCCGGCAACCGCCACGTCGATGCAGCCGAGGTGGAGCGCCGCCTCACCACCCTGCACCGCCCGTATCACGATGCCCTCGCACGGTTGGCGGCGCGGCAGGACGATACCGTTATCCTTGCCATACATTCCTTCACCCCCTGCCTGAAAGGCCGCCCGCCGCGCCCGTGGCATGTGGGGGTATTGTATTCGCATCTGGACGAAGGTTTTTCCCAAGCCCTGATCGCCCGCCTCGTTCAGGAGCCCGATCTGTGCATCGGCGACAATGAACCCTACAACGGTCACCTGCCCGGTGACGCGATTGACCGTCATGCCTTACAGCCCGGCCGGTTGAACCTGCTGATCGAACTGCGCAATGATCTGATTGGTTCTCCGGCAGAACAGGGGATGTGGGCCACCCGGCTTGCACCTATTCTGACGCAGGTTCTGTCGGACTTCCGTGGCCGCTGATCTTGCCTCTGCCCCTTAGCCTGAAAGATACATGATGACGCCCCAGATCGACCCCGCCACCCAGACCGAGCTTGAGGCCGCCGCCTTTCGCGCCCTGATGCACCATCTGCTGGAAAAGCGCCCCGAGGTGCAGAACATCGACCTGATGAACCTTGCCGGTTTTTGCCGCAACTGCCTGAGCCGCTGGTATCAAGAGGCCGCAGTGGAACGGGGCATCGAGATGGACAAGGATACCGCGCGCGAGATCGTCTACGGCATGCCCTATGCCGAGTGGGTCGCCAAAACCCAGACCGAGGCTGATGCCGCCAAGAAAGCCGCGTTCGAGGTAGCATTTGCGCAGAATGTGGGGCCGAAACCTTAAACTTAAGGCAGATCGTTTCTGCTTTTCACACAATACGATGCTGAACCAAGGGTTTGTTCGCCATGCGGAATGTGGCGGAATTGTGGCGTTGACTGCCCCACGGAATCACCCAACTGTTAACGAATTGGCCCGGTGATCTGTCCGGCTCGTCGGTGTTTTCGGGGGTTATCATGTTGGAGTTTTTCGTCCTGCCGTTGCTGTTGCTGGGCGGTGCCGTATTTGCCTTTGGTGACAGCGGGTCTGACAACGAGGAACCCGAGGATAATCTGACCGGCGACGATGGCGATGACGATCTGCAAGGCGGCCCCGAGGATGATACAATCGACGGGCGCGGTGGTGACGATCTGTTGCAAGGTGGCGGTGGCGATGACCAGATTGATACCGGGGCGGGCAATGATACGGCCTATGGAAACCGGGGCAATGATACGCTTGTGGGTGATTCCGGCGACGATGATCTGAACGGTGGCCAAGGCGATGACAGGGTCTTTGCGGGCGCGGGCAATGACTACATCGCAGACAGTGATGGCAGCGATACGCTGTTCGGCGGGGCTGGCAACGACAGGGTAGATATCCTGGCCGGTGGCGGCACAGATGAGGACACCGTCTATCTGGACGACGGCGACGACACCTCAAGCGGGCTCTGCACCGTCAGGCCTTGATGTCTACGGCGGTGCGGGCAATGACCTTCTCGATGTCGATAACACCTCTGACGGTGCTCCGGCCCTAGCCGCCTTGATGCAGGCGACGGCAACGACACCATCTACGCCGGAGCGGGAAATGACACGCTGCTTGGCGGTGACGGTGACGATGTGCTGACGGGCGGCGCAGGCGACGATCTTCTGAACGGCGGGTCCGGGAACGACACGCTCAATGTGACGAATGAGGGTGGATTTGACACCATTCTGGGCGGTTTGGGCGATGATCTGGTTGCCGCGGGGCAGACGGAGTTTGGTCTGGCCATTGATTCTGGTGCAGGCAACGACACCGTCAGCGGCACCTATAGCGATGATATGATCATGGGCGGTTCAGGCGATGACCGGCTCTCGGGCGGAGGCGGGTTTGACAGCGTCGATGGCGGCATCGGCAATGATTACATCTTGGCGTCAAGCGGGGTATCCAGCACCCTGATGGGGGGCAGCGGGGATGACCGGCTGTTCTCAGCCACTGATAATATAGAGGGCGGCCACCTGCTGGACGGCGGGGCAGGTAATGACAGTCTAAGAGGCGTTGCCGCCGACACGATTGTGGGCGGTGCCGGCAGTGATGTTTTCATGGCGGAAATTTATCCCGATGTTTTTGGCGAGACGGTCGCAGTGGATATCGAAGATTTCACACCCGGAACCGACCGTTTGCAGATCGACCTGTATGATAGAAGCGCCCTGCCCGATGTCACGCTCGAGTCTTCGGCAAACGGCACGGATACCGTTGTTCTGGTCGGCGGGACCCCGACCATGATCCTGAAAGGCGTGCAACCGGGTGACGTGGACATCGCCGACATCACTGTCATCCCTCCCGAACCTCAAGTGCCACCTGACGAGTGAATTGACGATTTACCCACCCACCGTCCCCCGCCGCAAGTGCTCAGCCGATAGCAGAGCGGCACCAACATCGCGGCGACATCCCGAACCTGCCTCAAGTCGTTTCGATTTTTCGCACAATCCTGCGGTGGCCCAAGGGATTGTGCCGCAAACCAATGTGTCAAAATCGTGTCATTGACCATCCCACGGAATCCCCCAATTGTTAACGAATTGGCCCGGTGATCTGCCCGGCTCTGTTGGTATTTCCGGGGGTTATCATGTTGGAATTCTTCATCCTGCCGCTGTTGTTGCTGGGCGGCGCTGTGTTTGCGTTTGGCGATCACAAGTCTGATGATGAGGAACCGGAACCCGAGGAACCTGATACTGGCAGTGATGACGATGATGACCTGCTGGGCACCGATGAAGATGATACGCTCAATGGGCGGTGGCGGTGACGATCGGCTGCAAGGCGACGGGGGTGATGACCGTATTTATGGGGGGCCGGGCCGTGACGGCGCTTATGGAGATCAAGGAGATGACAGTCTTTATGGTGGAAGTGGCGCTGATGGAATTTACGGTGACGAAGGCGACGACCGTATCTGGGGCGGGGCGGATGATGACAACATCCAAGGCGGCCCTGGCAGCGACACTGTGTTCGGCGGCGACGGCAATGACCGTGTGCAGAACTCTCCGTATGGCGAAACAGACCGCGACACCATTTTTCTGAACGAAGGCGACGACACGCTCACTGCGTCCTATGAGCCGTCAGGCCTTAGTGCATATGGCGGTGGCGGCAATGACATGGTCGATCTGAGCCTGACTCGCTTTGGCGTTTCAGACGGCGTTTCCGGGCCGAGCCGCATCAACGCGGGCGAAGGCAATGACACGGTTCTGGCGGGCACTGGCAACGACCGCCTGTTTGGTGGCGATGGCGATGATCTGCTAACGGGCGGCGCGGGCGACGATTTTCTCAACGGCGGTGCAGGGAATGACACGCTGAACGTGACGGACGAGGGTGGCATTGACACCATCTTGGGCGGTCTGGGCGATGATCTGGTTGCAGCAGGCGAGTCGGACATTGGCCTGACCATCGACACCGGGGCCGGCAACGACACGGTCGATGGAAGCGATGGGGACGATTCCATCATGGGTGGCGCTGGCAATGACAGTCTTGCTGGCGGAAGGGGCTTTGACACGATCGACGGCGGCGAGGGAGATGACTGGATCGCCAATGAAATTGACGGAAGTAACGTCAGCAACGAAAACGGCGACAATCTTCTGATCGGTGGGTTGGGCAACGATACGATAATAGGACTTTCGGGCAGTAACATCTTGAATGGCGGAGAAGGCAACGACCTTCTGCTCGCCGGGCAGGACGGGCAAGATTCTCTTTATGGCGGCAGCGGCGACGATACGTTGCGCGGCGTCGGTGGAGACTATCTTTACATGGACGGCGGAGATGGCAACGACGTTTTCCTAGGTTCGACTCAGGAAGATCAGATGTTCGCTGGCAGCGGCGACGATAGAATGGAGCTCTACAAGGGTGATGAAGCGTATGGCGGTGAGGGAAGCGACACCATCGACGCCAACGATGGGGAACGGAATATCATGTATGGTGGCGGCGGCGGTGATTTGCTGACGACCACGCGCCCTGGCTATGGCGACGGCGAAGGCGAAAACCTGATGGATGGCGGCGATGGCAATGACACGATCATTGGCCAAGCGAGTGACACGATCATTGGTGGCGCGGACGACGATCTGTTCGGCATAGAGTTTGAGCCAGCGGATGGCCCTGTCGATATCGAAGATTTCGTGCCCGGCGAAGACAGCCTTCAAATCATCATGGACGTAAACAACCCGTCTTTTGCCATCACCGTGGCCGCCGCGGCCAACGGCACCGACACTGTTGTTCTGGTCGATGGCGAGGCGACGACGATCCTGAAGGGCGTGTTGCCGGGGGATGTGAACCTGGCGGATATCTCGGTGTCAGCGCCAGACTAAGGCCTACCCCCAAACCCACCGCATCCCCGCCGCCAGTGCCACGGCGATCAGCGCCGCAGCCACGTCATTGCCCAACAGGAACGTCAGCCCTACGGCGGCGGTCAGGGCGAGTGCGTCGGTGATACCGCCCTGTGCTACCGCAATCGCTGCGATGGCGGCCATGACGGATATTGGGGTGGCGCGCAGGGCGGCCTCGATCCGGGGGGAGGCGGGCATAAACCGCATGGCGACAAACCCCGCCCACCGGCAGAACAAGGCAGCGGCGGCCATGACCAGCAGCAATATCCAGAACGACGGCATCATGCCACCACCGGGGGGCGCCACGCGGCAGCGGCCACCGCCGCGCCCGCAACCCCTGCGGCGATGATCGCCCAGCCCGGCCCTGCCACACCCGTCACCGCGAGCGCCACCCCGGCCCCCACAGCTGCCGCCAGATAGGACGCCCGCCCCCGCATCATGCCGCCCATCATAGCGGCGGCAAAGGCGGGCAGCATCAGGTCGGCGGCCAGCATCTTAGGGTCGGGCAGGATCGTGCCCGATACCGTGCCCACAGCGGTGCCCACCAGCCACCCCACCAGCATCGGAACGCCCGTGCCCGCCAGATACGCCCGGTCACCCTCACCCTTGTCAATCGCGCGCATCACCAGCAGCCAGTTCGCATCCCCCAGCAACAGCAAGCTGCCATAAGCGCGGGGTGCTGTGGTCTGCGCCAGCCATGGCTGCAAGGCAGCCCCAAACATCACATAGCGCGCGTTCATCAGCAGGATCGTGGCGGCAAGGGCGGTCAGTGTGAACTGCCCGGTTTGCACAAGGTTCAGCGCGGCAAGCTGCGCGGTGCCGGAATAGACAGCGGCGCTCATCGCAAGGGCGTGGGTCATGGCAAGCGGCACCTGTGCCGCGACCAACCCGAACGCCAAACCATAGGCGAGGATGCCAAAGCCAAGCGGTATGCCGTCGCGCATCCCGCGGCGAAAACCGTGCCATGTAAAGGGTGCTGACAAGAGGTCAGACCGCCGTTTTGCGCATTTCCTCAAGATAAATCTCGCGCAGACGCGCGGCGACCGGGCCGGGCTTGCCCGTGCCGATCTGCGCGCCGTCAATCTCCACCACCGGCATCACGAAAATCGACGCAGCGGTGGAGAACGCCTCATCCGCTGCCTGCGCTTCAGCCACAGTAAAGGGGCGTTCTTCGACGACCATCTGGGCCTCGGCGGCAAAGCGCAGAACGGAGGCACGGGTGATGCCGTGCAGAATATCGGTGGAAAGCTGACGGGTGATGATGGTGTTGCCCTTGACGATATAGGCGTTGTTCGAGGTGCCCTCGGTCACAGACCCCTCAGCCACAAACCAACTGTCATCCACCCCGGCCTTTTTCGCCATCATCTTGGCCATCGACGGGTACAGCAGTTGTGTCGTCTTGATATCCACCCGGTCCCACCGCAGATCGGGCACCGTGATCACCCGGAAACCGGTCTTCGCGGCAGGGGCATCGGCGAGGTTCGGGATGTTCTGGGTGAAGGCCACGATTGTGGATGGCACCGAGGTATCCGGGAACACAAAGCTACGGTCGCCAGGATTGCCGCGGGTGATTTGCAGATAGATCATGCCTTGGTCGATGTCATTCAGGCGCACCAACTCGCGGAACATGTCCGCAAGGCCTTCGTCGCTGATCGGGTTTGCCATCTCCAGCTCATCCAGACTGCGGGCAAGGCGGATCACATGTCCCTCAAAGTCGATCAGCTTGCCATCCAGCACGGATGTCACTTCATACACCCCATCCGCCATCAGAAACCCCCGGTCAAAGATAGAAACGCGGGCTTCGGTTTCCGGCAAATACTCGCCGTTGACATAGACGGTGCGGGTCATGGGGGGCTTCCTTGGCAATTGCCCTGCGTTGATCCTGCGTCAGCAGGGTTTCGTCAAGTGGCGATGCGGAACGCTGCACTTGCAATGCTGCGGCTGCGAATTGCCCTTGCGAACGTCAGCGCAACAATATACCCAAATTCTGCCATCATAAGAAACATAGTTACCGCAGGTCACCCATGAGCTTTCGCCCGCAACCCACCCCGCCTGCCCGCCCCAACCGCTGCCAGTTGTTCGGCCCCGGTTCGCGGCCCGCGCTGTTTGCCAAGATGGCGGCGTCGGCGGCGGATGTGGTGAACCTTGATCTGGAAGATTCCGTCGCCCCCAGTGACAAGGCATCCGCCCGCGCCAATATCATTGCCGCCACCCGGGATGTTGATTGGGGCAGCAAAACCCTGTCAGTGCGGATCAACGGGCTGGACACCGGCTGGTGGTACCGCGATGTGGTGGATCTGCTGGAACAGGCGGGCGACCGCCTGGACATGATCATGATCCCCAAGGTGGGCTGTGCGGCCGATATCTATGCGGTGGATGCGCTGGTCACATCGGTGGAACGCGCCATGGGGCGCGCCAAGCCCATCGGGTTTGAGGTGATTATTGAGAGTGCTGCGGGCATCACCCATGTCGAGCAGATCGCCGCCGCCAGCCCCCGTTTGCAAGCCATGAGCCTTGGAGCCGCCGATTTTGCGGCCAGCATGGGGATGCAGACCACGGGCATCGGCGGCACGCAGGAAAACTACTACATGCTGCAATCGGGTGCGCGGCACTGGTCGGACCCGTGGCATTGGGCGCAAACGGCGATTGTGGCCGCCTGCCGCACTCATGGCGTGCTGCCGGTGGATGGGCCGTTCGGCGATTTTTCCGACGACGAAGGCTTTCGCGCGCAGGCCCGCAGGTCGGCAACCTTGGGCATGGTGGGCAAATGGGCGATCCACCCCAAGCAGGTGGCATTGGCAAATGAGGTGTTCACGCCCAGCGACGCCGCCGTGGCCGAAGCGCGGGAAATTCTGGCCGCGATGGATGACGCCAAGGCGCGGGGCGAGGGGGCTACGGTCTACAAGGGGCGGTTGGTGGATATCGCCTCGATCAAGCAGGCCGAGGTGATCGTGCGGCAGTCCGAGATGATAGCCGGCGGTTGATTGCCAGCCATGACGCAGCGTCATTGACACATCGCCCTTGAAACGGGCAGGGTCTGCCCACCAAGCGTCAGATTCGCGACGCTTTGCAAAGAATACCCGCGCTGCGCACTGGGGAGAGGAGGCCCCGCGCAGCACCCTCGGGAGGACGCACGCCCCGTGGACCCATCAGAGGTTCGCGGGGCGATGCTGTTTTAGGGCCTTGAAGTCCATAGCGGGGGAAAGGGCCGGACCCTCCGGGAGGAGTATTTGGAAAAGAGCAATTGCAAGGGATCGTGACCGCATTCCTGCCATGCCCACCTTGCACAAATCTTGCTGAGTTGCATTTTGGCTGGGCCAAGGCCATAAGGTACGGCGCATCGACGGGGTAATGCCATGAACTATCTGGAATTCGAAAAGCCGCTCGCCGAGATTGAAGGCAAGGCCGAGGAGTTGCGGGCCATGGCGCGCGGCACGTCCGGCATGGATGTGACGAAGGAATCCGAAGGGCTGGACCGCAAGGCCGACCAGATGCTGAAAGACCTGTATAAGGGTCTGACCGCATGGCAAAAATGCCAAGTCGCCCGCCACCCGGACCGCCCGCATTGCAAAGACTACATTGAATCGCTGTTCACCGAATACACCCCCCTCGCGGGCGACCGGAACTTTGCTGATGACCATGCCGTCATGGGGGGCCTCGCGCGGTTCAACGATCAGCCGGTGATGGTGATCGGGCATGAAAAGGGCACTGACACCAAATCCCGGATCGAGCGGAATTTTGGCATGGCGCGGCCCGAAGGCTATCGCAAGGCCATTCGCCTGATGGATCTGGCCGACCGGTTCCGCCTGCCGGTGATCACGCTGGTCGATACCCCCGGCGCCTACCCCGGCAAGGGGGCCGAGGAACGCGGTCAGGCTGAGGCGATTGCACGCAGCACACAGAAATGTCTGGAAATCGGCGTGCCGCTGATTTCCGTGGTGATCGGTGAAGGCGGGTCGGGCGGGGCTGTGGCCTTTGCTACCGCCAACCGGGTGGCGATGCTGGAACATTCGGTCTATTCGGTGATCAGCCCAGAAGGCTGCGCGTCGATCCTGTGGAAAGACGCTGACAAGATGCGCGAAGCCGCCGAGGCGTTGCGTCTGACAGCGCAGGATTTGCAAAAGCTGGGCGTGATCGACCGTATCGTCAAGGAACCCTTGGGCGGCGCTCAGCGCGGCCAGAAGGAAACCATGGAGGCGGTCGGCAAGGCGATTGAGACCATGCTCAAGGAACTGTCCAGCAAATCGCCCGCCGGGCTGATCAAGGACCGCCGCCAGAAGTTTCTGGATATGGGTGCCAAAGGACTGGCGGCCTGAGATGAACCCTTGGCTGTTGGTAGTCCTTGCCGGGTTGCTGGAAACGGGTTGGGCTTTGGGGCTGAAATACTCGGACGGCTTTACCAAACCGATCCCAAGTGCGCTGACCTTGATCGGGGCTGTGGCTTCGTTCTGGCTGCTGGCCTTAGCGATGAAGGACTTGCCCGTTGGCACGACCTATGCCGTTTGGGTCGGCATCGGGGCCATTGGCACGGCGGTCGCTGCGGTGTTCCTGTTCGGCGAACCGGTCAATGCGCTGCGGGTGGGTGGCGTGTTGCTGATCCTTGGCGGGATCATCGCGCTGAAATTGGCATGATCCGGGCGCTATGCCTTGCCATGATGCTGGCGGGAGCGGCATCGGCCGGGTCGCTGGATGGCCGGCTGGTCACTTTCACCGTGCTGACCTATGACGACCCCGCACAGCCCTACATGGCCGCGCGTGGGCGCACGGTAATGGTCGGGCCGGGGGTGGAGTTTGGTCTGGAACCCGAAGGCCTGACCGGCGGGCTGGACGTGGTGCCGGTGACCGTTGAAATCGGGCCAACGCGGATCGAGCTAAGCTATCCACGCGGGTCGGGGTATTTCTTTGCGTCCAAATTCAATGGCTATGTCCTGCGGTTTGAAACCGACTGCGCGCTATTTGACGGCGCGGCGGTGGATGCTGCGGCCAGCACCATGACCCTTGCCCCGGATGCGATCCACAGCGACGGCGGGGCGCTGTATATCAACGTGTCGGGTCTTGAATACGGGCCGGACGCCCATCTGGCGATTGATCTGGCGGTGTCAGACTGCCCTATGTCCTGACCTTGGGTTTCTTCGGTTTGGGCGGCGGCACATCTGCCGCCACCGCCCTCAAGGCAGCTGTCAAACGATCCACATCATCCAGCAGGTCTGTCGCCAGATAATGCGGCTTGGCCCCCGGATAGGGCGGTGCCATCGGGCCGTCGGCCAGCAGAGCCACTGATCCCACCGTGGGCTTCACGAACAGATCGTCGTTGCAGATCAAGGCCACCACTCGACCATCCAGATACAGCGCATATTCGCCAAACATCTTGCGCGCGGTCACCGGCAGCGGGGACAGCGTGTCAATCATATGGTCAACGGTCGCGGCAGAGGTTGCCATAGCCTACACCCCCTTAAACCCAGCTTCGGCCAGCAGCGCGTCAGAGGCCACCTCAATATCGGCCTCAAGCTGTTTCATGAAAGCGGGCACGGGTTTGCCGGGCGGGATGGCGGGCAGAAATTCGACCACCGCCACGCCGGGGTGGCGCAGGATGCCACGTTTGGGCCAGAACACGCCCACGTTGGTCGCCACCGGCACACAGGGTTGGCCAAGCTGGTCGTACAGCAGCCCGGTGCCCACCTTGTAGGGCACCTTCACGCCGGGGGCGACGCGGGTGCCCTGCGGGTAGATGATCAACTGCCCCGGATGCGCAGTCCCCCGGGCTACATCCGCCTTCATCTGCGCAATCGCCGCGCCGCGCTTGCCCCGATCCAGCGGCACACAGCCGATGCGCAGGGCATACTGGCCAAGGAAGGGGGTGTAGATCAGCTCGCGCTTCATGATGAACTTTCCCTGCGGGACGGCATGAAAGATCATCATGATATCAAGGAAACTTTGGTGCTTGGCGGCCACCACCACCTCATCCGTGGGGGGCGTGCCCCGCACCTCACAGCGCAATCCGCACAGGATCCGCAGGGTAAAGATCACCCATGCACAATAGCCGTGCATGGCGGCATAGGCCCCCCGGCGGGAAAACAGCGCCCAAGGGGCAAAGACCACGGCAAACACGGCCATCGCCAGATACATCTGCACGATGAAGATCAGCGAAAGAACCCAGCGGATGGCGGTCATGTCAGTTCCTTGAGTTTTGAAAGCGCCGCATATCTTGTGGCCCCAAACGCCACAATGGCAGCAAGCGGCGGCAGGATGAACGGCCACAACCACCCCGCCCCCTGAAAGCCAAGCCCGGTCAGAAACCCGCCCGCGGCATCAGCAGACGGCAGCAATGCCACCCCGATCAGCCCCGCAAACGCCCCGACCGCAGCCCCGGTCAGCGCCCGCAGGGTAAACCGGCGCACAAAGGCCCGGGCGATGTAGCTGTCCTTGGCCCCCACCAGCCGCAGCACCTTGATCACCTGCGCATTCGCCGCCAAGGCCGCATTGGCGGCCAGCGTGATCATCGCGCCCATGGCCGACAGGATCAGCACAATCGACACCAGCCCCAACAACCGCAGCCGCCCCGCCGCCTCGGCCAGTGGCCTGCGCCAGCGGGTGTGATCATCCAGCACAGCCCCCGGTGCCTCGGCGGCCAGTCTTTGGCGCAGGCCTTCGCCATCGTATCCAGTGCCATCCTCGACCACTTCGATCAGCCGGGGGATGGGCAGGGCGTCAATCGGCAGGTCGGGGCCGAACCACGGCTCCAACAGTTTGCGCTGTTCGTCATCGGTCAGGGCGCGGGACGACGCGATGCCGGGGGTGGTGGCCAGCAGGGCCAGTACGGCGTCAGTCTGCTGATCCACCTGCCCCTCGGGTGCTGCAAGCCGGATGGTGGCTGTGCGGGCCAATGCCTCGGACCAACGATCCGCCAGCCGGCCCGACGCCAGCGACAGCGCCAAGGCGAACACCGCCAGAAACGTCATCGCCCCTGCGGTGAAGGATGTCAGCCACGCCGTATGGCCGGATGGCGGCACCACCCTGCTGGAATGACCATCGGGGGACAGGAAATCTGACAAGCCTTTGGGAAGTTTCACAGATCGGCCCCCGCAAGCTGAATGCGCCGTTTGCTGATACGCAGCACGCGGGCCGCGACCTGCGATTTGGCCTGCCGGATCAGGTTCAGATCATGAGTTGCCACCACAATCGTCTTGCCCATCTTGTTCAACTCCACCAGCAGGGTCAGCAGGCGCAGCGACATGTCCCAATCGACGTTGCCGGTGGGTTCATCCGCCAGAATGACATCCGGCCCCATGATCACCGCGCGCGCAAGGGCCGCCCGCTGGCGTTCCCCGCCCGACAAGGACGGCGGCAGGGCATCGGCCAGCTTGTCCAAGCCCACCCATGACAGCAGATCGGTCAGATCGCGCGCCGACCCGGCCTTACCGGAGACGGTCAGCGGCAGTTGTACGTTGGCAGCCAGCGGCAGGTGATCCAGAAACTGGCAATCCTGATGCACCACCCCAATGCGGCGGCGGGTACGCGCCACATCATCGCGGCTGAGCGACCGCACATCGCGGTCAAAGATCGTGACGCGGCCCGCCGTGGGCAGCAATTCGGCATAGCCTAGCTTCAGCAACGTGGTCTTGCCCGCCCCCGATGGCCCTGTCAGAAAGTGAAATGACCCTGGGGCAAGACGCAGGGTCACTTCGGACAGCAGCTCCCCGCCACCATAGTTATAGGCGACATTTTCAAAGGCGATCACCCGGTCACTCCTCGTTTGCACACCAGCATTGCCGAAGGCGGCTGCGGTTTCAATCGCACAGGCGTTAAGGATTGCACAGAGTTTGGCGACAAACTCTTGGATAGCTTGGGTATCGTTGCTACAACCACAATGCAAAGCCGCATTTGACGGCTGGAGAACGTACCAATGCGGCTGGTCTGCCCGAACTGTGATGCGCAATACGAAGTGGCCGACAACGCCATACCCGAGGCGGGGCGCGATGTTCAGTGTTCAAATTGCGGCCATGCGTGGTTTCAGATGCCGCCCTTGGCTGAGGCAGAGGCGGCAGAGGAAGCAAACCTGTTCGGCGATGATATTGCCGCCCTGACGGCTGCCGTTATGGCCCCCACGCCTGCCCCCGCCCCCGAAAAGATGCCCGACCCCGTACCGGTTGCGCCCCCGATGACAGCGCCGGAGGCCACCGCCTCCGCGTTCCATGAGGACGAGGAGGATGCACCTGCGTTGCCCGTGGCCGAGGCAAAGCCCCGGGGTCTGGATGAAAGCCTGATGGCCGTGTTGCGCGAAGAAGCGGAACGCGAAGTGCAGGCCCGCCGGGGCGAAGAACCGCGCGCGCTGGAAACGCAGACCGAACTCGGGTTGGAGCAGGCCTCGTCCCTGTCACCCACGCAGCGCCGCCTTGCCATGCTCAAGGGGCAAAACCCCGATGCGGCCCCGCCGCCGCCGCCAAAGCCTGCCGCGCGCCGCGATCTTTTGCCAGATGTGGAAGAAATCAACTCCACCCTGCGGTCGTCCACCCAGACCCGTGATGCCGATGATCAGGTTGACGCCCTGCCCGATCTGACCCGGCCCCGCAATGGCTTCAAGTCGGGTTTTGTGCTGATGCTGCTGTTGGCGGTGCTGGTGTTGGTCGCCTATATTGCCGCCCCCCGCCTGTCAGAACAATTCCCGGCCGCTGCGGGCGTGCTGGCAGGCTTTGTGGCCAAGGTTGATGCGATCCGTGGTTGGCTGGACGGCATGATGCAGCAAGCGACAACGGCGCTGAACGGGCGCGGCCCGTAAGCAGGGGCAATCGGCAGCGCCGATGCCGCTGGCCGTGCGTGTTCAGAACATATCCAACAGACGGCGCAAATAATCCAGTTCCTCGCCCGGGCGCGTCTGTTCGCCGGACCGGCGGCGGATTTCGTCCAGCAGGGCCTGCGCGCGGCGGCCCGGGTCTTCTTGCACCATGTTGCCGTCAGACCCAATGCGTGCCGAATTGCCCGGATCACGGCCCAACGGGTCGCGTTGGCCATTCGGGTCAGGCGCACCGGGCTGGTCGCCCTGTTGAGCCGTGCCTTGCTGGCGCTGTTCCTGCGCCAAGGCATCGCCAAAGTTGCGCATGCCCTCACGCAAGGCTTCCATCGCGTCGGCCTGACGGTCCATGGCCCCCGGCAGATCGCCGTCGCGCAGCGCCTTCTCAGCCTCCTCCATCGCGCGGGCGGCGCGGTCAAGCTCGTTGCGTCCGGCCTCACCCTCTTTGGACCCGTCACCCGGCAACTGCCCGGATTGCAGGTCGTTCAGCCGTTCACGCAAGCCCCGCTGGCGGTCGGTCAGCGATCCCTGATCCTGCCCCTCGCCCTCGCCGCCCTGCCCCGGCTTTTGCCCTTGGCCGGGTTGGCCTTCCTGCTGACCCTGCTGCAAATCACGGAACGCATCATCTGACAGACCCTGCTGGTCGCGCAGCGTTTCGGACAGGCCCTGCATGGATTTACCCTGCCCTTGGCCTTGGCCCTGTCCTTGCGTCACCTGCATGTTTTCCATCAACTGGCGCAGCTTTTCCATCAGTTCGGCGGCCTCGGCGGTGCGGCCTTCCTTCATAAGCTGTTCCAGCTTGTCCAGCATCTCCTGCATCTGATCGGCCGAAAACTGCATGCCTTCGGTGTTTTGCTGCTGTTGCTGGTTCGGGTCGCGCTGTGCCTGCTCGGCCAGTTCGCGGGTGTATTCGTTCAGCGCCTGCTGCATTTCCTGCATCAGTTTTTCGATTTCCTCGGGCGAGGCTCCGTTGCGGATCGCTTCATCCAGCTTGTCCTGCGACCGGCGCAGACGTTCCAGCGCGTCGGCCAGATCGCCTTCTTCCACCAGCAAAGCAATGGCCCACAATTCTTTGGCCAAGGCGTCGCGCTTTTCCGTGGTCAGGTTGGTTGCGTTCGCGTCCAGATCGCGCAGGGCGACGCGCAGGCGCATGCCGACGGCTTCGTTGCGGATGAAACCTTCGGGTTTGTTGGTGATCGCCTTCAGGATCATCGTGGTGGTCGGCGCATTGGCACGGTTCCACAAGATATCACGGCGCAACTCGATGATCGCCGCCGCCAACGGGTCAAAGAACCGTTTGCCCGGCAGGGTAATCGCCAAGGGGGGCGCCGTCCCGGTCTGCCCCGCCGCATCGTTGACAGCAAAGGTCAGAATGACGGGCAGGTTGGCAAAGGCGTGTTCTGACAGGTCGTCGATCAGGGTTTCCGTATAATCGGTGCGCTTGCCCGTGAGCGGCAAGGGCAGGTCCAGCACCACCGGCTCAAACGGTTCAGGGTCGATGGTCAGGCCAAAGCGGCGGTCCACCTGCGACAGATCCAGCGCAATGGTCACCTGACCGCTGGTCACGCCGTAATCATCCGTCGCGGTAAAGCCCTGCTTGAACCGCCCATCCGCCTCGCGGCCCACTTCGCCCTTCACAGCCACCGTTGGCCCGACATCCGGCGTGGCGATGATCTGCCAAGTGCGCCCCCCCGGCCCATCAATCGCCAATTTCCCCGATTGCAGCACGACAAAATCATGGACACCCTTGGTGCCATCGACAGGAGCATCGGGGGCCTCAGGCGCAGGATCAACAATCCCGCTGACGCTTTGCATCACGGTCAGCGCGCCCACCTCACCATAGGTGCGCAACTGGATGCGGCTGCCCGCAGGCAGGGTTAGCGTTTCCGCCGTAATATCATTCAGATAGAGCGATGGCTTGCCGGTGTAGGCGGGCGGTTGCGCCCAGCCTTCCCATGTCGGGCCCTGCATCGCCTCGGCCGTACCGGGGGCCATGCCTGACACAGACACCACCCGCCACAACGACCCGAACAGCAGCGCCATCACCAAGGCCGTCAACCCGACATAGCGCAGCGCAAACGGGTCGCGCGACGACAGCCGCAGGTCCGGGGCCACAGGTTTTGCCCCCGCCGCACGTGCCGCCATGCGTGCCAGATGTGCCTGCCAGACCGCCATCGAGGCCGGATCGGTCGTGCCAATCGCTTGGGTATCTTGCAGCGCCGCAATCGGGCGGCCAGCCAACGTGGCATCCAGCCGTGTCATCGCATCGGCGGCAGTGGGTTTGCGGAATTTGCGCAGGCCAAGCACCAGTGCCACCACTACCGCAAGCGCCACCACACCAAGCCCGCCCCAGACCCAAGCGACCGGGCCATAGTCCTGTACCCCAAAGGCCAAGGCCGCCAAGGCAGAAATCACCACCGTCCACAGCGGCCAGAAAGCACGGGCAAGGCGTTCCGCCCAAAGCCCGATCAGGGTCAGACGCATTGGCCAGACCAGTCGTTTCAACGCCGCGTGAGTGTCGGTTTCGGTCATGCCACCTGCCATCGGGCCGGACGGTGCGTCACAACCACGAAGGGATAGTATCGCGGTTCAGGATTTCGTCAAACGTCGGACGTGCCCTTATGACGGCGAATTGATCCCCGTTGACCAGAACCTCGGGGATCAGCGGCCTTGTGTTGTATTCCGACGCCATCACAGCCCCATAAGCCCCAGCCGACCGGAAGGCGACCAGATCGCCCTCATCCACCGCCGCAATGGGCCTCGCCTTGGCAAAGGTATCGCCGGTTTCGCACACAGGGCCGACCACGTCATACGGCTGCGCCTCGACCCCCGGCACTGGCTCGCGCACGGTCAGAATATCATGGTGCGCGCCATACATCGACGGGCGGACCAGATCATTCATCGCGGCATCAAGGATCAGGAAATCACGATCCTCGCCGTTTTTCAGATAGATAACCGACGACACCAATATCCCGGCATTGCCGGAAATCAGCCTGCCCGGTTCAATCTCAATCTCACAGCCCAGATGCCCCAGCGTCCGCTTGATCAGCGCGCCATATTCCAGCGGCAAGGGCGGGGCCTCGTTCGACCGGGTGTAGGGGATGCCCAGACCGCCGCCCAGATCGAGGCGGCTGATGGTGTGGCCCTCCGGCCCGCAGCCGGTGCGTCAGGTCAGCGACCTTCAGATAGGCCTGCTCAAACGGTTCCAGTTCCGTCAACTGGCTGCCTATATGCACGTCGATGCCGATCACCTGTACGCCCGGCAGACGCGCGGCCTCGGCATACACGGCAGGGGCGCGGTCAATCGGGATGCCGAACTTGTTTTCCTTCTTGCCGGTGGCAATCTTCTCGTGCGTCTTGGCATCCACGTCCGGGTTCACCCGGATGGTGATCGGGGCCACCACGCCCAAAGACAACGCCACCTCTGACAGCGCCCGCAGTTCAGGTTCGGATTCAACGTTGAACTGCCGGATCCCCCCGGTCAGCGCCAACCGCATCTCATCCCGCGTTTTGCCGACGCCAGAGAACACGATCCGGTCGCCCGGAACGCCCGCCGCCTTTGCCCGCAGATATTCGCCGCCCGACACCACATCCATCCCCGCGCCCAGATCGCCAAGGGTTTTCAGCACGGCCACGTTCGACAGCGATTTGATCGCGAAGCACACCAGATGTGGCAGGGGCGACAGCGCCTCGGTGAACAGATGGTAGTGCCGGGCCAGAGTGGCGGTGGAATAGACGTAGAACGGCGTGCCTACTGCGGCGGCAATATCGGGGATCGCCACATCTTCGGCGTGCAAGATGCCATTCCGATACAGAAAATGATCCATCGCCCGCGCCCCTTGTCGTCCGTTGTTGTGCCTGCCGTATAGCGCCAACTGAACGGGAAGTGCAATTTGGCTGATATCTGCGGGCTCTGCAAAGTGGTTTGCATCCGGCGGCCCGCCTGTGTACCCAAATAACAGGCATCAAGTGCGCAGACCGAGGGTGCGATGAATATTTTGTTTTACGGCAATTGCCAGACCCAGGTCGCGATGAACGCCCTGATCGCCCGCAATCCGCGGATAAGCTGCGAATATGCCGGAAATTCCCGCCGCGTTACGAAATACGATCCTGACCGGACCAACGGGCTGATGGACTGGTGCGATCATATCATCACCCAGCCCATCATGAACCTTGAAAACGCCGATCACCATGAGGTGCTGCGTGCCCGGTTTGCGGGCCGGATCACCTTTATGCCGTATCTGTGGGTGGATGGGCTGTATTCGCTGTGCGGTGCGCCCGGTGCCAAACTGGCGCAGGCCAAAAGCGGGCGGGCGGGCATCATCGGAGAAGGCATCATTGCCGAGGAAATCGACCGTGTGGGCCTTGCGCAAACCATGGCGAACTTCCGGGCGGGTGAGATTGACTTTCAGCATCAGCAACGGCTTGATGACAGTCTGGACGAATTGGCCCGGCGCGAGCAAAGCGCCGATGTGCGCGTGGCCCCGATGATCCGCGAGCAGTACCGCGACCAGGTGCTGATGCTGACCCACAACCATCCGCATCCGGTGTTGGTCAATGAAATCGCCCGCCAGATTGCCGACCGCCTTGATCTGACGTTCACCCCGATCACCCCGGACGAATATCTGCGTTACACCACCATCACTCTGCCCGAGTTCGGAAAAGTGCTGTCCCCCTATACCGTGGACGATCTGGGCCTGAACCGGCCCTATGACCTGCAATGGCTGAAAACCGGCCGAGAGTTGATCACCGACATCGCCCGCGCCGTTGGTGCGTATCCCGCGAAGGGTGCGAGGTAGGGGGCAGTGCGGCTCGTTTGATCTGTTGCCATGATCGGCTTGAGTTTTCTGCGGCTCAGAGACTGGTATCCCAAATTACAAAAGGCCCCGGCGTTTCCACCGGGGCCTTGGTATCGCTGAGTGAGGCTTACGCTTCGGCTGCAGCTTCGGTGATTTCCGCACCGGTTTCCTGATCGACCATCTTCATGCCCAACCGCACCTTGCCGCGGTCGTCGAAGCCCAGAAGTTTCACTTTCACTTCCTGACCTTCTTTCAGATGCTCGTTCGGGTGGTTCAGGCGCTTGTTGGCGATCTGGGACACATGCACCAGACCATCGCGCTTGCCGAAGAAGTTCACGAAGGCGCCAAAGTCCACCAGTTTCACAACACGGCCGGTGTAGACTTTGCCCTCTTCGGGTTCAGCCACGATCGACCAGATCATGTCATAGGCTTTCTTGATGTTGTCGGCATTGTTCGACGCGATCTTGATGATGCCTTCGTCGTTGATATCGACCTTGGCACCCGACACTTCCACGATCTCGCGGATGACCTTGCCGCCCGAGCCGATCACTTCACGGATTTTGTCCGTCGGGATCTGCAGGGTTTCGATCTTGGGCGCGTACTGGCTGAACGCCTGAGCCGAGGTCAGCGACTTCGCCATCTCACCCAGAATGTGCAGGCGGCCGTCCTTGGCCTGTGCCAGCGCCTGTTCCATGATTTCCGGGGTGATCCCGGCAATCTTGATGTCCATTTGCAGGCTGGTGATGCCCTTTTCGGTGCCCGCCACCTTGAAATCCATGTCGCCGAGGTGATCCTCGTCGCCCAGAATGTCGGTCAGCACGGCATAGCGGCCATCGTCTTCCAGAATCAGACCCATGGCCACACCAGCGACCGGGGCCTTCAGCGGAACGCCCGCATCCATCATCGACAGCGAACCGCCGCAGACCGACGCCATGGACGACGACCCGTTGGATTCAGTGATCTCAGACACCACACGAATGGTATATGGGAAGTCGGTTGCCGCAGGCAGAACCGCCTGCAACGCGCGCCACGCCAGTTTGCCATGGCCGATTTCGCGACGACCGGGGGAACCCACGCGACCCACTTCGCCCACCGAATAGGGGGGGAAGTTGTAGTGCAGCAGGAAGTTCGAGCGCGAATTGCCGTGCAGCGCGTCGATGATCTGCTCATCTTCGCCGGTGCCAAGCGTGGTCACGACCAGACCTTGGGTTTCGCCACGGGTGAACAAAGCCGATCCATGCGTGCGCGGCAGGATGCCGGTTTCGCAGGTGATGGCGCGGACGGTCTTGGTGTCACGTCCGTCAATCCGGGTGCCACCGTTGATGATGTCACCGCGCAGGATCGACGATTCCAGTTTCTTGATCGCCGAGCCGAGGTTGATGTCGGCCAGATCTTCCGGGGCCAAGGCGCCCTTGATGGCGGCGACAGCATCGGAAATCGCGTTGGTGCGGTCTTGCTTGTCCTTGATCGCAAATGCGGCGCGCATCTGGGTTTCGCCCGATGCCTTCACCTTGCCGTACAGCGCCGAGTAGTCGGGGGCGCTGAAATTGAACGGCTCTTTCGCGCAATCTTCGGCAAAGTCGATGATCAGGTCGATCACCGGCTGCATCTGGGCATGGCCAAACTTCACAGCCCCCAGCATCTCGGCTTCGGTCAGCTCGTAGGCTTCCGATTCCACCATCATCACGGCGTCTTGCGTGCCGGCAATCACCAGATCAAGGCGCTGTTCAGGGTTGTTCTTCAGCGTCTGCATGTCATCGACAGACGGGTTCAGAACGTATTCGCCATTGGCAAAGCCAACGCGGGCAGCGCCAATCGGGCCCATGAACGGCACGCCGGACACGGTCAGCGCGGCGGATGCGGCGATCATCGCAACGATATCGGGCTCATTCTCAAGGTCGTGCGACAGAACGGTGCACATCACCAGCACTTCGTTCTTGAAGCCGTCCACGAACAGTGGGCGGATCGGGCGGTCGATCAGACGCGAGGTCAGCGTCTCTTTCTCCGACGGGCGCGCTTCGCGCTTGAAGAAGCCGCCGGGGATCTTGCCGGCCGCGTAGTATTTTTCCTGATAATGCACGGTCAGCGGAAAGAAATCCTGCCCCGGCTTTGCCGCGCGGGCAAAGGTCACGTTGGCCATGACGCTGGTTTCACCCAAAGTGGCGATGACCGAGCCGTCAGCCTGACGGGCAACCTTGCCTGATTCCAAGGTCAGCGTCTCACGCCCCCACTGGATTGATTTTGTCGTTACGTTGAACATCTGTTTTCCTATCTCGCCGGGGGACCCTCCGCCCGGCCATGTTGCGTACGGGCCCCATGCCCGTGGCGTCTGATGTCTGCGGCCTCCACGACGCCCGATGGAGGCCAGAAATGACAAACGCGCCCCGGAGGGCGCGTCGTCTTGGTTAGCGGCGCAGGCCCAGACGTGCGATAAGCGACGTGTAGCGGCCTTCGTTCTTGCCCTTCAGATAGTCCAGCAGCTTGCGGCGCTGTGCGACCATCATCAACAGACCACGACGGGAATGGTTATCCTTCTTGTGGCCTTTGAAGTGTTCGGTCAGCGTGGCAATCCGCGACGACAGGATCGCCACCTGAACTTCCGGCGAACCGGTGTCATGTTCCTTGGTGGCATATTCCGCAATCAGACGGGCTTTTTCTTCGACGGTGATCGACATCGTGATCTCCTGTTAAGAGGGTGAAGGCACAAGCCGGGATGTCGTCCAGCAGGGCCGAGGGTCTGCCACAGTCATGGCAGATGCGCGCCTATAGGGGATATCGCCCGAAAAGGGAAGCCTCAACTTCTGCCACAGCGCCACAGGGCATGGCTTGCGATGCGCCGTCCGGGGTGCAGGTTACCTATCCTTAACCCAATTTGCAGAAACCGGCCGCACGGGCCCGGCAAGGGCTAGAGAGTTGCGCCGATTCGTGGCATGGTATCGGTGTATTTCTTGTATCCTGTCAAAAGGTTAACGGGAATATTGGTTAACGCCGCAGGGGTGTGGCGCGTGCAAGCTTTGGGTTGGGTGTAAGGATCGTCAAATGTTAGCGTTGTTTGGTCTTATGGGTGCATTGTTCGCGGGGGTGATGGCAGAATCGCTGATCCCGGCCAATTCCGACTCGTCCGAAGGGGACGACGGACCTGACACGGCCAATGACGATGACGCACCCGAAACGGTGCCGCTTGACACCGGCGAAGACGACGATGCCGGGACAGACGCAGGCATGCCCACCTCCGACGACCTGGCCACCCCTGCCGATGATGCCATCAGCCTGCCCGGATCGCCCGACGATGACCTGCTGGCAGGGGCGGGAAATGACGACCATTTGTCGGGCGCAGACGGCAATGATCAGATGGATGGCAAGGCGGGCGATGATGTGCTCGACGGCGCTGCGGGTGAAGACTATGCCTTTGGCGGCACCGGCAACGATCTGCTGACCGGCGGCATTGGCGATGACAGTCTGCACGGTGATGATGGTGATGACACCATGTCGGGCGATGATGGAAATGACAGTCTTTGTGGCCATGATGGCAATGACAGCCTCGCTGGCGGTGCAGGCGACGATACCGTTGTGGGCGGGACGGGCGCCGACAGTCTGACTGGTGCCGACGGCGACGACTGGCTTGCTGGCGGTGCTGACGACGATGTTCTGACCGGCGGCACCGGCAGTGATACGCTGGATGGTGGCGCAGGCAATGACAGCCTGACAGGTCAGGATGATGCCGTGCCGGATTTCCTGAATGGCGGCGATGGTGACGACGATCTGTTTCTGGGCGGTGGCGATTATGGCTCAGGCGGGTCGGGCGCAGATGTGTTCACACTGGCCGATTGGGTCGCCAAAGGGGGTGTCGCAAACATCTCCGACTACAACGCCGAACAGGACGAAATCGTGGTGGTCTATGACAGCGCGGCGCATGCCGACCCTGAACTGACGCTGGAAACCGACCCTACGTCTGGTAGCACCACAATCCTGCTCGACGGCTCTCCGATCGGGGTGGTCGCGGGCGGCGATCCGGTGGACCTTGCGCAGATCAGGCTCGCGGCGGCCTAGGCGACCGCCCCCTACCGATTTGCTCTTTTCCAAATACTCATCTTTACCCGGTCAACCGCGCAAACCTCAGGGGGCCCAAACTTCTGGCTGGCGATCATAACCAATGTAAAGCGGATGCTTCGGTTGTCCCGCCAAGGTCAGCCCCAGATGCCACAGTGGCTGACCTGTCTCACGCAGCAACGCTGTAACCGCGGCCCCGCGCCCCAGATGCGCGCCATGGCTGCCCCAGGCGCAGATCACCCGGTCCGCCCAAGCCACGCTGTCAAGAATGGCGGCATCGTTGCCTGGCCCGACCGGGTCGGCCTGTGCCCGCATCACGCGCGGGTCGGTGGCCCGATAGGCAAAGATATTCACCACCCGAAATGCCCCAAACCCCAAGGCCCGCGCGCGGCGTTCGCAGCGTTCCACCGTGGGATCGTTCTGTACCTCGGTCGCGGTGGATGGGTTCAGCATGACGAACAACGCCTTATCACCCGCCCCATCCCACACTCGCGTCAGCAGATAGCGATAGTGCTCGCAGGGCGAATACACCGCCTCTGACGCCGCATCGCCCTTGTCATGCTGGCGAATGATCATGCAGCCCTCCGCGGCAGCCCGGTCGAGCGGGGGCTCGATGCCCCCGAGACCGGTCCCTTTTTCAGTTGAACACGCGCGACGGGTGCAATTCCCCCGCCTTGTAATGCCCCACGGCCACCGCCCGCCCCTGATAGCTGGCCCAGGCCTCCTCGCCCCACTCCACCCCGGACGCGATCACCATGCCGGGGTTTCCGTTGCGCAACCGGGCCGCCCCCTCGGGCGTCGCCATCAGCTCCGGCAGATCGGCCAGCCCCAGTTCCAGCGGCTTCAGCCAGCCGTCCAGTTCCTCGGTCCGCGCCATGCGCTGCACCTCGTCCAGCGAAATGCCTTCCCCCGCAACGAACGGCCCAGACCACGTCCGCCGCAGCCAGTCCACATGGCCAAGGCACCCCAAAGCCGCGCCCAGATCACGGGCGATGGACCGCACATAGCCGCCCTTGCCACAGACCATTTCCAATTCCACATGGTCGGCGTCAGGGCGTGCGATCACCTCCAGCCGTTCGACCCACAAGGGCCGCGCGGCGATATCCACCACCGTCCCTTCGCGCGCCAGATCATAGGCCCGCTCACCGTCAATCTTGACCGCCGAATATTGCGGCGGAATTTGCTGGATGTCACCGCGAAACGCCGCCAGAGCATCCGCGATGGCCTCGTCCGCAGGCCGCGCCTCTGAGGTTGCAATCACCGTGCCAGACGCGTCATCGGTATCGGTCGCCGCGCCAAACGTCACCACAAAGCGGTAGCATTTCAGCGCATCGGTGACGTATGGCACCGTCTTGGTGGCCTCGCCCAAGGCCACTGCCAGCACCCCGGTCGCGTCCGGGTCCAGCGTGCCCGCATGGCCCGCCTTCTGCGCCTCAAACGCCCATTTCACCTTGTTCACCACGGCGGTCGAGGTGATCCCCGCCGGTTTGTCCACCACCAGCCAGCCGGAAACGACCCGCCCCTTTTTCGTGCGCGCCATCGCCAGTCAGCCTTTCGGAACAACGGTGCCGACCATCGGCCCCATGGAAAATCCCAGATCGCTGCGCCCCAGCCCCGGCGCGTAAAGGCGCGAGATGCTGCCATCAAAATACAGCGCATCTGGCAAACCCAGCCCGTCGCGGAACAGCCGCGCAAAGCTGTGAAAATTCACCGCCCGGTTGGAAATGGCAAACACCGCCCGGCGGCCATCGGCAGACACCCCTACCCCGTTGCGCACATAGTAACTGTCGCTGTCGGGCAGAAATTTCGGGTGCAGCTTGCCGTTGATCACCAGCATCGGCCCTGACTGCGTGGCATAGCGGCACGCCGGGGCTTCCGCCTTGAAGGCGAGGCTTTCAATCACCCGAAAGGTATCGCCGACGCAAAATACCCCATTCGGCAGCAGCCCGAAATTTCCCGGCCCGTCCCGGGTAACAAGCGGAGTCTGCGCCACGCCACCTTCGACATACAACCCGACCGGGGTGCGGTCGGGGTGGTACATGCCCGCATTCATCGCAAAACCAAGGGTCTTGCCCTCTGCTGCCAGCAGATCATTCACAGCTGAAAAGCTGCCCAGAACCCCATCCGGCCCGGACTGAAACAGCCGAAGATCTTCAACCGCTGCCACCTCACACACCGTATAGGGCAGCCCGTCAAAATCCATATCCCGGCAGCCATCCGCAACAGCAGGCAATGGCAGCAGCAGCAAAAATGCAAGAATCCGCAACATCGCCTTAAGCCCCGCCCGGGGTGTCATCCTCATCGGGGGCCGCGATATCGCGCTGCACGGCAGGGTCGGCAAACAGGCGGCGGGTTTCGTCCAGCCTGTCAAACGTCTCATCCGCGCGGAAACGCAGATCGGGGGCATATTTCAGCGTCACTTCACCGCCCAGCCTGCGGCGCAACTCGTGCTTGTTGCGCGCAAGTGCCGCAATGGCATCAGCCACCGGAACTGACCCCATCAACGGCATGACGTAAACGGTCGCCACTTTCAGATCGGTTGACAGCGATACTTCGCTGACGGTGATCGACATGGCGTTCAGCGCGGTATCGTGGATATCACCACGGTTCAGCATATCGGCCAACGTCCGGCGGATCAGTTCGCCGACGCGAAGCTGCCGCAATGCAGAGGTGGACCCAGAGGAGGAGCGATTGTTTGACATGGCGCGCATGTATGCCTTTTTGTGCCCGCCCGCAACGGCGGGCTTTTGCCCCGCGCGGATCGGCGCTAAACCCTGCGCAATGCAAGGGAGACTGCCATGACCAACCTGCCGGGGATCGTGATCACAGGGGCCTCGGGCCGCATGGGCCAGATGCTGATCCAAATGATCGCCGCATCAGACAAGGCCCGTCTGGTGGGCGCTCTGGAACGCCCCGGACACGCTTGGCTGGGTCGAGATGCAGGCGCCTGCATGAGCGGCGCAGATATTGGCGTCACGGTGACCGACGACCCGCTGGAGGTGTTTGCCAAGGCGCAAGCTGTCATCGACTTCACCGCCCCCGCCGCCACGGTCGAATTTGCGGCCCTCGCCGCCCAAGCCCGCGCGGTGCATGTGATCGGCACCACGGGGCTGGAGCCTGAACACCTGCACAAGATTTCATGGGCCGCCCATCACGCCGTGATCGTGCGCGCGGGCAACATGAGCCTTGGGGTAAACCTGCTGGTCCGCCTGACGCAAAAGGTGGCGCAGGCGCTGGATGCCGACTGGGATGTCGAAGTGGTCGAGGCGCATCACCGCATGAAGGTGGACGCGCCCTCCGGCACCGCCCTGATGCTGGGGCAGGCCGCCGCCGACGGGCGGGGCGTGTCACTGGCCGAGGCCCGCGTGTCGGGCCGCGATGGGATCACCGGGGCACGCGCCCATGGCAGCATTGGTTTTTCAGCGATTCGCGGCGGCGATATCGTGGGGGAACATGACGTGATGTTTGCCGCCGATGGCGAACGGGTCATTCTGCGCCACATCGCCACCGATCGCCGGGTCTTTGCGCGCGGTGCGCTGCGGGCCGCCCTATGGGGGCAGGGGCAGAAACCGGGCGAATATGATATGATGGATGTGCTGGGTCTTTAGGCATTTGTTCACAGCCGCGTGATCTCGTTGATGCAAAGCATCCGGCGCAGGTTCCCCTGCGTAACGGATGTGTCGATCAACAAGGCTGGCCAAAATGACCCGTGTTTTCCCGATCCTAGGCTTTCTGGCACTCACTGCGTTGCCCGCACAGGCCGCCGATTATGCCGCCGTGCGCGAAAAAGCCGCGTTCCTGTCCTTGGTGGACGGGCGCGAATTGCGCATCGGGTTGTATGACCTGTCGCTGCGGCTGGCCCCCGACGGGTCTATTTCCGGCAAGGCGCTTGGGTGGGACATCACCGGATCGTGGGCGTGGAAAAACGGCTATTTCTGCCGCGAGATGGATTGGAGCGGCACCCCGATCCCGTACAACTGCCAGTTGGTCGAGGCAAAGGGCGATACGGACATCCGCTTTACTGTCGATCAGGGGGCCGGGCAGTCGGCAGTGCTGAAGCTGCGCTAAAAATCTATCGCCAGCCCTTTGCGTTCCCAATCGCCATAGCGCACGGGTTCCGGCCCGTCGCGCCCGCCCAACTCCTTCGGCATGTCTTTTGCCTCTGCGGCCTGACGGCGGGCTTCAGCCTCGGCCAGCGCACGGATCGCGGCAGGGGGCAAATCAGGGGGCAGGTCAGACATTTCACGTTTCCTTGTGCCTTGCATCTGACTGATATACGCCCTGAAGGCACAACAGCAAGGGGACGGCGATGACAGAAGGTCTGGCGGCGCGTATGGCCGCAGTGGCGCTTTTGGACGCCGTTTTGGGCGAAGGCGCGATGCTGTCGCAAATTCCCGAGGCCCCCGGTCTTGGCCCGCAAGACCGCGCGCGGGCATTGCGGCTGGCGACGGCCGTGCTGCGCCAGATCGAACCTGTGGACAAACTGCTGTCCAAACACCTGCGCAAAATCCCGCCGCTGACTGCACTGAATGTGCTGCGGCTGGCCGTGGTCGAACGCAGCATGGGCGCTGCTGCGCATGGCGTGGTGAACACGGCGGTGGAAATGGTGCGGCGCGGCAATCGCACCGGGCATCTGACCGGGCTGGTCAACGCCGTGCTGCGCGCCCTGCCCGAAGACGGCCTGCTGGACGGCCAGCCGCCGCAACGCATGCCGCGCTGGCTGCGGCAACCGATGGTCCATGCCTATGGGCGCGACGCGGTGTCAGCGATCGAAGCCGTACAGGCCCGCCCCGCCCCGCTGGACCTGACGCTGCGCCATGGCGCTGTCGGAGGTGCCCGAGGGGGTGATGCTGCCAACCGGATCGCTGCGCCTGTCCGATCCGGGGCAGGTGACGGGCCTGCCCGGCTATGCCAACGGCCAGTGGTGGGTGCAGGATGCCGCGGCGGCGATGGCCGTGCGCCTGCTGGCACCTCCGCAGGGCGAACGGGTGCTGGACCTGTGCGCGGCACCCGGCGGCAAGACGCTGCAACTTGCCGATGCCGGGGCCAAGGTCACGGCGCTGGATATCTCCGGCCCCCGCATGGCGCGGGTCGCCGAGAATCTCGCGCGTATGGGCCTGACTGCCGATCTGGTGGTGGCCGATGCGATGCAATGGCAACCGGACGCGCCCTATGACGCGATCCTGCTGGACGCCCCCTGTTCGGCCTCAGGCACCCTGCGCCGCCACCCCGACCTGCCGTTTATCAAGGACGGGTCAGACCTGCCCGACCTGATCGCCCTGCAAGCCGCCCTCTTGGACCGCGCCCTTGGCTGGCTGGCCCCCGGCGGGCGGCTGGTGTTCGTCACCTGCTCACTGCTGCCGGATGAAGGCGAGGCGCAACTGGCGGGCGCTTTGGCCCGGCATCCGGGGTTGGTGGTAGACCCTGTTGCTTTTGAGGGGATTTCGCCCGAGTGGGTGACCGAAGCCGGCGGGCTGCGGTTGCGGCCGGATTACTGGGCGGATCAGGGCGGGATGGACGGGTTTTTCATGGCGCGGCTGCGCTTTGGTTGACCGTGGAACTGGGGGTTTCACACCCCCCTACGCATTTGCATGCAAATGCGTCAGCCCCCGTGGGATATTTTTGCGAAGAGGATGCAAATTTTAGACAAATTGTAGGCATTTCAGCCCTTTGGCGGAAACACCCGATAGTACAGCCAATCGGGCAGAAAGTTGCCACCCCGGAACAGCCAGGAAAACACAGTTGGAAAGCTGACCTTGAAACGGTCGCTCGTCATGTGTTCGAACATCGCCCGCGCGGCTTCATCCGGTTCCATCAGGAAGGGCATGGCGAAATCGTTCTTCTCGGTCAGCCTCGTGCGGATGAAGCCTGGGTTGGCAAGTTGCACGTCGATGTCGGTGCGGCGCAGATCGGCATAGAGCGATTCTGCCAACACCATCGTGCCCGCCTTGGACGCCGCATAGCCGATTGCCCCCGGCAACCCGCGAAAGCCCGACAGCGACCCCGTGATCACGATATGGCCTTTGTGTTTTGCCAGCATGGCGGGCAGCACAGCCCCCACCACCCGGGCGCAGCCGGTGAAGTTCACATCGCACATCGCTTCGACCTGATCCGGGTTCCAGTCTTGCGCCGAGGTCGGCCAATACACCCCGGCCAAGAATACCACCCCGTCGATGTCGCCAATCGCCGCTGCCGCCGCCCGCACCGATGCGCTGGAGGCCACATCGACCACCATCGCATTGGCGCGCCCCGGCAGCGTTTCCAGCGCGCGGTCCAGCCCCTCGGCGCTGCGGGCCGACAAGATCACCTCGGCCCCCGCCCGGTTCAGAATCTGCGCCAGCGCCAGCCCCAGCCCTTCGGACGCGCCGACCAGCCAATAGCGTTTTCCGGCAAAGTTCCTCATCCGCACCTCCCACAATACCTGGCTCAGCACATGCTGACAGAACCGTTCTGTCAACTGCCTCTTGGCGCGGAATCGGTCCGTGCCAGCAAAGCGATGGCCATCAGTTTCAACACGCAGGGCAGCCCCGCATAAAGCAGCGACAGGGCGGTCAGCGCCTGCGCGCTGTTGGCGGTGCCGGGGGTAAAGCCTGCGATCTGCAAGGCTGGTAGCAGGGTGGCAGCCGCCAAGGCCAGCGAGAGTTTGGAGACGAAATTCCACAGCCCGAAGGCCGCCGCCTCGCCCCCCTGCCCCAAGGTTTCAAGGCGGCGGGCAAAGATCGCGGGCAACAGCATCAGGTCGGCCCCTAGGGCGGCACCCGAGGCCGCACAGATGGCTGCGAACAGCGCGGCGTCCCCCGCTCCAAGCGTCAATGCCCCAAGGAAGGCGAGGATCGCCAAGACCATCCCCGCCAGCAGACTGCGCTTTTCGCCCCATCGTTGTGCGGCGCGCAGCCACAGCGGGGTCGAGGCCGCGGCAGACAGGAAGAACAACAGCAAGAGCGGGCCTTCCAGCCCCGGCGCGGCAAGGCGGCTTTCGACGAAGAACAAAAACAGGGTCGAGGTCACCGCCACCGGGGCCGCATTCAGCAGCGCGATCAGCAGCAAGCGCCGCGCCAGCGGGTCGGCCAGCACCGGACGGAACAAGGCGAGCGGATTTTCCGTGCGGGTGGGCGCGCCGTGCCCCCAATTGCGACGCATGGCGATAGTGGCGGTAAGGGCGAGGGCGGCAAACCCGATGGCGAAGGCCGCAAAGGGCGCATCCGTCAGCGGCAACAGTGCCACCGGGGCCACGGCAGCGGCGCATACGCCAAGCAGAGATCCCCCCTCGCGCCAGCTTGCCAGCCGGACGTGGCCCCCTGCGCCAAGGCGGGCGGCGAAGGCCACCCCTTCGGCGTAAAAGCAGATGGTCAGGAACGAAAACGCCGAGAACAGCCCCGTCAGCGTCAGCGCGAACCATGCCAGCGGTGCCATGGGCGGCGGCACCGCGAACAGGCCCAGCATGGATGCTGCCATCAGAACCGATGCCCCCGCCACCCACAGCCCGCGCCGGGGTTTCGTCGCCTCGGCCAGCCAGCCCAGCAGCGGGTCTTGCACCACATCAATCAGGCGCAGCGCGGCCAGCGTGACGCCAAGGGCGGCCAGAGACACCCCGTAGCTGTCGACATAGAACTTCGGCGCGTGGATGTAGATCGGCAACCCGGCCGCCGCGATCATCGCGGCGAACAGCGACCAGCGGGCCAGGCCCATGGTCAGGTCACATCCTTGGACGGCGGCGTGGGGCGGCTGCGAAAGCGCACGCCCTTTATCGCCAGTTTCAGGGCCTGCCAATGGATCAGCGCCAGCACCCGGCGCGACCCGAACGGGCGTCGCAGGCAGGCCAGCAGGATCGCCCCATTGGTCAGCGGCACCCTTGGCCCGGTCAGGTTGGTGTAAAGCCCCCCCGTGGCGGTGGTATAGTCGATCCAGACCCCAACCCGGTCCGCCCTGATATCAAAGCGGAACTCATACGACCCCACGATGTCCTGAAACGGCGAGACGTGGAAAATCTTCACCGCTGTCAGCCTGTCCTGCGCCGTGATCGGGCCAAGGTCGGCCCGGTGCGACAGATAGCAATGGCGGTCGCCGTAGGTGTTCGTCACCTCGGCTATCACCGCCCGCAAATCCGCCCCGTCATAGCACAGCCAGAACGCCACCGGGTTGAACACATGGCCCAGCACCCTCGGCTGCGCCAGCAGCAACACCCGGTCTGTCCCCGGCACCCCATGCTGCGACAGCACCTCGCGCACCCAAGGCACACCCCGCCCCTGCCCCGGCGCACCGCCATGGTCGGCGTCCCAGACCGAGGTCAGATTGCCCCGGTTGCGCGAAAACAGGCGCGGGCCAACGGCGGTTTCCGGGTCCAGCAGCACATAATCCACCGTGTAGCGAAAGCTGTTGGCAACCGCCCCCTTCCTGCCATGGAAGGTCTGGCCCCGGATCAGATCAACACCTGTCATGCGGGCTGCATCCGGGCCGCGCGCATACCCTCGACCACATCGACTGCAGACCCGATGCCATCCTCGTGAAAGCCGTTCTTCATCCACGCGCCGCAAAACCATGTGTTGCGGGTGCCGTTCATCGCCCGGATGGTGCCTTGCGCGGCCAAGGCAGCCAGATCGTAGACCGGGTGGTGGAAGGTGGTGGTGTCGTAAATCTTGTCCTCGCGGATCGGGCGCGTGGTGTTCAGCGTCACGAACAGCGGGTCATCCATCGGAATGGGTTGCAGCGAGTTCATCCAGTAGGTCAAGTCGATCCTGTCGCCCGGCCCATCCGCACCTTCCACATAAGACCAACTGGACCAGACCTTGCGCCGCTTGGGCATCAGGGCTTCGTCGCAATGCAGGGTCGCCACGTTCGGCTGATACTTCACTGCCCCCAAAGCCGCAGCTTCCTCTGACGACGGGTCGGCCAGCAGCGCCAGTGACGTGTCGGAATGCGTTGCCATCACCAACTCGTCAAACACCTCCCACTCGCCCCCAACCGCACGGACCATCACGCCCGTATCGCCCCGCTGCACCCCGGCCACCGGCGCAGACAACCGGATATCCACCCCTCGCGCAACAATCGCCGCCTGCAACCGGGTGACATACTGGATCGACCCGCCCTGCACGGTGTACCACTGGTGCTGGCCGTTGGGCGACATCAGCGCGTGGTTCTGAAAGAACTGCACCAGCGCGTGGGCCGGAAACTCCATGATCCCCCGCGTCGGCGTAGACCAGATCGCCCCCGAAAACGGCGTGATGTAGTAGTCGCGGAACCAATCCCCGGTGCCAAGCGCCGCCAGCAACTGCCCGATGGTCATGCCGGGTTTGGCGACCGATACGGCACGGGTGTTGAACCGGTTAATATCGGCCAGCATCTTGTAGAACTGCGGCCGCAGCAGGTTGCGCCGCTGCGCGAACAGCACATCGACCGACGCAAGCCCGTATTCCAGAAACCCGTCCCCGATCGACGCGCCAAAGCTCATGCTGCTTTTCACCACCGGCACATCCAGCGATTCAAACAGCCGCACCAGATGCGGATAATTCACCCGGTTGAACACAATGAACCCGGTATCCACCGGCTGATCGCCCCGCTTGCCCGCCAGCACGGTGCGGGCGTGGCCGCCAAGCCGTGCGCCTGCCTCAAACAGCACCACGTCATTGTCAGGGGCCAGAAGATGCGCCGCCGACATACCGGAAATCCCCCCGCCGATAACAGCAATACGGCGGCGGGCAGACAGAGCATCAAGCGACATTCAGACAAACTCCATTTACAAAGGCATACGCGGGGGCACCCGCATTGGATCAGGCATAACGCTGCAACGCGACACCCACCGACTTGACCAGCACAAAACTTGCACCAATTTTACCCGCAACTGATCCGGCAAGCGGAATGCTGCGTATGTTTTACCATGATGTTCGATGCCACAGACAGCACCTATCCCGATGCAGACGTGTTACCACAGCAGTATGCTGTGGTAACACCGGCACGTCTGCGCCGTAACAAAGGCTTTCGCTTGGCTTCTGACCAGATGAACACCGATTGGGCGGCCCTGATGATCCGGGTGCGCGACCATCAGGACAAGGCGGCATTTGCCGCCCTGTTCCGGCACTTTGCCCCCCGGGTGAAGTCTTTTCTGATGCGCTCTGGCACGGGGGCCGCATTGGCCGAAGAATGTGCGCAAGACGTGATGGCGACCCTGTGGCAGAAGGCACATCTTTTTGACGAAAGCCGCGCATCGGTGGCGACTTGGGTGTTCACCATCGCCCGCAACCGCCGTATCGACGCGGCCCGCAAGGCCCGCCGCGCCGAACCCGAGGATCTGGACTGGGGCCCCGCCCCCGCCCCCGATCAGGCCGAGGTGATGGAGGCCCAACAAGACACCGACCGGCTTAGCCGCGCCATGGCCGGCCTGCCGGAAAAACAGCGAGCCCTGATTGAACGTGCCTACTTTGGCGATCTGTCGCACAGCGAGATTGCCGCCGAAACCGGGCTGCCACTGGGCACCATAAAATCGCGTATCCGTCTGGCGCTGGACCGGCTGCGCCACGCAATGACCTAAGGAAGCAAGATCACGATGACGATCCGCCACCACCTTTCCGACCAGTTGCTGATGGCCTATGCCGCAGGCCAGTTGCCCGAGGCTTTCAATCTGCTCGTCGCAACCCACCTGTCGATGTGCGACGACTGCCGCGCGCAGGCCGCAAGTTTTGATGCGGTTGGCGGCGCCTTGATCGACCGCGCCGATGCGGTGGCGATGGACGAGGGCAGCCTTGAAACCGCCTTGGCCCGGATCGACGGGCTGGCGCAGGCCACCGCCCGCGCCCCGGCCCGTGCGGCTGGCATCCTGCCAGCCCCGCTGGTGGATTATGTCGGCGGCGATCTGGACCGGGTGAAATGGCGGTCCATCGGCATGGGCGTCAAACAGGCGATCCTGCCTACTGACCGCGCGGCCTCGGCCCGGTTGCTGTATATTCCCGCAGGGCGGGCGGTGCCGGATCATGGCCACCGCGGGCTGGAACTGACGCTGGTGCTGCAGGGCGCGTTTTCCGACAGCAGCGACCGCTTTGGCCGGGGTGATGTGGAAATCGCTGATCAAGACATGCAGCACACGCCAACGGCCGAAGCCGGAATGGACTGCATCTGCCTTGCTGCCACCGACGCGCCTTTACGATTTACCGATTTCCTGCCGCGACTGGTGCAGCCGCTGTTTCGTATCTAAAGCGGCTTGACCATGGTCGTCGCAGCCGAAAAGCCGAAGATGTGGCGGAACGGACCCAATGTTTCCGTCCGGGTGGCAACAAAGCCAAGCCTGCTGTACAGCGCCCGCGCCCGCCAGTTGGTATCGACCACGTCCAACCGGATCGAGGCATAGCCCCGCGCCCGCGCCTCGGCGCATAGCGCGGCAATCAGCGCGGTGCCAACCCCTTGTCCCCGCACGGCACGCGCTACGCAGATGCCGTCAATCAAAAAGCGTTCATTGTCCGTCTCACGCGACAGCCACCACAGCGCCGCCGCCCGCCACTGGCTACCCCACCAGCCGTAGACCGCGCGCATGTCGGCCATCGCGCCCCCGGCGAAACTGCCAGCGGTGGATTTGAACCCGGCCAACCCCAGCAATTCGCCCGCCGGGGTCAGCGCGACCCAACAATGATCCTCGCGGATAACCCGGGTCAGAAACGCCAGTGCCAGCGGGTCAGGCCCCAACACGCGCCCCAGTTTGCCACCAAAAGCCTGCCAGTACAGGTGGGCCGCATCGGGACGCAGCGCAGCAGGCAAGCCAAGGACAATTGCCGCCGCCATCGGCGGCAAAGTCAGTTGACAGCCTGCGGTGCGACCGCAGCCTGCTCTGCCAGCAAAGCGCTGTGCTCATCTGCGTCATCATCATTGATGACACGGGTTTTCACCCCCGGCAGACGCGCGAATTCCTCGGAATACTTGTTGGGATACCACGTCTTGCGCAGCCCTTCAAACCCCGGCACCCCCGAAAGGATGGTGGAAATCGAATTGGTGCATTGCGCCTGCGGCACAGCGCCATAAGCCTTGGCCCGCGCGATGGCGATGTTGGCCACGCCCGTCGGCACCTCAACCGTTTGTTCGACCACGCGGAAGGTTTCGCGCGCATGATAGTCGATGTACATGTTCACGGCCTGATTGGTCATGCCGTAATGCACGTCGCCCTGTTCGGGGATGCTGCGGTTGAACCAACTGCCCGCGGGGTCAAACATTACCCGTTCCGACCCGTTGATCAACAAGCCCGAATGGGCACCAGACCCGTTGCGGGTGCTGACCACCGTGAACAGCGTAATGTACGACGGACCGGGGGCCGTGAAGCGCGCGGCCTGCACTTCGGCATCCGACGCGAAGTCTTGGGTAATGCCAGCACAGGCAGTCAAGCTTAGAAAAGCCAGCAGGCAAAGAACAGAACGAAACATCGGGCCTCCGGGGCGCTTCAGGTCAGGCAGGCGGGCAGGGTCAGGAATTCGCCAGCGCCATGAAGATCAGGATGCCAATGGAAATGCCCGCACCCCACATGGACAGGCGGATAAAGCCCGAGAAGGTTTTTTCCTGCGCACGGATGTCCATGCTGCCATGCTTGTGTTCGGGGGTGTTGTGATCGGCCATTGTCGGATTCCCATGTCTTGTCATGCGTTGCCTTCGCCATACCCGATTCAATCCGGCCTGTCACGGGTGCCAATCGGCCCAATCTTGCGTCAGGCTGACGCGTCGCCGCCCTCACCGCCCGGCCAGCCGCCACCCAACCCCGTTGCCATGCGAAATCCGATGCGCCGGGCCGGTTCTTCGGCAGGGTTTGCCTTGGGCACCGCCCGCAGGATCACCGACAACTGGCTGACATGCTGGATAAGCTGGGTTTTGGACCCATCCTCGTCGCGGCCATAGAAGGTGATGATGTCGGGATCGAAATACCCCAGCCCTTCAATCCGCAACACCCCCGCCTCGCCACCCGCAAAGCCCATGGCGATCTCGTCACTCGCCGCCAATTGAGATTCAAAGTTGCGGATATACAGCACCAGCCGGTCATGCGCCCATTCTGCCGGGCTTTTGGGTGGGCTTTTGGGTGGGTCTGCCTGTTGTTCTGTCATTGCCGCTACACCCTTTGCCACATCCACGCGCCGTCTTGGGTCAGGAAACGGGAAACCAGTCCGCGCCGCAAGAGGGTGTTCAGATGCGCCACCGCCTCGACCAGCGCCATGCCCTCGGCCGCCCCGTCGATCTCGCGCTTGAACAGCGGCACGAAACAGCTCCGCGCCACCTGCGGCACTTGCAGATGATCCAGCAACCGCAGCAACGCGCTTTCATGGTTTTCGATCATCTGAGTCAGGCGAAACGGCAACCCGGTGAAGGGCAGCTTGTGGCCCGGCAGGATCAGATCCCCCTCGCGCGCATACGGCATGAACGCCCGGCAACTATTCAGCCATTCGGTCAGTGGGTCGGCCTCGGGTTCAGTCGAATACACCCCGATATTCGCCGAAATCCCCGGCAGCAACTGATCGCCGCCCAGCACAATGCCATCTGCCCACAGCGTCGCATGCTCCGGCGCATGACCGTGACCGATGCGCACCACCCAGTCCCGCCCCGCCGCATGGAACCTGTCGCCTTCGGCAATCCGGGTAAAGGTGGGCGGCAGAGGGGCCACCACATCGGCAAAATTGAACGGGCGTTCCGTCGCCCGTTTGTGCAACGCCTGCTCGGACAGCCCCGCGCGGCGGTAGAACTGCATCGCCTCGGGGGTGCAGGTGGCTTGCACATCCAGACACAGCATACGCGCATAAAGCCAGGAGGTGCGGGTGGTGATCAGCTCTGCCCCCTGCGCCTGCAACCAGCCCGCAAGGCCGATATGGTCTGGGTGGTAATGCGTGACCAAAACGCGGGTGATGGGCTTGGCCCGCAGCGGCCCGTCGATCAACCCCTGCCAGACCGCCCGCCCGCGTTTGCTGTCAAACCCGGTGTCCACGACGCACCAGCCGTCCGCATCCTCCAGCGCATAGATGTTCACATGGTCCAACTGCATCGGCAACGGCAGGCGCATCCACAAGATGCCATCGGCCACCTGAACGGCCTGCCCTTCGGCAGGTGGGTCGGGAAACGGATGATGGATGGCGTCGGTCATGCGGGTTTCATGGCAGATGGCGGGAGGATCGGAAAGGGGGCGGATTGCGGGGGGCCAATGCGGCGGATACGCTGACAGCCAGCCCCAAAGGAAAGCCCCACCTTGGCCCGCAAGCGCAATGCCACCAGCCTTCCGGCCCCGTTCCTGCGGCGGTTGACCGTTCTGGCGGATCGCCTGCCTGCGGAGCGGGACTATCCGTTCAACCAGCCGTGGCTGATGGATGGGGCGATGGAGCTGGATTTTACCGCCCCCGTCACTGTGATCGTCGGCGAAAACGGCAGCGGCAAATCCACCCTGATCGAAGCGATTGCCGCCCTGTCAGGCTATGACGAGGCCGGGGGCGGCAAGGGGTATCGGCCCGTCGACCATTCCAATGCCGTGGACCGCAGCGGTGCTATGCTGGCCAATGCCTTGCGCGCCGGATGGCTGCCAAAGGTCACCGATGGTTGGTTTTTCCGGGCCGAGTTGTTCTTTTCCGTGTCCCGCTATCTTGATGAGACTGCCCGCGCGGTCGGTGCCGACCCGCCCGATTTCCTGTCATGGAGCCACGGCGAAGGCTTCATCCGGTTCTTTGACGAACGCATGTCGCGGCAGGGCATCTATTTCCTCGATGAACCCGAAAGTGCCCTGTCCCCCAAACGCCAGCTTGATCTGCTGCGCATCCTGCATCGCTTGCAGGACGGGCGCGGGGCGCAGGTGATCATGGCCACCCATTCGCCAATCCTGATGGCCTTGCCCGGCGCGCAACTGCTGGAAGTGACGCGTTATGGGATATTCGAGACCGACTATCGCCAGACCGCGCATTTCCGTCTTTACCGGGAATTCGTGACCGACCCCGATGGCTTCATCGCCGAGGCGCTGGAGGAATCCTAAGCCGCCAGATCCTCCGCAGACAGCGCATAAAGGCCCCCCGCCCCCTCGCGTACCTGCGCCAGCAGGGCGGCATGTTCCGGCAGCAACCGCTTGATCGCCACCGCTGCCAGCGGCTTGCGCCCCCCGTCTGCCATTGCGGCCTTCAGGTGGAAATGCCCGCCCAGCACGCGGGCAAAGGCGCGCAGGTAGGGGACGGCCCCGGCGAAACGGTCGTTCATCTCCTGCGCGACCAGGCTTTCCGTCGCCTCGCGCAGCGCCTCGGCGGCGGTCCAGACGTCGCCTGCAAGGTCGGGCATCGTAGCGCGGGCGGCGTGGGCGGCGCGTTCCACCTCGTCGATCAGGCGGAACGCGGCCTCGCCGCCGTCCATCATCTTGCGGCCCACAAGGTCCATCGCCTGAATGCCGTTGGTGCCCTCATAGATCGTCGTCACCCGCACATCGCGGGCAAACTGCGCGGCCCCGGTTTCCTCGATGAACCCCATGCCGCCATGCACCTGCACGCCCATCTGCGCCACCTCGTTGCCCACATCGGTGCCGTAGGCCTTGGCAATCGGCGTCAGCAGCGCCGCCCGCGTCAGCCAGTCGGCCGACCCGGTGGCACGCGCCATATCAATCGCCACCGCACAGGACAGCGCGATGGCGCGCGCCGAAAACGTCTCGGCCTTCATCACCGCCAGCATCCGGCGCACATCGGCGTGGTCGATGATCGCCCCTGCCCCAAGCGCCGTCTTGCCCTGCTTGCGGTCCACCGCATAGGCCAGCGCCAGTTGAAACGCGCCTTCCGCCACCCCCACGCCCTGCACCGCCACGCCCAGCCGTGCGTTGTTCATCATGGTGAACATCGCTGCCATGCCCTTGTGCGCCTCGCCCACCAGCCAGCCCACAGCGCCATCATACTGCATCACCGCCGTCGGACTGCCATGCAGGCCCAGCTTGTGTTCCAGCGACACCACGTTCAGGCTGTTGCGCCGCCCAAGGTTGCCATCCGCGTCGGGAATGAACTTCGGCACCATGAACAGGCTGATGCCCTTGGTGCCCTCACCGCCCCCCGGCAACCGGGCCAGCACCAAATGGCAGACGTTCCGGGTGAAATCATTGTCCGCCCAAGTGATGTAAATCTTCTGCCCCGTCACGGCATAGCTGCCATCGCCCAACGGCTCCGCCTTGGTCCGCAGCGCCCCGACATCCGACCCCGCCTGCGGTTCGGTCAGGTTCATCGTGCCGCACCAGTCGCCGGAAATCAGCCGGGGAATATACAACGCCTTGATCGCATCCGAGGCGTGATGCTCCAGCGCCTCGATCTGGCCTTGCGTCATCAGCGGGTTCAACTGCAGCGACAGACAGGCCGAGGCCATCATGTCGTTCACCGCCGTCGCCACCACCATCGGCAGGCCCATGCCCCCATGATCGGGGTTGGCCGACATGCCGACCCAGCCCCCTTCCACAATCGCGCGATACCCGTCGGCAAACCCCGGCGAGGTGCGCACCACCCCGTTTTCCAGCCGCGCCGGGTGCTTGTCGCCATTGCGCTGCAACGGGGCCAGCACGTTTTCCGCCAGTCGCCCGGCCTCGGTCAGGATGGCCTCTACCGTGTCGGGGGTGGCATCCGCGAAAAGGTCGGTCGCGGCCACCTGATGCAGGCCGACAACGTGATCGAACAAAAAGCGGAACTCGGTCACGGGGGCGCGGTAGGGCATCGGGAAACTCCGGTCTTATGGGGCTGGTCTTGGCAAAAGAGGTGCGGTCGCGTAAGGGCTTTGATCTTACGCTACCCATCCTGCCCCGTGCATCAAGGCCAACGCTGCGTCACATGATCACCGAAACCCTGCCCCCTGATGCCGCAGGCCTTGCCCGCGCTGCGGCCCTGCTGCACGGCGGCGATCTGGTCGCCTTCCCGACCGAGACGGTTTACGGCCTAGGCGGCGATGCGCAGTCGGACATGGCGGTGGCCCGGATTTTTGAGGCAAAGGGGCGACCGCACTTCAACCCGCTGATCGTGCATGTGCCTGATCTTGCCGCCGCACAGACCGTCGCCCTGTTTGATGACCGCGCCCGTGCCGTGGCCGCCGCCTTCTGGCCGGGGCCGCTGACGCTGGTTCTGCCTGTGCGGGATAGTGCGGGCCTGTCGCCACTGGTGACGGCGGGGCTTGATACCGTGGCGGTCCGCGTCCCCGCGCATCCCTTGGCGCAGGCCATGCTGCGTGCCTTCGGCGGGCCGCTGGCTGCCCCTTCGGCCAATCCGTCAGGCCGGGTATCTCCGACCCGCGCCGACCATGTGACGACCGGATTGTCAGGCCGAATTGCCGGGGTGCTGGATGGCGGCCCCTGTGCTGTGGGCGTCGAATCCACTATTCTGGGGCTGGACGGCCCGCCCACCTTGCTGCGTCCGGGTGGCGTGTCGGTCGAGGCATTGGAGGCCCTGCTGGGTCAGCCCCTACACCACGGCGGAAATGCGGAAAAGCCCAATGCGCCGGGGCAGTTGGCGTCCCATTACGCGCCCGGCGCAGCGGTGCGGTTGAACGTTCTGGCCCCTGACGTGGGTGAGGTGTTCGTCGGCTTCGGCCCGATGCAGGCCGATCTTTCGCTGTCGCCATCGGGCGATCTGGTACAGGCCGCAGCGGCACTGTTCCACCTGCTGCGAGAGGCAGACCTGCGCGCAGGGCCGCAGGGCCGAATTGCGTTCGCCCCGATCCCCGAACATGGGCTGGGCCGCGCCATCAATGACAGATTGCGCCGGGCTGCGGCCCCCCGGTAAGGGAGCCGCAAACGAAGGCTCTACCCCCGCGCCGGAATCTTCAAGCCTGCCTGCACCGCAGGCCGCGCCAGAAACCGGTCCAGATACGCCGGAACATGGGCCAACTCATCCCATCCGGTCAGACCGCCCACCTTGTAGAAATTCAGGAACGTGTTCAGCCACGGCCCGATTGCAATGTCGGCAATCGAATAGTCACCCGCGATCCAGTCTTTACCGGCAAGCGCGCCGTCCAGCACCTTCAGCAACCGTGCAGCCTCGGCCCGGTAGCGTTCCTTCGGGCGCGGGTCTTCAATCTCTTTCCCGGCGAAGGTGTGGAAATAGCCCAACTGCCCGAACATCGGACCCAACCCGCCCATCTGGAACATCAGCCATTGCAGCACCTCGTACCGATTTGCGGCAGGCAGCAGTTTCCCGGTCTTTTCCGCCAGATAGATCAGCATCGCCCCGCTTTCGAACAGCGCCAGCGGGCGGCCATCCGGCCCGTTCGGGTCGATCATCGCGGGGATTTTGTTGTTGGGGTTCAGGCTCAGAAACGCCGGGCTCATCTGATCATTGGTCGCGAAATCCACCAGATGCGCGTCATAGGCCAGCCCCAATTCCTCCAGCGCGATGGAAACCTTGACCCCGTTCGGGGTCGGCAGCGAATACAGTTGGATGGCCGCAGGATTGCGCGGCGGCCAGCGGTTGGTGATCGGAAAATTGGCAAGTCCAGTCATTTGCGCGTCCTTTTTCTATGTTCTGCGACACATAAGCACAATTTCCCCGTGAAAAAGGTGTGCGTTTTGTGCAATGGTTGCCATGCGCATGTGCGCTGGTGCAGGGCAATCTGCCACATAAGGCAGGGCCAACAAGGGAACTGTGGAATGATAAAAGAATTCAAGGACTTCATTGCCAAGGGCAATGTAATGGACCTGGCGGTCGGGATCATCATTGGGGCGGCCTTCACCGCCATTGTCAGCAGCCTTGTCGGTGACCTGATCAACCCGATCATCGGTCTTATCCTCGGCGGCATCAACTTTTCGGACATGTTCCTTGACCTGTCCGGCACCAACCCGGCCTCGTTCGCTGCGGCCAAAGAGTCTGGCGCTGCGGTGTTTGCTTACGGCGCGTTCATCACTGCTGTGATCAACTTCCTGATCATCGCGTTTGTAGTGTTCATGCTGGTCAAAGCGGTGAACAAGTTGAAAGGCCCGGCACCTGTCGTCGTCGTGCCACCGCCCGGCCCGTCCGAGGTTGACCTGCTGAAGGACATTCTGGCGCAGTTGAAGAAGTAATTCCTCGCGCCCCCGGACCTGTGTTCGGGGGCGCGCGTCTGCTAAAGCGCCAAAGCCTCGGCCCCGCTGATCGTCGGCAGGCCAAGCGCCACCCCGACCGCCGCATAGGTCAGATGCCCGGCATGGGTATTCAGCCCCGCCAGCAGGTGGCGGTCCTCGGCACAGGCGCGCTTCCAACCCTTGTCGGCCAAGGCCAGCATGAACGGCATCGTCGCATTGCCCAAAGCCAGCGTTGACGTCCGCGCCACCGCCCCCGGCATGTTCGCCACGCAGTAGTGCATGATCCCGTCCACCGTCATAGATCGGGTCTTGATGCGTGGTGGCGCGGCTGGTTTCAAAGCACCCGCCCTGATCAATCGCCACGTCCACCAGCGCCGCCCCCGGTTTCAACTCGGCCAGTTGCGCACGGGAAATCAGCTTGGGTGCCGCCGCCCCCGGTATCAGTACTGCCCCGATGATCAGATCAGCATCCCGGGCCAGCGAAATGGTCGTCGCCGCATCGGCATAGCCGCATTTGAACTGCCCGCCGAACACATCGTCCAAGTACCGCAGCCGGTTGACGGACCGGTCCAGCACCGTCACATCCGCCCCCATTCCGGCGGCGATCTTGGCGGCATGTGTGCCCACCACCCCGCCACCAATCACCAGCACCCGCGCAGGCAACACCCCCGGCACGCCCCCCATCAACACGCCGCGCCCGCCATTGGCCTTTTGCAGCGTCCACGCCCCGACCTGCGGGGCCAGACCGCCCGCCACCTCGGACATCGGGGCCAGCAGCGGCAGCCCGCCCCGGTCGTCCGTCACGGTTTCATAGGCAATTGCCGTCACGCCACTGGCCAGCAGTTCTGCCGTCTGCACCGGGTCTGGTGCCAGATGCAGATAGGTGAACAACACCTGCCCTGCGCGCAACCGCGCCCGTTCCACCGCCTGCGGTTCCTTGACCTTCACCACCATCTCGGCGGCGAATACCTCCTCTGCCGTGCCAACCACCTGCGCCCCTGCGGCGATGTAATCGGCATCGGCAAAACCGGCCCCCACCCCGGCCCCGGTTTCCACCAGCACCGAATGGCCATGGTTCACGGCCTCACGCACGGCATTCGGCGTCAGGCCGACGCGAAACTCCTGCGGTTTGATCTCTTTCGGGCACCCGATCTGCATAGCTTCCTCCCTGTGGGGCGCGATGCCCCTGTAAGGTCAGCGTGATCCTATTCGCGCGGCGATTTCTTGAAACTTGCGTGACGCAAGCCGGCGGTTGTGGCAGAATATTCGACGAACCTGGCCCAATACGAAAGAAACCACCGTAACCATGGACCTAGACGCGACAGACCGCCGTATCCTGACCGTCCTGCAAAAAGACGGGCGCATCACCAATGCCGATTTGTCGGAACAGGTGAACCTGTCCCCTTCCGCCTGCCACCGCCGCGTTCAGCGGCTGGAGGAGGACGGGTATATCGCGGCCTATGTCGCCTTGCTGGACGCCCGCCGCCTTGGCCGCATGACCACCGTTTTCGTGGAAATCACCCTGCAAGGTCAGGCCGATGACGTGCTGGATGCGTTTGAGCGGGAAGTGGCGAAGGTGCCTGATATCCTCGAATGTCATCTGATGGCAGGGCACCGCGGACTACCTGCTGAAAATCCTGGCCGAAGACACCGAAGATTTCGCCCGCATCCATCGCCAGTTCCTAGCCGCCTGCCGGGGGTACGTCAGATGCAAAGCTCGTTTGCCCTCAGGACAGTGTTCAAGACCACCGCTCTGTCTGTCTGATCATTTTCTGTCTGAAAATATCCCGCGGGGGGTCCGGGGGGTGTGAAACCCCCCGGCGCTTTCAACAGGCTCAGTCCGCGTCGCTCGCAACCGCCGCCAGTACCCCGCCTTTGCCCCGCATCCGCATGATCATCGGCACCACCAGCGCCAGCACGGCGCACAGGATCAACCCAGCGGAAACAGGCGTAGACACCAGCGTCATCCAGTCACCCTGACTGATCGACAAGGCCCGGCGCAATTGCTGTTCCGCCATCGGCCCGAGGATCAGGCCGACCACCACGGGTGCGATGGGATAGCCGTAAACCCGCATCAGGAACCCCATCAGTCCGAAGATCAACAGCATCGCCAGCTCCACCGCCGACGGGTTGGCCCCGATGGTGCCAAGCGTGGCGAACAGAAGGATGCCCGAATACAGCCACGGGCGCGGGATGGTCAGCAGTTTGACCCACAGCCCGATCAGCGGCAGATTCAGCACCAGCAGCATGACGTTGGCGATCAGCAGGCTGGCGATCAGCCCCCACACCAGTTGCGGATTGGTGACAAACAGCAGCGGTCCCGGTTGCAGCCCGAATTGCTGGAACCCGGCCAGCATGATGGCGGCGGTGGCCGAGGTCGGCAATCCAAGCGTCAGCAGCGGCACCAACGTGCCCGCCGCCGAGGCATTGTTCGCGGCCTCTGGTCCTGCCACGCCTTCGATGGCGCCATGGCCAAATTCTTCCGGGTTTTTCGCCAGCCTTTTCTCGGCGGCATAGGACAGGAAGGTGCCAATCTCGGCCCCGCCCGCAGGCATCGCCCCGATGGGAAAGCCGATCACCGTGCCGCGCAGCCATGGTTTCCACGACCGTGCCCAGTCAGACCTGCTCATCCAGACTGACCCTTTGACGGTTTCCACAATCTCCTCTGCGCGCGACCCTTGGCTTGCGACAAACAGTGCCTCGCCCAAGGCGAACATGGCGACGGCCAGTGTGGTCACCTCGATCCCGTCCAGCAGTTGCGGCACGCCGAACGACAGCCGCGCAGCGCCCGTCAACTGATCGATCCCCACGGTTGCCAGTGCAAGACCGACGAACAGCGAGGTCAGCCCCTTCAACGCGGAATCGCCAAAGGCGGCAGAGACGGTGACAAAGGCCAGCAGCATCAGCCCGAAATATTCACGCGGGCCAAAGACCAGCGCCAGTTTCACCACCGTGGGCGCAAGGAAGGCCAGCAGCAGCGTGGCAATCAACCCGGCCACAAAAGACCCGATGGCGGCGGTGGCAAGCGCAGGGCCACCGCGCCCGGCGCGCGCCATCTTGTTGCCCTCCAGCGCCGTCACAATCGACGCGGATTCCCCCGGCGTGTTCAGCAGGATCGACGTGGTAGACCCGCCATACATACCGCCATAGTAAATCCCGGCGAACATCACCAAAGACCCGGCCGGGTCCAGCCCGTAGGTCACCGGCAGCAGCAGTGCCACGGTCAGCGCAGGCCCGATGCCCGGCAAAACGCCCACGGCGGTGCCCAGCACCACGCCGATCAGCGCGTACAGCAGGATCATCGGCTGCATCGCGGTGCCAAGACCTTGCAGCAAAAACTCAAATGTTGTCATAACTTAGCCCCCGTAAATCAGGGTTTCCAGCGGCCCCGCTGGCAGGTTCAGTTGCAAGACCCGGTCGAAGATGCCGTAAACCACGAAGGCAAAGATGAACCCGATGGGCAGGGTCAGTGCCAGATTGCGTTTGCCAAAGGCAAAGGCGGTGCAAGCGAACAGCAGACCGGACGCCACCGCAAACCCCGCCAGTTTCAGCAGCGACAGTTGCAGGATCAACCCCAGCACGATCCACAGCACGGGTGCGAATTCGGGTTTGTCATGCGGGCCAAAGCGGCCTTTATACGCATCAATCGCAGTCCAGACCGCCAGTATCACCAGCCCCCAACCTACCAGCAGGGGCATCCCCGCCGGACCCACGCCGGAATATCCGCCCTTGTCGGGGATAATCCCGGCCTCGCGGATCAGCAGGGCACCGATGGCGGCAAGAATGGCCGCGATGAAAAACGCCGCCCCATTGGGGCGGCGCACAGGTGCGGGACTTTGCGTCATTTCACCAGACCGATGTCCTTGAGGATGACGGTCGTCGATTCAATCTCTTTCGCCAGTTGCGCGTCAAAAGCCTCGCCCGACAGATAGGTATCGGCCCAGCCCTTGCCCTCCAACGCGGCTTTCCAGCCAGCCGAAGCCGCCAGTTTGTCGATATCCGCCGTCACCGCCGCCTTTTGCTCGGCCGACAAGCCGCCCGCCGCGGCCACCATGCGCCAGTTCAGCACTTCAACCTCAAAGCCCGATTCCTTCAGCGTGGGCGCATCGGTGCCAGCCCAACGGTCGGCCGATGACACAGCCAGAATCCGCATCGTGCCAGCCTCAACCTGCGGCAGAAATTCACTGACCGACGAAATGCCAGCCGTCACCTGATTGCCCAGAACGGCGGCCAAAGCCTCACCCCCGCCAGAAAACGCGACGTAGTTGATCTTGGTCGGGTCCACGCCAGCCGCTTTGGCGAACAGGCCCACGGTGATGTGGTCCACACCGCCTGCCGAACCGCCAGCCCAAGACACAGCACCCGGATCAGCCTTCAACGCCGCTGCAAGGTCGGCAATCGTCATCAGCGGCGAGGATGCGGGCACCGCAATCGCCTCTGCCTCGCCGGTCAGGCGGGCAATAGGGGTCACATCGGCCAGAGACACTGGCGAGGCGTTGGTCAGGATCGCGCCGACCATCACATAGCCACCGACGATCAGTTGTGCCGGGTCGCCCGCAGCCCCTGCAGCGAACTGCGCCAGACCCACCGTGCCACCAGCACCCGGGACGTTCTGCACCTGAACCGAGGGCGAAATGCCTTCGGATTGCAGCACATCCTGCATGGTGCGGGCGGTCTGGTCCCAGCCGCCGCCCGGGGCCGCAGGGGCCATGATCATGTAATCGGTCGCATAGGCCGGGATGGCCAATACAGCAGCAAATGCCGCACCAAGAATGGTGTGTTTCATGTCGTCTCCTCCCGTAGCGGCATTGCCGCCGTGAACGCGTTCAGGCGGCACCTCCTCGTGCCGATCCCTGTGCGACAGATCATCACATAAAGCTGTCATCAACCTGACAGCCTCTGTCAATTGCCGATTGAAATGGCCGCTGCCCAATTTTGCAGAAACAACCGACGCTTGGCCTGATCCAGATAGACCAGCAACCCCGGCGACACCGCCACCGGGCGGAGCTGATCGCCCAGACGGGCTTGCATGGCCCGGGCGGACCGGGTGTCTGCAACCTCGACACTGATGGCGGGCAGGCCCATGCGGTTGGCCAGCACCTCTTGCCCCGCGCGGCCCAGCATGTAGCCCAGAAACCGCGTGCCCAGATCGGGGTGGGCCGCGGCCTTTGGCACCAAAGCCACACGAGAGACGACGACAGTATAATCGCGCAGCAAGACCAGCCCAAGGTCGGGGTTCTGTTGTACCTGATCCGCAGCATAAGACCCGAGGATGTTATAGCCCAGCAGCAAGCGCCCGTCGGCCACCCGGTCGATGATGTCCTGACTGGTCGGAAAGGTCTGCACCCCCGCCTCCGCCATGGCCCGCACCAGCGACCAGATATCAGCAAAATATTCCCGGTCCCGCGCAAGGAACAGATAGCCCACGGCAGACCGCTCAATATCATATGTGCCGATATTGCTCGCCCCTTTTGGCGCGGCCTTCAGCCAGCGGATCAGGTCCAGCCGCGTATCGGGTGGGCCATTCGGGAAGCTGGGTTTGTGGTATACCAGCACGGCGGGTTCGAACGTCACCGCATAGGCCGTATCGCGCCAGTTGGCCCAACGCGGCCAATCCGCGCTGGCGGAGACCTTGGCCGCCCTTGCATAGCCGTCATTCGCCAGCTTCACCTGCACATCCATGGCGGAGGAGAACAGGAAATCCGCTGTGGGCAGCCCCGCGTCGGTTTCATCGCGGACTCGCGTGGCGATCTCGCCCGCCAGCAAATCCTCGTACCGCACGGCGATGCCGGGGTTCAGCGCCTGAAACCCTTCGATCAGCGGAGTCGCCAGCGGGGCGTCCAGCGTCGAATAGATCACCAACTCCTGCGCGGCATCCTTTGCGTCAAACAGGATCACCTCTGCCGCCAAGGGGCGCGCGATCAACAGGGCAAGGGTCAGGCAAACCATCCGCATGGGGCCAAGGATGCCCCAGCCATCGGCGGTTCACAACGCCGCTGTTGCCCCCTATCATGCTGACAGGAGGGCCATCATGCGCCTGTTACTGGTCGAAGATGACCTGCCATTGGCCGAGGCCCTGACCTCGCTGCTTGTCGCCGCAGGCTATGCGGTGGATTGCGTCAACGATGGCGCATCGGCCGAGGCTTTGGCGGCGGTAGAAACCTTCGATCTGGTGATCCTGGATCTGAATCTGCCGCAGATGGACGGGCTGGCCGTACTGCGCGCCATGCGGGCGCGGTCCAACGCGGCGGCGGTGATGATCCTGACAGCACGGGGGGCGCCCGAAGATCGGGTCCGGGGGCTGGACCTTGGGGCCGATGATTACATGATCAAGCCCTTCGACGTGGGCGAGTTCGAGGCCCGGGTGCGATCCTTGCTGCGCCGTCAGGCGGGGTTGCGGTCGGCGCAAGTGGCGCATGGCGGCATGGTGCTGGACCTTGTCACCCGGCAGTTCAGCGCGGGCGATACCGCGATGGACCTGCCCCCGCGTGAACGGGCGCTGCTGGAGCTGATGTTCACCCGCGCGGGCAAGGTGGTGGCGAAAGAGGCGATTGTGCAGTCGCTGACATCCTTGGACGACATCCTGTCGGACAATGCGATCGAGCAATACATATCCCGCCTGCGCCGCCGGATTGCGCCTTACGGTCTGACGCTGCGCACGGTTCGGGGCATCGGGTATCTGCTGGAAAAGACGGAAACATGATCCGCTATTCCCTGCGCCGCCGTCTGATTGCGTGGTTGCTGGGGGCCACCGCCCTGATCGGGGTGCTGGCGCTGATTGACACGCGGGCCGAGGCGATCCGCACCGCACAGGGCGTGTCTGACCGGGTATTGGCGGGGTCTGCCTTGGCGATTGCCGAGCGGGTGACGGCGGATGAGGCCGGGGGGCTGGAGGTGGATATCCCCTATTCCGCGCTGGAAATGCTGACCTCGACTGCGCAGGATCAGGTGTTTTACCGGGTCGATGGCGCGGATGGCGCGTTCCTGACGGGGTATGAGACGCTGCATATGGTGCCCGTCGGGTCCGATGGCGTGGGCTTTGCCGATGGCATTTATGGCGATGTCCCGATCCGGCTGGTCAGCCTGCAACGCAATGTATCAACGGGCGACGGGTCGGCGCGGTTTACCGTGACGGTGGCGGAATCCACGCTGGCCCGTGATGCGCTGGCGGGGTCCATCCTGCGCCGTGCGGCGCTGCGGCTGGCGGGGATGATCCTTGGGGCGGCGGCGATTTCATGGGTGACAGTCACGCTGGCCCTGCGCCCGCTGGACCGTCTGGGCGAGGCGATTGCCGAACGATCCCCCGGCGATCTGCGCCCGGTGCGCGCCGCCGTGCCTGCCGAGGTGGAAGGACTGGTCGAGGCGATCAACAGCTTCATGGGGCGCCTCGACACCGCGCTTGGGGCGCTGCGCAACTTTACCGGCAACGCGAGCCATCAGTTGCGGACCCCCCTGACCGTGATCCGCACGCAACTGGCGCTCGCTGCCCGCGCGCCCGATGCAGGCGTGGCGCGTGAGGCTGCCGAAAAGGCCGATGCGGCGGTCGCGCGGGCCGAACGGGTGCTGGCGCAACTGCTGGTGCTGGCGCGGGTCGATGCGGCGGCGGGCGTGGCGTTCGACGTGCTGGATGTGGCAGCCTTGGCCCGCGGGGTGGTGGCGGAAATGGTGCCCATGGCGCTGAAGGCGGGAATTGATCTGGGGTATGAGGGCGACGGCGTGGCGATGATCCGTGCGGAGCCGGTGCTGCTGGCGGAACTGCTGCGCAACCTGCTGGACAACGCGGTCGCCTATGCGGGGGACGGGGCGGTTGTCACCTTGCGCACGGTTGTGGATGCGAGCGTGGTGGTGGAGGTCGAGGATAACGGACCCGGATCTGTCGCTCGAACGACGGCGGCCTTGGCACAGGGCAAACGCGGCACCAGCGCGGATATACGTCCCCACGGGCAGGGCGGTTATGGCTTTGGCCTTGCCATCGTGCAGGAAATCGCGGGTCTTATGGGGGCAACAGTCACGTTCGATCCGGGACCGGATCAGCGCGGCCTGCGGGTGCGCATTGCCTTTGAGCCGGTGTCATGATGGAAATCCCAACCCCCGAATTGACCCTGCGGTCCCTGCGCGTCTTTGTGGCGCTGGAGGAAACCGGGTCCGTCGCCGCCGCAGCCCTGCGCATCGGCGGCAGCCCGTCGGGCGTATCGCAGCACATCACCACGCTGGAGGCTGCCGTCGGCGCGCGCCTGTTTGACCGCACCGCCCGCCCGATCACCCTGACCCCGGCAGGTCAACGCCTTCGCGATCATGCCCACCGAATTCTGGGCGCGGTATCACAGGCGGAAACCGAACTGGCGGAACTGAACCTGTCCAGCCTGCCACAACTGAACCTTGCCATCATCGACGATCTGGATGCTTCGCTGACGCCGGTTCTGGTGGCGTCCCTGCAAACCCGCTATGCCCGCTGTTTCGTCAACGCCTTTTCCGGCGGGTCTGACCAGATCCTGCACCGATTGGCAGCCCGCGAGGCCGATATCGGCGTCACCGCCCTGCTGCCGAACGACCCCGCGTTCCGGTCGCTGCCGATTCTGCGCGAACCGTTTGTGGTGATCCGTGCCCGCAACGCGCGAACCGATGACCCGCCCTATGTCGCCTATTCCGAGGCTATCCCCATCGGCCAGACCATCGCCGCCCACCTGCGCCGCGTCCGCCTGACCCCGCCCCGCCGCTATGCGTTTGAGGCCACGCGGTCGGTTATGGCAATGGTGGTGCAGACAGCAGGCTGGGCCATTACCACGCCACTGAACCTGATGGATGCCGAACGCTTTTTGCCCGACCTGACCGTCCATCCCCTGCCCTTCGCGGCCCTGTCGCGGCGGATAAGTCTGGTAGCAAGGGCGGATGAGCTGGGCCATCTGCCCGACCATCTGGCATCAGAATGCCGCCAGATGATCCGCACAAGGCTGGTTCCGAGGTTTGAGGCTTTGGCCCCGGATATGGCCGGGATGATCGAGGTTGAACCTTAGATCGGGATGAGTCTTCACGGACCAATCGTCTTCTGCCTGGAATCAAGCACGTAGCGCGCCGGGCATTACCCTCTCGTCGTGCATGTCAAGAAAGCACACCGGAAAACCGGGCCGGTTCCATGACGGATCATCCTGCTCTATCGCCGCACTGACGTGATCACCGTGGTCAATCCCGGTGGCTTTGGTGTCAGGTGACGCGGGTCGCCCCAGACCGAGATGTGCACCTCGGGCAGGTTGTCCTGCGCCAGATGTTCCGGGTTCAGCCCGACGATTCGCACCCGCAGCGCATCACCATGGTCGATTGACGGCGCGATCAGCGCATCCGCCGCAGGCCCCAGATGCCCAAGGCACGTCCGCCGACGCACCGGGATCAGCCCCAGAAAAGGGTGCCGAACGGTCGCAAAGATGCCGATTTGCCCGTCTGGAAGGCGCTCAAGGCTGGCCTCATCGCCAATCGAAAGGCCCGTGCGCGCGACATGGACCCGCAGGCCCATCACTGGCGCTTTGTGGATAAGGGGTTGTTTGCTGTCCTGCATCGCGGGTCGCCTTTTTATTGCTGGCAGGTGCCAGGGATTTTGGGCAAACCATGATTGGGTTGTGCGGCGCGGCGCAAGACCCATCTCACGCGCAGGTTGTCACGATGTTGTTTCCCGCCGAAACCACAGACCCCTATCGGCGGAGATCCGAGCATGAGCGCGCCCCTTGTTCCTGAACTGTCCGTCGCCGACTGGCGCGTCAGTCTGGCGTTTTATCGTGATATCCTTGGCTTTACCGTGCTTTGGGCGCGCGAAGACGAAGGTTTCGCCTACCTTGACCGTGACGGCGCACAGATAATGCTGGACCAGATCGGGCTGGGCCGCGATTTTGATGCGGGTTCTGGCCCGCGCCTTTGGCCTGCCGGGCGCGGCGTGAACCTGCAAATCCGGGTGGCGGATGTATCGGTGCTGCTGGCGGCGCTGGACGGCGTGCCGTTGGTGCTGCCGCTGGAAGAACGCTGGTATCGGGTCGGCGACACCTGGTCGGGCAATCGCCAGTTCATTGTGGCCGACCCGGACGGCTATCTGCTGCGCTTTTATCAGGATCTGGGCGCGCGGGTTTCGTGACGGGTTTCGTAGCGGGGGGATTGCAAAATCCGGGCTCCTCCCCAAATCTTGTTCAAGGCCCACAGGGCTGTGCCGCAGCGGCGGGCAGCGCGTCAGGGTGCTTTTATGGAAGGAGACGACCCGATGAATTTGGAGAAATTCACGGAACGGTCGCGCGGATTTTTGCAGGCCGCACAGACCATTGCAATGCGCGAAAATCACCAGCGTCTGGTGCCCGAGCATTTGCTGAAAGCCATCATGGATGATGATCAGGGGTTGGCGTCCAACCTGATCCGCCGCGCCGGGGGCGAGCCTTCGCGTGTGCTGGATGCGGTGACTTTGGCGCTGTCGAAGCTGCCCAAGGTGACGGGCGATGCGCAGCCGTTTACGGATTCGGGTCTGGTCAAGGTGCTGGACGAGGCTGAAAAGCTGGCAGCCAAGGCTGGGGATTCCTTCGTGCCCGTCGAACGTATCCTGATGGCCTTGGCGATGATTTCCAGCAAGGCCAAGGACGCGCTGGATGCGGGTGCTGTGACCGCGCAAAAACTGAACGCCGCGATCAATGATATCCGCAAGGGCCGCACGGCCGATACGGCGAGTGCCGAGTCCGGCTATGACGCCTTGAAGAAATTCGCGCGCGACCTGACCGAGGCGGCCGCCGAGGGAAAGATTGACCCGATCATTGGCCGGGATGAGGAAATCCGCCGCGCCATGCAGGTGCTGTCGCGCCGCACCAAGAACAACCCGGTGCTGATCGGCGAACCCGGTGTGGGCAAGACCGCGATTGCGGAAGGCCTCGCCCTGCGCATCGTCGATGGCGATGTGCCGGAATCCCTGCGCAACAAGAAACTGATGGCGCTGGATATGGGCGCGCTGATTGCCGGGGCCAAATATCGCGGCGAGTTTGAGGAACGCCTGAAATCGGTGCTGGCCGAGGTGACGGCGGCAGAGGGCGATATCATCCTGTTCATCGACGAGATGCACACGTTGGTTGGCGCAGGCAAATCTGACGGCGCGATGGATGCGGCCAACCTGATCAAGCCTGCCCTTGCGCGGGGCGATCTGCATTGCGTGGGCGCGACCACGCTGGATGAATACCGCAAGTATGTGGAGAAAGACGCGGCCCTTGCCCGGCGGTTCCAGCCCGTGATGGTGTCGGAACCGACGGTGGAGGATACCATCTCCATTCTGCGCGGGATCAAGGAGAAATACGAACTCCACCACGGGGTGCGCATCGCGGATGCGGCTTTGGTCGCGGCGGCCACCCTGTCGCACCGCTACATCACCGACCGTTTCCTGCCCGACAAGGCGATTGACCTGATGGACGAGGCCGCCAGCCGCTTGCGGATGGAGGTGGACAGCAAGCCCGAGGAGTTGGACCAGCTTGACCGCCAGATCCTGCAATTGCAGATCGAGGCCGAGGCGTTGAAGAAAGAAGACGACATCGCCAGCAAAGATCGGCTGGAACGGCTGGAAAAAGAACTGTCCAACCTGCTGGAACAGTCGGGTGCGATGACCGCCAAATGGCAGGCCGAACGTGACCAGTTGGAAGTGGCGCGCAGCGTCAAGGAACAGTTGGAAAGCGCGCGCGCCGAGTTGGAACATGCCAAGCGCGAAGGCGATTTCGGCAAGGCGGGCGAGTTGCAATATGGCCGCATCCCGGGGCTGGAAAAGCAGTTGGTCGAGGCTGAGGCCCGCGAAGGCGACGCCCTCGTGTCCGAGGCTGTGCGCCCCGAACAGATCGCCGAAGTGGTGGAACGCTGGACCGGCATCCCCACCAGCCGCATGCTGGAAGGCGAGCGGGAAAAGCTGCTGCGGATGGAGGAGGAGCTTGGCAAACGGGTGATCGGCCAGCACGCCGCTGTGGTTGCCGTGTCCAACGCCGTACGCCGCGCGCGGGCGGGTCTGAACGATGAGGGGCGGCCTTTGGGCAGCTTCTTGTTCCTTGGGCCAACCGGCGTGGGCAAGACCGAACTGACCAAGGCGGTGGCCGAATATCTGTTCGATGATGACAGTGCCATGGTGCGGATTGATATGTCCGAATTCATGGAAAAACACTCGGTCGCGCGGCTGATCGGGGCACCCCCCGGCTATGTCGGCTATGACGAAGGCGGCGTTCTGACCGAGGCTGTCCGTCGCCGCCCCTATCAGGTGGTGCTGTTTGACGAGGTGGAAAAGGCCCACCCCGATGTGTTCAACGTGCTGTTGCAGGTGCTGGATGATGGCGTGCTGACCGATGGTCAGGGGCGGCGGGTGGACTTCAAGCAGACGCTGATCGTGCTGACCTCGAACCTCGGGGCGCGCAGCCTTAGTGAGTTGCCGGAAGGCGGCGATATCGCGGGCGCGCGGCGCGAGGTAGAGGCAGCGGTGCGGGCGCATTTCCGGCCGGAGTTTCTGAACCGGCTGGATGAGCAGATCATCTTTGACCGCCTGAACCGTGCCGATATGTCGGGGATCGTCGAGATTCAGTTGAAACGGCTGGAACAGCGCCTGCTGGCCCGCAAGATCACGCTGGATCTGGACGCGGCGGCCAAGCAATGGCTGGGCGACGAAGGCTATGACCCGGTGTTTGGTGCGCGGCCCCTGAAGCGGGTGATCCAGCGGCATCTGCAAGACCCGCTGGCGCAGATGATCCTGTCGGGCGATGTGCTGGACGGGGCGACCATAGCCGTCAGCGCGGGGGCCGATGGGTCTGATCATCGGTGACCGCGTGTCAGCTTCGCGCCGCGAACGCCCGGCACAGGCGGTGGTGCACTAGTAGGATGGGCGATTCCGCCCATCCCCCCATTCACCCGCTCCTTGCCCCCACCCGCGTTCTTTGCCACTGGTAATTCAACGCAGCAGGGCAAGGAGGCCGCGATGGCAGGCCAACCGGAAATCGTGGGCAAGCTACTGGTCTGGCTGGATCAGGCCGGAACCATCGCCATGGGTTGGCTTTTGTCACCTGCCGCGTGGTCGCAATTTGCCTTGCTGGCGGCAGCCTACCTTGTCGCCCGCCTGATCACCCGGCGCATCGCCCCCACCCTGTCGCGCCTGATCGACCCCGGCACGCGCGAGGGCATGATCGCCACCGCCCGCCGCTTCTCGCTGCGGTTCCTGCCATTGATCCTGCCACTGATCGCCTATGGCCTGACCGCCACGGGCGAGGAGGTTACCCGGTCGCTGTTCGGGTCTGGCGAGGTGATCGCCTTTGGCAAGCGGGTGTTCCTGTTCATCGCCGCCCGCATTTTCGTGCGCGATGTGCTGACCGACGGGTTTCTGCGCCTGCTTGGACGCTATGTGCTGCTGCCCGTCGCGGCGCTGTATGCTTTGGGGGTGCTGGATGACCTGAGCCTGCGGTTGGAAGAAACCGTGGTGGCACTTGGCAACATCCGGTTCTCGGTCATGTCGCTGATCCGGGGGCTGATTGCGGGCAGTCTGCTGTTCTGGCTGGGGTCATGGTCCAACCGGCAAAGCGCCGATTACATCAAATCGCAGCAGGAGCTGCGCCCCGCCACCCGCGAACTGGCGGTCAAGGCCGCCGAGATCGTCATCTTCGGTGCATCGTTCCTGCTTCTGATGTCGATCATGGGCATCGACCTGACCGCGATTGCGGTTCTGGGCGGGGCGCTTGGCGTTGGGATCGGGCTGGGGTTGCAGCAGATTGCTGCGAACTTTGTGTCCGGCATCATCCTGCTGGTCGAAGGTCAGACCACGGTGGGCGATTACGTCGAGTTGGACGGTGGCGAGAAGGGCACCATCGTCAAGATGACCGCCCGCGCCTGCGTGCTGGAGACGTTTGACGGCAAATGGATCGTGGTGCCGAACGAGCATTTCATCACCACGCGAGTGGTGAACTATTCCGACCAAGGGTCGGCGAACCGGTATGAGGCGCTGTTTTCCGTCAGCTATGACACCGATATCAACCGGGTGCCCGCCATCATTGATGCCGCTGTGGCCGCCCTGCCCTTTGTGCTGAAATCGCCCGATGGCCCTGATTGCGAGTTGCGCGGGTTTGGCGAGTCTGCCGTTGATTTCGCAGTGGAATACTGGGTGAACGGCATTGACGACGGCAAGAACAAATACGGCAGCCCCGTGCTGTTCGCCATCTGGAACGCGCTGAAGGCCGAAGGGATAGATATGCCCTATCCGCACCGGGTGATCGAGATCAAAGGGGCAAAGCCGTAATGGACGCGCTGGTCATCGGCGGCGGGCCAGCGGGGCTGATGGCGGCTGAGGCGTTGGCCGATGCGGGGCGGCGGGTGGTGCTGTGCGAGGCGAAGCCGTCGGTTGGGCGAAAGTTGCTGATGGCGGGGAAGTCGGGGCTGAACGTCACCAAGGATGAAGCGGAGACGGCGTTTGGTGACGCTTTTCACCCCGATTGGCTGCGTCCGATGCTGGCGTTGTTCGGACCTGTTCAGGTGGCCGACTGGTGCCGCGATCTGGGGCAAGAGGTTTTCACCGGATCATCCGGGCGGGTGTTTCCGCAGGCGATGAAGGCTTCTCCGCTGTTGCGCGCGTGGCTGGTTCGGCTGGCCTCGAAGGGGGTGGAGTTCCGCACCCGCTGGCGTTGGTTGGGGCCAGAGGGGGCGGGCCATTCCTTTCAGACGCCCGATGGCGCTGTGATCCTGCACCCCAAGACTACGGTTCTGGCACTTGGCGGTGCCAGTTGGGCGCGGTTGGGGGCGGATGGGGCTTGGGTGCCGTGGCTGGTGGCAAAGGGGGTGGAGGTTGCGCCGTTTCAGCCTGCGAACATGGGGTTCAACGTGGCATGGTCCCCCCATATGCAGCGGCATTTCGGGCAACCCATCAAGGGGGCGGCGCTGATCGTGGACGGCACCCGCACCCGGGCAGAGTTTGTTATCACGGCCAAAGGCGTCGAAGGCGGCGGCATTTATGCGGTGTCACGCGCGTTAAGGGAAGGCGCAAGTCTGACGCTGGACCTGCTGCCCGATGTGACGCCAGCCGACCTGACCCTGCGCCTGTCGCGCCTGAAACCATCGGAAACTGCCGCCAACAAACTGCGCAAGCTGGGGCTGTCGCCTGCCGCGATTGCGTTGGTGATGGAGACCGCGCGGGGGGCCGACCTGTCAGTTATCAAGCACCTACCCTTACCGCTGCAAGGCCCGCGTCCGATGGACGAGGCGATCTCGGTTGCGGGGGGCATCACCCGCGCCGCCCTGACCGATGGGTTGGAAATCAAGGCGATGCCTGGCACCTTTGCCTGCGGCGAGATGCTGGATTGGGAGGCCCCGACCGGGGGCTACCTGCTGACCGCCTGCCTTGCGACCGGGCTGTATGCGGGCCGTCACGCCGCCAGCAACACCCGCGCCTCGTAGGATTTCAGCGTCAGCCGCGCGCTTGCAAATTGTGCCGGACTGGCCTGATGCGCAAGGTCGGGGAACAGCTTTGACAGTTCATCCCGCTGGTCCTGATCCATGCCTGCAAGCGTGCGGTCGCCCGGTTGAAAACTCTCGCTCCACGCGCCATCGGCCAGCACAATTTCATGCCGGTCGAACAGCAGATGCACATAGGTCACGTCCGCGACAGCCACATTGCTGATCCCGGGCTGGCCGATCAGATGCACGGCGCGCACCAGAACCTCGTCCGCGCCAAACAGCAGGTCGGCACGTGCGCCGGTCAGCAGCATCCGGTGCTGGCGCGAGACCATCATATCGCGTTGCGGCAGATCGGGCCCCAACGCGCCCTGACGGATCAGGACCGGCCGCAGCGACGGATCGGCGGACAGCGCCTTCCCCGCCACCCGCTTTGACCCGATCCAGCGCAAGGGTTGCGCGCCGTGGTCACGGGTCATCACCATGTCGCCCACCGCGAGCGTCTCAATCGCAACCTGACCCTGCGGGGTGGCAATCATCGTACCGGGGGTAAAGCAGGCCACGATGTTCTCGATGTTGGAAAAGGTGATCGTGCCGATCACATTGTCCGACAGGTCCAGAAACTGCACTACGCCATTTTCGGGGTTCAGCGGGTCATAGATGATGCGGTGACGGCCAAGGCCCGACAGGTCGATGAAGTCATTGTCGCCATTGTCTTCGGCACCATCAATAGTATCGCCAGCCCCGGCATAGAAGACATCGGACCCATCGCCACCCGTCAGAAAGTCGGCCCCATCGCCGCCAATCAAGATGTCGTTGCCGGTGCCACCGGTCAGGGTGTCGTTGCCGTCGCCGCCTTCGAGCACATCATTGCCGTCGCCGCCCGCCAACACGTCATTGCCCAGCCCGCCAGACAGGCTGTCGTTGCCGGTCCCTCCGTCCAGACTGTCAGCCCCTTCGCCGCCAGACAGGGTGTCTTCGCCCGCATCACCCAGCAACGTGTCGTTGCCAAGCCCCCCCACGACCAAGTCATTGCCCGCCCCGCCGCTAAGGCTGTCGTTGCCAACCCCGCCGTCCAGGCTGTCATTGCCATTGCCACCGAACAAGGCATCGTTGCCGATGCCGCCGTCGAGACTGTCGTTGCCGTCGTCGCCGCTGAGGCTGTCGTTACCGTCGCCCCCGGAAAGGCTGTCATTGCCCGACCCACCAAACAGAGCATCGTTGCCAATGCCGCCGTCCAGACTGTCGTTGCCGTCGCCCCCAAACAGTAAATCGTCGCCCGCATCGCCTGTCAGCGTGTCATTGCCGGTTCCGCCCAGCACCGAGTCGTTGCCCGCCCCGCCCGAGGTCAGATCATCGCCGTCGCCGCCATCCAGACTGTCGTTGCCATCACCGCCCGAAAGGCTGTCATTGCCGGTGCCGCCAAACAGCGCATCGTTGCCGATGCCGCCGTCCAGACTGTCCGCCCCATCGCCACCGAACAACGAGTCGTCGCCCGCATCACCTGTCAGCGTGTCATTGCCGGTTCCGCCCAGCACCGAGTCGTTGCCTGCCCCGCCCGACGTCAGATCATCGCCGTCGCCGCCATCCAGACTGTCGTTGCCATCACCGCCCGAAAGGCTGTCATTGCCGGTGCCGCCAAACAGGGCGTCGTTGCCGATGCCGCCGTCCAGACTGTCGTTGCCGTCGTCGCCGCTGAGGCTGTCGCTGCCGTCGCCGCCCGAGAGGCTGTCGTTGCCGGTGCCGCCGCCAAGCGTATCGTTGCCGATACCGCCGTCCAGACTGTCATTGCCGTCGCCGCCGGACAGGCTATCGTCGCCTGCCTCGCCGGACAGCACATCATTGCCAAGGCCGCCCGTCAGGCTGTCATTGCCCAAACCACCAAAAAGGGTGTCTTCGCCATCACCGCCATCGGCGGCGTCATTGCCATCGCCACCGTTCAGAAGGTCATTGCCCGACCCACCAAACAGCGCGTCGTTGCCGATGCCGCCGTCCAGACTGTCAGCCCCATCGCCACCAAACAGCGAATCGTCGCCTGCATCGCCGGTCAGGGTATCGTTGCCAAGCCCGCCCAGCACGACGTCGTTTCCGACACCACCCGAAACGGTGTCGTTGCCATCGCCGCCATCGAGGCTGTCGTTGCCGTCGTCGCCGCTGAGGCTATCGTTGCCAGCACCGCCGGCCAGTGTGTCGTTGCCCACTCCGCCAAACAGCGCATCGTTGCCGATGCCGCCATCCAGACTATCGGCCCCATCACCACCAAACAGTGAATCGTCGCCTGCATCCCCGGTCAGGGTATCGTTGCCAAGCCCGCCCAGAACCGAGTCGTTTCCGCACCACCCGACACAGTATCATTGCCATCGCCGCCATCGAGGCTGTCGTTGCCGTCGTCGCCGCTGAGGCTATCGTTGCCAGCCCCCCCGGCCAGTGTGTCATTGCCCACACCGCCAAACAGCGCATCGTTGCCGATGCCGCCATCCAGACTGTCAGCCCCATCGCCGCCAAACAGTGAATCGTCGCCCGCGTCGCCTGTCAGGGTATCGTTGCCAAGCCCCCCCAGAACCGAGTCGTTGCCTGCACCACCCGACACAGTGTCATTGCCATCGCCACCATCGACGCTGTCGTCACCGTCACCACCCGTGACACTGTCATTGCCCAGTCCGCCGAACACAGTGTCATTACCGATGCCACCGTCCAGACTATCTGCGCCGTCGCCGCCATCGAGGCTGTCGTTGCCTGCATCCCCGCTTAGGGTGTCATTGCCCAGCCCGCCAAACAGGCTGTCGTTGCCAAGGCCACCAAAGGCAACATCGTTGCCATCGCCCCCATCCGCCGCGTCGTCACCGTCGCCACCGTACAGGCTGTCGTTGCCCAGCCCGCCGCTGAGACTGTCATTGCCGATACCGCCGTCCAAACTGTCGGTGCCGTCGCCGCCAAACAGGCTGTCGTCGCCCGTATCGCCCGTCAGGCTGTCATTGCCCAGCCCGCCCAGAGCCACGTCATTGCCCGCGCCTCCCGAGGCCAGATCGTCGCCATCGCCGCCATCAAGGCTGTCGTTGCCGTCACCGCCGGAAAGGCTGTCGTTGCCAACGCCGCCCAACAAGGTGTCGTTGCCTGCACCGCCATCCAGCGTGTCGGCACCGTCATCGCCGCTCAGGCTGTCATTGCCGTCGCCTCCCAGCAGGGTGTCATTGCCTGCGCCGCCCGACAGGGTATCGTTGCCGGTACCACCATCCAGATTGTCGGTGCCGTCACCGCCGGACATTGAATCGTCGCCTGCGTCGCCCGAAAGCGTGTCGTTGCCCAAGCCGCCCGACAGGCTGTCGTTGCCCACGCCACCAAACAGCGTGTCATTGCCATCGCCGCCATCAGCCGCGTCGTTGCCATCGCCGCCAAAAAGGCTGTCGTTGCCAGCGTCGCCAGACAGCGTGTCATTGCCAGCCCCGCCTTCGACCGTGTCTTCGCCTGCGCCGCCTGAAACCAGATCGTTGCCTGCATCGCCCGAAACGCTGTCATTGCCGGTGCCGCCAAGGACAGTGTCGTTGTCATCACCACCAAACAGCACGTCATCCGACCCGGCCCCGTCAAGATAGTCCGACCCGCCGCCGCCGTAAAAGATGTTGGTGTAAACGTCGCCCGTGAGGCCCTGGTTGTCAAAACCGATCAGCGTGTCGTTGAACGCCGAGCCGATGATGCCATCGACCGACGCAAACACATCCCCCGCCGCATGCCCGCCGCTGGAGGTGCTGGTGGCGAGGTTGACGTTTACCGCGGCGTTAGAGGCGGAATAGTCGAGGTAATCCATATCCTCGCCGCCATACATGGTGTCGGACCCGACCCCACCTGCCAGCGTATCATTGCCCAGGCCGCCAAACAGCCCATCCGCCCCGGCCCCGCCGAACAGATAGTTGTTGTCGTCATTCCCCGTCAGGCTGTCGTTGTAGATCGACCCGATCAGATACTCGACCCCGGTCAGGGTATCGCCGGCCGCATCGCCGCCCGTGCCGGTGCCGCCTGCGGTCACATTGACCGCCGCCCCCGAAGCCGAATAGTCGGCGGTATCTGTCGTGCCCGCCCCACCATCCAGCAGATCGGCCCCCGCCCCGCCGGTCAGCGTGTCGTTGCCGTCACCGCCATACAGACTGTCCGCGCCCGAACCGCCAAACAGCGCGTCATTTCCATCGCCGCCGTACAGGACGTTGGCGGCAGTATCGCCGGTCAGCGTGTCGTTGTAGTCTGACCCGGTCAGGTTCTCAAACCCTGACAGGGTATCGCCCTGCGCATCGCCGCCCGTGTTGACCCCAGTGGTCAGGTTGACCGAGACCCCGGCACCCGAGGTGGAATAGTCGGCGGTATCAGTACCAAGCCCACCCGCCAACACGTCCGCCCCGGCACCGCCGATCAGCGTGTTGTTCCCAATGCTGCCTGTCAGCGTGTCGTTGAACGCAGACCCGGTCAGGTTTTCGAAGTTGGTCAGAACGTCGCCTGTGGCCTCGCCCGCAAGGCCAAGCCCGGTGGTCAGGTTTACCGATACAGCGCCAGTTGCCGTACTGTAATCGGCGGTATCGGTGCCTGCGCCACCATCCATGATGTCGATGCCCAGACCGCCCGACAGGGTGTCATTGCCATCGCCCCCCGACAAACTGTCGTTGCCCGCGCCGCCATACAGCAGATCAGCACCGGCGGCCCCTGACAGAGTGTTCGCCCCGCCATCGCCCGTCAGCGTGTCATTGTAGGCAGAACCTGTCAGCGCCTCGATGCCCGACAGCACGTCGCCCGCAGCCTCGCCTGCCGTGCCGGTGTTGGTGGCAAGGCTGGCCGCCACACCCGCGCTTGCCGCAGAATAATCAACCGTATCATTGCCCGTGCCGCCGATCAGCGTGTCTGCCCCGGCCCCACCTGCCAGCAGGTCGCTGCCCGCCTCGCCCGACAGAATGTTGTCGGCACCGTCTCCGGTCAGCGTATCGGACAGGGCCGATCCGGTGACATTTTCTATGCCAACCAACGTATCAGTGCCCGCATCGCCGCCACTGCCAAGGCCCGTCGCCAGATTGACACTGACGCCAAGCGTCGAGGTGCTGTAATCGGCAAGGTCGATGCCCGCGCCGCCTTCCAGCCGGTCGCTGCCTGCGCCCCCGACCAGCGTATCATTGCCAGCACCGCCATAGAGGCTATCGCTGCCTGCACCGCCAAAAAGCTGATCGTCGCCGTCACCGCCCGTCAGCACGTTGTTGGCAGTGTCGCCCGTCAGCACATCGTCGAAGTCCGACCCGGTCAGGTTCTCGATCGTGTTCAGCACGTCGCCTTGCGCATCGCCGCCAGTGTTGACCCCAGTCGTCAGGTTGACGGTCACCCCCGCCCCAGATGCGCTGTAGTCGGCGGTATCAGTTCCCGTCCCGCCAATCAGGCTGTCGTTGCCCGCCCCCCCGACCAGCACATCGTTGCCAGCCGCCCCGGACAGGGTGTTTGCCCCCGCATCGCCCGTCAGCGTGTCACTAAAGGCCGACCCGGTCAGCGCCTCTATTCCCGACAGAATGTCGCCAGAACTGTCGGTGCCTGTCGCAAGACTGGCGGAAATGGCCACGGTCGAGGCCGAATAATCGACGGTATCGTTGCCCGTCCCGCCAAACAGCGTATCTGCCCCGCCGCCACCGGCCAGCACGTCGTTGCCCGCTTCGCCATACAACTCGTTCGCGGCGGTGCTGCCCGTCAGGGTATCGTTAAACGCGGACCCGATGACGTTCTCTATACCCACCAGCGTGTCGGTGCCCGCATCGCCACCGCTGCCGGAACCCGATGTCAGGTTGACGTTCACCCCTGCGGTTGAGGCGCTGTAGTCAACTTCGTCAATGCCGGCGCCGCCTTCCAGCCTGTCGCTGCCAGTCCCGCCGACCAGCGTGTCGTTGCCGGCACCGCCATACAGACTGTCGCTGCCCGCGCCGCCGAACAACTGATCATCGCCATCGCCGCCCGACAGCGCGTTGGCCCCGGTATCCCCGGTCAGCATGTCGTTGAACGCAGACCCGGTCAGGTTTTCGATGCTGTTGAAGACATCGCCCTGCGCGTCGCCGCCCGTGTTGACGTTGGTGGCAAGGTTGGCCGTAACGCCTGCCGTAGAACCGGTGTAATCGGCGGTATCGGTGCCGGTGCCGCCATCAAGACTGTCGTTCCCAGACCCGCCAAACAGCGTATCCGAGCTGCCTCCGCCAAACAGCCTGTCATTGCCAGCGCCACCATAGATGACGTCGGCCGATCCTGTGCCTGTCAATGCAGTGTCGTTGCCACTGCCGCCCGTTACGGTTGCCAATTCTGCCTGCCTGCGCGCTGACCGAGGGTTTTCCCCCGTGTCGATTTCTGCTCACCTTAACAATTAAGCCAAAATTACGGCAATTGTTAGACAAAGTTTATGTCGCAGTGAATTCAGTACGATGGAAGGGGTACGTCCAAATTCTGAAACGGATGTGGCGACGGTTGTCACGCGCCGCGTTTTGCCCCCCGATGGTGTTGCAATGTGAAAGGCCGCCGGAATGTCGCTGACCTATCTGAAACGCGGCCAGTCTGCGCCAACGACGGCTGCCCTATCCGGCAGCGTGGCCGCGATGCTGGCAGAACTGGAAACGGGTGGTGAGGATGTCGCCCGCCGCATGGCCCGCGATCTGGATGGCTGGCACGGCGATGTTGTGGTGTCTGACGCGGCAATCGCGGCGGCTTGCGCGCGCGTGCCGCAAAGCCTGAAAGACGATATCGCCTATGCGCATGAAAACATTTCATGTTTTGCCGCTGCCCAACGTGGCTCGGTGCAGGAGGTTACGGTTGAACTGCGTCCCGGCCTGACCGCCGGGCAACGTCTGATCCCGGTGCAGGCGGCAGGGCTGCTATGTTCCGGGTGGGCGTTACAGCCATATCGCGTCCGCCATGATGACCGTCACCACCGCCAAGGTGGCCGGGGTGGCGCATATCGCCGCCGTATCGCCGCCGCGTGCCGGGGGGATACCAGATGCCATCCTCTATACGCTGCACACCTGCGGTGCCGACCGGATTCTGGCGCTTGGCGGGATACAGGGGATTGCGGCGATGGCCTTTGGCCTGTTCGGCCTGCCCCGTGCCGATATCCTCGTCGGTCCCGGCAATCAGTATGTGGCTGAGGCCAAGCGACTGCTGTATGGCCGCGTCGGCATCGACATGGTCGCAGGGCCGACCGACAGCATGGTGATTGCGGACGCCAGTGCCGACCCCGAGGTGGTCGCCTGGGATCTGGTGGGGCAGGCCGAACATGGGGCCAATTCCCCCGTCTGGCTGGTGACGGACCATGCGCCCTTGGCCGCCGAGGTGGCCCGTCTGGCCCCGCTGTTTGCCGCCGAATTGCCAGAACCGAACCGGACGGCGGCACTGGCGGCCTGGGCCGATCTGGCCGAGATCATCCTGTGCGACGGCCCCGAGGCGATGGCCTTGGTAGCCGATGAGGTGGCGCCAGAGCATCTGCATGTGCAGGCTGCCGATCTGGACTGGTGGAAGAGTCGGCTGCGGGCCTATGGCTCGCTGTTCCTTGGGGCCGAGACGACCGTGGCCTTTGGCGACAAGGCGGCCGGCACCAACCATGTGCTGCCCACGTCGGGCGCTGCGCGCTATACTGGGGGGCTGTCGGTCCACAAGTTTCTGAAAACCGTGACTTGGCAGCAGGTTACACCCCAAGCCCTGCCGCGCTTGGCCGAAGTAACTGCCAACATCAGCCGGTTCGAGGGCATGGAAGGCCACGCCCGCACTGCCGATATCCGTCTTGCCAAACTGGCCGTCACGCCTGACATTGCCCTGAATACCTAAGGAGCCACCATGCACCTGTCCCGCTTTCCCCGCATCCGCCTTGGCCACCTGCCGACCCCGCTGGAACCGATGCCACGCCTGTCGGCCCTGCTCGGTGGCCCGGAAATCTGGATCAAGCGGGATGATTGCACCGGGCTGTCCACCGGCGGCAACAAGACCCGCAAGCTGGAGTACCTGATGGCCGAGGCCGTGGCCATGGGCGCAGACATGGTGCTGACCCAAGGGGCCACGCAATCCAACCACGCGCGGCAAACGGCGGCGGCGGCGGCCAAACTGGGGTTGAAGTGCCACCTGATTTTGGAAGATCGCACCGGGTATAATGAACCCAACTACCGGATGAACGGCAATGTGCTGCTGGACGTGCTGCACGGCGCAACCATCGAACATCGCGGCCCGGGGCTGGACATGAATGCCGAGTTGTTCGCCGTGGCCGAGGGCTTTCGCGCCATGGGGTCGGTGCCCTACGCCATTCCGGGTGGCGGGTCGAACGCGACGGGGGCGCTTGGCTATGTGAATTGCGCGCTGGAATTGCTGGGGCAGATGGTGGAACGCGACATCGTGTTTGACCACATGGTCACCGCCACCGGGTCTGCGGGCACCCAAGCCGGGCTGATTGTGGGGCTGAAGGCGCTGAACGCGCAACTGCCCCTGCTGGGCATCGGGGTGCGCGCGGCGCGTGAGGTGCAGGAAGCCAACGTGTTCCGTCTGGCGCAGGCGGTCGAGGAAAAGCTGGGCACCGCTGGTGTGGTTGCCCGCGAGGACGTGGTGGCGAATTGCGATTACATCGGGCAGGGGTACGGCATCCCGGCAGACTCCACGCTTGAGGCGATTGATATTTTCGCCCGGACCGAGGCTATCCTGCTGGACCCGGTTTACAGCGGCAAAGGGGCAGCGGGGCTGATTGATCTGATCCGCAAGGGGCAGTTTCACCAAGGGCCAGCGCATCGTATTCCTGCACACGGGCGGGGCGATCGGCTTGACCGGATACACCCACGTTCTGCCGCACGCATGAGGACGGTCGGCATCCTTGGCGGCATGGGGCCAGAGGCGACTGTGCTGCTTATGACGCGGGTTTTGCAGGCGGTGCAGGCCCGTGATGATGCCGACCATATCCCCCTGATCGTGCATCAGAACCCCGCCGTGCCATCGCGCCTCTCACGGCTGATCGACGGGGTGGGGGATGATCCCGGCCCGGTGCTGGCTGGGATGGCGCAGGGTTTAATGGCGGCGGGCGCGCAGGCGATTGCGATGCCCTGCAATACCGCCCACGCCTATGCGCCGCAGATCGTCGCCGCCACCCCTTTGCCGTTTCTGGATATGCGGGAGGCCACAGTTGCCGCCCTGCCAAAGGGGCGGATCGGGATGCTCGCATCGCCTGCGGTGCGGATCACGGGCGCGTTCGATGCGGCTATGGCTGGGGCCGGTATGGTGCCGGTCTGGCCTGCGGATGAGGCCCCGGTGTTGGCGCTGATCCGGCGGGTGAAGGCGGGAGATACAAGCGGGCAGGCTGAACTGGGGCGGCTGGCGGCAGAAATGGCGGAGCAGTCCGACCATGTGCTGATCGCCTGCACCGAATTGTCGCTGCTGACGGGTGGGGTGCAGGTGCCGTTCACCGACAGTCTGGATTGTCTGGTCTCGGCGATTTGCGCCTTTGCGCAAGGTCAGACCGTGTAGCGCACGAAGGCAAAGGCCCCGCCATCGGCCCGCCAGTTCGGCACGTTCATCGTGCCTTGCCCGCCTGTAAAGGCCAAAAGGCTGCGGCGGTTGCTGCCATCCGGGGCCATGATCCAGATTTCTACCGCCAAATCGCGGGGGTGGCCTTCGGTGCCGGGCGGATAGGCAAGGCAGATCAAATGCCTGCCGCAGGGCGACGGGTGTGGAAACCACAGCACATGATCGTCCTCGAACAGGCGGCGCTGGTCAGTGCCATCCACCGCCATCACCCAAATCTGCGAATGCCCGGAACGGTCGCAGTTGTAAAAGATGTGGCTGCCATCGGCGGAAAAATCGGGGCCGTCCGACTGGCCTTCACTCATGGTCAGGCGCGACTCGGACCCGCCCGCCACCGGGATCGTGTAGATATCAATCACCCGGCTGCCGCGCGCGGCCGCATAGGTGATGCGCGCGCCATCGGGCGACCAGCCGTGCCACCAACTCGGGGCTTGCGGCGAAATCACCGCGGCGTGCCGCCCGCCGCTGGCATCAGGAAAATTTCGGCGCCGTTGTCGCGGTGGTTGGACAACACGATGGTTTTGCCATCGGGCGAAATGCCGTGGTCGTTGTTGCAGCGGGTGGCAAAGCCAGTGTCCAGCGGGACCAGCTTGGGGTCAGACAAGGGCACCTTGAACAAGCGCCCGTCCGAATTGACCAGCAGATAGGTGCCGCAGGGCGACCAGTTCGGGGCCTCAATCCGGGCCGCGCTTTGCAGGACAACGCGGGACACACCCGCCGAGATGTCCCACAATTCCAGCGACGATATCACTCCCGCGCTTTCGGGGTCAGCAGTTTACTTGGGCGCAGCGCCTCGGCGGCGCGGAACAGACCGAAGGTCTGGCCGACGTAGTTTACCACGCCCGAAACCTGCTCCATATACTTCTGCAATTCAGGGGTGCGTTCGGCCTCGACCATGCCTACCGGGCGATCCGGGCCTTCGCCTTCGAACTGACAATAGAACAACGGCTCGCCGCGCTTCAGCACGATATCCTTTTCCGGTTCATGCCATTCAAACGCCCACATCAACGGGCGCGGCCAGATGTTCAGCGGAAACCGCCCGCCAAAGATGGTGCCCGGCAACGGGTCGCGGCGGTAATGCAGAAAGGCCGAAAGCTGCGTCACATAGACCATCTCGTCAGCGATAAAGCAGTAGGGCAGCGACAATTGCACCGTGGGGCGGTCGGGGTAGCGCCATTCGGTCTCGCTGACCAAGGTCAGCACTTCGCCCAGTTTGTTCGCGCGGATCGAAGAACTGACCCCACTGCGGTTAATCAGATGCGCCTTGCCCTTATCGTCCCGCCCGAAGCCCACGTTAATATCGAACGGGCATTTCACCATGAAATACCGGCTTTCCAACTGCACCACGGCGGGGCAGCGGCTGGCGCTTTTCGAATGGCTTTTGTTGGTCTGCCGGAACACCACCCGTTCGGGCGGATCATACATCACCGCCCCTTTGTCGGAGGTCAGAAACCAGCCCACGGTGATTGGCCCGGATTTCGGGCCCTCCTCGGGGCGGTCAAAGCTGATGTTGATGTCCATGTCAGTCCCCTTGTTCGCCCAGCAAAGTCCCCGCAACGCGGGCCACTGTCAATCTGCCAACGCTGCGCACGGCGTGGATGCGGGTGGCAGGGGCGACTGCCGCTTGACACCCCCTTCCCTGGACCGCATGACGCGTCAAACGAGGGAGACTGCGATGGATGACCGCCTCATTGTGGCGCTGGATGTGCCGAATATTGTCCACGGACAGGCCCTGACCGCCCGATTGGGCGACGCGGTCAGCTTCTACAAGATCGGTTTGGGCATGCTCACGGGCGGCGGCCTTTCCCTCGCGAATGAGTTGAAACAAGACCACGGCAAACGCATCTTTCTGGATATGAAGCTGTTCGACATCGGGGCCACGATCGAAGCCGCTGTGCGGGGGTTGGCGCAGTATGATCTGGATTTTCTGACCGTGCATGGCGACCCGCAAGTGGTGGCCGCAGCTGCCATGGGCAAAGGTGGGTCGGGGATGAAAATCCTCGCAGTCACCGTGCTGACATCACTGGACCGTGCCGATCTGGATGCCAACCTGATCAAACCCGGCGACATCCATGACATTACGCTGGAACGCGCGGCCCGCGCATTGGAGGCCGGGGCTGATGGCGTCATCGCCAGCCCGCAAGAGGCCGCAATGATTCGTGCCCTGCCTCAGGCAAAAGGGCGGCTGATCGTGACGCCGGGGGTGCGACCTTCGGGGGGTGCTTTGGGCGACCAGAAACGTGTCGCAACCCCGGCCCAGGCAATTGCAGACGGGGCTGACCATATCGTGGTGGGGCGTCCGGTGTGGCAGGCAGCAGACCCGGCTGCGGCCGCGCGGGCGATTGTGGCAAGTCTTGGGGCGCGGGCAGTGTGACGGCCCGCCGGGGGCTTCACACCCCCGACCCCCGTCGGATATTGTCGCCAATGTGAATGATCATTCGCCATTTTGCGAACGATCATTCAGAAGTCGAGATGTTCCACATTCAGCGCATTGGCCTGAATGAACTCACGCCGAGGTTCAACCACATCGCCCATAAGTTTGGTGAAAATGTCGTCCGCTTCTGCCAGATCGTCCACCTTGACCTGCAAAAGTGTGCGCGCCTCGGGGTCCAGCGTGGTTTCCCACAACTGTTCGGGGTTCATTTCGCCCAAACCCTTGTAGCGTTGCAGCGACAGACCCTTTTCGCCCTCTGCCAGAATGGATTTCAACAGATCAATCGGGCCATGCACCATTTGCTCGCGGTCTTTGCGCACAAGGCGCGCTGGATCGCGGTAGATATCTTTGGTGTTGGTGGCGACCTGATTGAGCCTGCGGGCCTCACCCGAGCGCAGCACAGCGCCATCAAGGGTCCGCAACTCCTCAACACCACGCAAAACCCGACTAAGGCGGATACCATGATCCTGCGTGATCCGCCCGCCCCAGCCCTTTTCATATTCCAACGCGATCATGTTCAGACGCCGCGCGACGGTGTCCGCCACCTGCTGCAAATCGGCGTCTGCACGACCCGGTTCAAACGCCCCCGCAAGGGCTGCCTGCTCCAGAATGCCACGGGGGTACAGGGTCGGAAACGCATCCAGAATCCGACGGAACTGCCGTGCGCCTTCAACAACACGCGCCAGATCGTTGCCCGCGATTTCCTGCCCGTCTTGCAGTTTAAGAATGGCCCCGTCGATGCCCATCTCAACCAGATAGTCATCCAGCGCGGCCTGATCCTTCAGGTAAACCTCTGATTTGCCACGCGCAACTTTGTAAAGCGGCGGCTGAGCGATATAAAGGAACCCCCCTTCAATCAACGACGGCATCTGCCGGAAGAAGAAGGTCAGCAAGAGCGTCCGGATATGCGCACCGTCCACATCGGCGTCCGTCATGATGACGATCTTGTGGTAACGCAGCTTCTTCAGATCAAACTCATCGCGCCCGATCCCGGTGCCAAGCGCCGTGATCAACGTGCCGATTTCGGCGCTGCCCAGCATCCGGTCAAAGCGCGCACGTTCGACGTTCAAGATCTTGCCACGCAGAGGCAGAACGGCCTGATTTGCCCGACTGCGGCCCTGTTTGGCCGACCCACCGGCGCTGTCCCCTTCGACGAGGAACAGCTCTGACTTCGACGGATCGCGTTCCTGACAATCGGCCAGTTTCCCCGGCAAAGACGCAACATCCAGCGCAGTTTTGCGACGGGTGAGATCGCGGGCTTTTCGCGCGGCCTCTCGGGCGAGGGCCGCCTCAATGATCTTGCCGACAATGATCCGCGCATTTGCCGGATTTTCTTCAAACCATTCAGCCAGCTTTTCGTTGACCATATTCTCAACGGCGGGCCGCACTTCTGAGGATACAAGTTTGTCTTTGGTTTGGCTGGAAAACTTGGGGTCTGGCACTTTGACCGACAAAACGCAGGTGAGCCCTTCGCGCGCGTCGTCGCCGGTGAAATCAATCTTTTCTTTCTTGGCGATACCGGAGGTCTGCGCATAGTTGTTGATCGTTCGCGTCAACGCGCCGCGAAATCCAGCCATATGGGTGCCGCCGTCACGCTGCGGAATGTTGTTTGTGAACGGAAGTACGTTTTCGTGGTAACTGTCATTCCACCACATCGCCACTTCGACGCCAATGCCACCACGCTCGCCCACGATATAGATCGGCTCTGGCATGATCGAAGACTTGGAGCGGTCAAGATATTTGACATACTCGCGCACGCCACCGTCATAGAACAACTCTGTCCGCAATGGCTCTGCGGGGCGCTCATCTTCAACGATAATCCGCACGCCAGAGTTCAGAAACGCCAGTTCCCGCAACCGGTTTTCCAGCGTCTTGAACTGATAGTCGAGGTTTGAGAACGTCCCATCAGGAATGTTGGTTTTGGCCGAGGCGAGAAACCGCACTTCAGTGCCGCGCATGCCGGGGGCGGGACCAACCTCATAGACATGCACCACGCAATCGCCATGTTCAAAGCGCGCCCGATACTCGGTATCGTTGCGCCAGACCGTCAGTTCCAGCCATTCTGACAGCGCGTTCACAACGGAAACACCAACGCCGTGCAACCCGCCCGATACTTTGTAAGCATTGCCGGATTCGTCGGTATTGTTGAATTTTCCGCCCGCGTGCAGCTGGGTCATGATGACTTCAGCGGCAGAAACGCCTTCTTCCTGGTGGATGTCTACGGGGATACCACGGCCGTTGTCGCGCACGGAAACCGAGTTGTCGGCGTGGATTTTTACAGTCACCGCTGTGGCATGACCGGCCAACGCCTCGTCAATGCCGTTATCGACGACCTCATACACCATATGGTGCAGACCAGACCCGTCATCGGTATCCCCGATGTACATGCCCGGGCGCTTGCGAACCGCTTCTAACCCTTTGAGAACTTTAATGGAATCGGCGCTATATGCGTCCGGCTTCTTGGCTTCTTCGGCCATATGGTCTGAACCCCTTGTCTTGTGTGCGATTTATAGCGGTTCAAGCCAGGAATGTCACGCGCTGCGCGGCAATTTGGGGTTACGTCAGCGCAATCACGACACCGACGCCGATCAACAGCACGCCCGAAACCACGTTCAGGCGCCGCAGTGCATCAGGGCTGGACAACAGGCTGCGCGCGCGGTCAAGCGACAAGGCAAGGCAGAGGTTGCCGATCATCGGAACGGCCATCGAAACAGCCAGAATTGCGACGATGTCGGTGCCAGTCACGCGAGACAGATCAAAAAACCCAGGCAGCACGCCCATGTAAAACAGGATGGCTTTAGGGTTGCCAATCACGGCGGCGACGCCCGTCGCGATCCCTGCCCAAAGACCCGGGCGGGTTAATCGGGAATCGGCGCTGATACTTTGGGCCGGCTTGCGGATCAGCAAATAACCCATCACGCCAAAGGTGGCGGCGGCCACCCATTGCAGTAAGGACAGGAAGCCACCGTAGACCGACAGAATCCAGGACAGACCAAATATGGCAGCCAGTGGCCAGATAGAGTCGCCGACCGCGACGCCGACCGCCAACGGCCAGGCCGCGCTGAACCCGCCCGACAACGCACGTGCAATAAGTGCAACCCAGACAGGCCCAGGGATCACCCAAAGCAACGCCATGCCACCAGCGTAAAGCAGCAACTGATGAAAACTAACGGTCATTCACTTAACCTCAATGACCCGTCTTCCCCCAGTGGCCAGAATGGGTTCATCGCCACTTCCCAGACATGTCCATCAGGATCTGACCAATAGCCGGAGTATCCGCCCCAAAACACTTTCGACGGCTTTTTAAGGTTAGTTCCCCCTGCCGTCAAAGCTGCAGCAAACGCCGCATCTACTTCGGCTTCGGTGGTGAAATTCTGCGCCAGTGTTACGGCACCGACACCGAGGCTGGCACCCGGTCGCCCTTGATCAGCGGCAAGATCATCAAGGCCAAATAGCGCAAGCACGGCGCCATTCATTTGGAAAAACGCGACGGATGCCTGGCTTTCCCCATGCTCCACCCACCCAAGACGTTGGTAAAACGCTCGTGACCGGGCAAGGTCTGCCACGCCCAACGTGATCAAGGTAACCCGCTGCGGAGTCATTCTGAAATCCTCGATTGGCCACCTTCATCGACCACAGTCACGGTTTGCCCACGATTGCCCAGACTGTCAAACAACGACGGGTCTGTTCCGGTCATCAGAGCCTGCGCACCCAAGGCACATATTTCGTCATAAAGCGCTGCCCGGCGTGTTACATCAAGATGTGCCGCTACCTCATCAAGCAAAAGAATGGGAGCAGCCCCTATATCTTGCGATAGAGCCCTTGCATTGGCAAGGATCAGGCTGATCAGCAATGCCTTCTGTTCCCCGGTGGAGCATTGGTCCGCAGGCATGCCTTTGGACGCGTAGATTGCCGTCAGATCAGCCCGATGAGGGCCTTGCAGCGTACGACCTGCGGCCATGTCACGGCGGCGACCTGCTGCCAACGCGGCCCCAAGGTCATCCGGTTCTGGGGTGCCATCTGGCCCGGTCAACGCAAGTACCGCTTGCGGAAAGGCTGTATTTGTTCCGTTTTGGGCCTGCTCAAGCCGCGCCAGCGTATGGTGACGGTTGACTGAAATCTGCGCGCCGCTGGTGGCCATCTGCACCTCCAAGGCGGCATACCAATGCGGGTCAGCGATCTGTTCCTTCAACAACCGGTTGCGATCCCGCATCGCCTTTTCGTATGTGAGCGTTAGTTCACCATGGTCGGGCGCAAAGGACAAAGTCATGCGATCCAGAAAACGGCGCCTGCCTTCGGCGGCCTCGATCCACAGCCGATCCATCGCTGGCACAAGCCAAAGCACGCGGCACATCTGACCCAGCAGGGCTTGCGTCGCGGCCTTGCCATCAATGCGCACCTGACGACTGTCGCTGCCTTCGGCGAACGTCTCCACCTCGTGCGCTGCGTAAATACCCGTCACATCTGCCGCTATTTTCCAGCCCAGATTTTGCGGTTTTCTGGCCAGATCCTCGCTGCTGGCACGGCGCAGGCCGCGCCCTGGCGACAGCAACGAAACCGCCTCCAGAATATTCGTTTTACCAGCACCATTCGGCCCGACAATTGCCACGGGGCGCCCATCAAATGCCAGATGCGCCGCCAGATGGCTGCGAAAGTGCGACAGGGTCAGCGCTGTGATGGCAAGACTGGTCACGTCAAACGAGGGGTGTCAGACCCGCATCGGCATGACAACATAGACCGCCGAAAGGTCATTCCCTTCACGCATCAAGGTTGGATCACCCGAGGAATTGAACAAGAAAACCGCATTCTCACGGTCAACCTGTGATGCGATTTCCAGCAAATACTTGGCGTTAAACCCAATTTCCAGCCGCTCGTCGCTATAGGCCACCGCCAGTTCTTCTTCGGCAGCGCCACTGTCCGGCGCATTGACCGACAGGATCAGACGATCCTCATCAAGGCTAAGCTTGACCGCACGCGACCGTTCGGACGACACGGTGGCCACGCGGTCAACGGCCTTGGCGAACTCTTTCGCATCCACTTCCAGCCGCCGCGTGTTGCCGGTGGGGATCACCCGGGTGTAATCGGGGAACGTGCCGTCGATGACTTTTGAAGTCAGGGTAATGGCAGGTGTCGCAAAGCGAATTTTGGTTTCTGATACCGAGACACCGATCTGCGCCTCATCATCATCCAACAGTTTGCGCAGTTCGTTCACCGTCTTGCGCGGGACAATCACGCCCGGCATGCTGGCTGCATTTTCGGGCAATGTCGCGTCGATGCGCGCCAGACGATGGCCGTCGGTCGCCACACAACGTAGCACAGGCCCGCTGTCACCGGTCGAGACGTGCATATAGACGCCGTTGAGGTAATACCTTGTTTCCTCGGTAGAAATCGCGAACTTCGCCTTGTCGAACAGACGGCGGAGCGTCAGCGCCGGAGCCGAAAAGTTGCAGGTATATTCCGAGGTCGCCATCACCGGAAAGTCTTCTTTGGGCAGCGTAGCGAGGCTGAAACTGGACCGACCCGCCATGATCGCGAGCCGCCCGTTTGTCGGGTCTTCGGTCAGATTGACCAAGGCACCATCGGGCAGTTTGCGGATAATCTCATGCAGCATCACGGCGGAAACTGTCGTCGCCCCGGGCCGTTCGACCATTGCGGGGGCACGATCCAGCACTTCAATATCCAGATCCGTGGCGCGGAAACTGACCTGCGCGCCCTCCGCCTCTATCAGCACGTTGGCCAGAATCGGGATCGTGTTGCGGCGTTCTACAACCGATTGCGCCTGAGCTAGCGCCTTGAGCAGCGCCCCACGTTCGATGCTGATCTTCATATTTCTTCCCCTTGGCCGCACCCCTTGCGGGGAAGCAGACCGTATCCGGTTTTGGCGGCATCACAAGCTATTTTGCGATCAGCCCTGCAAGAGGCGACGCAAAAGCAGCAGGTCGTCGGCAAGCTGACTGTCCATCGCCATCAGTTCTTCGATTTTCCGGCAGCCGTGCATGATGGTCGTATGATCACGCCCGCCAAAGCGGCGGCCGATTTCGGGCAAAGACCGCAGAGTGAGTTGTTTGGACAGATACATCGCAACCTGCCGGGGCCGCGCGATGGTGCGCAGGCGTTTTGGGCCAATCATATCGGACAGGCGGATGTTGTAGTGTTCAGCCACTTTGCGCTGAATTTCTTCGATGGTCAGCTTGCGGTCCGACGCACGCAGAATATCGGCCAAGCAATCTTGCACCAGATCGAGCGTAATTTCGCGGCCAACAAGGCTGGCAAAAGCAAAGAGGCGAGTCAAAGCGCCTTCGAGAACACGGACGTTTGTGGTGATGCGGTGCGCCAGAAACTCCAGAACACCATCGGCCAGCACAAGGCCGCGATACTGACCGCGGTAAAATTCGACCTTCTGCTGAAGGATACCTAACCGCAGTTCATAATCGGTCGGATGCAGATCAACCACTAGCCCGCATTGCATCCGGCTTTTGATCCGGTCTTCCAGATCCTTGATTTCACCCGGCGCGCGGTCAGCCGAAATGACGATCTGTTTGTTCTGGTCTACCAGCGCATTGAAGGTGTGGAAGAATTCTTCCTGCGTGCTGTCCTTGCCCGCGATGAATTGGACATCGTCCACCATCAAGACATCAACAGACCGGAACAGTTCCTTGAAATCCATGATCTGACGGTCGCGCAGCGCCTGAATGAAGCGGTACATGAACTGTTCTGCCGACAGGTAGAGCACGCGAAGATCGGGGCGGCGGGCCTGCAATTCATGGGCGATGGCGTGCATCAGGTGGGTTTTGCCCAGACCAACGCCACCATACAGGAACAGCGGGTTAAAGCTGACCGGCCCCCCCTCGGCCACGCGGCGCGCGGCGGCATGGGCCAGTTCGTTCGGCTTGCCCACAACAAAGCTGTCAAAGGTAAAGCGCGCATCCAGCGGGGCGCCCAGCAGATCAGCTTCGTCCGCAGGGCGGGCCTTCTGCACGCGCGTTTGCGCGGGCCGAACGGCACGGTCCGGCGCGCCCAAGGCCGATACGGAAAATTCGACGCGGTGTACTTCATGGCCAGACGTCAACAATTGGGCGCGGATATGATCGGCGTAGTTGCGCTGCACCCAATCACCGAAAAAGGTGGTCGGCACTTCGAATCGTGCAACGCCCTCATCGAGCTGTGACAGCTTTAGCGGTTCGATCCAGGTCACATAATTATTCTTACCAACGCGCGTGATGAGTTCTTCCCGAACCCGCCCCCAAGTTTCGTTCGTCATTTTTTCTTTGACCTGTTGTTCTCTTTTCATCGGACAGACGACTCCGCCGATGGCCCCCACTAAAAAATACCGCCGCGATTCCAACGTCATCACCGCAAGACAACCCAAGCCCCACGCAGTGCAGGGCCGGAACGGTCAGGCATCCGGGGAACACAACCCAAAGCCAGCACCCGCAGTTGTGCGTGTGCTGATCTGGCAGCCATACCATGCGCGGCAAGCGGCGCGTAGCATAACCAATTGTTCGCAAACTGAAATAGTCTTTTATGCGGCAGCTTGGCAGCAAGCTGGCATCCTATTTTCAGGTTGCGACCACGTCATGTCCCCCACGACGAAGTGAATCGCTTGGGCAAGTTAGCAAGCCGTATGCGCGCTTCGCAATCGAACAACGCGCTTGACACAGGGATAGGCAAAGCGAATCCCGAAGGGTGGGTAAAATGGCAACGGCCCCGTTTTTTGGACTATTTCGCTGCCGGAAACGAAACAATCTTGCGCAAAACGAACAAGGGCGCATCCCATTCGGATGCGCCCTTGTTCACGTTTATCGAAGCTGGATCAGACGGTCGCAGCGACCGCTTTGACGCGCGAGGTCAGACGCGACATTTTGCGCGCGACGGTGTTCTTGTGCAGAACGCCCTTGGTCACACCACGGTCCAGTTCCGGCTGAGCCAGTGCCAGTGCCGCTGCAGCTGCATCCTGATTACCCGCAGCCAAGGCTTCTTCAACCTTGCGCAGGAACGTACGGATACGCGAACGGCGGGCCTTGTTCACGGCATACCGAGCTTCGGATTGGCGGGCGCGCTTTTTGGACTGGGCAGTGTTTGCCATCGGGCTGATCTTCCTGGGGTCTGGTATCGGTTACGTTTGGTCACGCGAAAACCCCAAGGCCCCGCCTCAAAGGACGGGATCGATTCTTGCCTTAAGCGGGCCCACGCGCATGTCAGAGCGGCCTATACGCCACCCGGCCCGAAAAGCAAACAGGAAAACGCCTATTTATCGCGGAACTGTGGTTGACGCTTTTCCAGAAACGCAGCCATGCCTTCCTTCTGGTCCTCGGTCGCAAACAGCGCGTGGAACATGCGGCGTTCCACCAGCAACCCTTCGGCCAATGTTGTCTCGAACGCGCGATTGACGCATTCCTTGACGACCATCGCCGTGATCGCCGACTTTTCGGCAATCTTGCTGGCAGCTTTCATCGCCTCTTCCATCAGCGATTTTGCGGGTACAACGCGCGACACAAGTCCGCTGCGTTCGGCCTCGGCGGCATCCATAAACCTGCCGGTCAGGTGCATGTCCATTGACTTGGCCTTGCCGACAAACCGCGACAGCCGCTGCGTTCCGCCCATACCCGCCACGATGCCAAGGTTGATCTCGGGCTGGCCAAACTTGGCGGTATCGGCGGCAATGATGAAGTCGCACATCATTGCCAGTTCACAGCCGCCGCCCAGACAATAGCCCGAAACAGCCGCAATAACCGGCTTGCGCACCCGGTTGATCGCCTCGGCCTCGGGGCCGAACAAGTTGTCGAAGAACACGTCGGTAAAGGATTTGCCTGCCATTTCCCGCACATCGGCCCCGGCGGCGAACGCCTTTTCCGACCCCGTCAGCACGATGCAACGCACCTTGTCATTGGCATCTGCTGCCGTCATCGCAGTAGAAAGTTCCTGCATTAACCTGGAGTTGAGAGCATTCAGCGCATCAGGCCGGTTCAGCCGGATCAGCGCGATATAGTCCTCGATCTCGACGATCAGGGTATCATAGGCCATCGCATCATCCCCATGCTGTGCAGCCTGACTCCTAACACCACGGCGGCGGTTGGCAAGTCACCTCTGGCAGGTCGGGCAATGGAAGGACGACCGGCCAGACTGCACGGTGCGGGCGATGGTGTCTGTGCAACCGGGGGTCGGGCAAGGTTCGCCCTCGCGCCCGTAAACCGCAAAGCGGTGCTGGAAATAGCCCAACTCGCCATCCGCCTGCCGGTAGTCGCGCAAGGACGATCCGCCCGCCTCAATCGCCTCCTCCAACACGGCGCGAATGATCGGCACCAGCCCCGCCACCTGTGCCGCCGTCAGATCGCCCGCCTTGCGCAGCGGGCTGATGCCCGCCCGGTACAGCGTTTCGCAGACATAGATATTGCCCAGACCGGCAACGATCCCCTGATCCAGCAGTGCCGATTTGATCGGTGTGTTGCGCCCCTTCAGCCGCCCGACCAGATAGGATTCGCTGAACCCGTTGCCCAAAGGCTCTGGCCCCAACCCCGCCAGCAGCATGTGGCCGTCCGCCCCCGCCGTCACCATCATGTCCATCGCGCCAAAACGACGGGCATCGTTGAAGGTCACGCGCGGCCCGCCCTCCATATCCAGCACCACATGATCGTGCTTTTGCGGGGCCGGGTGGGAGTGGTGAAAGTCGCCAATCTGGGCGCCCGAAATCAGCATCCGCCCCGACATGCCCAGATGGATCAGCAGCGATTCGCCCGACGACAGGTCTGCCAGAATATACTTGGACCGCCGTCGCAGCCCCAAAACGCGGACCCCTGTCAGCCTGTCCGCCATGCCAACCGGAAACGGCCAGCGCAAATCGGGGCGGTTCACCGCCGCTCGCAAGATCAGCCGCCCCTCCATCACCGGCAACAGGCCACGGCGGACGGTTTCAACCTCGGGCAATTCGGGCATGGCAGCTTTCGGACATTGGGGCGCATTGCAGCGGCGCAAGAGCGACCTATAAGGAAGAGGAAGCGATAGGACGGCAAGACCCCATGAGCAGCGATCCAGACCAGACCACGCATTTCGGCTATCAAACCGTGCCCGAGGCCGACAAGGCCGGGATGGTGCATGGCGTGTTTTCACGCGTGGCCAGCAAGTATGACGTGATGAACGACCTGATGTCGGGCGGCGTGCACCGTTTGTGGAAAGACGCGATGATGGATTGGCTGGCCCCCCGTGCGGGCCAGCGCCTGCTGGATGTGGCGGGCGGCACCGGCGATGTGGCGTTTCGGTTTCTGAAACGGGGCGGCAGTCGTCGGCCGTGGTCTGCGATCTGACCGAACCCATGCTGATCGAAGGCCGCAAGCGGGCCGAGGCGGAAGGTGCGGCGCTGGACTGGGTGGTGGGCGATGCTATGGCCCTGCCCTTTGCCGATAATTCCTTTGACGTTTACACAATTTCCTTCGGCATCCGGAATGTAACCCGGATCGGCGATGCGCTGTCCGAGGCCTACCGCGTGCTGAAACCCGGCGGGCGGCTGATGGTGCTGGAGTTTTCGCGCATTCCCAATGACATGATGCAGAAGGCTTACGATCTGTATTCGTTCAACGTCATCCCGGTGATGGGGCAGATCGTGGCGGGCGACCGCGACAGCTATCAGTACCTTGTCGAATCCATCCGCAAATTCCCGGTACAAGAGGATTTCGCTGCCATGATCCGCAAAGCCGGGTTTGGCCAAGTCAAATACCGCAATCTGACCATGGGCGTCGCGGCCCTGCATTCCGGCTGGAAGCTGTGAGGGGGCCGCATAACATCTGGCGGCTGATCCGCACCGGGGCCACGCTGGAGCGCACCGGTGCGATGGATGTGGTGCTTGAGGCGTTTCGCGCGCCGCCTCGCCTGCGGTTTGCCGCCCGTCTGCTGGGTTGGCCGTTCAAATGGCTGGGCCTGAAAGGCGACCCCGACCTGCCACCCGCCACCCGTGCGCTGACGGCCCTCGGCCCGGCCTACATCAAATTCGGTCAGATTCTGTCCACCCGTCCCGATATCGTGGGCGATGAACTGGCTCTGCAACTCAAATACTTGCAGGACAAACTGCCACCCTTCCCGATTGCGGTGGCGAAAAAGATGATAGCGGCGGAACTGGAACAGCCGGTGGACAGCATGTTTTCCGAGTTTTCCGAACCCGTCGCTGCCGCGTCCATCGCGCAGGTTCACAAGGCGCGGATGGCGGAAACTGGCGAGGATGTGGCGGTCAAAGTCCTGCGCCCCAACATCGAACGCGCCTTCCGCAAGGATATCGACGCCTTCTATCTCGCCGCGCGCGGGATTGAACTGCTGGCCCCTTCGGCCCGCCGCCTGCGCCCGATGGAAGTGATCAAACACTTCGAAGGCGTGGTGATGGGCGAACTCGATCTCAGGCTCGAATCGTCTGCCGCCGCCGAATTTGCCGCCAATACCGCGAACGACGCCGGGTTTTCGGTGCCGAAACCGCGCTGGTTCCTCTCGGGCCGCACGGTGATGACGCTGGATTGGGTCGAAGGCATCGGCCTGAACGAAAATGACGCGATTGACGCCGCGGGCCATGACCGCCGCGTGTTGGGCGCGCGGGTGTTGCAACTGTTCCTCAACCACGCGCTGCGCGACGGTTATTTTCACGCCGACATGCACCAGGGCAACCTGAAAATTGCCGCCAATGGCGATATCGTCGCCTATGATTTCGGGATCATGGGGCGGATCGACGAATATACCCGCCGGGTTTACGCGGAAATCCTGTTCGGCTTTATTCGCAAGGATTATCGCCGGGTCGCTGAAGTGCATTTCGAGGCAGGCTATGTGCCCGCAGACCGCGACATTGACGAGTTCGCCCGCGCCCTGCGCGCCGTCGGAGAGCCGATTTTTGGCATGGACGCCAGCCGGATTTCGATGGCGCGGCTGCTGGCTTACCTTTTCGAAGTGACCGAGCGCTTTGGCATGGAAACCCGCACCGAGTTGATCCTGTTGCAGCGCACCATGGTGGTAGTCGAAGGTGTCGCGCGCGGTCTGGACCCGCATATCAACATCTGGGAAGTCGCAAAGCCGATTGTTGAAGGCTACATCAAGAAAAGCATCGGGCCAAAGGCCTTGTTGGCCGATCTTGCGAAAACGGCGATGGTGCTGGCCAGGTTCGGGCCGAAACTGCCTGCGTTGATGGAGGCGCAACTGATCAAGGTGAACAATCCGCCGCCTGTTATAGTGGTTCGGCGCGGATATCATCCGGTCATGCTGCTGCTGGCTGGTGCCGTAATTGCCGCCTTGGGGGTGTGGGCGGGAACGCTGCTTTAGCGCAGTTCAAGCGTCATTGCCTGTGCGTAATCTGCATCGCCACGTTCCGCGCGCCATAGGCAATGTGCCGCCATGCGCCACCGAAACAGCGACTTCATACTTTGAAATCGTTGGGTAATGTCAGGGTCAGGATAGGCAGCAAGGAAGGCTGTCTCTTGCTGAACTGACAGCACTTGCCCTCGATACAGCCATTGCATAGCGGGCGATAGAAAGGTTGCCAAATCTTCGGTGGGGTCGCCCAAAGCGGGGCACTGCCAATCAATTAGCGTAAGCCTTTGCCCTGTCACAAGAATATTTCCAGCAACCGCGTCACCGTGAATGAATTTGGGCGGCGTTGCGGGCACCCCGGGATCGGGCGGTAACGGCGGCAGTGTACCCCTGCATTGCGATGCAATTTCAATACATTGCTTTCTCAAGGCCGCGCTGCCGGATTCAACTTTGCGAAAATCGGGACATGGCACATTGTGGACCTTCCCCAGAACCACCGCCACCGACGCTGTATCACCGCCTTGCCAAGTCTGGCCTTCGCAATGATCGTAGGCCAGCCACCCCGGCCCCGTCCGTCGCAAGGTCGGGGCCAGACCAGATGGAGCGGCTATCCGCAACGCCTTGGCCTCGGCCAAGGGGTCATTGGGAAACAATGGGCTCTGTGCCTGTTGAGCATAAAGCTTTACCACCAGACGCCCGACCCGCCACAGACGGTTGGTCCGCCCGCCTTGCAAAGCCACCCATTCTGCACCGCGCAGCGCAGGCAAAGCCGCCTCAACCTGATGGCGCAAATCCAGAGTGGGGGTACTATCCAGCATGACAGGCGTTATGCCCGCAGCGTTGCCCACCTTCAAGCCAGCCGTCAGGCTATCGGTGCACGCAGGCCCGTTACGGCTGTGGCTGGTACTTCGATGCCCCCTTCCAGCACAATCGTGGTCCCGCTCGCTCCGCCCCGCGCCTCAAGGATGCGGGCGTAGGATTCGACCACATCCTCGCCCAGCTTTTCATCGCCCACCCAACTTTCCAGCGTCAGCGTGTAGCGTCCCTCCGGCAAAGGGTCACCTGCCGCATCGGAGCCAAGCCATTGATATGGTGTGGTGCTGACAGGTAAATCTTCCCGTGAAACCAGATTGCCCTGTGCATCTTTGATAACAAGAACCGCCCTGTCGGCCACGGCAGCAGGGTTGGGGGAAATGGTGACAGGCGCGCCCGAGTACCAGACCGGCACCGCCGCCCGTGCTTCTTGCCCAACCCAGCCCGCCAACTGTGACATTCCAAGCAGCGAGAATTGCGCTCCTAGGTCTTTGAGCAGCGTGTTGGTCTGCTGTTGCTGCTCAACGCCCGAGAATGTCGCAAGTTGTACGGCGTAGTCAGACGAATCGACCGGGTTGAGCGGGTCTTGGTTCTTCATCTGCGTTGTCAGCATTTTAAGAAATGTGTCGAAGTCAGACGAAATCGCCGCCTTGCGCGGTGTGGTCGTCACTGTCTGGGCGGAGGTCGTTGCGGTGATATCCATGTTGCGGGTTCCTAAAGCCGAAGATCAAGCCCGGCCCCCGTGGCGGTATTGCCACGGGATGGGCGCGAAAAGATTGGAGAGGATGGCATTGGATCAGCCGCTGTTCCCGCATCCTCGATTTGGTTTTTTGCGGTGTCAGAGCCTTTTGGCCCGTTCCAGTCGCCAAAACTCAGCTGCGTCCCCAAGAATCCGGCTTGGCGAATTTCGGCCAGCAGCACATCGGTATTGCGCCGAAACATATCCAGTGTGTCAGGACGTTCGACCGCAATGGTAACACGCAGGCTATCGCCGTCCGGAACCATTTCAATCCGCAAACGCCCAAGTTCTTCCGGTGCCAGAACCATCTCGACCCCGCCACCGTCAGCCTGTGAAAGCACGGCATGTAGCTGAGCGGCGGGTGATGGATGAGACGCAAGAACGGGATGGTTGCGACTTGCCATAATGGGCGGGGGGTCGCTTTGCGCTCCTATCCGTAGGTCGGGCAACGCGGGCAAGACGGTGTCATTTGCGTCGGGCGGGGGTATGGCAAGCAGCGTTTGCCCCTCGCCGTCTGGGGGGACGTTTGCCTGACGCGGCTCAAGTGAAGGGCTGTCAATGTGTGGCACCTTGGGGGTGCTTCGGGGGCCCATAGGCTTGAGGTAAGGCTCTGGCAAAGGCGAACGGCTGCTACTTTCGAAATTTGCGCTTTGATCCATGGCGATAGGCTCGCGCGGCGCAGGCATTACATCGGACCAGACCAACCGCGACGCCAGTTCCAAAACCCCTGCCTGCACAGGTGCGGGTGGGGGGGCGATGGCAGGGATATCCAGCCGTTCAGCCGACGCAACCGTATCGACCTGCGTCGGCACATCCGCGATACGGCTCACAACCGCAACACTGGCATCAACCGGATCGAAGCCTGCAGGCTTCGGCATGATTGTTGGCAATTGCGCAGCGACGTCAGTGGTCTTGGTCGGGTCCGGCTGCGGCAGGGCCCGAATGGGCAAAGCCGTCGTCCTCTCTGTAACGGTCTTCGATGCAACGCGGTGGAGATGATCGCTAGCCGTCCGATGCACTGAGGGGGCGGGTAGGCTGTCAAAGGTTTGGGAAACGTCCTCCACAAAGGGAGTCTTTTCGACGAGAGGAACGTCTGCCGCTGATGCGGCCACAGTCGTGATGATCCGAGGGAGGGATGCCGTATCGGCTTTGCTGGCTACAGGCTGTTGGGCGGGCGCATAAGAGGTGGCTTCCGGTCGGTCCGCGATATCTACAACAGGCCTCAAATCCAGCGCCGCCATTCCTTGCAGTGCCGCGACCAAGGGTGTTGCATCAGGAGTGACGACTGGGGGCTGGGCCATATCCTCACTCGCGATAACAATCGGCATCGCGGCGCTATCGGTCACCATCCTGTCGCCGCAGTCATCGGTCAACGGCTGCGCAGTCGCGGGCTCCAGATCACTCCTCCACTCATCGGCTTCCGCGACCTCCCCCTCCGCAACCAAAATCACCGCCGCCATTGCAGGGACTGGGAGGGGCACATCATCAATACCAAAGAGCATCAAATCTGTGTCGAACACTGTAGAAAACCCCCCATCCCGCTCGTCCACGCCACTGACAGTCGCAGGGGGCAACGGTGGTGCTGCTGAAGGGGTGAGCAGGATGGGTATCATTGGCTCCACGATATTTGTCGTTCGATTGCCCCTCTTTTCGCATGCAACTGGTTACTGGTTGTTTACCGCAAGCGTGGATAGTCGGAAAAATCTGACATACTCAAAGGACACAATCATGCAGATTGCCCCGTTTTCGCCACCCTCACCCGCTGACCGAAATGCGGTTCTGATGACGCAAGCCAAGGCGTTGGAAGCCGCATTTCTGACCGAAATGCTGGGTCATGCGGGGGTCGGGACGCAATCAAACTCCTTTGGCGGCGGCATTGGCGAAGATCAGTTTGCCTCGTTCCTGCGCGACGAACAGGCCAAGCTGATGGTCGAAAAGGGGGGGATCGGACTGGCAGAAAAACTTTTCCATGCCATGCAGGGAGCTGACAATGGAGCATGAACTGGAGGCCGCGCTGGATAACGCCTTTGCCGCCCTGCGCCGGGGTGATCTGACGGAATTGGCAGCAACTTGTGCCATGACAGAGACGATTCTGGCCAATCTGCACATCACAGATCGCGCTACCGCGACCCGTCTGCGCAGCAAGGCCGAACGCAACGCCGCCTGCCTGCTCGCAGCGGCGCGCGGGGTGCGGGCCGCACGGCGCAGGCTGGCGGATGTCGGGCCGGGTACGCGGATGACGACCTATGACGCGCAGGGGCGGAGTTCAGCCATCGGCGATGCTCCACACGGGCTGACCCAGCGGGTCTGACGCAGAAATATCGTGTCAAATCTGCGACATCCGAGCTTTTGGCATTAGGACTACGTTAGGGGTTCCGCTGCATCACTATCCCTGCATCCCACGACGGGGTGGCGCCGCCGGTACGCTCCGGCCGCATCGGCCAGAACGCCGGAACCGCTGCTCGTGATGCAGTATTCTCGCCCTGCACAAAGTGCGGGGCACTGTAAGGAACATGACGATGTCGTCCATTTTGACCAATACCTCCGCGATGGTTGCCCTTCAGACGATGAAGGGGATCAACAAGAACATGAACATGACTCAGTCCGAGATTTCGACGGGCAAGTCGGTATCCAATGCCAAAGACAACGCTGCTGTCTGGGCGATTTCCAAAGTGATGGAATCGGATGTGGCGGGCTTCAAGGGCATCTCTGACAGCTTGGCATTGGGGTCCTCGACCATTGCGGTGGCCCGCAAGGCGTCGGAAACGGTGACGGGCCTGCTGACCCAGATCAAAGGCAAGATCGTTGCAGCACAGGAAGAAAACGTCGATCGGACCAAGATTCAGACCGATATTTCGGCACTGCGCAGCCAGATTGAATCGGTTGTGGGGGCGGCCCAGTTCAACGGGCTGAACCTGGTGGATGGATCGCAGTCCACCGTCAACGTGCTTTCGTCGCTGGACCGGTCTGGCTCGGGCGTGTCCACCTCGTCGATTGCCGTGACCGCACAAAACCTGTCTACCGGTGCCTACACGGCCAAAGCGGCGTTCACCGGCACAACCGGGGCTTCGACCGGGGCCGATACGGCAGGCTTTGCAATTGATGCTGCGGGCACTGGCACTGTGGTCATTGACGGCGCTGCAGGTTTTGCGGTGGGCGACAGCCTTTCGGTGACGATTGGCGGGAAAACGGCCAGCTATACCTTCTCGGCGGCTGATATCGCATCTACCACACCGGCCGATGTTGCGGCCGTGGGCCTCAAAACGGCCATCGAAAGCATGGGCATCGCCGATCTGTCGATTGACTATGACAGCGGCACCGCAGGGACGCTGGTGTTTACCAACGGAGGCACCACCGACATTTCGGTCAGTTCGCAGTTCAAGAACGCCAATGCTGGTGGCCTTGGCGCGTTGACCGGGCTTGACGTGTCAACCGGCGCGGGGGCGGTTGCGGCCTTGGGCAACATCGAGGCGCTGCTGACCACGTCGATTGATGCGGCAGCCTCGTTCGGTTCGGTGGAAAAGCGGATCGACATTCAGCGCGATTTCGTCAGTGAGTTGTCGGATTCGCTGAAGGCCGGGATCGGGTCGATGGTGGATGCCGATATGGAGGAAACATCGGCCCGCCTGCAAGCGCTGCAAGTGCAGCAGCAACTGGGTGTGCAGGCGCTGTCGATTGCTAATCAGCAGCCGCAGACACTGCTTTCGCTCTTCCGGTAATCGGTTGGGCCGGGGTTTGCGCCCCGGCCCTTGCCGCCTTCACCCCAATTTCCCGGAAGGATGACACATGTCCGCTTTGCAGACTGCCCGCAGCGCCTATGCCCGCCCCGAAGCCCCCGCCCGTACACCGCGCGGCGTCGAATACGATCTTCTGGCCCGTATCACCCAGCGTATGTCTGCTGCGTGGTCGCGCAAGGCCGAGGACTTCCCTGCCTTTGTTGATGCATTGGCCGCCAACCTGCGGCTTTGGTCCACGCTTGCGGCCGATGTGGCGGGGCCACAGAACGGCCTTCCCGCCCCATTGCGCGCGCAACTGTTCTATCTGTATCAATTCACCACCGAACACAGCCGCGCCGTGTTGGATGGGCGTGCCAGCGTCGAGGTGCTGGTCGATATCAATACCGCCGTAATGCGCGGTCTGCGCGGTGACAGGGGGTCGGCATGACCGGGCTTGTCCTGAAATTAGGGCCGCATGAACGGGTGCTGATCAACGGCGCGGTGATTGAGAATGGCGAACGCCGCTCTCGGCTGGCCATCATGACGCCCAATGCCCATATCCTGCGGCTGCGCGACGCCATTCACCCTGAGGAGGTCAATACCCCGGTCCGCCGCGTGTGCTACATCGCGCAACTGGTGCTGACCGGCGATGCCGAGGCTGGTGATGCGCGCATGCAGCTTTTGCGCGGGATTGAACAACTCAGCCAGGTTCTGATCGACCCTGACAGCCGCGCGCAACTTGCCGTGGCCAGCAAGGCGGTGCTGGAGGATCAGCACTATCAGGCCATGAAGGCCCTGCGCGGCCTGTTGCCCCGTGAGGAGCGGCTGTTCGCAGCCGGACGCGCATGACATTCCAGCCGGTTTTGCCGCTTGGCGGTTATGCCGGCTGGGGCGTGCTGAAACGCACCATGGCGGCGCAGCAAAAGGCGTTTCAGGCCAATGCCATCAACCAGCGCGATGAAGCCTATTTCCGCGAAAAGATCGGTACGATCAACACCGCCGAAGAACTGGTCGCCGACAGGCGACTGCTGGGCGTCGCTTTGGGGGCCTACGGGCTCGAAAATGATATCAACAACCGCTTCTTCATCCGCAAGGTGCTGGAAGATGGCACCCTGACCACGGAGGCGCTGTCCAATCGGCTGGCCGACAAACAGTATCAGAAGTTTTCGGCGGCCTTCGGCTTTGGCGACTATGCTGTGCCTGGCAACAAAGTCTCTGACTTTGCCGAAACCACCATCTCCCTGTACCGCACGCGTCAGTTTGAAACCGCGGTGGGCGACCAGAACAACGACTACCGCTATGCCCTGAACGCACAGCGAGAGTTGGCTGCGCTGTCAAACCGCACGATCAGCGAGGATGCCAAATGGTTCACCATTCTGGGCTCTGCGCCGCTACGGCAGGTGTTTCAGACCGCGCTTGGCTTGCCCTCCAGCTTTGCCGCCATCGACCTTGACCAGCAACTGGGCGTGCTGAAACAAAAAGCCGAGGCGCGGTTTGGCGCGGATAGTATCAGCCAGTTCAGCGACCCCGAAAAGGTGGAAACACTGATCAAAGGGTTCCTGTTGCGATCAGAACTGGTCGCAGGCGCATCGCAAATGTCACCGGGCATGATGGCACTGCAACTGCTGCAGTTCTGATCACCCTTTCAGACAAGCCTGCAAACGCGTAAAGCTGCCTTCAACCCCGGTTTCCGGCGCCATTTCCGCCAGAAACGCATCCAGTGCAGGCCAGAGCTTGATCGCCCGATCCACCACCGGATCGGACCCCTTGGCATAAAGCCCCGCCTGAATCATCATTTCTGCCCGGTCATAGGCCCCCAACAACCGGCGGGCGTCCGATATCAGCGCATTTTCCTCCTCGTTCGCGGCCTCTGGCAGGCTGCGCGAGACCGACCGCAGCAGGTCAATCGCCGGATAACGCCCACGTTCGGCAATCTTGCGGTCCATCACCACATGCCCGTCCAGCACCCCGCGCAGGATATCGGCCACCGGTTCATCCATATCCGACCCCGCTACCAGCACCGAAAATACCGCCGTAATATCGCCCGAGCCTTCCGGCCCCGGGCCCGCGCGTTCCGCCAGCCCCATGATCGCGTGCGACAGGGATGGCGGATAGCCCCGCAGCGATGCCTCCTCCCCTGCCGCCAACGCCACCTCGCGGTGTGCCTCGGCAAAGCGGGTGATGGAATCGGCCAGAAACAGCACTTGCAGACCCTGATCGCGGAAATGTTCCGCCACCGCCATCGCCGACAAGGCACAACGGCGGCGAGTCAGGGGGGACATATCTGACGTCGCCGTCACAATTACCGACCGCGCCATGCCCGCAGGCCCCAGCACACGGTCGGTAAACTCGCGCAACTCTCGCCCCCGTTCACCGACCAGCGCAATCACCACCACATCGGCCTTAACCCCGCGCGCGAACTTGGCCAGCAGAGAGGATTTTCCCACCCCAGACCCCGCGAACAGCCCGATCCGTTGACCCTGCACCAAGGGCAAAAGCGTGTCGAATACGGCGACACCGGTCTCCATTCGCTCGCCCAACCTGCGCCGGGTCGCCGCTGCCGGGGCCTGTGCGCGCAACGCCCGTGACACCGGGCCGCGCAGCAGTGGTCGCCCGTCCAGCGGCGCGCCGTAGGGGTCGATGATCCGCCCGATCCAACTGTCATCCGGCGCAATCTCGGCCCGGCCCAGCAAGGCCACTCGGTCGCCGATCACCAGCCCTTGCGCGTCGCCATCCGGCAGCACCGTCGCGCCGTCGCGTGACAGGCGCAAAACCTCGCCCGACAGAACCGCAGGTCCGGCCTCGATTCGCACCCTGTCGCCAAGTGCGGCTTGCGGCAGTCCCACCACCGTGACCGTGCCTTTCCCGGTTTCCGACACCCGCCCAATCGGCACTATCGCCTGCACAGAGCCTATTTCTGCCCGAAGTGCATCAAATATTCCGGTCATGGGATTCTCCCTTTGTTCGCTGCTTACCCTTTCTAAAGGAATCACCCTTAAGCCTTGGTGAAGTTGGTCGAGGAAGAAATCCCGATGTTTGAGAAACTAGAAATCATCCGCACGGCGCAAAGCATGGCGCAATATGAGGGGGCGCGTATGGGCGTCATCTCTCGCAATATTGCCAATGCCGATACCCCTGGTTTCAAGGCGCAGGATCTGGTGCCTTTTGCCGAGGTCTATCAGGGCGACCATGCGATGCGCAGCACTCGTTCGGGCCATTTTAGTGGCATATCTGGTAATACAGACCCCATCACCGTGGCAGGCAGCGGGGCCGCCAGCCCCAATGGCAACACCGTCTCGCTGGAAGGCGAAATGGTAAAGGCGGTGGAAACCCGGCAGGCGCATGACATGGCCCTCGCGATCTATCGGTCCACGTCCGATGTGATCCGCGCCAGCCTTGGCCGGAAGTGAGGGGCAGATGAGCGATCTTTTCACCTCCCTCAATCAGGCCGCAGCGGGCATGCAGGCACAAGCCATGCGCTTGCGCCATGTGTCTGAAAACATCGCCAACGCCGATACCCCCGGCTACCACCGCAAAACGGTCAGCTTTGACGAGGCGATGGACACCGGGCTGGTCGAGCCGGGCCGTGTGCGGCTGGACCGCAGCGAATTGACACAGATTTACGACCCCGGCCACCCGCTGGCGGACGAAAGTGGTCACTACGACGGCTCGAATGTCGATCTGGTGATCGAAATCGCTGACGCGCGCGAAGCGCAGCGCAGCTACGAGGCGAACCTCAGGATGTTCGATCAGGCCCGTCAAATGACGACCAGCCTGTTCGACCTGCTGCGCCGTTAACCCCGAGGAGAGACCAGAATGGAACTTAGCACCTCTATTGCAGCGAAAACCTACGCACAGGCCCGCACGGCCGCGGCCCCACAGCCGCAGTCTGGCGGGTCTGTGATGGGGGATCTGGTGGAGAATTTCACCGATGCCCTTGCCGACCATGAACGCACCGCCAAGGCCGCAATGACCGGCAATGCCGACCCGCACGCCTTGGTGCAGGCGCTTGCCTCCTCGCAACTGGCGGTCGAAACGGTTGCCACCGTGCGTGACCGGGTGGTTGAGGCGTATCAGGAAATCCTGCGGATGCCGGTCTGACCCATGACCGAGGCAATGATCTTCGACACGCTGCGACAGGGCCTGTGGATTGCGGTGCAAATCTCGGCCCCGCTGCTGACTGTCGCACTGATCGCCGGGGTCAGCATCGGTCTGTTTCAGGCGCTGACATCGGTGCAGGAAATGACCCTGACCTTCGTGCCCAAGGTAGGGGCGATGCTGGCGGTGTTCTGGGTCTCGATGAGCTTCATGACCTCCACCCTCGTGTCGTTTTTCACCGACCATATCATCCCGATGATCGCAGGAAGCTGAACCATGGATGCCGCAGGCTACACCACGCTGACCCGACAATCCGGCCTCATGCGCGAAATGCAGATGGTGGCGCAGAACATCGCCAACATCTCAACCACCGGGTTCCGGCGCGAAGGGATGGTGTTTTCCGAGTATGTCGCGCGGATGGGCGATGATCCGTCGCTGTCGATGGCGCGGGGCAATACACGCGCGATCGACCTGACGCAGGCAGGCGTCAGCCAGACCGGGGGCACCTATGATTTTGCCATCCAGGGCGAGGGGTTCTTTCTGATTGAGACGCCCGATGGCGAACGCCTGACGCGGGCGGGCAGCTTTACGCCATCTGCGGCGGGGGAGTTGGTGAACAACGATGGCTATCGCCTGCTGGATCAGGGCGGCGCGCCGGTGTTTGTTCCGCCGAACGCGCGGGTCGTGGCGATGGGGCAGGACGGCACCCTGTCTGCCGATGGCGCGCCTTTGACCCGCGTGGGGTTATGGGCACCGTCCGACCCGCTGACCCTGCGGCATCAGGCGGGTACGCTGTTTGCCGCCGAAGCGATGGAGCCTGTCGAAGGGGCAGTGATCCTGCAAGGCCATCTCGAAGACAGCAATGTCGAACCCGTGTCCGAAATTGCCCGGATGATCGAAGTGCAGCGCGCCTATGAGATGGGCCAGAAATTCCTTGATACCGAAGACAGCCGCCTGCGCGGCGTCATTGAAACGCTTGGCCGATAGGAGCCTCCGATGAAAGCCCTTCAGATTGCGGCCACCGGCATGGCGGCCCAGCAGATGCGGGTCGATGTGGTGTCACAAAACCTCGCCAACATGTCCACCACGGGCTACAACGCCCTGCGGGCAGACTTTGCTGACCTGCATTATCAACAGGTTGCCCGGCCAGGGACGATCTCCTCGCAAAGTGGCACAGTGCTGCCAACCGGCATCCAGATCGGGCTTGGCGTGCGGCCCACTTCGGTTTCGGTGGTGCTGGCGCAAGGCACTTTGGCGCAAACTGGCGGCGATCTGGATGTGGCGATAGAGGGCAAGGGCTACCTTGAGGTCACGCTGCCCGCCGGCAATTCCGGCTACACCCGCGACGGCGCGCTGAAACGCACGGGTGAGGGGCTGATCGTCACCTCGGACGGCTATACCGTCGCCCCCGGCCTGACGATTCCGTCCGATGCGCGCAGCCTGTCGATCAATGCGGAAGGCGAGGTCTACGCCTATTTCGCCGACCGGGTCGAACCCGAACTGCTGGGTCAGTTGAACCTGGTGGGCTTTACCAACGAAAAGGGGCTGGAGGCGATGGGATCGAACCTGTTCCTCGAAAGCCCGGCCTCTGGCCCGGCGCTTGTCGGCACCCCCGGGATTGATGGTCTGGGCACCCTGCGGCAGGGCTATCTGGAGGAAAGCAGCGTCGATGCCGTGCGCGAGGTGACGGAACTGATCAAGGCGCAGCGCGGGTATGAGTTGAACGCCAAGGTCATCACCGCCGCCGACCAGATGCTGTCTGCCACCACGCAGGTGCGCTGATGTGGCGGCTGCTGTTTCTGCTGCCGACCGCCGCGATGGCCGACAGTCTGGTCGCCAACCGGACCATCCGCGCGATGGCCGTGCTGGGGCCAGAGGATGTGACACTGGTTGAGGCTGCGATTCCCGGGGCCTTGGACGACCCGCTGACCGCCATAGGGATGGAGGCGCGGATCGCCATCTACCCCGGCCGCGCCATCCGCGCGCAAGATATCGGCCCCCCCGCCCTGATCGACCGCAACCAGATTGTGCCGCTGATCTATCGCGCGGGTGCGCTGTCCATCCTGACCGAAGGCCGCGCTTTGGCCCGGGGTGGGACCGGCGATGTGATCCGGGTGATGAACCTTGCCTCACGCACCACCGTCACCGGCCAGATTGGCCCGGATGGCGTGGTGCGCGTTGGCCCGCAATCCTGAAGGAGCCTTCATGCGACCAATTCTGATCCTCGCCAGCCTGTCACTTGCCGCCTGCGGCAAGCTGCAACAGGTGGGCCGTGCGCCTGACTTTTCGCCGCTGGAAGGCAGCTATCAGCACCACGCGATGTATTCGACTGCGCTGCCAGAATACGCCGATCCCTCCGGCCCGACCGACGCGTCGTCCTTGTGGACGGCGGGGACGAACTCGCTGTTCGGCGATCGAAGGGCCGCGCAGACGGGCGATATCCTGACCGTCGTGATTGAGATCGACGATTCTGCTCAGATTTCCAACAGCACCGGGCGCACACGGTCGGGCGGCGAATCCATGGGCGTGCCGTCGCTGTTCGGCATCCCTCAACGGCTGGATGAAAAACTACCCGAAGGCGCAAGCATGGCCGATGCGGTCGAGACCAATTCCAGTTCCAGCTACAAGGGCAACGGGTCGGTCAGCCGCAACGAAAAACTGACCCTGCGGGTGGCGGCGACGGTGGTGGAAGAATTGCCGAACGGGGTGTTGCGGTTGGAAGGGCAGCAAGAAGTGCGCGTGAACAATGAGTTGCGCGAATTGCTGATCACCGGCTATGTGCGGCCCATCGACATCTCGCGCCAGAACGAAATCACCTATGACAAGATCGCCGGCGCGCGGATTTCCTATGGGGGGCGCGGCCAGATCACCGATGTGCAGCAACCGCGCTATGGACAGCAGGTTGCCGACATCCTGCTGCCGTTCTGACCCATGGGCAAACTCATTCCGCTGATACTGGCAATGGTGGGTCTTGGGGCCGGGGCGGGCGCGGGAATTTTCCTGCGTCATCCTGCAGAGCCTGCCGAAATGGCCGAGCACCAAGAGCCAAAAGCGCCGCCCGAATATGTGAAAATGTCGAACCAATTCGTGATCCCGGTTGTCGAAGGCGGGCGTGTCACCGCCATGGTGGTGCTGTCGCTGAGCCTTGAGGTGACGGCGGGCAGCACTGAAGCAGTCTATGCAATCGAGCCGAAACTGCGCGATGCGTTTTTGCAGGTGCTGTTTGACCATGCCAACGCCGGTGGTTTTCGGGGTGCCTTCACCGACGGTGCCAACCTGGTGCTACTGCGCGCCGCGTTGATGGAAACCGCCACCAAGGCGGCCGCCGAACTGGTGACCGATGTCTTGATTGTCGAGATTGTGCGGCAAGACAGTTAACGCTGCGCTTTCGCGATCAGCCGACGCAACACATCAGACCGACCGAAAGCCAGGCTCGCGTCCGCGCGGGCCTGCATCCATTCGGCGGTTTGCCGGGCCAGAACCAGATTGATTTCAGCCCGCCGCGCCTCGGCCCAACGATCATAGGTCAGTTGAACCTGCGCTTGGGCAATATCAAACGGCTCACTGCCCTGCACTGGCTGCGCCAGAATGGCCAGTTGCGCGAGGCTCGCGTCGCGCGCAGAGGCCGCCTCGGTCAACCGCGCGAGGCGCACATCCAGCACCATCTGCGTCAGTGCCCCAAGATTGCGGAGATCGTCGTGCCTGTTTCATTGCCCCCTCCGGGCTTTTTTGCGCATCGCTTCGGCAAAGCGGATGGCGGCCGCGACGGCGCGGAAATGCTCGCGCCGGATCGGCTGCCCCACCTCGACGCTGGCATAAATCGCACGGGCCGTGGGCGGGTCGCGGTGCAGCGGCACCCCGCCAATCGCCGCACGTTCGCGAATGCGGGCTGCAATTTCATCCATGCCTTTTGCGACACAGATCGGCGCATGGCGATCTGCGCGGTTCCATTTCAGGGCCACGGCATAATGCGTCGGGTTCACCACAATCACGTCGGCCGTAGCCACATCCGCCAGCATCCGATTGGTCGCGATTTCCTGCGCCCGGGCGCGACGGGCGGCTTTCTGGTGCGGGTCGCCATCGGATTCGCGGGCCTCCTCAATCTGATCCTGCCGCGACATCCGGTTGCGCCGCCGGTGCTCGGCCCATTGCCAAAGGTAGTCAAGCCCGCCCATCACCGCCGAAATCGCCAGGATCAGGGTCAGAAATTCGACCATCAGGCGCAGCAGAACCCCCGTTGCCGCTGCAGGCTCCAGACTCTGGGTCGCCAGAATATCATTGGCCCGACGCGTCAGGAACAGACCCAGCAGCGCGGAGACGATGCAAAGTTTGGCAAAGCTTTTGCCAAACTCGAACAAGCCGTTGCGGCCGAATTTCTGGCCAAAGTTGGCGACTGGTGAAATGCGCGAAAGACGGAAGCTCAGTTTGTCGGGCGTAAAAAGCCAGCCCTTGGTCACAAAGACGACCGCGCAAACGGCGATTGCCGGGATCATCATCAAGGGCCAGACAGGCCGCACCATGTTTAGTAAAATGTCACCCAAGGGTTGCGCAAACCCCGAGGCTGCCTGCCGCGACAATGGCGAGGATTGATCCAGCAAAACGCTGCCCGCCTGCCCCACCTGTTGCAGCGCAGCACCGCCAAAACCAAGTGCCGCGACCAAGAGTCCTGCGTAAGACGCCGCCGTCAAAAGATCGGGCGAGCGTGGGATTTCACCCTTTTCACGCGCCTGCTCCAGCTTGCGTTGTGAGGCCTCGTGTTCCTTGCCCTCATCGTCTTCGCCGCTCATGGCAATGTCCCGAACGGGTTGGCATAGTGGGCGGCAAGATCGGCCTGCCAGATCACCAAGGCCAATGGTGCCGCAATGGCCAGCAGAACCAGCCCTCCCAAAGTCAGGGCGGGTGCCCCCACCAGAGATACCATCAATTGCGGCATGGCCCGATTGATCACCCCGATCGCCAGATTGTAGATCAGCGAGGCAATGGTAAACGGGGCCGCCAGCGAAAACCCGAGCGCAAACGCATGGGCTATCCGCGCAAGCCCCCAATCGGCCAGATCAGCGGCTCCCGGCATCTGACCCGCCGGCATCACGTCATACGACAGGATGATCAGTTCTGCCGCCCGCACATGCAAGCCCCCCGCCACCGCCAAAGCCAGCCCCGCCATCAGCAAAAGATGGCCAATCGCCGCTTGCGGCTCGGCACCGGACCCCGCGAATAATTGCGACAGGGACGTGGCCTGTGCAGCCATCGCCCCCGCGATCTGCAAAGCAAAGATGCACAGCCGCAGACCCAGACCGACAACCAACCCCGCAACGACTTCGGTCGCCAAAGGCAGCGCCAGCATTCCGCGAAAAGGGGCGACATCGGATGCCACGGCTGGCGCCGTGATCGCCGTAAAGGCCAAGGCCAGCACCAGTTTGACCCGCTGCGGCACCGCCTGTTCCCCAAACGCAGGCAGCAGCGCCATCACAGCCCCCACGCGCAACAGCACGATGAACCCCGTCCACAGCATGTCCTGCCCCAGACCGGTCAACACGGTCAGCAGTTCAAACAGATCGTTCATGCCGGTATCTGGCCCAGCAGGGCGGGCCGCGCCTCGACCCCGATTTCCTCATAAGACAGCACCGGAGCGTGAAGCCCGCGCGCGCCGACGACCGTCTTGAGGAACCGCCTGCGCAGCGTAGACGTAACCAAAGCAGGGTAGATGCCGGTTTCCGCCGCCCGGTTCAACTTGTCAGCCAAAGCATTGGCAAGTTTCGAAAATTGGTCCGGAGGCAAGGCCACATCCCGCTGCCCGCGGTCACCATCAATCTGATGAGCGGCGAAAGTGCGTTCCCATTCCGGTGCAAGCTGGATCAGCGGAATCGTTCCATCCTCACGCCGCAGTTCGGCGACGATCTGGAACCCCAGCCTCTGGCGCACATGGTCGCAGACCGCCTCTGGTGTGCCCAGACCCCGGCCTTCGGCAATCGCTTCAAGGATCAGCGGCAGATTGCGAACCGACACCCGCTCTTCCAGCAGCAGGCGCAGCACTGTCAACAGCATATCAATCGGCACCTTGTCGGGCACCAATTCATCCAGCAGGCGGCGGTTCGACTCGGCACGTATGGCGTCGGACAGGGTGACAAATTCATCCAGCAACCGGCGCAGCCCCCGCAGGCTCAGCAGGCGTGAGAGGTTGGATTTCATCACTTCCAGCAGGTGGGTCGCCAGAACCTCGGCGGGCGACACCACCGTCAACCCCGCCAAGGCCGCCTCTTCCTGGTGGTCCGCGCGAATCCAGCGGGCAGGCGCGCCATAGACCGGCTCGCGCACATCGGTGCCTTCGGGGGCGATGACGCCGTCTGTCAGCAAGACGAGAACCCGGTCGGGCATCAGCGTGTCGCGCACGCGTTCAACGCCCTGAAGACGGATGCGGTAGGTGCCGGGTGGCAGCCCGGCTTCATCGGTCAGGCGAATTTCGGGCACAATCAACCCGAACGCCGAGGCCACATGCGTGCGCATATTGGTGATGCGCGCGTCAAGACCGGTGGCGGGGTCCAGAACCATCGACACTAGATTTGGCGAAAATTCGATGTGAATGTCATCGAAATCAAGCACATCACCCATCAGTCTTGGTCGCGGAGCCTCTTCCGCCACGGCGGGGGCAATCAAGGCTGCTTTGGTCTTGCTGGCCGTGGTGTAGGCCGCCGCACCCAGTGCAACCGCGCCCAGCATAAAGGGCAAAAACGGCATGCCCGGCACAATCGCAAACAGCGCCATCAAGACCGCGACCGTCCCCAACGCCCCCGGATACCGCCCCAACTGGGCAAAAAATGACAGGTCGGTCGCGCCCTTGGTGCCCCCCCGCGCCAGCAACAACGCCGCCGCCACAGAAATGATCACCGCCGGTATCTGGCTGACCAGCCCGTCACCTACCGTCAGAATCGCATAAGTCCGGAACGCGGTGCCCGGGGCCATGTCATGCATGAAAATACCAACGATCAGCCCGACCACGATGTTCAGCATCGTGATCAGCAGCCCCGCAACCGCGTCGCCTTTGACGAATTTCGACGCGCCATCCAGCGAGCCGAAAAACGTGGTCTCCGACAATTCCAGCTCGCGTCTGCGCTTGGCCTCGGCGTGGTCGATCGCACCCGCAGACATGTCGGCATCGATCGCCATCTGCCGCCCCGGCATTCCGTCCAACGCGAACCGAGCGCCCACCTCGGCCATCCGGCCTGCGCCTTTGGTGATCACCATGAAGTTGACGATCAGCAAAACGCAGAAGATCACGATCCCCAGAACGACATTGCCGCCCATGATGAAACTGGCAAAACCTTCGATGACATGCCCCGCCGCCGCCGTGCCGGTGTGGCCCTGCCCGATGATCAGTTTGGTCGACGACACGTTCAGCGACAGCCGCAGCATCAGCGAGGCCAGAAGGATCGTCGGGAAGGCCGAAAAATCCAACGGACGTTCAATGAACAGCGTGACGGTCAGCATCAGGATTGCAAGCGCGAAAGACAGCGCGAGGCCGATGTCCAGCACCCATGCGGGCACCGGCAGAACCATCATCATGATCACCGCCATCAGGGCGAGGGCGAGAAGGATCGTCGGGCGAAACAGGGTGCTTGCGGTCATCGACTACGATCCCCCGATCAAGCGTCGCACACTCGTCCCGCGCGGAACCAGTGACCCCGTCGATCCGCGCGCGCCAGCTTGCAACAATGGAAACTGGTTGATGCGGGGGGCAATCGGTTCGATGCTGTCTTGAAAGGCTGCATCTGCCGCAGTTTCATCCGATAAACTGGCCAAAATCGTCTCAAACCTGGCCTGATATTGTGCCGCATATTCCGGTGTCCGCGAATGATACGCGGCGGCAGCCAACGCCCAGTCACCCGTCTCGGCATATAAGTCCGCCAGAAAACCAGCGGCGTAACGCGCGTTTTCTACCGGATCAATCATCTGATCCAGTGACGCAAACCCTGCCGCATGCCAGCGGTAGTTCAACTGGAAGCAGCCCAGATCGACGTTGGTCTTGCCATCGCGCAGCACTGCTTCCGCGGCCAGGTACAAGTCATCCGCCGAGTTGAACCAATGACTCTCGCCCCCGGTGTTCATCGCCCAAGGCCAAGGTTGCAGACTGCCCGCCTTGCTGCGCCCGGTTTCAGCTATGGAAATCGCCAGCAGCACCGCTTCCGGCACCCCGGTCTGATGGGCCGCTTGCCGGGCTGCGGCCTGACAGGGCCCCAGCCCGTTGCTTGCATCCGTGGTCGCACCCCAACTGGCCGCAAAGGCAAGACAGCCTGCCAGCAATATGTTTGGTTTCGAGGTAGTAAGGGGCATCGGTTCTCCGACAGTCGGGCGGCTTTGCCGCGGATTTTTTCAGAGTAGCGCCAGAGTGTTGCCAGTTCGTTAGGGCGTGACAGTTTGGTCGGCCGGCCCCGGAATTTCGGCCAGCAGCGCCGCCAGTGACTCGCGTTCACGTTGGCTTGTGGCAATCAGCGCAGCCGATCGGGCAAGTGGTCCGGCCTCCGTCAGCACAGGCACCGATGGACCAAGCGCTGCCGCACCAAGCCGCCAGGCTTCGGGGCCGTGTGCTGCAAGGCTTTCCCAATCTTGGGTCCAGATCTGTGCGCGCGCCTGTTCGGCTGTGTCGCCAGCCGCACTCCAAGCCAAAGCTGCCGCACCCGGGTCGCCCAGTTGTATCAATGCCTTGGCGCGCAGGCGCGAAGCCTCGGGCGACTCCAGCCCTGCAAGCCCGCGCAGGGCAGCCCGCGCATCTTGCCGCTGAAGTTCAGCCTTTGCTGACAAAAGCCGCTGGTCGGGTGCAGCCCCCGGCACATCCAGCCAAGCCAGCGCTGCATCAGGAAAGCCAAGACCGATCAGACGTTCGGCAATCCGCACGGCGGTTGCAGGCAGTACGTCCGGATGCGAGGCAGCGGGGGGCAGAACTGCCGTGTTCAAAAGATCGGAATCAGCCCCCAGCACTGCCAGCAGCCGCCACGCCTCGGGGCCAGCACCGGGGGATTCGGTCAGCAAGGCAAACCCACCGGCAACATCGCCTGCGGCAACCTTGGCAAGCACAAGCGCAGCGCGCAATTCAGGTGCAAGATCGGTACCCTCATTCTCGGCAAGAAGGGCAAGCAAGACTGTCACCGTTTCAGCCGCAACAGGTTTGGACTGCGCCACTTGCGCGGCAACAAGTGCCAGCGTGGCTTGGGCAACTGCCGGGCCCGCCTGATCCAGCATGTCTTGCGCCTGCGCCTCTGCCACCACCGGGTGACCGTCAGCCAATGCGATTTTCGCCTCCATCACCGCGACCTCTGGCGCAGTTTCGCCGGGCGCACGCTCAATCGCCTCACGGATCGCCTGAACGCCACTTTGATTGCCGACGTGCATTAATCGTTCCACCAGCAATGGCCCAAGATATCTGCGCAGATGTGGCGGCAAGGCGGAAAATCCGCGCACCATTGCATCCGTCCGCAAGGGGGGGGCCGTTAGGGGGATATCCGTGGCAAGGGCCGCCCAGAACGCTGCCGCACTGTCGCAGACAGCCATTGGCGGGAACGGGCCATCCGGGTCTGAAGTGCCATCCACCAGCCTTGCAAGGCTGCCAAGCATGGTCATTTCCGGATCACCCGGTGCCACTGCAAACTCCGCCAGCATCTGACCAGCCTCTGCGCCAAAGCCAAGCCAGATAAGTTGGCGCGCGCCGCGTTTAACGGCCTCTGGGTCAACGGCGTCAAATTCTGTCAGCAAGCCGGCCCGGGCTTCGGCCAGCGTTTCTGATACCGGGCCATCGCGACCCCAATCCCAAACCGCAAGATCGGCGTCGGTCAGACAGGCCAGCCCATCCGCCTGCAAACTGCCCGCAGCAGACCGGTCCACCCCCACCGAAAGACCCGGCAATTCACCGATTGCCACCCGCATCTGGCTGCCTGATGCCTGATCCTGCAGCCCAGTCGCAGGACGCGGGCCCGGAGTTGCCATATCGACAACGCCTTCGGCCATGCCCTTGCTCAACTGCGCCAGCAATGCGTCGCGCAGGGGAACAAGGGCTGCGGCGTTCACCTTTTCTGGGGGGGCGATCTTGGGCGGGGCAGCCTTGGTCACCATCCTGGCATCTACCCAGTTGTAGCTATCCGCCGTTGCCCAAGGGCGCGCGCGCGGTTTTGGCACAGGCCGGGCATCCAGCGCCGTCCGCGCCTGCCCATCCAGCGACGCCTCAAAAGACGATCCTGCAGGCGGCGGACCATCTTTCAGGTCGATCACAATGATGCCGGGCCGAAACTCAAACGGCACGGCGTGACAGGCGCAGCCGATGCCCAACCGCAGACGCCCTGTCGCAGGATCAGCCCAAAGCCCGGCCAGCCGGTTGCGCGGGATCAGATCAAATACCCCGGTCAAATCATAGCGCCAGCCGCCTGCCCCGAGGCTCAGTTCATAGCCATCATCCGTCCGGCCAAACTGCCAATCCTTTGTATTCGGAGCCTCGATCACCAGCCGGGAAAACACATCATGCTCGCCAGACCTCACTGTCGCCACCTGCGCGAGCAAAGGCGATGCCATCAGCATGAAAACCATCAACAAAACCCGGATCATGCAGCCTCCTGCTTTAGCCCGCGCAGGGCTTCTTCCAGATCGCCAAAGCTGGGGCGGACGTTGTGAGGCGTGTTCTGCCGCCCCACCTCTATGCAGATATTGGCCGGGTGACGGTGCAGGTTGGCCACCAGAACCTCGCGGATCAACTGGTAGAAATGGCCGTCCTCCTCGACCACCGCTTTCACGCGCGTCGCAAAAGGGCCGACGATGCCATAGGCCAGAAACACCCCCAGAAACGTGCCGACCAAGGCCCCGCCGATCATTTTGCCAAGCACTTCCGGCGGCTGATCAATTGAGGCCATCGTTTTGATCACGCCAAGAACGGCCGCTACAATCCCAAGGGCGGGCAACGCATCGGCCACCGTCTGCAACGCGTGGCTGGAGTGCATGGCATGGTGAAGGGCGGCCTCCATCCGCTTGTCCAGCACCTCTTCAACCTGATGCGGATCGTCATAATTCATCGACGCGGCACGGAGCGTGTCGCAGATCAGGTCGATCGCCTCATGGTCATGCTGGATTTTGGGATAGCGGCCAAAGATCGTCGAGTCTTCCGGCTTTTCAACGTGTTCTTCCAACCCGACCGGATTTGAGCGCGCCAGTCGGATCAGTTCGAACAGCAGGCACAGAAGATCGCGGTAGTCACCAATCCGCCATTTCGGCCCCTTGAAGACCTTGCCGATGTCCTTGGCCGTATGTTTGACCCCGGCCAGATCGTTTGACAGCAAGAAAGCCCCCAAGGCGGCCCCCGCGATCATGATCATCTCAAACGGCAGGGATTTCATGATGATCCCCATCTTGCCGCCCGCCAGAACATAGCCGCCGAACACCATGACGAAAATAACCACAATTCCGATAAGCCCGAACATCCCACTCTCCTGCAACCTGTCTGCCGCGACCCTGACAGGCGGCGGTTAAGAAACCCTGACGCTACTTTGTGGGCGCATTGGCATTGCGGCCTGCAAGGATCACACTGATCCCGTAGGCCGCATCCGCCTGCATCCCAGACAAGATCGCACCGGCGGTTGACGGCTGCATCCGGCCCAGAAAGCCTGCGGCAAATTCCGGGGCCATGGTTTCGAACAGCGCCGCGGCATCCTTGGGCTTCATCGCCTCATACACGGCCGTCAAACGCGCCAGATCGCCCTCGGCGGCCCCATCGGCCAGGGCCAGTGTCGCTTTCAACTCGCCTTCGGCAGCCTCCATTTCCGCCAGTCGCTTGCTTGCCGCCGCTTCCGCCAGCACCAAGGCCGCCATCCGGTCCGCCAATGCGGCCTCTTGCGCCAGGACGCGCGATTCGCGCAGGGACAGCGCCTCGGCCAGTGCCAGCGGGGGAGCGGGGCAGTTCAGCGCGACACTACCCTCTGCCGTCACTTCTGCCTCAGGTGCCAAAGCCATCGCCGCCCCGACCCCGGATCCGATGCGCAATGCACCCGATGACGCCAGCAGCAGGGCCAGAATGGCCAACGCGCCGCGCCCCGTACGTCTGCGCGTCATTCGACCGGCTCCAATGCGTCACGCGCAGACCTGCGCCGCACGAACCGCAGGCGTGACGCCTCTTGCTCGGCCTCTGCCACCGGTTTTGCTGCGACAGCATGTTCCGGGCCCGGCAGATCGTGCAATGACGCCACCAGAATCTCCAGCCGGCCCGCCAGTCCTTCCGCCTTGGCCGTCAGCGCCTCCAGCCCCGAGGCAGATGCGCCTGCAGCGCCCCGCGCCTGTTCCAACGCGCTGGTCATGTCGTCAACCTGCGCGGACAGCACGGCAATCGCGCCCCCCATACCGGTTTCCAGCGTACCAAACCGCGTCAGCCGCCCCGACAGCACATAGCAGTAGACAGCCGCACCGAACGAGCCTGCCGCCATCAGGATATCAGCAATCAGCTCCATCCTTGTCTCCTTTCAGTTCAGCACAAATTCGGTGACCAGCAGGTCGCGCACCCGGCCTTCGCCCGTCACAATCTGCACCCGGCGCAGCATCTGCGCGCGCAGCTTGACCAGCGCACTCGGGTTTTCCAGATCGGCGGTCTGCACCGCCCGCAGGTAGCCGTTCAGCACATCAAGGATACGCGGCATCAGCAGGGTAACCTCAGCCCCATGCGTGGCCCCAACCTCAAGCTGCGCCGAAAACCGCAGATGTTTGCTGGCCGAACCGGGGGCAAGATTGATGATCAGCGGCTCGATCGGCACAAAGGCGATGTCGGGCATAGCCCCAACCGCCTCGCCAGCCTCGGCCTCATGTGCGCCGAACAGAAGGCCAGTGTAGGTCGCAAAAAACCCCCCGCCCCCCAGCACCAGAGCCAACACCACCCCTATCAGCAGTGGCAGTTTCGATTTCTTCTTCGGAGCCGCATCCTGCGGCATATCCGGTTCGGCCATGGCCCACCCCTGTATCTGTCCTGAGAACAAACATAGATCGAAGGTCACTAACCGATTGTTAAGACGCATCCTTCAATGCTGAGCAAATCGGGGCAGAACGCCCTGGGGGAATGTGCCTTGCAGAATGTCATGTCACTTTGGTCTGGGCTGGACCTGCGCCGCCGGATCATCATTATCGGGGCGACCGTCGCGATGTTTCTGGCGGTGATCGGCCTGTCACGCATGGCCAGCACGCCCGGAATGGCCTTGCTTTACGCGGGGTTGGATGCCTCTGCCGCGGGTGAAGTGGTGGCCGCTCTGGAACAAAGCGGCGTCGCGTTTGAGGTTCGGGGCAGCTCTATTCTGGTTGATCAGGCGCAGCGTGACAGCCTGCGGATGACGCTCGCCACGCAAGGCCTGCCTGCCAATGGGGGTGTCGGCTATGAACTGCTTGATTCGCTGTCAGGCTTTGGCACCACGTCGCAGATGTTTGATGCTGCATACTGGCGGGCCAAGGAAGGGGAGCTGGCCCGAACGATTCTTGCCAGCCCGCAGGTCAAAGCAGCGCGCGTGCACATTGCGCAGGCCCCCGACCAGCCCTTTCGGCGCGATGAACGCGCGACCGCCAGCGTAACAGTGACCACGGTGTCGGGCACGCTGCCCGAAACGCAGGCGCAGGCCCTGAAGCATCTGGTCGCCGCCGCCGTAACTGGCATGACACCGGAAGATGTGCAGATCATTGATTCGGTTGGCGGCCTGATCTCGGTCGGGGCCGAAGATGCGACCGGCGGCTCTGCCAACGACCGCGCCGATGCCATCCGCCACAATGTGGAACGCCTGCTGGAGGCCCGCGTTGGCCCCGGCAAGGCCGTGGTTGAAGTGGCGGTTGACGTGGTGACAGACCGCGAATCCATCACCGAGCGCACGTTTGACCCAGCCAGCCGGGTGGCGATTTCGTCGGAAACCGAGGAACGCACCGGCACATCTTCCGAACCCGGCGGCGATGTGACCGTGGCGTCGAACCTGCCTGATGGTGCGGCCGGGGCGGGGGCCAATGGCAAGTCTGAGACCGCCCAAACCAGCGAGCGCGTGAATTACGAGGTATCCGAAACCAACCGCGAACTGCTGCGCAGCCCCGGCGCTGTGCGCAAACTATCGGTGGCGGTGCTGGTGGATGGCGAGACCTTGACGGCCGCCGACGGTGCCGTGTCCTGGCAGCCCCGCAGCGATGAAGAACTGGCCACCCTGCGCGAACTGGTCGCCTCTGCTGTGGGGCTGGATGAGACGCGGGGCGATGTGCTGACCCTGAAAACGCTGGAGTTTCAGGCCCTTCCCGCAGAAGGCACCGAGGCCACAAGCAGCTATCTGCCCGCAATGGGGCCGATCAATGTGATGTCCACGATCCAGATCGCCGTCCTCGCCTTGGTCGCACTTGTACTTGGGCTGTTTGTAATCCGCCCGGTCCTGACCTCCTCGGCTCGTCCTGCCCTGCCTGCCCCGGCGCCCCAATTGGCCTTGCCCGCTGCCACCGACTCCCCCCGCGTCGTGACTGGCGAGATTGACGATGGCACCGGCCTGCCCCCCATGGCGCTGGTCGGCACCACGGACAGCGCCACTGCCGATCCCGTCGCCCGCCTGCGTCGCCTGATCGAGGAACGCCAATCGGAATCCGTCGAAATTCTGCGCGGCTGGATGGAACTGGATGAGGAGCAAGTCTGATGCCACCCTTGAAGCTTGAGGTGTTCAAAACGGAAACGGCAGCGCCATCTTCTGTTGTCATCACCGACGTGACCGCCTTTGAAGAAGCCAAGCTTTCATCCTACGAGGCCGGATACACCGCTGGATGGGAAGATGCCGCCGCCGCACAATCGGGCGATCAAAGCCGCATCAAGGCCGACCTTGCGCGCAATTTGCAGGCGCTTGGCTTTACCTATCAAGAGGCGCGGATGCATGTTTTGCGTGCGCTAGAGCCGCTTCTGCACGACATGACCACCCGCCTGCTGCCCGAAATGGCGCGCGAGGCGCTTGCCCCGATGGTGTTGGAAATGCTGATGCCGATGGCCGAAGAACTCGCCGATGCGCCCATCACACTGGTGCTGAACCCGAGTGTACGCCCCGCGGTTGAGGCCCTGCTGGATCAGGCGACGGGCCTGCCGCTGACCATCATCGAAGAACCGACCCTGCCGGACTCGCAAGTCTATCTGCGTCTTGGCGATGCAGAAACCAAAGTGGATTTGGGCAGGGCCACCGCCGATATCGCCGCCGCCGTTCGCGGCTTCTTTGACCTTTCCGAACAGGAGCGCCGCTATGGATGACCTTGCCGATGCCAACCCGTTTTCCCAAGTGCCAATCGAGATCACGATCTCGGTCGGCCGCGCCCGCCCGATGGTGCGCGATCTTTTGCGCCTGTCGCGTGATGCGGTGCTGACGCTGGACCGCCGGGTGGATGACCCGGTGGAGCTGTATGTCGGCGACCGCCTGATTGCGCGCGGCGAATTGCAGGAGCTGGAGGGCGATCAGGCCGGCCAGTTGGCGGTGCGGCTGACCGAAGTGGCCAATCTGCGGGGTGGGCTGTGAAACTTGCTCTTGCTGCCCTGCTGATCCTGTTTGCCGGGCCAGCACTCGCCCAGCAGGTGTCCATCAACCTTGGCGATGATACCCAACTCGCCACAAGGTCGATCCAGCTGATTTCGCTGATCACGCTGCTTAGCCTCGTGCCGGGTTTGGCTGTGATGGTGACGTGCTTTCCCTTTATTGTCACGGTGCTGTCAATCTTGCGGCAAGCCATCGGGCTGCAACAGGCCCCCCCCAACATGATGATCATCAGCCTCGCGCTGTTTCTGACCTGGTATGTGATGGACCCCGTGCTGACCGAGGCATGGGTCAAAGGGCTGGAGCCGTTGACCAACGGCACACTGGATTTGCAAAGTGCCATCCCCCAGATCGTAGCGCCATTCCGGGTCTTCATGACCAACCGTCTGGACCCCGATACCTTCGCCGCCCTGCAAGCCTTGCGTCCCGGCGAAACCTCGGCCCCCGCTGCGGCCCCGCTTTCCTTGCTGGTGCCATCGTTCCTGCTGTCCGAGATTCAACGCGCGTTTGAGATCGGATTTCTGGTGTTCCTGCCGTTCCTCATCATCGACTTGGTGGTCGCCGCCGTGCTGATGTCGATGGGGATGATGATGGTCCCGCCGGCCATTGTGTCGTTGCCCTTCAAACTCGCGTTCTTCGTGGTGGCCGATGGGTGGAGCTTGATTGCAGGTGCGCTGGTGCGCAGCTATTTCTAACGACTGCCGCGCAGACCTGTGGCCCGCGCGGCGTAGGCTCAGTTCACCAGAAACTCGGCATGCAGCGCGCCTGCCGAGTTGATGCTTTTTAGAATGTCGATCATGTCGTTGGGTGCCACGCCCAGCGCGTTCAGCCCGGCCACCACCTCTGACAGGCTGGTCCCGCCCCGCACCTCGGCCAGACCCGTGCCGCTTTCGTTGATCGACGCATTGGTACGCGGTACCACAATCGTCTCTCCGGCGGCGAACGGGTTGGGTTGCACCACCATCGGGCTTTCCTCAATACGCAGCGTCAGATTGCCCTGCGCCACCGCGACCCGGCTGATCCGCACATCTTCACCCATCACGATGGTGCCGGACCGCTGATCCACAACCACCCGCGCACGCATTTCGGGCTCCACCGTCACCACCTCGACCCGCGCCAGCACATGGGCGGGCGAGTCCCCCGCCGGTCCACATCCAGTTGTACCGTGCCAGAATCCAGCATGGTGGCAATCCGGCGGCCAAATTCGCGGTTCACCGCTTTTTCGATCCGCGCCGCCGTCGTGAAATCCGGTGACTTCAGCGCCATCCGCAGCGAGGTGACGGCCGAAAAATCAAACTCCACTTCGCGTTCCACCCGTGCGCCGGACGGAATACCGCCCGCAGTCGGCACCCCCTGCACGACCCGCGCGGCCTCTCCCTCTGCAGACACGCCGCCTGCAATGATGGTGCCCTGAGCCACGGCGTAAATCTGCCCATCCGCACCGTTCAGCGGCGTCATGATCAACGTCCCGCCAAGCAGGCTTTTCGCATCGCCAATCGCGGACACCGTCACGTCAATCCGCCCACCCGCCCGCGCAAAGGGAGGCAGGGCTGCGGTCACAAACACAGCAGCGACATTTTTGGGGCGATACTCCTCACCCGCCACGTTGACACCCAGCCGTTCCAGCAGGTTCGACATGATTTCTTCGGTGAAGGGCGCGTTACGAATGCCGTCGCCAGTGCCATTCAGGCCAACGACCAAGCCGTAGCCGACCAGATCATTGCCACGTACGCCGTCAAATTCCACCAGATCCTTGATGCGAATCGGTTCAGCCACCACCGGCAAGGCAATGGCGCAGAGCAGCACCGCAAGGCGCAGTTTCACAGGCAGCCGCATCAGATATAATCCACAAGGCTCAGGCGCGAGAGGCGCGCGGTGATGGTGTAAAGCGACTGCAACTGGGTCTCGGCAGCCTCCAGCCGGGCGGCGGCCGTGTAGGGATCGGCCTCGACAATGCCCAGGCGGGCAATCTCCAACGCCGAGGTTTCAGACGCATTGCGGCTGGCGGCCTGCTCGATCTGCGCCTCGACCGCGCCAAGACGGGCGGCCACCATCGTGCGGTCGGACGCCGCCGCGATAAGCCCGGCTCCCGCCCGCTGCGCCAGATCAGTCCGGGCCGTTGGCTGGCCAGACAAGGCCCCCCGGTCCAGCAACGCACCCATGACCAGTCCCGCCAAGGTACTGCGCAAGCCGGGTTCGGTGGCAGTGATGTCCAACATGGCCGCCTCACCCGGTGCAATCGGCACGGGCGCACGGGCCGCCCCCCCTTGATACAGCGCGGCAAACCCGGTGGGATCGGAAAACCACGCCGTCACAGCCGCCTCAATATCAGCGCCGGACACAGACCCTGCGGTTGCGGCCTCAACCGCGGTCAGCAGCGCATCGGTGTCGGGCAAGGGGGTCTCGTCGATCTGCGCGCCCGAAAAAATCGCGCGGTCTGCAAACCTTGTGTTCAGCGCGGACACTGCAGAGCCAAGACGTTGCCGCGCATCCGCACCCACGGCATCGACCTGCGCGGGTTGTGCCGAAGCAGCCGCTGTCAGCAGGCCCGAGGCAAGATCGCCTGCCAGCCCGGAAATCGTCCCCAAGGCTGTCTGCATAACGCCCGCCATCACCCCCGCTTCGGTCGTGGCAGCGCGGAACGCCCCAAGGCGGGCCAGCGACGCATCCATCGCCGCAAGTGGCGCAAAATCCCCCCGCACTGCCCGGCCCACATCGGCCACCTTTCCGGTTGTCAGTTCATTCGCTGCGGCCTGCATGTCAGCTTTCAAAGCCGAATTGTGGCGGCGCAGCAGCATCGACTGAGCCATATCGCCCAAGGAAATCATGGTCATGGCCTACATCCCCAACAGGGTTTTGATCATTTCATCCACCGATTGGATGACCTTTGCGTTGGCCGCATAGCTTTGCTCGACTACCAGCAGGGTTTGCAGTTCCTGATCGGTATCCACGCCGCCTTGCAGCTCCATTTCCTTCAGCGCGGTATAGCGGGTTTGCGAAAAGCTGACCTCGCTGTCCGCAGATATCCGCTGCGCCGACACGCCCGACAGCATATCGGCGGCAAGGGCGGCAAAGCTGCGATTGCCCACCATGAACCCGCCCGATGCAGCAGGTCGTGCGGCCCCCAAAGCGTCACTTAGCCGGGTCAGCAAGGCAGATTGGCCGACAGCACCGGGGCTGGTTGCCCCAAGGCCATCGCGCAACCGCCACAGCGCACCACCCTGTACGGGGTCGGTAGCGGCATTGAGCGTCAGACGCCCTGCAAGGCCCGCTTCATTTGTCGAAACAAAGGGCTGACCGGCATCCGTGAACAGCCCCGCATCACCAATCGCCAGCGTCGCATCGACCGCCTGGTCGGCAAAGCGGCTGACCAGATCGCGCGCAACAGCATCCAGCCGGGTCTGCGCCTGCACCGCCAGATCATCACGCACGGCAAACTGTGCGGCAAGACTGCCGCCCGCGATCAAACTGCCAGCACCCGAGGCCGCCACCGGACGACCGTTCAGCACCAGCCCCGACAGGCCGCCGCTTTGCGCTGTCATTTCCGGCACGATCACCCCAGCGGCGGTAAAATCCAGCACGGACGGTTTGCCTTCCAGCAACACCGCCCCCCCCGCCGCATAAAGCGCAATCTGGCCATCGCCGCGCGTCACCTCTCGCAGTGGCACCATTGCAGCGATGGAATCGACGATCTGCTGGCGCTGATCCATAAGCGACGACGTATCGCGACCGGACCCGCTGTACGTGCGGATCGTGCCGTTCAGATCGGCCACCTGCACCAGTGCCGCGTTGAGCGTATCAACCTGCGTGGAAATGCTGCGATCTGCGGTGGATCGAGCGGTCTGGATTTGCGTCGTCGCACTGGCCAAGGCGGTCGCCAGCCCCCGCGCCGCATCCGCCACGGCGGACAGCCGCGCTTCTGACTCGGGCCGGCTGGCGGCGGCGATCAGGGACGCATCCAGCGTGTTGATCCTGGCACCAAGCGAGCCTTCGGTTTCCGGCGTGCCAATCGCCTGTTCCAGTTGCTGATAAAATGCAGCACGCACATCGCGTTCGCCCACCCCAGCCTCGGCCATGCGGCGATCATTGATCAGCACCTGATCCACCCGGCGATTGACCGCAATCACCGAAACGCCCAAGCCCGACCCGCCAATCGACCGGGCCTGAAGCGAGATTTCACGCCGCCCGTAGCCGGGGGTCTGGGCGTTGGCGACGTTTGACGACACAACTTCGGCGGCGCGCGACGCGGCGGTCAAGCCCGACAGCGCCGATCCAAGGGCGGTGGTAATGCTCATGCTCTGCCCCTTTAACGTTTGATATTGGTGGTTTCTTGCAGCATTTCATCCACCGTCTGAATGACCTTGGCGTTCGAGGAATAGGCCCGCTGCGTCTGAATCAGCTGTGTCAGTTCATGTGCCACGTCGGTTGCGGATTCTTCGCGCGAATAGCCGACCACAGACCCGGTTGGGCCATCGCCCGCGTTCCACAGGTAGGACTGCCCGCTGGCGGGCGACATCTGATACGACTGGTTGTTCAGCGAAATCAGACCATTGGGGTTGGGCACATCCACAACCGGGATCTGATAGATGCGACGGGTAAAGCCCTGATCATAAATCGCATACATATCGCCGTTCTGGTCAACCTCCACCGAGGCCAGCGTGGCCACGCCTGAGCCGTCTTTCGAAATCGCGACCGGGGCAAAGTTGCTGGCCAGTTGCGTCATGCCATCGGGTTCGCCGATGCCGCCGATGTCCACCTGGATCGCGCCGCCCCCTATCGTCAGGCCCAGCTTCCCGGTGGCAGGATCATAGGCTCCGCCGCTGACGGAGGTCACCGAGGCCAGCGTTCCCCCCGCCGCCTGACTGCTGTCGAAGGTCATGGTGTATTCACCGACCACAGCGCCGCCCGAGGCGGAATCAGTGACCACCATCGTCCATTGATTGGACGCGCCAGAGGTTGGCACGGTTGCGGTGAAGGTGAATTTCAGCGATTCCGATGTGCCAAGATTGCCGAAATATTCCACCGACAGGTCGATGGGATCACCCGATGCCCCCGCCATGGATTGCGCGGCGGGCAGGTTGACCCCCAGCTTCATCTGGCCCGTCGGATTGCCGACATACTGGTTCTGGTTGATGCGAACCGGCTCTAACGCGGCCATTGTATCGCGCGGGAACACCGGGATTGACCCATCCGCCGACGCGGGCCACCCCATCAGCACCTGCCCCGAATCCGTGCGCAGAATACCTTCGGCGTCGGGGCGGAACGATCCGGTGGTGGTCAGCGAAATGGGATAGGCCCCGCCGCCGGTTCCCCCGCCATTCTGGGCTGCATCCAGATCGGTCACCGCCAGAAAGCCGCGCCCGTCAATCGCCAGATCGGTGGCATTTGACGTCGCAATCAGCGAACCGCGTTCATCAATCAGCCGCATCGCAGAGGTGCGCACCCCCCCAGCCGCGTAAGACGCCACAGCGTTGCCATTCACCACGACGGAATGAAAATCTGACTCCGCCCGTTTGTAGCCATAGGTGGAGGAGTTGGCGATGTTGTCGGATATCGTCGCAAGCCGGGTGGCATAGGCATTAAGCCCTGCCACCCCGGCGTTGAGCGCGGAGGAAATTGTCATGCAAGAGCGCCTTTCTGATGCTTCGGCCATTGATGACCCAAGCTGCGCGCTGCGGCTTAATTTCACCCTAACGAATAAAATCTGAATGATTTCTTCTGGCCTACCTGTTCCGTCGCAACAAAATCACTTCGATACGATTGTTGCGCATGGCCTGTGCATCGGGCGTCACTGGTTTGCGGTCAGCGTAGCCGCTGATGCGCTGCGTTCGATCGGCCCCCAGGCCCGCCGCGACCATCAAGCCGCGCACAGACTGTGCCCGCGCGGTGGAAAGATCCCAGACCGGGTTGTCGATCAGCGTGATGGGAAAGGAATGAACGTGGCCGTTCACCGCAATTTCATTGCTGGCAAGGGCCAATACCTCGGCCAGCAAGGCGGCGATCTGAATGGTCACTGGGGATGGGTCCGCCGTGGCACCCTGAAACAGCGGGGCATCCATGATATCGAAAATCTCTATCACCAGACCTTCGTCGGTGACGCGCGTCACCACATGGCGCAGTGCCTGTTCCATCGTGTTGCTTTCGCCGCCCTTGGCGACCAGCTTTTTCTCCATCTCGGTCAGTTCGGCATCCACATCCTTGCCGCCGGTTTCACCCACCGCGCCCCGCGCCTTGTCGGATTCGGTGGGATGAACCGAGTCTGCCCCGGTGCCGTTGCGGGCCAAGGTTTCCTCGGTAAACACGGAATCGCCGCCAAACGACCCGTCGCCGCCCCCAGAAACCCGGTTCACGGCGATGGTCGGACTGAAGTAATCCGAGATCCCCTTACGTTGTTTTTCGGTTGTCGCGTTCAACAGCCACATCAACAAAAAGAACGCCATCATGGCGGTCACAAAGTCAGCATAGGCAACCTTCCACGCACCCCCGTGGTGGCCGCCGCCCTGAATGACCTTCTTTCGTTTGATGATGACTGGCGCGACATTTGACTGTCCTGCCATTCACACACCCAATAATCACACCCAGTGCCAGACTTACAGGGACGCGGTGAACATGGGCTTAACCCCTGAAATTTTAGGGAAAGTCCATAATGATGACACAACCTCTGCCCTCAACCCCACTGCAACGCGCGGTTGGGTCGCGTTCCACCAGACGGCTGGCCCCAAACAACAGCGTATCGACGATCAGCCGGGTGCGGCGCTGATTATCGGCTTCCTCGATCTGGGTTGCCGCCCCTGCCCTGCGCCGGGTTTTCCAGGCGTCCAGCGCCGCACGCGCAAAGCCAAGGCCAGCTTCGGGCCGGTCCGTGCTGACCAACAACACCGCAGTTTCGGCCATCACGAAATCAGCCTCCATATCCCCCGTGGGCACCGCGTCGGCGATCACTGCATTCGTGACGCGGATCAGCGCCTCGGCGTCCACCTCCTCCCAGGTCAAAGTACGCTCGGCCCGACCGCGTTCCAGATAGAAGTCAGCTATGGCGGCACCGGGCGCATCGCCTATTGCACGGGCGTTGGTGATGGCGTCAGTCAGCAGCGCGTCGGCGGCGGCATAGTCGCCTTGGGCATTTGCAGACCAGACCTTGGCATAAACGATGCTGCGCGCGTCTACTGCATTGGGCGGAAAAGTTTCCGCAATTTCCAGCGCACGGTCGGCCAATGGATATTCCCCCATATCCGACGCAGCCCGCCCCAGCCAGAAGAACAACTCCCACGCGGCGCGGCCCATCTGGTCGGCATCAATCAGCGCGGTGGCCTGCCCGTCGCGCCAGCCTGGATCGAGATAGGCATCAACGGCAGTGCTCAACGTCTGCAACGACTCGGCCGTTCGCCCCAGTTGGTACAAGGCCCGACCGCGCACCACAGCGGCCTTGGTGTTCACCTCCAGCACTGCCATCGGGTCCAGGCCGCTGTCTGTTGGCAGGCTCGCCTGCGCGGCAAGCGTCATCGCCCGGCCAAAATCATTGGCATTGATCGCTTCAAATCCCAGATCAACCGTTTTCAACGCCAGTTCTACCGACGAATTGTTCATCGCAGACATCTGACCCTTTTCCCAATCCTCGATGGTGACAAGGAAATCTGCGGCGGTCTTTTCGTCGTATACATCAAGCACATAGGGCATCACCTCGCGCCCTAGGCTGGCGGCCTGTTCCAGCCGCCCCAGATCGGCCAGCGAATAGGCGCGTGACCAGTTCAGCAAAAATTTCTGGTCCGGATCAGGGTTGTCACTTTGCGCCAGCAAGGCCAGACCTTCCTCGGCCAGCCGCAAGGCATAGACCGAATCTTCCTTGTGATTGCGCACCTGATCGGAAAACAGCGCAAAGACATAGGCCCAGTCGCCATTCAGGCTGTCCGTCTCACGCGCTTTCCGCACGGACTCGCTCAGCAGGGTATAAATGCCCTCCTGGTCGTTTGCCTCTATCAGCGCGCCCAGTTGATCGACCACTTCAAACGGGTCCGGCACCTCTTGCGCCTGCAGGGGCAGGGAAAGGCACAGCAATACCACCAGCCACCGCATCATCCGCCTTCCCCCACCAGCGCGAAGGGCGCCCAGGCGGAGGGGTCGGCCAGTGTCGGGTCGCTGGTATCATCCATCAGCGCCAGCATTGCCTGTTGCAGCGCCTCAGCTTTGCCGCGCGCATCGCCACGTGCCAGCCGGGCGAAGGTATCGGTGGTCAGCCGGGCGGCGGCATCATCGCGCACGGGCCAATGCGTCACCAGAATCGACCGTGCGCCGGCGAACAAAAAGGCTCTGGCAAGGCCGGAAAGACCTTCGGCACCCGGGCCTTCCCCACCCGCCGTATTGCACGCCGACAGCACCACCCAATCCGCGTTCAGCCGCAGATCGGCAATCTCTGACGCTGTCAGCAGCCCGTCATCCCAACGGGTCGCCGTTGCGGGTGGGGTCAGCACCAAGGCAGGCTCCAACAACCCCGCCAGATCGCCCGACAGCAGGCCGTGCGTTGCAAAGGCCAGCACTTTGGTTTGCGACAGGTCGGCCTGCTTTACGGCTCGTTCCGTCGCCTGCTCTCCCACATGCACTGACGCCGGGCCTGCCCCCAAAGTGGCGGCAATGCTGGTCAGTTCGGCCCGTGTTTGCGGCAGCGGAGACAGGCTGCGCAACTGATCCACATTGGCGAGCCCTTCGCGCATCACCCCCGGCCCACGCGACAGGCTGGCAAGCTGCATCGTACCGCCCAGAACCGGGTCGCCGTAACCTGCAAACTGGTCGCGCCTGTCCGTACCGTTACCCTTAGGCTCCATGCGCCGCACCACGCCAAGCGATTCCACCGAGGGCAGCGTGGTGATCGCGTGGCGGCGGATCATCCATGCCGAAGACCGCAATGCAACCGGGTCGGCATTGTCGCCCTCCACGTTGGTATCCGTCACCAACATCGCAAATGGCAGGCTGGTCAACGGCCCGTCTGGCACGATGTAAAGATGGCGGGCCTCGCCAAAAACAGGTTCTAACGGCTGCAATAGTGTCTCATACATCGACGCGGCCAGAATGCGGTTGAACCCCTTGGGCGTATCAGGTTCAGGCATCAGCGCGACCGCCCCCCGTGCCACGGCCACATCCCCCGCCGTCGCGCGCAGCTTTGCAACAGTGTCACTGATCAAATCCCTGGTCGCGCCAATCCTGAACCATCCTTGCGATTTGGGGCTGATGGCCCAGACATAGGTCTGCTCACGCCCCACGAAATAGACGATCATCGCCTCATCCGGATGCAGCAGGGCCGCAACCTGCGCCGTGCCCAGTGCCACGGGTTGCGTCAATTCGGCATAGCGGGGAAAGTCAGCAGCGATCCTGGCATCAAGGCCCGCAATTTCACCCGTCAATTGGCGGGTCTGCCCGCCCAACATCACGGTGTCAGCGCCGCTTGTGGCCAAGGCATCTTCGGTATCGCGCAGCGCGTCGGCCAGTGCCTGACGTTTGCGCAAAAGATCGGCCAGCGCCCCGGTGCCCGTTGCCGCCCGCTGCCCGATTTGCGCCAGCGCGACCCCTGCGGCCGAGGCCATGCCATCCTGCGCTGCCCGAAACGCCTCGTCGATCAAGCCGGGGGTGTCCGCCTTGACCATCGGCGGGGCGGCAATCAACAGGACGAGGAGCAACGCTTTCAGCATGGCCAGATCGTGCCTGACACGGCGCAGAGGTCAAATGAAATGTGCAGTCACCTGAACGGCATCAGCGCAGCGCCAGCGCAAACACCCGCGCCAGCAATGCCTGCCCATTGCGATATTCCGCCACCCCCTGCGCCGTCGCCTTCAACCCTTTCAGGGCCGCAAGCAAGGTCTGCGCCATCATCCGGGCGTCGCCCATGCCCTCTGCCAGATCATAGCCTGAAAACCACTGCGCAAGCCGATCTTCCAGCCGCGCCTCGCCCACGATCGCCAGATCAGCCGTCACCGACATGCCCGCATCCAGCAATTCGCGCCCATGCGAAGTGCCCAGAACGGCCTCCATGAACTTGCCATCCTTTGCCACAAACGCCGCCTGCAACGCCTCCGCCGGGGTGTGGCCCGGGTCCGCCAAAGCGGCGGCGAAGTCGCGGTCAGCCTCGGCGAAATATCGGCTGGCAAGCGACCGGAAGATATCTTCCTTGTTTCGGTAATGCAGATACAGCGCAGATCGCGACATACCAGCCCCGGCAGCGATATCGTCCATCGTGGCTCGTCGGTAGCCATAGGTTGAAAACGCATGGAATGCGGCGTTCAGAATGCTGTCTTGCCGGTCGGCGGCGGGGTCGGTCTGGCTCATGAAAGCAAACTGACAAATGGCGTCCGATTTGTCAATTGACACGATGACATTTTTCGCTCATTTTGTCAGAAGCCAAGGAGACATCGCATGCCAACCACACTGACTGTAAACGGTGCCGCGCAAACTCTTGATCTGCCGCCGGACATGCCCCTGCTCTGGGCGCTGCGGGAAGGGTTGAACCTGACAGGCACCAAGTTTGGCTGCGGGATCGCGTCGTGTGGGGCCTGTACGGTGCATGTTGATGGCGTGGCCGTGCGGTCCTGCCAGACGCCGCTTGGCGATGTGGCGGGCGCGTCGGTGACGACCATCGAAGGTCTGGGCACCCCCACCACGCTGCATGTCGTGCAGTCCGCGTGGATCGCGCATCAGGTGGCGCAATGCGGTTACTGCCAGTCGGGACAGATCATGCAGGCGGCAAGCCTGCTGGCAACCAACCCAACCCCGACCGATGCCCAGATTGACGAGGCGATGGATGGCAATCTGTGCCGCTGCGGTACCTATCCGCGCATTCGCGCCGCCGTTCATGACGCCGCCAAAACCTTGCAGGGGGCATAGAATGTCACGCATCGGAACCATCGCCCGCCGCACCTTCCTGATCGGGTCCGCCGCCATCGCCGGGGGCGTGGCTTTTGGCTGGTACGCCTACCGCAAGCCCTATGCCAATCCGATTGAAGGCGACGGCATCGCTGCGTTGACGCCCTATGTGCTGATCGACCAGAGCGGTGTTACCATCATCGCCCCCCGCGCCGAGATGGGGCAAGGCGTTCACACCACCTTGGCCGCTTTGGTGGCCGAGGAGTTGAACCTGCCGTGGGATCAGGTCCGCGTGATGCACGGCCCAGCCTCTGCCGCCTATCACAACGCGGCTGTGCTGGAGGAAGGCGTGCCCTTCGCCCCCACCGATACCAGTTGGCTGGCAGAAACCCTGCGCAGTGCCATGCACGTTCCCGCCAAGTTCATCGGGTTTCAGATCACCGGCGGGTCATCCTCGACCCCCGATGCGTATGAAAAGATGCGCGCTGCAGGGGCCGTGGCACGAGTCGCTCTGATCCATGCCGCCGCGCGGCGTCTGGGCGTGGATGCTGGCAGCCTTAAGGCGGAAAACGGCTCTGTCATTGCCCAAAATGGCAACAGTGTCCCTTATGCCGAGTTGGCGGTTGAGGCAGCATCGGTCGATCTGCCCGAAGTGCCGCCACTGAAACCCCGGTCGGACTGGACGCTGCTGGGCAAAAGCCTGCCGCGCTCTGGACGTGGTTGCCAAATCCACCGGCACCGCATTTTTCACCGGCGATCTACGACTGCCGGGCATGAAGTTTGGCACTGTCCGCACCAACCCCGGCCTTGGCGCGCCCATGAATGGCCATGATGAGTCTGCAGCCAAGGCCATTCCCGGCTTTGACCGCACCGTTCCTGTGCCCAACGGCCTTGCGATCCTTGCCAGCAACACGTGGGCGGCGATGCGGGCGGCAGAAGTGATCACCTATGACTGGGCCCCAGCCCCCTACGCCGCCACCAGCGCCGAGATGGAAGCGGACCTTGCCGCCAGCTTTAATGATGCCCGACAAGACAACCGAAACCGCGATGATGGTGATGTAAATGCGGCTCTGACATCGCCTGAACTCGATGTTGTCTACAATACGCCCTACCTCGCCCATGCCCCGATGGAACCCCTGACCGCTGCTGCTTGGCTTCATAACGGCCGGATCGAAATTTGGGCGGGAAACCAGTTGCCGACCCAAGTGGTCAAAGAGGCCACAGCCATCACGGGCCTGGCCGCTGATGCCATAGAGGTTCACACCCCCCTGATGGGCGGTGGCTTTGGTCGGCGGGCCGAGATGGATTTCATTCGGCAGGCCATTCACGTTGCCAAAGCGATGGAAGGTACCCCGGTTCTGCTGACATGGAGCCGTGAGGAAGACATTTCCCACGATGCCTATCGTCCCATGGCGATGGCACGCGTGCGGGGCTCGGTGGCCGATGGGGCCGTGGTCGCGCTGGATTATCAGACCGCGTCGGCCTCGGTGATCGAAAGCCAGATGGGCCGCATCGGGTTGTCTATCCCCGGCCCCGATGCCACCATCGTACAGGGGGCATGGGAACAGCCCTACGGTTTTCCGAATTACCGCGTCACAGGTTACCGGGTGCCTGCCGGGGTTCCGGTGGGGTCGTGGCGGTCTGTCGGCGGGTCACAGAACGCATTTTTCCACGAAAGTGCAGTGGATGAATTGGCGCATCTGGCGAGCATAGACCCGCTTTTGTTCCGCATGCGGCAGATGACTCACCTGCCGTCGATCAAGGTGATGGAGGCCGTGGCCGAAATGTCGAACTGGGGCACCCCGGTGCCGGGTCGGGCCAAAGGCGTGGCGTTCTGCCTGACCTTCGGGGTTCCGTCAGCGCAGGTGATCGAGGTGGAAAACACCGACGCAGGGTTGCGCCTGACCGGGGCCTGGGCGGCTGTCGATGTGGGCGTAGCACTCGACCCGCGCAATATTGAGGCACAGGTGCAGGGTGGCATGATCTTTGGCCTGTCCGCCGCAATCAACGGCGAGATCACCTTTGCTGACGGCCATGTGCTGCAGCAAACCTTCTGGGATTATGAACCCCTGCGGCTGCGCCAATGCCCGCCGATCACGGTGCGCGTATTGGAAAACGGCGAGAAAATTCGCGGCATCGGTGAACCCGGCACACCACCCGCAGCCCCCGCCCTTGCCAATGCGATCTTCGCGCTGACCGGGCAAAGGCTGCGCCGCCTGCCGCTCAAATCCGCCATCGGCTTTGCCTGAGCGATCCGCAAGTGGCCTTATCGGCGCGGTAAAACTGGCCCTTACGCCTGCCGCGCCGAGAGGTAGGAGTGGGTCAACCACTGCGAAAGCTGCGCATGAAATCCAAGACCGCCCCCCTGCTGTTCGCCGGAGCCTTACTGACCGCCGCAGGCTATGGCGCGACCTTTCTGTTGACCGAGCATTTCCGCAGCCTAGGCGGTTCAGAACTCGACACAGGCCGCACCCTTGGCGGGGCTGTGGTGGGCACACTGATCGGGGTGCCGCTGGTCGGCTGGACATCGGGTCGCTTTGGCGGGGCGCGGCTGGCGGCCATGGGGGCGGTGCTGGTGGGGTTGGGCTACATGATGCTTGCCCTGTTGAGCGTGATGGGGCCACTGATCCCGCTTGCGGGCGGGTTGATCGGGCTCGGCTGGGGCATGTTCTACCTGGCCGCCCCGATGGCGGTATCCGAGCGCGTCAGCGACGCCGACCGGGGGTTCTGGTTCACCCGCTTTGGCGTGTTTCAGATGGCGGGCATTGGTGGCAGCCCGGTGCTGGCCCTGTTTCTGGCAAACCATTTGCAACTTGCCACGCCTGCAATTTTCCAGATGCTGGCGGTGGTCTGCGCGATTGCTGCCCTGTGCCTTTGGGCGTTTGAGGCGGCCGATCCAAGACCGCCACGCGCGATGGTCAAACCGCAGAACTGGCTGACCTCGTTGGCCCCGGTCGCCCGCACGCCTGCGATTTACCCGATCCTGATGGTGGGATTGGGGGCCTCTGTCTTTACCGGCATGATGACCTTTCAAAGCAGCCTGCTGCGCGGCACCAACCTTTCGGCGGGCCTTTACTTTGCCGTCTATGCCGGGGTGGTCGTGGTCAGCCGCTTTGTGCTGGCCCCGGTCATCAGCAAAGCAGACAACAACAGGATGTCTGTCCTGCTGCTGGCCATAATGGTGGCGGGCGTTTGCGCCATGTTCGGCATTGCCGGGGGCGTGGTGGTACAGGCCGTCAGCGCGGTCTTGCTTGGGCTGGGCTATGGTCTGGTTTATACTGTAATCCAGACCCAAGTGGTGAACGACGCCCCACCCGAACACCGCACCGGGGCGCTGACGTGGTTCGTGGTATCCTACTTCGTCGGAATTTTCGGCTTTCCGGTGATCGGCGGCTGGCTGATCGTCTGGGCCGGGGCCCGCGCGTTTCTGGCCGTCGTGCTTGCCTGCGCGCTTGCCGAACTGGGGCTGTCATTGCTGCGCCAACGCCGCGTCTAGGCCAGCCACATCATACCGCAGATCGCCCTGATTTGACGCCGCATGCGACGGCAGCGGAGGGTTGCCCCCACGCAAATTCATCGCAATTGACGGGGAAGACAGCATTGCACAATCTGCCGCGAAACCGCAGCGTGGCGGAACGTCGGCGCAGGCGCGCCCTGTGCATCAACGAAAGCGGCCCATGCAACGACTGCTCTGTATCCTCTGGTGGGTCGTCCTGTGCGCCGGGCTGCTGCCGGCGATGCTTGCAAGCCCGACTGCCGCCCAGACAACCGGTGCAGAACCTGCCGCCACGCTGCCAAGCCCTTTGACGCGCGATGCGGCAGAAGCGCTTGTTGCGCGGCTGTCAGATGCGCAAGTGCGCCAGTTGTTGCTGACGCAACTTGATGCCGCTGCGACCCCTGCCGCCCCCGCAACCCAAGACGTACTGACTGATCTGGCAGATGCTGTGCCGGGGTTTCTTGCGACGGCAATCGTCGGGTTGGTCACTGTGATCCGCGCCACGCCAGATATCCTTGCCGACGAAGGGCAGTTGTTGGCGGGCTATGCCGCGCGCCTTGGCTGGGCCGGGGCGGGGCAGGTTGTGGCGGTCATACTGGCCGCCGCATTTGCGGGCTGGCTGGCGGAACGCGGCTGGCACCGCCTGATCATCGTGCGTCGTGGGCCGGTGGCCCATGTGACCGAAGCCCAATCTTTCCCCGAGGTGGTCCGCATCGTCTGCCGCAGGTTGCTGCGCCATTGCATCGGGGCGTTTGTGCAATTCATGGCGATGGTGACGCTGATCCACCTGTTTCTCGCGCCGCCCGAATCCGTCACCGCCCGCAGTGTGGCAATGTGGTTGATCTTCTTTCCGCGCATCGGCAGTGCTTTGCTCGCATCGGGGCTGGAGCCGCGGCGACCAGACCTGCGGATGGTCGCCCTGACCGACAGCATGGCGCGCTATTTGTATCGGAATTTTCTGGGCATTCTGGTGACCATCGGCCTGTGCGTCACCTTGCTGCATCTGAACCATCAGCTTGGGGCACCGGTTGTGCTGGATCGACTGGGGTTTTGGCTGAACCTGATCATCTTTATCTGGCTGGCCATTGTGGTCGTGCAGGCGCGCGACGGGCTTGCCACGATCATTCAGGGCCGGACAGATACCGTCACGCCGTTGGAAATTGCGGTGTCACACGCCTATCCGTGGTTTGCACTTGCTGCGATTGCGCTGACATGGGTGCTGTCGAATGTGATGGCCGCCTATGGCGCGGGCGACAAACTGCAACGCGGACTGCATCTGCTGACGCTGGCCTTGGTTCTGATAACCCCTCTGATGGATGCCCTGATCCGCGCCACAGTGCTGCATCTGGCATCGCCGATGCGGGGCACGGGCGACGTGGCCACCCGCGCCTACACCGCCACACTGCGCAGCTACAAACGCATGGGCCGTGTGCTGGTGTTTGGGGCCGTCGTGGGTCTTTTGACCAGACTATGGGATATCAACCTCGCCAACCTTGCCTCGCAAGGTCTGGGCGAACAATTCGCGGCCCACGCCATCCGCGCCACCCTGATCTGCGTCAGTGGCTATCTGGTGTGGGAGGTGGTTCGCCTGTTGATCAACCGCAAACTGGCCCATGAACGGACCGAGGCCCGCAGTCATGCCGGGGGCGACGATCCGGAAGGCCTGTCTACGCTGCCGGTGGCATCCCGCCTTGGCACCGTGCTGCCCCCGGTCAGTTGGGCGCTCCAAGGGGTGGTGATCACGCTGACCGTGCTGACCGCCCTTGGCAATCTTGGCATCGACGTCACCCCTCTGCTGGCAGGTGCCGGGATTGCGGGCATTGCCATCGGGTTTGGGGCGCAAAAGCTGGTCAGTGATATCGTGTCGGGCCTGTTCTTCCTGATCGACGATGCGTTCCGCCTGAACGAATACATCGACGCCAGCGGCACCATGGGATCGGTTGAAAAGATATCCTTGCGGTCGCTGCGCTTGCGCGACGACAACGGGCCACTTTACTGCATCCCCTACAGCGAGATTTCCAAAGTGACCAATTTTGGTCGGGACTGGGGCATCATGAAGCTGAAGTTCACCGTGCCGTTCGACACCGACCCCGAGAAAATCCGCCGCATCTTCAAGAAGATCGGGCAGGAAATGCTGGCAAACCCTGAACTCGCCGATGGTTTTCTGGAGCCGTTCAAAAGCCAGGGCGTCAACGATTTCAACGAAACCGGGATGGTGGTGCGCGGCAAGTTCAAGTTCAAACCCGGCACCCAGTTCCCCATCCGCAAAGAGATTTACCGCCGCGTACAGCAGGAATTTGCCGCCGCCGGCATCGAGTTTGCCCGCAAGGAAGTGCGCGTGACGGTCAGTGAGCCGGGCAACCACCTGACCCGGGACCAGACCTTGGCAATCGGTGCGGCTGCCGCACAAATCATCGGCCCCGTCCCCGATGCCACTTAAGTCTTAAGTCAACCTAAACGGTTCTTAGCGGGCAATCCCTTCCACAGCATTCAACATGTGGTAGGCATACTGGGAAGAATGTCGATATATACCTGCAACCCCGACAACCCCGTCAATACCACTGACGTAAGGTCACGTGAAATTGCCACACAATTGTTTCAATTAGCCAAAAATACGCCTTAATCCGGAGGTTGAGTAGTCGCCACACAGATCAGGTGAAAGTTGCCATCGGCCGCCCCTGATCTGCCAAAGAAAAGGAACAGGGCGATGCGATTTTTGGCCGTTGACGACGATCCGCTCTTCTTGCAGTTGCTGACGCTTCGCATGCAGGCATTGGGCTATACTGATCTGGTGACAGTCTCGTCAGGCGCAGATGCCTTGGCGCTGCTCAGCACGGCCCCCGACAGCGTGGACTGCATCTTGTCGGATATCCGTATGCCGCTGATGGACGGGATCACCCTGTGCCGCAACATCCGCGCCCTGCCCGGCCTTGCGAAAACGCCTATCGTGATGATCACCTCGATGTCGGACCGGTCTTATATCGACGAGGCATTCGAGGCTGGTGCCACCGATTATATCACCAAACCGCTGGACCGGCTTGGAGCTGAAGGCCCGCATCAATGTGGTTGTGCAACTCTGCGCGAAAAACCGTCAAGCTGCAGCGCCGATATCGTCCTACAGCATCGAACCTGCGCAAGACTTTGACGAACCGATCATGCTGCCGAATGTTGAACGCCTGATCAGCCATCTGGCGATGGAAAACTACCTGCTTACCCTTGGGTTGAAACGGATGCACGCCCTGCGTGCTTTCGCGGTGCAGGTCGATAACGCGCGCGTCTTTCACGCAACCTCGCACCCCACGGCCTTTGCCGACATGCTGGGTGATGTGGCAAGCGCGGTTCTGGACAGCCTCAAGACAGAGGATGTGTTGTTTTCCTATGCGGGTAGCGGGGTTTTTGTCTGCATCGCCAGAACCGATATGCAGGCCGAACCAGAAGACCTCTGCCAATCGGCCAACCGCAATCTGACTGCGTTCGAAGACCTGTATTATGCCGACGGTCTGCCGCTGCCGAAACTGCATTTCGGGGCAACGGTGCGCAGTTCCGCCTTCACGCTGACCCGCCCAAACAAACTGCCCGAGATGGCGGTGGCCGCGATGATGAAGGATTACTACAAGGTTGATAAACCTCGGGCAAAGTCACGGATGTTCTGACATGAACATACCGCAGCGCCCCCCTCCGGTTGCAAGCCGCCCTCTGGACCCGGCGTTGGTGGCGGTGCGCAATCGGTTTGTTGACACGCTTGGCGACCGCATCCTGCGGCTTGAAAACCTGAAGCACCTGATCGAAACCGGCGGCCATGATCCACGTGCGGTTTTGAAGGCCATTGGCGATACGGCACACAAGATTGCCGGCGTTGCCGAAACCCTTGGCTTTGCTGAGATTGGCCAGTTGTGCGTCGTGGTCGATCGCCGCATCCTCAGTGGCACCGCCGAACAAACCCCGTGTCGCCGTCTGTGGGCCGAAGTGGCGGGGCCGCTGGAGGCGCTGCTGGATGCCATGGAAGCCCAGCTCGACACCTGACCTCACCGTCTTAGCCTTGGTTCAACAGCGACCTGATGGCGTGAAGAATTGCGTTTGACGACACCGGTTTGCCAATACAGGCGTCAAAGCCCACCTCAATATATTCGCTGATCTGGTAAGGCATTACGTTGGCCGTCACAGCAATGACGGGCGTGTGCGGCAAGCCTTTTGCGGCCTCTTGCGCGCGAATATTCTGTACCGCCGTCTTGCCATCCATAACCGGCATCGCAACGTCCAGCAGGATGGCATCGTAGGCGCCAGTCTCCCACTCTGTCAGCGCCTCTTGGCCGTTTTTCGTCATCACGCTGGTCGCGCCCAGATTGCGCAGGATATAGCCCATGACGGTGCAGTTGGTTTCATTGTCATCCGCCACCAACAGATGCAGCCCATCCAAGGTACGCGCAGGGTCGGGCAGCACCGCGACGGCAACAAGGGGTTCATCATGCACCGCCAGCGGCAATTCGACCGTCATGCGGGTGCCCACCCCCACTTCAGATGTGACCGTGATCTGCCCGCCCATCAGATCGACCAGCGAGCGCGTGATCGCCATGCCCAGCCCGGTGCCGCCATATTTGCGGGTGATCGAACTGTCCGCCTGCACAAATTCATCATGCAGATGGGCCAGTTGGTCGGGCGTCATGCCGATGCCGGTATCCGTCACCTCGATCACAAAGGGGCGCCCCGGTTTGCCTTTCAGTCCGACATGAACAGACCCGGTGGCCGTAAATTTGATGGCATTGCTGATCAGATTGTTCAGAACCTGCCGCAGACGATGGGCGTCGCCCAACCGGGGTCGTTCAGCCCCCATGCCAAGAAACACCTCAAACTCCAGCCCCTTTTCATCGGCGCGGGCGCGGTGCAATTCTTCAACCTGCTCGGCCAGATCGGCGGGGTCGAACGGCATCAGTTCAAGGTCCAGCTTGCGGGCCTCGATCTTCGAAACATCCAGAATATCGTTCAGAATGCTCAGCAACGCCTCGCCGGAATTGCGGATGGTAGCGATCATGCGCTTGTGCTTGGGCTCTACCAACGCGGCATCCAGAACCTCGGCCATGCCCAGAACGCCGTTCAGCGGGGTGCGAATCTCGTGGCTCATATGGGCCAGAAACATGGACTTTGACTGGTTCGCTTCCTCGGCCTTGGCTTTGGCCAGAAAATACAACGTCACATCAGACCCGACACCGCGATAGCCGCCGAAACTGCCATCGGCGTTCACAATCGGGGCCCCGCTAAAGCGCACCCAGCGGGCGTCGCCTCCGGCATCCGGGGTCAGCATGAATGCAAAATCCTTGAACGGCAGCCGCTGGTCAAGCTGTGCAAACAACACCGCCCACTCCGCGCTTGCCAGTTCAGTCGGGCGGTCTGCCAGCCAATCCGCCCATGTCTTGCCAATGAAATTGGCCTGTGGTCCCGGATCAGCCCCCAGAAAATCCATGTGCGAGAAGAACTGAAACTTCAGATCGCGGTCCTGTTCCCAGAACCAATCCTCGCTGACCGCCGCAATATCCGCCAGCCGTTGCTCTGCCCGGTTGCGGTCTGCAAAGGCCACCTCCAGATCCGTCTTCGCGGTTTGCAACGCTTCTTCACGGGCCTTTTGCTCCGTGATTTCAATCTGTATTCCAGCGATAAACGCGGCGCGTCCATCCTCCATCTTGGAAATGACGCGCGCGCGGTCGATCATCCAGATCCAGCTACCGTCCTTGTGCTGCATCCGGTACTCGGCCACGAACGAACTCTTTCTCACCGCTGACGCATTGCGCCATGCTGAGTTCGACGGCGGGAATGTCATCAGGATGCACAAGGCCACGCCAGCGGTCATAGGTGATGGGGGACACTTCCTCAAACGTGTAGCCCAGCATCGATGCCCATTCCTGGTTGCCGCGCTGTTCATCGGTGACCAGATCCCAGTCCCACGTCCCGATCCTTGCGCCGTCCACCAGTTGCGACAGGCGATCTTGCGTCAGTTTCAACTGGGTCACTTCCAGATGAACACCCGCCATCACCGCAGGTTTGCCATCGGCGTCATAAGCCGTGGTCCGGCCACGCGACAAGACCCACACAAGATGGCCGTTCTTGTGGAACATGCGAAATTCATGCTCGAACCGGTCGCCATTGGTGGCAAACAGATCTTCCCAGGCTTTCTTCAGCCCAGCACGATCTTCGGCCATCACCAGCCGTGTAAAGGTGTCAATCGTCACCGGTTCCAGTTCAGCACGGGTGTAGCCCAGCATCTCGGCCCAACGGTCGTTGATCAGGTTGCGGCCATTGGCCAGCGTCCATTCCCACGTCCCGACCTCAGCCCCGTCGATTGCCGACTTCAGCCGGGTTTCGGTGTGATGGGCTGCTGTCACGTCGGTGCAACTGACCAGCCACCCGCCCCCCGCAACAGCGGAAAGCCGCACCATCACGGCACGCCCGTCCGGCAGCATCAACCGCGTTTCAGACCCGCCTGGTGCCTCCGGCGTCAGCCCGAGTATGGCCTGCATATCGGCCAGTGCAGCCGTTCCGGCCACGTTGGTGCCAAACAGATCGCGGTAGCGCGCGTTGCGATAGCTGATCACCCCGTTTGCATCATACAGCGCGATGCCCTGATCCAGCATATCGACGATGGAAGCCAGACCTTCCGCCGCACCAGATACCGGAAATTCCCGTGCGCGCGGTTCTGGCACCTGCTTGGCCTTGCCTGCACCGGACTGAGATGCCGCGCGGCTTGCAGTCTTGGGATGGGCCGGATTGCCTTGCACGCTCTGATCCTTCATCACCATGCGCCTCAGGTTTGCCAGACGCAAATTTCAGCCTCATCATCGCCGTGAACAGCCATTCGACAATCCTTTCAATTGATGCGTGCACTCATCAACGGGGAATACCCCGTGGATACGCATCAAGATCACCGAAAGTTGCAAAAAATCGTTACGCAAGTCGTCATGATTGCACGATTTACCACACAGCGTCCCTGAAAAGACGCGAAACCCAAGAAAAACATCAGCTTGACGCTGCGCCACCCGGCCTAGGCAGACAGATAGCGCGGCACTTCACGGATGCAATCCCTGCACGCCAAGATCAGCCGCGTTGAAGGGCCGACCGGATCGCGGCAAGCAGCACGTCCTTGTGCAGCGGCTTGGGCAGCGACGCTGTGGCAACACCCTCTACCACCGCCCGGCTTTCATGCGAGGTGTCGGCGCTCAGCCGGATCACAGGGGTGCGCGCGTTGATCGAGTTGCTGGCCCGCAGATGGCGGATCACCCGGTCGCCGGTGATGAAGGGCATGTTCTGGTCAAAGATCATCAGATCAAACTGGGTCGTTGTCGCAACCTCAAGCGCAGCCCGACCATCCTCGACAAAGGTCAGGTCATACTCGGGGCTGTCCGTCAAAAACGCACCAAGGACCAGACGATTGATTTCATCATCGTCGGCCAGCAGGATTTTTGCAGGTTTATCGAAAGTTTCGACCGACATTACTCACCACACCCTTGTTCGCACCGATTGCTAGATCACGGTTACGTGTACGTCAATGTATACGATACAATGGGCGAGTTCATGACGGAAATGTGGTAGTCACCGCCCTCGCGTCAATGTGAGCACATAAAAATGCCTAGCATTCAACCGCATGTTGAATGGCATCGCCGGCCTATTTGCTTAAGAGAGAGCGGATCGCCTGCAGCAGGTCACGCTTCCGGAACGGCTTCGACAGGTGCGAGTCGAATCCCCCCATGATGTAGTCCGAAATCTGATGCGGCATCGCGTTGGCGGTGATGGCAATCGCCGGAACCTCCGCATGCCCCGCCTTGGCTTCGGCCTCGCGGATAAGGCGGATGGCCCCGAGACCATCCAGCACCGGCATTGTGATATCCAGCAGCAGCACCTGATACGCGACCCGGCTTGCTTGACCCTTCGCCCACATATCGACCGCCTGCCGTCCGTTTTCGGCGCTTTCGATGATCGCCCCGCTGCTTTCCAGCATTTCGGTCAGAACCAGCCGGTTTGTGATGTTGTCATCAGCAATCAGAATGCGGCACCCGACCAGAACGGCGTCCGACGTATCTTCGGTGGTGGGTATTTTGACACTGGGCACCCCAGCCTCGGCTTCGACGAGTGGCAAGACGACAACGACTGTTGTGCCTTTGCCCTCAACGCTTTTCAGAGTGATCGTGCCCCCCATCAGCGTGACCAGTTCCTTGACGATCGACAGTCCCAGACCTGTGCCGCCATAGCGCCGCGTGACGCTGCCATCGGCCTGCACAAAACTTTCAAACACCCGCGCCGCCTGATCTTCCGGCATGCCAGGGCCGGTGTCCGCCACCTCAAAAGACATCGGACTGCCAACCCGGCACGAAAGCTTCAGCGTGATCCGGCCTTTTTCAGTGAATTTGAAGGCGTTGTTCAGCAGGTTGTTCAGAATCTGTTGAATTCGGTGGGGGTCGCCCAGCATCGTGCGGTTGGCACCGACCGACGACGTGACTTCAAAGTCAATGCCGGATTCTTCGGCCTGCAGGGAAAACACCGTATCCGTATGGCGCAGCAGCTCCAATGGCACAAAGGGCACGGCCTCCAGTTCCATCTTGCCGGCTTCAATCTTGGACATGTCCAGAATGCCGTTCAGAACGGTCAAAAGGGTTTCACCCGAACTACGGATCGTGCCGATCATCCGCAGATGGGCAGGGTTCGTGATGCTGCCCTCCAGCACCTCTGCCATTCCCAGCACGCCGTTCAGGGGGGTACGAATCTCGTGGCTCATGTTGGCAAGGAACATGGATTTGGTCCGGTTGGATTCCTCGGCCCGCCGCCGCGCATCCTCCAGCCGTTCCGTCGCGGCCAATTCATCTGTCAGGTCGATAAAGCTGGCCACCACATTCATCGCGCCGTTGGCCAGATGAATAGGGGCCGCGTTGATCGACAAAATCCGGCGCGTCCCGTCCGGCCAGGCAATGGCAAGACGCGAGTCCCGCACTGGCGTCCGGGTTTTGAACACCATGCCCACCGGGATCTCGTCATCAGCGATCCGCCCACCTTCAGGCCGCTCCAGCTTCCATGCCGGGTCGTTGAACTGCCGGCTTTCCATTTCGGACCGGGTCAGGTGCAAGACTGCTTCGGCCTCTTCATTGGCAAAGATCAGTTTTCCCGTCTCATCAATCACCACAATCGCCGTGACGCTGGTTTCGAGCACCATTTTCAGCATCGCGCGTTCTTCGCTTAGCTGATGTTCAAGCTCGGCTTGGTGCGTCATGTCCAGATGAACACCGGTCACAAGCAAGGGCGCGCCATTTTCGTCGCGCTGAACCACCTTGCCCCGGCTCAGGATGTTCAGCCATGCCCCATTGCGGTGCTGCATGCGGAACCGGCCCTCAAACGCCGCGTCCCCAAGTGCCAACTCGCCGGGCCGATCTGCCGCCATCCGACCGAAATCGTCAGGGTGCAGCATGGATTGAAACTTTTCATGCGTCAGCGGTTCCAGCGCATCGGCGGTGTAGCCCAGCATTTCGGCCCAGCGGCCCCCGATGCGGATGGCCCCGGTCTCGCACGACCATTCCCAGGTGCCGATGCCAGAGTTCTCTATGATCCGCGCCGCCCGCCGCTTGGCACGTTTCCGCGCCTCCAGCGCCTTTTTCAATTCGGCATTCGCGGCGTCCAGCGCGGCCATTTGCGCGGTATGCACGGTCAGATCGGTGAATGCGAACAATTGGCCATCATCCGATGTGGCCAACACCCGCCAGCGGATGCTGCGCCCGTCATGCATCGTCAGTTCGTTGATACTTTGCCAATCCGTCTCTGGCGCGGCAGAGCCATCCTCGGGCGGCGGGGCCAGGTAGTTGTCCAGCCATGCCGGGAAAATCTTGCTCGCGGCCGCCTTTTCCAGCAGTGACCGGAATGACGCGCCCGGAATGGCATAGGCCGACAACTGCGGAAACATGGCCCGCAGCGGGTCATTGACCGTCACGATGATCCCATCAGGGTCCACGATCATCACCCCATCGGGCATGGCCGAGATGGCGTTTTCCAGCCGGGTCAGCGCAATCCCTGCCGTATTTGCCTGCCGCTGAACCTCGGCTTCTAACTCTTTCAACCGGGTAATATCGGTTTCAATTGACACATAACCCGACACGTTGCCGGCATCATCAAACAGCGGCAGCACGTCATAGGTCAGCCAGTAAAGGTTGCCGTAGCGGTCCTGGTTGATGTTTTCACCGTGAAACTTGCCGCCGCTCTTGGTCGACTCGCGCAGATCAACCTGATCCGTCGGGCAGCGTTCCGGGCAGCGCACCAGATCTTCGATGTTCTTTCCGATGATTTCGTCCAGTGCCCAGCCTGACCGTTTCTCAAACGCCTTGTTGACCCACCGCACCCGCAGTTCAGTATCGGTCACCACGACGTAGTTGCTTGTCCCGCGTGCAATGCGGTCAAAATCATGGGGCAACAGGGGAATAGACCGCCCTGACCCGCGGTCGAGTTTAAGCAGGACAAGGGCGGCAACAGGCTCTATCGCCAAGGGCAGCAATGCGATCTGCCCGTCTTCAAACCCTGCGGCGCGTTCAAACACCACAGCGCCGCTGTAGCGCCCGTCCCGCACCAGCGGCAACGCCAGCATGGGGGCGACATTGGCGGTCGCAATCCGGACCGGGCCGATGCAACATTGCGCAACGCGGTGAACCAGTTGCGTGTTGATACGGCCAAGCAAACTGGCCTCTGGCAGTTTTTCGCCGGCAGCAAGATGTTCGGCAACAACGCTGCCATCGTCTTGCGGCAAAAGAACATAGGCCCGCTCGGCCCCCAACGCCTGGGCCACAGCACTCAGCCGCTGACGTACCGCGTTTTGGGACGTATCCTCTGGCCCCATCGCCGGGGGCGCATCGCGGGTAGGCCGATCTGCCACATGCACCTCTCAGTTGTGACAGAACAAAGCCACGCGCCCATGTAAAACACAAGAGTCCTCGCAAGAGCCGATCGGTGGCCCCGCGCGGCCAAAACCAGCTAGTCCGGCTGCAACCCCGCCGCAGCAATATCGGCAAAGGCCGCGTCCGCCGCCTGCACCGCCATGTCGATATCGCCGGGCTGATGCGCCGCGCACAGGAACAGGTTGTGGCGCGGGTGCATGTAAATGCCATGCCGCAGGGCCGCCGCGCAGAACGCATTGCCCAAAGCCAGATCGCGGTCGCCGTCAATGATCACCATCGGCATCTGCACAGGCCCCGTCTGCCGCAGCCGGTAGCCATGCTTGGCCGCCGCTGCATCCAAGCCATCCCGGAACCGCTGGCCCATGGCCACGGTATGCGCCAGCGCATCGGTATTTTTCAGAATGGCAATCGTGGCCACCGCCGCCGCCATGGCGACAGACCCATACCAGAACGACCCCGTCACAAACACCTTGCCCGCCCCTTCGCGGAAGCGGTCCATGCCCGTCACCGCCGCCAAGGGCCAGCCGTTGGCAATGGCCTTGGAATAGGCCGCAAGGTCGGGCTTTATGCCATAAGGTGCCCAACTGCCCCGCACATCCAGCCGGAACCCGGCCCGCACGTCATCAATGATCAGCGCGGCCCCGGTCTGGTCACAAATCGCCCGCGCCTGCGCCAGCACCACCGGATCGTGCATCGCCTGATCCACCAGCACGTCATGCTTGAACGCGGTCATGATGATGCCCGCCAGATCATCACCCGCCTGCGCTGCCGCGGCTGCCAGACTTTCCCCATCGTTGAAGATGAACTGGATCAGGTGGGCGCGGTCCTCAGACGTGACCCCCATCAGCGACGGCGAACACCATGGCACCGCCCCATGATAGGCTCCCTTCGCCACCAGTATCTTGCGCCGCCCCGTGGCCGCGCGGGCAATGGTCACACAGGCCGTCGTCGCATCGCCGCCGTTTTTCTGGAACATCGCCCAGTCGGCATGATCAATCGTGTCCACCAGCAATTCCGCCAGTTCTACCATCACTTCGGCAGGCCCGTTGCCAATGTCGCCCTTCGCCAGTTGCCGCTGTGCGGCTTCATCAACCACCGGGTGGCGATAGCCCAGCACGTTCGGCCCCCAGCCACACATGAAGTCGATAAACTCGCGCCCGTCCACATCCCAAACCCTGCAACCATCCGACTTAGCAAAGAACTGCGGATAGCCGGGGCCGACGTTGCGGGTCGCCATATGACCCCACATGCCATTCGGCACCACAAGGTTGGCGCGCTGCACAAGGGCGGCGTCACGGCTGTTTGGCAAGGTCATGGGGATGCTCCGGGATTGAAAACGGGGGGCGGTGTGACCCGCCCCCCAAGGTCTTAGTTGGTGATTTCCGCCAGCGGCAGGTTGCAGCAGGCACTGTACCGCACACCCTTGATCGTCGGGCCGTAGGCCAACACCAGATCGGGGCTGACCATCGGCAGGATGATGCGGTCCTTGACCATCAACTCGCCCGCCTCGAACCACAGCTTGTCCGCCGCTTCCGGCGTGGCCGCAGCCAAAGCCTGCGCCTTGATCTCACCCGTCTTGGGGTTGATGATCGACGGATCAGCCTCGGCCCCCGCGCGCCGCGCCCAGGTGGACCCTTCGCCCAACCCGAACACGTCCACATACTGCGAGGTGCCATAGAAGTCGGGCGCAAAGAACACCGCCGTCAGGGCAATGCCGCCGCCATTCGCCAGCTCACGCCAGTTTGCCAGCGGCACCGGGGCGAGTTTCGCATCAATCCCGACCTTCGCCAGATCAGACTGCACCTTCTGCATCATCACCGAGAAATCAACGCCGTAGACATTCATATCCGGGTAAGTCGCATCCAGCGTGAACCCGGCCTCCAGCCCCTCTTGCTTCAGCAGTTCCTTGGCGCGCTCGGGGTTATAGGCGTCCACCGTATGCCCCGCCCCGCCCGGAAAGCCCAAGGGAATGGGGGCCGCAATCTGCTGGCCTGCCCCACCAAGGGTAAAGTCGATCACGCCCTGACGGTCGATGGCCAAGGAAATCGCCTCACGCACCACCGGGTTCATCTTGATGGTGTTGGACTTCGCACCGGGGGCCAGCGCCAGATAGACGAAGTTATAGGACGGCACCGTTTCGACCTTCATCTCGCCGCCTTCAAGGCTTTTGGCGGTTTCCGGGTCGATCTGCATGGCGATATCCACGGTGCCCGATTGCAGCATCTGCGCCTGCGATACCGCATCCTTGACCTGCCGGAACACCACGCCCGGAACGCCCGCCGCGGTGCGCCAGTAGGCGTCGTTGCGCAGCAGCCGCAATTCGGCATTGGGTTCATAGGTATCCAGCACAAACGGCCCGCTGCCCGCCGAATTGGCCATCAGCCACGCCTCGCCCTTGTCGGCATCCACCGCCGTCGCATCGGCAATGGCCCCCTGTTCGATCAGCACATCGCTGTTCAGGATCGCGAGATAAGGTGCCGCCGCAACCCCCGGAAACTCCGAATTCGGCCCGGTCAGGGTGAACACAATCGTCCCCGCATCCGGCGTGTCAATCGAGGTGACGGAATCCGTCAGAAACGACGCATCGGCCTTGAGGTTCTTCAACCGCTCAAACGACCACTTCACATCCTTGGCCTCAACCGCCGACCCGTCCGAGAATTTGGCGGCAGGGTCCAGCTTGAAGGTGAACACCGACTGGTCGGCATTGCCTTCCCAAGATGCCGCCAGCAGCGGGATCAGCTTGTTGTCCTTGTCCAGCGTGGTCAGTTGTTCATAAACGGATGTGTTGTAGATCTGGCAGGTGTCACACCAGCCGCGCTGCGGGTCCAGCGAGTTCACATCCATATCGCGCGCGATCACCAGCGCACGGGCGTCTTGCGCCATCAGCGCGGCAGGCGCGCCGATCATCGCCGACGCAAGCGCCAGCGACATCAATACGGGGCGTAGTTTCTGTAGCGGTTTCATCGGTATCTCCTGTTGGGGGTTGGGCGGCTGATTTCAGCTCGTTCGGGTCAGGGTAATCAGGGCGTCGCGCAGCGTACCTACATTGGCCAAGGCCGCGCGGTTCAAGGGCGCAGATACCGTGGGGGCAGCAAGCCCCCCGGTGACCCGCAGAATTTCATGGTCCAGACAGTCAAAGAACCGTTCCTGTATCTGGGCGGCCCAGGTGGCCCCCATCGAGGTGCGCCGCGCCGTCTGTTCGGCAATCAGCACCCGGCCCGTCTTGGCGACAGAGGCCCCGATCACGTCCCAGTCTATCCCATGTTCGTCCAGATTGCGCAGGTCGATGATCTCGGCATCCACCCCGGCCTCCGCCGCTGCCTTTACCGCGTTGTGAACCATCACCGACGTGGCCAGCACGGTACAGGCACGGCCTTCCCGCACCACATGCGCCGACCCGAACGGAATACCAAAACTGCGGTCGCCCTGCGGCAATGGAAACTCGCGCTGATACAGTTCCGTGTGTTCGATGATCACCACCGGGTCATTGCACTGCAAGGCCGCTGTTCATCAGCCCCACATAGTCAAATGCAGTCGTCGGCGACACGATCCGCCAGCCCGGAAACATGCCGAACAAGGCCGACGGGTCGCCCGAATGTTGCGACCCATACCCCGTATGCGGCGACACCCGCACCCGCAGCACAATCGGCACCGGAAACCCGTCGCCAAACATATGGCGCACCTTGCCGATGCCATTGGCAATCTGGTCGGCGGCGACAAGGCAAAAGTCGCCAAACATGATCTCGACCACTGGCCGCAGCCCGTTCAGCGCGGCCCCAAGCGCCACGCCGGTAAAGCCATTCTCGGCAATCGGCATCGCCAGCACACGGTCTGGCCAGCGTTCCAGCGCGCCCTTGGTAAAGCCGCTGACCCCACCCTTCAACTGATGCGCATCCTCGCCCATCACGATGATCGTCGCATCCCGCGCCATCGCGGCGGCAAGCGTTTCCGACGCGGCGGTCACAAACTTCACCTGCTCAACCGGCCCGGCAAGCATCTGGGCATGGGTCATCATCCGCAGCCCCGCCAGTTCCGACAGATCGCCCACCACGCCGTGATCCACACCCGCAGGGTCGGGCCACAGATGCGCCGGTATCCGCAGCGCATTGCCCCCCGGCACAGGTTCGGTCAACCGCCCCGCTGCGGCCGCCACCTTGCCCGTCACCACCGCATCAATCGCCGCCAGATCGCCCTCAGCCACAATTCCCATCGCCAGCAACCGGGTGCGCGCCATGGCAATCGGATCACGCGCCAGCCACTCGGCCTCCTCCTCGCGCGACCTGTACCCAAAATCGCTGCCCGTCCGCGCCCCGCTTTGGTGCAGGTGGCGATAGCACAGCGCCTCGATCACGACAGGGCCACCCGTGGCGTCAATGATCCGCCGCGCCTCGGCCATCGCCAGATGCACGGCCACCACATCCATCCCATCACATTCAATCGACGCAATCCCCAGCATCGCCCCGCGCGACGACATCCGCGCCTCGCGCGTCACATCCTCGACGTGGGTGGCGACGGCATAAAGGTTGTTCTCGATGAAAAAGATCACCGGCAGGTTCTGGGCGGCGGCGATGTTCATCGCCTCGTAACTCCCCCCCGCCTGCGCCGCCCCATCGCCAAAGAAGGTGACTGACACGTTGGGCCGCCCCAGCATCTTGTCCGCCAGCGCATAGCCCACCGCATGGGGCGGGTTGCCGCCGATGATGGCCGACGTGCCCACAACCCCCGCCGCATCCGCGCGCATGTGCATCGACCCGCCCCGCCCGCCGCAATAGCCGGGGGCCGTGCCCATGATCTCAGCCATCAAGCGGTAAATCGCGTCGTCCATGCCCGGGGTGAAATCATCGTGGCGAACATCGAACCCGTCCGGCACCCCCACATTGACCAGCTTTGTCAGCACCTGATGATGTGCGCGGTGCGTGCCGTTGATCTTGTCCGCCGTCCCCAGCACCGACATTGCGCCAACGGCCCCGGCCTCTTGCCCGATGCTCGCATGGGCCGGGCCGTGGATCAGGCCCGCCTTTTCCAGCTCCAGCAACTTTTCCTCAAACCGGCGGATCAGCAGCATCTGGCCATACCAATGCACCAGATCCCGCGCAGGCTGCGCGTCCCAGTCGGCCTGATCGCAGTCCAGCCGGAACCAAGGCGCAGAGGGGGCAAGCGGGGTCTGACGAACCATCTGATCCTGACCTAGGGGTTTGGGGCAAACAGGCGGATTCTGCTTTGTGGAATTAAATTCCGTTTTCCGTTGAATTGCACAGTAAGCCGTGCAAGCCTGATTGCAACAGAAATTTTCAGGCGGGCGCGCGCCCCGGGAACTGCCATGATCCGTGACGCCGATGTGCTGACCAGCCTGACCGACACCATCCGCCGTTTCGTCCGCACCCGCCTGATGCCCGCCGAAGCGCAGGTAGAGGCGGACAACGCCATCCCCCCTGCCATTGTGCAGGAAATGCGCGATCTTGGCCTGTTCGGCATGTCGATCCCCGAGGAATACGGCGGCCTTGGCCTGACGTTGGAGGAGGAGGTTCGGGTGGCGCTGGAACTCGGCTACACCTCGCCCGCGTTCCGGTCGGTGATCGGCACCAACAACGGCATCGGGTCGCAAGGCATCATCGTGGACGGCACCGATGCGCAAAAGGCCTATTGGCTGCCAAAGCTGGCCAGCGGGGCGGTGATCGGGTCGTTTGCCCTGACCGAACCGGATGTGGGGTCAGATGCGGGGGCAGTGAAAACCACCGCGGTGCGCGACGGCGACAGCTATATCCTGAACGGCACCAAACGCTACATCACCAACGCCCCGGTGGCAGGCGTGTTCACCCTGATGGCGCGGACGGGCGGGCCGGGGCCGGGCGGGGTGACCGCGTTTCTGGTGCCCGCCGATGCCCCCGGCCTGACGCTTGGCCCGGTCGATGCCAAGATGGGCCAGCGTGGCACCCGCACCTGTGACGTGATCCTGACCGATTGCCGGGTCGCCGCCGATGCCATCATCGGCGGGGTCGAAGGGCAGGGCTTCAAGACGGCCATGAAGGTGCTGAACCGGGGCCGCATTTCCATTGCCGCCACCTGCGTGGGCGCGGCGCAGCGGTTGTGTGATCTGGCCGTGGACTATGCCAAAACCCGCGTGCAATTCGGCAAACCCATCGGCCAGCACCAACTGGTGCAGGCCATGCTGGCCGACAGCGGGACTGAGACCTTCGCAGGCCGCGCCATGGTGATCGAGGCCGCCCGCCTGTTCGACGAGGGCGGCCGGGTGGTGCAAGAGGCCGCTGCCGCCAAGCTGTTCTGTTCCGAAATGGTGGGCCGCGTGGCCGACCGGGCGGTGCAAATTCACGGCGGGGCGGGGTATATGCAGGACTATGCGGTCGAACGGTTTTACCGCGACGTGCGGCTGTTCCGGCTGTATGAAGGCACCTCGCAAATCCAACAGATCATCATCGCGCGGGACATGCTGGGGCAATGACAAGGGCTTTGGGGACACGGGCTTTGGGCATCATCGCCGACGACTTCACCGGGGCGCTGTTCGTGGCTGGCTATCTGGAGGCTGCGGGCGTCGCCTGCCCTGTGCTGTTCGACCCCGCAGCCACCCCGCCCCCCGCCCCGGTCGTCGTCCTTGCCACCCGGTCCCGGCTGGTTCCAGTGGCCGAAGCGCTGGAGATTGTAACCCAAGGGGCGGCGGCCCTGACCGGCATCGGCTGCACGCGCATCGCCTACAAGGCCTGTGCCTCGTTTGACAGCACCGCGCAGGGCAACATCGGCCCCGCCGCCGACCTGCTGGCCGATCTGTATGGCGGGCCTGTGATCTATAGCGCCGGGTTCCCGTTGTTCGGGGCGACGGTCCACCAAGGCTATCTGTTCTACCGGGGCAGGCTGGTGTCCGACTCGATCAAGCAGCACGACCCCCTGACCCCGATGACCGACCCCGATCTTGCCCGGTTCCTGTCGCTGCAATCGCGCGGCCCGGTGGGTTTGCTGCCCCACGCGGTTTTGCGCCAAGGCCCCCAAGTCGCACAAACGGCATTGGATGCCCTGCTGACCTCGGGCGCAAAGCATGTGCTGCTGGATGCCACCGATGATGGCGATGTCGAGGTCAGCGCCGATCTTGCCGCCGTCGCTGCCCTGCACCGTGGCGGCCAGTGACCCGCTGATCGTCGCCCTCGCCCGCCGGCTGGCGGCGGATTATCCCACGGTGCCGCCCATTCCTCCCGGCCAGGTGACCGGGCAAACCGTCGTGTTGGCGGGGTCTGTCGGCCCGGTGGTTCTGGCGCAACTGGCCACGTTCGGCGCGGCGCATCCGGTACGGACGCTGGACCTGCTGGACCCAAGCCCCCTGCCCGCCCAGATCGCGGCAGCCGTCGCTTGGGCCACCCCCCTGTTACAACACGGCCCCGTCGCCATCACAACAGCCACCGATACAGCAGGGGTCGAGGCGGCTCAGGCGGCGTTTGGCCCCTTCGGGGCTGCACGCCGGGCAGAAGGGTTGCTGGCAGGCGTGGCGGCAGGTTTGCACAACGCCGGGATACGGCGATTCGTGGTGGCGGGGGGTGAAACCTCGGGCGCGGTGGTGGGGGCCTTGGGCATCGCACAAGTGCGCGCCTTGCCCGATGGCCCGCTCGGCTGCGGGTTTTGCGTGACCGAAGGCGGCGACCCCATTGCCCTGTACCTGAAACCCGGCAAGGTCGGGGCAGATGATATCTTGCTGCGCGCCATTGATGTGATGAAAGGCCTGTGATGACTGATGATCCCAGACAGACCCTGATCGAGGCCAGCCGTCAGGCACTCGCGCTCAACCTGAACAGCGGCACCGTGGGCAATTTCAGCCTGCGCCACGGCGACGGCATGCTGATCACCCCGACCGGAATTCCCCCGGGTGACATGCAGCCCGACCACATCGTGACTATGGATATGGCCGGCAACTGGCAGGGTCGTTGGCGGCCCTCGTCCGAATGGGCGATCCATACGCGGGTCTATCGGACCACCGCCGCACAAGCGATTGTCCACGCCCACCCAGACCATTGCGTGGCGCTGTCCTGCCTGCGCCAACCGCTGCCCGCCTTCCACTACATGATCGCGAGCTTTGGCGGCGACCTTGTGCCCTGCGCCGACTACGCGAGTTTTGGCAGCGCGGAACTGGCGGAAACCGTGGGGGTGGCACTTGGGGTCACCTACACCGCCTGCCTGATGGCGAACCATGGCATCGTGACTTACGGACGCGATATGGCAGCCGCCATGGGGCGGGCGGAGAAGCTGGAGATGCTGGCGCGGCAGTATCTGATGACGCTGTCGGCGGGGGGGCCGGTTTTGTTGACGTCTGCCGAGATGGCCGACGTTCACGCCCGCTATGGCACTTATGGGCAGCAGCCGTCAGGGGCGTAGCAACTCGGTCAGAATGCGCAGGGCGAGGGCCGGGTGTTCCAGATGCGGCAGGTGGCCGCAATCATCCACGCTGTGCAGGCCGACCGACCCCGGCAGATGGCGGGTCGCGCCATAGGGCAGGATGCGGTCCTGACGGCCAAAGACGATGCGGGTGGGCAGGGTCAGCGCGGCGAGGTCGGCACGGATGGATGCGGCTTGGGTGCCATCGGGGAAGAAGCGGGCCGCGAAGGCCTGCATCGCGGCGGTGAGGGGCTGGTCCTGGCGTTGCTGGACCACGGCGGTCAGGAAGGCGGGGGTGATGGTGGCGGGGTTGTGGGTCAGCTCTTGCAGCCATGGCCTCAGGCTGGCGGGTTCGAGGCTACGCAGGATTCCGGCGGTGAAGGCGGCGTTGACCTCTGGGCCTAGTCCGGCGGGGGCGAACAGGCAGAGGCCGCGCAGGTCCAGCTTGGCTCGCGTGGCGAGGCGGGCCGCGACGGCGCCGCCGAAGGAGTGGCCGGCGAGGACCAGCGGGCCTTGGATCAATCCGGTCAGGGTCTGTTCGACCAGCGCCGCCACCGCGTCCAGATCGGCGGGCAGGTCGCGGGGGGAGGCTCCGTGGCAGGGCAGGTCCAGGGCCAGCACGGGGGCGGCGAAGGGGGTGCCTGCGAACATGCCGCGCCAGGTGTTGTGATCGGAGGCGAAGCCGTGCAGCAGGACGAGGGGCACCCCTTCCCCCTTCCGCAGCCAGACGGCGTTCAGGGTGGGGGAGAGGGTCGCGAGGTGGGCCTCGACGTCCTTTCTTTGGACCCGTCCGTTGGGTCCAGTTCCGGGCAGGCCTGACAGGCTGACCCCGGCGTCGGCTGCCATGCGGCGGGCCAAGGGGGTGGGGTTGGGGGTGTCCCGGCGCGGGACGGGGGTATCAAGTGGTTGATCAGTAACGATAGTCGGTTTGTCGTTAACACTTTGTTCAGATGTTACCACCGCCTCGCCCGCTGCATAAATCGTCGCCACCGCCGCGCCGACATCAACCTCGGTCCCTGCAGCCGCAAGATCTCGGATGATGCCGTCGCCGGGAGATTCAACCTCTACCGCCGCCTTGTCATTCTCGATTTCGAACAGGATCTGGCCCTGCTGCACGGCGTCGCCTTCGGCCACCAGCCATTGCGAGATTTTGCCGCTGGCGGATTCGAGACTGACCTTGGGGTAGATGACGGTGACGGGCATCGGAGTTCCTTTGGTCAGGGGATGGTGGGGGCGGATTGCCGCAAGCGTGGGGTTCGTGGCAGGGCGAGAGGGTTCGGCGCGAGGCTTTGCACAGGGCGGTCTTGCGGCAGGGTATTGGCGATGCGGCCACTGGGGCGGGCGTCCGAGTGGAAACCACGGTGGGCGTCAACGCCACGTCTGTTGCGTTGACGGTACGGTGGGCGATGAAGTCTGCCTTTGCCGTCGCCTTGCCATCGGCTCTTTCAAACAGGGCGCGCCCCTGCTGCACCCTATCGCCTTTTGCCACCAGCCATCGGGACATCTGGCCGCTGGCGGATTTGAGGCTGACCTTGGGGGAGATGAGGGTCACGCGCATCGATTTCCTCTGGGCGATGGACGAGGGAGCAAACTGCCCTGCCAACCGATTGCGTCGGGTTCGGGTCAGGGCCAAGCGGTTCGGCATGGGCATATGCGCGCAGCGGTCTTGCGGAGGGGGATCGACGATGCCGCATCTTGGGAGGGCTATTGCGAGGGACGGTTCAGGAGGCAGAAGCGCCGGACATGTCGCGGTGATCGTGTCGTGGTCGGGTGATGCAGACTTTGCTGCGACCGATTCGTCGTCGATCTCTGACGCGCCCCGCTGCCCCCGGTCACCTGCCGCCACCCGCAAGTGGAACACCGTACCGCTGGCGGATTTGGGACTGGTCTTGGGGCGAGGGGCGATGGTGGGCATGTGGGGCGTTTGATCAGGACGCGGTGGGGCAAAGTGCGGTGGCAGACGGGTAAGCGGGGTTTGGGTCAGCCGTTCGGGGCCAACCATGTGCAGAGGGAGGTTGTGCGGCGCGGCATCGACAGTGCGGGCGATACTGAGAGCGACCGAGGGGGAATGATTTGTCGGCGGGGAAGCCATGGCTGTCGCGCTGGGGATGACGGCGTCGTCAGGGATGGTCGCCTTCAACGCCGTGTGATTTTCGATCTGCGACGAGGGCTGGCCCTGCTGCACCCCATCGCCATCGGCCAGCCATACTGTGTCGATGATGGTGCGGTTGGGCGGGGCAAGGTCTGATGCCGCGCCATTCTCGATCTTCGTCCGGGGCTGCTGCACACTGTCGCCTTCGGCCACCCGCCATTGCGCGGCTTTGCCGCTGGTAGCGCAACGGTTGACCTTGGGGCGCAGGACCGTGACGGGCATGGCGGGCCTTTTTCAGGGTGCGGTGGGGGCAAACTGCCCCGACAACCGGTCGCGCAGGGTTTGCGTCAGGGCCAGCAGTTCCGGCCCGACCATCTGCACGCAGCGGTCTTGCGGCAGGATATCGACGATGCCGCCGCAGGTGAGGGCGACCAAGGGCGAGCCATCGGTGGGTCGGAACGCCACGCCCACCGCGTTGATATAGCTGTACCAATGGCCGAAGCTGGTGACAAAGCCGGTGCGGGCGTGCTGGTCCAAAGCGCTGTCCAGATAGTCGCGGATGTGGCCTGCGTTGTCGGGGTCTGCCGCCATCAGGTCGGCCACGAGGCTATCGCGGATATCGGGCTTCATTTCTGCAAGGTAGGCGAGGCCCATGGCCGTGCGCCAGATCGGCAGGCGAGAGCCGACGTTCAGGCGCAGGGACACCGGGCTGAGGGAGCGGCGGTTGGCGAGATAGACCATCTCGGCCCCATCGCGGGTGCCCAGCGCCACGGCGGCCCCGGTCTTGTCGGCCACCGCCTGCATCAGGGGCATCGCCATATGCACCACCGCGCTGGAACTGAGCGCGGAATAGCCCAAGGATACGGTCGCAGGGCCGATGCTGTAGCGGCCCAGCATGTCGTCATAATGCAGATAGCCCAGACCCACCAAGGTCGAGGTCAGGCGGGAGATCGTGGCCTTGGGCAGGCCGGTACGTTCGATCAGGTCTTGATTGCCAAGGGTCGCGTCGTTGATGGTGAAGGCGCGCAGGATATCCAACCCCCGGGTCAGGGATGCCGCCGAACTGCTGGCATCAAGGCCGGTGCTGCCATCGGTGGGTTTGGTCCGTTTGCGCAAAGGCTGTCCTTTCCGATCCACCCGACCGACCGCAAAGTCAGTAAGTGGAATTTAATTTCATTTATGTTGACGGGCCGGACCCCGCTTGTCAATATGAACGACATGGAGACCCGCGCCAGAACTGCACCCAAAGGATCGCCGTGACCCGCTATATCCTGCGCCGTCTGTTGCTGATGCCGTTCCTTGTGCTGGGGATCGTGACGCTGGCGTTTCTGCTGACGACTGTCACCAAGGGCGACCCGCTGACGGCCATCGTATCGGAACGCCAGATGAACAACCCCGAGGTGGTGGCCGCTGCCAAGGCCCGCTGGGGCTTGGACCGCAGTTTGCCCGAACGCTATGTGATTTATGTCGGCAACCTGTTGCAGGGCGATATGGGCACGTCCTTCATCACCCGCAGGCCGGTGGCGCAGGATATTCTGTACCGCCTGCCCGCCACGATGGAACTGGTGATTTCCGCCATGATCATCGGGACGGTGATGGGGATCACCTTGGGGGTGCTGGCCGCGTATTTCCGCAACACGGTGATTGACCATGTGGCGCGGTTGTTTGCGCTGTTCGGGTCGTCCGTGCCGGTGTTCTGGCTGGGGCTGGTGTTGCTGTATGTCTTTTCCGTGCAATGGGGCGTGTTGCCGGGGCCGGGGCGGGTGGATGCGCGGATGGACGTGCCGCCTGCGATCACTGGGTTCATCACGATTGATGCGCTGATTGCGGGGGATTTTGCGGTGTTTGTCGATGCGTTGTGGCATCTGATCCTGCCCGCCTTTGTGCTGGGCTGGGCGGTGGCGGGCACGATTTCGCGGCTGGTGCGCGCCAATATGCTGGAGGTGTTGAGCCGCGAGTTCATCCTGACCGCGAGGGCCAAGGGGGCGGGCGAGATGCGGGTGGTGTTTGCCCACGCGCTGCGCAACACGCTGGTGCCGACGCTGACGGTGATCGGCTATTCCTTTGCCTATCTGCTGACGGGGGCAGTGCTGACCGAGACGATCTTTTCGTGGCCCGGCATGGGGTCTTATGTGGTGGACGCCGCGCGGGGGTCTGGATTTTCCGGCCATCATTGGCGTGACGATCGTGGGGGGGATGGTGTTTCTGATCACCAACCTTTTGACCGACATTGCCTATGTCGTGGCCAACCCGCGTGTGAGGCTGGGTTAGATGGTCGCCCTTCCCGCCCCCCGTTTTCGTCGCCCGCGTTGGTTGTCTATCCCCATGGGCATTGGTCTTGCCGTGGTGGGGTTCTGGCTGCTGGCGACCGTGCTGGCCCCGGTGATGACGATGTATGACCCGCTGGATCTGGTCGGGCGGCGGTTGCAGGCCCCGAGTTGGGAGCATTGGCTGGGGACGGACACTTTGGGGCGCGATGTGTTCAGCCGCACCCTGCACGGGGCGCGCAATTCGCTGCCGATTGCGGTGATCGTGGTGGCCTTGGCGGTGATCATCGGCGGGGGTCTGGGGGCCATTTCGGGCTATGTCGGCGGCTGGACCGGGGCTGCGATCATGCGGCTGGTGGATATCACGCTGTCGTTTCCACCGATGCTGCTGGCGATGGCGGTGGCGGCGTCCCTCGGGCCGGGGTTGCAGAACGCGACGGTGGCGATGGTGATCGTGTGGTGGCCGGTCTACGCCCGCCTGATGCGCGCCCAAGTGCTGGAGGTGCGGGAACGCGAGCATGTGGAGGCCGCCGTGGTGGCGGGGGCGAGCGAGAGCCGCATCCTGTTCAAGCACATCCTGCCGCTGTGCTGGACGCCGATACTGGTGAACGCGACGATGGATCTGGGGCAGGTGATTTTGCTTGCGGCCTCGCTCAGCTTCATTGGGCTTGGGGCCACGCCGCCGACGCCGGAATGGGGGGCGATGATATCGGACGGGGCGTCGCAGTTCTATTCCTGGTGGGTGGCCTTTGCGCCGGGGGCTGCGATTTTGACCATCGTGCTGGGGTTCAACTTCATCGGGGACGGGCTGCATGACTATTTTGACCCGAGGTCGAAATGACCGCCCTGTTTGAGGTGCGCGACCTGCGGGTGGCCTTTGGCCGCGATGGCCAGTTTGCCGAGGCTGTGCGGGGCATATCGCTGACCGTCAACCATGGCGAGGTGCTGGGGATTGTGGGCGAATCCGGGTCTGGCAAATCGGTGGGGATGCTGGCAGCGCTTGGGTTGCAGCCGGAATTTGCCCGCGTCACCGGGTCTGTGCGGTTCAAGGGGCAGGAGTTGGTGGGGATGCCCCGCCGCGACTTGCGCAAACTGCGGGGGTCGCGGGTGGCGATGATCTTTCAAGACCCGCTGTCGTCCTTGAACCCGGTGATGACCGTGGGCGCGCAGATTGCCGAGGCGATTACGCTGCACAACCCCGGCATGTCGGCCAAGGCCGCGACGGCGCGGGCGATTGAGTTGCTGACCCTGGTCGCCATTCCCGAACCCGACCGCCGGGTGGCGCAGTTTCCGCATGAGTTTTCGGGCGGTATGCGGCAGCGGGTGATGATCGCCATGGCGGTGGCCAATGACCCTGACCTGCTGATTGCGGATGAACCGACCACCGCGCTGGACGTGACGGTGCAGGCGCAGATCATGCAGGTGCTGGCCGATTTGCAGAAACGGCTGAACCTTGGGCTGGTGCTGATTACCCATGATCTGGGGGTGCTGGCGGGCCATGCGACCCGGGTGGCCGTGGTCTATTCCGGCGAGGTGGTGGAGCAGGCCCCGGTGGATGATCTGTTCGCGCAACCCCCGGCATCCTTATACGCGGGGGCTGATCGCCTCGATCCCCGATATGACCATCGCACATGACCGGCTGTTTTCCATCGAGGGCACGCCGCCTGCGCTTGGCAAGCTGCCGGGGGGCTGTGCGTTTCATCCGCGCTGCACGATGGCGCAGGATATTTGCCGCGTCACGGCCCCCCCGTTGCGCGATTTTGGCGGGCACAGTGCCGCCTGCCATTTTGCCGATCAGGTGCCCGCATGACGGATGCCATTCTGTCGGTCCGCAATATCGTCAAACGCTTTCCGGTGAAGGGCGGGCTGTTGATCGAACGCGATGTGGGGCATGTGAACGCGGTATCCGGCGTGTCGTTCGATGTGCCTGCGGGGGAAACCCTTGGCTTGGTGGGCGAGTCTGGCTGCGGGAAATCCACCCTTGGGCGCTGTATTCTGCGGGTGATCGAACCCACCTCGGGTGAGACGTTCTATCGCGGGCAGAACATCAACACCGCCTCGCCATCTGAAATGCGCAAGCTGCGGCGGCATATTCAACTGGTGTTTCAAGACCCCTATGCGTCGTTGCACCCACGGATGCGGGTGGCGGAGAATATCGCCGAACCTTTGCGGATCAGCGACCTGTCGGGGGCGGGGCGCCGCGCGCGCGTGGCGGAAATGCTGGAACTGGTCAGCCTGAACCCGGAGCTTGGGAACCGTTATCCGCATGAGCTGTCAGGCGGGCAACGGCAGCGGGTGGTGATCGCGCGGGCACTGGCGTTGAAGCCGGATGTGCTGGTGCTGGATGAACCGGTGTCGGCCTTGGATGTTTCCGTGCAGGCGGGGGTGTTGAACCTGCTGCGCGACATTCAGCGCGATATGGGCACGGCCTATGTGTTCATCGCGCACGATCTGTCGGTGGTGCAGCATATCTCGCACCGGGTGGCGGTGATGTATCTGGGCAAGATCGTGGAGATTGCCCCCAAGGCGCTGCTGTATGGGGCGCCGCTGCACCCCTACACGCAGGCGCTGATGTCGGCGGTGCCGCTGCCCGACCCTGCCCGCGAACGGGGGCGGCGTCGCATCGTGCTGACCGGCGATGTGCCCAGCCCGCTGAACCCGCCGTCGGGCTGCGCCTTCCGCACCCGCTGCCCCATTGCGCAACCTGTGTGCGCGCAGGTGGAACCGCCCTTGACCGCCGCCGCCACGGGCCATGCGGTCGCCTGCCATTTCCCCAACGCCATGCCGACCGGGTTTGGAGCCGCGCCATGACCAAGCTTCCGCTGGACGGCATCCGCGTGCTGGACCTGACCCGCGTGTTGGCCGGGCCTTGGGCCACGATGAGCCTTGGCGATCTGGGTGCCACGGTGTGGAAGATCGAAAACATCATCGGCGGCGATGACACGCGGGCGTGGTCGATCCCGAATTACAAGGGCGTCAGCACCTATTACCTGTCAGCCAACCGGGGCAAACATTCGATCGCCGTTGATCTGAAATCGGCTGAGGGTCGCCAGATCGTGCTGGACCTTGCCGCCCAAGCCGATGTGGTGGTTGAGAATTTCCGCGCCGGCACGGTGGACCGTCTGGGCATCGGCTACGCCGATCTGCGCAAGCTCAATCCGGGGATCATCTATTGCTCGATTTCAGGGTATGGCCAGACCGGGCCGGAACGGGACCGCCCGGGTTATGACTTCATCATGCAGGCCGAAAGCGGGCTGATGTCGATCACCGGGCCAGAGGATGGCCCGCCCAGCCGTCTGGGTGTGGCGTTTACCGATGTGGTGGCGGGGATGATCGCCACCCAGTCGATTCTGGCGGCGCTGTATCAGCGCAGGGAAACCGGGGTTGGGGCAGAACATCGACGTGGCGCTGCTGGATGCGACGCTGAACCTGCTGATCAACGTGGGCACGGGGTACTTGAACGGCGGGGTGGAACCCGCGCGCTTTGGCAACGCGCACCCCACCGTGGTGCCCTATCAGGTGTTCGATGCGTCGGATGGGATTTTTGCCTTGGCGGTTGGCAATGACCGGATGTTTGTGGACCTGTGCGAACAGGTGGTGGGCCTGCCTGCGCTTGCCCGTGACCCGCGGTTTGTGACCGCCCATCAGCGGGCGCTGCACCGGGATGATCTGCTGCCTGCGCTGTCGGCGGCGATGCTGTTGCAAAGCTGCGATCACTGGATTGCCGCCTGCACCCGCGCAGGTGTTCCCGCTGGCCGGGTAAAGACCGTGGCCGAGGCGCTGCAAAGCCCGAGCGTCACCGAACGCGGGGTGGTCGAGGTGCTGGATCACCCGACGCTTGGCCCCGTGTCGCTGATCCGTGCGGCGCATGGGCTGGAGGCGCAGGTGGGGCGCAAGGCCAAGGCCCCGCCGTTGCTGGGGCAGGATACGCGGGCGGTGCTGACGGGTGTTTTGGGGCTGGACGAGGCCCGGATTGCGGCGTTGGTGCAGGCGGGCGCTGTCGCCTGTCTTGATCTGGAGGGTTGAATGGCTGTCGATGTGACCATGCAGGGCCGCGTGGCGGTGGTGACGATCAGCAACCCGCCCGTCAACGCGCTGAACGGTGCTGTGCGGCAGGCATTGTGGGATCTGATCCCCGGGCTGGATGCCGACGCCGTGGTGCTGACCGGGGCAGGCAAGATGTTCGTCGGCGGGGCGGATCTGACGGAATTTGACCGGCCGGTGGAGGAGCCGACGCTGCCGCAGGTGATTGCGTTGATCGAGGGGTCGGCGGTGCCGTGGACCGCCGCCATTCACGGTGTGGCGTTGGGTGGCGGGCTGGAATTGGCGCTTGCCTGCCATCGGCGCGTGGCGGCACCGGGTACACGGTTTGCGCTGCCCGAGGTCAGTCTGGGGATCATTCCGGGGGCGGGCGGCACGCAACGATTGCCCCGGCTGATCGGGGTTGAGGCGGCCATTCCCGTGGTGGCAGAGATGGCGTCGCTGGATACCGAGGCGGCCATTGGCTTTGGGTCTGGTGGACCATATTGCCACGGGCGATCTGGTGGCCGAGGCGGTGGCGTTTGCGCTGACCCCGGTGCCAGAGCGGGCGTTTACGCCGCCCGCGCCAGAAGTTTGGGCCGAGGCTGAGGCGCGCCTGCGCCGGAGTGCCAAGGGGGCGACGGCACCTTTGCTGGCACTGGCTGCGGTGCGGCATGGGGTTGAAAACGGCCTGACCGAAGGCCTGCGCCACGAACGCGAGGTGTTCCTTAAGCTGCGGTCGTCAGAACAGGCCGCCGCCCTGCGCCATCTGTTTTTCGCCGAACGCGCAGCACCTCGGCCCGTTGCTTTGCGCGATACGGCCCCCCGCCCCGTGACGCAAGTGGGTGTGGTAGGCGGTGGCACCATGGGTGTTGGCATCGCCGCTGCGCTGCGCAATGCGGGCTTGCCCGTGGTGCTGGTCGAACAGAACGAGGCCGCGCTGACACGGGCCATCACCGCGCTGACGTGCTATTTTCGACGCAGCCAGCGCAAAGGGGCTTGTCCGCGTCAGACGCCGAGGCGCGCCTGAAAGGCGTGCGAGGCGTGGTCGGCTACAGCGCTTTGGCGGAGTGCGATCTGGTGATCGAGGCGGTGTTTGAAGACTTGCCCACCAAACGCGCGGTCTTTGCCGAGCTGGCGCAGGTCTGCACGCCGCAGACCATCCTCGCCACCAACACATCCTACATCGACCCAAGGCTGATCGTCGAAGGCCTGCCCCACCCCGAGCGTTTCCTTGGTCTGCATTTCTTCAGCCCCGCGCATCTGATGAAACTGCTGGAGGTGATCCCCCTTCCCGATACGGCCGCCGATGTGCTGGCCGCCGCGTTCTCGCTGGCGGGGAAACTGCGCAAAATCCCGGTGCAGGCGGGCATTTGTGACGGATTTATCGGCAACCGCATCTTGCGCCGCGCCCGGACTGCGGCGGAAGCCCTGCTGCACCAAGGCGTGCCCTTCGCCGATATCGACGCCGCCATGCGCGGCTATGGCTATGCCATGGGGCCGTTCGAGGTGCAGGATCTGGCGGGCCTCGATATATCCTACATGCACCGTCAGGCGGCGCGGGCCGCAGGGCAGGACGTGCCCCAGACGCCGGGAGATATTCTGGTCGAGGCCGGGCGAAAGGGGCAAAAGACGGGCGGGGGCTGGTATGATTATCGCCCCGGCGACCGCACGGCGCATCCATCAGGCCAGACCGCCGCCTTGCTGGCAGGGGTGCTGCCTGCCCCCATCGCCATGCCGCCTGACGCGATCACCGCAGCCCTGCTGACCGCGATGGCCGACGAGGGGCAGGCGATCCTCGCCGAAGGCATTGCCCAGAATCCGGCGGATATTGATCTGGTGCTGGTCCACGGCTACGGCTTTCCCCGACAGCGTGGCGGGCCGATGTTTCAACGCGCGCGGCGACAAACAGGACAGATGACATGAATTATCCCGACACCCGGCTTTACATCAACGGCATCTGGCAACCCGCTGCCGCGGGAAAGACCATTCCGGTGCTGGACCCCGCGACCGCCAAACAGATTGGCACCGTGGCCTGGGCGGAACGGGTTGATCTGGACGCGGCCCTTGCGGCGGCGGAACGGGGGTTTCAGGTCTGGCGCAACACCTCGGCCTTCGATCGGTCCAAACTGATGCGCCGCGCGGCAGACCTGCTGCGCGCGCGCGTGGACGAGGTGGCCGAGATGATGACGCGCGAGCAGGGCAAACCGCTGGCGCAATCGCGGATGGAAACGCTGGCCGGGGCCGATATCATCGACTGGTTCGCCGGCGAGGCGCAGCGCACCTACGGCCAGACCATCCCGTCGCGCACCCCCGGCGTGTTGCAGATGACGCTGAAACTGCCCGTTGGCCCGGTGGCGGCGTTCACCCCGTGGAACTTCCCGATCAATCAGGTGGTGCGCAAGCTGTGTGCGGCCCTCGCTGCGGGCTGTTCGATCATCGTGAAGGCGCCCGAGGAAACCCCGGCCTCGCCCGCCGCGCTGATCAACGCGTTTCATGAAGCCGGGATTCCGGCAGGGGTAGTCAACCTTGTGTTCGGGGTGCCTGCGGATATCTCATCCTACCTGATCGCCCATCCGATCATCCGCAAGATCAGCTTTACCGGGTCCACCCCGGTGGGCAAGCATCTGGCCGCACTGGCGGGCCAGCACATGAAACGCGCCACGATGGAACTGGGCGGCCATGCCCCGGTGATCGTGACCGATGATGCCGACCTTGATCTGGCCGTGGGTCTGATCGCGCCCCACAAGTTTCGCAACGCGGGGCAGGTCTGCGTGTCGCCGACCCGGTTTCTGGTGCAAAACGGGGTGGCGGAGGCGTTCATCGACGGCTTCACTGCCGTGGCGAAGGCGACTCGGGTGGGGAACGGAATGTCGCCCGACACCGACATGGGGCCGCTGGCCAATGAACGGCGGATTCCGGTGCTGGAGGCGCTGGTGGCCGACGCGGTGGATCGGGGCGCGCGGCTGGCGACGGGGGGGCGCAGGATCGGCAATGAAGGCTGGTTCTTTGAGCCCACCGTTCTGGTCGATGTGCCGGTGGATGCCCGCATCATGAATGAGGAACCCTTTGGCCCGGTCGCGGTGATCAACCGCTTTGCCCATCTGGACGACGCGATTGCCGAGGCCAACCGCCTGCCCTTTGCGCTGGCCGCCTATGCCTTCACCCGCAGTGGAGAGACGGCGACTCGGCTGGGCAATGAGGTGGAGTCCGGGATGCTGTCGATCAACCATCTGGGCCTTGCGCTGCCGGAAATTCCGTTCGGCGGCATGAAGGATTCCGGCCACGGCACCGAAGGCGGGTCCGAGGCGATTGAGAGCTATCTGGACACGCGGCTGGTCACGCGGAAGGGGTAAGCGTGTCCGGTGATGGGACGGTCGCGGGGTCAGGGAAATCAAAGGGTTGGGTGTGGGTATTAACGGTTTGTTAGGGTTTGGGGGTGGACGGGAGAGGTAAAATTGTTTGAAGGGCGCGTCTTGAAGGGCGCTTAGGGGCTGCACGGTGGGATGGCCCCTGAACCTTCACTGAACCAAACTTCTTCTGGCCCGGAATCAAGCGCGAAGCGCGCCGGGCAATGCCCGCCTCCCGGCCCGGCCACGGGCCGGGCGTTCTTCGCGGAAATCGTCCACCGGACGATTTCTGATCGCTCATCACCCCCTCTCGGGCGGGCATTCTGCACCGTCACCAGCAGAAATCCCGTGGGATGTGTTGAACCATAAACCGCTAACTCTTGTGCCCGCCCGACGGTCTGGCATTGCCCTTGCCGCGCAGGTCAGAAGCAATCAGAAAGCCGTTTCCATTGAGACTTACTCGCTCTAACCAAGCGAACCGTACCTCTTCGTCTGTTGCATTTAAGCTTCCTTTAAGCCCGGCTTTTCAAGTCTGTCGCCATCTCATTTTCCGTTCCGTTTCCACAAGCAGCACTAGCTACCCCCCCACCCCATACGCCGCCATGAACACCGCAACCGCGCTGTCCACGTTATGGGCGATGTGGTCTTCCGTCGGGGGGTGTTGCATGTAGCCCAGCAGCCGTGGGCGGAACAGGCCGGCGAGGCAGAGGGCGACGAATTGTTGGGCGGCGAGGTCGGTCTCGCAGGGGCGCAGGTGGCCTGCGGTGATCTGCTCGGCCAGAAAGCCTTGCAGCAGGGCCATGCCGCGCAGCGCACCTGTGGCGTAGAAGTCGGCGGCCAGATGGGGTTTGCGCTCGGCCACCCCGATCACCACGCGGTGGGCCTGCACCACGGGGGCGGAACACAGCAGGCGCACCAGCGTTTTGCCGTAATGCGTCAGCCGTTCAGGTACGGTGCCCGGCAGATGCAGCGCCGCCGACACGCCTGCAAAGATTGCCGCGCGCTCGCGTTCGATCAGGGCGGCGAACAGGTCGTCCTTGCCCTGGAAATAGACATAGATCGTGCCCTTCGACACGCCTGCTTCGCGCGTGATATCGGCCATTCCGGCGGCGTCAAAGCCAAGGCGGGAAATCACCCGGTGTGCGCCGTCAAGGATCTGGTCGCGCTTGGCCGGGTGTTGGCCGGCGGCATAGCGTTGGGTCGGCTGATCGGGTGACGGCACTGGCAATCCTGCTTTCAAATGATCGAACCGGTTGGTTCGATTCACTCTTGATTTGCCACTGCCATAGGTCTATGTCAAGTCCAACAGAACCGATCGGTTCGATCAGACGAAAGGGCCGGTTATGGCTTTGGACATTCAAGACAGCGTAAAACCCGCAGCGCCGCACCAACCGACCCTTGTGCCGATGACGCCCGCACAGCCTGCTGCCCCTGCGGCCGCCCCTACCCCGCCGAAGTCGCGCAAGCGGCTGATCCTTGGGGCGGTCGGGTTGGCCGTTCTGGCCGGGGCGGGCAATTTTGGCTATGGCTACTGGACCGACGGGCGGTTCATGGTCAGCACCGATGACGCCTATGTGCAGACCGATATCGGCTCTATATCCGCGAAAATCCAAGGTTATGTGGATACGATGGTGGTGGTAGAAAACCAGCGTGTGGCCAAGGGCGATGTGATTGCCAGCCTTGATGACGGCGATTACCGCATCGCGCTGGAAACCGCGCAAAGCCGGATCGGCACACAGGCCGCCACCCTGAACCGCATCAAGATGCAGATCGCGGCGGCAGAGGCATCGGTGGGGCAGGCCGAGGCGCAGAAGGTGGCGGCGGCGGCAGTGTTGCACAATGCCGACCTGACGGTGCAGCGGACGCGGGCGCTGGTGGCATCGAAATCGGCGGCGCAAGCCACGTTGGATGATGATTCTGCCGCGCTGGATCAGGCCAGTGCCGCCGTTGCCGGGGCGGATGCGCAGATTGCCAGCGCCAAGGCGAATGTTGCGGTCTTGCAGGCCGATTATCTGGAGTCTGAAAGCCAGACCCGGGTGCTGCAACTGGCTGTTGATCAGGCGCAGCGCAATCTGGACCTGACGGTGCTGCGCGCGCCTTATGCCGGGGTGGTCAGCAACATGGCGATGGAGCCGGGCGATCTGGTGTCACCCGGCCAGCGGTTGGCGGCGATTGTGCCGACGGATACGCTGTATATCGAGGCGAATTACAAGGAAGGCCAGTTGGCGGGCATCGCGCCCGGGGCCTTGGTGCATGTGACGATTGACGCGCTGCCCGACCAGACGTTCGAGGGGCGGGTTGAGTTTATCGCGCCAGCCACGGGGGCGATGTTTTCGATCCTGCCGCCGTCGAACGCCACGGGCAACTTCACCAAGGTGGTGCAGCGGGTGCCGGTGCGTATCAGCCTGCCCGACGATCTGCTGGCGACAGGGGCCTTGCGCGCGGGGTTGAGTGCGGTGGTCGAGGTTGACAGCCGCACCTCTGTTGCTGCGAAGTGACCTGTCATGCCCGCGACCGAGGTTGCCGAACAGCCGATGCCACAGACAATATCCATGCGCCGCATCTTTGCCTTTCTGGCGATGGTGTTCGGCATGTTCATGGCGATTCTGGATATCCAGATCGTGTCCGCCTCGCTTGCCGAGATTCAGGCGGGGTTGGGGGCCAGTGCGGATGAGATCTCCTGGGTGCAGACGGCCTATCTGATTGCGGAAGTGATCATGATTCCGCTGTCCGGGTTTTTGGGGCGGGTGTTGTCTACGCGGCTGTTGTTCACCCTGTCTGCCGCCGGGTTTACCATTGCGTCGTTCATGTGTGCCACGTCCGGCAGCATCAATGAGATGATCCTGTGGCGCGCGTTGCAGGGGTTTCTGGGCGGGGGCATGATCCCGTCGGTGTTTGCGGCGGCCTTCACCATCTTTCCGAAATCCAAGCAGGCGATTGTGTCGCCCATGATCGGGCTGGTTGCCACGCTCGCGCCCACCATTGGGCCGACGATTGGCGGCAGTCTGAGCCATGCGCTGTCTTGGCATTGGCTGTTTCTGGTCAACGTGCCGTTCGGCATTGCGGTGGCGATTGCGGCCTGGACGCTGATCGACTTTGACAAGCCCAACTTTGCCCTGTTCCGCCGGTTTGACTGGTGGGGGTTCGGCGCGATGGTGGCCTTCCTTGGGTCGATGGAGTTTGTGCTGGAGGAAGGCCCCGGCAACGACTGGTTCGATGATCACGCGGTGCTGGCGCTGACGGTGGTGATGATTGTGGGGGGCGTGTGGTTCTTTTACCGGGCACTGACCCGCGATGAGCCGATTGTGGACTTGCGGGCGTTTCTGGATGTGAACTTTGCCTTTGGGTCGCTGTTTTCCTTTGTGCTGGGGGTGGGGCTGTACGGGCTGACGTATCTCTACCCGCTGTATCTGGGGCATATTCGCGGCTACGACAGTCTGATGATTGGCGAGACGATGTTTGTGTCGGGTCTTGCGATGTTTCTGACAGCACCTTTGGTGGGCTTTCTGTCATCGAAGATCGACCTGCGCATTCTGATGATGGTGGGCTTTATCGGCTTTGGCACCAGTTCGTGGATGCTTACGGGCATGACCGCCGATTGGGATTTTGGCGAGTTGCTGGTGCCGCAGATTTTGCGCGGCATGTCATTGATGCTGTCGATGGTGCCGATCAACAACCTCGCCCTTGGCACCCTGCCGCCGGATCGGTTGAAGAACGCATCGGGCCTTTACAACCTGACCCGTAACCTTGGCGGGGCGGTGGGGTTGGCGCTGATCAACACGGTTTTGGCAGACCGGGGGGCGTTGCATTATGAACGGCTGGCGGAAACGGTCACATGGTCTGATCCGACCGTGATGGCACAGTTGAACGCTACCGCTGCTGCGCTGACGGCGCAGGGCTATGACGGTGATACGGTTGCGCTTGCCAATATGGCCGCCGATATCACCCGGCAGGCGACGATCATGTCTTTGATCGACGTGTTCACCATTCTGTCGGTGCTGTTTGCGTCACTGTCGTTCTTTGTGATGTTCCTGAAAAAGCCAGCGCCCCGGGGGGGGCCGTCGTCAGCGCACTAACACCTCGACGCTGAGGATGGTGGGCAGGTGGCGGGCGATTTCGTGCCAGTGGTCGCCTTCGTCATTGGTGGCAAAGACCGAGCCGCTGTTGGTGCCGAAATACACGCCTGTCGGGGTGGCGGTGTCCACCGCCATCGCCTGGCGCAGCACGGTGAAGTAGCAATCCTTGGCAGGCAGGCCGTCGCGCAGCGCCTGCCAACTGACCCCGCCATCGCGCGAGCGCCAGACCGCCGCCGAGGCACCGGGCGGAAAGCGCCCCAGCATGTCGCCGTTCAGCGGCAGCACCCACAGGGTTTGCGGATCGTGCGGATGCACAGCGATGGGAAAGCCGAAATTCGACGGCAGGCCGTCGGTGATATCCAGCCAACTGCGTCCGCCGTCATTGCTGCGGAACACGCCGTGGTGGTTTTGCTGATACATCACATCACCCTTCCCCGGCGCGCGCACGATGTTGTGGACGCAATGCCCGGTTTCATGGCTGGGGTTTTGGCCGGGGTGGCTGTGGCCGGCGTGATCTTCGTTCGACAGGCGGTTGCGGCGGTGCCAGCTTTGCCCGCCATCCTCGGTCGCCAGTACCCCTGCCGAAGAAATCCCGACCCACAGTTTGGCCGGATCGCCGGGGTCGGCGACGATGCTGTGCAGCACCAGCCCAGCACCACCCGGTTCCCAGTCCGGGGCAGAGGGATGGTTGCTGAGCGCATCAACCCGCGCCCAGCTATCGCCCCGGTCGTGGCTGACATACAGGGCGGCAGGTTTCACCCCGGCAAACAACGCGCCCCCGGCGTGGGCCAAAGACCAGATCGCCTCGACCTGCCCGGTGTAGGGCGCGGGCGGGGCGGCGGTGCGGCCCGTGTATTCGGCAACCGAGGGGTCGCTGCGCAGCCAGTCGTCGAACTTGCCGTTGGCCAGCAGGGTCAGAGTCCATGTCTGGCCCGCATCATCAGACCGCCAGACCCCGGCCCCCGGCCATTCGCCGCCACCTGCCGCCCAAAGGGTGCCGGTCTGCGCGCAGCCGACCACATGGTTGATATTCCAGCCATCGCAGAATGGCCCGCTGACCTGCCAATCCGGGCCGCCCGTCAGATACAAAAGCGCCTTTGGTGGTGCCCACAAGCACCGTCACTGCAGCCGTCATCACACGCCCTCCCGCGCTGATTGCAGGCGCAGGCTAGCACGGAATCCGGCAGTGGCAAATTGCGTGGGTCAGGACGCCAAGGCGCGGCGGATTGCGGCCTGCCAGCGGGCGTGGGTCTGGTCGCGTATTGCGGGATCGGCGGCGGGGGTGAAGGTGCGGGCGTGGCCGGTGCCGGACAGAACGGCCAGCGGATCGACGCCCAGGGCGGCAAAGCCCATGGCCGCCGCACCCAAGGCCCCCACCTCGGCCACATCGTTGCGGATGACCGGGCGGTTCAGGAGATCGGCCTGAAGCTGCATCAGGAACGCGTTGGCCGACGCGCCACCATCGGCGCGCAGATCGGCCAAGGGGGTGCCGATATCGTGCTCCATCGCGGTGAACACATCGGCGATTTGCAGGGTGATGGATTCGAAGGTCGCGCGGGCCAGATGGGCGGGTTTGGTGCCAAGGGTCAGGCCCTCGATGGTGCCTTTGGCATGGTCGTTCCAGTGTGGCGCGCCAAGGCCAGCAAGGGCGGGCACGAAGGTCACGCCGTTGGCGGTGGGCACGGTCTGGGCGAGGTCGGACAGGGCAGCGGCATTTGGCAGGCCCAGCATTTCGGCGGCAAAGGCGGCGGCCTGGGCAGAGACGGTGATGTTGCCCTCGATGGCGTACGCCGTGCCTTCGTGGGTGGTCCACGCGATGGTGCCGGACAACCCGTGGGTGGAGGCGATGCGTTTGGGCGTCAGCGCCATCAGCGACGATCCGGTGCCGAAGGTGGCCTTGACCGTGCCGGGGTGGCGGATGCCGTGGCCGTAAAGGGCGGCGTGGCTGTCGCCCATCATGGCAAGGATGGGGATGCCCGTGGGCAGGGCGGTGGTGTTGGCGGTGGTGCCAAAGCGGCTGTCAGACGGGCGCGGGGTGGGCAGGACGGTCAGCGGGACGCCGAAGATGGTGGCAAGGGTTTGGTCCCATGCCAGCGTTTCGGTGTTGAACAGCATGGTGCGCGAGGCGTTGGAATGGTCGGTGGCAAAGCTGGCCCCGGCGGTCAGGTTCCAGAGCAGCCACGCATCGACCGTGCCCGCGCGCAGGGTGCCTTTGTCGGCCAAGGTTTGCGCGTCGGGGATGTTCTGCAACACCCATGCCAGTTTGCTGGCCGGAAACAGCGGGTTGATGGCAAGGCCCGTGGCAGCGGTGACGGTGGGGCCGTGGCCTGCGGCGTCTAGTGCTGCACAGGCATCGGCGGTGCGGCGGCATTGCCACAGGATCGCGGGGGCGATGGGTTGGCTGGTTTCCGCATCCCACACCACCAGCGTTTCGCGCTGATTGGCGATGGTGATGCCGTCGATGGGGCCTGACTGCGCTGCGATTTCCGCAATCACCGTCTGAACCGATGTCCCAGATTGCCTGCGCCGATTGTTCGGCCCAACCCGGTTGCGGATAGTCGGACACCAAGGGGGCGGCGGCTTGCGCCACGATGCGGCCAGTGGCATCGACCAGCACCGCCTTGGTGTTGGTCGTGCCCTGATCAATCGACAGGATTTGCATGGTCAGCGTTTCCGCGCGATGGCCCGGCGGGCGGCGGCGGCGATGCCGGTGGGGGTCAGGCCGAAATGGTCGAACAGCCAGTCCACCGATCCGGTGGGGACGAAACCGGGGAAGCCGACCATTTCAACCGGCACGGGCGTGTGGGTCGCGGTGAATTCGGCCACAGCGCCGCCAAGGCCACCGCGCACGGATGCTTCCTCGACCGTCACGATGGCACCCGTTTCGCGCAGCAGCCAGAACGGCGGCTTCGTCCAGCGGGTTGATCGTCGCCATGTTCAGCACGCGGGCATGGATGCCTTCAGCGGCCAGCGCATCGGCGGCGGCGGCGGCAAAGCTGACCGTGGTGCCGCAGGCGATGATGGTCACGTCGGTGCCTTCGCGCACAACCTCGGCCTGCCCCATGCGGAACACGCGGTTGGGCACCGCCAGATCCGGGCACCGGCATCCGGCTGATGCGGATGTAGACCGGGCCATCATGCGCTGCGGCCCATTTCACGGCCTCGGCGGTTTCCCACGGGTCGGCGGGCACGATCAGGGTCAGGTTGCGCATCACGCGCAGCCAGGCGAAATCCTCGATCGAATGGTGGGTCGGGCCAAGCTCGCCGTACGCCACGCCTGAGGATTGCCCCACCAGTTTCACGTTCACATTCGAATAGGCGACATCGGCCTTGATCTGTTCCAGCGCGCGCCCGGTCAGGAAACACGACGCGGCAGAAACGAAGGGGATAAACCCGCCATTCGCAAGGCCAGCCCCCACGCCCACCATGGTCTGTTCGGCAATGCCGACGTTGATCAGGCGGTCGGGGAATTTGGCCTGAAAACTGTTCAGTTTGGACGAGCCGACAGAATCATTCACCACGGTCACGATGCGCGGGTCAGCCTCGGCCAAGGCGTTCAGCGTCTTGACCCAAGCCTCACGGCAATCGAACAGGCCAGCGGGTTGCGGGGCGGCGTGGGACATCAGACCAATTCCTTCATGGCAATCGCAAACTGTTCGGCATTGGGCACGCCGTGGTGCCAGGCTGCCTTGTTTTCCATGAAGGACACGCCTTTGCCTTTCACGGTATTGGCGATCACACACAGCGGTTTGGTGCGGTCGGCCACCGGGGTGCCCAAGGCGCGCAGCAAGGCGGCATGGTCGTGGCCGTCGATCACCTCGACCTGCCAGCCGAAGGCGCGGAAGCGGTCATCCAGCGGGTCCATCGTGATGGTATCCTCGGTGCCCGCGCCCTGTTGCAGGCGGTTGCGGTCCACGATCAGGGTCAGGTTGGCAAGGCCACGGTGCCCCGCCAAAGCGGCGGATTCCCAGTTCGACCCTTCCTGCAATTCGCCGTCGCCGGTGATGACATAGCTGCGATAGCCCGCCCCCGCGATCTGCCCCGCAATGGCGATGCCCACGCCTACCGGCAAGCCGTGGCCCAAAGGCCCGGTGTTGGTTTCCACCCCCGGCACATAGTTGCGGTTGGGGTGGCCGTTCAGCATGGATTTGGGCTGCATGTAGGTTTCCAGCCAGCTTTCAGGGTAATACCCCGCCGCCTGCAACACGGTATACAGCGCCCCGGTGGCATGGCCCTTGGACATGATGAAACGGTCACGATCGGGCCAGTTCGGGGCCGCAGGGTCAAACCGCAGCACCCCGAAATACAGCGTCGCCATCGCGTCAATCGCCGAGAAATCGCCGCCGGGGTGGCCAAGCTGGGCCTCATACACCATGCGGAAGGCGCGGCGGCGCATCCACAGCGCCTTCTCGCGGATCAGGGGCAGCGGATCATTCGGGTGGATCACGGGGTTCGGCATTGGGGCGTCCTTCAATTTCAGAACCGGCGTGGCGTGGAAAGCTGGGCTTCGGGTTCAACGTCATGGGCATAGATCGGCCAGCCCAGATAGCGGGTGATGGCCTCATTCAGCACGTCGGCATGATGGCCGCGCACCATGGCGACGTGGTGTTCAAAGCCGTTTTGCGTGACAAACCGCATCAACTGCCGCAGGCGGGGCACTTGCGCCACCGCAATGCCGCCGTCCATCGGGAAGGGATCGTCGGTAAACGCGCCCTCGCCGAGATAGGATTTCAGCGTGCCGGCCCGGTCATCCGACGACAGGCGGAAATAGGTCATCGGGCCGGGTTTGACCTTGCCCTTGACCGCGCCAAAGCATTTCGACCGGCCAATGGTTTCGCCCAGCACGTCCAGTTCGGAAATCTCGGGCGTGTCGCCGATGAAGGATTTGGGGAAGTTGCCGCAATGGGTGGCGACGCATTTATCAACCGCGTTGCCGTAGTTGTTGTTCCAATCGAGGATCGCGGGCGGTGCGCCCGAGGCAAGGGCCAGCGCATACATCGACAGCGCGCCCATCACGTCGACCTCGCAGGCGGAGGGCATCAGTTCTTCGCCCATCATGCTCATCGTCACGCAGGTGGCGCAGCCGAAATTATCCTGCAAGGACCGCCAGCATTGGATGGCCGATGGCGTCGCAGCCGTTGTCGTCAATCCAGCGGTTGACGGCGAGGGTCCATTTGGCCTGCCGGGTGATCTGGTCGTTGGTGATATGGCCCGGAATGGTGCCATAGGCGCGGATGCGGGCCATCTTTTCCAGCAGCGCGGGGTCGGTGTCGGAAATAGCACCCGCCGCGCCCATCATTTCCGACAGATCGACCGTGACGACCGTAACCCCGCCCGCCTGCAACAGTTTTTCGCTGTAGCGCATGGTCTGGAACGCGCCGGTGCGCGCGCCAATGGCGCCCAGACGCGCGCCGCGCAGGCCTTTGACGGTGCGGCAGGTGCGGGCGAATTTATCAAGGTCGGCGCCAAACTCGGCACTGTCGGCGTCGCAGGTGTGGTTGGTGGTTTCCGTGAACGGCACGCCATATTGCCAGAAGTTGTTGGTGACAGAGATCTTGCCGCAAAACGCATCGCGGCGTTCCTTGACGGAAACCTTGTCGACCTCATCATTGCTGGCTTGCAGCAGGATCGGCACGTTCAGTTTGGCGCGGTTGACCAGTTCGGCAATCGCAATCTCATCACCAAAGTTGGGCAGGCAGATCACCAGACCGTCGATGTCATCGCGGTGGGCCTTGAAGAAATCGGCGTAGAGGATGGCATCGGGGATGGACTGCACCGCGCCATTCACCGTCGCCTCGAACGGCAGGGTCAGGGCGGTGATACCCAAGCGTGACAGTTGCGCCAGAACCTGATCGCGGGCATCGCGGCAAGGCGCGCCGTTGAAAAACGCGCGGCTGCCGATGACCACGCCAAGCGTGACCTTGCGCCGAATGTGAAGTGCCATGTCCGTTCCCCCCGCTGCCTTGGCGGCGCGTCGGGCGCGCCCCTAGGTCGAATCACAATTACTGTCGTTTGCTTTCGTTTGTCTCTGTATATCGGGCAAGTGCCGTTAAATCAATCGGCTTGTAAACCGGGTGATCCACGCTGCAACCATGGCAACATGCCCTGTATTCGCTGGAAAATCCAGCCGGTTTGCGTTGCGGGCGGCGCGAAACGCCTGCTGCGGTTCTGCCTGCGAAAACAGCACCAAATAAAATCACTTGACGCGAATCGAAAACAAAACGCAACGTATTGCAGGGGAACTGCACCAGTGTTGGGCAGAAACGAAAAGGGAGGACCACATGAACATCAAGCGTCGCTTGCTGCTTTCCGTTGTTGCGTTGGGGCTGGCTTTGCCTGCCATGGCCAGTGCAGCCGATACCATCGCCATCATCACGCCCAGCCACGACAACCCGTTCTTCAAGGCCGAGGCTGACGGTGCCGCCGCCAAGGCCAAGGAACTGGGCTATGAAACGCTGGTTCTGGTGCATGACGATGATGCCAACAAACAGTCGGAACTGTTCGACACCGCCATTGCGGCGGGCGTGAAGGCGATCATCCTCGACAACGCCGGGGCCGATGCGTCGGTGGCGGCTGTGCAGAAGGCCAAGGATGCGGGCATCCCGTCGTTCCTGATCGACCGTGAGATTACGCAATCGGGCGTGGCTGTCAGCCAGATCGTGTCGAACAACTATCAGGGCGCGCAACTGGGGGCCGAGGAGTTCGTCAAGCTGATGGGCGAGACGGGCGAGTATGCGGAACTGGTGGGCAAGGAATCCGACACCAACGCAGGCATCCGGTCGTCGGGCTATGCCGATGTGATCAGCCAGTACCCCGAGCTGAAATCGGTGGCCAAGCAGTCGGCCAACTGGTCGCAGACCGAAGCCTACACCGTGATGGAAACCATGTTGCAGGCCAATCCGGGCATCAAGGGCGTGATTTCCGGCAATGACACCATGGCGATGGGGGCCTGGGCTGCGCTTGAGGCTGCGGGCCGGACCGACGTGATCGTGGTGGGCTTTGACGGGTCGAACGACGTGCGCGACAGCATCGCCAAGGGCGGCATCAAGGCGACCGTTCTGCAACCGGCCTTTGCGCAGGCGCAGATGGCGGTGACGCAGGCCGATACGTTCCTGAAAACCGGGTCCACCGGGGTTGAGGAAAAGCAGTTGATGGATTGCGTGCTGGTCAATGCCGACAACGCGGCCAAGCTGGAAACCTTCGCTCTGGCGCAATAAGCCAACACTACCCACCCGGGGCCGCAGATGTGGCCCCGGGTTTTTCATTTTCCGGGCATCCCCATGAACCCTATGCCTTTGCTTGCGCTGGCCCTTGCGGCCACGCTGCCGCTGACCGCCTGCAAGATCATCAAGACAGCACCTGCCGGGACGGCGGCCGTGGCCGACACCGATGAGGCCCGCATGGCGGCCTTGGTGGTGGAGACTTATGGGCCAAAGCTGATCCCGCATATCGCGGCGGCGGCCACCGATGTTGTGCCTTTGCGCGCGGCGATTGCCGGGGGCCTTGATGCGGCGGGCGGCCACGCTGGGCCTGCGCGCGGCGGGGGGTGGCGGGCCGTGGAACTTTGCGGTCAAGGGCACGGGCGTGGTGGTCACGTCGGACCGGGCATCGCGGGCGGCAAAGCTGGGGCTGGATACCGATGCTGACGGTGCGGCGGATGTGCAGGTGCAGCTTGGGCCGGTGATCAAGGGCACCGCCTTGCGCGATGTGGCCCCGTTTTATGTGTTCACCGATTTCCGCGACCAGATCGAATTTGCCAAACTCGCCCGCGCCCTGAACGACGCGGCAGGGGCGGCGATTGTGCTGCCCGAGGGGGATTTGACTGGCAAGACGGTGGCCTTTGAAGGCGCGTTTGCGGTGCTGTCGGCCAAGGATGCCGTGCTGATCGTGCCCACGGCGCTGTCGGTCGCCCCATGACGCACCCCATCGGCCTGACCATTCGCGGCGGCACCAAGGTGTATCCCGGCACACGCGCGCTGCAAGCGGTGGATTTCGATCTGCGCATGGGGGCGGTCAACGTGCTGGTGGGCGAAAATGGCGCGGGCAAATCCACCATGATGAAGGTGATTGCCGGGGTCGAACAACTGACCGAAGGCACCATGCAGATGGACGGCGCGACGGTGCGGTTTCGCGATAAATCCGATGCCGTGCGGCATGGCATTGGCATCGTGTTTCAGGAACTGAACCTGTTTCCGAACATGTCGGTGTCGGAAAACATCTTTATCGCGCGCGAAAAAACCCGTGGCGGGATCGACATTGATACGGGCGCGCAACGGCAGGCGACCCGCGCCCTGATGCAGCGGCTGGAGCAGGACATTGACCCCGATACCCCGGTCGGAAACCTGCGCATCGGCCAGCAACAGATTGTCGAGATTGCCAAATCGCTGGCACAGGATGCGAAGATCCTGATCCTTGATGAACCCACATCGGCGCTGTCGGCGGTCGAGGTGGAAGTGCTGTTCCGCGTCATTGCCGACCTGAAATCGCATGGGGTGGGGATCGTCTATATCTCGCACCGCTTGGATGAGCTGATCCGGGTGGGCGACTACATCACCGTGCTGCGCGATGGGGTGATCACCGGGGCGCGCAGCATGGACGGCGTCGATATTCCGTGGATCGTGCGCAACATGATCGGCGATGCGTCGAAGGATTTTCCGCGCACAGAAACGACGGGTTTTGGCGACGAGGTGTTTCGCGCCGAAGACATCACCCTGCCCCGCCTGAGCGGCGGCTTTGCGGTGGATCATGTGTCGCTGTCGCTGCGCGCCGGGGAGATTTTGGGCGTTTACGGGTTGATGGGGGCCGGGCGGTCAGAGTTTCTGGAATGTGTGATGGCGCAGCATCCCCATTCCACGGGGCGGTTTTTCGTCGAAGGCAAGCCGCTGACCGAACCCGATGTGGCGGGCCGCATCCGCCGGGGCATTGCCCTGATCCCCGAGGATCGCAAGCGCGACGGTCTGGTGCAGATGATGGCCATTCGGGAAAACATCACCCTGTCGTCGCTGGCCGATTTTACCACCGGGTTTCACCTGAACCTGCGCGCCGAGGCGCTGAAGGCGATGGAGTTTGTCAAACGCCTGACCATCAAGATCGCCAGCCCGGAAAACCCGGTAAGCAGCCTGTCGGGCGGCAATCAGCAAAAGGTGGTGATCGGCAAGGCGCTGATGACGCGGCCCAAGGTGTTGCTGATGGATGAACCCAGTCGCGGCATCGACATTGGTGCCAAGGCCGAAGTGTTCCGCACCATGCGCCGCTTGGCGGCCGAAGGGCTTGGCATCATTTTCGTGACCTCTGATCTGGATGAGGTGCTGGCCCTGTCTGACCGGATTCTGGTGATGGCGCAGGGCCGGGTGACCGGGGTGTTTGATGGCCCCGGGGCCGACCCGTCGCAGATCATCGCCGCCGCAAGCCCCAATTCAACGCAGGAAAACGCCGCATGAACGCCTCGACCACCCTTTTGTTATTGCTGCGGTTGCGCACCTTTGTGGCGCTGATCCTGGTGTTTGTGTTCTTCGCCTATACGGTGCCGAATTTCCTGTCGGCGGCGAATATCGTGATCATGTCAAAGCATGTGGCGCTGAACGCGTTTCTGGCGATTGGCATGACCTTTGTGATCATCACCGGGGGGATTGACCTGTCGGTCGGGTCCATCGTGGGGTTGTGCAGCATGGTGGCCGGGTGGCTGGTGCTGTTTGGCATCGACCTTGGGCTTGGCTGGTCGATCCAGTTCAACACGGTGGAGATTGTGCTGATCGTCTGTGCCGTGGGCATTGCGGTCGGGGTGATCAACGGGTTGCTGATCACCCGGCTGAACGTGGCGCCGTTTATCGCCACGCTGGGCACGCTGTATGTGGCGCGGGGGGCGGCGCTGTTGTCGTCCAACGGGGGGACGTTCCCGAACCTTGGCGGCAATGCTGACTATGGGTCTGATACGTTCCGCTGGCTCGGGGCGGGGACGATGCTGGGGATTCCGGTGGCGATCTGGATGCTGGTGGTGGTGGCGCTGGCGGCGGCCTATCTGTCGCGCCGCACGCCGCTGGGGCGGCATATCTATGCGGTTGGCGGCAATGAGCGCGGCGCGGCGCTGTCGGGCGTCAAGGTCAACCGGGTCAAGATGGCGGTCTACATGTTTTCCGGGTTTTGCGCGGCCTTGGTCGGGCTGATCATCGCCTCGCAACTGCAAGCCGCGCATCCGGCGACGGGTGAGACGTTTGAGCTGAACGCCATTGCCGCCGCCGTTTTGGGGGGCACCTCGATGTCAGGCGGGCGGGGGCGGATTGGCGGCACGGTGATCGGAGCGTTTGTCATCGGCATCCTGTCGGACGGGTTGGTGATGATGGGGGTGTCGTCGTTCTGGCAGACCGTGATCAAGGGGCTGGTGATCATCGCCGCCGTGGTGGTCGATCAGGCGCAGCAGAAACTGCACGCACGGGTGGTGCTGCAACAACAGGCGGCGTTGGGGCGGTAGCGCTGATGGTTGCCCCGCTTTCGCAATCATATACACTGATATCGCAATCGTTTGCTTGCGGGTATGGAAAGCAGGGCCACCGCCATGGACACGAAATCACCTGACGGGCGGGGCGAGCCGATGATCGGGTTGCTGTCAGAACCCCGGCGGCGGCGGATACTCGACTGGATACAGGAAGAAGGGTCCGCCCGCGTGCGGGAATTGGCGGTGGCGTTTCAGGTATCGGAAGCCACCATCCGGCAGGATCTGGAGCGGCTGGAGGGCGACGGGTTCATCACCCGCGAACATGGCGGGGCGTTTCTGAACACCGCCCCGGCGCAGGTCGGCACCATGACCCTGCACCACATGGAAAACATGGAGAAAAAGCGCAAGATCGGGGCCTATGCCGCGGGTCTGGTACGCGATGGTGAGACGCTGATCCTTGACGCGGGCACCACGACGACCGAGGTGGCGACCCGGCTGGTATCGCGCCGCAATCTGACGGTGATCACCAATGCGCTGAACATCGCGGTCATTCTGGGGTCGGTGCCGGGCTTTGCCGTGCATATGCCGGGGGGGCAGTTCAAGGCCCCCACGCTGTCACTGTCGGGCGACAAGTCGGTCGAGTATTTCAAGAACATCTTCGCGGGAAAGCTGTTTCTGGCGACTGCGGGTGTCGCGTTAGAGGCGGGGCTGACCTACCCCAGCTTTGCCGATCTGCAGTTGAAAGAGGCGATGATCAAGGCGGCGAGCCATGTGTATCTGGTGGCCGACAGCACCAAGATCAACAAATCGTCCTTCACCCGTCTGGGCGCGCTGGAGGTGGTTCATTCCTTCATCACCGATGATGGCATCAGTGATGCAGATGCGCAGGCGTTTGAACGGCGGGGGATTGAGGTTCTGATCGCGACGTAATGTTTAGTTTCCGACGAGCCTATCGACCTGCTCGACGAAAGGGCAATGCCTGACCGCCGGGTGGGCAAGCAACGGATGTTCTACGTGGTTTATGGTTCAACACATCCCACAGAATTTCGGCTGGTGACGTTGCAGAATGCCCGCCCGAGGGGGCGGTCGGGCATTGCCCGGCGCGCTTCGCGCTTGATTCCGGGCAGAAGAAGTATCTAGGAAAACGCCGCCTCTCGCGATGCTCTAACGCGTCTTGCGATGTCCTTGCTTTCGGTCAAAACCTGAACCGTATCAGTCGCTGCGAAACCTGTAACCCACGCCCGCTTCGGTGAAGATATACTGCGGGTCGGCGGCGTCATCGCCGATCTTGGCGCGCAGTTGGCGGATGTAGACGCGCAGGTACTGGCTGTCTTCGACATGCGCAGGCCCCCAGATCGCGCGCAGGATCATGCCTTGCGGCAGCAGGCGGCCCGCGTTTGACATCAGCAGCCACAGCAGATCAAATTCCTTGCGTGACAGTTTCAACCCTTCGCCCGCGCGGGTGGCGGTGTGGGCGGCGGCGTCAATCGCAAGGTCGGCGATCTGGACCGTGGCCGGGGTGGCCGAGCCTGCGTGATCGCGCAAAAGGCTGCGCAGGCGGGCGAGCAGTTCCTTCATGCCAAAGGGTTTGACGACATAATCCTGCGCGCCCGCATCCAGTGCCGCGACCTTGCCTGCCTCGTCTGACCGGACGGACAAGATCAGCACCGGCACCTGCGACCATTCGCGGATGGCCTGCAAAACGCTGATGCCGTCGGCGTCGGGCAAACCAAGGTCCAGCAGCACCGCTGACGGGTTTTCCCGTGCCGCCGTGGCGATGCCGTCGCGGGCGGTGGCGGACTCGATCACCGCATAGCCTTCAGCCTCCAGCACCACGCGCAACATGCGGCGGATCGGGGTTTCATCCTCGATGATCAGGATACGGGCGGTCATGCGGGGGCTTTCGGCAGGGAGAGCACGATTGACGTGCCTGCGGTGGTCGCCGCAACCCCGATGGAGCCGCCCTGTGCCTCGATCAGGCCCTTCGAGATGGCCAGCCCAAGGCCGGTGCCTGCCTTCTGGCTGTCGCCGGTATCCACGCGGTAGAACATGTCAAACACCCGGGCCTGTGCGGCGACGGGAATTCCGGGGCCGTGGTCTGTTATTGTCAGCGCCACGCCTGCGCCGTCAACATGGGCGCTGATATCAATGCTGGTGCCGGGGGGGGCGTATTTGGCGGCGTTGTCCAAGATGTTGACGATCACCTGTTCGGTCAGGATCGGGTCGGCCAGCACGGCGGGCAGATCGGGGGCAAGGTCCAGTTGCACCACATGGTCGCGCAGGGCCGCCCGCATCCGGTGGCGGGCAGAGCCGACGAGATCGGCCAGATCAACCGACAGCAACCGGGGTTTCAGCGCGCCGTGGCCCAACCGGGTCATGTCCAGCAGGTTCTGGATATAGCGGTCCAGCCGTTCCCCTTCATCGCGGATCGTTTCGGCCAAGGCCTTGCGCCCGGTATCGGTCAGCGCGCCGGGGTCTGCCAGACTGCCCGCAGCACCAATGATGGTGACCAAGGGGGTGCGCAGATCGTGGCTGACGGAATTCAGCAGGGCGGTGCGCAGACGTTCGGTTTCAGACGCGAGGCGGGTGTGTTCCAGATCTTCGGTCAGGCGGATGCGGGCGATGGCGAGGGCAACCTGATCCATCAGCGCCTCCAGCAGCCGCCGATCACCGGGGGGCAGGCTGTGGTCATCTTCATAGGCCACGCCGATCACCGCCAGCCGCACATCGGCCGTGCGCACCGGCAGAAACAGCCAGCGCGCGGCAGGCAGGGTCCCGGAGCCACGCCCTGCCGCCTCGGCCTTGTCCCAGGCATAGCGGGCGGCGGTCATGTCGCGCACATCCAGCGTGTCTTCGGGGGGAAAGCCCCCCGCCACCGCCAGATTGCCCGCCGCATCGGGGGCCAGCAGAATGGCCTGACATTCCAGCGTGGTCGCCACATGGCTGACCGCCGCCCAGACCACATCGTCAAAGCTGGCCGCCACCGCGACCCTGCGGCTGAAGTCGTACAGGCGGTTGGTGCGTTCCACGATGGCGCGCTGCGCATTGACGCGGGCACGCAGGCGGGCGGCGAGATTGCCGGTCAGGATCGACGCGACCAGAAACAGGGCCAGCGTCAGAAACTCGCCTTGTTGGGAAACTTGGAATGACAGGCGGGGTTCGGTGAACAGGTAGTTATAGGTGGCAAAGCCAAACCCCGCCGTCGCAATCGCGGGGCCAAGGCCAAAGCGCGAGGCCACGGCGATCACCGCCGTCATGTAGATCAGCGACAGGCTGGCCACCGGGAACAGGCTGTCTGCCGCCATCGACAGGCCCGTCGCAATCACCACGGCGGGAAGGGCGGCGAGGTAGGGCTTGGCCTTGAACGGCGGGCGAGGTGTGCGGGCCGGGGGGCTGGGCTTTTCGGCGGCGGTCGGGGTCAGGGTGATCTCAAACTCCCCGCCCTGCGCGCAGCAGGCCTGCGGTGATGTCCTCTCGCCACAGGCCGGCAAGCCATGCCACCGGGCGCGGGCGGCCCAGCACGATCCGGCGGACGTTATGGCGGCGGGCAAAGTGCAGGATTTCCGTCGCCACATCATGTTCGGCGTCCAGCGTGGCCAGTTCCGCCCCCAACCGTTCCGCCAACCGCTGTGATGCCGCGCGACGGTCTTTCTCCTCATCGGCCAAGGATTCGGTCCGGGGTGAGGTGACGGTCAGCGCGATCCATTCCGCGCGGGCCCGGTCGGCTGACCGTTTCGCCACCCGTATTGCATCACGCGTGGCTGCGGTTTCATCAATGCAAACGAGGATGCGTTCCTGCGCGGGCCAAGGCCCGGCAATCGCGTTGGCCGCCATATGTTCGCGCAACTGCGCATCGACCCGGTCGGCGGCGGCGCGCATCGCGAGTTCGCGCAGGGCGGTCAGGTTGCCCTTGGCGAAGAAGTTCTGCATGGCGCGGCTGGCCTGATCGGGCACATAGACCTTGCCGCTGCGCAGGCGGGCCAGCAATTCCTCGGGTGGCAGATCGACCAGTTCTATTTCATCTGCGGCGGCAAAGATGTGGTCCGGCACGGTTTCGCGCACCCTGATGCCGGTGATCCGCATCACGGTGTCATTCAGCGTTTCAATGTGTTGCACGTTCAGCGTGGTATAGACGTCGATCCCCGCGTCCAGCAGTTCCATCGCGTCTTGCCAGCGTTTTTCATGGCGGCTGTCGGGGGCGTTGGTGTGGGCCAGTTCATCCAGCAGGGCCAACGCGGGGTGGGCGGCGAGCATCGCATCAAGATCAAATTCAGCCAGAATCCGGCCCCGGTGATAGACCGGGCGGCGCGGCAGCACGGGCAAGCCGCGCAGCAAGCCTTCGGTTTCAGCCCGGCCATGGGTTTCGATGACGCCTGCCAGAACCTGCATCCCGTCCGCATGGTGGCGGCGCGCGGCCTCCAGCATCGCGTAGGTTTTGCCAACGCCGGGGGCTGCACCGAGGAAGATTTTCAGCCGCCCCCGGGGGGGGCTGTCAGAGTTCGCCATTGGCAGACCTGTTGAAAGGCGTAACGATGCCTGCATCTTCAGGCGGGGGCGTCCATGTCAGCATCATCACCCGATCCCCTTCGTGCCTACCGCAAGCTGGCGCAAATGAACCGGCTTGCCAACCACCGGCTGCACCTTGCCTGCGCGGGACTGCCCGCTGCGGAGTACGCCGCGCACAGGGCCGGGTTTTTCCCGTCGATCCGCGCCACGCTGAACCATATTCTGATGGTGGACCGCTTTTACATCAACGCCATGGAAGGCAACAGGCTGAACCGGGCCGCGTTGGAGGAGGCGACCGGGCTGACCACGTTTGCCGATGTGACCGGGGCCCAACAAGGGATGGATCAGCGGTTGCTGGTGCTGATCAGCGGGCTTGCTGCCGCTGACCTTGCCCGGATGGTGGCGGTGGACCGGGGCGACCGGGTGCAGCAGGACCGGATGGATGATCTGCTGCAACATCTGTTTCATCACCAGACCCATCACCGGGGGCAGGTTCATGCGATGCTGTCTTCCACCCCGGTTGCCCCACCCCAGCTTGACGAGTTCATCGTGGGCGATGATGCCGGGGTGCGGGCGCGCGATCTGGCGGCGCTTGGCTGGACCGAGGCCGATCTGATGCGCTGACATCAGGGGGCCTTGGGAAACGCGGCGTCCAGCGCCAGATTGGCGGCCAGCACGTTGATGCGGGGCAGGCCGTACAGGCCGAACAGTGGCCCTTCGACATGATCCGCCAGCACCGCGTCGATTTTCGCCACGTCAACTCCCCGTGCTGTTGCGATGCGCGCCGATTGGCCCTGCGCATTGGCGAGTGAGATATCGGGGTCCAGCCCAGACCCTGACATGGTGACCGCATCTATAGGTGCGTCGGGGCCGTAAGCCGTGCGGCGTTCGGCCACCGCCGCCACCAGCGCGGCAGAGGTTGGCCCCAGATTGCTGGCCCCGGTGCCTGCCGCGTTATAGCCGCTGGCCGAAGGGCGCGGGTGCAGATAGCCGGGGGTGATGAAATCCTGCCCGATCAGGGCAGACCCGATCACCCGGCCATTCTGCGTGATCAGGCTGCCGTCAGCCTGGGCCGGGAACAGGGTTTGGGCGATGCCGGTGATGGCCAAGGGGTAGGCCACCCCTGTCAGCAGGGTAAAGGCCACTGTCAGGGTCAGTGCGGGGCGAAGATAGGTAAACATCTGGTTTCCTTACACAAGACCAAGGGTGACAAGGCACAGGTCGATCGCCTTGATACCCAGAAACGGCACGATCAGCCCGCCAAGGCCATAGACCGTCAGGTTGCGCCGCAGCAGCGCCGCCGCTGACGAGGGCACATAGGCCACCCCGCGCAGGGCCAGCGGGATCAGCGCCACGATGATCAGCGCGTTGAAGATCACGGCTGACAGAATGGCGCTGTGCGGGCTGGCAAGGCCCATGATGTTCAGCGCGGACAGGCCCGGATAGGCCGCCAGAAACATCGCGGGCAGAATGGCGAAATACTTGGCCACGTCATTGGCGATGCTGAAGGTGGTCAGCGCGCCGCGCGAGATCAGCAGTTGTTTGCCGACCATCACCACCTCGATCAGCTTGGTGGGGTCACTGTCCAGATCAATCAGGTTCGCGGCCTCTTTCGCCGCTGCGGTGCCCGAATTCATCGCCACGCCCACATCGGCCTGCGCCAAGGCGGGGGCGTCGTTAGACCCGTCGCCGCACATCGCCACCAGCCGCCCGCCCGCCTGTTCGCGGCGGATGTAGTCCAGCTTCATCTCGGGCGTGGCCTCGGCCAGAAAGTCATCCACTCCGGCCTCGGCGGCGATGGCGGCGGCGGTCAGCGGGTTGTCGCCGGTGATCATCACGGTGCGGATGCCCATGGCCCGCAACTCGGCAAAGCGGGTGCGCACGCCGGGTTTCACCACGTCTTTCAGATGTATCGCGCCAAGGATATCGCCGTTCACCGCCACCAGCAGCGGGGTGCCGCCGGACCGGGCAATGCTGTCAACCGCAGCCGCCAAAGGGGCGGGCAGGGATTGCCCGGTCAGCCGCAACACGGCGTCCACCGCCCCTTTGCGCAGTTTGGTGCCATCGGGCAGATCCAGCCCCGACAGCCGGGTTTGTGCGGTGAACGCCACGGGGGTCGCCCCATCTGGCATCGTAAGTTCAGCGCCCAGAATCCCCCGCGCGCGGTCTACCACCGATTTGCCTTCGGGCGTGTCATCGGCCATTGAGGCCCGCCAAGCCGCCTCGGCCAGTGCCCGGTCTGACACGCCGGGGGCGGCGATCAGCGCGTCGGCCAGAGCGGTTGCCAAAGGTGATGGTCCCGGTCTTGTCCAGCAACAGCACGTCCACATCGCCCGCAGCCTCAACCGCGCGGCCGGATTTGGCGATGACGCGGGCCTGCACCAGACGGTCCATCCCGGCGATGCCGATGGCTGACAAAAGCCCGCCGATGGTGGTGGGGATAAGCGTCACAAACAGCGCAGATAGAGACACAATTGACAGGGTCGCACCTGAATAACGGGCGAAGGGTTCCAGCGTCACGACGACGAACAGAAAGATCAGCGTCAGGCCCGCCAGCAGGATGTTCAGCGCCACCTCATTCGGCGTCTTTTGCCGGGACGCCCCTTCGACCAGCGCAATCATCCGGTCGAGGAAGCTTTTGCCCGGTTCCGCCGTGATCCGCAGGATCAGATGGTCTGACACGATCCTTGTTCCGCCGGTGACGGAAGACCGGTCGCCGCCGCTTTCGCGGATCACGGGGGCGGATTCGCCGGTGATGGCGGATTCGTCCACCGAGGCCACGCCTTGCACAATCTCGGCGTCGGTGGGGATCAGATCGCCCGCCGTCACCCGCACAAACTGCCCCGCGCGCAGGGTAGACGACGCGACAAGGGTGCTGTCGGTGGCGGTCGCGGTGGCCAGCAGATGCACCATGGTTTCTGATTTGGCCGATCGCAGACTGTCGGCCCGCGCGCGGCCCCGGCCTTCGGCCAAAGCCTCGGCAAAGGTGGAAATCACCACGGCCAGCCACAGCCAGACCGCGACTTGCAGGGCGAACATCCCGTCGGCGGCCCCCGTGGCCAGGTCGCGCAGGGCCAGCACGGTGGTCAGGGCGGCGACGATAGCGGTGACAAAGATCACCGGGTTGCGGCAGAGGTGAAGCGGGTTCAGCTTGGTGAACGCCGCTTTCAGCGCGGCGGAATAAAGACCGGGTTCAACGGTCAGGGAACGTGACATGAATTTCACCTTACGGTTCAGAAGGTTTGGCCCGCGACAAGCGCGGTTTGTTCGGCAATCGGCCCGAGGGCCAGCACCGGAAAGAAGGTCAGCGCGCCAAGAATGACGATGGTCAGCACCAGCAGCGTCACGAACAGCGGCCCGTGGGTGGGGAAAGTGCCAGCGGTGGCGGTGGCCGGCGTTTTGCGGATCAGCGACCCTGCGATGGCCAGCATCGGGATGATCACCGCATAACGGCCCAGCAGCATGACGATGCCCAGCGCCGTGGTTTGCCACGGGTTCGCCGCCCCCCATCCGCCAAAGGCCGACCCGTTGTTGCCGGTGGCGGACGAATAGGCATAGAGGATTTCGCTTAACCCATGCGGCCCGGCATCCTGCACCGATGTCAGTGCGGCGGGCACCGTGGCGCTGATCGCGCCGCCCACGAGGATACCCAAGGGCATCGAGAGGAAGGCCAGCACGGCCAGTGTCACCTCGCGCGATTCGATCTTGCGGCCCAGATATTCGGGGGTGCGCCCGACCATCAGCCCGGCCAGAAACACCGCCAGCACGACATACAGCAACATGCCGTACAAACCGGCACCAACACCGCCAAAGATCACCTCGCCGACCTGCATGAACACCATCATCACAAGGCCCGACAGCGGCATGAAACTGTCATGCATCGCGTTGACCGACCCGTTGGAGGCCGCCGTGGTCGCCGCCGCCCACATCGACGACAGGCCCGCGCCAAAGCGCATTTCCTTGCCTTCCATGTTGGCACCTGCGCCCAGCAACGGGTTGCCCGCAGCCTCGGACAGATGGATCACCGCAAGACCCGCGACAAACATGATCCCCATGGCCGCGAAGATCGCCCAGCCCTGCCTGCGGTCCCGCGCCATCTGGCCAAACAGAAAGCAGAAGGCGACCGGGATCAGCAGGATAGACACAACTTGCGCCATGTTAGAGCCGATTGTGGGGTTTTCAAACGGGTGGGCCGAGTTGACGCCGAAAAAGCCGCCGCCGTTGGTGCCGAGTTGCTTGATGGCGATCTGTGCGGCCGCAGGGCCGCGTGCGATGATCTGATCCACGCCTTCCACTGTGGTAGCCCGAACTGCGCCAAGCAGGGTTTGCGGCACGCCGTAGGCTGCCAGAAACAGCGCCAGCAGTACGGATAGCGGCAGCAGGATATACAGAACCGACCGGGTCATATCGACCCAGAAGTTGCCCAAAGCCGCCCCCTTGGCGCCGGTAAAGCCCCGGATCACCGCCACAGCCACGGCCATGCCGGTGGCGGCAGAGACGAAGTTCTGCACGGTCAGACCCACCATCTGGGACAGGTAGGACAGTTGCGCCTCACCGGAATAGGCCTGCCAGTTGGTGTTGGTGACAAAGCTGACAGCCGTGTTGAACGCAAGGTCGGGGGACATCGCCCCGATGCCATCGGGGTTCAGCGGCAGCATCCCTTGCAGGCGCAAGATGCCATACAGCAGCACAAACCCGACCGCGTTGAACGCCAGCACCGCCAGCGCATAACCCGCCCAGCCTTGCCCCTTGGTGGGGTCGATCCCCGCCATACGCAGCAATCCATGGTCGAAACGATCAAAGCGCCCGTCATAGACGCGCGCCATATAGGCCCCAAGGGGCAGGCCAAGCCCGATCAGGGCGGCGAAGAAAAGCAGGTATCCCAAACTGTCGGTCATAACGCCCTCAGAACCAATCGGGGCGCAGCAGCGCCACCAGCAAGTAGCCAAACAGGCCGGCGGCCACGGCCCCGGCAAGTGCGATATCCAGCATCACAGCCGTTCAACCCCGCGCACGGCGAGGGCGGCCAGCACGAACCCCGCAAGGCCAAGGGTCAGGTAGATCAGGTCGGTCATAGCGCTGCCTTTGTGTCTGTTGCCGCCAGATTGTGCGGTGGCAGGGCGTAAAGGGGCTATGGGGAAAGGTGGGCCTTGGCGTAAAGGACGCGTAAAGAGCGGGGGCCGCGATAGTAGCTTTCGTGCAGGCTATGCGGTAAGGTCGCGCACGATCTGTGGTACAAGTCTGAAGGAAAGCACCGGGATGCGGGATCATACGGAACTGGCACCAGGGGATATGCTGTGCTTCAACCTGTATGCCATCAGCCATGCCTTTACCCGGTTCTACCAGCCGTTGCTGGCACCGCTTGGCCTGACCTACCCGCAATATCTGGTGATGATCAGCCTGCGCCATACCGATGGGCAGCGGGTGGGGCAGTTGTCCGCCGATCTGCAACTGGAAACCAACACCCTGTCGCCCATGCTGAAACGGCTGGAGGCCGCGGGGTTGATCCGGCGCACGCGCTGCGATGCCGATGAACGCCGGGTGACGGTGCATCTGACCGAGGCGGGGCATGACACGGCGGCGAAGGCCGCCCAGATCCCGGATTGCATCGTCAGTTGCCTTGGTCTGCCGATGGCGGATATCGCCGAAATGTCAGCCAAACTGCGCAATCTGCGTGCCCTGTTGGCCGACAAGGAACCGCCAACGCCCTGACGCGCAGGTTGACCCCAGCCGCCCCCGCCACTAAGTCCCAGTATCCCCTTCGCCAAGGAAGCCGCCTTGACCAATCACCTGCATTACAAAGACCTGCCCGATGGCCTGACCTTCGGGTCGATCGTGGCGATTGATACCGAAACCATGGGCCTTGACCCGCGCCGCGACCGGCTGTGCGTGGTGCAATTGTCGGATGGCAAGGGCGACGCGCATCTGGTGCAGATCGCCAAGGGCCAGACCTCGGCCCCCAATCTGGAACGGTTGCTGACCGATCCTGCGGTGATCAAGCTGTTTCACTTTGGACGATTTGATGTGGCCGCGTTGCAAAAGGCGTTTGGCATTCGCACTGCCCCGGTGTGGTGCACCAAGATCGCCTCGCGCCTGATCCGCACCTATACCGACCGGCATGGGTTGAAGTATCTGTTGCTGGAATATGTCGGGGTGGATGTATCCAAGGCGCAGCAAACCAGCGACTGGGGGTCTGCCACCCTGACCGATGCGCAAAAGGATTATGCGGCATCCGATGTGCTGTATCTGCACAAGCTCAAAACCGCCTTGGAGGCGATACTGGTGCGCGAAGGCCGGATGGACCTTGCCCAACGCTGCTTTGACTTTCTGCCGACCCGGGCCGAACTGGACCTGATGGGATGGGACGAACCCAATGACCTCTTCCACCACTGACCTGTCTGGCCACCGGCCAGCGGGTGATCCGGCGCGAGGCGGATGCGCTGACCATGCTGGCCGATCATCTGGACGGCAGCTTTGAGGCCGCTGTGGGGTTGCTGATGGCAAGCTCTGGCCGGGTGATCGTGTCGGGCATGGGGAAATCCGGCCATATTGCCCGCAAGATTGCCGCGACCTTTGCCAGCACCGGCACGCCTGCCCAGTTTGTTCACCCCGCCGAGGCCAGCCACGGCGACCTCGGCATGGTGGCGCGCGGCGATGTGGTGATGGTGCTGTCGAATTCTGGCGAGACGTCGGAGCTGGCGGATATCATCGCCCACACCCGCCGCTTTGACATTCCGCTGATCGGGGTGGCCAGCCGGGCGGGGTCCACCCTGCTGCGTGAGGCGGATGTGGCGATCCTGCTGCCCGATGCACCCGAGGCGTGCGAGACGGGGATTGTGCCCACCACATCCACCACCATGACGCTGGCGCTGGGCGATGCCTTGGCGATTGCGCTGATGGAACATCGGGCCTTCACGCCAGATCATTTCCGCGTCTTTCACCCCGGGGGCAAGTTGGGGGCCAAGCTGCTGCGGGTGGCCGATCTGATGCACACCGACCTGCCGCTGGTCCACGGTGCCACACCGATGAGCGAGACCTTGCTGGTGATCAGCGCCAGTGGCTTTGGCGTGGTCGGCGTGACCGATAGCGAAGGCACGCTGGTGGGCATTGTCACCGACGGCGATTTGCGCCGCCACATGGATGGGTTGCTGGGGCTGACCGCGGGCGAGGTGATGACCCGCGCGCCCCGCACCATTTCGCCCGATGCGCTGGCGGAAAAGGCGCTGGCCCTGATGAACGACCGAAAGATCACCTGCCTGTTCGTGGTGAACCCGGTGTCGCATGGCATGGCCGTGGGGGTCTTGCACATTCATGATCTGCTGCGCGCGGGCGTGGTCTGACAGGTGGCGCGGGTTGATACCCACACGCGGCTGGTCGGCTGGCTGAAGGTCGCCCTTCCGCTGGCGGCTTTGGCCATTCTGTCCACGTTGTTTCTGGTGGCCCGGACCATCGACCCGACCGATGCGCTGCCCTATGCCGAAGTGGATGTCGAGGCGAGGGTCCGCGAACCGCGCATGACCGCGCCGAACTATGCAGGCGTCACCAGTGACGGTGGCGCGATTACCCTGACCGCCGCCGAGGCCCGGCCGCAAGAAAATGGCGACACCAGTGCCACCGCCGTTCTGGCGACGCTGAAAGCCCCCGATGGTGGCACCACCAAGCTGACCGCCGCATCCGCCCGCATTGACGCGACGGGCGATCAGTTGCATCTGACCGGTGGCGTGCAAGCGGAAACATCGACCGGCTATCACATCGAGGCGGATGCAATGGTGGTCGATCTGAACCGGTCTGGCCTGCACAGTGACGGATCGGTGGTGGCAACCGGGCCACCGGGCAAGCTTTCTGCGCAATCCATGGCACTGGAGGCTGATCCTGTCGTCAAAGGCAGCTATCTTCTGGTTTTCAAGACGGGCGTGAAGCTGATATACCAACCCGGCAACTGACCGGTTCATTTGAGGCTAGGCATGATATTTTCTTTGCGCGGACTGGTCTTTTTGGCAGCGATGGCTGTCAGCACCGCAGCGCAGGCGCAACAGGCGACCATCGCTTTTGGCGGATTGAAGCAGGATACGACCCTTCCCGTCGAAGTGCAGGCCGACCAACTGGCGGTTAACAACGCCGATGGCACCGCCGTTTTCACCGGCAATGTGCTGGTGGGCCAAGGTGAAATGCGGCTGGCGGCGGGGGCTGTGCGGGTGGAATACGGGGCAGATGGCAAGTCCATTCAACGGCTGTTTGCCAGCGGCGGCGTGACGATCAGCAACCTTGCCGATGCGGCCGAGGCGCAGGATGCGGTCTATAGCATCGACTCTGGTCAGGTGGTGATGACGGGGGATGTGCTGCTGACCCAGGGGCAATCGGCGCTGTCGGGGCAAAAGCTGTCGATTGATCTGAAAACCGGCACCGGCACGATGGAAGGCCGCGTGTCCACCACCTTTATCCCGGCCAAAAAGTAATGACCGGAACACGGCCTGACCTGACGGTGACTGTCGGCTCTGCGGGATTGCAGGTCCGCAATCTGCGCAAATCCTACAAACAGCGCCCGGTGATCCGCGATGTGTCGATGGACCTGCGGCGCGGCGAAGTGGTGGCGTTGCTGGGGCCGAACGGGTCGGGCAAGACCACCTGCTTTTATTCGATTGCCGGGCTGGTGACGCCCGAAGGTGGCGAGGTGCTGATTGACGGCCGCGATGTGACCGCCCTGCCGATGTACCGCCGCGCGCGGTTGGGGATCGGCTATCTGCCGCAGGAAGTGTCGATCTTTCGTGGGCTGTCGGTTGAAGATAACATCCTCGCCGTGCTGGAAATTGTCGTGAACGACCGCCACAAACGGCGCGAGCGGCTGGAAGAACTGCTGTCGGAATTTTCCATCACCCACCTGCGCCGCACGCCCGCGCTTGCCCTGTCAGGCGGGGAACGGCGGCGGGTGGAAATCGCGCGCTGTCTGGCGGCGGACCCGAAGTATCTGCTGCTGGACGAACCCTTTGCCGGGGTGGACCCGATTGCCGTGGGCGAGATCAGCGGGCTGGTGCATGACCTGAAGGCGCGGGGGATCGGCGTGCTGATCACCGACCACAACGTGCGCGAAACGCTGGAGATCGTGGACCGCGCCTATATTCTGCATGACGGCAAGGTGCTGATGAGCGGCACGACGGACGAGGTGGTGCGGGATGAAACCGTGCGCCGGGTCTATCTGGGCGAAAACTTCCGGATTATTTGATCGGCACAGGCGGTTTCGGGCGGCGTGCCATTGCCCGTTTGGGTGGCCTTCCGCCGAATTGCGCAAACTGTCACGATTCTGTTGACAAGTGCCCTGCCCCTGTCGCCAAATACCCGGGATGCGTGCGCAAACAGCCCACTCCCGACACCTGCCAGCGGCTGAACCCCAGCCCCGCATCTTGGCTGTATGTACCCGGAAAACAAAACATAATTCCAAAACCCACCGCGCCTGCCGCATTGGCCTGCGCGCGTGGGGCAACTGCGCGAAGGAGGCATCATGCGCTATCAGATCTCTGGCAAACAGATCGACATTGGCGAGGCCCTGCAAACCCATGTGAAGGCCGAACTGGGCGAGGTGGTGGAAAAATACGCCCAACGCCCGACCGAATGTATCGTGGTATTTTCAAAGGTGGCGCATGAACATGTCTGCGAAACCGTGATCCACCTGTCTTCTGGGCTGAATGCGCAGGCCAAGGGCCATGCCACTGAAATCTATGCCGCTTTTGAATCCTGCCGCGAAAAGATGGACAAGCAGTTGCGCCGCTACAAGCGCCGCATCCGCAACCACCACCATGCCCGCACGGCACCTGTTGAATTCGGGACGGGTTCCTCTTATATCCTCGCTCCATCCGAGGAAACCGAGGATGCCGAGGCCGATACGCTCACGCCCATCGTGATCGCCGAGATGGAGACGAAGATCCCTTCGATCACCGTTGGCGAAGCCGTGATGCAGCTTGATCTGAATGGCCAACGCATGCTGGTGTTCCGCAACGAAGGGCATGGCGGCGTGAACGTGGTATACCGTCGGGAAGACGGGCATATTGGCTGGATCGACCCGCGCAACAGCAAGTAACGCAGTCGCAAGACTGGCGCAGGAATAACGGCAGTTCATGGAACTATCCAAGCTACTTATGCCATCGGCCGTCAGGGTCGTAGGGCAAATGACCAGCAAAAAGCGTCTCTTCCAGGAGTTGGGAGAGATAGCCTCGCAGGCCTATGGGCTGACGGCGGCCATCGCGATTGATGGTTTGCAGGAACGCGAAAGTCTGGGACCGACCGGAGTGGGGCATGGCATCGCCCTGCCCCATGCGCGGTTGCAGGATTTGGGCAAGATCGTGGGCGTGTTCCTGCGGCTGGAAAAGCCGCTGGATTACGACTCGGTAGACCGTCAGCCGGTGGATCTGGTGTTCGGGCTGTTTGCCCCCAAGGATTCGGGCGTGGACCATCTGAAGGCGCTGGCGCTGGTATCGCGCACCATGCGCGACCCGGCGATTTGCGCCAAGTTGCGGGCGAATACCGATGCGGGCAAGCTGCATGCGATTTTGACGGAAGCCCGCGCACCGCAGGCGGCGTGAAGGTTGCGGCGTTGGAGCGGGGGTTTCACACCCCCGGACCCCCGTGGGATATTTCCGCAAAGAGGATGAAAAATTTTAGCCAAGTTTTAGGCATTTAGGGCTGCCAGCGGGTCCAGCCTTGGGCGATGTAATCGCGGGTGTAGGCATCTTCACAGGCGGCTTCGAAACTGGGGGCGTAGACCGCATTCAAGGCGTTTGCGGCAGTCAGGTCGGGTTGATAAATCGGAGCGGGCACGCCAACCTCCGCCGCAAGCCAGGCCAGACCAAGCGCCATGCGGTCTTCGCGGATAACGATATCTGGGCCTTGGTAGCCGGCAAAACCCTGTAGAACTGCTGTTTGGCTGGCCCAGTTCGGGTCTACCTTCTGGCCTGTCTGGCCCGAGACGGACAGTTTGGCATAGTGCAGAAACGTCAGGAACGCCGCCTGATGCGCCTGTTTGTCAGGGAAGTGCATGGCCGGGTGGCGGCAGGTCGGCCTTATGCGCCTTGATCAGAAGGGCGCGATGGTCGGCAAGTTTTCCCGACACGATCAGCGCCATGAAGGCCTCATGCGCGCGCAACATCGGATGGCGGATCACGGTAAAGCTGCGGTGCAGGGGGTTGGCCTTCTTCCACTGACGCAGGGATTTTTGCACAAAATCGGTGCGGGTGCCGCCACGGCCAAGCGTGTTCAGCCATGCGGCCACCTGCGCCTCGGGGCCCGAACGCACCGGCATATAGACCAGCGGTGCACCGTTGGCGGCGACAAAGCTGGGGATCGCGGGGGGACGGCGGGGTTCGAAATTGGGGGTGCGCGACAGATTGAAACGGTCAAGCCGCGCGAGCGCTGTTTCCATTTCCGCCGGGTTCGTCACCTTATCCATGATGTTTTCAGGGTTTTGCACCTTGAGTGTCGCATCGGGCGCGTCGAGCCGCGCCTTCACGCCAAGGAAACCGGCCAGACCGTTCAGCACGTCAATGTCGCCGATATCGTCATAGTCGATGTAGAAGGCGGTCTGCCCGGTCGTTTGCAGCCCGTGCAGCAGCGTCATCTGAAACGCCTGCAAGGCCTGCATGTGGCGTTCAAATTCGGGCCCATCGAAGCGCACTTGCGCGGTGCGCAGGTTTTTGGGGTTGGTCAGTTTCCATTGGCCAGTGGTCTGCGCGATTTTCCAACTGACGTAGCTTTCAATCGGATTGCGGGTCAGGATGATCTTGGCGCAGGCGGGGTCACCCAGCAATTCCGGCAACACACGCGGGTCGTGGTCGTGGAAATAGCGGAAACCGGCCAGCCCCTCGGTCCGGTCGCGCAGGCGGCGCAGCAGGTCCAGCGGGTCGGCGGCGCGGGCGGCCATGGTGACGCCCAGCATTTCCAACTGATCTTTCTTGCCGATGAAGGTGGGGTTGAACACCTCTCCCAAGCACTGCACGCCGGGGAGGGCGTTCAGGTTGGCTTCCAGAAAATTGGACCCGGTTCGCATGGCAGCGAACACAACGAAACTGTCAAATTGCGGCACGGGGTTATTTCACCAGATAGGGCCGCCCGCGACGCGAGGTCGAGGAGGGCAGTTCGGGGCCAGCCGGAAAATCGCCCATCAACACGGGCTGCATGCCCTGATTGCGCAGGTTTTGCAGGAATTGGCCAAAGCCTGTCAGGTCAGCCAGTTTCGGCACCTCTGTCAGGCGGCGCATCGCGCGGGGGCTGATTTCATCGACGATGGTTTGCAAGGGTTCCATCGGGCTTTCGACAAATTCCGCCAGCGTCCAGATACGGACCCGCGCCTTGACCCACGGGCTGCGCAGCACGGCCAGCAGGTCGGTTTCGATCTTTTGCAGGCGCGCAGCCTCGCGCCGGATATCACCGAAGTTGGCGTTGGACTGGAACAGCGGCACCGCCCAGGCCCCCGAGATGACCGAGACCTGTGCGTTGGGATCAGAGGCGATGAAATCTGCGATCGTCTGGTTATCATCGGGGCCAAACTGAAAGCATTGCCGTTCGCCCCGGGTGTTCCACAACAGGTTGGTCAGAAAGCTTTTGGGGTTATAGTCGCGCATGTTGGCGCTGTCGGACATCGCCCCGTTGTAAACATCGGCACCGCCCGCAAAATGCACCCGGTCTGGCGCGAACAGGTGGCCATGCACGCGGGTTCCAGCAACCTTGCCCAGCCATGTTTCAAAGTTTTCGAACACGTCCGAAAATCCCTGAAACACCGAATACGGCGCGGCAGTGCGGCCATTTTCCCAGTCCTGATTGGGATAGCGGCTTTGCATATACAGGCCCGCACGGCCCGTGGTGCGGCGTTCCACGGCCTTGGCGAACAGGCGGTCGATCTTGCCGGGGTTGGGTTCGGCGGCGGGTTGGCCACCGGCATCCGGGGTGAGGAAGGTCTGATACAGCCGGTCCGCCTGTGGCCAGATCTTGCGGGCGACGAAACAGTCTGACCGGCGCAGAAGTTGCAGGTGATCGTCGTAAAAGATGTGCGGCTTGCCCTGAAAGTCGAACTTCGACAGGGTCAGCGAGCGGCTTTCCACGGTGCTGGAAACCTGCCGCACCAAGGTCTGGAAATAGGATTCGTCCGGTATCCAGACCCGGTTGAAATAGGTGTCAATCTCGGCCCGGTCCGGCCCTTCAAGGATGGCGGACAGGGTGGCGCGGGTCAGGCACCACCATTGGCTGCCAAGATGGGGCACCAGACCTTCGGGGATTTTGCGCCGCACGCCCAGCTTGCGTTGCAGCCAGACATAGGCATCAAACAACGGGCGCTGCTTGCGCCATGAGAACGGAAACCGCAGGGTAAAGCGTTCGTAGTCAAGGCCCCCGATGGTCCAGCCGACATCAGCGGTGGTCACGCTTTCGATGAAATCGGTGCGGGGGCGTTCGTCGAGATAGGCCTTCAGCTCCTCCACCGGGCGCAGGGGCAGGCAGGAGCCTGAGGCGAGGAACACATGCCGCACCTGCGGGAAATCGCGCAGCATCAGGTGGGCGGCGGCCTGCGTGGCCCCCACGATGCCCCAGGTGCCCCATTCGCAGGCGTGGCGTTCGGAGAAACGGATATTCTGCAGATCGGCCAAGGCGGCGGCCAGGGTATCAACCTCGGCCCCTGCCACGCGTTTATCGACGTGAATGACCACGGGGCAATCACGGGTGGCCCAGTAGCGGGCAACCTGCGCCGCGCGGTCCAGTGCCGTGTGGCACAGCATCACGAAGCCGACCGTCATGCCCAGTTTCCTTTGGACATCAGACCCAGAATTTCAAGCTGCCGCCAGTTGATGTATTTCTCGCTCCACTTGCACCACAGATCGGGGTGGGATTTCAGACCATCCTTGTAGGCCGCATATTCCCGGCTATCCGCATAATGTTCGCCCCGCGCCATTTCTTCGTTTGCCTTGGCGGTCATCGTATCAAGAAACTTGGCATGTAGCAGGCAACCGCTGGCCTTTTCACCGCCCCATTCATCGAACACCAGATTAAGCCCGCGTGGCAGCAGCATATGGGTCGAGCTTTCATAGGCATATTCACGCTGCCATTTGACCAGCGGCACCTTGTTCAACGCCGGGGCATCCTTGGGCCGGTTGGTGAAGAACACCCGCGCGCGCGGGCCGCCCTGTATCCACAGATTGCCGAAACGCCAATTGCGGCTGACCGAATAGTTGCCACTGTCAAAATAGGTGGCGATTTCAAACGGATCCTGCCCTTCACGGTAGGGCTGTGCGTCGATGGGGCCTTTGGGGTACATATCCAGCAGCATTGCCGAGAACGACCGGATGGCAGAGGCATCAAGCCAATCGGTCAGCGCCTTGAGTGGCCGGGTTTCGCAGAACGGATAGATCAGAAATTCGTCCACATCGACCGTCAGCGTCCAGTGATCATGGCAGTAGCGGCGTTGCAGACCGGTGATCCAGTCCATCCCGAAACGGGCGCTTTTGTAGCTGGCCTTCGTCGTCCAGACCGACACATCGGGCTGGGCTGCCAGATATTCGCGGGTGCCATCATCGCTGTCGTTATCGACGATCAGAAAGTGGTTGACGCCCAGATTGCGATAGTAGCGCAGGAAATAGGGCAGGCGGACCTTTTCATTGCGCATCGTGGCCAGCAGCAGCACATCTTCTGCCGCGATACTGGCGGTGTGATCTGCCACCGACTTCAGTTCCCGCCGCTTAAGCCATGCCCGCGCAAGCGCACGCCTGCGCCGCAACCGAAGCCGGTAAGACTCGAAAACGCCCAAAGTAACTACCCGTATCTGCCCAGTACGATCTGCTGTTGCCCAAGCCTAAGGCGGGTTGCTTGACAAATCATTGCCAATTTTGCCCACCTAGCGCCCGATTATCCCATCTTCGCAGGATTGTTGCCATCCAGTCGCATAATCTTGGCTCAAACTCTACTTTGTGTCGCGATTCAAGTAAACGGGTAACGGCCTTTGCGGCCAATGCGTTAGACCCAGCCACCGCGCGACATCAGGCCAGCGGCCTCTAACCCGCGCCAGCCGTCATAGCGGCGCGATTTTGCACACCACAGCACCGGGTCGGCGATCACACTGTCATAATAGCTGTCGTAGAGGGTGGAGTTGGCGAAGTGTTCGCGTCGGGCCTTTTCCTCGGCCGATTTGGCGACGACGATGTTCAGGAATTTGCTGTGCAGCAAGATGCCGGACGGCTTTTCGCCGCCGCTTGTCTGATAGACCTCGTTCAACTGGCGCGGCAGCAGGGCGTGGGTGGAATTGACATAGGCATAGTGCCGATCCCATTTCACCAGCGGGGTCTTGTTCAGCGTGGGCGCGCGGCGGGGGTCTGTGCCGAAAAAACACCGTGCCCGCACACCGCCCTGTATCCACAGATTGCCCATGCGCGGCTGCACCTGCACGGTGTAGTTGCCGCTGTCATACCATGTCAGATCGGCAAACGGGTCGGCACCGGGGGCATAGTGCGTCGCGGCCAGACTGCCTTCGGGGTACATGTCCAGCATCAGCGTGCCATAGGAGGCCAGCCCCTGCGCGTCCAGCCAGCGGGTCAGGGCGTGCAGATCGCGGGTTTCCCAGTAGGGATAGATCAGCGCCTCGTCCGCATCCAGTGTCAGGCACCAGTGCCCATGCGCGTGGCGCATCATCAGCCAGGTCAGCCAGTCCAGCCCGAAGCGTGAAGATTTATAGCTGTGCGGGGTGGTCCACAGCGAGACATCCGGTTGGGCAGCAAGATACGCGGTGGTGCCATCATCGCTGTTATTGTCAACGATCAGAAACTGTTGCACCCCAAGGCGGCGATGGTGGGCCAGAAAGAACGGCAGGCGTACAGCCTCGTTCCGCACGGTCATCAGGCACAGTATATGGTTGGGCTGAATGGCGGCGGTGCGGTCATGCAGCGCGGTCAACTCTCGCCGCTTGCGCCACGCGCGGGCCAGAAACCTGCGCCGTTTCCAGCGCAGACGATAGTCGGTCCACAGGCGGTTGGCACGGCCCATGGCAGGGTCCGGGCCTATTGCGCGGCGGTCTGCGAAGCAGAGGCCTTTTGCAAGGCGACCATGTCATGCAGATAGGCCGAAAACTCTTGCGACAAGTCGGGGCGGGCCAGACCAAAGGCGACCGTCGCCTGCAGGAACCCGGCCTTCGACCCGCAGTCATAACGCTGCCCGCGAAAGCGAAAACCGTAGACCCCAGCCTTGCTGCCTACTTCGGCGGCAATCGCGTCGGTCAGTTGAATCTCGCCGCCCGCGCCGGCCTTCATCTTGTTCAGGTTGGTCATAACCTTGGGCGTCAGGATGTAGCGCCCGATCACCGCAAGGTTTGACGGGGCGGTGCCGACCTTGGGCTTTTCGACCATGCCTTTGGCTTGCACGATCGACCCCATGTCTTCGCTGATATCCAGCACGCCATAGCTGGAGGCGCGCTCCGGTGACACTTCCATCGCGGCGACCATATTGCCGCCAGTCTGTTCATAAGCCTCGATCATCTGTTGCAGGCAGGGCTTTTCTGCCGCGATCACGTCATCCGGCAGCAGCACTGCGAAGGGTTCATTGCCGATCAGGCGGCGCGCACACCAGACGGCATGGCCCAGACCCATCGGCCGGTTCTGCCGGACATAGGCGATGGCGCCCGAGTCCATGTTGGTGTCTTTCAGCGCCTCAAGCTGGTCAGTCTTGCCCTTGCGGCGCAGCTCGCTTTCCAGTTCGGGCGCGTTGTCAAAGTAATCTTCCAGCGCGGATTTGCCGCGCGAGGTGACAAAGATGAATTCCTTGATGCCCGCCGCCCGGGCCTCATCAATCGCGTATTGAATCAGGGGTCGATCCACCAGAGTCATGATCTCTTTCGGGATCGACTTGGTGGCCGGCAGGAACCGCGTTCCCAAGCCCGCCACAGGAAAAATTGCCTTGGTAACTTTCTTCGGTTTCATGGCGTGCTCGTTCGTTCTTGGTCTGCAGCGTATGCAGAAGGTTACTTGGTCACCGCCTACATTCCAATACATCTTGGCTACAATGGGGCGTCACGGCGGCATTGTTGCCAAATCAGTAAGAATTGAGCGGGATCAACGGGGCGGGGTGGCAGACAGCATGGCCTCTATCACGCTAACGTCGCTTGGGTTGTTCAGTTCCCAAAATTGTCGGCCCTGTGCCTGCACTTCGACGCACAGCACCTGCCGCCCGTTTTCCAGAAAGCGCAACTGCTCCAGCCCCTCCAGCGTTTCCAGCGGGCCGATGGGCCAGGCCGGGTAATCGGCAAGGGCGGCCGGGCGATAGGCATAGACGCCGACATGGTGGAACACCGGGGTTGGCGCATCATCGGCAAAGGTTTTGCCGGTAAAGGGGATCACTTCCTTTGAGAAATAGAGCCCCCGCCCCCCCGCGCCGAACACTGCCGTCGTGCCCCCTACCCGACCCGCCCGGCGGTCGGCCAGAAAGCCGTTCAGCGCGCGGCCATCGCAGCGCAGCACCGGCGTTGCGATATCGGCATCGGGGGCGGCGCGCAGCCCCGTCACCAGATCTTCGACAAACCACGCGGGCGTCAGGGGCGCGTCGCCTTGCAGGTTCACCACCACATCGAAACCGGGCAGCAGGGCGGCCACCTCGGCCACCCGTTCGGTGCCGTTCTGCGCGGTGGATGAGGTCATCACCACCTCGGCCCCGAACCCCATCGCGTGGTCGCGGATGCGGTCGTCATCGGTCGCCACCACCACCCGGTCGATGCCGCGCACCGTCATGCGGCTTCCCAACTGCGTTGGATCAGGGTCTTGGGGCCATCCGGACCATTCAACGAAACCAAAGGCTTGCCGGGATAGCGCGTGCTGGCATAGCGGGCCGGAATGGCGATCAGAACGCTCATGCCTTGAGGGCCACACCGGGGGCGTAGGCGATGAAGAAGGGGTTGTCCCAGCCCTGTTTGCCATAGGCGAGCGGGGTGTGATCATCAAACCGCACCACATGGCCCCCCGCGCCGCGCAGCACCGCATCGCCAGCCGCCGTATCCCATTCCATCGTGCGGCCAAGGCGGGGGTAGATATCCGCCTCGCCTGTTGCCACCAGACAGAATTTCAGGCTGGACCCTGCCGACTTCATATCCTTGACCGCGTATTTGCCGATATAGGCATCGGTCGCCGCATCGCGGTGCGACTTGGACGCCACCACCATCAGCGCGGTATTGTCGGGCGACGACACCCCGATCCGCGTCAGCGCGCCGGGGGTTGCCTTGTCCAAGGCGCCGGTTTCTTCAACCGTCGCGCCATCTGCGAGCGTATAGAACAGCCGCCCCTGCGCAGGTGCATAGACCACGCCGCGCACAGGGATGCCGTCCTGCACATAGGCGATGTTCACTGTAAAATCGCCGCGCCGCTGCACGAATTCCTTGGTGCCATCCAACGGGTCCACGATCAGGAAGGTGCTGGCCGAAAGGGCATGACTGTCGGCCTGCTCTTCGGTGATCAGCACCACATCCGGGAAGGCGGCGCGCAAGCCCGCCGAGATGATCGCATCGGCGGCCTCGTCGGCCTCTGTCACCGGGCTGGCATCGCTTTTGGACTTCACCTCAAAATCGGGGCCATTGTAGACCTCCATGATCCGGTCGCCAGCTTCCAGCGCCAGACGGCGGATGATGGGGATCAACTGGTCGAAATCCATGGGCGGTCCTTTGGTCACGGGCCTGTGCGGCACAGGCTGTTGATAGTTTTTCAGGTTTCCCTTATCCTTGTTTGTAAAGGGAACGGCAAGATTTCCCGTGGTATGCAGAAAAGAACCTGCAACCAGAACCCGAGCGGCAAGGATCGACACACGCATGTTCCGCCCGACCGTCAAAAAGACCAAACTGCGGTCTTCATGGGATATTCTGGAACTTATCTTTCACGCATCGGTGCGCAACATCCGCAAATCCAACGGCAACGCCGTGTTGGGGCTGGTGATGAACATTGTGCAGGCGGTGCTGATGGTGCTGATCTTTTACACCATGTTCAGCCTGCTTGGCATGAAAGGGTCCGCCATCCGCGGCGATTTCATGCTGTATGTGATGTCGGGCGTGTTCATGTTCCTGACCCACACGAAAACGCTGGGTGCGGTATCGGGTGCCGATGGTCCGACATCCCCCATGATGATGCACGCGCCGATGAACACCATCATCGCAATCGCGTCAGCCGCGCTGAGCGCGCTGTATTTGCAGCTTTTTACGGCCTTCGTCATCTTGTTTTTCTATGACGCCGTGTTTGCCCAGATCACCATTGATGAACCTTTGGGCGTGCTCGGGATGCTGTTGTTGTCCTGGTTTTCCGGCATCGGCATCGGGATGATCTTTCTGGCCGCCAAGCCATGGCAGCCAGAGGTGGTGGGGATCTTGTCCACCATCTATCAGCGCGCCAACATGATCGCGTCTGGCAAGATGTTTGTGGCCAATGCGGCCCCACCTTCGATCCGCAACCTGTTTGACTGGAACCCGCTGTTTCACACCATTGATCAGGGGCGCGGCTTCATGTTTCTGAACTACAGCCCGCGCTACACCTCGATCGAGTATCCGATCAAGGTGGCGCTGGTCTGCATGATGATCGGCCTGATGGCAGAGTTTTACACTCGCCAGTATGCCTCGGCCAGCTGGGGCGTGCGCCGGTAGGCCCCGGCCTGTCATGCAAATATCATCTTCGTCGAAAATTCGCGTCAGACTCTGCGGGGCCACCGTTGCACGGCCCGCCCCTGCCGCCTATATACCCCCGACAGAACAGCGGGTCAGACGGTCCGATGTTCACTTACCCCCGGCGGGGGTGCCGTACAGGGCCCTCGTCCGCCACATCGCCTGAAGCAAAAGGGATATACTCATGGCCAAAGTCATCGGGATCGACCTCGGCACCACGAACTCTTGCGTCGCCATCATGGATGGTTCGCAACCCCGGGTGATCGAGAATGCGGAAGGTGCGCGCACGACGCCTTCCATTGTGGGCTTTACGGAAAATGAACGTCTGGTGGGCCAACCCGCCAAACGGCAAGCCGTGACCAACCCGTCCAACACCGTATTCGCAGTCAAGCGTCTGATCGGGCGTCGTTTCAACGATGCTGATCTGGCGAAAGACAAAAAGAACCTGCCGTATACGCTGGTCAGCGGCGGCGCAGGCGATGCCTGGGTTGAGGCCCGTGGTGAGAAATATTCGCCCAGCCAAATCTCGGCCTTCATCCTGCAAAAGATGAAAGAAACCGCCGAATCGTACTTGGGTGAAACCGTCACTCAGGCTGTGATCACCGTGCCCGCCTATTTCAACGACGCCCAGCGTCAGGCCACCAAGGACGCGGGCAAGATTGCCGGTCTGGAAGTGCTGCGCATCATCAACGAGCCGACGGCGGCCGCACTGGCCTACGGTCTCGACAAGAAAGAGGCGCGCACGATTGCCGTCTATGACCTTGGCGGCGGTACGTTCGACATCACCATTCTGGAAATTGACGACGGCCTGTTCGAGGTGAAATCGACCAACGGGGACACGTTCCTCGGCGGCGAAGACTTTGACATGCGCATCGTCAACTATCTGGCGGATGAGTTCAAAAAAGAACACGGCGTTGATCTGACGCTGGACAAGATGGCGCTGCAACGCCTGAAGGAAGCGGCTGAAAAGGCGAAGATCGAGCTTTCGTCGGCCAGCCAGACCGAGATCAACCAGCCGTTCATCAGCATGGACCGCAACACCGGTCAGCCGCTGCACATGGTGGTCAAACTGACCCGTGCCAAGCTGGAAAATCTGGTCGAAGACCTGATCAAGAAGTCGATCAAGCCCTGCATCGCGGCGTTGAAGGACGCAGGCGTCAGCAAGGACGACATCGACGAAGTGGTTCTGGTCGGCGGTATGACCCGCATGCCGCGCGTGCTGGAAGAAGTGACCAAGTTCTTCGGCAAGGAACCCCACAAGGGCGTGAACCCCGATGAAGTGGTGGCCTTGGGCGCCGCAATTCAGGCAGGCGTGTTGCAGGGTGACGTCAAGGACGTGGTTCTGCTGGACGTGACCCCGCTGTCCTTGGGCATCGAAACCCTTGGCGGTGTGTTCACCCGCCTGATCGACCGCAACACCACGATCCCGACGAAAAAGTCGCAGGTGTTTTCGACCGCCGAAGACAACCAGAACGCCGTGACCATCCGCTGCTTCCAGGGTGAACGCGAAATGGCGCAGGACAACAAGATGCTGGGCCAGTTCAACCTTGAGCAAATCCCGCCCGCCCCGCGTGGCGTGCCGCAGATCGAGGTGACATTCGACATCGACGCCAACGGCATCGTGTCGGTGAAAGCCAAGGACAAAGGCACCAACAAGGAACAGGCGATCACCATTCAGGCCTCGGGCGGCCTGTCTGATGATGAGATCGAGAAGATGGTCAAGGACGCCGAGGCCAACGCCGACGCCGACAAGGAACGCCGCGAGTTGGTGGAGACCCGCAACCAGGGCGAAAGCCTGCTGCACTCGACCAAGAAATCCTTGGCTGATCACGGCGACAAGGTTGATCCGTCCACCGTGGAATCCATCGAGTTTGCGATGGTCCCGCTGGAAGACGCGCTGAAAGCCGACGACACCGGCAAGATCAAATCGGCCATCCAGAACCTGACCGAGGCTGCGATGCGGCTGGGCGAGGCGATCTACAAGGCCAGCCAGTCCGAAGCAGACGGTGGCGATGACAACCCCCGCCCGATTGACGAGGACGACATCGTCGATGCCGACTTCGAAGATTTGGGCAACAACAAGCGGAAGTAACACCGCGCAACGGGAAAAGGGGGCGGTCTGGAAACAGGCCGCCCCCGCCCGGTTCTGATCAGGGGGTTTTGCCGTGGCAAAACGCGATTTCTACGAAGTGCTGGGCGTGGCGAAGGGGGCTTCGGCCGAAGACCTGAAAAAGGCCTATCGGACCAAGGCCAAGGAACACCATCCCGACCGCAACGCCGACAATCCCAACGCCGAGAACCAGTTCAAAGAGGTGAACGAGGCGTATGACGTGCTGAAGGATGCCGACAAGAAGGCCGCCTATGACCGCTATGGTCACGCGGCTTTTGAAGGTGGCATGGGCGGCGGCGGCCAGCGTGGCCAAGGCTACGGTCAGGGCGATTTTTCCAGCGCGTTCTCGGATGTGTTCGAGGATCTGTTCGGCGACTTCATGGGCGGCCGTGGTGGCGGCAATGGCCGCTCACGCGCGCAGCGTGGGTCTGACCTGCGCTACAACATGAAGATATCGTTGGAAGAAGCCTTTGCCGGGGCGCAGAAAACCATCTCGGTTCCGGCTTCGGTGTCCTGCGACTCGTGCAAGGGGTCCGGTGCCGAGGGCGGTGCCGAACCCGTCACCTGCCCCACCTGTTCAGGCATGGGCAAGGTCCGTGCGCAGCAGGGTTTCTTTACCGTCGAACGCACCTGCCCCACCTGCAACGGCATGGGCCAGATCATCAAGAACCCCTGCAAGGTCTGCGCAGGCCAAGGCCGCACCCAACGTGAGCGGTCCTTGTCGGTGAACATCCCCGCAGGGGTCGAAACCGGCACCCGTATCCGGCTGGCGGGCGAAGGCGAGGCGGGCCTGCGTGGCGGGCCGCAGGGCGATTTGTACATCTTCATCGAGGTGAAGGATCACCCGATCTTCCAGCGCGACGCCGTGCATCTGTTCTGCCGGGTGCCGGTGTCCATCGCCACAGCGGCCTTGGGCGGCGAGGTTGAAGTGCCGACAATTGACGGCGGCAAGGTGCGGGTCAAGGTGCCTGCCGGTGCGCAGACCGGCAAGCAGATGCGCCTGCGCGCCAAGGGCATGCCCGCGCTGCGTGGGGGTGGTCAGGGCGATATGGTCATCGAGATGGCGGTGGAAACCCCGGTCAACCTGACCTCGCGGCAAAAGGAACTGCTGCGCGAGTTCGAAAAGCTGTCGGAGGAGAACAACCCGGAAGGGTCGTCGTTTTTCTCCAAGGTCAAAGGGTTCTGGGACGGGATGAAGAACTGATATTTCGGGAACCGGGGGGCCAGCCCCCCGGCCGCTCGGTTTCTTGAACCGATGGCGTAACCGAGCGGCCACCCCGGGATATTTCGGCCAAGATAAAGGCCATTAATTCTTTCTTCACGATGAGGGGGCATCTTTTGCAGATGACCCAGCCCCATGCCTTCAACGAATCCGCCATGCCACTTTTCGCCCTTGGAGACGAGGCCGATGGGGCCGCGATTGCCGGGCGCCTGCCAAGTTATATCGCCGATCACCGCAAACGCCTGCGCGCCCGCTTTGTCGAAGGTGGGGCCACCGCGATGCCCGATTATGAACTGCTGGAACTGGTGCTGTTCCGCGCCATTCCCCGGCAGGATGTGAAACCCCTTGCGCGGCTGCTGATGGATACGTTCGGCGACTTCAATCGCGTGGTCACCGCCCCCCCTGCCCGCTTGGCGACCGTCAAAGGGGTGGGCGAGGCCGTGATATGTGAGCTGAAGATTGTCGAGGCGGCGGCGCAGCGCATGATGCGGGCGCGGGTGATGAACCGGCCTGTGTTGTCCAGTTGGGATGCGCTGCTGGATTATTGCCACACTGCCATGGCGCACCGCGAAACCGAACAGTTCCGCATCCTGTTTCTGGACCGCAAAAATGTGCTGATCGCGGATGAGGAACAGGCGCGCGGCACGGTCGATCATGTGCCGGTCTATCCGCGCGAGGTGGTGAAACGGGCGCTGGAACTGAACGCGAGCGCGTTCATTCTGGTGCATAATCACCCGTCGGGCGACCCGACCCCGTCCAGCGCCGATATCACCATGACCGCGCAGGTGCAGGACGCCGCACAGGTGCTGGGGCTGACTCTGCATGACCATCTGATCATCGGCAAATCGCGCGAGTTGAGCTTTCGCAGCGCGGGGTATCTATGACTTGGCTTGGCGTTTGGCGCGGGCTTTGGCTTTTTGCTTGCGGGCTGCGGCGATGCTGGCCTTTTCCAGATCGCCCAGATCCATCAGGGCTTTCGATGGTTGCAAAGCCACCTCCGGCCCCATCGGTTTCACGAAATACCATGACCGGAATTTGTTATAGGCCGCGTCCGACACCACATCCGTCACCATCAGCGGCACGCCGATCTGCGCCACCAGATGATGCACGGCCCAGACCACCAAGGGCCACGAGTCGACGTCATAATCATCACCCGCCATCACCCCACCGGGTTTCAGTTTGGCATACCAGTCAATCAGGGTGCGGCCCCCCTCTTCGCCGGTATGGGCATAGCCATCGCAGTAGATGAAATCAAAGCTATGGTCGTCGAACAGGTCCAGCGCCTGATCGAAGGTCATCCGCAGCAGACGGTAGTCGGACAGCAGACCCACCGTGCGCAGGGCGGTTTTATATTCCTGGACGTTGTGACCATCACCGTAGATATCAACGCCGATAAAATGCCGGAACCGCCCCGACTGGACCATGCGCGCCGAAAAAGACCCCGCCGCCACGCCAAGCTCTATCCCCAGATTGCCCGTGGCGGGCAGTGGGTCGATCACGTTCCAGCGTTCGGTCCCGGCAAGGCGCAGGGTTTGCACCTCTGGCATCTGGCTGGTGGCAATGTCGCGCAGGATGTCTTTGTACATGGCACACTCATGATGACGGAGGGGGTGTCAAAGCGGGTCTGGTGTGGCGGCGAAGGCGGGCTTGACCCACAATTCAACCCGGCGGTTCAACTGTCGCCCTGCCGCAGTTGCATCACAGGCCATGGGCAAGGCTTCGCCAAACGCCTCTACCCGGGGCAACAGGTTTTCGGCAAGGTCGGGGGCCGCAAGTTTCAACGCATCCAGAACACCCGTCGCGCGAATCTGCGACAGATCGAAATTGGCGTCCGCCGCCCCCGACCCATCGGAAAACCCGGCCAGCACCAACGACAGATCCCGGAATTGCCCGGCGGCAATCAGGCGGGCAAGGTCGATCAGGTTTTCGCGCGAATTGGCGTCCAGTGTGGAGGCCCCATCTTCAAACCGGAAGGTCAGCGACAGGCGATCCGCGCCATCCATCAGATCAACCAGCCGTTTCAGATCGGCCAAAGACACATCTTCGCCCGCCCCCTGAATGGCGTTGATCAGGCGCAGGCCATCGGCGGTCATTGGTTGGCGGGTGGCAGAACGGTCAACATAGCCTGCGGCGGCGATCACGCTTTGCGCCTCGGGCGTGCCCGCAAACTCCAGAAACTCCCGCGCGAACAAGGACATGCGGCGCGGTGGGGTCAGCACGTAAAGCGGCAGTGACAAAGGATAGTCCTCTGCCTTCACCGCCAATGCCGTCGCCAGCAGAGGAAAGCCGCAACTGTCGGTCAGAGGCAACGCTTTTGTCGCCCCCCGAGACGCACGCCCGGTGATCGCCAGCGCCCACGGATCTTTGGCCACGGCGGCGGCAAGACTGGCCAGATCGGGGTGGACGACATCGGCCTCGATCGGCGCCCCCAGACGATCAGACAGGGCGCGCTGCAAATCTGTATCGGGGGCCAGCGCGTGCAGGACAATAGGCATATCCGGCCCGCCGATCTGCGCCCAATTGTCAGCCTCGCCCGACAAGGCGCGCGCCAGATTGGTGGTTGAAACCTCGGGCGTGGGGTTGTCGGTCGCCATCACCGGGACCAGCGCGTCCATCGCGATGGTGCGGGTGCCGAACGGTTTTTCCGCCCGGGAAGCTATGATGAATTCGGCCCGGCCCGCCGTCAGCGCGGCTGCGGCGTCATCAGGGCCGGTGGGGGAAAAGCTGATATCCGCCAGAACCTTGCTGGTTTCAGGGTCGGTGATCTGCGCCGCATAGGTTGGCGCTGCGATCAGCGTGTAAGTCAACCCCCGGCTGTGCGCGAAGGCGGCAAACAGCGGCGGGATCAGCGCTGCCCCCGCATCTGGCGCACCGACGAACCGCAGCGTGGCCTTGGGCGCGATCAGATCGGGGCAGGCGGGGCCTTCGCAGATCACGCCTTGGGCATCCACCGTCAGCGGACCGTAGGTGGTGTTGATCCGGTAAAATTCGCCATCAAACCCTTGCAGGATGCCGGACAGCACGATGCCCCCCTCACGGGCGATCAAGGTCACGTCCTGCGCAACGGCCCCCCCCGGAAACAGAAACGCGGCGATCACCGCCGCGCATCTTAGCATCGCTTGCATACACGCCTCTGACGTTCAGTTCGCGGCGATCTTCAGGTCAGGAACAAGATTCTTCAACACAAGAATGTCGCCAACCGCATCACAGTCGGGCGTCGCCAGCGTCAGGTCGGTGATGTAGACCTCGCCGCCAAAGGACGCGATGGTTTCGCCCAGCAGTTCGCGCGCGCAGGTGGTTGGCGTAACGGCGGCCTCGACAATCACATCCACCTTGGCGGCAGGATCGGCGGGGTAGGTGTAAACCTCGGCCAGCATTGGCGTATCAACCGTGCTGTCGCCCAGAATGTTCAGATAGCCGCCGACCACCGGCGCGCCGTCCGCGGGGGTGCCGGGGTCTGCCGCCGAGATGTGGCCCGCATCGCCATAGCCCGTTCCATTTTCCAGCGCGTTCATCTGGAACGCGTCATCCGCCATCCACTGCACGCCAAAGCGGCGCAGATTGGCGACCTCGGGCAGTTGCAGGCTGGCCTGGGTGATGGTCTTGTCGGCAAACAGCACCGACACTTCGGCATCCGCGATCAGTGCGGGCAAAGATACGAACAGCGACCCGGTGGCCGAGGTCTTGGCTGTCACCGCAAGACCCGCATGCCGCAGCACAACGCGTTCGTTGGCATGGCAGGGGGCGACCAGAGTCAGGCCAAGCTGGGCCCGTGGTTCGGCGACCAGTTCAAAACTGATGGCGCAAGAGGCAGTGCTGGCGGGGGCGGCAGGCGCAGCAGGGGCCACTTTGGGCGCAATTGGCGTGGGAAGCGGCTTTGCCGCAGGTGGTGCCGGGGGCACGACATCGGTCAATGCGGCGGTTTTGATGGCGGGTGCCGCCGGCGGGGCAACGGGGTCTGGTCCGGCAGCAACCTGTTCGATTTGTTCGGGCAGCGGTTCTTCGGCGGCAAGGGCCTGATTCTTGTTCATCGTCTGAACCAGATGCCCTGCGGCAAGGGCCACAGACAGAACGGCGACCCCACGGGCCAATCGGCGCTTCATTTCCATGATCGTCCCCAATGGATAGACTCGGTTGACCTAAGGGATAGGCGGCAAACCGGGCGATCCAGTGACCAATCCGGGGCCTGTTCAGGGAATGGTTCCGGGTTGGGAACAAAATTGTGGCGCAATAACAAAGGGGCGGCCGAAGCCGCCCCTGTTTAACCACAATCAAGGCAATGTCAGGCCAGACGGCCGTGGCAATGCTTGAACTTTTCGCCCGACCCACAGGGGCAGGCATCGTTGCGCGACGGGTTGCCCCAGGTGGTGGGGTCTGCCTCATCAAACCCGGCCAAACGGGCGGGCTCTTCCGGGGCGGCAACCGGTTCCGGCTCGGCAACCGCAGCGGGTTGTTGCTGGGCCGTGTATTGCGCCAGCATGGCCTGCTGTTCGGCTTCGGTCAGCGGGCGGATGCGGCCAAGCTGTTCTGTCACCTGAATGCGCAGGCTGTTGAGCAGCGTTTCAAACAACTGAAAGCTTTCGGTCTTGTATTCGTTCAGCGGGTCACGCTGCGCATAGCCACGGAAGTTGACGACCGACCGCAGATGTTCCAGCCGCAGCAGATGTTCGCGCCATTTGCTGTCGATGGTTTGCAGCAGGATCTGTTTTTCGATGTTCTGCATCGTCGCCAGACCAAAGGCTTCGGTCTTGGCCGCCATCGCCTCGGTCGAGGCATCGGCGATCCGGTCACGCACGGTATCCTGATCGGCCCCTTCTTCAGCCGCCCAAGCAGCCACTGGCAGATCAAGCGACAGCTTTTCGCGCACCGCCGCGGCCAGTGCGTCGGGCTGCCATTGATCGGCATAGGTTTTGGGCGGCATGAAGTCATCAACCAGATCGTCGATCACTTGCAGGCGCATGTCCTCGGCAATCTCGGTCACGTCTTCGGCCTGCATGATCTCCAGCCGCTGACCGAAAATGGCCTTGCGCTGATCGTTCATCACATCGTCGAATTTCAGCAATTGCTTGCGGATATCGAAGTTGCGGCCTTCAACCTTGGCCTGCGCCTTTTCCAGCGATTTGTTGACCCACGGGTGAACGATGGCCTCGCCTTCCTTCATCCCCAGTTTCGACAGCACGGAATCGAGCCGTTCCGACCCGAAAATCCGCATCAGGTCATCTTCGAGGCTCAGGAAAAACGACGACCGGCCCGGGTCGCCCTGACGGCCAGACCGCCCGCGCAACTGGTTGTCGATGCGGCGCGATTCGTGGCGTTCGGTGGCCAGCACGAACAGACCGCCAGCCTCCAGCACCTTGACCTTTTCGTCGGCATGTTCGCCTTCAATCCGGGCGCGGACTTCATCGGGGTGCAGATGCGGGTCGGCGGCAATTGCCTCCATCACTTTCATCTCGACGTTGCCGCCAAGCTGAATGTCGGTGCCACGCCCGGCCATGTTGGTGGCGATGGTCACCGCCCCCAGCTTGCCCGCATCGGCCACGATCTGCGCCTCTTGTTCATGCTGGCGCGCGTTCAGCACGTTGTGCGGAATATCGGCCGCTTTCAGCATTTCCGACAGTTGTTCCGACTTTTCAATCGAGGTGGTGCCGACCAAAATCGGTTGGCCAAGGGCATTTGCCTCGCGGATGGTTTTCACCACGCCTTCAAACTTTTCACGCGCGGTGCGGTACACCTGATCGTGTTCGTCCTTGCGCATGACGGGGCGGTTGGTGGGCACTTCGATCACGCCCAGCTTGTAAATCTCCATGAACTCGTCAGCCTCGGTGGTGGCCGTGCCGGTCATGCCGCCCAGTTTTTCATACAGGCGGAAGTAGTTCTGGAAGGTCACAGACGCGAGGGTCATGTTTTCAGGCTGAATAGCCACGCCTTCCTTGGCCTCGATCGCCTGATGCAGGCCATCAGACAGGCGGCGGCCCCGCATCATACGGCCGGTAAATTCGTCAACCAGCATCACTTCGCCGTCGCGGACGATATACTGCTGATCGCGGTTGAACAGCTTGTGCGCCCGCAACGCCTGCGTGGCGTGATGCACCACGGTGGTGCTTTCGGGTTCGTACAACCCCTGACCTTCGGGCAGGATGCCAGCCTCAAGCAGGCGGGCTTCGATGAAATCATTGCCCTCGTCCGTGTAGGTCACAGCCCGGGTCTTTTCATCCAGCTTGTAGTGTTCTTCGGTCAGCAACGGGATCAGGGCATCGACCTTCTGATACAGATCGCTGCGATCCTGGCTCGGCCCGGAAATGATCAGCGGGGTGCGGGCCTCGTCGATCAGGATTGAATCCACCTCATCGACAATCGCAAAGAAATGGCCGCGCTGCGCCATGTCTTCCATCGAGGCTTTCATATTGTCGCGCAGGTAATCAAACCCAAGCTCGTTGTTGGTCGCATAGGTAATGTCGGCGCGATAGGCGGCCTTCTTCTCGGCGTCCGGCTGATAGGGGTAGACAACCCCCGTGGTCAGGCCAAGCGCACCATACACCTTGCTCATCCACTCGCCGTCACGCTTCACAAGGTATTCGTTCACCGTCACCACATGCACGCCCTTGCCCGCCAGCGCGTTCAGATAGGCGGGGAAGGTTGCGACAAGGGTCTTGCCCTCGCCCGTGCGCATTTCGGCGATGTTGCCTTGATGCAGGAAAATCCCACCCATCAGCTGCACATCAAAGGCCCGCAGGCCAAGGGCACGGCGCGCGGCCTCGCGGCAGTTGGCGAAGGCCTCGGGCAGCAGGGCATCAAGGCTTTCGCCGCCCTCCTGCACCCGGCGCTGAAACTCGTGCGTCTTCTCGATGATCCCTGCATCGGTCAGCGCGGCAAACTCCGGCTCCAGTGCATTGATCGCGGCCACCATCGGGCGCGCAGATTTGACCATGCGGTCGTTCGGTGTGCCAAACACCTTCCGCGCCAGCGACCCTAAACCAAGCATGTTTTTCCCGCCTTGTCGTTCCTTGACATGATCGTGTGAGGCTGTGGCCTTGCCCGCCCTCACCGCCTTCCATAGAAGAGCCAAGAAGGACCGGTCGGCCCCGTCTCACGCGACTGTCGCGATGTAAGGGGTCGGCCTGCCATAGTCAACGCGGCACGGGTGTGCGGCTTGTTCAGGAGAAGGTGATATGTCGAAAAAAGCAGGGATTTGGGCTGGTGTGGTGATGTCGCTGCTGCTGGCGGCCCCGGTTTTGGCTGAAGGTGAGACTGCAGATACCGTGGTCGCCACCGTAAATGGCACGAATATCACTTTGGGTCACATGATCGCCGTGCGGCAAGGCCTGCCTGCGCAGTACCAGAACCTGGCTGATGACGTGCTGTTCAAGGGCATCCTGGATCAGTTGGTACAGCAAGAGGCGCTGACCCAGTCGATCAAGGACATCAGCAAGAAAGACCAGATCTATCTGGACAATGACCGTCGCGGCTACATCTCCGGCGTGGCTATCCAAAAGCTGATCACCGGGGCCGTCACCGATGCCGCGCTGCAAGCCGCCTATGATGCCAAGTTCAATGATGCGGTGCCCGCCACCGAATACAGCGCCGCGCATATTCTGGTCGCGGATGAGGCAAAGGCAAACGAGTTGAAGGCCCAGATTGAAGGCGGTGCCGATTTCGCAGAACTTGCCAAGGCCAATTCCACCGACACCGGGTCAGGCGCCAATGGCGGCGATCTGGGCTGGTTCGGCAAGGGCATGATGGTCAAGCCGTTTGAAGATGCCGTGCTGGCCGCCGAGATAGGCAAGGTGGTCGGCCCGGTCAAATCCGATTTCGGCTATCACCTGATTCTGGTCAAGGAAACCCGCCCCGTCGCGCAACCGACGCTGGATGATCTGCGCGAGGAATTGGCCAGTGAAATTGAAGGCAAGGTGATCGAGGCCGAGGTGACAAAGCTGACCGCCGCCGCCGCCGTCACCCGCCCCGGCGAATCCCTTGACCCGGCCCTGATAAAAGACGCAACCCTACTGGATAAATGATCACGACAGGCCAAGGGGATACGGAATGGCAAAGACAGATTGGAAAGCGGCTGCAAAGGCGCTGAAAAAGCAGGTCAAAAAGCTTGGCGCTGCGGCAGAGGCTGTTGCTGACGCCGTGGTTGCCAAGGTTGCCAAGCCCGTATCCCCGCTTGCCCCTGCCAGCTTTCCCATCCTGCCTGTGATTGCGGGCGTGGAGTTTGCCGCCGTCGAGGCGGGCATCAAGTATCAGAACCGCCGCGACGTGATGCTGGTGCGCCTTGCCCCCGGCACCGCTATGGCAGGCGTCTTTACCCGGTCCTCCACCCGCTCTGGCTGCGTGCGCGATTGCCAGACCAAACTTGCCACCCGTGTGCCTGCCGGGGCTGGCGCTGCGATCATCGTGAACTCCGGCAACTCCAACGCCTTTACCGGCCGTGTGGGCGATGAGGCTGTCGCGGCGGTGACGGGCGAAGTTGCAACCGCGCTTAGCCTGCCCGCATCTCGGGTGTTTTCGTCTTCGACCGGGGTGATTGGTGAACCTTTGCCGCATGACAAGATCACGGTGAAAATTCCTGCGCTGATCTATGACCTGCGCGACGACGCCATCGAAATGGCCGCCCATGCGATGATGACGACCGACACCTTCCCCAAGGGCGCCACGGCAACTGTGCAGGGCGACGGCGGCGTGATCCAGATTGCGGGCATCGCCAAAGGGTCGGGCATGATTGCCCCCGATATGGCGACGATGCTGGTCTACATCTTCACCGATGCCAAGATCACAGCCCCGGCGCTGCAAAAGATGCTGTCGCGCAATGTGGATGCGACGTTCAATTCCATCACTGTCGATAGCGACACCTCCACCTCCGACACCCTGCTGCTTGCCGCCACCGGGCAATCGGCGGCAGGACCGGTCAAAGGGGCGGTTGCCAAGGCGTTTGAAGCCGCCTTGCATGGCGTGATGCAAAATCTTGCGCATCAGGTGATCCGTGATGGCGAAGGGGCCACGAAGTTCGTCGAAATCCGCGTGACGCGCGCCGCATCGGATGCCGACGCCGCGAAGGTGGCCTTCGCCATCGCCAATTCGCCCTTGGTCAAAACCGCCATCGCAGGTCAGGATCCGAACTGGGGCCGCATCGTTGCTGCCGTGGGCAAATCGGGGGCAGAGGCGGATCGCGACCGCCTGACCATCAAGTTTGGCGATATCGTGGTGGCGAAAAACGGCTGGCGCAACCCGGCCTACACCGAAGACGATGGTGCCGCGTATATGCAGCAATCCGATCTGGTGATCGGCGTCGATCTGGGGCTTGGCCGCGCCGCCCGGTCGGTCTGGACCTGCGATCTGACCAACCGCTATGTCGAGATCAACGCCGACTACCGCTCCTGATATTTTCTGTCCCTAAATATCCCGGGGGCCCGGGGGCTGGCCCCCGGCGCTCTCCACCCGCGAAAGCCCTGCAATGAAGATCATCCTCGTCTCTGCCGTCGCCCTGATCGACCCCGAGGGCCGGGTTTTGCTGGCCCAACGCCCCCCCGGCAAATCGCTGGCGGGCTTGTGGGAGTTTCCCGGTGGCAAGGTGGAACCCGGCGAGACGCCAGAGGCCGCGCTGATCCGCGAGTTGCGCGAAGAACTGGGCATTGACACCTGGGCCAGTTGCCTTGCCCCGCTGACCTTTGCCAGCCACAGCTATGACGATTTTCATCTGCTGATGCCGCTGTTCGCCTGCCGCAAATGGGAGGGAATCGTTTGCGGAAATGAAGGGCAATCGCTGGCTTGGGTTCGCCCAGAAAAGTTGCGCGACTATCCGATGCCCCCGGCCGATCTGCCGCTGATCCCGATTCTGCGCGATTGGTTGTAGTACTAAAGTCGATTTTCCACCCAATACGCCGATCATTTCACTTTTGTGTCAAAATTAGGGTTTTATTTGTAACTTTTGGCGTTAGTTTAGTCAGTAAGCAAAGTTTTTGGGGGAAAACAGCATGCTCAGAACCATCACGATCGGCAGTTGCGTTTCAGTTCAGGGTCTTGTCGTCGGGCAGTTGGCCGATGGCAAGGTGATCGTCCGTGTGGATGAAAAGACCTTTGTGGGTTATCCGGTTTCGCCCGTTCGGGCCGCCTGACACCGCGCGAAACGGCACCGCAGACTGAAAAAGGCCGGGCAGATTGCCCGGCCTTTTCTTTTGCGTCGAGTGATGTCAGGCCAGACGGCGCTGAATTTCTTCGCGCTCGAAAATCTCGATCACATCGCCCGGACGGATATCTTCGTACCGCTCGAACGCCATGCCGCATTCCTGACCCGAGATGACTTCCTTCACCTCGTCCTTGAAGCGTTTCAGCGTCTTCAGCGTGCCCTCGTGGATCACCACGTTGTCGCGCAGCAGGCGCACGCCCGCCGACCGACGCGCCACGCCTTCGGTAACAAGACAACCCGCGACCTGACCGATGCCCGTAACCTTGAACACCTCTTTGATCTGCGCATAACCGATAAAGGTTTCGCGAATCTCGGCCTTCAGCAGGCCAGACGCGGCGGCTTTGATGTCATCAACCAAGTCGTAGATGATCGAGTAATAGCGGATTTCCACGCCCTTCTGGTGCGCCGAGTTCCGCGCCGATGCGTTGGCCCGCACGTTGAAGCCGATGATCGGGGCCTTGCTTGCCTCGGCCAGCGACACGTCGGTATCGGTGATAGCCCCCACGCCGTAGGACAGAACCCGCACACGAACCTCGTCGTTGCCGATCTTCTCCAGCGCCTGAACAATCGCTTCGGACGACCCCTGCACGTCGGCTTTCACCAACACCGGCAACTCTGCCACCGACTGGTCGGCCTTGGCCTTGGCCATAAGCTGTTCCAGCGTGGTCGCAGCACCCGCCGCAGCCCGTTTGTCCTTGATGGTCTTTTCGCGGTAGGACGCGATTTCGCGCGCCTGAGCCTCGGTTTCCACCACGTTCAGCGTATCGCCCGCTTGCGGTGTGCCCGACAGGCCCAGAACCTCGACCGGAACCGAAGGACCAGCCTCGTCAATCCGCTCGCCCTGATCGTTGACCAGCGCGCGGACCTTGCCCCACTGCTCGCCCACAACAAAGATATCGCCTTTGCGCAGCGTGCCGTTCTGCACCAGAACCGTCGCCACCGGGCCACGGCCCACGTCCAGCTTGGCCTCGATCACAGCGCCGCTTGCCGCCCGTTTCGGGTTGGCGCGCAGTTCCAGAATCTCGGCCTGCAAGGCGATGGCTTCCAGCAGGTTGTCGATGCCCAGACCGGTTTTGGCCGAAACCTCAACGTCCTGCACATCACCTGACATGGCTTCCACAACAATCTCGTGCTGCAGCAGGTCGGTCCGCACTTTTTGCGGATCGGCCCCGTGTTTATCAACCTTGTTGATCGCGATGATCATCGGCACCTTGGCTGCTTTCGCATGCGCAATCGCCTCAATCGTCTGCGGCATCACGGCGTCATCTGCGGCCACCACCAGCACAACGATATCCGTGACCTGCGCACCACGGGCCCGCATCGACGTGAACGCCGCGTGGCCGGGGGTATCAAGGAAGCTGATCACAGCGCCCGTGTCGGTCGTCACCTGATAGGCCCCGATATGCTGGGTGATCCCGCCAGCTTCGCCCGACACCACGTTGGCCTTGCGGATCGCGTCCAGAAGGCTGGTCTTGCCGTGGTCGACATGGCCCATGATCGTGACAATCGGCGGACGCGGTACAAGGTTTTCGTCGGCGTCCTGCACCGTGTCGATCACCTGTTCCACGTCGGCATCCGACACGCGCACAGCTTTGTGGCCGAATTCCTCGATCACCAGTTCTGCCGTGTCGGCGTCAATCGCCTGGTTCATCGTGACCATCATGCCCATTTTCATCAGGCTTTTGACCACATCGGCGGCACGTTCTGCCATCCGGTTTGCCAGTTCCGACACCATGATGGTTTCGGGCAGTTGCACATCGCGCACCTGCTTTTCAGGTTTGACCTGCATGCCCATGGCCTTTTGACGGGCCTTTTCCTGCTTGCGCTTCATCGCGGCAAGGCTGCGGGTGCGCCCGCCCTCACCGGCCAGCGCGTCATTCAGGGTCAGCTTGCCCGCGCGGCGCACGTCATCGCCGGCCTTGGCTTTGGCGTTGCGTTCGCGCTCTTCGCGGTCACGGTCGGTCTTGCGCGGTGGCGGCAGGCCGGGCTTTGCACCAGCCGGGCCACGCGGAGCCTCGGGCGCTGCCGGAGCGGCGGGCACGTTGCGGGTGTTGCTGCGCGGGCTGGCCGGGGCTGCCGCCGCAGGGGCCGCAGGTTCGGGCGCGGCAGAGGCAGGCTGACGGCGGGTGGTGCCCAGCACATCGGCCTTGCGCGCAACCGCCTTGGCGGCGGCTTCGGCAGCGGCCTCGACACGCAGGCGCTCTTCCTCGGCGGCTTTGGCACGGGCAGCCTCAAGACGGGCCTGTTCCTCACGCTCTTTGGCGTCAATCTCTTCGCGCTTGCGGGCACGGTCTTCTTCGCGCTGCAAGTCATCGGCGGCGCGCTTGACGGCATCTTCCTGCTCACGGGCCTTGGCAGCCTTCAAGGCGGCCAGACGACGCTCCATCTCGGCATCGGAAATGCCTGCGGGGCGCTTGGACGGATCGCCCAGATGCGCGTTTGACGCGCCAGCGGCGGCCCCCGGCGTTCCCGGTTTTGCCACCGGCACCACAACGCGCTTGCGCTTGGTCTCGACCACGACGCTTTTCGTCCGGCCATGGCTGAAGCTTTGCTTCACCTGTCCAGAACGCGGTACGCCACCCAGGCCGAGGGGTTTTTTGCCGTCAGTATCGGTCATGCGTCTTTCGTATCCTTTTCGGCGGTCTCGCCGCCCATCTGCCCCCCGGGTCCGTAACGGAGCCCGGAAAGCCTTGCCGCTTCCTCTACAACACGCGTCGTGAGTCCACCAGCCGCAAGCGCGGCGTGTATGGCACGTTCGCGCCCGAAAGCCAAACCCATTTCCCCTGCCGACAGACAGCTTATGTAACTGTTATCGCCATCAGGGGCACGCAGCTTGGTTTTGCCGCGTTCCGACCCGTCGCTGGACTGAATCAGAACACGCGCCTGACCCTTTGCCAGCCAATCCTTGACCTTCTCGTATCCCATCACCGCGCGGCTTGCCTTGCGTGCCAGCGAGATCAGCTCGATGGTCCGTTTCAGCACCAGTTCTTCCACCAGATCGGGCAGGCCCGGGTCTGCCTTTACCGGCTCGCGTGCGGCACGGGAAAACAGGCCCTTCTTGACCGCCTTGGCGATGGCGTCCTTGTCTGCCGAGACATAAATCCCCCGGCCCGGCAGCTTGCCCGCAACATCGGGCACCACTGTAGCGTCAGGTCCAATAACGAACCTGACCAGCCCGGACTTGGGCTGGCTTTCCCCCGACACAATACATTTGCGTTCGGGTTCGTCCGTCTCTTTTTCTCGGCCGCCGCGTGTCACGGTCTGGGATCCGAGGTCTGAAATCAGACCTCGGCCTCCTCTTCTTCATCGGCAGAGTCTTCTGCCTGGGGCAATTCGGTCGGGTCCACCCAGCCCAGCATCACGCGGGCCGTCATCACCAGATGTTGGGCTTCCTCAAGGCTGACCTCAAACTTCTCCAACACGCCTTCGTCTTTCTTGCGCTGCCCGCCTTCGGTCGTCCAGCCGCCCGCCAGTTCCCAGTCGGCACAGGTGGCGAAGTCTTCCAGCGTCTTGATGCCGTCCTTTGCCAGTGCTTCCAGCATCTGGGGGGTCAGGCCTTCAAATTCAACCAGACTATCCTCAACACCCAAGGCACGGGCATTTTCCATCGCCTTGGTGTTCGCGGCCTCAAGGAAATCACGGGCGCGGGCCTGCAATTCGCCTGCGGTGCCTTCGTCGAAGCCGTCAATCGACAAGAGTTCGTCCAGATCGACGTAGGCCACTTCCTCCAGGTTGGTGAACCCTTCGGCGACCAGCAGTTGGGCCATCATCTCGTCGATGTCGAGGTTGTCCATGAACAGCTTGGTGCGCTCGGCAAACTCGGCCTGACGGCGGGTCGATTCGTCCGATTCGGTCATGATGTCGATATCGAGGCCGGTCAGCTGGCTGGCCAGACGCACGTTCTGACCGCGACGGCCAATGGCCAGCGACAGTTGTTCATCCGGCACCACGACTTCGATCTTGCCAGCCTCGTCGTCGATCACAACCTTGCTGACTTCAGCCGGCTGCAACGCGTTCACAAGGAAGGTCGCCTGATCCTGATTCCACGGAATGATGTCGATCTTTTCGCCCTGCAATTCGTTGACAACGGCCTGCACACGGCTGCCGCGCATACCGACGCAGGCCCCGACCGGGTCAATCGAGTTGTCATAGCTGATCACGGCAATCTTTGCGCGCGAACCGGGGTCACGAGCCACGGCCTTGATCTCGATGATGCCGTCGTAGATTTCGGGCACTTCCATCTTGAACAGTTCGGCCATGAACTGCGGGTCGGTGCGCGACAGGAAGACCTGCGGGCCGCGGGCCTCGCGGCGCACGTCCTTGATGTAGGCGCGGATGCGGTCGCCGATGCGGTAGGCCTCGCGGCCGATCTTTTCGTTGCGGCGCAGGATCGCCTCGCCACGGCCGATATCGACGATGACGTTGCCGTATTCCTCGCGCTTGACCTGACCGTTGATGATCGTGCCCTTGCGGTCCTTGAATTCTTCATACTGACGGTCACGCTCGGCCTCACGGACCTTTTGCAAGATCACCTGCTTGGCCGATTGCGCGGCGATTCGGCCCAAGTCCACGGGGGGAACTTCGTCCACCACTTCATCACCGATCTGCGGATCGGCCAGATGCGACTTGGCCTGCTTGACGGTCAGTTGAGCATGGTGATTCTCGACCGCTTCATCCTCGACCACCGTACGGATACGGGCAAAGGTGGCGCGGCCGGTCTTGCGGTCGATATTGACGCGGATGTCCAATTCGCTGCCGTAGCGCGACTTGGCGGCACGGGCGAGGGATTCTTCCATCGCCTGGATCACCAGATCCGGGTCGATCATCTTTTCCCGCGCGACCGCCTCGGCGGTTTGCAGAAGTTCCAACTGGTTTGCAGAAGTAATGGCCATCTTGGCGCTCCCGTCAGTGTTTGGTTGGTTCGGGGGGTTCTTCTTCGTCCCCCTCGGATGTTTCAATCTCGTCAAAGGCGGCTTCGTCGAAATTGCCGCTGGCCTTCTTCTGGCGCAGCATTTCGGCGATCAGATCATCGGTCAGGATCAGCTTGGCATCCGAAAGCCAGTCGAACTTCAACCCGATGGTCACAGGCTCGCCTGCTTCCTCAATGGTGATCAGCACTTCGTCGCCTTCGGTGCCCGCAACCGTGCCCTTGAACCGGCGACGCCCGTCGATCAGTTCGGTCGTCTCGATCCGGGCTTCCCAGCCTTCCCACATGTCGAAATCCTTCAACCGGGTCAGCGGGCGGTCGATGCCGGGGGAAGACACCTCCAGCACATAGTTGTCCTCAATCGGGTCTTCCACATCCATCACCGCCGAAACGGCGGTAGAGATCGTGGCGCAGTCATCAACTTCGATCCCGCCCTCTGGCCTGTCAGCCATGATTTGCAGGATACGCGTCTTGCCACCCATCAGACGGATGCGCACCAGTTCGAACCCCAGCCCCTCGATCACGGGGTTGATGATATCCGCGATCCGGCGGTCAATGGCAGTTTTGGCGATCAGGTCGGACATATTGGTTCCAGAAATGAAAAACGGGCCCACAGGCCCGCCGTGTCTTTCGGTAGCATCAGGTGTGGACCCCGACGCCGCTGTTGAGGGACATATAGGCCGAAGGGGGCGGTGATGCAAGCGGTGTTAGCGGCGGTAGGTGAACACCGTCGCCTCCAGCGTCTCGGTCGGCAGGTCCGCCAGCATCGCGTCCACCAAAGGCCGGGCACTGGAATGGCGGCAGACGGGGTCTGTGGCGTTTGGGTCGCCTGCAATTGCCATGGCTTGGCAACGGCAGCCGCCATGGTCCACGTCGCGGCGGGCGCAGGACCGGCAGGGGTCGGGCATCCAGTCGTGGCCGCGAAAGGCGTTGAACGCGGGGCCGCCGTACCAGATATCACGCAGCGGCGTCGTGGTGGCATTCTGGAACGTCAGGCCGGGAATGGTGGCCGCCGCGTGGCAGGGCAAAACCGTGCCATCAGGCGCGATGTTCAGGCCGATGGACCCCCAGCCCCCCATACATGCCTTGGGGAAATCGGCGTAGTAATCCGGCGGCACGAAATCCAGCACCATGCGGCCGTGCCAGTCTTTCCGCGCCTGTTCCACCGTGCGCTTGGCGTGGATCACCTGTTCCCGCGTCGGCAGCAGATGCGCACGGTTGGGGGTGGCCCAGCCGTAGAATTGCACACAAGCCACCTCTATCCGCCGCGCGCCCAGCTCGGCGGCGAAGGCGATGGTGGCGGGCAGATCGTCCATGTTGTGCCGGTGCATCACCGCGTTCAGGGTCAGTGGCAGGCCGCGCGCCGTGATCGACCGGGCGATCACCAGTTTGCGGTCAAAGCCGCCCTTGTAGCCGCCGATCTTGTCGGCCACCGCCGCCGTCACCCCTTGCAGGGACAGTTGCACATGGTCCAACCCCGCGGCCTCCAGCGCGTCCAGCCGGGCTTCGGTCAGCCCGATTCCTGAGGTGATGAGGTTGACATAAAGCCCCGCGTCCCGCGCACCCTTCACCAGCAGTTCCAGATCGCGGCGCGAGGCAGGCTCGCCGCCCGACAGGTGCAGTTGCAACACGCCCAAAGCTGCCGCGTCGTCGAAAATCCGCAGCCATGCGTCGGTGGAAAGTTCCGCCTCACGCGCCAGCAGGTCCAGCGGGTTGGAACAATAGGGGCAGGACAGCGGGCAACGGTGGGTCAGTTCGGCCAGCAGGGCAATCGGCGGCGGGGTGTCACGCATCGGCGTCGTCCAGCAGGCGCTGCGATTGCAGATCAGCAAGGAACGCCGTCACATCCGCCGCGATTTCCTGCGCAGGCGCGTTATACTTTTCCGCAAGGTTAGAGACGATTTCGGCCGTCGTGCGCACCCCATCGACCTCAGCTCAATATCGCCTGCCCGATGGCATCCAGAATGACCGCACGTTCCGGCCCCAGCAGCACCGGCACGCCCCGCACGCGGTCGTCATGCAGCCGCACACCACGGGGCAACAGCGGGGTCATAGCTGCCCCTGCCCCGGTTGCCACGCGCCGGGGGGAATGTTGCCCGCAACATAGCCATGCCACAGCGCGTCCAGTTGCACCCACAGCACTTCGGTCTTGAAGGTCAGCGCGGCGATGGCGGCCTCTTGGTCAGCGCGGGTTATGGCATGATCCAGCACCCAGTTCAGGGTAAAGGCCACATCCTTTGGGGCCTCGCCCAAGCGATGCTGGAAATAAGAAATCGTCGCCGGATTGGCGAAGGCGTAATGTTCCAGCAAGCCTTCGATCCGCTTGGTGTGAATGGCCGGGGCGAACATCTCGGTCAGGGATGAGGCCATCGCCGCGATCAGCGGTTCGTCCCGAACAAAGCGGATATAGGCATCCACGGCAAAGCGCACGGCGGGCATCACGCCCACACCCGACGCCACATAATCGGGGTCCAGCCCCACGCCTTCGGCGAGTTTCAGCCAACGGCGGATGCCGCCGCCCTCCTCCTCGCCGCCGTCGTGATCCTCGATCCGGCTGCGCCAGATGCGGCGCAGATGCGGGTCGGTGCAGCGCGACATGAAGGCCGCGTCCTTCATCGGGATGCGGGATTGGTAATACCAGCGGTTCAGAACCCAGGCCTGCACCTCGTCCATCGTGCATTGACCGGAATGAAGCCGTGATGAAACGGGTGCTTGTCATGATACCGCTCTGGCCCGATCTGGCGCAGGCGGGCCTCCAGCGTCTGGCGGCTGAGGGATTGATCGGTCATAGCGCCACCTCCATTCCATCAAAGGCCATTTCCCACCCGGCAGCCCGGATTGCGCCATGTTCGGCACTGTCTGGCATCAGCGCCGGGTTGGTGTTGTTGATGTGGGTATAGATGCGGCGGGCCTTCAACCCGGCCAGCCGCGCCAGACTGCCCCTGCGCCCCAGACATCGCCAGATGCCCCATCCGCGCGCCGGTTTTTGCCCCGGTGCCGGTACGCTGCATGTCATCATCGGCCCAGACGGTCCCGTCAAACATCAGCACATCGGCCTCAGCCAAGCGTCTGCACACAACCAATCCGGCAGGTCGGCGCAGCCCGGCAGGTAATGCACAATACCCCGATCCGACTGCAGCCGCAGGCCGATGGTCTGGTCGCCCATGGCCTTGGTGTCAGGCGTGCCCGATTCCAGATACAGCGCGATCTTGCCCGGCACGGCATAAGCCGTCACCTCCAACCCCGGCAGCGGGTGGAACGGCTGATCCAGCACGATAGCATGCTGCGTCACCAAAGCGGGGTCCAGCACCCGGAACACCGGGTTGTCGGCCAGCACGGCCAAGGTGCCCGGGGTGGCATAAAGCCGGAATGGCGTTTTCTCACGCAGGGTCAGCAAGCCCGCCACATGGTCCACATCCGCATTGGTCAGCACCACGGCCTGCACCGGGCTGCCACGCAAACCCGCTGGGTGCAGCGCAGGCGTTGCCGCCAGTTGGGCCCGCAGATCGGGCGAGGCATTCAGCAACGCCCAGGCCACACCATCCACCGACACGGCAAGCGAGGATTGGGTCATCGGCGCAATCACCCCCGAGCGCGCGGCGCGACACAGCGAACAACCGCAGTTCCACTGCGGCAACCCGCCGCCCGCGCCGGCACCTAGTGTTCTGGCGATCATCCTTGCGGGTGATCAGACCAGATCGTCATCGCGACGGTCGTCTTCCGACGGACCGTACATGTTGATCTCCATGCCGCAAGCAATCTGCTTCAGCACCGGTTTTGTCCAAGCCATCGTTGTCCTCCTTCGCTTTTTGCGGATCCGAAAGGGATCTCGCACGTTACAAGTTATGTCGCAAGCCGGGGGGCGTGAATTGGACCTTAGTCCCACCAAGCAAACCCCCGCCCATCGGCACAGAATATGGTGGCAGAGGCGGCGGGTTCATTGCCCTTGGGTCGGCAAGCTGCGATACTACCATCATTGGTATATATGAGGCCGGTGTGACAGGTTTTCGGCATCCGCGACAACACTCTTGGATTGCAGCCCTTGTGATGGCCGCAATGCTTGCCGGGCCACAGGCGATGGCCTTGGACGCGATAGATTTCACTGTGGCAGGCGGTGACCAGAAACTGTCCAAAAACCTGCGTGGGGCGTCACTTCTGATCGGTCAGCAAACCGATGGCGTGACGGATGCGCAAGATTTGTTTGCCGCAGCGCGCGCCGATTACGCCCGTATTCTGGCGGCGCTGTATGCGCGCGGGCATTATTCCGGCGTGATCCGCATTCTGATCGACGGGCGCGAGGCCGCAAGTATTGCCCCGCTGGACGCCCCCGCCCGCATTGGCCGGATCGAAGTGCTGGTGGACCCCGGCCCGGTGTTTGCGTTTTCCACCGCCCGCGTTGCCCCTTTGGCTGCTGACACCGAACTGCCCCCTGAATTTGCCCCCGGCAAGATTGCCGAAAGCGGCGTGGTGGCCCAAGCGGTGACAGCAGGCATCGACGGCTGGCGCGACAAGGGCCATGCCAAGGCGGCCACCAACCGTGAGGATGTGACCGCCGACCATGCCCGCAACACACTGGCCGCCGATATCGGTCTGACCCCCGGCCCCAGACTGCGCTTTGGCCGCCTGACCATCACCGGATATGAACGGATGCGCGAAAACCGTATCCGCAAGATTGCGGGCCTGAAAGAAGGCGAAATTTACAGCCCGCTGGAACTGACCCGCGCCGCCAACCGCCTGCGCCGCACCGGGATTTTCGCCTCCGTGGCGCTGACCGAGGCCGACCAGATCACCGCGCCCGACCTGCTGGGCATTGACCTTGCCGTGGTAGAGGCCAAAACCCGCCGCTACAGCCTTGGGGCCGAGGTTGCCAGCAGTGACGGGTTGTCGCTGACGGGGTACTGGCTGCACCGCAACCTGCTGGGCGGCGGCGAACGGCTGAAGGTGGATGCCAGCATCACCAATATCGGCACCAAAGTCAGCGGTATGGACTATGCGCTTGGCGTGACCATCGACCGCCCGGCCACGCTGACCCCCGACACCACCGCAACCTTCAAGTTCAAGATCGCGCATGAAGATGAGATCGACTATTTCGCCAACATTGGCGAGATCGGGCTGGGGTTTACCCATATCTTCAATGAAACCCTGACGGCCCGGGTCGGCATCGCCTTTACCTACGCCAAGGGCCGGGATCCGGGTGGCTCGTTTGAAACCCAGAACCTGTCCTTGCCGATCGGCGTGACATGGGACAAGCGGGACAGCGTGACCAACGCCACCAAAGGCTTCTACATCGACGCCGAGGTGAAGCCCTTCCTTGGGTTTGGCACCACCGGGTCCGGTCTGCGCACCACGTTTGATGGCCGCGCCTACAAAGCCTTGGGCGCAGATGCCCGCGTGGTTCTGGCGGGCCGCGTGCAGGGCGGCGCGATCTTTGGCACCTCCTTGCTGGAAACCCCGCGCGATGATCTGTTCTTTTCAGGCGGTGGGGGCACGGTGCGGGGGCAGCCTTACAAATCGCTTGGCGTCAACGTGACGCGCGGGTTCGGGCCACAATTCCTGATCGGTGGGCTTTATCATCTTGGGGCATCCGCCGAGGCGCGGGTGCGCGTGACCGAAAAGATCGGCGTGGTGGCCTTTGCCGATATCGGCAGCATCGGGATTGACGGGTTCACGGGGGCCACGTCGAGCTGGCACGCCGGGGCCGGGTTGGGCCTGCGCTATGACACGGGGCTAGGACCGATCCGGCTGGATATCGCGGGTCCGGTCGGCGGGGCCACAGGGGACGGCGTTCAGGTTTACATCGGTCTGGGGCAGTCGTTTTGATGTGGCCCGTGGTTCCCTGGCGCAGTGTGGCGCTTGCCGTGTTGATTGCGGCCCCTGCTGCCGCTCAGCAAGATGACCGCAGCTATCTGACCGCGTTTCTGGAGGATAATCTTTCCGGCGCAGGTCGGCAGGTTATCGTCACGGGCTTTACCGGGGCGCTGTCCTCCAAGGCCAGCCTTGATCAACTGACCATTGCCGATGCCGATGGCATCTGGCTGACGCTCAAAGGCGTGACGCTGGACTGGAACCGGTCTGCCCTGTTTGGCGGGCGGGTGTCGGTGAATGAACTGACAGCACAAGAGATCATTCTGGACCGGATGCCCGTGGCCGACCCCGATGCCCTGCCCTCGCCCGAGGCTGGGGGGTTCAGTCTGCCGGAACTGCCCGTGTCGGTCGAAATAGGCTCTGTCATTGCGGAAAAGATCGTTCTGGGTGCGCCTGTGCTAGGCACGCCCGTTGAAGGGCGGCTGGACGGGTCGTTGAATCTTGCCGATGGCGAAGGGCGCGGCACCTTGGTGCTGGAGCGGACAGATGATGGCCCCGAGGGCAAGATCAACCTTGAAGCCAGCTATTCCAACGCCAGCCAGCAATTGGTGCTGGATCTGACGGCAGCCGAAGGGGAAGGCGGCATCGCCGCGACCCTGCTGGGCCTGCCGGGTGTTCCTGCGGCGGAACTATCGGTGCAAGGGGCGGGACCGGTCTCTGATTTCACCGCAGACCTGCGGCTTGCAACCGATGGCGAAGACCGTCTGGCCGGGCAGATCGAGCTTTTGGCCCAACCCGATGGCGGCAACGGCTTCAGTGCCGATCTGCGCGGCGATCTGGCCCCGCTGTTCTTGCCGCAATACGCCGAGTTTTTCGGCTCTGACATTGCCATTGTCACCAAGGGCGCGCGCAGTCCTGCGGGCCGTCTGGTCCTCGATCAGGTTGCGCTGACCACGCGGGCGCTTGCGATCAACGGCTCGCTTGCCTTGGCGTCCGATGGCCTGCCCGAGGCGTTCGCTCTGACCGCAAAGCTGGGCCTGCCCGATGGCAGCCCCGTGCTGCTGCCGCTGACAGGGCCGGAAACCCGGGTGAACGGTGCCGATATCCAACTGTCTTATGATGCGACCAAGGGCGAGGGGTGGTCTGGCACCGCCAATCTGACCGGGCTGGACCGGCCCGAATTGCAGGCGGACCGATTTAGCCTGACGGGGTCAGGCCGCATCAGCCGCGCCGTTACAGGCGACGTGGTGGGCGCCACCTTCAAATTTCAGGGCGACGGACTGCAGCCCGCCGACGTGGCACTGGCCCAAGCGCTTGGCAGCAGCCTGCGCGGGGCGGCGACGCTGTATTGGCAGCAGGGGCAAGGCGCGCTGGCCATTCCCCAACTGACGATGGCGGGCGATGGCTATGATCTGGCAGGCCGGGTGCGGATCGAGGGTCTGGATGCAGCTTTGCAAATGACGGGCCGCGTGCAGGCCAACGCGACCGAACTGGCCCGGTTCGCGGGTCTTGCGGGCCAGCCGATTGGCGGCGCGGGCACCGTTATTCTGGAAGGCACCGGCAGCCCGCTGGCCGGCGATTTTGACCTGACCCTGTCGGCGCAGGGTCAGGACTTGCGTATCGGTCAGACACAGGTTGACGCGGTCCTGCGTGGCACTTCGCGGGTTGAAGCCTCGGCCAAGCGGGACGAGACCGGAACGACTCTGCGCGACGCCAAGATCACGGCGCAAAGCCTGACCGCCGTGGGGCGCGGCACGCTCGCTTCGGCCGGCAGCGCGTTGACGGCAGAGGTGGAATTTACCGACCTGTCGGTGATTGGCGGCGGTATCCGTGGCGCGCTGTCGGCAACGGCGGCATTCAACGGAACGCCCTCGGATGGCAAAATCACGCTGGACGGCACGGCGCGCGGTCTGGCGGTCGGGCAACCCGACACGGACCGTCTGCTCGCGGGGCAATCGGTGGTATCAGCACGGCTGGCTGTCAAAGACGGTCAGGTGCAGATCGAAAGCGCGCGGCTGGCAAACCCGCAACTGACCGCCGATGCCACCGGGCGTGTCGCAGGCGCGCTGCGGGAAATCGCGCTGACCGGGCGGTTGGCCAACCTTGCCCTGTTGATCCCCGAATTTCCTGGGCCAGTGACCGTCAAAGGCACCGCCGTGCAGGATGCCTCGGGGTACCGGCTTGATTTGCGGGGCACCGGGCCGGGGCAGATTGATGCGCGGGTGGCGGGCACGGTCGCGGCCAATATGGCCACCGCCAATCTGACGCTGGCAGGCACCGCGCAATCCGGTCTGGCCAATGCCTTCATCGGTCCACGCGCGATTTCGGGGCCGGTCCGGTTTGACTTGCGGCTGAACGGGCGGCCTGCCCTGTCGTCGCTGGCAGGGCGGATCAGCCTGTCGGGCGGGCGGATCACCGATCCTGACCTTGCGCTGGCCTTTGAACGCACCGAGGTGGTGGCCGATCTGGCGGGCGGGTCAGCGCGGGTGTCGGGCACGACGCAACTGTCAACCGGCGGGCGGATCAGGGTGGATGGCAGCGTCGGGTTGTCGGTGCCCTATAGTGCCGACTTGGCTTTGCAATTGGACAGTCTGTCCCTGCGCGACCCCGAGTTGTATGAAACGACGGCAAGTGGCGCTGTCACCGTGCGGGGGCCATTGACGGGCGGCGCAGTGATTGCCGGGCGCGTCGATCTGGCCGAAACCGAATTGCGGATTCCATCGACCGGGTTCGGCGGCCTTGGCGGTTTGCCGGGATTGCAGCATGTGAACGAACCCGCGGCCGTGCGGGCAACCCGGGCGCGGGCCGGTTTGCTGGGCGATGACACCAAGGGCGGCGGCACCAGCACCACCCGCCCCTTCGGGCTGGACCTGACGATTTCTGCGCCACAGCGGGTGTTCATCCGGGGCCGGGGTCTGGACGCAGAGCTGGGCGGGCAAGTCCGCCTGACCGGCACCACCTCTGCCATCGTGCCGTCGGGCGGGTTTGAACTGATCCGCGGGCGGTTGGATATCTTGGGCAAGCGGCTGGAACTGACCGAGGCCAGCCTGCAATTGCAGGGGGATTTCGTGCCCTACATCATCGTCGCCGCGGCCAGCACCAGCGACGATGTCACCAGCTATGTCCGCATCGAAGGCCCCGCCAACGACCCACAGGTGACATTCACCTCGTCCCCCGAACTGCCGCAAGAAGAGGTGCTGGCCCGCCTGCTGTTCGGGCGCGGGCTGGACACGATCTCGGCGCTGCAGGCCGCACAATTGGCAGGGGCCGTCGCCGCATTGGCCGGGAATGGCGGCGAAGGGCTGATAGGCAAGCTGCGCAAAGGCTTTGGGCTGGACGATCTGGATGTGTCTACCGCAGCCGATGGCTCGGCCCTGCTGAAGGCGGGCAAGTACCTGTCCGAAAACGTCTATAGCGAGGTCCAGCTGGGCCAGGACGGCAAGACCCAGATCAACCTGAACCTCGATATCAAGCCCGGCCTGACGGTCAAGGGGCGGGTCTCGGCGGATGGATCGACCGGCATCGGGATCTATCTGGAGAAGGATTATTAGGGCAGGGTTCCCTGCATGGAACCGGCGTGCCTTTCAACCCGCACGACGACAGGGCAATGCCTGACCGCCGGGTGGGCAGCCAACGCCAGTTCTACGCGCTTTTATGGTTCAGCTACTCCCACCGAATTTCTGCTGGTGACGTTGCAAAATGCCCGCCCGAGGGGGCGGTGCCCTCTCGGCGTTTTCTACGCTCTTGAGTCCGGGCGGAAGAAGATTGGTTCAGTGACTGGTCATCCTGCTCAGGAAGCAGCCCCGCCCATCACCAACATGTGAAAAAACGGCCCTGTCAGGGGCCGTTTTCAAATCATTCAACAAGCTGATCGAAGATCAGTTGGTGGTGGTTGTCGAGGAACCGGTCGAATCGGACCCGATGATGGCGCCCAGAACCACCAGACCCAGCAGGCCGCCAGCGATTGCCGTGGTCGTGACGGTACCGCCAACAACCAGACCACCTGTCGTGCTGCCCGACCCGGAACCAACACCAGTTTCAACAGCTTGTGCATTCGCAACCGAAGCAAGAGCGGCAAATGTCAACGCGAGAGCAAATTTATTCATAGAGTTTCTCCTGACAGCGATAGCGCTTCGCCTCTTGTACCATCATGGCAGCAGTCGGAAAAGCACAAGTTTGCGGGGGCCGTTTGGTCAAGCGGTAAAATGCACCTAAAAAACCACAGTCAAGCCATGGTCACTCTACCAGCTTGGCTATGTCGATATACCCGATGCCGGGGTTGGTCCACTGATGGGACTGCCGGATAAAGCCATTGCCTTCGATCCAGTAGTCGTTGACTATTTTTCCGGCAGAACCAGTGCAGGTTTCCTGCATATGCGTCGTTGCGTAAACGCGTTCGATCACCGTCAGCCGCACCGCCCCCAGCGAGGCCATCGTACAATTGAAATCCAGCCGGTCCATGGCATCATTGTCGCCCAGAACGTAATACGCCCGCGCGTGGCTGCCGCCGTTGGTGGCAAGCTGGCCCACCGTCGGCGCGGCGGCTGACATCAGATCAGGCCCAAGCGCCCGGGTGGAAATCAGCACGCCATTGCGCAGCGTGACCACAGTGTTGTCACCCGTAGCCCAGCTTTCGGTGCCAGAATTGGTGTCTCGACGCGTGATATAGACCTGCACATCGCGCTTTGGCACGCCAAGGCGAATCAGCGGAACCCCGGCAGCGGTCACCTGCGCGCGGGTGATCACCGGGGCGGCGACAGGCGCGGCCTTTGGCGTGACCGTGGTCTTTGCCGCGTCCAGCACCAGCTTTGCCACCGAAAACTCGCCATTGTCCGACCCACAGGCCGCCAGCAGAACAGCCAGCAAGGCCAGCGCAGGTTTCATCGACCGGATCCTCAACGCCACACCCTTCCCCATTGATCATCCAGCCGTTCTTTGTGGTAATCGCGGATCGTCTCGTACAAACGGCCCTGCACATCCAACCGCGCGCCACCATCGCGGGTGACGGGCCGGATCGTAGTGGCAAACACCCGCCGCGTCGGCTTGGAGGTCAGGAAATTCAGCGGGATCTGCACCCGGATGCCCTTGTCAAACGCGCCTTCGCCAAATGTTTTCGAGGGAACATTGGTGATGGTCGCAAACGCCCCGACCTTGACCCCATTGGCAAATTCACGGTCCAGCGCCAGCGTGGCCCCGATATCGCCCGCCAGATAGCGCCCGGCATCAAGCTGCCCGATATAGCCATCGCCGAAGGTGTAATAGGCCGACACATGGCCCGTCGCGATGCCATAGTTATAGTCGCCAAAGCCGAAGCCGCCATCCGTGTTGCGCTGCTTGGAATAGTTGGCCTCAACCCCCAGCGCCAACCGGCTGCCCACCGGTTTCCATAGCACTTCGGCAGAAACCCCGGCGTGCATGCGTTCAAGATAGCCGACCGTGACCCGCGCATACAGCGTGTCGGCCGGGCGCGTATACCATGCCAAGGTCAGGCGATCCAACGCGGGGTCACCGTCCCGGAAATAGCGTTCCGCATCGCTGCGCACATGCGGCAGTTTGGAGTTTGACGGGCGGTTGGCATCCGACAGGTTGCCAACCAGCGGCTTGATCACCGACCCCGACAAGATCAACCCCGGGCGAATTTCATACCGCGCCGACAGACGCACCCCCAGATCCACGCGGATCGGGCTGGACGGGTCGAAATAGCTGACCTGTGAATAGGGCGACAGACGCCAGTCGAACTTGGGATACAGCCCTTCGTCGCCAATCGCCCCCGGCGGCAGGCGGCCTGCCTCGGTGAACGTCACGCGATCATGCAGCAGTTCGTCATTGTTGGGCGCATGTTCCAGCGCCTCCAGATCAGACCGGCGGATGGTGACTTTGGACAACGGAATGCCGTTGACCACCGGCACAATCTCAAACACCTCAACCGAGGCGGGCATCACATGGCTCAGCGCGCGGGCCGCGCGGCCAATCGCCTGCGGCCCGTTGTCCAGCCTTGGGTTGCGCAGACGCAGTTGCGCGCGGGTCTGCGTCACCGACAGCGCCTCGACCCCCATGCCATCCACCGCCAGCCGCGCCGCAAGCGCCTTGCGCGCGGCCCGGGCCATCCGGTCGTCAGACACCCAGGCATCAGACCACCCCGCCGATTGCGCCGACCGCAGCCCGACCTGCACAGGGGCAGCACCCGAGACATCACCGGCCATACGGCGCTTGGGGTTCAGCGTCAGATGGACGGCAAAACCAAGCTCGCTGCCATACATCGAATACAGACCAAACCGCAGCGCCTCGCTGCGCTTGTATTCCACGCCAAAGTTGAACGGGGTGCGGCGGTCAAAGGTGCCACGGACACCAGACTCTTCTGCATAGGCGTCGGACGAATATTCCGCCTTCAGGGTCCAGCGGTCATTCGCCTGCCATTCGACCCCGGCGAACGGGGCGGTTGGCCCCTTGAACCACTGCCCGGTGTTGACGTTGCCGCCCACACCGATGTTCACAGGCGGGCGTTTGCCAAAGGGCGCGCCGATGCTGCCATAGCTGCCCAACCGGCCCCACCCCAGACCCGCCGTCACCTTCAGCCGGTCGGCAAAGGTCTTGGTTGCGGCAATGTATTCCCCCGATTGCAACCCGGTGCCGATGAAATCCTGCAACCCGATGGTCACAGACGGCAGATAGCGGCTCTCCCGCAGCACCTGATAGCGCAGATCAAAGCTGCGGTCGTAATAGGTCTCAAACGGTTGCAACCCGTCATAATTCCAGTCGCGCACCCCGCTGTAGCGAAAGCTGCCCGACAGGCGCGGCGTGATCTGGAAAGACAGGGTAGTCCGGCTGATCGGTCCGAAATGAGTGGAGCTTAACGACAGCGCCCCATCTGCTGCGGGTTCACCCGAGGGCATGTCGATCAGACCGGTGACGCCGCCAAGGTTCAGCGTCGGTTGCATTTCGGCCCGCAATGGCAAAGCAGCACCAGCAGTCAGGCTTGCCACCACGGCGGCAAGAAGGGTCGGTCGCAGGGGCATCTTCACATCATCATTGTTGGGCAGGGTCAGTATGGGGGCGATACGGCAAGGCGCAAGCAGTTTCCCGCCGCGCCTCTGACCCTGCCATCAGCTATGACCTAACAGCCACGCTGTCGGGCTGGGCCGCGCGGGCCGCCAATGGCTTTACAAACTCATGCACCATCCGGCGCGCCGATTCTGCATCCCCGCGCGCGACCACCGACCCGATCTCGCGCAGCGCCGTCGCCATCTGCAATTCTGACAGGCTTTCTTCCTCGGCCCGCAGGATTTTGGGATGCGGCGTGGTCAGCAGGCCTTGCCCGATCAGCAGTTCTTCATGCAGTTTTTCGCCCGGACGCAGGCCGATCACCGCAATCTCGATATCGCCTTCGGGATGGGACTCATCCCGCACGGTATAGCCTGCGGCATGAATCATCTGTTCGGCCAGATGGCGGATTTTCACCGGTTTGCCCATATCCAGCACAAACACATCGCCGCCCCGCACGCCTTCGCTTTCGGTGAAGGCCCCCGCCAGCAGCACCAGACGGGCGGCCTCGGACAGGGTCATGAAATACCGCGTCACATCTTCATGCGTCAGGGTCACTGGCCCGCCCCGCGCGATCTGATCCTTGAACAACGGAATCACCGACCCCGAAGACCCCAGCACATTGCCAAAGCGCACGATGGAAAACACCGTGCTGGTGGACCGTTTCGCCAGATCCTGAATGACCAGTTCCGCCAGTCGCTTCGACGCGCCCATCACATTGGTGGGGCGCACGGCCTTGTCGGTGGAAATCAGCGTAAACCGCTGCACCCCGGCATCCAGCGCCGCAGCGGCCACCACCCTTGTGCCCAACACGTTGTTCGCCAGCCCCGCAATCGGGTTCGATTCGACCAGCGGCACATGCTTGTAGGCCGCCGCGTGAAACACCGCCTCGATCTCTTGTTCCACCATCACGGCGCGGGTCATGCGGGCATCGGCAACCGACCCCAGCACCGGCACAATCTCAATCTTCGCGTCGCCCAGCAGATCGCGCAATTCACGCTCGACCGTGTAAAGCGCCAGTTCAGACACCTCAAACAGCACCAGCCTGCGCGGGGATTGTTCCAGCAGGTTGCGGCACAGTTCCGACCCGACCGAACCACCCGCCCCCGTCACCAGCACCGACCGCCCGCGATAGGCCCCACGCGAATACAGGCCCAGCGTGTCTTCCAACTGGCTGCGGCCCAGAAAACGCCCCGGCGTCACCGGTTTAAGGTTATCAACCAGTTCTTCCGCCCCGATCAGCTGCGCAAAGGACGGCAAGGCGTGAACATCCACCCCAATCGCTTGCAGCTTGCGGGTGATCTGCAACTGCTTTGGTTGCGACAGCGACGGCATGGCCAGCAGCACACGGTCGATGTCGCGGTTGCGCACCACCTGCTCTACCTCGGCCGCCGAATAGATGCGCATCCCCGCCAGACGCTGCATCTGCAGCGTCTGATCATCGTCGATAAAGGCGACAGGGGTAATGCTTTCATGTGTGCGCAGCGCCAGTGCCAGTTGCAGGCCGGTGTTGCCCGCCCCGTAGATCAGCACCCGAATGCGCGGCCGCCCCGCGTTCAGCACCCAAAGCAACACTTTCAGCATGGCAACCCGGGTCAGCACCGACCCCAGAAACAGGATCAGCCCGAACAGGATGGTGCCCGCAGAATCAAACCCGAACGACGGCACCTGCGTCAGCAGGAACAACCCGAAGGCCACCAGCACCGCGTAGTAGCCGGTTGCCGTAATTGCCAATGATTCGTAGGCCTTAAGCTTTACCAATGGCAACCCGAATGCCCAGGATGCGAGGCCCGACAGCAAGGCCAGCAGCGGGTACAGCGGCCACAGCCGTTCGATCGCCGCAATCGGCGTCAGGCTGTTGAACAGCACCATCGTGGCCACCAGCAACGCAAGCGGGGCCATCAGCGCGTCAAGCAGCAGAAGAGTCAGATGTTTTTGGCCACGCGACATCAAATCGAGCCGCACAAACAGCATTTTTCTAAACATTTTCATCAGGGTTCACGCACCTTTTGGGTACAACCGCGCCCGTTAATTCCTGCTGAACATCAGGGCAAAACGCCCAAACGTTCGTCTTATGACTATCACACCTAAACTATTCCGCTACGGTGCAGCAATTGAGAAACCGCGTCAACTATTCCCCTATCGGGGATTCCCGCCCAAAATCTGGGCAACCCGGCGCAAAAGAACGCTTTTCAAGGTTTCCCACATCAGGCTCATGTCAAGGCACAGGGACCAGTTCCGCTGATACAGCAAATCAAGCTGCGCTTTCCGTGGAATGCAGCGCGAACAATAGACCGAATCGGTCTGTTCCGGCGTGGTGCAGGGGGCCAGCAGCCGTTCTTCCACCGCATGATACCGCAGCGTGGCAAGACCCGTCACCCCCGGGCGGCTTTGCAGCACGCGGGCGTACAGCGCGGGAAAGCGTTCAACGTAAATCCGCAGCGGTGGGCGTGGCCCGACAAAGCTGATGTCACCGCGCAGAATGTTCCAAAGCTGCGGCACCTCATCCAGCCGTGTGCTGCGCAAGAACCGCCCGATTGGCGTGATGCGCGCCGCCTTGTCACCGCCCGAAACACCGCTGTTTTCCACGGCAACCGTCATGGTGCGCAGTTTCCACAGCCAGAATGGCTGACCCGGCGCCTTCATCCGTTCCGAGATGTAGAACACCGGGCGGCCCTGCACGATCAGCAGCACCCCCAGCAGCAGCAAAATCGGCACGCCAAAGACCACAATAAGGGCCAGCACAACGCAGAGATCAAACAGGCGTTTGGATAGGGTCATGCCCGCGTGTTTAGCAGGCCGCGCCAGTCCGCCACAAGCGCGGCGGGCGTGGTCGCGGGCAGGGGCATCAGCGCGTCAAGGCGGCGGGTGTTCAGCACCGCGCGGGGCAGCACGGCGGGGTTTGCCGGGCCGTAGTGCCAATCCACCCCTGCCGCATCCAGCAGGTCCGCCATCGGCAGCGGCGGGTTACAGGCGACATTCAGCAACGGCGGCACGTCGGGCAGCAGCACCAACCCGGCCAGCACCTGCGCCAGCCGTTGCGGCCCGATCCATGACCGAACCGGTCCCCCGGCCTGCCCCGCCACCGGGTCCAGCGTGACAACCCTGCCCGCAGCACCCAGCAAGGCATCCGCCCCCACCACGTTACCGATTCGAAGACAACTCACCGGAACGCCCCCTGCGCCCTGCACCAACGCCTGTTCGGCCGCCAATTTTGCCCGGCCATAGGGCGAAACCGGCTGCGGCATGTCATCTTCGCCGCAATCCCCGTCCCGCGCGCCGTAAACCGCGGCGGTCGAGGCCATCAGAACAGCACTCGCCCCGCTCGCCAGTGCCGATGCCGTGACATTTTGGGCCATGGTGGTGTTCTGGGCCATCTGCGCCGCATCGCCGCGCAACACAGCGGCCAGATGCAGCACCACGCAACCCTTTGGCAAACTGGCAATCCCGGCGGCAATATCCCATGGCACATCGGCACCAACGCCCCGCCCGGACCACAAAAGGCGTATCCCCGGCGGCGGGTTTTGTGCCCATGCGGCGCGCAGCATCTGCCCGATTCTGCCGCTGGTGCCTGTGACCACCACGGTTTTATCCACAGCGCATGTCACCAATTTCCGCTCCTCTGCCTGTTGGGCGGTTGACCCCATGGGGGGGGGCAGTATGTTCGCCCGGTCCGGGTGTCCATATATGACAGCCCGGCGCTGCCGGAGAATTTCATGATTTCTGCCCGTTGGTCCATTGCCTTGATGCTTGCAGTCGCTGGTTTTCTGACGGCCTGCGCACTGCCGCAAGGCGCGGGCCAAACCCGCCAGATCCTGAAAGGCGCCGATTCGGCAGAGGCAAATTTCGCGGTGTATCCCATCGCCCGGGGGGCTGCGGCAACGGTGGCCAAATGGCCCGGAACGGGTGGCGGTGGCAGCGGCATTTCGGGCTGGATTTCACGCAGTCGCGGCCCGGCAGGCAACGTGATCGAAGCCGGTGACAAGGTCGATATCACCATCTGGGACAGCGGTGATGGCTCGCTTTTGTCGCAACCCGGCCAGAAGGTGGTCAGCCTGACGGGCCTGACCGTTTCGGGTGACGGCACGGTGTTCCTGCCCTATGTCAACCGCGTCTACATCGCCAAGATGGGCCCGGATGAAGCGCGGGAGACGATTCAGGCCAAGATGGAACCGATCATCCCGGCCGCACAGGTGCTGATCGGGCACACGCCGGGCCGCAAAAGCACCGTCGATGTGGTCGGCGGCGTCGCTGGTCCGGGGTCGTTCCCGCTGCCCGACCGCGATTTCACCGTGATGGGGGTGATCGCCCTTGCAGGTGGGGTGCCCGCGTCGATCAACAACCCGCAGGTCCGGGTGTCGCGTGATGGCAAACTCTACGGCATCTCGATGGATAAGCTGCTGAAAGACCCCAAACTGGATACGACCCTGCGCGGCGGTGACAAAATCTATGTCGAAAGCGAAGAGCGTTATTTCCTGTCACTCGGGGCCGCAGGCCATCAGGCGCAGGTGCCCTTCCCCACCGACCGGGTCACCGCGCTGGACGCAATGGCGCTGATCGGCGGGTTGAACGCCCAGCGCGCCAACCCCAAAGGCATCCTCGTGCTGCGCGACTATGCGGCGTCGGCGGTGCGCAGCGACGGTAACGGGCCAGCCAAGGAACGGGTGGTGTTCACGATTGACCTGACCACCGCCGATGGCCTGTTCAGCGCGGGCGAGTTTGCAATCAACAACCGCGATGTGGTGCTGGTCACGGAAAGCCCAGTCACAACAACGCAAACCGTGTTCGGCCTGATCGGCGGCTTCCTCGGCGTCGCCAACAGCTCACAAAACGTGGCGAACTAGGGCATCAGTGCCGCTCCGCGTTTGCGAGGCTGAACAGGCAATCTGCAGACGACGCATCCGCACGGCACCGCAGCCAAAGGCTGGCCCGGGTGCCCAAACGCGGCCATGTCCCATCTGTGGATCGCCCGAATCCCCCCGGATTTGCTCTTTCCGAAATACTCCCGCCGGAGGCTCTTTTTACCGCTTCACACTCGCCGTCACATAGTTGCACGACAGATCACGCGCCGACAGGCTCCAGCTCCACCCCAGCGGATTGAACACCATGCCCTTGGCATCCACCGGGTCGAGCCCGGCCCGGCGGATCAGGTCTGACAGCTCATCCGGTGTGATGAACTTGCGCCAGTCATGCGTGCCTTTTGGCAACCAGCCCATCACCCATTCCGCCCCTACAATCGCCATCGCAAAGGATTTCGGATTGCGGTTCAGGGTGGAACAGATCATCAGCCCGCCGGGTTTCAGCAATTGCTGGCAGGCGGTCAGATAAGCCAAAGGGTCGGCCACATGCTCGACCACCTCCATATTCAGCACCACATCAAACTGCTCTCCAGCCGCGGCCATGTCTTCGGCGGTGGTGTGGCGATAGTCGATGGTCAGCCCCGACTGGGCCGCATGCACCTGCGCCACCGGGATGTTGCGCGGGGCGGCATCGGCCCCCACCACCGTGGCCCCCAGCCGCGCCATCGGCTCTGACAGCAACCCGCCACCACAGCCAATGTCCAGCAGCCGCAGGCCCGCAAACGGCACGGCCCCGGTCAGGTCACGGTCAAACTCGGCGGCAATCTGGCGGGTGATATAGTCCAACCGGCAGGGGTTCAGCATATGCAGCGGCTTGAACTTGCCATTCGGGTTCCACCATTCCGCCGCCATCGCCTCAAATTTCGCCACCTCGGCAGGGTCCACAGTTGTCTGCATCTTGATGTTCTTCCTAAATCTGACCGGTGGCGCCGCGCGCCGTGACCGGGTATATAGGGCATTGATGGACCATAGATCAGGCCAAAAGCGCGCAGTCGAATTTCTGTACCCGCCGATCGACCCTTTCGATCAGCGGACATTGGACGTGGGCGATGGTCACCGGATCTACGTCGAACAATGCGGCAACCCCAACGGCATTCCGGTCATCGTGCTGCACGGCGGCCCGGGGGGCGGCTGTTCGCCTGCCATGCGGCGCTATTTTGATCCGTCGGTCTACCGCGTGGTGCTGTTTGACCAGCGCGGCTGCGGGCGGTCGCGCCCCCATGCCAGCATCATCGCCAACACCACCTGGCATCTGGTCGAAGATATCGAAACCATCCGCAAGACCCTGAACATCGACCGCTTTATCCTGTTTGGCGGCAGTTGGGGGGCGACGCTGGCGCTGATCTACGCCATCACCCACCCCGCCCATGTCGCCCATCTGGTGCTGCGCGGCGTGTTCCTGATGACGCAGGCTGAACTCAACTGGTTCTACGGCGGCGGGGCGGGGGCGTTCTTCCCCGAGCTTTGGACCCGCTTTGTCGCGGCCATTCCGCAGGCCGAACGCAAGAACCTGATCCAAGCCTACCACCGCCGCCTGTTTTCCGGCAACATGATGGAGGAAACCCGCTTTGGCCGCATCTGGGCCAATTGGGAAAACGCCCTCGCCTCGGTGCACCACGAAGGCCCGATGGGCGAAAGCCCCGCCGACTATGCCCGCGCCTTTTCCCGGCTGGAGAATCACTATTTCCACAACGCGGGCTTCCTGCAGACCGATGGCTGGATCTTGCGCGAACGGTCCCGGATCGAACACCTGCCCGCCGATATCGTGCAAGGCCGCTACGACATGATCTGCCCCCCCGTCTCCGCCTGGAAACTCTCCGACGGCTGGGACCGCGCCACCCTGCGCATGATCCCCGTCGCAGGCCACGCCCTGTCCGAACCCGGCATCTCCGAGGCGCTGGTGCTGGCGATGGACCGGCTCCGCAGCTAACCCCCCATGCCCGCCCTGTGCCGCGATTGCCTGACCTCGTTTCCGACCGGCGCGCGGTGCCCTGCGTGCCGCAGCCCGCGTGTGACCAGCCACCCGGAACTCGACCAGCTTTCCATCGCCCATATGGACTGCGACGCCTTCTATGCTTCGGTGGAAAAGCGCGACAATCCTGATCTGCGCGACCAGCCGGTGATCGTGGGGGGCGGCACGCGGGGGGTGGTGTCCACCTGCTGTTACCTCGCCCGCATTCATGGCGTGCGATCCGCCATGCCGATGTTTCAGGCGCTGAAGCTGTGCCCGCAGGCCGTGGTCGTCAAACCCCGCTTTCCCGCCTATGTCGAGGCCTCCCGCGCCATCCGCGCGATGATGGAGGCGCTGACCCCCGCCATCGAACCCCTCAGTCTGGACGAGGCGTTCATGGACCTGACCGGCACCGCCCGCCTGCATGGCGCATCCCCTGCCGCGCTGATGGCGGGGCTTGTGCGACGGATGGAAACCGAACTGGGGCTGACCGGGTCGGTGGGCCTTTCCCACAACAAATTCCTCGCCAAGATCGCGTCAGACCTTGATAAACCGCGCGGCTTTTCGGTGATCGGGCGGGCGGAGACGGTGGGTTTTCTGGCCCCCAAACCGGTGCGAATCATCTGGGGCGTGGGCACCGCCACCCAGACCGCGCTGGAATCCGCAGGCATCCGCACCATCGCCGATCTGCGCCGCTGGGACAGGGCCGATCTGACCGCCCGCTTCGGGTCAATGGGCGACCGGCTGTGGTCGCTGGCGCAAGGGCAGGACACACGCCGGGTGAACCGGGATGAACGGGTCAAGTCGATCTCGAAGGAGACCACCTTCAACGAGGATACCTCGGATGCCGATCTGCTGGACGGTCATCTGTGGCGGCTGGCCGAACAGGTCGCCGACCGCGCCAAGGCCAAGGCGCTGGCCGGGCGCACGGTGACGCTGAAGCTGAAACGGGTGGATTTCCAGACCCTGACCCGCCGCCACAGCCTGCCCGACGCGACGCAAATCGCCGACCGCATCTACCACACCGCCCGCAGCCTGTTCGACCACGCAGGCAGCGCGGGGCCCTTCCGCCTGATCGGCGTGGGCATCAGCGACCTTGTGCCCGAGGATCAGGCGGATACGTCCGGCGACCTGCTTGACCCGGGGGCGGCAAAGCGGGCCGCAGCAGAGCGCGCGACCGACGCGATAAGGGCAAGGTTCGGGAAAGAGGCGATCATCAAGGGGCGGGCGTTAAGGTAGGGGGGTTGGCTGCCCCTGCTGCACAAATCTTGCGACAAACGGGCGGATGGCCCATGGTCCTGTAATAATGAGGATTAACGCAATGGACGCAACCCACACCACTGTTGAAATCAAAGGCTCGCCGATGAAGCTCATCGGTCTTGTCCTGACTGGCATTTTGCTAACGGCAGCGTCCGGCGCAATCGCAGTTGGCACGATCCCCGTACGAGCAGGCAATTTGCTTGCACAGCCTGTCGGCTGGGTCGGGCTGGTGTTCTTTGGGGCCGGCACACTGTTGATTGGCTGGCGCTTTCTCAAATCATCAAAGACTGTTGTGACGCTTTCACCCGACGGCATTCTAGACACACGCGTGTCCGAGCGGCCGATCCCTTGGGCAGCCATTCAGGATGTCGACGTGTGGAGTATGCACCGTCAGAATATCATCGTCCTTTCGGTGCCGCCCGAAATTGAGAGCGCGCTCAGCCTGACGCCCATCGCCCGCTGGTCACGCAGTGCCAACAAGAAGCTCGGCGCGGACGGGCTTTGCGTGACTGCGCAAGGGTTAAAGATTTCTCACGACGCGCTGCTGGCCGTGATTATTGAACGCGTAGACGCAGCGCACGGAATTCGGCGCTGACCAGATTATCGAGAGGCCGACCTTGCGGTGGGGCAGCCATTCCCAACCCTCGCCTCCTTCTCATCGCCCGGAATCAAGGCGCGCATGCGCCGCCGGGCAGCACCCGACCTCTCCCCGGAAGGGCGCTGCCGTTTGGTGTGCGAGACGCTCGTTGTAAGTGCCTGACACTATGAAGCGACAGAGCGGGTACAGATGCGATACACGCGGGAGGCGGGCGTAAGAGCAGGATGACTGCTCATGGAACCGACCGTATTTCCGGGTGTGCTTTCTTGATATGCACCACGAAAGGGCAAGGCCCGACCGCCGGGTGGGCAAGCAGCATCAGTTCTACGCGGTTTATGGTTCAACACATCCCACAGCATTTCTGCTGGTGACCTTGCAGAATGCCCGCCCGAGGGGGCGGTCGGGCATTGCCCGGCGCGCTTCGCGCTTGATTCCGGGCAGAAGAAGAAGATTATTTCAACAAAAGTTCATCACGCACTAGGGTAGGCTGGCTTGTGTCGCCATCGCCAAGCCTACGATGCGAATTTTTACCCCCCCCTCACTCCGCCGCCAACGGCACCTCTACCCGCCAAGCCCCCGTAATCTCCGCCACCACCCCCGCCATCAGGCCACGGAACGCGGCGAAATCCGCCCGCGGTTCCACCCGCGCCTCGTCCATGTACAGCGCCCGGTCAATCTCCACCTGCACCACATGCTGGCCCTTGGCAGGCCGACCGTAGGCCTGCGCGATATAGGCCCCGGCGAAGGGCGCGTTGCGTACGACGCGCAGGCCGGCGTTGCGGAAGGCGGTCTCGACCTGCGCCATCACCTCGCGGCTCGCGGCAGCACCAAAGCGGTCGCCCAGCACCACCTCGGGCCTCGGGTGGCCGGGGCGGGCGTGAGAATCAATCGCCTCATGCGGCATCGAATGGCAATCGACCAGCACCGCCTGCCCGAAGCCCGCATGCGATTCGTCGATCAGCCCCTGCAACGCCGCGTGATAGGGGTGCCAGTGCCGCGCGATGCGGTCCGCAGCCTCGGCCAACGGCATCTTGCCGCGATAGATCGCCCGTGCCCCCGCCACCACGCGCGGAATGACCCCAAGGCCCGACGACACTCGCGGGTTATGCGGGCTGCGGGCGATGCCGTCGATCAGCGCGGGGTCCAACTCATCCGCCGCCCGGTTCAGGTCGATGAACGCGCGCGGTGCGATGGCCGCCAGCAGGGGCGCGCCCAGATCGGGGGCCATGTCGAACAAACGGTCCACAAAGGCATCTTCCGAGGACCGGATCGTCATCGCATCCAGCAGGCTTTGCTTCAGGAAATCAGCAGGATACTCGCGGCCCGAATGGGGCGAGGCAAAGATCACCGGCGTGGTGTGCCGCACAGGACGGCGCAGGGTATAGCCAAGGGCGGTCATCGACATTCCTTTGTCACAGCTTTGGTATAGCGGTATTTCGCGCAAAGCCAAAACCCCTTGAACGTCTTGCCGACTCTGTTTATAGCCCCGCCATGCCGACGCGGTTCCGCCCGCGTCCTTTTCGTTTAGGGCAGGGCGGGGATGTTTAGGTCATGTGGGCGGTTAGCTCAGCGGTAGAGCACTACGTTGACATCGTAGTGGCCACAGGTTCGATCCCTGTACCGCCCACCATTTTCGCCGCTTCCCGCAAGGGGGGTACGTTGTTTTCATTCGGCGCAGACGCGCCGCGAACAGGAGATGCCTGATGAAGGTTTCGAACTCGCTCCGCTCGCTGAAGACGCGTCATCGCGATTGCCAGGTCGTGCGCCGTAAGGGCCGCGTCTATGTGATCAACAAGACGCAGAAACGCTACAAGGCCCGTCAAGGTTGAGCCCACTCAGGCAAAACTTGGCAGGGTTGATCCACAGGGTCAGCGTTCAGCAAAAGCAGATCACCGAATAGGCCGCCGCAGATTGCTCTGGGCGGCCTTTTCCATAGCCCGCGAGGCCCGCAGATGCACCCCAACCCCGCCTTCCGCAGCACGCCCGATGCGCAAAACCTCGCGTTCGCCCGCATGCGCGGCTTTGGCATCCTGTCGGTCAACGGCGCAGATGGCCCGCTGGCCGCGCATATCCCCTTTCTTCTGTCCGACGATGGCACCCATGCCGACCTGCATCTGGCCCGCAGCAACCCGATTGCCCGCGCCCAGCCCGGCCCCGCCCTACTGATGATTTCCGGCCCCGATGCGTATATCTCGCCCGACTGGTACGGCGCGGAGGATCAGGTTCCCACATGGAACTACGTCGCCGTCCACCTGCGCGGCATGCTGCACCCTTTGCCGGATGATGCCTTGCACCCCCATGTCGATGCCCTGTCGGCGGAACACGAATCCCGCCTGCTGCCGAAAACCCCATGGGTCTCGTCAAAAATGACCGAAGGGGTGATGCCCCGGATGATGCGGATGATTCTGCCCTTCCGGTTTAGCGTCACCAGCATCGACGGCACATGGAAGCTCAACCAGAACAAACCCGCCGAGGTGCGCGCCGCCGCCGCCGCCGCCCTTGCCGCCCAACCCGACCCCGGCGCGCAGGCCATCGCCGCCCTGATGCGCGCGCCCGAATAGCCAGCGGTTTACACGACCTGCCCCACACCCTACCATCGCGCCCACCTTTAACGGAGGTTGCGATGCCCCTGCCCCTTGCCCCGCTGATCCCGATCGCCCTGCGGCTTGGCGCGGTCGCCGCTGCTGGCTTTGCGGCCCGCCGCTTTATCACCGCCCGCAGCCATCCCGGCCGCACCGACCAACGCGCCGAAGACGCGCTGGATGATCTGGGCGAAGGGCTGGCGCTGCACCGGCCAAAAGACCGGACCGAGGATGCCCAGACCAATGCCGCCGCCCGCCTGCGCCGCACCATCCGCTTTCGCGGCCAGACCTATGAACTGGACGCAGGCCTGCTGGCCCGCCTTCGCCTGCGCAAAACCGAAGGCTGACCGATGAAACTCTACCACTCCCCCACCTCGCCCTATGTCCGCAAGGTCATGGTTTTGCTGCATGAAACCGGCCTTCTGCCCCAAGTGGCACTGATCCCGGCGTCGGGCACCCCGATTGATCCGGGGTCAATGCCGGTGGATGAAAACCCGCTTGGCAAAGTACCGGCCCTGCTGCGCCCCGATGGCAACGCGCTCTATGACAGCCGGGTGATCTGCCAATACCTGAACGCGCAAGGCGGGGCCGACCTCTACCCTGCGGCCCCCCGCCTGTGGGATACCCTGACCGTCGAGGCCACCGCCGATGGCATCCTCGATGCCGCCCTGCTGATGGTCTATGAACAGCGCATCCGCCCCGAAGACCGCCGCTTTGACCCTTGGGTTGAAGGTCAATGGCACAAGATCGCCCGCGCTCTTGATGCCTTGGAAAGCCGCTGGATGGACCATCTGAACGGACCGCTCGATATGGCGCAGATCGCGCTGGCCTGTGCGCTTGGCTATGTCGATTTCCGGCTGGATGTGCGCGGCTGGCGGGATGGCCACCCCCATCTGGCAGCCTGGGCCATGGCTTTTGCTGCCCGCCCGTCGATGATCGCCACCCGCCCGCCCGCCTGATCTGGCCTGCTGGGGCGTCCGATCTGCCACAGCCCCGGAAATCCTGTGCATTTGTGCCAGACTGCGCCCGTTTGTCCGCTGGACGGCCCGATATTGTCTGGCTAAAAGCGGCCTATCCGGGTGGCTGTGCAAACAGTTGCTCTTGACGTTCATGGGTCACAGTTTGTGGCCCCGGAAGGGAGAATATCTCGTGTCCCACGCAGACGACCACGCAGGCACAACCACCGGCACCCGCCGTGATTTCCTGTACTACGCCACGGCAGGGGCCGGGGCGGTTGCAACCGGTGCCGCCGTCTGGCCGCTGGTCAACCAGATGAACCCCTCGGCTGATGTGTCGGCGCTGTCGTCGATCTTCGTCGATGTCTCGGCGGTCGAGGTGGGCACCCAGCTTACCGTCAAATGGCTGGGCAAGCCGGTGTTCATCCGCCGCCGCAACCCCGAGGAAATCGAGGCCGCCCGTGCCACCGCCCTTGGCGATCTGCCAGATCAGATGGCCGAAAACGCGAACAAGCCGGTGGCCGATGCCGCCGACCAGAACCGCACGCTGGACGAAGCTGGCGAATGGCTGGTGATGATGGGCGTCTGCACCCACCTTGGCTGTGTGCCTTTGGGCGACGGTGCCGGTGATTTCGGCGGCTGGTTCTGCCCCTGCCACGGCTCGCACTACGATACCGCAGGCCGTATCCGCAAAGGCCCGGCCCCGCGCAACCTGCCAGTACCGGTTGCCGTGTTCGAAAACGAAACCACCATCAAGCTCGGGTAAGGGGAAACATCATGGCCGGAATTCCGCACGACCATTATCAGCCCAAAACGGGCGGTGAAAAATGGCTCCATTCGCGCCTGCCCATTGTCGGGCTGGCCTATGACACCATCATGGCTCCCACACCCAAGAACCTGAACTGGATGTGGATCTGGGGCATCATCCTGACCTTCTGCCTTGTGATGCAGATCGTGACCGGCATCGTGCTGGTGATGCACTACACCCCGCACGTCAATCAGGCCTTTGCGTCGGTCGAGCACATCATGCGCGACGTGCGCGGCGGCTACATGCTGCGCTATCTGCACGCCAACGGCGCGTCGCTGTTCTTTGTGGCCGTGTACCTGCACATCTTCCGTGGCCTCTACTACGGCTCGTACAAAGCCCCGCGTGAGGTGACATGGATCATCGGCATGCTGATCTACCTCGCGATGATGGCAACGGCCTTCATGGGCTACGTTCTGCCATGGGGTCAGATGTCGTTCTGGGGTGCCACGGTGATCACCGGCCTGTTCGGCGCGATCCCCGGCGTTGGTCCCACGATCCAGACCTGGCTGCTGGGCGGCCCTGCGGTGGATAACGCCACCCTGAACCGCTTCTTCAGCCTGCATTACCTGCTGCCCTTCGTGATCGCGGCGCTGGTCGCGGTGCATATCTGGGCCTTCCACACCACCGGCAACAACAACCCCACCGGGGTTGAGGTCCGCCGCGGATCGAAGGCCGAGGCAGACCGTGACACCCTGCCGTTCTGGCCCTACTTCGTGATCAAAGACCTGTTCGCACTGGCCGTGATCCTGACCATCTTCTTCGCGGTCGTGGGCTTCATGCCGAACTATCTGGGCCACCCCGACAACTACATCGAGGCCAACCCGCTCTCGACCCCCAAGCACATCGTGCCGGAATGGTACTTCCTGCCATTCTACGCCATCCTGCGCGCCTTCACGGCCGATGTCTGGGTGGTTCAGATCGCCAACTTCGTGTCCTTCGGCATCATCGACGCCAAGTTCTTCGGCGTGCTGGCGATGTTCGGTGCCATCGCCGTCATGGCTCTGGCCCCCTGGCTTGACACGTCGTCGGTGCGCTCTGGCCGCTACCGCCCGATGTTCAAATGGTGGTTTGCGCTGCTCTGCGTCGATTTCGTGGTGCTGGCCTGGGTCGGCGCGCAACCGGCCGAGTTCCCGTATGACTGGATCTCGCTGATCGCCTCGGCCTACTGGTTTGCGTATTTCCTGATCATCCTGCCGCTGCTTGGCGTGATCGAGAAACCGCTGCCGCAACCCGCCACCATCGAGGCAGACTTCAATTCCCACTACGCCAAGCCCACCGGCAGCAATGCCGCTGTGCAACCGGCCGAGTGAAAAAGGAACCGACCCAGATGTTTACCAAATTCGCACTGGCCGCCTCGGTTCTGGCCCTGTCGTCGGGGGCGCTGCTCGCCGCCGAAGGGCATACAGAACTGACCGATGTCGCCTTCGCCCATGAAGGCCTCACCGGCAAATTCGACCAAAACCAACTGCAACGCGGCCTTCAGGTGTTCACCGAAGTCTGCTCTGCCTGCCACGGCCTGAAATTCGTGCCGATCCGCACCCTTGGCGATGCGGGCGGCCCGGGTCTTCCCGCCGATCAGGTCCGCGCCTATGCCGCTGGCCTGTCGATCAACGACGAAGACAGCAACCGCCAACTCTATGATGTTGAGAAGGGTGAATTCCGCACCATCCTTCCAACCGACAACTTCCCCGCCAACCACACCGCCAATGCGCCCGACCTGTCGCTGATGGCCAAGGGCCGCGCGGGCTTTCACGGCCCCTACGGCACCGGCGTCGCGCAGTTGCTGCATGGCATGGGCGGGCCGGAATACATCTATTCGCTGATGACGCATTACGAGGAAAACCCCGAATGTGCGCCCGACGGGGTTGATGGCTTCTACTACAACACCGCCTTCCCGAACGGCGGCGTGCCCGATAGCTGCAAGGACGAACATGGCATTTCCACCGTCCCCGGATCGTGGATCGCGATGCCGCCGCCCTTGTCGGATGATCAGGTCACCTACGGCGACGGCAGCCCCGCCACCGTGGCCGCCATGTCCGAAGATGTGTCTGCGTTCCTGATGTGGGCCGCTGAGCCCAAGATGATGGCCCGCAAGGAAACCGGCTTCAAGGCCGTGATCTTCCTGATCCTGCTGTCCGGCCTGTTGTATCTGACCAACAAACGCATCTGGTCGGGCGTCAAAGGCAAGAAACTCGCCTGATCCAAGGCTTTTACAGCTTCTGAAAACCCTCGCTCCGGCGGGGGTTTTTTTTATGCCCTTCCCCCAAAGCTCTTAAAATTTATCTAAAATTTGCATTTTCTGTCCCTAAGTATCCCACGGGGAAGATTCATTGGCGAAGGCCAATGAATCGGCGGGGGTGTGAAACCCCCGCTCCGACGCCAACTGCAAACGCCCCACTAGCCTGCCAACAACCCCGCCAACCCCTCGCGGTAGGTCGGATAGGCCAGCTTCACCCCCAACTCCGCCTTGATCCGCTCATTCCGCACCCGCTTTGATTCGGCATAGAAACTCCGCGCCATCGGGGTCATCTCGGCTTGGTCAAACGGCACTTCGGGCGGCAACGGCAGGCCCAGCAGAACCGCCGCATGGCCCAGCACATCTTCCGGCGCTGCGGGGTCGTCGTCACAGACGTTATAGACCCGCCCGGGGTGGGGATGCGCAATCGACGCCGCCAGCACAGCACCAATATCGTCCACATGAATCCGGCTGAACATCTGCCCGGGTTTGATGATCCGCCGGGCGGTGCCATCGCGCACCTTTTCAAACGGCCCGCGCCCCGGTCCGTAAATCCCGGCCAGCCGAAAGATGTGCAAGGGCAGCCCCGTGGCCTGCCACTGCGCCTCGGCCAGCACCCGCTGGCGGCCCCGGTCGGTCGATGGGGTCAGGGGGGTGTCCTCATCGACCCAGGCCCCCTGATGGTCGCCATAAACGCCTGTGGTGGAAAGATACCCGACCCACCCCGCCTTCGCCCCGGCAAGGCCCGGAACCGCCGCCAGAAACGGATCGCCCGCCGCATCGGGCGCGGCCGAGGCAAGGATATGCGTCGCCTGTGCCAGTGCAGGGCGAATATCGCCCGGCCACATCACCGGCACCACCCCCGCCGCCTGCATGGCGCGGGCGCGCGCAGGGTTGCGGGTGGTGCCAAACACGGTCCACCCCTGCGGGATCAACAGTCGGGCGAGGGCAGAGGCCGAATAACCATGGCCAAGGGAAAGCAGCGTGTTCATGATGCCCGTTATCGCGGGCGATGCCGCGCCGCGCAATCACCTTTCCATCGCCGCAATGCCGCCACGCGGGCGGGGCATCTTGATCATCAGGAACAAACACGGTCGGGGGACCATGCCACGCAACCTTCCCACAATGGAACACGACGGGTTCTGCCTGCTTGACGCAGCAGACCCGGCCCCGGGGGTCGCCCCCGGCGCGCTGGCCTATCTTCAGTTTCAACTGGGCTTTGTCGATCAGCACGGGAAGCCTTTCACCCATCATCAATCGCTGTGGGTGGTGATCACCGCGCAACGCGGCAGATATTGGCTGGGCACGCTGCTTGAGGCACCGTTCCTGTTTCTGAACGACGAAAACGAACTGCTGACCGTCGGCACCGAACTGCCCTTCCTGCCCTGCCACGTTGCGGAATTGCTGCATGAGGCCGACCTTGGCCCGGGCGAACGCAAACTGGCCCGCCGCCCTGCGCAACGCCGCTGGGCCGCCTGACACCCTGTTACCAAGGCTTCACTTGCGGCCCCCCCCGCCTTTCGGGTTATATGCCGGATGATTTTCAAAGAGACATCCATGCAAGACGACCCGACTGGCCCCAAAACCGGCCCGCTGACCCCTGACGCCACCGCCCCGCAGGCCTTCACCGATGCCACGGCTGCGGTTGACCGGCTGCAACAGCTTTATGTGCAGGCCACCGGCTTTCTGGCCGAACATTTCTCGTCCATCGTGACGCAAGGCAAACCCGACCGCCGCGTGCGCGCCTTCTACCCCGAGGTGCGGCTGACCGTCACCAGCTTTGACAAGACCGACAGCCGCCTCAGCTTTGGCCATGTCGCAGGCCCCGGCACCTATGCCACCACGATCACCCGGCCTGACCTGTTCCGCAACTACCTGATTCAGCAGATCGGCCTGCTGGTGCAGAACCACGGCCACCCGGTGATCATCGGCCCCTCTGACACGCCGATCCCGGTGCATTTCGCCGTCGCCAACAACCCGGCTGTGTCGGTGCCCCAGGAAGGCGTGCTGGAGTTTTCGCTGCGCGACGTGTTCGACGTGCCCGACCTTGCCACCACCAATGATGATATCGTCAACGGCGTGCTGACCCTCTATCCCGACGGCTCCGCCCCCCTGGCCCCCTTCACCGCCCAGCGGGTGGATTACAGCCTGTCACGCCTGACCCATTACACCGCCACCGACCCCACCCATTTCCAGAACCACGTGTTGTTCACCAACTACCAGTTCTATGTCGATGAGTTCGAATCCTACGCCCGCACCGCTCTTGGCGATGATACCTCCGGCTACACCGCCTTCGTCGCCACCGGCAATCAGGTCATCACCACCCCGGATGGCGTGATCCAGCCCCCCGGCAAACTGCCGCAGATGCCGACCTACCACCTGAAACGCGCCGACGGGAACGGCATTACCCTTGTGAACATCGGCGTCGGCCCCTCGAACGCCAAAACCGCCACCGACCACATCGCCGTCCTGCGCCCCCACGCCTGGCTGATGGTCGGCCACTGCGCCGGCCTGCGCAATTCGCAGTCGATGGGCGATTTCGTCCTCGCCCACGCCTACCTGCGCGAAGACCATGTGCTGGACGACGACCTGCCCATCTGGGTGCCGATCCCCGCGCTGGCCGAGATCCAGATCGCCCTGCAAGAGGCCGTCGCCGAAGTCACCCAACTCGAAGGGTATGAGCTGAAACGCATCATGCGCACCGGCACCGTCGCCACCATCGACAACCGCAACTGGGAATTGCGCGACCAGTCCGGCCCCGTCCGCCGCCTGTCACAATCCCGCGCCGTGGCACTGGATATGGAATCCGCCACCATCGCCGCCAACGGCTTCCGCTTCCGCGTCCCCTACGGCACCCTGCTCTGCGTCTCCGACAAACCCCTGCACGGCGAACTCAAACTCCCCGGCATGGCGTCCGACTTCTACAAAACCCAGGTCAGCCGCCACCTGCAAATCGGCATCCGCGCGATGGAGCGTCTGTCCCACACCCCCATCGAACGAATTCACAGCCGCAAACTCCGCAGCTTCGAGGAAACCGCCTTCCTGTAGCGGACAACCGCTTTGACGCAGCGATTTGCGGGCAAATCTGCGGGAAAGGGCTTGAACTACGCGGCAAAAACCTGTGGTAAGGGCGTCATTCGCCGTATGGCAAAACGGCCTGCGCAGCCTACGCAGCGCCAATGACAAAAGGGATAGCAAACCATGATGAAACCGATGACCAAGACCCAACTGGTGGCCGCCATTGCCGACGCCATGGGCGCAGACAAGAAAACCGCTGGTGCCGCACTGGATGCCATCGCCGCCGTCGTCGCCCGCGAAGTCGCCGCTGGCGGCACCGTGACCCTGCCGGGTCTGGGCAAGGTTGCCTGCAAGGCCCGCCCCGAGCGTCAGGTCCGCAACCCCGCGACGGGTGAAACGATGACCAAAGCCGCCGACAAGCAGGTCAAATTCGCCATCGCGAAGACCCTGAAAGACGTGGTCAACGAGTAACGCCTTCGCGCCCGCCCCCAGAACGGGACGGGTTCTCCAAGAAAACGGGCACCGGAAAACGCGTTCGAGCTTTGAAAGAGGCAGCGTTTTCCGGTTCAGCCTGAACCCGTCCCGTTCAGGGGCGGGCGCACCCCTAACCCCGCCTTAACCACCTTCGGTGTCCCCTCTGCGCCTCTCCTTGAAAGGCGCGCCATGGACCCCATCCTCCACATCCCCACCGCTGAAATCTTCGACCACGCCCTGCTGCGCGACCGCACGGCGCTCGACCCCTGCGCGCTCGACGACCTCACCCGCTCCATCGCCGCCGACGGCCTGCGCCAACCGGTAGAGGTCTGGCTCCTCTCCACCCCGACCGAGACCCAGCGCTACGGCCTGATCGCGGGCCTGCGCCGCCTCACCGCCTGCCGCGCCCTCGGCCACGCCACCATCCCCGCCTTCCTGCGCACGCCCCAGTCCGTCCCCCACGCGATGGCGCAGATGGTCGCCGAAAATGACATGCGCACCAACCCGACCCCGTGGGAAACCGGCCTCCTCCTCGCCACCTGCGTCACCGAAGGCCTGTTCCCCACGCTGGATGAGGTGATCGCCGCCCTCCACCCGCACGCCAGCCGCCAGAAACGCAGCCGCCTGCGCAGCCTGGCCCTGGTGGCAGAGGAACTCGACGGCACCATCGCCACCCCCACGCTGCTGACCACCGGCCAGATGGAACACCTCGCCACCGCCCTGCGCACCACCGCCGCCCCCCTGATCCACCAGATTCTGACCGAGACCCGCCACCAAAGCCTCCCCACCCAATGGGCCGCCCTATTGCCCACCCTCACCGAACGCATCGAGCCATCCCACATCCCCCACCCGCCCCCGCCGCCTGCTGCACCTGAAACAAGGCCTGACGATCCGGCGAGAGACCTGCCAGAACGGCTACCTCCTGCGGTTTACCGGGCCAGAGGCGCGGAAAGGCGGGCTGATAGACGACGTGCTGGACAAGGTGGAGTATTGGTTTCAGCGGGAGTGAGGGGGGAGCTGGCGTCGGATCGACTGAGTGAGCCGGTAAACTGATGTAAAAGGTGAACTGCCACCGTCCTTAGCCCTTGCACTCTGAAGTGCAATTGCTCGTGTCTCAGCGGGATTGGGGTAAAATTTTCTCCAAGTTCGGTACTTTTTGGTTTTCTCTTGGGCCAGAGCAAACCTTTTAAATACTTTTGCGTATCATGCCGGTGTTCCTTCATCATATCTTAAAATCAGTTAAACCTCGAAGCAAGGATCGGAAAATGCAACATGAATACCTCCAGACATCGCCAATCTAATTGTTTCTGGAACTTTCGGGTGATCGTCACAATCAAAAACAACCCAAACCTCGTCCTCATGACCAAATATTTTTGTATACTTTCGAGAAGATACTTCTCTTTTCCTATCCGTTGCATTTTCTAATAAAGTAGTAGGAACTCCAATTTTCCGCTCCATTACCACCTCAACCAGAGTTACGCCAACATGCCTGCTATAGGCACGAAAGTAAGCAGGCTCGTACTCTTCCCTTCGGCGAAGACATAAATTCTTCTTGAGCCCTCGCGTTCCAACTGCTCTTTTCAGACTTGCATTTTTGCCATTTATTCACTCAGTTGTGATGGCGTTTCAAAAGATCGAAAAAAATTCATATCGATTTGGTGAGGAATTGCACCATATCTCCGCTAAGATATAACGACTAAAATTTTCCATCTCTCGACTAGAGAACTCAGCCAATGAGAATATTTCGGATGCCCCTTATTCGATTTTTCAACGAACCATATCTCGTCTCGTCGCAACTTCTTTGGATCAAGAAGGTTTGTACATGTGTAGTTGCAACAAGTTGCGCGCCTTTTCGATTGACTTCTGGATCGCTGAACAATTTCAGGATAGCTTCAACCGCTGACGTATGAAGACTTGCATCCACTTCGTCAACAAATGCAACTTTCCCTTCATCAAGCACTTGAAATATTTTAGTTAGCAGGACAAGTAATCGCTGCGTGCCAGTACTTTCTAATTCAGTAGAAAGATAATGAATATCGCCAGACGATCCTTTGTGGCCGAGGTGAATGTTAAACTCGGCCTCGTCCAGACTAACTTCTACCATTTCAGAGTTGTCTTCGCCGTCTGGTACAGAATGGCGGCTAATTATGCGGAACACTTCATAAGCATATCCCTGCTTTCTTGAGGGTAATTTTTTTCTGTACATTACACCTGTTCCAATGTAATCAGAAATCGGATCACTTCGTCTATCTCTTTCTCACGAAACGTTGCTCTAATCATAGGCTCTGCAATTAAGACACTTGTGCTTACAAAAATCTTCTCGAAAAATCCTATAGCCCGAGAAAAATCCTTCTGGTCACTTTGATTTCCCGTAGTTAAAAGAAGCATATCTGACCGCATCTGGCTTTGAAGCGTCTTTCTTGGACCCTTCATTGATGAACTAAACTCCATCTTCTCCTTGGACCTCTCGTAGATCGCTCGACGGCGCCCGAGGGGATATGAGAATGATACTCGATATTATTCCGATATCTTCACATACTCGATCAAAGTCGTATCCGATGCCATCGACTCCACCATAAACTTCCTGTCTAACGTAGTGGGGTGAGGTTGCAGGGCTAAGAAAAGATGCGTGCGTTAGCTTCCGACTTCTCATGGTCGTAGGAATCGCGCTTAGCACGATTGCCCTCATCGCATGCATAGCGTTGATCAGTGTTGATTTTCCGGACGCATTGGCCCCGTAAATTATTGCGTGAGGAAGTATGCCCTCTTCACCGCCCGGAACATCCACCAAAATAGAACTGTGTGGGCCTTTCAACTTTGTTGCCATCATAGAGAGCGTCTGCGCCTCTTTAATTGACCGATAGTTTTCTACTGTAAAGCTGAGAAGCATCATGTGCTCCGATCTGGCATATGCCTAGTTCGCATTTGAGGACGTTTTATGTCAAAAATTGGCGGAAATCGCTCCGTAACCGCATCGTTAGGCCGTTTTTGTGCCAGTTGCAAGTTTCTCATATAAAGAGGTAAAAAATGCGTTGACACTGCTACTTAATCACAAAGTTGTTTGAGCCGTGCATCCGCCATCCGCACACCCCCAATCCTTAACAACCCCCTAACACCCCCACCCCAACCCCTTGATCCCAAACAACATTCCCCCGTCCCACCCCGGGACACCCCAAATACCCCTTGCCCCCACCCCCGCCTTGCGAAAGGGTCGGCATCGTTGCGGCCAAGGAGGCGTCATGGATATCCGTTCCCTCATCATGGGCCTCGCCTTCGTTCTGATGTGGTCGTCGGCCTTTGCCACCGCCCGCCTCATCGTCGCCGACGCGCCCCCCCTGCTGGCCCTCTCGGCCCGCTTCCTGATCTCGGGCGGCATCGCCGTGGCCATCGCAGCCACCCTCGGCCAAAGCTGGCGCCTCACCCGCCCCCAGGCCCGGTCAGTCGTGATCTTCGGCCTCTGCCAGAACGCCCTCTACCTCGGCCTCAACTTCGTCGCCATGCAGTGGATCGAGGCCTCCCTCGCCGTCATCATCGCGGCCTCCCTCCCCCTCATCGTCGCCCTGCTCGACTGGCTGGTCCGAGGCCAGCGCGTCGCCCCCCTCGGCCTCCTCGGCCTGATCCTCGGCATGGCGGGTGTCGGCCTGATCATGGGCACGCGGGTGCAAGGCGGCGCCGACCCGTGGGGTGTCCTGCTGTGCATCGGTGGAGCGACGGCGCTAGCGGTCGCCACCATGTCGGTGCGCGGTGCCTCGGGGGGCGGCAACCTGTTGATGATCGTGGGCTTGCAGATGCTGGTCGGCTCCCTCGCCCTCGGGCTCGCGGGGGCGGTGCTGGAACGCCCGGTGGTGAACTGGACGCCCTCGCTGCTGGCCGCCTTCGCCTATCAGATCCTGATCCCCGGCCTTGCGGCCACCCTGCTGTGGTTCCGCCTTGTGGGCCGGATCGGGGCGACGCGCGCCTCGACCTTCCACTTCCTCAACCCGTTCTTCGGGGTCACCATCGCGGCCCTGCTGTTGGGCGAGACCATGGGCGCGCTGGACCTTGCGGGCGTGGTGGTTGTGATGGTGGGCATTCTTGCGGTGCAGTGGTCGCGTGTGCGGGCGGGGTGACCCCCGCCCACCCCGTCAGTCCCCTTCCACAAACACCTCGGCCCGCTTTTTCCGGACCGTCGGCATCAGCACCACCACCAGCACCGCCACGGTCAGCACCAGCAAGGTTGCCGAAATCGGGCGGGTCAGGAAGGTGGTCGGATCGCCCCGACCCAGGATCATCGCACGGCGCAGGTTTTCCTCCAGCATCGGGCCCAGCACAAACCCGAGCAGCAAGGGCGCAGGCTCGCAGCGCAGCTTCAGCAGGATATAGCCAAGCAGGCCGAACCCTGCGACGGCGTAGAGGTCATAGACGTTCGAATTCACGGAATAGACCCCGATGGAACAAAACGCCATGATCACCGGGAACAGCACATGGTAGGGCACTTTCAGCAGCTTCACCCACAGCCCGATCAGCGGCAGGTTCAGCACGATCAGCATCAGGTTGCCGATCCACATGCTGGCGATGATGCCCCAGAACAGCGCGGGCTGATCGGTCGCCACATTCGGCCCCGGCACGATGCCCTGAATGATCATCGCCCCCACCATCAAGGCCATCACCGGGTTCGCCGGAATCCCAAGCGTCAGCAGCGGGATAAAGCTGGTCTGCGCGCCTGCGTTGTTGGCAGACTTCCGGCCCCGCCACCCCGGCAATCGCGCCTTTGCCAAACTGTTCCGGCGTTTTCGAGATGCGCTTTTCGACGGTGTAGGAGGCAAACGCCGCCAGCACCGCCCCGCCCCCCGGCAAAATCCCCAAAGCCGAACCCAAGCGCCGTGCCCCGCACCATCGGCGCGATCATCGCCTTCAGGTCTTCCTTCGATGGCCACAGCGCGCCCAGCTTGGTGCCCAGAACCGTGCGGTCCTGTTCGCCCTCCAGATTGCGCAGAATCTCGGCGATGCCGAACACCCCGACCGCCAGTGCCACGAAGTTCAGCCCGTCGGCATAGGCCGTGATGCCAAAGGTAAAGCGTGGCGTGCCGGTGTAGATATCGGTCCCGACCACGCCCAACAGCAGGCCCAGAACCACCATCGCCAGTGCTTTCAGGATCGAGCCGTGGGCAAGGGCAATGGCCGACACGAGGCCCAGCAACATCAGGCTGAAATACTCGGCCGCGCCGAATTTCAGCGCGATCACGGTCAGCGGCGGCGCGAAGATCGCCACCAGCAATGTCGCCACAGTGCCCGCAAAGAACGACCCCAAGGCCGCGACCGCCAATGCCGTGCCCGCCTTGCCTTTGCGGGCCATCTGATAGCCGTCAATCGCCGTCACCGCCGAGGAACTTTCCCCCGGCATGTTGATCAGAATGGCGGTGGTGGACCCGCCATATTGCGCGCCATAGTAGATGCCTGCCAGCATGATCAGCGACGAGACGGGTTCAAGCTGAAAGGTGATCGGCAGCAGCATGGCGATGGTCGCCGTGGCCCCGATGCCGGGCAACACCCCGATCAAGGTGCCAAGGATCACACCGATCAGGCAGAACAGCAGGTTTTCGGGGCTGGCCGCCGTGGCAAAACCCAGACCCAGATTTGAAAGCAGATCCATGTCCAGCCCCCCTTAAAACGGCAGCCAAGGGCCAAACCGGCGGAACGGCAGGCCAAGCGCATAGCTGAACACCAATGTCGTGAAGATCGTGACGCCAACCGCCAGAACGACGGCGTAGACAGGCTTCATCTTCAACCCGGCCAAGGCCGCGATGACCGTGGTGACAAAGATCGACGGCACGAACCCCAGCCCCCGCACGGTCAGCCCGAAAAAGATCGGCGCGGCCAGAATGAACACCATCCCGCGCCAGGCATAGGCCCCGACAGCCTCGCCCACCGATCCGAAAGAACTGATCACGATGCCGATCCCCAGCAGGGTCAGAACCACCGCCAGCACCATCGGAAAATACCCCGGTCCCATGCGCAGGGTGGTGCCCATCTCAAGGTCAAGAGCGGTCAGGCCAAACACGGCCCCGAAGAGAATAAACAAAATCCCGGCGGTGAAATCCGCCTTGTTGATCGTCGCCATGGGTGTCCCCCCGCAAAAGGAAATGGCCCCGGCCTACGCCGGGGCCGCAAGATCAGTCTGCAAACACGCCAGCAGATTCGATGATCGGCTTCCAGCGGGCAATTTCGCCTTCCAGCTTGGCCTTCAGCGCGGCAGGGGTGGCGTCAGCGGCTGACGACGGCACGGTGCCCAACTCGCCGAACTTCGCCACGATCTCCGGGTCGGCAAGCGCCTTTTGCAGGGCTGCCGCCAACTTGTCCGTCGCCTCGGCGGGGGTGCCCTTGGGGGCGTAGATGCCGTGCCAGATGCCGACTTCCATCGACGGAGCGCCGCCTTCAGCCACCGTCGGCAGGTCGGGGAAAATCGCCAGACGGGCGGGGCTGGTCACCGCATAGGCCTTGATGGTGCCGCCCTTGATCTGCTCGGTGGTGTTGGTGGTCTGGTCGCACATCAAGTCTACCTGACCGCCCAGCAGTTCGGTCATCGCGGGGCCGGTGCCTTTGTAAGGCACGGTCACGATCGGCGCATCCAGCGCCTGCATGAACAACATGCCGCACAGATGCGACGCCGCGCCGATGCCTGCGTTGGCCATGGTGATGCTGTCGGCATTGGCCTTCACATAGGTGATCAGCGACGCCATGTCGGCAGGCTCAAAATCCTTGCGCGCGACCACAGTCATCGGCACTTCGGTCACGAGACCGACGTATTCGAAGGCTTCCAGCGGCTTGTAGGCAAGGCTGCGGTACAGGGTGGCCGAGGTGGCCATGCCGATGTGATGCAGCAGGATGGTGTAGCCATCGGCCTCTGCCGCGGCCACCTGACCAGCCCCCAGTGTGCCGCCAGCCCCGCCGACGTTTTCGACGATGATCTGCTGGCCCAGATCGGCCGACATCTTTTCGGCCACCAGCCGGCCCACGGTATCGGTCGGCCCGCCAGCAGCGAACGGCACGACCATGGTGATGGTGCGGTCAGGGTAGCCTTGCGCAAACGCAGTCGATGCGGTCAACGCGGCAGCCGCCGCAACAGCGGCGAATTTTACGGATAGGGCCATTGGTTCCTCCCAAAACTGGCGATAAGCCCCGCGCACCCCTCCTCGGGCAGCACGGTTGCCCCCAGCTACGCGCCGGGGCCGCACTTCGATCAAGCGGCCTGAACCACACGTCCGCACAAAAATCGCGCCGCTGCATGACACGATGGGTGGATAAGGGATCAAACCCCCAAACCCGATGTGTGGATTTCCACCCATATTTCCTGTCTCTAAATATCGCGGGGGGTGATGAGCGATAAAAAACCCTCCGGTGGAGAGTTTTCGCGAAGAACGCCCGGCCCGTGGCCGGGCTTCGGGCTGGCCCCCGGCCATCAGCCAAGCAAACTACTCGTCGTCCTCGACCAACCGCCGATCCAGCCCGTGCTTCAGCATCTTCTCGTACAGCGTCTTGCGTGACACGCCCAACTGCTCATACACCCGCCGCAAATGCCCGCCATGCGCCGCAATCGCGCCCGCGATGACAGACCGTTCAAACCCTGCCACCCGGTCGGCCAAGCGCGGCGCATCCGGCCCAGACGCCCCCGGCATCCAGTCCAGCCCCAACACAAACCGGTCGGCGGCATTACGCAATTCGCGCACGTTGCCCGGCCAGTCGCGGCCAGCCAGTTCCGCCAGCATCTCAGGCTCGGGCGCGCGGTCCGGGGCGGAATGGCGGGCCGCCGCCTCGCGCAGCAATTGCAGGAACAACAGCGGGATATCCTCCCGTCGTGACGCCAGCGGCGGCACGCGGATCAGGGCGACGTTCAACCGCCAATACAGATCCTCGCGAAACGTCCCCCGCGCCACATCCGCCGCAAGATCGGTTTTCGACGTCGCAATAAACCTCACATCCAGCGGGATCGGATCGTTCGACCCCAGCCGCGTGATCACCCGGTCCTGCAACACGCGCAGCAGTTTGGCCTGCACATCCAGCGGCATCTGGCCCACCTCGTCCAGCAGCACCGTGCCCCCCCGCGCATGTTCAAACCGCCCGAACCGCGCCCGCACGGCACCCGCAAAGGCGCCCATCTCATGCCCGAACAGCTCGGACTCGATCAAGGCCGCTGGCAGGGCCGCGCAGTTCACCGCGACAAACGGCTTGGCGCTGCGCTGCGACAGATCGTGCATCGCGCGGGCCACCACCTCTTTGCCCGCCCCCACCGGCCCGATGATCAGCGCATCCGCCTCTGACGCGCCAATCGCCCTTAACCGATAGCGCAGATCAATCATCACCGCCGACCGCCCCGGCAGACGCGCCTCCAGATCGTCTTTCTGCCCCGCCGCCGCCCGCAAGCGGCGGTTGTCCAACACCAGTGCCCGGTGATCCATCGCCCGGCGCAGCACGGCGATCAGGCTGGCGGCGACAAAGGGTTTTTCAATGAAATCATAGGCCCCGCGCCGCATCGCCTCGACCGCAAGTTGCACCTCGGCGTGGCCCGTGATCAGGATCACCGGCAGATCGGCGTCGCGGTCGCGCAGCCGTTGCAGCAGGGTCATGCCGTCCATTCCCGGCATGCGAATGTCGCTGACCACCACGCCGTTCAGCCCCGGCCCCGCATGGTCCAGCACCTCCTCAGCCGAGGCAAACCCCGTCACCGCCAGCCCCGCCAGTTCCAGCGCCTGCACGGTAGACGCCCGCATCTGCGCGTCATCATCCACCAACAACACGCGCCCCGGCATCATTCCGCTGCCTCCGCACGATGGGCCGCAACGGCCAGATCCACCGTGAACACCGCCCCGCCACCGGGGGCATTGGCCACCGACAGATCGCCGCCGAAATCCTTCATGATGTTATAGGAAATCGACAACCCCAGCCCAAGGCCCGAGCCCACCCGCTTGGTGGTGAAAAACGGGTCGAAAATCCGGTCCGCAATCGCTGGGGCGACCCCCGGCCCCGTATCGCGCACACGCAACAACACACGGTCCCGCGTGGCACTCTGCCGTGATTTCAATCCGCCGGTCCACCGCCTCTTGCACCGCATCCGCCGCGTTGGACAAAAGGTTCACCAGCACCTGCTGCAACCGCACCGGCCCCGCCCGCACAAGGGGCAGGTCGTCCGGCAAATCGACCGAAACCGTCATCCCCTCCAACCGCGACGCCGCGACCCCCAGTGCCTCGTCCACCGCCGCGGCCAGAGCGAAATGTCCTGCAACGGCGCATCGGGTTTGCGCGCCACATTGCGCAAATGCCGGGCAATCGCGGCCATCCGGTCGATCAGCGACAATATCTGCCCGACGTTTTCCTTGGCCCGCGCCCCATCCCCACGGTCGATCAGAATCGCCGCCGAATCCGCATAGTTGCGCGCGGCGGCAAGGGGTTGGTTGATCTCATGGCTCAGTGCCGCCGACATCTGCCCCAAGGCCGCCAGCTTGCCCGCCTGCACCAGATCGGCCTGCGTGCGGCGCAACTCGGCCTCCGTCGCCCGTCGTTCCGTCACCTCGGCCTCGACCAGCACATTGGCGCGGGCAAGATCGGCGGTGCGCGCCGCGACCCGGCGTTCCAGTTCCGCCTTGGCCTGCTCCTGCAAGGCGATGCGTTCCGCCAGCCGCACCCGCCGCTGCCACATCAGCACCGCCAGGGCCACCGCCGCCCCCAGCAACAGCAGCACCGCCGCCACCGCCAGCCGCGCCTGCCCCCGCAGATACCGCGTGTCCAGCAGCACATGCACCGTCCACCCGGCACGCGGCATGATCGCCTCGGCCACCACATATTCGCGCAACCCATCGCCGCCCTGCACCGACATCAGCCCATCGGCCTTGGCATGCGGCAGCGCTGCCACCGCCACATCGGCATAGCGGCGCGAGGCCGCCGTCCGCTCCATCCGGTCGGCTGACAGCGGCAGCAGGGATTTGTAAAGCCAAGCGGGGTCAGTGGACAAAAACACAATCCCCTCAGGGTCCGTCACCATGATCCGCGCCTCTTGCGTGCGCCATTCGCTCTCAATCACATCCAGCCCGATCTTGACCGCGATCACCCCGTTGACCGCGCCCTCCGCATCGCGCACCGGGGCGGCAAAGTAATAGCCCCGCACGCCGGATGTTGTACCAATCGCATAAAACCGCCCCTTCTCCCCCGCCACAGCGGCGGTGAAATAGGGCCGATAGCTGAAATTCTGGCCCACAAAACTGTCGGCCCGGTCATAGTTGCTGGCCGCAATCGTCACCCCATCGGGCGTCATGATGTAGATATCCGACGCCTCCAGCCCCGCGTTCTTGGCCTTCAGCCAGCGGTCCATCGCCGCCCGTTGCGACCGGTCATCCGGCTGCGCCACCAACCGCCCTATGGTCTCCTGATCGGCCAGCAAATCGGGCACCGCCTCGAACCGCCGCAAATGCCCGTCGAGCGCCTGAATGGTCAGCGCCAGTGTCGCCTCGGCCCGGCTGTGCCCCTCGGCGAGGTAAAACCGCGTGGCCCCAAGTGCTGCCATCACCGCCAGCACCGCGATCAGCACACCGCCAAAAGGCCAGACCAACCGCTGCACCAACGCCCCTCCCTAGCCGATAACGCCCCGCACCGCCCCCGTTTGGCCCCGGTCCAGCAGCAGATGGTCCAGCAACACGCAGGCCATCATCGCCTCGCCCACAGGCACCGCGCGGATGCCCACGCAGGGATCATGCCGCCCCTTGGTGATCAGGTCCAGTTCTTCACCCGCCGCATTGACCGTGCGGCGCGGGGTCAGGATGCTGGACGTGGGCTTCACCGCAAAGCGGCAGACCACATCCTGCCCGGTGGAAATCCCGCCCAAGATACCCCCGGCGTGGTTCGACAGAAACTCCGGCCCCTGCGCGCCCATGCGAATTTCATCCGCATTTTCAACGCCGGTCAGCGCCGCGACCGCCATCCCGTCGCCAATCTCCACCGCCTTGACCGCGTTGATCGACATCATCGCCGACGCCAGATCAGAGTCCAGCTTGGCGTAGAGCGGCGCGCCCAACCCCGCAGGCACGCCAGTGGCCACCACCTCGATCACCGCCCCTACCGAGTTCAAATCCCGCCGCAGCCCGTCCAGATACGCCGGCCCATTCCACCGCCGCCACCGCATCCGGCACCCAGAACGGATTGCGCTCTACCTCGGCCAGATCAAACCGCCCCCGGTCAATCCCGTGCACCCCCATCTGCACCATATACCCGGTGATCCGCAGGTCAGGGCACAGCGCCGCCAACACCGCCCGCGCCACGCCGCCTGCCGCCACCCGGCTCGCGGTTTCCCGCGCCGACGACCGCCCGCCCCCGCGATAGTCCCGTACCCCATACTTCTGATGATAGGTGATATCCGCATGGCCGGGCCGGAACGCCTGCGCAATCGCGCCATAATCCTTGGACCGCTGATCCGTGTTCTCGATCATCAACTGGATCGGCGTCCCCGTTGTGACCCCCTCAAACACCCCCGACAGGATGCGCACCTCATCCGCCTCTTGCCGCTGCGTGGTGTACTTGTTCTGCCCCGGTTTGCGGCGGTCGAGCCAAGGCTGCAAATCCGCCTCCGACAGCCGCACCCCCGGCGGGCAGCCATCGACCGTACAGCCAATCGCCGGTCCATGGCTCTCGCCCCAGGTGGTCACGCGGAACAAATGTCCAAAGGTATTCAGGCTCATGGGTCAGGCTCCTTTACGCCAAGCCATAAGCCACCCCCGCCACAGAATCCACCGTAGGATGGGCGATTCCGCCCATCTCCCCTCCACAAACCCTACAAATCCAACGCCCCTTGCGCGCGGCTGTCCACCTCGGTCGGCGCGCGCGTGAACCTATCGTTGCAGCCCGCAGGCATCCCCTACCGTTCCCATACAATAGTTAAATCCAAGTTACCCCCCTCCCACCACAACCCACCACCGCGCCCCGATTCCCCAACCCTTGGTTAACGCCACCCCCAATCCCGCCTGTATCTACAAATCCTCTACGCATCCTCTACGGGGTCTTTACGCATCCTCTACGCCCCATTCCCCGAACCCCCCCGGTTCACGCCCCGCACAATCCCCCTTGCGGCCCGCCTGCTTTCCCCTATGTTTCGCCTCACCTCGGGGTGCTGTTGGTCGCAAGACCCATGGCTGAGATGCGAAAGCGGACCCGTCGAACCTGAACCGGATCATACCGGCGGAGGGAAGGTGCATGGGCCTTGTCCATTCCCGACCTATACCGTCGCAGAATGGAGAAAAGCTATGAAAATCAACCTCCTCGCTGCGGGCCTGACTGTCATTGCATACCCTGCACTGGCCGAAACCCCCGTTCTTACCGTGCTGACCTATGACAGCTTCATTTCCGAATGGGGCCCCGGCCCTGCCGTGGAAAAAGCTTTTGAATCAACGTGTTCCTGTGACATCCAGTTCATAGGCGCGGGTGACGGCGCGGCCCTTCTGGCCCGCATCCAGCTTGAAGGGGCCACCACCGACGCCGATATCATCCTCGGCCTCGACACCAACCTGACCGCCACAGCCACCGCCACCGGCCTGTTCGCCCCGCACGGAATCGCCGCCAAAAACGACCTGCCCGTGGCCTATGATGACCCCAATTTTCTGCCCTATGACTGGGGCTGGTTTGCCTTTGTCTATGACAACACCAAACTGACCAACCCCCCGAAATCATTCATGGAACTGGCCGCGTCTGATCTGAAGGTGGTGATCCAGGATCCCCGATCCTCGACCCCCGGTCTGGGCCTTTTGATGTGGGTCAAGATGGCCTACGGCGACAAGGCCCCGCAAGTCTGGGCCGACCTCGCCGACAACATCGTGACGGTCACCCCGGGCTGGTCCGAGGCCTACGGCCTGTTTCTGGAAGGCGAGGCGGACATGGTGCTGTCCTACACCACCTCCCCCGCCTATCACCTGATCGCCGAGCAGGATGCCACCAAATCTGCGGCTGCCTTCACCGAGGGCCACTACATGCAGGTCGAAGTGGCGGGCAAACTTGCGGGCACGGACCAGCCTGCCTTGGCCGATGCCTTCCTCGCCTTCATGCAGACGGAGGCGTTTCAGTCGGTGATCCCCACCACCAACTGGATGTACCCCGCCGTCACGCCTGCCGCAGGCCTGCCCGAAGGGTTTGAATCGCTGCGCCCGGCCAAATCGCTGCTGCTGTCTGCCACCGACGCACAGGCCGCCCGCGACGCGGCACTGGCCGAATGGCAAGCCGCGCTGTCGCGATAAACAATGCCAAAGGGGCCAGAAATCAACGGCTTGACCAGCAGTGCCGCAGCGATTGCCGCCGTGTTGCTGGCCCTCGTTCTGGCCCCTTTGGCCGCCCTGTCATGGCGCGCCGACAGCTTTGCCCCCCGCCCCGAAGACTGGGCCGCCATCCGCTTTACCGTCCTGCAAGCCACCCTGTCGGCGGCCGTATCCACCCTCCTCGCCATCCCTGTCGCCCGCGCTTTGGCCCGCCGCAGCTTTCCCGGCAGCGGGCGCGCTGATCACGCTGATGGGGGCGCCCTTCCTGCTACCGGTCATCGTGGCAACCCTTGGGTTGCTGGCGGTTTTCGGGCGGTCCGGCGTTCTGAATCAAGGGCTTGGCCTGCTTGGCCTGCCCCCCGTGTCGATCTACGGGCTGCATGGCGTGGTGCTGGCGCATGTGTTTCTGAACCTGCCATTGGCGACAAGGATGATCCTGCAAGGCTGGCAAGCCATCCCGTCCGAACGCTTTCGCCTTGCCCAATCACTGAACTTCGCCCCGGCTGATACCTTCCGCCATCTGGAACGACCGATGCTGCGCGAGGTGCTGCCAAGTGCGGCGCTGATCATCTTTACCCTGTGCCTGACCAGCTTTGCCGTCGCCCTGACACTCGGCGGCGGGCCGGGGGCCACCACGGTGGAACTCGCCATCTATCAGGCGCTGCGGTTTGACTTCGCCCTTGGTCGTGCGGCCAGCCTCGCGGGGGTGCAGTTCGTGCTATGTGCGGTGGCTGCAACCGCCGTCTGGGCCTTGGTGCGACCTGCGGGATTTGGCACCGGGGCGGGGCGAAACGTGCTGCCTTTCGCGCCAGCCGGATGGCGCAAATATCTGGATATGCTGGCAATTCTGGCCGCCGCGCTGTTCCTGATCCTGCCACTTGGCGCGGTGGTCCTGCGCGGATTGCCCGGCCTGACCGACCTTCCCGCCTCTCTCTGGACCGCAACGATACGCTCCATCCTTGTCGCTCTGACCTCCGCCATCCTTGCCACAACCGCCGCCCTGACCCTTGCCCTTGCGGTCGCCGCCCGCCCGAACCGCATGCTGGACGCCGCCGCCCTGCTGCCTCTCGCGACCTCCGGGCTCGTGCTGGGCACCGGGTTGTTCCTGCTGCTTCAGCCGCTGATCCCCCCGGCACGGCTTGCCCTTCCCGTCACCATTCTGGTCAACACGGCCCTGTCGCTGCCCTACCTCTACCGCCTGATCCTGCCCGAGGCCCGCGCCCTGCATGCAAACTATGATCACCTTGCCGCAAGCCTGTCTTTACAAGGGCTTGCGCGCCTGCGGTGGCTGACCCTGCCCCGCCTTGCCCGACCCTTGGGCTTTGGCGCGGGTATTGCGGCGGCGCTGTCGATGGGCGATCTGGGGGTGATCGCGCTGTTTGCCGATGACCAAAGCGCCACCCTGCCGCTGGTCGTGCAGCGCCTGATGGGGGCCTACCGGCTAGAGGCCGCAGCAGCGGCGGCGCTGATCCTTGTGACGCTCAGCTTTGCCCTGTTCTGGGCCTTTGACCAAGGAGGCCGCCTTGCTGACGCTTGAAAACCTGCGCCTCACCCTTGGCAGCTTTATCCTGACCGCCGACTGGCAGGTCAACCCCGGTGACCGCATCGCGCTGATCGGGCCATCGGGGGCCGGAAAATCGACGCTGCTGTCTGCGATTGCAGGGTTTTTGCCGCCCAACTCTGGCCATATCCGCTGGAACGGCGAAGACCTTGGCCCCCCCGGAACCCGCCCCATCAGCATCCTGTTTCAGGACCAGAACCTGTTCCCGCATCTGACGATTGCGCAAAATCTCGGCCTCGGGCTGAACCCCTCGCTCCGCCTGACGCCGCTACAGCATGGCGCGGTTGACGACGCGTTGGTGAAGGTTGGCCTTGTCGGGTTTGGCCCGCGAAAGCCTGCGCAACTGTCCGGTGGCCAGCAAAGCCGCGCCGCCCTCGCCCGCGCCCTGCTGCGCGCCAAGCCCCTGCTTTTGCTCGATGAACCGTTTGCCGCCCTTGGCCCCGCGCTGAAGGCAGAGATGCTGGATCTGGTGGCCCAAGTGCTGGCTGCCACTGGGGCCGCCCTGCTGATGATCACCCACGACCCCGCCGATGCGCTGCACCTGTGCGACCACACGGTGCTGGTGGCTGATGGCGTGGCCCATGCGCCGCAACCGACCAAATCCCTGCTCGCCAACCCACCTGCCGCGCTGCAAGCCTACCTCGGCGACAAGCCCCTAAAACTTATCTAAAATTTGCATTTTCTGTCTCTAAATATCCCACGGGGGTGAGGCCGCAGGCCGAGGGGGCGTGAAGCCCCCTTCCTGCCTTAGGCCCGCAAGCCGACGACAGCCACCCCAAGCGTTTCCAAGACTTTTGCCTCAATCTGCGCCGCATCCATGCCTGCCACCTGATACATCCGTTCCGGGCTGGCCTGATCAATGAAGATATCCGGCAGTACCATCGACCGATATTTCAACCCCCGGTCAAACACCCCGGCTTCGGCCAGCAAGTGGCTGACGTGGCTGCCAAATCCGCCAACAGCGCCTTCCTCGACCGTGATCAGCGCCTCATGCTCGCGCGCCAGACGCAAGATCAGGTCGGCGTCCAGCGGCTTGGCAAAGCGCGCGTCCACCACAGTCGGCGCAAGGCCACGGGCGGCAAGCGCCTCGGCGGCGATCATCACTTCGGACAGGCGGGTGCCAAAGGACAGGATCGCCACGCGTGACCCTTCACGCATCACTCGGCCCTTGCCGATTTCCAGCGGCACACCCTTCAACGGCATCTCACAGCCGGTGCCATCCCCACGCGGAAAGCGGAAGGCAATCGGGCCGTCATCATGCGCTGCGGCAGTGGCGACCATATGCACAAGATCGGCCTCATCGGCCGCCGCCATCACCACGATGCCCGGCAGGTTGGCCAGAAACGCCACGTCGAACGACCCCGCATGGGTCGCACCATCCGCGCCCACCAACCCCGCCCGGTCAATCGCAAAGCGCACGGGCAGGCGCTGGATCGCCACGTCATGCACCACCTGATCATAGCCGCGTTGCAGGAAGGTGGAATAGATCGTGCAGAACGGCTTCATCCCGCCCGCCGCCAGCCCCGCCGAAAACGTCACCGCGTGTTGTTCGGCGATGCCCACATCAAAGCAGCGCTTGGGAAAGCGGTCAGCAAACAGGTTCAACCCGGTGCCATCCGGCATCGCTGCCGTCACCGCCACAATGCGGCTGTCGGCCTGCGCCTCGGCGATCAGGCTTTGCGCGAACACCTTGGTATAGCTTGGCGCGTTGGACGCAGCCTTGGCCTGCACCCCGGTCAGCACATCAAACTTGCCCGTCGCATGGCCCTTGTCACGCGCGGTTTCAGCCGGGGCATAGCCCTTGCCCTTTTTGGTGATCACATGGATCAGCGTCGGCCCGGTGGCCCGCGCCTTTGCCATCCGCAGCACGGGCAGCAACTGATCCAGATCATGGCCATCTATCGGACCGATATAGGAAAATCCCAACTCCTCAAACAGCGTACCTCCCACGGTCATGCCTTTGAGCATTTCCTTGGCGCGCCGCGCCCCTTCCTGCAAAGGTTCCGGCAACAGCGACACCAGCCCCTTTGCCGCCTGCTTCAGGTCTTGCAGCGGTGGCTCGGCATACAGGCGGCTAAGGTAGGACGACAGCGCCCCGGTGGGCGGCGCAATCGACATTTCGTTGTCGTTCAGGATCACGAACAGCCGTTTCTTCAAATGGCCCGCGTTATTCATCGCCTCAAACGCCATGCCCGCAGACATCGACCCGTCGCCGATCACCGCAATCGCATCGCCCGGATCACCCCCCAGTTCCGCCGCCATGGCAAAGCCCAAAGCGGCTGAGATCGAGGTAGACGAATGGGCCGCGCCAAACGGGTCATAGGGCGACTCGCTGCGTTTGGTGAAGCCCGACAACCCCCCTTCGCTGCGCAGGCTGCGGATACGGTCGCGGCGCCCGGTCAAGATCTTGTGCGGATAGGCCTGATGCCCGACATCCCAGATCAGCTTATCCCTTGGGGTGTCGAACACCGCATGCAGCGCCACGGTCAGTTCCACCACGCCCAGCCCGGCGCCCAGATGCCCGCCTGTGACGGACACGGCGGCAATGGTTTCCGCGCGCAGGTCATCGGCCAACTGCCGCAAATCGCGGTCGGTCAGCGCCTTCATATCGGCGGGGATGTTAACCCGGTCCAGAACGGGGGTCTTGGGTCGGTCGGTCATGTCCGCCTCGGTTTTATTTGTCACGGTCAATAACGAACCGGGCCGCTGCGATCAAGTTGGCCGCCGCCGCACCGTAAGGCCGCAGGTGGGCTTCCGCCTGTGCCACCAAGGCACGGGCCTCTGCCCGGGCGGCGTCCAGCCCCAGCAAGGACACGAAGGTGGCCTTGCCCGCCGCCTGATCCTTGCCCAGCCGTTTGCCCGCCGTGGCCGCATTACCCGTCACATCCAGCACATCATCGGCAATCTGAAACGCCAACCCCAAGGCCTGCGCATAGCCGCGCAATGGCGCGGTATCGGCACCCGCAATCACCGCCCCCGCCTGCCCCGCCCACAGGATCAGCGCGCCGGTCTTTCCCGCCTGCAAGTCGGTGATCTGGTCCAAGGTCAGCGGTGCCGCCGCCGTTTCCGCCGCAATATCCAGCGCCTGCCCCAACACCATGCCATCCGCACCCGATGCCTGCGCCAGCCCCGCCACCAAGGCCAGCCGCACTTCGGCAGACCCAAGTGCCGGGTCGCACAGCAATTCAAACGCCAGCGTTTGCAGCGCGTCGCCAGCCAGCACCGCTGTCGCCTGATCCCAGTTCACATGCACGGTCGGCAGGCCCCGGCGCAGGTCATCGTCGTCCATACAGGGCAGATCGTCGTGGATCAGGCTGTAGGCATGCAATGCCTCAACCGCTGCGGCGGCGCTCATGGCGCGCGCTTCGGGCACCCCCAGCATCCGCGCGCCTTCCAGCACCAGAAACCCACGCAGGCGTTTGCCGCCCTGTGCGGCATAGGCCATGGCCTGCACCACCGGCACCTGCCGTTTGGCCGCAATGGCCGCCATCAGATGCGCCTCGATCAGGGCGGCGTCAGCAGCCAGCCGTTCGGGAAAGGTCACATCCCCTCCACCGGGGTCACGCCCACGGCACGGCCTTCCTGCGCGCGGATCAGTTCCACCTTTTCCTCGGCATCGCGCAGCTTGCCCGCGCAATGCGCCTTCAATGCCGCCCCGCGTTCGTACAGCGCAATCGACGCCTCAAGCGCCACATCGCCGCGTTCCAACTGGCCTACCACAGCCTCCAGCGCGGCCATGGCCTGCTCAAAGCTCATCTCGGCAATCGGTGTGTCGGTCATTGGTCCCGTTCCCTCAGCACATCCACATGGGCGGCAACCGATGCCGCAAGCGCCGCCAGATCATAGCCGCCCTCCAGACATGATACCACCCGCCCGCCGGCAAAATCGCATAGCCGTTGCGTGACCCAAGCGTAATCTTCTGTCTGCCAGTTCAGCCCCGCCAAGGGGTCATCCTGATGCGCGTCAAAGCCCGCCGATATCAGCAACAATTCAGGCTGCCACGCCTGCAAGGCCGGAAAAATCGTGGCCTCATACGCCGCACGCATCGCCGCACTGCCCGACCCGGATGCCAGCGGCATATTGACAATCTGCCCCTGCGCGCCGCGTTCGCCCGGTGCCCCAGAGCCGGGATAAAGTGGCATCTGGTGGGTTGAGGCGAACAGACAGCGCCCCTCGTCCCACAGCAGATCCTGCGTGCCATTGCCGTGATGCACGTCGAAATCCACCACCGCCACCCGCGACAATCCATGGTGATCCAGCGCCCGTTTCGCCGCAATTGCCACCGTGCCGAACAGGCAAAACCCCATCGCGGTTTCCGTTTCCGCGTGGTGCCCCGGGGGCCGCGCCACCACAAAGGCTGACTTCGACTGCCCCGCCAGCACCGCATCCACCGCCGCACAGGCCCCACCAACCGCCCGCATTGCGGCTATCAAAGACCCTGGCGACAGGTAGGTGTCGCCATCCAACTGCGCCCAGCCTTGCTTGGGCACAGCCGCCTTCACGCGCGCCAGATACCCTGCCGGATGGCAGCGCAGCACGTCGGCCTCCTCCGCCACAGGGGCCTCGCGTCGATCCAGATCGAACCCCGCCAGCCCCTGCACGACTGCGTGAAATCGAGCCACCTGCTCAGGATGGCCCGGCGGGTTGACATGATCAGCCGAGTCGTCATGTGAAAATAAAAGCATCCGTTGCCCTTTCACATTGGCGCAAATATCCCACGGGGGTCCGGGGGTGTGAAACCCCCGGCGCTGTCAACCCGCGCTAGCCTTGGTTATCCTGACAATCAATCGCCTGTTGAAGGGCGGTATCGCTGTCGGCCAGATCAATGCTCATCACCGGACCCTCGGCATTGCTGAGCGTCAGGGTGTTTTTCGACGCCACATCCTTCAGAAAATCAATGGTGTCGAACGGAATATCGACGCCCGGCAGATCGTCCAGAATAATGCCGGTGCCTTTGCCGTTGTAAACCTCACCGTCCAGATCAAGGCCGATGTCGTATTCCGCGCCTTCCTCGATCCCTTCCCAGGCCGAATTAGCGGCGATCATGTAGCCGGTGCCAGCATCCATATCAAAGCCGATGCGCACATCGGACCCATCTTCAAACACCGCATTGATCAGGCAACCATTGCCAACGGTCGGGTCCACATAAATGCCCCAAGGCCCTACTTCGCCGACCGATACCAGATCCTGAGCCATCGCGGTCCCAAGACCAAGCCCCATGACCAGACACGCCGCAGCCGTTGTTCTGACAAACATTCCGTCCTCCATTTTTCCCTCTCCCGGGTATCACATGACGCCCGGCACGGGGGCTGCGATATAGATCAATCTTGCCGCAACTGTGGCAGGCCCTGTTAATCCGGGGCCAGCATATAGCCTTCACCCCGCACCGTTTGCAGATAGCGCGGTTGTTTGGGGTCGTCCTCGATCTTGCGGCGCAGCCGTGTGATCTGCACATCCACCGCGCGTTCCTGTGCCGCATCATCGCGCCCCAGATCGCCGACCAGTTTTTCGCGGGTCACGGGCAGGCCGGGTTGGGCCGCGAAAATCCGCATCAGCGCGGCTTCGGTCGCGGTCAGGCGCACGACATCCGGGCCGCGCCACAATTCGCCCCGGTCCATGTCATAGCGCACGGCCCCCAGATGCAGCACCTTTGGCACGGCCTCGGCGGGTTTCACCACCGGTACCCGGCGCAAAATGGCGTTGATGCGCAGCAGCAGTTCCTTGGGTTCAAACGGTTTGACCAGATAGTCGTCAGCCCCGGCCTCAAACCCTTCAATCCGGTTGGAGGTTTCGCCCTTGGCGGTCAGCAGCAGGATCGGCGTCGTCATCTTTTTGCGCAGATCGCGGGTCAAGGACACGCCGTCTTCGCCCGGCATCATTACGTCCAGCACGATCATGTCGAACTCCAGCCCGCCCAGCAATCGCCGGGCTTGGGCCGCATCGCGCGCGACCGAGACCAGAAACCCCGACCGGATCAGGAACTTCTGCAACAGGCCCCGGATGCGTTCGTCGTCATCGACGACCAGCAGATGTGCCGCAGGTTCGGTCATGATTTCCCCTCTTTCAGGCGTTGATACTGCCTGCGTTGATCCGGGTCCATCATCGCCTCCAACACCGTGCGAAAGCCTTGCACCGCCTGCGGCCCTGCCGCGCGGTAGGCCGCGCGCATCCTGCCCCGCTGGGCCTCGGACAATTCACGCTCCAACGCCGCCCCCTTTTCCGTCAGGTGCAGGTTGCGTTCGCGTTTGTCGGCGCGGCCCACCCGCGCCTCGACCAAGCCCATCCTCGATCAACGTCCGCAGTACCCGGTTCAGGCTTTGCTTGGTCACACCAAGCGTGGTCAGCAGGTTCGACACGGTGGTGCCGGGGCTGCGGTGGATGAAATGGATCGCGCGGTGGTGGGCGCGGCCATAATCCATGCCTTCCAGAATACGGTCGGGGTCGGCGGTAAAGCCGCGATAGGCAAAGAACATCGCCTCGATGCCCTTGCGCAACTGTTCGTCGGTCAGGAACAGCAGACCTTCGCCGCCGTTTGAATTTTCTGCCATGCTGTCCTCCCTGATCACAAACTACGTCAGCCTTGTTGACTTTCCAAGGACCAACTGTTACCCCATGCCCCGCATTTGCGCAACATTATGTCCGATACGGACATTTCAGGCGCAACATTCGTAAAGCCGGAGGGTAAAATGGCAGGATATGACGATCGGGATGGGTTCATCTGGATGGATGGCAAACTGGTGGAATGGCGGCAGGCGAACGTCCACATTCTGACCCATGCCTTGCACTATGCGTCCTCGGTGTTTGAGGGCGAGCGTTGCTATAACGGCAAGATCTTCAAATCGGTGGAACATTCCGAACGCCTGCGCAAATCGGGCGAGCTGCTGGACATGCCGCTGCCCTATTCGGTGGCCGAGATCGAGGCGGCCAAGGAGGCAACCCTCAAGGCCAACGGATTGACCGACGCCTATGTGCGCGCCGTGGCGTGGCGGGGGGCTGGCGAGGATATGGGTGTCGCATCCAAGAAAAACCCGATCCGTATGGCGGTGGCCGTGTGGACCTGGGGCAACTACTACGGCGACGCCAAGATGAAGGGGGCGAAGCTGGACATCGCGAAATGGAAACGGCCCAGCCCGGAAACCATTCCGCATGCAGCCAAGGCGGCGGGTCTGTACATGATCTGCACCATGAGCAAGCACGCCGCCGAGGCGAAGGGCTGTTCCGACGCAATGATGTTCGACTATCGCGGCTATGTGGCCGAGGCGACGGGCGCGAACATCTTTTTCGTCAAGGATGGCGAGGTTCATACCCCGCTGCCCGACGCCTTCCTGAACGGCATCACCCGGCAAACCGTGATCGGGATGCTGCGCGAAAAGGGCATCACCGTGCATGAACGCCACATCATGCCGGCCGAGCTGGAAGGTTTCCAGCAATGCTGGCTGACCGGCACCGCCGCCGAAGTGACGCCGGTGGGCCAGATCGGCGACTATAACTTCGAGGTCGGCGCACTGACGCAGGATATCTCGACCGCATATGAGAAAATGGTGCGCGCCTGACCGGCGCAGCCCTTTCGGGTCCAGCCCACAAAATGAAAAAGGCGACCTGCCCCCTTGGGCCGGTCGCCTTACGCAATCGTTACAACACGGTTTAGATCAGGCCAGCGTGGTCTTCACCTCGATATTGCCCTTGGTCGCGTTGGAATAGGGGCAGATGAAATGCCCGCGTTCCATGATCTTTTCGGCAATGGCGCGGTCCACGCCAGGCATGGTGACGGTCAGTTCCACTGCCAGACCAAAGCCGCCATCGCTGCGCGGGCCGATGCCGACCTTCGACGTCACGGTCGCATCATCCGGCACGGTGCCCAGCTTTTCCGAACCGGCGGCAAAGCGCATTGCGCCCAGATAGCAGGCGGCATAGCCGATGGCGAACAGCTCCTCGGGGTTATGGCCTGCGCCTGACCCGCCCAGTTCTTTCGGGCTGGTCATGGTGACTGTCAGCATGCCCGACGCCAGCTTTGCCACCCCGTTGCGCCCGCCACCCGTGGCCTGACCTTCGGTCCAGTATTTCACATCAACGCTCATCACAGACTCCCATATTTCGCTAACGATTATATCGTGTACGTTCTACTTGACGCGAATCGCCGGCAAAGTCAATCGCTTGCGTATCTATCGTGCGCGATGTATATATGCCAAATGACCAACTCCCCGCCCCCGATACCGCCGTCCCAGATGCTGTGCTTTGCGCTGTATTCGACGGCCCATGCGATGCAGGCGGCCTACAAGCCGCTGTTGGACCCGCTTGGGCTGACCTATCCGCAGTATCTGGCACTGATGGCGCTGATGGGGCAGGATGCGCAGACCGTTGGCCAGTTGGGTGCCGCCCTGCATCTTGACAGTAACACCTTGACGCCGCTGCTAAAACGGATGGAAGCACAGGGCTGGCTGACCCGTCGCCGTGATACCGGCGATGACCGCAAGGTCAATGTTGCCCTGACCGAGGCTGGCCGCGCCTTGGGCGAACGTGCGGCATCGGTGCCGCCGTGTTTTCTGGACAAAACCGGGTTTGATCTGTCCAGCGCCACCGACCTGCGTGAGGTTCTGGCCCTGCTGCGCCGCAATCTGCGCGCCTGACGCCAACTGATTTGCTGCACCTGCAAACGCCCGCTTGACCCCAACCCCGACCTTGCTACCCTGCATCCGTAAAACCGATGGAGCCCCTATGACCCAACGTCTGCATCTTGTCTTTGGTGGCGAACTGGTTTCCCCCCAGTCCACCGTGTTCCGCGACGTGACCAAAATCCACACGGTCGGGCTGTTCCCCGATTATGCCTCGGCGCATCTGGCCTGGAAGGCCGAGGCGCAGCGGACAGTGGACAACGCCCATATGCGCTATTTCATTGCCGATATCGGCAAATTGCGCGATGGATCGGGGCCTGCACCCGAATAACCTCGCGCACAGATCGGTTTGACCACACGCCATGGCCCGCTCGCTTGGCCTTGCCCTATACAACCTGCGCCCGCGCACCGCTTTGGCTGGTGCGCAGGATCGCCCGCCGCGCCCCGCCGGGCGGCTGGTCTGGATGCATGCGCCCAGCGTCGATGCGGCGCGTGCGCTGTATGAACTTGCCCGCCGCCTGATTGACGAAGACGGGCTGGCCGTGCTGTTCACCTGCCCCGCCCCACTGCCCCCGCGCGACGGGGTGGTGATCCAACTGCCGCCGGCTGACACACCCGCCGAGACCAAGGCGTTTCTGGCGCATTGGCGGCCCGATGTCGGCGTGTTTGCCGAAGGCGAGGTGCGGCCTGCGCTGATCCATGATTGCGCCGAACGTCAGGTGCCGGTGCTGATGGTTGATGGCCGCGCGCCCTATATTCTGCGGGAACGGGATGGCTGGTATCCGGGCCTGATGCGCACCGCCCTTGCCAGTTTTGCCCATGTTGCCACGCTGGATGAAACCGCCGCCCGCGCCTTTCGCCGGGGGGGGGCGCTGCTGTCGGCGGTCAGTGTGACGGGGCGGATGGAGGAGCAATCCGCCGCCCTGCCCTGCCTTGAGGCTGAACGCGCCTCGCTGGCGCGGCAACTGGCGACACGGCCGGTGTGGTTCGCGGCCTGTCTGCCCGAGGCCGAGGAAAAGCTGGTGATCGCAGCACACCGTGAAGCGTTGCGTCTGGCGCACCGCCTGTTGCTGATTGTCGCCCCGCAAGACCCTGCCCGGATAGAGCCGTTGGGCGCATTGATGGACGCGCAGGAAGGCTGGGCCACGGCGTCACGTCAGCGCGATGAAGAACCCGAGGCGGAATCCGAGGTCTATCTGGTCGACGCCGCCGAATACGGGCTGTGGTACAGGCTGGCCCCGATCACGTTCCTTGGTGGCAGCCTGTCGGGCACTGGCGCGCTGCGCAACCCGCTAGAGGCTGCGGCCCTGGGGTCTGCCATTCTGCACGGCCCCCGTGCGGGCGAGTATGGCGCGACCTTTGGTAGGCTTGGGGCCGCCCGCGCCGCCCGTGCCGTGGCTTCGGGCCGCGATCTGGACGAGGCTTTGGGCGATCTGCTGGACCCTGACCGCGCCGCCCGGCTGGCCCAGGCCGCATGGGCAGTGGCGTCGGAAGGGGCAGAGGTGACAGACCGGATCGCCACTCTGATCCGCCATGTGCTGGAAGGGGGCACCTGATGCGCGCGCCCGGATTTCTGGTTCAGCCCGCCCGACCGCCCCGCCCCTGCCGCTCGCCTGCTGGCACCAGTGGGGTGGGTTTATGGTGCGGCCACTGCGCGCCGTCTGCGTGCGGCGGGGTATACGGCCAGCGTTCCGGTGATCTGCATCGGCAACCTGAACGCAGGCGGCACCGGTAAGACCCCGACCGCCATTGCATTGCTGACGCGGCTGGCGGCGCGGGGCATCGCGGCGCATGTCGTCTCTCGTGGCTATGGCGGCACCCTGCCCGGCCCGGTCCAGGTGACTGCCGCCCATACCGCCGCGCAGGTGGGCGATGAACCCCTGCTGCTGTCCGCCTTTGCCCCCACATGGATTGCCCGCGACCGCGCTGCCGGGGTGCAAGCGGCGGAGGCTGCTGGCGCACAGGTCATCGTGCTGGATGACGGGTTTCAGAACCCCGCCGTCACCAAGTCCCTCTCCTTGATCGTCGTCGATGCCGCACCGTGGCTTTGGCAACGGGCGCTGCCTGCCCGCAGGCCCCTTGCGCGAACCGGTGGCGACGGGCCTGGCGCGCGCCGACCTGCTGCTGTCGATCGGGGATGCCCCGGCGCAGGCCAGGTTTGCCGCCCAGTGGGGTCATGCGATTAACCTGCCGCATCTGACCGGGGCGCTACAGCCGCTGCAAATGGGCATGGACTGGACCGACACCCGCGCGCTGGCCTTTGCAGGCATCGGCCACCCCGACAAGTTTTTCACCACCCTGCGCGCCGCCGGGGCCGATGTGGTGCGCACTGTCGCCCTCGCCGATCATCAGCCCTTGTCCAGCGCCCTGCTTGCCCGGCTGGAGATGGATGCAAAAACCCTGCGTGCCCAATTGGTCACGACCGAAAAAGACGCCGCCCGCCTGCCCCCGGCGTTTCGCGCCAAGGTGCTGACCTTCGTGGTGCGGCTGGAGCTTGCCGACTGGTCGCCCTTGGACGCGGCTTTGGCCCGGCTTGGCCTTTAGGCCAGCTTGCCCCGCGCGATGCGCAGGAAATGCACCAGCCGCGACGATCCGGGTTTGGCATGGGGCCGGTGCCACGGCCCCCGTTCTGCACGGGCAAGGCGCAGGAAATGCTTCACCCGCCCGCCGTTTGAGGCCGCACGGTGGTCTGCAATGTGACGTGTCATGGCCGATCCCTCCTTGGGTGTCAGGGCACCAGACTACTGCGAATCGCGCCCGGAACCTAGGGTCGTGGCACGGGTCGGCCTATGTCAGCCGCCCAACCGCCCATTGGGCGGCATCCGCCACCGTGGCGTCGCTGTCGCCGACCAAAGCCATAGCCGCCGCCCGCAACTCCGGCATTCCGGAATTGCCAATCGCATACAGCACGTTGCGCACAAAGCGGTTGCGGCCGATGCGCTTGATCGGGCTGCCCGCAAACCGTGCGCGGAATCCCGCATCATCAAGGCCCGCCAGTTCTGCAAGTTCCGGCGCACCTACGCGCGGTTGATAGCCAATCTCGGTGGCGGCTTGGGCAAACTTGTTCCACGGGCAGACGGCCAGACAATCATCGCAGCCGTAAATCCGGTTGCCCATCAGGGCGCGCAGGTCGGGGTCCACCGGGCCGTGATGTTCGATGGTCAGATAGGAAATGCAGCGCCGCGCATCCAGTTTATAGGGCGCGGGAAACGCCTTGGTCGGGCAGATATCCAGACAGGCGGTGCAACTGCCGCAATGGCTGACCTCGGGCGCATCCTTCGGCAGGTCCAGCGTGGTGAAGATCGCGCCCAGAAAGAACCAGTTGCCCAAGTCCCGGCTCAACAGGTTGGTATGCTTGCCCTGCCACCCCAACCCCGCCGCCTGCGCCAGCGGTTTTTCCATTACCGGGGCGGTATCGACGAACACCTTGATCTCGGCCCCCGTGGCCTCCACCATCCAGCGGCCCAGCCGTTTCAGGCGGCGCTTGACCAGATCGTGATAATCGCGACCCTGCGCATAGACTGAAACCGCCCCCCGGTCGCGCTGTGCCAGCACAGCCAGCGGATCGGTATCCGGCGTGTATACCTCGGCCAGCATGATCACCGACTTTGCCTCAGGCCACAGCGCCGCCGCATCGCCGCGCCAATGCGCCCGCTCGGCCATCCAGCCCATCTGGCCATGATGCCCGGCGTCCAGAAACGCCGCCAATCGGCCCGCAGTATCGGGTGCGGCATCGGGTGCGCAAACACCCATGGCAGAGAAACCCTCCATGACCGCTCTGGCGCGAACCTGCTCTTTCATACTGGCTAAACTATCCCGGGTAGCCATCGGTTACGCCATCGGTCCGAGTAACCGATGGCTGGGGGGCTGGCCCCCGGCCTTGTCAGGATCAGAAATCCAGGTCGGCATAATGCGCAGGCGGCGGAAAGCCCGAAACCTGATCCGCCAGCAAGGGTCGGAAGCTGGGCCGCGATTTGATCTTGGCGTACCAATCCTTGACCACCGCATGGCGGTGCCAGTCCACGTCGCTGATATAATCAAGGCAGGACAAATGCGCCGCCGCCGTGATGTCGGCAAGCGTCATCACATCGCCCGCCAGCCAGCGGCGCTGATCCAGCAGCCAGGCCATGTAATCAAGGTGATACTTGATCCGGGATGCCCCCGATTTCACATTCTTGCTGTCGGGATAACCCGCGCCGGTGATTTTCTTGTTCACCCGTTCGTACAGCAGTTTGGACGTGACCTCGTTCTGAAACTTGTCGTCAAACCACGCGCAGACCCGGCGTACCTCGTAACGGCCATCGGCATCGCGGGGCATCAGCGGGGGTTGCGGATAGGCTTCCTCCAGATACTCGCAGATCGCCTGACTTTCGCTCAACAGCTTATTGTCCATCCGCAGGACAGGCACTTTGCCGGCAGGATTGCGGCGCAGAAACTCGGGCGAGGGATCCCAATAGCGTTCTTCGACCAGTTCCACCTCGATCTTCTTTTCGGCCAGCGTCAGACGCACCTTGCGGCAGAACGGCGAGAGGGGGATGTGGTAAAGTCGGTTCATGGAAAAGGCACCTATGGGTTCCCCCTTCATTGCCGCGCCAGCGTTGGAAATTCAATCCCCCGCCCGGGGTCAGCCGTCAAAACAGGCGGATCGCCCGTCTGCCGCGATGGTTTCGGCGCCTGACATGATGGCGCGGGTCCGCTTGCGCACAAAGCTGGACGGGTCCGATGCGCTGCGGTTCTGCGGGTCGGGCAAGACGGCGGCCAAGCGTGCGGCTTGGGTGGGGGTCAGATCGCGGGCATCGACGCCAAAATGGTGCTGCGCCGCCGCCTGCACCCCAAAGACGCCCGTGCCAAATTCGGCGACGTTCAGGTACACTTCAAGGATGCGCTGTTTCGACCAGATCAGTTCCACCACGGGGGTCAGCATGGCCTCCAGTGCTTTGCGAACATAGCTGCGCCCGTGCCACAGGAAGGTGTTTTTCACCACCTGCTGCGTCAAGGTTGACGCACCGCGATTGCCGCCCTGATCAATGGCCGCGCGGATGGCCACCATGTCAAATCCCCAATGATTGCAGAAATTGGCATCCTCACCAGCCACGACAGACCGGCCCATCACGGGGGCAATCTCATCCCAGCTGACCCAATCCTTTTCGATGCCGCCCAAGCGCCAGCTTTCCTGCAACTGATAGATGTTGATCGGGGGCGGCAGGAAGGAAAACAAAAGGATCAGCACGGCGAATGTCGCAAAAATGCCGCCGACGATGCGCCCTGCCCACCACAGAACGCCCCGGCGTTTGGGGGGGGCCACTGCGAGTTCGGCAACCTTGGGGCTGCGCGGCTTGCGTGGCTTGGGGGGGGCGGGGTCGGTATCCGTCATGACTTTGCCTTAGACCGCCGCCCCGGGCCGTCGTCAAGCCTAAGCCCGTCCGCCGCCCAGTTGATCGGCGGTTGCGGCCAGTGGAGTGCTGCGTTCCAGAAACGCCTTCAGCCGCGCCTCTGCCGCGCCGTCCAGCGAGGTTTGGATGACCCGCCCGGTCGCGCGAAACGCCTCCAGCCGGGCCAGCACTTTATCCGCCGTCATCTTGCGCACCAGCACGCAGAGCGCCGACCCGCCTTTGTCGAGCGAGGCCCCCACGTTGCGCAGAAACTCATCATCAATGCCAATATCCGCCGCACGACCGGCCAAGGCCCCGGCCCCCGCGCCGACCGCAGCCCCGACCAGCGGGTTCAGGAACAACAGCCCCACCAACGCCCCCCAGAACCCGCCGCCAATCGCTCCATTTGCGGTCAGGTTGATCGCCTGATGCAGTTGCACAGCACCATCGGTGGATTTGGTGACCACCACCACATCCTCCATTTCAATCAGATATTCCTTTTGCAGCGTTACCAATTCGCCGCGCAGGGCAAAGGCCGTGGCCTCATCGGGAAAGGCAAGAATCAGCAGGTCTGACATGGCGTGAGTCTCCTGAACGGGTGGCTGCATTGTCATACCACAACCAAAGCGCTTTGAGGGACGAATTTTAGGGCCGCCGTCGATGGCAATTCTTGCCAACTCTTGCCATCCGTCTATAGTCAAAGAATGAGCACCATGAACATCTCCCTCCCCGATGATATGAAAGCGTTCGTTGACGAACAGGTTCGCGCCCGCGGATACATGTCCTCCAGCGAATACATCCGCGACCTGATCCGGCATCAGAAGGACATCGAAACCTTCCGTGCGATGATTCAAGAGGGGATCGATTCGGGCGAGGGGCGACCTGTGGATGAGGTGATGGCCGAACTGCGCGCGATGATCGAAAGCTGATGCGCGTCATGTTGCGCCCAACGGCGCGTATTGACGCACGCGAGATTGCCAAGTTTTACAAAGATGGTGCCGGTCGTGCTGTTGCCATGGCATTTCAGAACCGACTGACCGATGTTCTTAAGTTGATCGCAGACAACCCGGAAGCAGGCTCAACCCGTTTTGGCGCTGTTTCCGGCTTTTCAACGCTGCGGATGTGGCCAATGCGGGATTTTCCTTATCTGGTTTTCTATATAGTTGACACCAACACAATTGCGGTTACGCGCATCCTCCATTCCGCCCGCGACATTCCGCCAACCTTGCGCGAATGAAAAGGCCCCCGAAACGGGGGCCTTTTGCGTTACTCGGCGGGCACTTTCGCCGCCTCGTCGGTCAGCGGCTGTGGCAAGTGGACCAGCATTTCCTTCGGGCAGACTTGCAGGAAATTCACCCGCTCGGCCGCCCAGTTCGACAAGATCCGCTCACCGATCTTCGAGTCTGTTTCCGCCACATGCCGCTCGATCAGCCCGCGCAACTGGGCCTCCCAATGGGCATGGCCAAGGCCGCAGGTCACGAGGCTTTCAAGGTTGATGAAATCCTCGGCCACGCCGGATGGATCATAGATATAGGCCATCCCCCCGGTCATGCCTGCGCCGAAGTTCGCCCCGATGCGGCCCAGAATGACCGCCACGCCGCCGGTCATGTATTCACAGCCGTTCGACCCGCAGCCTTCGACCACCACCGACGCGCCAGAGTTGCGCACGCCAAACCGTTCCCCCGCCCGACCAGAGGCGAACAGAAAACCATCCGTCGCGCCATACAGCACCGTATTGCCGATGATGGTGTTTTCCTCGGGCCGCAGCGGTGAAGACATCTGCGGGCGCACCACGATTGTCGCCCCCGACAGACCCTTGCCGACATAGTCGTTCGCGTCGCCCATCACCTCCAGCTTCAAACCGCGCACCGCGAAGGCCCCAAGCGACTGCCCGCAGGACCCCGACAGTTTCACCGTCAGGTGGTCGGGCTGCAAACTGTTCCGCATCCCGAACTTCTTGACGATATGGCTGCTGGCCCGCGTCCCGATGGTGCGCAGCGTGTTGCGCACCGCATAGGACAGTTGCATCTTTTCGCCGTCTTCAAAGAACCGCGCGCCGTCGCGGATGATCTCGGCATCCAGCGTATCGGGCACCGCGTTGCGGGGTTTGGACCGATCATAAGTGATCTTGTGGCTGGCATCGACCGTGATCAGCAGCGGGTTCAGGTCCAGATCATCCAGATGCGCCGCTCCACGCGACACTTGAGTCAGCAGGTCGGCCCGCCCGATGATTTCGTCCATCGACCGCGCCCCGATGGATGCCAGCAATTCCCGCACTTCCTGCGCGTAGAAGGTGATCAGGTTCACCACCTTATCCGCCGACCCGGTGAACTTGGCGCGCAGGTCGGGGTTTTGCGTACATACGCCCACCGGGCAGGTGTTGCTCTGGCACTGGCGCACCATGATGCAGCCCATGGCGATCAACGCGGCGGTGCCGATGCCGTATTCCTCGGCCCCGAGCATGGCCGCCATCACCACGTCACGCCCGGTGCGAAGGCCGCCATCGGTGCGCAGGGTCACCCGTTCGCGCAGGTTGTTCATCGACAGAACCTGATGCGCCTCGGTCAGGCCCATTTCCCACGGCAAACCGGCGTATTTGATCGACGTGCCGGGCGATGCCCCGGTGCCGCCGTTGTGGCCGGAGATGAGGATGATATCCGCCTTGGCCTTGGCGACACCCGCCGCGATGGTCCCCACCCCGGATTGCGACACCAGCTTGACCGTCACCTTGGCGCGCGGGTTGATCTGCTTCAGGTCATAGATCAACTGCGCAAGGTCTTCGATGGAATAGATATCGTGGTGCGGCGGGGGCGAAATCAGCGTCACCCCCGGCGTCGAATGGCGCAGACGCGCGATCAGGGCGGTGACTTTCATCCCCGGCAACTGCCCGCCTTCGCCGGGCTTGGCCCCTTGGGCGACCTTGATTTCCAGCTCCTCACAGGCGTTCAGATATTCCGCCGTCACGCCAAAGCGCCCCGATGCCACCTGCTTGATCTTGGCAGACGGGTTGTCGCCGTTTGCCTCGGGCAGGAAATGCGCGGGGTCTTCGCCGCCTTCGCCCGAGTCTGACTTCGCGCCAATCCGGTTCATCGCCACGTTCAGCGTCTTGTGCGCCTCTGGCCCAAGCGCGCCCAAGGACATGCCCGGCGTCACAAACCGTTTGCGGATCGAGGTGATGCTTTCCACTTCCTCAATCGGTACGGGTTTCCCCAAAGCCTTGATATCCAGCAAATCCCGGATGTGGATCGGCGGGTTGGCACGCATGGCCGCCGAATACTGCTTCCAGATATCATAGCTGGCACGGTCACAGGCCGATTGCAGCATGTGCATCGTCTGCGCTTCCCACGCGTGCTTTTCGCCGGACCGGCGCGCCTTGTAAAAGCCGCCAATCGGCAGCACATCGGCCCCGCCACGCCAGCCTTTGGCGTGAACTTCCTCCAGCTTTTGTTCGATCCCGGTCAGACCGATGCCAGAAATGCGCGATTGCATGCCCGGGAAATATTCAGCCACCATGGCGCGCGACAGACCCACGGCCTCAAAGTTCAGACCGCCGCGATAAGACGAGACGACCGAAATCCCCATCTTCGACATGATCTTCAGCAAGCCCGCATCAATCGCGTCGCGGTAGCGGCGGGTGGCGTCGGTCAGGTTGCCGTCGATCAGGCCACGGCCGATCCGGTCGGCAATGGAATCCTGCGCAAGGTATGCGTTCACCGTAGTGGCCCCACACCCGATCAGCACCGCGAAATAGTGGGGGTCGATACATTCCGCAGACCGGACGTTGACCGAACAGAAGGTGCGCAGGCCCTTGCGGGTCAGCCACGAATGAACAGCACTTGTCGCAAGGATCATTGGCATCGGCACCCGGTCCGGCCCCTGATGTTCGTCCGTCAGCACCAACTGCCCGGCACCCGACCGCACGGCATCCTCGGCCTCGGCGCGGATGCGTTCCAAGCCCACACGCAGGTCATCAAGGCTGGACGCGACCGGGAAGGTGCAGTCGATGAAGGCGACCTGTGCGCCAAACTTTTCCACCATCACCGCAAATTCCGCGTTGGCGATGAACGGGCTTTCCAGCACAAGAATTTCCGTCTGGCTGGAGTTTTCGTCCAGCACGTTGCGCAGGTTGCCAAAGCGGGTCTTCAGGCTCATCACCCGGCCTTCGCGGAGTGAGTCAATCGGCGGGTTGGTCACCTGACTGAAGTTCTGCCGGAAGAAATGCGACAGCGGGCGATAAACGCTCGACAGCACCGCAGCCGGGGTATCATCGCCCATCGAGGCGATCATTTCCTTGCCGTCCTCGGCCATCGGGGCCAGAACCTGTTCCAACTCCTCAACCGTATAGCCCGCCGCAATCTGGCGGCGGCGCAGATCGGCCCCGCTGAATTGCGCGGTTTCCGGCACGTCGCGCAGCAGGGTGTTCAGATCGACGACCTTCTCGATCCACTCGCCGTAAGGCTGCGATCCGGCCAGACGGTCCTTCATCGCGGTGTCGTGGTACAGCTTGCCTTCGGCCATATCGACGGCAATCATCTGCCCCGGACCAAGTGCTCCCTTTTCGCGGATCGTGGTTTCATCGACCGGCACCATGCCCGCCTCGGACCCCGCAATCAGCATCCCGTCGCCCGTCACCACATAGCGCATGGGGCGCAGGCCGTTGCGATCCAAGCCCGCCGCAAACCCAACGGCCATCAGTCATCGCCAAGGGCGGCTGGGCCATCCCAGGGTTCCATCACCGCGTTGCAATAGGCGTACATGTCGGCCCAGGCCTTGGGCATATCGGTGGTGGCCTTGGACCAAGCCTCGGGCACCAGCATGGTTTTCGCCATGGGGGCGGTGCGGCCAGACCGCACCAACACCTCAAACACGGCGTCCAGCGCGCCCGAGTCGCTGGTCCCTGACGGGATGATCGGCTTGATATCCTCAGCCGCCTCGCCAAAGTTGTTGGATGCCATGCGAATTTCATGGCTGCGCATCCAGTTCACGTTGCCTTTCAACGTGTTGATCTCGCCGTTGTGGGCCAGCATGCGGAAGGGTTGGGCCAGCCACCATTGCGGGAAGGTGTTGGTGCGAATACCGCTGGTGATAGATCGCGAAGGCGGACTCGAAGCGGTCATCCATCAGGTCGGGGTAGAACACCGCCACCTGTTCGGCCAGCATCATGCCTTTGTAGATGATGCTGCGGCACGACAGGCTGCACAGATAGAGCCCTGAATTTGGGCTGCCAAAGCGGCTTTCTCGATCCGGCGGCGGATGATGTAAAGTTCCCGCTCGAACGCTTCGGCGTCGATGCCCTTTTCGTTGCGGATCAGAATTTGCTCAATCTCGGGCCGGGTCGCGTTGGCCTTTTCGCCCAAGACCGACGTATCCACCGGCACATGCCGCCAGCCATAGATGTAATGGCCCATCCGCAGCACTTCGGATTCCACGATGGTCCGGCAGCGTTCCTGCGCGCCAAAATCGGTGCGCGGCAGGAACACCTGCCCCACGGCAATCAGCTTGGTGGTATCGGGTTCGTGCCCCGTGCGACGGACCTGATCGTAGAAGAACTTGACGGGTATCTGCACATGGATGCCCGCGCCATCGCCCGTCTTGCCATCGGCATCGACAGCACCCCGGTGCCAGATCGCCTTCAGCGCGTTGATGCCGCTTTCCACAACCTTGCGGCTTGGCTTGCCCGAAATCGCCACCACCAGACCCACGCCGCAAGACGAATGTTCATCCTCGGTCTTGTAGAGGCCATTGGCATCCATCCAAGCGCGCTTGGTTTCTTCGGCGCGTACCCAGGCTTCATCATAGGTCGTCATGGCTCACTCCTCGGAATTGGCGTTCAGCGTGGCCTCGAATTCGGCCCCGGTCAGTCTTGGATGGTCGCCCGCAAAGGCGTAGCCATCCGGTTTGCTATCGACATAGATTTCCTTGGCAAGCACGAGGCCGCTCAGGTCATCCAAGGTGCCTGCGGACAGGATATAGTCAGCGTCCGGCGCATAGCTTTCGGCCAGCCGATACCACAGACCCGCCCCGCAGCGCCCGCAGAACGCACGGGTGGCCCAGTCGGACGAGGCGTAGGAAATGACATTCTCCTGCCCCTCGATCTGGATGGCCGTCGAGGGCACCGCAACGCTGAGGGTGGCCGAGCCTGAAATCCGGCGGCAGATGCTGCAATGGCAGGCGTGCAGGTGATGCGGCAGCTCTGCCACCTCATAGCGCACGGCTCCACACAGGCAGCCGCCCTGGCGCGGGTCAGTAGCGGACATGGATCACCCCGTTGCCTTGCGCCTGCGACAGGATCGCGTCGCAATCGAAAATCGGCTGGGTCGCGCCAAACCCCGGCTCGCCGGGGTTGATGAACTGCATCGGGCTGCCGTCCATCGGCAGAAACTCACCATCGCCGCCGTTCCAGTTGGACGGGCCGCTGAAAAACAGCCGCTGTTGCGGGTTGATGTATTCGTTGCCGTTCGACTGCCGCAGGATGTTGCCTGCCATGTCGGTCTCGGTGAATTCAAACTCGGTTTCAGACAGGGTCACCCCGTCAATCACCCAGGTTTTCCCGGTCAGCCGGTCAAAGCCCGTGACCTTGGTGTCTTCGCCATTGTCGCGGGTCAGGCCGAAATCGAAGGTATCCAGCCCCGACGACAACAGTTCCGAGAAAGACGCGGGGTCCGCGGCCCCCGGTACCAGCCGCTGTACCACGCCTGCTGGCAGGTCAAAGCTCTGAATCCATTCGGATTCATGGTTGATCTGCGACTGAAAGAAGATGCCTTCCTGATCAAAATCCGCGCGCCATTGATCACCCGGCGCATCGGCGGCGCAGGTGTAGTAGTTCGACACCCGGCACGCCCGCGATTGCACGGTCATGAACATCGTGCAGCCTTCGGGCGGGGTGTAGGTGCCCGCATGGGCCGGGGCCGTCAACATCAGCAGCGCTGCAATCATCAAGGGTGTTTTCAACACACGCACTCCCTAAGGGGCTATTCCGCCGCCACGGTCACAGGCTGCGACAGATAGGCCAGCATCGCCTCCGCCGCCTCGCGCCCGTCGCGGATCGCCCAGACCACAAGGCTGGCTCCGCGCACAATATCACCCACGGCGTAGACGCCGGGCAGGTTTGTCGCATGGCTGCGGAAATCCGCCTTGATGGTGCCCCAACGAGTTACTGCCAGTTCCGGCACGCCCCACAGCGACGGGATCGCCTCGGGCTCAAACCCCAGGGCCTGCACCACCAGATCGGCGGGTTCCACATAGTCGGCGCCTTCGATCAGCTCGGGGCTTTGCCGCCCGGTCGCATCGGGCGCGCCAAGGCGCATTTTCTGCACCATCACGCCGTCCACATCGACGCCGCCGGTAAAGCCCTTGGGGGCCGACAGCCAGACAAATTCCACGCCCTTCTTCCTCGGCATTCTGCACTTCGCGCATTGACCCCGGCATGTTCGCCTTATCACGGCGGTACAGGCACTTCACCGACACCGCCCCCTGCCGAATGGCGGTGCGCACACAATCCATCGCCGTATCGCCGCCACCGATCACCACCACCCGCTTGCCGGACGCGTTCAGATCGCCACTGTCATAGTCCGGCACATCATCGCCAAAGCTTTTGCGGTTGCTGGCGGTCAGATAGTCCAACGCGCGAACGACGCCCTTGGCCCCCACGCCGGGTGCCTCGATATCGCGGGCCTTGTAGACGCCCGTGGCAATCAACACCGCGTCATGCTGGCCCCGGATGGCGTCAAAGGACAGGTCCACCCCAACTGTGCAGTTCAGCACGAATTGCACGCCCGATTGTTCCAACTGTTCAATCCGCTGCATCACCACCGGCTTTTCCAGTTTGAAGCCTGGAATGCCATAGGTCAGCAACCCACCCGCGCGGTCGTAACGGTCGTAGACCGTGACCTGCACGCCTTTGCGGCGCAGCATATCGGCCGCAGCAAGGCCGCCCGGTCCGGCCCCGATGATGCCCACCGACTCCACCCGTTCGGTGTGCGGCTTGGCAGGCACGACCCAGCCGTTTTCCCAAGCCGTATCGGTGATGTATTTCTCGACCGACCCGATGGTCACGGTGCCATGGCCCGACTGTTCGATCACGCAGTTGCCTTCGCACAGCCGGTCTTGCGGGCAGATGCGGCCGCAGATTTCGGGGAAGGTGTTGGTCGCCTGCGACAGTTCATAAGCCTCGCGCAGACGGCCTTCGGCGGTCAGGCGCAGCCAGTCGGGGATGTTGTTGTGCAGCGGGCAATGCGACTGGCAATAGGGCACACCACACTGGCTGCACCGGCCTGCCTGTTCGGCGGCCTTTTCGGCGGCATATTCGCGATAAATCTCATGGAAGTCCTGCGACCGCAAAACCGGGGGGCGCTTCTCGGGGGTCTCTTTGCCCACGGACACGAATTTCAGCATCTTCTGCGTGGCCATGGCTGCGCCTCCCGGGTGGATATCTCAGGTGCGTCTTGATACTTGGGCTTGCCTGTGAATAAAAGTCAGCAATGCTGACCTAGTTTACAGATTTTTGGGGGTTAGGTCAGTTTTTCTGCCTCATCGGGGCAAAATTAGGTCAGCATGTTATACCTAATGCCCTAAAAGCCGGCCCAAAGCGCCGCAAGCGCCCCAAAACCCACGATGATTCGCCACCAACCAAACACGGCAAACCCATTGCGACCAACATAGCCAAGCACCCAACGCACCACCAAGACAGCGGCGATAAAGGCCACCACAAAGCCGACAGCGATGTCGGACACTGCCGAAAAATCCAGCACATGGCGGTTTTTGAACAAATCATAGGCCACGGCAGCACCCATGGTGGGCAGCGACAGCAGAAACGAAAACTCTGCCGCCGCGCGCTTTTCGACCCCCAGCATCAAGGCCCCCACAATCGTCGCCCCCGACCGCGACACCCCCGGTATCATCGCCACGCATTGGCACAGACCAATGATCAACGCCTTGCGGAACGGCAATTGCAGTGCGTCATCATGCACAGGGGGCGGGGCGATGCGGTCCACAAACAGCAGGACCACCCCGCCAAGGATCAGCATCACCGCAATCAGCATGGGGGATTCGAACAGCACCGCCTTGATGAAATCATGCGCCAAAAGGCCGATCACCACCGCCGGGAAAAACGCCAGCAGCACCGACACCACCCCGCGCCGCGCCACCGGATCGTGCCCCATGCCCAGCAACAACCCCGTCACCTTGGCGGCATACACCGTCAACACCGCCAGCACGGCTCCAAGCTGGATCACCACCTCAAAGGTCTTGCCTGCGGATTCGAACCCCAGAAAATGCCCGGCAAGCAACAGATGCCCAGTTGAGGATACCGGGATAAATTCGGTCATCCCTTCCAGCAGGCCCAGAAATGCCGCCGTCAGGGTCTGACTTTCCATCGTTTACGCTTTCAGGTTCTTGGCCGAATTCTTGATCGCCGCGTATTGGCCCGACGGGCGGAAGCACCACAGATATTCGGGCAACACCCCGTCCATCGCGGTCGGCACGATGCCCAGATCCGCCAAACCCTTGGCCCCCGGGGCCACCACATTGTCACGCGCCAGATTGCGCACCTGATCGCGGGTGATCACACTGTTGGAAATCAGCCCGCCTGTGGCGAACTGCGCAAAATCCAACAGCCCTGCCATGATCCGCGCAATAAAGAACGGCACGTTCACCACCAGCTTGCGACGCTGAATCACGGCGAGCATCCGGTGCATCAAGGCGCGGAAGGTTTCGACATCCGGCCCGCCCAGTTCATACACGCCCGGCGCTGCTTCGCCCAAAATGCCTTTGACCGCCGCTGCGGCCACATCATCGACATAGACCGGCTGAAACCGGGTGTCCGCCCCCACCACCGGCAAGACCGGACCCAACCGGGCCATGCTGCCAAAGTGGTTGAAGAACCCGTCTTCATTGCCAAAAATGATCGACGGGCGCAGGATCACCGCACGGGGATAGGCCGCCAGAACAGCCGCCTCTCCCTGACCTTTGGTGCGGGCATAGTCGCTGTTCGATGCGGCGTCCGCCCCGATGGCAGACAGTTGCACCAACTGCGCCACGCCCAAGTCCGCCGCAATCCGCGCGATGCGTGCGGCACCGTCGGCTTGCACCGAGTCAAACGTGTTCTTGCCCGATCTGTTCAGGATGCCGACGCAGTTCACCACCGCGTCCGCCCCCAGCATGACCGACCGCACCGACGCATCATCGCGCACATTGCACAGCACGGGTTCAACCTGCCCGACCACGCCATACGGTTTGACAAAGATGGCGTCGTTGGGATGGCGCACCGCGACCCGCACACGCCAACCCAGTTTTGCCATCCGCCGGGCGATGTAGCGCCCGACAAAGCCGGAACCGCCATAGATCGTGACAAGTTTGCTCATCGGCGCAGTCCTTCTGGCAAAGGGCGAAACCCGCCCCGGGCTTTGTCCTGCCGTATTAGCTTTCCCGCCCTCTTGCGGCAAGACCAAAGCCTGTAACGAATTTTCCAAACCCAGTGTTGACACCGCCGTCGCACACATTTACATCGCCCCTCACGACATCATGCCCTGGTGGCGGAATTGGTAGACGCGCTGGTTTCAGGTACCAGTGTTGCAAGACGTGGAGGTTCGAGTCCTCTCCTGGGCACCATGTCGAACTAAGAAACCCCGCACCCTTCACAGGTTGCGGGGTTTCTTGTTTCTGGGGCCGTATCAGCGCGCGTTGTACTTGGCATCCACCGCGTTGATCGCATCGACATTGGTGGCCGACCGCCCTGCCGGATCGAAGGTTTCCTTCAGAAACGCATCCGCAATCGCCTTGGCCAGTTCCGGCCCGATCACCCGCGCGCCCATGGTGATGATCTGCGCGTTGTTCGACAGGGCCGCACGTTCCGCCGAATAGGTGTCATGCGTCAGCGCCGCACGAATACCCGGCACTTTATTGGCCGAAATGCACACGCCGATCCCCGTGCCGCAGACCAGTATGGCCCGGTCATAGGTGCCATCCATCACGCCCGACGCCACCCGGTCCGCCAAGGTGGCGTAGAATTTATCCGGCCCCGCATCGCCATGCGACACCTCCCACACGTCAAAGCGGTCTTTCAGATGGTCGGCGAGGGTCTTTGCCAGACCTTCCCCGGCGCTGTCGCCTGCGATTGCCAGTTTCATGGGATTCTCCCTTACAAGGTTGCAGAGCAGCGGGTCAGGATGTCGAGGTAACCCGCCACATCCCAGGCCGACCGCCCGATAAACAGCCCGTCGATATGCGGGCAACGAACAAGCTCGGCACAATTGGCCGGGTTGACAGACCCGCCATAGAGGCAGGGAATTTTGCGGCCCAATACGTCTTGCGCCACCGCGATAACCTCGGCCTGCCGCGCATCGGCATAGTCTGACGTGGCGGGAATACCGTTGGCCCCGATGGCCCAGACCGGTTCATAGGCCAGCAGGATTGTCGCATCGGTGCTGGAGGCGATCTTGGCCAAAGCCCCCCGAACCTGTGCCTCCAACACCTGCGCCGCCCTGCCTGCCTGCCGTTCTGCCAAAGTCTCACCAATGCAGATCAGCGGTGTCAGACCGTGGCGCAGGGCGGCTGCGACCTTCAGGCCCACGGTTTCATCCGTCTCGCCAAAATACTCGCGCCGTTCGGAATGGCCGAGTTCCACCAGATCCAGCCCGCAATCGCGCAGCATCGGGGCGGAAACCTCGCCTGTCCATGCGCCGTCATCGTCCCAGTGCATGTTCTGCGCGCCGACCAACACAGAGGTGTCAGCCAGCATCGCCTTCACCTCACGCACCGCCGTGAACGGCGGGATCACAAACCGCTGGATGCGGGGGTCGCGGGTCGCATGGGCGGCGACAAGTCCCTGCGCAAAGGCCTGCGCCTGCGCGAGGGTCTTGTTCATCTTCCAACTGGTGCCGATCCACAGATCAGGGGTGGCCATGGGGTCTATCCTTAAAAATGGTCAAAGCGGGATCGGGCTGTTCACCCATCAACGCCCGCGCCGTAGGTTCATCGGTGATCAGGCCCCGCAAGCGCCCGCTGCGCAGCACGGCGCGGATTGCCTGCACCTTGGACGCGCCCCCTGCGATGGCAACGATGCGCCCCTCACGCTGGCCTTCCAGCGAAACGGCAAGGGTGCGCGCGGTCAGCGTCGTTTCCAGTATCCGGCCCTGCGCGTCAAAGAAATGCCCCAGCATTTCCCCCACCCCGCCCGCACCGCCGATCTCGGCAATCTCGCGCGGCTCGATCATGCCCGATGCCACCAGTTGCGCGTCCGCCTCAACCGTGCCGATACCGACGATCTTCAGCCCCGCATGGCTGGACATATCGAACACCTCGCGCACGCCTTTTTGCGCCAGCAGAACCTCGCGGTCCTCGCTGGAATTGGCGAAAAACGGCACCGGCATGACAAACGCCTGCGCCCCGGTTTTCTCGGCCAGCCGGTGCATCACGTCATGCGGGTTGGCGGCGTAGTTGCGGGTGACACCGCCCAGTAACGACACAAACCGCACCCCCCGCGCGTCCATCCGGGGCATCTGATGCACGGCAGCCCACAGGGTGCGGCCATGGCCAAGGCCGATCACCGGGGTTTCCGCCCGCTCAATCTCTCGCCGCAGGAAGCTGGCCCCGGCAAGGCCAAGCGCGCGCAGGGGCAGGCCGTCTTCGCCAAGGTCCGGGGCAACCTCGCAGAAATCGAGGCCAAAGCGGGCGCAAAGCCCATCCTCCAGCACCGCACATTCAATAATGTCGCCGTCGATGGTGACCTTGACCACCCCATCCGCCACCGCCCGCGCGATCAGGCGGTGCGCCTTGACCGACGGCAGGCCCAGCCGTTTCGCCACAGCCGCCTGCGTCAACCCGCCCGCGTAATGCAGCCACGCCGCGCGCAGGGCCAGCGATTGTTCCGGGTCCAGTTCTGATGGATTGCGCGCCATGTGCGTCCTTGCCCTACGTCGCCATCAGATATGCAAGTCCTGCACGCCACTGTCGATATGCGGCGCCCAGAACGCCACGCTTTGCGCGATCTGGGTGATCACCTGCCGGTCGTTGGGTTCGCGTTCCTTGAAGGACAGTTCCAGACAAATCTCATTGTCCACCGCCCCCCCTTGGGTCAGCGCCGCCAGCAGCGGTTCGGGGTGGATGCGGCCCTTGGCGTTGAAATCGGGGGTGAACGGGCGATGGCCGCTTTTGTCCATCAGGCTTTGCTTGATGTGGATGATGGGCGACACTTTCGGCACCGCCCGCGCCCAGGCGAAGGGGTCGATGTCATCGGGGTTGGGGCTGGTCACATCGCCATGGTCGATGTCGGCCATCATCCACATCGGCACCGCCATATTGGCGGCGGTCAGGCGGGATTGCAGGGCCATGGCTTCGGCAATCGTTTCGCCAAACTCGCGCCCCACGCTCATCGGTTCCCAGAAAACATAGTCTAATCCGGCGGATTTGGCATGGTCGGCGACCTCGGCCCAACAGTCTATCGCGGTCTGGATCAGGGTTTCGCGGCGGATGGGATCGTCGTAATCGGCATAGGTGAAGATCGCAAACTGGGTGCCGACCGATTTGCCGCCCAGATCGGCGGTAATGTCGGCAAAGGTCTTGAACCAATCGACGTAGTATCGCCGCACGTCGCGGTCGGGGTGGCCAAAGTGGTTCAGCCGGCCATAAGGCCCGGTCATACCCGACGTGATCCTGACCCCGGTGCGCGCACAGGCCGCCTGCATCTGGCGCGTCAGGCGGCGGATCACCGGGGCGGGCCAGCTTGGGTTGATGAACTCATGCGTCAGTTGCAGATCGCGGATGCGCAGATCGCGGGCGACGGTGGTGATCAGATCATCCGGGTCGGCAAAGCGGTTGACCAGCGGGTTGGTGTTCAGCGAAAGCGTCAGCATGTGTGATCCCTATGCCGCCTGCGCCAGTTGGGTCATCCACGCGGTGAACGCGGCCTTTTCAGCCGCAGTCAGGTGCAACCCGTGCTTGGTGCGGCGCACCAGAATATCCTCTGCCGTCTGCGCCCATTCATGGGCCATCAGATAGCGCACCTCGGCCTCATACAACTGCCCGCCAAAGTGCTGGCCCAAGCCGTCCAGCGACGTGGCCCCCGCCACCAGCGCGGCAGTCCGCGCACCGTACAGCCGCCCGTAATGCCCGACCAAGGCGCGCGGCATCCACGGGTAATCCCGCCGCAGGGTGCCTGCAAAGACCACATAATCCGCCCCCGGAATCTCGCCCCCCGGCAGGGTGGCGTCGCGCGTCCAGTCCGGCCCCATCTGCGGAAACGCCCCGCGCAGCTTGTGCATCCCCCGTTCCGCCAGTTCCCGAAAGGTGGTGATCTTGCCGCCGAACACGTTCAGCAACGGCACCCCGCCGGTTTCATCCAGATCAAACACATAGTCGCGCGTGACCGCCGACGGGTTGCCCTTGCCATCGTCAAACAGCGGGCGCACCCCGGCAAAGCTGTGGATCACATCCTCCCTCCGCAGCTTTTCCTTGAAGTAGCGGTTCACGGCGGCGATCAGATAGGCGATCTCGGCCTCATCCGGGGTCACATCCTCGGCCCGGCCTTCATAGGGCGTGTCGGTGGTGCCGATCAGCGCCTTGTCGCCTTCATAGGGGTTGATGAAGATCACCCGCTTGTCATGGTTCTGCACCAGATAGGCCTGCTGGCCTTCCCAGAACTTCGGCACGATGATGTGGCTGCCCTTGACCAGCCGCACATTGCGGCTGCTGTTGGCCCCGGCCACCCGTGTGACCACATCGCTGACCCAAGGCCCCGCCGCATTGGCGACCACCTTGGCGCGGAACACCTGTTCTTCCCCCGTGCGGCCATTGCGGGTCCGCACCGTCCACGCGCCATCCTCGCGCCGCGCCGATGTGCAGGCGGTCTGCGTCAGCACCGTCGCCCCCCGCTCCGCCGCATCCAGCGCGTTCAGCACCACCAGCCGCGCATCATCAACCCAACAGTCGCTATACTCAAACCCACGCGAGTATTGATCCATGATCGGCGCACCTTCAGGGTCACGCCGCAGATTTAGCGTGCGCGACCCCGGCAGTTTCTTGCGGCCCCCCAGATGGTCGTACAAAAACAGCCCCAACCGCACCAGCCACGCCGGGCGATCCGTAGGGCTGTGCGGCAGCACAAAGCGCATCGGCCAGATGATATGCGGGGCGGCGTTCATCAGCACTTCGCGTTCGATCAGCGCCTCACGCACCAGCCGGAACTCGTAATACTCCAGATACCGCAAGCCGCCATGCACCAGCTTGCCGGAACGCGAAGATGTGCCCTGTGCCAGATCATCCTTTTCGCACAGCACCACCGACAATCCCCGCCCCGCCGCATCGCGTGCAATACCTGCGCCATTGATGCCGCCGCCGATCACGAAAAGGTCGATCATCTGGGGGTCCGTCATGGAAGGCTCCTGTAAGTGCGGGCGTCGGCCATGCCGTGCCAGATGGGGCGCAACGCGTGGCGCGCGGCGGTGTAGGTGGGGAACATTCGGGCGTATGTGGCGACCAAGGCGGGGTCGGGCAATTCGGGCGTACCCGAGATGCGGCGTGACCCATTCGGCAATGCAGGCGTCCATCGTCGGATAGGCCCCGATGGCCACGGCGGCCATCATCGCCGCCCCCGCAGCCCCCGCCTCCTCCCGCGAGGATATCCGCACCGGGGCGTTGATGGATGCCGCCAATATGCCGCGCAGACCACTTGACCGTGCCGCCCCGCCAGTCAGCCGCAATTCACCGGGCATATCGCCCATGGCGGCATAACAATCGCGCATCGCCATGCCCAGACCTTCCACCACGGCGCGGACCAGATCGGGGAAGCGGTGGCCGAACGACAGCCCGGCAAAACCGGCACGGGCAGTGGCATCGACAAACGGCCCACGTTCGCCTGCATCCGAGATGTAGGGATGATACAGGATCGCACCGGGTGTGCTTTGCGCCAGCCACCCCTCAATCCGCCCCATCAGATCACGCGGGGTGACGGTCTGGCCGAAATCAGCCAGCACATCTTCGGCGACCTTCAACACCCAGTCGATGTTCAGCGTGGCGGCCATATTGGTCTGTACCTGCGTTACCTGCCCCGGTATGGGCAACGCGATCACATAGCCCGTGCTTTCCGCGTTCAGATGCACGTCCCATGCTGGGACAGACCGCATATGCACCCCCGTTGACCCCACGGTGGAACAGGCCGCATTGCCCGCCCCCGTGTGAACCCCTGCCCCAAGGGCGGTCATCACCATATCAACATAACCCAAACTGACCGGCGTTCCCGCCCGCAGGCCTGTCTGGGCGGCGGCATCGGCGGTCAGGGGGTGCGTGGTTTCAGTGCCCTCAAGGATCGGCGGCAGCAGATGGCGGCGGGCGGTCAGGCCCAAGGCTTCGATCACCGTGTCATCATAGGCGCGGGTGCGGAAATTGCCGAAGGTAAAGCTGGCCTCGGACGGGTCGGTGGCGCGGATGCCGGTCAGGTTCAGGTACAGCCAGTCCTTGCAATGCAGAGCGACCTCAACCCGGTCGGAGAGCACCCCAGTGGCCTGCATATGCGCCAGTTGCGCGCCCTGCTGGCAAGTGTTCAGTCCGGTTCCCGTGGCCTCAAACCTTGCGCGGTCCATTGGCCCTTGTGCCAGCCGGGCCACCGTAGGCGCAGCCCGCGCATCCAGCCACAGCCACGCATCGCCCACCGGGGCATTGCCCGCACCAACCAGCCAGGTGCCGTCGCCCTGCGCCGTCACCGCCACCGCCGCCGTACGGGCGGCAAGGTTCGTCACCTTGTCGCCAAGCGCGCGCAACGCGGCCACACAGTCGGCCCAGGTGGAGATCAGATTCTGCGTTGCTGACCCGTCGGCCCCGGTCGTGTAGCGATTCGGCACGGCGGCCAGTTCCACCTGACGCCCGCCCAGATCAAAGGCCACGGCCTTGATCACCGACGTGCCGGCATCAATGCCGATCAGCAGATCAGCGCCGTGCATCACAGCGCGCCCCAGTCCCACACATCATGATCCCCCCATGAGCCGCCAAACCCCAACCTGCCGCCGCCCCGTCAGGACCGCCAAAGATTCGACTCGCGACCTCCGCTCAGCTTATCCCACAAACATCACATATATTTTGGATTATTTTGCAGACATGGAAATTTATTTCAGATAGCATTGCAATTGTCAACAGGGCCGCAACCAATTGCGCGCCGGTACGCCGCTGTATCTGCTCGGGCTGAATTCCTACTTTTATGCATATTTGTCAGTATGTAATCCATCAGCTCTGACCCTCTTCCCGCGAATCGGTGCTGCCACTTCCGGATTTGAAAACCACTCGCCGAGCACGGGCAGTATCAATCACATGCAAGAAAATGCATCGCTTAAAGATAACACTCTTGACGCAGATGATAACATAACTCTATCACACATAACGGCACCGGAACCACGCTGAGGAGAGCGTCCAGTGTCAGCAGACAGACCGGGGGGACAGCTATGGATGATCAGCGCCTGCATTGCGTGCAGTTGCCCATGCCGACACAGGCCACGGCATGAGCACCGCCGTTACCAAAACGCGCCGCACGGGGCTGATCCTGTCAGGGGTGGCCATTGTCGTTCTGGCCGCGATCGCGCTGGATACCACGGTGGTGACGCTTGGGTCAGACCTTGATGTGCGAAAGCAGGTGTTCTCGCCCGAGGCCTATGGCGCTGCCGAGTTTCCCGCCATTCAGACCGCGATTGCCGAACGCGCGGTGGATGCCAAAACCCTGTTCGACGCCATTGCCGCCGACAAAAAGGCCGCAACGGAAAAATACGGCGTCGCAGGCGGCACTGGCCCGGTGTTTTCCGTGCGGCTGACCGGCGTGGTGGGGGAAGGAAAATCCGGGGTCTACACGCTTGCCGTCGCCGACCTGCCGGATATGAAAATCCGTGTGCAAACCGGCCCCGCTATCAACGGCACCGAATTGCGTGACGCGACGGGCACGGTGGAGTTTGGTCAGTTTACCAACCAGATCGAATATCAGAACGCCGGGTCCGCCCTGAACAATGAACTGAAAAAGGCCGTCCTTGCCCCGATTGATACCGCCGCCCTGCCCGGCAAGACCATCGAGGTCACTGGCGCGTTCCGCCTGATCAACCCGAAAAGCTGGCTGATCACTCCGGTCGGGATCGTGGTGAAATGAGCAGCCTCCGCACAGGCGATGTGGTGCTGGCCGCGCGCAATGTGGCGAAATCCTATGGCAATGTTCATGCGCTGAAGGGTGTGAATTTTGACATTCACGCGGGGCAAGTGACCACGCTGTTCGGCGAAAATGGCGCGGGAAAATCCACGCTGATGAAGATTCTGTCGGGCGTTGTTCAGCCCACATCGGGCCAGATCGTGCTGGACGGTGCGCCCGTCGAATTCGCGTCATCGACCGATGCGCGCAACCGGGGTATTTCGATCATCCATCAGGAACTCAGCCTCGCGCCGAACCTGTCGGTGCGCGACAACATCTTCATGGGCCGCGAAATCATGACCCCCTTCGGCGTTGATTACGCCGAGGAGGACCGTCAGGCCCGCGCCTTGATGGTGGGGCTGGAAGAAGACATTGACCCCGCCACGCTGGTGGAAAACCTGCGTCTGGGGCAGCAGCAAATCGTTGAAATTGCGCGGGCTTTGTCAGTCGATAGCCGCATCCTGATCATGGATGAACCCACATCTGCGCTGTCCGCGACAGAGGTAGAGGTGCTGTTCAAGGTGATCCGCGATCTGACCGCCAAAGGGGTCAGCATCGTTTACATATCCCATCACCTTGAGGAAGCGTTGCAAATCACCAATCACGCGGTGGTGCTGCGCGATGGTGCGATGACCGCCTATGCGCCGCGGGCCGAGATCGACCTTGAATGGATCGTGCGCAACATGGTGGGCGACAATTTCGACCTTGGCTCGCCCCCTGCGGGCCATGCGATGGGCGACGTCGCGCTGTCGATTGAAAACCTGTCGGTGCCTGACCCCGCCGGATCGGATTACATGCTGGTGGACAGCCTGTCGCTGGCGGTCAAGGCGGGTGAGATTGTCTGTATCTATGGCCTGATGGGGGCCGGGCGGACAGAGTTGTTGGAGGCTGTCGCCGGGCGTCTGCGCACAAGCCAAGGCCGGGTGATGCTGGAAGGCGCGGATGTGTCCGGCCTGACCATCGCGCAGCGCATCGGGCGGGGGCTGGCCTTGGTGCCAGAGGACCGCCAACGCGACGGGTTGGTGCAGACGATGACCGTGGGGCAGAACCTGTCGCTGGCGTCCATCGGGGCGTTTACGCGGGGGCTGTTCACGTCACGCAAGGCGGAAACCACCTTGGTCGATGACACCATTCGCCGGGTGACGGTGAAAACCAGCGGCGGGGCGGCGGCGATCGGGTCGCTGTCGGGCGGCAACCAGCAAAAGGTGGTGATCGGCAAGATGCTGGCCACCAACCCGCGCGTCATTCTGCTGGATGAACCCAGCCGGGGCATCGACATCGGTGCCAAGGCCGAGGTGTTCCGCCTGCTGGCCGAAGGCGCGAAAGCGGGTCTGGCCGTGGTCTATTCCACGTCCGAGGTGGGCGAGTGCCTGTCAATTGCCCACCGGATCATCGTCATGCACCGGGGCAAGATCTCGGCCGAATTCCCGTCTGACGTGGCCAAGGAAAAGATCATGGCCGCGTCCGGCGAAGCCATGGTGCACCATTAAATGCAAAGCGAGGCTAAACCCATGACCCCCACCAAGCCCGCTTTCAACCTGTGGCGGCTGATCCTGGAAGGCCGGGCGTTCTTTGCGCTGATCGCCATCATCATCGTGTTCTCGCTTGCTGTCGCCGAACTATTTCACCATCGGCAACTTTCTGATCATGTCCAGCCATGTGGCGATTTACGGCATCCTTGCCATCGGGATGCTGCTGGTGATCCTCAGCGGCGGGATTGATCTGTCGGTGGGGTCCATCCTTGCGCTGTCAGGCGTGATGGCGGGTTACATGATGCAGGGGGTGGAACTGACCGCCCTTGGGGTGATCCTGTATCCGCCGGTCTGGGGCGTGGTGGTGCTGACCTGCGCCTTTGGGGCAGCTGGTGGGCGCGGTGAACGGCGTGCTGGTCGCGTGGTTCAAGGTGCCCGCCTTCGTGGCCACGCTTGGCGTGTTGTATGTGGCGCGCGGTGTGGCGCTGCTGATGACCAACGGGTTGACCTACAACAACCTGTCGGGGCGGGCCGAACTGGGCAACACCGGCTTCAACTGGCTGGGCTTCAACCGCCTGTTCGGGGTGCCGATTTCGGTGATCGTGCTGGCCGTGCTGGCGCTTGGGTTCGGGCTGATGCTGAACCGGTCGGCCTTTGGGCGCTGGCTCTACGCGTCGGGCGGCAATGCGCGGGCGGCGGATCTGTCGGGCGTGCCGGTCAACCGGGTGCAGATCACGGTTTACATGCTGTCGGGGGCTTTGGCCGCGATTGCGGGGCTGGTGCTGTCATCGCAGCTTACCTCGGCCGGCCCGACCGCCGGCACGACGTATGAGCTGACCGCGATTGCCGCCGTGGTGATCGGCGGGGCGGCGCTGACCGGCGGGCGCGGCACGGTGCGCGGCACCATGCTGGGGGCGTTTGTCATCGGCTTTCTGTCGGACGGCTTGGTGATCATCGGCGTGTCGTCTTACTGGCAGACCGTGTTTACCGGGGCCGTGATCGTGCTGGCCGTGCTGATGAACTCCATCCAGTCAGGCGGCGGTGCCCGCAAAGGATAACCCATTCAAGACCTTCTCCGCAGCACGCTGCCGGAAAGAAACGCCGGATCCCGGCAAAAAGCCTACAACCAACCTAAAGGGAGAGAGACCAATGATCACCAAAGCAAAGCGTATGCTGCTTGCCGCTGTTGCCATTGCCCCGCTGATGGTCAGCGCGGCCTGGGCCGAAGGCCTGATCACCATCATCGTGAACGACCCCGCGAACCCCTATTGGTTCACCGAAGGCGAAGTCGCCAAGGCCACTGCCGAAGGGCTGGGCTACACCGCGTCGGTCAACGCGCACAAGGGTGACACCAACGCGGAATCGACGATGATCGATACCGCCATCACCAACAAATCGGTCGCCATCATCCTTGACCCCGCCAATGCGGACGGGTCCGTCGGTGCTGTCCAAAAGGCTGTCGATGCGGGCATCCCGGTGTTTCTGGTGAACGCCGAAATCAACAAGGAAGGTCTGGCCAAGGCACAGCTTGTGTCGAACAACGCCCAAGGGGCAGCTTTGGGTGCAGAGCAGTGGGTGGCGTCCGTGGGCGAAACCGGCAGCTATGCCGAATTGTTCGGCAACCCGGCAGACAACAACGCCGCCACCCGGTCGAATGGCTATGAAACCGTGCTGACCCAGTACCCCGATCTGGTGAAAGCCGCCAAGGAAGTGGCCGATTGGGACCGCACCAAGGGCCATGACAAGATGCAGTCGATGCTGCAAGCCAACCCCGACATCATCGGTGTGATTTCCGGCAACGACGAAATGGCCTTGGGCGCGATTGCCGCGTTGAAAGAGGCGGGCAAGCTGGAAGGCGTCAAGGTCGGCGGCTTTGACGGCTCGCCGGATGCGGTTGCGGCGATCAAGGCAGGCGAGATGCAGTACACCGTGTTGCAGCCTGTCGCCGTGTTCTCCAAAGCGGCTGTTGAACAGGCGGACTCGTTCATCAAGACCGGGGCCACCGGTGCCGATGCGGAAAAGCAGTTGTTTGACTGCCTGCTGATCACCAAAGACAACGTGGACAAATACACCGCACCGTTCACCTTGTCGGAATAATGCTTCCGGGGGGTGCCACATTGGCGCCCCCCACAAATTTTGCCTTTCGCCGAAAAGACGATATGTGCGTTCAAAGGATTTACAGGGACGGATGCCTCGTGACGGTTGAAAGCAGTCTGCAAATGCTGGTGTCGGAAAAGATGCCCGGCGACAGCCGCGCCGCCCGCCAACTGGTGCGCAGGCAGTTGATGGCCGAGGCCGTGATGGCCGAAGGCGTCATGCGGATCGAGGATCTGACTGACCGTTTCGGCATCAGCCTGATGACAGCGCACCGCGATCTGGACGAATTGATTGCGCGCGGGTTGTTGCGCAAAACCCGTGGCGTGGTATCTGCCGCCCCGACCAGTCTGATTGAATCGAGCGACGTCTATCGCGCCACCCGCCAATCCGCCGAAAAGATGGCGATTGCCGCAGCGGCGATGCAGTTTGTCGAACCGGGGCAAGCGATCTTCTTTGACGATTCCACTACCGTATTTCAGATGACCACCCATCTGCCCGCCCGTGTGCCACTGACCGCGATCACCAATTCCCTGACCCTGATGAACGCGCTGAACGATGTGCGCGATCTGACCCTGCTGGGGTTGGGCGGGCAGTTCTACAACTGGTGCAACGCGTTCATGGGGCATGTGACCACCTCGGAAATCAAGCGGTTGCGGGCCGACCGGGTGTTCATGTCGATGTCGGCGATCACCGATGGCATGGTGTTTCACCAATCGCCCGACATGGTGGAAACCAAGCGCGCGATGTTTGACAGTGCAGCGATGCGGATATTGCTGGCCGATCACACCAAGTTCGACCGCCGCGCCCTGCACGCCCTGTGCCCGCTGGAGGATTTCGATGTGGTGATCGTCGATGACGCAACGCCTCCGGCGCAGGTGGACAGGATGCGCCAGCGGGGCATCAACGTGGTGGTCGCCCCTGTTTTGCCGGGCAACGGGTAAATGCCCAGCCTTCTGGGCATCGACAACGGATTGACCGTCACCAAGGCGGTGATTTTCGACGTGTCCGGCGCGGTACTGGCTGTCGCCCGAAGGCGCGTGCCGCAACTGATGCCGCACCCGCACCATGTGGAGCGCGACATGGCCGGGTTATGGGCTGCCACGGCGGCGGCTGTGGCCGAGGCGGTGGTTTTGTCGGGCCGGCCTGCGAGTGACATTCTGGCCGTCGCCGCCACCGCCCATGGCGACGGGCTGTATCTGCTGGATGTGGATTGCCAACCGCTTGGGCCCGGCATCCTGTCGCTGGACAGTCGCGCCGGGGGGGTGGTGGATGGCTGGACGCAGGATGGCACGGCGCAGGCGGCGTTGGATTTGACCGGGCAGATGCCGCATGCGTCGGCCCCATCCGCCTTGCTGGCATGGGTGAAACGCCATGAACCAGATCGGTACAGACGCATCGCCCATATCCTCGCCTGCAAGGATTGGCTGCGGTTTTGCCTGACCGGCGTTGTGGGCACGGATCGGACCGAGGCCAGCACGTCGTTTACCAACGTCACCACCCAAAGCTACGACCCCGCCGCGCTGGCGCTGTTCGGGTCTGGACCTTGGCCATGCGCTGCCCCCCGTGTCGGACCCTTCGGCGATTGTGGGGCATGTGACCCCGCAGGCTGCCGCGCTGACCGGGCTGGCCCCGGGCACCCCGGTGGTGGCGGGCCTGCATGATGTGACGGCATCCTCGCTTGGCATCGGCGGCCATGTGCCGGGCACCGTGGCGATTGTGGCGGGCACCTATTCGATCAACGAGGTGGTGTCAGATCACCCGCAGGCCGACCCCCGCTGGTTTTGCCGCAATGCGGTGCGGCCGGGGCAATGGCACAACATGGCAATTTCCCCCGCCTCTGCCGCGAATTACGACTGGTTTCTGGATACGCTTTGCGCGGTGGAACGCGCCCAGACCACGGGCGGGTCCATCCACACCCTGCTGGCCCCCGAGATTGAGGCCGCGCTGAACCGCCCCTCCACCGCGATGTTCCACCCCTATCTGTTCGGCTCGCCCCATGGCCCGCAGGCCAGCGCCAGCTTTACCGGCCTGCGCGGTTGGCATGACCGGGGCGATCTGCTGCGCGCCGTGCTGGAGGGCATTGCCTTCAACCACCGCGTCCATGTCGATGCCCTGCGGGATGGCTTTGCCGTTCGCGAAGCGCGGTTGACGGGGGGTATTTCGCGCAACCCGACCTTCGCGCAACTGTTCGCCGATGTGCTGGGGATGCCCGTTACCGTGACGGATACAGACGAGGCCGCAGCGTGGGGCGCTGCGTTATGTGCCGGGGCGGGAGTGGGCATTTATGCCTCGCCCTTTGCCGATCCCCGCGATCTTGCGGCGCTGGAAACCCGGTACATCCCCACCAACAGCGCCGCGATGCAAACGCGCTATGACCTGTTCCGCGACATTGCCGCCGCCATGGCCCCGCTGTGGCCCCGGATCGAGGCGCTGACATGACCCGCGATATTGACGTGCTGATCATCGGCGCAGGGATAAACGGGGCCGGGCTGTTCCGCGATCTGTGTGAACAGGGGCTGGCTTGCGTGATCGTGGACAAGGGCGATTTCGGGTCTGGCACCAGTGCGGCCCCTTCCCGCCTGATCCATGGCGGTTTGAAGTATCTGGAAACCGGCGAGTTCGGCCTCGTCGCGCAATCGACGCTGGAACGGAACCTGCTGCTGCGCAACGCCCCGCATCTGGTGACGCCGCTGGCGACCGTGATCCCGATATTCTCATGGTTCACCGGCATCGGGGCCGCCCTGCGCACCCTGTTTGGCAGCACAACGGCCCCGCGCGCCCGGGGGGCGGTGCTGATCAAGATCGGCCTTGCCTTGTATGATTTCTACGGCGCGCGCCACCGCGTGATGCCCCGCCACAAGCTGCTGTCACGCAAGAAGGCGCTGACCGCCATCCCGCCGATGACGCCGAAAATCGTGGCAGCAGGCACCTATTATGATGCCAAAATCACCCACCCCGAACGGCTGGTGTGGGAATTGCTGGCCGATGGTATAGCCGCCAGCCCCGCATCGCTGGCGCTGAACCACACCACCCTGACCGCGCGCGACCATGATGTGCTGCACTTTGGCGACCACGCCTTTCGCCCCCGCATCGTGATCAATGCCGCTGGCCCGTGGATCGACCATGTGAACAGCAGTCTGGGCGCGCAGACCAAGATGATCGGCGGCACCAAAGGCTCGCACATCCTGCTGGACCACCCGGAACTGATTGCCGCGCTGAACGGCCAGATGATCTACTTCGAGGCCGATGATGGCCGCATCTGCCTTGTGTTCGATTATCTGGGCCGGGCCTTGGTCGGGTCCACCGATATACGGTCTGACACCCCCGATGATCTGACCGTGACCGGTGCCGAGATCGACTATTTCCTGCACGCCCTGCGTGGGTTGCTGCCGGGGCTGGCGTTCGACCAAGCCCAGATCGTCTATGCCTATGCCGGCATCCGGCCTCTGCCCGCGTCGGATGGCACGGCGGCGGGGTTGATCAGCCGCGACCATTCGGCCCCGGTGATCGACGCCACGCCAGACCGCCCCTTTCCCATCATCGCACTGGTGGGCGGCAAATGGACCACCTTTCGCGGCTTTGCCGAGGAGGTGGCAGATACCGTGCTGGCCCGACTGAACCGCACCCGCCGCATCAGCACCCAAGGTTTGGCAATCGGTGGTGGGCGGGGGTATCCGACCAATCTGGCCGCACGGGCCGAATGGATCATCGCCACGGCGCAGGCGACCGGGGCCACGACTGACAGGGTGGAACAGATGCTGGCCCGCTATGGCACCACGGCGGCACAGGTGCTGGCGCATCCCGGCGATGATGCCCGCCTGCCCGATGCGCAGACCTATTCAGTGGCGGAGATTGACTGGATCATCACGCAGGAGCAGCCCAAACATCTGGCCGACATCGTGATGCGCCGCACCACTCTGGCGATCACCGGGGGGTTGAGCATGGCGGACCTGCGGGCGATTGCCGGTGTTGCGGCCCAGCGGTTGGGCTGGACCGCTGACATTGTTGAGCAGGAAATCGCGGCCACCCTGACAGTGCTGGAACAAAAGCACCGCATCAGGCTGGCCGCTGGCTGATCAGGCCGATTTGCGCAAGGGGGCGGCAAGCTGTGCCTCCAGCGCCAGAACTTGCGCCACGGCATTGGCAGCCTCGGCCCCTTTCTTGACGAAATGGGCACGGTAGAAGCCGGTCAGCAGGTCGGTTTCCTGATAGTTGTGCGGGGTCAACGACACAGAAAACACCGGCACTTCGGTTTCAAGCTGCACGTTCATCAGGCCGGTGACCACGGCCCCGGCAACGAAATCATGCCGGTAAATCCCGCCATCGACCACAAAGGCCGCAGCGACCACGGCGTCGTAATTACCGGTCTTGGCCAGCTTTTTCGCCAGAAACGGCATCTCGAACGCGCCGGGCACGTCAAAGGCGTCAATCACCGCACCGGGCAGCAGGGTTGCGGCCTCGGCCATGAAACCTTCATGGGCGCGGTCAACGATATCATGGTGCCAGCGCGCCTTGATAAAGGCGATGCGGGCAGGTTTGGAGGTTGGTTTAGACATTTTGGAACCTTACGTTTGCGTTTCGTCAGGCCCCAGAGCACGAGCAGCCAACCGCGACCCGTTGCGGGGCCACGAACAGCCATTCTCTTTCATCCGGACTATACCGTCGGCCCCGGAGTTTCACCGGATCTGCTGACCCTTTGTTGCCAAAGGCGCTCGCGGGCTATGACCGCCGGTGGGGAATCTCACCCCGCCCTGAGAACAGTTTTTTGTACCGGGGATGTGGGGTGGCTTCAATACGGAATGGCGAACAGATCATGTTCAAAAGCGCCATGTTAGGGGTCAAATCTTCTGCACGCCCGCCTGCCAGACCCCGCGCAAGGCCCAGTCCGGCCCGAAATGCACCATATCGGCGATCCGACCCGGCAACAGATGGCCCAACTCCCCCCCCCGGCCCAGACAGGCAGCAGGGCGCGAGGTTGCCATGGCCAAGGCCACCTCGGGCGCGGTGCCGACATCGCGGATCATCAGCGCAATTGCCTGTGGCAGGGTCAGATCGGCCCCGGCGAGGGTGCCATCCTCTAACGTCAACCTTCCGTCGCGCCGCAGGATGCGCCGCCCACCCAGGCTGAATTCGGTCGCATCGCTGCCCGCGAAGGCCATGCAGTCTGACACCAGAAACAGCCGGTCCGGGCTGGCCGCCATCGCCACGCGCATCGCCACCGGATCAACATGGATGCCATCCGCGATCAGCCCCGCATAGGTGCCGCTGGTCAGGGCCGCGCCGACCAGCCCGGGTTCACGGTTGCCAAGCTGGCTCATCGCGTTGAACAGATGGGTCAGGCAGGTCGCCCCTGCGGCCAAGGCCGCTGTGGCGGAGGCAAAGCTGGCGTTGCTGTGCCCCAGACTGACGACAACACCCGCGCTTCGCAGGCGGGTAATCTGGTCCAGCCGCACCGATTCTGGCGCAACCGTCACCATCAGCGACGGCAATTCCGCCGCTGCGGCCAGCAACAATGCAAGGTCAGCGTCGTCCATCGGCCGGATCAGCGCGGGGTCATGCGCGCCTTTGCGCACGGGGTCCAGATGCGGGCCTTCCAGATGCAGGCCCAGAAACCCCGGCACCTTCTCGCGCACGGCCTGCACCCCGGCGGCAATCACCGCTGCGGTGGCCTGGGGGGTATCGGTGATCAGCGTCGGCAAAATGCCCGTCGCGCCAAGGCCCACATGAACGGCGCACATAGATGCCAGAAAATCCACATCGGTGGTGCCATCCACCATCCGCCCGCCGCCGCCATTGACCTGCAGATCCAGCAGACCGGGGGCAAGGATGCCGCCGCCCAGATCAACCACCTGATCCACCGGACCATCGGCCACAACCTTGCCGTCTGCGACCAGCACGGACGCCCCCGGCAGCAGGCGGGTGCCGTCAAAAACAGTCGCGCCTTGGAAAAGTGTTGCCATCACACAGTCTCTGTCACTTTGCGTAGATAGGGCGGCACGTCCGGGTCAAAGCCGCGCCGCCGCGCCAGACCTTCGATGAACCGGTAAAAGCTGACCGCCAGAACCAAGGGGGCCACCATCGGATGCAGGCCCGGCACGGACGGCAACGTCGTGGCGCCATGCACCTCGGCCCCCGTCAGGAACACATCCGCCCCCTGCGCCACCAGTCGCGTCACGGTCGCCGCCACATGCGGCAAGGCGGCGTCCTTGACCCCAAGCGCCAGCACCGGAAACTGCGCCTGCACGATGGCGGACGGGCCGTGCAGAACCTCAGCCGCCGAAAAGCTTTCGGCGTGCAGGCCGCAGGTTTCCTTGAACTTCAGCGCGGCCTCATTCGCGATGGCAATCGCCGGGCCACGGCCCAGCACATACAGCGACTGCGCCCGCGACAAACGCGCGGCAAGCGGCGACCAATCCAGCGTCAGCGCCTGCGCAAAGGCATCCGGCAGGCCCGCCACGGCGGCGCGCAGGTCTGCGTCATCCTGCCATTCGGCCAGCAGCGCCAGCCCTGCCACAACCGAGGAGACAAAGGTTTTCGTTGCCGCCACCGACTGTTCCACCCCCGCCTGCAACGGCAGGCAATGGGTGGATGCCGCGCCCATCGGGCTGCCCGCCACATTGGTGATCGCAACCGTCAACGCCCCATCCCGGCCCGCCGATCGCAGCATTTCCACGATATCGGGGCTTTTGCCCGATTGCGAAATGCCGACGCAGGCCGCCCCCTTCAACCGCAACGCCCGCCCGTAAATCGACGCGACAGACGGGCCGAGTGACGCCACCGGCACCCCTGCCACCAGTTCCGTCGCGTATTTGAAATAGGTGGCCGCATGGTCGGACGACCCGCGCGCCACGGTGACGATCACCGCAGGGTTGGCGGCCCGCAAGGCGGCAGCAGCGGTGGCCGTGACATCGGCAGACCCGGTCAGAAACCGCTGCGTGGCTTGGGGAATTTCAGCCACTTCGCGGGCCATGTGGGAAGGGATGTTGGCCAGTTCGGTCATTCGGTATTCCTTTCGCCTTCGGGCGCACGTTTCAGTTCCACAGCGAAATCATAGGCATCGCCGCGATACAGGGACCGGGTGAGTTCCACCACACGCCCCGAAGCAAGATAGCTGATCCGTTCGATCCGCAGGCTGGCCGACCCCGCCGCCACCCCCAGCAATTCGGCGTCGCGCGGCCCCAGACTGGCCGCCGATATCCGCTGCACGGCGCGCACCGGGCGTAAACCCCGTGCCTCGAGCACCGCATAAAGCGAGGTATCCACGACCATCGGGTCCGGCAAAACCGTGTTCGACAGGGCCGCGCGTTCAATCGCCAACGGCAGGCCATCAGACCGGCGCACCCGTTCCAGCCGCGCCACCCGTTCATCGGTGCCAAGGCCAAGGGCCATCACTTCCTCAGGCGCAGGGGTGTGCAGGGCGCGGCTCAGCCAGACTGATTCCACCACCTTGCCACGCCGGGCCATGTCTTCGGTGAACGAGGTCAGCAGCGACAAGGCCTGTTCCAACCGTTCCACCCGCTGCGCCACAAAGGTGCCTGACCCGCGTTTTTGCACCAAGGCCCCCCTCGCGACCAAGGCCTGTACGGCCTTGCGGATGGTCACGCGTGACAGGCCAGTCATCACCGCCATATCGCGCTCGGCCGGCAGGCTGTCACCGGGGGCCAGACGGCCCGCCGTGACCGCATCGGCAATGCGGCGTTGCAGTTGCAGGTACAGCGGCCCGGCCCCGGCCTCGTCAAACCCGGCGGCGGAAAAGATCAGGTCCATTACGGCCCCTCCCGCGCCAACAATAGCGCGCCGTCAAGGGAGGTGCCCAAGGCATCGGCCAGCCGCCAGCGCCCGGCCAAGGCCTGCGCATAGGCAGGCCCCAGACCGCCAATAAACACCACTGGCACCGGCGCGCTGCCCTGCAGATGATCCACCGCGCGGGCCACGTCGGCCACGCCTTGCGCCATGACCGCCTGAGCCGCCGGATCATCCGACCCCACAATGCGCGGAGCCAGCAGGGCGAAATCGGCGGCTTGGGCGTTGCGGGCAAACTGCACCACCTCGGGCGCGCCGCCGTGCCCTGCCAGCACACCCTGCAACAGTGGCGTCATCGGTGCCATGCCATCAACCGCCATCAAGGCCCGCGCCAGCAGGGCACGCCCCAGCACGGCACCACTGCCCTCATCCCCCAGAACGGCCCCCCAGCCGCCGATCTGACGGATCACGCCATCGGTCTGACGTGCAAAGACCGACCCAGTGCCGATGGCAGCCACAATGCCGTCGGCACGGCCAAGCGCGCCTTTCACGGCTGCAATCGCATCACTTTCCAGCCGCACCTGCGCGAAAGGCAAATCGAGCCGCGTCAACGCCAGCGGCCCCGCCACATTGGCCCCCGCAAGGCCCAGCCCCGCCCACAAATCCTGCAAATCGCCCACACCCGCCTGATGCAGCGCCGCCGTTGCCGCCATCAGAATGTTATCCCGCGCCGTATCCAGATCGGTCGTGATGTTGGCCGGACCCGCCGCCCCCTGCCCGAGGATGCGCCCCGAGGCATCGGCCACAGCCGCCCGGCACCCTGTGCCGCCCCCATCAACGCCCAGGTAAAGTTGCATCCCGAATCCCCTCTGCCGCAAAGATACCAAAACAATACCTTTTGGGAAGTGGTATCTTGTCATCACCCGGCTATGTGGCGATTTGTCGATCATACCGTCGGCGCAGAACAGCAGGCTTTACAGGTGGTATTAATTTGGCATTGTTAGAGGATCAGGAGGAATCAGATGCCCGACCGCCCGACAGAAGCACTGCATCCAGACGCGCAGGGCCTGCATCTGCGCGATGGGGTGGGGATTTTGTCGGTGCTGCTGAACGCCCAGACCAACGCGCTGTCTGCATTGCATCCGGCATTGCCGCAACTGGAACAGGCGGCGGGTCTGGCGGCTGCGGCCATAGCGGCGGGGCGAAAGCTCGCCTATGCCGGGGCGGGGTCGTCGGGGGTGATGGCGCTGTCGGATTGTCTGGAACTGGCGGGCACCTTCGGGATCCCCCCGGCGCAGACGCCGATTTTGTTTGCCGGTGGGGCGGCGGCGCTGATCCATCTGACCGGCGGGGTTGAGGATGACCCGGTGCAGGCGCAGGCCGATTTCGACGCGGCAGGGCTGCAAGCGGGTGATGTTATGATCGCGGTCTCAGCCTCTGGGTCCACGCCCTACACCATGGTTGTGGCGCGGGCGGCGAAGGCTGCGGGTGTGACGGTGGTTGGAATTGCCAACGCACCGGGCACAGACCTGCTGGTCTTGGCCGACGTGGCGATCTGCCTGAACACCGGGCCGGAACTTGTGGCCGGGTCCACCCGCATGGGGGCGGCGACGGCGCAGAAGGTGGCGCTGAACCTGATATCCACGCTGATGGGTATTCGCCTTGGCCATGTGCATGACGGGCGCATGGTCAATGTGGTGGCCGACAATGCCAAACTGACCCTTCGCGCCGCGCGCATTGTGGCCGATGTCACAGGGGCGACATTGCAGGCGGCAGAAGCCGCATTGCGCGCCACCGATGGTGCGGTAAAGTCTGCCATTCTGGTCGTTCAGGGCTATACCCCCGATGCGGCCCGATCTGCTCTTGCGGCCAGCGGGGGGCATCTTGCCCCGTTGCTGACCGCCTGACCAATAACCGGGCAAAAGCCCGCCAACCGGGAGACGACCATGACCAAGACCTTTCGTATCGCGCTGCTGACCAGCACCTTGCTGGCAGGCGCTGCATCCGCGCAGGATGTGACGCTGACCATCGAATCCTGGCGCAACGACGATCTGACCATCTGGCAAGACACGCTGATTCCGGCGTTCGAGGCCGGGCATCCCGGCATCAAGGTGGTGTTCGCGCCGACCGCCCCTGCCGAATACAACGCCGTCCTGAACTCCAAACTGGAGGCCGGGTCTGCGGGCGATCTGATCACCTGCCGCCCGTTTGATGCGTCGCTTGCGCTGTATACCGCAGGGCAACTGGCCGATCTGACCGGCCTTGCGTCGATGGCGAACTTCTCGCCCGTGGCAAAATCCGCGTGGCAGACCGATGATGGCGCGGCCACCTTCTGCGTGCCGATGGCATCGGTGATCCACGGGTTCATCTATAACAAGGACGCGTTTGACGCCCTTGGCATTGCCGTGCCGACCACGAATGACGAATTCTTCGCCGCGCTGGACAAGATCAAGGCCGACGGCACCTACATTCCGATGGCCATGGGCACCAACGACCAGTGGGAAGCCGCCACGATGGGCTACAACAACATCGGCCCGAACTACTGGAAGGGCGAGGAAGGCCGTCTGGCGCTGATCAAGGGCGAGCAGAAGCTGACCGATGCCGATTGGGTCGCACCGTTCACGCAACTGGCGCGCTGGAAAGATTATCTGGGCGACGGGTTTGAAGCACAGACCTATCCCGACAGCCAGAACCTGTTCACCCTTGGCCGCGCGGCGATCTATCCGGCCGGGTCGTGGGAAATTGCGGGCTTCAACACCCAAGCCACCTTCAAGATGGGCGCCTTTGCCCCGCCGGTGCAGGCTGCGGGTGACACCTGCTATATCAGCGATCACACCGACATCGCCATGGGGATGAACGCCAAGACCGCCCACCCGGAAGAAACCAAGGCCTTGCTGGAATGGATCGGCAGCCCCGAGTTTGCCACCCTTTATGCCAACGCCCTGCCCGGTTTCTTCAGCCTGAATTCCACCCCGGTGGAAATGGCCGACCCGCTGGCGCAGGAGTTCGTGTCCTGGCGCGGCAAGTGCCAGTCCACCATCCGGTCCACCTATCAGATCCTGTCGCGCGGCACCCCGAACCTTGAGAATGAGACGTGGAATGCCTCTGCCAACGTGATCAAGGGCACCGAGACGCCCGAGGCCGCAGCCGCTCGCCTGCAAGAGGGTCTGGCAAGCTGGTACGCCCCGGCGAAGTGACCTTGCCAAGGGTCCGGGGGACGCCCCCGGACCCGATCCGGCCCTTGGATCGTAACTGAGCCATTGCATGCGCTGCTGATCCGAGATGAAGTGACTGCACCGCTGATTTGAAAATATGGAGGCTATGCTTGATGGTTAAGGCACATGTGTTGGGTTTGATGGTTGCGTTCAGTATGGCCTTGCCTTCCGTCGGGGCGGCCGCCGCGCCGGAAATACCCATGCCACCCGGCTTTCACACCTTGACCGTTACGCTTGAAAAAAGCTCGCAACTCGTAGTGGCCATGATCCCGCAAAAGATAGGGGACAAGATTGCGTTTTGCGGGGCGATGTGGCCGGGAAAAGGGTCCAAAGTCGCGTTGTCGCGCCGTCACAAAGTGCTTTCGGCAACCGTTATCCGGGTGCGCGGCAAAGCCGTTCCGGCACAACTGTCAGTGTTTCCCGTCTACGACTCTGAAGCGGCGGCGAACGTGATGCGCTGTACCGTCACGAACCGCCCATGGCAGGGTCCGTACAAGGCCAAAGATATTGTGATGAAGCTGAGCAGTTCCACGATCCGCGACTAGACCCGGGCATCAGCCCGTACAAACCAACCGTTCAAAGGGGATATGACATGGCTTCTGGTAGGCCTGTAAGGTGGCATATTGCCGTGTTTCTGGCACCCGCTGTGCTGGTCTACACCGCGATGATGATCATTCCGCTGTTCGGCACCCTGAACCTGTCCTTGTTCAACAAGGTTGATGGTGCGCGGGTGTTTGTGGGCCTGTCGAACTTTGCGACGCTGTTTGGCGATCCCCGTTGGGCGGATGCGTTCTGGAACGCGCTTGGCAACAACGCGTGGTTTTTCGTGGTGCATATGCTGGTGCAGAACCCGATTGGGATTTTGCTGGCGGCGATCCTGTCTACGCCCAAGCTGCGGATGGCGGCGGCGTACCGCACCGCGATTTTCATTCCCACCATCCTGTCCTTCGTGATCGTGGGCTTTGTGTGGAAGCTGATCCTGTCGCCGATCTGGGGGATTGCGCCGGGGATGCTGGATTTCATCGGCCTCAAAAGCCTGTTCGCGCCTTGGCTGGGGAAAGAGGCCTATGCGCTGACCACCCTCGCGCTGATCTCTGTCTGGCAGTTTGTCGGCATCCCGATGATGCTGATCTATGCGGCCTTGCTGTCGATCCCGGATGAGGTGATCGAGGCTGCCGAGATGGACGGGGTCACGGGGGCGAGCCAGTTCTGGAAGATCAAGCTGCCGCTGATCCTGCCCAGCATCGGCATCATTTCCATCCTGACCTTCGTGGGCAACTTCAACGCGTTTGACCTGATCTATGTGGCGCAAGGCGCGCTGGCCGGGCCTGATTTCAGCACCGATATTCTGGGCACGTTCCTGTATCGCACCTTCTTTGGCTTTCAGTTGCAACTGGGCGATCCCTACATGGGGTCGGCGATTGCGGGGGCGATGTTCGGCATCATCCTGATTGGCGTGTGCATCTATCTGTTCGGCATCCAGACCCGGCTGAGAAGGTATCAATTCTGATGGCAACCGCGCGTATGTCCTTGGGGCGCACCATCGCCGCCCATGCCGTGCTGATCACCTATACCGTGATCGCGCTGTTCCCGGTGTTCGTGATCGTCGTCAACAGCTTCAAATCCCGCAAGGCGATTTTTGCGGACCCTCTGGCGTTGCCCACGGCCGAGCAGTTTCGATCTGATCGGCTATCAGACGGTGATGAAGCAGGGCGATTTCTTTGCCTACTTCCGGCAATTCGATGATCGTCACCGTCGCCAGCCTGTTCTTCGTGCTGCTGTTTGGCGCGATGGCGGCGTTTGCACTGTCGGAATACCGGTTCAAGGGCAGCACCTTGATGGGCCTGTATCTGGCGCTTGGGATCATGATTCCGATCCGGCTGGGCACCGTGGCGATCTTGCAGATGATGGTGGCCAGCGGGTTGGTCAACACGCTGACCGCGCTGATCCTGGTCTACACCGCGCAGGGCTTGCCGCTGGCGGTGTTCATCCTGTCGCGAGTTCATGCGCAACGTGTCGGATGATCTGAAAAACGCGGGCCGCATTGATGGGCTGTCGGAATACGCGATCTTCTTCACGCTGGTCCTGCCGTTGGTCCGGCCTGCGATGGCGACGGTGGCGGTGTTTTCCATGATCCCGATCTGGAACGACCTGTGGTTCCCGCTGATCCTTGCGCCCGCCGAGGAGACCAAGACCATCACCCTTGGGTCACAGGTGTTCATCGGGCAGTTCGTCACCAACTGGAACGCCGTGCTGGCGGCGCTGAGCCTCGCCATCGTGCCGGTGCTGGTGATGTATCTGATCTTCTCACGTCAACTGATCCGCGGGATCACAGCAGGAGCGGTGAAATGATCCGTGTATTGGTTGCGGGCCTGGGCAACATGGGGCGCAGCCATGCGCTGGCCTATCACCGCAATCCGGCGTTTGATCTGGTGGGGCTGGTCAATCGCACGCAAGCCGACGTTGGACCCGGAACTGGCGGGCTATGCGATCACCGCCGGATTATCCACGAGGCTTTGGCGCGGTTGAAGCCCGATCTGGTCTGTGTTTCGACCTATTCCGACACCCACGCCGATTACGCCGTGGCGGCGATGGAGGCTGGGGCCGATGTGTTTGTCGAAAAGCCGCTGGCAACCACCGTTGCCGACGCGCGGCGGGTGGCGGACTGTGCGCAGCGGTTGGGGCGCAAGGTGGTGGTGGGCTATATCCTGCGCCATCACCCCAGTTGGATCAGGCTGATCGCCGAGGCGCGGGCCTTGGGCGGGCCCTATGTGTTCCGCCTGAACCTGAACCAGCAATCGTCAGCGGCCCGACATGGGAGGTGCACAAGGCGCTGATGCAGACCACGCCGCCGATCGTCGATTGCGGGGTGCATTATGTGGATGTGATGTGCCAGATCACCGATGCCCAGCCGGTCGAGGTGCGGGGCATGGGGCTGCGGCTGTCGAACGAAATCGCGCCGGATATGTATAACTACGGCCATTTTCAGGTGCTGTTCGAGGATGGCAGTCTGGGCTGGTACGAGGCGGGCTGGGGCCCGATGATGTCTGACACCGCGTTTTTCGTGAAAGATGTGGTCAGCCCGAATGGCGCCGTGTCGATCCGCATGCCGGATGACGCGCGGTCTGACGATGTGGACACCCACACCAAAACCGCGATGTTGCGGGTGCACAAGGTGGGCCAGCCCCGGCAGGATCTGTCGATGGCCGATGAACCGGGGCATCAGGAACTGTGCGAACGCGAGCAGGCCTTTGTCGCAAAGGCGATCCTTGAGGGGCTGGACCTGACCCGCCATATGAACGACGCGGTTCAATCGCTCGCCATCTGTCTTGCTGCGGATGAAAGCGTGCGGTCGGGGCTGCCAGTGCGGTTGCAGCCATGATCGCCCTGTCAAATCCATCCCGCCCCTCGGCCCAAGGCGGCCCCCTCCCCCTTGTGGGGAGGGATGGGGTGGGGGGCTGTCCGACGCTGGCACCAGGCCCCCCTCCCCCATCCCCTCCCCACAAGGGGGCGGGGAGGCGGCAATTCTGCAAGGCGACGAAGAACGGAGACCACCATGGGCGCGCTTGATCTGAAGAACATCACCAAATCCTTCGGCACCACCGAGGTGATCAAGGGCGTCGATCTGACCGTGAACGAGGGCGAGTTCTGCGTCTTTGTCGGCCCGTCAGGATGCGGAAAATCCACCCTGCTGCGGATCATCGCGGGGCTGGAGGATGCGTCGGGGGGCGATATCCTGCTGGATGGCAAACGCGTCAACGACGTGGCCCCGGCCAAGCGGGAACTGGCGATGGTGTTCCAATCCTACGCCCTTTACCCGCATCTGACCGTGCGCGACAACATGGGGCTGGCCCTGAAGCAGGCCGGAGTCTCGAAGCCCGAGATCACCAAATCCACCGACCGCGCCGCCAACATGCTGGCGCTTGGGCCGCTGCTGGACCGCAGGCCGGCAGAACTGTCGGGCGGGCAGCGGCAGCGGGTGGCGATTGGCCGCGCCATCGTGCGCACGCCCAAGCTGTTCCTGTTTGACGAACCGCTGTCGAACCTTGATGCCGCCCTGCGGGTGGCGACGCGGATCGAGATTGCCCGCCTGCACCGCGACCTGAAGGCCACGATGATCTACGTCACCCATGATCAGGTCGAGGCGATGACGCTGGCCGACCGCATCGTGGTGCTGCGGGCGGGCCGGGTGGAACAGGTCGGCGCGCCGATGGAGTTGTATAACAACCCCGCCAATACCTTTGTGGCGGGCTTCATCGGCAGCCCGATGATGAACTTCCTGAAATCAGCCGAACTGGGCATGTCCAGCGATACCGCAGGCGTGCGGCCCGAACATCTGACCCTGTCGCGCGAAGCAGGTTTGATCGCCGGAACCGTCAGCCATGTGGAAAAACTGGGCGGCGAAACGCTGGTCTATGTGCGGTCGGATGTGCATGGGTTGCTGACCATCCGGCTGTTTGGCGAACATGACTACCATGTGGATGAGGTTGTTCATGTAACCCCTGACCAAACACGGGTTTTTCACTTTGACGGCAACGGCCATAGATTGCGTTGAAGTGCATCGGCACTACTAATCGCTAGTGACCAAAGCAACCACTATGGCGAATAGGTCGCAGTAGTGGCGGAAATGGGGTGAAAAATTGGCTAAACCCAACTTTCAGCCATGGTCCTACTAGAAATTCCAAGAAAACCTCGGTACTTATACAGGCAATAGAGGGCGATCAGTCCTCACTACAAAATGCCGGGCATAGATCCGGCGATCTGAGGCGGAGTAGTAATATGGTACAGGCGATTAATTTCGTCGTTCGCGATGCTGCGGGCGGTGTGGTTCGTGGTGCGGTTGCGGGCGACGGCGGCGGTAATTTCATCAAGCTGGGCGCGGGCGAGGAAATCTCGCTGAACCTCGCGCGGGAAAGCGTTGCGGGCTATGTCCAGCAAGGCGACGACCTGGTGATGACGCTTGCCGATGGCCGCCAGATCACTCTGGCCGGATACTTCCCGGAAAGCGGCGAGCCGAACCTTCTGTACCTGTCGCAAAATGGCGAAATCATTGCGGTTGATCTGGCCCAGGCTGGGGATGGCACACTGTTTGCCAGCTACGGCGCGACGGACAACTGGGACAAATTCTCTACCCTCGACGATCTGCGCTTTGGCGAAAGCGACAACCTTGCCTTGGCGGGTGTTGCTGCCAGCGATGAACCTGCGGGCATGGCTGCGTTCCTGCCGGGCCTTGTGGGGCTGGGTGGCATCGGGGCCGGGCTGGCTGGCGTTGGCGTGATTGGCACGATCATTGGCGGTGGCGGTGGGGATGGCGACACTCGTGCAGACCCCACCATCGACGGCACGGGCACCACGCAAACTGTGACCACCAACACCACCGATCAGGATCTGGACGTGACCGGCACGGGCGAGCCCGGCGATGTGGTTGTCGTGACAATCGGCACCGAAACCCAGACCACCACCATTACGGATGGCGGCACCTGGCATGTCGTGTTCCCGCACACCGACCTGCCTGCCGATGGCACGCACCTGACCACTGCTGTGGTGACGCAGCCTGACGGCACCACCACGCCGCTGGTTGGCCCGACATTCATACTGGATCTGACCCCGCCTGCGGTGGAAATCACCGAAGGGGCGCTATCCACCAATGACGTTGAAAACCTTGCCGAATACGCCGATGGCGTGACCATTTCGGGCGAGGGCGAGCCGGGGGCGACCATCACCGTTCAGGTCGGCACCTTCACCCAGACCACCACCATCACCACCACCGGCACATGGACCGTCACCTTCCCGACGACTCAAGTGCCGCCCGGTGAATACCAGATCCCGATGGTTGTCACCGCAACAGACCCGCTGGGCAACACCACGGTTCTGAATGACACGCTGGTGGTTGATACCGTGCCGCCGCCGATCACGTTCAACGCTGTGACCACCGACAACACGGTGAACGGCGCGGAAAACACCGCTGGATTTGCCATCACTGGCACATCGTCGGCCGGGGCAACCGTGTCGATCACGCTGCAAGGCGTGACGCAAACGGCTGTGGCCGGGGCCGATGGCAGCTTTACCGTCACTTGGGCGGCTGGCACCCTGACAGCGGGTGAATATGACGCGACCATCACCGCCACCACCACTGATGCGGCTGGCAATTCCACCACGTCCACCCACACCTTCCATGTTGACACCGCGACCACGGTTTCCTTCTCGGCAGGTGCCATTGAAGGCGACAACATCGTCAACGCGGTTGAAGTCGCGGATGGCGTGACGCTGACAGGTTCGGCGCAAGCCGGTGCAACCGTCAACGTCGCATGGAACGGCACCACGCTGGCCGCCACCGTGGCCTCCGACGGAAGCTGGACCGTGACCTTCCCGGCCTCGGCCATTCCGGTTGGCACCTACGCCTCGACCGCGACAGTCACCGCAACGGATGCGGCTGGCAACACCGCCACCGCCACCCGCGATATCCAGATCGACACCGAACCGAACGCAATCGGCTTTGACGCAGTGACCGCCGACAACACCGTGAACGGTGCCGAAGGCATCGCCGGATTCCAACTGACCGGCACCGCGACGGCGGGCGCTGCGATCAGCGTCACCGTGCAGGGCATCACCACCCAGACCACCGTGGGGGCTGATGGCACCTGGACGATCAACTTTGCGCCGGGCACGCTGACCGCCGGGGAATATTCCGCCACTGTCACCGCAACTTCGACCGACGCCGCAGGCAACCCGACCAGCGGGTCGCATACCTTCCTCGTGGATACCAGCACATCGGTGGCCTTTGCGCCTGCGATGGTGGAAGGCGACAACGTGGTCAACGCGGTTGAGGCCGCCGACGGCGTGACCCTGACCGGTACGGCACAGGCCGGGGCCACCGTCAGCGTGGCGTGGAACGGCACCACCCTGCCCGCCACCGTGGCCGCCGATGGCACCTGGACTGTCAGCTTTGGCGCCGCCACCATTCCGGCAGGTACCTATCTTTCGACCGCGACCGTGACCGCGACGGATGCCGCTGGCAACACCGCCACCGCCACCCGCAGCATCCAGATCGACACTGAACCAAACACAATCGGCTTTGCCCCTGTCACGACGGATAACACCGTCAATGGGTCTGAAGCGGCAGCAGGGTTCCAGTTGACCGGCACCGGCACCACTGGGGCGACCATTCAGGTGACGCTGCAAAACATCACTCAAACCGCGACTGTCGGCGTTGATGGCCGCTGGTCGGTGAGCTTTGCCGCAGGCAGCCTGACGGCGGGCGAGTATGATGCCACCATCACCGCAAGCTCCACCGATGCCGCCGGAAACCCGGCCACCGGCAGCCATACCTTCCGCGTCGATACCAGCACGTCGGTGGCCTTTGCGCCTTCGATGGTGGAAGGCGACAATGTGGTGAACGCCGCAGAGGCCGCCGATGGCGTGACCCTGACCGGCACCTCGCAAGCAGGGTCCACCGTCAGTGTCGTCTGGAACGGCACCACGCTGGCTGCCACGACCGCTGCTGATGGCAGCTGGTCTGTGACCTTCCCAGCCGCGTCCATCACGGCCACCACCACGCTGACCACCACCACGGCCACCGTCACCGCAACAGACGCCGCAGGCAACACCGCAACGGATACCCGCAGCATTCAGGTTGACACCGGCACCTCTGTCTCGGTCGAACGCAGGCCAGCTTGGCGGCGATGATCTGGCCAGCGGGTCGGAACGCAGCGCAGGCATTTCCTTCACAGGCCACGCAGAAGCGAACGCCTCGGTGTCTGTGACCTTCGAGGGCGTCACCCGCGTCGTCACCGCCGATGCAGGCGGCAACTGGACCGCAAGCTACACCAGCGCCGATTACCGCGCGGGCACCTATGACAGCGCCATCAACGTCACCGCAACGGACGCCGCAGGCAACACCGCAACCGCCACCCATGCGGTCAAGGTGGATACCGAGGTCAACCCGTTCTCGATCATCTCGCTGTCGTCGGGCACCGATGGCATCAGCGGGGCCGAGGCACTGACTGGCGTGACCGTGACGGGCACCGTTGAACCCTTCTCGACCGTGCAACTGACCTTCGGCAACGCAGCACCGCAGACCGTGACCGCCGGGGCCGATGGCACCTGGACGACCACGATCCCGGCAAGCGCCATTCCGGCAGGCGAAACCACGGTTGATATGACCGCCGTGGCGACAGACCGGTATGGCAACGTGTCGTCCCCCATCACCCAGACGGTGATTGTGGACCGCATCGTCAACGATCTGACCCGCCCGGGTGGCAACATCACGGCAGACGACACCCTGAACTCTGCGGAACGTGCGCAGGGTCTGACGTTGAACGGGACAGTTGAACCGAACTCGACCATCCTTGTCACGCTGACCAACGGCGCGCATCAGACGGTTACGGTTGGGGCCAACGGGCTGTGGTCCGTCACCTTCCCGGCAAACGATCTGCCCACCGGCAACGGCGCCTCCGTGACCGCGACCATCCACGCCACCGACAGCTTCGGCAACGAGCGTGAAATCACCGAAAGCTTCAAGGTCGATACCGTGGCCCCGAACGCGCCATTGGTGACAGACCTGACCGAAAACGTGACAGGTGGCATCACCTCGATCGTGACGGCGGGCAACGGGGCCTATGACGTGTTCGAGATCACCGCCGCAGGCGTGCAGAACGAACTGACCACCAGCCAGAACTATGACCCGATGTTCAACGACACGACGAACCGCTTTACCAGCGCTGTGCCGGATGGCAGCTATCTGGTGATCCGGGCCGAGGATGATGCGCAGAACCATGCCTCGACCCTGTTCGTCGAAAACAGCTTTGGGTCGATCAACATTGATCTGGGCCGCGACGGGCTGGAGGGGCTGGATATCGGCGTCATCGACCTGCGTGAGGCGGCTCAGGCCAGCCTGACCATCACCGAGGCGCAGTTGCGCGATCTGACCGGGCCGGATGATCGTCTGATCATCATGTCGGACGGCGATGATCACGTCACGGCCTTGGGCGCGGTGAACACCGGGCAGCACACCACCGGGCCGGATGGGCAATCCTACACGATCTATACCCTTGGCAGCAGCGGGGCGACCCTGCTTCTGGACGATGACATCAACCCTGTGATCTGATCCGGAAGGGGAGGAGGGCCTATGCCCTTGATCCGTATCCGCTCAGCCGGCCCGCGATGTGCAACATCCGGGCCGGTGCTGGCGGCGCTGTTGCTGGTATCGGGATGCGTGGGCAGGGATTTGCCGCTCGTGTCCATGTTCAACTTTGGCAAGGGGCAAGGCCCCTCTGATCCGGCTGTTTCCGCCGTGTCAGAGCCACATCTGACCGGCAAGGGGCAAGTTGTCTCACCGCTGATCGACGGGCTTCAGGCCCGGGGGTCAGTGCTGGTGCAAGGCTCGCCCTATGATCAGGTCGCGGGCGCTGTGCTGGAGGCCAGCAAGGGCGCGGCACAGGCCGAACTGCGGGTGGCACGGTTAACCGCACAGGCCAAGTCCAAGAATTGGCTGCCCACGATTGGCCCGAACGTCAGCCTGACCTCGCTTGGGGCGGTGGCAGCCAATTTGGTGCTGGAACAAACCCTGTTCGACAATGGCCGTCACAAGGCCGAACGCGCCTATGCCGCGGCAGATGTCGAAGTGGCCGCCGTCACACTGGCATCGGACCTGAATGAACGGGTCTATCAGGGGCTCAGCCATTATATCTCGGGCCAGCGGTCCATCGAACTGATCGCCGTGACCGAAGCGTCAATCCTGCGGATGGGCGAGTATGAACGCATCATGTCCGTGCGGGTCGAGGGTGGGCTTTCGGACAGGTCTGAACAGCAGGTGCTGCGGCAGAAATACACCGAAATGCAGGCGACCCTGTCGTCAGACCGCGAAACCCTGACCACGGCCCGCGCCGAACTGACAGCGATGGCGTCGCGTCCCATGGACGGGGTTCGCGGGCTGTCGGGTGTTGCGGCCAGTTCCGCCAATTCAGAGCCGCTTTCGGTGCTGCTGGCGCGTGGCGATGGCGCGCGCATGGTGGCGCAAGCACGGGTTGCGCGTGCGGCCAATCTGCCCGGTCTTGCCGCCCAAGCGGGGCTGGACAGTGCGGGCGATGTGGATGCAGGTTTGACGCTTGGCGGGGCCGAATTGGGCTTTGGCACCGGCGATACGCTGAAGGCCCTGGCCGCGACCGAAGACGTCGCTGCCCGCAAAGTGGCCGAGGCAACGGAAACGTCAAACCGCCGTCTGGTGGCGCTGGATCGTGAAATTGCGGCTCTGGTCACACGGGAAAGGGATGGGGCCGAGGTGCTGCGCCAAACCGCAGGCAACCTTGATCTGTTTACCGAACAGTACCGTGCTGGCCGCAAAACCTTGCTGGAACTGGTCAGCCAGTTTGAAAGCTATACCCGGATGCAGCGCGAACAAGCATCGCTGAAGTATGAAATTGCGGCTCTAAAGCTGGATATGGCGCGGGAACGCGGCGATCTGGTCAGCGGGGCGCAGATGTGACTGACGACCGGGTCATCGCCTTTGACATGAACGCGGCCCGCGTCGCCGCCGCTGGCCCGATTGCCGCGCGCGCCGCGCCTGCGTCGCGCCCGCAAGCCCCCCGCCACAGCGAACGCGCGACCAACCGCGCGCAACTGGCATCCGTCTATGCCGGGTTGGTGGGGGCAGATGTGTCGCCCGCCGACCTGCTGGACCATATCCACATCGCGGCAGGCACCGGCCCGGTCAGCCTGACCGAAGTTGCCGCTGCGCTGAAGGCCACGGGCCTGACGGTGCGGGTCGATACGCTGCCCGATCTGGTAGAAGGTGTCTGGCCTGCGCTGGTGGAAATGACCAATCGCCAGATGGTGCTGGTGCTGGCGCTGACGGATGCTGGCCCCACGATCTATGACCCGACAGCCGACGATCAGCGCCTTGATGTGCCGCTGGCTGACTTCATGCCGGTCTATGCCGGACGCACGCTGCGCGCCCGCATCACAATGGCCGATCTTGAATCTCGCCATATCGACGGCACCAAGCCCGCGCATTGGTTCTGGGGCGAATTTCGTCACTATAAACGCCCGTTCATGGAGGTGGCGGCGTCGTCGCTGTTCTCCAACATCCTGGCGGTGGCGATCTCACTGTTCTCTCTGCAAATCTATGACCGGGTGATCCCGTACCAATCCGAACCCACGCTGTGGGTGCTGGCCTTGGGCGCGCTGCTGGCGGTGCTGATGGAAGGGTTCCTGAAACTCGCGCGGTCAGCCCTGATGGACAACACCGGCAAACGCATCGAACTGGCGGTGCAGGCGCGGCTGATGTCGCGGCTGTTGGGCATGAAGATGGGGCCGGGCGAACGCAAACCGTCCGAGATTTTCGGGTCGATGCGCGAATTCGGGTCGGTGCGCGAATTCTTTACCGCCTCGACCATCGGCACCTTGGCCGACCTGCCGTTTCTGGTGGTGTTTCTGGCCCTCGTCGCCTCCATCGGAGGCAACCTCGTGTGGGTGCTGATCTTCGGGGGGATCCTGATGGTGGTGCCGGGGTTCCTGATGCAAAAGCGGATGGTCGCCCTGACCCATGCCACCCAAGGGGCCAGCATGCGGTCGTCCCGATTGCTGTATGAGGCGGTGTTCGAGCATGAAACCGTCACCACGCAGCGCGGCGAAGACCGAGTCAACCGCATCTGGGCAGAACTGAACGCGCTGTCGGCATCCAAGGCATCAGATCAACGCAAGCTGACGTCGATCCTGACGACATGGGCGCAAGGGGTGCAGCAGGCGACCTATATTGCCGCTGTGGTTGTGGGCACGTTTCTGGTGTTCAAGGGCGACTTTACCGTGGGCACCATCATCGCGGTCGGCATCCTGACAGGCCGCACCCTTGGGCCTTTGGCGCAGGTGGCGGCGACGATGGCGCGCTGGTCCAACGTCAAATCGGCGCTGACCGGGCTGGACAGCATCGCCAACGCCCGCCAGGCCGAAGAGGCCGGGCGCAAGTATCTGCGGCGGGACAAGGTGGCGGGCGCGTTTGAGTTGCGTCATGTGGAATTCCGCTATGACCCGCAATCGTCGCCCACGGTGGAGATCGCCGCGATGGCCATTCCGGCGGGGCAGCATGTGGCGGTACTGGGCAGCAACGGGTCGGGCAAATCGACCCTATTGCGGCTGCTTGGCGGGGCTTTATGAGCCGACCAAGGGCCGGGTTCTGCTGGACGGCGTTGATATGGGGCAGGTGCATCCGCGCGATTTGCGCCGCAGCATCGGCTATCTGGGGCAAGAAGTGCGGCTGATCGCGGGCACCATCCGCGACAACCTGAACCTGAGCCAGTTGGAACGCAACGACGACCGCCTGCTGGAGGCGCTGGAGTTTGCAGGCCTTGGGCCGTTCGTCAAAACCCACCCGCGCGGGCTTGATCTGGAAATCCGGGAATTGGGCGAAGGGCTGTCGGTCGGTCAGCGCCAGAGCATCGGCTGGGCGCGGCTGTGGTTGCAGAACCCGTCTGTCGTGCTGCTGGATGAACCGACCGCCGCTTTGGATCAGACGCTGGAGGCCACGCTGGTCAGCCGCCTGAAAGGCTGGCTGGAGGGGCGCACGGCGATTATCGCCACCCACCGGGTGCCGATTTTGCAACTGACGACCCGCACGCTGATCTTGCAGAACGGCAGGCTGGCGGTGGACGGGCCGAAAGAGGCCGTGCTGGCCCACCTTGCCAAAGCACAAGGGGGCGGGGCGCAATGACCACCATCGACCACGGGTTTGACACGCGCACACGCGGCCCATCCATCACCATCTGGATGATCATCGCGACCATGGTGGTGTTCATCCTGTGGGCGTCCTTTGCTTGGGTGGATGAGATTGTGCGCGCCCAAGGCACCGTGGTGTCGTCGTCAAAACCGCAGATCATCCAGAACCTTGAAGGCGGGATTCTGGCGGAACTTTCCGTGGCCGAGGGCGATATCGTCGAACCGGGCCAGACCCTCGCCCGGCTGCAATCGACACAGTACCAATCGGCGGTGGATGATTACCGCGACCAGATCGCTGCACTGGACATTCGCCGCCTGCGGATTGAGGCCGAGATGACGGGGGCGTCAAAATTCCGGGTGCCTGCCGAACTGGCAGACCGGGTGCCGGATATCGTGGCATCTGAGGCGACCCTGCTGAAGGCCCGCCAGTCCGACTTTGCCGCCCGCCGTGATGGCGCGCAGGCGGTGCTGGATCAGGCGGTCAGCGAGTTGGACATCATGGAGCGGATGCTGAAGCAGGACGTCGCCCCCCAGATCGAGGTGACCCGCGCCCGCAAGGCCCACCGCGATGCCGAAAACCGCCTGTCCGACACGATCACCCAGATGGAGCTGGAACGCGCCAAGGATTATTCCGAGGCGCTGAAGGAACTGACCTCGCTGCGGCAGAACCTGAAGATCAGCGAAGACCAACTGGCCCGCACCACCCTGCTGGCCCCGATGCGGGGTGTGGTGAACAAGTTGTCGGTCACCACCATTGGCGGCGTCGTGCGGCCGGGTGAGGAAATTCTGCAACTGATCCCGCTGGATGAGGCACTGTTCATCGAGGCCAAGGTCAAACCCCGCGACATCGCCGCCGTTCGGCAGGGGCAGCAGGCCACCATCAAGCTGTCGGCCTATGATTACACCATCTATGGCAGTCTCAAGGCCGAAGTGACCTTCATTTCCGCCGACACGTTCATCGACGAACGCGCGCGGACGGCGGACGGCGACCCGCATTATCTGGTGACTCTGCGGGTGGATCTGAGCCAGTTGAACGACCGCCAGCAGAACCTTGAAATCCGCCCCGGCATGCTGGCCGAGGTTGAGCTGGAAACCGGCGGCAAGACGATTCTGACCTATCTGACCAAGCCGCTGTACAAATCGCGTGAGGCGCTGCGCGAGCGCTGAACCTGTTGGTCGGTCGCCGGGCATGGAGGACGGATGCCTCCGGCGGGAGTATTTGGCAAAGAGCAATCTCTTGAGCGCGCGCGGCTGTGGCAGTTTTTGCATGGCCCGATACCCAAGTAAAAGAATCGGGCTTTACCTTTCCAAGTTTTTTTGTCAACTTTGTCGGAAGATAGATTGCTTGCAGGAGGCCGTATATGACGTGCCCTGATATCCGCCCTTTTCTGCTGACGCGCCGGTCGAGGGTGAGATGACCAGCGCGATGGCCCCTGTCGATACCACGCCCCTGCACGATGCCCTGAACCTGACAGAAGGCGGTGTGCAGGCGCGGATCGTGCTGATGGGGCAGGTTTATTCGCTGCGCATCACGCGGGCCGGAAAGCTGATCCTGACAAAATGACCCGAACATTGCCCAATGGCCTAATTCCCACCAAAGGACTGCCCATGACTCGCCCTATCTTCGCCGCCCTGATGACGACTACGCTTTGCACGGGCACGCTTTGCACGAGTCAGGCCTTTGCCGCCGAGCCGGCACAGGTGGTGGACACCTATGTGGCGATTGCCGCCGCAACTTATGGCGACGCGCTGACCACAGCCAAGACCTTGCAGACGGCTGTTGATGCCCTGATCGCGGCACCGTCAGATGAAACGCTGACCGCTGCGCGTACAGCTTGGCTGGCGTCGCGCGTGCCCTACCAGCAGTCCGAGGTGTTCCGGTTTGGTAACGCCATCGTTGATGACTGGGAGGGTAAGGTGAATTCCTGGCCGCTGGACGAAGGCCTGATCGACTATGTGGACCCCAGCTATGGCAAGTCTGAAGAAAACCCGCTGTCCACGCTGAACATCATTGCGACGCCGAAGTTTACCCTGTCGGGCACCGAGATTGACGCCACCACCATCACCCCCGCCTTCATCAGCGACACACTGCAAGAGGCGGATGGCATCGAATCCAACGTGGCATCAGGCTATCACGCCATCGAGTTTCTGTTGTGGGGGCAGGATCTGAACGGGACCGGCCCCGGCGCAGGGGCACGGCCTTTCACCGATTTTGCGGCAGGCGATGCCTGTACGGGTGGCAACTGCGACCGCCGTGCAGCGTATCTGAGGGCGGCAACCGCTTTGTTGGTGTCTGATCTGGACTATATGGCAAGTGCCTGGGCACCCGGCGGGGCTGGTGCTGCCGCTGTGACTGCCGATCCGAAGGCTGGGTTGCTGGCCATGCTGACCGGCATGGGCAGCCTGTCTTATGGTGAGCAGGCGGGCGAGCGGATGAAGCTTGGCCTGATGCTGAACGACCCGGAGGAAGAGCATGACTGCTTTTCCGACAACACCCACAACAGCCACTATTACGATGGTCTGGGGGTGCGGAACGTCTATCTGGGCAGCTACACGCGGGTTGACGGCACCGTCGTCACTGGCCCCTCGCTGTCTGAACTGGTGGCCGCTGCGGATGCGGGCATCGACACCCAGTTGAAGGCGTGAACTCGACACCACCGTGGCAGCCCTTGGGGCCATCAAGACGGCGGCTGAGGGTGGGTTTGCCTATGACCAGATGCTGGCCGCAGGCAATGCCGAAGGCGAGGCGCTGATCACCGCCGCCATCACCGGGCTGGTGACGCAAACCGCGTCAATCGACCGGGCGGTAACGGCGCTCGGCTTGTCGAAGATTGCGTTTGAAGGGTCTGACAGCCTGGATAACCCCGAAGCGGTGTTTCAGTGAAATGATCGTCTGCCATTGCCAGAACATTTCTGACGAACAGATCCGGTCGGCGGTGGATTGGATGCGCGCATCCGACCCTGCCACCATCATCACCCCCGGCAAGGTCTACCACGCCCTAGGCAAGCGCGCAGATTGCGGCGGCTGTATGCCCCTGCTGCTGGATACCATGCGCCTGTGCGACAGCTTTGGCGTACCGGGCCGCACCGATCCGCCCAAACTGCCCACCCTGACCCGGATGCGCGCCCACCGCCTGAAGTAGAGTAATTCCGTCAATTTTAGAATGGTTCTAAAATACTTTGCGGCGGCCATGGACAGCAGGCCCGCTGCGCCCTAACTTTACCTCATCACGAAGCAGGCGGGACTTTCCCGCGCAACGCAGGGGAGTGTGGCCATGAAGGGCGACGCAAAAGTCATCGAGTATCTGAACGCGGGTCTGCGGTCTGAATTGACCGCCGTCAGCCAGTATTGGCTGCATTACCGGCTGCAGGATGACTGGGGTCTGGGCAAACTGGCCGCCAAATCTCGCGCCGAGTCGATCGAGGAAATGCACCACGCCGACAAGTTCATCGCGCGGATCATCTTTCTGGAAGGCCACCCGAACCTGCAAAAGCTGGACAGCCTGCGGATTGGCCAGACCGTGAAGGAAACGCTGGAATCGGATCTTGCCGCCGAGCATGGCGCGCGGACCCTTTACATCGAAGCGCGCCAGTACTGCGATCAGGTCGGCGATTACGTCACCCGCGCGATGTTCGATGAGATTTTGGCAGATGAAGAAGGTCATATCGACTTTCTGGAAACCCAGCTTGATCTGTACGAAACCTTGGGGGCGCCCGGGTATGCCCTGCTGAACGCGTCGCCTGCCAACGCGGGCGAGTGAGGCTAAGCGCCGCAAGCGCTTCACGCTTTTCTGATTGAAATAATCAGGAAAGGTCGGCTACCACGGGGGGCGAAAGGACATGCCCATGTTGCGCCCCCTGTTGCTTGCGGTTGTTCTGGCTGGTCCTGCTTTTGCGCTGGACCTTGATGACCGGCATTTGCCGGTCATTCCCCGCACCAAAGCCGAAGCTGCCAAGATCGCCGCCGTGCTGCGCGCGCCCAGTGATTTCACCAAACCCGAGCCGTTTGAGGGCAAATCCGCTGGCGGTGCCACCGTGCGCGCCCGCACGACGCCGGATGCGTTTTCGCAATCCTCCGCCAACACCCCGTTTGAGCGTGAGCTGGATTTCAAGCTGGGCAACGCGCTGTTCCGCAAGACCTGGATCGCCTCCCCGGCCTCGACCCTCGCGTCGGACGGGCTTGGGCCGCTGTATAACGCGCGCGGCTGTCAGGATTGCCACCTGAAGGACGGCCGCGGCCACCCGCCAGAAGGGGCCGATGACAACCGGGTGTCGATGTTCCTGCGCCTGTCGATTCCGGGTGGGCCGACGCCCGACGCCATCAAGGATTACCTCGCCACGCAACCAGACCCGGTTTACGGCAGCCAGTTGCAGGACTTCGCCAGCCCCGGTCAGGCGGCAGAAGGGCGGATGGAGGTGTCCTATACGGATGCCCCGGTCACGCTGGCCGACGGCACAGTCGTTTCGTTGCGGAACCCCAGCTATTCAGTCTCTGACCTTGCCTATGGCCCCTTGCATGACGGCATCATGCTGTCGCCGCGCGTGGCACCCCAGATGATCGGGCTGGGGTTGCTGGAGGCTATTCCCGCCGCCGATATTCTGGCCCATGCTGACCCGGACGATGCCGATGGCAATGGCATTTCGGGCCGCGCGTCTGTGGTGATCAGTGCCGAACATGGCGTCCCCATGCTGGGGCGGTTCGGGTTGAAGGCGGGGGCGGCCACAGTGCGCGAACAATCGGCGGCGGCGTTTGCGGGCGACATGGGGCTTTCGAACCCGCTGCACCGCGACCCTTGGGGCGAATGTACCACTGCGCAAACCGCGTGCCGTACCGCGATCAACGGGCAGGAACCGGGTATCCGCGACGGGCTGGAGGCTGATGGCGAAACGCTGGATCTGGTCACCTTCTACGCCCGCAATCTGGGCGTACCGGAACGCCGCGATATCGCTGATAAGCAGGTATTGCGCGGCAAGGCGGTGTTTCATGACATCGGCTGTGCGGGCTGTCACACGCCAAAATACGTCACCAATCGGCTGAAAGACCAACCCGAGCAAAGCTTTCAACTGATCTGGCCCTATACCGACCTGCTGCTGCACGACATGGGCGCAGGGCTGGCCGACAATCGCCCAGAAGGCGTGGCGACGGGCACCGAATGGCGCACGCCGCCGTTGTGGGGGCTGGGCTTGACAGAACTGGTGTCAGGCCAGACCGCGCTGCTGCACGATGGCCGCGCCCGCTCGATCCTTGAGGCAGTGCTGTGGCATGGCGGCGAGGCACAGTCTGCCCGCGATGCCACCATCGCCCTGCCCACCCCCGACCGCACTGCCCTGATCGCGTTTCTGGAGAGCCTTTGAATGCTGCGCGCCCTTGCCCTGACGCTGATCCTTGCCACCCCCGCCCATGCCGACGTGCCCGCCGCATTGGAGCAGATCGGGCAGGGCTATGCCGGCTTTGCGACGGCAACAGCGACGCTTGCCGATACCGCCACGCAGACCTGCGATATGTCCACGCTGCAACCAGCCTTCAACGCGGCATTCGACGCATGGATGGCGGTTGCGCATATCCACCTTGGCCCGGTCGAACAGGATGGCCGCGCCTTGGCAATTGCGTTCTGGCCCGATCCCAAGGGGTTGGGTGCCAAGGCGCAGCGCGGGTTGTTGATGGGCGATCCCGCGGCGTTAGAGCCTGAAACCTTCGCCCAGCAATCGGTCGCGGCGCGGGGTCTGATGGGGTTGGAACGGCTGTTGTATCCCGCCGAGGCCCCGCCTGCCGATCCCTGTCCGCTGATCCGCGCCACCGCGACCAACCTTGCACAAATGGCCGCCGATGTGGCCCATGACTGGCCTGCCTTTGCCCAGACGTTGGCCACTGCCGGGCAGCCCGGCAACACCGTGTATCTGACGGATTCCGAAGGCAAACAGGCGCTGTTCACCCAGCTTGCCACCGGGATTGAAGGGCTGGCAGATGGCCGCATCGGCCGCCCGCTTGGCAGCTTTGACAAACCCCGCCCCGAACGGGCCGAGGCCCGCGCCTCGTCGCGCAGCCTGCGCAACATCGGCCTTTCGGTGGCCGCCCTGCGGAATATGGCACTGGCACTTGACGCCGATATCCCCACCACAAAAGCGGCCTTCGACCGCGCGGCCAAGCTGGTCGCGGCGATGGATGATCCGGCTTTGGCGGGGGTTGCCGATCCGCAAGGCTGGCTGAAGGTCGAAATCCTGCAACAGTCGGTGCGCGCCGCCCGCGATGCGGTGGTGGCAGAACTCGCGCCCGCCTTGGGCGTGGGGTTGGGCTTCAACTCGCAGGATGGTGACTGATGGCCACCCGGCGCGGATTTCTGGCGGGATTGCTGGCGTCTGGCCTGCCCTTGCCCACGTGGGCCGACGCGGGCAGCCCCACGCATCTGGCGGCGGGCAAACTGGGCGAGGATTACGCCCTGCACGGGTTGTCGGCGACGGGCGACAGTCTGTTTTCCATCCCCCTGCCCGCGCGCGGCCATGCAGCGGCGGCACATCCGACGCAGCCTGTTGCGGTAGCCTTTGCCCGCCGCCCCGGCACCTTCGGGCTGGTGATCGACTGTGTGGATGGTACCGTCACCCACCGGATTACTCCGCCCGATGGTCGCCAGTTCAACGGCCACGGAGCGTTTTCTGCGGGTGCAGAGACGCTTTATACCTCGGAGGTGGTGGCGGAAACGTCCGAAGGTCGCATCGGCCTGTGGCGCACAAGCGACTATACCCGCATCGGTGAATGGGCCAGCGGCGGCATCGGCCCGCATGATATGAAGCGGATGGGTGATGGCAGCCTGATCGTCGCCAACGGGGGCATCGTCACCGACCCCACCGACCGCACCAAGCTGAACATTGCCAGCATGCACCCCAACCTGACGCAACTGTCCCATGATGGGACAGTGCTGGCGCAGGCCGATCTGCCCGACTTGCTGCAAAACTCGATCCGCCATCTGGCGCTGACGGAAACCGGCGTGGCATTCGCGATGCAGTGGGAAGGCGACCCCGCCGACCCGGTGCCCCTGCTCGGCCTGTGGACGCCCGGCCAGCCGCCCGTTCTATGCCCCACCCCCGATGCTGATGCCTATGCAATGCTGGGCTATGCCGGGTCGATCGCGGTGGACCCGGCGACGGGTGATATCGCCATCACCTCGCCCAAAGGCGGTATCGTCATGCGTTTTGCCGCCAGCGGTGCGCATCTGGCGACGTGGCGGCGGGCGGATGTCTGCGGGATGGCGGCCACCGGGGTCGGTTTCATCGCCAGCGACGGCGCGGGGGCCTTGTGGGCGGTCGAGGATGACGGGCTAAAGCCGCTCGCTCGCCATGCTACACTGTGGGATAACCATATCGTCAGGATTTAGGCCGTCCGCGCGGGCACCCGGTTCTCCAGCCACTTGAACGCCAGCACGATCAACCCGGTGATTACCATATAGACCACCGCCAGCAGCAGCAGCGGTTCATAGATGATCAGCGTGTCCTGCCGCACCCGGCTGGACACGGCGTAGATATCGACCACTGTGATGGTTGCGACCAAAGGTGTCGCTTTCAGTTGCAGCACGGTTTCACCGCCCAAAGTCGGCAAGGCGCGGTGAATGGCCTGCGGCAACCAGATGCGGCGCAGAATCGTCAGGCGCGGCATGCCCATGGCCTTTGCGGCCTCTAACTGCCCGCCCGGCACGCCTTTGAAGGCACCGCGCATGATCTCGCCCTCGTACGCCGCGAAGGACAGGGTCAGGGCCAGCACGCCGTAGGGCCATGCTTGACGCAGCAAGGGCCAGAAGTCGCTTTGCCTGATCCACGGGATTTGCGGGAACAGCGACCCGAGGCCAAAGTACAAAAGCCACAGTTGCAGCAGCAGCGGTGTGCCGCGAATTATTGTGCAGAACACCCGCGCCGGGGTGGCCAGATACCAAGGGCCAGCGGCCTGGGCCAACCCCAACGGGATCGCCAAGGCCATGCCCAACACGGTTGTGACGCACAAAATCCAGATGGTGCGCCAGATGCCCAAGGCGGCCATCGGCAAGTATTTCGGCAACCAGTCCCAACGCAACGCCACCACGCACCAGACCACAATCGCAGCCCCGATGCCCGCCATCACCCATCGGCGCAGGGGAATACCGGCGATCATCGGCCTGCCCCGCTGGCGCTGCGCAAGCCGCGCCTTGCCCGTTTTTCGATCCGCGAAAACACGAAAGTCGAGGTCAGCGACAGCAGCAGATACAGCACCCCCGCCGCCATGAAGAAGGTGAAATAGGCCTTGGTGGTGCCTGCCGCCTGCCGGGTTTCCTGCGTCAGCTCTGCAAAGCCTACCACCGCCAAGCAGGGCGGTATCCTTGGTCGCCACCAGCCACAGGTTTGCAAGGCCCGGCAGCGCGAAAGACAGCATCGACGGCAGCGTGATCCGCCGCGCGAGCATGCCCGGCGGCATCCCCATGGCACGCGCCGCCTCGATCTGGCCTGCGGGCACGGCGAGGATGGCCCCACGCAACACCTCGGTCGCATAGGCGCCCTGCACCACGCCCAGCACCAGAATCCCCGCAATCACGCCGTTGATCTGGATGGCATCATGGCCGAAGGAAATCAGCAGGCGGTTCACCGCGTCGGTGACGCCGAAATACAGGATCAGGATCAAAACCAGTTCCGGCACGGCGCGAACCAGCGTGGTGTAGATCGCCAGCAGGTCTTTCACCACCGGACTGCCGTAGAGCTTGCCATATGCCCCTGCCGTACCAATCGCCAACCCCACGCCAAACGCGCCAAGCGCGATCAGGACCGAATTGACCAGACCGCGCAGCAGGTTCGCCCCCCAACCGGGGGGCGAATAGGCCAGCAGGTCCAGCGAGGAGGCCGCGAACGCGACCCCGGCAAGCGCCGACAAAAGGCTTAGTTCCCGTAGATCGAGGTGGCGAAGTACGGGGCCGAGATCTTGTCATAGGTGCCGTCTGCGATTACCGCCGCGATGCCTGCGTTGAACTTGGCCTTCAACTCTTCATCGCCTTTGCGCAGGCCAACCCCCACACCCAGACCCAACACTTCCGGGTCGTCGGCGACAGCCCCCATGCTGGCGCAGCAGGCGGTGCCAGCCTCGGATTTCAGGAAATCGCCCAAGGCGATGCTGTCGGCCTGCGTCGCATCAATGCGGCCTGCGACCAGATCCTGATTGGCCTCGTCCTGTGTCTGGTAAATCTTGATCTCACCGGCCACCCCGGCGAAATGCTTTTGCACATAGGCCTCGTGTACGGTCGCCACCTGAACGCCGATGATCTTGCCGGTCAGGCCAGCCTCATCAGGGGTGATGCCGCTGTCTTTGCCAGCCACGATCACTGTGGGGGTGTTGTAGTATTTGTTGGAGAAGTCGATGGTTTTCATCCGCTCATCCGTGATCGACATCGACGCCATGATGGCGTCGATCTGCCCGCCGGTCAGCGATGGGATGATACCATCCCAAGCCACCGGGGTGATCACGCATTCCATCGCGGCGGCGGCGCAGACCGCGTTGATCAGGTCCACTTCCCAGCCGGTGAATGCGCCCGACGCATCGGGGGCCGCAAAGGGCGGGTAGGGTTCGGACGCAATCCCAACCTTGATCGGCTCGGCCATGGCGGCGGTGCCAAAGGCAAGGGCGGCAACGGTGATCAGCAGCTTTTTCATATCAGACCTCTTGTTGGTATTTTTGACCCGCCTTCAGGCGACGGATTTCAGGAATTGTTTCAGACGTTCAGATTGCGGCGCGCCAAACAGGCGGTCTGGCGGGCCCTCTTCTTCGACCACGCCGTTGTGCAGATAGATGACGTGGCTTGCGACCTCGCGGGCGAATTTCATCTCATGCGTCACAAGGATCATGGTGCGCCCTTCGGCGGCAAGATCGCGGATCACGCCCAGAACCTCGCCCACCAGTTCGGGGTCGAGGGCGCTGGTCGGTTCGTCGAACAGCATGGCGCGGGGTTCGACGCACAGGGCGCGGGCGATGGCGGCGCGCTGTTGCTGGCCGCCCGACAGAAAGGCGGGGTAGGCGTCGGCCTTGGCCGCCAGCCCCACACGTTCCAGCAGCTTGCGGGCCCGGGCCGTGGCCTCGGCCTTCGGCACCTTGAGCACATGCACCGGCACTTCGATCAGATTTTCCAGAATGGTCTTGTGCGTCCACAGATTGAAGCTTTGGAACACCATTCCCAACCGTTGACGCGCAGCTTCGATCTGGCGGCGGTTGGCGGCGGAACCGTCGGCGCGCAGGGCGATTTCCTCGCCGCCGATCACGATTTTTCCGGATGTCGGGGTTTCGAGAAAGTTGATGCAGCGCAGCATGGTCGATTTGCCCGACCCCGACCCGCCGATGATCGCCACCACATCACCTTCATGCGCGCAAAGCGATACGCCCTTCAAAACCTCAAGCGGGCCAAAGGACTTGCGCAGTCCTTCGATACGGATCGCTTCGGGCCGCGGGTTCGGGTTGGGCATCAGACCTCCGGCAGGACATACCCCACGTTAGACGCGAGATCGCGATTTATGCAAGCCGTTACAATGAACCTTTGCCGCAGTCGCACGGCCCCGGGGGCCAAAGTGCCTAATGCCCGGTCAGCGCCATCCAGACCTGTGCCACCCAAGCCCCCCAGAACCCCAGTGAAAGCCATGGACCAAAGGCGATGGCCCCCCCGGTTTTGCCGTTGGCACCCATCCATTGCCGTGTAAGCACAAAGATCAGCCCAGTGATCGACGCCACCAGCAACACCTGTGGCAAGGCTTGCCAGCCAAGCCAGGCACCCGCCGCGGCGAACAGTTTCGCGTCGCCAAGGCCCAGACCTTCCCGCCCGGTGCGACGATAGTAAACCTCGCCGATGCCCGCCAGCAGCACAAACCCGACCACCGCCCCGATCAGATGATGCCCCCAGCCCGGCGCAAGTGCGGCCAGTGCCAGCCCGGTGCCGATCAGCGGCAGGCTGATCGCATCGGGTATGCGAAAACTGCGCAGGTCGATCCACGCAATGGCCAGCAAGGCGGTCGTCAGAGCGCCCGTCGCCAGCCAGATCGCCACCGCATAGTCAGGAAAAGGCAGTGTCATGTCACCGTCACCGCGTGCTCACCATTTCGTGTTCCCGAAATCCCGGCATTTACGCTTCTTTTCCGGCCAGCGTGAAACTTCGGCAATTACCCCCCCGTAAGACCAGTAAGCCAGACCAGCAGCCGGGCTGTCCACAAGGGCAAATCCGGCGGCTGTGACGAAGAATACAGCGCATTGACGCAGTCACAACACGGTTTCTGGCACCGGCAGAATGGAGGATTTGATGAAGAAACAAACTCGCTACAAGATCGGAACGGCCCTTGCCGGGATCATGGCCCTGTCGGCACCGATGGCCATGGCATCCAGCCACCGCGAAGCCCCGGCGATTGCTGGCATGCCCCGCGTCGATGCCACCGACTTTTACATGTTCCGCAGCTATGAACCCGGTCGTGCCGACTATGTCACACTGATCGCCAACTACATTCCGATTCAGTCCCCCTATGGCGGCCCGAACTACTTCACGCTCGACAATGATGCTGTGTATGAAATTCACATCGACAACACTGGCGATGCGATTGAAGATCTGACCTTTCAATTCGACTTTTCCACCGCCCTTGCGAATGCTGGCAACGGCATTGCGCTGAACGTGGGCGGCACCGATGTTGCCATCCCGCTGCGTCAGGCCGGGGCCATCGGCACAACGGTTGGCAGCCCCAGCATCAACGAAACCGAAACCTACAAGATCAACGTGATCACCGGCGACCGTCGCACCGGCTCGGTAAAGCCGGTAAACCGGTTGGGTGACAACACGAATGTCACCTTTACCAAGCCGATCGACAATATCGGCAACAAGACCATCCCGAACTACGCGGCTTATGCTGATGCCCATATCATGCCGATCCGCGTTCCGGGCTGTGCTACCCCCGGCAAGGTTTTTGTCGGTCAGCGCGCAGAAGGCTTTGCCGTCAACCTTGGCAAGATCTTTGACCTTGTGAACCTTGTGCCGATCCAGGGCGCGCCCAGCTCTGTCTGGACGCAGTACAACACTGCCACACCCTTTACCGGTGGCATCACCCAAAGCCGCACCAATGACGAACTGATCGGCAAGGCCAACGTCACCTCTATCGCGCTGGAACTGCCGATTTCGTGCCTGACCGGTACGGGCAACGGCGTGATCGGCGGTTGGACGACTGCCAGCCTGCCGCAAAACGTGGTGCGGTCGGCCGGGCCGTCCTACAACGCCACCTCGACCCAGACCGGGCCATTCGTGCAGGTTTCGCGCCTGTCGAACCCGCTGGTGAACGAAGTGGTGATCGGCCTCAAGGACAAAGACCTGTTCAACGCGGCTGAACCCACGCAGGACGGTGCCTTGGCCGCCTATGTGACCAACCCGACCCTGCCCGCGCTGATCGACCTGCTGTTCCGCGGGGCGGTTGGGGCCACCTCCAACATCGCGCCGTCGAACATTCCGCGCAACGACCTTGTCACTGCCTTCCTGACCGGCTTTCCGGGCGTGAACCAGTTGGCAACTGTCACCGGGTCGGAAATGATGCGTCTGAACACCGCCTTCCCGGCCACCCCGCGCAACCGCCAGAATGCCTTTGGTCTGGTTGCCGAAGATCTGGGCGGCTTCCCGAACGGGCGTCGTCCGGGCGACGACGTGGTCGATATCGCGCTGCGCGTGGTGATGGGTGCGCTGTGCTATCCGCTGCCGCTGGCAACCGAACTGGGTGTCGCAGGGGCTGTGGAAGATACTGACAGTGACTTTGTGAACCTTGGCATCTGCACCCCGGATCAGGCTCCGGTCGGCAATGCCGCGTTGACAGACGGTGCCCCGCTCAAGGCAGCAGAGTTCCAGAACAAGTTCCCCTACCTGAACACCCCCATCGCTGGGGCGACAGCAGGCTGATTTTAAGTGGTGAGCCAGTTTTACCCGTACTGTAACCAGTAAGCCTTGGGGCGGCAGTTGCAAAACTGTCGCCCCTTTTTTGGCTCAGGGCAGCCGCGCGATCACGGCCACGTCGGGCGCACCATTCGCCCCCTGCCTGCGGTGCAGCAGACTGCGTTGGCTTTGCGATACCGCACCCACCGTCACCCGCACCACCACCTCGAAATACTGCGAGGTAAACCCGACCCCCGGCAACAGCACCACCTCCGCCGCCGCCAGATCGGCAGGTGTCAGAAACCCGCGCCTGTTGCGCAAGGACAGCACCCCCGCAGCCTGCACCGGATTGGCGGTCAGCGCCGACACCAACGCATCGGGGGCAGTATTGATGTTGATGTCAGTGCGCTGCGGCAACGCGGTGATCAACGGGCGCAAGGCATCAACCTCCGCCATTTCAAGGCCCGCCTCGGGCACAAGATCTTCGATCCGCCGCAGGGGATTTGCCAGTGCCATCCGCGCCAGAATACGGGGGGGCACAGCCTCGGGCAGGCCCAGACCTTCCGCAATCCGCGTCAGAATTTGCGGGCCGACCTCGCCACTGTTGGGCAGGCTGTTCAGGTTGAACCGGGCTTGCGCATCGGTGATCGTCAGCGCGAAGGTGCCCGCGTCAATCCGGGTTTCGGCCTGATTGGCGCGTGGCCCAAGCCTCGGCCATATGGTCGGTTTGCGGGGCATCGACCATATCGCGGCGCAGGGCGGTGATGGCACTTGCCTCACCCCCGGCAATCAGCGCGCGGCCTTGGGCAGCGTCGGCAAAGGTCTGGCTGCGGGTGATGCCGATATCGCCAACCCGGATCATCGCCAGCAGCACCGCCGATGACAGCGCCAGCACCACCAGCACATTGACCAGCACCACGCCGTCGTCCCGCCCTCTCATGGCACATCCGCCGGCAGCGGGAACACGCGCCGCACTTGGCCCCCCGCCAGCGTCACCACAAGCTCCAGCGCCCGAGGGTTGGGCGGCAGGCCAAAGCCGGGAACCGTGGCCGCCGGGGGCCATGCGTCCAGCCAATCCTGCCCGTTCAGATAGCGCCATTGCACCGCCTGCACCGCCTTGATCAGGGGTTGGTCCGCCAGCACCCGGCCCTGCGCATCGGTCACGGCCCGGCGCAACACATCACCCGTCAGGGCATAACGCAACCCGACCCCGCCACTGCGCATAAACCCCACGCCGCCATCTGACGCCACCAGACTGCGCCCCTGCGCCATCGACGCATCCAGCCCCACCAGATACATCGCGCGTTGCAGATCGCCCAAGGCCTCCAGCCGCCCTTCGGTGCGGCTTTGCGTCCGCAACACCTGATCCAGCATGGAAAACCCCGCCGTCCCGATCAGCGCAAAGATCGCGAGCGCGACCATCATCTCGATCAGCGTCACCCCGGCGTCTGGGGCGCGGCGGGTCACGTCCCGGTCACCTCGGCCAGCACGGACAGATTGCCGCCGTTCAGCGTCAGCACCGAAAGATCACGCTGACAGCGCCCGCTGGCCAGAAACCGGAACCCGCCCAGAACGCCGGTAAACCCTGCCGCCCGGGTAATGCCCTTGCGGCTGACGCCCTTGCCATTGCCCAAGCCCACGGCCATCAGCGCGGCGTCATGGCCGAGGCCGGCGACTACACCCGGAGCCTCGCCAAACGCGGCCTCGAAACCTGTCGGCAAAGGGCAGGAACAGATCGGGCGGCGGGGCGGCGAACCACGCGCCTGCCAGATTGCGGTCGCTTTCGATGTCTGTGATGCCCCATTGCACCGACCCCAGCAGTTGCACGTCTTTCAAAGCCCGCGCAAACCCCGCGAGGGCCTTGCCGCCATCGGGCAGAAACACCGCCTGCGCGCCGTTCAGCGCCAGACTGCCGCCCGGTTCGGTCAGCAGAACGGCGGTAATCTCTATCCCCCCCGCCGCGCCAATCTGGCGGGCGGCGGTGGCGGTGGCATCGCCCAAGGCACCGGGCCGGGCCACCACCGCGACCTTGGTAATCCCCTGCGCGCGGGCATAGCTGAACATGGTCGATACCGACTGCGCCGGGGTAATGCCCATCACGAAGGCACCCTGTGCGGCCAAGCCCGTCATCGTTGGAAAAGGTGATCACCGGCACCCGGCCAGCCACAGCCAGAACCGCCGGGGTCTGATCGGCCTTGAGCGGCCCCATCAGGATCTTCGCCCCCGCCGCAATCGCGGCCTTCGCTGCGGTCGCGGCCCCATCCGCCGTATCGCCCGTGTCATAGACTTTGGGGGCGGAGGCTTCATTGCCCTGCGTCACCAGACTGGCCGCGCGGGCCATATTCTGCCCGACGCCCGCCGCCGACCCGGTCAGCGGCAGCAGCAATGCGGTGGCCTGCCCGCCTGCCCCCGGTGTGGATGCCCCGCCTAGACCAACAGCCGTACAGCCTGACAAAACGCCACAAGCCGCAGCGCCCATAAGCAGCCCCCGGCGTGTCATGGACTCGGTCATTGCAGTTCCTCCTCCAAGGTATCGTCAGCCATCCGCCAGCCCATTCAGTGACATGATGGGCAGCAAGATAGCCAGCACCATCGCCATCACCAGCCCGCCCATGATCAGCAGAATAGCAGGTTCCACCAAGGCCACCATCGCCCGCACCCAGGCATCCAGATCACGTTGCTGTTCGGTCGCTGCATGGTCCAGCGCGGTGCCCAGATCGCCGCTGGCCTCACCACTCGCCACCATGGCCACCATCATCGGGGGGAAGGCCTGTGCCTCGGTCATCGCGCGGTGCAGCGACATGCCCTGGCGGACCTTTTCCGTCACCTCTGTCACCCTTGCGCGGATGATATCGGTTGGGGGTCACGTCGGCTGCGGCCACCAGTGCCTCAGCCAAGGGCACGCGGGATAGCAGCAGGGTGGCGAGCGTGCCCGCGAATTGGGCGGCGTTCATGCGCTGCACAAGGCGGCGGGTCAGGCGGTTCTTGGCCAGCATCCGGTCGATGCGCAGGCGGTTGCGCGGGTTGCGGGACCAGCGGGCGAAGGCCAGCGACGCCACGACGAGCCCCGCCAGCACATAGACGCCGCCCACCCGCACCGCCGCAGAGATGCCGATCAGGGCGCGGGTCAGCAGGGGCAGATCGGCACCCCGGTCACGGAAGACCTTTACGATGTCCGGCACCACAAACACCATCAGCAGGGTGATGATCCCCAGACTGACCACCCCCAGAAGGGCCGGGTACAGCAGCGCCAGTTGCACGGTCTGCCGGTTGCGCGCGCGGCTTTCGACGAAGGCGGCGAGGTGGGTCATCACTTGGTCCAAGCCGCCCAGACGCCTCGCCCGCCCGCACGGAGGCGCGGTAGAAATCGGTGAAGATCAGGGGGTAGGCACCCAAGGCCGCGCCGAAACTGCGCCCCTCCAGCACTGCCGCGCGCACGGTCAGCAGCACCCCCGCCACCTTGGGGGGCTGGCCGCTGGCGATGGTGGCCAAGGCCTCCTCAATCCGCAGGCCGGACCGCAGCAGGGTGGCCATCTGCCGGGTGGCAAGGGTGAGTGCAGCGCCCGAGATCTTGATGCCTTTCGGCGGTGTCAGAGCCTTATCTGTGGGTGCCGCCTGCGCCGAGGCCGCAATCTCCATCGGCAGCAGCCCCTTGCCGCGCAGGGCCAGACGGGCGGCGGCGGGGCTGGTTGCCTCGACCATGCCGGTTTCGGTTTTTCCCGCGCCGTCCATGGCTTTATAGCGGTACGCGGCCATCCCTTATGCCTCCTGCGCCACGCGGGCCACGTCTTCGACCGTGGTGAATCCCGCCCGGATTTGCCGCAGCCCATCGGCCACCAACCCCGGCCCATCGGCGCGGGCGGCGGCGGTCAGGTCCGCCTCGGCGGCCCCCTGATGGATCATCGCCTCGATCGCCGGGGTGATGGCCACCACCTCGTAAATCCCCGACCGCCCGCGATAGCCAACGCCCTGACAAGCGGGGCAGCCGACCGCGCGGCACAGGCTGTCGCCTTCCGCCAGCCCGTCAATCAGCGCGGCCTCTGCCGCCGTCGCCGTGCCCGCGCTGTTTGCAGTCGGGGCACAGCCGCCGCACCAGCCGCTGCGCCACCACCCCCACCAGCATGGGGGCCAGCAAAAACCGTTCCACCCCCATGTCGATCAGCCGCGACACCGCCCCGATGGCGGTGTTGGTGTGCAGGGTGGACAGCACGAAATGCCCGGTCATCGCCGATTCCACCGCCACCTGCGCGGTTTCCCGGTCGCGGATTTCGCCCACCATGATCACATCCGGGTCTTGCCGCAGCACGGCGCGCAAGCCGCGCGCAAAGGTCAGGTCGGTGCGCGGGTTGACCTGCATCTGGCCGATGCCATCGACCGAATATTCGATCGGGTCTTCCACCGTCATGATGTTGCGGGTCTGGTCGTTCAGATGGTCGAGCGCCGCGTACAGCGATGGTCGTCTTGCCCGACCCCGTCGGCCCGGTGACCAGCAGCATCCCATCGGGCCGCGCCAGAAGCCTTGCGAACACGCCCGCATCCCGCGCGCTCATCCCCAGATGATCCAGCCCCAGCCGTGTGGCGTTGCGGTCCAGCAGGCGCATCACCACCCGTTCGCCATATTGTGACGGGATGGTAGACACCCGCACATCCACCTCATGCCCGCCCACCCGCAAGACTACACGGCCATCCTGCGGCAGGCGCTTTTCGGCGATGTCCAGCCGCGCCATCACCTTGATCCGGCTGACCAGCAGGGGGGCCAGCGCGCGTTTGGGTTCCACCATCGCGCGCAAGATACCGTCGATGCGAAAGCGCACGACCAGCCTGCGTTCCAGCGTTTCGATATGAATGTCGGACGCGTTCTCCTTGATCGCCTCGGACAGCAGGGCGTTGATCAGCCGCACCACCGGGGCATCCTCGGACTGGTCCAGCAGATCGTCCACCACGGCGGCATTGTCGGCCAGGCGGCCAAGGTCATCATCCGCGCCCGCCGCCGCCGACGCATCGGCGGCGTTGTCGCGGTAGGCGAGTGCAAGCCGCGCCTCGAACGCTTGCTGGGTCAGCGGGTCCAGCCGCACCGACAAGCCCGCAACCCGCAGCACCTCGGCAATCGCAGACAGGGGGGCGTCGGGGCGGTGACTGCACAGGGGCCCATCGGCATCGGCGCCAAGGATCACGCCATGCTGGCGGGCAAAACCGTAAGGCAGCGTGTCAACGGCCATCGCCCGCCTCCAGCGTCAGGGTGGTGGCAACGGTGCCAGGGGTGGGGCGACGGGTCAGGGTCAGATCGGCCAGCCGCAGGCCGTGGTCGCGCTCCAACGCCTCAACCCACAGCAGAACGGCGTCAAAGGCGGCGTCATCCAGTGCCACCTGCACAGTGCCGCCCTGCGGTTGCAGACGGCGGATTTGCAGGCCGAAGGCTTCGGCGGCCTCGGTGATGATCACCGGGGCGGGGCGGGCGTCGGGCGGGGCAAGATCGGGCTGTATGGGCAGGTTTGCCACCTGCACGGCGGCGCGCTCGGCGCGCAGCAGGCTGTCGGCAAGGGCCGCGTTATGGGCGCGCATAGGTTGCCAGACGCCGATCACGCCCCCCGCCACCACCGCTACAACCGCAAGCCCCAGCAGAAGGCCGCGTTCGCGGGGGGTGCGGTCGGCGAGGAAATTTGTCCAGATGGCGGGCGGAGTCATGGTGTGGCCCCCCGCAAGATCAGTTGCTGTTCGGCCAGCCCCCCGGCGGTGGTTGCAGCCCCGGCGGTGACTTGCAGTTGGGCTTCGGCAAGCGCGACCTCTACCTCTTGCAGTGTGGTCAGGTCTGGGGCCTCCAGCGTCAGGGTCAGGGTGGACCCTGCGGCTTCATATTGAAGATCGCGCACGAAGACGCGGCCAGAAAGCGGCTCTATTCCGGCGAAAACTGCTGATATCAGGGGTAGAAAGCCTGCACTTGCTTCTGGCTGACTACCGGCCAGAACCCGCGCCACGCCCGTGTCCAGATCAACATTCGCAGCCTGGCCTGCCGTGGTCAGGGCGGCGCGCAGATTTGCCTGTGCGGTAGCCAGTTGCTGGGTCAGCGTCACCCGTTCGGCCACCACCAGCCCCAGATGAGCGAGTGCCGCGAGCAGCAGCACGATCCCCACGCGGCGGAGGGTCGGGGTCAGAATGCCTGCCCCAGTGCCAAAGTTTCGCAGGTCAAAACCAGCCGCCCCCGTGATCGGCGGCAAAGGGGCCTCGGCCACGGCAGTCATGCCATCCGGCAAATCGCCACCGTAAAGCACAATTCCCGGGGCCCCAGCCAACGCGTGCAGAGCCGGCAGCATAGGAGCGGCCACGGCCATGCCGGTGCCATCGGGCAGGCGCAGGATCACCCGATCCTGCACCGCGCGGGCAGACCATTGGCCCGCATCGGGCACGGGCAGGGCCATGGCCTCGGGCAATATCCGCATCCCCGGTGCCGCCGCCTGACGGCTGGCCAGCACATCGCGCGCGACCACGGCCACCAGCCAACGCCCATCCGGCAAGGCAGGGCCAAGCACCACATGCACCTCATCCAGCGGGCGGGCGATCTGATCTTCCACCGCAAACGCGACAGCGGCCTTGCGCTGTGCGCCCGACATGCGGGGCAGCGTCACGGCCAGCAGCAAAACCTGCTCCGACGGCAGCCAGCAAACACCACCCGATATTGCGGTCAAAGGTGGCACAACCACTACATTTGTGTCATTGTCAGGTAGCATTGGCTTGCGCCAAAGCGCGCCGCGCATGATCCTTGGCATCAGACCCATGGTTGTGGAATTTTCCATGCTTCAAGGTACGTTATGAAACTTTCAAAGTTTCCCGCCGTAACAATATAGATCACCTGACCAAGGAACGCACGTCAATGATGTACCGCCTTTGCCGCAGCCTCGTTGCCCGTCGCCGCCCAAGCCTCACAAAACGCAAACCCGATGCGGGCGTGACCTTGATCGAGATGATGATCGTGCTGGTGATCATCGGCATCGTGGCGGCGCTGATCGTGCCCAATGTCATTGGTCGCCCCGATCAGGCGCGGGTGGCGGTGGCGAATGCCGATCTGCGCACCATCGCCGCCAGTCTGGAGATGTACCGGCTGGACAACCGCACCTACCCCACCACGGAACAGGGTCTGTCCGCGCTGACCACAGCACCGACGCTGGCCCCGGTTCCGCCAAACTGGGTGGCCGGGGGGTATTTGCCCAATGTGCCGTCTGACCCTTGGGGCAACCCGTATGTCTATGCCAGCCCGGGCGAGGCGGCAGGGTTCGACCTGTTGTCGCTTGGCGCAGATGGCACTGAAGGGGGCGAGGGTGTGGATGCCGACATTGCCCTTGGCGCTGCGGGATGATCCGCCCGCACCGCAGAGCGGATACGGGCCTGACCCTGATAGAGATGCTGATCGTTCTGGTCATCATCGGCATCGCCAGTTCTGCCGCCATGCTTGGCCTGCGCGCCCTTGGCCGCGATACCGCTGCCGAGGATGAGGCGATCCGGCTGGCCGCCTATCTGACCTTGGCGGTGGATGAGGCACTGGTGTCGCGCGATCCGATGGCCATGGTCTGGACACCAACCGGATACGGCTTTGAACGCTGGACCGGGACGCAATGGCAACCGGCTGGAACGGCGCGGCTTGCCAAACCGCATGAACTTGCCTCCAGCGTGGCACTTGCGCGCGCCGATGGACTGGATGCGCCGGTGGCGATTTCGGCAGACGGGCTTGGTCCATCGGTCGCGCTGACGTTGAAGGGCGCGACGGGATGGCATGTGAATTTCGACGGATTGACCGGGACCGCCGCTGCCGGGATCACCCCATGACTGCGGTCCGCCAGCACGATGCAGGGTTTACCCTGATAGAAACGCTGGTGGCACTGGCGGTGCTGTCGATCTCGGCTGTCGCGATTCTGGGGGCGGTGCAGGCGCATATTGCCCGGATCGGCGGGTTGGAAACCCGGGCAGCGGCCCTGTGGGCTGCGGAAAATCATCTGGCGGAACTCTCGCTTAACGTGCAACCCTTGGTGCAGCCTGCCCCTATCCTGGGGTTTGCGTTTACAATGGATGCGACAGTGACCCCAACCGCCGATGCAGACCTGTCCCGGGTGGATATTGCGGCCAGTCAGGGCGGTGTCACCTATGCCAGGCTGACCGGTTTTGTGGATACAGGATCCGCGCCGTGAAACCGTCACCGGGGGGCATGATCATCGCAACTGTGGCCTTGGCCGCGTCGATCAGCCTTCTGTGGGCGGCCTTGCCGTTGATGCAGGCCGCTGAACCTATGCCCGCCCTGCCCGCACCCCTGGTTGCTGCCATCGAACGGCCCGATCTTGGCCCAGTGCTGGCCTTTGCCCCCTTCGGCAGTGCCGATGCGCCAGAGGTTGCAACGCCCGAGGCAGGCCCGGTTGAAACCCAGACCGGGTTGATCTTGCTTGGCATCACGCTGGCCAACCCCGCCACATCATCGCGCGCGATCATTTCGGGTGGCGATACTGCGGTCGGCAGTTATGCCATCGGGGCGTGGGTTGCATCAGGCGTGGAACTCGCGGGGGTCAACGCGGCGCATGTGGTGTTGCGGGTCAATGGGCGGCTGGAGACGCTGACCTTCCCCGAAACGGCCGTCGCCGATGTGACCAGCGCCGCCGCCGGCCCTGATCTGGCAAACCTGATCCCGGTCAATTCCGCCCCTGCCCCCGCCGTAGAACTGCCCGAGGCTGACGCGCGCATCGCCAGCTATCGCACCGCCCTGAACCGCGATCCCTACGGCTTTCTTGCGGGGTTGGGGGTGGAACCCGGGCCGCAGGGCTATATCGTGCTGGACGTGGCCGCGACGGAACTGATGCAGGCGGGTTTGCGCCCGGGCGATGTGATCTCGACAATAAATGGTCAAGCTGTGGGCAATATAGACGCCGACATTGCGCTGTTTGATGCCATAGTCACCTCGGGTCGCATCACGCTGACCACTGAACGTGAAGGCAAGACGCTGACCATGACGTTTCCCCTACGATGAACTGGCCGCTGATGACCCTTTTGCGTGTGATCTTTCTGGCTGGGTTGCTGGCACAGCCGCTGGCGGCGCAGGAACCAGAGGCCCCGACCTTTGTGATCAATCTGCGCGATGCCGATATCCGGGTGCTGGCGGAACAGGTGTCTGACATCACCAACCGCACGCTTATTCTCGACCCCAATGTTGCGGGGATTGTGACGGTCATCTCGACCGAACCATTGGACAAGGATGGGGTGTGGGAACTGTTTCAGTCCGTCCTGTCGGTGCAGGGCTATGCCGCCCTGCCGTCTGGCACCCTGTGGCGGATCGTGCCGCAGGCCACCGTGCGCGAAGGTGGGTCGGTGTTGGAGTTCCCCGAGAAAATCGGGCGGCTGGATGTGATCACCCGCCTTGTGCCGTTGAAGAACTTTCCGGCGGCGACGGCGGTTGGGGCCTTGCGGCCTTTGGTGGCCAGCTTTGGCTATATCGAGGCGGTGATTGATACCAACACGCTGGTCATCACCGACACCGCCGAAAACGTGCGCCGGATTGAAGGCATCGCCCGCGCCTTGGATACCGATAATGGGCAGGAAATCTATACCATCCCCATCCGCAATGCCGACGCAGTTGAGGTGGGTGCGGCGGTACAAAGCGTGCTTGGGTCCAGCGCCACGGGTAGTGCCGCCCCGCGCGTCACGGTGGATGCGCGGTCGAACCGCCTGTTGCTGAACGCCGATCCTGAAACCTATGCCTTGGTGCTGCGGGTGGTGGCCGATCTGGATGTGCCGGGCCGCGCGATCCCGTCCACCATTCCGATCACGCAGGTCTATGCCCTGCGCTTTGCCGATGCCGCGTCTTTGGCCGATGTGCTGCGCGGGCTGGTGGGGTCGGGGGCCACGGTCAGCAACCCGGTGGCGGATGCCCTGCCCCCCGTTGATCCCGCCACGGGCATCGCGGTGGAAGGCGCCGACGTGCGGCTGGTGGCCCCGGCGGTCGGGTCATTCAACGCCGAGGAGATTACCATTCAACCCGTGCTGGAAAGCAACTCCATCGTCGTGCGCGCCCGGGCCGAGGTGCAAAAAGACCTCGCCCGCCTGATCAGCCAGTTGGACCAACGACGCCCGCAAGTGTTGATCGAGGCCGCAATTGTCGAGGTGTCTGGCGATATTTCCGAACAGTTGGGCGTGCAGCTTGGCTTTGGCAAAGCCACCCCGCCGGGGGATTTTACCGCCACCTCGTTTTCCACCAACGGGCCGACGTTGCAAAATATCCTGCGGCTGCTTGGGTCGCCGACCGCCAATTCCATTGGCGGCGGGCTGTCCATCGGGCTGTCGCGCAAGGATGATTTCGGGTTGCTGTTGCAGGCGCTTGGCACGTCCACCAAGGCCAACTTGCTGTCCACCCCCAGCATCACCACGCTGGACAATCAGGCGGCAGAAATCATCGTGGGGCAAAACGTGCCGTTCCGCACCGGGTCTTTCACCAGCGAAGGCACGACCCAGAACACCATCGAACGCAAGGACGTGGGCATTACCATGCGCGTCGTGCCGCGTGTGAACCAGGGCGATGTGATCCAGTTGGACATCAGCCAAGAGGTGTCCTCCCTGACCAACCAGACCGTGCAGGGGGCCGCCGATCTGGTGACAAACCGGCGTAGCATCAAGACGACCGTGCTGGCCGACAATGGCGGCACCATCGTGCTGGGTGGGCTGATCACTGATGACCGCCAAAGTTCGCGGTCCGAAGTGCCGGGTCTGGGCAAGGTGCCGATCATCGGCGGGCTGTTCCGCAACCGGTCTGAATCCGCTCGGCGGCAGACGTTGTTCGTGTTCCTGCGCCCGACCATTCTGCGCACCCGCGGCGATGTGGCGGCCGTATCGGACAACCGTTTTCAACGCCTGAAGGCGATAGAGACCGCGCCGCCCGAAAAGGGCAGCATCCTTGGCAAGAAAAAGAACGTGCGCCGGTTGCCGGTGGAAATTGACGGGTTGTATTGATGCAGGTGAACCGGACGGCGTTGTTTTATTTTGTGGCAAGTGTGGGTCTGGCCACGCTGCTGGTGGCGGCATCCGTGCTGCTGACCGATGCGCCCACGGCCACGGCAGGCACCGTCCCGCCTGACCGGGTGGTGGCACATCTGCAAACCGGGGCGCGCTATCCTGCCGATCTGGCCGCCGATATTGCGGCGCAACGGGCCGCGCCCACCGATCTGGCACTGGCGCTGCAAACCGCGCGCGGGATGATCGCCTTTGGGCGCGAGCGTGGCGATTCCCGCTTGGTGGGCGGGGCGGCGGGGGTGTTGCGACCGTTCCTGTCGGACGACAACCCGCAGGCGCTGTATCTGGCGGCGACGGCGCGGCAGTATCAGCATGACTTTCCGGGGGCATTGGCGTTGCTGGACCGGGCCGCAAAGGCCGACCCGCGCGATGTGAACATCCTGCTGACCCGTGCCACCATTCACATCGTGGAGGGTGACTTTGATATTGCCCGGCAGGGCTGCGACCAGATCACCACGCTTGATCCTGCGGTCGGGTTCTTGTGCATGGCGACCAGCCACACCCTGACGGACCAAGGCCCGGCATACCGCACAAGGCTGGAGGCGATCTTGTCGCAACCCGGCGTGTTGGATGCAGGCCTGCGGCCTTGGGCGATTGGGTTGGTGGGTGAGATTGCCTTGCATCAGGGCGATTTGCCTGCGGCGATGCGCGCATTTCAGGACGTGCTGGCGCTTGATCCGTTGGCGCTGCGGGATCGGTTGATGCTGGCGGATATCCTGCTGGCCTCAGGTCAGGCCGCGCAAGTGATGACCCTGCTGGCCGACGCGCCCGATACGGATGGCGTGCTGATCCGCCGGGTGCTGGCGGACCCTGCGGGCGGTGATGCGATGCGCGCCACGCTGGCCGCGCGGTTCAAGCTGAACCTTGATCTGGGCCTGACCGCCCATGCGCGGGAAGAAGCGATGTATTTTGCCTTGATTGCTCCTGACCCCGCGATGGCCTTGGCCCGCGCGCAGGTGAACTGGGCCTTGCAGCATGAGGTGGAGGACGCCGTGCTGCTGATTGATGCGGCCGGGGACGATGCAGAGGCTGCCAAGCCGGTGCGTGATTGGATGGCAAAAACGGGTGTGACGCTGCCCAAACCTGCCGCCGGGTAAATCTGTCACCCGCGCGTGAAACCTATGCCACCTCGGGGGCGTATCTGTGAAAAGACGCAACCGACAGGAGCCAAGATGAACCACCGCACCCTTGCAAGCCTTGCCACCGCGCTGACCCTGACCGCCCTGCCCGCCCTTGCCCATACCGGCGAGGGCACTGGCGGGTTGATGGCGGGTCTGCTGCACCCGATCACCGGGCCGGATCATGTGGTGGCGATGATTGCCGTGGGTCTGTGGGGGGCCATTCTGGGGTCGCCTGCGCTGTGGCAACTGCCCGTCGCCTTTCCGGTGGTGATGGCCTTTGCCGGGGCTTTGGCGGTGATGGGGGTGCCCCTGCCGGGGGTGGAGATTGGCATTGCGCTGTCCGGCGTGGTCTTGGGCCTGATGGTGTTGTTCGCCGTGCGGCCGCCGATCTGGGTGGCGGCCGTGATCGTGTCGGTGTTCGCGGTGTTCCACGGCCACGCGCACGGTACTGAATTGCCAGCATCCGCCAACCCGGTCGCCTATGCCATCGGGTTTGTCGTCGCAACCGGGGCGTTGCATCTGGTGGGCATTGCGATCGGAATGCTGGTGAAATGGCCAGCGGGCCGGGTTGTGGTGCGCGCCACCGGGGCCGCGATTGCCTTGGCGGGTGGCGCGTATCTGACGGGTATCGCGTGATCCTATTCACCCTGCTGCTGATCGTACTGGGTGGCCCCGCCGCCGCCCATGGCACCTTGCCGGGTGGAGGCGGGTTTTACTCCGGTGCGTTGCACCCGTTTGTGGCGCTGGACCATCTGGTGGCGCTGCTGGCTTTGGGGCTGACGCTGGGGCGGCATCAGTTGCGGTTGCCTTTGGTGGGGCTTGGGGTGGGGCTGGCTGTAGGGCTGGCGTATGGGATGCCCTTTGCATGGTTGCAGCTTGTGGTGCTGGTTTTGGCGTTGCTGCTGGGGGGGCTGCTGGCCGCCAATCTGGCACCCCCGGTTGCCGGGCTGGTCGCGGTTGCACTGGCACTCGGGCTGGCGATTGGGGCCGATACGGATACCGGCACCGCAAATGCCGGGGTTGCGGCTGCAGCGGGCACGTTTATCGCGGCCTGTCTGATCTGCCTGAACGCCATGGCGCTTGCCGGTGTTCTGCGCCACCCGCCCCGCCTGATTGTGTTGCGGGTGGCAGGGTCGTGGATCCTTGCCATAGCGGTGCTGGTGCTGGCCCTGCGTCTGGCGGGCACGCCATGATTCGCGCGCTGATCTTTTTGCTGCTGCTGGCCCTGCCCGCGCAGGCGCATGAAACCACCCGGTCCTATCTGGACATCACCCGCCAAGGGGCGGACGTGACCGCAACGCTGCGCGTCGCCTTCCGCGATATCGAGGTGGTGGTCTGGATCGACGAAAACCTTGACGGGCAGGTGACATGGGCCGAAGCGGACCGGAGGTTGGATGCCGTCGCCGCCTATGCCACATCGACTCTGACCTTGACGGCAGGGGGCAATTGCAGCCTGACGCGGACCGCAGCCGGAGCCGGAGCCTCGCAAGACGGCGGAATTGAGTATCTGGATGTGGGTTTCAGCGGCCAGTGCCCCTCTGCCACCGCGCCCCTGACCGTCGCCTCGCGCCTGTTTGCGGAAGTGGACCCTGACCACCGGATGTTCCTGTCCTCGGGGCAGACCACCGCCATCCTGCGCGCAAGTGCGCCAGAGGTGGTGATAGCCACCGATGCCGCGCCGGGCAGCCTGTGGGAAACCGCTCGCAGCTACTTCACCGCCGGGGTCGAGCATCTGCTGACCGGGCCGGATCACATCGTGTTCCTGCTGCTGCTGATCTTGCCTGCGATCACGGCGTTGACCAGCGCGCGTGCTGCGGCATCGCAGATATTGCTGGCCGTCACCGGGTTTACGGTGGCCCATGCCTTGACCCTGACCGCCGCGTCAACCGCCCTGCTGCGACCACCGACCGATCTGATATCGGGGCTGGTGGCAGTGTCGATCATTCTGACGGCGGTTGACAATATCCGCCCCTTCCTGCCCGGCCCAAGGGCGGCATCGGCGGGGTTTTTCGGGCTGATCCATGGCTACGGTTTTGCCACCATCCTGACAGGGGCCAACCTGTCTGGCACCCAGTTTGCCACCGCCTTGGTCAGCTTCAATCTGGGGATAGAGGCCGCGCAGGTGATGTTGGTTCTGGGCACCGCCTTTGCCCTTTATGCGCTGCGTGGCGGGCAGACCCTGCTGATTGCGGGCAGTGCGGCGGGGTCGGCTGCTGGCGTGTATTGGCTGGGGCAGAGTCTGGGGATCTGATCACAACCCCTCGGCCGCGCGGGCGACAAAGCGTTTGACGCGGGCGGGTTCAACCGGGTTCCACCACACGCCATCCACCTTCAGCGATGAGGCCACGATCACCCCGTTGGTGCGCGCCAGAATGGCCCCGATGTTATCCTCGGTCACGCCGGAGCCGACCAGTACGGGCAGGTGGCTGGCACTGGCGATTTCGTCAATTTCGTCCAGACTGGCGGCATGGCCGGTGCGCTGGCCGGTGGCAATGACGCAATCGGCATCAAAGAACGCAAGATCGCGGGTCAGTTCGGGGATGGACCTGTCAGCCACAATGGAATGACTGCCGTGTTTGACATGGGCGTCGGCAAAGATGCGCACGCCTTCCGCCCGCAGCAATGATCTGTAGCGCAGGGCCTCACCCGCGCGCCCCTCCATGAACCCCTCATTGGCGACATAGGCGTTGGCCCATTGGTTGACGCGAATGAACGCAGCCCCCCCTGCGACTGCCGTGGCCAAGGCAGGCAGCGGCGCATTGGCCAGCACGTTGATGCCAATCGGAACCCCGGTTGCGCGGCGGATACGGTCTGTGACCACGGACAGAAAGGCGGGGGTTTCCGGGCCGATATCCTCGGGTTTCGAAAACGGAATGTCGCCGTGGTTTTCAATGATCAGCCCGTGCAGGCCGCCCTCAACCAGCATTTCGGCATCGCGCAGGCAGGCGTCGTAGATACTGTCGATCGTGGCCCCGCGATAGCGCGGGGCCCCCGGGAATGGCGGGCAGTGGATCATGCCGATCAGGGCTTTCTCGCGCCCGAAGATTTCGGCTATCGCACCCGAGGTGCGGTTCGATATGTGTTGCATCAGATGACCTTTGGGACAGGAGACAGCGGCCCTATGCGCGCCTTTGTGATTGGAAACGTGGCGTTGGATGAAACCATCACGGTCGCTGATCTGCCAGCCCCCGGTGCGTCGATCCATGGCCGGGCGGCATCGCGCGATCTGGGGGGCAAGGGGGCGAACCAGGCGGTTGTGCTGGGCCGGGCGGGGGTGAGACTGTGTGTTTGGCGCGGCAATTGGCGATGATCTGCGCGCGATGATATTCGCGCACGGTTAGCGGGCGAGCCGCTTGAGGTGCGGCTGGCCGTGATGGCCGGGGTTGCCAGCGACTTTTCCATCGTTCTGCGCACGCAGACGGGCGAGAACGCCAACATCACCACGACGGATTCGGCGGGCAGTCTGCCGGCAGACCGGGCGATGCAGATGCTGGATGGCGCAGGGCATGGCGATTTGCTGGTGATGCAGGGCAATCTTTCGGCACCGACCACGCTGGCCGTCTTGCAACGCGCCAAAACCTTGGGGATGCGCACCGCACTGAACCCGTCACCCATGGGAATGGCCTTTGGCGATATGCTGCCTCTGGTCGATATGGTGTTCGTGAATGAAGGCGAGGCCGCGGCCCTTGGTGGGCCGGATGCCCTGCTGGCGATGGGGGTCGGGCAGGTTGTGCTGACGCTTGGGGCTGCGGGCGCGCGCCTGTTTGGGGAAGGGGCCGCCGCTGTGCCAGCCCACGCCTGCCGGGTTGTCGATACCACGGGGGCGGGCGATTGTTTCATGGCCACCGCCCTCGCCTCGGCCCATCTGCGGGGCATGGGGCTGGATGCACGGGCCTTGGGCCATGCGGCACAGGCGGCGGCGATTGCAGTCGCGCGCCCCGGCACCGCCGCTGCCTTTCCGTCGGTGGCCGAAATGGCAGCAATTCTGGCGCAGGGATAGTCAGCCACGGCCCGGTGCCAGCCAGCCCAGCAGGTTCTTCCACAACCGCCCGTACCCTTCCCATTCGCAAAAGGCGGGTGACAGCCAATGTGGCCCGATATCCGATGTCCACGCCGCCGTGCGGCCCTTGCCGTGGTTGCCCACCACCAACAGGGGATGGCCCCCCTGATCGGCGGGCAGACGCGCCAGAACCTCGGCCCCGTCGCGCACCATCACCTCGTTCACGCCCAGAATGAACGGCCAGTCGCCGCCCAACCCTGCAAGCACCGGATGGTCCGGTTGCGTCACATCCGCAACAGCACCCTCGGGAACTTCCACCCGGTCATCCCACGGATGGCAGGTCACGGGCAGCACATCCTCGACCGGGGTGTTGCGCCAGCGGGCCTTGCCGTCGATCCCCTGAAAGCTGAAATAGCCGCCGCACATCAGCAGCCCGCCACCCCGTTCGACCCAGGCCTTGATCAGCCGCAGGCGGTTTGGCACGGTCTGCGACCGCAGCCAGACTGCGGGTGGCAACAGAAAGGAATTGGCCCCGATGTCGGACAGGATGATCACGTCATAGGCCTCCAACCCCTCCATCTGAAACGGGAAGCCTTCTACCGCCTCATGCGCGGTCATGTAGGTCAGCTCAAACTCGGACCCTTTCAAGGCCGCCACCAAAGGTTCGGCCCCAAGGTGGAAGGTCACACTGCCGAACTGGTCAAACCCTTTGTAATGGGTGGCAGAGCTGACCCAGCTTTCCCCCACCAGCAGAACTTTGGTTGTCATGAAATATCCTTTCGGCGTCAGAAGCCTGCGTCAAAGACGCGGCGGGGATTGGTTGTCATCAGGGCATCGCAAGCGGCCACAGGCAAGCCATGGCGGTGCAGGCGCGGCAGAAAGTGGCGCTGCACAAAGGCATAGCCGTTGCCGCCGTAGCGCGTCAGCATCATCTTGATGAACACATCTTGCGACAGCAGCACCCGGTCAAGGTGCCCGGCGTCCGCCAGCCGCAGAATGGCGCGGGCCACGTCATCATCTGCCGGGCATTGCACCTGCTGATCGGCATAGAAGTAATCCATCCCGATCATGTCAAATTCCACAAAAGCCCCCCGTTCCGCGATGCTGCGCTGATAATCCCAGTCGTCATGCGACGGGTTCATGTGGCACAGCACGGTGTGGGCCAGATCGGCCCCTTCGGCCTGCACCATATCCAGCACCTTGTGACCCAGCCTGAACCAGCCCGGCAGATGCACCATCAACGGCAGCCCGGTGCGCACCTGCGCGCGCGCGGCCCCGCGCAGGGATTTCTGCTCGGCTTCCGTAAAGTCGGACGACACGCCGATTTCGCCGATCAGCCCGATTTTGGCATCGGTGCCGTCGGTGCCGTGCAAGGCCTCGGCCACGATCTGGTCGGCGATATCATCGACGGACAGTCGCCCCACCTCATCCGGCATCGAGGACGCCAGATAGTACCCCGCCCCCATCACGATGTTCAGGCCCGACGCCGCCGCAATCTGGCGCAGTTTGGCGGGGTCGCGCCCGATGCCCCGGCAGGTCGGGTCCACCACGGTGCGCCCCCCTGCCCGCGCAAAAGCGCCGATTTCGTCGATACACAGATCCAGATCATCCAGCGCGATGTTGTGCTTGTTGACGAAGGGGTCTTGGCGCAGTTCCGACAAAATTTCCATCCGCACCGGGCCTTCGGCCAGATAAGCGCGGGCGGGGTCTGTCGGCGGGTTCCACCAGCACGAACAGTCGTTCAGAAGATGTTCGTGCATGAGGGTAACGCCCAGGTCCGCACTGGAGATCGGACCATTGACCGTCATCACCAGCCCTGACCCGACATGCGCCTGTGACAATTCCTGCGTCATTTGCGTTTCCTTCCAAGGCGCAAGCCGCCGCTGAACAGTTTGGTGTTCATCCAGATGGCGATCAGAATGATGGTGCCCGTCACGATCTGGGTAAAGAAGGGCGAGATATGGACAAGGATCAACCCATTGCCGATTACAGCGATGGTCATCGTGCCCAGCACCGTGCCCACCATGCTGGCCCGCCCCCCCATCAGCGAGGTGCCGCCCAGCACGACGGCGGCGATCACCTGCAATTCAAACCCGACCGCCGCGTTGGACGACCCAGACCCAAGCCGTGCCGCGATCAGCAACCCTGCGACCGCGCAGGCCACGCCTGACACGACATAGACAGAGGCCACCGTCCACAGCGCAGGCATGCCCACCCGGCGTGCGGCCTCCATGTTCGAGCCTACGGCCACCACTTGCCGCCCATAGCGGGTATGGCGCATCACCACCAAGCCCAGCACCGCCACCAGCAGTGAAATCAGCGCGGGCACCGGAAACCCCGCAAGCGTGCCACGCCCCAGCCAGAAGAACCCCGGCACATCCTTGATCGGGATCGAATAACCTTCGGTCAGGTACAGCGCATAGCCGCGCAAGATCGACAGGCCTGCCAGCGTGACGATAAAGGCCGGAATGCCCTGATAGGCGATGAACCAGCCTTGCGCCGCCCCGATCAACCCGCCCATCACCAGCATCAGGATCACAACCGTGATCCAGCCCATGCCTGTGGCCAGTGCAATCGCCGCGACCGCGTTGACCAGTGCCACGGTGGACCCGACCGACAGGTCGATGCCTGCGGTGGTGATCACCAGCGTCATCGCCACCGCCACGATCAGTACGGGGGCGGCTTGGCGGACGATGTTCAGAATATTGCCCGATGTCAGAAAGGTAGGGGATGCGACAGAAAACAGCACAAGGCAGGCCACGAAGAACAGGCCAATCGACAAGACCTGTGCATGTTCCGCCACGAAATCCGCTGTGGCCGACCCTTTGGCGCGTTCGGTGTAAGCCGCCATCAATGCACCCCTTTCCCAACGATCAGGTCCACCAGATCCTGCAGGTTGGTTTCCTCTATCCGGCGTTCGGCAACTTTGGTGCCTTCGTACATCACGGCGATCCGGTCACAGACCCGGAACAGGTCTTGCAAACGATGGGTGATCAGTACGACCCCCACGCCGCGCGCCTTGACGCGGTTGATCAGGGCCAGCACGGCCTCGACCTCTGCCACCGCAAGGGCAGAGGTGGGTTCGTCCATGATCAGCACCCTTGGCTGAAAACTTGCGGCGCGGGCGATGGCGATGGCCTGACGCTGGCCGCCCGACAGCTTTTCCACCTTGGCGGTCAGCCGGGGGATGCGAATCTCCAGCGCGTCCAGCATCTGCCGCGCCTGATCCAACATGCGCTTCTGGTCCAGAAACGGGCCGCGTGACAGTTCGCGCCCCAGAAACAGGTTGCCCACCACATCGACATGGTCACACAGGGACAAGTCCTGAAACACCATCTCTATATGCCGCGCCCGTGCGTCTGAGGGGCCGGAAAACTGCACAACCTCACCGTCCACCGTGATGGTGCCCGCGTCGGGCAGGTAGGTGCCGGATATCACCTTGGACAGCGTCGATTTACCTGCCGCATTGTCGCCGATCAGGCCCAGACATTCCCCCGGCAGGATATCAAGGTCCACGCCACGCAGGGCCTGATGCGACCCGAAGGAAATCGCAATGCCGCGCAGCGATACCAGCGGTGTGCCCGGTTGCGGGGGGGAATGCCCCCCCGCGCCGGATGCCTCGGTCCGAAGCACAGCGTCTGTCATTTGAACATCGACCGGAAGTCATCGACGTTGGCTTTGGTCACGATGGTGACGGGGACCGAGATGTTGCGTTCCACCGTGCCGCCTTCGGTGATGGTTTTCAGCGCATCCACCGCTGCCGCGCCCATGCCAGCCGGGTCTTGCTGGATCACCGCCTCGACATAGCCCGCGTCAATGCCTGCCACAGCCGAGGCCGTCAGATCCCAGCCGAACACCTTGACATCGGCCTGCCGCCCTTGGCTTTCCACGGCAGCCACCGCGCCCAGCAAGGCAGGCTCGCCCGTCGCATAGATTGCCGTCATGTCCGGGTTGGCGGTCATCAGGTTTTCGGCGGCACCAAGGGCCGTGTCCTGCACGTTCTGGCCGTCAACCGTGCCAGCAATCGTGATGCCGTCTACCCCGGTCAGCGCGCCTTCAAACCCATCCTTGCGCAGGTTCTGGATGAAGGAATTCAGCGCCCCCACGATGCCCAGCTTGGCCCCGCCCGCCCCCTTCGCGTATTCGACGAAATACGTGCCAAGGTCGGCCCCGGCCTTGCCGTTATCCACCCCGATCACTGCCTTTTGCGGGCCGTCATCGGGCAGCACGGCGTCAATCGCCACCACCGGAATCCCCGCGTCTGTCGCTTGCTGTACGGCGGGCATGATGCCGTTCACGTCGATGGCGACGATAGCGATGCCAGCGACGCCTTCCTGAATATACGTCTCGATCGCCGAGTTCTGGGCTGCCGGGTCATTATTGGCGTTGAAGATCACCAGATTGACCCCGGCAGCATCCGCGGCCTTTTGTGCGCCTTCATTCATCTGATTGAAGAACAGCGCCTGCTGGTTGATCTGCACCAAGGCGAACGTCTTTTTATCCTGCGCCGTGGCGGGAACGGCGGCCAGCACCATCGCGGAGCCAAGCAGAAGCCCAAGCACGCGGCGTGAAACGGTGGTCTTTGCGGTCATAGTCATTTCTTTACCCTCTGTGTTGGATGTTGCAGTTCAGGGCCGGATCGGCGGTGCAACGGATTGGCGCACGATCAGGGTGACAGGCATGATCTCCTCTGGCGGGAGCTTGGTCTGGTCGGTCCAGTCGGTATCCAAAAGCAGGGCAAGGGCGCGTTCGCCCAAGGCCCGGACCGGCTGGCGCACCGCTGTCACGGCGGGTGCAAAAAGGTGAAGCGGGCCAACATCGTCGAACCCGATCAGCGACAGGTCATGGGGCACGCGCTTGCCCGCCCCTTGCAACACATCCAGAACGCCGATGGTAATTTCATCGGACGTGGCGAAAACGGCTGTCACATCCAGCGCTTGCGTCAGCATCTGGCGGGCCGCATTGCGCCCGAATTCGATGGAGTATTCGCCGCTGATCCGGTCGATGCGGGCCTGATCGCCCCAGACCTCGGCCATGGCCCGCGCGAAGCCGGCATAGCGCCGCGCGCCGCTGATCATGTCATTGCCAGCCCCGATATACAGCACCCGGCGATGGCCGTTTTCGGCCAGATGCCGCCCGGCCAGATAGCCGCCCTGATCATTGTCGCAAAACAGTTTGGGCGCGTGGGTGCCGTCGATATCTTCATCAAGGATCACGACCTTGCCGCTGGCATTGATCGCGGCGGCAAGGCTGCCGTCATCGGGATGGTTCGTCACAAAGATCAGCCCATCGACCTGATTGCGCAGAATGGCTTGCAGATAGGCCAGTTCGCGCCCGCTGCGGTTCAACGTGGCATGCAGCGTCAGCGCCAGCTCCCGGCGATCAGCCGCAGATTCGACCGCAGCGACCAGAGTGGAAAAGAACGGCGTGGCGATATCAGGGATGACCAACCCGATGGTATCAGTCCGCCCGAGGCTCAGGCGGCGGGCATGGGTATTGGGCTTGTAATCCAGCACCTTGATGGCCCCGTGAATGGCCGAGCGGGTGCGTTCCGGCAGGTCAAGCGAGCCGTTCAGAAAACGCGAAACGGTGGTGACAGACACCCCCGCCGTTCGCGCCACATCCTTAAGGTTCGCAACAGCCATTTGGCCAACCTGTTCGGTAAATCGGTTTAGTAAACCGCTTCACAATGAGAATTCACCCGCAGATTCGAGTCAAGGAATAATTCTTGTGGTTTGGGGGCACCCCATAATGCGCGGCATCGCGCAGGTCAGTCGTTGCTTTTTGCGACGCTGTGCTGGCGATTTGGTCAGTGTGATGTTGCGCAGGATTAAACGGTTTTGGTTGTTGCGCGAACGATCTGGGATTGTCCTTTGACCGATTTGCGCGGCAGTCAATAATGGTCCATTTGGTCTTTTATTTAGGACCATATGGCCTTATATTGAACCACAGATAAGGAGGCCAGTGTGGAAACCGTCGTTCAGAACCGCCCGGCAAGTGACGTCAAATCCGTCGCACTGAAGGCATTTGCCAATATCATCGCGCAGTGGTCCGTCGCGGTGCCGGATGCCGCAGGTCTGGCGGATATGTCGGTGTCCACCTGGAAGCGCGCCAAAAAGCCCGGCTATGCGGGCGAGTTGACGCATGATCAGATGCTGCGGCTCAGCGCGGTGGTGGGTATCTACAAATCGCTGGAGCTGTATTTTGATACGCCGCTGTCGCGTCGCTGGGTCACCTTGCCCAATACCGGGCCGTTGTTTGGCGGGGCGACACCGCTTGCGACAATGATCGGCGGCGGCTTGCCGCATATCTTGCAGGTCAGAGCCTATCTTGATGCCTTGCGGGGTGGCGCGTGAAGATAACCCAGATCAGCGACCGTGGCCTTGTCCGCCTGATCTCGGCCACGCATCACAAACCCCCTGCCTTGCGCGGATTGGTGGATACCGATCTTGAGGCTGATATTCTGGCCGAATTTGAAGGGCTGACCAATGGCCGCCTGATTGCCGAACAGGGCCGCAACCTGCAAATCGACCGCCGGGAGCTGGCCTTTGCGCGCCGGGCCAATGATCTGAAGGTGTACGGGATCAGCCATATCAACGCGGCCTTCACCTATACCCGGGCTGCCGGGAACCGCTTTAACGATGGCAGCAGGGGTGCGTGGTATTGCAGTTGGCATGTGCTGACATCCGTGGCCGAAGTCGGGTTCCACCGCACGCGCGAACTGGGCTATGTGGGCGTTTACCAAGACAAGGCGCGCTATGTGGAATTGCTGGCCGATTTCATCGGTGACTTTCCCGATATCTGCGATGAACCCGGTCATCCCGCGCTGAACGCCGATCCTGCAATCGGGTATCGCGAAGGCCAGTCGCTGGCGATCACCCTGCAAAGGGCGGGGCATCGGGGGGTGATATACCCGTCGGTGCGGCATCCCGGTGGCCGTTGCCTTGCGGCGTTTGAACCCGGTGCCGTCCAGAATGTGCGGCCCGGGGCGACGTGGGATCTGGTCTGGAACGGCAGTGCAGACTACACCGTTTCGGCCGTCTGATGCCCCTAATGCGCCAACAGGCGTGAGGTGAAATCGCGGGTCCGCGCCTGATTGGGGGCGTTGAAGATCTGGTCGGGCGGGCCGACCTCGACCACCCGGCCTGCGTCCATCATCACGATGCGCGACGACACTTCGCGCACAAACCCCATCTCATGGCTGACGATCAGCATGGTCATACCGTCGCGCGCGAGGGTGCGGATGGTGTCCAGCACCTCGCCCACCAGTTCGGGGTCAAGGGCTGATGTCACCTCATCCAGCAGCAGCAGCTTGGGCTTCAGCGCCAAGGCCCGCGCGATTGCCACCCGCTGTTGCTGGCCGCCGGACAACTCATCCGGGTAGGCGTTCAGTTTATGGCCCAGCCCCACCTTTTCCAGAAGGGACCGCGCGTGGGCCTCGACCTCGGCCCTCGGCCATTTCTTGATCTTCAAAGGCGCGATGGTCACGTTGCCCATCACTGTCATGTTCTGGAACAGGTTGTATTGCTGAAACACAATCGCCATCGAATCGCGCGCCTGTTTCAGGCTGGCAGAGGACCGGTAATCCAGCGGCTGCCCGGCCAGCGTGACCACGCCCCCTGTGGGGCGGGTGACGCCCACAAGCGTCCGCAGCAGGGTGCTTTTACCAGACCCCGATGGACCGATCAGGCTGACCACCTCAGACTGTTCGACCGACAGGGAAATATCATGCAGCACCTGTGCCGCGCCGTAGTTGGCGTTCAGGTGATCAATGGCGAGATGTGGCAAGACGTTTCTCCAGATAGCGGCCAAGGCGGGTCAGCGGGTAGGACAGGATAAAATAAGCCAGCAGGATGGTGCCAAAGGTCAGCGTGGCCGAGAACCCCCGGTTCGACAGCACCTTTCCCGTGAAGGTCAGTTCGACGACGCCCACTTGGCTGGCGAGTGCTGTGTCCTTGATGAACATCACCATAAAGGCAAAGGCGGGCGGCAAGATCACCTTCCACGCCTGCGGGGCCACCACCATGCGGATGGTCTGCATCCGGGTGAAGTTCATCACCTCAGCCGCCTCGATCTGCTGGCGCGGGACGGATTCGAACCCCGCGCGGATGATTTCGGCCAGAAAGGCGGTCGAGACGATACAGACGCCGACCAGCGCGATGGTGAACAACGATGCGGTCGGGGCCACAACCTGAATGGCGAACAGCACAAGGAACAGGATCACAAGGAAGGGCACCCGGCGGAATACCTCGATATAGGCAACCGCCGTCAGGCGGGCGGGGGCAAGCCATGGGCTGCGGGTCTGCCGGATGCAGACCAGCGCAAAGCCGATGGTAAACCCGATCACACAGCCCGCGACCGACAGAAGCAGGGTGCGGCCTGCAGCTGCGGCAAGGAAGGCCACGTTGGCCGGGGTAAAGAAACGGGGGATTTCGGACATAAGTTGTTCGATCATCGCAGCAACCCGCCCTTCACCCGAAACACATGCCGCCCGACAAGCCCCAGCGACAGGCTGGCGGCCAAGGTCAGCACGATGTAGATCGCGGCCACGATCAGGAATACTTCGATAGTGCGCAGGTTTTCGGTGGCGACGTTCAGGGCGCGGCCCGTCAACTCCTCCACCCCGTACAGCGCGCCGATGGACGACCCCAGCACCAGCCACACAAAGAAACTGGACAGCGGCGGATAGATCGATCGCGCGATATGCGGCACGATCACATAGCGCAGCATTTGCAGTTTCGACATGCCGAGTGTTTCGGCGGCATCAAGTTCGGTCTGGCGCACCGACAGAAAGCCTGCCCGCTGAATATCGGCCAGATAGGCCGCAGAGTTCAGCATCAAGCCAAGGGTCACAGCGGTGAAGGACGACAGCACAATCCCCACCTCGGGCAGCGCGTAGAACAGAAAGAAGATCTGCACCACGGCGGGGGTATTGGTGAAGAACGTGATGTAGCCCTGCGCCCCATGCCGTGCCACCGGCCCGCCATAGACCAGCGCATAGGCCCCGAACAGGCCCATCACGGCCCCGCCCCAAAAGGCGATAAACGCGATTTCCAGTGACAGGATCGCGCCGCCCAGCAGATAGGGCAGGTGCATGACCGCCTGCCCGAATTGAAAGGTGTATTCCATGAACGCCTGCAAAGATGCAGACCGCAGGGTGATGCGGTCTGCCAGTTGGGGATCAGAAGAAGGCCCGTGTCAGAAGAAGGGCTGCGGAATGACCGGTTTCAGCATCGGCGCGCCATACCATTTTTCCCAGGTCTCGTTGATCGCACCGCTGGAATGCAGGTCATACAGCGCGATGTTCAGCACCGACCGCAGGCTGTCATTGCCTTCCGAAACGCCGATGCCGCAATAGGCGACGAACACCACGTCGTCGATCACCCGCCATTTTACGTCAGGGTAGTTCTCGGTGAACTTCATGAAGAAGTCGATGTTTTCAACAATCGCATCGGCCCGCCCCTGCGCCACGGCGCGGACAGTATCGGCGATGGTATCCACCAGCAGCACTTCGGTTGCGGGCAGCTTTTCCTTCAGGAAATCGACCGACCAGTTGCCGCGCATGTTGGCCAGCGTGATATCGGCGCTGTCGAGTTCTTTCCACGTCTTGGCGGTGACCGCCTCGGTCGTCAGGGTCGCCATGGCCTCCGTGTGCAGCGGCACGGTGAAGTCGATGACCTTGTCCCGTTCGACACTGCGGGTCAGCGCGCCCATCGAAATGTCGATACGGTCTGACACCAGAAACGGCACGCGCTGCTGTGATTCCGTGGGCACCAGTTCCACCTTCACGCCAATCGCCTCGGCGAGTTTGTTGGCGATGTCGATGTCGAAGCCTTCAAGCTCATTGGTGGTGCCATACGAGCTCATGGGGGGGAAGTTCGGGTTCACGCCGACACGCAGGGTGCCTTCCGCGATGATGTCATTGAGGGAACGCGCTTCGGCCATCGCCGTCGTCATCCCCAGCACGATAAGTGTCGTTTGAAGCAGCTTTTTCATGCCCACTTTCCTTTTTTCTATGACGGCACAGTCCCTGTTGCCTGCAACAGTGATGTTTCAGATGCCAGAGTCGGTCAAGGGAAATGTTCGCATAGCAAACTTATGTGCGAAAATTGTATAAAAATGGCGGGTACGGCAAGCGGATTGCTTGACGCGCCCGAGTTTGCGCCGGACAAAGAACAGATGTGCGATATGGGGGTTCGGTGCGGATCGGCGTGATCATCAATCCGGTGGCGGGCCTTGGCGGGGCTGTGGGGCTGAAAGGCACCGATGGCCCGGGCACGGTGGCCGAGGCTTTGCGGCGCGGTGCGGTGGCCCAATCCGGTCCCCGCGCGCGGCGGGCGTTGGATATTCTGGCGCAGCGCTGCCCGGGTGCTGCTGTGATGGCGGCAGGTGGGGCGGATCTGGCGGGGCTGGATTTGGCCGTTCAAACCCTCGATCTTCCCGTCACAGGCACCGCGCGCGACACCAAGGCGGCGGTGGTGGCAATGGGGCCGCTGGACCTGCTGGTCTTCGCAGGCGGCGATGGCACGGCGCGCGATGTGATGGCATCGCTGCCCGCCGGGGTGGCGATGCTGGGCATCCCTTGCGGGGTAAAAATGCACTCGGGTGTGTTCGCGGTATCGCCGGAAATGGCGGGGCATCTGCTGGCTGATCTGGTCTGCACCCCCACCCGCATCGCATGGCGCGAGGATGCCGAGGTGATGGATATCGACGAGGCTGCGTTGCGCGCGGGCCATATCGCGCCGCGCCTGTATGGTCTGGCACGTGTGCCTGTGGCGCGCAGTCTGATGCAGGCGGCGAAGGGCGGGCCACGACGCAACGCTGCCGCCGCTTTGGCCGGGGCGGCGCAGGATATTGCGGCGGCGATGCTGCCGGGGGTGCTGTATGTGATCGGGCCGGGGTCGTCGGCGGGGGCGGTCAGCCTTGCCTTGGGGGTTCAGCCGACCCTGTTGGGGGTCGATGCGTTTCGTGATGGCCAGCGGGTGGCGCGCGATGCGACGGGGGCGGAACTGGCAGCTTTGGCGGGCGACGGCCCGGTGCGGTTGGTGCTGGGGGTGACGGGGCAGCAGGGGTTCCTGCTGGGGCGCGGCAATCAGCAGATCGGGGCGGGCCTGATCCGCCGCGCGGGGCGCGAGGGGCTGCTGGTGCTGGCGACCGAGGAAAAGCTTGCCGCTTTGGCCACGCCCCGCCTGTGGGTTGATACTGGCGATGCCAGTCTTGATGCCACACTCGCAGGTTTCATCCGCGTGCAGACCGATCGTGCAAGATTCATGCTGATGCGCGTCGGACCCGGTTGAAACGCATTGTGCGTTGTGCGAACCTTTGTGCGAAAATAACGATAAACTCACCAGAGGGGTTTCAAAACATGGCAACCGACAGCCGCGCCCATCCATGGATGGCCAATTCCGCCCCCGGCGTGCTGGACCAGATGCTGGCCGAAATGGGTGCGGCCAGCATCGCGGACGTGTTCCAGCAAATCCCGGCAGACCATTACCGCAAGCTGCCGCTTGACCTACCGCCCGCGCTGACATCCGAGATGGAGCTGAAGCGCGATCTGCTGGGCAAGCTGCGCAAGAACGACGACTGCGAGGCCAACCTCAGCTTCCTTGGCGCAGGCGTGTGGCAGCACCATGTGCCCGCCGTGGTCGATGAAATTGTGGGCCGCACCGAATTTGCCACCAACGTCTGGGGGTCGTACCAATCGGATCATGGCCGCAATCAGGCGTGGTTTGAATTTTCCAGCCAGTTGGGGGCGTTGCTGAACCTCGATGTGGTGCAACTGCCGGTCTATTCCTGGGGCTGTGCGATTGGCCATGCCATTCGCATGGCGGCGCGGCTGACCGGGCGGGCCAAGGTGCTGGTGCCTGCATGGTCAGACCCGGAACGTCTGTCGGTGATCCGCACCTATTGCCAGCCTGACGGAATGGCGGGGCATATCGAGGTGGTTCTGGTCGCCGCCGACCCCGCCACCGGGCGGCTGGACCTTGCTGACCTTAAGGCCAAGCTGGGGCAGGATGTGGCGGCGGTGTATTTTGAGAACCCGGCCTATCTGGGCACGATAGAGGTTGAGGCGGCAACGATTGCCCGCATGGCGCGCGCGGCGGGGGCCGAGACCATTGTCGGCGTTGATCCGATCAGCCTTGGGGTGATGATGGCGCCGGGCGATTACGGTGCAGATATCGTGACCGGCCCGGTGCAGCCCTTGGGCGTGCACATGAATTGCGGCGGCGGGGTTGGCGGCTTTATCGCGTCGCGCGATGAAGAACGCTATGTCCGCGAATACAACGGCTTTCTTGTGTCGATTGCCGAAACGCGGGAACCCGGCCAGTTCGGCTTTGGGCTGGCTGCGGCGCATCAGAATTCCTATGGCGCGCGCGAACATGGCAAGGACTGGACGGGCAATTCCACCTATCTGTGGGCGATTGCCGGGCGCGGTTTACATGGCGCTGCTGGGGCCAGAGGGGTTCCGCGAGGTGGGCAGCCTGATCCTGTCGCGCGCCCGCTATGCCGCGCGTTTGCTGGCAGATGTTCCGGGGGTGCGGGTCCATGCGCCCGACACCACGTTCAAAGAATTTGTGGTGAACTTTGACGGCACGGGCAAGACCGTGGCCGAAATCCACGACGCCTTGCGCGCCAAGGGCATTTTCGGCGGCAAGGACATATCGGGTGAAGGCCTGATCCCCGGCCAATGCGCCCTTTATTGCGTGACCGAAGTGCATTCCGCCGCCGATATCCGCCGTCTTGTCACCGCCTTGCAGGAGGTCTGCCAATGAAACTGCCGCAATTTCATGCCGCCAAATGGGATGAACCCGTGGTGATGGACATGGGCCGCCCCGGCGCGCGCGGGCAGGTGTTCCCTGCGCCAGAGCCCGAGGTGCGGCCGCGGCGCATATCCCTGCCGCAATGGCCCGCAAGGATCGCCCCGTGCTGCCCGAGATCACCGAATTTGAGGCACAGCGGCATTACCTGCACCTGTCGCCAGATGACGCTTGGCATGATGGGGGTCAGCCTGTTTGGCACCTGCACGATGAAATACAACTCCAAAACCGCCGAATATGCGACCCTGCGGCCGCAACTGGCCGAGGTGCATCCCTATCAGCACCCCGACACGTTGCAGGGCGTGCTGGAGATTATCCACGATTTCGACGGCATCCTGCGCAGCCTGTCCGGCATGGATCAGTTCATCTTTCAGGCCGGTGGCGGGGCTGATGCGGCCTATACCATGGCCACCGTCGCCCGCGCCTATTGGGCAGACCGGGGGATGCTGGGGCAGCGCACCGAAATGGTCACATCGATTCAGGCCCACCCCTGCAATCCGGCCACGGCGGCAGCGGCGGGCTTTACCGTGATCAACCTGCCGCTGGAGGAAAACGGCTACCCCTCGCTCGACGCGCTGAAAGCGGCGGTCGGGCCGAAAACCGCGCTGCTGATGATCAACAACCCCGACGACATGGGCATCTATAACCCCGAGATCAAAGAGTGGCTGCGTGTGGCGCATGAGGCTGGGGCGCTGTGTTTCTATGACCATGCCAATTTCAACGGCGTGATGGGCAAACTGTCGGCGCGCGAGTTGGGCTTCGATGCCTGCATGTTCATGCTGCACAAGACCTTTGGCGCGCCAAAGGCCGGGGGCGGCCCGGCTGTGGGGGCCTATGGCTGCACGGCGGAACTCGCGCCCTATCTGCCCGCACCTTTGGTGGTGAAAACCGGGGATCGTTATAGCCTTGACCATGACCGCCCGAAATCCACCGGTAAAATCCGCGAGTTCTGGGGGAATATTCCGCAGGTGGTCAAAGCCTACGCCTGGGCGCGGGCCATGGGGGCCGAGGGGATTCAGATGGCGTCTGATATCTCGGTCGTGGCCAACAATTACATGGATCACAAACTGGGCCAGATACCCGGCCTTGCCATTTCCCACCCCCATATCGGCGCGCGGCGGATGGAGATGACGCGCTGGTCGCTGGCCCCGCTGACCGCCGAAACCGGGGTGGGCACAGTGGATTTCGCCAACCGGATGGCCGATTACGGCATCGACCCGTGGTGGATGAGCCATGAGCCGTGGATCGTGCCGGAACCCTTCACGCCCGAGGCCGGGGAGCTGTGGTCGAAAGAGGATATCGACCATTGGATTGCCGTCGTCGCGCAGATCGCCAAAGAGGCGCGCGAAACACCCGACCTGGTGAAAACCGCGCCGCACAATCAGCCCATTGCACAAGTGCTTGGCGATGCATTTGAAGACCCGGCCAAATGGGCAATGACGTGGCGGGCGCATCTGCGCAAACGGGCTGCCAGGCAGGATGCGGCCTGACGACGATGCAGGGCCTAATCCACCAGCGAGGAGATGCCTTTCAACGGCAACGCAGGCGCGCGGCCCTGCACAAGGTCTGCCGTCATCCGCGCGGTCATGGGACCGGCGGAAAAGCCCATCCACGGGAAGAGCGACAGAAAGAACCCCGCATGCCCGGGCACCTCGCCAATGATCGGGCGCCAGTCGGCAGTGCCGTTTACGGTGGCGGTCCAACTGCGCACGGCGCGCACTTGGGCCAAAGCCGGGATCACGCGGGCTGCGTTGACCATATTGCCGGTCAGGCTGGCCGGATTGGTCGCAAGGCTGCCATCGGCCCGCCTGTGCGCAGGCCAGCCGCCCCCGATCAGGCAAGTGCCGTTCAGCGCCTGCTTGGCCGACAGCTTGCCCGCCGCCGAATACACCAGATGCGGGATCAGCGGGGCCACGGGTTCTGTCACCGTCACTTGCAGCGGAAACCCCTGCAAGCCGATCTCGACCCCCAGCATCCGCGCCACATCGGCGGCAGCAGCGCCTGCCGCGTTGACCACGCGACCAGCGGTGATCGGGCCTTGGCTGGTTTGCGCGATGTACCCGCCCGGCCCCGCCTGCCAACCCCAGCACCCGGCAATCGGTCAGGATCACCGCCCCCGCCCGCACCGCCGCCGCCGCATAGGCAGGCGTGGCTTTCAGCGGGTTGGCCTTGCCTTCTGCCGGGCAGATCGCGCCGCCGATGGCATCGTTTGCCAGATAGGGCGCAATCCGGCGCAGATCGGCGGCGTCCAGCATCTCCATCGGCACGCCGAACGCGCGGTCCACGGCGGCCTTGGCGGCCACCGCCTGCATCTGGGCCTCGGTCGTGGCCACAAGCAATCCGCCCGCCAGCCGCACATCCAGATCAACGCCCAACTCGTCCGACAGGTTCAGCCACATGGCCTGCGAGGCGTGCAGCAACCGCAACGTCGGGCCATACGCCCGTGCCCAACCCTCGCCCAAGCTGACAAACTCGGGGTGTTGCAACTGCACATGAATCGACCCCGCGTTGGTGCCAGAGGCCTGAGTGTTCAGATCCCGCGCCTCGGCCAGCACCACGGCCACGCCATCGCGCGCCAGATAGTACGCGCAAGCCGCCCCGGCCAGACCGCCACCAATCACCAAGACATCGGTTTTCATCTTCACCCCTGATCAGACAAGGCCGGAGCGTTCCGGCAATACGAAAGGACCACCAAATGCAAAAGACCTTCACCGGCAGCTACACCGTCACCGTCACGCCCTTTACCGAAGGCGGCGTTGCCATCGACTATCCGGCATGGGCGCGCTTTCTGGACTGGCAACTGGCCAGCGGCGTGCCGGGCATCATCATCCTTGGCACCACGGGCGAATTTCTGACCCTGACGGATGACGAGCGTGGCGCGTTTATCGCGGCCACCGTCAAGCACATTGCAGGCCGCATTCCGGTGCTGGTCGGCACGATGAACGCCTATACGCCCAATGCCGTGCGCTATTCTCGGCAGGCACAGGATCTGGGGGCGGACGGGCTGATGATCATCCCGCCCTACTACTACACCCCCACGGATGATGAGATTTTCAACTATTACAAGGCGATCTGCGAGGCTGTCGATCTGCCGATCATGCTGTACAACAACCCGTTCACCTCGAACGTCGATATGCCTGCCAAACTGGTGGGGCGTCTGACCAAGGCGCTTCCCGAACATCCGCTACATCAAAGAGGCCAGCCAGCGGATTGAGCGTATCCACGCGATCATCGCGCGAAACCGATGGCCTGATGAACGTCTGGGCAGGGCAGCAGGTGCTGGAAAGCTTCAAGATGGGGGCCAATGGCTATGTGAATCCCTATGGCAACTACATCCCCCGCGCGACGGTCAAATTCGTCGAATGGGCGGCGCAGGGGCGGTGGGATGATGTCTGGGCCGTTCAGACGGTGATCCAGAAGTTCGACAAGATTATCACGGCGGGGCATCCGCTGTACGGGCATCAGTGCTATTCCAAGGCGCTTGCGGCGGCGGCAGGCTATCCGGTCGGCGACGTGCGCCCGCCGATCACCACCTTCGCATCGCTGGGTGACGAAGGCCGTGGCCGGGTCGCGCAGATGGTGCCGTTGATGGCGGAACTCGACGCCATCGTGGACCGGATCGAAGGGCGCAAGGCGGCGGCTGAATGATGTGACGCGGCCCCGGGCAAGACCCGGGGCCGCGCGGATCGCCAGAGGCGCGGCATTGCGTAAGCGGGCCTCAAACCTCATCGAATATACGCGGCGCCGTTCATGTCGATGGTGCTGCCCGTCAGATGCCGGGCAGTGCCGCCTGCCAGATACACCGCCAGATCGGCAATCTCGGCTGGCGGCACCCATTCGCCCATCGGCAAAGTGGCCGTCACCGCAGCCTCTCCACCAGTCCGCGCAGCAGATTCCTCTGACATCCGGGTGCGCACCACGCCGGGGGCGATGACATATGCAAGGATGCCGCGGCCTGCGTAATTCCGCGCGACCGTCTTTGTCGCCGCCGCAATCGCGGCCTTTGATGCCGCATAGGCGATGGCCCCGGGGTTCGATGACCCGCGCGTTGTGACCCAACTACCGATGCCGATGATCGCGCCCGGCTGATCCGCCGCCAGCCAGCCGTTCACCGCATGGCGCATCAGCCGGGCGGGGGCATGGACGTTGACCGCCATCGCCTCGGCCCAGACTCTGTCCCATTCTTCCAGAGGGTCAGAAATTCCGCCCGACTGCCGCATGATACCCGCGTTGTTCACCAGCACATCGACCCGCCCCGTCACCGCCAAGGCCTGCGCCCAGAACGCATCGACCTGCGCCATATAGCCGAAATCGGCTTGCAACGCATGGGCTTGGCCCTTGGCAGCCCCCGCCAAGGCCGCCTCGACCCCTGCCCGGTCGCCGCCGTAATGCGCAATCACCGTGGCCCCTGCAACCACCATTGCCGCTGCGGTGGCAGCCCCTATCCCCTTTGATGCGCCAGTAACAATGACCGTTTTTCCGGTAAGATCAGCCATGGGTCAGCTCCGTGTGACAAAGGGTTTGGCCAGCAGCGCGGGGTTGCAGCGGGCGTAGGGGGCGGGCAAGGTCATATCGGCCCCAAGGGCAACGGCGGCGTGCCAGACCCAGCGGGGGTTCCACAGCATCCCGCGCGCCAAGGCCACAGCATCGGCCTGACCAGTGCGCAGAATGGTTTCGGCCTGCAAAGGATCGGTGATCTGGCCCACTGCCATGGTCGCAATCCCGGCCTCGGCCCTTATCGCCGCCGCAAAATCCACCTGATAGCCGGGGCCGGGGACAATCGCCTGCCGCTGGTCCAGCCCACCCGAGCTGACATGGATCAAATCGCAACCCAAGGCCTTCAGCGCCTGAGCAAACGCCACCGATTGGGGCAGATCCCAGCCCCCCTCGATCCAGTCGGTCGCCGATATCCGCACGATCACCGGCTTGTCGGCGGGAAAGGCGGCCCGGACGGCGGCGAACACCTCCAACGGATAGCGCATCCGGTTTTCCACCGATCCACCATAGGCATCGGTCCGGTGGTTGGTGATCGGCGACAGAAACTGGTGCAACAGATAACCATGCGCCGCATGTACCTCGATCAGATCAAAGCCTGCGCGGTCTGCCCGCTGTGCTGCCTGCACGAACGCCGCCTTGATGCGCGCCAGACCATCATCCTCCAACGCCACAGGTGCGGGCCAGTCGGGCAGGTACGGCACGGCCGAGGGCGCGGGCACAGCCCAGCCATCCGCCAGCAAACCACCGCCTTCCCACGGAGCCACTGTGCTGCCTTTGCGGCCCGAATGGCTTAGCTGGATGCCGATCCTGGCATCGCCCACCCCCCGGCAAAAGCCGATGATCCGCGCAAACGCCGCTTCTTGCGCGTCGGTGTAAAGCCCCGTGCAACCCGGCGTGATGCGTCCCTCAGCCTCGACCCCCGTGGCCTCGACCATGATCAGCCCCGCACCGGACTGCGCGAATTGCCCCAGATGCACCAGGTGCCAATCCCCCGGCACGCCACCCGTTGCCATATACTGACACATCGGGGCCACCGTTATCCGGTTCGGCAGGGTCAACCCGCGCAGGGCAAGCGGCGAAAACAAGACAGCAGCCATTGGGCTTCCTTTGACGACAGCCCCTGTCAGGGGCAGATTCAGATTGAACGAGACGTTTCGTGCGTTATAGTAACTTTTGTGCGCAAATGGAACATGCCCAGAGGGGCCTGACAAGCGAAAAGGAAATCACATGCCGCAACTGGACGTGGCCGCCAGCACCTTTCCCTTCCTGTATTCCCATAGCGGCCTTGATGCGCTGAAACATCTGCGCGGCCTTGGCTACAGCAAGTTTGAGATGATGATCTTCCCGCCGCATTGCTGGCCGCGCGAACTGACCGCCGATCAGCGCCGGGACTATAAAACGTGGCTGGACGGCGAAGGGGCAAGCCTGACCTCATTCTGCTATCCGCTGCTGGACAACAACCCCAACGGGGTGGACCGTCTGATGCGCGAATACACGCTGGACCGGTATCGCGAGGCGATTGATCTGGCCGCCGAATGGGGTTGCCCCTATGTCGTCTGCATTCCCGGCCCGGTGAACAGCCTGATCAACCCGCCACGGCAATGGATGCTGGACTGGTTTGTGGAAGGCATGAAAACGCTGGTCGCCCATGCCAGGGGGACGGGGGTGCAACTGTTGCTGGAAAACGTGCCCTTCACGTTTTTGCCAAGCGCGCAGGACATGATGGATACGGCGGCGCTGATCGACCCCTCGGTGGGGGTCAATTTCGACATCTGCAATTCCGCCTTCATCCACGAAGACCCTGCTGCCGCGATCCGGCTGTTGGGCGGGCTGGTCAAGAACGTCCACATCTCGGATTCCGGCTATGGCGATTTCAAGCATGAACGCCTTGGCACCGGGATGGTGCAGCCCGGCCCGTCTTTTGCCGCCTTGCAGGACATCGGCTATACCGGGGCCACGGTGATGGAGATCATCACCGACGCGCTGAACCCAGAGGTGGACACGGATGGCGATATCCGCGCCAGCCATGCCATTCTGTCCAGCCACGGATGGGCCCCGCTGAAGGCCTAGCCCAAGCCGCCCTCCACCGGGATCACCAGCCCGGTCATCCCCGCCGAGGCATCGGACGCCAGAAACAGTGCCGCATTCGCCACCTGATCCATGGTGGCGAGTGCGCCAAGGGCCGTGTCAGCCGCCATGGCCTTTTGCGCAGCTTCCGGCGTTGGCCCGCCCGCCGCGTGCCGCGCCGCCATCCGCGCCAACAGGGCGGGCGTGGCAATCGGCCCGGGGGCAAGTGCGTTCACCCGGGTGCCTGCCGCGCCCATATCCAGCGCCGCCGCCCGCATCACCCCGATCACCGCGTGTTTCGATGCCGTATACAGCGCCTGTTTGGCATGGGCCTTGTAGCCGTTGATCGACGCCATCACCACCGCCGCCCCATGGCCCGACCGCGCCAGCGCCGGGGCAAAGGCCCCCAGTGTCGCGGCCACGCCCCAGACGTTAATCGCCATCACCCGCTGCCATTCGGCCCCATCGAGTTCCGCCAAACCACGCCACGGCGGCACGACGCCCGCATTGGCGATCACGATATCGACCGTGCCCATTTGGTCCGCCAATTCGCGCAAGGCCGTTTGACAATCGGGTGCCCCCAGATCGACTGCCACCCCTTGCCAATCGTTCGGGCAGTGGGGCCTGCAACGCTTGCGCCAGATCGACAATCGTGATCGCGGCGCCCTGGGCCGCCAGCGTATCTGCAATCGCGCGGCCCAGCCCACCGGTACCCCCGGTCACTATGGCGCGGCGGCCCTTCAGATTTTGCCCCAGTGTCATGTTGCGCGGTTCCTTTTGCGGGATTATACAGGTCAGATATATTCGCACAATTGTGCGTCATGCGAACAGATGCAAGCACAGAAGGATGCCGCGATGCAAACCGGGCAACAAGTTGTGATCCTGGGGGCCGGGTCCATCGGCCTGTCCTTCGCGGCAGTATTTGCGGACGCGGGCTTTGCGGTGACGGTCGCCGAACCTGATGCCACACGGCGCGAGGCCGCCTTGGGGGGAGTCGCGTCGCAGCAACGCGCGATTGCTTTGGCCGGGCTGACGATGGGCAAAGGCGGGCAGGTCACATGCCTGCCCGATGCCGCCGCAGTGCTGGCACAGGCCGATCTGGTGATCGAGGCGGGGCCAGAGCGGTTGGAGGTGAAACAGGCGATTTTCGCGCAACTGCTGACGCAGGCGCCGCAGGCCATTCTCGCCACCGCCTCATCCGCCATAACCATGTCGCGCATCCTGCCCAACCCTGCGGATCAGGCGCGCTGTCTGGTGGCGCACCCGGTCAACCCACCTGCTGTGCTGCGCTTGATCGAGTTGGTGCCCGCGCCCCATACATTGGCTGCGACGATGGACTGTGGCGAGTGCGCTGTTCCATGCGGCGGGGTTTGAGGCGGTCACTTTGGGGCATGAGATTGAGGGCTTTGTGCTGAACCGCCTGCAAGGCGCGGTTCTGCGTGAGGCCTATCGGTTGGTGCAGGACGGCGTCGTCGATGTGGCGGGGCTGGACCAAGTGATGCGGATGGGGCTGGGACCACGGTGGGCCCTGTCGGGACCGTTTGAGACGGCGGAGTTGAACACGCCCGGTGGGATTGTCGCCCATGCCGCGCGGATGGGTCCGGCATACCGGGCCATGGGGGAATCGCGCGGCGAGGTGGGCTGTGACTGGCCGGATGATCTGATAGCGTCGGTTGACGCGCAGCGCCGCGCGGTAATTGCGGTACAGGATTTGCCGGACCGGGTGGCATGGCGGGCGCGGGCGGTGGCGCAGTTGGTGGCGGTGCGGGACAGGGTGATGGGGGCGAAGGATGAGCGTTGAGAGTTTTCAGTTCAACGGCGAAACCATCGCCATTCGCCCCGGCCAGTCCTTGGCGGCTGCGCTGACCGAAGCCGGGCATCGGCAGTTTCGGGAAACTGCGAAGGGGGCCACGCGGGGCATTTTCTGCGGCATGGGGGTGTGTCAGGATTGTTTGCTGACCGTAGATGGCGCGCCGAACAAACGCGCCTGCATGACACCCGCTGCCCCCGGCATGCAGGTGCAAACCCAAGTGGCGCTTGCGCCTATGGTGGATCTGCCCACCTCTGCGACACCGCCCGCCCGCCACATCGCGCCCGACGTGCTGGTAATTGGTGGCGGTGCCGGGGGGCTGACTGCGGCGATTGCCGCGGCCGGGGACGGGGCGTCGGTGATCTTGCTGGACGAACGCAAGGTGGCAGGCGGGCAGTATTACAAGCAATCCGCCGGGTCGGTGAGCCCACTGGATGCTCAGCAGGCCGAAGGGCAGGCGCTGGTCGTCAAGGCGCTTGCGGTGGGGGTTGAGATCATCGCAGGCGTTGAGATTTGGGGTGCATTCGACGGCCTGCTGTTTCTGGCCGAACATCAGGGGGGCGCTTTGATCGCCCGGCCAAAGACGGTGATTGTGGCGACCGGGGCCTATGAACGTCCGCGCATGGTGCCGGGCTGGACGCTGCCGGGGGTGATGACGACCGGGGCCGCGCAAACGCTGTGGCGCAGCTATCGCACCCTGCCGGGCAAGCGGATCGCGGTGTGTGGGTCTGGGCCGCTGAACCTGCAAGTCGCGCGGGAACTGGCAGAAGGCGGGGCACAGGTGGTGCTGGTGGCCGAGGCGGCGGGGTCGCCCTTGACGCAACCCTTGGCGGCAATGGCTTTGGCCGTGGCGGGGCCTGCGCTGGCGGCGAAGGGTGTGGGAATGCTCGCCGCGTTGCGCAAACGGGGGGTGCCGGTGCGCTATGGCACCGGGCTGCAATCGGTGGTGGCCGAGGGTGGGGCCCTGCGCGCGACATTCAGTGGCGGGCAGTCGGTGCTGGTGGATGCCCTGTGCATGAACGACGGGTTCGAGCCGCAGAATGAGATTTTGCGCCTGCTTGGGGCCGCGATGAAATACGACCCGGCCTTTGGCCATTTGCGCTGCACGCGCGACGCGGCAATGGCGACGACCGTGCCCAACCTGTTCGCCGTGGGGGATTGCGCGGGCCTTGGCGGTGCCCCAGCGGCAGGGGTGGAAGGCCAGATTGCCGGGCATGCGGCGGCGGCTGTGTGCCGGGGGGTGGCTCCACCCGATGCCACCGCGCTGCATACCAAACTGCGCCAACACCGCAGTTTTCAGGCCAGGCTGTGGGCGATGTATCAGCCTGCCCCCCGGCCCCTGACAACCGCCCCCGATGCCACGATCATCTGCCGGTGTGAGGAGATTACCTTGGGCGATCTGCGCGCCGGGATTGCCGATAAACCGGGCCATGCGGGCACGTTGAAGCGGGCGACGAGGGTCGGGATGGGTCGCTGTCAGGGCCGCTACTGTGGACCGGTGGCGGCGCGGTTGGTGGCCGAACATACCGGCCAGCCGCTGGACGACCGCAGCTATTTCGCGCCAAGGGTGCCGATCAAACCGGTCAGCATTGCCGTCATTCTGGCAGCACAAGAGGCGCTGGATGGGCAAGCCTGATCTGCTGATCATCGGGGGGGGCGTCACGGGTGTGACCGCCGCGATTGCCGCCGCCGAACAGGGGGCAACCGTGCGCATCGTGGATGCAGCCATCAACGCCGGGTCCACCGCCAATGCGGGCAGCCTGCATGTGCAGTTGCAAAGCCGCTTTATCCGCATGTATCCCGATCAGGCCCCGAATGTAGAGGCGTCCTTGCCGCTGTACCTGCAAGCCGTGCGGGAGTGGGAAAGGCTGGACGCCGCCCTTGGCCCGTTCGATCTGGTGCGCAAGGGCGGGCTGATGCTGGCCGAGGGGGACGAGCAGTTACGGTTTCTGGAGATGAAGGCCGAACGGGAGCGCGCAAAGGGGCTGTCGGTTGAGATACTGGACCGCGCCGCGCTGGACCGGCTGGCCCCGTGGCTCGGCCCGCAGATCGTGGGGGCGGAACTGTGCCATGATGAAGGCAAGCTGAACCCCTTGGCCGCAAACGCGCGGTTGCGGGCGCGGGCGGAAAGTCTTGGCGTGGCGTTTGTCACCGACCAGATCGTGGCACTGGAGGCGGACGGCACGGCCCATGGGACAACGACCTACCGCGCCGATCAGGTGATTGTCGCTGCGGCTTGGGGGGTGGGGGAATTGGTCGCGGGCTTTGGGCTGGCGGTGCCCAGCCGGGCGGAACCCTTGCATATGAACATCACCGAGGCGGCGACAGCACAGATCAACCATCTGATTCAACACGCGGAACGGTCGATCACGCTGAAACAGTTCGGCACCGGGCAGATTGTGATTGGCGGCGGTTGGGCGGCAGACAACCGGGGCAACGCGCAGGTGCCGGGGGTGCTGGCGGCGTCGATGCTGGGGAATGTGGCACTGGCCGCCCGGCTGGTGCCCAGCATTGCGGGGCTGCGGGTGATCCGCACCTGGGCCGGGATGAACACCACGATTGACGGCAAGACGGTGCTGGGGCGCATCGCGCGCCGGGTGATTGTCGCGGTGCCGGGGGATGCGGGCTATACCCTAGGGCCGCTGGTCGGGCGGGCGGCGGCGGCGATTGCCACCGGGCAGACGCCCGTGCTGGACGCCGCCCTTTACAGCCCGGCTCGGTTCACCGCTTGAGAGCCTGCGAGATGTTGGACGCGGTATCCAGCAGGCGCGGCAGGATATATTCCACCATTTCCACCGGGGTCATCCGCACGGTCGGCACGCCCACATTGATCGCCCCCACCAGCCCACCATGCGCGTTGCGCAAAGGCACGGCGATGGACATCAGCCCGATTTCCAACTCCTGATCCACCAGCGACCAGCCCTTGCCGCGCACATCGTCCAGTATCGCGCGAAACTCCGTCCGGTTGGTGACGGTGCGGTCGGTCATCGGGGTCAGGGGGATGTTCTGCAGAATTCCCGGCCACATTTCCTCGGGCTGGGCCGACAGCAGCACGCGGCCCGTGGCGGTGACATGCGCAGGAAAGCGGGAGCCGACGGCAATGCCGACCGAGATCACCCGGTGATATTGCGCGCCGCTGACATAGACGACATCGAACTTGTCCAGCACGGCGGCGGACACGGACTCGCGCAGGTCTTCGGACAGGTGGTCGATGAAGGGGCGGGCGATATCCCACGCGCCTTTGGAGGACAGCACCGAATAGCCCAGTTCCAGCACCTGCGGCGTCAGGTCGAACAGCTTGCCATCGGCCACGGCGTAGCCTTCATGCACCAGCGTCAAAAGGATCCGCCGCGCCCCCGCCCGCGTGTTGCCGGTTTCAGCCGCCACTTCCGACAGGGTCATCTTGCGCCCGGTGCGGTTGAAGGCGCGCAGCACCTCCAGCCCGCGGGCTAGGCTGCTGACGTAATCGCGCGGGTTAAGCCCGCCGTTTTCGCCATCATCGCCCCAATCCGGCGAGGCCGTCATCAACCCGCTGCGCTGCGGTGCCTTGGGGGCCATCAGCGCGGTCTTTTCTTCGACAACATTTTCATCATCGGGGGCCGTGTTCGCAACCATACCATCACTCCTTGGGCGCGCAGCAACCGCCGGGCCTTTGAATTTGTGCGTAGCACAGGCCTGCGCTTGCGGGGAGGTTGAATTTTCCGAAATCAACACTTGCAAGACTCGGCGCAATCGGTGTTATATCGCACAAGAGTGCGCTATGTGAACAAAAACAAAATCACAGAGGGAGTTCGACCGATGACAAATTCGCGTTTTCTGATGGGCGGCATGACGCGCCGGGGGGCCTTGAAGGGCCTCGCGGCCACCACCATGCTGTCTGCGCTGCCGTTCCGCGCCCATGCGCAGGACGTGACCCTGCGGTGGTGGTCGCCGCAAGGATCCCCGGCGCAGGTCGAGGCCTATATGTTCCAGATCGCCCAGTTTGAGGCGCTGAACCCCGGCATCAAGATTGCCTTTGAAACAACATCGGACGAAGGCTATGCGCCGCAGCTTGCCGCCGCTTTCTCCTCGGGCGAAGTGCCTGATATCGTCACTCACCTGCCGTCGTTTGCCGTAGCCAGCTATTATTCCAACGGTCTGGTCGAACCTTTTGACGATGTGATCGCGGCGATTGGGGCGGATGACTACTATCCCGGTGCCAATGACGTGTTCAAGGCGGCGGATGGCAAGTTCTTTGGCACCGGCATCGGCAACTCTGCGGCCAACATGCTGTGGCTGCGCAAAGATCTGATGGCAGCAGCCGGCGTCGACAAAGCGCCCGAGACGTGGGATGAATTGCGCACCGCCGTGGCCGCGATGCAGACAGGTGGCGTTTATGGCGCACCGCTGCCGTATGGTCAAAATTCGATGACCTCGCTGATCTTCATCGGCGTGATCCATCAGGCGGGCGGTCAGGTGTTCACCCCTGATCTGGCGGTGGATATCGATTCTGAGGCCACGCGCAACGCGCTGGAATTCTATGCCTCGATGAAGGAATTCTGCCCGCCGGGGGCCACGAACTATAGCTGGGGGGAAAGCCTGACTGCCTTTGTCAGCGGGGCCACGGCGACCGGCATTTATGCGGGCCGCGTGCTGGCCAACGTGAACGAACAAAACCCCGGCATCGCGGATAGCGTGACCTGCGTGACCTATCCTACCATGACCAAGGACATCGCACCGTGGACGTTCAACGATTTTCCGTCCGTGTTCATCCCGGCGCAGTCGAAGAACAAGGACGCGGCCAAAAAGTTCGCGGCGTTCCTGTATAACCCCGAAGGTTACATCAAGCAGTTGCTGGCCGCCCCCGGCCATGTGCTGCCGGTGCTGAAGTCGATCAGCGCCAACCCGATGTATCTGGAAAACCCGATCATCAAGAAATACGGCCCGGAAGTGGAACTGATGTCGTCGGCTGCCGCTGGCGGCTTCAACCTTGGGTTTGAATCCGCGGCGCACAAGTCGAACGACAAGGGCGGCGAAGTGGTGGATTCCGGTCTGATCGCCCAACTGGTGCAGCGCGTCGTGCTGAACGGCGAAAGCGCCGATGTGGTGCTGGGTGAAACCGCAAAGGCGATAGACGCCATCATGAAGGCCTGACAGGACTGTCGGGCGGCGGGTAACCCCTGCCGCCCAGACCCGCCTGAGGAAGACCAATGACCAATCCCCAAACTTTGTTAGAGCGAAACTATGCCCGGTTGGGCATGATGCTGATTGCGCCCACCGTCTTGGTGTTCTGCGCCGTCATCGTCTACCCGCTGATATCGGCCATCTATCTGAGCCTGTTTCAGATTTACACACCCACGCTGCAAGGCGGCTGGGTCGGTCTGGCGAATTATCAGGAACTGCTGGCCAAGGGCGAATTCTGGTGGTCCCTGCTGAACAACCTGATCTGGACGGTGGGCACCCTAAGCCTGCAAATCATCTTTGGCGTCGGCATGGCCTTGGTTTTGCACCAGAATATCTGGTTCCGCAGCCTTGCGCGCAGCCTGATCCTGTTTCCTTACTTCATATCGACCGTCGTGGCGGTTCTGGTGTGGAAATGGCTGTTCAATGATCTGTACGGCATCCTGAACCATCTGATGATGGGGGCGGGGCTGATTGACATGCCCATCGACTATCTGGGGTCGATGCCGAATGCGATGGTGTCGGTGATCCTGGTGGGGGCGTGGAAATACTTTCCCTTCGTGGTGATCGCCGTTCTGGCCCGTCTGCAATCCATCCCCGAGCAACTGTATGAGGCCGCCAAGATTGACGGGGCCGGGCCCGATTGCGCGGTTCTTTGACGTGACCCTGCCACAGTTGCGGGATGTGCTGGTGGTGATCGTGATGCTGCGGGCGATCTGGGACTTCAAAGAGTTTGACCTGATCTTCCTGCTGACCGGCGGCGGCCCCGTAACCTCAACCCAGACGCTGCCTTTGATGGTCTATAAAGAGGCGTTCAAGATGAACCAGATGGGCATGGCCTCGGCCTATGCGGTGGTGATGATGGCCATCATGCTGGTGTTCATGATCGTCTATATCCGCAAAACGCGGGAGAAATCCGCATGATCGTCCGCCGCATTGCGTTAAACCTGTTCGCTTGGGCGATTGTGCTGGTGGTGGCGTTCCCGCTGTTCTGGATGGTGGTCACATCCATCAAGCCACAGTCCGAACTGTTCGCCCGACCCCCGACATTCCTGCCGCAGACGGTGACGTTTGAACACTATGCCAAGCTGCTGTGGCAGACCAACTTCCTGACCTATTTCAAGAACTCGGTGATCCTGTCGCTGGCAACAACACTGGTGGTGGTGTCCATCGCCACTATGGGTGCTTTCGCCCTTGTGCGGTTCAAATTCCGGGGGCGCGAGACACTGGCGTTTCTGGTGTTGTTCACCTATCTGCTGCCGTCCGTGGTGCTGATCATTCCGCTGTATCTGCTGCTGGTCAGCCTCGGCCTGTCGAACACCATCTTCAGCCTTGTGATCGCCTATACCACTTTTGCGCTGCCCTATGCGTTGTGGTTGCTGCGGTCGTTCATGGCGGGCATCCCGGAAGATCTGGAATCGGCGGCCCTGGTCGATGGGGCCACCCGGATGGGGGCGTTCCGCGATGTCATCCTGCCGCAACTGCTGCCCGGCATCATCTCGACTGCGCTGTTCACCTTTATCCTGTCGTGGAACGAATATCTCTATGCGCTGGTGCTGGTGAATTCTGATGACACGCGGCCCCTGACCACCGGCGTGATGAACATGCTGATCTCGTCGTTCAACATCGAATGGTCGCTGCTGATGGCGGCATCGGTAATGATGAGCGTGCCGTTGATCATCGTTTTCGCCTTCCTGCAAAGCTATCTGACCCGCGGCTTCGGTGCCGGCGGCGTGAAAGGGTAATCCATGGCCGATGTGGTCTTTTCCAATGTCCGCAAGTCATTCGGCACCTTCACGGCGCTGGAGGGGCTGAACCTGTCGATTGAACAGGGCGAGTTCGTGTCGCTGCTCGGCCCGTCCGGTTGCGGCAAAACCACCACGCTGCGGATGCTGGCGGGGTTGGAGTTTCCGACCAGTGGTGAAATCCGTATCGGCGACCGGGTGGTCAATGACCTGCCGCCCGGCGACCGTGATATCGCGATGGTGTTCCAGTCCTATGCGCTTTACCCGCATATGACGGTTGAGAAAAACATCGCCTATCCGCTGAAGAAACGCGGCGTGGCGAAGGCCGATCAAGGCCCGATGGTGGCCCGCGTCGCCGATATGCTGCAACTGACCCCGCTGTTGCAGCGCAAGCCCAAGCAACTGTCGGGTGGCCAGCAACAGCGCGTGGCATTGGGCCGGGCCTTGGTGCGCGATCCCAAGGTGTTCTTGCTGGATGAACCCTTGTCAAACCTCGACGCCAAGCTGCGGGGATACATGCGGGCCGAACTGGTGGAACTGCACGCCCGCCTTGGCCGCACCATGGTCTATGTGACCCATGACCAGTTGGAAGCGATGACGATGAGCGACCGTATCGCCATCATGTACAACGGCGCGTTGCAGCAATTCGCCCCGCCGCAAGAGGTGTACCGCGAGCCCGCCAACCGCTTTGTCGCGGGGTTTATCGGCACGCCGTCGATGAATCTTGTCGATGGGGCCTTGGTGCAGGAAGCGGGGCGTTGGGTTTTCCAATCCGACGGATTGCGCCTGAACGCTGACAGTGTGCCATCGCACATCAAGGGCGGTGCTGCCTGCCTTGGCCTGCGCCCGGAACATATCACTCTTGGCACGGGTCCGCTAAGCGGCGTCGTGCAACTGGTGGAACAGACGGGCCACGAAAACATCGTCGTCGTCCGTCTGAGCGACACCTTGCGCCTGACAGGTCGCGCGCCTGCGCATCAGATCTGGCGCACGGGTGACAGCATCAAGCTGACCATCGACGCCGATCAGGCGCATTACTTTGCCGATGGCCCCACGGGCGCGCGGCTGAACCGACCCGCCACGGGTGCTGCACCCACCAAACTGCACAGCGTCCTCTGAGGCGATACCAGGAGAAATGTCTTGAACCGAGATTCCGTGAACTGGGCAGGCCCGATGCCTGCCATCACCACCCCCTTCCGCGCCGATCTGTCGATTGACGAGGAAAGCTATGTCGCCAACATCGCGCGGCTGTTTGATGCGGGGTCCACCGGCATGATCGCGGCGGGCTGCACCGGCGAGTTTTGGGCGATGGATTTTGCCGAACGCGCCCGTCTCGCGACCCTTACCGTGCAGGCCTGCAAGGGCCGTGGCCCTGCGATTATCGGCACAGGGGCGATCCGGCCCGAGGACGTGATCGATCAAATCCATGCCGCGAAAGAGGCCGGGGCGGATGGTGTGCTGGTGATGCCGCCCTTCTTTGCCCATCTGACCGACGCTGAGGTGATTGCGCATTTTGAGGCGGTGGACGCCAAATCGGTGCTGCCGATCCTTTTGTACAACATCCCCGGCAATGCCGGGAATGAGATTACCCCGGCGATTGCTGACCGTCTGGCCAGCCTTGATAATGTCGTCGGCATCAAGGAAAGCAGCGGCAACTGGACAAATTTTCACGCCACCCTGAACCGGGTGCGCGACCGTTTGCTGGTGTTTTGCGGGCCGTCCTCGGTGTACGGGGTGGCGGCAACTTTGGCGGGGGCGGATGGTCTGATCGACTGTTTCCCCAACGTCTGGGCCAAGGGCTGCCTTGATCTGTGGCACGCGACCAAAGCAGGCCGGATGGACGAGGCTTGGGCGCTGCAACAGACCGGCATCGCGCTGACGGACCTGTTTACCTCTGGCGACCGCACACTGTACCCCGCCACCAAAGCCGCGATGAACATGCTGGGCCTGCCCGGTGGCGGCGTTCCCCGCCCGCCGTTGCGCGCCTTGTCTGGGCCTGCGTTGATGGGGTTGCAGGCGGGTCTGGACCGTCTGCTGCCCGCACACGCCAAAGTCGCCTGAGGAGGGCCGGATGGATCTGGGATTGAAAGGCCGCAAGGCCATTGTGACTGCGGCCAGCCGGGGGCTTGGCCTTGCCACCGCCCGCTCGCTCGCCCGCGAAGGCGTGGCGCTGACCATCAACGCGCGCTCGGCGGAGGCGCTGGAGGCGGCGGCAGAAGGCCTTCGCGCCGAATTTGGCGTGCCCGTCACCGCCGTTGCCGCCGATTTCAACACAACCGAAGGCCGCGCCGCATTGCTGGCCGCTGCGGGTGATGTGGACATTCTGGTGAACAACCCCGGTGTGCGCCAGGTGCCCACCCCCTATGCCAAGATCACACCCGAGGATTGGCGGCACTGGATGGAGGTACATTTCATGTCTTCCATCGAGATGATCACCGCCGTCGCCCCCGGCATGCAGGCCCGTCGCTTTGGCCGGATCGTCAACATGTCGGTCAGTTTCATCAAGTTCCCGCAGGTTGGTTTTGCCCACACACATGCCGCCCGTCTGGCACTGTCGGGGGCTGTGGCTGCGATGTCGCGCGAATTGATGCCGCATAACGTGACGATCAACACCGTTTGCCCCGGTCTGTTCGACACCGACGCCCTGCGCACCAACCTGCACGGCCACGCGGCCCGGTTGAACACGACCTATGAAACGATGGTTGAAGACCGTATCAAGAACTGCCCCGCTGGGCGCTTTGCCGACCCTGCCGAATGTGGCGACCTGATCGCCTTTCTGTGTTCCGCCCAAGCCGGCTTCATGTCGGCGCAGAACATCGTCAACGATGGCGGCGTCTATCAGGGGCTGTTCTGATGAAGGTCGCCATGATCTCGGGCGCAGGGCGTGGCCTTGGCGCGGCAATCGCGGCCAAACTGGCGGCAGATGGCTGGCATCTGTCGCTGGGTCTGCGCGATCCTGCGCAGGTTGCTGCGTCAGATACCGTGTTCACCGCGCCGTTTGATGCGACCAAGCCCGACACCGCACAAGCGTGGGTAGATGCCACCATTGCGCGGTATGGCCGTCTTGATGCCTTGGTGAACAACGCGGGCATCCTGCGCATGGTAGATTTCACACTGGGGACAGAGGACGATCTGGACGACCTGTGGGCCGTGAACGTGAAGGCGCCCTTCCGCCTGATCCGCGCCGCCCTGCCGCATCTGAAAGCCGCAGGCCAAGGTCGCGTCGTCAACATCGCCTCGACCGATGCCAAGCGGTTTCGGGGCGGCACCTCGGTTGGGTACGCCATGACCAAACACGCGCTGCTGGCGATGACCCAAGCCGTGCGCTTTGCCGGGTGGGATGACGGCGTGCGCGCCACCGCCCTGTGCCCCGGCGCCATCGACACCGACCTGATCGCGAACATCCCCGGCGTCACCCCCAAGGCTGACCGGCTGACGCCTGAAACCGTGGCCTCGATGGTCGCCTTCATCCTTGGCTTGCCCAATCAGGCCTCGGTCCCCGAATTCATCAGCAACACCCGGCTGGAGAGCTTCATATGACCCTGACCAATGACATTCTGGCCCAGTGGGATCGCGACAATCTGCTGCACCCCACCACCCACACCGCCAATCACGCGCGCGGCGATGTGCCGGGGCGGATCATCACGGGCGGGTCGGGTGTGCATATCACCGACCGTGATGGCAACACGTTTCTGGACGCCTTTGCCGCGCTGTACTGCGTGAACGCAGGCTACGGGCGCACCGAGATTGCCGATGCGATTGCGGATCAGGCGCAGAAGCTCGCGTTCTTTCATTCCTTCGCGGGGCAGGGGAACGAGCCTGCAATCACACTGGCCAAAATGATCATGGACCGCGCGCCCGACCATATGGCGCGGGTGTATTTCGGCCTGTCCGGGTCGGATGCCAATGAAACCAACGTGAAATTGGCGTGGCATTACAACATTCTGCGCGGCAAGCCTGAAAAGCGCAAGATCATCAGCCGGTGGCGGGCCTATCACGGGTCGGGTCTTGTTTCGGGGTCTTTGACGGGGCTGAAAGCCTATCATGCGCGGTTCCATCTGCCGCTGGACGGCTTTCTGCACACCGACACGCCCCACTATCTGCGGCGTGAAGATGCGGGCCAGACCGAAGCCGAATTCCTCGACCATCTGATCGCCCGGTTGGAGGCGATGATTGAGGCCGAAGGGCCAGACACCATCGCCGCCTTCATCGGCGAGCCTGCCATGGGCACCGGGGGCTTGGTGCCGCCGCCGCCCGGCTATTGGGCGCGGGTGCAAGAGGTGCTGAACCGCCACGACATTCTGCTGATCGCCGATGAAGTGGTCACCGGCTTTGGCCGCACCGGCAGCATGTTCGGGTCCACCCATTACGACATGAAGCCTGATTTCATCACCATCGCCAAGGGCCTGACCTCGGCCTATGCGCCGCTGTCGGGGTCTATCATCTCGCACCGAGTGTTTGATGTGCTGATGAAAGGGTCCGATGATTTTGGCGCATTGGCCCATGGCTGGACCTATTCCGCCCATCCGGTCAGTTGTGCTGCGGGGGTGGCGACGCTCAATCTGGTGGACAGCCTGGGGCTGGTCGAAAACGCCCGCACCGTGGGGCCATACCTGCTGCAGCGGCTGAAAGAGGCGGTCGGCAATCACGCCAATGTGGCTGAAGTGCGCGGCGTGGGGTTGATGGCGGCGGTAGAGTTCATGGACGACCCCACCACCCGCAAATGGTTCCACCCGCCGATGAGCGTGTCGGTGAAAATCTCTGCCGCCATGCTGCGCCGGGGGGTGATTGCCCGCCCGATGCCAGAAGGCGATATCATCGGTTTCGCCCCGCCCCTGTGCATCACGCGCGCCGAGGTGGATATCGCGGTCACCGCCCTGCGCGACGCGGTGCATGAGGTGCTTGGCGGCTGAAACAACGCCCCGCTTAACCGCACTCAACCGCCCCTGACCAAGCGGCGGACCAATCCCACACACCCTTGCGAGGCACCAATGACCTATGCCCATCTGATCCGCGAAGCCAATCTGATCGACGGGCTTTGGGTGCCTGCGGACAGCGCCAAAACCATCGACGTGACCAACCCGGCCACGGGGCACATCATCGCCCGCGTGCCAAACGCTGGCACTGCCGAGACGCGCCGCGCGATTGCCGCCGCCCATGCCGCGTTCCCCGCCTATGCCGCCTTGGCGCTGAATGACCGGGTGGCCCTGATGCGCAAATTGCATCAGGCGATCATGGACAACCTTGAAGGGCTGGCCGGGTTGCTGACCGCCGAGCAGGGCAAACCCTTGGCGGAATCGCGGGGTGAGGTGGCCTCATCCGCCGCATATGTGCTGTGGTTCGCCGAGGAAGCCCGCCGCACGGATGGGGCCGTGATCCCGTCGCCCGTGAACGGTCGCAAGCTGATGACGACGCGGCATCCGGTGGGGGTGGTCGCGGCGATCACACCGTGGAACTTTCCATCCTCGATGCTGGCGCGCAAGCTTGGGCCAGCCTTGGCCGCAGGCTGCACGGTGGTGGTGAAACCCGCGTCGGCCACGCCATTGTCGGGCCTTGTCTGGGGCCATCTGGCCGAACAGGTGGGCTTTCCCAAAGGCGTGGTGAACATCCTGACGGGGTCAGCGCGTGAGATCGGCGGCGAGATCACGGCCAACCCGCAGGTTCGCAAAATCACCTTCACCGGGTCCACTGCCATCGGGAAGCAAATTCTGGCCGAGGCTGCGGCCACGGTAAAGCGCGTGTCGATGGAACTGGGCGGCAATGCGCCCTTCATCGTATTCGACGACGCCGATCTGGACCGGGCCGTGGATGGCGCGATCTTTGCCAAGTTCCGCAATGCGGGCCAGACCTGTGTCTGCACCAATCGACTTTATGTGCAGGCGGGTATCTATGACCGCTTCATGGCCCGCTTTGCCGAAAAGGTTGCGGCGCTGCGCGTGGCACCGGGCGATGAAACGGGGGCCGAGCAGGGGCCGATGATCGACGTGGCCGCCTTGGAGAAGATGGAGGAATTGATCGGCGACGCGTTGGCCAAAGGGGCAAAGGTGGTGACGGGCGGCGCGCGCCATGCGCGGGGCGGGTTGTTCTTTCAGCCGACCATCCTGTCGGATGCCAGCGCCGAGATGCGCTTTACCACCGAGGAAATTTTTGGCCCGGTCGCCCCGGTTTACCGCTTTGACACCGAAGATCAGGCGATCGCCGCCGCCAATGCCACTGAATACGGCCTTGCTGCCTATGCCTATACCCGCGACCTTGGCCGCATGTTCCGCCTGCAAGATCGGCTCGAATATGGCCTGATCGGCATCAACGAGGTCACAATCGTGGCCCCCGAAGTGCCCTTTGGCGGGCTGAAGCAAAGCGGCTTGGGCAAGGAAGGGTCGTGGCAGGGCATCGACGATTATCTGGAAACGAAATACACCTGCATCGGCGGGCTTTGACGGCGGAACACCGTCAAAGCCCGGTCGTTATTCCCGGTCCAGCCGCAACCTGCCCGTCACATCGCCCTGCCGCACAAAGAAACCGTAGTCAAACGCTGCGGCAATGAAGGCGGCATCGGCGTTCAGGTCTTTGAAGTCGGTCCGCAAATCGCCCGCCGCGTCAAAATACCGGTCGCGAAAGGCATCGCGTGACAGACCGGCATAGGGGGCGCCTTTCTCGGGGTTCACGCGGCACAGATCAACGGCCACCGGATCGCCCGCATCGGCCGGGAAATCGGCTTTCGCAAAGTCATCCGGGCCAATGTCGGGCACCACGCTTTTGGGGAACAGCGTGGTGCAACGAAACGGCGCGCCGCCCCCTTGCGTGACCATCAGGTCAAAATAAGGTGGCCTGATGCCGGGGGCCGCCAAGTGGGCAAAGGCGCGGATGCGGTTGACCGCCTGCAACGCCTCTGACGTGGTGACAACTGCCCCCTCGGGGGCCACGGATACCGCGGCCCCCAGGTCTTGTTTTGCCAGAACATCCGTCAGCCACCCGGCATCCCGCTTGATCCATGTCAGAAAATCCAGCGGCACCGTGGCGGGTTTGGTCAGTGGTTCGGCCATGCTTTGCCCTGCAAGAAATGTGGTCAGCACGGCCACTGCGGCGGCAGAAACAGCCTGCCTGACGAGGTTTGCCATATCATACTCTCTTTCTTCCGGCCGGGATCAATAGTTGTTGCGGGGGTTCGCGCCGGTCATCGTGCGCAGGTCGTTTTCGGTAATATCATCGGGGCGCGAGGTGCCACCGACGCCCACGGTGCGGGCTTCTTCGTTCACCGCAGATTGCGGCGTACCGTCCAGACCAGTGTAGTTCACCGACTCGGTTCCCGATACCTGACCGGCCATCACATGTGTGGCATGGATGATCTCATGCCCCAGAATGATCCCCGGGTCAGGCGTCACTTCGGATGTGGTGCCGGTGGACGGGTTGAATTCAGTCAGATCGGGCGTGTAGGTCGGATCATAGCTGATCACCGCATCCCCCGCTGTCGTCGTCCAATCGACCGAGGGGTCGGCGGCGGTCACGGCAGCATCGTTGGGCGAATACTGGATGGTGGTGGTTTGTGGGCTTTCCACCATCCGGCTGACCAGTTCCCGCCCGGTATCAAACCCGGTGCCCGGCACAAAGAAGTTCTGCACATCCAGAAACACGCCATGCAGCCAGCTTTGCGAAATCTCTCCCGTCTCACGGTCTACCCGTGCGGTCGGGTCGATGCGTTGCAGGCTTTCTTCCACCTGACGGCGGTAAGCCTCATCCCCCGCCACCACGCCATCAAGGCCGGTGGGGTCGATGAAGGCCATCGGGTTGTTGTTGGCATAGGCGAACAGATTGCACCCCGTGGGGTTGGTGGTGCAGCGTTCGGGGTCTGCCATATACAGTGGGTCTGGCGTGACAAACCGGCCAAGCGCCGGGTCATAATAGCGCGCGCCGAAGTAGTAGAGGCCGGTGGCGTCATCCAGATATTTGCCGGTAAAGCGGTGATGAGTCTTTTCACGCGGCAGATCGGCGGGGATGGTCGCCAGATGCGTGCCCCAAGCAGCGGACAGAACCTCGGGCTGATGTTCGGTACCATAGGCGCGGTACAGCATCTGTTCCACCGGCACGCCATTGGCATTCATCACATAGTCGCTGCTGTCGAGATGGTCCTTCAGGTAATAGAACCACCGCCCGGTGCCATGCTCCAGCCGCACCAGACGGGCGTTGCCGATGTGGACAAAACTTTCATCCCCCTGCGGGCCGACCTCAAAACTTTGCATCGGGAACAGCGACAGTTCCTGTGCCGAGCCGTCCACCGGGACCACCCGTTTATACAAACGGCGACCCGTCTGGTCATAGCCAAAGAACACGTCATGCGTCGCGGTTTGTGCCCGCAACAGACGACCGTAGGCATCATAGACCGTGCCGGTGATGGTGGGTGAGGTGGCAAGCTGGCCGAACCCGTCAAACGCATAGGGCTTGTCCGCCACCCCCACCGGGATCAGCCCGTTTGGTCCGGGCGTGATCGCCGCGCCCTTTGCAAACTCGTCATTGCGGGCAAAGGCCCCGGCATCGGTGTAGCCGAACTCTGACACCTCGCCATACCGTTCAATGCGCACCAGTTGGTTCTTGTAGTCATAGTGGAACTGCCCGGTGCGATCGACGTGGCCCGCTGCGGGGTCGCCCGCTGCTAGCCCATCGACAATCTGGGTGATCGACCCGTTGCCATTGAACGCCATGGTGATGTCTTGCAGGGGGCCTGTGGCGGTGTCGGTCTTGATCCGGTTCAGGAACAGCGTCGCCGGGTCATAGGTCATATCGGTGACGGCACCTGCGCGATAGGTGATGCGGGCAATGCGGCCTTCGGCGTTGTAGCCCACATTTTCGATCACCACCTCTGGCCCCGCCAGATCGGGGTGATTGATGGTGACAGACCGCAGGTTCCGATCCGGCCCAAGCGCGAACACCGACGACAGCCCGCGCGGCCCGGTGGACCCGACCACCCGCCCGTCCAGAGTGTGGCGGAAGCTTTCGGCATAGCGGGTGCCGTTCAATTCAACCTCGTTCTGCACCATGCGGCCATTGGCATCAAAACCAAACCGCTGCACGGCATCGAACAGGCCGTTGGGGTCGTGGGTGATCACACTGGTGGTCTCGCCCAAGGGCAGCGCAATCGGGGCGGCAAAGCTGGCCGGGGTGGTGATCTCGGCCCCCCGGTCATAGCCAAACTCCACCCGCAACTGGCCGTCTTCAGACTCGGTCAGTTTGCGGTTCTGGAAATCATAGGTGGCTGTGACGATCTTGGTTTCGCCACCCACAGCCACCCGCGCCTTGGCCGACTGGCGGCCCCGTGTGTCGAAGAAATAGTAATACTCGCCCATGCCGGGGATCGACTGATATTCCAGATCGCCGATGGAGTTGAACGACAACCGCCGGGGGGTGACCTCACCCGGCAGCCATATCTCGTTCAGATACCCAAAGCTGTCACGCATGAAACGGGTGACGCTACGGGTGCCACGGGTGTCACCGACCACCACCGCCGACACCCCATTTTCGCCAGACAGACGCAACTCCTCGGTTGCGACGGACCCTGCGAACTGGTCGTCATAGGTGGTGATCCGATGGGTGCCCCAAGGTTCATAGGTAAGGGCGCTGACCTTGCCAGCGGGGTGGGTTTCCCGCACCATCCGCCCCACGGCATCATAGCGATAGCTGTTGCCCACAGCCCCCTCCGGGCGTGGAACATCGCCGATGGCAAAGGTCTTGCGCAGGTCAAGGTTGGTCATGCCACCAAAGGCATTCACCACAAAGGGCGTCCAGCGGAACACCTCTTTCTCGTTGCGGTTATAGAGCGCGAAGTTGAACACGCGCACGCCGCCCTCGGCCGAGTTTTCCAGCGCGGCAATCTGATTGCCGCGCGCGTTATAGGCGGCCAGTTCATCAATCCACTCACTTTCGCCAGCGGGCACGGCATCCGCCCCGGCATAACGCCGTTTCGATGTAAGGATCATCGACGGCAAGCCGCCTTCCCCGATGCGGTAGTGGAACTGCTTTTCCGCGCCATCACTGGCCCGTTCCGCAATCTTGCGGCCAAGCGCGTCATAATCATACTGGATCGCCATGCCCAAAGGCGTGGTTTCCACCGACACAAGCCCGGCGAACGGCCCGTCATAGCTGCTGCGCGTCACCTGATCCAACGCCGCGTCCCCGCCCGCGAAGCGGGTGTGGGTCACGGCAAGGGTGCCCGTGTCGTCATAGGTGACGGCCTCGATCTGTCCCATCGGGTCGGAAATGCCGATGGTGTTGCCAAAAGTGTCGTAGCCCATGGTCCGCAGCAATGTGTGTGTGGGCAGATGCAAAGGGCGCAGATCGTCAGGCACCGCTGCAAGGGACGAGAACACCTCGATGGCGCGTGACCCGAGCCTGCCGCCATGATCGGGCAGATAGGTAAAGCGTTCCCTGCTCATCAACCGCGACCCGCTGAGGATGCGGCGTTCGGACACGGCGGTGACAATCCCCAGCCCCGCCAGTGCCGCGCGCGAGTCTGCATAGTCAGACTGCGTGGTGCGCGAAAAGCCGGGCACGGTCAGCCCCTCTGGCCCGGTCACATCGCGCAGGGCAACGGTTTCCGTCTGGGGCAGGTTGAACGCGTCAAAATCGGCGTAGGTTTTGGTTTTGACCGGGTTCAGACAGGTTTCATCCGCGGCAGGCTGCATCTCGGCAGGGCCTGCCGCATCGGTGCGCTGTTCCGATGTTTTGCGCAGCCAGGATGTGCCATCGTCTTTTGGCACCGCCACCCACGCGACAAACTCGCAGCGCAGCAACCGGCCTGCGGCGGGAAGTTTCTGGCCGCGCGTTGCAGTAGACAGGGAATGAAGTGCCACGGTGGTGGGGTCGATGGTTGCCGTCGCCTCGGCACTGGCAACCAGTACGGGGTCCGGCAGCACCTCATAGGTTTTGCGGATTTTCAGCTTGCCCGCCAGATGCAGATCGGCGCTGACTTCAGCAAAGGTATAGTACTGCTCCAACGCGATGCTGGAGTTTTGCGTGGCCTCGGCCGGCCCCAGGTATTCGTCGCCGTAAACCACCTTTTCCACATCGGCAAAACCGATGAAGCGGCCATTGATCACGTCATAAAAGGGGTTGTGATAGAAATACTCCTCGGTCGTTACATCGCGGCGGGACTTGCCGGGAATGCCTTCGGACGTGACCATTTGCTTCGCGATCACCACTGGAAAATGCAGCGGGCGGGTGGTCTGGCCATTGGCCCGGTCGCGCAGCATTTCGTCAATCGACGTGGCATAGCGCACGTCGTGACGACGACCGGACGCAAAATCCACCACGGTCAGCAGGTTGGCCTTCACGAGTTGCATCGTTTCGGTGCGGTTGAAATCCAGCACCACGACCGGCTTTACGTCCTCACCAGAGGGTTTCTGGAACACCAGAATTTCGGCTTGCCCATCGGCGTCGATATCGGCCACCCGCGACCGGAAGCTGGACGACGACGCCCCGACCTGCACCCGCAGGTTCAGCGCGATATCCAGCGGATCGGGCAGGAACGACCCGTCGCCAAAGCCCAGCCAGACGCGCAACTGATCTGTCCGGCTGCCCATCGAGGCAAAGTCGAGGATGCCATCGCCGTTCACATCGACATACCACATGGTTTGCAGGTTATCGTTCGCCTGCATCCCCCCAATCGCCGTAAATTGCCCATGGCCGCAGCGGGGGTCATTCACCGTCGCATCGCCAAACAGCAGCGCGCCGGGGGTGGGGTCGAACAGGTTGCCCTGATTTTCATAGAGGCAAAACCCCTGATCCGCTGGGCGGATCACCACAAAATCGGGCAGCCTGTCACCGTTCACATCGGCCAGCCGCATGTTGGACCGGGTGAGGATTTGCCCATCCTGGCTGTCAAATGGCATCGGTTTGGTCAGCGCGCCGAAGTTCACCAGATAGTTGCCGTCGGCTTCACGCCGGGTCAGATTCAGGAACACCTGCCATTCCGTGCGGCCATCGGCATTTAGCCTTGTCGTTATGATGTCTGACTGGCCATCCATGTTCAGATCCTGAAACCGGCCATTGCCATCGGCAAAGGTGGTGGCCGAAATTCCGGGCAGGGCAATGCTGCGGCCCAGATAGGGGAAGGTGCCATCGGCCTTGCCGTCAAACACATGCAGCACGCCCGGTTCCAGCTCGACCAGATCGACAAAACTGTCGCCAAACACATCAGCAAACTGAAAACGGTCGTCGGCCAACCGGGGCACAACATCGCGCATCAGACCGGATTCCGTGGTGCGTGACAGGACCAACGGTTGCGCCGTACCAAAGGAATCTGCCAGATCGCCCGCGCCCAGCAGCACGGTCGCGCCGTCATCCGTGGTGCGCACGATATCCACCAGTGCATCCATATTCATATCGGCCAGTTCAAAGTTCTGGGGCGGGATGTCGCCCGCAAAGGCCATGTTCGGGGCCTCATAGACGATATCGCGGCCCGCCAGTTCGGCAGTGGTCCAGGATGAATAGTCAAAACGGATATCGGGGAATTTCACCGTATCGGCGGCCAATGGTGCGCCGCCCGTATCGCCAAAGCGGTACAGCACGCGCAGCTGATCCAGCACATTGACAGAATTCGTGTCGATCAGCCCGGCCAGATCCTGTTCCGCACGGGCCTGACAATCCGGGTGCGCGCGGACGGCAAACGCTGCCGGGTTGGCGATATCACGCCCGATATACCCCATGCACCACTGGCCATAGATCGTGTCATCAAACCGGGCGGTCATCCGGCCATACAGCATCGCATTCTGCTGCCGCGTGCCGCTGACATGCGACACAAGGCTGGCCCGGGTTTCGATCAGGTCAAAGTCATAGACGCTGCGCCCACCCGCAAAGCTGACCTGCGTCAGATAACTGCGCCCGCCATGGCGTTCGTAGCCATAGCGCACCGCGTCCCGGTCAGCGTTCATCTGCAACACCAGCGGCCATTTCGTCACAAAGCTGCTGATGGCGTCAAACTGCCCCTCGGCCACCGTGGGGTCGCCGCTGAACACCATGCGGCTGCCATCAGGGTTCAGCACCTCAAACCCGGAGGGCAAGGTATCGGTCACAGCTTCGCCCTGCGGGCCAAGGCTGGTCACGTCAAACGGTTGCGGGTGATAGCGGATGTCGATGGCCTGATCGCTGTATTCAGGCTTGTACCGCCAGACGCCGCCTTCGGCCCCCAGAAACACCAGCCGCGCGCCCATATAGCTGAGGTGAGAAAAGAAATCGCCCGCAGCCTGCATGCCCGGAATCGCGGTGCCAAGATCATCGTTGACGGTGATCGCCGCCACCCCAAACCCCCAGCCCACGCCAAGGCCCGACCCGGAATCCCCGGCGAACTGGTTGTAGGTCAGGGTCATTTGCGGCCCGAGCCGCCCCCTTTGGCGCAATTCGGGCAAGGGCAGCCGAAAGTTGGCCGACCCGGTGTTGTTGTTCAACCCGAACGACCCTTCCTCACGCGTGACAGTGCCGCCGGCACTTGGAAGTTGCACGATGCTGCCGGCGGACTTGTCTTGCGCTGCAGCAGGCTGGGTGGTGGCCGCGATGACAAGGGCGAAAATGAAACTGCGGACGGTGCGGGACATGGTGTCAGACCTTTCCGAAAATGGGGTCAGTTGTGGATGATCGGCCCGATAATATCGGGGCGGATATGGATGGCGGGGCAGGCGAGGCACACCTCTTGGTGGGGGCGGGTCACGACCAGTTCGTTGGGGATAAAAACTTCAAAGGGAAAAATGATCAGCGGCGGCACCCGTTCACAGGCGGCCCGCGTCAGGTCGAACGGAAATGTCGGAATGAAAATCGGGAAACTCGTACAGACCGGGTTGCCGCCCAGATAGGCCTTGGCCAACACCGGAGCTTCGGCAAACTGCGTTATCCCGACGGCGTTGTTGCGCAGGTCAATCACGGTGGCCGAGGTGTTGGCGATCAGCGGTGTGATAAAGCCAAGCCGGTTGTTGCGCAGTTCGATCCGGGCCAGAAACCGCAAGGGGGCAAGGGGCGACGCATCCGTGATGAAGTTGTTGGACAGATACAGTTCCCGCAGCCCCCCCGACCCGAACACCGGCAGGCTCGTCAGGCGGTTGGTAGTCAAGGTTCAGCTTGGTCAGCAGCCGCAGGGCGGCAATTGGGCGGGCATCGTCGATCTGGTTGTCAAACAAGTGCAGTTCTTCAAGGTTGACGAAAAACGCAATCGGATCGACCGCGAGGATCGACTGTTTGTTCAGCGACAGCACACGTTGCTGCCCGGCCCAAAATTCAACCGCCGGGCAATCGGTGGTATCGACATGATCGGCCACCATCCGGCTTTCAATTGCCGACATGAAAGACCGCACCGGGCCAAGCGAGATCGGGTCAAACCGGTTCACGATGCAGTATTCGCGCAGCGTATCGAAGTTCAGGTCAAGATTGCGCAGCTCGACATTTTCCAGCAGCGGCAGGTCGTCCAGCGGCAGCACTGACCGCACATTGGTATTCGACACATGCAGCCGTTTGAGTTTCGCAAGGTCGGTGATGCCCACAAGGCTGTTGATCGGGTTTTCATCCAGGATCAACTGCTCCAGCCCGCGCATCGGGCGGAAAGAGTTCAGCGAAGCGATGTTGTTTTGCCGTGCCACAATGCGGGTCAGGCCGGGCAGGCCGTGCAGCCCCACCACATCGTTCAGCCCGTTGCCAGACAGATCAATCGCCTGCACGTCGCGCAGAACCTTGAAGTAATCCAGCGTGGTCAGCCCGACATCGCGGATGCTGACAAAGGTCCGCTGTGCCAGATCATCGGCGGCGGGCTGGCATTTGGCTTGCCCGCTGAACGCCAGCAGGGCATCCACCTCGATGGTCTGGTCATGGTTCAGAAAGTCGGCATGGTTGCGCATCAGGCAGGCCGACACGAAATCATTCAACCCCACCGGATTGCCCCCCGCCGCAAACCGGGTCAGCGCCAGCAAGGGGGCGACGGGGTGAATGTCCGTGATGTTGTTGTCGGTCAGATCAAGATCGGTAAGTTTTTGCAGGCCCGACAAGATGGCAATGTCGGTGATTGCATTGTTCGACAGGTTCAGATCGGTCAGATGCGTCAGCGGGGCCAAGGGGCGGATATCGCTGATGATCTTGCCCGACAAATCCAGCGTGGTGGATGCCATGATCGCATTGTTTGCCACCGCGCAGGTTGACCCGCCATGCAGGTCCAGCAGAGTGCGGATGGTCTGGCCAAACGGCGTTGCGGCGTCGCGGTGCAGGATGCACAGGTCCAGAAAGCTCTGCCCGCCTGACGCCACAATAGGGTTACCGGTCAGGTCAATATTCAGCGTGCTGGGCAGGGCGCCCAGAAATTCAAAGCTGGCAATCTGATTGTCCGACAGGTTCAGTACGGCCAGTTGACCCAATGCGGTCAGGGGTTCCAGCATGGCTCCGGTCAGGCCATTCCCAGCCAGCGACAGATGCGACAGGGCCTGCAGAAACTGCAACGGGGCCAGATCGCCAACTGTGTTACGGTCCAGCGTCAGGCTGGTCAGCACTGCAAGCGCCGACAGCGCGCGGATATCGGTGATCCGGTTGCCCGACAGGGTCAACCGGGTCAGCGTGATCAGCGGCGAAAGTGCGGTGATGTTGGAAATCTTGTTGCCCGACAGGTCCAGAAACCCCAGCGCGGAAAGTCGCGACAACGGGCTGATGTCGGTGATGTCATTGTTCGCCAGTGACAGGCTGGTCAGATGCGTCAGGGTGGACAGCGGGGCCAACGACTGCACCCCCTTGCCATTCAGGTTCAGCGTGGTGACCGCCCGCAGGAAGATTTCGGCCGAAGCACAGGCTGCCGGGCTGCCGACCGCAGTGATCCCGCCGGGCGTTGCATCCAGCAGGGCCATCACCGTGGCGGTTTCAGCAGCGGTTCTGGCGCTGTTGACGCACCAGTCGTCAAAACTGTCTGGCGCGAAAAACACCGGCGCGCCCGACAGGCAGGTAATCTGGTGGATCTTGCCCACAAAGAAAGGCGTCGGATCGGCGGCAATGGCTGTTGTCAGATCCAGCCCCAGTGCCGTCACCAGTTCCAGACAGCCCGGCACATACAAACGGTCGGTAAAGCTGACTGAACCGAAATCGGTCGGGAATTGCAGATAATGCACCAGACCCTGCGGCCCTTGGGCGGCAAAAACCTTGATCGCAAACGCAGGGCCAGTGGGGCACAACAACGGGTTGCCCTCGGGGGCTGCGGCGGCAATTTGCGGGTCTATGGCGGACAGAATGGTTGACGGCACGGTGGTAAAGCCCAGGCCATGGATCACGGCTTCTTCGTCAGCCTGCGTGGCACAACGGATGCGATAGCCTCGGTCGCCCGAAATCAGCAGGGGGTAGTGCAGACGATCTGCGCCAAGTGCAGGGTCTTCGAACAGCACGACGCGGGGCGCTGCCTGCGCCATCACAGGCACAGGTGCAAGTCCCTGAAAAAGGGCAAAGATCAGGGCACATACCATCAAGATCAGTTGCATCATATCGCTCCTGTCGCTGGTGCGGTTTATTCGATCAGGCTGAATTGCCCGGGTCCGCAGGCGGAAAATGTATTGTCACGTGCAATGTCATTGCCGGGCAGCACCAACCCAAGGCGTGAGGCTGCATCGACAAAGCTGGCAGCGCAGCGAAACCCTGCCACGCTGGAAATCTGCAGTTCCGCCACCGACGCGCGTTCAAGCTGCACCGCCGACCCCAAGGGCTGGGCCATGATCAGGGGCGAAAGTGTGCTGCTGCTGGCGCGCAATTCGGCGCCGCGCAGCACGATGGGGCTGGTTGCGGCGATATCGGTCTGATGCAGCCGAACCAGACTTTGCGACGATACCAACAGCCCGAACCGGGCTTGCGTCAGGCTGGCCCGCATGTCTTGACTGCCGGTGATCATCACCCGTGCGGACAGGCCCTGTACGGCAATCGCCTCGGCAGCGATGCGGGTGCCGGTGACATAAAGATCGGCGGCACAAAGATTTACCCCGCGCTGCACAGGGGCCGACCCTTCGGGCAGCGCCCCAATGGACACGTCCTGCAACACAATGCGCCCACCTTGCGCCTGCACGGCCACCACCTCACCCGCCGTATCCGTCGCCTTGCGTTCAAGGTCGATGGCGGTCAGCGACAGTTGCGCAAGACTGCTGGCCGCGATCAGCGCATCGGTGCCAGACAACACACACACCGCCGAGGCCGTGGTCAACCGCCCCGGTGTCACAACCAATCGCGACCGCGCAACCCCGGGTGCGGGCACAAAGGCAATGCGCGCAAAGGGCAGGTTCTGCAACAACAGGGGGGCCGGGGCTATTACCAATGCGGGCAGTTCAATGCGCAGGTCGGTCTTGCCCGCACAATCCGCGCCGGGCGCAAACAGCCCAAGGGTCAGGCTGCCCCCATCCGGCACCCGCCGCGTACACGTCACCGCGCTAGAACCCCGGCAATCAAAGCCGGTGCCCGCTGCCGGATCAGCCTGCAACGCCGTTGCAGTAGCGGCAAACCAATCGGCACTGTCGGCAGCCACCAATCCCATCGCCGTCGTCAGATCTGCACAACCAGTGAAGCTGAGGCTGCGACCTTCGGCAAAACCGACAGCAGCCCGGGATGTGCCCAGCCGGTCAAGTTCGGCTGAGGTGGTCAACGGGGGCAGCTCGGTCAGACCAAGATCAAGGCCGGGCCGCAGAAACGCCGCTGGGGTATGCAGATACCCGGCGCAGGCATGCAGACACAGATCGACATACAGCGCATCGCGCAACGACGCGACAGACTCGGACCCCAGCATCGTGACCGGTGCATCGGGGGACGCGCCGAAAAGGCGGGCAAGATCGGCCTCCACCTCCAGCATCGGCAGGCCGCCTGCCAGAATGATATCGCGGGTGTCGCGGCCATCAATACGCAGGATCGGCAGATAGGCCGGTGCCCCCCCTGCCCCGAGATTGCGCGCGACATAGATGGTGTCGCCCGTGCTGTCTTCGCTAAGGAAGGTTTCAAACCGGTGCAAGGTCCAGCCCGCCGCCGCCCCCGATGGCACAACCGGATCGGGGCGGATCACAGTTTCGGCACAGGTCAATGCAAGCACAGTGTCGTTCAGATCGGGCGGGGCCATGGTGCCTTGCAAGACGCCGGGCAGTTGCAGCCGTTCGCGGATGGCGAGTGCGGTCTTGATGGCGGTGCAGCGCGCAGGCACGGCCACATAGCCGCCCGTTGGCACCGGCAGGTAATAGTTGCCGGACCCCGCCACATCGGCCCAGATCGGCGTGGTGGCGGGCCAGTCGGCATCAAACGCCGTCCCTGCACAGGGCAGACCGGGCTGCGCGCCAAAGCCGAAGTCCGCCGTGATCCGGGCCAGTGTGGTTTCGCTGACCTCCGCCTCCGGGGCCAGTTGCAGCAGGTTGCGCGCCGCCGAGACCCCGGTGCAGCCCCGTAGTTCTACCGCCTTTTCCCCATAGATCGCCACGAACACATCGGCATCCTGATCGGTCACAAACACCGACAGTCGCGGTACATCCTGCGCCACGGCAGGCAGCGCCAGCACTAACAGGGCAAAGGCCAGACGGATCATGGCATCCCCGCAAGGCAGGTGGCAGCGGTGGCCGGGGCCAGATCCACCACGGTAAAGGCCGGGTCCACCCCTGCCGCCTGGCACAACTCGGCGATGTTCACGGATTGGCTGCCGCCAAAATCCACCGTCAGAACGCCGCTGGTGATTTGCCCGTTGGCCCCGATGCACAAGGGATTGCCCGCCAGCGCCGGTCTGCGGCAGGCGCGGATCACCCCGGCCATTGCCCGCCGGTTGGTGAGCTCGCAAAAATACACCCGGCACAGCGTCGCTACCGTCGTGCGGTTTTCCTGCGTGCTGTTGACGATGCGGCGGATGTCGGCGACCAGACCCGTAGGCTTTGTCGCGGAAGACAAGGTCGGTGGTGCGGTCCAGTTCTTCCTGCACCTCGACCGACCGTTCGGTGATTTTCGGCAGCAGGTTGATGTTTTCTGACGTCAGGAACAGGCCACCTTTCCAGCGGTCAAATTCATCGAGGATCGAGGTCGCCCGCAAAATTGCATCGCGGTAGCTGTCATAAATCGGCCCCATCTTGGTATCGCGGGCCTCGACATAGGCCGCGTTCAGGGTGGCGTATTCGGCGTTCACCCCTGCCGCCGTGTCTTGCAGCCCGGCTATCCCCGCCACCGCACTTTGCAGCAATCCTTCGGCACGCTTCAGCTTGCGGGAAAACATCGCGGTGATCGGGCTTTCGACGCCGGAAAAGTAGGTGGTGATGGTGGCGGCCACAGAGTCATCGACAAAGGCGTTGATCTCGGTTTCCGTCATGTTGGTGATCAGGCCGCACTCGGCATCAAGGCTGGGGTCCAGCGGGCCCATGTGACAGGTGCTCATCTCGGCCAGGCGGGCGTCGATGGAAAAGCGGGGGGCAAGACCCGTGGCGTAATCAAACAGCGCGTGGTTCCAGCGGATGGCGTTCAGGTCGGCCTGCGCGCCCCGGCGGGCGGCGCAAAACTGCGTGCGTTCGTCTTCGTTCACATTGTCAGACGCCCGGAATGCCGCCAGATGGGCTGCCGCCTGATCACATTGCGCAAGTCCGGACAGCAACCCCGCCAGTTGCTGATGCACGGGCGGCAAGCCCCGGGTCTGCGCCTGCACCAGAAGGCCCAGTGCAACCGCCGTGTCATCCGCCGACCGGGCGGGGCGGTGGAACAGGCAGACCCCGCGTTCCAAAAGTTCCAGATTGGGGTCGGCAAAGGCATTGCCGGTGCAATTTGGCGCGTCCAGCACCCGGCGTTCGATGCTGTATCCGGCAAGGTTGTCAACAAACAGATCGCGGGCCGCAAGCGGGCTGGCCAGCAGGATCAACGCGAGGGGCAAAAGCTGTTTCATGGCGCGCTCGCAAAGATGAAATACAGCGTGAAGACGGCGTTATCAAAGGGGCAGTCGGATGGCTGCAAGGTCAGCCGGTACGACCCGATCACCGGTGCCCCGAGGTAGGGCAGCACCGATTGCGTATCGTTGGGCGGGCCATTGGGGCGGGGGAAGGTGCGCACCTGAAAGCGGTCCTGCACCCAATAGCGGATGACACGGTTCACCTCATCCTGACTGTCGGCAAGGTTGAAGAAGGTTTGCAGCGCCAGCCGTTCCGGCCCCACCGACACGTCCGCTGATACCTCACGCGAACCTTCCGCAATCGGGCGGAACACAAAGCCCGATCCCCTGTGCGCCAAGGCAAAGCGGTTCCACTGCGCGCCGGTGCATTGGTACTGCGTGCCGACAAAGGCGTCGATCAGGGTCAGGTTGCGGCGGTCGCGGAATTTGTTGGGGGCCCAGATCGAGAAAAACCCGTTCGCCTTCATCAAGGCATCCGTCGCGGCAAAGGGGGTGATTTCAAAATCCACCGCCTCGGTCAGCGCCAGTTTGCGAGCAAAGCCGGAATTGGCGGGGATCACCACCTGTGCGACATCAATGTTGATCTGGCGTTCGTCGAAAAAGCGTTTGTCCACAATGTCATCGACCAGCGCCGCCAGTTGCGTGGCGTTGCGGACATAGATCTCGGGCAGGGTCAGATCCGTGCCCGTCACCCCATTCACCACCGCAAAACGGCGGCGCATCAGGTGGGCCAGACGGTTGGCCTGTTCCAGCGACCGCCGCTTGCTGACCAGATATTCGGGGATGCCTTTCATCAGGTCGGCCAGCGTTTCCTGACTGGCGATGAACAGGTTGCGCCGTGTGTTGGGGTCGTCGATCTGGCTGACCAGTTCGGTCAGCTTGTCCTGCTCGGCGCTGATCTCGGTCTGGATCGAGCTTTGAAACGTCAGGATCGACGCCTTCAGTTCACTGCTTTTCAGCCCAAGCCCGATGGCGTCGTTCAGGCCTGCCACCAACACTTCGGTATTCGCGGATTCGTTGGCGATGCGGGCCTCGACAAACCCCAACTCGCCATCCGTCAGCGCCAGCATCTGGGCCTTCTGACGGTCGCGCAATTCGTTGATGACGTTGGTCGCGGCAGAGGATTCTGCCGACAACCCGTTCACCGTGTTCTGCGCCGATTGCACCCGCGCGAGCCTGCCATCGGTGGCGGCAATCAGGTCGGCTATGCGGCCATTATCTTCGCGCAACTGGGTTTCGGACAGCCCCAGCTTTTCCAGTTCCAGCCGCAGAATCTCTATCTCGGCGTGGTAGCGGTCGATGTTGCGTTGCTGCGCGGATGTCTGAAAGCTGTAGAGTTCATTTTCGGACGATTGTAGGTCCAGCGTGGCAATCTGGCGGGCGTGATCGGCGGACAGGCGGGCAACCTGTTCATCAATGCCAAGCGCCTGATTGTCACAATCCAGCGCCGCCACCGACGATTGCAGGACTTGCTCCTTCAGCGTGGCGATACCTTCCGCCCGCCGCCCGGCCAGTTGAAAATGGGTGCGGATGAGCGCCTGGGATTTCAGATCAAGGTCCATGTCCAACTGACCAACCTGCTGCTTCAGCCGGGTGATCTGCTGCTTCAATCCGTTCATCTGGGTGATGTTCTGCTGCGTGACAGCCCCGGTTGCGATGACGCTGCGCAGAATATCCTGTGCGGCGGCCAATCCGGCGGCAATCGGGCGGGCGGCGTCAATTTCGGCCAAAGCGCCCGACGACAGCCCACAGGCGCAGACAGTGGTGCGTGGTATGGCGGATGCGATGGCATAGCCTGCGTGAATGGCGGTCAGGGCAATTTGCGCGGTTTGGGTGGTGCCGTTGAAAAGACCAAACCACACCTCGACCTCGGTCAATTGCGATTCCAACTCCTCCCGCGCTTTCTCCATATCGCCCCGGCGCAGTTCATAGGACGCACGTTCAGACTCGTACATCTCACGCGCGAAACTGGTTTCGGACTGGGTGAAATCCCCACAATTGACCGCCGCCAACTCGGCCGGCAGGTCCAGCGAGGTGGAAATCATCTGCGAGTCTGCCACCAAAGGTTCCAGATCGGCGAAGTCCGCATCCCCGACCACGCATTTCAGCACAAAGGCCCGCGCCTGCATTTGCCCGTCAAGGATTTTGGCACGCAGCCCGGGCGCGCCCCCGGTGCCGCACATCTGGGCGGTGTAATCGGTGCGGGTGAAGGCGGGGGTCAGGGTCTGGCAGGGTTGTTCACCCGCCAACAGCGGCACAAAGGGCGTGCCAATCGGCTCGCCAATCATCGCAAGCTGCATCTCAACACCGCAGATATCTTCGCGCAGCGCGGCCCGGCTTTTGGCGTAGACAGTGGTCTGGCGCAGATCAATTTCCTCAATCGATTCCAGTGCCTGCGCGATACCGCCTTCGGCAGTAGTGATCTGGCCTTCCAGAATTTGCCGCTGCCGGGTCAACTGTTCCAACTGGTTGGTGTTGCGGGCGGTCTGGCGGTCATATTCCGTGATCTGGCTTTGCAGGGAGGAGATTTGCAGATCCAGATTCATCTGGGTCATTTCCCAGCTGAGCAACCAGCGCAGTTCGTTCCTCCGTTCGGTCTCGGCCTCTTTCGACAGAACGATCAGGTCCAGCTCGCTGCGGCCATTTATCTGGCGACGCTGATTTTCGAACTCCGCCAGCTTGGTCGCCAGTGCGATTTCCATGGTGCGGATTTGCTGACGGTAACCAAAGCTGTCACGCTCGGCATCTACCGCGTTCACCTCTTGCTGCACCGCGTTGGCGAACACCTGCGCCTCGCGTTCCAGCTTGCCGATCTGGTGGGCGATCAGGTTGACCTGCTGGCCCCGGATGGTGCGGTCTTCATCTAGCGCGCGGGTCGCCTCGCCCAGTTTGTTGGCGTGCCAGCGTTCCACAATGGCTTCAACCTTGCCCTCGATCTCGGCCAGATCGCGTTCGGTCTCGGCCAGCCGCGCCTGCAATTCACCAAAGGGAATGGTGGTAAACTCCAGTGGATCGATGTTGAGGAAAAGATAGCCTTTGCGCACACTGGCGACCCGTTCGGTCAGGTCATTTTCCAGCAGCATCAGATCGGCGCGCAGATCATCGTAGGTGGACTCGCCCGGGATATCCATCTTGGTTTCTACCAGAACCCACAGGGCGGCCTCGTAGTTCGTATTGGCCTTGAACAGATTGGGCTGGCTTTGCAGCCCTGCCCCGCCGACCGCGCTTAGAGTGTCGGCGATCATGAAATCGAGTTGCTTGACCCGGGCCTCGGATACCGTCTGATACCAAAGATCACCGGTGTTCATCAAAAGCTGGATTTTCAGCGCGCTAAGCGTGACCAACTGGCGCACAAAATTGCGATAGCTGGCCTCTTGCGCCTCGGCCCCAGCCCCGCCGCCCTGCTGGCGCGCAAGGATGCGCAGGCCCCGGTCCACCACATCAATCCCTTGCCGCGCCATGTCCTGGGCGGCTTGTGGCGACAGGGGCGTGTCGTTGCGGCTGACGCCGCTGGCGCTTGACAGGAACGGCAGGTCGGCGGCCAGAAACAGTTGATAGCGACCAAGCTGCACATGGCAGTCAAAGTTGCACACCTGCGCCAGACGCCCCGTCACCTCGTCCCCGCAGGTGCCGAGGAAAGTTTCCAGCTCCAGCGCGACCTCACCCATGTAGGTCACATCGGCGCGGAAATTGGCGATCTTCAGCAGGGTGGTCAGTTCGCCCGCATGGGTCAGGGCCTCATCCGGGCCAAGGTCCATACAGGATTGCGCTCGCGCCCCCCCCGCCTGCGCCAGCAGCAAAAACAGGGCCAACAGGGCTGTGATCAGCGTTTTCATGGCGACACCGTGGAAAGGTAGGTCTCTGAAATCTGGCGCACATGATGGGCCAGCGCGGCCATCTGGGCGGACTGAAGGCTGGGATTCTGAAACCGCAGAACCACGCTGCGGGCATGGGTCAGGCAGTCTTCGTAGGGCGCGCTGATGGCTTGGGTCAGGGTGGCAGTGTCGCGGGTCAGATCGAGCGCGGGATACGCCCCGCGCAATGCCGCACATGGGGCCAGTTCGGCCTGCAAGGCGGAGTCGTCCACCGCTGTGGGCAGGTCGGCAAGCGCCGTCATCACACCGTCGATCAGGCCGGACATCGCCTGCATCCGGGTCTTGCCGGTTTCAAATTCCTGCAACGATGTGGGCTGGTTCAGCGCAGACAAATCCACCGCCTGCAAGCGTGCAATGGTTTCGGCGGCGCGCAACTGATCTTCCTTGACCAGCATCATGTTGGCGGCGGCGTTGCCCAGAACCCGCTCCAGCTCGATGATTTCGGCAGACAGGATAGGAACATCCATCTGGTTGACCAAAGCGGTAAACTGCGCCGCTGATGCGTCCAGAAGCGAGAGGGTGTCATCGACCTTGGCCCGCACCTGTCCCATGATCCGTTCGCGCACCCGGGTTTCCACCAGCCGCACAGTTTCGGCCCGTCCCCGAACCGGTTCCACGCTGCACACCAATGCCGCCAATGGTGCATCGCCCAACCGGGCCGCCGCCGCAATTTGCACGGTTGCCAAGGCACGCCAGTCTTGCGGCAAGGCGGTGGCGGAGATGCCAGACAGCGCACCCCCCACAAGTTCCGACATCCGGGTCAGCCTCTGGCACTTTTCCGGCAAATCCGGGGCAGCATAATACAGCCGCGCGGTGATCAGATAGGCCTCCAGAGCGGCGGCATACTGGCGTTCCGTCAGGGTGGTAATCACCTCTGCCCCGTCGGTGCTGACGGGTTCGTAGTACCGATAGCGCGACAGATAGATTTCAGCCCAAGCAAGGCGACGGTTCAGCACCGAGGCCTCCTCCCGCGTCATCGGAATGACAGGAAAGGCGCGCACCTGCGCCGTGCCTGCCGTGGGCGCAGACTCCCCCAGCACCACACCGGTGAACGGCAAGCCGAAGTTTGTGACCGGGGCGGCGGTCACAGGCGGTGGGGCGGTGGGGCCGGGGGCCAGCAGAGTGAAGGCGGCAGCGTCAGGCGAGGTTGTGCCCAAAGTGCCGCGCCACAGGGCATCCAGCTTGGCAGATGTGTAGCTGCGGGCCACCACAGAGTCGGCCAGAACCGGATTGACCAGCCCTAACATCAACCCGATGGTCGCAAGAGGACGCTGCATGTTCATCGGCAGTACCACACGCGTGCCGCCGCACCGGGCTGCGCGCAGATGCCGGTCGCGGCCCCATGCGCTGCCCAGTCGGCCCGGATCACAGCCAGATCATCCTGCGCGGCCTTACCTGCAGTTTCGGCGTCCAACACCTGTTGCAGTTGCCAGAACGACCGCGCGGGATCGGTAGGCAGCAGCAGGCCGATCATGTTGATGTGAAACGCGGATTCCTTGAGAAAAGCTTCCGCGTTGGAAACCGTCTGCCCGCGGATGGCTGCGTATTCCTCGGCTGATACGCCGCCAAGCGCCGTTGCAAAGGCCGCTTCCTCGATCTCGACGCTGCGGCGCAGGGCGCTGGTTTTCGTGACCAGCCCATCCAGCACCGTAGTGTTCAGCACCAAGGTCGCCCCCGCCCCGCTGACCGGGCCGAACACATCGGCGAACACCGCGCGGATCGCCCCCAGATGCGTCGCCGCCGACCGCAGTTCGACCCGGCGCAGCGCGATGCCGGTTTCCAGATCGGATGCCTTGCTGACAAATCCCCGCAATGACAGCAGCAAGGTTTCAAACGCGCTCTGCGCTTCGGACGGCGGGTTCAGAAAAACGGCCCGGGCAAAACGAACAGCCTCGGCGTTGGCGATTGCGGCAATCCGCGCCCGGGTCAGCGCCGATTCGGGGCAGCCTGTCACCTCACCCAGATCACTGACCATCTGGTTGGCGTGGTAAATCTGGTCCATCTGGCGCACCGTGCCGAAAGACTGGGTCCGCGTGAATTCGCGATCAATGTCGGTCAGATAGTCGGTCAGATATTCCTGCCCGAACTTCACCATTTCACACTGCACACCCGACGCCCTTGCGCGAATGTGGCGGCCATAGAATGACGCCCCGATGTAGTATTTCTGATCCGGCGTCGGCGCGATGAACTCGGCAAACAGCGTGCGGATAACGGTGTCATATTCCCCGCAGGCATATGTCTTCTCCAGACACGCCATGTCACTGCGCAGATCGCATGCCGCCAATGCCGGGCCGCAAATCTGCTGCGCGCGGGCAAGATCAGCCCCAGCGATCACGCCAAGCGCTGCAAAAATAATATGAAATACCAATACTTTAATGCGGATATGCAACATCGAAGACTCCGATCGTGTCCGATACGTGCAGTCGTCATGAAGGCGGGATGTGTGGAACGTCAGGCAAAACTGCGGGAAAAACCGCAAACCAGATGTGAGTATAAAAAACGAGTCAGGAAATCAAAAAGTCTATCCCGCCACAGTAGCATATAAATCAGGAAATGCAACACAGGGTAGTGTGGGGAATCCCTTACCTATGACGTCGCAAAGGTGGCTCAACCTGCGGGCACCAGAGTTTTTGCCAGTCGGGCCACCTGTTCGCGAATGTCAGGGATCGCTGTTATCTCCCAGAATGCCGCACGCGAGGCGGGGCCGATCACGCGAATTCTGCCAGAGGGTTGGCCATCCCGGTCCAGCAGGCGACAGTCAGCATCGACATCCAGACCAATAGACAGCGGGTCAACGCGGGCAAGACCCTTCGCCAAAAGCCCCGCGATCAGTGGGGTCGCATTGGCCGCGGGATCGCGGCGGATACCCCGGCAATCAATGACCCGCGCCGCTGCGATTTGCACCTCGGTTTCGGTGTTGCGCTGCCGGACCCGTGTCAGCAAGGCCCCATCCGCGCGACGCGTGACCCCTAGATAGGCGCCCCGCATCAGCTCCAACTGACCCGAGATGATCACCTCGATCAGGACTTGTTCCGAACTGGGGGGCATCCGGTGACGATGCACGTCCCACCAGGTGGCGGCATGCCGTAGAAATCGGGATTGTTCCGCCACGGGCAAGCTGCGCCAAATGCTGCGCACATGCGGGCGGATACCATCAATCGCATCGCGCCATGTGCCGCCACTGCGCGTTGCCTTGTCAGCCAGGTCGCGGACCCACGCCAGCAGCGTGCTTAAAGGGCTGCCCAAAGGCGCATCCGACAGGTTCAGCGCGATGGGTTGGGTTGTCGCATGGGCGCGCGGCAGTTGGCCCCTGCGTGAGATTGACAGGATCGGCCCACGATGCCCGGACGCCACCAGCGACAGCACCTGATCCACCATCGACAGCCCCGACCCGATGATAACGACGCGGTCGTAGGGATCAATGTCCCCATGCGGCTGCCACGCCCCGGATATCACGCCTTGGGCATTTTGCGCCTCTTGCACATGGCCCGTCGCCAACACCGCCAGATCACCGCTGATGCGCTGCCCGTCGTCCAGCGTGATCTCAACGCCCGTCGCCGATTCCTCCAGTGCGACACAATCCTGCCGCACCGATCGCAGCCTGTCAGAGCCGGACAACGGGGTCATCAGTTCGGCCAGGTAGGCGGCATAGGTAGCCCGGCTGACAAAGCATTGGCCGCTGACACCCGGCGTATCGGCGCGGCGTTCCAACCAATGATGAAAGTGGTGCGGATCGTCGGAAAACGCACTCATGTTGTGTACGCGGGTGTTCAGCAGATGGTCAGGGTCCAGCGTCGAATAGGCGATGCCTTCACCCAGATTGGCGCGCGGCTCGATGATCGTCACCCGGTAGGGTTGGTCAGCCTTGTGCAGCAGATGCAACGCCATCAGCACACCACTCGCCCCGCCACCGATGATCAGAACATGCTTGTGCGGCATCGGTTGCGCGCCATCCATCACAGCGATTGCCAGATGCAAAGCCCCAGCACCACCGCCCCGATCACCCCGACAAAGGCAAGCCTGAACGGGGCCTCAAAGGAGGCGTCAGCGGAGTGGTCTTCCCCCAATGTGAACATCTGCGCAAATCCGTGGTCGAAGCGTCCGTCCATCGCAAAGTCCTTTCACCAAACGGGGGCATGGGGAATCGGCCCACCCGGGGTCCAAGTGGCATCCGGGCCGGGGCGATCAAACAGAATGTCATCATTTTCCTCCGGCTCGGTGCTACATCCTGACTTAAATCTATCAAATAGATCGTGATTTATGTTTCCAAAGATTGGTGCCGAAAGAGAAGAACATTCTCCCGCCCCCTCAGCGCGGGCCTTGCTTTGACGCGCCACAGATCGCCCCTCAATCATATACACGATAAAGACTATAGACATTTATGATTTTTGCTTCATCATATGGGCTACGAGGGCCAGCCAGGCTACGCAGCGCCCACAGGGCAAGGGGAAATCCATGGATGATCTTGACCTTATCGACCGCAAGATTGTGGCTGAAATGATGCGCGATGCGTCACTGCCGGTGGCGCAGATTGCTGACAAGGTGGGGCTTTCGCAGACCCCGTGCTGGAAACGTATCCAGAAGCTGGAGGCGTCAGGTGTGCTGACGGGCCGGGTGTCGTTGGCCGATCCGGGCAAGCTGGGCTTCATGCTGACCGTGTTTGTAGGGATCGAGGCCCCAGATCATTCCGCACAATGGCGCGATGCATTTGCCAAGGCCACCGTCAGCCTGCCGCAGGTAATGGAGGTGTTCCGCATGGCCGGGGCGATGGACTATCTTTTGCGGGTGGCCGTGCAGGATATGCCGGAATTTGATCAGTTTTACAAACGCTTGACGGACGCCGTGCCGATCAAGACTGTCACGTCGCATTTCGCCATGGAACGCATCAAGTTTACCACCGCCTATCCGGTTGACACGCTGACACGGTAGGCCGCCGGAAGGAACTTCTCTTTCCGGCGCTGTCTTTGGAAACCTTAATCACGATAGGTTTTATAGATTTACCGGACACCGACTCGAAACAGGAAGAACGGATATGACCAAAACCCTGATCGTCCCCGGCCTTGATGGTGCCTCGCCAACGCATTGGCAGCAATGGTGGGCCACCACCGACCCCAACGCGGTGCTGGTGGAGTTGTCCGACCCCGCCCGCCCGGTTCCCGCCGTGTGGGAAATTGAACTGGCGAGCATGATTCTGCGGCATCCGCACAGCCTGTTGGTGGGCCATTCCTTGGGGGCAGTGCTGATTGCACAGCTTTTGGCGACATGGCCGCATCTGCCTGTACGCGGGGCGTTGCTGGTAGCCCCGGCCGATACGGGCGGTCACGAGGTTGACGGACCGCATTCGGCACGGGTGGCGCGCATTGCCCAGTTTGGGGCACTGCCAACGGTGCGGCTGGATGTGCAAACCATGGTTGTCGCCAGCCGAAACGACCCATGGATGCGTTTTTCGCGTGCCGCCGATCTGGCGCGCGATCTGGGCGGCGACCTGATCGACCTTGGCCTAGCCGGGCACATCAATGTGGATTCCGGCTTTGGCCCATGGCCGCGTGGCAAAGAACTGCGGGATATCCTGATGCAAGCCACAGCCCCTGTCGTTGACGATGCACCCGCCCTGACCCGCCGCAATCGCCGGGATCAGCGCTTTGGCCAAGGGGTATCGCTATGACCCGCTTGTTTCGCAATACCACGGCCCCGGCAGATGGGTATTCCGCGCTGATCCTGTTCCTGATCGCCTATCTGGGGGTTGTCGGGCTGCTTGTCGCACCCAAGGGCTTTCTGTCTGCCAACACCCGTCCGGCGGTTGCAGATCGCCTGCGCTGACTGTCAGGCCAGCACACGCCTGCGTGCCAGCAGCAAAAGAAAATAGCTGCCGCCCAGCACGGCGGCAACCGACCCTGCGGGCAACTGGCTGGGGTACAGCGCCATCCGGCCGATCCAGTCTGACAAGATCATCAGCCCTGCCCCCAGAATAGGGGCCAGGATCAACTGATCTCCAATCCGTCGCGCCCCCAGCAACACTGCCAGATGTGGCCCGATCAGGCCGACAAAACTGACCGGCCCCATGAACGCGGTAACCGTAGCGGCAAGGCACGCGGCCAGCACCATCAACGCCCGCCTTGTGCGCACCAGCGCCAGCCCCCGACCCATGGCAATGCCGTCGCCCGCCCCCAGCAGGGTCAGCGGGCGCACAGCCGCCAAGGCAAAAGCCATGCCAAGCACGGTCAGCAACGCCAGCCAAAGGGCGCGGGCGGGGTCGATGCGATAGGTTGACCCGCTCATCCAGCCAAGGATTGCAAACGTCTCTGACGTGCCCCCTGCCATCGACAGCCGCACCAGCGCGTCCAGTGCCGCAGACAGCGCGATGCCGATCAGCGCCAACGCCGCCGGCGCATGGGCATGCCTGCGCCCGAACCACAACAACAGCGCCAGTGCCGCCCCACACCCCGCCAAGGCCACAGGCAGGCGGGCCGTATGGATCGACCCTCCGGTCAGCAAAGCCACCCCGACCAAGTGCCGCAACCGCCCCTGCCGACATGCCCAGAATATCAGGGCTGGCCAGCGGATTGCGGATCAGGCGTTGCAAGATGCAGCCTGCAAGCGCCATCCCTGCCCCGGCACTCGCCGCCGCCAGCACGCGCGGCCATCGCAGCGCCAGCAGCATCGGATCTTGCAGTGTCACCGCCCAGCCCTTGGCATCGGCACCCAGCCCCAGCGCGAACAGGACCAGCGCGACAAAGCCCACCGACAGCAGCATGGCGCGCAAGGCACCAATCCGCGCCACTCCGGCAGGCAGCGACAGCGTGGCATGATCATCCGCCCCCAGCCTGCGCCGCAACAACCAGATCAGCGCCACAGCACCGATCAGCGCCGCCGTGGCCCCTGTCGGCACAATGTTGGGCACCAACCGCGACAACCCCAGTGCCACGGCATCGGCCCCGATCAGGCACGCCGCCCCCAACAGGCCCGACACCGCCAGTTCCGCGCCGGGCCTGCGCGCCCCCGCCAACCGCGCAAGGTTGGGTGCGACCAACCCGATAAAGCCGATCATCCCCACCGCTGTCACGCTGATAGCTGCCAGATGCAGCGCCACAACTGCCGCCGCCAAGGCCACCGGCCACAGGACCAACCCCCGCGCGCCTGCGCCTTGCGCACCCAACCGCAACAGCGCCAAGGGCCGCACCAACAATACCGCAACCACCACCCCGGGAATCATGCGCGGGGCGATCCACAGCACCCAATCCCAGCCGGTCTGGGTCAGATCGCCCGCACCCCACAGGAACAGATGTTCGGTATAGGGGTTGGCCAGCAGCATCGCCGTCGCCGCCATCGACCCGAACAGCAGGTTCACCGCCATGCCCGCCAGCGGGGCTTGCATCCCCATCAGCCCCCGGCTGCCCGTGATGGTCAGCACCACCAGCCCCGCCACTGCCGCCCCGCCAAGGGCCACCCATTCGGACCGCGCCATGTCCGGTGCAAAAATCGCCGCAAGCACCAAGGCCAGCCACGCGCCCGACGACACGCCCATGGTCATGGGCGACACCAGCGGGTTTTGCGTCAACTGCTGCATCAGACTGCCCGCCAGCCCAAGCGCCGCCCCTACCAGCCCCGCCATGGCCAGCCGGGGCAAGGCCCCATAAGCAAAGGCCGCATCCGCAAATCCCTCAGGCGCATCGCCCGCGATCAGAGCCAGCATCCGCGCCATCGGCAGATCCGACCCTGCGATCAGATGAAGCACGCATAGAGCAAGGCAAAGGACGGCAAGTTTCACTTGGTAACCGCGACACGCATCAGCGCGTCTTCATAGGCCCGCGCCGCACGGGTCAACGACATCGCACCGCCATAGCTCCAGATCGGGCGCACTTCGGCCAGACGGCCTGCCTGCACAAACGGCAGGAAAGACCAGATCGGCGTGTCGCGCAGCGCCGCCCCGCCCATGTCAGGGCCAATGGTCAGCACGATGCCCGTCTTGGCGGCAGCAAGACCTTCGGCCTTGATCAGCGATATGCCCCAGCGACTGCGCGGCTGCGGGATTTCATTGGCAAAGCCAAGCCGGGCCAGCACATATTCCGGCAGCGAGTTTTCCCCATTCACATAGACCGACGTCGCATCGTTCAGCCGTATCGACGTGACCATGGGCCGGGCATCGCCGAAATGCGCAGCCAGCCGGGCGGCGATGGCGTTCAGTTCAACCTCTTGATCCGCCAGCTTTTTCTCCGCCATGGCACGGGTGCCGGTCAGCGTGCCAAGTTCAAGAAAAATCTGGCGGGCCGCCACCACGTTGTCCTGGTCCACGGCAAAGGCCTTGAACACCAGCACCGGGGCGATCTGTTCCAGTACCGGCACCAGCGACGGGTCCAGATCGGCGGTCACGATCACATCGGGGGCAAGGGCGACCAGCGCCTCAAGGTTCGGCTCGGCGCGCAGGCCCAGATCGGTGATACCCGCAGGCAGGGCTGGATCGACGACCCATGTGGCATAGGCCTGTGGTTCCGCAACCCCCGTCGGGGTGATACCAAGGTCCAGCAAGGCCTCGGTCACCGACCAGTCCAGCGCCGCGATCCGCTGTGGCGGGGCGGCGAAGGTGTGGGTGCCAAGGCTGTCTGTCACCGTGATGGGGTCGGCCATGGCTGGCAACGCCAGCAGCAACAAGGCGATCAGGGCGCGCACGGGGCCTCCTTTACGCAACGACGGCAAGCGGCAGGTGGCCGGGCGGGCCGGGGACCACCTGCATCGGCACGGCATACAGCATCGACAACACGTCTGCCTGCAACAGCGCCTGTGGCGGGCCGTCCAGCCGCACTGTGCCATCGCGCAACGCAATGATCCGGTCGGCAAAGCGGGCGGCCAGATTCACGTCGTGCAGCACTACGATCACCCGCCGCCCGGCGCTGTCCACCAGATGGCGCAGCAGCCGCAGCACCTCATGTGCGTGGCCGGGGTCAAGGGCCGAGGTGGGTTCGTCCAACAGCAACAACGGCGCGTCCTGTGCCAGCAACATGGCGATATAGCCGCGCTGCCGTTCACCCCCCGACATATCCTCGACCAGCGTATCGGCACGCGGCTGGCCCCCGGTCGCGTCAAGGGCGGCATCGACGGCGGCATGATCCTGCGCTTGCCAGCGGCCCAAGGCACCGCGCCACGGATAACGGCCAAGGCGCACCAATTCGCGCAGGGTCAGGCCGGGCACCGGGGGCAGGCGCTGCGGCAGGTAGGCCACGCGTTGCGCCAGGCTGCGTTGCGGGATGGCGGGCAACGGCTGACCTTCCAGCGTGATCTTGCCGGACGTCGCGGTGTCCGTACGGGCCAGAAGCCCCATCAGGGTGGATTTGCCCGACCCGTTATGCCCAAGGATCGCCGTCAGCCCCGCCTGCCCCAAGGTCAGCCGGTCCAGCGCCAGCACGGTCCGCGCACCATGGCTGCGGGTGACGGCGTGCAGATCATACATCGGGGTCGGTCCAATAGGCAGCCAAGGTGGTTTCGCCCTTGGCCCATCCGGTAGCAGGACAATAGACAGCACGCAGGGCCTGAATTTCATGCCTTTCGCCCGCGACCCACAGATGGCGGTCGCCGGGCGGGGGCAGGGTCAGACTGGCCAAGGCGGCGGTCAGAGTGTCGCCCGCGCTGCGGAACAGCCAGCGAACCGTGCACCCCCGGCGGGGCGGCCAGTGGCTGCATCGCTGCGGGCGAGGGAACAAGGATCAAGGCTTGGCCGGTGGTATCGGCGGCCACGGTTTCCAGAATGCGGGCGATGGCAGGCAAGGCCGTTTCATCGCCCGCCAGTACCAGCGTTCGGGCCGTTGGCAGATAGCCACCCCCGGGCCCTGTCAGACCCACCTCATCACCGGGCCGCACAGCCGATGCCCAACGGCAGGTACGGCCGCGCCCGTGCAGAAAGATATCCACATCGAGCCAGCCCGCTACAGCATCAATGGCGCGGATGGTATAGACCGGGTCATGCAGGGCATCCTCGCCCGTGGCCCAGACCGTGCGCCCGGTGTCAGACACCGTGGGCCAGACGGGGGTGCGGCCTTTGGGTGGCTGCAACAACCGCAGGTGCAGACCGCTGATGGCAAAGGGCGCAAGGTTGGTGGCGGCAATCCGCACACGGGTGAAATGCGGACCGGGGTGGGATACCGCAATCACCGTGCCATGCCGAAAGTTCGGCGGGTGGTTCGTTCTGGCAAGGGGGCGGTCCCAGATCAGCAGGGCCGCAAGCTCGGGATCAAAGCTGTCAATCAGGCTGACCACCGCCTCACGCAGCACGAACAGGTCCGTGGCTGACAGGGCCGTAACCCCAATCGCCAGCCCGCCTTCGCCGCGGGCGAAACGAATGGCCCCGGTCGGAAAATCGACGCGGATGCTGCCGTCAGGTTGCTGCACATCCATGTCATAGCCTGCGTACACCGCGCCGATATGTGCGGCCAATGCGCCCGACGCCCCGGGCAGACGGCCCGCCAAGGAAAGATCACCCGCGTGGATCATGCGGCGTGCAGGTCGGCATAGCGACCCCCCCTAGCCGTCAGGGCGGCATGGCTGCCGCTTTCCACGATCTGCCCCTGTTCCATCACGAAGATCAGGTCAGCATGGCGGATGGTGCCCAACCTATGCGCGATGATGATGGTCGTGCGCCCCATGGCAAGGCGGTCGAGTGCGGCCTGAATCTCACGCTCGGTTTCGGTATCCAGCGCCGAGGTCGCCTCATCCAGAATCAGGATCGGCGGGTTTTTCAGGAACACGCGGGCGATGGCGACGCGCTGCTTCTGCCCGCCCGACAGCATCACGCCGCGTTCGCCGACCACGGTATCAAGGCCGTTCGGCAGGGCGGCAATCGTGGCCTCCAACTGGGCGGCATGGGCTGCGGCCATGATTTCGGCATCGGTGGCGGTCAGGCGGCCATAGGCGATGTTTTCGCGCAGGGTGCCGCCGAACAGGTAGACATCCTGACTGACGATGCCGATCTGGTGGCGCAGGCTGGCAAGGGTCATCCGGGGCAGGGGGATGCCGTCAATGGAAATCACCCCCGATTGCGGCTGATAGAACCGGGGCAGCAGGGCCAGCAGGGTGGTCTTGCCCGCCCCCGACGACCCGACAAAGGCCACCGTCTGGCCGGGGGCCACAGTGAACGACAGATCGCGGATCACCGGGCGGTCGGGGTCATAGCCGAACTGCACATGATCAAACGCAATCGCGCCGCGCAGGGCCGGGGCCGGGGTGGCCTCGGGCGTGTCCGTCACCTCGGGCTTGGTGGCCAGCAGCGCCAGATAGCGGCGAAACCCGGCGATGCCCTTGGGATAGGTCTCGATCACGGCGGCGATTTTCTCCATCGGGCGGAAATACACGCCGACCAGCAGCAGGAAGGCGACAAAGCCGCCCGCCGTCAGCGTGCCGTTCAGAACAAAGCTGGCCCCGGCCACCATCACCAGCACCTGCACCGCGCGCATGCCGACGTAATTCAGCGTGGCCGACACCGACATCACCTTGTAGGCCGCCAGTTTGGTGCGGCGGTAGCTGGCGTTATCGCGGGCGAACAGGGTGCGCTCGTGATCCTCATTGCCAAAGGCCTGCACCACGCGGATGCCGCCGACGTTTTCCTCAATCCGCACGTTGAAATTGGCAACCCGGTCATAGATCGACTGCCATGTCGCGGTCATCCGCCCGCCGAAATACATCACCAGCACCCCGGTCAACGGCACGATGACGGCGGTGATCAGCGCCAGTTGTGGATGCACCATCATCATCAGGACGAACGCGCCGACAAAGGTCATGATCGCCACGATCAGATCCTCGGGGCCATGGTGGGCAACCTCGCCGATATCCTCCAGATCGCGGGTGACGCGGGCAATCAGGTGGCCGGAATGGTTGCGGTCGAAATAGCCCCAGGACTGGCGCTGCAAATGGTCAAATGCCTTTCGGCGCATTTCCGTTTCAATGTTGATGCCCAGCATGTGACCCCAATAGATCACGATCGCCATAAGCCCCGCATTCAGCAGGTAAATCCCGCACAAGGCCCCGGCCGCCAGCACCGTCAGCCCCCAGTTGCCCTGCGGCAGCAGCCAGTCGATATAGCCGCGCACCGCCAGCGGGAACGCCAGTTCCAGCAGACCCGACAGCACGGCACAGCCGAAATCCAGCCAGAACAGCCCCATCCACGGACGGTAGTAGACGAAAAACTGACGCAGCATCTTGGGCACTCTGGGTTGGGGAATGGCGGGCCTGCTTGGCTGTGGCGGTAAGCGCCACTGGCGGGGCAAGGACAACCGACCCTGCACGCGAGGGCGGGCGGGGTCAACCCGCGCCCGCCCACAGCGGTATCAGAACGTCTTGCGCAGGGTCAGCGACGCATTGCGCCCTTCGCCATAGAAGCACGAGAACGCTGTCTGGCACGACGACACAAAGGTTTCGTCGGTGACATTGGACACGGCAAGGTTCGCCAACCAGCCTTCGCCAAATTCATAGCTTGCCCCGATATCAAACAGCGTCACCTCTGGCACTTTCAGCGTGTTGGCATTGTCGGCCCAGCTTGCCCCGGTCCAGCGCACGCCGCCTGTCAGGGTCAGGCCTTCGACCTTTTCGGGCGACCAGGCCAGCTTCAGCGCCACCTGATCTTCGACTGTCGCATAGGGGGTCTTGCCGATCAGCGTGGGGTCGATATCGTCGGTCACCGAAACATCCAGCGAGGTCACCGCGCCTGACAGCACCAGCCCCGGTGCGATCTCGCCCTTACCCTCCAGCTCAAACCCGCGCGACCGCACGGCCCCGATCTGGAAATAGCTGTAGCCCGCGCCGTTCCATTGCGATTGCGAGATGTTCTTGCGGTCGATCTGGAAGGCTGCGAATGTCAGCAAGGTCTTGTCATTAGGGGCCCATTTCAGGCCAACCTCGACCTGATCACCGGTTTCCGGCGCGATGGAATTGCCGTTCACATCATTCACGATCTGCGGGTTGAAGTAGGTGCCCGCCGTCGCATAGGCGGTCAACCCATTGTCGAACACCCGCGCCAGACCGACGCGCCAGCTTGCCTCGGTGTCGTTGCGCGACAGGCCCGCAGCACCCGTGGCAAAGTTTACCCCTGTCGAAGTATCGACATAATCCAGCCGCCCGTTCAGGGTGGCAATCCAGCCATCGCCCCACCGGATCTGGTCTTGCAGATACAGGCCCACCTGTTTTTGTGTCAGATCCTGATCAATGTAGGGCGTGGTGGCGGGTTGGGCTGCACCATAGACCGGGTTGGTGACGGAAAGACCGGTTGCCGAGGCGGGCCAAGCGACCGAGCCTTGCACCTGATCCATCTCAAAATACTTCAGGTCCAGCCCGAACATCAGCCGGTGTTCCGCCCCGGCCATTTGCAGAGTGGTTTCTGCGTGGGTGTCCGACAGCAGGCTAAGCGTTTCGGTCTGATGCTGAAAGAAAATCCGCGACAGGGTATTGGCCGCATCGGTCGGGGTTGGTGAGAATCCGGCATAGCCATAGGCATAGACCGAGCTTTCCTCGACATTGGCCCAGGACAACCGGGTGGTGTTGCTGATCTTCCAGGTGCCGAAGTCCTTTTCCCAGATCGCCGTCGCCAGCACCTGGTCGCGCTTGTACCAGTCCACCGCAGGCTCGCCGGTGTTGAACTCGCGGTCGATGCGGCCGAACGGGGCATCAACGACCGATCCCACATAGGGCAGCCACGCGCCGCCCACGTGGTCTTCGCGCATATTGGTGTAGTTGAACATCAGCGTCAGGTCAGATCCATCGCCCAGCGTCTTTGTCACTCCCGCGCCAATGATGCCATGCAGACCGCGTTCAAACGCCCCGTGACCATCAACACTTTGCAGTTTGCCGGTAAAGCGGTAGGCGGTGCCATCTGCCGTCACGCTGTTCTGGTCATAGGTGGACCACACCCGACCGGACTCGTCCGCACCCACCTCAATTGTTTTGGCAGGCTCGCCTGTCGGGCGCTTGGTGACGTAGTTCAGCAGACCACCGGGGTTCGACCCGCCATACAGCACCGAGGCCGGGCCTTTCAGCACTTCGATGCGTTCCACCAGCACCGGGTCGATGAAGAACCCGCCAAAGCCGTAGGAAAAATGCTGCAACCCGTCTTGGTACACGCCCGTCGCAGTGGCGGCAAAGCCCCGAATGAACTGCCAGTTGGTGTCGCTGTCATAGCCATAAGGCTGCCCGACAACACCCGCCACATAGGCCAGCGCGCCGTCGAGTTTTGAGGCGTTGGTAGCGGCCAGAGTCTCGGCGCTGACCACCGACACCGATTGCGGAATTTCGGTCACCGGGGTGGCGGTCTTGGTGCCGGTCAGGGTTGCGGGGTTGGCACTGGTGACGGGGCCGGTGGCGGACCCTTCGCCGGTGACCACGATGGGTTCAAGGTCGGTTGCGGTCTGGGCCGCCGCATAACCCGACAAGGCACAGGCGATCAGGGCGGTCTGGCCCAACAGCAGGGCATTGCGGGAAGGCGCGTAGAACATGATCATGGGTTCGTCCTGAACAGAAGCAACCCTCGCATCAGCAACAAAGCCGGGTGCGGAGGGTGGTGCGGAAATTACATACTAAATAAGTCGGAATATCATTGCTGTCTTGCAGCATCCCGCCGCGAATTGCACGATGGCCCCGTTTACTAAGCCGGATGGGCCCGCCGCCATGCCGCTGGGGTGGTGCCCGTGACCAGCCGGAAGGCCCGCGTCATATGGGCCTGATCGGCAAATCCCGTGGCGGCGGCCACCTCGGCCAGTTGCATACCCTGACGGCCCAGCAAGGCCTTGGCCGCGGTGATCCGCAGGTGTTGCTGCCAGGCATGAGGCGTTTCGCCATTGCTTTGCTTGAACGCGCGGGCAAACCAGCTTTCCGACAGGCCCACCTGTTCCGCCAGTTCGGTGACCGAAACCCGGCGGTGCAGGCTGGCCTGCATGAAATCGGTCAGACGGCGCATTTGATGCGGGGTCAGCCCGCCCCTGTGCGGTTGCGCCTGTGCCGCGTTCGGCGACAGCACCCCACCCAGAACCGCCTGTATCAAGCTTTCGCCATAAAGATCATGCTGCACCGGGGCCTGTATTTCTTGCACCAGAAGGCGGGCGAGACTGTCGATCCCGTCATGCTGTTTCAGCATCACGGGGCGCGACAGTGCCGACATTGCCCAGGCCGCCCCGTACCTGTCGGCCAGCCGTTGCGCGACGACCGGCCCATCGAAGTGTAAATCCAGATGCTGGAAGGTGGCGGGGGCCACGATATGCGACCACAGTGGCATGCCCGCCGGGATAAAGCAGATGCCAACCCCCTGCCGCGCATCGCTGCCACCCGGCGTCGCCGAAAGTCGGATCGCCTGTGCCCCGTCATCCAGAAACACCACAATGCGCGGGTCAGGTGACACATAATGCCCGCCGCCACCCACGGTGCCCTGCGCGCGCCAAACATCGGCCACGACCCCATCCCAAGCCCGCCACCGCAGGTCATCAAGGGCACGGATGCCTTCGGTGAACGCGGTCATGTTGGGGCGAAAAGTCACGGAACGACACCATCCAAGGCAGCGGAAGATCGGGATGGCTGACCCTTCGTTGCCCCTGATCCCACAGAGGGGCGTACAAGAGCGGGCTGGCGATACCACTTCGTCCTGCAGCGACGGACCAGAGTCAACGCCCCGGCTGCATGTGCGCGGCAGCTTGTGGCAAATAGGCGACTGAATCTATCAGAAATAATCTTGACTCATTCACTCATTAATTCTAACTGCCGAAAAAGCGGGGCATTTACCGACGGGTCTGCCCTTCTTGCACGCTTCGTGGCCAGTCGCTGACCATACCCATACCACGTGCGCAGGCCTTGCGCGCAACATGAATGGACACAAAAGATGCAAACTGCGCTTGCCCCCCAGACTGCGTTTGCCCTCTTGTCTCGTCGCGCGCCTTGGCATCGTGCGGGTCTTGCGATGGCCGTTGGGTTCGCCCTGCTTGTGCCCGGCCTTGCTGCCGCACAGCAGGCACCATCCGTGGCGCAGACCGAGGCCCCCAGCCTTGCGACCCCGGTGCCGGATGACGCCCCGATCATGCCCATGCCGATGGAAGCGGCCCCTGCACGCCCGACCGCCCCGGTGGTGACGGACACCGCTGTGCCGCAACAGGCAGCGCCTACCGCCATCCCACAACCCGAGGCCATGCCGCATGTGGATTACAGCCCGTGGGGCATGTATCAGGCCGCGCATTGGGTGGTGAAACTGGTGATGATCATGCTGGCCTTCGCGTCTTTCGTGACCTGGACCGTGCTGATTTACAAACTGGTGGAACTGGCAATCGCACGCCGCCGCGCGGGCCGGTCCGTCAAGACCATTCAGGCCGCCGAGACGCTGGAATCCGCGTCCGACCTGTTGGCGACCCGGCGTGATCCTGCGGCGTTTATGGCGCGCGCGGCCTTGGTGGAATACCGCCGTTCAGACAGCGCGATTGCCGTGGCAGGGTCTGACGGCGTCAAGGAACGCACCCGGTCGGTGTTGTCGCGGGTCGAGGTGCAGGCGGGCAGTCGCATCCGCCGTGGCACCGGGGTGTTGGCGACCATCGGGGCCACAGCGCCGTTTGTCGGGCTGTTCGGCACGGTGTGGGGGATCATGAATTCCTTCATCGGCATTGCGGAAACCAAAACCACCAACCTTGCCGTCGTGGCACCCGGCATCGCCGAGGCGCTGCTTGCCACCGCGATCGGGCTGGTCGCGGCCATTCCGGCGGTGGTGATCTACAACCATTTCAGCCGCGAAATTGCCCAGTATCGTCAAAGTCTTGGCGACGCCGCCGCAGGGGTGGAACGCCTGCTCAGCCGTGATCTTGATTTTCAGCGCGCTGCCCGGGCGGGGGTGTGACGGATGGTGCAGAATGTCCGCGATAGCGACGAGATGGAGGAAAATCACGAAATCAACGTGACGCCCTTTATCGACGTGATGCTGGTTTTGCTGATCATCTTCATGGTTGCCGCCCCGCTTTCAACCGTCGATGTTCCGGTCGATCTGCCGGGGTCCAATGCGGCGGCGGCTGAACGTCTGCCCGAACCCATCTATCTGACCGTGCAGAAAGACCTTGCCCTGTCGCTGGCATCGGACGTGGTGCCGCGCGATGGTCTGGCGGCACGGCTTGACCAGATGACCGCAGGCGACCGCGAGCAGCGGATTTATCTGCGGGCGGACACATCGGTAGCGTATGGCGACCTGATGCAGGTGATGAACCTGCTACGGGCGGCGGGGTATCTGAAGGTCGCGCTGGTGGGGATCGAGGCCGTTCCGGGTGCCGTCACCCCCGAACCCGCGTCCTCCTTGCCATGACCGCTTGGCCCGCTGTCGGGCCCCGGCCTGTTGCGGCCCGGTCGGTCGATTGGCTGGCGTCCCGGGCGGGCAACCGGGTTTTTGGCGATGTTGTCGGCTGGGCCCTTGCATCGGTTCTGGCGATTGGCCTGTTTACGGCCAGTGTTGCGTTGTCGTTGTGGGTCAGCCGTCTGGACGGTGCTGATGGCGCGCGGCAAACCACTGTCCTGATCGACCTGCCCCCGTTGCCACCCGCGATTGCCACCACCGAGGCCGCGCCGGACGTTCCTGCCACAGACCTGCCGGAAAACCTTGACCAGATCGTTGAAGATACCACGCAGCCCGATCTGCCCGAACCCGAGATCACGACGACGCCAGAGATGCCGCCGCAGACCCCGTTGCCGGATCAGGTTGAAATTCCGGTTGAGGTGGACAGGGCAGCTGTCCCGTTGCCCCCTCCGCCGCCGCCAAAGGTCGAGCAGAAGCCTAAACAGCAACCCAAGGCAAAAGCGCAGGTCAAAAAGCCCGCCGAACCCAAGAAAACCCGCACAAGAGCCGCCAAGCCTTCACAGGAACAAGCACCGCGCAATGCCGGGGCGTCGAAGGGTCAGGTCAAGTCTGCCAAAGCGAAATGGGGCGCTGCGATCCGCAAAAAGGTTGAACGGCGCAAGTCGTATCCAAAGTCCGCCGGAGGGGCCGCTGGTACCGCCAAAGTGCGCCTGACCGTGGCGCGCAGCGGGGCGTTGGTAGGGGTGTCTCTTGTGGGATCGTCCGGTAACGCCGCACTCGACAGTGCCGCCGTAAGCGCCGTGCAGAAGGCAGGCGGTTTTGCCGCCGCCCCCGCCGAACTGACCGATGCGCAGTACACCTTCAACCTGCCCATCAACTTTTCAAAGTAGAGGCTGGCCGCCCAAAACGGGTCAGGTGGCGCGTGGTCTTTTGCAGCGGGTGCGTCCGTCGATTTTGTCTTGCCTGCTGGGCACCCAGGCATTTTACCCACCGCATATCTATAACTTTTCAGAATAGTAATGCCATTTCTTCATATTGGACGGCATGGCTTGCGGCTGGCTATCCTTCCCCAAGACCCAAGGCGAGTCCTCCTCCTCCGGTCCATAAAATCGGGGTGCTGCGTTGAATGGCACCCTTCAACCACAGGGAAATTGTCATGATCCATGGCTTGCATACGGTTTTCACCCGCCCGCCCGCGTCCTCACTCTCCGCGATGCTGGTGGCCGCAACTTTGATGCCATTCGGCGCGTTTGCCGAGGGGTTTGATACCTCGACCATCGCCGTCAATGCCGACCTTGCCGCCCGCGTTCCTGCCCGCATCCGCGAGGCTGGGGTATTGGTCGGCGGGTCAGACAATGCCTATGCACCGTGGGAATATCTGGCCGGGCCTGATGGTCAGACGCCCGAAGGCATCGACATTGATGTGGCCAACGCGATCACCGCCAGGTGGGGGCTGAAATACACCTCCCAGACCGCGCCGTTTGACGCGATTCTGCCGGCTTTGGGGGCGAAGTATGATGTTGGCATCTCGGCGTTTTCCATCACGGACGAACGGATGCAGGTGGTGAATTTTGTCAGCTATTTCCGGTCAGGCAGCCTGTGGGCAGTGCAGGCGGGCAACCCGGCGGGGTTCAATCCGGATGATATCTGCGGCACCAGACTGGCGCTGCAAAGTGGCACCTGGCACGAAGAAACCGTCACGAAAATCAGCGAGGCCTGCGTGGCGGCAGGAAAGCCTGCCATCGAAATTCTGCCCTTTGGCCAGCAGACCGAGGCGCTGACCCGTGTCGCGGCGGGCGGGGCAATGGCGACCATTTCAGGTGACAGCCAGATCGCGCTTGCGGCCAAGCAATCGCAGGGCCTGCTGGAAACCGTGGCGGCGACTGGTGATCTTGGCAGTTCTGGCCTGAACGGCATTGCCGTGACGAAGGCCGATATGGAACTGACCCAGCTGATCGCCGACACTCTGAATGACCTGATCGCCGACGGCACCTATGCCGCGGTTCTGGGGCATTGGGGCCTGACCGTCAGCATCGACAAGGCGCTGATCAACCCCCCGGGCGAGAATTGATCGGGCGCGCAGACATGGTCGACGCAGGTCTGCCTGACAGCCAAGGGGGGCACCGGACAGGTGCCCCTTCGCCGCAGATTGCCCGCAACGTTGTGGTGCCGCAGCGGCACCCGGGGCGGTGGGCGGCGGTCGCCTTGCTGGCGTTGATCGCGGTTCAGGCGGCGCAGGGGCTGGCCGTGAACCCGAACTTTCACTGGAACGTGTTTGCCGAGTATCTGTTCCACAAACAGGTGCTGCGCGGGGTGGGCTGGACACTGGTGCTGACTGTGGCCGCCATGGCGGTGGCGATGACCGTGGCGATCACGCTGGTCATCATGCGCGACAGTGAAAATCCGGTGCTGCGGGGGCTTGCCTGGGGCTGGATCTGGTTCTTTCGCGGCACCCCTGTTTACACGCAACTGCTGTTCTGGGGCCTGTTTTCGGTCCTGTTCCCGCGCCTGTCGATCAGCCTGCCGTTTGGGCCAGAACTGATTGGCGTCGAGACCAAATGGATCGTCACCCCGGCAATGGCTGCGGTTCTGGGCCTTGGCTTCAACGAAAGCGCCTATCTGACCGAGATTTTCCGTGCCGGATTTCGTGCGATTGACCGAGGCCAAACCGAGGCGGCCCAAGCCATTGGCATGTCCGGCCTGAAAATCTGGACCCGCATTCTGATGCCACAGGCAATGCGCACGATCCTTCCGCCAACGGGAAATGAGGCGATCGGGATGCTGAAAATGACGTCGCTGGTCTTGGCAGTGCCGTTCACGCTGGACCTGATGTTCGCCACCAATGCCATCGCCAACCGCATCTATCTGCCGGTGCCTTTGCTGATGGTCGCGGCGTTCTGGTATCTGGCGATCACCAGCATTCTGATGATCGGGCAATTCTATCTGGAGCGTCACTATGGGCGCGGCCATGATGCCGTGCTGCAAAAGGGGGAAGCGTGATGTTGGACGCGGTCACCCCGGCACCCTGCGTGGCATTGCAGGGCATCCACAAGTTTTATGGGTCCGTTCACGCCCTGCGCGGCATTGATCTGAGTATCGCAAAGGGCGAGGTCTGCGTCGCCATCGGGCCATCCGGGTCTGGCAAATCCACCCTGCTGCGCTGCATCAACCAGCTGGAGGTGGTGTCCGCCGGAACAGTGCGCCTGAACGGCGTGTTGCAGGGCTATGTCGAGAAGGCCGGGCGTCTGCACGTCTTGCCCACGCGGCAGGTGGCGGTACAGCGACGGAAAACCGGAATGGTGTTTCAACGCTTCAACCTGTTCCCGCACATGACGGCGCTGCAGAATGTGATCGAGGGGCCGGTGCAGGTGAAGGGCGAAAGTCCTGCCTTGGCCCGCGAACGGGGCATGGGCCTGTTGGCGCGGGTCGGGCTTTCGGGTCTGCATGACCGCTATCCCAACCAAATCTCGGGAGGTCAGCAGCAACGTGTGGCAATCGCCCGGGCCTTGGCGATGGACCCCGAGGTGATGCTGTTTGACGAACCGACCAGCGCACTGGACCCCGAACTGGTGGGCGAGGTGCTGGATGTGATCAAGGATCTGGCGCGGTCCGGCATGACGATGATGCTTGTCACGCATGAAATCGGATTTGCCCGCGAAGTGGCCGATCATCTGGTGTTCATGGATCAGGGCGCTGTGGTGGAACAAGGCCCTCCGCGTGACGTGCTGGCCAATCCGCAAAATCCGCGCACGCAATCCTTCTTGTCGAAAGTCCTGTGATGACCCTGTTTGACCCTGCGTTCCTATCCACCGTCACCGCATGGCGGCGGCATCTGCACGCGCACCCCGAACTGTCATGCCACGAGTCAGCGACCGCTGCCTTTGTGTCGGCCCGGCTGACAGAGATGGGTATCGCGCATGACACTGGCATCGGTGGGCATGGAGTGGTCGCGCGGCTGCATCGGCCCGGGTCCAACCGTTCAGTCGGCCTGCGCGCCGATATGGATGCGCTGCCGATTGCCGAGGCGAACCCCTTTGCCCATGCCTCGACTGCGCCCGGGGTGATGCACGCTTGCGGGCATGACGGGCACACGGCGGCGCTGTTGGGTGCGGCGCAAGTCTTGAACGCCGACGCGGACTGGACAGGTACAATCCATCTGATCTTTCAGCCTGCCGAAGAAAACGGTCTGGGGGCCAAGGCAATGCTGGCGGACGGTTTGTTCGACCGCTTTCCGACCGAGCGGATTTTTGCATGGCACAATTGGCCCGATACGCCGGTGGGGTTGGTGTCCGTCTATACCCGCCCCTCTATGGCAGCGGGGGGTGATTGGCGGGTGGTGTTGAAGGGTGTGGCAGGACATGCCGCCGCCCCCCATCTGACCCGCGATCCGATAACAGCGGCAGCGCATCTGATCGTCGCGCTGAATTCCATCGTGCCGCGCAGTGTTGATCCGCTGGATACTGTGGCGCTGACATGTTCGATGATCCATGGCGGCACGGTCAGCAACCAGATTCCGGGCCATGTAGAACTGATCGGCACCCTGCGCACCTTTGATGTGGCGGTCCGCGAAGCCGTGATTGCCCGGATGCGTGCCGTGATCGACGGCACGGCGGCGGCGTTTGGTGTGACGGCAGAGTATGAAATCAACTCTACCGGACGGGTAATGGCCGACACTGCCGCCGAGGCCGCGCTGGCCGTCGCGGCAGCGGAATCCGTCGGGCTTGCAGTCAGCCGCGACATTCGCCCGGCCATGGGTGGTGACGATTTCGCCTTTATGATGCAGGGGCGCAGCGGGGCCTACGTGATGATCGGCAATGGCCCGTCGCAGGGGGACGGCAAGCTGCACAACGCGGGCTATGATTTCAACGATGCCGTACTTGGCCCCGCCATTTCATGGCTGTGCTCGGTCGCGCGGATGGCGCTGACCGAATGACAGCCCTAGCCGCCGACGCGCCGCAATTCGGCAATGAAGTCCTGCAACACCCGCGACGGTGGCCGGTGGGGCGGCAAGATCAGCAACGTGCGGAAATGCAGTGCCGGTTCAAACGGGCGCAGGGTCAGGCCGTGGCCCAGATAGGGTTCGGCCGTCAGTGGGTTGACCAGACCCACGCCGATCCCCGCCGCCACCATGGCGCAGATCGTAGTGGAATAGGGCGTTTCAAGCACAATGCGCAGATTGACACCCGCGCGCGCCATGGCGTCTTCCGCCTCGCGACGGGTGGTGTCTTCGGGTGCCAAGGCGATGAAAGGGTGGCCGTCAAGATCGACGGGGCGGATCACGTCCAACCGCTCCAACGGGTGACCTTCGGGCAGAGCCAGTGCCACGCGGTATTGCGCAAAGGGCAGCACCTCAACCCCAGTTTTGTCAATCTCATCCGCCACGATCCCCAGATCGAACTGCCCCGACGCCACCAGATCGCGCACGACCGAGGACATGCGCGCCTGAAAGGTCAGGGCAATCTTGGGGTGGCGCTGCATGAAGGCCCGCAGCGCGCGGGGCACCACATTGGTGGACAGCGCCGACAAACAGGCGATGCGCAACTCTCCAGACCCATAATCGCGGATACGGGCCGCAGCCCCGCGCAACTGCGCAAGGCCCGCAAAGGTTTGCTCGACCTCGCGGAACAGCAACTGTCCTTCGGCGGTCGGCTGCAAGCGGCCCTTCACTCGGTGGAACAACGCAAACCCAATCGCACGTTCCAGTTCCTGCACCGCCTTGCTGACGGCGGGCTGCGACACGCGCAACACCTCGGCGGCCCGCGCCGTGGTGCCATTGGTCATCACGGCACGAAAGACTTCGACCTGACGCAGGTTCATGACGGCTCCTGTTTGGGGCGGGCGGGTTTGGGGCGGGCGGGCAATAACTTGGACGAATGATAGTGGCAGAATGTGACGATGAACAGAATAGCATTACCCCGGTTTGCCGGGACGGAAGGAGAGGCTCAGGCCATGAATGATCTGACAACTTGTGTCGTCACGCCGTCGGTGCCGACCGAGGGCTATGATCCTTTGGGGGTCGGGGTACACCGGGCCTCGACCATCGTGTTCGCCAATGCCGCCGCTTATGCCGCGCGGGGCACCCGGGGCGACAAAGGCTATTCCTATGGCCTGTACGGCACGCCGACCACCCGCACGCTGGAGGCCAAGCTGACCCTGCTGGAGTCTGGCTTGCGCACGTTTCTGGTGCCGTCCGGGCAGGCCGCAAATGCCCTGGCAATCCTGCCTTTCGTGGGCGCGGGCGACCACGTGTTGATGGCCGATACCGTCTATCCGCCGATGCGGGATTTTGCCGGGGCCGATCTGAAACGCATGGGCGTGACGGTAGATTATTTTGACCCCACCAACCCCGCTGACCTGTCACGGCAACTGCGGCCCACCACCCGGATGGTCTGGTGTGAAAGCCCCGGTTCAACGACGATGGAACTGATGGACCTGCCGTTGGTCGCGAAAATTGCGCATGATGCAGGGGCCTTGATGGGGGTCGATAACACCTGGGCCACGCCGCTTAACCTGAAACCGCTGACCCTTGGGGCGGATCTGGTGACAGAGGCGCTGACGAAATATGTCTCGGGCCATTCAGACGTGCTGATGGGGTCGATCTCGGTGCGGGACGAGGCCATGGTGCAGCCGATCCGCGCACTGATCGGGCGGATGGGGATTGGGGTGTCGGCGGATGATGCGGCCTTGGTGCTGCGCGGGTGTGAGACGTTCGGGTTGCGGATGCGCCATGCGGGCGCGGTCGCGCTGCGGTTTGCAGAACGGCTGGCGGCGCATCCCTTGGTAGACCGCGTTCTGCATCCGGCCTTGCCGGATTTCCCCGGCCACGCGTTGTTTCAGCGTGACTTTCTGGGGACCAGCGGGGTGTTTACCCTGACGTTTTCCGATGCTGTCGCCCCACATGTCGCCCCATCGCTGGATGCGCTGCGCCTGTTCGCCATCGGTGCGTCATGGGGGGGCACCCGGAGTCTCGCCGCACCAATGCCGGTGCGCGCCAACCGCACGGCCACCGATTGGGCGGGGCCGGATGTCACCCTGCGGTTGTCCATCGGTCTGGAGGATGAAGACGAGTTGTGGGCAGATGTCGAACGCTTTCTGGATGCCTTGAACCGGGCGACCGGCACATGACCAGCGACCCGTGCCTGCTGCCCTTGGCCGATCTGTCGCGCCTGATCCGGTCGCGCGATCTGTCGCCTGTGGTTCTGGCGCAGGCCTGCCTTGACAGGATCGCAGCTTTGGATGGCGCGCTGCACAGCTTTGTCACGCTGTCGCCCGACCTGACGCTGAACGCCGCTACACAGGCCGAAGTCCGAAATCATGGCAGGCAACTGGTGCGGGCCGCTGCATGGCATTCCCATCGGGATCAAGGATTTGATTGATGTCGAAGGCCTGCCCACCATCGCCCAAGCGGCACATCGGCAGGGTCATATTGCGGTTTCCGATGCCGGGGTGGTGGCGGCGCTGCGTCGGGCTGGGGCGGTTATTCTGGGCAAGCAGGCGACGGCGGAATATGCAGTCGGGGGCACGGCGTTTGATCTGCCATGGCCCCCGCCGCGCAATCCGTGGAACCTTGATTGCGATGCCTCGTCTTCCTCCAGCGGGTCGGCGATTGCGGTGGCGGCGCGGCTGTGCCCCGGCGCCGTTGGCACGGAAACGGCTGGGTCAATCCGTGCCCCGGCTGCGTGGTGCGGGATGGCGGGGCTGAAGCCGACAGATGGGCTGGTGTCGCGCCAGGGGGTATTGGCCCTGTCGCGCACGATGGATTGTGTGGGGCCACTGGCACGCAGCGCGCAGGATTGCGCACTGCTGCTGGCAGGGATGATTTCGGACGACCCCGAGGATCGCGCCCGTCCCGGCTTCCGGCTGCCCGATCCTGCCCGTATCGCCCCAACCAACCTGCGCCTTGGCATCCCGCGCCATATATTCGAGGATGATCCCGACCTGACCGCCGAAACGCGCGCGGCCTTTGCCCAGACGCTGGATCATCTCCGCGGCCTTGGCTGGCGATTTCTGGATGTCACGCTGGACGGTTATGACACATGGGCCGACACCGCCCGCGCGATCACATGGCCCGAGGAAACCGCCGAACATGGTGCGGAATTGCGGGCGCATCCTGACCGCTTTGGTGCTGTCACCCGGTCCCGCCTGCTGGATGGTCTGCGTTATTCCGCGCCCGACTATGTGCTCGCTCTGCGTCAGCGCACGGCGGCCATCGCCAGCCTGATGCGGACGTTTCAGACCGTAGACCTGCTGGTGCTGCCCACGATGAAAGCCCCGGCGCAGGTGTTGGGCTATGAACATCTGCCCGGCGCGCGGGATTGGTCTTATACCCGGCCCTTCAATCTGACCGGCACCCCCGCGCTGACCCTGTGCAATGGCTATTCGGCGGCGGGCCTGCCTTTGGCGGTTCAGTTTATCGGCCGCCCGTTTGACGACGATCTGGTGTTGGCGGCAGGCATCGCGTTGGAACGCGCGGCCAAACTGCCAGACCGTCTGCCGGGCGGGATTGTCAGGCCCCCGTCACCCGCCAAATGATATCGCCCACGTCATCCGCCATCAGCAAAGACCGCTTGTCCGGGCCAATTGCCACGCCCACCGGGCGGCCATAGGACGTTTTCTCATCCTCAGACAGAAAGCCCCACAGAATATCGCGCGGCGGACCCGACGGTTTGCCATGCGCGAAGGGCACGAAGATAAGCTTGTACCCGCTGAGGGTGGACCGGTTCCATGACCCGTGCTGGCCAATCACCATACCGTCGCCAAAGCCGGGCAAGGTGCCTTCGGGCATCCAGCACAGGCCCAAAGACGCCGTATGCCCGCCAAGCGCGTAATCGGGCGTGATCGCCGAAGCCACCTTTGCCGCATCCTGCGGCACGCGGTCATCGACCGTCTGACCCCAATAGCAATAGGGCCATCCGTAAAAGCCGCCCTCCTGTACCGATGTCAGATAATCCGGCGGGGTTTCATCGCCCAGACCGTCACGCTCGTTCACCACGGTCCACAGCTTGCCCGTCACAGGCTCCCACGCGGTGCCGACGGCATTGCGCAGACCGCTCGCAAAGATGCGCGTCTTGCCAGTGGCGAGGTCCAGTTCCCAGATGGCGGCACGGCCGTCTTCAGCTTCCATCCCGTCATCGGCGATGTTCGACAGCGACCCGACCCCGGCATAAATCCGGGTCCTGTCGGGCGAGGCGATCAGGCTGCGGGTCCAGTGGCCTCCCGATTTGAACTCTGCCAACCGCGTGCCCGGCCCGGACAGCTGCGTCGCGCCGTCCGTATAGGGGAAGGCCACGATGCCGTCAGTGTTGCCAACGTAAAACGTGCCCCCGACCAATGCCATGCCAAACGGCTGGTTCTGGTTTTCGATAAACACATGCCGGGTTTCGGCCACGCCATCGCCATCGGTGTCGCGCCACAGGGTGATGCGGTTGGCGCTGATGCCAATGGCGCGGGCGCGGCGCATGGTGGCCTGTGCGGCGCGGTCCAGCAGGTTCTTGGGCGGGCCTGCCTGTTGCAACGCCTCGGCCACCAGCACATCGCCGTTCGGCAGAACCTCGATCCAGCGGGGGTGCAGCAGGTCGGACGCAAAGGCATTGACCTTCAACCCCGCTGCGGCCTGCGGCACATGCCCGGGTGCCCATCCTTTGGCGGTTGGCATTTTCAGAGTCATGATGCCCTGCTTTTTGCCTTCCGGAATGGTCGGCGCTGTACCGACCGCCGCCGCCTTGGGTGCGCCCACACGCCTGATCATCACCATAGCCCCGCCCACGATGGCGGTCGCACGTGCCAAAAAGTCCATAATCCGTCCTGCTGATCTGTCGCCCTTTTCCTATCGCAGAGCCGAGGGCAGGTGTAGGGGGAAATGGCGGCAGACCGTCCTAACCCTACTGGTCCGGCACGCATACCGTTGACCAGGCCGAAATCGTTGCTCGCGGCCATTGTCCAGACTGAACATGCCGCCCCGGCACCACGTCGATGATCAGGTCAGTGTGTTTCCACAGATCATCTGCGCCCCCGAGATATAGAATGGCATCCCGCCGATCTGGCCCGGTTGAATATCAGGATTGCCAACAAGGAAATCGCCCTGCGCATAGCACATCGGGGATGACCCGTCGCAGCATCCACGCGACTGGTAGCACATCACCGGGCCATGGTCGGCGATGATCGCGGCCAGCAGGTGCAACGCCGCAGGCGTCGCGGAAGCCTTGTCCACTCTGTGTCCTTTCCTCTTGGTGCAGGTGAGGCGGGGGCGCCGGTGATCAGAAGAACCCCAGTTTCTTGGGCCATAGCTGACCAGCATGTTCTTGGTCTGCTGATAGGGGTCCAGCATCATCTTGTGGTTTTCGCGCCCGATGCCGGATTGTTTGTAGCCACCGCACGCCGCATGGGCCGGATACGCATGGTAGCAGTTGGTCCAGACCCGGCCCGCCTGAATGCGCGGCCAATGCGGTAGGACGTGTTGGCCGACCGGCTCCAATCGCCCGCACCGTAGGGGGTGCCTTTGGCGATGGCCAACGCATCGTCGTCATCCTTTAAGTAAGGTGGTGACTGATACCACCGGGCCAAAGATTTCCTCCTGAAACACCGTCGGCTGCGTGTAGTAGCCGCCTTCCAGCCCGCCGGTCATTTTCTGCCGCCCACCCCCGGCCAGCACTTCGGCACCTTCCTGACGGCCGATGTCCATGTAGGACAGGGTCTTTTCCAACTGTTCCGAAGATGCCTGCGCGCCGATCATCGTGGTGGGGTCAAGCGGGTCGCCTGCAGTGATGGCCGCCACCCGGGCCAGCGCCTTTTCCATAGAGCGGTCATAGATCAATTCGTGGATCAGCGCGCGACGGGCAGGTGCAGACCTCGCCTTGGTTCAGCGCGAACATCACAAAGCCTTCGATGGCCTTGTTGAAATAATTATCATCGTCGGCGCAGACGTCCTTGACGAAGATGTTGGGGGATTTCCCGCCCAGTTCCACGGCCTCGGACCGGGCAATCTGGCACAGCACTTCGCCGGTGACCGGGGATGGGTTGTCAAAGGTCGGCCCGGTTTGGCTCGCACGAATTTGCCGCCGATAGAATTGCCACAAGCCGCCTTGAACGGCGCTTTCGACACCCGGAAATGTTCGACTTTGTTTATGATACCCTCCTCCAAGGATAAAGCTGCCTCCTCGCAGCGTCTGGGGTCAGGAAGGGCGGGGCAGCGGGGTCTGTCAGCCTGGGGCACGGGGAGAAGGGTGCCATCTGCCGCGCCGTCCTATTGGCCCCGACGACCAGATCGTCACCGTTTACCGCCAGCATCGCCCCCGCGACCGCGCGGTCTGCATCGGGCACCACCGCGATACCGGCAGGCGGATCGGCGGCCAGAAACGCCTCGGCCTCAATCCTGCGGGTAGCATCTGTCACCGATTTCGCGATCAGGGCGGCGAAGCTTTCGGTCAGATCGGCACGACAGCTTGACACATCCAGCGCGCCTACCAACGCGCCTTGCGGATCGTGGATCGGGGCGGTCATGCCACTGAGCACCGTGTTGCGGGTCAGAAAATGCTGATTGCGGTGGATGGTGACGCTGCGGTCTTCGGCCAGACAGGTGCCGATCCCGTTGGTGCCTTCCTGCGCCTCGGACCACAGGGTGCCGCTCCACAGGCCCCAGTCCTGAAATGTCGGGTCATCCACCGCCATGCCGCGCCGGTCCCGTGGCACGCCATCCCGGTCGGCCAGCAGCACACAGCACCCCACCCTACCGACCGACCGACTGGAACAGCCGGTCCAGATCGGGCGACGCCAGCCGGATCATCGGCCCCATCTGCGCCCGCGCCTGTGCAAGTTCAGCATCTGTCAGCCGTTCGGGTGGCCGGTGCTTGGCTGGGTCCAACCCATGCCGCCGCGCCGACCGTGCCCAGCTTGCCACCAAGGGCGACCGTGCCGCAGCACTGTCCAGAACCGCGCTCTCGACGGTGTGGGAATGGGTGGTGGGGTCTATCCTGCGCGGCGCATCCTCCCTTGCAGTGCTATCGGTTTTGGGCGGGAGTGCCGTTTGCTGTAATGCTGACCGGCGCTGCGCGACTGATCGGCAATCCGGGGCGGCAAGGCCTGGCTGTCTCTGCCAGTCTGGCAAACCGACCCTACGCGGCAAGTCCGACCACTGGGTCAGTCTTTGCCGACCATTACATCAGATGCTTTGACAACCGCACAGGCCGCGTCGCTGACCTTTGGGCCAAGATCTGCGACGGCCTCATTGGTGATGGCCGCTGTCACAACGTATCGCCGACATCAAAGTGGACATGCGTGGTCACGGCACCTGTCACGATGATGGTTACGGTGCCGCGCAGCATAATGCGGGCGCTGAGCTTCATCTGTGCTTGCTCTGATATGATATGTTTGTCTGGAAATATCGTGCCAAATTTGCTGTCCGACAATCCGACCAAAGGCAAGTATACCGCGTGCAAAGAATCCCCTTGTCATTCCATACTAATTTAGTCAGTTATTATCCTGATCCAGCCAATCCCCGCCAGATCGGCAGGAGCGCACCATGACCCGTACCCCAAGATTGCCCGACCATACCGCACCGCACATGGACCGCAGCGCCACCTTTGACCTTGCCAGCGCCGGGCTGGACGGGTTTGAGCAGGGCCTGCTGACCGTGCTGCGCCACTTTTGCGTCAGCTTTGCCGACCCGCAGTCGCAGGACTGGATGCAGGCATTCGGGTCCGCGACCCACCAGTGGGGCATCAGCACCGGACCAAAGGCCGCGCAATCGCTGTTTGCGGTGTTTGACACCATGCGCTGCACGCGACCGTCGGTGTTTGAATATGCCAACCCTTATTGCGCTGTCTGTTGTGCCCGGATGACCGCGAATGAACGCCATCTGATGAGGATGCTGCATGCCGTGCGCCGCAATCGCAGCGGCGAGGCCCGGACAGAGGCCATGCTGCTGGTTGAGGGGCGCGACAGCCATGATCTGCTGGCTGCGGCCTTCGCCTTTGCCTGCCTGTTCCCGGTGGACATGCCGACAGCGCCCCTCTGCGCACCGCAAAGTCATGCGTCGGCCCGGATGATCTGAACCCGTCACAGGGGCTGTGGCTTGCATCAGGCGGCAATTCCGTGTCCCTTGCTGGGACAGATGAAGGAGCCGCAATGACCCCGCGTTTTGCCCAAAGGATGCAGACTGTTCAGCCCTCGGCCATCCGCGAGTTGCTGGCGCTTGGGGCGGACCCGTCGATCATTTCCTTTGGCGGCGGCTATCCCGATGCCTCGCTGTTTCCCGCCGAACAACTGGCGGCGGTGTTCCGTGAGGTGATCGGGGCACCGGGTGGTGGGGCGATGCAATACGCGCCGTCCGACGGTCTGCCCCGGTTGCGCGAACAGATTGCCGGGCTGATGACTGCCGACGGCATGCCCTGTGGTGCGGGCGATGTGCTGGTGCTGCAAGGGTCGCAGCAAGGCCTTGATTTCGCGGCGAAAATGCTGGTCGATCCGGGCGATGTGATCGTGACCGAAGACCCCACCTTCCTTGGCGCGCTGATCGCCTTCAATCCCAGCCAGCCCACCTATGCCCCGGTTGCGATGGACGAAGGTGGCATGCGGATGGACGCGCTGGAGGCTGTGCTTCAGGCCAACCCCCGCGCCCGGATGATCTATACGGTGCCGGATTTTCAGAACCCCACCGGCGTGACGCTGTCGCTGGACCGGCGCAAGCGGTTGATTGAATTGGCCAATCAGCATGACGTGATCGTGCTGGAAGATACGCCTTACCGCCACATCCGGTTCAGCGGCACATCGTTGCCCACCCTGCGGTCGCTTGATACCGAAGGCAGGGTGATCCACCTTGGCAGCTTTTCCAAGGTGCTGGTGCCGGCGCTGCGGTTGGGCTGGGCCGTCGCCTCGCCTGCATTGCTGGAACGGATGGGGTTGTTGAAGGTGGCGGCGGATACGCAAACCTCGACCCTGAACATGGCGGCGGCCAGCCTGTTTCTGGATCGCTACGATCTGGCCGCCCATATCGCCCGGCTCTGCGCCGCCTACCGTGCCAAGAAAGAGGTGATGCTGGACGCCATCCGCCAGCATTTCCCGCAAGAGGTGACGGTGACAGACCCGGCGGGCGGGTTGTTCACATGGGCCACCTTCCCGCAAGGCTTTGATGCGACGGCCTTCATGCGCGAGGTGGCGCTGCCGCAAGCGCGGGTGGCCTATGTTCCGGGTGGCAGTTTCTTTGCCACCACGCCGCAGGCCAATCACGCCCGCATCAACTTTTCTGCCCCGTCCGAGGACCGCATCCGTAGCGGGATTGCCGCCCTTGGCGCGGCACTGAAAGCCCATCCCTTTCCCTGATCAAGAAGGCCCGCCATGCCCGTGACCCTGCACACCGCCGCCCCTACCCTGACCGAGGCTGACATTGCCCGATGGCGGGTGGTTCCCGTGGCGGTGGCGGTTGATCTGGGCCGGGATGCGGGGCAGATCGACCCCGCCATTCGGCCCCTGCGCCCTGCCGGGGCGCAACCGCGCCTGTTTGGCCGGGCGGTGACGGTGCGGTGCGAGCCGCCGGATTTCGGCGCGGTCTTGCAGGCGCTGGATGTGACCCGGCCGGGGGATGTGCTGGTGATTGATGCGGGGGGGCACCGCGACACCGCGATGATCGGTGATATCCTGTCCGGCCATCTGCGCGCCAAGGGTGTGGCGGGGCTTGGTGGTCGATGGGGCGGTGCGCGATGTGGGCACCTTGGCAGGTTGGGATGATTTCGCCGTCTTCGCCCGTTGGATCACCCCGCGCGGCCCAACGGGGGCCGACCGGGGGGCGATCAACGGCTCGGTGGTGGTGGGCGGTTGCCTCGTGCGTCCCGGCGACCTGATCATTGGCGATGATGATGGGCTGGTGGCCCTGTCGCCCGCCGTGGTGCGGGGCCGCATTGGCGACGCCGAGGCCAAGCTGGCGCGAGAGGCGGGCTGGATTGCCGGGCTCGCCTCGGGTCGTTCTGCGGCAGAGGTGTTTGGCTTGCCTGCAGTTCTTTCCGCTACCGACCAAGGCTAGGCGGAAATGGCACGCCAGCAAGAACTGCACCCCGAGATCAAGGCCTATCACCACGGCCAGTTGCGGGCGGGCTTGATCGACGCCGCGTTGCAACTGGTGCGGACAGAAGGGTTGGATCAGTTTTCGCTGCGCGCCGTGGCCAAGCGGGTGGGCGTGTCGCAAGCCGCCCCGGCGCATCATTTCGGGTCGGCGCGCGGGTTGCTGACAGAACTGGCGGTCGTGGGCTATGGCATCCTCGCGCAGCGGTTGCAGGCCGTGGACGCGGGCCTTCGGGGCCGCGCGCGATTGCGGGCGCTGTCAGGGGCCTATGTCGGGTTTGCGATTGATGAACCGGGCATTTACCAGTTGATGTTCCGCCGCGATCTGATCGACCGCGACAACGCCACCTACAAATCCGTCAGTTTTGACACCATCGGCCTGCTGTCCGCCGCCTTGGCCGAGGAAACCGGCAAGATCGTGGCCCCAGATGCCGGGCTGGCAGAACTCGCGCCGTTTATCGACGTATTCTCGATGCTGCACGGTTTGGCGATGCTGGCGATAGAGCGCAAGTTTGATGGCTTGCTGACCGAGGCGGATCGTGCCGATTTTTCCGGCCGGGTGGTGCCGGTTATTCTGAACGCCCGGTGGCCGATGCCGGATGCGGGTTAGCATCCGGCACCACGTTTATTTCGGGCAGGCTGACCCAGTGTCGATCCATGCACGGGTCAGTGCGGCAAATTCGGCCTGACTGCCGGGGGCAGGGGTGCGGCCTTCGCCGGGCTCCCACCCCCAGCCGACCAAGCCATCGGTGGCGTTGTGTTCAAACAACGCCTCCATATCGCGGCCCCCGTTGCGTTCGGGATCTTTGATCTGGGTGCAGATGTCGGCCAGACTGACGCCCTGCCAGCCCATGCTCACCGGGGCCAGTGCCCAAGGCTCATGCCCCGGAATACTGCCCGGACCAGTCGCGAAGGCCACGTTCTTTGCCCCATGACAGGTGGTGCAGTTCATGCCGGGCGCACCAAAATCGGCCTCGCCGCGTATGACGGGCGGCATGTGTGGGTGCATATCGTCCCCTTGGGTCGGCCCGCCCGTAACGGGGTGGCAGTTCAGGCAGCGCGGGCTTTGCAGCACCTTGCCCATTTCCAGAAACAGCGCGGCTGACCGTTCGGTCTGATCGGCGATGCTGTCAAAGTCGGCGGGGGCTTTCAGGGTGTCTTGCGCGGCCACTGGCACTGCAAGGGTCAGCAGCACCGCAAGGGCGGAGAGGGTGGTTTTCATATCCTGTCCTTTCACGACAGCGGGGCCGCGAAGGGCAGTTGGTAGGTTGTGCTGCCGGTCAGTGCCCGCCACGCGTTTGCCAAGGCGGGGGCAAGGGCCGGAACGCCCGGTTCGCCCACCCCGGTGGGATCGGTGGTGCTGGCGATGATCTCGACCTCGACCGCTGGCATCTCGTTGATGCGCAGCATGCGATAGCTGTCGAAATTGCCCTGCGCCACGGTGCCGCCCGGTTCCAGCGTGATCTCGCTGAACAGGGCGGTGCCGAGGGCGTATCCGATGCCGCCCTCCATCTGCGCGCGGATGATGTTGGGGTTGACCGCCACACCGCAATCCACCGCGCACCAGACGCGGGTGACATGCGGGAAACCGCCGCGATCCTCAACCTCGACCACTTCGGCCACATAGGTGCCAAAGCTTTTGGCCATGGCGATGCCATAGCCTTTGCCATTGGCCGTGCGGCCCTGCCAGTTCGCCAGCTTTGCCACAGCCTCGATCACCGCGCGTTCGCGGGTGGCCTCGGGCTTCAGCAGGTCAAGCCGCCCCTGCACCGGGTCTTTGCCAGCCTTTTCCAGCAACTCGTCCAGAAACACCTCGACCGCAAAGGCGGTGTGGGTGTGGCCGACCGACCGCCACCACAGCACGGGAACGGCGCTTTTGGCCTGCGCCCAGCCAATGCGGCGCGGGCCGACGTCATAGGGCAGCGCGTAGGAGCCTTCATAGGACGTGGCATCCATGCCGTCCTGCATGAAGCCCTCCATCGGGGTGCCCGACATGATCGACTGGTTGGCCACGGTATTTTCCCAGCCGATCAGCTTGCCATCTGCGTCCATGCCGCCCCGCATCCGGTGAACCGTGATGGGGCGGTAATAGCCGCCGCGAAGATCATCTTCGCGGGTCCAGACCAGCTTGAAACAGCCGTCGCGCCCAGCGGCCTTGGCAATCGCGCCGGCTTCGGCGGCCAGATGCGCGGACCCTTGGGCACGGCGGCCAAACGACCCGCCCGCCAGCAGCACATTGATCGACACATCCTCGGGTTTCATCCCAAGCGCCGCCGCTGCGGTAGGTTTGTCAAAGGTGGGGAACTGGCTGCCGAACCACATTTCGGCCTTGCCCGCCTTGACCTCGATCACCGCATCCAAGGGTTCCATCGGGGCATGGGCGAGGTAGGGAAAGCGGAACTCGGCCTCGTGCAGGGTGGCGGCGTTGGAAAGCCCGGAAAGATCGCCCTCCTCCTCTACCACACGGCCCCCGGTTTTCGCCTCGGTGGACAGCATTTCGTACAGTTCCGCCGAGCTGCGGGTTTCGGCCTTGCTGTCATCCCAAGTGATGGTCAGCGCATCGCGGCCCTTCATCGCGGCGAAGGTGTTGGTGGCATAGACCGCAACCCCACTGGGGATCTGGCGCACCATTTCCACGCCCGGAACGGCCAGCGCCGCCGCATCGTCATAGCTGGCAACCACGCCGCCAAATTTGGGCGCGTGGGCCACCAGAACCGTCAGCATGCCGTCGCGGTAGACGTCCATGGTGAACTGCGCGGTGCCGTTGGATTTGGCGACGGTGTCCAGACGCGGGCGGTCGGTGCCGATCAGGGTAAACTGTGCCGGGTCTTTCACTGGCGGGTCGGCAGGCACTTCCATGGTGGCAGCGGCTTGCGACAGCGCGCCAAAGCCCGACGATTTGCCGCTGGCGGCATGGGCGACCACGCCCTTCACCACGGTGATTTCGGCCACAGGCACGCCCCATTCGGCGGCAGCGGCGGCGACCAGCATGGCCCGCGCCGTGGCCCCGGCCTTGCGCATCTGCATGTAGCTGTTGGCGATGGCGGTGGACCCGCCGGTGCCCTGCGCGCCAAAGGCGAGGTTGGCATACAGCGCATCATTGCCCGGCGCACCTTCGGCCCGCATCTGCGACCAGTCGGCATCCAGTTCTTCGGCGACAAGCGTGGAAAGGCCGGTGTACGGCCCCTGACCCATTTCGATATGCTTGATCAGCACGGTCACGGTATCATCGGTGCCGATGCGGATGAAGGCGTTGGGCGCAAAGGGGCGCGGTCTGCGCCGACGGCACGACCGCGCCCCAAGGGCAGCATTACGGCAATCGTCAGCCCGGCGCCTGCAGCCAGAAAGCCGCGGCGGGTGGGTTTGAAACCGTTGGTTTGATCGGTCATGGCTTAACCCTCCAGCGTTTTGGCGGCGGTGTGGATCGCCTCACGGATACGGACATACGACGCGCAGCGGCAGACGTTGCCTGCCATCGCGTTGTCGATATCCTCATCCGTCGGGTTGCTGACCATCTGCAACAGGGCTGTGGCCGACATCACCTGACCCGACTGGCACCAGCCGCATTGCGGCACGTCAATGCCTGCCCATGCGGCCTGCACGGCCACGACTTCAGGCCCCTGCATGCCTTCGATGGTTGTCACCTCGCTGCCTTCAACGGCAGAGATCGGCGTGACGCAAGACCGGCGCGGCATGCCGTCCAGCATCACGGTGCAGGCCCCGCACTGGGCCACGCCACAGCCGAACTTGGTGCCGGTCAGGCGCAATTCATCGCGCAGCACCCAGAGCAGGGGGGTATCGGGATCGAGGTCAACCGTCACCTCTTTGCCGTTCACGGTAAGCGTGGTCATGCCTGGCCTCCAGAGCTGGGTCTTGGGATTTGATCTAATGTCGCACCCAATCTTAACGCCGTCAAGATTAGGAAATACCGGATGTGTAAAACGCGTTGCAACCGACCGTTGCCCTTTAACGCCCGGATCGCGATGTGGTTCCGTACAGGCGCTGATATTTGCGGCAAGGCTGGACTCGGCGTGGTCTTGTCGCGGTTGTGATCTATTTTTTGCATACTCGCGGCGGAAAAGGCGGGTGGGTGCGTATAGACTATAGCAGCAAAACCACAGGGCGGCGCGAGATAGATGCGGAAACTTTCATGGGCCGGTGTGATGGTGGTGCTGACTGGCCTTGGCGGCTGGTGGTATCTGAACGCGCAGGCGGATGCGACCGTGGTGGCCCCCGCCACTTATACCGTCACGCGCGGCACCGTGACCCAAACCGTGCTGGCGGCGGGGCAGATAGAGGCGTCACAACTCGTCAGCGTCGGGGCGCAGGTATCCGGGCGGATTGAGAGTTTGGCCGTGGCCCTTGGTCAGCGGGTTGAGGCGGGCGGGTTGATCGCGCAAATCGAATCGCTGGATCAGCAGAATGATCTGGCCCGCGCGCGCGCCGCGATCATGCAGATAGAGGCGCGGGTGGTGGCCCAAGGCGCCAATCAACGCGTGGCCGAACTGGTGCTGCAACGGCAAGAGGCATTGGTGGCCCGGGGTGGATCGACGCAAGAGGCGCTGGATGCCGCGCGCGCTGCGGTGGATGTGCTGAAATCTGATCTGATGCAGTTGCAGGCCGAACGCGCCAGTGCCGATATTGCGGTGGCATCCGCCCAACTGGCGCTGGACCGCACCAGGATCACCGCGCCGATTGCGGGCACCGTGGTGGCGATTGTGACCGAGCAGGGCCAGACGGTGAACGCCAATCAAAGCGCGCCGATCATCGTGAAACTGGCGCAACTGGACAAGATGGTGGTGAAGGCCGAAATCTCCGAGGCCGATGTGGTGCGGGTGCGCGCGGGCCAATCGGTCAGCTTTACCATTCTGGGCGAACCTTCTCGCGCGTTTGAAGCGGTGGTGCGGGATATCGAACCTGCGCCTGCATCCATCCGTGACAGTGATACAATCGACAACACCCAAGCCGTTTATTACAAAGGGCTTTTCGATGTGGACAACCCCGACCAACAGTTGCGCATCGGCATGACGGCGGAGGTTGCGATCAATCTGGCTGAGGCAAAGGACGTGCTGGTGCTGCCCTCTGCCGCGCTTGGCCAGCAGGGCGCGGATGGCAGCTATACCGTCACCGTCTATGACCCCGCGACCAAGGCTGAGGATCGGCGGCAGATCACGGTGGGGCTGAACAACAACGTATCGGCAGAGGTTATCGACGGCGTGGCCGAGGGTGAGCATATCCTTGCGTCGGGGGCAGCGGCGGGGTTGTCCAGTGCGGCGGTATCGCCGCGGGGCCGTGGCGGCGTGATGGGCTTCTGACATGAACCCTGCTGTGGACCCGTTGATTTCCATCCGTGCGATCCGGCGCGAATTTCAGGCCGGGGATCAGGTGATCACCGTGCTGCGCGATGTCGATCTGGATATTCAGGCGGGCGAGATGGTCGCCATCATCGGGCAGTCCGGGTCTGGCAAATCGACGCTGATGAACATTCTGGGCTTTCTGGACCGCCCCTCTGCCGGGACGTACCGCTTTGCGGGCCGCGATGTGGCCGACCTTGGTCCGGATGATCTGGCAGAACTGCGGCGCGAACATTTCGGGTTTATCTTTCAACGCTATCAACTGCTGCCCGATCTGGATGCGGTGGCGAATGTCGAGGTGCCCGCGATCTACAAGGGTGTGGCGCGAGGCGCGCGGCGTGACCGGGCGAAGGCGTTGCTGCGTCGGTTGGGTCTGGGCGAGCGGCTGGATCACCGCCCCTCGGCCCTGTCGGGCGGGCAGCAGCAGCGGGTATCTGTGGCGCGTGCCCTGATGAACGGCGGCGAGGTCATTCTGGCGGATGAACCCACCGGGGCCTTGGATACCGCGTCGGGGCAAGAGTTGATTGCGCTGTTGCAGGAACTGCATGCCGAAGGCCACACCATCATCATCGTGACGCATGACCCCGGTGTGGCAGCCATGGCGGAACGCATTGTGGAATTGCGCGACGGGGTGGTGATTTCCGACACCCGGTCGCGCCCCGTGGCGGCGGCATCGCCCTTGCCCGACAGGCCGGCGCGGGCCGGGGTGATGGCGGGGCTGGACCGATTTTACGAGACATTCGTGATGGCGGTCAAATCCATGGCCGCGCACCGGATGCGCACGTTTCTGACCATGCTGGGCATCATCATCGGCATTGCCTCGGTGGTGTCAGTGGTGGCTTTGGGCACCGGCAGCCAGCAGCAGGTGCTGGAAAGCATTTCCTCTATCGGGTCGAACACCATCGACATCCGCAACGGCACCGGCTTTGGCGACCGTGCCGCCAACCGCACCCGCAACCTGAAGGCCAGCGATGCCGAGGCTTTGGCGCAGCAGCCCTATGCGGACAGCGTATCCCCTGTGGTGTCATCCACCGCCACCGCTCGGGTGGGCGGGGTCGAGGCTTCGGCATCGGTCACCGGGGTGGGGGCTGGATACTTTCAGGTCAAATCGTTTGAAACCCAAAGCGGCGTCACTTTTGGCGCGGCGTCGATTGCGGCCTATGCGCAAGAGGCGGTGATTGATGCCGGCACCGCGACCACGCTATTTCAGGGCCGCGATCCACTGGGGCAAGTCATCATGCTGGGCCGGGTGCCGATGCGGGTGGTGGGGGTGGTCAAGGCATCTGGCGTCAGCTTTGGGCCGCAGAACGCGCTGAACATCTTTATCCCCTACACCACCGCCATGGGCCGGGTGTCGGGGCAGGACTGGGTCAACAGCATTGCCGTGCGGGTGGATGACAGTTTTGACATGGCCACCGCCGAGGCTCTGGTGACGCAGCTTTTGACCATCCGCCATGGCAAGCAGGATTTCTTTCTGACCAACACCGACACCATCCGTGAGACGATAGAAAGCACCGGGCGCACCCTGACTTACCTCGTGTCGGCCATCGCGGTGATATCCTTGGTGGTGGGGGGCATTGGGGTGATGAACATCATGCTGGTGTCGGTGACCGAACGCACCAAGGAAATCGGCGTGCGCATCGCGGTTGGCGCGCGGCAGGGCGATATCGTGACGCAGTTCCTGATCGAGGCGATATTGGTCTGTCTGCTTGGCGGGGTGCTGGGCATCTTGCTGGCGGTCGGGGCGGGGCAGGTGATTGCGGCGCTGAGCAGCAGTTTCCGCATGATCTATTCCACCACGTCGATTGTGGCGGCGGTGGTGTCGTCCACCGTCATCGGCATCAGCTTTGGCTTTCTGCCCGCACGGTCGGCGTCCAAGCTGGACCCGGTAGAGGCTTTGGCCCGCGAATAGCCCGCAAATCCGGGCATTTTGCGCATTTGCAGGTTACGGATTCCGCCGCGCTGCCCGGTTTTTTCCAACCGGCGGCGTGGCGGCGTTGTGCAACACGGTTCAGCCCCATCTGTCAAGCTTCTGAAAAACAAGCATTTCGCGGACTGAAATCCCCAAACATCAGCGCAAAATAATTTCGGTTGACAGCAAAGCAGTCATTTGTTGCCATATTCCTGCAACTGCGCAAAAATTGCACATTTGTAGCTTTGTCGAGGAGGCGAGGCTTGTAGCACTCAATTGCTCTCAGGGGGGTTTCCAAATGCTTTCACGTCGTTCCGCCATGATCCGTCTTGCGCTGACCGGATCGGTCCTTGCGCTGTCTGTCGCCACCGGCCCGGCCCTTGCCGAGGGGCTGAAGATCGGCTTCAGCCAGGTGACGCTGCAATCGCCGTTTTATGTGCAACTGAAAGACGGCGCCGAAGCTGCCGCCACCGCAGGCGGTGACACGCTGATCTTTCTGGATGCCAACGGTGATGTCAGCAAACAGAACGACGACATTCAGGATCTGATCACCCAAGGTGTCAACGCCATCATCATCAACCCGGTCAACCCCGATGCCGTGGTGCCGTCGCTGGAGGCTGCAACGGCGGCTGGCATTCCGGTGATCACCGTTGACCGCAGCGTCAATGGCGGCGGCGTGGTCGCCCATGTGGGCCGTGACAACAAGGCCATGGGCAAGCTGGTGGGCGAGGCCGTGGTGGCGCGTCTGAAAGCTGATGGTGTGGCCGGGGCCAAGATCATCGAGATTCAGGGCGATGCGGGCGGGGCCGTGATGATGGACCGCCGCGATGGCTTTCATGCCGCCATCGAAGGGTCGGGCCATGTGATCGTCGAAGGGCCCTATGCCGAATACATCCGGTCAAATGCCGTGACCGCGATGCAGGATCTGCTGCAATCCAACCCCGATGTGAAGGTGATCTACGCCCACAACGACGACATGGCATTGGGCGCGATGCAGGTGCTGACGGAAAATGGCCGCACCGATGTGCTGATTTCCGGCGTCGATGGGCTTGTCCGAGGCTTTGGGCGTGATGGCAGACGGCGGCAACTATGTGGCGACCGCGCTGAACGACCCGAAGTATCTGGGCGACGTGACCATTCAGGTGGCGCGTGAAGTGGCGGCTGGCAAGACCGTTCCGGCCTTTGTCGATGGTGGCACGGCCGCGGTGACCTCGGCCAACGTGGGGGATTTCCCGCGCGAAGGGTTGTTCGCCGAATACCGGCCAGAGGTTCTGGCGAAGTAAGCCAAGCCTCGCCCCGGTGTCATCAGGCCCTGCTCCCTGGCCTGATGACACCCTCTTTTCCCCATGCCTACAGGAATACATCATGCGCGCTGCCGTTCTTTACACCCCCGGCGATATCCGGCTGGAACAGGTTCCGACCCCGACCGCCACCCCCGGCCATGTGCTGCTGCGCGTGGCGGCTGTGGGGGTCTGCGGGTCTGATCTGCCGCGGATGCTGATCAAGGGCGCGCATAAGATGCCAATCATCTGCGGCCATGAATTTTCTGGCCATATCGTTGAGTTGGGCGAGGGGGTCGAAGGCTTTGCCATCGGCGATCTGTGTACCGTGCCCCCGATGCTGCCCTGCCACAGATGCGACCAATGCGAGCGCGGCCAGTTTTCGCGTTGCCGGGATTACGATTACTTCGGGTCGCGCCGGGATGGGGCCTATGCCGAATATGTGGCGGTCCCGGTTGGCAACCTGCTGAAAGCGCCGATTGGCTGCGACCCTGCGGCGGCGGCGATGGTGGACCCTGCGTCCATCGCGCTGCACGCGATCTGGAAGGCCGGAGGCATCGGCATGGGGCAGCGCGGCGGCGTGATCGGCTGTGGTCCCGATCGGCCTGTTTGCCATTCAGTGGATGCGCCTGATGGGGGCAAGCGAGGTGGTCGCCATCGACCTGTCGCCCGAGAAGCTGGCCCAAGCGCGTGAGGCCGGGGCCAGCCATTGCTATCTGGCAGGCGACGACATTCCCGCCACCCTGCTGTGCGACACGATCATCGAGGCTGCGGGCCACCCCAGTTCGATCAACACCGCGATCCGGCTGGCAGCCCCCGGCGGGCATGTGGCCTTCATCGGGATTCCGGTGGGCGATGTGTCGCTGGACAACAAGACCTTCCAGCATGTGTTGCGGCAGGAAGTGTCGCTGCACGGGTCGTGGAATTCCTTCGGCGCGCCTTATCCGGGGCCGCAATGGACGGTCACACTGGATAAGCTGGCGTCAGGGGCGTTGAAGTGGCAGTTCATGATCAGCCATGATCTGGGGTTGGAGGAATTGCCGGGCATGTTTGCGCGGCTGAAATCAGAACGCGGGATGTTCTTTTCCAAGATCATGTTCCGCCCGTAACATCGGGCAGGGCGTTGGAGGACGCCGGTTTTGGAACTGGGGGAGGGGACGGGGCATATGGCCTATGTGTTGAGCTTTGATTTTGGCACCGGCGGGGTGCGGGCGGGGGTCTATTCGACCGACCGCCGCGCCATTCTGTCGATGGCCGATGTGCCCTATGCCACCACCTATCCGCATATCGGCTGGGCCGAACAGAACCCCGCCGACTGGCTGGCCGCGATGCACATCGCGGGCCGCGATGCGGTGGCGCGGGCCGGGATCACGGCGATTGACGCGGTTTGCGTGGCGACCACGGCATCAACCGTTGCTGTCGCCCTGCGCGACGGCACCCCCATTCGCCCCGCGATCCTGTGGATGGACTGCCGCGCCGAGGCCGAGGCCCGCCGCACCGAAACCGTCACCCACCCGGTGATGGCCTATGCGGGCGGCGGCGATGCGGTGGAATGGCTGGTGCCCAAGGCGATGTGGCTGGCCCGCCATCAACCGCAGGTCTGGGCGCAGGCCGAGGTGGTGTGCGAGGCGCTGGATTACATCAACCATCACCTGACCGGCGAATGGGTGGCGTCGCGGATGAACGCCGCCTGCAAGTGGAATTACGACAGCCTGAATGGCACCTTTGTGCCCGAGGTTTACGCCGAACTTGGCATCCCCGATCTGGCCGGCAAACTGCCGGGGCGGGTGGTTCCGGTGGGCGGCGTTATCGCGCCCTTGCGGGCGGAAATGGCGGCGGCGTTTGGTCTGACGACCCTGCCCATCGTGGCGCAGGGCGGCATTGACGCGCATATCGGCATGCTTGGGGCCAACACGGTGGCGTCGGGCGGCATGTTGATGATCGGCGGCACATCGGTGGTGCATCTGACGCAACTTGGACGGCCCCGGCGATATGCGCGGCTTTTGGGGGCCGTATCCCAACGCTTTGGCCGACGGGCTGTGGCTGGTGGAATGTGGGCAGGTGTCGGCGGGGTCGATCCTGAACTGGCTGTCGGGCACCATCTTTGGGCTGGATCAGGCGGGCCATTCGGCGCCTGATCGCCGAGGCCATGGCCCGGCCCGGACGCGCCGAAGGGTTGCTGACGCTGGATTACTGGATGGGCAACCGCACGCCCTACCGCGACGGCGCGTTGCGAGGCGCGCTGATGGGGCTGACCCTGGGCCATGGGCGGGCGGATATCTATGCCAGCGTGGTCGACAGCATCGCGCTTGGCACGCTGAACGTGTTGGGTGTGCTGGCCGAACGCGGCGTGCCGATTGACCGGGTGGTGCTGGCCGGGGGCATCTGCAAGAACGCGCTGTGGCTGCAATCGACCATCGACGCGATTGGCCGCCCGGTTGAGGTGGCCCCCGAGGACAACCTGTCACTGGTGGGCGCAGGGGTCGCGGCGGCAGCGGCGCTTGGGCTGTATCCTGACCTTGCCACGGCGGCGGCGGCCTGTGCCGCCCCGACCGAAGTGCGCCACCCGAACCCCGACCGCACCGCATGGTACAACGCGGCCTTGCCGCTGTACCGGCAGGCCACCGATGCGCTGACCCCTGTGCTGCATGACCTTGCCGCCCGGCAGAAGGCGGGGGCGGCATGACCGAGCGCAATCCCTATTCCGTACGCCTGCCGTCAGACGAGGCGCGGGACCATCTGATGGTTCAGGTGGCCAAGATGTATTACGATCTGGACCGCACCCAAGGCGATATCGCGAATGACCTTGGCCTGACCCGCTGGCAGGTGGGCCGCCTGCTGACCGAAGCCAAAGAGGCCGGGATCGTGCGGATTGAGATCACGCCCCGGGCTGGCAGGCAGACCGGGCTGGAGGTGGATTTGCAGCAGCGGTTTGGCCTGCGCAATGCCATCGTGGTGCCGATGGGCGGCATCACCGATCAGGCGCTGCTGATCGAAAGCGTGGCACAGGCGGCGGGGCGCTATCTGGCGGGGCTGAACCCGAAACCCGATCTGATCGGCGTGTCGTGGGGGCGGACCATGTCTGCCGTGGCGCGGGCCTTGCCGGTGGGGTGGAACCCCGGGGTGCATGTGGTGCTGGTGAACGGGTCCACAACCCTGCGGCTCAGTTCCACCCGCACCTCTGCGGTGGCCGAGGAATTTGCGCAATCGGCGGGCGGGTCGGCGACCCTGCTGCCGGTGCCCGCCATCGTTGGCAAGACCAGCACCCGGCTGGCGCTGGAGGAAGACCCGATCATCGAACACGTCCTGTCGCTGGCCGAACAGGCGCGGGTGATCTGTTTCAGCATGGGCGGGCTGTCGCACCATTCGGTGCTGCTGTCGTCGGGGTATCTGACGCAAGACGACATCGACCGGCTGAAACGGCTGGGGTCGGTTGGCGATATTCTGGGCCGCTTTGTCGATGCCGATGGCCAGATCGTGGACGCCGATCTGGATGGCCGCACCGTGGGCCTTCGGCTGGATGCGCTGCTGCGCAAGGATCGCGCGATTGCCATCGTGGCGGGGGCAGAAAAGCACGAGATCGCGGCGGCGGCGCTGAAGGCGGGCTACATTTCCGACCTGATCACGGATGAAGGCACGGCGCGGCATGTATTGGGAATGGCAGGCCTATGACGGATGTTCTGACGATCCGCGATGTATCGAAACGCTTTCCGCCCAATGTTGTGGCGCTGGAGGCCGCGTCGCTGTCTGTGCGGCGGGGCGAGGTGCATTGCCTGCTTGGGGCTAATGGCGCGGGCAAATCGACGTTCCTGAAAATTGTGGCCGGGGCGATGCTGCCGACCACAGGGCAGATCAGCGTGGGTGGCCAGCCGCAGTACCTTCCGCAGCCCGTCTGAGGCTGCGCAGGCCGGGATTTCGATGATCTATCAGGAACTTGATCTGGTGCCGCATCTGACGGTGGCGCAGAACCTGTTCCTTGGTCATCCGCCCGCCCGGTTCGGTGTGATCGACAAACGCGACCGCAGGGCAAGGGCCGCAGCCGGCCCTGACCCGGATTGGCGCAGGCTTTGGCCCGGATGCGCGGGTCGGCAGCCTGTCGATTGCCAATCAGCAGTTGACGGCCATCGCCCGGTCTTTGACGCGCGAGGCCCGCGTGATCATCATGGATGAACCCTCTGCCGCGCTGAATGAGACAGAGTTGGAAAAGGTGTTCGCGGTGATCCGCGAATTGACGGCGCAGGGCGTGGCGATTGTCTATGTCAGCCACCGTCTGGGCGAATTGCGCGAGATTGGCGACCGGGTTACCGTGCTGCGCGGCGGGCGCACGATTCAGACCTTTGACGTGGCAGGCACGCCGGATTCAACGCTGGTTGAGGCTATTCTGGGCAAGGAACGCACCTTGGTAGACCGCCGCGACCGCGCGCCTGTCACAGGTCCAGTGACGCTGCGCATCAACCGGGTGACGGGGGCGCAGGGCCTTGATATCCGCGATATTGACCTGCACCGGGGTGAGGTGATTGGCCTGACCGGGCTGAACGGGTCGGGGCGCACCTCGTTTCTGAAGGCGCTGTTCGGCGCGCTGCCGTGTGAGGCGGATATGGTGCTGAACGGCGCGCCTTACCGCCCGCGCAGCCCGGCGGATGCCATTGCGGCGGGGCTGGGCCTTGTGCCCGAAAGCCGCAAGACCGAAGGCCTGATCCTTGACGCCGCGATCTACAAGAACGCCACCCTGCCCACCTTGCAGGGCCGGTTCTGGGCGCGGCATGGCCAGCAAAAGGCCCGCACCGCCCCGGTTCTGGCGCAGCTTTCCACCAAATACGGCCGCCCCGAACAAAAGGTCGCGCAACTGTCGGGCGGCAATCAGCAAAAGGTGGTGCTGGCGAAATGGGTGATCAACGGGTCGGACGTGCTGCTGCTGGATGAACCCAGCCGGGGCTTGGATATCGGGGCCAAGGCGGACCTTTACCAACTGGTTGACGGGCTGGCGCAAAAGGGCGCGTCGGTGATCGTGGCGTCAAGCGAGCTGGAAGAACTTTACGCCGCCTGCGACGTGATCTGGGTGTTTCACGAAGGCCGCAACATCGCCCGCTTCAACCCGTCACAGACCGATCAGGACACCATCCTGAAATGCCAGATCCTTGGGGAACATCATGTCTGAAGCCACCGTTATACCCCGCCGTCAGCGCCTGCTGGATCTGGCGATCGAATACAACTTTATCGTCATCTTTCTGGCCGTGGTGGTGATTGCGGCCCTGCTGTCGGAAAACTTTCTGACGCCGACCAACATCGCCAACCTGTTTCAGCAGGCGTCGGTGGTGGGGATCGTGGCCGTGGGGATGACCTTCGTTATCCTGACCGGCAACATCGACCTGTCGGTCGGCAGCGTGGTCGCCCTGTGCGGCATGTTGGTGGCGGTGCTGATGGCGGCCGGGGTGCCTGCCTTTGCCGCCGTGCTGATCACCATTGCGGCGGGGGCGTTTTGCGGGGCCACCATGGGCACCATTGCCGCCGTGGCCCAAGTGCCCAGTTTCATCGTGACGCTGGCGGGGTTGGTGTCGTTTCGCGGGCTGACCTACCTGATGACAGACGGGGTGCCGGTATCGGGCTTGCCTGCGGGGTTTGCGGTAATATCCTCGACCATGATCCCGATTTTCCCGGGCTTTGCGATATCGTCCATGGGCCTGATCTTCATCGCGATCTGCCTGATTGCCGGGTTGGTGCTGCGCCTGACGGTGTTTGGCGAAACCGTCTATGCCACCGGCGGCAACCCCGAAGCCGCCCGCCTGTCCGGCCTGCCCACGCAGCGGGTGCTGATCCTGGTGTTCACGGTGTCTGGCATCATGAGCGCGCTTGGCGGCATCCTGCTGACCTCGCGCCTGCGCATCGGCCAGCCGACAGCAGCGCAGGGGTTGGAACTGGACGCCATCGCCGCCGTTGTTCTGGGGGGAACCAGCCTGTTCGGCGGCAGGGGTGGGGTGCTTGGCACCTTCTTTGCCGTGATGCTTTTGCAGGTGCTGCGCAACATCTTCAACTTGCTTGGGCTGGGGTCGTTCTATCAAATGACCGTAACCGGCGTGATCATCATTGCCGCAATCCTGCTGAACCGCTTTATCGACATTCGCAGGGGGCGCGGATGAACGCCCCTCATACACTGGAACGGAAGATGCCCATGGATGACAGTCTGGCCCGCAACATGGGCACCCCGTTTACCCCCGATTGGTTTGAGACCATCGCGGTAAACCATCAGGCCACCGAACGCCGCGCCGCCACCTATGGCACCCGCCGCACGGTCAAGAAGGAATGGCAGGCGGCATGGCTGCTGCAAGCCCTGCGCTGCATCGACCTGACCACCCTTGCAGGCGACGATACTGCCGGGCGGGTGCAGCGCCTGTGCGCCAAGGCCCGCAACCCGGTGCGCGCCGATCTGCTGGCAGGTCTTGGGATTGACGCGATCACCGTGGGGGCTGTGTGCGTCTACCCCACGATGGTGGGCCATGCGGTGCGCGCGTTGGAAGGGTCGGGAATTCCGGTCGCATCGGTCGCCACCGGCTTTCCGGCTGGCTTGACCCCCCTGCCCCTGCGGCTGGCGGAGATCACCTATGCCGTGCAGGAAGGGGCCGCCGAGATTGACATCGTGATCACCCGCGAACATGTGCTGACCGGCAACTGGCAGGCCCTGTATGACGAGGTTGCCGCGATGCGGGCGGCTTGCGGCGACGCACACCTGAAGGCGATCCTTGCGACGGGCGATCTGAAGACCCTGCGCAATGTCTATATGGCCAGCATGGTTGCGATGCAGGCCGGGGCCGATTTCATCAAGACCTCGACCGGGAAAGAGGATGTGAACGCCACCCTGCCCGTCAGCCTGACCATGCTGCGCGCGCTGCGCGATTACCGCGACTATTGCGGGCAGATCGTGGGCTTCAAACCGGCGGGGGGCCTGAAAACCGCCAAGGACGCCATGACATGGCTGATCCTGATGAAGGAAGAACTGGGCCTGCGCTGGATGCAGCCCGACCTGTTCCGCATCGGGGCGTCGTCCATGCTGGGCGATATCGAACGCCAACTGGAACATCATCTGACCGGTCGCTACTCGGCCGCCAACCGTCACGCGCTGGCGTAAGGGGAATACCATGCCCACCATCAAGGACATCATGCAGACCATGGAATACGGTCCCGCACCCGAGGCCAACGGCGAAGTCAAAGCCTGGCTTGCCACCCATCAGGCCGGGATCGGCCATTACATCAACGGGCGGTTTACGGCTGCCTCTGGCGCGATGATCGAGGTGATCAACCCCGCCAATGACACCGTGCTGGCCCAGATCGCCAAGGGCACGGCAGAGGATGTGGACACTGCCGTCAAAGCCGCCCGCGCGGCCTTTGGCAAATGGTCGGCGCTGCCCGGCCATGCGCGCGCCAAGTACCTGTACGCCATTGCCCGCCACATCCAGAAACGCGAACGCTTTCTGTCGGTGCTGGAGACGATGGACAACGGCAAGACCATTCGGGAAACCCGCGATATCGACGTGCCCTTGGTGGCGCGGCATTTCTACCATCACGCGGGCTGGGCCGAACTGATGGAAAGCGATTTCCCCAACCACGCGCCCGTTGGCGTGTGTGGTCAGGTGATCCCGTGGAACTTCCCGCTGCTGATGCTGGCGTGGAAGGTCGCGCCTGCCTTGGCTGCGGGCAATACCGTGGTGCTGAAAGCCCGCCGATCTGACCCCGCTGACCGCCTTTCGCCTTTGCGCAGATCTGCCATGAGGTCGGCTTGCCTGCCGGGGTGGTGAACATCGTGCAGGGTGACGGCGAAACCGGGGCGGCCATCTGTGGGCACCCCGATGTGGATAAGGTGGCCTTCACCGGGTCCACCGATGTGGGCCGGGTGATCCGCCGCCAGATTGCCGGGCAGGGCAAGAAAGTCTCGCTTGGAACTGGGCGGCAAATCGCCCTTCATCGTGTTTGAAGATGCCGATCTGGACGGCGCGGTTGAAGGCGTGGTCGATGCCATCTGGTTCAATCAGGGCGAGGTCTGCTGTGCAGGCAGCCGGGTTCTGGTGCAGGAAGGCATCGCCGACCGCTTCTTTGCCAAGCTGCGCGCCCGGATGGAGACCCTGCGCGTCGGCGACCCGCTGGACAAGACGATGGACATGGGGGCCGTGGTGTCGCGCAAGCAGCTTGCGCGCATCGACGGGCTGCTGGCCCAAGGTCAGGCCGAGGGTGCGACCCTGTGGCGCGCGCCCTGTGCCGTGCCCGCCAAGGGCAGCTTCAGCGCGCCGGGTTTCTTTACCGGCACCGCCCCCGCATCCACCGTCAGCCAGGTTGAAATCTTTGGCCCGGTGGCCGTGACCGGCACCTTCCGCACCCCGGATGAGGCTGTGACGCTGGCCAATGACTCGCGCTACGGGTTGGCGGCATCGGTCTGGTCGGAAAACATCAACCGCGCGGTCGAGGTGGCGGCTCGGGTCAAGGCCGGTGTGGTCTGGATCAACGCGACCAACATCTTTGACGCCGGTGCTGCCTTCGGCGGCTACCGCGAAAGCGGCTTTGGCCGCGAAGGCGGGCGCGAGGGGATGTATGAATACCTGACGCCCGTGTGGGAAAAGGGCGGCAAACAGCGCCCCCCCGCCGGGGCAACGCCGCTGGTCACGCCTTATGCGGAAGGGAAACGCGGGCCTGCGGGCATCGACATCACCGCCAAGCTGTATATCGGCGGCAAGCAGGCGCGGCCCGATGGCGGGCAATCCTACACCGTGTTCGGCAAGGGCGGCGTGGCGATCGGCGAGGCCGGCCTTGGCAACCGCAAGGACATTCGCAACGCGGTCGAGGCTGCGCATAAGGCGACCGGATGGGGCGGTGTCACCGCGCATAACCGGGCGCAGGTGCTGTATTTCATCGGCGAAAACCTTGATCAGCGTCGGGCAGAGTTCGAGGCCCTGCTGTCGGAAAGCACCGGGGCCAGCGCCAAAGCGGCGGCGGATGAGGTGGACCTGACCCTGCGCCGCATCTTCTGGTACGCAGCACAGGCTGACAAACATGATGGTGCGGTGCATGCCACCAAATCGCGCCACATCACCCTTGCGCTGAACGAACCCTTTGGCGTGATGGGGCTGGTCTGCCCGGATGAGGCCCCGCTTTTGTCCATGATATCCATGCTGCTGCCCGCGATTGCCATGGGCAACGCGGTGGTCTGCGTGCCGTCGCAAGCCCACCCGCTGCTGGCAGCACGGCTGTATCAGGTGCTGGAAACATCAGACCTGCCGGGCGGCGTGGTCAACCTTGTGACTGGCGAACGCGATGCTTTGGCCAAGACGCTGGCCGAACATGATGACGTCGCGGCCCTGTGGTACTGCGGCAGCGCCGAAGGGTCCGCGATGGTCGAGGCCGCATCGGCGGGCAACCTGAAACCCGTCTGGGCCGATCAAGGGCGGCTGCGCGACTGGTCGTCACTGACCCAAGGCCAAGGGGCGGACTACCTGCGCCGCGCGACCCAGACCAAGACGATCTGGCTGCCCTACGGCGAATAAAACCGGATGCCGCAGGCCGAACATGGGCCTGCGGCATCCCGTCAGATCAGAAATTCGGCCAGCGCGTCATCATTGGTGATATCGCGATATGTGAAGCCTGCGGCATCCATCCGGTCGGTAAAGGTGCCAAAATTCGCGGCCTGCTTGGTCTCAATCCCGATCAGCACCGACCCGAAATTGCGCGCTGATTTCTTGAGGTATTCGAACCGTGCGATGTCATCCTCTGCCCCCAGCATCGACAGAAATTCCTTCAGCGCGCCGGGGCGTTGCGGCATCCGCAGGATGAAATACTTCTTGAGGCCGGAATAGCGTTGCGCCCGTTCCTTCACCTCTGGCAGCCGTTCAAAATCAAAATTCCCGCCCGAGGTGACGCAGACCACCGTCTTGCCCCGGATCACATCCGCCAGTTCCGGCAGCACATCCACCGACAACGCCCCAGCCGGTTCCAGCACGATGCCTTCGACATTCAGCATCTCTAACATCGTCACGCAGATACGGTCTTCGGGGGCCAGCAACACCTGATCCGGGCTATAGCCTGACAGCCGGGCAAAGGTGCGGTCCCCAAGCCGTGCTACCGCTGCGCCATCGACAAAGCTGTTGATCCGGTTCAGTTTTACCGGCTCGCCGCTGCGCAAGGCGGCCATCAGGCTGGCCCCCCCCAAGGGTTCGACAAAACGAAACTGGGTGCTGGGTGCGGCCTGCCGCAGATAACTGGTGACACCTGCGGCAAGACCGCCACCGCCCACTGGCAAGATTACCAGATCGGGGGCCACCCCCAGTTGATCCAGAATCTCAACGCCCACACTGGCCTGGCCTTCAATCACATCCTCATCATCAAAGGGCGATAGAAAATGCGCCTTCATCTCATGACAATAGGCCTGCGCCGCCGCCAGCGTCTGGTCGAAATAATCGCCCGTCAGCTCAATCCGGATATTGTCGCCGCCAAAGGTGCGGGTCTTGTCGATCTTTTGCTGCGGCGTCGTAACCGGCATGAAGATCGTGCCGCTGACCCCAAAATGCCGGCACGCAAAGGCCACCCCTTGGGCATGGTTGCCCGCACTGGCGCAGACAAACGCCGTCTGCCCGGGATCGGCCACCCGCACCTTGCGCATCGCGTTGAACGCGCCGCGCAGTTTATAGCTGCGCACCGGGGTCAGATCTTCCCGCTTCAGCCAGATCTCGGCACCATAGCGCAGCGACAAATGGTCGTTGCGCTGCAACGGCGTTTCCGGGAACAGATCGCGCAGGGCGAGGGTGGTCTGGCGGGCGGATTGGGCAAAATCGGTCATCCATTTGATGTGCCGCAAGGCGAAGGTCTTGGCAAGCGGTGCGCGATTTGTACCGGGTACGGGCGCGTTCTTGCCCTCGCGGTGATTTCCCTTTAATCGCAGGCGAAACCTGTGATGGAGGCCCCCATGTCTGCCCCGAAACTTGCGCCCAAGAAAGTCGTCCTCGCCTATTCCGGCGGGCTTGATACCTCGATCATCCTGAAATGGTTGCAGACCGAATATGGCTGCGAGGTGGTGACCTTCACCGCCGATCTGGGGCAGGGCGAAGAACTGGAACCGGCACGCGAAAAGGCCATTCTGCTTGGGATCAAGCCGGAGAATATCCACATCGTCGATGTGCGCGAAGAATTCGTGCGCGACTTCGTGTTCCCGATGTTCCGCGCCAATGCGCTGTACGAAGGCCTTTATCTTCTGGGCACGTCCATCGCCAGACCGTTGATTTCGCAGCATCTTGTGCGGATTGCACATGAAACTGGCGCGGACGCCGTGGCGCATGGGGCGACGGGCAAGGGCAATGATCAGGTCCGGTTTGAACTGTCGGCATACGCTCTGGACCCGGCGATCAAGGTCATTGCTCCTTGGCGGGAATGGGATTTGTCCAGCCGCACCAAGCTGCTGGAATTTGCCGAGGCCAACCAGATTCCGATCGCCAAAGACAAGCGCGGCGATGCGCCGTTTTCGGTAGACGCCAACCTGTTGCACACCTCGTCCGAGGGCAAAGTGCTGGAAAACCCAGGGGTGGAACCGCCGGATTATGTCTGGCAACGCACCGTTGCACCCGAGGATGCTCCGAATGTGCCCGAGTTTATCGAAATCGGGTTTGAGCGCGGCGATGCGGTGTCGATCAACGGCGAGGCTCTGTCGCCCGCAACGATCCTGACCCGGTTGAACGAGATTGGTGGCGCGCATGGGGTCGGGCGGCTCGATCTGGTGGAAAACCGCTTTGTCGGCATGAAATCGCGCGGAGCTTATGAAACGCCGGGCGGCACGATCCTGCTTGAGGCCCATCGCGGGATCGAGCAGATCACGCTGGACGCAGGCGCCGGGCATCTGAAAGACAGCATCATGCCGCGCTATGCCGAGCTGATCTATAACGGCTTCTGGTTCAGCCCGGAACGCGAAATGTTGCAGGCGCTGATCGACAAGTCACAAGATCATGTGACAGGCACCGTGCGGTTGAAGCTGTATAAAGGGTCTGTGCGCACGGTGGCGCGCTGGTCTGACCACAGCCTCTATTCCGAAAAGCATGTGACGTTTGAAGAAGACGCGGGTGCCTATGACCAGAAGGATGCTGCGGGCTTCATCAAGCTGAACGCCCTGCGCCTCAAACTGATTGCCACGCGGAACGCGCGGGTAAAGTAACGACGGTACACGCAAATTGACCCAAGGGCCGTGCGCCCTTGGGTCATTGGCCCACCGGCCACCCATCCCCAAACAGCGCAGAAACCGAAGCCGACCGATGGATGTTCATCGGTCCCGAATCGGCATGTCTGATCACAACTTTACCCGCCCTGTCAGATTTTTCTTGCATACGTATGCTTTGACGTTCAGTTTTAGCAGCGTCAGATACACTTGTCCTGCGCCGCGCGAAGCGGGCGTGTCAGGGCGTGCAGCAAAAGGCGGAATCGGAATGGCGGACAAAATGGAATCGGCAGCGCCCAAAGGCGAAGTGGCGCGGGCACGGGCGGAAACGGTGTTGCAGGTGGAACGCCACGATTATCCCGATCTCGCCCCGCAGGGTGGCAAGCGCACCCAGGCCATGCGCGGCTTTGACCCGATCTACACCGATATCGTCGATTACATCGTCCGCTGCACCCATAAGATCTGGGACGAGCGCGACATCGGCCTGATTTACAGCCACTACACCCATAACTGCGTGCTGTATGGCACCACCGGCACGCTTTACACCCGCGAAGAAGTGGTACGCGATACGATTCAGCGGCTTGGTATCCTTCCCGGAACGTCGCGGCATGGCCACCCAAGTGATCTGGAAGGGTGATGAAAACACTGGATTTTATACCTCGCATCTGGTGACTGGCACCGGGCGGCACACGCAGAACGGCCATCTGGGCTATCCGACCGGGCGGATGTTCACCTCGCGCACCATCGCCGACTGCATGATCTATGAAAACAAGATTTACCGCGAATGGGTGGTGGCCGATACAACCGCGATCTTGCAGCAATTGGGCCTCGACGTGCAGGCTTATGCGGAACGGATTGCGACTGCGGCCTTTGATAAGGGTATGGTTTCGCTGGATATTGGCGAAAATCGCCACATGATTGGCCAGTACCCGCCCGAGGCCGAAGCCGACCTGTCCATCGCCTCAAACGATATCGAACGTCATACTCTGCGGTGGCTGCACGATGTGTATAACCGCAAGATGCTGGGCCAGATTGCCGATCTTTACGCCCCAACCGCGCAGTATCACGGCCCGCTGATGGCGGAGTTGTATGGGGTGGCGTCGATCATCCATCAGACCCTGGGTTTGATCGGGTCACTGCCGGATGCGGCCTTTACACCGCAGCACATCTGCACAACGCCGTGTGAAGAAGGTGGCGAAAAGGTTGCGGTTCGCTGGATCATGGAAGGTCATCACCTTGGGTATGGCATCCTCAACCATCTGGGCGCGCCGACAGGCAAACGGGTGCAGATGATGGGGATCACCCATTTCCACTATAAAAACGGCAAGATCGTTGATGAATGGCGGGTCTACGACGAAGCCTCGGCGCTGGTGCAGGTGAAACTGGCGCAGATGGCCGATCGCAAGGCAGCAATGCTGGCCTGCTAGACCCGGACCATACGCCCGACAGCACGGCCCGCCCGCAACGGCGGGCCGTTGATTTTTTGCGCATCCCTGTGACAGGCGATGGAATCCTGTGTGGGCGCACAACATTCTGTTTGCAATCGTATGCAAAGAATGTTTAGCTTTGGGGGTAGATTGGTTCCGGGCTGACACGTTCCGCCGACAGAGATGAAATCACCAACAGAGGGGTGCGATATGAAAATGAAAATGACCAAGGCCTTGATGGCAGGCGCGGTAAGCGTTGCGGCCCTTATGGTGGGCGGCATGGCGATGGCCGATTGCGGCATCGCGGGTGCAGGATCAGTGCGCATCCTGTCGAACGACTTTGAGGCGCTGCGCATCGTCAACGATGTGGCCGCGACCTGCGCGACCGATACCGTCACCGTGACGGCCAACGCGACGGCGGAACACAAGAACATCCAAGGCCCCGCGCTGACCGCCAATCCGGCGGAATATACCGTGGCCGTGGTCGCCAACAACTCCATCGTGCCGCTGCTGAACGATGGCCTGATCCGCCCGCTGGATGATCTGGTCGCGAAATACGGCGCCAGCCTGCAGCCGAACCAGTTGATCAAGATCGACGGCAAGATCATGGCGATTGCCTTCATGGGCAACGGCCAGCACCTGTTCTACCGCAAGGATATTCTGGACAAGGCAGGCGTGGGCGTGCCGACCAGCTATGAAGAATTGCTGACGGCAGCGCAGGCGATCAAGGACAAGGGCCTGATGGAATATCCGCTGGCCGCGTCGGACAAGCCCGGCTGGGATCTGGCGGCGGAATTTGTGAACATGTATCTGGGCACCGGTGCCAACTTCTTTGCCGATGGCTCGGCTGAACTGGCGATTGACAACGACAATGGCCGCAAGGTGCTGGAAACCATGCGGGCGATGACGGGCTTCATGAACCCCGACTACCTGACCTATGACGCGAACGAGCTGAACAAGGTTTGGGATGCGGGCAATGTCGCGCTGATGAACCAGTGGGGGTCTTTGGCCTCGGCAGTGGTTGATCCGGCAACGGCCAATGCCGAAATTGCCGCAAACACCGGCTTTGCAGCGGCCCCGACCATCAACGGCGGCACCATTCCGGCGGCGGCCCTGTGGTGGGATGGCTTTACCATTGCCGCCAACATCTCGGATGAAGATGCAGCGGCATCTTTTCAGGCGATGGTCAAAGGCATCAGCCCGGAAACCGTGGCAGCACATCCCGGCGTGGCGACCTGGCTGGTGGCGGGCTATGAGCCCGGCCCGACGGCCGTGGGCGTGATCGGCAACGCCAAGGGCGGGGCCAAGCCCTATCCGATGCAGCCTTACATGGGCCTGCTGCACACCGCGCTGTCAACCGAACTGGCCGATTTCATCGCGGGCAAAGAAGACGCGGATCAGGCACTGGCTGATGTGAAATCGGCCTACGACACAGCGGCGAAAGAAGGCGGCTTTCTGAAGTAAGCCGTCACCCAGGCCTGCAAGGTGACGCTCCCCCGCCTTGCAGCCTATCCGCCGTGTTTTGGATTGGACCCTTGCCATGCCGCATCGCGCCTTCTTTGCGTTCATCTTTCCGTCGCTGCTGGCGATGATGCTGTTCATCACGCTTGCCGATTTTCTCGGTGCTGGTGCAGTCGTTCTACGTCGAACATGACGCAATTCTGACCACGGTTGAAAGCTGCGGCCCGTTTGGCTGTACAGAATGAAACCAAGGTTGATACCGAGGCGATGGCCAAGTTGCGCGCTGATGCGCCGATGGGCAAATTTGCAGGCTTTTCCAATTACCTGAACCGCAACCATCTGGCAGTGGCCGAGGTTGGCGCGATTTTCAGCGACAACAATGGCTCTGAGCGATATCGCCAGCCGGATGATGAACCTGCCGTTCTACCGGGCTTTGGCCTTTACGCTGGCCTATTGCTTTGTCGTCACGCCGCTGGCGATGGCCCTGGGGTTCGCGGTGGCCCTGGCGGTGAACACGATACCGAAACTGCTGCGTGGGCCGACGATCTTTGTCTCCCTGCTGCCGATGATCATCACGCCCTTGGTGGGCTCGCTGATCCTGTCATGGATGTTCAATCCGGCGGGGATCTTGGGCGCGGCGTTGCAGCATCTGTCGGGCGACCCGACGCTGTCCCTGCGCGCCTCGCCGGTGCTGACGTGGATCGTGTTGCTGACCTATGGCGTCTGGACGAACGGGCCGTTTTCCTTTGTGGTGTTCTATGCGGGCCTGCAAACCGTGCCGCAAGACACGCTGGAAAGCGCCAAGATGGATGGCGCAACCCGCTGGCAGGCTGTGCGCTTCGTGATCATCCCACATCTGATGCCGCTGGCGACCTTTGTGGCGCTGGTGCAGTTGATGGACAATTTCCGGGTGTTCGAACCCATCGTCGGCTTTTCGGCCGAGGCCAATGCGACATCGCTGTCCTGGCTGGTTTACAACGATCTGGTCAGTCAGGATTCAGCGCAGTTCGGGTCTGCCGGGGCCACGTCGGTCATGACCATCCTTGGTGTGTTGATCCTGCTGGCACCGGTTTTGCTGCGCACCTGGCGCGATTTTAACCGGAAGGTGGTGTAAGATGGCCGACCGTCGCCCATTGGGCCTGCGCACTCTGACGAGCGGGTTTCTGCTGCTTTGGCTGATCGCCGCGCTGTTCCCCTTCGCATGGACAGTCTGGGGCAGCTTCAAGGTAGAGGCTGACTTTTTCTCCCGCGAGAGCTGGTGGTTCGCGATTGAGGGCACCCGCACCCAAGCGCAGACAGGTGGGGCCTTCACCCTCGCCGGATATGAGGGCGCATGGATCAAGAATGAATTCTGGCTGCCGGTGATCAACACCATGATCATCACGGTCTGCGTCACCTGCATCTCTTTGTTCGTCGGCACGTTGGGCGGCTATGCCCTCGCGCGGTCCGGTCAGCGTTATGCGTTCTGGATACTGATTGCGGCGCTGGTGTTTCGTGCCATGCCGCATATCACTTTGGTGTCGGGCTACCTTTTGCCGTTCTTTCAGTTGAACATCTGGGGTGTGCTGCCGACCACGATCATCGTTCTGGTGGCGATCAACCAACCGTTTACCCTGTGGATGCTGCACAGCTTTTTCCTGTCGATCCCCAAGGATCTGGACGAAAGCGCGCTGGTCGATGGCTGCACCCGGTTTCAGGCCTTCCGCATGGTGATCATGCCGGTGATGTGGCCGGGGGTGGTGACGACGGGCCTGTTCAGCTTCCTGCTGGCGTACAACGACTTCGCCGTCACCTCGATGCTGCTCAGCCAGGACAACCAGACCATGATCCCGAAGATCGCGAGCTTCCTCGGGTCGATCCAGAACGAGGGCAACGTGATGTATGCCGTCGCCGCCGTGGTGTCTGCCACCGTGCCGCTGTTCGTGCTTGTACTGTTCTTCCAACGCCAAATCGTCTCCGGCCTGACCGCCGGCGCTGTGAAAGGATAAATCATGGCGCAAATCCGCCTTGTGAACGTCTGCAAACGCTGGGGCAACTATGTCGGCGTTGATAACTTTAACCTCGAAATCGCCGATGCCGAATTTCTGGTTCTGCTGGGGCCATCGGGCTGTGGCAAGACCACCACGATGCGGATGATCGCCGGTTTGGAGGATGTGACCAGTGGCGAGATTTGGATCGGGGATCGCATGGTCAACGCGATGGAGCCCAAAGACCGTGACATCTCTATGGTGTTCCAAAGCTACGGCCTCTACCCGAACCTCACGGTCTATGAAAACATCCGCTTTCCACTGCGGGTGCGTAATGTGCCGCAAGCCGAACACCACGACCGGGTGATGCGCGCCTCTGAAATGGTGGAACTCGGGCCGCTGCTGGACCGCAGACCTGCCGCTTTGTCGGGTGGGCAGCGTCAGCGCGTGGCCCTTGCCCGCGCGATTGTGCGTGAGCCGAATGCGTTTTTGATGGACGAACCCCTGTCGAACCTTGACGCCAAGCTGCGGGTTTCCACGCGGGCGCAGATCAAGAACCTGCATCACACCCTGAAAACCACGACGATCTACGTGACACATGATCAGATCGAGGCGATGACCCTCGCTGACCGTGTGGTTGTGATGAACCAAGGCAATATCCAGCAAGTCGGCACGCCGACCGAGATTTACGACCGCCCCGCCAACACCTTCGTGGCCAGCTTTATCGGGTCACCCGCGATGAACCTGATCCCGGGCCAGATCAGTGGCGGCACGTTTGCGGCTGATGGGATGCAGGTGTCGGGTCTTGGCGGCAATGGCCCGGTCACCTTGGGCTTCCGCGCCGAAGATGCCGCCGTCGTGCCCGACGGCGGCGATATTCAGGCCCCGGTCTATGCGATGGAACTGCTGGGCGATGCGACGCTGGTTTCCGTGCGCATTGCCGGGGCCCTGGTCGCGGTTCGTGCGCCGAAAGATTTCCGCATTCAGATCGGCGCGCCCCTGCATATCCGCGTGCCTTTGACCGCCGTGCATTTGTTCGACGCAAAGACGGGCGCGCGACTATCAACATGATGGGCTTGCCTGCTGCATCTGCTACAGAGCAAACTGCGGCGGCGCAGGGGGAGTGATCTGGTGGCTGGTGAAAAAGTGACATCGCTGGAGGTGGCAGCGCTTGCGGGCGTCAGCCAGTCGGCGGTCAGCCGGGTGTTCACGCCGGGGTCGTCGGTCAGCCAGAAAACCGCCGACAAGGTGCGCGCGGCGGCCCTGCAACTGGGCTACCGCCCCAACGTGCTGGCGCGGTCGCTGAAATCCGGCAAAAGCCGGATCATCGGGTTGGTCGTGGCCTATCTGGAGAACTACTTTTACCCCGAGATGGTAGAGCGTCTGTCCACCGAATTGCAAAAAGTCGGCTATCACGTGCTGATCTTTCTGGCCCCGCAAACCAGCGTCAATGTTGATCAGGTGATCCGGGAAATCCTGGATTATCAGGTCGATGGCATCGTGATGGCCTCGGTTTCCATGTCCTCCGATCTGGCCGCCCGCTGTCAGGAAACCGGCATCCCGGTGGTTTTGTTCAACCGCGCGCATGAGGATAAGAACCTCTCCTCCGTCACCTCTGACAATTTCGCGGGCGGCAAGGCCTTGGCCGATTACCTCTGCGCCACTGGCCACAGCCGCATCGCCTATATCGCGGGCTTTACCGGGGCCTCCACCCAAGCCGACCGCGAGGCGGGCTTTCGCGCCGGATTGGCCGAGGCGGGGCAAGAGCTGTTCGCCCGCGCCGATGGCAATTTCGACTATCGCACCGCCCAAATGGCAGCGCGCACTCTGTTCGCCACCCAACGCCGCCCCGATGCGGTGTTTGTCGCCAATGACCACATGGCCTTCGCGGTGATGGATGTGCTGCGGTTTGAACTCGGCCTGCGTGTGCCCGAAGATGTCTCGGTCGTGGGCTTTGACGATGTGCCCCCCGCCGCCTGGCCCGCCTATAACCTGACAACGTATCGCCAGCGCGTCGATCAGATGGTGCAGGAAACCGTGGATATGCTGCTGGCATGGATCGCGGCCGATGTGCCGAAAGTCTCACGCGTGGTGCTGCCGGGGGAATTGGTGATCCGTGGATCAACCCGCCGTATCGGAGCCCATAGATGACCGAAGACGATTTTCGCGCAAGGTTGGCCGCACTGGGGCTGAACCTCGACCCGCGCGCTTTTGCGGCAGCTTGGGCCGGGGCACAGCATCTGCGCGGCGAAGTCGCCCGCGTGCAAGCATGGCTGGCAGCCCAAGCATGAGCGATTTGTCGATTTCCGAGGCCACAGCGGCTTTGCGCGCAGGCACGATCACCGCACGTCAGTTGACCGAAGCCGCCCTGCACCGCATCGCGACCCTGAATGACCGTTTGCACGCCGTCACTCATCTGAACCCCGATGCGCTGAGCGAAGCCGACCATGCGGATGCCATGCTGGCTGCAGGGCTGGGCGGTGCGCTGTGCGGCATTCCGTTCCTTGTCAAAGACTTGATCGACGTAGCAGGTCTGCCCGCCACCAGCGGTTCGGCGGTTCTGGCGGCTCGCATTGCTGAAACCGATGCCGATGCCGTCGCCCGTCTGCGCGCGCAAGGTGCGGTGGTTTTGGGCAAAGTTGCCACCTATGAATTTGCCATGGTTGGCCCCGATCTGACCCTGCCCGATCCCCCCGCGCGCAACCCATGGAACCCGTCCCATATCACCGGGGGGTCATCTTCCGGCTCTGCCGCCGCTGTGGCCGGGGGCATGGTGCGGTTTGCGCTTGGCACCGATACAGGCGGTTCGATCCGCAGCCCTTCCGCCTATTGCGGCTGTGTTGGGTTGAAGCCCAGCTATGATCGGGTGTCGCGTGCCGGGGCCTTCCCGCTGTCGCCGTCGCTGGATCACACCGGGCCGCTGGCGGCCTCGGTCGCTGATGCGGCCATTGCCTTGGACGCTATGACCGAACATCCCGAAAGCTGGCGACCTGCCGCCGCAAAACTGGCGCAGGGTGTGCAGGGCCTGCGCATTGGCTATGCCCGCGATTGGTTCGCGGACGACCCTCAGGCCGCCCCTGCCCTGATCCGCGCGATGGATGACGCCGCGGCCCAGCTTTCCATGTTGGGGGCCGTGATTACCCCGATCCCCCTGCCGGATTACGCCCCGTATGAGGCCGCTGCTTCGCTGATCCTGCACGCCGAGGCGCTGGACCAGCACCGCGACCTGATCCGCGACAAAGCCCCGCTTTATGGCCGCCCGGTGCTGCAATGTCTGGCGTTCGGTGCCGCGATTTCGTCGGAGGAACTGGCCGAAGCCCGCCACGCCCAAACCAGCTTGACCGCCGCCATGCTGACCGCAATGGATGGTTTCGATCTGATTCTGACCGCCACCACGCTGACCCCTGCCCTGCCGTTTTCGGCCTTTGACGGCGAAAAAGCTGTCTGGACCCCGATGCGCACCATCGCGTTCAACCTGACCGGACAGCCGGCGATTTCCCTGCCAATCGGCTTTGACGCGGGCTTGCCGCTGGGGATGCAACTGGTCGGCCGGATGGGCGACGAAGACCTGATCTGCGCCGCAGCCCATGCGTATGAGCAGGCCACCGACCATTCCGGTCAGCGCCCGCCCCAGTAGCAAAAGGTCCGGGGCGCTGTACCCCGGACACTGTTGATTATCTCTGCATCCGGTCCAACCGCAGTTGCGCCGCGCGGCGGTGGCCTTCCAGCCCTTCGCTCGCCGCTTGCCGTGCCGCAGGCGGGGCGACCTGATCGACGCCGTGGGGTTCCAGCCACTGATGCGTGGCGATTTTGACGTAGGCGCCAACCCACAAACCACCGGTATACCGCCCCGCTGCCATGGTCGGCAGAGTGTGGTTGGTGCCGGAACATTTGTCGGAATAGACCACGCTCGCCAGTTCACCGATGAACAAAGATCCGTAATTGCGCAGCTTTTTCGCAAACCCATGCGAGTCGGCGGTATGGACCTGCAAATGCTCGGCGGCGATGAAATCGGAATAGGCGATCATCGCGGCCTCATCTTCACACACAGCAATCTCGCCGTAGTCACGCCACGCAGGGTCGGCCACATGCGCGGTGGACAAGGTTTTCATCTGCTTTTCGACCTCAACCAGCACCGCATCCGCCAGCGGGCGATGCGTGGTGATCAGGCCAACGCGGGTGCGCACGTCATGTTCGGCCTGCGCCAGAAGGTCGGTCGCGATCATCTCGGCATCACCGGTCTCATCCGCCAGAATGTAAATCTCGGACGGGCCTGCCAGTTGATCAATCCCCACAGGGCCAAACACCTGCCGCTTGGCCTCGTTCACAAAGGCATTGCCCGGCCCCATGATCTTCATGACCCCCGGCACGGTTTCGGTGCCAAAGGCCATCGCCGCAATCGCCTGCGCGCCGCCAATGCGGAAAATCCGGTCTGCGCCCGACAGATGGCAACCCGCCACCATCGCCTCATGCGCGTTCGGCGGCAGGCACGCGATCACCTCGGGCACGCCCGCCACTTTCGCCGGAACGATGGTCATGATCGGGGCCGACAGCAGGGGGAAGCGCCCGCCCGGAACATAGCAACCTACCCGGTCAATCGGAATCACCCGGTGCCCCATGAACACGCCGGGCAGCGGTTCAATGTCCAGCGGCAGGATGGTGGCAAGCTGCGCTTCGGCAAAGCGGCGCACGTTGGCGATGGCAAATTCGGTATCCTTGCGGGTCTGCGGGTCCAGCGCCGCCACCGCCGCCTCGCGCTGTTCTGCGCTTACCTCAAACACCTGCAAATCCGATTTGTCGAACTGCGCCGAGTATTCGCGCACCGCCGCATCGCCACGGGTTTTCACATCGGCAAGGATCTTGGCGACCAATTCCGCCACCGGCTTGTTATCGCTTTCGGCATTGCGGGTGGGGGCCTTGACCCAAGAGATTTTGGCAGCAGGATAAGCTTCGGGCAGGTTCGACATGTTTGCTCCTTTCGGGCCAGCGGGGGCCTTTGCGTTGCGGATAAACTAGACATTCTGCATACGATTGCAATACAAGTCTGGTGAATGAGGCGAAATTTCGCGTAACCGCGCTTGCTCAAAAGATTTCTCCGCATGAATGCCCGGCGATCTGCCTACGAAGTCACAGATTGGCGCATAACCTGCTTGCCATCATGCGCCTGCTTGGTTTATCCATATTGCAATCGTATTCATTGCCGAGGGATAAAATGGCTGTAACCTGGCTCAAGCGGGGCAAACCCGAAACCGAACGCGCTGCGGATGATGCGAAAACCCGTGCGGTGGTGGAAGGCGTTCTGGCTGATATCGAATCCCGTGGTGATGCTGCGATCCGCGATCTGTCGGTGAAATTCGACCGCTACGATCCGCCCAGCTTCCGGCTGACGCAATCCGAAATCGACGCCGCGATGCAAAAGGTCGCCCCCCGCGATATGGAGGATATCCGGTTCGCGCAGACCCAAATCCGCCGTTTTGCCGAGGCACAGCGCGCCAGCATGACGGATATCGAGGTCGAAACCCTGCCCGGCGTCTTCCTTGGCCATCGCAACATTCCGGTGCAATCGGTTGGCTGCTACGTGCCGGGCGGCAAGTTTCCGATGGTGGCGTCGGCGCATATGTCGGTTCTGACCGCTTCTGTCGCCAAGGTTCCCCGCATCATCGCCTCTGCCCCCCCGGTCAACGGCGCGCCGCATCCGGCGATTGTTGCCGCCATGGCCTTGGGTGGCGCGCATGAGATTTACGTTTTGGGCGGGATGCAGGCGGTCGGCGCGATGGCCATTGGCACCGAGTCGATCAAGCCTGTCGATATGCTTGTTGGCCCGGGCAACGCTTTTGTCGCCGAAGCCAAGCGCCAGCTTTACGGCCGCGTCGGCATTGACCTGTTCGCAGGCCCGACCGAAACCATGGTGATCGCCGATGACACGGTGGATGCAGAACTGTGCGCGACCGATCTTCTGGGCCAAGCTGAGCATGGCTACAACTCCCCAGCCGTGCTGCTGACCAACAGCCGCAAACTGGCCGAGGCGACCATGATCGAAATCGACCGTCTGCTGAAAATCCTGCCGACCGCTGCGACCGCATCGGTCAGTTGGGCCGATTATGGCGAGGTGATCGTCTGCGACAGCTATGATGAGATGCTGACCGTCGCCAATGACATCGCGTCCGAGCATGTGCAGGTGATGACCGACCGCGACGATTGGTTTCTGGAAAACATGCACTCCTATGGTGCGCTGTTCCTTGGCCCCCGCACCAACGTCGCCAATGGGGATAAGGTGATCGGCACCAACCACACCTTGCCCACCAAAAAGGCCGGGCGCTACACGGGTGGGCTTTGGGTTGGCAAGTTCCTGAAAACGCACAGCTATCAGCGCATCACCACCGATGCCGCCGCCGCCGAGATCGGCGCTTACGGCTCGCGTCTGTGCATGCTGGAGGGCTTCGTTGGCCATGCCGAGCAATGCAACATCCGCGTGCGCCGCTATGGTGGGCAGAATGTGCCTTACGGGGCCGCCGCCGAATGACCCTGCCGCGCACCCCGTCGTTTCGCCTTGATGGCCGTCGCGCCCTGATCGCGGGCGCGTCGTCCGGCATTGGCGCTGCCTGTGCCGTGGCCTTGGCCGAACAGGGCGCGCATGTAACGCTCTGCGCCCGCCGCGCGCCCGAATTGCTGGCCTTGGCCGCAGACATGCGCGCTGAAGGCTTTACCGCCGACACCCTGCCGCTGGACATCACCGATACCACCGCCACCGAAGCCACTTTGGCCGCCCTGCCCGCGTTTGACATTCTGGTCAATTCCGCAGGCGGCGCCCGCCACGGCGCCGCCGTCGATACCACGCCCGAAGATTTCGACTTTGCCACCAACCTGAACCTGCGCGCCGCGTATTTCCTGACCCGCAGCGTCGCCAAACGCCTGATTGCCGAAGGCAAACCCGGCAGCCTGATCAACATCACCAGCCAGATGGCGCATGTCGGCGGCATCGACCGCGCGGTTTATGCTGCGACCAAACACGCGGTTGAGGGCATGACCAAATCCATGGCGATCGAATGGGGCCCGCATGGCATCCGCGTCAACACCATTGCCCCCACCTTCATCCGCACAGCGCTGACCGCCGCCACCTTTGCCAACCCCGAACGCGCCGCGTGGATCGCCAGCAAGATCAAACTGGGTCGCGTCGGTGAAGTGACCGACATCATGGGGGCCGTGGCCTTCCTCGCCTCAGATGCCGCAAGCCTGATCACCGGAACATCCCTTCTCGTAGATGGCGGCTGGACCGCCGATTAACCTTAAAGGTGCCACATGACCCCGCAAGACATGGAAGCCCGCATCGTCCGTTACGGCGATCTGCGCCCCTGCAAAACCGCGTTCATTGACGCGCATACCCCCGGTTCCAACCGCAAGGAAAACTTCACCATCATCGGCGGTGGCGTGTCGGAAAGCCCCGATCAGCATGTGCATATCCGCGAAACGCCCGGCTTTAACATCGGTGCCGCAGGCCAGCCGCCGGGTTGCCGCAACAGCCTGCACACCCATCGCACCGCCGAAGTGTTCTTCGTGCTGAAAGGCCGCTGGCGGTTTTTCTGGGGCCGCTATGGCACGGCAGGCGAGTTCGTGGCCGAGGAAGGCGACATCTTCAACATCCCCACCGGCATCTTCCGCGCGTTTGAGAATATCGGCACCGACTACGGCATGATCATGGCGATCCTGGGCGGTGATGATGCAGGCGGCGGCGTGGTCTGGGCGCCGCAGGTGATAACCGATGCCAAGGATTACGGCTTGATTCTGGGCAAGAACGGCAAGCTATACGACACGAAAAAGGGCCAGACCCTGCCCGAAGGCGTCGTGCCGATGCCGCTGCTGACGGATGAAGAGTTGAAAGCCTTCCCCGAACCCACCACCGCCGAGGTCGTGCCGAACTGCGTTGCCCGCTACTGGGATCTGATGGCTTTGTCCGACCACCAGCCCGCGAAAGTCATCGGTGCGCAAGGCAAACTGCGCGACCGTCCGGGGTTTGAGGTTGAATTCCTGTCGCGCAACTCGATCCCCGACACCGCCTATACCGTTGATCAGCATGAGATTTTGATGCCGATGCGCGGGCATTGGCGGTTGACTTGGGCGGGCGGCACCACAGCGCTTAACCCCGGTGACACCGCCGCCATTCCGCCGGGGCTGGAACACAGCCTGACCCCGTCAATGACCGGCGAAGCCTCGCTTTACCGTGTTATCAGCACCGCCGATCCGGCGGGCACCACCGGGCGCTTGCTGTAAACCATGCTGCTGCTGATCCCCGGCATGATGTGCGACGCGCGGATGTGGGGCGACCTGTCAAGGTTGCCCCCGGTGCTGCACGCCGACATCACCGGGGCTGACACCGTGCAGGCCCTCGCCGCCGCCATCCTGCATAACGCCCCTGCCGAGTTCGCGCTTGCGGGCCTGTCGATGGGCGGGATTGTGGCGATGGAGGTGTTGCGCCAGGCGCCCCACCGCGTCACCCGTCTGGCGCTGCTGGACACCAACCCCCGGGCCGAGATGCCCGAGGTCCAAGCCAAACGCCCGCCTCAGATTGCCCGCGCCATGGCGGGCGATCTGCGCGCCCTGATGGCCGAAGACACCATCCCGCGCTACTTCGCCCATCCGCAACCCGCCCTCGCCGATCTTTGCCTGAACATGGCGCTGACCCTCGGCCCGCAGGTCTATGCCCGCCAGTCGCGCGCCTTGCAAACACGCCCCGACCAGACCGCCACTTTGGCCGCCTACACCGGTCCCACTTTGGTGCTGACGGGGGAGGCCGATCAGGTTTGCCCGCGCGACAGGCATGATCAGATGCACGCCCTGATGCCGCAATCACGTCTGGAAATCATCTCTGACGCGGGGCACATTCCGCCCTTGGAAAACCCCAAAGCCACGCAAAACGCTCTGCTCAACTGGCTGAGCCAACCGGAATAGGACCGCAGTATGACCCCACTTCACCAGCATTTCGCCAGTGGCGGCAAGGCCGTCAACGGTTGGTGCGCGCTGCCATCCCCGGTCACAGCCGAGATCATGGGCCGCCAAGGCTTTGATATTATGACGATTGATCTGCAACACGGGCTGATGGACTATCAGATGGCGCTGACCATGCTGCAGGTGCTGCAAGGCCTGCCCGCACCCGTCTTGGTGCGGGTGCCGTGGAATGAGCCGGGGATTATCGCCAAATGTCTGGATGCCGGTTTTGCCGGGCTGATCTGCCCGATGATCAACACCGCTGACGATGCGAAACGTCTTGTGCAAGCCACCCGCTATGCGCCGTTGGGCAGTCGGTCCTTCGGCCCCACCCGCGCAAATCTGGTGCATGGGGCGGGATATGTGAAGACTGCCAACGCCGCGATTCTGGTGTTCGCCATGATCGAAACGCGCGAAGCCTTGACCAATCTTGACGCCATTCTGGCCGTTGACGGCATTGACGGCGTTTATGTCGGCCCGTCCGATCTTGGCCTGTCTTTGGGCTATGAACCCACCCTGGATCCATCGGCCCCAGAGGTTCTGGACGCCATCGCCGAGATCGCGGCCCGCACCAAAGCGGCGGGTCGTCTGGCTGGGGTGCATACCGGATCAGCCGAGATGATCCGTCGTGCTTTCACGCAAGGCTATGATTTTGCATCGCTTCTGACCGACGCGCGGATGTTCACCTCGGCTGTGGCGACGCAACTTGCGGCGGTGCATCAGACCACGGCAGAGGTGGTGAAGGGGTATTGATGCCTTTGCGTCCACTTATACCGATGACAGTGACCCGGGTTTTCGCAATAACAACGTCAGCCAAACGATGGGGATGACATGACCGCAGTTGCAGATTCCACGCCCCTTTCGGCAGGCGAGCAACCGCCGTTTTCGCACCATCTTGGCATCCAGATCCTGTCCGCCACACCCGACCGCGTTGAGGGGAAAATGCTGGTGGCACCGTTTTTAATAAACAGAAACGGCACCTTACATGGTGGGGCTGTGATGGGGATGGCTGATCATCTGGGGGGGCTCGGGGCGTTCATGAACATTGCCGCGACCGAGAGTACGGCCACGGTGGAAAGCAAGACCAACTTCTTTCGCGCCATTCCGGCAGGTGATACTATAACAGCCGTCAGCATCAAGCTGCATGGCGGGCAGCAGACCATGGTCTGGCAAACGACGCTGACCCGCAGCGATGGCAAGATGGCGGCGATGGTCACGCAGACTCAGATCGTTTTGCGTGACCCTAGGTTCTGACTTTGGGCGCAGCCCGCTACAGCCGATGTTCTGCAAGCCTTTGATAATACGGCAAAGCTTGTGCCGCGAGGTCGGCATAGGCCCCGCCCAAAGCAGGCAGCGGGCCTTCCTGGCCGTCAAACCCGGTGGACCGATGGACGGCGGCGTACCAATGCGGGGCCCAGGTGCCGTCAGCCTCATTTCCGCCTGCGGGCCATTTCAGCATTTTCCGTGTGAAATCAATGCCTAACCGTGCACATAGCTTGCGCAGCATCCCTTCGGGATCGGCGCGGATATCGTCGCTGTCGATGACCAAGGGCACCGACCCTGACCAAGCCTGAACCTCGTTAAATAACTGTTCTTGTTGAACAAAACCGATGTCAGCCAAGGTCGCGGAGTCGCGTTTCTTGGCATAGCTTGCGACAACCCGCGCCGGATGGCGGATCAGGAACACGTTGGAACAGGCGCGCATCCACCGACGGTCAAAGCCTTCGACCATGTGAAGGGTCATATGCTTTTGATAAAAAAGGGTTTTATGCTGCGGCACCGGGCCTTTGCAGATCGAGGCAATGCGGTCGGGGTCGGATTCATTTTCCGCGATGATCGCGTCGCGCATCGGGTGGTCTATGCCCGTCGCCTCCAGATAGGCGGCGTAAAACGGCTCGTCCCAGACCACGGCATCACCCCGCGCCGCGAAGGCGTACATCATGGCGGTCGAGAGGTTCCGGGGGCCGGACCACATTGCGATTTTCATGTAAAGACCCTGTAGATTATCCGTAAAGAACCCGTAGAGGATGCGTAGATACAGTCACGCGCCGACCATCGCCTTGTAAAGCCCGCGCAGACGTTCGGTCATCGGCCCCATTTGCCCCGTGCCGATCTGCCGCCCGTCGATCACGCCCACCGGAGTTTGCGCGCCGAAGGTGCCGGTCAGAAACGCCTCATCGGCGCCATAGGTATCGACGAGGCTGAAGTTACGCTCATGCACCGGGATGCCGTTGGCGCGGCACAGGTCGATCACTTTTTGCCGCGTGATGCCGTTCATGCAGTAGTCGCCCGTGCTGGTCCAGACCGCGCCCTTTTTAACGATAAAAAAGTTGCAGGCGTTGGTGGTGTTCACGAAGCCATGGATATCGAGCATCAAAGCCTCGTCCGCGCCGGCCTTTTCGGCAGCGATGCAGGCGAGGATGCAGTTCAGCTTGGAATGGCTGTTCAATTTCGGGTCTTGCGTCATCGGCAGGCCGCGCAGATGCGGCACGGTGGCAAGGGTGATCGGGCGGGGCAGTTTCTGGCGGCTGTGTTCCATGATGATCACCATGGTCGGGCCTTGCTGTGCCAGCTTAGGATGTTGAAAAGGCCGGGTTTTAATGCCGCGCGTCACCATCAGGCGGGCGTGGGCATCATTGGTCATGCCATTGGCGGCCTGGGTGTCGAGAACCGCCTTAATGATTTCTTCACGACTGCGTGCCAGATTGAGGTCGATCGCTTTTGCCGCCTCAAACAGCCGATCCATATGTTCGTCAAGAAAGGACCAGCGGCCATTATACAAACGGATGCCTTCCCAGACCCCATCGCCCATCATGAAACCTGAATCGTAGACCGACACCATGGCCTGCGCCTTTGGCACGATCTTGCCATTGACCCAGATCAGGATCGTCTCGTTGCGGGCGTCATCTTCGGCCTGATGGGTGGATACGTTGTCGGTCATGGTGTTCTCCGCTTTGCCGCAGGCTATGCGTTGATCACGGCAAGGCCAAGGGGGTCGATCACGGATGGCGGAATGGGCGAGGCGGCGCGCCAGGTGTTGTGGGACGTGATGTGGGATGGCCGCCCGGTCGCGTGCGTTAGGCTTGCATCAGATGGCAGCGGTGTTATGAAATAATTTCATGGCCAAGCCCCTCGTTTCCCGCAAGAAGACGGCCGCCGATGTGGCAAAGCTGGCGGGCACCTCTCCGGCGGCGGTGTCGCGAGCATTTCGGCCGGGCAGTTCGATGTCTGCGCCGTTGCGCGAAAAGATCCTGATTGCGGCGCGCAGTCTGGGCTATCTTTCCCCTGCGGCACAGGCCCTGTCAGCGCTGGGGACCGGCACGATTACCCTTGTTGCGGGGGATCTGGAAAATCCGTTTTATCCGGTGGTGGCCAACAGCTTTTCACAAGCCATTCACGCGCAGGGGCGGCGGATGGTTCTGCACGCCGTGCCCCCGGCGGGGGATGTGGACAGTGTGATTGGTCAGGTGCTGGATTTCCGGTCTGACGCGGCCATTGTGGCCTCGGCACTGATGTCGTCGCGGTTGGCGCAGGCCTGCCGCCGACAGCGGATGCCGGTGGTGCTGTTCAACCGGGTGCAGCCCGATGCCGGCATGACCGCCGTCACCTGCGACAATTACGGTGGTGGCAGGCTGGTCGCACAGCGGTTTCTGGCGGGCGGGCGGCGGCGTATTGCGATGATCGGCGGGCGGGCCGACACCTCGACCCATCTGGAGCGCGCGCGTGGATTTCGCGATGTGCTGGACGCGGCGGGGATCGCCCTGATCGCCAGCCCGTCCGGGAATTTCGACTATGCCACCAGTTACACCGTCGCGCAGAGGCTGCTTGCGTCGCCGCAGCACCCTGAGGCGCTGTTCTGCATCAATGATGTGATGGCGATGGCGGCGCTGGATGCGGCGCGGGACGCCGGGCTGTCGGTGCCGGGTGATCTGGCGGTGATCGGGTTTGACGATATTCCGATGGCGGCGTGGTCGTCCTATCAGCTCACGTCGGTGCGGCAGCCGATCGAACGGATGGTCGCGGATGCGCTGCAACTGGTCGATGGGTTGCTGGCCGATCCGGCAGGCGAAGGGGCGATCCGTATCGTGCCGGTGTCGCTGATTGAACGGCGCAGCGGGTGAAATAATTTCACGGTGATCCGCCGGGCTTGAGCCGTGGACGCATTGGTTTCTACTGGGCCCAACATGGTTTACAGGAGAATCCGATGCCGGTCGAATATCTGAAATCTGGCAAACCCGCCGGTGCCCGTTCCGAAGACGACGCGCGGGTGCGCAGCAGTGTCGAGGCCGCGCTGGCCGATATCGAGGCGCGGGGCGACGTCGCGGTGCGCGACATGGCGGCCAAATTCGACGGCTATACCCCCGCAAGTTTCCGACTGAGCGCGGCAGAGATTGACGCGCTGATCGCCCGTGTGGCGCCCCGCGACCTTGAGGATATCCGCTTTGCCCAGACGCAGGTGCGCCGCTTTGCCGAGGCCCAGCGTGCCAGCATGACAGATATCGAGGTGGAAACGCTGCCCGGCGTTTTCCTTGGCCATCGCAACATTCCGGTGCAATCGGTGGGCTGTTATGTGCCGGGCGGCAAATTCCCGATGGTGGCCAGCGCGCATATGTCGGTGCTGACGGCGGCTGTGGCGGGGGTGCCGCGCATCATTGCCGCCACCCCGCCGTTCAAGGGTGAACCGAACCCGGCGGTGATCGCGGCGATGCACATGGCGGGCGCGCATGAGATTTATGTGCTGGGCGGCATTCAGGCGATTGGGGCGATGGCGATTGGCACCGAAACCATCACCCCGGTCGATATGCTGGTCGGCCCCGGCAATGCGTTTGTCGCCGAGGCCAAGCGCCAGCTTTATGGCCGGGTTGGGATTGATCTGTTCGCGGGCCCGACCGAGACCATGGTGATCGCGGATGACACGGTGGATGCCGAGCTGTGCGCGACCGATCTGCTGGGGCAGGCCGAACATGGCTATAACTCGCCTGCGGTGCTGGTCACCAACAGCCGCAAGCTGGCTGACGCGACTTTGGCCGAGATCGAGCGGCTGCTGGCCATTCTGCCGACCGCCGACACGGCCCGCAAAAGCTGGGAGGATTATGGCGAGGTGATCCTGTGCGACAATCACGATCAGATGCTGGCGGTGGCCAATGACATCGCGTCGGAGCATGTGCAGGTGATGACGGATCGCGACGATTGGTATCTGGAAAACATGCACAGCTATGGCGCGCTGTTTCTGGGGGCGCGGACCAATGTGGCGAATGGGGACAAGGTGATTGGCACCAACCACACGCTGCCCACCAAGAAGGCCGGGCGGTATACGGGCGGGCTGTGGGTTGGCAAATACCTGAAAACCCATAGCTATCAGCGGATTACGACCGATGAGGCAGCGGCGATGATCGGGGCTTATGGGTCACGTCTGTGCCTGCTGGAAGGGTTCGTGGGCCATGCCGAGCAATGCAACATCCGGGTGCGCCGCTATGGCAAACGCAATGTGCCTTACGGCGAGGCGGCGGAATGACCGGGGGTCCGTCCTTCCGGCTGGATGGCAAGCGCGCGCTGGTGACGGGGGCCGGCCGGGGCATTGGCCTTGCGATCGCCCGCGCACTGGCGGGGGCCGGGGCTGCGGTCACGCTTTGCGCCCGATCTGGCGATGAGATCACCGCCGCTTGTGACGCCTTGCTGGCCGAGGGGTTACTGGCCGAAACGATGGCCGCCGATGTCACCGATGTGGCGGGGTTTGCGGCGCTGATTGCCGCGCGGCCTGCCTTTGATGTGTTCGTGAACAACGCGGGCACCAACCGGCCCAAACCCTTGGCCGAGGTGACGGAAGACGATTACGACGCCGTGCTGGACCTGAATCTGCGGGCGGCACTGTTTGCCGCAAAGGCGGTGACCGGGCGCATGCTGGCCGAAGGGCGGCGGGGGTCGGTGATCAACATGTCGTCGCAGATGGGCCATGTGGGGGCGGCGAACCGCACGCTTTATTGCGCGTCAAAATGGGCCTTGGAGGGGTTTACCAAGGCGCTGGCGGTGGAACTGGGGCCGCAGGGCATTCGCGTCAACACCATCTGCCCGACCTTCATCGAAACGCCGATGACCAAGCCGTACTTTGCAGACCCGGCCTTTCGGGCGCAGGTGCTGGCAAAGATAAAACTCGGGCGGTTGGGGCAGGTGGATGATGTGACGGGGGCTGCGGTTTTCCTTGCGTCTGACGCGTCTTCGCTGATGACCGGCAGTGCCCTGATGCTGGATGGTGGCTGGACGGCAGAGTAGCGCAGTCAGGCAGCACACCAACCGCCGTCCACAGGCAGCACGGTTCCGGTGATGAAACTTGCGCCGTCGTCCAGCAGGAACGCGGCGGCCGTGGCGCATTCTTCGGGCTGACCAAAGCGGTGCATGGCGTGGCGCAGGCGTGACGCCTCACGCAGTGTTTCGGGCTGATCGCGGAAGGCGCGGGTCATCATCGGGGTTTCAATCGCACCGGGCGCAATCGCGTTGACCCGGATGCCGTCGCCCGCATGATCCAGCGCAAGGCTGCGGCACAGCGTGTTGATCGCGCCTTTGGATGCAGCGTAGGCCACGCAGTCACGCGCGCCCGCCAAGGACAGTTGCGACGAGCACAGCACAATCGCCCCCCGGTTCTGCACCAGCGCAGGCAGAAACGTCTGGATCGTTCGGACCGTGCCAAAAACATTCACCTCGAACACCCGCTGCCAGGCCGCCATATCCAGCGTGTCGATCCGCCCGCCCATCTCGATCCCGGCAAAGGTGGCCACGCCGTGGACGCCCCCCGGGCAATGCAGCGCCGCGCTGGCCAGTTCTGACGGGTCGCAGACATTGGTGCTGAGGCATTCCGCAAGGTCGGGCATCGGGTTGGCAAAGCGGCGGTCCAGCGCCAGCACACGTGCGCCTTCATCACACAAAAGCCGCGTAAGGGCATAGCCGATGCCGCTGCCCGCCCCGGTGACCACGATGGTTTTGCCGACGAAGCGGTCTGCGGTCAAAACGGGTGATCCTTCAGCCAGTCGATATAGGCGGCAAGTCCGGTTGCAAAATCAACGGCAGGGGTCCAGCCCAGATCGCGCGCGGCGCGGGTCAGGTCCATCCGGCCCTGCACATCGGTATCCGGCAAAAGCCCCGGCCCAACGGAGATCTGCACGGCAGGGAGGTGCTGCGCGATCATCGCAACCATCTGCCGCACCGTCAGTATTTCGGCCCCGTTGATGTTGAAGACCGCCGAGGGCAGGGTTTCAACCGCAAGCGCCGCGCGTGCCGCCCGGACCACATCCTCGACATGCACGAATTGCAGCGCATGATCGCCCCCGGCGGCAAGGTCATAGGGCTGGCCCTTGGCGGATCGCACCATCGGCTGGATCAGCGCATCGGTCACCCGCCCCGGCCCGTAAACCCAGCCGATCCGCAGGGCGGCAGCACTTAGGCCATACCTGTCGGCATAGCTTTGGATCAGCAGGTCAGATGCCGCCTTGCTGGTGCCATAGGCGTTGGTCGCGGTCAGGGGGACATCTTCTGTGACCACGTCAAGCGCGCCCGTATCGCCATAGGCCGACACTGACGACAGCCCGACGAACCGCCGCAGACCAAAGCCCTGCGCCAAGGCCAGCAGACCAGCGGTGCCACGAATGTTGATGTCGATCACCTCGGCCGGGTTATCGGCCAGCACCATCGGGCCGGATATGCCACCGCAGTGCACAATCGCATCGCAGCCCGCAACCACCGGCGCATGGCGAAGGGTATCGCGCACATCGGCCTGATAAAACGTGAATCCCATCGGTCGGGCCGGGGTGTGAACATCGGTGCCGATGACCTTGCGCCCCTGTGCCACAAGCGCCTCGGCAATGCGGCGGCCAATAAAGCCAGCCGCGCCGGTGACAAGAACCGCGTCGCGCGTAACAGTCATTCTGTGCGGTCCTTCTTAACCGATGTCGGTTTCTTCACGGCCCCGCACGAACTGCGACACAGTGACAGCAAGGATCAGCGCCAGCCCGTTGAACACGCTGGTCACCCACAAAGGAATGCCCAGCATGGTCAGCCCGGTAATCCCGGTCGACAGGAAATAGACCGAGATCACCGCCCCCCATGGATTGAACCGCCCCGGAATAATCGCCGTCGCCCCCAGATAGGCCGCCGCAAACGCAGGCAGCAGGAAGTTCAGGCCCGAAAACGGGTCCGCCGCGCCCAGAAGCCCCGCATAGACAATGCCGCCCACCGAGGCCAAAACCGCCGAGGCCACCAGACAGCCGACACGCACCTTGGACACGTCGATGCCCGACAGCCGCGCCACCTCACGCCCGCGCCCGACAAACAGGATGCGGCGGCCAAGGGGGGTGAACTCGAACACCAGCCAGATCAGCAGCGCGATCAGCAGAACGTAGTAGAACGCATAGGAAATGCCGAACAGTCGGCCCCGGATCACCACGTCGATCAAGGTGGGCGAAATGCCCCCGATGGTCGAGGAATTGGTCATCCACTGCACCAGCCCGGTGATCACCGACGCGGTGCCAAGCGTGACCACCAGTGACGGGATGCGGATATAGATGATGAAGAACGCGTTGACCAACCCCACCACCACACCGCCTGCCAAGGCAAACAGCACCGCCACCCCGACGGGCAGGCCCATGACGGCGTTCAGAACCCCGATCGTCACCGCCGACAGCGTCAGCGTCGCCCCGACCGACAGGTCATAATCCCCTGCCGTCAGCGGGATGATCAGCGCCAGCGCCAGAATGGCCCCTGGCGTCTGGGTGGCAAACATGATGGAAAAGTTGGTCCAAGTCAGAAAGATGCCGGGCAGCGCGACGCCAAACACCGCGATCATCACCAGCCAGACGGCGACAAGGCCAAAGCGCTCGGCAAAGTTCGCCAGCCTGAAACGGCGCGGGGCCGTGGTTTCAGGCGACGTCAAGAGTGGAGTGTCCATAGCAGGCCTCTGCAATACTGTCTTTTGAGATATGATGTCCGGCCAGCTCGGTCACGATGCGCCCGCGCGAAAAGATCAGAACGCGGGTACACAGATCGGCAAGCTGTTCGGCATCGGAGCTGGCGCAGATCACGGCAGCGCCCTTTTGCGCCGCCTGGCGTATGACGCCGAAAATCTGCTGGCGGGTGCCGACATCGACCCCTTGTGTCGGCTCGTCAAGCATCAGAAGGCCGGGTTCGCGGATCATCCATTTGGCCAGCAACACCTTCTGGGCATTGCCGCCGCTCAGTTGACCAAGGCGCAGGTCAGGGTTGTTGGGCCTGACCTCGTATTCGGTGGACAGATCGCGCGACCGCTGCGCCATGCCGCGCAGGTTCAACCCGAAACGGCCCATGAAGTCGTCAAATTCCAGCAGCAGCATGTTGTCGCTGACCGACAGCCCCTGCACACCACTGGCGCGCGGGCGGTCTGATGGCAGCAGTGCCATGCGGTGCGAAATCGCGAGTTTGGGCGTCATGGCGGGCAGATCGAAGCGTTGCCCGTCAAGGTCCAGCGTGCCGCCCTGCGCCTGTGTTGCCCCGAACATCAGATAAGGCACCCGTTCATAGCCCGACCCAAGCAACCCGGTCAGACCAAGTATCTCGCCTTCGGCCACCTCCAGCAGGGGCACGTTCAGCCCGGGTTCCTGCACCCCGGTGACGCGGGCCTTGATCTTGCGCTGTTCGGTGGTGGCCGCAAGCGTCACGCTGCGGGCCACGCGACGGCCAATGATGCCTTCGACAAATTCATCGTGGCTGGCGTTTTTCGTGACCAGCGTGCTGCTGACCAGACCATCGCGCAGGATGGTCGCGCGGTCGGTAATCTCGCGCACCTCGTCAATGTCATGCGAGATGAAGATCACACTGTCGCCATGCCCTGCCACCTGACGCACCAGTTCGAACAGCCGGTCCACGCCTTCCTTGGGCAGGAAGGGCGTCGGTTCGTCCAGGATCAGCAGGCCCCGGCTGCCAGACCCGGCATCCGCGCTGCGCAGGTCTTCGGACGCCCGCATGATCGCGAGCAACGCCTGATCGGTTTGTGACAGGGTGCCGGTGCGGGCATCCAGATCAAGCGTGATGCCAAAGCGGTCAAAGGTCGCAAGCGCCGCCCGCCGTTCGGCCCGCCAATCGACGCGCAACCCGGGGCCGGTGATCGACGCCACCCGCATGTTTTCCAGCACGGTCAGCGACGATACCAGACCCAGATGCTGATGCACGAAGGCCATCTGAAAATCGCGGAACGCGCCGGGTGGCATCGGCAACGGCAGTTTGCGTCCGAAAACCGAGATCTCGCCACCCGGATCCGGCGCGTGAAACCCCGCCAGCACCTTGACGAAGGTGGATTTGCCGCAACCGTTCTGCCCCAGCAGGCCATGCACCTCGCCCGGGGCCACATCGAAGGTAATTCCTTTGAGGGCGCGCGCGCCCCCAAAGGTTTTTGCAATTCCGGTCACCTGCAATGCAGGCACGGCGGTCGCCTTGGTCATTGTTCCAAACCTGTCCAGATTGGCACGGTCACTTCAACTGCCAGTTTTCTTTGAAGCCTTTGACGTATTCGTCACCGTAGCCATTGTTCGGCTGCGCAGGAATGCCGGCGCTTTCGATGTTGGCAGATTCAAAGACATAGAAGGGCACCGCCAGTTCCTTGGGCATCGGCAGACCCGCCAGATCGCGCATGTAGCCGTCAATCGTGGCCCGGGCCACCCAGTCGAGGCTTTCGCCAAGGTCCATCTCGACCTTGCCTTCACGGATGAAGTCCAGAACGAAGGGCGTGCCGTTGCCGGTGGCAACCTTCACCGTCTCGCTTTTGCCGGTCAGTTCCACCGCAGGCACCACAAACTGGCTCATGCTGTCATAGATCGGGATGACGTAGTTTGTGGTGGGGTTCGACAGCAGTGCTGCTTGCAGCGAGGTCTGGATCTTGGTGCCCCATTCGGTGATGCCGACGTTGATTTCCTGCAAGATCACGCAGTTCGGGCAGTTCTTTTCAAACGCGTCATGGATGCCCTGCACCAGCGGCGCGGTGGGCGGCACTTCATCCGACTTGATCACGATGGCCTGTGCGGCACCGCCGGTCTTGTAGGTCATCCAGTTGCCCAGCAACCAGCCTTGGGTGTAAAAGCTGAACGGCAGGTCGCCGGCCAGCAGCGGGTTGGCGGGCTGCGACGGGTCGTAGAAATGCGAGGTGTAAACCTTGACGCCAGCGGCCTTGGCGGCCTCAAGCTGCGGCTCGATCACGGCGGGGTTCACGCCCGAGATCAGGTCCACAATGTCAAAGTCATTGGCGATTGCGTATTCAATGCCCTGAACCCACTGGTTCGGCTGGCCCTGATTTTCCCACTCGCGCACTTCCAGACCGATTTCCTTGCCGACCTCGATTTCGCGCTGGATGATGCCTTTCAGGAACTGGTTGGAGCTGGTGTTCGGGATCGACAGCATCTTCTTGCCAGCCGCGACTGCACGAATGTCAAACGACTCTCCTGGGGCCTTGAACGCCGGAACCGTGCGATGCGCCTCGATGATTTCGGTCGCGCGGGCCAGACCGTCAGCAACCTCATCCGCATGGGCGGCGCCTGCGCCGAGGATGGCCGCAAGCACGCTGGACGTGACGGCAAGCCGTGCAGTTTTGTTCGTCATAGTCATGTCATCTTCCCTGTTGGAGGTTTGGTCGGCGCTTTTCGCATGCGCTTGCAATCAGCATTTTCCGAATTCAGCATTTTGTCAACACGCCTGTGTGACGGGACGATGAATGGGGCGATAAATCCGCCTCTTACTGTTGATTTTATAGGCATAAATATTCTACCGTCACCCTGCCCCACATCTAACTTGACAGTTTGGATCAAAGAAAATGATTATGAATGCGTATTCTTAGGATGGGAAATCCAATGACCGACTATCTGGAACTGGGCCTGTTCCTTCCCAGCACCCGCGGCGGACTGATCATCGCCAAAGGCACGCCGCCGCAGAACGAACCAACATGGGCGCTGAACCGCGATGTCACCCTTGCTGCCGAGGCGGGCGGGATGGATTTCGTGCTTTCCCAAGTCAAATGGCGGGGTTACGGCGGCGAGACCGGGCATTGGGATGGCGCGCTTGAATCCTTCACGCTGATGTCGGCACTGGCCGCCGTCACCACACGAATCAAGCTTTTCGCCTCTTGTGCGGTGCGCACGATGAACCCGGCGGTGCTGGCGAAAATGGCCGCAACCGTCGACTCGGTGGCCGATGGGCGGTTCGGGGTGAACATCGTCGCCGGGTGGAACAAGTTCGAGTATGCCCAGATGGGGTTGTGGAGCGATGATGACTACTACCTCAACCGCTACGAATATGCGGACGAATACCTGACCATCCTCAAACGTCTGTGGGCCGAGGAGGACGTGACCTTCAAGGGCAAGTATTTCACGCTGGACGCCTGCAAATCCTCGCCCAAACCGCCGAAACCCCTGCAGATCGTCTGTGCGGGCCAGTCGGACGGGGCGCTGGATTTCGTGGCGCGCCAGTCGGACTTTTCCTTTGTCGGGCGGCTGAACGATACGCCGGAACAACTGGGGGCCGTGGTCAAAAAGATCGGCGGCATGGCGCAGGCGCATGGCCGCACCGTCAATTCCTACACCCTGCTGAACGTGATCGCCGCCCCCACCGATGCCGAGGCGCAGGCCGAACGGCAGCACTATGTAGACAACCGCGATGAGGAGGCGATTCAGGAATTTCTGCGCGCCTCCGGCATGGATGTGAACCGCGCCGATTACCTGAAGCTGGACCCGGCGACCGTGACCTTCATGTCGATCCCCTGCATTGCGGCGTCGTATGAAAAGGTCGCGGCCTATCTTGATTCGTTGGCCGAACAGGGGCTGTACGGCGTTTGCCTGACCTTCCCCGATTTCGCCACCGACGTGCCGGATTTCATCGCCAACGTGATGCCGCTGATGAAATCGCGCGGTGCCAAAGCCGCCTGAGGGCAGACGCCGCGTCAGGCCCCACGGGGCTTGGCCGGTGTCGTGAAAGGAACCACCATGGACCATGTCTATCCCGCCCCCGATGCCGCGCAGTTCCGGTCTGTCCTGTCGCATTACCCGACCGGGGTTTGCGCCATCACCACCACAGACCGTTCGGGCAACCCGCTGGTGATGATCGTCGGCAGCTTTTCCGCCGTGTCGCTGGACCCGCCGCTGGTGGGGTTTCTGCCTGCCAAAACCTCGACCACATGGCCTGATCTGCGGCAAAGCGGGCATTTTTGCGTGAATGTGCTGTCTGCCGATCAGGGCGCGCAATGCCTGCAAATGTCGTCCAAGACGGGGGATCGTTTCGCCGGGCTGGGTTGGCGGGCATCGGCCTCGGGCGATCCGATACTGGACGGGGTGGTGGCGTGGATCGACTGCACCCTGCATGCCATCAGCGATGCGGGCGACCATGATTTCGTGCTGGGCCATGTGCGCGGGATGAGCATAGAGAGCGGGAACGCCCCGCTGATTTTCCATCGTGGTGGTCTGACCAGTGCCGAAATCAGCAAATAGAGCAGCAATATGAATCCTTTTCAGTTTCACACCACCAAAAGCCTGATTGTCGAGGCCGGGTCCGCGGCCCGCCTTGCCACGCTGGCGGGCGATATGCTGGGCCAGCATGTGCTGTTCGTCACCGATGCGGGCATCGTCCGGCTGGGCCTGCATCAGGGCGCGCTGGACGATCTGGCCCGCGCGGGCAAAACCGTGACCCTGTTCGCCGAGGTTGAGGCCGACCCGTCGCGCGATACGCTGCTTGCCTGCGTTGCCAAGGGCCGTGCGGCGGGGGTGACGGGGGTTGTCGGCTTTGGCGGCGGGTCGTCGCTGGATGTGGCAAAGCTGGCGGCACTGTTGTTGGGGTCGGGCGAGGATCTGGAACAGGCCTGGGGTGTCGGCAATGCCAAGGGGCCGCGCCTGCCGCTGGTGCTGGTGCCGACCACGGCGGGCACCGGGTCAGAGGCGACGCCGGTTGCCATCATCACTGTCGGCGGCGTTGAAAAGCGGGGGGTGTCATCGCCCGTGATCCTGCCTGACATGGCGCTGCTGGATGCCGACCTGACGCTGACCCTGCCGCCTGCCGTCACCGCCGCAACCGGCATCGACGCCATGGTGCATGCGATAGAGGCCACCACCTCGACCCACGCCAACAACAACCCGATCAGCCGGATGCTGGCGATGCAGGCCCTGCAAACCTTGGCGGCCAATATCGAAGCGGCGGTGTTTGACGGCGCCAACCGTCAGGCGCGGCAGGCGATGTTGCTGGGGTCGCTGCTGGCGGGGCAGGCCTTTGCCAACGCGCCGGTCGCGGCGGTGCATGCGCTTGCATACCCGTTGGGCGGCATTTTCCACATTCCGCACGGGCTGTCGAATGCGCTGGTCCTGCCCTTTGTGCTGGCGTTCAACCTGCCGTCCGCCCGCGCCGACTATGCAGCGCTTGCCCCCGCCCTGAACCCCGCGCTGGCGCTGTTGCCCGAAGGCGAACGGGCCGAGGCGTTCATTGCCGGGCTGGCTGCGCTGTCGGCAAAGCTGGGCCTGCCGCAGCGGTTGCGCGATGTGGGGGTGCCGCAGGATGCACTTGGCCAACTGGCGGCGGATGCGATGAAACAGACACGGCTGCTGGTCAACAACCCGCGCCCGGTGACCGAGGCTGACGCGCTGGCGATCTATACTCAGGCCTGGTGACACGCGCTCAAGCAATGAGAACAAGGCGCCCGAAGTTTCCTTCGGGCGCCTTGTCTTTGGCTACTCCGCCGCCATCCGTTTCGGCGGGATAAAGCCGAATGAGAACGGCTCTGGCGCACCGCGAACCTCGCGCATCTGCACCCGCAGCGCCTCAGTCGCGGCGGCATCCACAGCGCCCTTGTCGGTCAACACCACGCCATAGTCGGTCTTGGCCCGGTCTTTCGACACAAGATCATACGACACATCGCGCTGCACCAAACCGGCGTCCCGGTCCAGCGGATCGCCCCAGCCCCCAGAACCCGCCGTGATGAAGATCACCTTGTCGCCCGGTTTGACGGCCAGATTGTCGATCTTCGACGGCACACGCTCACGTTCCGTCGCCCCCGCCCGCAGCAGCCATTTCGACGAGGTGCCACCAAACAGCCCACCGTTGATGCCCCATGGCGGCACAATCTCGCGGTCGTCGTGGATAGAGATCATTCCGGCTTCCAGCACGCGATAGACCTTTTCGATCCCCGCGCCGCCCCGGTGCAGACCCGCCCCGCCGGAATCGCGGACCGGACGATAGCTGTCGATCAGGATGGGATAGTAGTTCTCGATATATTCGATGGGCGTTGCCGAAAACAGCGGCCACCACGCATGGCCATCCAGCCCGTCGCCACGCGGACGCCCCGGAACGCCGCCGAACAACAGTTCCATCAGTTGGAAATAGCGGCCTTCGCCATCTGTCCCGGTAAAGATGAAATGCGGCGAGGTGCCATAGCCCGCCGCCATCGACAGATGCGGCGCGCGTTGGCCCAAGGCCCCGGCCTGACAGTCGAAGAACCGCGTATGCGTGTTCAGACGGTTCGACAGGGCAGCCGGGAATTTCGGGTTCAGCAGCGACCCTTCGGGCAAGATCACCTCGAACAGGTCATAGAAGCCTTCGTTGAAGTTCACCGAAGGATCGAACGCCATGATCATGTAGACCCCGAAGAACAGCTTGCACAGCCCTTCGTGGATGTGAAAGTTGATCGGGCCGGGGGCCTGATCATCGGTGCCGGTAAAGTCGAACACCGCCTTGTTGCCGCGCCGGTAGATCGACAGCTTCATCAGGAACGGGCCATTGCCCAGACCGTCATCATCCACCCAATCCTCGAACACTGCGGGTTCTTCGGTGATGTATTTGTCGATCAGGATCTGCATCGCATCGCGGGTGCGCAGCATCAGCAGGTCACAGGCCGCAAGATACGTCTCGCGCCCGAAGCGGCTGCACAGCTCGCCCACCCGCACGCCCGCCACCCGGCAGCCCGCGATCAGCGCCATCAGGTCGGCGCGGTTCATGTCGGGGGTGCGGCTGTTGTTCAGCATGATGTCCAGCACGCCGTCGTTCAGCACGCCCTTGCTGTAGATGCGCACCGGCGGCACCCGCAGGCCTTCTTCCCAGATGGTGCGGGCGTTGGCGGGCATCGACCCCGGCACCGTGCCGCCCACATCGTTCATGTGGCCGAAGATCGAGGAATAGCCGACATGCACCCCCTCATGAAAAATCGGCATCATCACGCACCAGTCGTTGTTGTGCGAGATCGACCCTTTGCAGGCATAGGGGTCGTTCCAGACGAACAGGTCGCCCTCGTTGATGTCGTTGTTGAATTTCTCAACCACGGCGGGGATGTAGGAACCGAACTGCCCGACGATCATCTGCCCGGCCGGGTTGCAGATCATCGGGAATTCGTCGTGCTGTTCGCGCACCGCAGGCGACAGGGCGATGCGCACCACCACATTGTCCATCTCGAACCGCGCGTTTTTCAGCGCGTTTTCGATGATATCAAGGGTGATCGGGTCAACATGCTTGGTCATGGCTCAGTTTCCCTTGTCCGCAGGCCAGATGATAAGGTTGCCGAACTGGTCAACCTCGGCGACGTGGCGGGGCAGCAGAACGGTGGTGGAATCGTATTGGCGGATGATGGCGGGGCCGGGGATCTTCAGCCCGACCGCCAGCTTGGCGCGGTCATAGTTGGGCGTATCGACCCAGGCATCGTCAAACCATGCGGGCCGGGTTTCGATCACCGCGCCTGCCAGATCATGGTCACCGCCTTGCAGCGGTTGCTGATCCACCGGCGGGGTCGCCCCCACGGCCACCACACGCAGGGCCACCATTTCCACCGGCACATGGAAACGCACGCCGTACATGCGTTCATGCAGGCCGTGGAACTGGTCAAACACCGGCTCCAACGCACCTGCACCGGCCACAAGATCGGGGTCCACCTCGACCGACACTTCATACCCTTGCTGTTCATAGCGCAGGTCCAGCGTGTAGATCAGGCGGCGATCCGCCTCGGCCACCTCTTGTTCGTCCAGCCAGGCACGGCCACGGGTGGCCAATTCACTGAACCTGTCCCAGATCATCGCCGGTTCGATGTTGCGCGACGACCGGATGAAGGTCTGCACGAATTCGTTCTTGAACTCGGCCTCCAGAAAGCCAAGCGCCGACAGGACGCCCGCATTGTTCGGCACGACGCACGGATAGCAGCCCAGCAATTCCGCCATCGCGTTCGCATGCAGCGGGCCAGCGCCGCCAAAGGCCAGAATGCCAAAGTCGCGCGGGTCAAGGCCGCGCTGCACGGTGATCACCCGCAGCGCGCCCAGCATCACCTCATTCGCGATCTGCAAGATGCCCTTGGCCGCCCCTTCGACCGACAGGCCCAGCTTTTCGCCGATCCCGGCAATGGCCGCACGGGCGGCGTCGATATCCAGCGACATCGCCCCCGACAGCAGCACGGGCGGCAGATACCCCAGCACCGCGTTGGCGTCAGACACGGTGGGTTCCGTCCCACCCCGGCTGTAGCAGACCGGGCCGGGCTGCGCCCCGGCCGAGCGCGGCCCAACCCGCAGCGATTTCGTCAGATCGGACACTTCGGCAATCGACCCACCGCCGGCCCCGACCGACCGCACATCCATCGTCGGCACCTTGGCGGGGAAGGCCCCCACTTCGGTAGACCGCGAGATGGACGGCTTGCCCCCCGTGATCACCGACACATCGGTCGAGGTGCCGCCCATATCGAAGGCCAGCAGATCAAACCCCGTCCGTTTCGACACCATCGCGGTCGAGGTCACACCCCCCGCAGGACCAGACAGCACGGTATGCACAGGCCGGTCGCCCGCCGCCTTGGCCGACATCAGCCCACCGTCTGACCGCACGATATGCAGATGCGATTTCACATCATTCGCCGCCAGCCGTTCTTCGATCCGGTCCAGATAGCGCGTCATGATCGGGCGGACGTAATCGTTCATCACCGTGGTGATGGTGCGGTCATATTCGCGGAACTCGGGCAGAATGTCGGACGACAGCGACACCGGGATATGCGGGTGGCGCGCGGCCACAATCTCACGCAAGCGCTGTTCGTGGGCCGGGTTGGCGTAAGAGTGCATCAGCGAAATCGTCAGCGCCTCGATACCGCTGCCACACAGATCGTCGATAGCGCGGGTGGCGGCGTCTTCGTCCAGGGCCCGGATCACCTCGCCCTTGGCCGACACCCGTTCCGGGATGCCGCGCGTGTCGTCCAGCGTCGCCAGCGGCGTCGGCTTGTCCATCACGATCCAGCCGAACAGCGGGCCGGGGGTCCAGCTTTTCGCCAGATGCAGCACATATTCAAAACCTTCGCTGGTCAGCAGGCCGACGCGGGCACCCTTGCCTTCCAGCACGGCGTTGGTTGCAACGGTGGTGCCATGCAGAACCATGTGCAGCTCTGACGGCGCGATCCCCGCCTTTTCACAGATCAGCCGCACCCCTTCGGCAACGCCGATGGATTGGTCTTGCGGGGTTGACGGCGTCTTGGCCTGCCATACCCGCCCGGTGGCTTCATCGTGCAGAAGAAGGTCCGTGAACGTCCCTCCGACATCAACACCTAGCCTCATTGCTGGCGCTCCCTTGCTGGTTTCGTTTTTCTTGGCATTCCCACTGTAGCCTGACCCGGCCCAATTTAGTTATTGAATGCGCATGCAATCGAGCATAGGCTTGCCTTCAAGGACGATGCAAGAGGTTTTAACGTGGCAAATTTGCTGGAGCGGCAATCAGGTGATCCCCGGCCCGCCAGAACGCTTTATGATAAGGTTTGGGATGCGCATGTGGTCAAATCCTATGCAGATGGCACCGACCTGATCTATATAGACCGGCATCTTGTGCAGGAGGTTTCATCGCCGCAGGCCTTTGCCGGAATGGTCGCGGCAGGGCGCAGCCTGCGACGTCCGGATGCGCATATTGCGGTTGCAGATCATGCAGTTCCGACCCGCAACCGCCACATATCGCTGCGCGAAGGTCTGGCCGCCGCACAGGTCGCGCGGCTGCATGACAACACCCGGAAACACGGTATCCGCTATATCCCGATGCGCGACCGTCGCCATGGCATTGTGCATGTGATCGGACCCGAGTTGGGTTTGACGCTGCCCGGCATCACACTGGTTTGCGGCGACAGTCACACCAGCACGCATGGGGCGTTCGGGGCGCTGAGTTTCGGCATCGGCGCAAGCGAGTGTGAATGCGTATTCTCTACCCAATCCTTGCGCCAGCGCCGCCAGAAACGCATGCGTGTCACCATCAACGGCACCCTGCAACCGGGGGTCACGGTCAAGGATATCATCCTGTCGCTGATCGCGCGGATCGGGGTGGGTGGCGGGGTTGGCCATGCCATCGAATATGCCGGACCCGCCGTGCGCGCCATGTCGATGGAGGCCCGGATGACCCTGTGCAACATGACCATCGAGGCCGGGGCACGGGTGGGCATGGTCGCCCCCGACGCCAAGACGCTGGATTGGGTGCGGGGCCGCCCCTTGGCCCCCCTGCCGCAGGACGAACCCGCCGCGCTGCTCGACTGGGCCGATCTGCACAGCGACCCGGGCGCCGTGTTCGACGTTGAGATTGCCATCGACGCAGGCACGCTGGCCCCGCATATCAGTTGGGGCACGACGCCCGAAGACTCGCTGCCCGTCACCGCCCAGGTGCCTGACCCCGCCGCCGTGGCAGACCCCGCCCGCCGGGCGCGGATGGAGCGCAGCCTTGCCTATATGGGCCTGACGCCGGGTACTGCCCTGACCGATATCGGCATCGACCGCGTGTTCATCGGGTCTTGCACCAATGGCCGGTTAGAGGATTTGCGCCGTGCCGCTGGGGTGATCCGGGGCCGCCATGTGGCCACCGGGGTGGCCGCCATCGTGGTGCCGGGGTCGGCGCAGGTGCGTGCCGCGGCCGAGGCCGAAGGGCTGGACCGCATCTTCACCGACGCCGGGTTTGAATGGCGCGACTCGGGTTGTTCGATGTGCGTGGCGATGAACGACGACCGTCTGACCGAAGGCGAACGCTGTGCGTCCACCTCGAACCGCAACTTTGAGGGGCGGCAGGGCAAGGGGGGGCGGACCCATCTGATGAGCCCTGAAATGGCTGCTGCTGCTGCGTTGACCGGCCGGTTGGCAGACGTGCGCAAGGTGGCGGTATGACCATCGAACCTTTCGTGCGGCTGACCGCCATCGCCGCCCCCTTTGCCGAAGGGCAGATCGACACCGATGTGATCTTTCCGGCGCGGTTTTTGCTGCTGATGGAAAAGACGGGTCTGGGGCGGCATCTGTTCCATGAACGCCGCGCCAAGGGTGGCTTTGTGCTGGATGTCCCACCCTGGGACAAGGCGCAGATCCTTGTGACCGGCCCGGATTTTGGCAGTGGGTCCAGCCGCGAACAGGCGGTCTGGTCGCTGGTCGATTTCGGCATCCGCTGCGTGATCGGCACCAGCTTTGGCGAGATTTTCTTTGCCAACTGCTTCCGCAGTTGCGTGCTGCCCATCGTTCTTGCGCCCGCAGATCATGCCCGCGTTCTGGCCGAGGCTGAGGTGGGACGCGCGGTGACCGTGGACCTGCCCGCGCAGAACATCGTCTTGGCCGATGCCACCACGATTGCCTTTGACGTAGAGCCGCACCGCAAGGCCGCGCTGCTGGAAGGGCTTGACGAGATTGGCGCGATCCTGCGCGATGACGTGCAGGATATTGCCGCCTTCGAGGCGGCGCAAAAGGCGGCACGGCCCTGGCTGTACCTGACGCCCGGCCAGTTGGCCTATTTTGACGACATCAAGGAGAGTGAGGATGACTGACGATCTTGGCGAGAATTACGCCCGGGCTTTCGGCGGCAAGCTGGGCTTCGGCAAGCGGCCCGCACTGATCCTGATCGACCTTGTGCTGGGCTATTTCGACCGCGACTGCGATCTGTGGGCCGATTGTGACGACGCGCTTGCCTCGGCGATCCGGCTGCGCGATGCCGCCCGCGCGGCGGGGGTTCCGGTGATATATACCAATGTGGTCTATCACCCCAAGGCGCTGGACGGCGGGCGGTTCTATCAAAAGGCCCTGCCGCTGCGCCATTTTCTGCGCGGCAGCAAATGGGGCGAATGGGCACCCGGGCTGACCCCGTCGGATGATGAACTGGTCATCTCGAAACAATATGCCAGTGTGTTCTTTGGCACCTCGCTGGCGTCCACCCTGACCACATGGGGCATCGACACCGTGATCCTGACCGGGGTTTCCACTTCGGGCTGTGTGCGGGCGTCCTGCGTGGATGCCAATTCGCACGGCTTTATCCCGATCATCCCGCGTGAGGCCGTGGGCGACCGCCACCCCGCGCCGCACGAAGCCAACCTGTTCGACATGAATGCCAAATACGGCGACGTCGTATCCGAAGCCGAAACCATGACCTATCTTGCCGGAATGAAACAATGACCAAACCAAGCCTGAAAGCCGCCCTTGCCGCCGGAAAATTCGTGGCCGCCCCCGGATTGCACGACATGATCACCGCCGTGGTCGCCAACCGGGTCGGGCTGGAATTTGCCTATGCCTCGGGCTTCTGGATGACGGCCTCTACCCATGGCCTGCCCGATGCCGGGATTGCGACCTATTCGCAAATGGTTGACCGTGTGGCCACCCTGTGCCGGGTCAGCAATGCCGCGATCATCGCCGACGCCGATACCGGCTATGGCGGGCTGCTGAACGTGCATCACACCGTGCGCGGGTATGAGGAAGCCGGGGTGGTGGCGGTGCAGATCGAAGATCAGGAATTTCCCAAGAAATGCGGCCATACCCCGTTCAAGCGCGTGGTGCCGACCATCGACATGGTGGAAAAGATCAAGGTCGCCATCGAGGCCCGCCGCTCGCCCGAAACGCTGATCATCGCCCGCACCGATGCCCGCCAGAGCGAGGGGTTTGACGGGGCCGTTCAACGGGGGCTGGCCTTTGCCGAGGCCGGGGCAGACGTGGTGTTTCTGGAGGCGCTGGAAAGCGAGGCGGAGATGCGCGAGGCCTGCAAGCGTATTCGCGCGCCGATGATGGCGAACATGGCGGATGGCGGCAAAACCCCGATCCGCACCGCCAAAGAGCTGGAGGAGATGGGTTTCGCCATGGCGATCTATCCGTCGATGACCGGGCTTGCCGCCGCACAGGCCGCAGCCAACGCACTGGCGGCGTTTCAGCAGTTCGGCACCTCGCAAACCGCAGCGCAGCCGCTGTTCGACTTTGCCGAGTTCAACCAGTTGATCGGCTTCCCCGAGGTGTGGGAATTTGAACGCCGTTGGGCGCGCGACCGGAAGGCCAGCTGACATGGCCCGCACAGCCTGTATCGGGGCGGGCAATGTGGGGCGCGCATGGGCGGTGGTCTTTGCGCGCGCCGGTCACGATGTGGCGCTGTATGACGCGGACCCGGCACAGGTGGCCGCCGCCCTGCCGCTGATCGCCCGCACGCTGGGCCAGTTGCAGGCCGCAGGTCAGGTGCCGGGCGGGGTAGACGCCGCGATGGCGCGCATCCGCCCGGCAGCGTCCCTCGCCGATGCAGTCGCAGGGGCGGTGCATGTGCAGGAAAGCGTGCGCGAGGACATTGAGATCAAGCGTGCCGTGATGGCCGAGATTGCCGCCCACGCCCCCGCCGATTGCATCATCGCCTCGTCAACCTCTGCCTTGCGTGGGTCAACCTTTCTGACCCATATCGTGGAACCGGGGCGGGCGCTGGTGGCGCATCCGGTCAATCCGCCATCGTTGATCCCGCTGGTCGAGCTTTGCGGCAGCGGGGCCACGTCGGAGGACAGTCTGAACCGGACCCGTGCCTTCATGGCCGATCTGGGTATGAAGCCAGTGACCCTGAACAAGGAAATCGACGGGTTCCTTTTGAACCGCCTGCAATACACGCTGGTGGCCGAGGCGCTGCATCTGGTGGGCGAAGGCTATTGTTCCGCCGAAGATATCGACCGCGTGATGACCGATGGCCTTGCCCTGCGCTGGCTGTCGATCGGGCCGTTTGCCACGGCGCATCTGAACGCAACGGCGGGGTTTGAAGGCTTTGTCGCCCAGCTTGGCCCGATGATGCGGCACATGGGGCAGGACGCGCGCACCGATTACGACTGGGATCAGGCGATGGTCACGCGCATTCATGCCGATATGGCAGCGCGCATTCCGGTCAGTGCCATTCCGGACTGGCAGGCATGGCGCGACGGGCGCATCCTTGCCGCCCGTCAGGCACAAGCCGAAGGCACGGCTGCGCAGCCCGAGTGACCGTCAGCTCTGGCGCGGGATTGTATCGCGCCAGACCAGATGCCCCGGCACCTTGATGTCGATGCCAAGTTCGATTTCCGCCCCCGGATTGTCCAGGTCCAGCAGCTTGAGCGTTTCATCCGCCATTTCCTCGACCGGCTGGCGCACGGTGGTCAGCCTGTAGGGCCAATGGGCGGCCTCATCTATGTTGTCGAACCCGCCGAACATCAGATCATCCGGGATTTTCACCCCCATCTCGCCGCGCAGCGCATCCATCGCGCCCATGGCCATGATATCGTTGATGCCAAAGATCGCATCCGGCAGCGGCAGGCGATCATCCCGGAACGCCCGCAAGACGGCGGCATGGGCGCCGTCATAGACAGACAGGCCCTCCAGCTCCAGCAGATTGGCGCGGGGGATGCCTTCCTCCAGCAACCGCTCGGCAAAGCCTTGCAGGCGGTCCTGACTGGTGGTGCCCTTGGGGTCGCCCTTGACCACGGCAAAGGTGCGCGCCCCGGCCTGCAACAGCGCCTCGGCCATCAACCGCCCGCCCGCCGCGTTGTCGCAGCGCACGCCCGACGCATCCGACCCGGGGACATAGCGGTTGAACAACACCACCGGAATGCCCCGGTCGTGGCACATGCTGGTCATGCGGGTGGAAAGCTGCGCCGAGGTCAGGATGATGCCATCCACCTGATAGCGCAGCACCCGCATCAGCGCATTGTCGCTGCTGGCCCCGTTTGGCACGGTAAAGGTCAGGATTTGCGTGCCCCGCGCCTGAAGCCGGTCAATCAGCGCCTTCAGCACCAGCACGTAAAACGGGTTGTCGAGATTGCCGAGGATCACGGCCACCATGTTGGTGCGTTTGGTGGTCAGGCTGGAGGCGATGGAATTGGGCACATAGTTCAGCTTGCGCGCGGCCTCGAGAATAAGTTCGCGCTTGGCCGTGGCGATGGCCGATCCGGGTGTGAATGCGCGCGACACAGCGGATTGTGACACCCCTGCCAATGCGGCCACGTCCATCGACGTTATACGCCCCCCGATAGGCTTCATCAAACACACTCCTTGCTGCGGAAAGCCGCATGATTTCCATAAGATGGAAGCTCGCCCCGCGCACCCTACAAGAACAGGCATGCTCTTGCCCAGCAGGGAAGGTGTGGCGGCGTCGGTTCAGGCAGAATACGCATTCAATTTGACACAGACTACGAACGGGCGCGCGGGCCGGGATTTCCGGGTTGCGGCGGGTGGGTGGATCACCGTTGCGTCATTCACGGACGGGTGAGTGGACCGTGCGTGCCGATGCGCCGATGGTTCAACAAAGTTTGAAGGAGAGAGCGATGTTGCGACTGGCCCTGATATTCTGTGTTGCGCTGGCGGGTGCGGCGCAGGCGAAAACGCAAAAGGCGATTGTTGCGGGTGGCTGTTTCTGGTGCGTCGAGTCAGATTTCGAATCGGTGCCGGGGGTAAAATCCGTGGTGTCCGGTTATAGCGGCGGAGGGTCGTCCAACCCGACCTATGAGGACCACGAAGGGCATTATGAGGCGGTCGAGATCACTTTTGACGACGCAAAGATCAGCTACGCCGATCTGATCGCCAAGTTTTTGCGGTCGGTCGATGTGACCGATAGTGGCGGGCAGTTTTGTGACCGGGGGCCTGCGTACCGGACGGCGATTTTTGCGACCCCGGCGCAGAAGGCCGATGCGGTGGCGGCAGTGAAGGCGGCGGAGGCTGCACTTGGCCAAAAGGTGGTAACGCCGGTGCTGGGGGTGAAAAAGTTCTGGGTCGCCGAAGATTATCATCAGGATTACTACAAGGGGACAGGCATTGTGCTGACCCGGGCGGGGCCGAAAAAGCAGGCGAATGCCTATAAGTTCTATCGCAATGCCTGTGGGCGCGATGCGCGGGTGAAAGAACTTTGGGGCGGGCAGGCTTTTTCGCATTAATTGGGGAACCGGATCGCATTTTCTGCGTTACAACCCGTTACGCTTGACCACGCTGACGGAAAGGCGGAAGTCTTTGGGGGAAGTCTTGCAGAGAAGTTTGCCGTGATCCGTCTTCTGTCGTTGTTCCTTTTGACCTTTGTGCTGGCCTGCAGCCCACGTGGCCAGATCACCGTCGCCCCGGATGCCGGGGCTGTGGGCGACGTGGGGTCGGTGTTCATCGGTACCACCCGCGCCTATGATGACACCGGGCATTTCGGATCGAAGCGGTCGGAAACCACGTTTTTGGGCCGTTACGACATTTCGATCCCGCCAGAGCGCGAGCTGGGGTCGATCAAATGGCCGCGGCGCGGGGCGAAGCCGGACCCTCAGGTGGATTTTCTGACCACCAAGGAAGTCCGCTATCAGACCGATGGCGAATTTCGCCGTGATATCGCAAAGGCGATGCGGCCGTCTGGCAATGATGTGGTGATCTTTGTTCACGGCTATAACAACACGTTCTCCGAAGGGCTGTACCGGATTGCGCAGCTTGCGCATGATCTGAAGATGCCGGGGGCGGTGGTGCATTATAGCTGGCCATCGGCGGCAGAGCCTTTGGGCTATGTCTATGACAGGGATTCGGCGCTGTTTGCGCGGGATGGGCTCGAATCGCTGATCGACGATGTGTCACAGGCGGGGGCGCGGCGGATCACGCTGGTGGCGCATTCGATGGGGTCGCACCTGGTGATGGAGGTGATGCGCCAGATGGCGATCCGGGGGGATCGGGCAATACTGAACAAGATATCGGGTGTTGTGCTGATTTCGCCGGATATTGATGTCGAGGTGTTCCGCACGCAAGCCAAGGCGATTGGCACGCTGCCACAGCCGTTTCTGATTTTCGGATCGGGCAAAGACCGGATGCTGAAACTCGCAGGGTTGATGACGGGTCAGGGGGATCGGCTGGGCACGCTGACCGATTTGACGCGGGTGGCGGATCTGAAGGTGACGCTGCTGGATATCTCGTCGTTCAATGTGGGGTCGGGGCATTTTGTGTTGGGCGATTCCAAAACGCTGCTAAGCGTGGTTGGCGGGATTTCAGCGGTGGGTCAGGCGTTTGACAGCGACCGGGCGGCGCGGACCGACCTGATTTCGGGTACGGTTCTGACGGTGCAGACAGCGACGCGGGTGGTGCTGTTGCCGGTGGTGCAAATCGGGCGAGAGCTGGGGCGTTAACGCCGCAGATACACGTAATAGGCCCCTGCCCCGCCGTGTTTCAGGTGGGCTTCGGTCACTTGCAAAACCGCCTGCCCCATCGGCACCATGCGGAGCCATTGCGGCACCTGATGGCGCAGGGCCCCCATCCGTTGCGGGATCGGGCCATGGTCGTCGCCGCGTTTGCCCTTTCCGGTGATCACCAGCACCAAACGCAACCCGGCGCTTTGCGCGTTCAGGATAAAGCGGATCAGGTCGGGGTGGGCCTCGGCCAGGGTCAGACCGTGTAGGTCGATGCGGGCCTCGGGGGCCAGTTTGCCACGGGTCATCTTGCCGTGGGTTTTGGCGTCCATCTGCAAGGGCGCGTTAGACAGGCTGGCTTTCAGTGTGGGCGCAAGGTTATGCGCTGCGCGGGGGCGGGCCTTTTCGCCAAGGGTGAAGAACGGCAAGCGCGGGATGGGGGCTGGCTGCACCGGGTCGGCGCGTGGGGGAATGGGGGCCGCGAGGGGCTGGCTGTGTTTGGGGTGCATCGGCCGCGCAGTGCGGGCGACGGTCAGCCAGAGGTCTTCCTCATCAGGGCGAAGCGAGCGGCGGCGGGCCATGGGTCAGCCTTCGGGCAGCATGGCATAGGCGCGGTCGATGGGCAGCAGTTGGATCAGGCGCCCGCCATCCTTGACCGTGCCCGCCGCGTCGCCCGCCGCGTCGCCGGTGCCAAAAAAGATATCGGCCCGCTGCGCGCCCTTGATGGCACCACCGGTATCTTGGGCGATCATCAGACGGCGGATCGGGCTGCGGCCGTCTTTTTCGATCCAGAGCGGGGCACCAAGCGGGATGAACGCTGGGTCAATTGCGGCAGAGCGCAGGGTGGTGATCGACCGGCCCATGGCACCGATCGGGCCACGGTCGGCGGGCAGATCGTCCAGCTTGCGGAAAAACACGTAGGACGGATTGTGGTTCAGCAGCGCCTGCCCCGCCGCACCGTTGCGCTTGACCCAAGCGCGGATTTCCTGGGCCGAGACCTGATCCAGTGTGTGGGTGCCGCGCCGGACCATTTCCTGGCCCACAGACCGATAGGGTTGGCCGTTCTTGCCGCCATACCCCACCCGCATCACATGGCCGTCGGGCATACGGATGCGGCCAGAGCCTTGGATTTGCAGGAAATAAACCTCTACCGGGTCATCCAGCCATGCGATTTCCAACCCCCTGCCCCGCAACAGACCGCCCTCGATCACTGACCGGGGTTGCCAGACCTGCCCTTCGGTCAGCTCGGGTGGTTTGCGGTAAATGGGGTAGGCATAGCGCGGGGTGCGGACGGGAGAACCCGGCAGTTCGGGTTCATAATAGCCGGTGAACAGCGCCGGAGGAGTGCCGATCAGCACGGGCTTGAAGAACAGTTCAAAAAAGCTGCGGGCCGAGGCATCATCCAGCGGCACGTCCTTGGCCACTTTGCAGATCGGGCGCCAATCGGGGGCGTCGAATTTATCGCAGGTCGCGAGGAAGGCGGTCAGGCCTTCGGCCTGATGATCGTCGTACCAGCCATCAAGCTCTTCAAAGGTCAGCAGTTGGGCGGCGGCGGGGGTTGCCGTCATCGCAAAACAAACCAGAAGGGCGGACAGGGCGGCACGCATCAGACCCCCGGATCAGTCGCCGGTGCCCACAAGCTGCCAGTTGGGATCATCAACCCCCATGCGCCGCGCGAAGGTCCAGACATCACGCTGGCGCTTGATCTCGGTCGGGCTGCCTTCGATCACCTCGCCAGCCTTGTTGCGGACCACCGACGTAGTCTCACCCACAAAGCGCACGGAAATTTCGCCCAGTTTGCTGTCGCGGTCATAGGTCGCGTCTTGCAACGCGAGTTCTTTCATGCCGACAAAGGTGGCTTCAACCGTCAGCCCCTGATCTTCACGCGCGGCGATGGCGGTGCCGAAGGTGGCTTCAACCTCGTCGGACAGGAAGGGGCGGATGCTGTCAAGATCGCCCTTCTCATAGGCCATCAGGATCATCTCATAGGCGCCGCGGGCGCCTTGCAGGAAGGTGCTGACCGAAAAGCCCGGCTCGGCGGTCTTCATCGCAGCCAAGGCTTTGGCAGCGGCAGAGCCGTCGGCGGCATGGTCGGTGATATCCCGGTCGGGCCCACCTTCGATCACGTCAAAGGTGCGGGCGCGGGGGCGCACATCCTCTAACGGGACGGGGGGTTTTTCAAACCCTTCGCGGGTGCCCAGAACGGAACGCAGCTTCAAAATCAGGAACACGGCAATTCCGGCCAGCACCAGCAGTTGAAGGATAGACGAACTCATAGTGGGAACCCCGAGATTGGTGCGGTGATGGCTTGGTCTTGAACGAACTGAACCTTATGTAGGTGTTGGGTCGGCAAGTGTCTACCGCTGCGGCGTCACGAAGCCGCAGGACGGGCCCGAAGGAGAGGAAAGATGTGGCTTTTGGTGGCGATATTGGCGGTTCCGCTGATTGAAATCGGGCTGTTTGTGGTTGTGGGCGGCGCGATTGGCCTGTGGGCAACGCTGGCGTGGGTGATTGTGTCGGGCATGATCGGGATGTCTTTGCTGCGCGCCCAAGGGATGCAGGGCGCGGCAGAGTTGCGCAACGGGCTGCGGTCGGTGGACCCGCTGTCGCCGCTGATCCATCGGGTGCTGACGCTGATGGCGGGGATATTGCTGATCCTGCCGGGGTTTCTGACCGATGCTTTGGGGCTGCTGTTGTTGATCCCGCCGGTGCAGAAGTTGGTGATTGCCTTGCTGGCACGCCGGATACACGTGCAGGGCATGCCGGGGCGTGAAGCACATCGGCCGGACCCCGGTTTCATTGACGCCGAATTCCACGAGGTGGGCGAGGATGAAGCCGCGCAACCGCCAACGCGCGGCAAATCTGGATGGACGCGCCATTGAGGGGCGGCGTTTGACCTGATATCACGCGGATAACCCGTGCGAATGAGGAGTTCAGGGATGGCCGACGAAGACAATGGCGCTGCTGCCCCGCAAATGCGGATGAGCGTGCTGGCGCAGTTTGTGCGCGATATGTCGTTTGAGAATCTGGTGGCCCAAAAGGGCCTGACGGGGGGCGAAGTGCAGCCCGACATTCAGGTGGCGGTCAGCCTTGATGCGCGCAAGCGGGGCGGCGACCATCAGTACGACGTGATCACCAAATACAAGGTCACGTCGAAGAACAAGGCCAACGGCGACACGCTGTTCCTGATGGAGCTGGATTACGGCGGTGTGTTCCATGTGGAAGGCGTGCCGGAAGACCAGTTGCACCCTTTCCTGCTGATCGAGTGCCCGCGGTTGCTGTTTCCGTTCTGCCGCCGGATCATTTCCGATGTGACGCGCGACGGGGGCTTTCCGCCGCTGAACATCGACACAGTGGATTTTCTGGCCCTGTACCGGCAGGAAATTGCCCGGCGTGCGGCGGCGGCCCCTGCGGCAACTGCGGTCAACTAAGGCTGGATTTGTAACGAAAGCCGGTCCTGCGGGGCCGGCATTTCTATGTGCGCTGTTTCCAGATGGCGGAATCGCCCAGCTTTTCCACGAATTTGTCGTGGGCCGCGGATTCCGTTTCGGTGATGCGGGGCGGCAGGGCGGTGGGGCGCGGACGGGGGCGCCAGTCGCCGGACTGGCCTTTGTTGGACTGGTTGGCCGACAGGGCAAAGTCGGGCTGACGCCCACCGATCAGTTCGAGGTAAACCTCGGCCAGAATTTCACTGTCGAGCAAGGCGCCGTGCTTTTCACGCGCCGAATTATCCACGCCAAAGCGGCGGCAGAGGGCATCGAGCGAGGCAGGCGAGCCGGGAAACTTCTTGCGGGCGATCAGGACGGTATCAACGGCGCGATCGTAGGGGATGGTGGGCATATTGGCGCGCTGAAGTTCGTGGTTCAGGAACTTCATGTCAAAGGCGGCGTTGTGGATCACCAGTTGCGCGTCGCCGATGAAGTCGAGAAAGGCCTGACCGACGGCGCGAAACAGGGGTTTGTCGCGCAGGAAATCATCGCCGAGGCCATGCACATCAAACGCCTCTTTCGGCATGGTGCGTTCGGGGTTGATGTATTGGTGGTAGGTGCGGCCGGTGGGCAGTTGGTTGAACAGTTCGACCGCGCCGATTTCGACGATGCGATCCCCGGTGGTGGGGTCAAGGCCGGTGGTTTCGGTATCGAGAACGATCTCACGCATTGTGGCCTCGGATATGGGTCAGCAGGGCGGTGATATAGGCGTTCGTGCTGTCCAGCGACAGGGTTTCGACGATGTGGGTGGCGCGACGGCGTTTTTCGGCATCGGGCATCTGGCGTTGCAGGATCAGGGCAAATTGGGCGTCGGTCATGCCGGGGCGAGCCATCACGCGGGCGCGTTGCAGGGCAGGCGGCGCGGTGACGAGAAGGGTCGCGTCAAACTGCGCCTCGGTGCCGTTTTCGAACAGCAGGGGAATGTCGAAAACCGCGATGTCAGAGACTGTTTTGGCGATGAAATGGGCGCGGTCGGCGGCGACGAGGGGGTGGACGATTGCCTCAATCTGCCGCAGCGCGTCAGGGTTGGTACTGATCCACTCCTTGAGGGCCATGCGGTCAATGCTGCCGTTGATCAGGGCCGCAGGACAGAGGGCGGCGAGCGGGGCGACGGCACCGCCGCCGGGGGCGTAGAGCCGGTGGACGGCGGCATCTGCATCCCAGACAGGCACGCCTTGCGCGGCAAACATCGCGGCGGTGGTGGATTTGCCCATGCCGATGGAGCCGGTGAGGCCCAAACGGAAGGTCATGCTGATAGCACCGCGTCTCGGGTGGCCTGGTCAACATCGGGGCGGTGGCCGAACCAGCGTTCAAAGCCGGGCACCGCCTGATGCAGCAGCATGCCAAGGCCATCAACCACCGTGGCACCATGCTGTTCGGCGGCGATAAGGAACTGGGTTTTCAAGGGGTTATAGACCAGATCGGTGGCAAGGGCGCGCGGCGATATCGCGTCCATGGCGATACGGAAATCGGGCTTGCCGACCATGCCGAGCGAGGTGGTGTTCACCACCGTGGCGCAGTCTTCGATCATATGGGCGGCTTGCACCCATTCCTGCACAGTGATTTTTGCGCCGAAATCTGACCGGATCGCCTCGGCCCTTGGTCTGGTGCGGTTGGCGAGGCGAATCTCGGGCACGCCAGCCTCGATCAGCGCGGCCACCACGGCCCGGGCCGCACCGCCCGCGCCCAGTACGGCTGCGGGGCCAGCGGCGGGGTTCCAGTGTGGGGCGTGCTGGCGCAGGTTGGCGATAAAGCCGGTGCCATCGGTGTTGTCGGCGTGAATCTTGCCATCCTTGCGGAATATCAGTGTGTTGGCGGCCCCGATCAGGGCGGCGCGGTCGGTGATGATATCGGCAATCTGCAACACCGCCTCTTTATGGGGCAGGGTGATGTTCACCCCGACAAACCCCATGCTGGGCAACATCCGCAGAGCGGCGGCCAGATCCACCGGGGCAATATCCATCGGGATGTAGTGGCCCTTGATGCCGTAACGGCGCAGCCAGTAGCCATGCAGCGCGGGGCTGCGGCTGTGGGCGATGGGGTGGCCGATGACCCCGGCCAGCGGGATGCGGGGTTGGTCTGTCATGTTGGAATAACCCCCTTGGTGCGCAGATAGGCCAGCAGCGGCAGCAGTGGCAGGCCCAGAATGGTAAAATAGTCGCCTTTTATGTCGCTGAACAGGCGGATGCCTTCTTCTTCCAGCTTATAGCAGCCGACGGCGTGGCGGATACTGTGCCAGTTGCGGTCGATGTAATCATCAAGATAGGTGTCAGAGACCTGGTGCATGGTCAGATCAGCGCGCCCGATGTGGCGCCAGATTGGTTTTGCGCCTTCATAGAGCACCACGGCAGAGTGCAGGTGATGGGTCTGGCCGCGCAAAAGGCCGAGTTGGCTGCGGGCCTCGGCGGGCGTTTCGGGCTTGGACCAGGGTTGGTTGTTGAAATCGAGCACCTGGTCGCAGCCTATGATCAGGTCGGCGGGGTGGCGGTCGGCGAGTTTGCGGGCCTTCATCTCGGCCAGGGTATCAGCAATATCGCGGGGGCTGGCGCCTTCGGCTTGCAAAGAGGCGAGGATGGCGGTTTCGTCGATGCGGGCAGGCAGGGCTTGCACTTGAAGGCCCGCTGCGGTGAGCAGGCGCAGGCGGATTTCCGAGGCTGAGGCGAGGATCAGGGCCATGGGGACCGCCTTGTGGATAAGCTTGGTTTGTTCCGGTGGTGCGACCGGGGGGTCATTCCGGTTTTCAGGCAAAGGGGCTGGTTTCAGGCTGGCTTGTCAAGGGCGGGGGTCGGTTATCCCGCTGTGCAAAGAGAACCAGAGCGGGTGTGGGCGATTTGTTTTCCCGCTGGCGTGGATAAGGGGCAGTGTGGATGGTATTTGTGGAGAGCGGGCTTTATCACGTTGAATTTTTGGTATTATTTATGACTGATGGTGATTGGGTTTGACGATACATCAGGGTTATCCACAGGGTTGCCGGTGTGGAAAACCTTGGGGGCGGATGCAGATATCAAGATATCCACGGCCCCTACATCATCATCATTTCTTTTATAGAGTCTTCTTTATAGAAGAAGAAAGAAAGCGAGGAACGGGATGGGTGATTTTCTGGCGGGGGCCTATCCGTGGGTGAAGGCGCTGCATGTGGTGGCGGTGATTGCCTGGATGGCGGGGTTGTTCTACCTGCCCCGGCTGTTTGTGTACCACGCCGAAGTCGTGGCAGCGGGGAGCGAGACCGACCGGCTGTTTCAAACGATGGAGCGGCGGTTGTTGCGGGCGATCATGAACCCGTCGATGATTGCGACCTGGGTGTTCGGGTTGGCGTTGGTGATGACGCCGGGGATTGTCGATTGGTCGATGCTCTGGCCTTGGGCCAAGGCCGCGTCGGTGCTGGCGATGACGGGGTTTCACATGTGGCTGGCGGGGCAGCGGAAGGTGTTTGTCACGGGCGGCACGGTGTTGAGCGGGCGGACCTACCGGATGATGAACGAAGTACCGACGGTTTTGCTGCTGATCATTGTGTTCAGCGTGATCGTGAAGTTCTGATTTGTTGACTTTTGGTGGGGCGGTGGTTAGGTGCGTTTTGCGGGGCCGTCCGGCCCATGGCATTTCCCATCTCTGACTCTGTTGTCTTGCGCCCCATGGGCGTGAAAATCCCAAGGTATATCTGATGACCACTGTTGCCCTGCCCGTTGTTGAACGCCTGAACCTGGCGGATCTGAAAGCCAAGACGCCTGCTGACCTGCTGGCGATGGCCGAGGAGTGGGAGATCGAGAACGCGCCATCCATGCGCAAAGGCGAGATGATGTTCGCGCTGCTGAAAGAGCATGCGGAGGATGGCTGGGAAATTGGTGGCGACGGTGTGCTGGAAGTGTTGCAGGACGGGTTCGGGTTCTTGCGCAGCCCTTCGGCCAACTATCTGCCGGGACCGGATGATATTTACGTCAGCCCCGATATTCTGCGGCAGTTTTCGCTGCGCACGGGCGATACGATTGAGGGCGTGATTGCCGCCCCGCGTGAGAATGAGCGCTATTTCTGCATGACCAAGGTGACGATGATCAACTTTGATGATCCCGAGCGGGCGCGTCACAAGGTGCATTTCGACAACCTGACGCCGCTATATCCTGATGAGCGGTTCAAGATGGAGGTCGAAGACCCGACCATCAAGGATCGTTCGGCCCGGATCATTGATCTGGTGGCGCCGATCGGCAAGGGGCAGCGCGGCCTGATCGTGGCACCACCGCGGACGGGTAAGACGGTGCTGTTGCAGAACATCGCCCATTCCATCGCGACCAATCATCCGGAGTGCTATCTGATCGTGCTGCTGATTGATGAGCGGCCCGAGGAAGTGACCGACATGCAGCGGTCGGTTAAAGGCGAGGTCGTATCTTCGACCTTTGACGAGCCGGCGACGCGACACGTTGCGGTGGCGGAAATGGTGATCGAGAAGGCCAAGCGGCTGGTCGAGCATAAGCGCGATGTGGTGATTTTGCTGGACAGCATCACGCGGTTGGGCCGGGCATTCAACACGGTGGTGCCGTCGAGCGGTAAGGTGTTGACGGGCGGTGTGGATGCCAACGCGTTGCAGCGGCCGAAGCGGTTTTTCGGGGCGGCGCGGAATATTGAAGAAGGCGGGTCGCTGACCATTATCGCGACAGCGCTGATTGATACCGGCAGCCGGATGGACGAGGTGATCTTTGAGGAATTCAAAGGCACGGGGAATAGCGAGATCGTGCTGGACAGGAAAGTGGCGGACAAGCGGGTGTTCCCGGCAATGGATATTCTGAAGTCCGGCACCCGTAAGGAAGATCTGCTGATCGAGAAATCGGACTTGCAGAAGACCTATGTGCTGCGGCGGATCTTGAACCCGATGGGGACGACGGATGCCATCGAGTTCCTGATCGGCAAGTTGAAGCAGACGAAGTCGAACAGCGACTTCTTTGATTCGATGAACTCGTAATACGTTTATAATCAACAGGTTAAATCGTTATGGATACGATTTACGCTTTGGCTACGGCGCGTGGCAAGGCTGGGGTTGCGGTATTGCGGCTGTCTGGCTCGGCGGCGTTTGCGGCCTGTGCTGCGCTGTGTGGTGATGTGCCGGAGGCGCGGCGGGCCTCGGTTCGGCGGCTGGTTTGGGACGGTCAGGTGCTGGATGAGGCGCTGATTCTGACCTTTGCTCCGGGTGCCAGCTTTACCGGGGAAGCGGTGGTTGAGTTGCATCTGCATGGCAGCCAGGCCGTTGTGGCGGCTGTGTTGCGGGCGCTGGCGGCGCAGCCGGGTTTGCGGATGGCAGAGGCTGGTGAGTTCACCCGGCGGGCGCTGGAGAATGGGCGCATTGACTTGACACAGGTCGAAGGGTTGGCCGACCTGATCGACGCGGAAACCGAGGCGCAGCGGCGGCAGGCGTACCGCGTGCTGTCAGGCGCGTTGGGGCAGCGGGTGGAAGGCTGGCGGGGGCGGCTGATACGGGCGGCGGCACTGATCGAAGCGACGATTGATTTTGCCGATGAGGAGGTGCCTGTTGATGTGTCGCCAGAGGTGCGTGGGCTGATTGCTGGGCTGTTGTTCGAGCTGAGTGGAGAAATCGCGGGTGCCCGGGCGGCGGAGCGGGTGCGAGACGGGTTTGAGGTGGCTATTCTGGGCGCGCCAAATGCGGGGAAATCGACGCTTCTGAATGCCCTGGCCGGCCGGGAGGCTGCAATCACCTCTGATATCGCTGGGACCACGCGGGATGTGATCGAGGTACGGATGGATGTGGCCGGTCTTGCCGTCACGTTTCTGGATACGGCGGGCCTGCGGGAAACGGACGATGTCCTGGAGCAGATGGGGGTGGACCGCGCGTTGGAGCGCGCGCGCTTGGCCGATTTGCGGGTTTATCTGTTGGATGCAGATGGCGATGTAAGGGGATGGTTGCCGCCAGAACCGCATGACATTTTGCTGCAGGGAAAGGCCGATCTGAGTGCAGCAATCGGCGAGGGCTTGGCGGTTTCTGGCAAGACTGGCTTCGGCATTGACAGGCTGATGGACAGGATTGGCACGGTTCTGGGGCAATTTTCAGCCTCTGCAACCACAATGACCCGCGCGCGCCATCGGCAAGCCGCCGAGGTGGCGATCGGGGCTTTAGAACTGGCCGCATATGAGGTAGAGACAGGGCAATCCGAGGTCGCGGCGGAGCATTTGCGGCGAGCCACCCGAGCGTTGGAAAGCTTGGTTGGCAGGGTGGACGTGGAGATGCTGCTTGGGGAAATCTTCGCCAGTTTCTGCATCGGAAAATGAGGGTTGTTTCACGTGAAACATTTTGATGTCGTTGTCATTGGCGGTGGGCATGCTGGTGCAGAAGCGGCGGCAGCGGCGGCCCGGATGGGTGCAGCTACAGTTTTGATCACGCTGCGTCTGGCCGATATTGGGGTGATGTCGTGCAATCCAGCAATTGGTGGGCTGGGTAAGGGGCATCTGGTACGAGAAATTGACGCGCTCGATGGCGTCATGGGGCGTGTCGCGGATTATGCGGGCATACAGTTTCGGCTGCTGAACCGCAGAAAAGGACCAGCGGTGCAGGGTCCGCGCGCGCAGGCCGACCGTGACAGGTATAAAGCGGGCATGCAGCAAGCGCTTGGTTTGCAACAGAATCTGACGATCCTGGCGGGTGAGGTTGTTAGTTTGCAGGTTGTAGGCGGTGCTGTGACGGGCGTCGTGCTTGCGGATGGGTCTGAGATTCGGGCGCGGCGTGTAATCCTTACAGCCGGCACCTTTCTTAACGGCGTTATCCACATAGGCGATGTGCGCCGGTCGGGCGGTCGGGTCGGTGATCAACCCTCAATCCATCTAGCCGCGCAGTTGGCGGACCTGAATTTGACGCGGGGGCGCTTGAAAACCGGAACCCCGCCGCGCCTTGAGGGCACGACGATTGATTGGAGCGTTCTGGAAAGCCAGCCTGGAGATGACGATCCGGCACTATTCTCGTTCCTGAACTCGCACGGCTATTGCGCCGCAAATCTCTTGTGGGATTACCCACACGAATGAGAAAACGCATGATATCGTCCGGTCAAACCTAAGCCGTTCTGCCATGTATGGCGGGCACATTGAGGGCGTCGGGCCGAGGTATTGCCCGTCGATTGAAGATAAAGTTGTGCGCTTTGCAGAGAAGCTGTCGCATCAGGTGTTTTTGGAGCCTGAGGGGCTGGATAGCAGTACCGTGTATCCGAATGGCATTTCGTCTTCTTTGCCCGAGGATGTTCAGACAGATTATGTTCGGTCGATCAAAGGGTTAGAGAATGTTCAAATTTTGCAGCCAGGCTATGCCATTGAATATGACTTCTTTGATCCGCGGGGTCTGAGGCCGACACTGGAGGTGAAGGCGCTGGACGGGTTGTATTTTGCCGGTCAGATCAATGGCACGACGGGTTACGAAGAGGCTGCGGCGCAGGGCATGGTTGCGGGCCTGAATGCAGCCGCAGCCTCGCAAGGTGGCGAGGGCGTGTATTTTTCGCGCGCCGACAGCTATATTGGCGTGATGGTCGACGATCTGATCGGACGTGGCGTGACGGAGCCGTATCGCATGTTTACGTCGCGGGCCGAGTTTCGCCTGACATTGCGGGCTGACAACGCCGACCAGCGTTTGACACCGATGGGGCTGCGGATAGGCTGTGTTGGTGCGGCACGACGCGGGGTATTTGAGACCAAAAGTAATGCCTTGGCACAGGGTAAAGCAATCCTATCGAGAGAGCAGTTTTCACCGTCCGTTGCTGCGACGGCGCAGATAAAAGTAAGTCTGGACGGTGTGCGACGGTCGGCTTTTACGCTGATGTCTTTTCCTGATGTTTCGCTTGATCAGATCACTGCTCTTTGCCCTGAGTCTGCCGAGATTGAGCCCAAAATAATGCAGCAATTGTGCATTGAGGCCCTCTACTCGCAGTATGAGGGCCGTCAACAAGCAGATGCAGAGGCCCTTCGGGTGGATGAGGCTGCGGTGATTCCGGTACATTTTGACTATTCGGTAATCTCGGGCCTCTCGACAGAGCTGAAAGCAAAGCTGATGCGAGTGAAGCCAGCAACAGTGCGACAGGCCTCGCTGATTGAAGGGATGACGCCTGCTGCACTGGTTCTGATTTTGGCTCACTTGCGCAAGTGGCCCGTTGATCGGGCCAGGGCATGACCCAACATCCTGGTGACACTCTCTTGGAGAATGTTTCACGTGAAACATATGACCGCTTACGCCTCTATGAGGCGCTGCTTTTGAAGTGGAACAGCGCGATAAACCTTGTGTCGCGGCACAGTCTTGCCGAAGTTTGGCAGAGGCATTTTGTTGACTCCGCACAGCTTTTGAAGTTTCTTCCCATCGGATGCAGCAGTTGGGCAGACTTGGGCAGCGGTGGTGGCTTTCCGGGTTTGGTCGTTGCCATTCTTGCGGCCGAGGTAAGCCCTACAACAACTTTCACATTGGTCGAATCAGATCAACGGAAGGCAACTTTCTTGCGGCAGGTGTGCCGGGAAACGGGCATAGGGGCCACTGTCCTGACGGATCGGATAGAGCAAACGCCGCCGCTGAATGCTGCGGTTGTTTCAGCGCGGGCACTGGCACCGCTGAGTTTGCTTTGCCAGTATGCAGCGCGACATGGGGCAGTGGGGTCTCTGGCGGTGTTTCAGAAGGGTGCGACGTTTGAAGATGAACTGACGGAGGCCAGAAGGAATTGGCTTTTTGATTGCGAGCCACACCAAAGCCAAACTGATACATCAGCAATTGTTCTGGCCATTCGGAATATTCGTCCAGTGATATCAACATGATAGACGCGCCCCACATCATTGCCATTGCAAATCAGAAAGGTGGCGTTGGAAAAACAACAACGGCCATCAACCTTGCTGCCGCTTTGGGCGAGTTGGGTTTTTCGGTGCTGCTGGTCGATCTGGATCCGCAGGGGAATGCCTCCACCGGTCTTGGTGTCGTGGCAAACGACAGGAAGATCACAACCTATGATCTGCTGCTGGAGGAAGCCTCCGTTCAGGATGTGGTGCGACCGACAGCGATCACAGGCGTATGGATCAGCCCTGCCACCAGCGATTTGGCGTCGGCAGACATTGATCTGGTAGCGAATGAAAAGCGCAGCTTTCTCTTGCATGACGCCTTGCGGCAACCGGCTATGGCGGGTTTTGCATTCAACTACGTTCTGATTGACTGCCCGCCGTCACTGAGCTTGCTGACCGTCAATGCGATGATTGCGTGTCATTCGGTTCTGGTCCCCCTGCAGGCAGAGTTTTTTGCGCTGGAAGGCTTGTCACAGCTTATGTTGACGATCCGGGAGGTGCGCCAAACCGCCAATCCACAATTGCGGATTGAGGGCGTGGTGCTGACGATGTGTGATAAACGGAACAACCTTTCTCAACAGGTTGAACAGGATGCCCGGCAGACGCTTGGGGACTTGGTATTCAAGACGACAATTCCCCGCAACGTCCGCGTCAGCGAAGCACCGTCGTTCGCGTTGCCGGTGTTGTCGTATGACACCACCTCAAAAGGCGCAGAAGCCTATCGTGCTTTGGGGCGTGAGGTCGCGGGGCGGCGGCATTCTTTGGTTGGGGTACACGAAACATGACCGATAAAAAGATGGAAAAGCGGAGCTTGGGGCGGGGCCTGTCCGCGTTGATGGCTGACGTTAACCTTGATGCAGCGGATCGTACGGGCCAGATGGTGCGGCGTGCCGATTTCAGTGTTCCCGTTGAGAAGCTGATCCCGAACCCGCAGCAACCGCGGCGGGACTTTGATCCGGACGCTCTTGCCGATCTTGCGGCGTCGTTGCGGCAAAAGGGGGTCATTCAGCCGCTGGTCGTGCGTCAGATTGCTGACACGGACCAGTACGAAATCGTCGCGGGCGAGCGTCGTTGGCGGGCGGCGCAGCAAGCGCAACTGCACTCTGTTCCGGTGATCGTGCGTGATTTCGATGATGCAGAAGTGCTGGAAATCGCCATCATAGAGAACATTCAGCGCGCAGACCTTAACGCGATTGAAGAAGCGTTGGGTTTTCGGCAGTTGATGGATCGCTTCGGGCACACGCAGGACCGCCTCGCAGAGGCCATGTCGAAAAGCCGAAGCCATATCGCCAACCTGTTGCGGTTACTGTCCCTGCCGGACGACGTGCAGCAGCTGGTTCGCGGCGGGAAACTGTCTGCCGGTCACGCGCGTGCCTTGATCAACAGTGGAAACGCATCAGAGTTTGCGCGACAAGTGGTCGCAAAGTCCCTGTCGGTTCGGGATACCGAAAAGTTGGTCCGGGAATCTGTCGGGCGTTCTGCGTCTTCGCGGGGGGGTGGCCATCGCGGTGGGTCTGAGGTGGATGCAGATACGCGCGCTATTGAGGCGGATTTGTCAGCAAATTTACAAATGTCCGTCCGTATCCAGCACCAGCCTGGCGGCGATGGTGGGATTTTGTCGATCCGGTACACGTCTCTTGAAGACCTTGATCTGCTTTGCCAGACGCTTTCAGTCATGCGGCGCGATATGGCGGTCTGATAAAGACCACTAGGTTCAGTCTGTAAGCAGGGTCCTTAACACTTCATTCAGAATAATGCGCCCTTTTGGTGTTGCGATAAGCCGTGCCCCTGCTTGTTCAACGTGTCCGCTGTCAGTGAGAGCTGCGATTTTGGTGGCCGACAAGGCGGTGCCGGATAACGATGAAAACCGTTCAAGATCAATCCCTTCGGACAGTCGCAGCGACATCAGAGCAAGTTCAGTGGCGCGATCTTGCGCCGTCAGATTTTCACGAAGCGACTCACCGTTGGATGATTTTTCCACCTGTTCGAGCCATTTCCCCGGTGCCCTGTGCGATTCAGTGGATACGCGGCCTTCCCCAAGCGTGAGCCGTCCGTGAGCGCCTGGCCCGATGCCCGCATAGTCCCCCATGCGCCAATAAATCAGATTGTGTCTGGATTCGGCACCGATTCTGGCATGGTTAGAGACTTCATAGGCCGGGAATCCGTGTTTGGCGGTAATGTCTTGCGTGACATCGAACATATCAGCCGCCATATCCTCATCCGGCAGTCCGCGAAGTCCGCCTTTGGCCAACCTGTCTGCAAACGCCGTCCCTTGTTCTACTGTCAACTGATACAGCGACAGATGATCAACAGCGAAGGACAGCGCAAGCTCCAGCTCTTTTTCCCAATCCTTGAGCGTCTGATCTTGCCGCGCGTAGATCAGGTCAAAGCTGACCCGGTCGAATACTGCGCGCGCGACATCGAAGGCCGCCAAAGCCTCTGCCGTGCTATGCCGACGGCCCAGTCTTGCCAGATCGTGATCGTTCAGCGCTTGTATCCCCATCGAGATCCGGTTGACGCCAGCCTCTGCGAAGCCGCGAAATCGCGCCATTTCGACGGACCCGGGGTTTGCCTCCAGCGTGATTTCGATATCGTTCGCCTGCCGCCACCGTTGCCGCACATGGCTCAGCACACCATCCACCAAAGAAGGGTCCATCAAAGACGGGGTTCCGCCGCCGAAGAAGATCGTGTTGAGCACACGGTCTGGCGTTTCGGCGTGTACCCGGTCAATCTCGGTTTTGTAGGCGTCCAGCCAGCGGGTTTGGTCAATCTGTGTTGCGACATGGCTGTTGAAGTCGCAATAGGGGCATTTCGATTGGCAGAAGGGCCAATGCAGATACAGGCCAAACCCAGCATGTTGCCAGTCTTGCATCATCTAACCCTTGAAGGCGGTAATTTCAATTTCCACCTTCATCTCTGGTCGGATCAATCCGGCAATCACCATCGTGGCGGCCGGGCGGATAACCCCGAAAGTTGCACCAAGTATTGGGATCAGATCTTCGACGAAACCGGCATCGGTCACCGTGTATTGGACGCGAACCGTATCTGCCATGGCAAAGCCGGCCTCAGCCAGAACACGTTCGATTGTCGCAAAACAGTTTATAGCCTGCTCGGCAACGCTATCCGGCATCTCCATGGTCGCGTAGTTGTAGCCGGTCACACCAGACACAAAGCACCAACCGCCTTTCACGATTGCACGGCTATAGCCCATCTTCGCCTCAAAGGGCGACCCGGTTGAGATTTGTTTCACGTGAAACACTCCGCCACAAGTTTACGAAACGCGTCGGCCCTGTGGCTGATCTGGTTTTTCGCCCAACGGTCCATTTCGCCAAAGGTCAAGGCGGACCCGTCAGGCTGAAACATCGGATCATAGCCGTGGCCTTGTGACCCCCGCATCGGCCACACCAGTTGACCGGCCATGACACCCTCAAAGACCGCATCATGACCGTCAGGCCAGGCCAGCACAAGCGTGCAGCGAAACTGCGCACGACGCGGCAAGGGGGCACCGCAGTGTTCAAGCGCACGCCACACCCGCTGCATCGCCATGTCAAAATCGCGCCCCGTTGGGGTCTCTGCCCAATCCGCCGTGAAAACACCCGGCGCGCCGTTCAGTGCGTCGACCGTTATGCCGGAATCGTCGGCAAGCGCGGGCAGGCCAGACGCACGCGTGGCCGCGTGTGCCTTGATCCGCGCATTGCCGACGAAGGTCGTCTCGGTTTCAGCAGGCTCCGCCAACCCCAGATTTGCAGCAGACAAGACCTCTACCGCAAAGGGCCGCAGCAGATGCGCAATCTCCTCAAGCTTGCCTTGATTATGCGTCGCGACCAGCAGTTGAGAGCCCTGAAACTTCCGCATCAAACTGTGCCTAACGCCGCCTTTTGTGCCAGAACCAGCGCTGCGCAGCCCGCCTCTGACATATCCAGCAATTCGTTCATCTCGGCGCGTGAAAACGTCGCTCCCTCTGCTGACATCTGAACTTCGATCAGTCGCCCGCGCCCGGTCAGGATAAAATTTCCATCCGTCCCTGCGGTCGAATCTTCGGCATAGTCCAGATCAAGCACCGATTGGCCCGCATAGATCCCGCAAGACACTGCCGCGACATGGTCGATGATCGGGTCACTGACAATCGCTCCAGACTTCAGAAGTTTGTTCACAGCCAACCGCAGCGCCACCCAGCCCCCGGTGATCGACGCGCAGCGCGTGCCTCCATCAGCCTGCAACACATCGCAGTCGATGACGATCTGCCGCTCTCCCAATGCCGACCGATCGACCCCCGCACGCAAGGCGCGACCAATAAGCCTTTGAATTTCCTGCGTTCTTCCAGATTGCTTGCCCACAGCAGATTCCCGCCGCATCCGGGTGTTTGTGGCGCGCGGCAACATGCCATATTCCGCCGTCACCCACCCCAGTCCGGTGTTTTTCAGAAAAGACGGTGCCTTGTCCTCAATCGTAGCCGAACACAGCACATGGGTTTCCCCCATCTTGATCAGGCACGACCCTTCGGCATGCTTCATAACACCGGTCTCTATCGAAACCGCACGCATTTCGTTCAACTGTCTGCCAGTGGGGCGCATGGCGCTGTCCTTTCAAGGGCACGGCCAAAAGGCCGCGATAAAACTACCCGGTCAGATAGGCAACCCAGGGCCAAGGATGCAACCCCGATTGACGCCGCGGCTTTCCCGCCCCAGACTCAAACTGAAATGACGGACGGCTCTCGCATCCTTTCTGAAATGAACGACCGCTCGCGCGAGGTGTTTCGGCGGGTTGTCGAAGGCTATCTTGATTCGGGCGATCCGGTCGGCTCGCGCACGCTGACCCGCACGATGTCAGAAAAGGTTTCCGCCGCCACCGTGCGCAATGTCATGCAGGATCTGGAGTTTCTTGGTCTGCTCGACAGTCCGCATATTTCGGCCGGGCGCATCCCGACACAGCTCGGCCTGCGCATGTTTGTGGATGGTCTGCTGGAAGTTGGCACTCTGGCTGAAGCCGACCGTCAGCGGATCGATTCTACCACCGGCTCGGGCGATCAGGATGTGGCAACGCTGCTTGATCAGGTGGGCGCGGCCTTGTCGGGTATCACTCGGGGGGCAAGTCTTGTGCTGGCTCCGAAACATGAGGCCGCGATCAAACATATAGAGTTTGTCAGCCTTGCCGCCGACCGCGCTTTGGTCGTGCTCGTGCTGGCTGATGGCCATGTCGAAAACCGGGTATTCACCCCTCCACCCGGCCAGACGGCGTCGTCCATGCGCGAGGCTGCGAATTTTCTGAACGCGCTTGCTACCGGCAAAACCCTGTCCGATCTGCGCCGCACCATCGGGCAGGAAATCGCAAATCGCCGTGCCGAGATTGATCTCCTGGCCCGCGAGATGGTCGAAAGCGGTCTGGCCCTGTGGGAAAATGCGGGCGAATCGTCTGAACGCCTTATCGTGCGGGGCCGCGCCAATCTGATCGATTCAGCGCCCGAACAGGCCGACGTTGACCGTATCCGTAGCCTGTTCGACGATCTGGAACGCAAACGTGATATTGCCGAGTTCCTCGATTTGACCGAGGCAGGCGAGGGTGTGCGCATTTTTATCGGGTCCGAGAACAAGCTTTTTTCACTTTCCGGTTCAAGTCTGGTGGTTTCTCCCTATATGAACGCAGATCGAAAGATCATCGGTGCGGTTGGCGTCATTGGCCCGACCCGGCTTAACTATGGCCGGATCGTGCCTATCGTTGATTACACCGCGCAGCTCGTCGGGCGTCTTGTGTCCGAACGTGGCAAAGGCTGAGACCAGATAGAACGAAGGACGGACCCTAGGATGGCGCAGGATCAGGCGAACCCTGAAAACATCGGCCTCGACGATGTCGGAGCTTTCATCGAAGAAGCAGAGCTTGCCGCGTTGCGCGCCGAGCGCGACGAGATGCGTGACAAATTCATGCGCGCGCTTGCCGATGCCGAAAACTCGCGCAAACGGGCAGACCGTGACCGGCGCGAAGCCGAACAGTATGGCAGCACCCGCCTGGCCCGCGATCTGCTGCCGGTCTACGACAACCTGAGCCGCGCTCTTGGTGCCGCCAGCGACGAGGCCCGCGAGGCCTCCGCCGCCGTGTTTGAAGGGGTGGAGCTGACCCTACGCGAGCTGTCGAACGTGATGACCAAGCACGGCGTCGCCCCGATCAGCCCCAAGATCGGCGACCTGTTCGATCCGCAACTGCATCAGGCCATGTTCGAGGCCCCCGTTGCGGGCACCAAGGCGGGCCAGATCATCCAAGTGATGACCGAAGGTTTCATGCTGCACGACCGTCTGCTGCGCCCGGCGCAGGTCGGCGTGTCGTCTATGGTCGGCTAGTTTGCTGCATTGAGGCCGGGGGGCTGTCTTCCCCCCGGACCCCCCGAGGATACTTATGCCAAGATAAAGGCTGTAACCTTAGGGCTTCATCATCTGCTTCAATTCATAGATCAGCTTCAGCGCCGCCATCGGCGTCAGATCGTCGGGCAGGGTTTCTGCGAGCCGCGCCTCAACACCTGAAGGTTTTACCACCACGCGCGGGGCAGGGGGCGGGGCCGCGCGGAACAGTGGCAGATCGTCGATCAGCGTCTTTTGCCGGTTGCCACCTTCGCGCTCGCCTGATTCCAGCGCCTCCAGCACCACTTTGGCGCGGTCCACCACCACCTGCGGCAGGCCCGCCAGACGCGCGACCTGCACGCCATAGCTGCGGTCGGCAGCGCCTTTCCTCACCTCGTGCAGAAAGATCACATCGCCGTCCCATTCCTTGACGGTCACGGTGGCATTTTCAACCCCGGTCAGTTTGCCCGCCAAAGCCGTCATCTCATGGTAATGCGTGGCGAACAGCGCGCGGCAGCGGTTGGCGTCGTGCAGATGTTCCAGCGTGGCCCAGGCGATCGACAGCCCGTCATAGGTGGCCGTACCCCGCCCGATTTCATCGAGGATCACCAGCGCCCGGTCATCGGCCTGATTAAGGATGGCCGCCGTTTCCACCATTTCCACCATAAAGGTGGACCGCCCGCGCGCCAGATCGTCAGACGCGCCGACGCGGCTGAACAACTGGCTGACAAGGCCGATATGGGCGTCGATCGCAGGCACAAAGCTGCCCGCCTGCGCCAGCACCGCGATCAGCGCATTTTGCCGCAGGAAGGTGGATTTCCCCGCCATGTTCGGCCCGGTCAGCAGCCAGATCGCCGGGGTCTTGTCTTGCGTCAGCGCGCAGTCATTGGCGACAAAGGCCGCGCCATTCTGTTTGCGCAGGGCCCGTTCTACCACCGGATGTCGCCCACCTGCCACAGAAAAGGCGCGGCTGTCATCGACCTGCGGTTCCGCCCAGTTTTCTGCCACCGCAAGGTCCGCAAAGCCCGCCGCGACATCCACCTCGGCCAGCGCGCGGGCGGTGGCGGCAATCGGGGCGGCGGCGTCCAGAACGGCGGCGCGCAAAGCCTCAAAATGTCTGCGCTCAATATCCAGCGCGTGATTGCCCGCGTTCAGGATGCGGGTTTCCAGTTCCGACAGTTCCACCGTGGTAAACCGCACCTGCCCTGCTGTGGTCTGGCGGTGGATGAAGGTATCGGGCATCGCGCGCATGGTGGCTTCATGCGTGGTGGTGGTTTCAATGAAATAGCCCAGCACGTTGTTATGCTTGATCTTCAGGCTGGAAATCCCGGTCAGTTCCACAAACTTGGCCTGCATCCCGGCAATCACGCCCCGGCCTTCATCGCGCAAGGCGCGCGTTTCATCCAGTTCCGTATCATAGCCCGTCGCTACAAACCCGCCATCGCGCAGCAGTAGCGGCGGTTCGGCCACCAAGGCGCGGTCCAGCAGGTCGATCAGCGCGTCATGCCCCACCAGTGCCTGCGCCGCATCGGCCAGAATGGTGGGGGCATCCGTCAGCCGGGGCGCAATCCGCTGCGCCTGTTCCAACCCCGCCCGCATCGCCGCCAGATCGCGCGGCCCGCCGCGGTCCAGCGCCAGGCGTGACAGCGCGCGGTCGATATCCGGCACCCGGCGCAGCAGGTCGCGCAAGCCATCGCGCAAGGCGGCGTCCTGCACCAGATGCCGCACAGCGGCCAGCCGCGCATGGATCAGCCCCAGATCGCGCGACGGTGCTGCAATCCGCCGCTCCAACAGCCGCGCGCCCGGTGCCGTTACCGTCCGGTCCACCGCGCCCAGCAACGATCCATCCCGCCCGCCCATCATCGCCGAGGTCAGTTCCAGACTGCGCCGGGTGGCGGCGTCGATCTGCATCGCGCCGCCGGGCAGTTCCTTGACCGGGGGCCGCAGCAGCGGCAGCTTGCCGCGTTGGGTCAGGTCCAGATAATCGACCAGCCCGCCCAAGGCCGACACTTCGGCGCGGTCGAAATTGCCGAACGCCTCCAGCGACGCCACGCCGTAGACGCCGCACAGCCGCGCCTCGGCCCCGGTTGAATTGAAACTGCCGCGTGACAGGGGGGTCAGGGCCGCCCCGGTTTCCTCAATCAGGCTGGCCAGATCGCGCTCGCGCGTTTCCGACACCAGCACCTCGCGCGGGGCCAGTCGCGCCAGTTCCGGCCCAAGCCGCACCAGCGGGCAGGCCATCACCCGCATTTCGCCGGTGGAAATATCGACCCAGGCCAGTGCCGCCTCATCGCGCACTTCGGCCCAGGCGCAGAGGTAATTGTGCCGACGCGCCTCCAGCAGACTGTCCTCGGTCAGGGTGCCGGGCGTGACCAGCCGCACCACATCGCGCCGCACAACCGACTTGTAGCCGCGCTTTTTGGCCTCGGCGGGGTCTTCCAACTGTTCCGCAATCGCGACACGAAAACCCTTGCGGATCAGGGTCAGCAAATACCCTTCTGCCGCATGCACCGGCACGCCGCACATCGCAATCGGCTCGCCCTGATGAAAGCCCCGCTTGGTCAGCGCAATGTCCAAAGCGACCGAGGCCGCCAGCGCATCGTCAAAGAACATCTCGTAGAAATCGCCCATCCGGTAGAACAGCAGCGCGCCGGGGTTGCGGCCCTTGATCTCCAGATACTGCGCCATCATCGGCGTTACGGCGTCATCGGTCACGAAGCTCTCCCTGTCAGCGCGCAACCTTACGAAAGCTGCGCGCCATGGGGAAGGGTGCTACAGCACATACCGCGACAGATCGGCAGACCGCGACAGCGCGCCGATGTTGGTTTCCACAAACGCGGCGTCCACCGTCACCGCCTCGCCCGCGCGGTCGGGGGCGGTGAAGGACAGCTCCTCAAACACCCGCTCCATCACGGTATAAAGCCTGCGCGCGCCGATGTTTTCCACCGTGGCGTTCACTTCCGCCGCGATGCGGGCAAGGGCGGCGATGCCATCTGTGGTGAAGGTCACGGCCACATCTTCGGTGCCCATCAGCCCTGCATATTGCAGGGTCAGGGCGTTTTCGGTTTCCGTCAGGATGCGGACGAAATCGGCTTCCGTCAGCGGCTGCAACTCCACCCGGATCGGCAGGCGCCCCTGCAATTCCGGCAGCAGGTCCGATGGTTTGGCGATGTGGAAGGCACCAGAGGCGATGAACAGAATGTGGTCGCTTTTGACCGGGCCGTATTTGGTGGAAACGGTCGTGCCTTCAATCAGCGGCAGCAGATCGCGCTGCACGCCTTCGCGGCTGACATCCGCCCCGCGCGCATCGCTGCGGGCACAGATCTTGTCGATCTCATCCAGAAAGACGATGCCGTTTTCCTGTACCGCCTCCAACGCGGCCTCTTTCACCGCCTCGTCGTCCAGCAGCTTGTCAGCCTCTTGCCCGATCAGTACTTCGTAACTGTCCGCCACCGACAGCCGCTTGCGGGTCGACCGCGCACCAAAGGCCTTGCCGAACAGGTCTTGCAAGCCCTGCATCTGCACCTCCATGCCGGGCTGTCCGCCCATCATCGGCATGGCGGGGGCGGCGTCGGTCACGTCGATCTCGATCATCGTGTCGTCCATCTCGCCGCGTTTCAGCTTGGCGCGGAACATCTCGCGCGTTTGTTCGCGGGCGTCCTTGCCGGCCAGCGCCTCGATCACCCGATCCTCAGCCGCCTTCTGCGCACGGGCCTTCACGTCTTCGCGCATCCGGGCGCGGGTGTCGTTGATCGCCACATCCATCAGATCGCGGATGATGCTGTCCACATCGCGGCCGACATAGCCCACTTCGGTGAACTTCGTGGCCTCGACCTTCAGGAACGGCGCCTTGGCCAGCTTGGCCAGACGGCGCGAAATTTCGGTTTTGCCGACCCCGGTTGGCCCGATCATCAGAATGTTCTTCGGGTACACTTCATCGCGCAGATCATCGCCAAGGCGTTTGCGCCGCCAACGGTTGCGCAGCGCCACGGCGACGGCGCGTTTGGCGTCGCGCTGCCCGATGATGAAACGGTCAAGTTCCGACACAATCTCGCGCGGGGTAAGGTCGGTCATAGCGCGGCTCCGTAGGGCGGCAGGCGGTCTTTTCCGGGAAAGTCGGGCAGGGCGCGCATCAGGCGGCTGCGCAGGCGTTCCCATTGTGCGCCCAGCAAGACAAGGCCAAGGCCAAGGAACACGATCACCAGCGACGATCCGTCAAACAATGTGAAGGCCAGTGCCACGGCATAGGCCGCGCCGGACACAAGGAAGGATCGCCGGTCGATCACAATTGCAACGGCGGCGATGATCAGAAGGAAGGCCAGCAACAGCAGTTGCGCCCCCGCCAACCCCGACTCCAAAAGGTTCAGCGCGATGGTGTTCACGATCAGCGGGGCCGACACCACATGCAGCCAGAAGCCGGTGGTGGACCGGGTGCTGACCCGGTGGGGGTCTGACATGTCAAACCGCATGGCAAGAGCAAACGTCACAAGGCCAAACACGATCGACAGCCACGCCAGCGACCCGCGCCCCGAAAACCGCAGCAGCGCCGCCCCTTCATCGGGCACCAGATTGCTGGCGGCCAGCAACGACCACAGGGTAGTAAACGCGGCGCAGGCGATCAGGGCGGCATCAAACGGCACCCGGAAGGTACGGTAGTGGATCAGCATCACCACGCCAACGGTGGCCCACGCCAGCGCCCCACTGTTCAGGATCGAATCCACCCCAAAGCTGGCCGCCAAAGCCCAGCCCAAGGTGCCAGCCGTCAGTGCCGACATCACCGACAGCGCGATAGAGGGCGCAATCATCCGGCGCTTCAGAGTGAAGTAATTGGACAGCAAGGCCAGCCCGCCCAAGGTGATCAGCGCAAGCAAAATCGTCTTGGCCCCGGCCTGCCCGTCAAAGTTCCAGCCGATCACGGCTGTCAGTGCCGCCCAGCCGCCAAACAGGATGGTCAGGCCGACCACGATGAAAATCTCATTGAAGCCTTTGAACAGCATGAACGGTTCTTCAACCGGGCTGGTGGTCGTCTGCGCCATCCGCCGCGATTCCGCCAAAGCGGCCATGCTGGCCGCCTGTTCTTCGGTGATCAGGCCACGCGATACGGCGGCACGCAGGTCGTTCGGGTCTATGGTCATGGCTTGGCCTTGATGGTTTCAACGGTCAGCTTGCCGTTGGTGAAAACGCAAATGTCGGCGGCGATTGCCATGGCGCGGCGGGCGATATCTTCGGCGGGCAAATCCGTGGTCATCAGCCCGCGCGCGGCGGCCAAGGGCAAAGTTGCCGCCCGACCCGATGGCCGCCACGTCATGTTCCGGTTCCAGCACATCGCCCGCCCCGGTGATCACGTACAGATCGCGCCCGTCGGTCACGATCAGCATGGCCTCCAGATTGCGCAGGTATTTGTCCATGCGCCAGTCTTTCGCCAGATCAACACAGGCGCGGGCCAACTGCCCGGGGGCAGATTCCAGCTTTTTCTCCAGCCGTTCCAGCAGGGTAAAGGCATCGGCGGTGGATCCTGCAAAGCCTGCCACCACGTCATGGCCGCCCGGCGTCAGACGGCGCACCTTGCGGGCAGTGCCCTTGATCACAGTATTGCCAAGGCTGACTTGCCCGTCGCCCGCGACCACCACCATGCCACCCCGGCGCACGGCCAGAATGGTGGTGCCGTGCCAGCCTGGAAATTTATCGTCCGCCATAGGAAACCCCGGTTGTGCTGCCCCTATATGGCCGTGCAGGATGCGCCGCACAAGACGGGGGTTACGGTGGCCAAGACGTTGCACATCTATCTGCATTCGCCTTGGCGCGAACAGGCCGAGGCGGGAAGTGTGAACTTCTTTGAACGTCTGCGTGCCGCCCTGCCCGATTGGCGGCTGGAGTTTCACCCCGATACCGACAGCCGAACGTCTGCTGGCGATTGGTCGCGGATATGGGCTGTTCCACATGCAGGAACCCGTCAGCGACCGTATCCTGTGCCTGCGCAAGGCCTATCACTTTCCATTCTGGCGGATCGAGGCCACGAATGAACGCTGGCATTTCGACGTGGCGAAGACGTCTTTCGATGCGGCCGAGGTGCCCGCCGATCAGGCTGCCGCCTTTCATGCTCGCTGGCGGCCCAAGATTTTCCGCGATGGCCCGGTGACGCAAGATGGTTTCGTGTTCATCCCCCTGCAAGGCCGGATCAGTGACCATCGCTCGTTCCAGTCGGCCAGCCCTTTGGCCATGATAGAGACTGTTTTGGCGCAAGACCCCCGCCCCATCCGCGCCACCCTGCACCCCAAGGAAAGCTATTCCGCCGCCGATCTGGCGGCGCTCGACGCGCTGTCTGCCCGCTTCCCCCGCTTTGCTGTCGTGCAGGGCGATGCCAAAGACCTGCTGGCGGGGTGCGATTATGTGGTCACGCAAAACTCGGGTGTGGCGCTGACCGGGTATTTCGCGGGCAAGCAGGCGGTGCTGTTTGCGGGCAGCGATTTTCACCACATCGCGGGGTCGGTGCCGCGTGATGGCATAGACGCGGCCTTTGCAAAAGCCACCGGCCCCGCACCCGATTTTGCGGCCTATCTGTGGTGGTTTTTCAAACGTCATGCGATCAACGGCGGATCGCCCGAGTGTGAGGCGCAAATCCGGGCGCGGCTATTCCGCCACGGTTGGCCGGTAGAGGGGGGCTGACATGGCCGAAGCTGCCTTGATTGCCGCCGCCATGCAGGCCTTTCGCCGCCTCGCGCGGCCCTTGGACCTGAAACTGGGGCAGTTCAGCGCAACCGTCGTGTCGGCCAGCGACGACCCGCCTCAAGCGGTGCTGCGGCTGACGGATGGCGACCGGGTGCTGATCCTGAAATGGCACAGCCAACCGCAGGCGGTGCGGGCGCTGGTGAAATCAGCCGAGGCGCAGGCCGCCGCAAGAAGCACCCTGAACGGCGTGCCCGGCCTGCATGTGCCGCAGGTTCTGGCCGCGGGTCTGGCGGAAAAGGCGGTGCTGCTGGAGCCGCCCTTGGGTCAGCCCTTACAGGGTGACACACCCGATCTGCGCCGCGCCGCGCATTGGCTGGACGTGTTCCACAGCAAAACCCTGACCACGCCCCGCGCCTTTCAGCCCAAGTTCATGGTGGCGCATGTGGAACGCATGGCCGCAGACGCCGCCCGTCGCCCGAACGCGCTGCCCGAGGCCGCAGAGTTTCAGCGTTGCGCCGGTCTGATCGTGCAACAGGCCGACCGCGCCGAAGGCCACAGCATAGCAGTCGCGCAAAGCCACGGCAATTTTGCGACGCGTAACATTCATCTGACGGAGGATGGCGTTTGGGTTGATGACTTCCGTCCCGCCAGCGCCGCACCCGTGGCGTTTGACGCCGCGCGCTTGTTGATGGATGTGATGCCCACGTCGGATGTGCCGTCGGACAATGGCCTGCCAGTGGCGATTCTGGACGGATTTTTTGCCCGCTACACCCATCTTGCGCCAGACGATCCGGTGCTGATGTTCCTGCTCAAAACCCGGCTGCTGGCCGAATGGCGCATGATTCCTGCCAAACCCGCCACGCACAACGCCCGACAGGCGCGCCGGTGGCAGGCGTTGCAGGCACTGGCCCCCAAGCTGCTGGGCGAATAAAAAAAGGCCCCGCAATCGCAGGACCTTTCATCATACTATCAACGCTTTAGATCGCCGATTTGATCCAGGTCTCAAGCGCCGCCTTGGGGGCCGCGCCAACCTTGTTCGACACAACCTGACCGTCCTTGAACATGAACAGCGCCGGAATGCCGCGCACGCCCAGCACAGCCGGGCTTTCGGGGTTTTCGTCCACGTTGACCTTTACGATCTTGATCTTGCCCGCATATTGCACGGCGAGTTCTTCCAGTGCCGGGCCGATCTGGCGGCAGGGGCCGCACCATTCGGCCCAGAAATCCACCACAACCGGAACGTCCGACTTGCGGACCTCGGCATCAAAGGTGGCATCGGTCACGGCGACGGTGGCAGCGCCCATGGTAAGTCTCCTGAATGGACAAAGGGTCGGATTGCGAAGCTATGTATTACCCGGGGGAACGTCAAGGGATCGTGGTGCGCAACAGGGCCGCCCTCACCATATCGGGATCAAGCGCCATAAGATGTGGCACTCGCGTCCACAGGATCGACGTGTCGATCACCCGGTCGGGATAGATCTGCGCCACCGCATGGGCATAGGCACCCATCTGCCGCAGGTACCCCTCGGGCACCAAAGCGGCAGTTGCGGGCACCTGATGATTTGATTTGAAATCCACAATCAGCGCGCGGCCCGGGGTAAGGATCAGCCGGTCGATGGTGCCAAACAGGCGTCTGCCGTGCAGATCGGCGGTGATGGCAACCTCTGCCAAGCTATTGGGGGCAAACAAATGCGCAAGGGTCGGGTCCGACAAAACACCTGCAGCCTCGGCCAGCAGGTCGCGGCGCTCGTCTGGGTCCGACACCAAAGCCTCGGCCATCGCGGGCCAGTCGGCGGGGTCCGCGCCCGGCAAATGTTCCAACAGCAGATGTAGCCGCGTACCGCGCAGCTTGGCGGCTTCCCCCTCCAAACCTTCCGTGTCTGACAGCAACCCTTTCACGCCGCCCAGCCCCGACGGCGACAGCGTTGCAATTGGCCGCGCCGGATCGCGCGCCGGATGGTTTACCCAATCTGGCATGGTTAGAGCCTGAGTTGCGTCCGGCGGCACCTGCTTTGGCTCAGGCCAGACGCCAAACTGATGGCGAAGCGCACCGTCGGCCATCGGGGTCAGTGCCAGGCTTTGCGCGCCAGCCGTAATCAGATTGTACCAGCAATCAGACTTTGTCACTTCACCTGCCGCCGCCACGATCAGCCAACACCGCGCCCGCGTCATCGCTACGTAGAGCAGACGCAGGTTTTCTTGCTCGCGGCGCAAGGTACGGGCCTCACGCTCTGCGGTAATCACGGCGGGGCTTTCGGTTGCCGGGGTTTTCCAGACCACGCGGTTGTCTGGCAGGCGGTACAATTCATCCCGGTCCTGCGGTCTGCGGTCTGCGGTGTCGGGCAAAATGACCACCGGGGCCTCCAACCCCTTCGCGCCGTGCACCGTCATCACCCGGATGCGGTGACCCTCGCCGTCCATCTGGCGTTTGACTTCAATGTCATCGGTCTCAAGCCAGATCAGAAACCCGGTCAGCGACGGGGTTTGCGACTGTTCATAGGCAAGCGCCTGCGACAGCAGCTCATCAATGCCATCCTCTGCTTCGGGGCCAAGCCGTGCCAGCAACTTGCGCCGTCCGTCATGACGGGTCAGCATCCGCTCGATCAATTCAAACGGGCGCAGAAAATCGGCCTGATTGCGCAAGTCCTGCAAAATGTTCAGGGTCGAAGAATCAGGCTCTGACAGGGCCAAAAGTGCGTCCCACAGTGTGCCTGTTCGCCCCTGAGCCAAGGTGTAAAGCTGCTGCTCCGTCCAGCCAAACAACGGCGATCGCAAGGCCGCCGCAAGCGCCAGATCGTCCTGCGGCAACGCGAGATAGGACAGCAGCGCCGCCAGATCCTTGACCGCCAGTTCCGCCCCCAGACGCAGCCGGTCTGCCCCGGCAATCGGCAATCCTTTGGCCTTGCAGGCGCGGATCACCTCGGCAAACAGCGCCGACCTGCGCTGCACCAAAATCAGCACATCCCCGGCGTGAACCGGGCGCGTGCCGCCATCGACCGGAATTTGCGTTCCAGTTTTGATCATCTTGTCAATGTTGTCAGCGATCTTTGCCGCCAACCGGGCGGCGGGGTCTTCCTCTGAGACCATATCAACCGGATCAAACCAGTCGCCGTCTTCCGAGTTTTCGGGTTTTGGAATCACGGGCCAGATATCGACCCGACCTTGCAGCGTTTCCTTGAACGGCACGTGCGCCACGCTGCCACCCATGGCCGCCGATGCTGCATCCCGAAAGGTGGCATCGACCAAATCCAGAATGGCTGGTGAAGACCGGAACGAATGATCAAGGCTCAGCGATTGGAAAGGCAGATTGAACCGTCTCTAACTTGGCCTGAAACGCGTCGCGCATCTGGTCGAAGGCGGCAACATCGGCCCCTTGAAAGGAATAGATCGACTGCTTTTTGTCGCCCACCACAAACAGGGTGCGCGGTCGTGTCTGGCCGCCGTCGCCTGCGGTAAACTCCGCAGCAAGGGCGTTGATCACGCCCCATTGGTCCGGGCTGGTATCTTGCGCTTCGTCCACCAGAATGTGGTCAATACCGCCGTCCAGCCGGTACAAAACCCAAGCCGCCAGCGACGGGTTGGTCAGCAAATCGCGCGCCCGGGTGATCAGATCGTCAAAGTCCAGCACCCCGCGTGCCGCCTTGCGTGCCGCATACATCGGCAGATAGGCCCCGGCAAAAGCATGCAGAGCGGCCGTTTTTTCTGCAGCCATCAGGCCGACGCGCAGCGTGCGGGCACCTTCAACACGTGCCATCAAGGCGTCGAGTTTTGGCATGACAGCGTCAAGCTGCTTTCGCGTAGCCTTTGTCGGGAAAGCGCCAATCTTGGCGCTGAACGGTTCTTTGGTGTTAGCACCCGTCAGAAAAACATCCTCAAATGTCTCTAACATAGCCAAATCCGCGTCACCAAGATCAACTGAAGAAAGTTTCAGGCCTGCGCTGACATCGGTCTTTAGCCCGCCTTGCAGGGCCGCGATCACAACAGGCAGCCAATCGGCCTCGTCGCCCAGCAGCACCCCTTGGACGAGCGTTTGGGCAGACACGCCAATCGGTACGGCAAACAAGGCACGGCAATCGGTGTCGGTCATCGGGTGGGCAAACGCGCTTCGCTCTTTGGCGATCTGCTCGACCAGCGATTCGAAATCCTCGCCGGCCCATGCCGCAGCCAGTCGGGCTATCACCTCGGGTGCGCCATCCTCGGCCAGTTCTTCGACAATCTCGGCGCGCATCAGGCGGGCGGCGCGGTCGTCGAGTTCTTTGAAACCGGGCGACACCCCGGCCTCCAGCGGGAAGCGACGCAGAATGGTGGCGCAAAAGCTGTGGATGGTTTGAATGCGCAAACCGCCCGGCGTTTCAATCGCGCGGGCGAACAACTGGCGGGCGCGCGACAATCCATAGGCCGTCACGTGGCTTGCCTCGCCCAGTTTTGCCAGTTCCTCGCGCAGGTCGGCATCGGGTTTCATGGCCCACTCGCCAAGCCGTTTGAACAGCCTGTTCTGCATCTCGGACGCGGCGGCCTTCGTATAGGTCAGGCACAGAATATGCTGAGGCTCGATGCCACCCAACAGCAACCGCGCAACCCGGTCTGTCAGCACGCGGGTCTTGCCCGACCCCGCATTGGCCGACAGCCAGGTCGAGGTATCGGGCTTTGCCGCCTGTGTCTGGCGCTGTGATGCGGCGTTGGTCATCCGACATCCTCGGGCGCGGGGCTGTCTGTCATGTCCCATTCACCAAGGCGGGACAGATGGTCGTAGTCACCGGGAAACTTGGTCTCAAACATGGCCCTGCGTGCAGTAAATCCTTGTGACTGGGTCAGATACTTGCCGATTAGTTTGTGCAAATCAGCCCAGACTTCGGCGATGAGTGCGGGTGTCATGATCGTTTCAACTGTCTTGGTCCCGGCCTTCACGCCAAGATAGGTGATTTTGGCCACGTCACGCGGACCAAGCGCCTTGAAGCCGCCCTGTTCTGCCATCGCGGCGGCCAGCAGAAGCTGCTTTTCAAAGGCGGCCTGCTTTTTCTCGGACGGCGGCTCGCCGGTTTTGTAGTCGATCAGGTGCAGCCTGCCGTCGGGCAGCGCGTCGATGCGGTCGGGCGTGCCGAACAAGGTAAACGGTAGCGGTGCCAGCACCACGGACCCTTTCTCCTCGAGCGCAACCGGGGTGCCGCCGGTGGAGGCATCAAGCGCGAGAAAGCCAGACGCCGCGCGGGCCATGCGTGCCGCCCAGACAGCGCGGGCCGTGGGCCATGGCACATCGTCCTGCAAGATGGTCTGCGCGACCAAAAGCAGACGGACCCGCGCCTGTTCAAGGGTTTCCTCGGGCGGGCGGGTCTTGGCGAAGGTCTCCAGTATCTTGTGGATAACAGACCCGCGCAGCCGCGCGTCGGCGGTGTGGCGCAAAGGATCCAGCTTATACAGCGACAGGACATAGCGAGCATAAATCGCGTAGGGATCGCGGATCAGCCGTTCGATGTTGGTGAGTGACAGACTGGCAGGCCGCGCTGCAACAGGCGGGCGTGGCGAAGGTCGGCGGGCGGGTGGCACGATTGCGGTGGGCAGTTCCACCGCCTGCGCCAGCCCAACCCAATATGCGCCCCGCGCACGCATCGCGGCCAGTGCTTGCGGCCCGTTGCGATCTGGCAAGCCGGTCATTAGGTTGATCAATCGGTTCAACCAGCGGGACGGCACAGTTTCAGCCTCGGCGTTGCGCAGGGCGCGGGTCAGGATCACGCGGGGGGCCGCAACGGCTTGCTGATAGTCATGCGCCGAAAGGCCGATCTTGCGCTCGGGCAAGAGCAGACCTGCATCTGCCCGCATCTTGCGGTTCAGCCACGGGTCGGCGGGCGGTGCGGGCGGCCAGATGCCATCGGTCATCCCGCCCAAAATCACCAGATCGGCGCCCTGCACCCGCGCTTCCAGCGTGCCCCAAAGCATGATGTCCGGGTGAAGCTGCAATGGCAAACGCACCTCTGCGCCGGTAAAAATCGCGGCAAACAAGGCGGCATAATCTGACGCGGAAATAATGCCGCCGAACGGGGCCTCACGCTCCAGTTCTGTAAAGGTCTTGAGCGCCTGAATGCCTTCGGCCCTTTCCCAAAGATCACCCGCGCCGGTGCTGGACATCCCGCGTGCCAAGGCCTCGGCGACACGCCGGTGGTTCGCGACATGCGCAAAAACCGCCTGCGCAGGGACGGTTTCCAGCCCGTCCAACGCGTTGGCGATAGTTGCACCCCAAGCAGACGCACGGCTGTCCCGCTGCGTTTGCGCCCAGTGCAGCAGGTGTGCAGGGGTGGGAAATGTCGGCCCGTTCCGGCGCAGCGACAGTTCCAGATCGCGGGTGTATTGCAGATGCGCGCCGCGATCCGGGCCCGAAAAAGCGAGTGGATGTTTCAGAACGGTCAGCAGCGCCTCGGCGGTCAATTTGCGGCCTGCCAGTTCGGCAATATGGCGCAGAAAACGCCCCGGCGCTGTCAACGCAAGCGGGCTGCCAGCGGAATCGTCGGGGTAGATATTCCAGCGGTCCAGTGCCGCCGAGACTTGACGCGTCAGGTTACGATCCGGCGTGATCAGAGCCGCTTTTACCCCCGTTTCGGCAGCCTCGCGCAGCACCATCGCAATCGCCATCGCTTCGGCGCGGGGGGAGGGTGTTTCAATCAGCGTCATGCCCTTGGTCGCATGGATCAGATCGGGCAGCGCGGCACCCTCGGTCAGCCATTGGTCCGTCACGGGGGCGGGGCGCAACGAAAGCGAGATCAGTTTGTTGCGCGCCGCATTCGGTGGGGTGACATCGCGCCAAGGCTGAACCGCCGTGGCCGGCAGCGACAGCGCGGAAAGCACGCGGCGAAACCGATACTGCGGGTGATCCTCGGCCGTCATCACATCAGACAGCGCGTCCCAGACCGGGGCGGGCATGTCGAAATCAAAGCCTGGCAGGATGATGGCGCCTTGCGGCAATCGCGCGACCGCCTGCATCAGCAGTGCCGTATTGCCGCGTGACCCGGTGGACCCCGCCACGATCACCGGGCCTTGGGGCGGCGAGGTTTCCCATAGCGCCACCAGCCGCCCGATCACCATGCGTTGGCGCGCCTGAATGTCGGGCGCGTCGGTCTGAACAAAAAACTGCGCGATGATGGCCAGAAATGCCTGTGTCCGCGCCCAGTATTCGGAATGCGTCGTCACATCCAGTGCGGCGACAGTCTGGGGATCAACGCCTTCGCCCTGCATTTCATCCATCAGATCGGCAAGGCTGTCAGCCAGATCATACAGCGACGTGCGGGGGGCAAGATCGGGCTGCGCTGTCAGCAGACGGTCGATCAATACCGTCAGTTCCAGACGGCGGCGCAGCGGGGAAACAGCGGCGGGCAGGCCCGCAAACGGCATTTCGGCCCCCAGATCGGTGACCAGCCGCAGGCGAGGGAGGAAATGCGCGCCGGAGGTGGTGAAGATGTGCTGCACCCGGCGCAACATCCGGGTGGTGTTCAAAAACAGGGTAACGCGCGCCATCGCCTCGGGCGGTTGGTTGCGCAGCCTGTCTTGCAGGCCCGCCACCAGATGGTTCGGAAAATCGACACCGGGGGCCATCGCGAACAGTCGGGGGCCGGGTTGGTCAAAGAGCGGGCTGTCAACCATGGCGCAGCATCGCCTCGGCGGTGGCGATGCCTTCGGGGTGGCCCACATCACACCATCCGCCGTCATGCACCATGCCGTAAGCCCGACCTTCGGATATCATCGCATCCCAAAGCAGGTTCAGCGAGAAAACTGGCTCTGATATGGCAGAAAGTCTATCAGTACGCAGAATTTGCGCACCAAGGTAGACCAGCCCGTCCGCGCCTTTGGCCCGGCTGATCCGGCCGTCGGGGGACAGCAGAAAGTCGCCCCTGCCGCCATGTCCTGCCGCCTGCGTGGCCGGCAACAGTAACAGCAGCGCATCCATTCGGCTGTCGTCCCATCCCGCCAACAATTGAGACAGCGGGTTTTGCCCGGTCCAGACGGCATCTGTGTTCAATGTCATCACCGGCCCCGCGCCAAGCAACGGCAAAGCGGCGCGCAATCCGCCGCCGGTCTCCAGAATCTGTTCCCGCTCCCACGACAGCGCGACATTGCGGCCTGCCAGATGCGCCTCAAGCTGTGCGCCACGATAATGCAGATTTGCCACGCGGCGAGTGATGCCAGCACCGTCGGCGAGTGTCAGCGCGTGGTCGATCAGCGGCCGCCCCGCAACCGGTATCAAGGGTTTAGGCATCGTCGCCGTCAGAGCGCCCATCCGGGTGCCGAAACCGGCGGCGAACAGCATCAGCGGGAAGGGTGTTGGCCGCATTGGTCCGTTATCCGTGACAGCGCTTCAGGGGTGGGTTCGGGCAGCAGTTGGGCGCAGATATCTGCCAAAGGCGCAAGGGCCGGATGCGCGAGATTGCGCTGCAACTGCCCCCAGACCCGGGGGATCAGCGCGATATAGCCGGGCTTGCCACCCATCAGACACAGGCGGGCAAAGATGCCCAGAATGCGCAGCGCCCGCTGAGCGCCAAGGGCGGCATAGGCGGCGGGGAACGTATCGGGATTTCCTTGGGTGGCGGCAAAACGGGCAACCACCGCGGCCTCGGTCGTTTCCGCAACGTCGCGGCGGGCGTCCTGGCACAGCGACACCAGATCGTAACCGGGCTGCCCCATCTGGGCGAGTTGGAAATCCAGCAGGCCAACGCGGGCGATGCCCGTGCGGTCGGGCAACCACAACAGGTTTTCGGCGTGGTAATCGCGCAGGATCATCACGCGGGGACCGTCCGCATGGGCCTGCAGCACTTGGGTCAGAATATGATGAAAGGGGGCGGGGTCTATGCAATGTCCGGTGATGGCAAAGCGATACCAGTCCAGCACGAAACAGGCCGCCGTGGCCCAATCGCTGGCTGTCAGGTTGGGCAGACCGGCGGGTGCGGCGTTGCGGTGCAGATGCAAAAGCACGTCTGTCGCAGCTTCATACAACGGCATTTCCAGTGCAGGCTGCATGGCGATCAACCGGGCATAGGTATCGTCGCCCAGATCCTCCAACAGCAAAAACCCATGCGTAAGGTCTTTTGCCAGCAGGCGTGGCGCAGACAGACCAAGGCCTATCAAATGATCCGCTATCGCCAAGAATGTCGCGGGGTCGTCGCCTTTGCCGGGGGGGGCGTCCATCAGGACGGCAGTATTCGCGCCCATGGTCAGGCGGTCATAACTGCGGTCGGACGCATCCCCGGCCAGAAAGCGTCGCTGTGCGGCGCCCCAGCCTGCACGGGTAACGAAGGCCTGTGACAGGGCGGCGCGATCAGTCATGCAGGGCTGCCAGCACAGTGGGCGGGGCGGTGATGGTGGCGATGCGGCCCTCGCCATCATGGGCAAGCGTGATGTGGATTGCATCGGCGGGCAGGTGGCTGCCCAGGCGGTCGGGCCATTCAACAAGGCAGATCGCGGTTGCAAACGCGTGGTCCAGTCCCAACTCCCACACCTCATCCGGGTGCGACAGGCGATAGAGATCGGCGTGCCAGATTTCGACCGCCCCGGCATCATAGGTCTGCACCAGCGTGAAAGACGGTGACGGCACGTCCTCCGCGCGTCCCAGCCGAGTCTGGATCAAACTGCGCGCCAGATGGGTTTTGCCTGCCCCAATCGGGCCGGACAGCAACACGGTATCGCCCGCCCGCAGCAAGGGTGCCAATGCACGGCCAAGCTCAGCCGTGTCGTGATCGGTTGCAAGATGCAGGGTCAGGGGCGTGTCGTGAACCATGGGCCTTTGTATCTGGCGGCTACACTGACTGCAAAGGACAAACCTGCCGCGCTGTCGCGGGGATTGCCGTTGCTCACAACTTGGTGTTCACACGGGGTCTTTGGTCGGAATGGGCGGTTGGCAGTGTAACAACAGCCAGACCGGCTGCGAACTGAAAGGCAGAGATGACGGAAGCGTCTGATCCATGGGCGATGCTGCTGCGCGCGGCGAACGCAGGCGATGCCCGGGCCTATGCCCAGTTTCTGCGGGCGATAACGCCTGTGCTGCGGGGCATTGTAAGAACCAAAGGGCGCGTCCTTGGCGACGCCATATGCGAGGACGTTGTGCAGGATATCTTGTTGGCCATCCATCTGAAACGGCATACGTGGCGCAGTGATGCGCCCTTGCGGCCATGGATGTATGCCATCGCGCGCTACAAGGTTGTCGATGCGTTTCGGGCGCGGGGCACGCGGATTGACCTGCCGATAGAGGATTTTGAAGACAATCTGGCCGCCGCCCCCGGTCCGGACCCGACCGATGCGGCCGATATGCAAAAGATGATTGCGATGCTGGACCCGCGCGCGCAGGCAATTGTACGCAAAGTGGGGCTGGACGGGGCCAGTATATCGGAAACTGGGCAGGATCTGGGAATGAACGAAGGTGCTGTGCGGGTGGCTTTGCACCGGGCGCTGAAACAACTGGCCGCGCTGCGGCAGAGGTATATCGAATGAAAACGGATGACCTGATCCGTAGTCTGGCGGCGGATACCGCCGTCGCGAGGCCATTGACGGCAACGCTGGCATTTGGGTTGATCCCGGCTGTGGTGATCGGGCTGGTGGGCATCGACGCGGTGCTGGGGTTCCGGCCCGATGCGTTGGCCGCTTTGATCTCGCCAGTGTCCGCGCTGCGCCATGTGCTGACGCTGGCGTTGTGTTTTGTGGCATTGCGTCTGTGTCTGACGCTGGCGCGGCCCGAGGGCAGGGCACGGCTTTGGCCTTTGGCGGTGGTTGCGGGGCTGGCCGTTGCGGTGGTGGCTTGGGCCTTTATCTCACTGCCCGTTGGCGCGCGCGAGATGGCACTGTTTGGCAAGACGATGGTGCCCTGTCTGGTGACGGTGCCGATAATTTCGGCTTTGCCGGTTGCCGCGGTGCTGGCGACATTGCGGCGCGGGGCCGTGACGCGGCCTGTCTTGGCCGGGGCATTGGCAGGGTTGGCGGGGGGTGGGGCAGGTGCCGCGATCTATGCGCTGCACTGCACCGAGGATAGCCCGCTGTTTTACGTCACGTGGTATGGGTTGGGGATACTGGCGGTGTCGGCCGTATCTGCGCTGATCGGGTCACGGCTGTTGCGCTGGTAGGGTTTCAAACCAGTCCAGCGCAAGCGTTGCCCAGCCTTTCGGCACCCCGTGCGAACCTTGATGCAGAGCAAATTCCAAGGCCGAACCGGGGTTGCAGGTTGTCCATCTGCGCAGCCAGAAGGTACCAGTGTCACCAAAACTGTCAGGGTCTTGATTGGCGCAGCCATTGGTTGCGCGCCAGATTTCCATCGCGGCAAACACGTCACCTTGTTGCCGGTAGTCGCCGATCATCCGGCCTTCCAGTGGCACCGTCGTATCGGTCCAGCCATGGGTGTGCAGCAGGCGCACTGGGCCAGCGCAGGCAGTGGGGTGTGGTCGCCAAAAACTGCCCGCTACAGGGGCAAAGGCCGCAAAGGCGGTGGGGTCGGCGCAGGCGACATAGCTGGTCATCGACCCCCCGATGGAAAATCCCGCCAGCAAGATACGGTCGCGGTCAAGATGAAACCGGGCGGTGGCATCGGCGGCAATCGCTGTCAGAAACGCAGCCTCATCACGTTTGGCAGTACCGTCGGGGTAGAAGTCCCAAGTGCGGCCTTCGCCAGACTCGCGCAACTGTCCGTCAGGTGCAATTACAGCATAGCCGCGCGCAAGGATGGTATCGACCATGCCCCGGTTGCTCATCGTGCCGCTGCCCGACCCGCCCCAACCATGCAGGAACATCACGGCGGGAAAGTCGGTGCCACTGGCCGGCACTTCAATATGATAGCTGCCGGCAGGAATTTCGCAGGCCGCATCCTGCGCCCCGCATCCTGCGGTGGCGGGGCCTGCAATCAAGATCAGCAGGCCCGCCAGCTTCACGCGGCAGCCCGCGCGGAAAACAGCGGCAGATGTTGCGCATCACAAGACACCAGCGCAGCCAACGGCACGGCCAGACACAGGCACAGCGCCACCGGCAGCAGCCATGGCGTGATGATCCCCGCCAAGGCCAGCGTTGTCAGCACAACGCCCAATCCGGTTTCCGTCGCGTGAAATCGCAGCAGGGTGTTCAGGCTGGGGCGACCGGACTCATGCGGGGCCCAGCCACCGTCGAACCCGGCCCAAGTGCGCGTTACCGCCCGCACCTGATGCACCATCAGCATGGGTGCCATCAGCATCGACAGGACCATTTCTGCCAACACGGTCGCCGCAAAGGGCAAGGCGCGGCCAGCGGGCAGATTGCCGTCGCGGATATAGGCCGCAATCCCGATCAGCTTTGGCCCCAGCAACATCGCCGCCACCAGACCCGCCATCGCAACCGGTGTCACCAGCGGCTGATCCGGCCAGATCGGGAATAGCCCGTTGGTGGGGGAGAAGTAGCGGATTGCCTCACCATCGCCCAACACCGCCCATAGCCCCAGCAAGAACAGCCACCAGACCGAGGCAAGATAGGCCATCGCGCCCTGAAACAGGTGAAACCGCGACAATGGGTGCATGCCCGGCATGGTCAGCAGCCGCAGATGCTGCATGTTGCCTTGGCACCAGCGCCGGTCGCGGCGGATATAGCCGATCAGGGTGGCGGGGGTGTCTTCAAAGCTGTCAGCCGCCTCGGGCAGCATCTTCACGCCCCAACCCGCGCGGCGCAGCAAGGCCGCCTCGACGAAATCATGGCTGAGGATGCAGCCGCCCAAGGGCCTGCGCCCCGGCAGATGCGGCAGGCCTGCACAGGCCGCAAAGGCACGGGTGCGCAGCACGGCGTTGTGGCCCATGAAGTTGCCTTCGGTGCCGGTCCACAGGGTAAAGCCGCGCGCGAGGTTGACGCCGTAGACCTGGCTGGCGAAGGATTGCATCCGCTGCCACAGGGTTTCGCCCGGCAACACACGGGGGATGCTTTGCACCAGACCAAGGCTGCCGTCCGAGGCCAGCGTATCGGTCAGCGCCAGCACGGCGGCGGGCGACATCACGGAATCGGCGTCCAGCACCAGCATGGCCTCATAGGCCCCGCCCGTGCGGGTGACCCATTCGCGCAGGTTGCCGGTTTTGTAATCGGCGTTGTCGGCGCGGTTGCGGTACTGGATGGCGAGGTAAGGGTTCTGGCTTTGCGCCAGCCGCACCACGGCATTTTCCGCCGAAACCGCCGCCGCATCGCGGGTATCAGACAGCACATGCAGGCTGAACCTATGCGCGGTGTCGGTCAGGCTAAGGCCACGCAGCAGGCGGACAGCCTCACCAATCGTCTGGGTCGGAGCCTCGCCATACATCGGCAACAGGATCGCGCAATCGACGCCGGACAAGGGCTTGGCAATCGGGTGGGGCCGCCACAACAAACCCAGCAGGGCCGACATCACCGACAGCAGCATCCAGAAATAGGCAAAGGCGGTGGCAAGAACCAGACTGCCTTCAACCAGCGTCAGTTGATCATCGGCGGTGAACCATTCAAACGACGCCCAGCCCAATGTCACGCTCGCCGCAAGCGGCAGCCCAAGGCACAGCAGACGCGACAGCGCGACGGCGGGGGAAAGATGCAACGCGCGGGTGGCGGCCGGGTCGCGGAAGGCTGCATCAAACCGTTGGTTCGGCATCGTAAGGGCAGTGTCGCCCTGCGGTTGGGGGACAGGCTCTGTTGCGTCGGGCAAAGCGGTTTTGCCTGCACGCGCCAAGGGAAAGCGATGAAAGATCGTCATTCTGTGATCACCCAACGATAAAGCCAGACCTCAGACACGCGCACCCCGCCGCGCCACAACTCTGCGCGCAACTCGGTCGCACGGTCAGTGTTGCCGCGCAGGGTCACGTCCAGCCGCACGCCGCCGGTTCCCGGATTGGATTGCAAAAGCGGGTTCATCACCTCGCCCGAGCTTGCGTAGGTGCGGACCTCGATCTGTGTCGGGTCATCGCCAAGCGCGGGGTGGGGTTCGAAATCAATGGTGAAGATACGGCCTTCTTCAAACACGCGCGCGCCGGTGCGGCTGGCGATCACGCGGGCCACACTGCCTTCAGCGGGGCCCATGGCGCACCAGTGCAGGCGATAATCAAATTCGTGCATCACGCCCGCCGCCAGCGGTTCAGTCGGTCGCCAGAAGGCGATGATGTTGTCGTTGATTTCCTTGTCGGTCGGAATTTCCACCAACAGAACGGCACCCGTGCCCCAGTCGCCGACTGGCTCAACCCACAGGGACGGGCGGCGTTCATAATGGGCGACCAGATCGTTATATTCGTTGGTGCCGCGCGCGCGCTGCATCAGGCCAAAGCCGCGGGGGGCGGTGTCGGCAAAGGTGCTGACCTCCAGCGCCGCCGGGTTGGTCAGCGGGCGCCACAGCGATTCCCCGGCACCGTTCAGTATCAGCAAACCGTCGCTGTCATGCACGGCCTCGCGGAAGTCATCAAACTTGGTGCGGTTCATGTCGTTGAACAGGAACATCGAGGTGCCCGTCGCAATGCCGACCTGATCCAGCACCACACGCGGATAAACCTTGGCCTGCACGTCGATCAGGGTGGTTTCGCCCTTGGTGATGGTGAATTTGTAGGCCCCGGCCACGCTCGGGCTGTCCATCAGCGCATGAATGACGGCGGTCGGGGCGCCCGGTTCGGCGGCCTCGATCCAGAATTCGCGGAACACCGGAAACTCTTCGGGGCCACCCGACGCTGTGTTCAGTGCAAGACCGCGCGCCGACAACCCGTAATACTGACCCTTGGCGATGGCGCGGAAATAGCTTGCGCCCTGAAACACCGCGTATTCCTGAAACTGGCCAGCCGCCTCCAACTCTCCCAGCAGGCGGAACCCGGAAAAGCCATTGCCGCTTTCGGCCAGTTTGGGGAAGCGGTCGGTGGTGTCAAACACCCGCATCTCGAACATCACCGGGCGGGCCGTGCCGTTGGTGACGGCGTTGATGGCGATCTTGGAATTGAAGAACAGCCCAGCTGGAAAGAATTCTGCCTGCACCGCGCCATCCGTATCGCGGTACAGCGAATGACGGGTGTCAAACCAGATCTCGCGATATTGGTCATAGGTCAGGTCCAGCCAATCCTGCGCCACAGGCGGAGGGGCAGCGTAGGGAGCGGCGGCGAGTGCCTGCGCCTTGGCGGCCACGATGCCCGCATCAAACGCGGTGCCACTGCCAAGCGTCAGGCCCACGCGTTCGGGCACTTCGGCCAATGCCGGAGCAAAGCCCAAGGCGGCAAGGCCTGCCAGCACGGACATGGCGTCGCGGCGGTTCATCATCGGATCGGTCATGCCTGCACCCCATTGGTCAGAGTTACAGGTTTGGTCGTGGCAACGGTTGCCTCACCGCGCGGGAAGGGCCTGGCGTCTTTCCACGGTTGGCGTTTGATATAAGCCACCCCATACGCAACAGCGATGATGATCGCAAAGCCCAGCAAATTGACCGCGATCACCACCAATGGCCCACGTCCGGCCTGTTCCATGAACGCGCCAAGCACCCGGGCCATGATCATCGACGCGGCAAACACCGCCAGCGATTGCTGGCCGACGCGGCGGAACACGGTCACAATCTTGACCCGCATTGTGCCGCGCGACAGCCGTTCGCCGCGCGGGCCAACAGCAACCCATGCAAGGTAGGCAAGGCTCAGGAAATGCACAAAACGCAGGATGCCAAAGCCGGATTTGTCATACAGAACCGACCATTCCTGCCGCCATTCGCGTATCCACGCAAAGGCCCCGATAGATTCATGCCACGCAAACGGCACTGACAGGATCACCACACCCCCCGCCAATACGACCAAGGCAGGCGATACCGGCGGCACGGGCAGCCAGCCCGACATGAAGGCAAAGCCGGTGAAGAACACCAACTGCCATGCGAACGGGTCAAAGAACCACTGCCGGGTAGAGGCTGGCCAGAACCAATATTCGGCCGGAAGGCTGACGCCCTTCAACGACGATGCCACCCACAAGACCAGACTGACCAGCAGCACCAGCCGGGTGTCAATCTTGGCCAAGGCCATCACCACCGGGATCATCGCAAGGATCACGATATACATCGGCAGAATGTCGAAATAATTCGGCACATAGGTCAGCGTCAGCAACCCGATGACGTTTTCCGGCATCCGCAGGAAGGGCATCAGGTTCAGCGCCATCACCTCATCCCGGTCAAAATAACCAGACTCGTTCATCGCCAGCATGAGCATGAGCGTCACGAGGAACACGCCGATATGCACCCAATACACCTGCCACATCCGGTGCAAAATCCGCAGCGTGCCCATCAGCCAGCCCGCCCGCGCAAACAACGCACCAAACGCCAGCGCCGAGGCCATGCCGGAACAGAACACAAAAATCTCGGTCGCGTCAGAAAACCCGAACCGCGCCGGAATCCACAGGGTCCACGGGTTATCGGTGATATGCGCCATCAGGATGATGAACATGCCAAGGCCCCGAAAGAAATCGAGACGGGGATCGCGGAACTTGGGCGGCGTGGCGGGGGTCATGATCTGCTGGGCCTTTAAGAACACACATGGGGCGCCTTTAGACAGCCTGCGCATGAGCGGCGTCGATCAGGGCCATGCGACGGGCTGTATAGCCATCTTCGCAATTCCCGCGTAAAGACGTTCGCTCTTGCAGCAATCTGCGAGCCGTGTCGGTGTACCCACCCCGCAACGCGGCCTCAATAGTTATTCGTGCAAACACATCACGTTGCGCGTGACTGCCGCCGATAAGCTGAAAATCCGGGCGGGCTTCGCGCAGATGCAGCCATGCGACGGAATATTCACCAGAAGCAAAGGCTTGCAGCCCTTGCGCAAGGTGTAAACCGGGTTTCGCAATGATGCGGGCGGCTTCGCCTGCGTTATGCTGCGTGCGCGACATTCTGCCGATCAACCGCGCAGCCGCAGCATCGCGGTCCCCGCCGCACAGAGCCAGCAGGTAATGCAGGTCGGCAAAGGCAAGGCAACCATCGGTTGCGCGATTCTCTGACAGATCGGCCAGTTCATCCCAGCGGGTGCCGACGTTTACGCCCTCCATCTCCAACCGCGACAGCAAGGATGCCGCGTTGGCGATGTCGCGGTAGTCATCGGTTTTGTCAGCGCGGATGTCGGCGTCATAGATCGCAAGGGCGGCATCGTAGTTTTGCAGGTCAAGGTGCATCAGCGCCCGGTGCCACCAGACGTGAAAGCGGAAATTGTTGCAATGCGCCCAGGATGCCTCGCGCCCCTCCAGCCATGCGAGCCCATCGGCGGCGCGCGCCGTCATGTCATGCACATGCGCCACGGCGTGCAGGCCCCAGGCGTCGTCGGGGGCAAGGTCCACCCCCGCGCGGCCAATGCGTTCGGCAGCGGCATAATCACCGGTTTCTTCCAGCGTGAAGGCATGGCACCCCATCAGATAGCCTTGCGCAGGATGATCGGCCCATTTCCCCAGAACGCCTTCGACCGACCGGCGCATCAGATCGGGGCGGCCCATGACGAAGTGAATCGCCTGCACCATCTTCATCGCCAGCGCGTCTTGCGGGTGGTCCTTCATCACCCCTTCGATCCGCCCCGCCGCACGCGATGGGTGGCCGTTCAGCCAATCGCCCAAGGCCAGCACAAAGGCCTGTTCACGCGGGCTACCGGGGGTGGCGGCCAATGCTTCCTGATGAGCCTCTGCCGCCACAACGACCATTTCGGCCCGGCCCAGCAGCAGGCAAGACACCCCTCGGATCGCCTGCCCCAAGGCAAAATCCGGTGCGGCGGCCAGCACAGCATTCAGGTCCGGCCCGGTCGATGCGGCATGTGACAGGATGCCCCGGATCACCCGGTTCCAACCCCCGATCAGGTGGGGGGGCAACGAAGTTGGCAGTCCGCTCAGATCTTCGGGCAGCGACATGGGCGGTTCCTTTGCAAGGCCTGGGGTCGATTGTCTATGCAGTCAGGTTCGCACAGGCACCTGTCTTCGTTACGCAAACAGGGGACATTTCATCTCTTTCACAGCGATGTGAGGATAAATGCCCTAAAATGCCCCGTCATACGAACGGCGGCCAATCCGCGCGGCAATCACAGTGAACTGCGGCCGCGGCAGTGCTGCGGCGATTTCAGTCCGCAGGGTTGCAACATCATCGACCCAGACGCCATGACCGCCAAACGCCTGCGCAAGGGCGGGAAAGTCGGTGCCGCCAAAATCGACACCAAGGTTGGGGCGCTGGCTGCCCCGCTGTTTCATCTCGATCAAGGTCAGGCTTTCGTCCACCAAGACGCAGATGATAAGTGGCAGGCGCAGGTCACGCAGGGTGGCAAGCTCGCCCGCCCCCATCTCCAGCCCCGCATCACCGACGAAGGCCACCACCGGCACATCAGGCCGACCCAGCTTTGCGCCCGCCGCAAGAGGCACCGCGCAGGCCATCGTACACAGGGCGGACGATTGAAGCATCAGGCGGGGGGCGGGGCAATCCCACATCTGGCTGACAAGAATCCGGTGTGCGCCAGAATCTGCAGTGGCGATGGTTTCGGGGGGCAGTTCTTGGCGCAGAGTGCGGAACACGGCGTGCGGCCCCCAGTGATCCGGCCCCGTGAACGCGGCTTTCAACGCCGCGCGCTGTGGTGCCACCGACCAGCGCGGTGGGGCGTCGTGGTGCAGGGCCGCAAGCGTTTCTGCCAGATTGCCGCACAGCGCATGGTCCACCCGATGCATGCCATGGGTGCGCAGCACGGGCGCAATCTCGACCACCGGCTGATCCGCGCGCCATGGGTTGCGCCAGCCGATGCGCATCTCAATCGGGTCGTAGCCCAGCAGCAAGATGGCATCCGCCTGCGCGATCAGCGGCATCAGAACTTTGTCGGCCTTGGGCGACAGGCCGGCACCGCCAAGGCACAAGGCGTGATCCTCGGCTAGCAGGCCCTTGCCTTTGTAGGTGGTGATCAGGGGAATGTCATGCGCGATGCAAAAGGCCGCAATCGCAGGTCCAGCACCTTCGTTCACCGCATCCACGCCCGCAATCGCCAAGGGGCGGGTGGCCGCAGCCAACACGGCCCGCGCCGATGCCAGAAGGGTGGCAGGCGGCAGACCGGGTTGGGCGGTGGGAACGGACAGGCCGGGGTCAACCTCCAACCCTTCGGCGACTGAAATCGGGACATCGATATGCACGGGGCCGGGCTGGCCCGACGTGGCAATCGCAATCGCCTTTGCCATCACCGCCCCAACGGCTCCGGCACTTGCCCGCAGCGATGCCTTGACCACGGGGCGCAGCATCGCCTGATGGTCAAACACCTGATGTGTATAGGTTTCGGCTTCGGCTGCATCGACACAGCCGGTCAGAAAGATCAGCGGCACCCGGTCTTGCATGGCGTTTGCCACCACGTTCACTGCATTGGCCACCCCCGGCCCAAGGGTCGCGATCAGCACCGGCAAAGCGCCTGTCGCATGCCAGTGCCCTTCGGCAAAAAAGCCGCCGCTGTTTTCGTGTTTGACCAGCACAAACCGCACGCCTGCACTGTCCAACCCCTGCATCAGCGCCAGAACTTCACCCCCCGGAATGCCAAAAGCATGAGTGGCCCCGGCACGGGCAAGGGCTTGACCGATGACATCGGCTCCGGTCGTTGTAAGTGTGGTCAAGGTCAGCCTCCGGCCCGTGGGCGCGGGCCCGAGGCTTCTGTTTCATCTGGGTCTATGGTGGCCGCAACGGCCCTAATTCGCAACCGGGGCTGCCGAAGTAAAGTTGGGGATCTTGTCATGTGAGGCGGCTTCAGGCTCCAACCCACCCCAGTTTTCCGTCGATTTTTGCAGGTTGCCGGGAATGTCTTCTTCCCAAAATCCGACTACATTTTTGGTGATGTTCAGATACAGTTTGCCATCAACGATCCGCCACAGCGTCGGGTTGCCCGGCACTTTGCCACCCTTTGCAACGCCATAGGCGCAATGCCCGTCATACTGCGGGGCATAGGCGGCGGGATTGGCAGTAAAGGCATCGCGGTTGGCGGTGGTCGCAAAGGCAAAGGTCGCGCCATTGTAATCGGCGGTGATACTGGCCTTGCCCGATGCCGGGGCGGGCTGGGTATGGCCGACGCCCGCTTGGTGCAGGTTGAAATATGAGACCACATCATAGCCCGATACGGCAAATCCGGTCTTATCTACATATTGGTCGCCAGCAAAAGCCGCCCCTGAAACGGGGACAAGTAGCATGGCAAGGGCGATGTATCGGATCATGGCGCAGTCCTTTGGTTACAACTCACCCCGGGCAGTTCGGGCTGGACGTCGGGGCCATTACTCGGCTGACGGGAATGTGATCGTCCTTGCGCGTGGGATAAAGTGCGGCGGTCGGTGCATGGGGGCTGGACAGGCCGTTCCCGCGCTGTAATGCCAAAGACAAGCATAAACGCCGTCCATATATAGCGAAAAGGATATGTGATGTTGACCGGTAAACATCTGATAGCGGGCGCCTGGGTGCAGGGTGCGCAAACCTTTCTATCCTCCCCCGCCACAGGCGATGCGTTGGCCGTCTCGGTCGGCACGGCGGCCGATGTGGATGCGGCGTGCGAGGCCGCGGAAGACGCGTTCTGGTCCTATTCTGCCCTGTCGCGCACGGATCGCGCGGCCTTTCTGGACCGTATCGCCGATGAGATTGAGGCCCGTGGCCCAGAGATCACCGCCATTGGCACAGCAGAAACCGGGTTGCCGACCGCCCGGCTGGAGGGGGAGCGTGGCCGCACCACGGGCCAGTTGCGGCTGTTCGCGAACCATATCCGCAAGGTCGATTTTCTGGATCAGCGGGTGGATGTGGCCCTGCCCGACCGCACCCCGATGCCCCGCCCGGAAATTCGCCTGATGCAGCGGGCCGTCGGGCCTGTTGCAGTGTTTGGCGCGTCAAATTTTCCGTTGGCGTTCTCAACTGCGGGGGGCGATACCGCCTCGGCTTTGGCGGCGGGCTGTCCGGTTGTGGTCAAGGGCCATCCGGCGCATCCGGGCACGGGTGAGATTATTGCCCAAGCAATTGCGGCGGCGATTGCTGCCTGTGGCGTCCATCCGGGCGTGTTCAGTCTGGTGCAGGGTGATGGTCGCGCTGTGGGTGAGGCGTTGGTGCAGCATCCGCTGATCACGGCGGTGGGCTTTACCGGCAGCTTGGCGGGCGGTCGGGCGCTGTTTGATCTGTGCGCGCAGAGGCCAAATCCAGTGCCGTTTTATGGCGAGTTGGGGTCGGTGAACCCGATGTTCCTGCTGCCCCATGCGGTTGCTGCCCGCGGCGCTGCGATTGCCGCCGGTTGGGCGGGGTCGCTGACCATGGGGGCGGGGCAGTTCTGTACCAATCCGGGGATTGCGGTGGTGGTCGCGGGACCAGAGGCAGAGGCGTTTGTGGCGGCGGCGCAGGCCGCACTGGCCCCGATGGGCGCGCAGACCATGCTGACCGATGGAATTGCGGCGGCATACAGCAAGGAGCGTGATCGGATTGCAGGGGAGGGTGGCGTTGACACGCTTGTCACCTCGGACAGTGTCGGCCGCACCGCCACGCCTGCGCTGTTCCGGGTTTCGGGCGATGACTATCTGGCCAATCCGGCGCTGTCGCATGAGGTGTTTGGCCCGCTTGCCATAGTCGTCACGGTGCGAGATCTGGATCAGATGATCGCTTTGGCGAAGGCCATGGAGGGGCAGTTGACCTGCACATTGCACCTGGATGCCGCCGATACAGATGCCGCTCGCCAATTGCTGCCCGTGCTGGACCGCAAGGCCGGGCGCATTTTGGCGAATGGCTTTCCGACCGGGGTCGAGGTTTCCGAGGCCATGGTGCATGGCGGGCCCTATCCGGCGTCCACCAACTTTGGCGCGACCTCGGTGGGCACGATGGCAATCCGGCGCTGGTTGCGGCCTGTCAGCTATCAGAACCTTCCGGCAGACCTGTTGCCGTCCGACCTGTAACTGGGTCAGGCGGTCAGGCGGTCGAGGCCCGGGACAAACCCAAGGCTGGCACTGTCTGCGCGGGTGGGGCGAAACGACACCAATGTCGCGCCACCCGCCAGACCAGCAAAGCGACACAGGATCAAGCGGCCATCGGGCAGGCGTATTTCGCCTTCCCATGGATCGCGGTCACCAAGGGTGAAGACAAAGCTTTCGGCATCATCCCACAGCAGGCTGGGGGCGGAATGGTCGCGCCACCAGCGGTTCAGCGACCGGATGCCAGCATCCGACAGCAGTTCCGCCGGATGGTGTTGCCACAACCGACAATAGGCGGCGTTGGTCATCACCAGATTGCCGGATTGCGAAAACACTGCAATGCCTTCCTCCAGCGCGTCAAACACCGATTGCCCCAGTTCCAGATCGGCGCGGTAGCGGCGGGTGCGTGACATCTCGGTCGAGATATCCTCAAACATCAGGGCCAGCGCGCCGTTGGGGTGTGGCCTGCCAATGACGCGGTAGGTCTGCCCGCCCGGCAGGCTCCACGTATCTTCATACAGGCCAGAGGATGCCGCCTGTTCCAGATCCATCATCTGTTTGCGCCATGAGCGGTAATCCTTAGGCTCCGGGATCATCGCACGGTCGCGCATCGCATCCAGCACCGACATCAGGGTGGGGCGGGCCGACAGGAAATCTGGGGGCAGGGAGGTCAGGTCCAGCAAAGCGGGGTTGAACAGTTGCAGCTGGCGATTGCGGTCAAAGATCGCAAGTCCGATGGGCAGGTGGGCAAAGGTTTTGGTCAGGGTTTGCATGAATTCACGCAAGGACGACTCGGCCAGTACCGTCGCATCGGCAGGCAGGGCAAAGACCATGCGCCCGTTGCCATCAGCCACCCCCATCAGATCATACCATTGCAAGCCATCCGGTATATCGAGCCGTTGCCGTTGGCCGCTGACACCCTGGGTGCTGGCGGTACGGTCAAACATGCGGGGCAGCGGCCAGGTCAGTTCCTGACCGGGCAACAGACGGTCGGTTGCGCGTGACAGATAAGCTGCGTTGGCCCAGACAACCTCGCCATCCGCCCGTTCGCGCCAGATCAGAACCGGCGCATTGCTGACGATCAGGCGCAGTGTCGCCAATTCATCGTTCAGCGACAGCAGGGCGGCGGTATCCGGTCCCGGGCGGGTTGTGTCTGTATCGGGGTCGATCAGGGTCAGGCGGGTCAAGCCGCCGACCATTTCACCGCGCAGCAGCAGCGTCGTGCCGTCGCCTTCGGCAGCCAGCGTGAACTGTCCATCCTGCGCAAGGGTCAGCACACGGGTTTCCAGATCGGGAAAGCGGGGGCCAAGCCGCGCCATCAGGCGCAGCCACGGCCCGCCGCGCAACGGGTTTTGCGCGATCATCGAACGCGCGGTTGGGGTGGCATCCACCAGCACATCGCCGTCAAACAGAAACTGGGTGCCGATCCCTTGCGCGGCAAAGATGCTGTCAGGGCGCGGATCATCGGCCCGCCTGTGCAGGCTGGCGAGCAAAAACAGGCCGATACAGGCTGAAAGCGCCGCTGTAAGTACCAGTCCGATAGCCGAGATCCAATCAAACAGCATGTGCTATCCCGTGGGTTGCAGGATACCACTTAGGCGCGACAAAGTTAACGCCGGGTTAAATCCTGCGCGGTATGCAGGATAAAATGAATTGTGGACAGCGGCTAAGGATCGAACCGGCTGTTCTGGCCCAGAGGCCCCGCTGGCGGAACAACGATTTTTGCCAGTGGCCAGATCACCTCGACCACCGCACCCGACCGTTCCGGGCGTTCTTCCGGCGTAAGGAACGGGTCTGACGCGTTGGCAAAGGTCAGATCGGCACCGGACCGTTCCAGCAGGGTCTTGGCTATGAACAGACCCAGACCCATACCTTCATAGTCAGGCCGCAGGGCAAGGTCTTGTTCCGACTGGCGGGCCCGCACAAAGGGGTCTCCGATCCGGCCAATCACATGGGGTGGGTAGCCGGTGCCGTCATCAATGATGCGGATGGTCAGGGTGCGATCTGTCCATTCGCCCTCGATCCAGACCGCGCTATGGGCAAAATCCACCGCATTCTGAATGAGGTTGCGCAGGCCGTGGATCACTTCGGGGCGGCGCAGAATGGCAGGTTGGGGGGCTTCGGGCAGCGAAAACTCCACCCTCTTGCCGCGTGAGATGTGAGGTTCGGCGGCCTCACGCAACACAGTTTCCAGCGGGGCCTGCCGCATCAGCAGATCGTCCTTACCCGCACGACCCATACTGTGCAGGATATCCCGGCAGCGGTCGGCCTGTTCGCGGATCAGCACGGCGTCGGCCAGCAGGTCGGGCCGGTCTGCCAGTTCATCCATCAGTTCCGAGCTGACCAGCTTTATCGTTGCCAGAGGCGTGCCCAACTCATGCGCTGCGGCGGCGACCACCCCGCCCAGATCGGTCAGCTTCTGTTCGCGGGCAAGGGCCATCTGGGTGGCCAACAGAGCGTCCGACATAGACCTGATTTCGGTCGCCACCTTGCGGGAATAGAGACCCAGAAACAGGATGCCGATGACGATTGCCAACAGATAGCCAAACTCGAAAATCGCCGGAACACCCAGAACAGAGCCGTCTTCAAACCGCAGGGGCACGTTGATGAACGAAGTCAGCGTGATCAGCGAGATTGCAGCTATGCCCAACAAGACCGTCGTGCGCAGTTCGAGTGCTGAGGCAGAAATGGTGACGGGCGCAAGGATGAGCAGAGCAAAGGGGTTGGTCAGCCCGCCGGTCAGAAAGATCAGGAACGACAGTTGCGACAGATCGAACAGCAGGGTCAGCAAGGCCTCTGCCTCGGACAGGCGCTTGTTTTCCGGGAAGACAAAGATCGAAATCAGGTTGGCAATGATAGACGCGCCGACGGCCATGTAGCAAAGACCCAACGGCAGTTGCAGCGCATAGATACGGTCGGCCACGATGATCGCGGCAAGTTGACCGACAATCGCCATCCAGCGCAGCATGATCAGCGTGCGAAGGCGCACCCAGTCGCTGCGGGTATCGCGCGAAATCAGGCCGAAGGGTGTGTCGGGCATCTGGTGTCCTTGGTGGGCAAAGTGACCCATTGCGAAGTGCGGTGTCTTGGAAGATCACTGCCGCCAGAAGTATCAGACGATGAGGTGCAAGATGACAAGGCTGTATGCCGGGATAGCGGCAGGTGTGGTTGCGGCCTTGCTGGGCGGGTCCGCGTGGTTTGTCTATAGCCAGCGGTCAGACGATGTGTTCGCCCAATGCCGGGGCGGGCAGGTGGGCGGCGGCGATATCGGTGGTGCCTTTACCCTGGTGGACGAAGCCGGGGCCACCGTGACGGACCAGCAAGTTTTGACAAAACCGTCGCTTGTCTATTTCGGTTATACCTATTGCCCGGACGTTTGCCCCATCGACAGTACCCGCAATGCCGAGGCGGTCGATATTCTTGATAAAATCGGTCTGGATGTGCAGCCGGTTTTGATTACCATCGACCCTGAACGGGATACGCCGCAGGTGCTGGCCGATTACACCGGCAACATTCACCCAAAAATGATCGGACTTACCGGGTCGCTGGACCAGATAAAAGCTGTCTCGCTGGCCTATAAGACCTACTTCAAAAAGCAGGCCGGTGATGACTATCTGATGGATCATTCGACCTTCACCTACCTGATGCTGCCCGGCAGGGGCTTTGCGGATTTTTACAACCGCGATGTCACGCCACAGGCGATGGCGGACAGTGTTGCCTGCTTTGTGACGGCCGCAGGGGATGGGTCGTAAAATTGACGGCATAGGGGTTAAAGCCTATGTGGTTGCTTGAGATTGACGCTTGGGGGCTGTGATGGGTGACGAGATCGGGGCGGAACTGGGCGCAGACCGCAGCCTTTTGCTGGTTGACGACGATGAGACGTTCGTAAAGCGTCTTGCCAAGGCAATGGAAAAGCGTGGCTTTGTGGTTGAAACGGCGGAAAGTGTGGCCGCGGGCAAGGCAATTGCCCTGGCCCGTCCGCCTGCCTATGCGGTCGTCGATCTGCGGCTGGAGGACGGCAACGGGCTGGACGTGGTGGAAACCCTGCGTGACCGTCGCCCCGATTGCCGCATCGTGGTGTTGACCGGTTATGGCGCGATTGCCACGGCCGTGGCCGCGGTAAAGATCGGCGCGATTGATTACCTGTCCAAACCTGCCGATGCCAATGATGTCACCAATGCGTTGCTGGCGCGAGGTGAGGCTTTGCCGCCACCGCCCGAAAACCCGATGTCGGCAGACCGGGTGCGTTGGGAACATATCCAGCGGGTGTATGAGATGTGCGACAGGAACGTATCAGAAACGGCGCGCAGGCTGAGCATGCACCGCCGCACATTACAGCGAATTCTTGCCAAGCGAAGCCCCAAGTAATTGCAGCTTACATTGCAAGATTGAAATTCCTGTTCTAAAAGCGATGACTTTCTATTTTGAAAGGATATCGAGGTGGACATGAATCTGAATACTCTCTCGCTGAAAGACCTGAAGGATTTGCAATCTCAGGTTGCCAAGCAGATCGCCGGCTATGAAGACCGCAAACGCAAGGAAGCCCTCGCCGAGCTGGAAGAAAAAGCCCGTGAAATGGGCTTTTCACTGGCCGAACTGACCGGTGCCGTGGTTCCGCGCAAACGCTCTCCGGCGGTGGCAAAATATGCCAATCCGGCAGACGCGGCGGATACATGGTCTGGTCGGGGCCGCAAACCGCGCTGGTTTGATGCGGCGTTGAAAGCAGGGCACAAGCCGGAAGATCTGGCAATCTGAACCAGACGTGTGATCGGGGTCGGTTCTTTGGGGGAGCCGATATCAAAGGGTTTGACGTGGAGGGGCAAGTTACTCTGCCCAGTCATCCATATTCTGCCAACAGTGCGCTATGGCGTGCTACGTAATCCGCCCGCACAATTGCGGGCGGACGAAGTCTGATCTCAAGACCGCGCAACAGACCGGTCGCTGGTTTGCCAAATAGCCGGTCAGCTTCGGTTTCGGAAAAACCCGCAATCTGTATCGCTTCCATCCAGGCAGACAGTTTGTCTGCGGCCTTGATGGCTTTCTTGATTGGCGCGGGCAATGCGGCAGGCAAGCCAAAGCGAATGTGGATCGCCGCTGTCAACCGTATGTCCAGATCGCCATACTCTGGCCCGATGGCGGCTTTCACCGGGCTGATCATATCACCGATGACATATTCCGGCGCATCATGCAGCAAGGCCGCAAGTTGCCACCTGACGGCGATATCGGGGTTGATGCGCGTGAATATCTGTTCAACCAGCAGCGAATGTTCCGCTACCGAATAGGGCCAGTCGCCGCGCGTCTGCCCATTCCAGCGCGCCACAAAGGCAAGGCCATGCGCGATATCTTCGACCTCGATATCCACCGGAGTCGGGTCCAGCAAATCCAGACGACGGCCAGACAACATCCGCTGCCAGGCTCGGGGTTGTTTGGCCATGGTGATCCCTGATCTGCGTAAACTTGCACTGGTGTTATATCAAAGGATTTGCCGCGTGAACCTGCGGAACATCCCGCTGGGAACCGATTCGCACCTTGAGACGTTTATTGGATGAGCAGCGAAACAAGATGCCGGCTGAGGTTTCAGAAACGGCATGTCGCAAAAACGGAGGTTTTTACTATGAACCCGATCCCATTCGTCGCCCTTGCCGCCGTCGCATCTGTCTACGCCGTGGCCACAGAAAACCTGAACCGGTATTTCGCCGACCTGCCCGCCCCGGAAATCGTCAGTTATGCGGCGGCGTCTTCTGGTGATCTGGCTGTGTACGACGTACTGGCCCATGGTGCTGAACCGATGGACCAGCCAGTCTGCCAATCCAATGAGGCGTTGGCTGCGACCCTGACCCATGACTTTGCCGAAACGCCTGTTGCACAGGCCGTCGAAGGTGAAGGGCTGGTGATGCAACTGTGGTCCTCTGACCTGATGGGCACTTGGACGATGGTGCATCGCGGCGGTGATGGCGTGTCTTGCATCGTGTCTTCGGGCACCGGTTGGACAACCGCCAGCAGCCCCGCAGATGTCTTTGACAGCGTGTTCGACTCGGCCGCCATTTCCAGCTGAACCATTACGTCCCTGTTTTGCCTGCCGCGTTGCCCACCCGGCCTAGGGGTGGTATGCAGCCGCCAGCATCATACAGGAGCCGTATTGCCATGGCCGACTACATCGTAAAAGACATTGCCCTTGCCGATTTTGGCCGCAAGGAACTGGTTATCGCCGAAACCGAAATGCCGGGGCTGATGGCCTGCCGTGAAGAGTTTGGTACGACCAAACCTTTGGCTGGCGCGCGCATCGTGGGGTCGTTGCATATGACGATCCAGACCGCTGCTTTAATTGAGACGTTGGTGGCTTTGGGTGCCGATGTGCGTTGGGCCTCGTGCAATATCTTCTCGACGCAGGATCATGCTGCTGCGGCAATCGCGGCGGCGGGCATTCCGGTGTTTGCGATCAAAGGCCAGACCCTTACCGAGCATTGGGATTACTTGGACAGGTCGTTCATGTTCCCCGAGGGCGCGAATATGATCCTCGACGATGGCGGCGATGCCACGCTCTATGTGTTGCTGGGCGCGCGGATGGAGGCGGGCGAAGATGTGCTTGCCGTGCCGCAGTCTGAGGAAGAAGAAGTCATCAAGCTGCAAATCCAGAAGCGGATGAAGCAGTCCCCCGGTTGGTTCGCCAAAACCAAGGCGGCGATTAAAGGCGTGTCGGAAGAAACCACGACGGGCGTGCATCGCTTGTACGATCTGCATAAGAAAGGCCAACTGCCCTTCCCGGCGATCAACGTGAATGACAGCGTCACCAAGTCGAAGTTCGACAACAAATATGGCTGCAAGGAATCGCTGGTCGATGGGATCCGCCGCGCGACCGATACGATGATGGCTGGCAAGGTTGCCGTGGTCTGCGGCTATGGCGATGTTGGCAAAGGCTCGGCTGCGTCTCTGCAAGGCGCTGGCGCCCGTGTGAAGGTCACTGAAGTGGACCCGATCTGCGCATTGCAGGCGGCGATGGACGGGTTTGAAGTGGTGCTGCTGGAGGATGTGGTTGGCGCTGCCGATATCTTCATCACCACCACTGGCAACCGCGACGTGATCCGCATCGAGCATATGCGTGAGATGAAGGATATGGCCATCGTCGGCAACATCGGCCATTTCGACAATGAAATTCAAGTGGCCAGCCTGCGCAACCACAAATGGACGAACATCAAAGAACAGGTGGATATGATCGAGATGCCTTCGGGCAACCGCATCATCCTGCTGTCGGAAGGCCGTCTCTTGAACCTTGGTAACGCCACAGGCCACCCGTCTTTCGTGATGAGCGCCAGCTTTACCAACCAGGTGCTGGCGCAGATCGAGCTGTGGACCAAGGGCGACGACTATCAGCCCGGCGTCTATATCCTGCCAAAAGCGCTGGATGAAAAGGTCGCCCGCCTGCATCTGAAAAAGATCGGCGTAAAGCTGACCGAGCTGCGCAAGGATCAGGCCGATTATATCGGCGTGGCGGTGGAAGGCCCGTTCAAGGCGGATCATTACCGCTACTGACGGAACAAAAACTGCGCGGCCCCGGATCAACTCCAATGGCCGCGCGGCGGGGAAAGGATCCCGGATTTTCCCTTTGCCGATGGTTTTGGTTGCCCTAAGCTGCCCCTCGCTTTGCCGCCCGTAAATCGGGGGCAGTTTCAGGGACAGTCAGGGAACGAGGACCAAGGGATGAGCAAGAGAGACGAGTTGATCGCGCAATATGCGGATGATCTGAAAACCAAGTGCAAGATGACGCCGGATATGGCGTTGCTGACCAAAGTGACTATTGGTTGCGGCCCGGCGATCTACAATGCCGACAGTCAGACCGTCTCAAGCTCCAGCAAGGACGAGCTTGAAACGGTCAAAAACAATTTCCTGATCAAGAAGCTGGGCCTTGCTGACGGACCCAAGCTGATGGAGGCGATTAACGCTGTCATCGAAACCTATGGCAAGTCAGAGCGTAACAAGTACCGTGCGGTCGTCTATTACATGCTGGTCAAGCATTTCGGCAAAGAGTCGGTGTACGGCTGATCTGACCGATCAAAAACGTCCGGCGGACATTGCCAATCTATGACAGCCGCGCCATGGTGCCGTGCTGTCAGCACCGAAGGTTGCCATGTCCGCCAATCCCCAGCCTACCGCCAATACCATCGATTCTACGGTGGTTCCGATCATCTTTGCCGTCGCTTTGGGGCATTTTCTGAATGATCTGATGCAGTCACTGATTCCGGCAGCCTATCCGCTGTTGAAAAGCAATCTGGGGCTCAGCTTTTCGCAGATCGGGCTGATTACCTTTGTGTTTCAGGGTACGGCTTCCATCCTGCAACCTTTGGTGGGCCTTTATACCGACCGTCGGCCACTGCCCTATGCGATGGCGATGGGTATGGCCTCGACGGGTGCCGGGCTGATCTTGCTGGCACATGCGCAGATGATCGAGGTCGTGCTGCTGGCGGTGGCGTTGATCGGGCTGGGGTCGGCGATTTTCCACCCCGAGGCATCGCGGATCGCGCGGTTGGCCGCGGGCATGCGCCCCGGCTTTGCGCAATCGTTGTTTCAGGTGGGCGGCAATGCCGGGTCGGCCATGGGGCCGCTGGCGGCTGCTTTTGTCGTGATGCAGCGGGGGCAGGTGTCAATCGAATGGTTTGCCGCCGTGGCGATTGCCGGGATGGCGCTGCTGTGGGGGGTGGGGCGCTGGTACACGGCGGTCGGGGCTGGCCGCGCGCTTGCCCGCAAATCCCGCGCACGGTCGTCTGTACCGCTGCCCTCCGCGACGGTGCGCTTTGGTATGATCATACTGATCATCCTGATGATTTCGAAGTTCGTCTACTCGGTATCCTTCTCCAGCTACTACACCTTTTACCTGATCGAGCAGTTCGGCCTGACGACCAACCAGTCACAAATCTGCCTGTTCATCTTTCTGGTCGCAGTGGCGGCGGGCACCATCATCGGTGGCCCGATTGGCGACAGGATCGGGCGCAGGCAGGTGATCCTGTGGTCAATCCTTGGCATTCTGCCGCTGACCATTGCCGTGCCCTATCTGCCGTTGGTCCCGTCCGTCATCGCCGCCGCTTTGGCCGGGATGGTACTGGCCTCGGCCTTCCCGGCGATGGTGGTTTATGCGCAGGATCTGATGCCACAAAGCACGGGGATGGTGGCGGGGCTGCTGTTTGGTCTGGCCTTTGGCATCGCGGCCTTCGGGGCGGCGGGGCTGGGGGTCTTGGCCGACTATTGGGGCATCGTCGCGGTCTATCAGATTTGCGCGTTTCTGCCGTTGCTAGGGCTGGTCGGGTTCCTGCTGCCCGAACCCAAGGCCTGAACCATTTGCCTTAAATGCCGGACGCTAGGCCTTTGCTTGGGGCCAGCGATTCGGAGTATCCAGTTCAGGCAGGGCAGTACGCCCGGAACCTTTTCAGAACACGTGCGGTGCTAGGGGAGCGCGTGGGGTGGATGGAGGGTTCCGTAGGGGTGCGGGGCCCTCCATTTTGTTTGCGGGTCAGAACAGCATCAGGACGCCGCCCATGACGGCGCAGCCGACCACCGCATTCACGCCGTCCAATACCATCAGCGCAGGTGCGCGGGCGGCAAAGCTGTAGTTCATCGTGACCCAAGGCGTGATCATGAAGGCCCCGATCCCGGCCCCACCGATCACCCCGGCACCCAGCGTGGTCAACCCGCTGCTGGCAAAGATGTGCCGCATCATGCCCGCGACCAGAACCAACGCGATGAAGCCGATCACAAAAGGCGCGGCGCTGCCGTTGCCCTGTGGCCGGCCTTGCGCATCGGTCGGAATACCGGCCGCCTTGATCCAGTGTCTGGACATCGCAGTATACCAAACCGCGCTGAAGGCAAACGCCCCGGCAGCGGCGGCGATGACGTTCAGAAATTCCATAGTCCCCTCCCTTTTGCCAATCATGCAATGGTTTTGGCAATTTGCGAAGGGTTTAAGGTGCCACCCCACCCATGCCGCAAACAATCTGCCATTCCTCGGGCGTCACCGGCTGCACTGACAGCCGCGAGGTGGTGACAAGCGCCATCTTTGCCAACCCCGGATGCTGTTTGCAGTCTTCCAGCGTCACCGGGCGCAAAAACGGCCGTACCGCGCGGATATGCACGCAATCCCAACGAGGGTCGTCGGTGGTGCTGTCGGGGGCGCTGGTCTGGCTGACCTCGACAATGCCAACGACCGCCTTGCCGATGTTGGAATGGTAGAAAAACCCCAGATCGCCGACCTGCATCGCCCGCATGTTGTTGCGCGCCTGATAGTTGCGCACCCCGTGCCATTCCTCGCCCGCAGCACCGCGCGCGACCTGATCATCCCAACCCCAGGTGTCGGGTTCGGATTTGAACAGCCAGTGCTTCATCCGATGACCTTTTTCCATTCGGTCAGGGTGACGGACTGGAACAACCCGGCTTTCGCATACGGGTCGGCGTCGGCCCAGACCTGCGCCTGTGCCAGCGTATCCACCGACAGGATGATCAGGCTGCCCGACATCTGCCCCTGCGCATCCAGAAACGGCCCGGCCATTTCCACCACACCCGTGGTCTGAATATGGTCCAGATGGGCGGCGCGGGTGTCGAGGCGGATTTGCAGGGCACCGGGTTTGTCGATGCAGATCAGGGCAACGCGCATGGGCTATTCCTCTTTCAATGGTCGGGACATCAGGGTTTGGACTGCCTGTTCGACGCTGATCTTACCCGTTGTAACGGCGGCGACCATCCCTGCAACGGGCATCGACGTGACCATGCCAAAACGGATGGCCTGCTGCACCACGGCCTGTGCGGTGGCGACCCCTTCGACAGTGGCCGCAGCGGGGGCAACCCCACGCCCCAAGGCCAGACCATGGGCAAAGTTGCGCGATTGGGCCGAGGTGCAGGTCAGCACCAGATCGCCAAGGCCGGACAGACCCGCCAAGGTTTGTTCCCGCGCGCCAAGCCGCAGACCAAAGCGCACCATTTCGGCGTATCCCCGCGTCATCAGCGCGGCGCGGGCAGATTCGCCCAGACCCGCCCCGATCACGATGCCTGCCGCAATGGCGATGACGTTTTTCAGCGCGCCCCCCAGTTCCGCCCCGGTCACATCGCTGGTGCGGTAGAGGCGCAGGGTCGGGGTGGACAGCAGGTGTTGCAGCGCCTCATCCCCGCCCGCCAGCGTCAGGGCGGTGGGCAATCCGCGCGCGATATCGGCGGCAAAACTGGGGCCGGTCAGGATGGCGGCGGGCGAATCCGGGCAGGCATGGGCGATCACAGCCGTCGGCCCGCGCAGGGTGGCAAGGTCCAGCCCCTTGCAGCAGGCGATCAGCGGCAGGCCGTTCAGGTGCGTACTCTGGCTGGCCAGAAACCCCTGCAGGGCTTGCATCGGCAAAGACAACAGCACCGCATGCGCCCCGGTCAGATCGGTAATTTCTGCCGTGATAGAGACGTTCTGGGGCAAATCCACCCCCGGCAAACGCGCCTCATTCCGCCCGGTTTCCCGCATCTGCGCAACATGTTCGGCATCGCGCGCCCAAAGCCGCACCGCGCGCCCGTCACGCGCCAGGGCGACCGCCAGAGCCGTGCCAAACGCGCCTGCCCCAACCACCCCGATCATGCCTTGGCCCCCTTTTTGCCAGACCCGATCATCGCGGGGGCGGTTGCGTCCAGCGGCCAGCGCGGACGGGCAATCAGGTCAGCGCTGGCCGTCAGGCCGAGTTGATACCGCTCGATCCCTGCCCAAGCGATCATTGCCGCGTTGTCGGTGCATAGACGCAGCGGCGGGGCCAGAAACCGGGTGCCATGGGCGGCACAAACAGTCTCTAACCTTGCGCGAATGGCCTGATTTGCCGCAACTCCGCCCGCGACGGCAAAGGCCGGAATGGCAGGTTCAGACGCCAGATACACCGCCAGAGCGCGTGCGGTTTTTTCGGCAAGCACATCGGCGACGGCGGCCTGAAACCCGGCACAAAGGTCGCGCCGATCCTGCACCGTCAAGCCGCCTTGCGGGGCAATCAGCGCATCGCGTGCCCGCAACACGGCGGTTTTCAGGCCAGAGAAGGAAAGATCGCAACCGGGACGGTCCAGCAGCGGCCTTGGGAATTTGAAGCGACGCGCATCCCCCAAACGCGCCTCAGCCTCTACCGCCGGGCCGCCCGGTTGCGGCAGGCCAAGCAGTTTGGCAGTCTTGTCGAACGCCTCGCCGGGGGCATCGTCGATGGTGCCGCCAAGGCGGCGGAACTGGTCCACCCCGTCAGCGATCAGAAACTGGCAATGGCCACCCGACACCAGCAGCATCAGGTACGGAAACGTCAGCCCATCGGTCAGCCGGGGGGTCAGCGCATGACCTGCCAGATGGTTCACCCCCACCAGCGGCAAGCCCGTTGCCGCCGCCAGCCCCCGCGCCAGCATCACCCCCGACAGCACGCCGCCAATCAACCCCGGCCCGGCGGTCACGGCGATACCGTCCAGATCGCGCAACCCAATCCGGGCCAGTGTCAGCGCCTGTTCTACACACCCATCCAGCCGTTCGGCATGGGCGCGGGCGGCGATTTCCGGCACCACGCCGCCATAGGCCGCGTGCAGGGCGGTCTGGCCTTCGACGACCGAGGATAAAATCTGCGCGGGCTGCCCTGCTGCATGGCGCACCACTGCGGCAGCGGTGTCATCGCAGCTCGATTCGATTCCAAGGAAGGTCAGTGTCGTGTGCATGCGGAGGCGTTGCCTAAAGGATATGTCGCAGGTAACACCTGCAAGATGGCCATACAATCCCGCCTTCTGCCCACGCCTGTACCCGTGCTGCTGACGCGGCCCGAGGCACAGGCGACGCGGTTTGCAGCACAACTGACGGATCGGTTTGGCGCGCGTGTGTCATCGGTCGTTTCGCCGCTTTTGGCACCCCGTTATCTGCTGCCAACGGTGCCAGACCTGCCATGGATCGGGATTATTCTGACCTCGGAAACCGGGGCGCAGGCGGCGCATGGCATGCCCGGTTTGCCAAAGACAGCCTATTGCGTGGGGGACCGGACTGCAGAGGCCGCGGCATCATTCGGCTTTCACCCCATATCGGCCCAAGGTGATGCAGAGGCATTGATTGCGCTGATTCTTCGCACAGCGAAAACCGGCCCGCTTTTGCATCTGCATGGCGCGGAAACCCGGGGTGATGTGGCACAGCGGCTGTCAGCGCGCGGATTGCAAACCGAAAGCGCGATTGCCTATGACCAAGAGGAAAGGCCGCTGACGGCCGAGGCAGCCCGTTTGCTGCACGGGCACGATCCGGTGTTGGTGCCGCTGTTTTCACCCCGCACTGCCTTGCTTTTTGCCGCTGCCGCCAACCAAGCAACGGCCCCGCTGTTGATTGCCGCGCTCAGCCCTGCTGTCGGCCAATCCTGCCCGCCCGGTGCCAATATACGCATCGCCGCCCGCCCTGACGCGGGCGCGATGCTGGACGCCATTGGCCAGATGCTGGATGAGTGGGCGATAACACGCCACCCATCTTGAACCGTGCCGCGCCGGGTGATTAGGTGGCACCTTGGGGTCCGGCCATACCGGGCTTAAGCGTGGATCACAGCGATGGCCGATGCCGACAGCCCTAACCCTGAAACTGACACCGCCCTGCTGGACGTGGTCGATGCGACTGACCCAAATACGCGGGAACCTGATGCCGAGCCGGTGGTTGTTCTGGATGAACCTGTGATCGAGGATACCCCCGTGCACCCAGCCGTCGCCCCCTACGCCAGAAGCAATTGCCAAGCCTGCAAAATCATCGGGATTTATTCCTGCGGTCTTTGGCGGCTTGCTTGCTGCGGCGGGCGGGTTTGCGGCGTCACATTATGATCTGCTGCAAATTCAGGCTCCGGTGGATACTTCCGCGCTAGAGGCACGCATTGCCGGTCAGGCCGAAGAATCGAAGGCTTTGAAGGCCGAATTGCAGCGCCTTGCCGCCCGCGAAGCGCCAGATGCCACTTTGGCCGGGCGAATTGACGGGCTGGAGCAAGCGATTGCCAGCGCCGCCCCAGCGGACACTGCCGAAATGACAGCACGTCTGGCGGAACTGGAGGGCCGCCTTGCCGCAATAGAGGCTATGCCAACCGATGGATCCGGGGCGTCACCCGCTGCACTTGCCGCCTTGCAGGCCGAGGTCGCGGCGATGAAGGGCACCGGGGCGGCGCTTGGGCAGGATCTGACCAAACTTGCCGCGGATGCCGAGGCCCGGTTGGCAGAAGCCGAGGCGCAGGCCGCCGCCATGAAGGCCGAGGCCGAGGAGATTGCCCGCAAGGCCACCGCCGCAGCGGCCCTTGGCCGCCTGCAGGCGGCGCTGGAAAGCGGCGGGCCTTTTGCGGCGGCGCTGACCGATCTGGGAACGGTCGAGGTGCCTGCCGTCTTGCGTGACGGGGCCGAGACCGGGTTGCCCACACTGGCCAGCCTGACCGCCAGTTTCCCTGATGCGGCCCGCGCGGCGCTGGATGCGGCCTTGCGCGCCAATATGGGGGAAAGCTGGTCGGAACGCGTGGGCACATTCCTGCGCAATCAGACCGGGGCGCGGTCGCTGACCCCGCGCGAAGGCACCGATCCCGATGCCGTGCTGTCGCGCGCCGAGGCGGCGCTGGTCGCGGGCGATCTTGCCGGCGGCGGTGGCCGAGGTGCAGGCGCTGCCGGAGGTGGGCCGCGCCGCGATGGCGGACTGGCTGGCGCAGGCAGACCAACGGCTGGCGGCAGAGGCTGCGGTGACGGCGCTTGCGGCAACGGTTGGGCAATAGGGGGTGGGGATGATCTGGTCACTGATCAAGGTTCTGCTCTTTGTCGCGGTGATTGCTGCGCTGACCTTAGGGGCGGGGGTGTTGCTGGATACCGGGGGCGGCGTTCGGGTGGCGGTGGCGGGGTATGAATTTCTGCTTGGACCCCTGCAGGCCGTGATCGTGGTGCTGGGTCTGGTGCTGATCCTGTGGCTGGTGATGAAAGTGGTCGGGTTGCTGGTGGCGATCCTGCGGTTTCTGAACGGCGATGAAACCGCCATATCGCGCTATTTCGACCGTAACCGCGAACGCAAAGGCTATCTTGCGCTGTCCGAAGGCGTGATGGCTCTGGCTGCAGGAGAGGGGCGTCTGGCCTACTCTCGCGCACAACGCGCCGAGAAATATCTGTCGCAACCCGAACTGACCACCCTTCTGGTGGCACAAGCGGCCGAAGCTGCGGGTGATACCCGGCGGGCGACGGCGGCCTACAAGACGCTGCTGGCAAACCCCAAATCCCGCTTTGTCGGTATACGCGGCCTGATGCAGCAAAAGCTGGTCGAGGGTGATACAGCGACCGCGCTCAAACTGGCGGAAAAGGCGTTTGAGCTGAAACCCAAACATGCCGAAACCCAGGATATCTTGCTGAAACTTCAATCCGAACAGTCCGACTGGAAAGGCGCACGCGCGACCTTGGGGGCCAAGTTGAAAGCGGGCGTTCTGCCCAAGGATGTCTACCGGCGCCGCGATGCCATTCTGGCCCTGCAAGAGGCCAAAGGGGTGATGGACGAAGACGCGAGCATCGAGGCCCGCGAGGCTGCGATCGAGGCCAACAAGCTGTCGCCCGACCTGATCCCGGCAGCGGTCATGGCTGTGCGCGGCTATATTGCCAAGGGTGACAAGAAGGCGGCGACCCGTGTGGTGAAAAAGGCATGGGGCGTCGCGGCGCATCCCGATATTGCCGCCGTCTTTGCCGAGATTGAGCCGGAGGAGTCGCCCACCGCCCGGCTGAAACGCTTCAAATTGTTGACAGCCGTCCATGCCGAGGATGACCAGACCAAGCTCTTGCTGGCCGAACTTAACATCGCGGCAGAAGATTTCCCCGCCGCACGGCGTGCGCTCGGCGACATGCCGACGCGTCACCCCACGCAGCGGGCGCTGGCGATCATGGCGGCTATTGAACGTGGGGAAGGGTCTGATGATCAGGTCGTGCGGGGATGGATGGCGCGCGCACTGACCGCGTCGCGCGGGCCGCAATGGTGCTGCGATAAATGCCAGGCGATCCACGCAACCTGGGCGCCGATCTGTGACAATTGCGGCGGGTTTGACACGCTGTCTTGGCGCGAACCACCTGATACGGGTGGTCCAAGTGCTACTGGTGCAGAATTGCTGCCATTGTTGGTGGGTGAACCGGCCAGACCCAGCACGATCATCGACCCAGAACCCGCAACCGAGGATGACGTGATCGACTTGGAGGCCATCGGCAGGCGCGCAAATTAGGGCTACACAGGGCAAACCGTTGGTGTTAAAAGCCAGCCGATCGCAAGACCAAGGCCTTGCGTGCCGTGCCGCACTAGCTCAGTTGGTAGAGCATCGCATTCGTAATGCGGGGGTCGGGGGTTCGAGTCCCTCGTGCGGCACCAGTTTTCCCGTACCATCGTTGTTCGGTTTACGCCGCAGCCTGCCCTGCCTTGTCTTGAAACGCAGACTTTGAGGCGGTGTAACACGCAACCACCTGACCCAGATCAACACCTGCCCCGCAGCCTTGCGCAGCTTTGCGTTCGCCATCCTGACACAGGGAGGCAAGTTGCGTCAGGCCTAGATTCAACGCCGATCCTTTCAGAAAATGCAAACGCTCCTCTATCTGGTCGGTTGGCAGGCCAAGACCAAGCTGGGCCACGACTTCGTCTGCCTCCTCCAGAAAAAGGCCGGCCACTTCGGCAAAGCCATCTTCGCCAAATTCTGATCGCAGTTCATTTACCCGGCCCCAATCTATCATCGCACCCTCTGCCCCAACTCACGGTCCCACAGCCAAACTGCCCGGCAGCCCTTAACAATCGGTAAGTCCGCCTCTGTCTTTCCGGTGAAATTTTAACTTTCACCCCGCGTTAACGTCTGTCGCGCAAAGCTGGGGGCGGACAAAAGGGGGCGGCAGGTGCGTCAGGCGGAATCAGTGCGATACGGGCCGTCGGCACCTTTGGTGGCGACTGCCCCGGCATGTGCTGGTGGTGGATGACAGCAAGGCCCAACGCCGGATGATGGCGCTGTATCTGGCCCGCTGGGGCTATCTGGTGTCAGAGGCGGCCTCGGGCGATGAGGCGATGATGGTGTGCGCCAATTCGGCGGTGGATATCGTGCTCAGCGACTGGATGATGCCGGGGATGAGCGGGGTCGATTTCTGCCGCGCCTTCCGGCAGTTGCCGCGCGAAGGCTACGGCTATTTCATCCTGCTGACCTCCAAATCCGAAAAGACCGCCGTGGCGGATGGGCTGGAGGCAGGGGCCGATGATTTCCTCACCAAACCGGTAAACCCCGATGAACTGCACGCAAGGCTGCGTGCGGGGGAACGGATTTTGGGTATGCAGGCCGAACTGGTGCAACAAAACCGGCTGGTCGGGGCCACGCTGGATGAATTGCAAAAGCTGTACGATTCGCTGGACCGCGACCTGATCGAGGCGCGCAAACTGCAACAAACGCTTGTCCGCGACCGTTACCGCGATTTTGGCCGGGGGGCTGCGTCGATTCTGCTGCGGCCATCGGGGCATGTGGGCGGTGATCTGGCGGGGTGTTTCCCCATCAACGACACAAGGGTGGCGCTGTATTCGGTGGATGTGTCGGGGCATGGCGTGGCGTCCGCGATGATGACGGCGCGGTTGGCGGGATTGTTGTCAGGGTCATCGCCCGAGCAGAACCTCGCGCTGACCGGGGGGCGGGATGGCCGGGCAGGGGCTTGGCCGCCCGAGGTTGTGGCGCATCGGTTTAACCGCATGATGATCGAAGATTTTCAGGTGGATCAGTACTTTACCCTCGCTTATGCTGATGTGGACCTCGCCACGGGCCGCGTTCAACTGGTGCAGGCCGGGCATCCGCACCCCCTCATCCTGCGGGGCGGATGGGGGGATTGAGGCAATCGGCCAAGGCGGTCTGCCCATCGGCCTGATCCCCGGTGCGTGCTATGACCGGGTGGAGGCACAGTTGTTCCCCGGCGACCGGTTGTTCCTGATGTCGGACGGGCTGACCGAATGTCCGGGGGCCGATGGTGGCGATCTGGGCGAAGACGGGCTGGAATCACTGCTGCGCCGGAATTACGCGCTGGACAGTCCGGCGTTGCTGGAGGCGCTGGTGTGGGATCTGGTCGCCTTCGCCGGACGCGAGGAATTTCCCGACGATGTCTCGGGCCTGTTGTTCGACTATCGCGGCTGAACGGCCCGCAAAAGCATCGCGCGGTCGCCCTCGTTCGCCAGCACGTCCAGTGCCTGCGCCACTGGCAGCCAGACGGCGGTATGGCCCGCCTCTGTCGGTGGGCCCAACGGATACACCGGGCGCGCCAGATATACGGTGCAGACCTTTTCGGCCCACATGTCGTAATCCGGCATATAGGTGAACCGCCGAAACGCCCCGATCCGGCGAATATCGCCGATTTTCCAACCGGTTTCCTCAAACACCTCGCGGTGCAGGGCGGCCAGCGGGTGTTCGCCCGCGTCAATCCCGCCCCCCGGCAGTTGGTATTCCGGCACCGGGGCCATCTGATGCGTCGCCAGAATACTGTCGCCGCGCAACAGCACCGCATACACCCCCGGCCTGCGCCGATAGCGTTGCCCATCCACCACGGGTTCGCCGAAGCGCCGAATTCCAGATGCCCTGATCACGCTCTGCCCCTTGGTCCTGCGGTTGCCCTGCCTATATAGGCGCGGTATGCCAAGACTGGCACGTTTAGGAAACCCCATGACCATTGGTTCGCACATCGCCTGGGACGATACCGTCCTGCCCTTTCAGCTTGATGCCTCGGATATCCGTGGCCGCGTCGCGCGGCTGGACGGGGTTCTGGATCAGGTGCTGAAGCAACACGCCTATCCACCGCTGATCGAGGCGCTGGTGGCCGAGGCCGCCTTGCTGACCGCCCTGATGGGGCAGGCCATCAAACTGCGTTGGAAGCTGAGCATCCAGATCCGCGGCAAAGGCCCCGCCCGTCTGATTGCGACCGATTACTACGGCCCGCAGAATGAGGGCGAGCCTGCCCGCATCCGCGCCTATGCCAGCTATGATGCGGACGCGCTGGACCATGACGCCGCCCCGTTCAGCCAGATCGGTGAGGGGTATTTTGCCGTAATGCTGGATCAGGGCGAAGGCATGGTGCCGTATCAGGGCTTTACCCCGATTGCGGGCGGGTCACTTTCCGGCTGTGCAGAGACGTATTTTGCTCAGTCCGAACAGTTGCCGACGCGCTTTGCCGTGACCTTTGGCAAAAGCCAGACGCCGGGTGAGGCTCTGCGCTGGCGGGCGGGGGGCGTGATGTTGCAGCACATGCCGCAGGTCGGCATGTCGGTCGCGGCTGAAGGCGGCACGGGCGAGGGCGGGCTTGCTGACCCACACCGATATCCTGTCGGGCGAGGCGAGCGAGAACTGGAACCGTGTCAACCTGCTGCTGGATACGGTCGAGGAGATGGAGCTGATCGGGCCGAGCGTCGCCCCCACCGACCTGCTGATCCGGCTGTTCCATGAAGAACAGCCCCGGGTGTTTGATGCGACTGCGGTGCGGTTTGGCTGTTCGTGCAACGAGGATAAAGTGCGCAACACCATGTCGATCTACAGCCAGAAAGACATTGCAAAGATGACAACACCCCAAGGCACCGTGACCGCCGATTGCCAGTTCTGCGGCGCGCATTATGTGATGGACCCGAAAACCTTGGGGTTTGAGGCCAAAAAAGATGCCTGACATGGTCGCCCGTCTGGTGCGCGCCTTGGCGCAGCCTGCGGGCGGCTCGTCCGACTATGATCTGAACCCCGGTTTGGTGTTGCCACCGGGCCGGGTTCTGCGGCCTGCGGGGGTTTTGGTTGCTGTTTGGTTGCGGCCTGACGGGGCGCAGTTGATCTTGACCAAGCGGTCGTCGCATCTGAAACACCATCCCGGCCAGATCGCCTTTCCGGGTGGCAAGGTCGATGCAGGTGACGCCGATGCCACCGCAGCCGCTCTGCGGGAAGCGCGCGAGGAAGTGGGGTTGCCCGAGGCCCGCGTGCAGGTTCTGGGCACTTTGCCTGCGCACGAAACCGTGACCGGATTTTCGATGACCCCGGTTTTGGGCCTTGTTCGGGACGATTTCATCCCTCTGGCTGAGGTGGGAGAGGTGGAGGAAGTGTTCACCGTCCCGCTTGCTCACGTCCTGACCCCGGCCAATTACGCCATCGAACGCCGTCGCTGGCGTGGCGAGTGGCGGCGGTATTACGCCTGCCCGTATGGCCCCTATTATATCTGGGGGGCCACCGCCCGCATCCTGCGCGGGTTGGCAGACCGGGTGCAACCGTGACGCTGACGGGCGGGTGGCTGACGCATCCCGGCACGCAATCGCTGTTGGCGGGGCTGGAGGAGGCGGGGTTTGTGGCGCTGTTCGTGGGCGGCTGTGTGCGCAACGCCCTGCTGGGTGTGCCTGTCAGCGATATTGACGTGGCGACCAGCGCGCTGCCAGAAAACGTCACTGACATTGCCGAAAAGCTGGGGTTTCAGGTTGTGCCCACGGGCATTGCGCATGGCACAGTAACGGTTTTGGCGCGCGGCACACCGCGTTGAGGTGACAACCTTTCGCCGCGATACCCAGACCGATGGCCGCCGCGCCGTTGTGGCCTTTGCATCCGACGTGGCCGTTGACGCCGCGCGGCGTGATTTCACCATGAACGCGCTTTATGCCGACCGCCATGGCCAGATCATCGACCCGTTGGGGGGATTGCCTGATCTGTTGGCCGCCAAGGTGCGGTTTGTCGGCGACCCGGATCAGCGGATCACCGAAGACTATCTGCGCATCCTGCGATTCTTCCGCTTTCACGCGCATTATGGCGACCCCGCCAAGGGCATTGACGCCGAGGGGTTGGCGGCCTGCGCTGCCCATGCCGACCAAATCCCCACCCTGTCACGCGAACGCATCGGGGCGGAAATGCGCAAGCTGCTGGCCGCCCCCGACCCCGCGCCCGCCGTTGCCAGCATGGCGCAGGCGGGGGTTCTGGCACAGGTTTTACCGGGCGCGGACCCCACCGCCTTGGCTCCGTTGGTGCATCTGGAGGCAGGTATCCCGCCGCGCTGGCAGCGTCGTCTGGCTGTGATTGGCGGGCTAGACCCTGCAGACAACCTGCGCCTCTCCCGCAAGGAATCGCACGATTTGGGCCGTGTTAGAGCCGAAATCGGCAGCACCCAGACCCCCGCCGCTTTGGGCTGGTTGCTAAAACCCGACCTTGCGCAGGATGCCATTCTGGCGCGCGCGGCGCTGCTGGAAACCCCGCTGCCGCTGCGTTGGCAGGCTGATGTTCAGCGTGGCGCGCGTGCCGCCCTTCCCGTCACCGCCACCGATCTGCAGCCTGCACTTCAAGGGGCCGCCCTTGGCGCTCGACTGAAGGATGTTCAGGCCCGTTGGCTGGCAAGCGACCTCATGCTGTCAAAGGCCGATTTGCTAGGCTGACGGTTTTCCTTCCCGGCCAAAGGGTCTATATCCACAGGGTAACGCTGAAAGGCCATTCCCCCGTGTTCCGCTATTTTGAAACGCTTGTGGACCCGTATGGGCCGTACACGCAGACCGACACCCCACCCCGGCAGTTGTGGCCCTTTCTGAAGGACTATATCCGTCCGTTCCGGGGTGTGTTTGCCGTGACGGCGGCCTTGTCTGTCGTGTCGGCCTTCGCCGATGTCGCGCTGATCTGGTATGTCGGGCGGCTGGTGGACCTGCTGTCCACCGCGACCCCGGCAGAAGCCTGGGCCAGCCATGGAGCCGAGATGATTGCCGTCGCCTTGGCGGTGCTGATCCTGCGGCCCATTTTGTTGGTCGCCAACGTGGCGCTGTTGCACAATACCATCCTGCCGAACTTTGGCACCATGATCCGCTGGCGCGCGCATCGCCATGTGATCCGCCAGCCGGTTGGCTGGTTCGAGAGCGACTTTGCAGGGCGTATTGCCAACCGCATCATGCAGACCCCGCCCGCTGCGGGCGATGCGGTGTTTCAGGTGTTTGATGCCATGGCCTTTGCATCGGTGACGGTGGTGGGGGCGGGCATCATGCTGGCCGATGCCGACCTGCGGCTGCTGGTGCCGCTGGTGATCTGGTTCGTGCTTTATGCGGCGCTTGGTACGCTGGACCGTGCGCCGCGCGGGGCCTGCGTCCAAGGCCAGCAGCGATGCGCGGTCGGCGGTGACGGGGCGGGTGGTGGACGCTTATACCAACATCCATTCCGTCAAGCTGTTCGCCAATGACGACCGTGAACTGAACTATGCCCGCGAATCCATCGAACACGCTCGCCAAACCTTTGCATCGGAAATGCGCATCGTCACCAAGATGGATCTGGCGCTGACGGTGCTGAACGGCTTGCTGATCGTGGCGATCACGGGTTGGGCGATTTTGCTGTGGTATCAAGGGTCTGCGACTGTGGGCACTGTGGCTGCGGCGACGGCTTTGGTGCTGCGGCTGAACAACATGACCTATTGGATCATGTGGGCCTTCACATCGCTGGTGCAGGCCTTGGGCGTGGTGCAGGAAGGGATGGAGACGATCACCCACCCCATCGGTCTGGTCGATGCGAAGGCTGCCCCGGCGCTTGACCCTGACCAAAGGGTTGATCGAGATTGACAACATCAGCCACCACTACGGGCGCGGGTCGGGCGGGTTGCAGAACCTGTCGCTGACCATTCAGCCGGGGGAAAAGATTGGCGTTGTGGGGCGGTCTGGTGCCGGGAAATCCACCTTGGTCAAGCTGATGCTGCGGTTTTACGATACCGAAAGCGGGCGGATTCTGATCGACGGGCAGGATATTGCGGGCGTCACCCAAGACAGCCTGCGCGCCTGCATCGGCATGGTGCAGCAAGACAGCAGCCTGATGCACCGCTCGGTCCGCGACAACATTCTGTATGGCCGGCCCGATGCGTCCGAGGAGCAGATGATAGCCGCCGCCAAACAGGCGGAATCGCACGATTTTATCCTGACGCTGCAAGACCCTGCGGGCCGCACGGGCTATGACGCGCATGTGGGCGAACGGGGGGTGAAGCTGTCGGGCGGGCAGCGGCAGCGGGTGGCGCTGGCCCGGGTGATCCTGAAAGACGCGCCGATCCTGATCCTGGACGAGGCCACAAGCGCGCTGGACAGTGAGGCTGAGGCGCTGATCCAGGATGCGCTCTATGGCGTGATGCAGGGCAAGACGGTGATCGCGATTGCGCACCGCTTGTCTACCATCGCGGCGATGGACCGGATCGTGGTGCTGGAGGATGGGCGTATTGCGGAACAGGGCACCCATGCCCAACTACTGGAGATGAAGGGGCTATACGCCCGGTTCTGGGCGCGTCAGTCGGGCGGGTTCATCGGGTTAGAGGATGCCGCTGAATGAAAGCCTTGTTGCGTCTGGGTGATACGATTGATGCCTTCCGACCCGCCGACGGCAACCCGCCGCAGGCGCTGTGGCGGTTCATGGACTGGTGCCTGCGCGGGTCGTGGCCGATGCTGTGGGTGGCGGGGATTCTGTCAGGCATTGCAGGTGCGACCGAGGTGGTGTCGGCCATCGTGCTGGGCTGGGTGATTGATGCGGCGATTGCGTCTGGGCCGGAACGGTTTTTCACCGATCATCTGGGCCTTTTGGCAGGGTTCGTCCTGTTTTATCTGGTTTTGCGGCCACTGTCCTTTGGCATTTCTTCGGCCTCAAACGCGATTGTCGTGGGTCCGAACGTGATGCCCTTGGTGCTGTCACGCCTGCATCGCTGGACCTTGGGGCAGGCGGTGACGTTCTTTGACAACGACTTTGCCGGGCGGATCGCGACCAAGCAGATGCAGGCCGCGCGCGCTGTAACAGATGTGGCGACCGAGATCATCAACACCGTCTGTTTTGCACTGGCATCGGTGATCGGGTCGGTGGTGTTTCTGGTGGCGATTGATGGCCGGGTTGCCTTGGCACTGGCGGCGTGGCTGGTGGTCTATATTCTGCTGATCAAGTTCTTCATGCCCCGGGTGCGGGTCAATTCGGCATCACGGGCGGCGGCGCGCGCGATGGTTTCGGGGCAGGTGGTCGATACCATCACCAACATCAAAACCGTCAAACTGTTCGCCCATGCCGCGTTTGAAGACCGGGTTGCGCTGCAATCCATGGCGGTGTTCCGCGATCGCAGTCTCGAATTCGGGGTGATTTCCACTTGGTTCCGCCTGTCTTTGATGACGCTGGCCGGGGTGCTGCCGGTACTGCTGATTGGCGGCACTTTGGTGCTGTGGCAGCAGGGCACGGCGACCACGGGTGAAATTGCGGCCTCGGGCGCCATTGCCCTGCGGATTGCGCAGATGTCGGGCTGGGTCAGCTTTACACTGATGTCGATCTATACCTCGGTGGGTGAGGTGGAAGATGGGATGCGTACCCTGTCTGCGCCGCACACTTTGGCCGATGCGCCCGACGCGGTGGACCTGCCCCACATTGCCGGAGAGATCAGGTTTGAGGATGCGAGCTTTGCCTACGGTGGCAAGCGGGGCGGGGTATCGGGCATCAACCTGACCATCCGGGCCGGGGAAAAGCTGGGCATCGTGGGGGCATCGGGGGCGGGGAAATCCAGCCTCGTGTCGCTGCTGTTGCGGCTCTACGACTGCGAAAAGGGGCGGGTGCTGGTGGACGGGTTCGATGTGCGCCATGTGACGCAGGAATCCCTGCGCCGTCAGATCGGCATGGTCACGCAGGAAACCGCGATGTTCAACCGAAGCGCCCGTGACAACATCGCCTATGGCCGCCCCGGTGCTGCCGGACGCCGATATCGTCGCGGCGGCCGCAGTCTGCCGAGGCGCATCAGTTCATCGAACTGATGGCCGACCACAAAGGGCGCGAGGCCTATGACGCCTTCCTTGGCGAACGCGGGGTGAAACTGTCCGGCGGGCAGCGGCAACGTATCGCCCTGGCCCGCGCCTTCCTGAAAGACGCGCCGATTCTGGTGCTGGACGAGGCGACATCGGCGCTGGATTCCGAGGTCGAGGCCAGCATTCAAGAGGCGCTGACCCGGGTGATGCAGGGCAAGACGGTGCTGGCGATTGCGCACCGCCTGTCTACCATTGCGGAAATGGACCGGATTATCGTGCTGGAAGAAGGCCGGATTGTCGAAGAAGGCACCCATGCCGCGCTGTTGGCAAAGAATGGGCTTTACGCGCGGTACTGGAACCGTCAATCGGGCGGCTTCATCGGGATCGAAGACAAGGAAGCCGCCGAGTGATTTTGACGATAGACCGGCTGGGCCACCTTGGCGACGCGATTGCCACCGGCCCGGATGGGGCGGTGTTCGTGCCGCAAATGCTGCCCGGTGAGGTGGTCGAAGGTGATATGCAGGGCGACCGGATGGTGGCCCCCCGCATCATCACCCCCAGCCCCAATCGCGTCAAACCGCCTTGCAGCCATGCCCGCACCTGTGGCGGGTGCTTGTTGCAACATGCCAGTGACAGCTTTGTGGCGGATTGGAAAACCGAGGTGGTCCGGTCCGCTCTGCAAGGGCAGGGTCTGACCGCTGAGTTTCGCCCCATGCACACCTCGCCCCCGCGTAGCAGACGGCGGGCGACCTTGGCGGCGCGGCGCACCAAAGGTGGTGCGCTGATCGGGTTTCATGCGCGTGGCTCGGATACACTGGTGCCGGTGCCGAATTGTCAGTTGCTGCACCCCGACCTGATGGCCACCTTTCCGGGGCTGGAGGCGTTGGTGAAAATGGGCGGGTCGCGGTCTGCCGAAGTGTCACTGATGGTCACCCGCACCGAAAGTGGGGCCGATGTGGTGGTCACGGGCGGCAAGCCGCTGGACGCGCAGGCCCGGATGGATCTGGCCCGCGTGACCGAAGCCCAGGGGTTTTCGCGCCTGACATGGGATGGTGAGGTGATCGCCCTGCGCGCCGCCCCGATGCAGCGGTTTGGCCGCGCGCTGGTCTCGCCCCCACCGGGCGCGTTTCTGCAAGCCACGGGTCCGGGCGAATCAGCCCTTGCTGGCGGCGGTCAATGCCGCCATCGGCCCGGCCAAACGCATCGTCGATCTGTTCGCCGGGGTGGGCACCTTTGCCTTGCCGCTGGCCGAACGGGCCGAGGTTCACGCGGTGGAAGGTGACGCCGCGATGACGGCCGCCCTGCTGAAGGGCGCGAACAACGCCCAGGGCCTGCGCCGCGTGACGGTCGAGACCCGCGATCTGTTTCGCCGCCCGCTGGAACCGGATGAGTTCAAGGGCATCGACGCCGTGGTCATCGACCCGCCCCGCGCGGGGGCGGAGGCGCAGACCGCGTGTCTTGCAATGTCCGGCGTGCCGGTGATTGCGGCGGTGTCGTGCAACCCTGTGACCTTTGCCCGCGATGCCAAGGTATTGCTTGCGGCGGGATATGTGTTGGACTGGGTGCAGGTGGTGGACCAGTTCCGCTGGTCTGCGCATGTCGAACTTGTCGCGCGATTCTCAAAATCCAAATGACGCATCTGTGAGGCGGCAAAAGGCCGTCTGGCCTTGGCGGCAAATTTTCGCTATGCGACGCGGAACAAGCAAAAATGCAGGCGGCCTTCCCTATGCGGTTCTTTCGGATTTTTCTGGTGCTTTGTCTGGCGATCGGCCTGTCGGCCTGTGGATCAAAGTTCAAAGGCTACAGCGGGCCGGAAGTGACGCTGGTGCAGATCGACAAGACGAACCGCAAGATGTATTTGTTCCACAATAGCAAGATGTTGAAAGAATACGATATGGGGCTTGGCTTTGCTCCGGTCGGCCACAAGCAGTTTGAAGGCGATGGCCGCACGCCCGAAGGGCAGTATTTCATCACCCACCGCAACCCGAATTCGCAGTACCATCTGTCATTGGGCATATCCTACCCGAATGATGCCGATCGCGCCTTTGCGGAGGCGGCCGGCAAGCCCACGGGTGGGGACATTTTCATCCACGGCGCGTCCAAGCAAAAAGCCCGCCGTCGCGACTGGACGGCAGGCTGTATTGCGGTGTCGAACAAGGAAATCGAGCAGATTTATGCGATGGTCAACCCGGGCACCCCGGTGATCATTCTGCCATAATGGGCTGGCGCTTTACGCGCCAGTCACCAGCGTCCACCAGATTTTACCGTTGGGTTCCTGATACCAGGCAAAGCCGATCTCACGCGCTGTCGGGTCCATGATCACACTGCGCGTATCAGCCTGTTCCATCCAGACAGCCAGCGTTTCCAGCTCGGTCTGATAGGTTTCCGAGATCAACTCGCCCGCCAACCGCCCGCCATAGCCCACGCGCTGCACCCGCACCAAGGGCGACGATCCGTCTGACCCGAAGTGCCACGGGCGGTTCTGCACCGACATGTCGCGCGAATGGGCGGCGGCGGCGGCGTTCAGGGCGGCGTTGAAGGCGAGCGGCGACAAGCCCTTGGCCCCGCGCAGGGTGTTCACCGAATCCAGCAGCCGGAACGGGATCTTGCCCTCGTTGAAGCTGTTGATCTTGTAAACCTGCGCAAGTGGTTTGCCATCGGCCCCCACTTGCGGCCCGCCGCCCGTGGTGCCCCCACACGCGGCCAAAGCGGCCATTGACCCAAGCAACACGAAACTACGTCTGTTCATTTTATCCACCGGCGATACGGCCGACTGCCACGGCCTTGCCCCGTCTTTAACGAAACATCCGGCACTGTTCAAACCCAACTCTGTGTGACGCGACTGATGACAGCACTTTGATTTGCGGCTTTCCGCCAAAAGGCGTAATATCAGAAAAAATTGAGCAGATCAGGAGAATACCATGTCCGCCGACCCGTTGAACCGTCGTGCCATTCTGGGCGGCGCGGCCCTTGCCTTTGGCGCGATGGCGCTGCCCGCAGTGGCGCAGGATGCCACCACCGAATTCACGCCGCCCACCGACGGCCCGGTCCGCAACAACGTGTCCAGCTTTCGGATGCTGAACTGGCAGGATTACTTCACCAACACCAACAACGGCGCGATTCTGGTCGATATCACCTCGCGCGCGTTGCACTACTGGTCCGAGGATCAGTCGATCTACCGGCTGTACCCCACCTCTGTGCCACTGTCCGAGGATCTGACCCGGCGCGGCAAAACCGAGGTTGTGCAGAAGGTGGAAAACCCAAGCTGGCGGCCCACGCCGTCGATGCGCGAACGCAATCCGGAATGGCCGGAAGTGGTTGAAGGCGGCTCGCCCGATAACCCGTTGGGAACCCGCGCGCTTTATCTGAGCTGGACCTATTACCGCATCCATGGCACCCACGACACCCGCAAGATCGGTCGCCGGTCGTCAAACGGCTGCGTCGGGCTGTATAACGAACATATTCAGGAACTTTACGGGATGGCCAAGGTGGGCACGCAGGTGTTGCTAATTTGACGACACTTCGCCCAAGGACGCAGGAAGTGCATATGCCAGATTGCAATTCCCCGTCCGTATTGGGTAGACAACGGTTACGAGGAATAGTCTTGGGTGCGTGTCGTTGCCTCTGCAAAATTCGACGCCACGCGATAACTGGAGGTTAACATGAAGAAACTTGCACTTGCCGCTGCTTTGTCGGTCGCTGCTACCACCGCTTTCGCTGGCGGTCTGGTTGAGCCGGTTATGGAGCCGGAAGTTGTTGAAGCTGCGACTTCGTCGTCGGCTGGCGGCATCATCATCCCGCTGCTGCTGCTGATCGTGATCGCGGCTGCTGCTTCGAACTGATCTCAGTTCACGCTGGATAAAGACGGCAGAGCAATCTGCCGTCTTTTTCTTTTGTCTTGGCCGTTTGTGCCAAAAGGCCGCGCCTTAGCGCAGCCAGCCCACCAGATTCTCGCCCACAATCGCCACAAGCGCCGCAATATGCGCCGGATCGTCGTTCAGGCAGGGAATGTAGGTGAACGTCTCGCCCCCGGCATGTTCAAACGCCTCGCGGATCTCGCCGTTGATTTCTTCCAGCGTCTCGATGCAATCGGCAGAAAAGGCGGGGGCCATGACGGCGATGTTTTTCTTGCCCTGCTTTGCCAATTCCGCAACATGTTCAACGGTATAGGGCTTTAGCCATTCCTCTGGCCCGAACACCGACTGGAACGTGGTGTCGATTGACCCCTTGTCCCAACCCAGCCGTTCGCGCAACAGCCGCGTGGTTTTCTGGCACTGGCAATGGTAGGGATCGCCCGACATCAGATAGCGTTTCGGCATCCCGTGATAGCTGGCCACCAGTACGTCTGGCCGCCGTTCCAGCCCCGCATAGGCGCGTTCCACCGACTGCGCGAGCGCATCGATATACAGCGGATGGTCGAAGTATTCAGCCACCGTGCGCACCGCGGGCTGGCGCTTTTCCTTCATCATCGCGCGGAAAAACTCGTCATTCGCGGTGGCGGAGGTGGCCCCGGCGTAATGCGGATACAGCGGGAAAAACACGATCTTTTCGCACCCGGCATCGACCATTGCCCGGACCTTGGTTTTGGTCGAAGGGTTGCCGTAGCGCATGCAGAAATCGACCATCACGTCATCGCCGTACACTGCCGCCAACCCCTGCGCGATAGCCTCGGTCTGGTCCCGCGTGATGGTCAGCAAGGGGGATTCGTTGCGTTCGTGATTCCAGATCAGTTGGTAATTCTTGCCCGACGAAAACGGCCGTTTGGTCAGGATTACGGTTTGCAACAGCGGTTGCCACAGCCAGGCCGAATAATCGACCACGCGTTTGTCTGACAAGAACTCGTTCAGATAGCGGCGCATCGACCAATAGTCATAGTTGTCAGGCGTGCCCAGATTGGCCAACAGCACGCCAACCTTGGCCCGCCGCACCGCCGGATGATCTGCTGGCGCATGGGTCAGCCGCGCCTCGCCCGGGGCAATCAGGTCTTTGGCATCCAGCATTGTGGTCTGTCCTCGGGAATGAATAGGGGGGAGATATAGGCTTATGCGCCGGGGTCAACCGTCCGTCTTGTCCAAAGGCAGTTCCGCCGTATTCAACGCCTCGGCCAGCCGATGCACCGCCGACCCCGGGCGCAGCGGTTTTTGCTGGCTGTCATGCGCGGCCCAGCCTGTCAGGCAGATCACCTCGAAGGTCGCGCGGATGCGGCCATCGGTGGTGGCATAGGTCTGCGCGTACAACTCCGCCGCCCTTGTCATCACCGCACGCCGGGTCGGGCGGCGCAGGCGGGCGGCCAAAGCGTTGCCTTCGCCCATCGCGCGCAGATCGTGCATCAGGTGTCCCATGTCGCGGTAGGTGACGGTTCGGGTAAAGCTGTCTGCAACCGGCAGGGCAAAGCCTGCGCGTTGCAGCAAGGCGCCAAGGTCGCGAATCTCGCCCATCGGCAGCACGCGGGGCGACAGGCCCCCCGTCACCTCTGATTCGGCCTGCGCCAAGGCGCTGCGCAATTCGTGCAGGGTCTGGCCGCCAAACATCAGCCCCAAAAACAGCCCGTCCGGCTGCAAGGCCCGCCTGCATTGCACCAACTGCCCCACCGGATCATTCGCCCAGTGCAGCGATAATCCATGCACCACCAGATCATGCGCGCCGGGGGTCAACGTCAGCGTATCATCGTCCGGCACCACCACGGCCCCCGGCAATCCGGCCCAGACCTGCGGAAAACCTGTCACGACGGCGGGCGATGTAAACGTTCTGTTAACCTCGGTCAGGCGATCCTGCACTTCGGCAAGGGCATCGTCCTGCAAGAACAGCGCCAAGCCGTTGCGGGCGCGGTTGCGGGCAAGGGCGGCGCGGTCGGTGATCAAGGGGGGCTGCATGATGCGGATAAATAAGCGGTGGGCATAGGATTGCAAGCCGCGCTGCATATGATCTACCCGCCGCAATGCCTGTCTTGTGACGAGAGGGTGACGACGGATTTTGGCCTTTGTGGCACCTGCTGGCGCGATACGCCGTTCATCAGCGGCATGGTCTGTGATCATTGCGGCACGCCACTGCCGGGGCAGGACGACGGGTCGGTGGCGCATTGCGACGATTGCCTGACCAATGCCCGACCGTGGACCCAAGGCCGCGCCGCCCTGCTGTACCGCGACAACGCGCGCCATATGGTACTGGCGCTGAAACATGGCGACAGGCTGGACCTTGCCCGCCCGGCGGGTCAGTGGCTGCTGCGGGTGGCGCAGCCCATCCTGCGGCCCGGCATGCTGGTGGCACCGATCCCGCTGCACTGGATGCGGTTGGTCAAGCGGCGCTACAACCAGTCGGCCTTGCTGGCAGCGGCGGTGGCGCAAGGGGCGGGGCTGGACTATTGCCCCGACCTGCTGATCCGCCGCCACCACACCCCCAGTCAGGAAGGTCGCAGTCGTGATGCGCGCTTTGCCAACATGTCGGGCGCTTTGCGCGCCCACCCCCGCCGTGCCGCGCGCATTGAGGGGCGGCATATCCTGCTGGTCGATGATGTGATGACCTCGGGTGCAACACTTGCGGCAGGGGCCGAGGCCTGTGTGGCCATGGGGGCGGCAGGCGTGTCGGTGCTGGTTCTGGCGCGGGTGGCCAAGGACGGCTGACCTGCGTGCTGCGATTGCCAAGGGGCCGATTGCGATGGGTCTGCAAATCCGTATAGTCGCCGTCAGCGCAAGGAAACATGCCATGAAGCCCGTCGAGATTTACACCACCCCCATCTGCCCCTACTGCCACGCAGCCAAGCGGTTGCTGACAAAAAAGGGCGTGGCTTTCACCGAAATCGACGTCAGCCGCGACCCGGCTGTGCGCAGCGCGATGACGGCCCGGTCGAATGGCGGGCGCACCGTGCCGCAGATCTTCATCGGCGGGCAGCATGTCGGTGGCAGCGACGATCTGCACGCGCTGGACCATGCCGGGCGGCTTGACCCGCTGCTGGCATGATCCGCGCCGGGCTGGTCCAACTGACGGTGACTGACGATCCGGCAGCAAACCTGCCCGGAACGCTGGCGCTGATCCGGCAGGCGGCGGCGCAGGGCGCGGGGTTCGTGCTGACGCCGGAATGCACCAACGCCCTGTCCTCCAGCCGCGCGCATCAAAGGTCGGTGTTCCACCATCAGGACGATGACCCGACGCTGGCCGCCTTGCGGGCCGAGGCGGCGGCTTTGGGCATCTGGCTGCTGATCGGGTCTTTGGGGCTGAAGACGCACGACCCCGATGGCCGCTTTGCCAACCGCAGTTTCCTGATCGCCCCGGATGGGTCCATCGCCGCGCAATATGACAAGATCCACATGTTCGACGTGAACGTGTCGGAAACCGAGGTTTATCGCGAATCCGCAGGCTACCGCCCCGGCGCGCAGGCCGTGCTGGCCCAGACCCCGTTTGCGCAGATCGGAATGACGGTCTGCTATGACGTGCGGTTTGCTTACCTGTATCGTCAGCTTGCACAGGCCGGGGCGCAGATTCTGACCGTGCCCGCCGCGTTCAACCATCTGACCGGGGCCGCGCATTGGGAAACCCTGCTGCGCGCGCGGGCGATTGAAACCGGGTGCTTCGTGCTGGCCCCGGCGCAGACCGGGTTCCATGCCGAAAGCCACGGCAAGGGCCGCCGCACCCATGGCCATTCGCTGGCCATCGCCCCATGGGGCGAGGTGCTGGCCGATGGCGGTACGGAACCGGGGGTAACGCTGGTGGACCTCGATCTGGCGTTGGTCGAACAGGCCCGCGCCCGGGTGCCATCGTTGACGCATGACCGGGGCTTTGACGGCCCATGATAACGCCGGAAAAAACCGAGGATATCGCGGTCGCCCTGTTTGGCGAGCTGTTTATGGCCGACCAACTGGCCCGCAACCGCATTTCCAAGGTGCTGCCGCGCGGGATGCAACTGTCGCATTTTTCGGTGCTGAACCATCTGGCGCGGATCAGCGACGAACGCACCCCGGCGCAACTGGCGCGCGCGTTTCATGTAACGCGGGGGGCGATGACCAACACGCTGGCGAAACTGGAATGGGCGGGCCATGTGCATATCCGCCCCGACTGGGATGATGCCCGGCGCAAGTTTGTGGCGATCAGCCCGTCGGGCCGGGCGGCGCGCGATGCCGCCGTGGCATCTGTCACGCCGCTGATTGCCGAGGTGGTGCAGGCCCTTGGCGCAGACCGCGTGCGGGCGGTGCTGCCGGTGCTGCGCGAAATGCGCACACGGCTGGAGGGTGAGGGCTAGGGTTCCAGACTCACTCAAGTCCACCAGATGATGACGGCTGCGATTGCGAAGGCTGAGGCAAATTCGATGGCGCAACATGCCTGCTGACCCTGCATCAGCAAGGCACCCCGTGCGAGGACAGCCTTTCTGATAAAGCCGGTCCCATAGCAGCGCCTTTGCAGGCAGAATCGAACAGAATTCACGGCCCATGACTGGTGGCCTGGTGCAGTTGCCGCTTGAGTGACATGCCACTAACGCGATATAATTAAAATCAAATTTGTCCTTTGCCGGAGCCGCTCATGTCCTCGCCGCAAAAGCTGATCCGCTATGACACCGCCGATGCGCAAGCAGGTGGCACACGGCGCCCCTTTGCCAAGGCGGTGCGGGCGGGCGATTACGTGCATGTCTCGGGGCAGGTGCCGACCGTGGCGGGCGAGGTCGTCACGGGCGGCATCGTGGCACAGACCGAACAGGTCATCGCCAATATCAAAACCGTGCTGGCACTGGCGGGTTGCGGGCTGGAAGACGTGATCAAGGTCACCTGCTGGCTGGACGATCCGCGCGATTTCTCCAGCTTCAACGCAGTGTTTGAAAAGCACTTCATCGACCATCCACCGGCGCGCTCTACGGTGCAATCGCGGCTGATGGTGGATGCCAAGGTCGAGATTGACGCGCTGGCTTGGAAACCTTTGTAAGGGCCAATGCGATGAAAGTTCTGATCCTTCCTGATGCAGATGCCGCCGCCGACCGTGTCGCCCAACTGCTGGCCAATCAGTTGCGCCAAACGCCGGACAGCGTGCTTGGCCTTGCAACAGGTGGCACGATGGAAGCGGTCTATGCCCGCCTGATCACGGCATATCGCGCAGGCAGGCGTTAGCTTTGCCAAGGCCACCAGTTTCAATCTGGATGAATACGTGGGCCTGCCGCCATCACACCCGTGTTCATACTGGCACTACATGCGCGCGCAGTTGTTTGATCATGTCGATATCGACCCTGCCCGCTGCCATCTGCCACGGGGCGACGCTGCCGATCCGCAGGCCGAGGCCGACCGTTACGAAGCCGAGATTGCGCAGGCGGGTGATGTCAGCTTTCAACTGCTGGGCCTTGGGGCGAATGGCCATATCGGCTTTAACGAGCCGACCTCCAGCCTCACCTCATTGACCCGTATCAAGACATTGACCCAATCCACCCGCGATGCCAATGCGCGGTTTTTTGACCATGCGGACGACGTACCCAAACTGGCAATCACCATGGGCATTGGCACGATTTTGCGGGCGAGTCAGGTGGTACTGCTCGCGTACGGTGCCACCAAAGCGGCAGCGGTGGCCGCGATGATCGAAGGGCCGCTGGCAGCAGCTTGCCCCGCTTCGGCCCTGCAACTGCACCGCCGCGTCACGGTCGTGCTGGATGCCGCAGCGGCCAGCGATCTGCGGTTGCGGGATTATTATGAACTGGTCCATCCGGCAGGACGTGAGGCGGCAATCTGATCAAGCGTGTTGCGTAGGCCCCGCACCAATCCGGCATCGGTGCCGCGCGCGCCAGCGGGCTGAAAGCCAAACTCCTCCACCGCCGCCAAGGCAGGGTGGGCCAAAGCCTGCGAGGCCGAGGCGTGAATTTCAACCAGTGGCAAAGCCTGCGCAAAGACCGCAGTATTCGCTGCAGACACCCCGCCCCCGGGCATCACTGACACCTGCGGCGCTGCGGCGGCCATCGCCTGCAACCGCGCCAGCCCAGACTCAGCACGCTGCGCACCGCCTGACGACAGCACCCGCCGGATGCCCAGATCGGCCACCAACTGCATCGCGGCCACCGGATCGGGGGTCAGATCAATCGCGCGGTGCAGGGTGACATCCAACCCCCGTGCCGCCGTCACCAATTGGGCCAGCACTGCGCCGTCCAGCCGCCCATCGGGCAGCGATGCGCCAATCACCACACCTGCCAGACCCGCTGCACGCACTGCCACAATCTCGGCCAGCATTGCTGTGACCTCGGACCCCGTCCAGCAAAAGTCCCCCGCGCGCGGTCGGATCATCGCCATCGCCGGCAATCCGCACCCTGCTGCCAAAGCGATCAAGCCCGCCGATGGCGTCAGCCCCCCCACCGTCAGTGCCGCGCAAAGCTCGATCCGGTCGGCACCACCCTCCTGCGCCGCCGCAATCCCGGCGGCATCATCGACACAGATTTCCAGCACAATACGGCTCATCTTTGACGCTCCAACCTTAGCAACAGGGCTGCCCCCACCACGCCGCCGATCCCCGACAGGATGGCCGCCGCAGGATAGCCGCCAACTGCCGTGCCTATCGCAAACATCCCGGCCCCGAACGCCCCGCCCAAAAACATGTTCACCGCGATCAGCGATGCCGACAGGCCCGGTCGGCCCCGGATCAGATCCAGCAAGTAGCTGATCGGCAGCGAGATGATCCCAGCCGCAGCAAACCCCGCGATCATACTGGCGAGATACAGCTGCCATACTGCCTCAGACTGGGCGACCAGCGTCAGGTAGACCAGATACAACGCCGCCGTGATAGCCAAAGACTGCGGAAGCGGCAGCGTCACGCGCGCCCAGAACAGCATGAAGACAACCTCAAGCGCCGCCACCATTCCCATGATAAGGCCGACATTTTCGGCCTGCCCTCCGGCTTGCCCGGTCAAGATCAACGGCAACACCGCCGAATTGACATGCAGCACCTGCGAGATCAGCGCCACGCCCAGAACCCGCATCAGCAGGCCGGGATGCAGAATTTCTGCAAGACCCGACAGGCTGATCCGGTTTACGCGCACCTGCGCCGGGCGATCCGCGCGCCCTGTGGTGGGGGCCAGCGTCGATGTGCCGGTGCCACCCTCGGGGGCCAGTTCTGACGCGGGCCGATGGTCAGGCTCCAGCCAGAACACAATGGTCAAAAGGCAGGCCAAGGCCAGCATCGCCGCGATCAGATAGGCGGCAATCATGCTGGTTTGCCCGACCAAAATCAACCCGACCGCCCCGGGCACCAGCACCCATGACAGCGAAATCATCATCCGCATCATGCTGTTGGCGGTATTCGCTTCGGCGGGGGAAAAGCTGGCGGTGTTGGCGCGCACATTGCCAAACAGCATCGAATTGGTGGCGTGAAACAACGCCATCGGCCCGATGGTGGCAATGGCAAAGGTCATTGGGGAAGGCCAGAGGTAAATCGCGCCATACCCCACAATCCCCATCGCCGAGACCACGATCAGCGGGCGGCGATAGCTTTGGAAACGGTCCGATATCATGCCAAGGCTGATCGACAAGATCACATTCGCCACCGCCGCCGCCAACGCAATCAGCGCATAGGCGCGGTCGCTCAGACCCAGTTCCCGGATCGCCACCAAGGCCTGATAGGGCGAGGTCGCGGCCCCGGCAAAACCATAAAGGAAAATCGCCGCAGCCGAGGCCCGCACCACCCGGTGCTGACGCAGAATTGCCAGCCATCCGGTCATGATCTGGCCTTGAACCGCGCGGAGGGTTCGGGGCGGGGCTTATAGCTCGGGTTTGCGTCGAACGGCAGGGTGCCGCGTGCGCGGTGCAGGTTTTGTAGCGACGCGATGTCTTGATTGACCACGCCATCGCTCAGCGCCATCAGGTTCGGATTGGCCAGCGGCGCAAGATCTGGCGAAAGATACCCCGATTTCACCACCAATAATGCCACCTGTGTCGGGTCCAACCCCAGCCGGACAAAATCGGCCAGATCATGATAGGGTCTGCGCCGCGCCGCCAGAACCAGCGTGATGCCGCCAATCGCCACCACCGCCTGACGCTCGGCCAAAGCAGCGCCTGCATCCAGTCGCAATACCTTGGCCCGCACATCGACAAATACCCCCGCCGGATCAAGGCTGGCCCCGATGCGAAGCGGCAGCACCGCGCCCGTGCCTGCGGCGAAACACGCCTCGACCGCTGGGCGGTCGGTGATGCCTGCGACCAGCGCATTCTGCCAATCCGCCGCGATCAAGGCCGCCAGCACATCGGCACGGTCGCCCACACCGCCCCCGGTTGGGTTGTCGCCACTGTCGGCTAGAATGACCGGGGCGGTTGTACTTTTGGCTGCGAGATCCAGCATATCAGCCAGCGGCCCCGTGACAGGACCAAAGCGAAACTGATCGCGCGCGGCCCAGAAATCGGCGGCAATCTGCACCGCTGCCGCTTGCGTCGCCGCCATATCGGTGCCCGTCACCACCGCGCAAGCCGTGGCGCGGGGTTCGTCTGCCCAGACATAACCGATCATCAGATCGGTGCGCCACACATCCGCCGATTCCAGTGTGGGCAGGGCCGCATATAACTCCCGCGCCGGGCTGTCTTCGGTCGAAGACCGCTCACCAGGCAGCAAAAGCGGCACCGCCACCCGCACCACGCCGGGCCGCACCCCCGTTTGCAGCGCCCGCAGCAGCATCGCAAAAGCCGCATTCATGGTCTCCGGCGTGTCGATATGCGGCGCTGTGCGATAAGCCGCGAAAACGTCAATCTGATCAACGATCTTTTGCGACAGATTGCCATGCAGATCATAGCTGGTGGCGATCAGCATATCCGGCCCGACCAAGGCGCGCACCGCCGCAATCCAATCGCCCTCGGCATCCCACAGCCCTTCGACCTTCATCGCACCGTGCATCGCCAGATAAACCGCATCGACCGGCAGGGCTGCGGCCAACAACGCCAGAAATTCGGCCTTGAACGCGTCATAGGTGGCGCGCGCCACCGGGCCACCCGGCACTGCGCGGGCGTGCAACAAGGGTGCAATCTGCACCGCATAGCGGCGCAGAAAGCCGAAATACTCATGCGCAGTCAAAGCCTCGCCGCGCAACACACGAAAATCTTCCGCCTGCATCAGCACGGGCGAATAGGTTGAACATTCGGTATGGATGCCACCGACAGCGATGCGAAAGCCCATTCACAACACCGGATGCAGGCGGGCTTGCGCAGCAAAACGCAGCCAGTCTTTTTGCGCGCTGTGGGTCCAGGCCGCCTCGGCCACCGCCAGCAGACGCGGGAACACCAGATCGTTGAACCACGCGTCGGTGGTAAAATGCTCGCACCAGATGCAGGACTGCACGCCTTTCAGATGATGCGCAAGGTCCACCGGGAAATCCCCCGCCGCCTCATATTTATAGCTTTGCTCGGGCGTCACTGGCCCCGCCCAACCCGCGCCGTTTTCCAGCCAATCCGGCCCCTGCACCATATCCAGATAATAGGCCTGACCGGGAGTCATCACCACATCATAGCCTTGCCGCGCCAGCTCAATACCGACCGTGGGGTTTTCCCATGCCATCAGCAAAGTATCCTCAGGCGATACACCCCCGCCATGCGCAACCTCGTTCCAGCCGACCAGAATCTTACCGCGCGCCGTCAGCATGCCCTTGATATGCTTCAGGAACCAGCTCTGCATTTCGAACGTGCCCGCCAGACCTTCGCGCTGCATCAACACCCGCGCGCGCGGGCTGTCCAGCCAGGTATTGCGCGCCACCTCGTCGCCACCAATGTGGAAATATCGCGCCGGAAAGATCTGGCTCAGCTCGTCAATGATCGTTTCCAGCACCACAAAGGTCAGCGGCATCGCCGGGTTGAAGCTGTTGTTCGGATAGCCCTGCACCGGATGATAGCTTTCGGCAGGCTCGTCCGGGTCCACCAGTTCCGGCAGCGCCGCCACCACACAGGCCGCATGTCCGGGGGTTTCAATTTCCGGCATCACCTGCAAACCAAGCCCATCCGCATGGGTTACCAAAGCCCGCATCTGATCTTGGCTGTAATAGCCCTGCACCACCTCTGCGCCATCGCCCAGTTGCGGCAACATCGCACCCAGATCAGCCGCGCGTGTCGCACCCACTGTGGTCAATTGCGGGTAGGCCTTGATCTCGGCCCGCCAGCCTTCATCATCGGTCAGATGCCAGTGGAACATGTTAAAACGGTGCCAAGCCATGATATCGACCACGCGCTTGACCTGATCAAAGCGCCAGAAATGCCGCGAGCAATCCAGATGGCAACCGCGCCAGCCATAGCGCGGCGCATCCGCAATCCAGCCCTGCGCCGGAAACAGAAATTTCGGATCGCTGAACGCGCCGTGCATCATCTGCGCAAGTGCAATCAGCCCATAGCGTCGCCCCGCCTCGGCACTGGCGATCACAGTGATTATCGGGCCGAAATTCAACCGAAAGCCTTCCGGCGCAATCGCATCATCCTGCGCAAACATTACCGCCCGCGCGCCGGGGCAGTCTGACAGCTGGATCACCCGCCGCGCCGCCGGATACAGCCGCGCGTGCAGCGCATCGACCGACAACGCCAGCCGCTTATCGGCCAGACTGCTGCCCTCCGCGACCCGCAAAATCACCGGAGCCACCCCTGCCTCAGCCTCAATAGCATTCGGCCATGGCACCAGCGCGAAGGGCTGCGTCAAGCGCCCCTCTGGCAGGCGCGGTGGCGGCAGGGCAGGCACCCCCGACGATTGCGTCAGATCGCCGACGATGCAGGCGATATGCACCCCATCCGCCCCCGTCACCCACGCCGTCTTGGCTGCATCATTGCGGTGGAACGGTGATCGGCTTAAGCCCTCGATCCGCATGACCCAAGCCGCCCCCGGCTCCAGCCGCAAGCCTTCGGGCGGCGCGAATTGGTGAAAATTGGCATTACGGATCAGCAAGCGGCCATTCTCAACCTCATGCACCGGCATCACCCGTGTGATCGAGGTCAGCGACAGGGTGAAATCCATCAGCGCCACATCGGAAAGGTTGGTCAGCGTCAGCACCCAAGTGCCAGCCGGATGGGGAAGGGCTTCCCAAGCGTTTTCAAGCAAAAACATCGTATGGTTCCTGAAGGAAAGGGGGCTACCAGTCGGCGGATTGGGTAAAGGTGCGCGCCAGTGCCGGCGTGCCAGCGGTCAGGCCGCAATCCACTGGCACGCAAATGCCGGTAATCGCAGAGGCAAGCGGAGAGGCCAGAAACCCCACCGCTTCGGCCACATCCTCTGGGGCCACGATGCGGCCCAACGGGTAATGCGCTGCGGCTTCGCGGAATACATCGGGGTTTTGCGCCGCTCGGGCCTCCCACGCCTGGGTGCGCACTGTGCCGGGGGCCACCGCATTGGCGCGTACGCCGTGGCGGCCATATTCCACCGCGATAAGCCGCGTCAGATGGATCATCCCGGCCTTGGCCGCCGAATAGGCCGGATGGCCAAACACCGCCACACCATTGACCGAGGCGATATTGACCACCGCCCCCTGCGCCGCAATCAGCAGCGGTGCCAAGGCGTGAAAGGTCAGAAACGCCGCATCCAGATTAAGCGCGCGGTCGGCCTGCCAATCCGCCACGCTGGTCGATTGCAGACTGGCCGCGCGCGCCGCACCTGCGTTGTTGACCAAGCTGCAAAGTTGCCCCAAGCCTGCCACCTGCCGTGCCAAAGCCGCACAGCTTTCGGCATCGGTCACATCGGTTTGCACCGCGACAAACCCCGCGCCCATCTTCTGCGCCACCGCTTCTGCCGCCACCCCATTCAGATCGGCCAGCACCACCACATCATGATCACGCCGCAGCCGCAGCGCAATCGCACGACCGATGTCGCCAACGCCGCCAGTCACAACAGCGACGCGGGGAGAAGTTTCAGAAGCAGGCCGCACAGTCATAACGCATTCCTTGCGGCATCCACACATACCCAAAACCGAGGCGGCCGCTTGCGCCCCGGCGGTCCGTCAATCGCCCAGAAGCTGGCGATCATCGCCATCGCGGTGCAGAATCAACTGCTCTTTGATGCCGCGCAAAATCCGCGCCGATTTCGGCTTGTCGGCATAGGCCACCAGATTGGCCAAAACATCGACCACCGCCAGAAACGCAAACCGGGTTGAGGTGGCGCGAAAGATGTTCTGCCCCTCGGCAAGATCGACCGCGATTACCACATCCGCCGCCGCCGCCACCGGCGAGCCGCTTTGCGTCAGCGCAATGGTGGGAATGCCGCGCCCGCGCAGCAGATCAAAGCAGCGCACCAGTTCCAGATTGCGCCCCGAAAATGACGATCCGAACACCACCGTTCCGGGTTGGGCGGCTGCCGAAATCATCAGGTTCATCGCCTGATCGTTCGAGGCCGCAATCCGCACGCCCAAGCGAAACAGCCGGTTGTGCAGTTCATTGACGATCATCGTCGAATTGCCGCCCGAGCCGAACGCCTGCACCATCTCGGCACCCACGATCAGCGCAACGCCGCGCTCTACCTCAGCCAGATCGAGACTGCGGTGCATTTCAAACAGCGCCTTTTGCGCTTTGGTCACGATGTCTTCGGCGACCTCTGCCGTGGTGGCGGTGACGGCTTCGGGCTTGAGGTAACGCAGACCGACATAGGTAGACCGCGCCAGTTGCACCTTGAAATCCGAGAAACTGCTACAGCCCAAGCGGCGACAAAACCGCGTCACCGTCGGCGGCGACACCCCGGCCCGCGCCGCAATTTCCGTGATCGATACATTGGTGGCATAGGTCACATCGCCCAGCACCACCTGCGCCAAACGCCGTTCCAGCGCTGACAATTTGCCCTCTGCATCGCCAAGCGCTGCGATCAGATCGAACGAGGTTTGCGGGGCGATTTCAGGCGATGCGTTCATGCGGTTTCCCTTCGACACGCCCAGACGGCATGGCAGTTCGTTGCCACAAAACCCGTCAGTACGATCCGGTCAAGCATTGCATGAAATCCGAAATTCATTTTCGTTACGCCTTGACATTTACCGCCATTTCTTTCGATTATTCCAGTCAATATGCAAGTTGATTGAAAATTTTTTCATCAACTCCTCAGATGGGCCAAGCAGATGACGGTGACACGCGACCCTTTCCGCAACCCCTTTCCTGCCGAAGACACTGATCGGCGCGCGATCTGGGATATGCTGGTGCCGCGTGATATTGATGCTTGGACCAGCGCCGATTGGGCGGCAGTGGCCAATGATTTCATCGCGGAAAACTTCACCGGCCTGTCAGGCAATTTCCAACCCGATCCGCAGGGCTTCACCCTGGCCTTCCCGACGCTGGACGCCTACCGCAGCGAATGGTTGCACCAGGCGCAGGGCTATCTGGCCGACCGTGCCGCCGGGGTGTTTGCCGACGATCCGCGCCCGCGCATCTATGCCGCCACCCGGCTTGAGGAAATTGAGATCACCGGCGACGCCGCTTTGGTGCGCAAAAAATTTGACGGGCACCTGCTGAAAGCCGACGGCACAAGTGACCGGATGAACTGGCAAACATTGTATATTTGCCGCCGCAGTGCAGGCCGCTGGAAGATCGCCGGATTCACCGGCTATCTGCCGCATATGAAGGAGTGAGCATGCCCCCTCCTGCCAAACGCATCTTCACCGCAGCGCTTGCGACCGAAACCAACACCTTCTCGCCGATCATGATCGACCGCAAAGGCTTTGAGGATTCGCTCTACGCCCCTCCCGGCCAGCATCCGGTGACGCCGACGCTGTGTACCGCTCCGATCCCGGTCGGGCGCAGGGTTTGCGCTGAAAAGGGCTGGCAGTTGATCGAAGGCACCGCCGCCTGGGCCGATCCCGCAGGCCTGATCGCGCGCGGGGCGTACGAAGGACTGCGCGATGAAATTCTGGATCAGTTGCGCGCCGCTATGCCGCTGGATGGCGTGGTTCTGGGCCTGCATGGCGCGATGGTGGCGCAAGGCTATCTCGACCCCGAGGGCGACTTTCTGGCCCGCGTCCGCGCCATCATCGGCCCCGATATGCTGCTTTGCGCCACGCTGGACCCACACAGCCACCTGACCGCCAAGCGGCTTGCGGCGACGAATTTCTTCGTGGCGTTCAAGGAATTTCCGCACACCGATTTCGTCGATCGCGCCGAAGACCTGTGGCGCATCGCCGTTGATACGCTGGAAGGCCGGGTGCAGCCCACAATGTCGGTCTGGGATTGCCGGATGATCGACGTGTTCCCGACCTCGCGCCAACCGATGCGCGGCTTTGTCGATTGGATGATGGCAACCGAAGCTTCTGACCCGAAACTGCTTTCGCTGTCGGCCATCCACGGCTTTATGGCAGGGGATGTGCCGGAAATGGGCAGCAAAATCATCGCCGTGACCGACGCCAATCTGGACCCCGGCGGCGCGCATGGCGCGGCTTTGGCCGAACAGTTCGGGCAGGCTTTGTTTGCCAACCGCGGTCGCCATATCATGCCGTTTACCGATGAACGTACGGCAGTCACCCGAGCCATCGCGGCGACTGCGCATCCGGTGGTGATCGCCGATATGTGGGATAATCCCGGCGGTGGCACGGCAGGCGATGCCACGGTATTGCTGAAGGAACTGCTGGCGCAGGGCGCCACAGGTGTTGCCGTCGGCACAATCTGGGATCCCATCGCGGTGCAACTGTGCTTTGTCGCGGGCGAAGGTGCCGAATTTCCGCTGCGCTTTGGCGCGAAATCCGCCCCGCTGACAGGCGAGCCTTGCGATGCCCTTGTGCGCGTCATCACCCTGAACGCCACAGCCGAGATGAAATTTGGTGAAAGTGTCGTGCCCTTTGGCCCCGCCGCCCGCATCGCCTTGCTGGATGCGCAGGGCACCCCCTTGGGCATCGAGGTGATCCTGAACACCGTGCGCGCGCAAAGCTACGACCCCTCGCTGTTCACAGCCCTAGGCATCGACCCCTTGGGGCAGCGGATTCTGGCGATCAAATCGACCAATCATTTCTACGCAGCCTTCGCGCCCATCGCGTCAGAAGTGCTTTATTGCAGCGCCGGAAAGCCCTATCCTAACGATCCGGCCACCAACGATTATCGGCATGTCCGGCATGACATCTGGCCCCGCATGGCCGACCCTTTCAAGGCAAAGGCAACATGAGCTTTCCCTGGCCACGCCCCGGCAGCCATCTTGACGATGTGCCCACCCCGATGCCCGTCATCGACGAAGACCGCTTGGCCGCCAACATTGCCCGTGCTCAAAGCTATATGACAGAGCATGGGCTGGCGTTCCGGCCGCATATCAAGACCCACAAGATCCCCGACGTGGCCCGCGCGCAACTGGCCGCAGGTGCCGTTGGCATCAACTGCCAAAAACTGACCGAGGCCGAGGCTTTTGCCGACGCGGGATTTGACGACATCCTGATCACTTACAACCTGCTGGGCACCCCAAAACTTGCCCGCCTGCGCGCGTTGAATGACCGCGTGGCGCACCTAGCGGTGACGGCAGACAACCTGACCACCGTGGCGGGTTTGGCGCAGGCGTTCCAAGACGGCAAACCTTTGGCGGTGCTGGTCGAATGTGACACTGGGGCAGGGCGTTGTGGCGTGCAATCGCCGCAGGCCGCAGCCGAACTCGCCGCACAGATCGCGGCCACGCAAGGTCTGCGCTTTCAAGGCCTGATGACCTATCCGGCCATTGGTGCGGCCATGCAGGTTGAGGCATTTCTGCAAGACACCATGGCGCGGCTGGCAGCGCTTGGCATCGCCTGCCCTGTGCGCAGCAATGGCGGCAGCCCCGATCTGTGGAAGGCGCATCTGGTGCCATCAGCCACAGAACACCGCGCCGGAACGTATGTTTACAACGACCGCTCGATGATCCGCGCAGGCGAATGCAGCGCGCAAGATGTGGCGATGCACGTGCTGGCAACGGTGGTTTCGCGCCCGACGGCCACCCGCGCCGTGCTGGATTGTGGCTCCAAAACCCTCAGTTCGGATCTGCTCGGTTTCCCCGATCATGGCGAGATCGAGGGCCTGCCCGGCGCGCGCATCACCGCTTTGTCGGAAGAACATGCTGTGGTTGACCTGACCGCCTGCACCGCCCCACTGCCCGTAGTTGGCGCGCGGGTCAGGGTGTTGCCGAACCACACTTGCGTGATCAGCAATCTGTTTGATCAGGTGGTGTTCCACCGTGCAGGCGTGGTCACGCGGGTGCTGCCGGTCGCTGCGCGCGGCACGGTTTGGTAAGCCGCGATGCAACCCACCACCGACCACGCGCCCGGGCGTCTTGACGGCAGTCCCTGGCATGACGATGCCGCGCTGCGCCTGCAAGACATGTGGATTTTCGGCCAGCTTATGCGAGAATTTCCATGATCCTCTGCTTCGACATCGGCGGCACCGCCATCAAAATCGCCGAGGCTTTTGCGGTCACCGACATTCGCCCGACAGGCCGGGTCGCCACCCCGGCCCATGATTTCACCGCCTTCGTTGCGGCGCTGCGGCAAGCGGTGGCCCAAGCCTCGGCCCCGCCCGCCGCCTTGGCGTTTTCCATCGCGGGCGTGATTGCTCCGCAGACCGGGCTTGCCACCGTCGCCAATATTCCCTGCCTGACCGGGCGGCGCTTGCAGGCCGATCTGGAAACCTCACTTGGTCTGCCCGTGGTGCTGGCCAATGACGCCGATTGCTTTGCCTTGGCCGAAGCCGCCTTGGGTGTCGGGCGCGGTCATGATGTGGTGTTCGGGGTGATCCTTGGCACAGGGGTGGGCGGCGGCGTGGTGGTGCGCGGCAAGTTGATCAATTCCAGTGGCGGCTTTGCCGGAGAATGGGGCCATGGCCCGATGGCGCAGCGCATCATCGGCGATGTGATCCTGCCGGCCTTTCCCTGTGGTTGCGGCCAGATCGGCTGCCTTGATGCCGTTTGTTCCGCGCGCGGCATGGAAAAGCTGCACACCATCCTGCACCCCGGCGCGCAGGCCAGCGCCGAGCAGATCATCGCAGGCTGGCAGGCGGGCCAAGCTGCCTCCAGCCAGACCATTGGCATCTGGGTGGAACTTCTGGCTGGTCCGCTCGCCATGGTGCAGAACCTGCTGGGCGCGGGCATCATGGCGGTGGGCGGCGGCTTGTCAAACGCCCGTCCGCTGCTGACCGCTTTGGATACGGCCGTGCGCGCCCGCATGCTGCAAAAACTGGACCGCCCGCTGATCGTTCCTGCCGAATGCGCGATTGAACCCGGTCTGATCGGGGCCGCCGTGCTGGGGCTTGATCTGTGGCCACAAGCCCAGTCCTGAAAGCACAAATGCGGCGGCTTGGATGACGCTTCTGCCTTAGTTCATGAAAACAAATTACATCATTCACATAATTTTGATAAATTTTATTGACGAAAGCCCCGCGCTTGCGCAGTATCCAGAAAAATAATTTCTCCGCCGGGAGCGTACAATGCGAGTCGCCATCATCGGTCTGGGCTTTCGTCTGGGCTATTTGAGTCATGTATTTCGGGAAATGGACCCCGATTTTCAGATCACAGGCTACTACGACCCAGCCCCCGCTGGCATGGCCGTGCTGACGGAACATGGCATTTCCGCAGGCGTCGCCCACGACAGCCCCGAGGCGCTGATCAAAGCCGGTGGGTTTGATCTGTTGATGATCGGTTCGCCCAATCATTTTCATCTGGATCACATCCGGCTCGGCCTGCAAGCGGGCGTCAAGGTATTCTCTGAAAAGCCCATCGTCAGCTCTATCGAAGACACCTACGCATTGGCCGCGCTGTTGGGGAAATATGGTCACGAACGTCTGTCGGTCGGTCTGGTGCTGCGCTATGCCCCGCTCTATCGCGACCTTTTGGCGGCGCGTGATGCGGGCATTCTGGGGCAGCTCAGTTCGATTGAGGCGGCCGAGCACATCTTCCCCTATCACGGCGCGTTTTTCATGCGGGACTGGCGGCGCTATGAAAAATGGTCCGGCAGTTTCATGCTGGAAAAGTGCTGCCACGATCTTGACCTTTATAACGGGCTGATCGGCGCGCGGCCTGAGCGTGTGGCCTCTTTCGGTGGTCGCAAAACCTTTGTCCCGGCCAATGATCCACGCCGTGACGGCGTGAACGACATGGCGCTGTTTCACCGCAAACCCTCGGGGTGGAACGGGTCTGATAAAGTGTTCGACTCGGATGGTGACATCATCGACTACCAGGTGGCGATCATTGAGTATGCCAATGGGGTGGGGATGAATTTTCACACCAACCTGAATGCGCCCGACCAGTTCCGCCGCTTTGCCGCCTTTGGCACCAAGGCGCAGGCCGAGGGCGATTTCATCCGCGGTTTCTTCAAAGTCACCGATGTGATGACCGAACAGCGGCTGATCGACAAGGAATACAAGGCCACCGCCCTGTCGCAACACTATGGCGCGGATGAGGAAATGGCCGCTGGCATCATCGCCAATGTCACCAAAGACGCGCCCCTGCCGGTGTCCACGCTGGACGCTTTGGAAGCAGGCGTTCTGGCACTGGCGATTGATGACGCCCGCCGCGCGAAACAGGTGATCGACCTGCGGCCAATCTGGGATCGCTATGACACAGCCCTGTCGGGTGGGGGGCGCTAGCCATGATCAAGACGCGCTCTGCTTGGATATTTGCTTGGGCGCTGCTGGCTCCGGCCATTCTTTACGTGATCGTGATTGTGGCTTGGCCGTTGGTGGAAACCTTCCGGCTGTCGTTCACCGATGCCTCGCTGCGCCCTGTCACCAATTACGTCGGGGGTCGCAATTACAGCAAGATTTTCAACGGCACCTTTCTGGAGGTGATCACCCGCACGTTCACCTGGACGTTCTTTTCGGTGCTGCTGAAAATCCTGATCGGCACCTTGGGCGCGGTGCTGCTGAACGCCGCCGTGCCGGGGCGGTTCTTGTTCCGCATCCTGATCATGCCGCCGTGGATCGTGCCAATGGCGATTGGCATTTTCATGTGGGGCTGGATGTACAATGGCCAGTTCGGCATGATTTCCGGGCTGTTGCAGCGCTTTGGGCTGGTTGATGGCCCGGTGGCCTTCCTTGCCTATGGCCATACCGCCTATTGGGCGACGATCATCACCGATGTCTGGATCGGTGTGCCGATGGTGACGATCTATTTTCTTGCCGCGATCCAGTCGATCCCGAAAGATCTGTATGAGGCCGCATGGACCGATGGTGCCAGCCGCTGGACCCGGTTTCGCCGCATCACCGTGCCGCTGATGATGCCCGCCGTGATCACCATGTCGATGCTGTCGCTCATCGCTACCTTCAACAGCTTTGACATCATCTGGATCCTCACCCAAGGCGGCCCAACGGGTGAGACGACGACGATGATCATCGACACCTACAACACTGCCATCGGCTCGAAGAAATATGGCGAAGGTGCCGCCCGCGCCGTGGTGATCTGCCTGTTCCTGTCGGCCTTCTGCATCGCCTATTTCCGCGTCACCCGCAGGCTATCCGCCGTCGGCAAAGCGTAAGAGAGGACACGAAAATGCCCCTGTTCCGCGATGACACCACCCCGATGATCGACCGCTACCGCTGGTGGGAAATTATCTGCATCTATGCCGGGATCTTCGTGTTCCTGTTCTTCCTGCTGTCACCCTTCATCGAAGGTTTTCTGGTCAGCCTGAAGCCTTTGTCGCAACTGTTCACCACGCCCTACAGCTTTTGGCCGGAGGGCGGCAGCTTTGCCGCGTACAGCACCATGTGGGATACTGTGCCTGGCTTTGCACGCTATGTTTTCAACTCGTTTCTGATCTCGACCATCTCCACCGTGATCGTGCTGCTGCTGGTGGTGCCTGCGGCCTATGCGTTTGCGCGGTTTGACTTCAAAGGCATGGGGCTGGTGCTGGGCGGTTTTCTGGCAGTGTCGATGTTTTCGGGCGCAGTGCTGTTGATCCCGCTGTTCCGTCTGATGCGCAGCTTTGGCATGTTGAACACCTATTGGGCGATGATCGTGCCGGGGGCGGCCTTCCTGATCCCCTCGGCCATCTGGCTGCTGCGCACCTACATGATGCGGATTCCGATCGAGCTGAACGAGGCCGCCTATATGGACGGGGCCAGCCAGTTTTACACCTTCCGCCGGGTGATCCTGCCTATCGCCAGCCCCGGCATCTTTGTGGTGGCGATTGTCACCTTTATCGGGGCCTATTCGCAACAATTCATCTTTGCGCTGACCTTCAACTCAAAGACCGAATACATGCCGCTGCCCATCGGGCTTTACGCGTTCTTCGGCAAACAGGATGTCATCTGGAACGAGTTGATGGCGGCCGCTTTCGTGGGCATCGCCCCGGCGCTGATCATCATTTTCTTCCTGCAACGCTATCTCGTCGGCGGTCTGACCGCAGGCGCGGTGAAACAATAACAACCACCACCAACCGGGAGTATCTACTGTGACAAGCCTCTTTCGCAAAACCCTGCTCGGGCTCGCCTTGGTCAGCACCACGGCTCTGCCCAGCCTCGCGCAAGAAATCAGCTGGATTTACTGCGGCGACAAAATCGACCCCGTACATGAGAAATTCATCAAGGAATGGGAAGCGGCCAACGCTGGCTGGACGGTCGCAGCCGAAGTCGTCGGCTGGGCGCAGTGCCAGGACAAGGCCACTACTTTGGCCGCAGCAGGTTCGCCCGCTGGTATGGCTTATGTCGGCTCGCGCACGCTGAAGGAATTCGCGCTGAACGATCTGATCGTGCCCGTGCCGATGACTGACGAGGAAAAAGCCGGCTATTATCCCAATATCGTTGGCACCGTGACGTTCAACGACACCCAATGGGGCGTGCCCATCGCGTTCTCGACCAAGGCTTTGTACTGGAACAAGGGCCTGTTCAAAGAGGCTGGCCTAGACCCGGAAAAGCCGCCAACGACTTGGGCGGAAACCATTGCCGACGCCAAAGCTATCAAGGAAAAAACCGGCAAAGCGGGCTACGGCCTGCCCGCCAAGACCTTTGACAACACCATGCACCAGTTCATGCACTGGGTGTACACCAACGACGGTCACGTGACCGACGCCGATGGCAACATCACGCTGGACAGCCCGCAAGTGCTGGCCGCCCTGCAAGCGTACAAAGACATTACGCCCTATTCGGTCGAGGGTGCGACCGCGTATGAGCAAAACGAGATCCGCGCCATCTTCCTCGACGGTCAGGTCGGAATGATTCAGGCCGCCGTGGGTGCGGCCTATCTGTTGGCCGATACCAAAATCGAATGGGGTGTCACCGATCTGCCGCTTGGTCCTGATGCCAAGGGTAAGGGCACCTTGCTGATCACTGACAGCCTTGCCGTGTTCAAAGGATCGGGCGTCGAAGAAAAAGCGGTTGAATTCGCCAAATTCATCACCTCGGCCCCGGTGCAAGAGGCGTATGAAGGCGGCGGTGCTGCTGGTTTGACTCCGCTTCGTCCCGGCCCGGCTGTCGATGCGATGCTGGCTGAAAAACCGTTCTGGAAACCGTTCATCGACGGGATCGAATTTGGCGGTCCGGAACCTTTGTTCACAGATTACAAAGGTTTCCAGAACGTGATGATCGAAATGGTGCAATCCGTCGTCACCGGTGCAGCCGAGCCGCAAGCCGCCCTCACCAAGGCAGCAGGCGCGCTGGAAGAGTATAAGTAACCCCCTTTTGCAACACCGGCCAGCCCACAGGCTGGCCGGTGTTCGCCGCTGTGTAGGAGACACTCATGGGCCAGCTTTCCCTGAACAAAGTCGTCAAGAACTTTGGCACCATCGAGGTCGTCAAAAGCGTCTCGCTGGATGTGACCGAGGGCGAGTTTATCGTCTTTGTCGGTCCTTCCGGCTGCGGCAAATCCACCCTGCTGCGGATGATCGCCGGGCTGGATCACACCACCGCAGGCGACATTGTGATTGACGGCAAGCGGGTGAACGACCTTGCCCCGGTGGAGCGTGGCATCGCCATGGTGTTCCAATCCTACGCGCTTTATCCGCATATGAGCGTGTTTGAAAATATCGCCTTCCCGCTGCGCGTCGAAAAGGCCCCCGCCGCCGAAATCAAACGCAAGGTCGAAGCCGCCGCAAAGATCCTTCATCTGGATCAGCGCCTGCAGCAAAAGCCCGGCATGTTGTCGGGCGGTCAGCGCCAGCGCGTCGCCATCGGCCGCGCCATCGTGCGCGAGCCGGAAATCTTCCTGTTCGACGAGCCGCTGTCGAACCTCGACGCCGCCCTGCGCGCCGATATGCGGATCGAGCTGACCCGGCTTCACAAGCAACTGGGTGCGACGATGATCTATGTCACCCATGATCAGATCGAGGCGATGACCATGGCCGACCGCATCGTCGTGCTGAACGCGGGGTACATCGCGCAGGTCGGCGCGCCGCTGGAGTTGTATCACAAACCGCAAAACACCTTCGTTGCGGGATTTATCGGCAACCCGAGGATGAACTTCCTGCCCGTCACCTGCACTGCCGTCAACGACGGGGGCGCGGTGGTGACATGGGGTGATCAGACCCTGACGGTTCCGGTGCGGGCCGGTGCCGATCTGGTCGGCCAAAGCCTGTCGCTGGGCATCCGTCCCGAACATATCACGCTTGGCACCAATACTGCCACACTGACCATGACGCCTTCGGTGGTCGAACAGCTTGGTCAGCAGACCATCGGCTACGCATCGCTTCCCGGAGTAGAGGCCAGCTTTTGCATCGTGCTGCCCGGTGATCAATCGATGACAGCCGATCAGCCCGTGACAGTCGGCTTTCAACCGGCCGATTGCCACCTGTTCACCGCCAAGGGGACAGCGGTCGAACGCCGCCTGAATCTGGCCGCGCAAGTGCCACTGTCGCATTAAAGCAGGATGGCCCTTTACGAAAACTAACCAGTTTTCCCATGTGACTGCCATCGAGCGCAACGAAAGGGCGATGTCCGCCCGAGGGGGCAATGGGGCAGTGCCCGGTGCGCTTGGCACCTGATTCCGCGCAGAAGAAGCAGATGGTTCAGCCAAGGTTCATTTCGCCCCAGAAAGTGCCCGCGCGGGCTGAAGCGGTCGCCTTGCGACAAGGCCGCAGTCAGCAGTGAACAAAAAAGGCCTTCTCAGGACCGCAGCGTTTTGCCACCATGGCACGGGGGCACACAGCGACGCCCGGAAGGGGTCAGTCGATGCGGATGGGTCTTGAGGGCAAAGCGGTGATCGTCACCGGGGCCGCAAGCGGCATCGGTGCAGCCATTGCCCGGTGTCTTGCGGCAGAGGGCGTCGGCGGGCTGATCCTGGTGGACCGTGACGGCGATGGCCTTGGGCGGGTAGCGCAGGCCCTTGCAACCGAGGTCGAAGTTGTGATGACCGACTTGACCGAGCCGACAGCCACGGCTGCGGTAGCAAAGGCGGCCTGCGACCGGTTTGGCCGCATTGACGGGCTGGTGAATGCGGCGGGCCAGACCACGCGCGGGTCTGTGGCCACCGGCACGCCCGAGGTCTGGGACCAGTTGTTCACCCTGAACGCGCGCGCCTCGTTCTTCCTGATGCAAGCGGCGATCGGTGACATGCGGGTGCGGGGGGCACCCGGCGCGATCGTCAACATCCTTTCCATGCACGCCCATGGCGGCAGTCCGGAACTGGGCATTTATGCGGGCACCAAGGGGGCGCTGGCGACCCTGACGCGCAATGCTGCCCATGCTCATATGGCCGACCATATCCGGGTGAACGGCATCAATCTTGGCTGGGTCGCCACCGAGGCCGAGCAGCGCATGCAGGCGGACACACTTGGCCACGGCCCCGGCTGGCTGGCGGCAGCCGAGGCTGCAATGCCGCTGGGTCGTCTGGTGCAAGCCGAGGATTGTGCGCGGCTTGCGGTGTTCCTGCTGGGCGATGCCTCTGCCCCGATGAGCGGTGCTGTCATTGATCTTGAGCAAAAGGTTGTGGGGGGGCTGTGACGAAGGACAGGCCAATCACACCAGTGGGGCCTGCATCCATCAGGGATTTCGACTCTTTGCGCGCCGTGCTTGTCGCCCGCGCAGGCAGCCTGAGCAAGCGCATGACCCAAGTGGCGCAGTTCGTGCTGAACCACCCCGAAGAGGTGGCGGTGACCACGCTTGTCCGGCTGGCCGATCAGGCGCAGGTGCCCCCGGCCACGATCACCCGCTTTGCCAAGGAGCTTGGCTTTGGCGGCTTTGCCGAGCTGCAACTGGTGTTCCGCGAACGCTTGCTTGGCCCACGCCTGCCCTATGCGCAGCGTATGGCGCAGCCGGGCATCGCGGATGCCGATCTGGATCAACCGGGCCATGTGTTCAGCAGCTTTGTTCAGGCGGCCGTGCAGTCATTGCTGCGCATCGACGAGGCGCTGGATCGCGCGGCGCTGGACGCGTTTGTCGATGTCCTTGCCGACAGTGACGTGGTGCATGTCGCGGCAGCGCGCGGGGCCTTTGGGCTTGGTGCCTACGCGGTTTATGGTCTGGGCAGTATTGGTCGCCGGGCGCATCTGGTGGACAATCTGGGGGCCATGCGCGCGATGCAGGTGCAGGCCATGGGGCCGACAGACACGCTGCTGGTGATGACCTTTGACGATTACACGCCCGAAACGGTCGAAGTGGCGCAACTGGCCGCCGCGCGGGGGCTGCGGGTGCTGGTGATCACCGACAATGCGCTAAGCCCGGTGGCCGGGTTGGCCAGCCATGTGCTCTATGTCAACGAGGCGCGGCTTGGCCATTTCCGCAGTCAGGTGCCTGCGATGATCGTTGCACAGTCGCTGATCGTGGCATTGGGTCGCCGGATCAGTTTGGTTGAGAATTCTCAAAAGGCCGAAAATGGAAAAATCATTGCAACGACTCGCTCCATGCCTAAGGATGGGCATCAGGGAGAGCCATGATGCGCAGCCATTTCGATTTTTCGGGGACGGAAGTTCTGGTGGTCGGTGCTAGCCGGGCCGGGATCGGGGCCGCAATCGCCCGCGCCTTTCAGCAGGCAGGCGCGCGGGTGGCGATTACGGGTGCCGAACCCGAACCCGCCGATGAAGACAAAGGCCGTTTTCACTATGTCCAGCTGGATGTGACCGACGGGGCCGCCGTGCAGGCTCTAGCCGATGCGACCCCGCGCCTCGATGTGCTGGTCAACTGCGCGGCCATTACCGCGCGCGGCGAGGAGATGGCCCCGACGTTCTTTCAGCACGTGGTCGATGTGAACCTGCATGGCACGTTCCGCACTGCAGAAGCATTCCATGCGCGGCTGAAGGCGTCCGGGGGCGTGCTGATCAACATCGCGTCGATGTATGCGACGTTCGGCAGCCCGCGCAATCCGGCCTATGGCGCAAGCAAGGCTGCCGTTGTGCAACTGACGAAATCGCTGGCAATCGCCTGGGCTGGCGATGGTATCCGGGTAAATGCCGTGTCGCCGGGGTTCATCGTCACCCAGCAATCCGCCCGCAGCCGGACCGACCCCGCCCATGTGGCGGCCGTGTCATTGCGCACCCCTATGGGCCGCTGGGGCCAACCCGACGACATTGCCGGACCGGTGCTGTTTCTTGCATCAGACGCGGCCCGGTTCATGACGGGCACCTGCCTTGCCATTGATGGGGGATATTCCATTGCCTGAGATTTCCAGCCTTGGTGCCGCCGTCATCGGGACGGGCTTTATCGGAACCGTCCATCTTAACACATTGCGCCGTCTTGGGGTGCCCATCACGGGCGTTCTCGGGTCCAGCCCGGCGCGGGGGGCAGACCGCGCGCGCGCTTTGGGCGTGCCGCGCGCCTACGAGTCATTGGGCGACCTGCTGGCCGATCCTGCGGTGCAGGTGGTGCATGTTACCTCGCCCAACGTGGCGCATTATGAGCAGGTCAAGGCGATCCTTGGCGCAGGCAAGCATGTGATCTGCGAAAAGCCGCTGGCCATGACCTCCGCCCAGTCGGCCGAAATGCTGGCGATGGCGCGGGGGTCGGGCCGCATTGCGGCAGTATGCTACAATACGCGGTTTTATCCGCTGAACCAACACGCCCATGGCATGATGGCGGCGGGGGAATTGGGCGATCTGCGGCTGATCACCGGTCAGTTCCATCAGGATTGGCTGGCGAAAGACACCGACTGGAATTGGCGGCTTGAGGCGGACCAGGGCGGGGAACTGCGGTCCGTCAGCGATATCGGCACCCATTGGGTGGACCTGACGAATTTCATCACCGGGCAGCGGCCAGTTGCGGTGATGGCCGAACTTGCGACCTTTGTCGCCGAAAGGCAAAAACCCCTTGGCCCGGTTGAGACATTTTCCGCAACCAAGGGTGCGACCGAAACCCGCAGGATCACGACCGACGACGCGGCGACCATCCTGCTGCGCTATGCAAACGGCGGGCGCGGCGTGCTGACCACCAGCCAGATCAGCCAAGGCCGCAAGGGTTTGCTGACGTGGGATATCTCGGGCGCACGCGCTTCGGCAGCGTGGAGCGCCGAGTCGCCGGAGAGTTTGTGGATCGGCCATCGCGACGCACCAAACCAGATGCTGCTGCGCGATCCGTCGTTGATGAATGCCTATGGGGCCAATGCCTCTGGCCTGCCGGGTGGTCATGTCGAGGGCTTTGCCGACACATGGGCCGCGTTCTTCGGCCAGGTTTACCGCGATGTGGCGCGGGGGGGCCGGGAGGCAGATTCGACCTGGGCCAGTTTTGACGACGGGCATTATGAGATGCTGTTCTGCGATGCCGTTCTGGAAAGCGCCGCGCGGGGCGCTTGGGTCGATGTGAAAACGGGGGCATTGTGATGCAACTGGGCATTCTGACCGCACCTTTTACCGAGACGCCCTTGGAACAGGTGGCAGACTACGCCGCAAGCGCAGGGTTTCAGGCGCTTGAGATTGCCTGCTGGCCCGCCGCCGGCGGCGAAAAGCGCCGCTATGCCGGCACCGCCCATCTGCCGATTGAAGACATGACCCCGGCGCGCGGGACCGAGATCATGGGCATGCTGACCGCTAAGGGGCTGTCGGTGTCTGGCCTTGGGTATTACCCGAACCCGCTGCACGCCGATGCTGCGCATCGTGATGCGGTGACAGGGCACCTGAAGCGCGTCATCACAGCCGCCGGGATGATGGGAATAAGGGTGGTGAATACTTTTGTCGGCGGCGACCGGACGCTGTCGGTCGATCAGAACTGGACTCGCGCAGTCGAAATTCTTACGCCCATCGTGGCCCATGCCCGCGATCACGGTGTGACACTGGCCTTCGAGAACTGCCCGATGATCTTTTCGCCGGACGAATGGCCCGGTGGCCACAACATCGCCTACGCCCCCCGCATCTGGCGGCGGATCTTCGAGCAATGGGGCGATGCCGTGGGCATGAATTACGACCCCAGCCATCTGGTCTGGCAGATGATCGACGCGCCCCGCTTTGTCCGCGAGTTCGGGCCGCATATGGTGCATGTGCATGCCAAGGATCTGATGATTGACCACGATGGGCTGTATGACCATGGCATAATGTCGGCAGGTATGGGCTGGCAGGTGCCGCGCATGCCGGGCTTGGGCGACGTGGACTGGCCGGGTTTCTTTGCCGGGCTTTACCGTGCCGGATATGACGGGCCTGTCATCATCGAACATGAGGATCGCAATTTCGAGGGCACCGATGAAAAGGTGAAACGCGGCTTTGCGCTGGCGCGGGATGTGCTGGCACCGTTCGTGAAGTAGGTGGGCCGTGCGGGTTCGTTTGACTGGCGGGCCCCTTCAGGGCAGCCGCGCAGTGCTGTCGCGGATCACCAGATCAAAGGGCAGCTGGACCGAGGTGGGCACTTCATTGGCGATGACAGCCAGCAGCAGGCGCATGGCTGCGGCCCCCATCGCGGCCCTGGGCTGGCGGATTGTCGTCAGGGCAGGGATGCAGGACTGCGCAAAATGGATGTCGTCAAAGCCGACGACCGAAACATCGCGCGGCACGCGGACACCCGCCGCATAGGCGGTGGACAGGAACCCCATCGCCATTTCGTCATTGGCAAAAAACAGGGCGGTCGGCCTTGGCTCTTGGGCCAGGAAGCGGTCGAACGACGCGCGGCCACTGACAAGGCCGAAGTCGCCCGGAAACACTTGCTCGGGTCTGCTGGGGCATCCATGCCTCGGCCATGGCGCGGCGATAGCCCATCAGCCGTTGGATGGTCAAAAGGTTGCCGGGTGGGCCTGCGACATGGGCGATGCTGCGGTGGCCCAGGTCGATCAGATGGCGAACGGCGGCATGTGCTGCTGCCTCGTTGTCGATCGACACGGTGACCGGGCCGCTGTCGGGGCCAACTTCGGAAATTGCGACAATGGGTGGGATGCCAAGTCCGTTCAGGATGGGGATCTCAAACCATTGCGCCTGCGGGTCGGCCAGCAGCAATGCACCATCGGCGCGACCGTTCAGCAGATAGCGGACATAGCTGTCTTCACGCGCCTTGCTGCGCCCGGTATTGCCGATCAGCATGGTCATGCCCGCCGCCGAGCTTTGCTGTTCGATCCCGCTCAGGATTTCCGAGAAGAAGGTGTTGCCGATCTCGGGCACCACCACCAGCACCGTGTTGGACCGGCGCTGACGCAACGACTGCGCGGCTGCGTTCAGATTGTAGCCGGTCTGGCGGACGGCGCGCAGCACCTTGTCGCGCGTGTCGGCAGAGACAATTTCGGGCGTGTGCAGGCACCGGCTGACCGTCGCGATCGACACGCCTGCCAACTGGGCAACATCGTCAATCGTCGGACGCGCCATCTGTGCCAGATCCCTTCAGAGCCCCACCGGATTGCGACCATTGTTCCGCGCAATTCATCAGATGTAAAGGTTTACATAAGTGCGAAATCAGTTACATTCGATCAAGGATCACGACTCGCGCAGGTCTCAGCCCGCCATATGGCCGGGGTGGATGCGCGGCTCCAATGCAAGAACGTTCACCGCCGACCCCGGTGCCAGAACGCGGAATGACGAACCTGAACACCAACGATCTGGGAGGATCACCATGAAAAGATTGCTGCTGGGAGCGGCCTCGCTGGCACTGACGGCCAGCTTTGGCGGAATGGCACTGGCTGAGGGCTACAAGATCGGCATCTCGAACACCGTGCAAGGCAACGGCTGGCGCGAGCAGATGGTCTGCGCCATGAAGGCCGAGGCATTGGCATCGGGCAAGGTGGAAAGCCTGAACATCGCGCACCGCAACACCGATGCGGCGGGCCAGCTTGAAGATATCCGCAACCTGATCCAGGCCGGTGTGAATGCCATCGTGGTGAACCCCTCGAATGCTGAAGGCATCAACTCGGCCATCAAAGAGGCCACCGATGCGGGCATTGTCGTGGTGGCGGTCGATCAGGCGGTGACCGAGCCTTCGGCCTATATCCTGTCGAACAACCAGGAACAGTACGCCTACCTTGGCGCCAAGTGGCTGTTTGAAACGATGGGCGGCAAGGGCGCTGTCGTCTATATGCGCGGTGCCGCAGGTGCGGGTGCCGACAATGACCGCGATGTCGGGTTCAAGCGCGCCTTGGCCGAATTCCCCGAGGTCACGGTCGCGCAGGAGGTGTTCACCGGCTGGCAGCAGGATCAGGGCAAACAGCAGATCAATGACATCATCGCAGCGGGCGTGCCGTTTCAGGGCGTCTGGACTTCTGGCATCGACAACGTGATCGTCGATGCGTTCGTTGAAAGCGGCGCGCCGCTGGTGCCGGTTGTCGGTGCTGACAATGCGGGCTTTGTCAGCCAGCTTTCCTCGGTCGCGGGCCTGCAGGGGGCTGCTGTCACCAACCCCGGTTCGGTCGGCGGCGCGGGCGTCGCGCTGGCGATCCAGATCCTTGATGGCAAGGTGCCTGCCGAAAAGACCGTTCTGGTCGATCCGGCAATCTGGGACAACGTCAGCGATGAAGGCAAAGCCAAGCTTGCCGCCGCCGCAAACCCGAACCTGTCGCCTGAATGGCCGGTGTCGGTGTCGATTGACGGCTGGACCACCTACACGATGGATCAGATCATCGCCTGCAAAGGCCCCGGCGAGTAACACCGGTCTCTGACGCAGACGGTCCCCGGGTTAGCCTCGGGGGCCGCTTTCACCCTTTGTGATTGGCCCATCATGACCCATGACCCCGCGCCAGCGGCCTTGCTTGACGCAACCGGCGTTGCCAAACGCTTTGGCGCGGTGGTGGCGCTGCGCGATGCGTCGCTGAAGGTCGCGCCGGGGCAGATCGTGGCGCTGATGGGCGCGAATGGTGCGGGCAAATCCACCTTCGTCAAGATCCTGACCGGCGCGCTGAAACCCGATGCCGGGCATGTGCGCATCCGGGGGGTGGACAGCGCAGTTGCCTCGCCCGCAGGGGCGCGGCGGTCGGGGCTGGTGCCGGTCTATCAGGAACCGTCCTTGATCCCCGATCTGTCGGTGGCCGATAATCTGCGGCTGGGCGATACACCGGTGGACAGGTTTCGACACTGGATCGCCGAACTGGGCCTGCCCGGCCTGCGGCAGGATGCGCTGATCCGGGCGCTGCCACTGGCGACCCTGCGGATCGTGGATCTTGCCCGCGCTTTGGCCGCCGCCCCCGATGTCTTGCTGCTGGACGAGATGACGGCAGCGCTGCCCACCGATCTGGTAGACCGCGTGCTGGCCGTTGTGCGGGCGCAGGCCGACGCGGGGCGGTCGGTCATCTATATTTCCCACCGTTTCACCGAGATCGCCGCCATCTGCGACCGCGCGACCGTGCTGCGCGACGGACTGACTGTCGGCGATGTCGCGATAGAACCGGGTATTGAAGAGGCCATCGTCGAGATGATGCTGGGCGCCCATTCGGCCGCGGCGGCAGGCATTGCGCGACGGGCACCCGTCACGCAATCTGTGCCGCGTCTGCGCGTGACAGGGCTGGCGACGGGTACGCGCCTGACGGATGTGTCGCTGGACCTGCGGCAGGGCGAGGTGCTGGGCGTCGTGGCACTGGAAGGTCAGGGCCAGGACGAACTGTTCGATGTGCTGGCCGGCAACCGCCGCGCCACCGCAGGTTCGGTCGAGGTGGATGGCACAGCCGTCAACTTTCGCCCACCCCGCCGATGCCATCGCGCAGGGCCTGACGCTGGTGCCGGGCGACCGGGCGCATGCGCTGCTGATGCAGCGGTCGGTGCGCGAGAACATCGCACTGCCATTGTTCGCACGGCCTGCGGCGCTGGGGGGCCATTCCGGTGCGCGATGAGAATGCCCGCGTCGGTGCCGCGATTGAGCGGTTGCAGATCGACACCCGCGCGCAGGGCGAGGTGCGGCGGCTGTCGGGTGGCAACCAGCAGAAGGTGACTATTGCGCGCTGGATTTCCAAAGGTGTGCAGACCTTGCTGCTGTTCGACCCGACGCGCGGCATCGACATTCGCACCAAGCGGCAGATTTATGCGCTGGTGCGCGAACTGGCCGATCAGGGCGCGGCGGTGCTGTTCTACACCTCGGAACTGGCCGAGGTGCCGCTGGCCTGCGACCGGGTCGTGGTGATCTTCAATGGCCGCGTGGTCGATGTGATCGACGCCGCTGACGCAGACGAGCCGCGCCTGATGCGCGCGGCTTACGGGTTGACCGAGAAAACGGGCGTTCTGACCGAGAAGGCCGGGGCATGAAACAGCTTTTGCAGGCAAATGGCTGGACGGCGGGGCTGGTTGGGTTGCTGGTGTTGCTGGCGGTGGCGACCAAGGTGATCCAACCCGATTTTGGGGCCTCGGGGCTGGACAGTCTCGCGCGGTCGGCCCTGCCGTTCGCGCTGGTTACGGTGGGCATGGCCGTGGTGGTTATCGCGGGGGGGATTGATCTGTCGGTGGCCGCGATGATGGCGGTGGCCAGTGTCACGGCGGCAGTGCTGATGGACGGGGCGAGTGACGGGCAAGCGGTGTTTGCCGTGATTGCCGTGCTGGTGCTGGGTCTGGCCATGGGGGCGCTGAACGGCGCGCTGATCGTGGTGACGCGGGTGCCCGACATCGTGGTGACGCTGGCGATGCTGTTCGTCTGGCAGGGGGTGGCATTGCTGATCCTGAACTCGCCGGGGGGTGGGGCGGCAGAGTGGCTGCGCGCGCTGGTGGTGGGCGGGCTGACGCTGCCGGGGGTGCCCCCCGCGCTGACCGGATGGTTGCCGCGCGGTCTGGTGTTCCTTGCCGTGGTTGTGGCGGTGATCTGGCTGCCGATCCGTCGGACGAAGCTGGGCCTGATGCTTTATGCCGTGGGGTCCGATCCGCAGGCGGCATTCCGGTCGGGCGTTCCGGTCGGCCCGGTGCGGGTGGCGGCCTATGCCATCTGCGGCCTGTTTGCCGCGATTGGAGGTCTGACCGTAACAATGGCAACCGGCATCGGTGAGCCTATCCCCGGCCCTTACCTTCTGGCCTCGGTCGCCGCCGTTGTTTTGGGCGGCGTGGTTCTGGGTGGTGGGCGCGGCGGCATTCTTGGGCCGGTTCTGGCGGTTTTCGTGCTGCGGTTGGTGCGGCTGGACCTGACGCTTCTGTCCGTCGATCCCAATGTTGCGGCGATTGTCGAAGGCATGATCATGGTCGCCGTGGTGATGTTTGGCGCCGTTCTGGCAACGCGGGGGCGCAAGATATGACGATGACCACGACCGACACCCCAACCGCCCTGTCGCGTCTGGGCCGCCTGATGGTGGACAACCCGCTGCTGCCGCTGACGTTGATCCTGCTGGCGCTGATTGGCGTGCTGGCAGTGTTGAACCCGGCTATCCTAAGCATGTTCTGGGCCAGCAACACGCTGAAGATCGCCATTCCGCTGGCGATGCTGGCGGCCTGTCAGACGCTGACCATGCTGACGGGCGGCATCGACCTGTCGGTCGGGATCGTTGCCACCATCGCGGCTTATGTCACCGCCACCGCAACGCCGCTGATCGGCGCGCCTGCGGCCATGGGCATTGCCATGGCTTGCGCATTGGCGGTGGGGTGTGTGAACGGCATCGGTATCGCCTTTGCGCGGGTCCATCCGCTGATCATGACCTTGGGCACCGGACTGATCGCCACGGGCTGCCTGCTGGTCTATCAACGCTCGGTCATCTCGACCGGCACGATCTATCCGGATGTGCTGGTCTGGCTGGGCACGGGCCGCACCTGGGCCTTGCCGAACGGGCTGTTCCTGTTCATCCCCTTTGCCGCCCTGATCCTTTGGGCACAGCGCCGGACAGGGTTTGGCCGGCTGCTCTATGCGATCGGCTCGAACGAAGCGGCGGCGCGGCTGTCGGGCGTTCGGGTCTGGCAGGTTCATCTGGCGCTCTATGCGCTGTCCGGGGTTATCGCGGGGCTCAGCGGGCTGCTGTATCTGGGCATGGTTAAAACCGCTTCGCTGTCGCTGGCCCTGCCGCTCGATCTGCCATCGGTCGCGGCGGCGGTGATCGGCGGCACGTCCATTTTTGGCGGGCGTGGTGGCTATGGTGGCACCATCCTCGGCGCGCTGATCCTGACCGTGATGGCGACGATGCTGACGCTGTTGCAGATGCCCGAGGGCGGGCGACGCATCCTGTACGGTGCGATCATTCTGGCGGTGACGGCGCTTTATATCCGCCTGACCGACCGCAGCTAGGAGGTCATGGATGTCACGGTTCAAGGTTGTCGCCATCAGCTTTGACCACATGCACATGGGCGACCTGCTGCGTCTGGTTCACAGCCACCCCGATGCCGAGATTGCAGGGGTTTTCGACCCCGACCGCAGCACGATGGCCCGCGCCATTGCCGAGTTTGGCATCCCCGAAGACAGGGTGTTCACCGACCTTGACGCCTGCATGGCGGTGAAGCCCGATCTTGCCATCCTTTGTGCGGCAACCGCCGATCACGCCCAGTATACACAACGGCTGGCAGCTTATGGCGTACACATCTTTGTCGAGAAACCCTTTGCCGCCACCGTCGCCGATGCCCGCGCGATGATTGCAGCGGTGGCACCGACGGGCAAATTGCTGGCAATCAACTGGCCGATGGTCTGGGTGCCTGCGCATGTCACGGCGAAGCGGCTGATCGACCAAGGGGTGATCGGCACGCTGACGGGGTTTCAGTACTATGGCGGCAACCGTGGCCCGCTGTATCATCTGGCCGACAAGGTCGAGGTTTCGCCCGCAGAGGTAGAGCGGCAAAAGCCCAACTCGTGGTGGTACAAGCGGGCGTCGGGCGGTGGCAGCCTGCTGGATTACATGGGCTACGGCGCGACTCTTGGCACCTGGTACATGAACGGCGAGGCACCGCTGGAGGTGACCTGCGCCGTCGATGAGACCCCGGGGATCGAGGTGGATCAGCATGCCATTGCCATCTGCCGCTATGCGCGCGGCCTGTCACAGATGGAAACCCGCTGGGGCACGTTCACCGACCCCTGGACAATTCAGCCGCAGCCGAAATGTGGGTTCGTGTTCTCTGGCACTGACGGCACGATTGCCAGCCGGGACTATGCCGATCAGGTGACATTGCAAACCCGCGCCCGCCCGGAACCGCACCCGATACCGGTTGATGCCTTGGTGCCCGGCCGCCGCAACGCCATCGAATATGTGCTGGGCTGCATCCAGCGCGGCGAGCCGCTGACCGGCCCGCTTGACCCCGCAGTCAGCCTGACCGGGCAACGGATCGTAGACACCGCGATACAATCGGCGCGCGAAAAACGGACGCTTGCGTTGGTGCCCTGACTGCCCCGTCAGCCAGAACGTGGGCCAAAGGTCCGCCGTCGCGCGGTGCGATTTTGCCGTCCACGGTGCGGCGGATGGCAGAGGCTGTGCGGTGATCACCGCCGATAAGTCCAGCGTTGCCAGCCTGATCTTCAGGTTTGCCTGCGTAATCTCTGGCCCCGCACCGCCTGCAGAATGGCCTGTGTCAGCACAAAGCTGCGCGCGGTGTCCAGCGGCGGGCCGTGCCGCCGCGCCCAGTTAACAATCGCCGCATCAGGGCCGACAAATACCAGCCCGTCCGGGCCCTGTAAAAGCAACGGCGCGTCAGGCTTTGGTCGCCGGACTGGGATCAGGCAGGGGCGGGTGGCCACTGTCTTATCGGCCAAGGCCTGTTCCGCCCGGATCAGCGCAGGTCGCAGATCGGCCCGCACCGCCCCAAGATCAAGAAACCACGGCTGGCCCGGCATGATCTGCCGCCTCTAACTGCCCCCGGCTGCGTTGAATTCGTCCAGCGCGGCGTGAACGGCAATGCGATCGGCGGTGTCATCGGACAGGCGCACCATGATCCTCAGGCCTTCAATACCCTGCCGCTGGTCGGCTGCCAGCGTCGTCAGATAGCCTTGGATCGAGGCCGCAACGGCGGGCGTCATGGTGAAACGCGGTATCCGCAACCGGGGCCCCGCCCGGGTCCGCCCCTTCGGTCAACGCACGCATGAAACTGGCGGCGTCACAGGCTGCACGGCGCATGGTTTGGCCTGAAAACACCCGACTCAGGATCGGCGGGGCGGCGGCTGGTCCCTTTACGCCCGCCGTGCGCATCTGCACCATGGCAGCCGACACAAGAAAGTCGCAGCTTCTCGGCAGGTTGCAGCCGGGTGCCGATCATCACGGAAACCCCCTCGCCCCGATCATAGGCATCATGGGCCCCACCGGTTCGCAATGGATGTCTGACTGCAATGATCTGGTGGATGTTTGTGCGCTTTATGGCGAGGATTGGGTCGCGGCGGCTCTGACGGACGGGAATGTCACCGGGCTTGGGTGCCTCAGCCCGCAATGTCCGCTTGGCTGGCGAAGCATCAGAAGCGCTGAGGGTGGCCTGCTGCCGCCCGCCCGCAGTGCCCGTGCGCTCGTCGAACGGCTGCGCAAATGTCGGCCGGACCCTCTGGGATCGGGGATCGTCCCCGACCGACCTGATTTCTGCGACCGGCCGTTCGTGCCCTCACTCGCCTGCCCCGAACCTGCAATGCCCGTCAAAGGCCCGATGCAGATCGGCGAACAGGGCGATGCGGCCGATTGCGCCGCCTTTGCGTTGGCCGCACTCGCGTTGACCGCTGGTCGGGATGAAAACAGTGGCCTGACCGTCAGCGTCGCGATGCTGGATGCACTGGCGCGCGAACATGATGAATTCATGGAAAATACGGTAGAAGGCACCTCGCTGCGGGGTGTGCTGAAAGGGTTCCTTCAGAACGGAGTCTGCCGCGCTTCGATTTGCGGGGCCAAGGTGGTCGAAGGCGAACCCTTTCTTCCGACCCGCAAGATGGCGAAGGATGCCCGCAGTGGGACGCTGGACCCAGACCGCGCCCCGGACCCCTCGAAGGACATCAAGTTCCGCGACCTGAAATCCCGCCCCCGTATGGGCGCGCAAGCCGCTCTGGTCACCGGCTATGACAATGAGGGCTTCATCATCCAGAATTCCAGTGGGCAGGAGTGGGGCATTTTCGACGGCCACCCCGGCCATGCACGGTGGAGCATGCTGACTGGGTGGCGAATGTCATTGACGCGTGGGTGGTGCGGCTGGCGGCACCACCACTTGCTGGCTTTGGGCTGATCGCGGCAGCGGGATCGACGGCGAATGTACTGCCCGACCCGCGCCGCGCGCAACTGCTGGGTCACGTGATCCACACCGAACGTGACTGGATTGTCGAGCGGGGGACGCTGGGGCTGGGCAGGCGCGCGTTTGGTGAAACGGTACGTTTTCTGGCCGCGCCTTGTGCGGGACAGGATGCCGATGATATCAAGGCCGCAAACAGATACCGCCGCATCGCGGTGATCTTTCACGACCCGATGCTGGGCGAAGCACGTATTCGCCGCATCGCCGCCCGCATGACGCCGGAACTGAAGGCCCGCGCCACTTATGCGCTGCATGTCTGTCATGGGCTGGATGAAATCCGTACGCTTGCCCAGCGGTTGGGGGCAGATGCCGCGCTGGTGCGCTATGGGTTTTCCCAATCGCTTGTCCCGCCCTGGCGTTATCTGCAGCGTCGCGGTGGTCAGCCAGCGTTTGGTCGAGGCCTAACGCGAGGGCGCAATACGGGCGATGAACGGACCGCTGGGCGAGGCGCTTGGCCCCCTTCTGGCCCCGCCGGTGTAGGTGCCTACGGGCAGTGCGATCTGGCGTCTGTGGGCCGAGCAGCGAGAACGCGATACCCCGGCTACTCCGGCGAATGGACCGACCTGCTAGCGGCCTCGCTGGGTGAAGATGCCACCCCCCGCCGCAGCGATCCTGCCGCCCGCTGGGCAGAGGTGTCGTCGGCGCTGATTGACCCAAAGCTGATCGCGCGGCTTTGTCCCAAATGACGGGCCGCGTCGGCCACGGTTGGGCTTTGGCGTGACGGGATGGATGAAGCTTTTGGCAGGGCAGGGTTGGTTTTGATGCCGTCGCGTTCTGCATCGGCGGGCGGCGTATTAGACAACCTCGACCTGCACTAACCTTCTTCTTCTGCCAGGATGGCGTTTGCTTTGGCAAACGCTGAGAGGGGACCGCCCCGTCGGGCAGGCATTCTGCAACGTTACCAATAGAAATACTGTGGAATGGGTTGAACCACAAACCGCGTAGAACTGGCGTTGCTTGCCAACCCGGCGGTTGGGCCATGCCCTCTCGTCGCGCAGGCTGAAAGAGACAGGGGCAAACATGTCCGGTTCCACATCCAGCCCAAACACCATCGGCAGCCTTGCCCGGCAAACCGTTGTTGCAGGCACCGCACACCTACGGGTTTGCGGGGGCCGTCAAGGGTTTCGCGCGGGATTTGGCGGCGCGGGGGCTTGGGCTTTGGGGGCGCAAGGCGCGGGCAAGGGCGGCGAACTGGTCAATCTCGGCGGTGGAATGATCCGCCATCAGTTGCAGCCGCCAGCGAGGCGCGTGGCCTGCCACCGCCGGGTTCTCCAGCAGGGTGACAAGCGCGCCCGCAGTCTCGATTGCGGCGGTCATCTTGCGGGCGATGGACAGGGTCTCAAGCCGCACCGGCACAATCGGCGCGGACCGCCCCATCAGCACAAAACCATCTGCCATCAGATGGTTGCGCAGCCGCAGCACATTGGCCAGCAGGCGCTGACGGCGCACTGCACCATCATGGCTGTCGATAATGTCAAACGCCGCCAGCACCATCGCCGCTTGCATCGGCGACAAGGCAGAACTGCCACCCTGCCCGCCGCGCGAAAACCGCAACGCGGGTTTCAGGGCCGGGTCACGGGCGGCGACAAAGCCGCCATTGCTGCCAAAGCATTTGGCAAAACTGCCGGTCACCACGTCAACCCGCGCCAGCATCCCTTGCAATTCCAAAACACCGCGCCCGGTTGGCCCCATCGCGCCCAGATCATGCGCCACATCGACCAGCAACGTGGCTCCATGTTCCCGGCACAGATCGGCAAGGGCGGCCAGATCGGGGATATTTGCGCTGAACGCGGCGATGCCGCTGGTCACGACCAGAATCGCGGCCTTCGGATTTTCGCGCCGTATCCGCCGCAACCGCCGCTCTGCCGCTTCGGTGGACCCGGGCGGCATGCGGTGCAGGTTGCGGGTGATGGCACGAGAGGCGTCAAAAAACGCCGAATGGGCCGCAGCGTCAATCAACACATGGTCGCCCGCCCGGATCAGGGTGCGGATGGCTGCGCGATTGGCCTCGGCCCCCGATGGGAACACGGCCGCCTCGGGCAGACGCAGGAACTGCGCAACGCGGGTTTCCAGCGCGATCAGCGGAGTAGACAATCCCATCAGCGGCGCTGTGCCACTGGCGTGCAGGCCGCACCAACCCAAGGCCGCCGTCGCAGCGGCCAGCAGGCCGTGATGCTGCGACAGGCTAAGGTAGTCTTGCGAGGCAAAGTTGATGCCCGACACTGGCCTGCCGGCAGGATCAAGCGCCATCATCTTGGTCGCCGTGCGGGCCATGGCGATGCGCCCCTGCGGATGCAGCCCGGCCCCAATGCGCGTGGCCTGCCATGCCAGCAAGGGTTGCCAGCGGGCGCAAAGGCTGCGGGCGTCAGGGTCATATTGCGTGCTGGTCTGGGTTGCCGACACATCTGGCAGGGCCGATGGTTTGGCCAATGCGGGGGGCGGCAGGGGGGTCATCGTGTTCATCATTGTATCCAGTGCGTCTGTCATCCCGGGCCGCTGGTGTCAGGCCCGGCTCAACCGGTGGGAGAGGGCCCGGAGGTTCCCCTGATCTTGCGCAGCAGAGGCCTGTGAAAGCCCGTTAAATCATCGTGAAATGCGACTGGCGGGTGGGGATGGCCTGTTTGACGCGGCCAAAACTGTGGCAAGGTTGGTCAAAGGTCGGGGGACAAGGCGGGTGCTGGACTGGCATCCTCTGTGCGTCGAAACTGGGGTTTGCAACCGGGAGTTCAACAGATGACCGATGGCTGGAACACTGTGCGCGATGGTTTGGCCCATGGCGGCTACGTCGCGTGGGAGGCCTCGCATGAACCGCCGCCAACCCCGGGCTTTCGCCGCCTTGTGCCGGTTTTTGCGCGGCTGAAGCAACCGGGCTTCGGGTCAATGGACCTTGCCGCCGCGATCGCCGCCACGCTGGCCCTGCCGCATGTGCTGTTTTCCCAGCATGAGCGGGATTTGCTGGAGGCTGAGGTGGTGGCCTTGCAGAGCCGCGCGGGCTGGCCGCATGAGGTGCGGTTGGTGGCGTGGTGCCCGCGCGCCTTGCTCGCGGCGGTGCCGCCGTTCTGGGATGTGCTGCATGTTGGCCCTTCTGTGGTGATGGCGGCAGAAATGCCGTCGCCCGACCCAGCATCCGCATCCGCCCGGTCCTTGGCGGTCAGCAAAACCGGCGCGCCGATCCTTGCCGTGATTGATGACGGGATCGCCGTGCTGAACGCCCGGTTCCGGCGCACGGTAGGCCGGACCCGCTTTGCCGCCGTCTGGTTGCAGGCCCCGGAACGGCTGGAGCCTGATGTCGCGCAGGGGTCGGATGATGTGCTGTGCGGGCGGGTGCTGACGCGGGCTGCCATTGACGCGATGATCGCTGCGGGTGGGTCAGAGGCCGAGATGTATCGCCAGTTGAACCGATCCTTGCTGGCGCGGGGCGAGAGGGCCTCGACCAATCAGGCCGTGGCGCATGGAACCCATGTGCTGGATCTGGCAGCGGGCGCTGCCATAGCGGGGGGCGATCCGGTGGGGGCGTGCCCGTTGCTGGCCGTGCAGGTGCCCCCCGTGGCCATCCGTGAAACCAGCGGACGGCGGCTGGAAGGGTATGTGGCGCAGGGGCTGCGCTGGATACTGGCGCAAGCGCTGACCGGGGCGGGGGCGGGCAAAGTGCCGCCTGTGGTGATCAACCTGTCGCTGGGGTCTTTGGCCGGGCCGGGGGATGAAACCGCGTTTCTGGCAGATTGGATGCGCTACGAAATCGCCCGCCATGCCCGGATCAGGCCGGGGGCGGAAGTGCGAGTCGTGGCGGCATACGGCAATGCCCGCCTGTCACGGCTGGTGGCGCGGGCGGAATTGCGGCGTGCGGCCCCGTTGCGGCTGGACTGGCGCTTGCTGCCCGATGATCACACCCCCAGCTTTCTTGAATTGCGGGTGGATGCCGGCAAGACGCGGGGGCTGCGGGTCAATCTGATACCTCCCGTTGCCAGTGGCCTGCCGCCGTTACTGATCGACTGGCCCATCGTGGGTGAAGGGCAGCGGCTGGACAGCGCGCTTGGCCCGGTATGCGCGGTGGTTTCACAAGCTGAAGCAGACAACGCGCTGCTGCATATCGCCGTGGCCCCGACGGCGGGCACAGGCCCGGTGGCTTTGGCACCGCCCGGGCTGTGGCGGGTGGAACTGGCGACCTTGGCGGCAGAACCTGTGCGCGTTACAGCCCGGGTACAGCGCGACGATACCCCGCCAAGCTATCGCACGCTGGGGCGGCAAAGCTGGCTGGATCACCCCGAGGGCTGGAGTTGGGATGAGGAAAGCCGCAGCTACACCGCGCCGATGCTGGCGGATGAGGCCGCAGCCTGCCCGATAACGCGCGAAGGCACGGCGGTGGCGTTTGCCGCGGCAGATCATCCATGCATTTATTTCGTCGGCTCGGTGCGGCCCGATCCGGGCAGCGCGGACGGCCCGCGTGCCAGCCGCTATTCTGCATCAGGCGCTGTGCATCTGCGCCGCCCCGACGAATCAGCGGGGCCCACGCTTGCAGCCTTTGGCGACGACGGGTTGGTGGTGGCGGGGCGTCTGGCCGCTGGCGTGCTGTCAGGGTCTGTGACGCGGCTGTCGGGCACCAGCATGGCCGCGCCGCAGGTAGCGCGGCGGCTGGCGGCATATTTTCTGGCAACGCCACCCTCGGCCCGCACGGCGGCCGCCGAACGTAGGGCCTTGCTGGGCGATGCGGCCCCGGGGCCGTTGTCGCCGGTCAAGGGGCAGGGGGTGCTGGTGCCGGTATGGCAACCCTAAAGCAATGGCCGCGCCTTAGGCGATCAGCGGCGGCACCGGGACAGCGCCCCATTCGGCCACGGCGGCGGCCCACAGCAGGGGCAGCAGGTGCCAGTCCTGTGCCGGTGCAAGGGTCGTGTCCTGCCCGCGCCAGCCCTGGCCCGGCCCGTCGCCCAAGGCCGCACACCATTTGCGCAGGGTGAAGTCACCGGGCCAGTCGTTGCCCGATGCCTGCCATGTTGGCACCGGCACAGCCTCACCCCCGCCCAGACAATGGCCTACAAAAACCAATGTGGTGCCCAGGCCCAGCAGGCCGCCGTGGGCGCTGTCCATCGGGTAATGCACCCCGGCGACGGTCCGGTTATCGGCGATCCGCGCGGCAAGCCGGAACAGCAGCACATCGGGGTCCATCGTCGGGGCCTGTTCCATCACCGGCAACAGCTTGCCCAGCAGGCTGGGGATAAGATCAGCAGGCGCAATGCCCGTACCCGCCAGCCGCAGGGCGGCGATCAGGGTGGCAAAGGCAAATGCCTCGGTTGCGTGGCCTGATGGATAGGCCGAATGGCCGGGGGTCTGGATCATCGGTTGTATCTGCGGCCACAGATCGACCGGGCGGGGGGTAGAGCAGAAATGCTTGATCCGCATTTCCTGCGCCCCCACCCCTTCAATCATCGCCAGCAGTAAAAGCATGGTGGCCGATTTGCGGCTGCCTGTCAGGCCCTGCTGCGCGCCAAAGAACGACAGCATGTCGGTTTGCTGCACCATGATTTCCGTCATTCGGTCGGCGCGCAGGTCCATGGCGCTGCGCATTTCGTCCATCTGGGCGGCGGTCTGAACCGCACTGGGTGGAGTCAGATGCACCACCGCTTCGCCCGCACTGACGGCGTAACCATCGCCATCCGGGGCCACGGAATAAAGGCTGGTCGCCTCATGCTGCAAGACGGCCATGCGGGCGTCGGGCTGCATGCGGATCAGGCGGGTCAGCGGGTCGGCGGGGGTGTGGGGTTTGGGCAGAACGACACCGTCCCAATGGCCCATCAGCGCCTCGGCTGTTTGCGCAAGCGCCAGTGTCAGGGCAGGCGATGCCCCGCCCCCTGCGTGATTGCCGTGGTTCCCATGGTTCCCGTGATTGCCATGGTTTCCATGATTACCGTGGTTCCCATGATTGCCGTGATTACCATGGTTGCCATGGTTCCCGTGATTGCCCAAGACCGACATAATGCTCTCCTGCCCCAAGGATTTCAGAGTGCCGTCAATTGCGCCGCAGGCCTAGTCGGTTTTACCAACAAACCCGGGCTTTAACGGAGATTTCACGGCGTTTGCACAATGGCGGCAGTGCGCTATGGTCGGTCTGGATCAGCATATGGAAAGACGGATGCACATTCGCCTGGTGGGCGTGTTTGAGATGCGGGACAGCGAGGGGCGTGATTGCACGCCGCGCGGGGCCAAATCGCGCGCGCTGCTGGCGATGCTGTGCCAGACCCCGGACCGCCGCCGCACCCGCCGGTGGCTGGAGGCCAAGCTGTGGTCAGACCGGGGGGCTGAACAGGCCAGTGGCAGTCTGCGCCAAGCCCTGATGGATATCCGCCGCACCATGGGGGACGCCGCCGATCTGTTGCAGGCGGATCGCGATTCGATCCGGCTGACGGCGATTGCCACCGATCTGGAAGATGGCAGTGGTGATGCCGCCGCCGCCCTGCAGGCCGGGCGCGAGTTTCTGGAAGGCATCGACATTGTAGACCACGCCTTTACCGATTGGCTGCGCGAAGAACGCAGCCGCATTGCCGCAAGCCTTGGGCTGCCGCGTGGGGCGGCTGTGACAACCGTTGTGGAAAAGCCCGCACGCCTGCCGTTTGTGATCCGGCTGGGCAGCCTGCCGCCGGGGGTGGGCAGTTTCATGGGCATGGCACTTGCCGACAGTATCGGTCGCCTGCTGTCAGAATTTGCCCATATCGACATGTTTGGCGCGGGCGGGGGGGCATTGCCTGCGGACCTGCCCGACGAAGGCGTGATGTTGCAGGTCGAAGCGGCGCAGATGAACGATCAGGTGCATATGCTTGTGCGGTTGACCACGCTTTCCCAAGGCCATGCCATCTGGACCCAGCGGGTGACTTTGCCCACGGCACAAGCCGGGTTCATCAGCGGCGGGGCATTCCCTCCGCTGGTATTTCAGGCGGCCGAGGCGGCGCTGTCGCATGTCCCGCGGCTGAGCAACGGGGTGGGGGGTGCCTGGCGCGCCAACGCGTTGATTGCCCGCGCGCTTCCCGAGATGTTCAGCTATGACGCCGCCCGCCTGCGCGCCGCCGACGCGATGCTGGTCGAGGCACTGGAAATTGCGCCCTCGGCCCGGGTCTATGCGTGGCGCTGTCTGGTGCGCCAGATCATGTATGTGGAACGCACCGAACCAGACCAGAAACGGTTGAGCGACGAGGCCGACGCCTTTGCCCGCAAGGCACTGGAGATGTCACGCACCAACCCGCTGGTGCTGGCCCTGGTGTCGGCGGTGCGGGTGATGGTGGATGAAAACCCCGAGGCAGGCACTGTGCTCGCCCGCGATTCTGTCGCGCTCAGCCCGTTCAACGCCTTTGGCTATGCGGCGCAAGCTGGCGCGATGATCCGGGCCGGGCAATACACCGAGGCCTTGACCGCCGCCCGGATGGGGGCCGAGATTGCCGCACAGACGGGCTATGTGCATTGGTGGGAATCGCTGGCCGGGCTGGCCGCAATTCGGGCCGGGATGTTTGACGTGGCCATCGCGCATTGCGAGGCCGCACATTACCGATCGCCCAATTTCCGTGCGGCGATGCGGCCCTTGCTGTTCCTGTATCTGGCCGCAGGCGCGCAGGACAAGGCGGCCCGCGTGCTGCGCAACCTGCGTCGGGTGGAGCCGGATTTTTCTCTGGCCCTGATCCGCGATGATCCGGACTATCCGGCCGTGACCCTGCGCCGGGCTGGGTTGATCACGCGCTATGGCGGCGATCTGGAGGAGTTGATGGCGGGCCAGGCTTTGTAAAAGGGCGATCCTTGGCCAGCCCCGGGGGATTTCACACCCCCCGGACCCCCTGTGGGATATTTTTAGACAGAAAATGCAAATTTTAGATAAGTTTTATAGGGTTAGTCAGAGGAAGACTTGGCCCAGAGGTTGATGTCTTTTTCCTCGGAGATTGCGTCGATGCGGGTCAGCTCATCCGGTGTGAAGTCAAGGTTGGCGATGGCCCCGGCACAGTCGGTCACCTGTTCGGGTTTTGAGGCACCGATCAGGGCGGTGGTGATGCCGCCATTCCGCAACACCCACGCAAGCGCCATCTGCGCCAATGTCTGGCCGCGGGCCTGTGCCATGTCATCCAGCGCGCGGACGGATGCGAGGGCGCGGTCGGTGATGGTGGCGGGATCGAGGCTTTTGCCCTGTGCGGCGCGCGAGTTTTGCGGAATGCCGCCGAGATATTTCTTGGTCAGGATGCCTTGGGCCAAGGGGGTAAAGGCGATGGAGCCGACGCCCAGATCGTGCAGCGTATCTTTCAGCCCATCGGTTTCGACCCAGCGGTTCAGGATCGAATAGCTGGGCTGGTGGATCAGCAGGGGTGTGCCAAGCGATTTCAGGATGGCATGGGCTTCGCGGGTGCGGGCCGAGTTGTAGCTGGAAATGCCGACATAAAGGGCGCGGCCCGACCGCACGATATGGTCCAGCGCCTGCATGGTTTCTTCCAGCGGGGTGTCAGGATCGACGCGGTGGCTGTAGAAGATATCGACGTAATCCAGACCCATCCGTTTCAGGCTTTGGTCGCAGGACGCGATCAGGTTCTTGCGGCTGCCCCATTCGCCGTAGGGGCCATCCCACATGCGATAGCCCGCCTTGGAGGAGATGATCAGCTCATCCCGGTGCTGGCGGAAATCGGTTTTCAGGATGTCGCCGAAGGCTTCCTCAGCCGAGCCGGGGGGCGGGCCGTAGTTGTTGGCAAGGTCGAAATGGGTGATGCCAAGGTCAAAGGCGGTCTGGCAGATGGCGCGTTTGGTATCATGCGGGGTGTCATGGCCGAAATTGTGCCACAGGCCAAGGCTGATGGCGGGCAGCATGAGGCCCGAGGTGCCGCAGCGGCGGTAGGCCATGGTGTCATAGCGGGTGTCGGCGGCGGTGTAGGGCATGGCATCCTCGGGTTGATCTTCGCGTACCATAGCCGGACTGCCGGACAATGTCAGTCGCCATGGCGGCGAATAGGGTGGTGCGTCCGGCTATTCGCGCTACTATCAGCATGTTGGCGGCAGTCGGGTGATGCAATGCGGATATGGCGGTTTGTGTGGGCCGTCTATGGCCGGGTCGGGCAAAGCAACTTTGGCCTGATCGCGGCGGGCGTGGCGTTTTATGCGATGTTTGCGGTGTTTCCCGGCCTGACCGCCACCGTTGCGATCTGGAGCATGGTCGCCGATCCGGTGGTGATTTCGGACTATCTTTCGGTCGGAGAGCGGTTCTTGCCGGTCGATGCCGCCAAGCTGGTGCATGATCAGGTGGTGGGGCTGATGCAGACGCCGCGTGCGCAACTGGGCTGGGCCACCGGCCTGTCGCTGGCGATTGCGCTGTATTCGGCGCGGGCCGGGGTGGCGGCGCTGATCCAGGGGATGGACGTGGTCCACCGGGCGGTGCCGCGCGGCTGGGTTCGGGGGTGGCTGGTTGATTTTGCCATGACGGCGGCGCTGATCGTGGCGCTGATCGTGGCGCTTGCGACGGTGGTTGTGGTGCCCTTGGTGCTGAACCTGTTGTCGCTGGGCGCGGTTGAAGCCCTGCTGCTGACCTATCTGCCCTGGGGTGCGATGTTTCTGTTGGTGCTGACCTGCCTTGGAATATTGTACCGTTATGGTCCCAACGTCAGCGGTACACTGGTACCATGGGTCACGCCCGGTACGCTGGTTGCGGCCTTTGCCTGGGCCGGGGTGTCGATTGCGTTTTCGGCCTATCTGGCAAATTTCAACAGCTATAACCGGATTTACGGGTCGATCGGGGCGGTGATCGCCCTGTTGATGTGGCTGTATCTGAGCGTATGGACCGTGCTTTTGGGGGCGGCGGTCAATGCGGAAATGACCGAACCGTCGGGCCGGGGGGATGCTCCCGTGCCCTGAGGTTTTACGGTTTGGTCAGCGTGGTGATCTGGTTTGCCGTCACCGGTTGCCATTCGGTCACGCTGCCATCGGGCCATTGCACACGGACCTCGGCTGCGGTTGCTGTGCCCAGCCCAAAATGCGCGGGGCCAAGGCTGCCGCTGGCATGGCCACCTCCAACCGTAATCTCACGCCGCTGCACAGCGTCACCGATGCGCAGGTCAACCCACGCGCCGATGGCATCAAGGTTGGGGGCAGGTTGGGCGAGGTCGATCTTGGCCCAATTGCCCGCGAGCGTGGTATTGCGCCACAATTGCACCGGGCTGTTGCGGTTCACGACCACCAGATCAATCGCGCCATCATCGTTGAAATCGGCCAAGGCCGCGCCACGTGCCTGATCCAATGACGCGACGCCCGCCTTGTCGCCCGCCTCGATGAATTTCCCCTCGGTAGTTTGCAGCAGCAGATTGTTTGGGTCGTGCATGGCAAAATCGGGCATTTCCCAGACGTTGCCTTTGGCCACGAACAGATCGGGCAGGGTGTCGTTGTTCACATCTTCAAATTGGGCATGCCACGCGGTCGAGGGTTTCTGTTCCGGCCCAGTATAGGGCCGGTGAGCGGTAACGCCTTTGGCAAAGGCGATGTCGGCGAATTTCGGGATCAGCGGGCCTTTGGCGGCGTCGGTGCTGGCAAGGCTTTGCAGTTTGTTATCGGCCATGCTGGTCAGGAAATAATCGGGGTAGGTGTCACCGTTCAGATCACGACTGGCGATCCCCATGCCCCAGATGCGCAGGCGTGCCCAGCCTTCCTTGTCGGTATAGGGGGTGGGGTCGGCACCGGGGATGACATGCCAAAGCTGTTCCTGGCCCCCCTTGTAATACTCCCGGTCGTTGGACACCCGCAGGGATGGGGTGCCGGACCGGTTCCAGTCGGTGAACAGCATGGACAAGGCGCAGAAGCTGGGCTTCAACGGGAATGGCGCGGTGTATTTGCTGTCTGTCGCGCGGTAGAGGCTGTTGTCAGTGCAGTTGCCCCACGGGAAAGCCTCTTGCGTGCGGTCGATGTAGGTGCCCACGGCGAGGGTCGGCAGGCTGGCCCCCTTTTCCCACATGGCGGCAAAGGCAGTGGACCATGCGTCGCCGCCCTGAAAGCCCCACTCCTCATTCGCGCGGGCGAATTTGCAGTCGCCGAGGCCGCGCATCAGCACGTCCTCGCCGACCCGCAGCAGGACAAGATCGGTGATACCGTCGCTGTCAATATCCAGCGGATAGGCTCCGGCGACCTGATCCAGTTCCGCACCACTTTCGGCTTTGGTAAAGGTCAGCGCATTTGCCGTGCTGGTGTTCAGCCAAAGGCTGGCGGGGGCAGTGCCACCGGACAGCAGCATTTCTGGCTTCGTATCACCGTTGCAATCAAACGTCGCGACCCCGCCGCCGACGATCTGTTCCCATTCGCCGGTAAAGCTGTGGGTAAGGCCGGAGCTTGCCGTTTCATCAGCAAAGGTCGGAACGGTTTGCGCGAAGGCGGGGCTGGCGAGCAGGGCCAGCAGCAGGGCGATACGCATCAGACTGTCCTCAGGGCGACGGTGTAGGCGCCGGTGCAATAGCCTTGGCGCAGCCCGTCTTCGATGGCGGCGCGGAAGTGGATGCCACCGTAAAGGCGGGAAATCCCTGCCTCCTCTGCCGCGGCCATGAAGGACGGGTATTCGCGGCCTTTCATGCCCTCATCCGTGTGGGTGGTATCGAGGAACTTGTAATTCTCCCCAAAGAAGGCGGTCAGCACAACGGCAGCAGCGCCTGATTGGGTGGAATGGCCGGACGGGTATTCCGGGAAGGGCGGGGTGTTCAGCAGGGGTTCCCATTTGGGGTCGATCACTCGTTTGATATAGGTGATCGGGCGCAGCAGGTCGTACTGCACCTTGGTTGCCCAGCAGGCGATGAAGGCATCGGCCACGCAGACCCCGATCCGCGCCAGAAGGTCGGCAGCACGGGGGGCATCCATCCCCGTGGTCTTGATCAGATCGACCGCAATATACAGCCAATGGCCGGGCGGGGTAGAGGACAGCATCGGATCATCCGACCAGAACCGCGCGATGGCCTTTTGCGGGTCGGTCAGGTTGACGCCAGTATCGTAAACCTCTTTGGCTTGCAGATAGAACTCCGACGCAGGGTCTTCACTATAATCCGGCGGCGCGGGCAGGCCGCAGGCCACGTCCATGCCTTTCGGCATCGCGAAGGTGCGGTTGCGGCCCCATTCGGGTAGCAGCGGCGCCTGTTGTTGCGCCACCTTGCTGGTCGGCACCCAATGCGAGGGGCCTTCGGTCAGCGTCCAGTTCAGCGGAAAGCCCATGTTTTCGACAGTTCGCCCCACCGTCCGTAGCCGCCCAGGCGATGATATGTGCGGCCACCGCCTGCCCACAGGCAAGGCTGCGGTCCACCACATCGACGGGGTGGCCTTCGGTCAGGGCTTTGGTCAACTGGCGTTCAACGGCTTTGATCGCGCGTTGCCCGGTGGGGCCGGTGTTGCCGAAGAAATGGTGAATGGTGGCAGCCATCGCGCCATGCACCACCAGCGCCTCGTCATGCAGCGCATCGGGGCGGACGGGCACGGGGGTAAGGTCGTTCAACTGCCCGGCAAGCGTGGTCATCGCCGGGTTCCCGGTAGCGAGAGATTCGTAAATCGTGACGCCAAGATACGCCATCGCGCGGCTGGCGACCGGGGGGGTCTGGGTGGCGGTGTGCCGGATCAGTTCCAGCACAAGGCGATACCACTGGGTCATCACCTCCGTTGGGTTGGTCGGGGGCAAAGCCGCCACCGTGGGCAGGGCAGAAACCGACAGGGCGGCAGCGGCTAGTCCCATCACACGGCGGCGGTTCAGCATGGCAGTCTCCTCAGACGTATTTGTTCCACATGTTTTCCAGCCGTTCTTGTCGGCCAGATTTCGGCTGCGGTTCGAGGTTTTCAGCGGTCACACGGGCGGCTGCTTGTTCCAATGATCCGGTCAGCATGGCTTGCGCGGCGGGGGTGTTCCACCCGGCATAACGGTCGGCCTTGGCGGCCTCCATCTCTCCGCTTTCCATCAGGGCAGCGGCGGCTTTCAGCGCGCGGGCGCAGGTGTCCATCCCGCCGACATGGGCAAGGATCAGGTCGGCAGGGTCCAGCGACTGACGGCGGATCTTGGCGTCAAAGTTGACGCCGCCGGTGGTGAAACCGCCTGCTTTCAGGATCTCATAGAAGGCCACCGCCTTTTCAGCGTGGTTGTTGGGGAACTGGTCGGTATCCCAGCCGGATTGGTAATCATTCCGGTTCATGTCGATTGACCCGAAGATGCCAAGGGCGGCGGCAAGGGCGATTTCATGCTCGAACGAGTGGCCCGCAAGGATGGCGTGGCCCTGTTCGATGTTGGTCTGAACCTCTTTCTCCAGCCCGAATTCCTTGAGGAAGCCGTAGACCGTCGCCACGTCGTAATCGTACTGATGCTTGGACGGTTCCTGCGGTTTGGGTTCAATCAGGATCGCGCCCTTGAAGCCGATCTTGTGTTTGTATTCAACGACCTGCTGCAAGAACCGGCCTGCGTGTTTGCGTTCGGCCGCAAGGTCGGTGTTCAGCAGAGTCTCATACCCTTCACGCCCGCCCCACAGCACATAATTCTGCCCGCCGAGTTTGTGGGTCGCATCCATGTTCGCCTGCACGGTGGCGGCGGCATAGGCATAGACATCGGGGTCGGGGTTGGTGGCGGCACCTGACATCCAGCGTTTGTGGCTGAACATATTGGCGGTGCCCCACAGGAGTTTCGCCTTATGGCCTTCCTGCTTGGACGCCAGATAATCGACCATCTCATCCAGATTGCGCTTGGATTCGGCAAAGGTTTTGCCTTCGGGGCGCATGTCGGCGTCGTGGAAGGCATAGAAGGGCGTGCCGAGGATATCGAACATCTCAAACGCCACATCGGCCTTCAGGCGGGCCAGGGCCATCGTCTCGCCAAACCACGGGCGATCAAAGGTCTGGCCGCCAAAGGGGTCGCCACCCGGCCATGCAAAGCTGTGCCAGTAGGCCACGGCAAAGCGCAGGTGATCTTCCATCCGCTTGCCCATGATGACTTCATCGGGGTTGTAGTGGCGGAAGGCGAATTCGTTGTGGCTGTCTGTGCCCTCAAACTTGATTGCGGGGATGCCTTGGAAAAAATCGGTCATGTCAGGGCCTTTATAGCGGATTGGGCGGCGCGGTAGCGGGCATGGCCCGCATCGAACGCGTCAGTTAGGGTGGGGTCAGGGTCAATCTGGCGGGCGATCTTGGGCAGGGTGGCGATTTCTGCGCCCGCCCCGGTGGCGGCCATTATGGCCAAGCGGGCTGCCCCGAACGCCCCGCCAAAGTCGCCCGCGACGGGCAATTGGATCGGGCAGTTCAGGGCGGTGGCGATGGCCTTTAGCCAGTAGTCAGACTTGGCCCCGCCGCCAACCGCCAGCACATTGGTCAGCCGGGTGCCAGTGGCGGCCAGTGCATCGCGGCTGTCGCGGAAGGCAAACGCGACGCCTTCCAGCACCGCGCGGGTGCCCGCGGCGCGGTCGGTCGCGTGTTCAAGGCCCGTGAACGCGCCCCGGATCGCGGCAGAGTTCAGCGGGGTACGTTCACCCCCCAGATAGGGCAGGAAGGTGGTTTTGGCCGGGGCTTGCAGCGCGCCAAGTTCGCCCGTCAGGGTGGCGGCATCCTGCCCCACCAGCCGGGCATACCAGTTCAGCGCGTCACTTGCGGCAAGGATCACGCCCATCTGATGCCATGTGCCGGGCAGCGCGTGGCAGAAGGTATGCACGGCGGTGGCAGGATCGGGCTGATAGCCATCGTTGGCGGCAAACAGCACGCCCGATGTGCCAAGCGACACAAACGCCTCACCCGCGCGGACCACGCCCACGCCCACGGCAGCGGCGGCATTGTCGCCCCCCCCGCCCGCGACGATCACGTCACGACCAAGGCCCCACCGGGACGCAAGCTCGGCGCGCAGGGTGCCGGAGGCTGCGGACCCTTCGACCAGCCGGGGCATCTGGGCACGGGTCAGGCCGGTGGCGGACAGCAGGTCATCCGACCAGTCGCGCGCCCCGGTATCCAGCCAGGACGTGCCTGCCGCATCGGACATTTCGGCGACGTGTTCGCCGGTCAGCCAGAGGCGCAGATAGTCCTTCGGCAGCAAAATCTTGGCGACGCGCGCCCAGATGGCAGGCTCATGGCGTTGCACCCAGACCAGTTTGGGCGCGGTAAAGCCGGGAAACACGATGTTGCCGGTGATGCGGCGGAACATCGGGTCGTCGTCCAGCTCGGCAGCCTCAACATGGCTGCGCGTGTCGTTCCACAGGATGCAGGGGCGCAGCACCTGATCTGCGGCATCCAGCAGCGTTGCCCCGTGCATATGGCCGGACAGACCAATGCCTTTGACAGCCCCGAACCCCTGCGCCGACAGTGCATCCAACACCGATTCCGCCGCCCTGATCCAGTCGGACGGCGATTGTTCCGACCAGCCTTCCTGCGGGCGCTGCACGGTCAGGGGCGCTGTCGCCTCGGCCAGCACGCGCTGCGTATCGTCAACGAGAACGCCCTTCAGACCGGACGTCCCCAGATCAAGCCCGATATACATCACGCAGCCTTTGCAGGTTTTTTGCCAAGGATGATCATGCCAAGGATATCTTCGTCGGTGACGTCGTTCACATTCACCGTGCCAACCAACTGACCGTTCTTCATCACAGACGCCCGGTCGCACAGTTTCATGACGTTGTGGATGTCATGCTCGATCAGGAAAATGCCCAGACCTTGGGCCTTCAATTCCTGAATAAGGTCCGACACCATCTGGGTTTCATGTGGGCCAAGGGCGGCGGTGGGTTCGTCCATGATCAGGATCTTGGCGTTGAAATACACCGCCCGCGCAATAGCGACCGATTGGCGTTGCCCGCCCGACAAGGCCGACACCGGCACGTTGAACTTGCGGAAGTTGGGGTTCAACCGCTTCATGATCTTGCGGGTTTCAGCCTCCATCGCGCTGTCATCGACAAAGCCGCCGCGCCCCACCAATTCACGTCCCAGAAACAGGTTCGAGGCCGCATCAAGGTTATCGGCCAGGGCCAGGGTCTGATAAATGGTCTCGATGTTCTGCGTGCGGGCGTCGCGGGGGTTGTTGATTTCAACCTTCTCGCCATTGATCAGAATGTCGCCGCTGTCGGCCTTGTAGGCCCCGGACAGACATTTGATCAGCGTCGATTTGCCCGCGCCATTGTGGCCCAGCAGGCCCACGACCTCACCGGGGTAAAGGTCAACGGTCACGTTATCGACCGCCTTGATGCCGCCGAAGGAGATAGAGATGTCGCGCAGTTCGACCAGCGGAGTGCCTGAGTTTGCCATGGTGTTCCCCCTCACTTGATTTTTTTGCGGTAGAGGATGTCGAGATAGACAGCGATGACCAGTGCCGCGCCGATCACGATCTTGCGGTACGATCCGTCGCCAAAGCCGATCAGCACCATGCCGGTCTGCAAGGACACCAGCACTAGCGCGCCGATAATCGCGCCATAGATGGTACCCACGCCCCCCGCCAGCGAGGTGCCCCCCACCACGGCCGAGGCGATGACGTAAAGTTCGTCAAGGTCGCCAAGCGCGTTGGTGGCCGAGTTCAGACGGGCCGAGGCGATGACCCCCGACAGCCCGGCAAGCCCGCCCATCAGGGCAAAGATCTTGACCGTCATCGCACGGGTGTTGATGCCCGACAGGGCCGCAGCCTCGGGGTTGCCGCCGATGGCAAAGACATAGCGGCCAAACCGGGTGCGGGTCATCAGGATGGTCATGCCGATGGCGACAACCGCAAGGATCAGCACCGGATAGGCATAGCCATGGCTGATGAACACCCCTTCAGGAACCGCCTGTCCAAGGGAGTCGTAGTATTGTTTCAGAATGCCCTTGGGCCACGGATAGGAATTGACGACCAGCGTGGCGATCAGGATCAGGCCGACGCCAAGGATGCCCATGAACCATTCGGCCCAGACCGGGCGCAGCGGAAAGCCGTGCTGCTTGCGTTTGGCGCGGCCATTCACCACCAGCCAGATCACCCCGGCGGCCATGATGGCGGCGACGATCCAGCTTCCGGTGGCCCCGATGGCCCCGTACGGCCCGCCACCGATCAGCGCAAAGGTGGAATCGACCGGCGAGATCGTGCGCCCATCGGCCGCAAGAAACGCCACGCCGCGCCAGACCAGCAACCCGCCAAGCGTGACGATGAAGGAGGGGATCGACAGATAGGCGATCATGCCGCCCTGTAGCGCGCCGATCAGCGCACCCAGCACAATGCCGAAAATGACGGTCACGATCCAGATGGCCGGATGGCCAAGCCCCAGCACCTGCGGCAGCCATTCGACCTGCAACAGGCCCATATACATGCCCGTCACGCCAACGATGGACCCCACTGAAAGGTCGATGTTGCGGGTGATGATGACCAGCACCATGCCCGTAGCCATGATACCGATGGACGCGGTTTGCACCGACAGGTTCCACAGGTTGCGCGCGGTCAGGAACGTGCCTTCGCCCAGCACCAGCGCGCCATAGACGTGAAAGCCGACCCAGATCATCAGCAGGGCACCAAACATGCCCAGAAGCCGTGTGTCGATCTCTGTCGCGCGCAGGAACCGGGCGACCGGACCCAAACCTCCGTCAACCGAAGCTGTCTTGTTCGTATTGTCTGTCATGTCCTCGTCCACCCTGTCTGAGGATCTGTGCCGCGCGGCGGCGGGCATGATGGACCATGGGTCCATCCCCTGCTCATGCCGGTGCCGGGGCGGCGGAACCGGGCGGCGCGGTGGCCTGATCCCGGACGAAAGAAAGCGGGCGCCGGGAAAACCCGGCGCCCGTAAGCCACGATTATTCGCAGCCCGTCACGCCAGCAACAGCGCCTTCGCAGGCCTGTTCCTTGGTGATGTGGCCTGCGTCGATGGCCACGTTCAGGTTGGCTTTGGTCAGCGGGGTCGGTGCCAGCAGGATGGCGTTCATCTCAACGCCCTTTTCGCCGCCCGAGAACTTGGTCGCACCGGCGATCGAGTCCAAAGCACCACCATCTGCCAGTGCCGAGGCAATCTCGCCTGCAGCCTTGCCCAGCTGGCGCGCGTCTTTCCAGACCGAAACGGTCTGAGTGCCACGGGCCACACGGTTGATGGCGGCAAGGTCACCGTCCTGGCCACCCAGCGGCACGTTCAGGCCCTGCGCTGCCAGTGCGGCAGCCGCACCACCGGCCATGCCGTCGTTCTGGCTCAGAACGGCGTCCACGGCGTTGTTGTTGGCGGTCAGGATCTGTTCCATGTTCTTCTGGGCATTCTCGGGCTTCCAGCCATCCGAGTTTGCTTCGCCGACGATCTTGATGTCGCCCGACGCCACAGCAGCACCGATCACTTCTTCCATGCCAGCGCGCAGGAAGCCGACGTTCGGGTCACCGGGGTCGCCCTTGATGATCGCATAGTTGCCCTTGGGCGCTGCGGCGAACACTTCCTGTGCGATGATCCGGCCCACGCCGACGTTATCGAAGGTCAGATAGAAGGTGCGTGCATCTTCGATCAGACGGTCATAGCCGACGACCGGAATGCCCTCTGCTGCTGCCTTTTCGATGGCTGGCCCGATGGCGTCCTTGTCCCATGCGTTGATGATCAGCGCATCCACGCCCTGCGAGATCAGCGCATCCACGTCCGACAACTGCTTCTCAGCCGAAGACTGGGCATCCGCCGACACATATTCGTTGCCTGCGGCTTCGATAGCGGCCTTGATGGCGGCTTCGTCGATCTTCCAACGCTCTTCCTGGAACTGTGCCCAGGACACGCCGATTTTCTTGCCTTCAGCCAAAGCCGCCGACGAGAATCCTGCTGCCGCGATAACGGCGATGATGAGTGCATTACGCATGAGTATCCTCCCTATGGATGCGGCCAGCGCATGGCCGGTCCGACAGATTCGTCGGCACGCCGCGAAAATGCCGTGAATAAATTCAGTTGTCAAAATAAAAATTGTGGGCAAAGCTGACATCGCCTAACAAACAGTCTGATTTATGCTGCCGTGCAGCAATTTTCGGGCTAGATTGCGGGGAAACACATGATTTTTTCTTTGAGGACCAAATAAATGCAAGTGCAGCCGCAGCGAGAGGAGGGGCGCAGGGGCGTTGGTCCGCTGATTCCGCCGCTGTCCGATACGCTGCGCCCGCTGCGCCAGCAGGTGTTCGAACGGGTAAGGTCGGCAGGCCTGATCCCCCGGGTGCAGGTGGCCAAGGATCTGGGCGTCAGCCCGGCCTCTGTGACCACCATCACGTCAGAATTGATTGAAGCCGGGCTGATAGAGGAGGTCGCAGCCCCCCGTGACGGCGATGCCGGGCGGGGGCGTCCGGCAGTGGCTTTGGGTGTGCGCGCGCAGGCACACCGCGTGGCGGGGATGAAGTTGTCCGATCGCGAACATACCGCCGTGATCGTCGATTTCGCGGGCAACCTTATTGCCGATGACGTGATCCCGCGCAAACCGGGGCCGATGACGGTGCTGGAACTGGTCGATGCGGTCGAGGTGCTGTTGGCCCGCGTCTGTACCAAGGCCGGGCTGGACCGGGCCGATCTGTCGGCGGTCGGCATCGGGGTGCCGGGCTTTGTCGATGTGGCCGAAGGGGTGGTGCTGTGGTCGTCAGTTCTGGCGGAACGTGGGGTGCCCTTGGCGGCCGTTGTCGGCGCGCGTCTGGGGCTGCCGGTGACGATTGATAACGACGCCAATCTGGTGGCCTTGGCGGAACTGTGGTTCGGCGCGGGGCGGGCACTGCCGGACTTCGCCGTGGTCACGATTGAACATGGAGTCGGCATGGGCTTTGTGATGAACCACCGCATCTATCGCGGGTCACAACGGTTGGGGATGGAACTGGGCCACACCAAGGTGCAACTCGACGGTGCCTTGTGCCGCTGCGGCCAGCGCGGGTGCCTTGAGGCCTATGTTGCCGACTATGCCTTGGCGCGCGAGGCCACGACGGCGCTGAACTGGGGGCATAAGGAAGGCCAAAGCATCGCCGTGCTGCTGGAAAGCCTGTATGACCATGCCAAGGCGGGCAACGCCACCGCCCGGTCAATCTTTCGCCGCGCCGGGCGCTATCTGGCGGTCGGGCTGTCGAACGTGATCAACCTGTTCGACCCGGCGCTGATTATCCTGTCGGGCGAAAGGATGCGCTACGACTACCTCTATGCTGCCGAGACCTTGGCCGAGATGGACAATCTGGTGATCGCCTCGGGACGCCCGCGCCCGCCGATAGAGATCCACGCCTGGGGGGATTTGCTGTGGGCGCATGGGGCGGCGGCACTGGCGCTGTCGGCGGTGAGTGAGGGGATTTTGGCGGGGTAGGGGGCTGTCCTCTTGCAGCGCATTCCAACATAGGGCATCTGATTGTCCCACTCCGACAACCAAAGGCCCATCCCATGGACTACGGCAAATCCGGCAATGCTGCCGCTGACAAGAACACCCCCAAACACTCCGAGGCCAAGGCCAAGGGGGCGGCCAAGGTGCCGCAGACCGAAGCCGCCAAGAAGCAGGCCCTGCTGGCCCGCATGAAGGCGGCGGCAAAGAAGCCCGCATAGCCTGACGCAACGTCGCCCCCTATACAGACGGCCCGCAGCCGTGTATGTGCCCCTCACGGCCCGATGATTCCGGGGTTGTCGGCAGGGAGGCTGACGACCGTAGGGGAACGCAGGTGCCGGCCATTCTGGCACCACTGGGCGACAAATCGCCCCCCTGATTTGGGCAAAGACATGAGTATGACACTGATCGCCGCGCCGCTGGCTGCGGCGTTGGCCGCCAAGGGCTATGAATCCCTTACCCCCGTGCAATCCGCGATGCTGACCGATGATGTGGCGGGGCGCGATCTGCTCGTCTCCGCACAGACCGGGTCGGGCAAGACGGTTGCCTTTGGCATCGCCATTGCGCCGGAACTGATGGCTGGCAAGGACAAGCTGCTGTACGCCGACACCCCCGGCGCGCTGATCATCGCGCCGACGCGCGAACTGGCGCTGCAAGTGGCGCGCGAACTGGAATGGCTGTACGCCTCGGCTGGTGCGAAAATCGCGACCTGCGTGGGTGGCATGGACTACCGCACCGAAAAGCGCACGCTGGAACGCGGCGCGCATATCGTCGTCGGCACGCCGGGCCGTCTGCGCGACCATATCGAGCGGCGTTCGCTGGACCTGTCGGGCCTGCAAGCCGCCGTGCTGGACGAGGCCGACGAGATGCTGGACCTCGGCTTCCGCGAGGATCTGGAGTTTATCCTGCAAGCCGCCCCCGAATCCCGCCGCACCCTGATGTTCTCGGCCACCGTGTCGAAGGAAATCGCCGGGCTGGCGAAGGAATTCCAGCGCGATGCCCTGCGGATTCAGACGGCGGGCGAGGCGCGTCAGCATGTGGATATCGAATACCGCGCGCTGTCGGTGGCCGTGCGTGACCGTGAACACGCGATCTTCAACGCGCTGCGCTATTATGAGGCGCAGACGGCAATCGTGTTCTGCAAAACCCGCGTGAACGTGAACCACCTGATGGCCCGCATGGGCAACCGGGGTTTTCAGGTGGTGGCGCTGTCGGGCGAGCTGTCGCAGTCCGAACGCACCCACGCCTTGCAAGCGTTGCGGGATGGTCGGGCGCGGGTGTGTATTGCGACCGACGTGGCGGCGCGGGGCATCGACCTTCCGGGTCTGGAACTGGTGATCCACGCCGATCTGCCGTCCAATTCCGAAACCCTGCTGCACCGGTCGGGCCGCACGGGCCGGGCTGGCAAAAAGGGTGTGTCGGCGCTGATCGTGGCCCCGTCGGAATTCAAGAAAGCGCAGCGCCTGTTGCAGGGCGCCAAGGTCGTGGCCGAATGGGGCCCCGCCCCAAGCGCTGAAGACGTGACAACCCGCGATGACGTGCGGATGCTGGAGCATCCCGGCACTTGTGGCGGGCTTGGGCGATGAGGCCACGATGGTCGGCCAGTTGCTGGAACGCTTTGGACCCGAGGCTGTAGCGGCGGGTTTCGTGCGCATGTGGCGCGAAGGGCGGTCTGCGCCGGAAGTGCTGTCCGAAACCGCTGGTCCCAAAGGCGACGCGGTTCCGAAAGAGCGTGGCGAGTTTGGCGCGTCGGTCTGGTTCAGCCTGTCGGTTGGCCGGTCGGGCCGGGCCGAAGCGCGTTGGTTGCTGCCGAAAATCTGTGATGCGGGCGGGATTGCCAAGGACGGCATCGGTGCCATCCGCGTGCAGGAAGACATCACCTATGTGCAGATCGCCGAAGGCGCTGCGGGCCGGTTCGGCCAGATGATGGAACTGGAACAGGGCCTGATCATGGAGCGGATCGCGGGCGAGCCGTCGCTGGATCGCCCGGAACGTGCGCCCCGCAAAACCCCGGTTCGGGCAGAGCGCCCGGAACGTGCGGAACGGCCAGAGCGCGCGGAAAAGCCCGCCTACACGCCGAAACCCGCGCGTGTGGTGGACGAGGACGAGGCCCCGCGCAAGGCCTGGTCGCCGGTGGCGGACGTGGCCGATGCCGTGCCTGCAACCGCTGCGGAACGTGCGCCGAAAGCCTATGTGAAGCGTGAGGATACAGAGCGTCGCCCGGCGGCTCCGAAGCCTTATGCGAAACGCGACGACGCGCCCAAACCGTATGCGGCCAAGCCATATGCCAAGCGCGACGATGCCGCGTCCAAACCCTACGCGCCGCGTGACGAATCTGCCCCCAAGCCCCGTTGGGCTGCCGGTGCTGACAAACCTGCAGGCGCAGGTTTCAAATCGGCTGGCTACAAGTCACAAGGTGGCGCGGGGAAACCGGCGCGTGCTGCGGGCTTCAAAAGCCATGCGTCCGAAGGCGCGCCCTACAAGCCGAAGGCCGATGGCGAGGCCGTTGAAAAGCGCACCTATGCGCCGCGTGGCGAGGATGCAAAACCCTATGCCAAGAAGCCCGGCTTTTCCAAAGACGGCCCGGCGAAATCGGGTGGTTTCAAAAGCCACGCCGCCGAGGGCAAAAAGCCCTTTGGCAAGCCGAAACCGGCAGCGCCCCGTCTGGATGCCAAGGACACCTCCAAGCGTTTCGTGCCACCGAAAGCCGCAAAACGCTGATATGTGAGTGATCGTTTACATAAGGCCGCCTTCGGGCGGCCTTATGCGTTCAACAGCGCCATGAACCCGGCGTGAACCCCGGGTGGGGCGGCGATCACGCCCTTGGCCATCGGTGTTTTTTCGTTGAAGCGCAACGCAGCACCGGTCTTGTCCGTCACCACCGCCCCCGCCCGCGCAGCAATCAGACCACCCGCCGCAATATCCCATTCCCAGGCGTCGCGCATCGTCAGCATCCCGTCATGCCGCCCTTCCGCCGCAAGACACAGCCGATAGGCCAGTGAGGTGCGAAAGCTGCGTTTGATGTCCGGCACACCCTTCGGCCAATGATTGGGCAACAGACTTGCTTGTGTTGTCAGGATGTTGGCCCCCTGCACATCCATCCGCGCGCTGCATTGAATGGGCTGGCCATCCTTCATCGCAGGCGCTGCAATGCTGGCGGTGTAGAGCCGGTCCAGCGCGGGCAGATAGACCACCCCCGCCGTCACCACGCCATTGCGGGCCACGGCAAGTGAATGGGAAAACGTCTCCTCCCCCGCGATGAACGCGCGGGTGCCGTCAATCGGGTCGATTATGAACACATGTTCACAATTCAACCGCGCCACATCATCCGGGGTTTCCTCTGACAGCCAGCCATAGCCCGGACGCGCGCCCAGAAGCACCGATTTCAGCATGTCGTTGACGGCAATATCGGCCTCGGTCACTGGCCCCTGATCACCCTTTTCCCAAACCTGCGGCGACCGCTTCCAATACCGCATCGCAATTTCCCCCGCAGCGCGGGCGGCGTCGGTCAGCAGGGCAAGGTCATGCGCCGGCAAGGGTCATCCCATCAATCAGAATCGACGGCACGCGGAACGACAGATGATCCCGCGCATCATTGGCAGGCACCATCCGCAGCAGCATGTCCCGCAGATTGCCCGCGATGGTGCATTCGTTGACCGGATGGCTGATCACGCCATTCTGCACCCAGAACCCTGCCGCCCCGCGCGAGTAATCGCCGGTGGTGGGGCTGATGGTGGAGCCGATCATCGAGGTGACCAGCAGCCCGGTGCCCATCTGCGCAATCAGATCGTCACGGGTGAAAAACCCCGGAGTCAGATCAATGTTGGTGGTGTTGGGCGAGGGCGGGGCCGAGGTGCCGCGCGACGCATTGGCGGTAGACGCCATCCCCAGTTTGCGCCCCGTCGCAAGGTCCAACACCCAACCGGTCAACACGCCGTCTTGCACAATTGCGCGGCGCTGTGTGGGCAGACCTTCGGCGTCAAACGGCCGCGACGACCCGATCCGCGGGCGGTGCGGGTCTTCCACCACCGACAACCCGGCGGGCAGAACCTGCGTGCCGTTCGCATCGCGCAGCCAGGACGCGCCCCGCGCAATTGCGGACCCGTTCACCGCGCTCAGCAAATGCCCGATCAGCGACGCCGCCACCCGTTCGTCAAACAACACCGGATAGGTGCCGGTTTGCGGCTTCACCGCCCCCACCCGCATCAGCGCGCGTTCGCCTGCCAGCGTGCCAATGCCCGCCGCACTTGGCAAATCGGCGGCGTAAACCCGGCCTTCGCCCGCCCAGTCGCGTTCCATCGCCGTGCCGCTGCCCGTGAAGGCCACACCCGACATGCTGCGCGACGACCGCGCATAGCCGCCCTGAAAGCCGTTGGTCGCGGCAATGTGCATCTGGCGGCGCGAATAGCCCGACGATGCCTCGACCTGACGTATCCCCGCCACATCCATCGCCGCCGCCTCTACCCTTCGGGCGTCTTGCTCCAACTGCGCGGCGGTGGGTTCGTCAGACGGATCGCACAGGTCCAGCGCAGCCAGATCCCACGCGCTTGCCAACTGTCCCGCATCAGCCAACCCCGCATAGGGATCATCCGGTGCCTCATGCGCCATCGCAACCGCGCGTTCGGCCAAAGCGTTCAGCGTGGCGGTTGAGGTGTCAGAGGCCGAAACGCAGGCCTGCCGCCCGCCGATCAGCACCCGCAACCCAACCTCAACCCCTTCGGACCGCTCGGCTTGCTCTAATGCCCCGGCACGAATGTCGATCGACAGCGAGGTGCCCGACACCGCCAAAGCATCGGCGCTCTGCGCACCGGCCCGTTTCGCAGCGGCCAGCAAGGCATCGGTCAGGTCGGTCAAAGAGGGGGTCATGCGCGGCTCCGGTTATCTGGGGCAAGAGGTAGTCCGGCAGGGGCGGTGGTGCAAGCGCGCAAAGAAAAGCCCCCGCACCTGATGCGGGGGCCTTCGGTCGGTCAAAGGATCAGCGCAGCTTTTGGCCGTTGGCGAAAAAGCCCTTGTCCTTGAACTCCAGCGAGGATGTCAGCTCATCCGGTCCAGCACCCGGCTTGGCGAACATCGCAATCATCATCCGCGCGCCCATGGCCTGATCTTCGGGCACCATTCCCATGGCGACCAGTTTGTCCAACACGCCATTGGCCCCTTTGATCGTCAGGTCCATCTTGCCGGTGGGGGTCGGCACGCCTTCCCATGTCACCAGATCGGTGTTGTCAAAGGTGAACGCCCCGGTGCCCTTGATCTCGGCACCCGCGGCGCGGGCTTCCAACTGGGTGACTTCGAGGCTGTGAATCTGCCCCGGCGTCTTGTCACCCTGGGCCTGCTGTTGCACCGGGTCCATGATGTCAAACGCCCAGTTGGCGGTGCCTTTGGTGTCGATGATCACGGTGGCCGGGTCACGCGGGAAGGCGGCTGTCGGGTCGATCATGCCCCAGACCTCCTCCGGCAAGACCAGATCGACGATGCGGGTCAGAAAGGTGAAATCCTGCGGGGTGTCGGATTTTGCGATTGGCATCATCACCTTGAACGCGCCTTCACCATAAGACACGTCCAACTTGGGGAAGGGGATATCCGCGCCCGACAAGGACAGCACGACATTCTTCATGCCAGAGCCATAGGTGATCTTCGACTTGTCCATGCCAACCTGAAAATCACCGCTGTCAATCGCGCCGGTGATCTTGGTGGGCTTGCCCTCCTCGGTCACATCAAAGTCGTAGGCGGTCTTGCCAAAGGTAAACGCGCTTTCCACAGCAAAGCCCGCGTTCAGCGCGGCCATCATGTCGGACATATCCATAGTCGGCAGCAGGGTTCCGGTAGAGGTGCCCGCCATATTTGCGACCGACGCCGTCAAACGCACGTCGCCCTTGGTATCCGGATCCTTTGCGCTGACCACGAAAGAGGTCGAAGCGGCGGTAAAGCTGGAGTCGAGGTCTTGCGCGTCGCCGTCCATGGTCAGGCTGTAGGCCCCCTCCAACCCGGTCATGGTGATATCGGCGACCAGGTCGATGGCAGAAGCTGCAACACCTTCAATGGCTTCGATCTTGAGGTTTACAGTCGGGGCCTCGAAATCGTAGCTGGTCTCTCCTTCATCCCCGGCGGCGATCATCGACAGGCCGGGCTGCGAGATCGCAATGGTCAGGGTGGTTGGCGTGTCGCCTTCGGCGCTGCCGGCGGGCAGGGTCATGGTGATGGGATAGCTGTCAGACATCGTGACTTCGACAGTGCCATCGCCGAGGTCGGCAAAATTCACCTCGTCAATGGTGCCGGTCATCGAGGTGCCTTTGCCGTCATTTGCAGCAAAGGTCAGCCCTTCAACCACCAGTGTGTCGCCGTCACGGGTGGCAGAGGTGGTGGTGACGGTCTGGCCGGAGCTGGCCATAAGCGCTTGCCAGTTTTCCCAAACCTGCTCGGGGGTAATGTCAGCCTTTGCAACCGTTCCACCAATTACCAACACAATCGCCGTGCTGCCTGCCAGTTTCCATAGTGCCATAACGAAGCCTTTCCGCTGAAATTTATGGCGCGCATCGTCGGCTTGATGGGGCGGGGCGTCAAGGGATTACCTGTGTCGGATTGTTCGGTTAAACGGGTTTGTCATGGGTGGGATAAGGATCGGGCGATGGACGGCAAGGTTGTGGTGATCACCGGGGCAAGCCGGGGTATTGGGGCGGCGGCGGCGCGGGTGTTTGCGGATGCGGGGTGGCGGGTGGCGTTGCTGGCGCGGACTGGACATGAAATCAACGCGTTAGCGGGCGATTTGCCGGGCGCGATGGCCGTGGTTTGCGATGTGGGCGACTGGCCGTCGATGCTGGCGGCGGTGCAGACGGTGACGGCGCGGATGGGGCGGATTGATGCGCTGATCGGCAATGCCGGGGTGATCGAGCCGATATCGCGGCTGGCCGAGGCTGATCCGGCGGCATGGGCGCAGGCCCAGCAGATCAATCTTGTGGGCGTTTTCAATGGGATGCGTGCCGTTCTGCCGGGTATGAAGGCGCAAGGGGCGGGGACCATCATCACGGTATCGTCGGGGGCTGCCCATAGCCCGCTGGAAGGGTGGGGCGCCTATTGCGCGTCCAAGGCGGGGGCGGCGATGCTGACCCGGGTGGCGCATCTGGAGGAGGCGGAGGCAGGATTGCGCATCATGGGGATGTCACCCGGGACGGTGGCGACAGAGATGCAGGTGAAGATAAAAGCCAGCGGGATCAACCCGGTAGCGGCACTGGACCCAGCCGTGCACATCCCTGCCGACTGGCCCGCGCGGTGCCTTTTGTGGATGTGTGGGGCAGGCGCGGATGGATACCTGGGGCAGGAGGTCAGCCTGCGCGATGAGGGGGTTCGGCGGGCCGTCGGGTTGGTGCAATGATCGGGGTTGAGGACCACGGGGGCTTGCGGATCATCACCCTGCAACGGGCGGACAAGGCCAATGCCTTGACCCGTAACATGCTGGATATGTTGGATAATGCGGTAGCGGAAGCTGTGGGTCGGGCGCTGATCATTACCGGTGAGGGGCGGGTGTTTTCGGCGGGGGCGGACCTTGAGGAAATGCAGGCGGGCTTGGGGGTGGACCCGGTGTGGGAACGGCTTTCCGCCCGTATTGCCGCCTTTCCCGGCCTGACCATTGCCGCGCTGAACGGCACCTTGGCCGGGGGCGCAATGGGGATGGTGCTGGCGTGCGATCTGCGGATGGCGGTGCCGTCTGCGCGGTTTTTCTATCCGGTGATGCGGCTGGGGTTTCTGCCGCAACCCTCTGATCCCGCTCGATTATCGGCTTTGGTCGGGCCTGCGCGGGCCAAGATGATCTTGATGGCCGGGTGCAGGATCGGGGCCGAGGAGGCTTTGGCTTGGGGGTTGGTGGACCGGGTTTCTGAGGATGTTTTAGGAACGGCGACGAGAATTGTGTGCCGATGTTCTGGGGGCTGAGGCGGGGCATGTGGGCGGGATCAAGCGGCTTCTGGCTTGAGGGTTGAACCCGCCGGGGGCCAGCCCCCGGACCCCCGGGATATTTGTCCCAGAATGAAAGCCCAAAACTGACTGTAAAGAGTCTGTAGAGTATCCGTAAAGAACCCGTAGAGGATCTGTAGATACAAAGTGGCCCGCCCCTGTTGCCAAGGGCGGGCCAAACGCTGCCGTTTGAGGCGGCTTACATCTTGGGCATGATCACCGAGTCGATGACGTGGATCACGCCGTTCGAGGCCTCGATATCTGCCGTCGAGATCACCGCACCGTCTACCTTCGCACCGCCGTCGAGGGTGATGGTGGCGTCAGAGCCTTGGACGGTTTTTGCCATCATGCCTTCGGTCAGGTCGGTGGACATGACTTTGCCGGGGACGACGTGATAGGTCAGGATGGCGGTCAGCTTGTCCTTGTTCTCGGGCTTCAGCAGGTCTTCGACGGTGCCTGCGGGCAGGGCGGCGAAGGCGGCGTCGGTCGGTGCGAAGACGGTGAAGGGGCCGGGGCCTTTCAACGTTTCAACCAGACCAGCGGCCCCGAGGGCTGCGGCCAAAGTGGTGAAGTTGCCTGCGGCGACTGCGGTATCAACAATGTCCTTGTCCTGCGCGAAGGCAGGCGACGACAGGGCGAGCGCGGTGGTCAGGGCCAGAAAGGTTCTGCGGATCATTGGTGTCACTCCCATAAGATCGTGCCGGTATTGGCATGGGGGAGATATGTGTGGCAGCGCCGTTTGGTTCAGTACCACTTTTGCGTGTGCGGGGCTTTGCACAGGACGGTTGCGGCCTAAGCCGCGCTGTCTGGCATTTTCCAGTCATAACCTTGTGAGCGGTCGTTATGTAACGTGAGCGCAATTTTTGCGAAGGGGCCGGGGTATGGGTGGATGTTACAGTAACGTGGCGCAGTTGTGAGGCGGAATGTTTTGCCTTTCACGCGCGCGCTGTCATCTTGATCCTCAATGACGGCGCGCAAGGGAATGGCACGATGACGAAGGCACTGAACTGGTCGGATGTAACGCCCAAGGCTGCGTGGCTGAACCGCCGTACCCTGATGGCAAGCGGTATGGCAGCACTGCTGCCGCTGCCGGGGCTGGCCAAGATCGAGGCGGCGAAAAGCGCGCTGTCTACCGATGAGGCACCGAATACGCTGGAGGAGATCACCAGCTACAACAACTATTATGAGTTCGGCTATGGCAAGGAAGACCCTGCCGCCTATGCGGGTGGCCTTGTGGTGGACCCGTGGTCGGTGGTGATTGACGGGTTGGTGGACAAGCCCGGCACCTATGGTCTGGCCGACATCCTGAAGGACGCGCCATTGGAGGAACGGATCTACCGGTTCCGCTGTGTCGAGGCGTGGTCGATGA
>CAVYZK010000007.1:0-2500 GCA_963772935.1 uncultured Alphaproteobacteria bacterium | reverse complement strand
GTGGCTAAGTGGGAAAGCATGTGGGACGGCCAAAACAACCAGGAGGTTGGCTTAGAAGCAGCCATCCTTTAAAGATAGCGTAACAGCTCACTGGTCTAGATAAGCTGTCCTGCGGCGAAGATGTAACGGGGCTCAAGCCACGAGCCGAAGCTTAGGATGTGTAGCAATACACGTGGTAGCGGAGCGTTCTGTGATATAGCGCACTGTCTGTTTTATCGAGAGCAACTACGTTCGTTGGTTGCGGGTTTAGGCCCTCAAGTAGCGAAGCGGTAGGGCGCGCGGTAGCGCAGACAAGGCGCTTTCTGTGAAGCCGGGCTGTAAGGCATCCGGTGGAGAGATCAGAAGCGAGAATGTTGACATGAGTAGCGATAAAGAGGGTGAGAGACCCTCTCGCCGTAAGTCCAAGGGTTCCTGCTTAAAGCTAATCTGAGCAGGGTGAGCCGGCCCCTAAGGCGAGGCCGAAAGGCGTAGTCGATGGGAACCAGGTTAATATTCCTGGGCCAGTGAGAAGTGACGGATCTCGAAGATTGTCTGCCCTTATCGGATTGGGTGGGCCGTTCAGAGGTTCCTGGAAATAGCCTCACATCAGACCGTACCCTAAACCGACACAGGTGGACTGGTAGAGTATACCAAGGCGCTTGAGAGAACCACATTTAAGGAACTCGGCAAAATGCCTCCGTAAGTTCGCGAGAAGGAGGCCCCGTCTGTAGGCAACTATGGGCGGGGGGCACAAACTAGGGGGTGGCGACTGTTTACTTAAAACACAGGGCTCTGCGAAGCCGTAAGGCGACGTATAGGGTCTGACGCCTGCCCGGTGCTGGAAGGTTAAAAGGAGGGGTGCAAGCTCTGAATTGAAGCCCCAGTAAACGGCGGCCGTAACTATAACGGTCCTAAGGTAGCGAAATTCCTTGTCGGGTAAGTTCCGACCTGCACGAATGGCGTAACGATCTCCCCGCTGTCTCAAATGTGGACTCAGCGAAATTGAACTGTGTGTCAAGATGCACACTTCCCGCGGTTAGACGGAAAGACCCCATGCACCTTTACTCTAGCTTCGCATTGGCATCAGGCCAAGCATGTGCAGGATAGGTGGTAGGCATTGAAGCGGGGACGCTAGTCCTCGTGGAGCCTCCCTTGAGATACCACCCTTGCTTTGCTTGATGTCTAACCGCGGCCCGTTATCCGGGTCCGGGACCCTGCGTGGTGGGGAGTTTGACTGGGGCGGTCGCCTCCCAAATTGTAACGGAGGCGCGCGAAGGTAGGCTCAGACCGGTCGGAAATCGGTCGTTGAGTGCAATGGCAGAAGCCTGCCTGACTGTAAGACTGACAAGTCGAACAGAGACGAAAGTCGGTCATAGTGATCCGGTGGTCCCAAGTGGGAGGGCCATCGCTCAACGGATAAAAGGTACGCTGGGGATAACAGGCTGATGATGCCCAAGAGTCCATATCGACGGCATCGTTTGGCACCTCGATGTCGGCTCATCTCATCCTGGGGCTGGAGCAGGTCCCAAGGGTATGGCTGTTCGCCATTTAAAGAGGTACGTGAGCTGGGTTTAGAACGTCGTGAGACAGTTCGGTCCCTATCTGCCGTGGGTGTAGGAGACTTGAGAAGAGTTGCCCCTAGTACGAGAGGACCGGGGTGAACGAACCACTGGTGGACCAGTTATCGTGCCAACGGTAGTGCTGGGTAGCTATGTTCGGACAGGATAACCGCTGAAGGCATCTAAGCGGGAAGCCCCCTTCAAAACAAGGTCTCCCTTGAGAGCCGTGGAAGACCACCACGTCGATAGGCCAGAGGTGTAAGTGCAGCAATGCATTCAGCTGACTGGTACTAATTGCTCGATAGGCTTGATTTGATCCAGAAACAGCAAGGCATATGACCACACCGGTCATCATGACCCCGAAACAGATCGTCAAAAGCGACACGTTGTAAGCTGACAATCCAAGGATTGCAGTGGCAACTTGGACTTGGAACAAGATGTTGAGTGAAAACTCACCATGAAATACTGATGTTGTTGTATAGCTGCTGATCCCATCGGGGTCCCGGATCAAGTCCGGGACTGCGTTGTGATCGCGCAGCGACCACAACTTGCCTCTTCTTCGGTTTGGTGGTCATAGCACGAGCAAAACACCCGATCCCGTCCCGATCTCGGCAGTTAAGTGCCGTCGCGCCAATGGTACTGCGTCTCAAGACGTGGGAGAGTAGGTCACCGCCAAACCTAAAAAGACGCAATTCTCTCTCAACACGATCTCAATAAAACCAGGTAAGCAAAACGCTCACCTCATCCGGCATCACAATACCAGCCGGACACCTACCGTTCCCATCCCAACCGGGAACAACCGTCGCGGGGTGGAGCAGCCCGGTAGCTCGTCAGGCTCATAACCTGAAGGTCACAGGTTCAAATCCTGTCCCCGCAACCAAAAAATCTAACCTTAACAAATGGCTTAGAATCCGACAAAAACACTTGTGTATAGCAGCGCGCGTTTTACCTCAACGCCACCT
>CAVYZK010000006.1:0-38720 GCA_963772935.1 uncultured Alphaproteobacteria bacterium | reverse complement strand
AGAGAAGGTTCGACCGCAGTCGCGTTCCGCTCCACCATTCCATAGTACATGCTGTAATAGCCAAAAAATCGTTGGTCGATTGCAGTCGATATCCTTATTCTCCGGTATAATGAGCGCGTTTGATATAGGCATCCGGCACACATGGTCTAGCTGCTGCGAGAAGCCCGGAGGCGACGGCTTTTGTTAGCCCACTCGATGAACTGATCACAATTACGGTGCCCCGATCCTTCGTTCCTAATCCCTCAAATTTGCCAGAAAAATCCCAAAAAGCAATTAGTCCGCATGCTGCGAGTTGATTAGTCAGACGATTGGCTTTTGGTAAGACTGCGTCGTCCCACACGAAGGGTTGATGATCAACATAGCCAACGATCACCCACCATTCTTTACCATCCTCTGCGTAAGACGGAGTGTACAGGGCGGCTACAACCGCTGCCATCGCAATTTTCATAGTGTAACGCACGGCCTATCCCCTTAACTCGCCAGCACTGATATTTGCGAAAGTAGAAGTTGAATGGAGCATCATTCCGTCATTCTTCTGCTTTGCCTTCACTCCAGATTGGTATGCCGCGCCCGCATGGCCTCGGCGCTGTCACCAATACGGTCGCGTAAAGTCAGGATAAGCAGTTCAAACGTCAGGAATTGCGCGCCCTCAAACACCGAACCCATCGGCAGGATAGCGGCGTCCGCGCCCTGATCGTTCGCCATCGTCTGCGCCGCGATCACCAGCACCGTATCGCAGGCGCGCGGAGCTGGGCCGTCTGGTTGCGCGGTCACACAGGCCGTGCGCGCCCCGGCACCCTTGGCCACCCCGATCAGCGCGTTGACGGTGGACAAATCCCCCGGCCCGGCGCTGACCAACAGCAGATCGCCTGGGCCAATGGGCGGCGTCGACATATCGCCTACCATATGCGCGTCCAGCCCCAGGTGGTACAGCCGCATCGCCAGCGCCCGGATCATCAGCCCTTCGCGCCCCACCCCATACAGCGCAATCCGGCGGGCCGCGAGGATGGCACCTGCAAACGCACTCATCTGCGCCGGGTCAACGCCCGCCACAGCCGCGCCGATCTCGGCCGCCGCCCGGGCTGCCATAGCCTTGTGATCCAAAAACCCGCCCCCCTGCTTACCCATTCACTTTGGCATAAATATCCCGCGGGGGAAGCAGGTTTGGCACAAACCTGCGCGGGGGTGTGAAACCCCCGTCTGCCTATCCCGCAAAGGCTATACCGCCAGACTGAGGCCCGCCTGCCCTGATGATTCCTCGGCCCGGTCCAGCAGGCGTTGCAGCGCCGCCCCGCGTGCGAAATCGGGGGTGGCCGCACTTTCCCCACGGATCGCCGCTATGAACCGCTCATAAATGGTGGGCGGCACCGGGCAGTCCACCTCATGCCATTCAGCGCGGGGCAGGGCGTCCCCCAGGCAGGCGCGCAGACGGCTGTGCCCCCCCTCGAACAGCACCTCCAGCCCGCCGGTGACCCCGTAAATCCGCAGCCGCAGGTCGTTCATGTGGCCACTGGCAAATCGGGTTGCGGCCACGGTGCCAAGTGCGCCGTTCGACAGCACGATCTGCATAATGGCACTATCATTCGCGTCCAGAACATAGTCGCCGATCCGACCCCCCGGCGCTTTGTCAAAGGTGGCAAGGCGGCACGACACTTCCGCCGCGTCCATCCCGGCTATGAAGGTGGCAAAGTCGAGGATATGGATGCCCACGTCCCCCAGCACCCCCTTCGACCCATGCGAAGTAGACAGCCGCCACAGCCACTGCGCCTCGGTATCCCACGCGCCCCATGCGGGCTGGGTCAGCCAGCTTTGCAGATAAGACGCCTCAAAATGCCGGACCTGCCCGATGGCCCCGTCTGCAACCATCTGTGCCGCCTTCTGCAAGGCAGGCACGTTGCGATAGCTGAGGTTGACCATGTTCACCACGCCCGCCGCCGCCGCCGCATCTGCCATCGCAGTTGCATGGGCCGCATTGGTGGCGAGTGGTTTTTCGCACAAGATATGCTTGCCTGCCGCCAGCACCGGCATTGTAGTGGCATAGTGGGCGGCGTCAGGGGTCACGTTGGTGACGGCATCAAATTCGCCCCAGGCCACGGCCTCATCCAGCGACCCAAAGCCATGCGGAATGCCATGCGTTTCGCGGAACCGCGCCAGTTGGTCGGGCCGCGTGTCCACCCCTGCAACCACGCTGACCCCCGGAATGGCCGCAAAGCACGCGGCATGGTTGGCCGCCATGCCCCCCGTGCCGATGATCAGCATCCGTACCGGCTGCATCAGCGATACCCCGCTTCGCCGTCATGGTGCAGACGGGGGCCGCGTTCGGTGATCGGCTCCAACGCCTTGTCCACCGGAGTGTTCGGCGCATCATTGGGGTTGGCGATGCGGGGTGCCGGGTTGAACGCCCATTTCACCCCGTTCAGGATCACCCGCTGCACATTGGCATCGTGATAGGTCGGGTAGGTTTCATGCCCGGGGCGGAAGTAGAACACGTTGCCCGCCCCCCGTTTGTAGGTCAGGCCAGACCGGAACACCTCGCCGCCCTGAAACCAGCTGATGAACACCGTCTCCATCGGTTCGGGCACGCCAAACGGCTCGCCGTACATCTCCTCATTCTCCAACTCGAAATGGTCGGGCAGACCCGCCGCAATCGGGTGGTTGCGCGAGGTGACCCACAACCGTTCCCGCTCGCCCGCCTCACGCCAGGACAGGTTGCAAGGCGCGCCCATCAGCCGCTTGAACGGTTTGGCGAAATGCGCCGAATGCAGGAAAATGATGCCCATGCCACCATGCACGGCCTCGCAAACCCGGTCCACGATCCGGTCCTCGACGTCGCCATGCGCCGCATGCCCCCACCAGATCAGCACATCGGTCGCGGCCAGCTTTTCCACCGTCAGCCCGTGGTCAGGGTCTTGCAGCGTGACCGTGCTGGCCGTGATCCCGGCATCGCGGTTCAGCGCATCGGCAATGCAGGTGTGCATGCCGGTCGGGTAAATTTCGGCCACCACTTTGTTCTTTTGTTCGTGGACGTTTTCGCCCCACACGGTCACGCGGATGGTCATGTCTTGATCCTCTCAGATACGGTTGCCCAAGGGCAGGTTTGCGGCTGAAAATGTCGCTCTGCCCCGGGTTGCGCAAGTTGAAACCGCTTTGAGCCTGCAAAATGTGATGAAACCCGCAACTGTTTTGAAAGCGCTTTGGATGGGCGGCGCTACACCCCGTCTTGACGCCCCCTGCTGGTTAGATCACGCATGGGCACAGCGGCGGGGGCAATTCATATGGCGTGGGAATTCTGGATCGACCGGGGCGGCACCTTCACCGACGTGGTCGCGCGCGCGCCGGATGGTGCGGTGCGGGTGCTGAAACTGCTGTCAGAAAATCCCGAACGCTACGCCGATGCGGCGGTGCAGGGCATACGTGAGGCTATGGGGCTGGGGTCGGATGATCCCATCCCGGATGGCGCGATTGCGGCGGTCAAGATGGGCACCACGGTGGCCACCAATGCCCTGCTGGAACGTCGGGGCGAGCGGGTGCTGCTGATGATCACCGCAGGCTTCGCAGACCTGTTGCGCATCGGCACCCAAGCCCGGCCAGCCCTGTTCGACCTGCACATCCGCCGCCCCGATCTGCTGCACGAGGCCGTGGCCGAGGTGACGGGCCGTCTGGATGCCGACGGGGCCGAGGTGACGCCGCTGGACGAAGAAGCCGCGCGCACGGCCTTGCAGGCCGCTTATGCGCGCGGTTTGCGCAGCGTGGCGGTGGCGCTGATGCACGGCTACCTGAATCCCGTTCATGAACAGCGGATCGGGCAGATTGCGGTTGAGGTGGGCTTTACCCAAGTGTCGCTGTCGCACCAGCGTCAGCCGTCTGGCCAAACTGGTGGCGCGCGGCGATACCACCGTCGTCGATGCCTACCTGACGCCCATCCTCCGCCGCTATGTGGCGCAGGTGGAAGGCGCGCTGGACATTGGCCGCGCCACGGAACGGTTGCTGTTCATGCAGTCCAGCGGTGGGCTGACCGAGGCGCTTCGGTTTCAGGGCAAGGATGCCATCCTGTCCGGCCCGGCGGGCGGCATCGTCGGCATGGCGCGCACGGGCATGGCGGCAGGTTACGATCGGCTGATCGGGTTTGATATGGGCGGCACCTCGACCGATGTGTCGCATTTCGCGGGCAGCTATGAGAGGTCGTTTGAAACCGAGGTGGCTGGCGTGCGGATGCGCGCGCCGATGATGGATATTCACACCGTGGCGGCAGGGGGCGGGTCGATCTGCACCTTCCGCGACGGGCGTTTTCGCGTGGGGCCGGAAAGTGCCGGGGCCAACCCGGGGCCTGCCTGCTATCGTCGTGGCGGGCCGCTGACCATCACCGATTGCAACGTGATGCTGGGCCGTCTTGACCCGGCGCATTTTCCGGCGGTCTTTGGGCCGGGCGGCGATCAGCCGCTGGATGTGGCTGTGGTGCAAGCGGGGTTTACGGCCCTTGCCGCCCAGATTGCCGCAGCCACCGGACAGCCGTTGCAGACGCCCGAGGCTGTGGCCTCTGGGTTTCCTGCGCATCGCCATCGACAATATGGCCAATGCGATCAAGAAGATATCCGTACAGCGCGGCCATGATGTCACGGGCTATACCCTGCAATGCTTTGGCGGGGCCGGGGGGCAGCACGCCTGTGCCGTGGCCGATGCCTTGGGGATGCGCCGGGTGTTCCTGCACCCGTTTGCGGGCGTGCTGTCCGCCTTTGGCATGGGTCTGGCCGAAGTGCGCAGCCACCGCGAGGTGCAGTTCGATGCCCCCTTGTCGGAAGATGCCGAGGCGCGGATGGCGGCCCTGTCAGCCGAGGCCACCGCCGATCTTGCCGCCCAAGGTGTGCACTCCCAGCGCATCGAGGCCCGCGCCCACCTGCGCTATCAAGGGTCGCATCAGGCGCTTGAGGTTGCCTTCGGCCCCATCCCCGCCATGCAAACCGCGTTCGAGGCCGCCCATCTGGCGCGCTTTGGCTTCATTTCCCCCGAACGCGACCTGCTGTATGAAATGCTGACCGTCGAGGCGATTGGTGACGGCGCTGATCTGCCCGATATGCCCGCCCCGGAAGGTACCGCCCCCGTCACCACGATTCGCATCTGGACGCAGGACGCATGGCGCGACGTGCCCCTTTACCCCCGCGCCACCCTTGGCCGCGAAACCCACATCCCCGGCCCCGCCATCATCACCGAGGCGACAGGCACCACTGTGGTAGACCAAGGCTGGACCGCCCGCATCGACCCGCAATCCAACCTGATCCTTGAGCGCACCGAGGCCATGGCCCGTCCCGCCGCCGCAGGCACCACGGCCGACCCGGTTCTGCTGGAGGTGATGAGCAACCTGTTCATGTCGGTGGCCGATCAGATGGGCGCGACGCTGGCCAACACGGCATGGTCGGTCAACATCAAGGAGCGTTTTGATTTTTCCTGCGCCATCTTTGACGCCAGCGGCGATCTGGTCGCCAACGCCCCGCATGTGCCGGTGCATCTGGGGTCAATGTCCCATGCGGTAAAGGTGGTGATGCAGGCGATGGCGGGCACGGTTAAACCGGGCGACGCCTACATGCTGAACTCGCCCTACAACGGCGGCACCCACCTGCCCGATGTCACCGTGATCACCCCGGTGTTTGTCGGCGACACCCCCGCCTTCTGGCTCGGGTCACGCGGCCACCATGCCGATATCGGTGGCCGCACACCCGGTTCCTCCCCCCCCGACAGCCGCCATATCTCGGAAGAAGGCGTGCTGATCGACCTGTTCACCCTGGTGGACGAAGGCCAGTTGCGCGAAGGACAGACCCGCGCCCTGCTCGCCTCCGGTCCCTATCCTTGCCGCGCGATTGACCAGAACATGGCCGACCTGAAAGCCCAGATCGCCGCCAATGAAACCGGGCGTCGCGAACTGTTGCGCGTGGTGCAGGCCTACGGGGCGGATACCGTCACCGCCTACATGGGCCATGTGCAGCGCAATGCCGAAGCCTCGGTGCGTGAGGTGATCGCCCATCTGTCCGATGGCCAGTTCACCTACCCGATGGATATCGGCACCCAGATCAAGGTGGCCGTCCGCATCGACCACAAAACCCAGTCTGCCGTGGTGGATTTCACCGGAACCAGCCCGCAGCACAGCGGCAATTACAACGCCCCCGCCGCCATTACCCGGGCCGTTGTTCTCTATGTTTTCCGTACCTTGGTCGGCAAGGTCATCCCGCTGAACGAAGGCTGCCTCGCCCCCTTGACCATCATCGTGCCAGAAGGGTCCATGCTGAACCCCGCCGCCCCCGCCGCCGTGATTGCAGGCAATACCGAGGTGTCGCAAGCCGCCTGCAACGCGCTCTACGGCGCTTTGGGCGTGATGGCGGGCAGTCAGGGCACGATGAACAACTTCGTCTGGGGCAATGCCGATTTCCAGAACTATGAGACTATCGCAGGCGGCACCGGGGCCGGCCCCGGCTTTCCGGGCTGCGATGCAGTGCAAAGCCACATGACCAACACCCGCATGACCGACCCCGAGGTTTTGGAGAAACGCTTCCCCGTCCGGCTTGAGGCGTTCGGCATCCGCCAGGGGTCGGGCGGCGCGGGTCTGTTCCCGGGCGGCAACGGGGCCTATCGGCGTTTGCGGTTTCTGGCTCCGGTGACAGTCACCACCCTATGCGGCAGTCGCAGGATTGCACCCTTTGGCGGAAAAGGGGCTGCGCCGGGTGCGGTTGGCGTCAACCGGGTGATCTGGCCCGATGGCCGTCTGGAAGACCTGCAAGGCAACGACGAACGCGCGCTGCCCATTGGGGCGGTGTTTGAAATGCTGACCCCGGGCGGCGGCGGCTGGGGCGTATAGGCACAATCCTGCCGCCCATATTGCGGCAGGAACCCATGATCCCCATATCTGGCCTCAACCAAACCACGAGGAGCCCGCGATGCTGAACGCCAAATCCCTTCTTGAAAGCCTTATGGGCGGCCTGTCCAATGCAGGTGGCGGTGCCACAGGCGCGGGTATTTCTTCTGGTGCCAAGGGGTTGGCCGACAAAGCCAAGGGGGCGTGGGATGGTCAGTCCACCCTTGGCAAAGGGGCAATCGCAGGTGGCTTGCTGGGCGTTCTGCTCACAGGCGGGGGCCGCAAGATGATCGGCACCGGGGTCAAGGTCGGCGGCGCTGCCCTGATCGGCGGGCTGGCCTACAAGGCCTATGAGGACTGGAAGGCGGGCAAAGCGGCCACCCAAGACACCCCGCAAGACGCCCCCTTGTCCCTGCCGCAACCCGATGTGACCTTCCTGCCCAGCGATCCCATTGCCGCTGATCACCTCGCCACCCGCCTGCTCGCGGCCATGATCGCTGCCGCCAAGGCTGACGGCCATGTCACGCCACAGGAACGCGCCCGCATCACGGGCGAGTTGTCCCGCCTTGGACTGCAAGCTGAAGCCAGCCAGATGATCGCCGCCGAACTCGACGCGCCACTGGACGTCGGCCGCATCGCCGCCCTTGCGAAAACCGAGGCGGAAGCCGCCGAGATCTACACCGCGTCTCTGCTGGCGGTGGACCCCGACGCGCCCGCCGAGAAAGGCTACCTCGCGATGCTCGCTGCCCGCTTGAATCTGGACCCCGGGCTGGTGGATCATCTGCACGCCAAAGCCGCCCAACTGACCTGACCCCCCTTCATCTTTGCTAAAATATCCCCGCCGGAGGCACCTTGCGGCGGGGCAGTCACTTGGGCACAGAAAATACCCCGGCGAACGCGCGCAGACCCGCCTTTATGCGGGGCAAGCGCCCTTCCTCAGGGCCGCACGCCCCCGGTGGCCACTGTTACCTGATCCGCCGCCGCCCGCACCATCGCCCCGATCCGGTCGGCATCCCCCAACCCCACCCGGAAGGCCGGGCCAGACACTGAAATCCCCGCCACAGGCTCGCCATGTGCGTTGAAAATAGGGGCGGCGATGCAGCGCATTCCGTCGGCCCTCTCCTGATCATCCACCGCAAAGCCCCGCGCCTTCGTCCGCGCCAGATCGTCCAACAATGCCGTCTCATTGGTCAGCGTGGCATGGGTGAACCGCGCCAGACCCTGCCGCGTCACTATCCCCCGCACCCTGTCCACCGGGTAAAACGCCAGCAACGCCTTGCCTATACCGGACGAGTGCATCGGCCCCTTGGTGCCCGGCGGAAAAAAGGCGCGGATTGCCTCATGCGTTTCGACCTGGCTCAGAAACAGCACCTCATCGCCGCTTTCGACCCCCAGATTTGCCGTCTCGCCCGTGCCGCGCATCAGCGCATCCATCGGCCCTCGCGCGCGTTCCACCACTTTGGTGCGGCGCAAGAATGCGGTCCCCACCCGGAACGCTCCCGCCCCCACATGCCAGATCTGCCCCGGCTCCTCGACCTCCACCATCCCGCGTCCCTGCAGCGTGATCAGCGCGCGGTAGACCGTCGCTACCGCCTGCCCGCTGGCCTGTGCCAGTTCCGAAAGCGTCATCCCCTGCGCCGCCAGATGCTCCAGCAGCCCCAACGCCCGGTCCAGCGCCTGCACCGTGTTCTGGTCGGTCTTGTCATCAAACGCCCGTGGCCGTCCGCGTGGTTTGACTGACATTTCTTCCCCCAATTTACGCGCCCAAAGCGCAATGAAAAACCATGACCCGCTGATTTACATCAGGAATATCATATTTTCCACACAGTGAAAAACATTTTCGAAAAAATTGCGTTGGGGGTAGCGCGGCCCTAAGGTCGATACATCCTGAACCCCGAGGCCATCATGTCGCAGCAAAACCCCGTCTTCATCCCCGGCCCGACCAACATGCCCGACAGCATTCGCAAGGCCTGCGATATACAGACGCTCGACCACCGCTCACCCGCCTTCGCGCGGCTGTTCAAGCCTGCAGTTGCGGGGGTACGGCGGGTGTTGCGGATGGATCAGGGCGAGGTGATCATCCTGCCATCCACCGGCACCGGCGGGTGGGAGGCTGCGATCACCAACACTCTGTCACCCGGCGATACGGTGCTCGCGGCCCGCTTTGGCATGTTTTCCCACCGCTGGATTGACCTGTGCCAACGCCATGGCCTGACCGTGCAAGTCATTGAAACGCCCTGGGGTCAGGGTGCGCCGTTGGCGGCGATAGAGGCCGCGCTGCGGGCGGATACAGCGGGCCAGATCAAGGCGGTGCTGGCGACGCATAACGAAACCGCAACGGGGGTGCGGTCGGATATTTCCGGCATCAGGGCGGCGATGGATGCTGCAGGGCATGGGGCGATGCTGTTTGTCGATGGGGTGTCGTCGATCGGGTCGATGCCGTTTGAGATGGCGAAATGGGGCGTTGATATCGCGGTTGCGGGCAGTCAGAAGGGCTTTATGCTGCCGGCGGGCCTTGCCATTCTGGGCGTTAGTCCCAAGGGACTGACCGCGATGGAAACCGCCACGCTGCCCCGCACCTTCTTTGATTTCCGTGATATGTTAAAGGCTTACGCGGCAGGGGGTTACCCCTACACCCCCGCCGTAGGGTTGATCGCGGGCCTCGCCCATGCCATCGAACTGCTGGAGGAGGAAGGGCTGGAGGCCGTCTTCGCCCGCCACCACCGCCTTGCGGAGGGTGTGCGCCGTGCGGTGGCGGCCTGGGGGATGGTGCCTTGTGCTGTGTCGGCGGATCTCTACTCCGACACCGTGACCGCCGTTGTGGTGCCCGAGGGGTGCAACGGCACCGATCTGGTCAAGCTTGCGGCGGAAAAATACGGTGTGGCGTTTGGGGTCGGCTTGGGCGAAGTGGCCGGAAAAGTGTTTCGGATCGGGCACTTGGGGATGCTGACGGATGTGATGATGCTGTCGGGGTTGGCCTGTGCCGAGATGTGTATGGTTGATCTGGGGTGGCCGGTCAGGCTGGGGTCGGGGGTGGCTGCGGCGCAGGAGTATTACCGGGGGTCGGTTCAGGGTTAACGGCGGACCGGGGGCCAGCCCCCTGACCCCCGGGATATTTCATCAAAGATGAAGGGTTAAGCTATGGTTGGTCCTATTGTTCCGACATTTGACGATGTGCTGGCGGCGGCAGACCGCATTGCGCCGTACATTCACCGCACGCCTGTTCTGACCTCGGCCTATCTGAACGATCTGACCGGGGCCGAGTTGTTCTTCAAATGTGAGAACTTTCAGAAGGCCGGGGCGTTCAAGGTGCGGGGGGCGTGCAATGCGGTTTTCGGGTTGCAGGACAATCAGTTAGCGCGCGGCGTGGCGACCCACTCCAGTGGCAACCATGCCCTCAGCCTCAGCTATGCAGCGGGGCGGCGGGGGGTGCCTTGCACCGTGGTGATGCCAAGGACGGCGCCGCAGGCGAAGAAGGATGCGGTGCGGGGCTATGGTGGCGTGATTGTGGAATGTGAGCCATCTACCAGCAGCCGGGAAGCGGTGTTTGCCGAAGTGCAGGCGCGAACCGGGGCAGATTTTGTGCATCCTTACAATGACTTCCGGGTGATTGCGGGGCAAGCGACCTGTTCGCGGGAATTGCTGGAACAGGTGCAGGGTCTGGACGCGGTGATGGCCCCGATTGGCGGGGGCGGGATGATCTCGGGCACTTGCCTGACACTGGCAGAACTGGCACCGAAAATGGCCATTTATGCGGCGGAGCCATTGAACGCGGATGACGCGGCGCGCAGCCTGAAAGCGGGCCGGATCATTGCGGATGACGCGCCGGAAACGGTGGCGGATGGGCTGAAGGTGCCGTTGAAAGACCTGACCTGGCATTTCGTAAGTCGTTATGTCACCGACATTTTTACTGCTACGGAAGGCCAGATCGTCGATGCGATGAAGCTGACCTGGCAGCGAATGAAGATCGTGATCGAGCCTAGCTGTGCCGTGCCTTTGGCGACCATTCTTGCCAACCCAGAGGTGTTTCGCGGCAAAAGGGTTGGGGTGATTATCACCGGGGGCAATGTGGATATGGACAAACTGCCGTGGATGAAAGGGTAAGCCATGAATATGTATGACGGGCTTGAGGTGGGCTATGACATTCCGGCGCTGCCGGGGATGGCCGAGGCCGATATACAGACGCCCTGTCTGGTGCTGGATATGGATGCTTTAGAGCGTAATATCAAGAAGATGGGCGACTTCGCGAAAGCCCACGGGATGCGGCACCGGGTGCATGGCAAGATGCACAAATCGGTGGATGTGGCCAAGTTGCAAGAGGTTTTGGGCGGGTCTTGTGGGGTGTGTTGCCAGAAGGTTTCCGAGGCCGAAGTCTTTGCGCGGGGCGGTATCAAGGACGTACTGGTCAGCAATCAGGTGCGTGATCTGGCCAAGATTGACCGTCTGGCACGGCTGCCTAAACTGGGTGCGCGGACGATTTGCTGCGTGGATGATATTGATAACATTGCAGATTTATCGGCCGCGGCTGTGCGGCATGGGACGGAAGTCGAGTGTCTGGTCGAGATCGACTGTGGCGCGGGGCGGTGCGGCGTCAAGTCCGCTGCCGAGGTGGTGGCGATTGCAACCGCCATCGAGGCCGCAGCGGGGCTGAAATTTGCGGGCATTCAGGCCTATCAGGGGGCCATGCAGCATATGGACCTGTACGCCGACCGCGAGGCGAAAATCGCCCTTGCGGTGGGGCAGGTGCGCGACGCGGTGGAGGCTTTGGCCACTGTCGGTCTGGCCTGCGATATTGTCGGCGGCGGGGGGACTGGGTCGTATTATTTTGAGGGAAACTCTGGCGTTTACAATGAGTTGCAATGTGGGTCTTATGCGTTCATGGACGCCGACTATGGCCGGATTCTGGACCGCGAGGGCAACAGAATTGATCAGGGCGAATGGGAAAATGCGCTGTTCATTCTGACAAGCGTGATGAGCCATGTGAAGGCCGACAAGGCGATTGTGGACGCCGGATTGAAGGCGCAATCGGTGGATTCGGGGCTGCCAGTCGTGTTTGGGCGGACGGATGTGAAATATGTCAAATGCAGCGATGAACATGGGGTGATTGATGACCCTGCGGGCGTTCTGCGCGTTAACGACAAGCTGCGATTGGTGCCCGGACACTGCGATCCCACCTGTAACGTTCATGACTGGTATGTGGGGGTCCGGGGTGGGGTGGTCGAGGTGGTCTGGCCGGTTTCGGCCCGTGGCAAGGCGTATTGAATCCGTAAAGAACGCGTAAAGAACCTGTAGAGGATCCGTAGATACACTCTCGCGGAGCCTTTGGTGGGGATATTTGGGAACAGATGAGGGGGCAGCGATGCTGATTTTGCCGGAAGCGCTGATTGCGGACCTCGTGTCGCCTGCCGATGCGTTCGTGGCGGTGGAGGCGTGTTTTGCCGCCATGGCGCGGGGGGAAGCTGTCAACTTTCCGGTGGTGCGCGAGGGTTTGGGCGAGGGGCGGCAGTATGGCTTCAAGTCTGGCCTTGACCGGGCGGGGCGGGCGCTGGGGGTGAAGGCCGGGGGGTATTTTCCGGGCAATGCTGCGCGGGGGATGATCAACCATCAGTCGTCGGTGTTCTTGTTCGACCCGGAGACCGGGCGGCCTTTGGCGATGGTGGGGGGGAACCTTCTGACGGCGCTGCGGACGGCGGCGGCATCCGCCATTTCTATCGACCGCCTGGCGCGGACGGACTCGCGGGTTTTGGGGATTGTGGGGGCCGGGCATCAGGCGGCGTTTCAGTTGCGGGCGGCGGCGCGGGTGCGGGATTTCACCCGGGTGATCGCGTGGAACCGCACGCCTGCGCGGTTGGCGGGGCTGGCGGCGGTGGCAGTGGAATTGGGCTTGCCGTTTGAGGCGGTGGGGCTGGAGCGGATGGTGGAGGCCGATGTGATTGTGACGATCACCTCGTCGCCCGCGTTTTCGCTGGCGTCCGCGCATGTGCGCGATGGGACGCATCTGGCCTGTATGGGGACGGATACCGTTGGCAAGCAAGAGGTGGAGCCTGCGCTGCTGACCCGGGCGCAGGTGTTTACCGACGAGGTGGCGCAGTCGGTGACGATTGGCGAGGCGCAGCATGGGGCGGGGTTGCAGATTGTGCCGTTGGGTGAGGTGATCGTGGGGGCGCATCCGGGGCGACGCGGGGCCGATGAGGTGACGCTGTTTGATGGCACCGGGGTCGGGTTGCAGGATCTGGCGGTGGCCGGGGTGGCGGTTGCCCGTGCGACGGAGCGGGGGGTGGGGGTGGCGGTTGAGGTTTGATGGATTTGTGTGGGGCACAAGTTTGATCAAATGTTTGCGCGAACGGGATTGAATGGTTTTGTGCGGCGTGGTCTGACTTTGCAAAACGGGCAGGGGGCGGGCGATGCGGGTGTTCATCAACGGGTTCGGGCGGATCGGGCGGTCGGTGCTGCGGGCGTGGGCGCAAGAGCCGGGGCGGTGGCCGGGGCTGGAGATTGCCGGGATCAATGACATCGCCGATGCCGAGATGTGCGCCTATCTGTTTGAATATGACAGTGTTTTCGGCCCATGGCGGGGGACGGTTTCTTTGACCCCCGGGGCCTTGGTGGTGAACGGGCGGGCGGTGCCTTTGCACCGGACGCCGGATATATCGGGCCTCGATCTGCACGGCGTTGATGTGGTGCTGGAATGTACGGGCCGTGCCGATGCGCGCGCGGTGGCGGAGCGCGGGATCGTGGCGGGGGCGGGGCGGGTATTGATCTCGGGCCCCTCTGCGGCGGCGGATGTGACGGTGGTGCTGGGGGCGAATGAGGACGCGTTGGCCGGGCAGCAGATCGTGTCGAATGCCTCGTGCACGACGAATGCGCTCGCACCTTTGGTGCGGCTGATCGGGGAGGAGTGGGGGATTGTCACGGGGTCGATGACCACGATCCATTGCTACACCGGCAGCCAGCCGACGGTGGACGCGCCTGCGGCGGATTTCGCTAGGTCTCGCGCGGCGGCGTTGTCGATGGTGCCGACGACGACCAGTGCTCAGCGGTTGCTGGACGTGGTGCTGCCCGGGTTTGCCGGGCGGATCGCGGGGTCGGCAGTGCGGGTGCCGGTGGCGAGTGTCTCTTGCGTCGATCTGGTGGTGATGACGGAAACGCCGGTGAGCGCCGAGGCCGTGAACGCGGCCTTTCGCGCGGCGGGCGGGGTGATCGGGGCCACCGACCGGGCGCTGGTGTCCACCGACATGCGCTGCCGGGCGGAAAGCATTGTGATGGCCTGCCCGGAAACCCGGGTGACGCCGCAGGGGTTGCTGCGGGTGTTTGGCTGGTATGACAACGAGTGGGGGTTTTCCAACCGGATGCTGGACGTGGCGGTGCGGATGGGGGGCAAGGCCGGGCGGTAAGCCTTTGGCTGGAACCAAAGGCGACGCGTGCCTTGTCGGGCGCGATATCCCTTGCGCTCTGTCGCCCTCGCTTGGATGGGCTGCCGATATCTTTCACAGACCGAGCACGCGTTGGTTGTCGGGAATGGTTTGGCGCCGCGCGAGATGCCGATCTCGCCATGCATCCAACGGTCAAACCGGTCGCCCTCGTGGGGGACGCCATTCGCGATTGCAGCCGACGGGGCGACATCGTGCTGGATATGTTTGGCGGCTCCGGCACCACGCTGATCGCCGCAGATCTTGCGGGCAGGCAGCCTCGTGGGCGATCTCCGCTTGGGTTTTGGGCTTCAGTTGGAGGATACGTGTCTGGAGAAATCTCGCGAGAGCGGTATCTTTGTGCGGCTTGATGGTCATGATCTCGTCCTTCTAGTGGTCTTCATGATCTATTTATAGCGATGGATCAGATGACATGACCGCCGAAAACACATTGTTATCAATGGGAAATTCTGGCGGCATCGAGTTTTTGAGCGGACAGAACAATCCTGCATTTCTATGTTGGTTGCGTTCTTGTCGATCGAGCGACGAGGACTTTGCCACAGCCGGGACGGAGAATTACTTCGCTACCTGCTGGTTTGTTTGCTGATTGACATACTAACTTCGATTGCGCGACAAAAGCGCGACATATTGTGCGACATTAGCGCGCCGTGATCTGCGACCGATGCGCGCCACAACGACAGGACAGCTTTGATGAGTAACGTTGATCATGACATCCAGAAAGCGCTTCTCGCAGCGATTCCGGCTGACTTGACCGTCACGTCGATCAACCAAATTGAACAACGTCTGACTGCGCAGGGAGTCACTGTCAGCCGTCGGACCTTACAGCGCCACCTAGGCGTGCTCGAAGCCAGCGGTCACATTATCAAGCAGGGGCGCAGCGTTGCCGTCACTTATCGCCGCGCTGAGCCCAAGATGTCCGTGGAGACAGCGGCGATCGCCCTGTCACCCGCTGGCTGCGACGTTCTGAACCTCGTCAGCCAGCCGGTGATCGCCAAGCGTCCGGTGACCTACGGCCAAGACTTCCTAGACGGCTACAGCCCCAACACGACCTTCTATCTACCTCAATCCTTGCGCAGCCAGCTACACGATATGGGCCGCACCGGCACACCAGAGCGCCCTGCGGGCACCCATCTGCGCGATGTGATCGGCCGTTTGATGATCGACCTCTCCTGGGCATCGTCAAAGCTGGAGGGGAATACCTACACCCGTCTCGACACCGAGAACCTGATCCGCTTTGGCACAGCGGCAGAGGGCAAGGATCTGATCGAGGCGCAGATGATCCTGAACCACAAGGCTGCCATCGAGTTGATTGCCGACTCCCCCGAGGAGATTGGCTACGACAGCTACACCTTCCTGAACCTGCACGCACTGCTTTCAGAAAACTTGATGTCGGACACGACCGCCTCGGGTCGCCTGCGTCGCCGTCCCGTCGACATTGCTGGCAGCGTTTATACCCCGCTCGCCATCCCGCAGCGGATCGAGGCGAACTTCCAGACCATCCTCGACAAAGCAGGTCAGATCAGCGACCCGTTCGAGACCTCGTTCTTCCTGATGGTCCATATCCCCTATCTTCAACCGTTCGAGGATGTGAACAAGCGGGTGTCGCGGCTTGGCGCGAATATCCCGTTGATCAAGCACAACCTTTCGCCGCTGTCGTTTATCGACATGCCCGAGGAGGCCTATTTCCGGGGCACCCAGGCGGTCTACGAGTTCAACCGCACCGAGTTGCTAGCGGATGTCTACCTAGCCGCCTACGAGCGGTCCTGCCAGCGCTACGCGGCCATCGTGCAGTCGTTGCCCGAACCAGATCCGCTGCGCCTGCGCTACCGTGACGAGATCCGTGCGGCAGTGCATGACGTTGTCGTGGAAGGTCACGCGGTGATGACCGACTATGTTGCGGCTGACACCGATCCTGATACGCTTGTCCACCTTCAAGCAATCGTCGATGGCGAAATTGCGAACCTGCATGAAGGCAATGCGCTGCGCTTCGGCATCCGCCGCAGTCAATTTGAGCAGTGGAAGCAGCGTTCGGCAAGTTGATGTATTGCGGTTCAGAAACCTGGTGGCCGACGAAGCGGGCAAAAGTCTTAGATACCTGGTGCCAAACCCGGCAGCGGAAGCTTGAACTTCACCCGGTTCAAGGCTTCAGCCATGCGCTTTATCGGAGCGTCGTGGACATAAACTGCTGCAACCGACTGATCTTCATGGCCGGTGATGAGGTCATGCAGCTCTTTTGAACACCCCGTTCGGACCAGCTCCGTTTTGAGGGTGTGCCTGAAGCTGTGAAACACCTTTTCCTTGTCGTCGATCTCGAGCTTTCGACGAAAGGTGCGAAGGAACCAGCGGTTCACTTTGTCTTCCGGCTCCCAGCCGGCAAACAGCCGAATTTCGCCGACGTGTCGCAGCTGCTTCATGTAATCAAACAGACCCAAGGTTCTCAGGTCGTCGTGGATCGGGACCAAACGCTTGCTGTGTTGGTTCTTCGATGCACCCGCCAGATTGAAGACCCAAACGCCCTGCTCCTCGTAGATGTCAGTCAGCGCGATGCGGGCGATCTCAGACGAAGATCGAGCGCCAGTGTAGAGCGCAAGCAGAAGTGCCCAGTGTCGCAGGGTGTAGTCCTTCGGGTTGGCAAACATCTCGTGGCCGAAAATCTTCTTCAGCTCTGCGGCGGTAAACGGAAGACGAGAAGGCTCCTTGTGCAGCGCACTCCCCGTGTCAACGCGGATGCCTTTTGCCGGATTGACTTCGATGTAGCCGTTATTCGAGGCCCACTGTAGGATGCTCGACAAGTGCGACAACCACTTCAAGTTGATCGTTTTTGGGTCCAGAGTCTCGTAAGGCTCCGATCGCTGTCTGTTGGCCTTTATGGCCTGATTTAGCGTTAGGCCAGGAAACCGCAGCGTGTATCGGGTTGGTGTCTCCAGAAGTGCTTGTTTATGGGCAATTATGTCTTTCTTCGTGATCGACTTCACCGGGATATTTTTTGAAGTGAATTCCTCGAACATGCGCACGGCTGTCCTGTGCTCGTCCATGGTTTTGTCAGCGACTGATCGACCACCTGCGTTTCGCTCTTTGTGAAACGCTGTCAGAACATCTGTCAGGCTCGTCCCGGTGCCACGCGCACCGGGGGCCGTAACCACGGGTTCTGGCTCCGGGTGTGTAAGAAGCGCAAGTGTCGGCTGGCTAATCCTTACCTTCCCTTCGTCTCGTTCTTCAGCTCGGTCAAGTGTCTCAAGCCTTACTTCAGCCAATGCGCGCAACAGATCCAGCCGGGGCAGGTCGGGTGCGTGACCTCGTTGGGCAAGGTCGTCCGCCGCATAGCCGATCAAGGCCTCGGCTTCTTCCCTTCCGACATGACCAGCGGCCAGAAGCCTCAGCTTGTTCGCATAGACAGACCTAGCCCTTCGAGCAAATGTGTCCTCGGTGCTGCGACGAGCGGCGCGGCTCATGTCGTCGGCTTCCAGCTCGATACGATAAAGCTCTTTTGCGGCCGAGGACAGGGTAGGGCGGCGCGACAGCAGAATCTCGCGGGCTTCGTCTAGTTTTGCGAAGAAGCCGTTGAGCACCGCAAGCGCCCTTCGATCACGCCCACTTTTTTCCGATGGCAGTTCTTCAATCAGCTCGCGTTTGCCGATGATCTCACGGAGTTCTTCAGGAACGGTCACCCTGGCGACCCATTTCCCTCGGACGTGTTGAACGTGCTTCATGCCAAATACCACCGTGCTTTGTAGCAACTCTTGTAGCGGATTTTGTGGAAAAACCACTTAAACTACCAGAATTTTAGCAAATTCAATGATGTAAGGGTGAGTGGCGGAGAGACAGGGATTCGAACCCTGGGTCGGCGCAAACCGACAACGGTTTTCGAGACCGCCGCATTCGACCACTCTGCCACCTCTCCGCGGTAGGGATCGTCACAATCGGGGCGTTTAGCCGGGACGGGGTGGGGTTGCAAGCCCTGATATTGGTGGTGGAAGGGACGGGCCGGTGCGGTGGGGTGACCGTGGTATCTGTGCCGCAGGGTGTGGCTCGTTGCCTGTGGGGCCGTGGGTTGAGGTCTGTGGCACCGGGGCGGGCGTGCCCCCCGAGCGCCGTTTGGGGGTGGGTTTTGGCGCAATCACGGTTCTGTGCCGTGTTGTGCTGTGTGCGGCGCTTGGCAACGGGGCGGCTTGGGGGTAGCTCTGTCTTGTGCCACCGGAGCCAGATCATGTCCTTGCCGCGTTTCAGATTTGCCATCCTTGTCAGCCTGGGCCTGTCCCTGCTGGCCCTGCCGCTGACCGCCGAGGTGGCCCCTTTGGCGGTGCCGTCGCAAGGGGTGACCGAACAGGCCCGCATGGCCGCGTTGTCGGACACACTGAAGATCGGGCGGGTGATGGAGGTGATGCAGCGCGAAGGCATCGACTATGGCACCTCGTTGCAAGATGAGATGTTTCCGGACGCGAACGCGGCGCAATGGCAGGCGGTGATCGCCCGCATCTATGACGCCACTGCCATGCGGGCCATTTTTGATGCGTCCATGGCGCGCAGTCTTGCGGGCGATGAGGCGGCGCTTTCGCAGATGGAGGCGTTTTTTGGCTCGCCCCTTGGTCAGCGCATCGTGACGCTGGAGATTGACGCGCGTGCTGCCATGCTGGACGAGGCGGTGGAGGATGCGGCCAAGGTGACGGCGCAGCAGTTGCAGGCCGACCGTGACCCGCTGATCAAACAGATCGAACGGTTCGCGGCGGCGGGCGATCTGATCGAGATGAACGTGGCGGGGGCGTTGACATCGAACCTCGCGTTCTACAAGGGCATGGCCGAGGTTGGGGCCTTTGAGGAGGCGATGTCGGAAGAAGACATGCTTGCGCAAGTCTGGGGGCAAGAGGCCGATATTCGCAAGGAAACCGAAAGCTGGCTGATGCCCTATCTGGCGCTGGCCTATAAGCCGCTGGAAACGGGTGATCTGGAGGCCTACATCAGCTTTTCCGAAAGCCCGGCAGGCAAGCGGATGAATGCGGCGATGTTTGCGGCCTTTGACGAGGTGTTCACCGGGATCAGCCTCGATCTGGGCCGGGCCGCGGCGCGGCAGATGCAGGGCGACGATATCTGACGCTGGCGCTTGACTTGTGCCCGCACCCACCGCATAAGCCCGCATCCCGGCAAGGTGCGAGTCTTGCCGGGCCTTTATTTCATATCGCCCATAATGGGCGCGCTGTCCGAGGCGGATTAGATTCCGCAACACCCGTATGGGGGCCACAGGACGCGGAGCAAAAGAAGAGGAAGACCCATGTTTGCGGTCCTTAAGACCGGTGGCAAGCAGTACAAAGTGCAGGCGGGTGACGTTCTGCGCATTGAAAAGCTGGCCGCTGTTGCTGGAGACAAGATCCAGTTCAACGATATCCTGATGGTGGGCGGCGAGACGCTGACCGTGGGCGTGCCCTTCGTGGCAGGCGCTGCCGTGCAGGCCGAAGTGATCGAACAGATCAAGGGTGAAAAGGTCATCCACTTCGTCAAGCGTCGCCGGAAGCATTCCAGCCAGCGCACCAAGGGCCACCGCCAGCATCTGACGCTGGTGCGTGTGACCGACGTGCTGGCCGCTGGTGGCGACAAGTCGGGCGTTGCTGCGGCAACCGGCACGGCAGATTCGCGCCGTGCGGCCCATAACGCTGCTGCGGCCCCTGTGGCTGTGGAAGCCCCTGCAAAACCCAAGCGCGCCGCCAAGGCCGCTGCTGCGAAGGAGTAATCCCAAATGGCACACAAGAAAGCAGGCGGCTCATCCCGCAACGGCCGCGACTCGGCTGGTCGCCGGTTGGGCGTGAAACTGTATGGCGGTCAGGCCGTCAGCCCGGGCAACATCATCGTCCGTCAGCGCGGCACCACCTGGTTCCCGGGCACTGGCGTTGGCATGGGCGTTGACCACACCATTTTTGCCGTCCTTGAAGGCAAGGTTGTGTTCAAGAAGGGCATGAAGGGTCGCACCTTTATTTCCGTGCAGCCAGTCGCAGAGGCAGCAGAGTAAGCCGAACCTTTACAATTGACTTGTAGATGGGGGATCGGCTGCAAGGCCGGTCCCCTTGGCTATTTGGGCCGCGCTCTTTGGCCACCACGCCATTCGGCCAAGTTCTGGTCACGATTTTGCCGGGTGGTCTTGGCAAGGTCAGTTTTGACCGCCACCTGAAAAGGGGCGGTTACGTTCCCGGTCGAAAGGCCGCCATGTGCTTCGAGGAGGAGGCCATGACTTTGGATATGATTGCCGTAGCGACAGAAGGCCAGATTGCGGCGGGGCGCTTTGTGTTGCGGCCCGTGCGGCGGGCGGATGCCGGGTTGTTTGCCATGTATGCAGGCGACCGTCGGGTGGCCGAAGCCACGCAGTCGATCCCGCATCCGTTGCCGCCCGGTGCAGCCGAGGCGTTTGTGACCCGCGCGATGAAGCCGGGCACGGATGAGGATATCTGGGTCATGGACGGCAGCATGACCGGCCTTGCCGAAGTGTTGGGCGTGATCAGCTTGAAACGGATGGACGAACGGCGCTTTCAGCGCGGCCAATCCGAGGTTGGCTATTGGGTGGCGCCCGCGTTCTGGAACCTTGGCATCGCGTCCGAGGCGGTGAAGGCGCTGGTCAGTGCCAACCCGCAGGGCAATCGCACCATCTTTGCCGAGGTGTTTCAGGACAATCCGGGGTCAGCCCGCGTGCTGACCAACGCGGGGTTCTTGTACCTTGGCGACGCCGAGACGTTCAGCGTGGCCCGCAACGCCCGCGTGCCGACATGGACGTATCTGCGCAAGTTAGACTAGCATTTGCTGGTTGAGGTGGGGGCCGTTCGGCGCTATCGCCTTGGACGCCCCTATCTTTGAAAGCCTGATGCCATGAAGTTTCTCGATCTTGCCAAAGTCTATATCCGCTCGGGCGGCGGCGGGGGCGGCTGTGTGTCGTTCCGGCGGGAGAAGTTCGTGGAATTCGGCGGCCCGGATGGCGGCGATGGTGGCAATGGCGGGTCGGTCTGGGTTGAGGCCGTGGATGGTCTGAACACGCTGATCGACTTTCGCTATCAGCAGCATTTCTTTGCCAAATCGGGTCAGCCCGGCATGGGGTCGCAGCGCACCGGTAAAACCGGCGATGACATTGTTCTGAAAGTGCCCGTGGGCACCGAAGTGCTGGACGAGGACGAGGAAACCGTGATTGCCGACCTGACCTCCGTTGGTCAGCGGGTCATTCTGGCCAAGGGCGGCAATGGCGGCTGGGGCAACCTTGCGTTCAAATCCTCGACCAACCGCGCGCCGGCGCGCGCCAACGCGGGGCAGGAGGGGATCGAGCGGACCATCTGGCTGCGGCTGAAACTGATCGCCGATGCCGGGTTGGTCGGGCTGCCCAATGCCGGGAAATCGACGTTTCTGGCGGCTGTGTCGAACGCCCGCCCCAAGATCGCGGATTATCCGTTTACCACGCTGGTGCCAAACCTTGGGGTTGTCGGCATCGACGGGCATGAATTCGTGATGGCCGATATTCCGGGTCTGATTGAGGGCGCGTCGGAAGGCCGGGGTCTGGGGATGCAGTTTCTGGCGCACGTCGAACGCTGCAAGGTGCTGCTGCATCTGGTGGATGGCACCTCCAGCACCATCACCAAGGATTACCGCACCATCGTGAAAGAGCTTGAGGCCTATTCTGACATCTTGGGCGACAAGCAGCGCATCCTTGCGCTGAACAAATGCGATGCGCTGGACAAGGCGACGATCACCACCCGGCGCAAGGCGCTGGAAAAGGCCAGTCGGTGGCCCGGTCATGGTGATCTCCGGCGTGGCGGGCATGGGTCTGCAAGACACCCTGCGGGCGCTGTATGCGACGATCACCAATGAAACAGCGGTGGTGGAGGAAGGCCCTTGGCAGCCCTGAAACCCCTGACCGCCCCCGATGTGCGCGAGGCAAAGCGGCTGGTCGTCAAGATCGGCTCGGCTTTGCTGGTGGACCGGGCATCGGGTTTGCGGCTGGATTGGTTGACGGCTTTTGCGCTGGACGTGGCCGAGGCGCGGGCGCGGGGCACCGATGTGGTGATCGTGTCATCCGGGTCCATCGCCCTTGGGCGCACGGTGCTGGGTCTGGGGACTGGCGTGCTGACGCTGGAACAGGCGCAGGCGGCGGCGGCGGTGGGGCAGATCCGGCTGGCGCGGGCTTATGAGGAAGTGCTGGCCCCGCATGGCATTATCACCGGGCAGGTTCTGGTCACGCTGGAGGATACCGAGGATCGGCGGCGCTATCTGAACAGCCGCGCCACGATGGAGACCCTGCTGGGTCTGGGTGTCGTGCCGATTGTGAATGAGAATGACACCGTGGCGACCGATGAAATCCGTTTCGGCGACAATGACCGTCTGGCCGCACAAATCGCTGTGACGGCGGGGGCGGATCAGTTGATTTTGCTGTCGGATGTGGACGGGTTCTATTCGGCGAACCCAAAGGAAGACGCGACCGCACAGCGCTTTGATCTGGTCGAGGCGATCACGCCTGCGATTGAGGCGATGGCGGGCGATCCGATTTCCGGCCTGTCGAAGGGCGGGATGAAGACCAAACTGCTGGCGGCGAAAACCGCCGTGGCGGGGGGTTGTGCGATGGCGATCATGGAAGGGTCGGTTTTGCGGCCGCTTTCGGCCTTGGCAAACGGGGCCGCACGGACATGGTTTGTCGCGCAGGGCGACCCGCAGGCGGCACGCAAACGCTGGATCAACGCGATGAAACCGCGCGGTGAGGTGCGGCTGGACGCGGGGGCGGTGACGGCTTTGCGTGCGGGCAAGTCGCTGCTGCCAGCGGGGGTAGTGTCGGTGACGGGGCGCTTTGGGCGCGGCGAGCCGGTGGCCATTCTGGACCCGGACGGTGCGGTGTTGGGCAAGGGGCTGGTGCGGTATACTGCCGTTGAGGCGCGGGCGATTGCAGGGCATCGGTCGGGTGAGATCGAGGCGATACTGGGCTATGCCGGGCGGGCGGCACTGGTACACCGGGATGATATGGTGATCTGAGGGCGGATGATGGACGGGCAAATCTCTGATCTGATGACGCAGATGGGGCGGGCGGCGCGGGCGGCGGCGACCGAGCTGGCCTATGCCAGTCAGGAACGCAAATACGCGGCGCTGATTTCCGCCGCGCAGTTTGTGTGGGACGACCGGCAGGCGATTGAGGACGCGAATTACGAAGACATCGCCTATGCCGAGGAAAAGGGGTTAAGCCCTGCGATGATCGACCGGCTGATGCTGAACGAAACCCGTATTCGCGGCATTGTGGACAGCCTGCGCACGGTGGCCGAACAGCCCGATCCGGTGGGGCGGGTGCTGGCGGAATGGGACCGCCCGAACGGGCTGCATATTCAACGGGTCTCAACCCCCTTGGGCGTGGTGGGGGTGATCTATGAGAGCCGCCCCAACGTGACCGCCGATGCAGGGGCGCTGTGCCTGAAGGCGGGCAACGCGGTGATCCTGCGGGGCGGGTCGGAAAGCTTTCATTCGTCCTCGGCCATTCACGACTGCATGGTGCGCGGCTTGCGCGAGGCGCGGTTGCCGGAGGCCGCAATCCAGTTGATGCCAACGCGGGATCGGTCTGCGGTGACGGATATGCTGCGGGCGGTGGACTATATCGACGTGATCGTGCCGCGTGGCGGCAAGGGGCTGGTCGGGCTGGTGCAGCGCGAGGCGCGAGTGCCGGTGTTTGCGCATCTGGAAGGGATTTGCCACGTCTACGCCGACCGCGACGCCGATCTGGAAAAGGCGCGCCGGGTGGTGCTGAACGCGAAAACCCGGCGGACGGGGGTGTGCGGGTCGGCGGAATGCTTGCTGATCGACTGGCAGTTTTATACCAAACATGGCGCGGTGCTGATCGAGGACTTGCTGCGCGCCGGGGTTGAGGTGCGCACCGAGGGTGAGTTGTTGAAAGTGCCGGGCACGGTGCAGGCCAGCCCTGACGACTTTGGCCATGAGTTTCTGGACATGATCATCGCGGCCAAGCTGGTAGACGGGGTGGACGAGGCGATTGCGCATATTCGCAAATATGGCAGCAGCCACACCGAATCCATCCTGACCGAGAATGATGAGACCGCCGCCAAGTTCATGCAGCGGCTGGATTCGGCGATCCTGATGCGCAACGCCAGCACCCAGTTTGCCGATGGTGGCGAGTTTGGCATGGGCGCAGAAATCGGCATCGCCACCGGCAAGATGCACGCCCGCGGGCCGGTCGGGGCGGAACAACTGACCAGCTTCAAGTATCTGGTGACGGGGGATGGCACAGTGCGGCCCTGAGTTGGGCCGCACTGGCGCAATCAGGCGATCAGGGCGTTGTTGCCGAAATACAGGAACTCACGGTCCATACCGGCCACCTCGGCTGCGTTCAGCGACAGAGTGGCGCTGGTGAGCAGCTTTTTGCTTTTCTGCGATGCCACCCATTCATCGGCGTTTTGCAGGGTCGACAGGGTGTAGGTCGTTGTCTCGTTCAGGTAGTGGGTGGGGATCACCACCTTGGGTTTCAGCCGTTCGACAATCTCATTGCCTTGATCGTAGGATAAGATGTGCTGCGAGCCATCGACGGGCAGCGTCAGCACATCCACCTGACCGACGGCGGCCCAGAACGCCTCGGACGGGTTGGGGCGATTGTCACCCCAGATCAGCGTGCGGATGCCACCGGTTTCGACCAGATAGGTCACCATATCCATGTGGCCCACGTTGTCAGGCGGGCAGGCCTTGGCCCCAAATTCCGCAATCGCATCGGTCCATTTGTACCAGCCGGGCGCAAGGCAGGCGTGTTTGTCGGCAAATCCTGTGATCTTGATGTCAGCAAACTCGAACCGGCCCACCATGCGGTCCAGCACCATGGTCGATACAGGCCGGTCGATGGCGTCATGGTCAAAGTGGGTGTGGGTGGACATGGTGATATCGACCACCGTTTCAGGGAATTTCTGCTTGAACCACAGGCCCCAGGCCCCCGACGGATCATCCCGCCATGGGTCGAACATGATCGTCGCCCCGCCGGGCGAGGTGATTTTCAACGCGCAATGGCCGTAATAATCGATGCCGACCGCCCCATCGGCAAAGCTGGTGGCAGCCTGCAATTCCAGCACATGGGCGTTGTTGCCGGGTTGCGTCCAGTCCGTTGATTGCGCGGTGGCCGGCGTGGGGCCAAGCAGGGCGGTGGCGGCGGTGCCGACGCCCAAAGCCCCTGCTGCGCGAAAGAAAGACCGGCGCGACAGGCCGGTGGCCAGCGTGTCTTTGCGGCCGTCCAATGCAATCGGGGCAATATCCTTGAAATCCATGGCAGTCCTCCTGACGTTTCGGGGTGCAGTTCCATCAGGCTACCGACGAAACGCAAGGACGGGATTGCCGAAAATCACGGGGGAATTATGGGGGTGATCCCCCTATTGTCCCAAGGACTTCAGATGGCTGATCAGGGTGGTGCGGCGGTTTTCCAGCCCCAGTTTACGGCGGATGTTAGCACGGTGAAAATCCACCGTGCTGGTGCCACGCCCCAAAGTACGGGCGATTTCCTTGGTGCCCCGGCCCATCAGGATCAATTCTGCCACCTCGGCTTCGCTGGCGGTCAACCGCGCCAAGACATCAGATTTCTGTGCGGCCTGTGCAGAACAAATGTCGGCGAGATTGCCAGCAATCACCTCAAGCAGGGCCGATTGCGCCGGGTTGGCCGCGTTCATCAGGCGCAGTTTGGCGACCATGGGCAGGATCAAGCCGCGTATCTGGTGGGCGGTTTGCGCCTCGGCTTCAACGCGCGAGGTCTGGATGTTTTCCAGCAAAATGCGCAAGGCGGTGTTCGCATCCTGCAAGGCCAGTGTGCGTTCCGCGATGATGGAATCCTGATCTGCCAGTGTTTTCCGCAACGCGGATTGTGCGGCTTTGCGCTGTGCAACCTCGGTCAGCAAGGCAAGATCATCTTCAATCACCTTGCAAAACTCCTCCAGCCCTTTGCGAAACAGCAGCGCGCGCCGGTTGTTGCGGCGGTCCAGCACACAGATGGTGCCAAAGACCTGGGCATCGGGCCATTTGATTGGCAGCCCGATGTAGAAGGACATGCCATATTCCATATCCTCATTATCGGCCCAACGAGGGTCTGTGGTTGCATCTGTGACCACAAGTTCTGCATCCGATGCAATGACACCCTGACAGTAAAGCCTGTCATTCAGCACAAAGGACAGGCCCGCCTCGTAGGGATTGTCGGGGGTCTTGGAGGTGACGAACACCGAGTGGTGAGGGGCCAATGTCTGCATGATCAGCGCCGCCGGAACACTGGCAAGATCGGCGATCAGATCGACAACCCGCTGCCATTTGGCCAGCGTCGCAGGCGGAATATCTGGTCTGAGCGTTGTCACGACGGTTTGGCCCCGCAGCTACACTTAGCCCAATCAGATGAACATGTTCGCAGGTGCAGCACAAGTCGGATGCCGCAAGAGCCTTGGGGTCGGATCAGAAGGTCAGCCGGATTTCGGTTTCCGTCAATTCGGACCGCAGGCGGCGGGCTTGGCGGGACAATTCCTCTGGCACGAGGGCGAAATGCACCTGACCTGCGCCGATTTCAGCAGGGGCGCGGGGTTCGGTCAGCACTTCCCACAACGCCGGGTCAATTTTCAGTTTATGGGCCGCCCCGGTTATCGCCCAACCTGTGTTCGTCTGCACAATGGTGATGCGGCCGCCGTAGGCCATCGCGGATTCAAGGCACAGTAACAGCAGCAAGACCAATTTCACCTCGCGCCGTGGCAGGTCTGCGTCGCTTTGCCAGTCATAGGTCAGCCGGCCACCGCGCGACACGTCTGACAAGACCGACATCACCTCGGGCCGGCCGATACGCTGATCGGGTGAGGCCGACCCGAAGGCCACGCGGAAAAACCGGATGCGGGCATTGGCGTTCAGCACGCTTTGTGAAATCAGCGCGAGTTCCGGGCTTTGTGCGGCCCCGTCCATCATCAAAAGCTCTACCCCGTTGCCGATGGCGCCGATCGGGCTGATAAGGTCGTGGCAGATGCGTGACCCGATCAGGGCGGCGAGGTCGGGTCTTTCGGTCATTTGCATCCTCTTGAAGCGGGAAGATCCATGAACGCGATACTGGAACCGGGAATGATGGTGCGCCATCCGGGGCAGCCCGACTGGGGGCTGGGGCAAGTGCAGTCAAACATCGGTGGGCGCGTCACGGTGAATTTTGAACATGCGGGCAAGGTGGTGATCGACGGTCGGCGCGTTCAGCTTGAACCGATTTTCGGAATATAGTGTTAACGTGAACCATTCTCGCCAGATGTGCGGGCTTTGCAACCATAGAGTGTGTGACGTGGCGCTTGTGTTGCAATGGGGCAGCCCCGCGCCTAAGACAGGCCAAGCCAGCAGCGGACCCTTTGCATGATCGCCGATGACAGTTCCCTGAGTTTGCGGCTTGCCACCTCGGAAGAGGATCTACGCGCGGCGCAGCGCCTTCGCTATGCCGTGTTCGTGACGGAACTGGGCGCGGATGGCCCGATGGTGGACCATGCGCAGGGGTTGGAGCGGGATGCCTTTGACCCGCTATTTGACCATCTGGTGCTTGTCGATGCGCGCCTGCCCATTGGCGATCATGTGGTGGGTGTCTACCGGTTGCTGCCGTCAGACCGGGTGGGGGCCGGTGGGCGGTTTTATTCCGAGGATGAATTTGATCTGGGCCTGCTGAAGGCGACGGGGCGCAAATTGCTGGAATTGGGCCGGTCTTGCGTGCATCCCGACCACCGGGGCGGCACGGCAATGTTGCATTTGTGGAATGGGCTGGCCGATTATGTGCTGGAGCGCGGGATCGAAGTACTGTTTGGGGCGGCGTCGTTTCATGGCACCGACCCGGCTGTAACAGCGCAATCCCTGTCCTATCTGTATCACACCCATCTGGCGCCGCCCGAATTGCGGGTACGTGCCCGCGCGGCGCAGCGGCAAGAGATGAACCTGATGGCCCAAGGGGAAGTGGACCGTCGCTTGGCGATGGCCGCGACGCCTGCGTTGATCAAAGCCTATCTGCGGCTTGGCGGCTTTGTTGGCGATGGAGCGTGGGTGGACCATGCGTTCAACACCACCGATGTTTGTCTGGTGATGGACACTGGGCTTATGTCGGCCAAGCACCGCGACTTCTATCTGCGCAAGGCGGGGGCGGTATGACCGAGTGGCGCAGCACGCAACTGCCGCCAAGGCGTATCAGCCCGATGGGCTGGCTGCGGGTCTTGGTCAAGGGTGGTCTGATGGGGTTTGTCACCTATGCAGGGCTTGCCGTACTTTTGCTGGTGCGCTTGGTGGAACGGCCCTTGTGCGGGCAATCTCGGCCAGTCACGCCCTATATAACGCAATCTGTGTGCCGCGCAGTCTTCGTGATTCTACGGCTGCCGTTGGTGGTGCGGGGCAAGCCGATGCAGGGGCATGGGGCGGTGGTGGCCAATCACGCCAGTTGGCTGGATATCTTTGCGCTGAATGCCGCCACCCGGATGTATTTTGTGGCCAAATCCGAGGTCGAGGGCTGGGCCGCCATCGGCTGGCTGGCCCGGGCCACCGGGACGGTGTTCATCGCGCGCAAGGGGTCTGAGGCGCGGGTGCAGCAGACAGTGTTTGAAGATAGGTTGCGGGCGGGGCATCGGTTGCTGTTTTTCCCCGAGGGCACCAGCACCGACGCGATCCGGGTGCTGCCGTTCAAATCGACCTTGTTTCAGGCATTCTACACGGCAGGCATTGAAACGGGGCTGCATATTCAACCCGTGACCGTGATCTACCATTCGCCTGCGGGCGAGGATGCGCGGTTTTATGGGTGGTGGGGGGACTTGGATTTTGCGCCGCATCTGCTGATGGTGCTTGCAGCCCCGCGTCATGGGCAGATCGAGGTGGTGTTTCACACGCCCGTAGCGGTCAGCGATTTTGCGGGGCGCAAGGAACTTGCGGCCTATTGCGAAGGGGTGGTGCGGGGGGCGCATCCTTCGGCGGGTGGTTAGGTTGAGGGGGCGGACCGGGGGTTTCACACCCCCGGACCCCCGTGGGATATTTCGGCGAAGAGGATGCCAAATTTTAGATAAATTGTATGGGTTCAGGCCAGAGAGGCGAGCAGGGTCTTCAATGAAGCTGTCGCATCCTCTGTGCCCCAGATTTCTTCGCCGATGGCAAAGAAGTCGGTCACCGGGCCGAATTGGGCGATCAGGTCGGCGGTCAGGGCACCTTCGGCGATGACCGGGATTTCGATCATGTCGGACCACCACTGAAACAGGTCAAGATCGACCTGCGTGCCATCGCCCAAGTGGCGTGGCCCCGATGGGACCGAAGGCGGCGTAATCCACGCCAGCCTCGGCGGCGCTGATGCCTTCGTGGCGGGTGGTGCCGCAGAACGCCCCGACGATGGCATCGCTGCCCAGTTCCTTGCGCGCATGGCGCACCGAGCGCGCGCCATCCAGCAGATGCACCCCGTCCAGCCCGTGGCGTTCGACCAGCAGCAGATGGGTGTCGATCACAATCGCCACGTCGCGGGCATGGGCCACCACGCGGCAGGCATCGGCGGCGCGGGCAATCACGTCGAGGTCTTTGGTCGCCAGCGACAGGCGCACGCAGGCCACCGGATGCGCGTCCAGCACGGCGGCAAGCCGGTCGGGAAACACGTCCAGCGTAAAGGCGGGCGGGGTGATCAGGGTGATCTGGGGTTGGTCTTCATTGGCCATTGGAGGCTCCGTCGTGCGATTTTGCCTTTGTTAGCGCAGATTGCCGGGCAATGCCATGGCTTGCCCTGCGGGGGGCGGGGGCGTATCTGGCGAAGGCCTTGCCCGACTGGAGATGCCGCCATGATCACGCCCGTCTTTGTTCTTGTGCGCCCGCAGATGGGCGAAAACATCGGGGCTGCGGCCCGCGCGATGTTGAACTTCGGGCTGGACCGGATGCGTATTGTGGACCCGCGCGATGGCTGGCCGAACCCACGCGCCAATGCGATGGCAAGTGGGGCGGGGCGGGTGCTGGACAATGCGGGGATCTTTCCGACCGTGCAGGCGGCGATTGCGGACTGCGACTATGTATTTGCGACCACCGCGCGGGGGCGGGAGTTGGTGAAGCCCGTGGTCACGCCGGAACGGGCGATGGAAACCGCGCGGGCGATGGCGGCAGAGGGGCGCAAGGTTGCTGTGCTGTTCGGGCCGGAACGGGCGGGGCTGGAGAATGAGGATGTGGTGCTGGCCAATGCCATCGTGTCAGTCCCGGTAAATCCGGAGTTTGCCTCGCTAAACCTCGCGCAATGTGCCCTGCTGGTGGGGTATGAGTGGCGGCGGCAGACCGAGGTGACGGCACCCGAGGTGATGCAGCTTGCCCGCACCGAATTTGCTCCGATGATCGAGGTGGAAAAACTGGGCGATCATTTTGAAGAACGGCTGACCGATGCGGGCTTCTTTTATCCGCCGGACAAGGCCGATGGCATGCGCGCCAACCTGCGCAACATGTGGGCGCGGCTGGGGTTGACCCGGGCCGAGGTACAAACGTTTCACGGCATGTTGCGACAGATTGCCTATACGCTGAAAAAGCAGGGCAACTAGGCGGGATGGCCCCAAGCCGGATCGGCGGGGCTTTGCGGGGGGCGGCGATATCGGCTAGGCTTGCTGCAAGAAATCAAGAAACGGGTGGGCAGGATGCAGATTATCGCGGCGGGTGATGGGGTTGGGGCTGCTGGCGCTGGCGGGTTGTGTGCGCTCTGGCGGTACCGGGTTTGTGCAGGCGCAACCGGTGATGCGGGCGGTGCCCAATGCGGGCTATGATGCCTGGGTCGCGGGGTTCAAGGGCCGGGCGGCGGCGCGGGGCGTGTCGGCGGGCACCATTGATGCGGCGTTTCGCGGGGCTGGGTTCCTGCCCGAAGTGATCGAGAAAGACCGCAACCAGACCGAGTTCAAGCGCAGTCTTGAGGATTATCTGGCGATTGCGGCCTCGGCCGAACGGGTCAGTCTGGGCCAGCAGATGATGCGGCAATATGGCGGCGTGCTGAACCAGATCGAGGCGCGGTACGGCGTTGAGGGCAATGTTGTGGCCGCCGTATGGGGCTTGGAAAGTTTCTTTGGCACCCGTCGCGGCAATGTGCCGGTGATCAGCGCCTTGTCCACGCTGGCCTATGAAGGGCGGCGGGGCGAGTTCTTTGAGAGCCAGTTGGTGGCCGCGCTGAAGATCTTGCAGAACGGCGATACCACGGCGGCCAATATGACCGGCAGTTGGGCGGGGGCGATGGGGCACACGCAGTTCATCCCCACGTCGTACCTGCTGTTCGCGGTGGATTTCACCGGCGACGGGCGGCGCGACATCTGGTCGGATGATCCCACGGATTCACTGGCGTCAACCGCCGCCTATCTGGCGAAATCGGGCTGGACGCGGGGGCAGCCTTGGGGGGTTGAGGTGCGGTTGCCATCGGGGTTCAACACCGGGCTGGCGGGGCGGGGCAAGGGGCGGTCGGCGGCGGATTGGCAGGCGCTTGGCGTGACCTTGCCGGGCGGGGGCAGCTTGCCAAACCACGGGGCCGGGTCCATTCTTGCCCCTGCCGGGGCGAATGGGCCGGGGTTCCTGATCTATCGCAACTTCAATGCGATCCTTGCCTACAACAATGCCGAGAATTACGCGATTGGCGTCGGGCATCTGTCGGACCGTCTGGCGGGGCGGCCTGCCATTCAAGGTGACTTCGGGCCGGACAAGACGGGGATGACGATGGCCGACCGTCAGGCCTTGCAGCGCAAGCTGACGGCGGCGGGGTTTGATACCGAAGGGTCAGACGGGGTGATCGGGGCCAAGACGAAGGCCGCGATCAGCGCCTATCAGCAATCGGTTGGGTTGCCGGTGACGGGTGAGCCGTCGCTGGACCTGCTGCGGCGGCTGTAGCGAGGGGGTCAGCCCCCACTGCCCGTACCGGGCGGTTCCCCCGGAATATTTGGAGACAGAAAATGCGGGGCGGGGCCATGGAGTCGCAGGGTCTTGAAGGCCTGCGGGCCGGGGCATAGTGTCTGGTCAACAGTTTGGCGGGGCAGGTGATGGCGGGCAAGCGCAGTATATTCGAGGATGTCGGGGCTGCCCCGCACGGGATACGGCCCGTGGCGGCCCCGGTGGGGGGCATGATCGACACCGCGCCCAAAGGCGCGCGGCGGGGGATCAGGGTCTGGCTGATGCTGCTGTTTCTGCTTGTCGTGGCGATGATCGTGGTGGGGGGCCTGACCCGGCTGACCGACAGCGGATTATCAATAACCGAATGGAAGCCGGTGACGGGGGCCTTGCCGCCGATGAACGATGCCGCATGGGGGCTGGAGTTCGACAAGTATAAGGCGACGCCCGAGTTTGCCTTGCAAAACACCCAGATGACGTTGGATGCGTTCAAGACCATTTACTGGTGGGAATGGGGGCACCGGCAGTTGGGCCGGGTGATCGGGCTGGTCTGGGCGGTGGGTTTTGTCGGATTTCTGCTGGCCCGGGCCATTCCGCCGGGCTGGACCGGGCGGTTGCTGGGGATTGGCCTGCTGGGCGGCGCGCAGGGGGCGATTGGCTGGTGGATGGTGTCATCGGGCCTGACCGGGGACCGGGTGGATGTGGCGTCCTACCGGCTGGCGACACATCTGGGGATTGCCTTTGTCATTCTGGGCTTCATTGCGTGGTACGTCTTGCTGCTTGGCCGGACTGAGGCCGCGCTGATGACGGCGCGCCGGGCGCGTGAGGGGAAATTGTCGGGCATGGCGACCGGCCTGATGCACTTTGCGTTCCTGCAAATTCTGCTGGGCGCGTTGGTGGCGGGCATTGATGCGGGCCGGGGATTTCCAACCTGGCCTTTGATGAATGGGCAGTTCTTTCCGGCGGATGCGTTTTATGTGCCGGGTCGCCCGGTTTGGGCTGCATTCTTTGAGAACCCCGGTCTGGTGCAGTTCATTCACCGCATGTCAGGATATCTGCTGTTCATCTTTGGTATTGTCGTCTGGCTGCGGGGCCGCAAATCGGCGCATCCCACCACGCGGGCGGCGTTTCATGGGGTGATGGCGATGCTGGTGGCGCAGATGGCATTTGGCATTGCTGCGGCGCTGACGGCGGCACATCTGCATGTGGCGATCACCCATCAGATCGGGGCGATCCTGTTGTGGGTCTTGATCCTGCGGGCGCGGCATCTGGCGATGTACCCGGTGGCGGGATCAATTAAAGAGGGAACGGCATGAACGTGAACGCAACGGCCTATGCCGACCTGATGGCCTTTCAGCGCCAGACCGAGGCTTTGGCGCAGGTGGCGGGCCGACTGGGGTGGGATCAGGAAACCCAGATGCCACGCGGTGCTGCCGAACAGCGGTCTGAGGAAATGGCGGCGCTGGAAGGCATCTTGCACGCCCGCCGCACCGACCCGCGACTGGCCGACTGGCTGGCGCAGGCGGTGGCGGCTGATGATGTGGCCGAGGCGCAGTTGCGGCAGATCAGGCGCAGTCACAGCCGGATGATGAAAATCCCGGCTCGGCTGGCCGAGGAACTGGCACGGGTTACCTCGATGGCGCAGGGAGTTTGGGCGCAGGCGCGGGCGGGTGAGGATGTGGCGGCATTCTTGCCGACGCTGGCGCGGGTGATTGATCTGAAGCGCGAGGAAGGGGCGGCGCTGGCGGGCGGTGGCGATGCCTACGATGCTTTGGTCGATGATTATGAACCCGACATGACCGCCGAGGCGATAGCCGCGATGTTTGGCGCGATGCGGCCCCGGCTGGTCGATTTGCGCGCCGCCGTGCTGGCGGCCCCGGTGCCCGAGCCGTTGACGGGGCGATTTGCGCCCGAGGCCCAGATGGCGATGGCGCGTATTCTGGCCGATGCCTTTGGCTATGACTGGTCGCGCGGGCGGCTTGATCTGGCGGTGCATCCGTTCAGTTCCGGGTCCGGGTCCGATGTGCGGATCACCACGCGGGTGGTGGAGACTGAGCCGTTCAACTGTTTTTACTCGACCATTCATGAGGTCGGCCATGCTTGTTACGAGCAGGGGATCGAGCCGGACTATGCGCTGACCCCCTTGGGTATGGGCGCGTCGATGGGGGTGCATGAAAGCCAGAGCCGGATTTATGAGAACCAGCTTGGCCGTAGCCGGGCGTTCACCGGCTGGATGTACGGCCAGATGCGGGATCGGTTTGGTGATTTCGGCATCGCCTCAGCCGAGGAGTTTTACCGCGCCGTCAACCGGGTGCAGCCCGGCTTCATCCGCACCGAAGCTGACGAGGTGCATTACAACCTGCATGTGATGATGCGCTTTGATCTGGAGCGTGCGTTGATCCGGGGGGATTTGCAGGTGTCGGGTCTGGAGGCTGCCTGGAACGACCGCTTCCGCGCCGATTTCGGCGGGGTGGTGGACAGGCCCAGCCATGGCATGTTGCAGGACGTGCATTGGTCGGTGGGGCTGTTCGGCTATTTCCCGACTTACAGTTTGGGCAACCTTTATGCGGGTTGCCTGAACAAGGCGATGCGCGCGGCGGTGCCGGGGATCGACGATGGTCTGGCGCAAGGCGACACGTCGCTTGCGACCACATGGCTGCGGGAAAATGTGCAGCGGCACGGGTCGCGGTTCGCGCCGCGTGAGACGATTGCAAAGGCCTGCGGGGCGGAGCCGACGGAGGTGCCGTTCCTCGACTATCTGGAAGCCAAGTTCCGCGACCTTTACGCGTTATGATGGAGCGCGGTCTGGAGCTGGCGATGAACGCGGCGGAGTTGCAGGCGTTTTTGCACCGCGATTTCGGGCAGGTCGCCGCAGATTTCAGCGTTGATCATGCGGATGAGGCCGGGGTGACGCTGCGCCTGCGGGTGGCGGACCGGCATTTGCGGCCCGGCGGCACAGTATCTGGCCCCAACATCTTTGCGCTGGCGGATGTGGCGATGTATCTGGCGATCCTGTCGCGGATCGGGCCGGTGGCGCTGACCGTGACCACCAATGCGTCGATCGACTTCATGCGCAAGCCGCAGGCCGGGTGCGACATGCTGGGTCAGGCGCGGGTTTTGAAACTGGGCCGCAGTCTGGCGGTAGGCGATGTGCTGTTGTTCAGCGAAGGCAGCCCGGACCCGGTTGCGCGGGCGGGGCTGACCTATTCCATTCCGCCAAGGTGATCAGCGTTTGGGTTTGGCAAAGCGGCCCTCAATCGTGGCCCCGCTTTCGATGATCACGGATTGATAGACGATGTCAGCGGTCACATGGGCCGCTGCGCGCATGGTGAAGGCGTCGGTCGTGACGCTGCCATCCAGCTTGCCCTTGACCTCAATCGTCTCGGCGGTGACGGAGCCTGCGATGCGGCCTTCGGACCCGATGACAAGGGTTTTGGCGGTCAGGTTGCCGTCAATCTCTCCCATCACCTCAACCGACCCGGTTGACGTGATCTCACCCGTGATTTTCAGGTCAGACGCAAGAATGGACCGCGCGGCATTGCCGGTGGTGCCCGAGGTCGGGCGCGGCGGGGCAGAGGTCGGGTCGGTCGTCTTGCTGAACATCGCTGAAATTCCCATGGACACTGATGGCGATAAGGGGGGAAGCGCGGCCTTGGGTCAAGACCTGCTGGGCCGTTCGCGGGGCAAGCGGGCGGATTTTGCACATCACAAGCGCGCGCATCGCGGCAGTGGCATGTCGGTTTCGGGGCTGACGGCGCTGCGGCTTGGTGGTCTGATGGCGGGCAACCGGGATTGATCGAAAGGGCAGGGCATGGCGGGAACCGAGGGAGATGGCTTCTTTACGCCGGTGTCGGGGTTCGATCTGCCGCGATTCGCCGGGGTGCCCACCTTCATGCGGCTGCCGCTGGTGGGGTTTGACCACCCCCGGATCGGCGAGGTGCAGGTGGGGTTCATCGGTGCCCCCTGGGATGGCGGCACCACCAATCGCCCCGGCGCGCGGCATGGGCCGCGCCAGATGCGCGATGCGTCCACCATGATCCGCGCGCAGAACGGCGTCAGCGGCGTACGCCCGTTCGAGGCGTTGCGTTGCGCCGACTTGGGTGATGTCGGGCCGAACCCGGCCGACCTGATGGACAGCCTCGCGCGGATGGAGGCGTTCTATACCCGCGTGCGCGATTTGGGGATTTTGCCGCTGACCGCCGGGGGTGATCATCTGTGTAGCCTGCCGATCTTGCGGGCGTTGGCGAAGGGGCGTCCTTTGGGGATGATCCATTTCGACAGCCACACCGATCTGTTCCACAGCTATTTCGGCGGCACGATGTATACCCACGGCACCCCGTTTCGTCGTGCCGTTGAGGAAGGCCTGCTTGACCCCGCCCGCGTCACGATGATTGGCATCCGGGGCACGACTTATGACAATGAGGACCGGGATTTCGCGCGCGCGGTCGGGATACGCGTCATTCCGATGGAGGAGTTACATGCCCGTGGCCCCGAGGATGTGATGGCCGAGGCCCGGGATAGGGCCGGCGCGGGGGATACTTATGTGTCCTATGATATAGACTTTGTGGACCCCGCTTTTGCTCCCGGGACTGGCACGCCGGAACTGGGTGGCCCGAATAGCTGGCAGGCGTTGCAGATGGCGCGCTTGTTAAAGGGGGTGAAGATTGTGGGGGCCGATCTGGTGGAGGTGTCACCGCCCTTCGATCCCTCGGGGGCGACAGCCTATCTGGGGGTGTCGGTCCTGTTTGAGATTTTGTGCGTGATGGCGGGGTAGGGGGGCGAAGACCCCCGGAATATTTGAATCAATGTGAAAGCGGATACGGCAATGACTGTGGATATGGTGATCTTCAACGCGAAAGTCCTGACGATGGACGAGGCCCAGCCACGCGCCAGTGCGGTTGCGCTATCGGCAGGGCGCATCGTGGCTGTCGGCGGCGATGAAGTCGCCGTGTTGCCCTCGGCGCAGCGGATTGATGCGGGCGGGCGGTCCTTGTTGCCGGGGTTTGTGGAAAGCCATCTGCATCTGGTGCTGGGCGGAGCGGAATTGACGCAGTTGCAACTGGGCGGCATGTCCGGGTTCGCGACGTTGAAGGATGCGTTTTCTGCCTATGCGGCGGCCAACCCTCATGCGGCACTATTGATGGCACAGGGGGCAAGCTACGACATTCTTAGCCGCCCGGTGACGCGGGCCGATCTGGATGCGGTTCTGGCGGATCGACCGATTGCGATGATGTCGCCCGACCATCACACCGTCTGGGCCAATACGGCAGCCCTTGCGGCGGCGGGCCTGCTGTACGGGGCCGATATGCCGCATGGGCATGAGGTGATGATGGCCCCCGACGGCACCGCGACCGGCGAGTTGCGCGAGTTTGAGGCGTTCGGTCCGGTGTTGGCCTTGGGCGGCGAGGCACATTTGCAGTTGGGGATTGCCACAGGGGGGGAGCCTGACCCGTGGCCATCGGCAGAGCAGCGGGCAAAGGACAAAGACAAAATCGCGGCGGGCCTTGCCCATTGCGCGGCGCATGGGATCACCAGCATGGTGAACATGGACGGCAACCGCTACACGCTCGCCCTGCTGGCCGAAATGCGCGATGAAGGTCGGTTGACCGCGCGGGTGAAGGTGCCGTTCCACTTCAAGCCGCATATGGAGTTGGCGGAGCTGGACCGCGCGACCGCGATGACCGCCGAGTTTGCCGATGACTGGGTCAGCAGCGGATTCGTCAAGATGTTCATGGACGGTGTAGTTGACAGCCGTACCGCCTATATGCTGCACGATTACCCCGGTACGACCACACGCGGCGAGCCGTTGTTTGAGCCTGAGAGGTTCAAGGCCATCTGTACCGAGATTGACCGGCGCGGCTTGCAGATCGCTGTGCATGCGATTGGCGATGGCGCGGTGCGGCAGACGATTGACGGGTATGAGGCGGCCAAGGCGAATGGTCACCACGATATGCGCCACCGGATCGAACATATCGAGCTGATCGACCGCGCCGATATTCCTCGTCTGGGGTCTTTGGGGATCACGGCGTCGGTGCAGCCACCCCATGCTCCGGGGGCGATGGATTTTCCGATCTCGTCGATGGACGCGCTGTTTCACCGTCCGCGGTGGCGCGATGCCTATCTCTGTCGCACGCTGGCCGGTCATGGTGCCCCGGTGGCTTTTGCCAGCGACTGGCCGGTGACGGATGTGTCTGTGCTGCGGGGCATGCAGGCGGCGCTGACGCGGGCACCTTTTGATGGCGCGCAGGATGAACGGCTGACCCGGATGCAAACCTTGCGCGCCTATACGGCGGGGGGCGCTTGGGCCGCGCATATGGAGGGGCTGACCGGAACGCTTCGGGTGGGGTTGGCCGCCGATCTGGTGCTGATCGACGGCGATATCGAGGCGATTGCGGCAGACGATCTGGGCAAGATGGGAATCGCGCTGACCGTTGCGGGGGGGCAAATCACCTATCGCGGGGCAAGATTCGGCTGAATCGGGGGAATCACGGGGAAAAATTCGCAGAATAGCGCGTTTTCCCCGGTGCCATCATCAAAGGGCGCTGCCCAATCTTCAGGCGGCACCCGTGAAAAACCCCTGTAAACATTGAGCGTGACAGAAAAATGTAAGCCAGTGC
>CAVYZK010000005.1:0-58541 GCA_963772935.1 uncultured Alphaproteobacteria bacterium | reverse complement strand
GAGACCGATGCGGTGCTGACGGCGAGCGGGACGCTGACGGTGTCGGACGTGGACAACGCGGCCGAGTACACGCCGGCGACGGTGGGAGGGACCTACGGCAGCCTGGCAATCCCGGCGAGCGGCTCGTGGAGCTACACGGCGGACTCGGCGCGTAACGAGTTTGTGGACGGGACGACCTACAGCGACACGTTCACGGTGTCGGCGGTGGATGGGACGACGACGACGGTGACGGTGAACATCGTTGGGACCAACGATGCGGCGGTGCTCTCGACGGCGACGGCGAGCCTGAGCGAGACCGATGCGGTGCTGACGGCGAGCGGGACGCTGACGGTGTCGGACGTGGACAACGCGGCCGAGTACACGCCGGCGACGGTGGGAGGGACCTACGGCAGCCTGGCGATCGGGGCGGACGGCTCGTGGAGCTACACGGCGGACTCGGCGCATAACGAGTTTGTGGACGGGACGACCTACAGCGACACGTTCACGGTGTCGGCGGTGGATGGGACGACGACGACGGTGACGGTGAACATCGTTGGGACCAACGATGCGGCGGTGCTCTCGACGGCGACGGGCAACGGGCAGCGCCCCGCGCGGATCGGCCTCTGACGCCACCTCCACTGTTGTGGTCAACGCCCGCGCCCCCGGATCAACCCCAGCATGTGCCAAACCCATAGCCCGCGCTGGATTGCGCCCCGCCGCCACATCCATCGGCCGCAGGACCGATGCGGTGACGTAAACGCCCGCGCCCCAATCATCGGTTACGGCCAAGTCGATGATGTTCTCGCCCTCTGCCACCTCAACCGCCTGCATCGCCACCAGCCGGTTTGACAGCACCATCACCAGCGCGGTCCCGGCAAAGCGCGGCACAAGGCGCAGCTTGGCCACATCCCCCGCCGCATAATCGGTCTTGTCCAGTGACAGTTCCAGCGTATCGGGCGTAGATGCCGCATCCGCCGCCGCGAACCAGCCCGCCGCGAAGGGCACAGACGTCGCCGCTGTGCCACCGTCCTGCGTCACCGACAGTTCATATTCGCCCCAGCGCACAGGCACGGCAATCTCGGTCGGCGCGTCCAGCGCAACCGCACCCTCGGCCACCCGCTCGCGCCGGGTGACGGGTTCCCACATCCAGTTGCCAAAGCTCTGATACCATTGATAGGTCGTCTCGACCCGCACCAACTCCCACCGGGCCTGCATCGGCGCTGCCGCACCGTCCTGCCCCACGCCCGCCAGCGTGAACCGCGCCTCGCCATTTTCGGCAACCACGCCGTCAAACATAGGCCGCACCCCGATCAGCGGTGCAGCAGGGGCCAGCGGCACCGTTGTCACCCGTTCCACCGGACGACCCGACCCTTCGGCCACCCGCAGCGCGATACGCGCCTCCAGCGGGCGATCCGTCTCGGCCGCGTCGGGCAACATCACGGCCACCGTGGCCAGCCCCGCCGCATCCGTTCGGGCCGGATCAACACCCTGCATCACGGCATCAAACGGCGCGTCATGGCGACCAAAACGATAGCCCTCCCATCCGGCCAGCGTTTCCGCCGCGCGCAGGGTCACCTCGCCCTCAACCGCCAGATCCGCCCCCGGCGCCCCAAACAGATAGCGTGCCTCAACGCCCAGTTCCGCCATCGCGCCGGGGCGCAGCCCATCCGGGACGGTCACGTCAAAATCAACCCGTTCTGGCAGGAAATCCTCGACCAGAAAGGTCGTCGCAGCCAACGGTGGCGCGTCCACATCGGCCAGCACCTCCATCCGCCACACGCCGCGCGGGGCCGATCCAAGGATTTGCTGGCTGAACACATAGCCGCCGCCCCAATCGCTAACCGACATCCGCGCATGTTCCACGCCGTCCGGGCGCTTCACCACCGCCGTCAGCGGCAGCCCCTCAATGGCCGCCGCCCTACTGTCGCGCGCCAGGGCGGTGGCATAGACCGTCTCACCTGCGCGATACGCCCCGCGATCGGTGGTAAGGAACACATCCACCGGAGGTGCAGCTTCGCGCCCCTCGACCCCGCGATCCGACAGATCAAACTCCGGGTCGGTCAGCGACAGAAAGGCCAGATCGGCCTCCCCCTCCCGCGCCACAACCAAGCGCAGGCGCAGCCCCGCCCACCCCTTGCGTCAGCCCTGCATCCAGCCGGGCATAGCCCTGCGCGTCGGTCGTGGCCTGACCCAGCACCTCATTCCCGTTCGACACCAGATCAACCACCACCCCCGCCTTGGGTGCCGCCGTCCCCAGACTGCGCACAAAGACATGCAATCCATCCACACCCGACAGCGTGGTCATCCCCAGATCGGATACCGCAAACCATTGCCAACCCGCCGGAATTTCCCACGGTTGTTCCCCCGGCACGGCGGCGCGCAGGGCATAGACCCCCGCAGGCTGCCCCGCCAGCGCCTCTTCCATCGGCAGGCGCGTGGTGACGTCGCGGTTCACCTCCATCCCCACCGTCGCTGTCCCGGTCCAGACTTCGGTCCCTGTCTGCGAGGCAAAGTCGAATTCCTGCCACTCCGCCATCGGGGCCGAAAGATAGCCGTTCTGGAACGCCCGGATCAGGTTGCGATCCGTCACACGATACAGCGTCAGGTTCAGGGCATCGGTGTTCACCGTTTCGACCGGCAGGGCCGCAGCCCCGGTCTTGGGCAGCACATAGGCCCGCCCCGGAAAGCGGACGCCGGGATTGCGGTCACGGACATAGGATGTGATGTCGACCGACGCCGCCAGCGCCTGCCCATCTGCCGCTGGCAACCCTTCGCGGAAGGTCACAGTGGCCCGCTGGCCATGGGTCAATCCCTTCAACGCAGATATCGCGGAACTGCGCGCTGACCGTCAGGCCGGGCTCATCCAGTTGCACGAAACTGGCGTAATCCACGCCCTTGCCGGCCAGATCCTCGGAAAACGTTGCGCAAATGCGCGGGCGGGCGCTATCCGCCTCCACCCGGTTTTCCACGATGCGAAAGCCGTATTTCCCGGCCGCATCCGCCAGATAGGCCGCCGTATCATCCCGCGTCTGCACCGATTGCGCCAACCGCAGCGCCCGCACCGTATCGCTGCCCCGGTCCATCCGTTCCAGCGCCTGCCCCATCTGCACCAGAATCGTATGCCGCTGCCCGCCGTCTTCGGCCCGCAGATAGGCATTCACCGCCGCGTAATAGGACCGTTCCCGATAGCTGCGCTGGTTCGGTCCCTCGGCCTCACCGGCGGCGAACAAAAGCCGCGCATAGTCTGCCCAATCCGCCGCCGCATCGGTCAGGTTAATCGCCGCCCCCACAAAACGCGACGCCGTGTCGAAATCCCCCGCCATTTCCGCATCCAGCGCGGCATCCCGCAGGTCGCCTTCGGCCCAGTCGCCAGTGATGTGATCGCGCGCCAACCCCGCTGCTTGCTGGGTGACGGACCCGATCTCCCAATCCTGCACAAAGCCGATCTCGTCCCTTCGCAGCCTTGCCCGTTCGGCCGCCCCATCCGCCGCAGTCCGCACAAGGCCGGATATCGCGCCCGCATAGGGCACCCCCTCCCCCGGCCCGGCTTTCAGAAAGCAACTCCCATTCCGGGTGTTGAAGGTCAGCGCCTCGCAGCTTGCATTGGCCAGACAGGCCCGCTCGCAGGACTTCCAGCGTGGTATCGAAGGCGGACGCAATATCCCCGCCGGGCAAGTCGGTATCTTGCGACAGCACCAGGCGTTTGGGGGGAACCAGATCCTGCGCCAAAGAGGGCAGGGCAGAACAGGAAATCAGGGCGGCAATCAAAAGGGCATGAATACGCATGGCGACACCGTCTATGGCAAAAACTGCCGCAATGCTGGCACGCAGGCGGGCATTCTGGCAATGAGTCGTCCGCTCCCGCTGTTGTTTACCCCCCGTTTACCGACATCCCCGATGCTTGGTCAGGGACCAGCAGGGATTCGTACCGCCCATGACATCACAGATCACCGCGCCCTTGACGGCGGCAGAACGACTGGCGCAGGAACGCCGCGCCCGGATGGCCGCCGAACGGCATCTGGAATGGAAAAGCCGCGAACTCGCCGCCGCCAATGAAAAGCTGGCGCTGCAGGCCCGCGCGCTTTCGGAACTGGTGGTGGAAGAACGGCAATCTGCCCGTGCCGCCCAATCCGAAGCCGCGCGCCTGAAGGGCCAGAACCAACGCTATCTGGGCGATCTGGACCGCGCCCACACCACGGCGGTCATGGCTGAACGCCGCCTGCGCACCTCGATCGACATCATCCGCGATGGTTTTGCCGTGTTTGATGGCGAAAACCGGCTTCTCCTTGCCAACCGTGCCTGGCTTCACCCTTTCGCGGCAGGCAGCATTACCCCCGGCATGTCCTATCGTGATCTGCTGGATGCGGTTGCCCCCCTGTTGCACCTGGATCAGGACAGGGACACCTGGATTGATGCCATGTGTGACCGCATCGCCGCCGATGACATCCCGCCCGTCGAACTGGCGCTGCAATCCGGCCGATGGATCCGCCTTGAGGATCGGCGCGCCCGTGATGGCGACCGTGTCAGCCTGGCCATCGACATCACGGCCGAAATGCGCCTGCGTGCGGCGGTCGAGGCGATCCCCGATGGCTTTGTCATCTTTGACAATCAGGATCGGCTGATCATGTGCAATCAGCAGTATCGAAACATCTATGCCTTTCCACCCGATCTGATCCGCCCCGGCATCCGGTTCGAAGACCTGCTTCGTGCCAGCCTTGCCGATGGCCTTCACGCCGATGCCGAGGGCCGCGAAGAAGATTGGCTTGCCGAACGGATGGCAGACTATCGGGCTGCATCCGGCGCGTCAGAACAACACTTCGTCGACGGGCGCTGGATCACGCGCGCAAGATCATATCACGCCAGACGGGGGCCGCGTCGGCCTGCGCAGCGACATCACCCCGGAACGCGCGGCGCAGGAAACGCTTCTTGCCGCCCGCGTTGCCGCCGAAGCCGCGAACCGCGCCAAATCCGCCTTTCTTGCCAACATGAGCCATGAGATACGCACCCCGATGAACGGTGTCGTCGGCATGGCCGAATTGCTGTGTGGAACCGACCTGACCGAAGAACAACGGCTGTTCGCCGAAACCATCCGTTCGTCCGGCGAGGCGTTGCTGACCATCATCAATGACGTGCTGGATTATTCAAAGATCGAAGCCGGGCATCTGGCCCTGCGCCCCGAACCTTTTGATCTGGAACGGCTGATCCACGAAACCGCAATCCTCTTGCAACCGCAGGCCCGCGCCAAGGGCATCGAATTGCTGACCGATTACGACATGTTCCTGCCGACGCGACTGGTGGGCGATCCGGGGCGTCTGCGGCAGGTGCTGACCAATCTGATGGGCAATGCGGTGAAATTCACCCAGACCGGGCATGTTCTGGTGCGTGTTGTTGGCACCCAGCCTGCCGATGGCACTGCGCGCTTGCATGTCACGGTGGAAGATACCGGCATTGGCATCGCGCATGACCAACTTGACCGCATCTTTGGCGAATTCACACAGGTCGATGACGCCGCCAACCGGCGCTATGAAGGCACAGGTCTGGGACTTGCCATCACCCGCCGCCTGATCGACCGGATGGAAGGCGAAATATGGGTGGAAAGCGAACCGGGCACGGGGTCGTGTTTCGGCTTTGCCCTGACCTTGCCAGTCGCGGAAGAGGCGCTTCCCGCCCGCGTCCCCACCAGCCTGCGACGCCTGCTGCTGTGCGCCGGAAACCCCACGAACAGAACGATCATCGAACGCCAGCTTGCGCCTTTTGGCATTGTGCTGACCGCATGCCGCAGCATGGATGACGCACTGTTGCGCGCCAACTCCAATGTGGATGATGCCGTACTCCTCGATCATGGGCCGGATGGCATCGACGGTTTGGCGCTGTGCCGTTCGCTTGCGCAAAGGGGTGCCACGCAACCGCGTATCCTCATGGTTGCCCCCGACCATCTGCCAGCGGCCGAGGCGGCAAAGCAGGACGGCATCGTTCACGAAATCCTCGTCAAACCTGTTTTGCGTGCCGATCTTTATCGCGCGCTGACCCGGCAAACCGGCAGCGCGATCACGCTCGCCTCTGCCCCGTCACCCGAAATGCGACGGATGCGGGTTCTGGCCGCCGAAGACAACAAGACCAACCAACTGGTCCTGGCCAAGATGGTCCGCGATCTGGACCTTGATCTGCATTTTGCCGATGATGGCCGTCAAGCGGTTGAGATGTGGAAATCCTTGCATCCAGACCTGATTTTCATGGACATTTCGATGCCGGAACTGGATGGCTGCGCCGCCGCCGCTGAAATCCGCAGTGTCGAAGGGGGCCGTGCCAGGGTTCCGATCATCGCCGTGACCGCCCACGCGATGGAGGATGATACGATCCGCTTTCTTGCCGCCGGCATGGACAGGCACCTGACCAAACCCCTGCGAAAATCCGCCTTGGTCGAGGTGCTTTTGCACTTCTGCCCGCCAGAGGTTGTTCTTGGCCCGGTCGCCACGCAAAGCACGGCAGCCTGACCTTTCGGCAACCTGTCCTGCCCGTCTGACCCGTCCGCCTGACCCGCCGATCAGGCCGCAGCCTCTGCCACCTGTTCGCGCAGGAAAACCAGCTTGTCCCCATCAGATCGGTCCGGCGCAAAGACATAGCCACCCACATCGAACCCGCGCAGGTCGGCAGGGTCTGTCAACCGATGTTCGGCCACAAACCGCGCCATTGCCCCACGCGCCTTTTTGGCAAAGAAGGAAATCACCTTCGCCTCCGCGCCGCGCCCTTCCAGAAACACCGGGGTGATCACCCGCAGCGTCAGCGCCTTCTGATCCACCGCCCCGAAATATTCCTGCGACGCGCAGTTTACCAGAACGCCGGTCCCCGCAGCCTCGGCATCTGCGTTCAACGCCCGCGCGATCCGTTTGCCCCACCAGGCATAAAGATCGGCACCCTTCGGATTGGCCAGCTTGCTGCCCATCTCCAACCGGTACGGCTGGATCATATCCAAGGGCCGCAGTAGCCCATAAAGCCCCGACAAAATCCGCAACCGCCCCTGCGCCCAACGCAGCGCATCGGCGTCCAACGTGCGCGCCTCCAGCCCTGCATAGGTATCACCGTCAAAACAGAACGCCGCGGGCATTACCGCATCCGCAACGGGCCGGGGCGAAAAAGCCGCGAAGCGTGCCGCGTTCAACCGCGCCAACGGTTCGGAAATTGCCATCAGTTTGCGCAGGTCATCAACACTCAATCCTCGCGCAATCCGCGCCAGCTTTACCGCATCCGCCGCAAAGGCTGGCTCTGTCGGCAAAAGCCCCTCGGGCAATGCGCGCGGGATGTCATTCAGCCGCTTGGCAGGGGAAATCACGGTCAGCATCACAGTCTCCTTTGCCGGGGAAATAGGCCGCCTCACGCCTCGCGCAAGACATCCAGAAACGCCTGCCCGAACCGTTCCACCTTTTGTTCGCCCATACCCTGTATCCGCTCCAGATCCGAAAGCGAACCGGGCCGCCGTTCTGCGATCAGGCGCAGGGTGGAATGGGTGACGGACAGGTATTTCCCTGTCCCGTCCTCGCCCCGCGACAGCGCCAGTTGCACATCCGCCAGCCGGTCGAACACCGGGCCAGCCGGCCGCCCCGCCAGCCGCATCCGCTGCGGATGCAGCGCCTCTGCCGCGCCGTTGATCACCTCTAGAAAGGCCGCGCCGTAGCTCTCCAGCTTTTTCGCCCCCACCCCAGTGATGCCCGCCATTCCGTCCAGATCGGTGGGCCGCGTCTCGGCCATCTCGATCAGCGTCCGGTCGGGAAAGATCACATAGGCCGGCACACCCGCCGCCTCGGCCAAGGCCCGCCGCTTGGCCTTGAGCGCGGACAAAAGCGGCGCATCCTCATCGGCCACCAACGCCCGCACCGCCGCCCGTGGCTGGGCCGACGCAATCGTATCACGCCGCAGGGTGATGCTTTCCTCGCCCCGCAGGATGGGCCGCGCGGCATCGGTCATGCGCAGCGCGCCGTGGCGGTCCGGGTCAGGCCGCACCAGATCGCGCCCCATCATCTGCCGGAACACCGCACCCCACGCCGCCTTGCTCAGATCGCGCCCGACAGCAAAGGTCGGCAGCTTGTCATGCCCGCGTTCACGCACCTTTTCGGTCTGACTTCCGGTCAGAATATCGATCAGATGCCCCGCCCCGAACCATTCCCCCGTCCGCAGGATGGCCGACAGCGCCTTTCGCACCGCCTCGGTGGCATCAAACAGGTCAGCAGGCCGGTCGCACAGGTCGCAATTCCCGCACGGCCCTGCCGTTTCACCGAAATACCCCAGCAGCACCTGCCGCCGGCATTTCATCGCCTCGGCCAACCCCAGCAGCGCATTCAGCCGTGCATGATCGGCGGCCTTCCGGTCGGGCGGGGCAAGCCCTTCGTCAATCTGGCTGCGGCGCAGGCGAATGTCGTCGGGTCCATACAGGGTCATCGTCTCGGCGGGGGTGCCATCCCGCCCGGCACGGCCGATTTCCTGATAATATCCTTCGATCGACTTTGGCAGATCGGCATGGGCCACCCAGCGGATATCGGGCTTGTCGATCCCCATGCCAAAGGCCACGGTCGCCACCACGATCAGCCCATCTTCGCGCTGAAACCGCACCTCGACCTGCCGCCGCGCCTCTGGGTCCATTCCGCCGTGATAGAAACAGGCGGCATGGCCCTCTTCGCGCAGGGCCTGCGCCAGCGTTTCGGTCTTGGCCCGCGTCGCGCAATAGACAATCCCCGACTGCCCCTTGCGCGCCGCCGCAAACCGCAGGATCTGCGCACGCGGCGTATCCTTCACCGCAAAGGCAAGGTGAATGTTCGGCCGGTCAAATCCGCGCAGGAACGTGGCCGGGGCCGCACCGTCAAACAGCCGTGTGACAATCTCGGCCCGCGTCTCTTCATCTGCCGTCGCGGTAAAGGCCGCCAAAGGCACCCCAAGGCTGCGGCGCAAATCGCCGATCCGCAGGTAATCCGGGCGAAAGTCGTGGCCCCATTGGCTGACGCAATGCGCCTCATCCACCGCGATCAGCGTTGTCCTGATCCGCCGCAACATCGGCAAGGTGGCGGCCGAGGCCAGCCGTTCCGGCGCCATATACAACAGCTTCAACCGCCCGGCATCCAGTGCGGAAAAAACCTCTTCCGTTTCCTCCTCGGTGTTCCCGGACGTCAGCGCCCCGGCCTCTACCCCTGCGGCACGCAACGCCCGCACCTGATCGCGCATCAACGCAATCAGCGGCGATATCACCACCGTCACCCCATCCCGGCACAAGGCGGGCAGTTGAAAACACAGCGATTTCCCACCACCCGTCGGCATGATGGCCAGCGTGTTCCGCCCGGCCAGCACCGCATCCACGATCTCTTCCTGACCGGGCCGAAAGGCCGGAAAGCCAAAGATCGAATGAAGAAGTGTCTGCGGTTCGCTCATGTGCCCGTAACGATGATTGGACGGGTCAAGCCTGCCCCGCCTGCGGTTGATGCAAGGTCAGGATCAGACAAAGGCCGAAGCGTTGTTGATCAGGATGATCCGCAGCGCATACACCCCCAGCAGCACGACCAGCGGCGCAAGGTCCAGCCCGCCCATTTGCGGCAGCACAGACCGCACACGGGAATAGATCGGCTCAAGGATGCGGTTCAGCCCGTCCCAGATTTGCCCGACCAGCGGCTGACGCAGGTTCAGCACCTGAAAATTGATCAGCCAGCTCATGATGATATGGGCCAGGATGATCCATTGGGCGACATCCAGGATCAAAAGCAGAATTTGCAGGATCGAGGTCATTCTTGGGCCTCCACATACTATGGGTTGTGTGCAGAGGTAGCCTCTCCCTTGCAAAAGGGCAACGCCATTCCGCAGCGTCGCGGGTTGACCTTGGTCATTTGACAGGGCAACCGGACAGCGACAGGAGAATGCCCTATGTATCCGTTCCTTCGTCTGGCCAAAGAGCTGTGGAAGTTCCGCAATGCCCCCGCGCTTCCGTTTCTTGGCACCCATGTCAGCAGGCATCGCTGCTGGCCCTGGGATCTTGATCCTTGGGTCGAACTGAACAATGGCCGGACCCTGACTATCTTTGATCTGGGCCGCATCCCGTTGGGTGTGCGGACCGGGTTGAAGAACGTCGTCATGGCCAATCGCTGGGGACTGACCGTGGCAGGAAACACCGTGCGTTATCGCCGCCGTGTGCGTGCCTTTGATGTGGTAACGATGCACAGCCGCTGCATAGGATGGGATGATCGGTTCATGTATGTCGAACAGTCGATGTGGAAGGGGGATGACTGCACCAGCCACATGATCGTGCGGTCTGCCGTAACGTCGCATGATGGTATCGTGCCACCCGCGCGGGTGATCGCCGCGATGGGCCAACCCGTGGAAAGCCCAACCCTGCCGGAATTCGTGCAACACTGGATCGCAGCCGAAGCCAAGCGCCCTTGGCCCCCCGCCCGCTGAACTGGCCTGCTGAACTGGCCCACTGAACTGGTGCCCGGCTCATCCAATCTGACAAAGTGGCACAACCGCCAAAAAGCCTGACCGGTTCAAAGCCATCGCTTGCGCACAGTCGGATTTCACGATTCACTCTGCATCAGGTCCGAATGGTCAAGGTGTAAGAATGGCGATTGCAGTCAGCGCGAAACGGCGCATCTGGGGCTGGTTCTTTTTCGACTGGGCAAGCCAGCCCTACAACACTTTGCTTCTGACCTTCATCTTTGGCCCGTATTTCGCGGAAATCGCGCGCGGCTATTACATGGGGCAGGGGCTGGATGCCGATGCCGCCGGGGCTGCGGCGCAAACCTATTGGGGTGCCGGGCTTGCCATTGCCTCGATCCTCATCGCCATTTGCGCCCCCATCCTTGGTGCCATCGCCGACAGCACGGGGCGCCGCCTGGTCTGGATATGGTTCTTTTCCTTTTTCTATATCGCAGGTTCGTATGCCCTGTGGTTCATCGCGCCGGGGGGCGACAATCTGTTCTGGGCGGTGGTGTTCTTTGGCATCGGCTTCATCGGGATGGAATTTGCCACCATCTTCACCAACGCGCTGATGCCCAGCCTGACCGATCATGATGATCTTGGCGCGGTCAGCGGGTCAGGCTTTGCCTTTGGCTATCTGGGCGGGGTGCTGGCGCTGGCCATCATGCTGGCGCTGTTTGCCGAAAACAGCGCAACGGGCAAAACCCTCATCGGGCTTGATCCGATGTTCGGCCTGGACCCAGAGGCCCGCGAAGGCACCCGCGCCGTCGGGCCGTTCACCGCCATCTGGTATCTGGTGTTCATGATCCCCTTTTTCCTGTGGGTAAAGGAACCCCACACCGAACGCCGCCCGCTGAACCTTGCGGCGGCCTTCTCCAGCCTGCGTGACCTGCTTGCCTCGCTCCGCTATCGTGGGAGCCTGTCTGCCTACCTTGCATCGTCCCTGTTCTACCGCGACGCGCTCAACGCGCTTTACGGCTTTGGCGGCGTCTATGCATCTGGCGTGCTGGGCTGGGAAATCACCCAGATCGGCGTCTTTGGCGTGGTGGGGGCGGTCACCGCGATGATCGCCTCATGGATCGGCGGCAAGGCCGACCGCCGCTATGGACCCAAGCCGGTGATCGCCTTTTGTATCGTGGTGCTGATCTTCGTCTGCATCATCATCGTGGGCATGACCCGCGAAAGCCTGTGGGGCATCCCGCTTGATCCGGTCAGCGGCACCTCTGACCAGATATTCTTTGCCTGCGGTGCGCTGATCGGTGCGGCAGGCGGGGCGTTGCAGGCCGCCAGTCGCACCCTCATGGTCCGCCACACCACGCCTGACCGCGCGACCGAAGCCTTCGGCCTCTATGCCCTGTCCGGCAAGGTCGCCAGCTTCATTTCCCCCGCGCTCATCGCCCTTGTCACCGCCGCCAGCGGATCACAGCGCATTGGCATCTCTCCGCTGATCGTGATGTTCCTGATCGGCCTTGTTCTGCTATTCTTCGTCCGGGCAAGGGGTGAACAGGCATGATAGTCAAGCTGCTGGCAGGATTGGTATTGGCACTGGCCATCGTGGCCCCCGTGCAGGCCCAGACCAAGGCGAACCAGTTGTTCGGCGCGCAGACCACCCCGTCGGCAGACCGTCCCATGCCCTATGGCAGCTATGCCAAGGGCTGCGCTGATGGCCTTGTCCAACTGCCCGAAACCGGCCCCACATGGCAGGCCATGCGCCTGTCGCGCAACCGCAACTGGGGCCATCCGGTGATGATCGACTACCTTGTCGAACTTAGCCAGGCCGCACGCCAGATCGGTTGGGCGGGTCTTTATATCGGCGACATCAGCCAACCGCGTGGCGGCCCCATGACCAGCGGCCATGCCAGCCACCAGATCGGGCTGGATGCTGATATCTGGATGCTTCCGCCCCGCCGACTGGATCTCAGCCGTGCCGACCGTGAGGAGATTTCCTCCATCCCCGTTCGTTCGGCCGATCAGCGCAGCGTCACCGAAAACTGGACGCCCCGGCACCACGCCCTGCTCAAGGCGGCGGCGTCCGATGGCCGCGTCGACCGTATCTTCGTTGCTGCCGCTGTGAAAATCGAAATGTGCCGCACCGCCACGCGGGCAGACCGCAAATGGCTGCAAAAGATCCGCCCCGTTCAAGGCCACGACACCCATTTCCACGTCCGCCTGAAATGCCCACGCGGCGCGCGGCATTGCGAAACGCAAAAACCCAGCGTCGAGGATCTGTCGAATGGCGGCGATGGCTGTGACGACACGCTGATGTGGTGGGTGTCGGATGATTATTTCAACCCCAAGCCCGACCCGAATGCCAAACCCGTTCCCGCGCCAGCGTGGCGCTCGGGATTACACCCTTGCCGATCTGCCCAGACAATGCCGAAACGTCCTCTCCGCGCCCTGACGGCGGGGGTGTTCCTGGTTCTTGGCCTTCAGGGCAGCGCCAGCCAAACCCTTCCCGCAGGCTTCATAGGCGCGTTTTCCTGGCAGATGGATGATGATCTTTTCGGTGGGTTTTCGGCCATCGAACTGACGGATGACGGGCTGTCCTTTGTCGCAGTATCCGATCGGGGTGCCTTTACCCGCGCCACCATCTTGCGCGATGGCAACGGACATATCACCGACATCGTTGCCGATCCGGCCAACCTGCTGCGTGGCAAAGGCGAAGAGCCGCTGGAAAAACGACGCAATGATTCCGAAGGGTTGGCCATCGCCACGGACGGCACGGCCTATGTGTCGTTCGAAGGCGTCGCCCGCGTGCTGCGCTATGACAGCCATCGACGGCCCGGCCACCAACCTGCCAACGCCGCCGGAATTCGCCCGCCTGCAACGCAATTCGGCGCTCGAGGCGCTGGCCATTGGCCCGGATGGCACGCTTTATACCCTGCCGGAACGGTCTGGCGAAATGACCCGCCCCTTTCCGGTCTGGCGCTTTCGCGATGGCGCATGGGATCAGCCTTTCGCGCTGCGCCGGGATGGTGGCTATCTGCCCGTGGCGGCCGATTTCGGCCCTGATGGCCGCTTTTACCTGCTGGAACGGGAACTTCACGGCCTTGCCGGTTTCTCCAGCCGCGTGCGCAGTTTTGCCGTATCGGATACCACCCTGTCCGACGAACGCACGGACCTGGAAACCAGCATCGGCCAGCATGACAACCTCGAAGGTCTGTCGGTCTGGCAGGATGGCACTGGGGCGATCCGCCTGACGATGGTTGCAGACGACAATTTCAGATTCTTTCAGACCACCGAAATCGTCGAATACAGCCTGACCCGCTGACCGCGCCATGTGTTGACAGCCGCGCAGCACGGGCGTAGGGGGCGCGCGTCCCCCGGTGCGCGGGGGGCCAAGTCTCCGCGACCTTGTCAAAACGGAAAAACAGACATGACCCGCTTTTCGCTTTTTGGCGTTCTCGCCATGGCCATCGTCGTTGTGGCCTCGAACATCCTTGTCCAACATCCCATCGGCACCTGGCTGACATGGGGTGCCTTCACCTATCCTCTGGCCTTTCTTGTGTCCGATATCGTTAACCGGATCGAAGGGCCGGCAGCGGCGCGCCGCGTGGTCTATGCCGGGTTTGTCACCGGGCTTGCCTGTTCGGCCATCGGCACGCAGATCATGGGCGAATTTGGCCCGCTGGTCACGCTGCGCGTTGCCATCGGATCGGGCATCGCGTTTCTGCTTGGCGCAACTTCTCGACATCCTGATCTTTGATCGCCTTCGCCAGAAAGCTTGGTGGAAAGCACCCTTCATATCCACCTTTGCCGGGTCCACGCTGGATACGGCGCTGTTCTTCACCATCGCCTTTTCGGCTTCGCTCAGCTTCATCGAACCGGGCAATGATGTGTCATGGGCGGCAGAGCCGATGCCGCTGTTGGGTGTCGGATTTACCGTCCCGTTCTGGGTTTCGCTGGCGGTCGCAGACTGGCTGGTCAAGATCGCCGTCGACCTGATCGCGCTGTTGCCGTTCCGCCTTGCCATCCGCAGGATTGGCACAAGGGTAGCGTAATTTCTTTTGACAAACACAAAATCTGTGTCACGTTTGCCCTACGAGCAACCCATTTGAAAGGAGGTGATCCAGTGTCTAGAGCTACATTGGAGATAGGTGTCGGGACAGTCAGGGGGAGTGTTTTCTGAGGGCAGCCCCTCAGGTCGACCAACTTCTTGATTGGGCTTGAAACCTAACTGGCCCATCTCCTTGGATCTCGGAAAGGGTCGCCTCGCAGGCGACCCTTTCTCTTGTCAACCACCACGCATCGCACCGCCATGCTCTTCATCAACCAGACCATCACCATCGCCGATTGGGAACTGACCGAACAGTTCATGCGCGCCTCCGGGCCGGGTGGCCAGAATGTGAACAAGGTCTCTACCGCCGTCGAATTGCGGTTCGAGGCAGAGCGTTCGCCACACCTTCCCGCCTCGGTCAAGGCGCGGCTGAAACGGCTGGCCGGGCGGAAATGGACAACCGAAGGCGCCATCGTCATCCAGGTGGATGACACCCGGTCGCAGGCCCGCAACCGCGAAATCGCGCGCGACAGGTTGGCCGATCTGATCCGTCAGGCGCTGGTCGTGCCGAAACGCCGCATCGCCACCAAACCGACGCTGGGCAGCCAACGCCGCCGCCTTGCCGCCAAATCGGTGCGGGGTGAGGTGAAATCCCTGCGCGGCAAGGTCGATGGTGACGATGACTGACCCCACCCTGATGGGCGAGGCGACTGAGGCGGCGGCCCTGTGGAACGCCCGCCTCTGTCCGCCTGATCAGGCACGCGAAAACGCGGTGTTCGAAATTGCACTTCCCTCCGGCGACCGCGGCGCCCTGCGGCTGCATCGGCCCGGCTATCAAGGCGAAGCGGCGATTGCCTCCGAACTCTGGTGGTGCGCCGAACTTGCGGCGCGCGATCTGCCGGTGCCGGCCCCGGTCGCCATCCATGTGCCGGTCGGTGCTCGAAACGTACTGTCGACCGGACGCATGGTCAGCACCGTTTCCTGGATGGATGGCGCGGCGCTGGGCGAGGCAGGGCGTGCCGTTTCCCGAACCCGTCCCGGTGCAGATCGACCGGCATTTCCGCTTGGGCCAGCTTCTGCGCCGCATCCACCGTGCCAGCGATGAACTGACCCTGCCTGCATGGTTCGCTCGCCCGAAATGGGATGCGGATGGTCTGGTGGGCGAGGCCCCGTTCTGGGGCCGTTTCTGGGACCATGGGCATACAAATGCTGCACAGCGTGCTGCACTGCTCGCTGCACGGGATGCGTTACGCGCAGAACTGCCGCGCTATGCCGCAGAAGGTGGCGATAGCGGGGCTGATCCATGCCGATGTCCTGCGCGAAAACGTGCTGGTTGGCGATGCACGGTCTGGCCCTGATCGACTTTGACGACAGCGGTTTCGGCTTTCGCCTCTACGACCTCGGAACCGTCCTGTCACAGAACCAATACGAACCTGCCCGCGACGATCTGCGTGATGCGCTGATGGCCGGCTACGGTACGCAAGACATTGAAATGGTAGAACTATTCACCATGGCCCGCATCTTGGCATCGGTCGGTTGGACGATGCCGCGTCTTGCCCCGGATGACCCGATCCATCACAGCCACCTCGCCCGCGCAGTCATGTGCGTCAGGCGCGTTCTGGGGTGATCAGACAGTCACATCCTGCGCTGCCTGCGCGCCAACCCCGAACACCCGCTTGTATCGCGCAATCTCATCCTTTGGCCCCATCGCCTTGTTGGGATTGTCAGACAATTTCACCGTCGGCCGCCCATTGGCCGAAACCGCCTTGCAAACAAGGCTGAACGGCGCCAGCCGATCACCGGCCAAGCCACGGAAATCATTGGTCAACATGGTTCCCCAGCCAAAGCTGACCTTGACCCTGCCGTGAAACTGGCGATGCAGTTCCTCGATCTTTTCCACGTCCAGCCCATCGGAAAAGATCACCAGTTTCTGTGTCGGATCCTCGCCACGGGCCTTCCACCAGCGAATGGCCGTCTCTGCGCCCTGCGCCGGATCGCCGGAATCGATGCGGATGCCGGTCCATGTCGTCAACCAATCCGGCGCATTGCGCAGAAACCCTTCGGTTCCATAGGTATCAGGCAGGATAACCCGCAGATTGCCGTCATGTTCTTCGTGCCAGTCGGCCAGAACCTGATATGGGGCCTGCGCCAATTCCGCGTCACTATCGGCCAGCGCCGAATAGACCATCGGCAATTCATGCGCATTGGTGCCAATCGCCTCGATATCCCGCATCATCGCAATGCGGCAGTTCGAGGTGCCGATGAACTTTGCCCCCAGACCTTCCTGCATCGCCTGCACGCACCAATCCTGCCACAAGTAGGAATGCCGCCGTCGCGTTCCGAAATCCGCGATCTTCAGGGTATCAAGCCCCTTTAGACGTTCAATCTTTTCCCAAAGCCGCGTCATCGCGCGGGCATAAAGGACTTGCAATTCAAACTTGCCCATCCCCTTCAAAACCGCGCGCGAGCGCAGCTCCATCAGCACCGCCAGCGCGGGAATCTCCCATAGCATCACCTCGGGCCATTGCCCTTCAAAGGTCAGCTCATACTGGCCATCCCGCTTTTCCAGATGATAGGCGGGCAGGCGCAGGCCTTCGAACCATTCCATGAAATCCGGGCGGAACATCTGGCGCTTGCCATAGAACATGTTCCCGCGCAGCCAGGTGCTTTCCCCCCGCGACAATGACAGTGACCGGACATGATCCAGTTGTTCGCGCAATTCGCCTTCGTCGATCAATTCTGCCAGTCGCACGCTGGAGGACCGGTTGATCAGCGAAAAGGTGACGGTCGTTTCCGGCTTGTTGCGGAAAATCGACTGGCACATCAGAAGCTTGTAAAAATCAGTATCAATCAGCGATCGGACGATCGGATCAATCTTCCAGTTGTGATTATGGACCCGGCTGGCGATATCGACCACGTCATTCCTCCAGCGCGACACCGGCCGCGCGCATGTCATCCAGCATCCGGGCCAATGACCCGCCAAGGTCGATCCCGCGGCAGGCGTCCAATAGCACGGTCGTCTCAAAGCCAAGGCGTGCGGCATCCAACGCGGAATAGGCAACGCAATAGTCAGTGGCAAGGCCAACGAATGTGACCGCCGTCACCCCCCGTGTCCGCAAATAGCCGTCAAGCCCGGTCGGCGTTGTCCGGTCATTTTCGAAGAAGGCGGAATAGCTGTCGATTTCGGGGCGAAATCCCTTGCGGATGATCATATCTGCCGGATCGGTGTGCAGTGCTGGGTGAAATAGTGCCCCTTCGCTGCCTTGAATGCAGTGATCGGGCCACAGCGTTTGTGGCCCATAGGGCATCGTCACGCTGTCAAATGCGGCCTTGCCCGGATGGTTTGACGCAAAGGAGGAATGCGTCGCCGGGTGCCAGTCTTGCGTCAGACACGATCACCGGAAACGCTGCCATCAGGCCGTTCACCCGCGGGATGATCGCATCCCCCCCGGCCACGGCCAACGCGCCGCCGGGGCAAAAGTCATTCTGGATGTCGATTACGACCAACGCGGTGTTTGCGGTCTGCATGGTGGTCCCTGCAACTTTCGGCTGTCCCCTGCCTAGGAAACCCCCGCCCCCACGTCAATGGCGCGCGTCACCGGGACGGGTCAATGAGAGCCGCTTGAAATTGCGGGGAATACGGGGCATCCCCCGCACATGCTCACCGTTGCCGCCCTTTATCACTTTACCCGATTTGCCGACCCCGCTGCCTTGCGCGGCCCGCTGCTGGATTGCGCCTTGCAGAACGGCGTCAAGGGTTCGCTTTTGCTGGCGAGAGAGGGGATCAACGGCACCGTCGCCGGAACGCGGCAGGGGATAGATGCGGTTCTGGCCCATATTCGCAGCCTGCCAGGATGCGCCGATCTGGACTGGAAGGAAAGCCCGGCCAGTGAGATGCCGTTTGGCAAGATGAAGGTGCGCCTGAAGCGTGAGATTGTGACGATGGGCCAACCCGATGTGGACCCGACATCGCGGGTGGGCCACTACGTTGATGCCGCGGAATGGAACGATCTGATCGCATCCCCTGATGTTGCGGTGATCGACACGCGCAATGATTACGAGGTGGCGATTGGCACCTTTGCCGGTGCCATCGACCCGGGCACCCGGTCGTTCAGCGAATTTCCCCAATGGTGGGAGGCCAACCGCGCGCAATTTCACAACAAGCGCATCGCCATGTTTTGCACCGGGGGTATCCGGTGTGAAAAGTCAACGAACTGGCTGCTCCAGCAGGGCGTGACAGAGGTGTTCCACCTGAAAGGCGGCATCCTGAAGTATTTGGAAACTGTCCCTGCGGATCGCTCGCTTTGGCAGGGCGAATGTTTCGTGTTCGACAAACGGGTATCTGTCGGCCACGGCCTTGTGCCGGGGCATTTTTCCGCATGTGGGGCGTGCCGCCGCCCGGTGACACCAGAGGCGCGTCTGGACCCGGTGTTTGAAGAAGGCGTCTGCTGCCCGGCCTGCAAGGATGAATACAGCGTGGCAGACCGTGCCCGTTTCCGCGAACGCCAGCGGCAGATGAAACTGGCCGAAGCGCGGGGCGAACCGCACCTCGGCGCCTGATCACCGAAGACGGCTGCCATCGGCGCCAAAGAACAGCGCCTGATTGCCATCAAAGGCCACGCCGATCTGGCTGCCGATCGGGGGGGTGACATCGCCCTTCGCCTCGATCACCAGTTTTTCGCCTGTGCTGGCCGAAACGTGGATGAAGCTGACCCCGCCCAAGGCTTCGGTCATGTCAACGCGATGGGATGTGCCGTCGATCACCCGCAAATGTTGCGGGCGCAGGCCAATTTCCACCGCTGATCCCGCCGGGGGAAGCGCGCCGGAAAAGGCAATCGTGTCACCCAGCGCCTCCGCCCGCACCGAACCCGCCGGACCGACCTTTCCAGCAACAAAGTTCATTGCCGGGCTTCCGATGAACCCGGCAACAAAGCGGTTGTCGGGGTTGTGATACAGTTCCAGCGGCTTGCCCACCTGTTCCACGCGGCCCTTGCGCAGGACAACGATCTTGTCGGCCAACGTCATCGCCTCGACCTGATCATGGGTGACGTAGATCATCGTCGCCCCGATTTCGCGGTGCAGGCGGGCGATTTCCACGCGCATTTCCACGCGCAGTTCTGCATCAAGGTTCGACAGCGGTTCATCGAACAGGAACACCTCTGGCCCCCGCACGATGGCCCGCCCGATGGCCACACGCTGCCGCTGCCCCCCCGACAGCGCCTTTGGCTTGCGTGACAGCAGCTCTTCCAGCTTTAGGATGCGTGCAGCCTCGGCCACCTTGCGGTCGGTTTCGGCCTTGGGGTGCCCGGTCATCTTCAGGCCGAACCCCATGTTTTCCGCCACGGTCATATGCGGGTACAGGGCATAGGTCTGAAACACCATGGCCACGCCGCGTTCGGACGCGTCAACCTGCGTGACATCGCGGTCGCCGATGCGGATCATGCCGTCAGAGGTATCCTCAAGTCCCGCCACCATGCGCAGCAGCGTCGATTTTCCGCAGCCGGACGGACCAACGAAAACGCAAAACTCGCCATCTTCAACGGTCAGATCGACCCCGTGGATGACCTGTGCCTCGCCAAAGCGTTTGACCACCTTCTGTAGAACCACCCCTGCCATCTGCTTCCCCCCTTGAAATGATTTAAGTTTGTTCCGGAAAACGCCAGCTTTCCGCCTCGGCGGCGATGCGTGCCGCCGTTTCCTTGATCCGGTCCGCCCCGTGTTCCAGTTCCACCAACGAGGTGCGCGTGGTTGTCGACGTCACCGACAAGGCACCGATCACGCGGCCTGTCCGGGTAAGAATCGGGACGGCGCAGCATATGATTCCCGGTTCGTGTTCCTCGCGGTCAAAGGCGTGGCCGCGCCCGCGAATCGCCTCAAGCTCGGTCTTCAGCTTGGCTGCATCGTCAAGCGTGTGTTCCGTGAACCGGTGAAAACTTTGCCTTTGTATGGCGCGCTCCAGCGCCGCTGGCGTCAGATAGGCCAGCATCGCCTTGCCCACGCCGGTGCAATAGGCCGGGCCGACCTTGCCGGCCTGTGCGAACATCTCGACCGGCTTGGCGGCGTTGCGTTTGTCGACATACAGAACCTGCCCGTTATCCATCTGCGCCAGGTGGATTGTTTCGCCGGTTTCTGCTGCAAGTTCATCAAGATACGGCCGCGCAAGCGGCGCAAGCGATGATGTCGCCCAGGCTGCATGGGCCAGTCTTACCAACCGCATGCCAAGCGCATAGGTCTGCCGGTCGGCATCATAGGCCAGCATCCCTTGATGGGTCAGTGTCTGGATCAGCCGATATAGCGTTGCCTTGGGATAGGCCGAGGTCACAAGCAATTCTGAAAAGCGAACGGGCTGGCCTGCGGCTGCGACCATGTCCAGCACATCCAGCGCCTTGCCCACCGTTCCGTCGCCCTGCTCTGCCGACATAGCGTTCCCATGTGTTCCTGTTGACAGCTTAAACGATAGACAGCATAGTTTTCAATATTCAAGACTAAGTTTCACATAATGGAACCAATCGGGAGGAAACCATGGTCCATAGAAAAGCGGGCGCGCTTGCCTTGATGGCGGCGTTGCTGATGTCAACGTCGGCCATTGCGCAGGACAAGCGCGTCGTTACCTGGAATGCAGATTACGATCCGATCCCGTTGGCGGCTGCCGAAGCCATGATCGCCGACTTCGAGGCCGCAAACCCCGAGATTGATGTCCAGATTACAAACTTCGATCACGAGGCCTACAAGAACGCGATCCGCAACTTCCTGACCGCCGATCCGCCGGACCTGGCCAACTGGTATGCGGCAAACCGGATGCGTCCCTTTGTCGAGGCCGGCCTGTTTGCCGACATCTCCGATCTGTGGGCGTCCGAAGGGCTGACCGATGCGCTGGCCTCGTCCCTGCCGTCGATGACGATTGATGGCAAGCAGTGGGGCATTCCCTATACCTACTATCAGTGGGGCATCTATTTTAACCGTGACGCTTATGCCGCTGCCGGTATCGAAGCCCCCGGCGAAGCTGGCGTGACGTGGGAACAGTTCCTGGCGAATTGCGAAACGTTCAAGGCTGCCGGAATCGACTGTCTGACCACCTCATCGCTGGAACAATGGCCGGTTGCAGGCGTTTTCGACTACCTTAGCCTGCGCACCAACGGATACCAGTTCCACAGCGATCTGGCGGCCGGAAAGATTTCCTGGACCTCGCCCGAAGCACGCGCCGTATTTGCTGAATTTGCCAAACTGCAACCCTATGTCAGCGAAGGCCACGCCGCCATCAAGTGGCAGGATGCAGCGGCGCTGCTGGTGCAGGGCAAGGCGGCACACTTTGTCATGGGCAACTTCGCCGTTGGCGTCTTCAAGGAAGGCGGCATGACGAACGACAACCTCGGCTTCATGGTGTTCCCGGAAATCACGGCCGGTGTCGCACGTGCCGAAGAGGCGCCGACCGATACGACACACCTGACATCGGGCGCCAAGAACCCCGATGATGCAAAGAAGTTCCTCGCCTATATGGCTTCTGCCGAAGCGCAGACCAAGTGGAACGCTGCTGTCGGTCAGTTGCCCACCAACAAGAACGCCAGCGTTGATGCGGCTGATCCGTTCCTGTCGGCCGGCTTTGAGGCGCTGTCGACTGCAACCGGTGGTATCGCCCAGTTCTGGGACCGTGACGCCGATGCCGAATACGCCAAGGCAGGGATGGATGCGTTCCAGCAGTTCCTTGTCCAGCCAGACCAGTTGGAAGCAATCCTGGAACGTCTGGAACAGACACGCCTGCGCCTCTACCCGCAGTGACGTGAATTTGCGGGCGCCTCTCTAATCTTGGGGCGCCCGTTTTCCTTGCTTTGGGGGACAACAGATGGCGAACGCTTCTGATATGGCCACGGCGGCCCCGGCCCGGCAGGCGGCGCGGCAGTTGAACCAGCGGACGCTTGCGCCGTGGCTGTTCCTTGCTCCGGGCATGTTCATGTTTGCTCTCTATGTGCTTTGGCCAATTGCCCAAAGCATCACCCTGTCATTTTACGATTGGGACGGGCTTTACAATCAGGATGGTGCCTTTACCGGAACCTTCGTTGGCATGGGCAACTATGCCGAACTGATGGCGGACCCGGCCTTTGAAACCTCGCTCTGGAACAATCTTAAATGGTTGATCCTTTACATGGCGGCCTTGCCCATCGGCCTGTTGATCGCAATTTTCCTGAATCAGACAGTGCGGGGCATCCGGCTTTATAAGTCTCTGTTCTTTTTCCCTTTTGTCATCAGTCAGGTCGTTGTCGGGCTGATGTTTGCATGGTTCTACGCGCCGAATTTTGGCCTGTTCTATCTCTTGACGGAATGGATGACCGGCAAAGGCACCGCCGTTCTTGCCGACCCCGACCTTGTAACCTATGGCATCATCGCCGCCGGGCTGTGGCCGCAGGTCGCCTATGTGATGATCCTGTATCTTACCGGCCTGAACAACGTGGCCCCCGACCAGATCGAGGCAGCGCGTCTGGATGGTGCGAAAGGCTGGCGCATGCTGTGGTATGTCGTCCTGCCACAGCTTAGGCCAGCCACTTTCATCGCCGTCATTGTCACCGTAATCGGTGCTTTGCGCAGCTTCGACCTTGTGTCGATCATGACAAAGGGCGGCCCTTTCGGCGAAAGCCGTGTGCTATCCTATTACATGTTCGAAAAGGCGCTGGGCGAATACGGCTTTCGCATGGGCTATGGCGCCGCCATCGCGGTGGTGCTGTTCGCCATCATGATGATCTTCATTTCGGGCTTCATCTGGAAGATGTGGCGCGACGAGACGGAGCGCTGAGATGTTTCCCCGCCCCATCCAACAATCCGGCACAGCGGTGCAATGGCTTTATTCCATAGCCCTGCCGATCGCACTGCTTCTTTGGCTTTTCCCGCTGCTTGGCGTGGCGCTGACGTCGCTGCGCCCTGCATCCGACCTTGCCCAAGGCAATTATTTCGGCATGCCTTCAGGCATTGCTTGGGAAAACTACGTCTTCATCTTTACCGAAACGCCCATCGGGCGATACATGCTGAATTCGCTTTGGGTCACGATCCCCACGGTGATTGGCGCGGTCAGCCTGTCGCTGATGACGGGCTTTGCGCTGGCCGTGTATGGGTTCCGGGCAAATATCGTGGTGTTCTTCATGTTTGTGGCCGGCAATTTCGTGCCATTCCAGATCCTGATGGTGCCTGTGCGCGACATGACCCTGCAATTGGGCATGTATGACACATGGTATGGGCTGGCGCTGTTTCACATTGCTTTCCAGACCGGGTTCTGCACCCTGTTCATGCGCAACTTCATCAAGGCGCTGCCCTTTGAACTGATCGAAGCGGCGCGGGTTGAAGGTGTCGCGGAATGGCGGATTTTCTGGTTCATCGTGCTGCCCCTGATGCGGCCCGCTATCGCGGCGCTAAGTGTTTTGGTCTTTACCTTCATCTGGAACGATTTCTTTTGGGCCACCGTGCTGACGCAAGGTGTTGACAGCCAGCCGATTACGGCAGGTTTGTCGTCACTCAACGGTCAATGGATCGCGCAGTGGCATCTGGTTTCCGCCGGGTCGATCCTGGCGGCGTTGCCACCGGTGGTAATGTTTTTCATGATGCAGAAGCATTTCATCGCGGGTCTGACGCTGGGGGCGGTGAAGTGACCGAATATCGCCTGGATGCCGGAACCGGGGCTGCGGGGCAGACTGTTGCCCTGACAACATCGGGCGGAATTCCCGAAGTGATCTGGTGGGGTGGCCTGTTGCCCGCGTCAGAAGATCTGGGCCAGTTGGCAGCATCGGCGCAGTCGGATCTGACAGGCGGCATGCTGGATGCCCTACCAGCGCTTTCCCTGTCACCCGAGGCGGGACGCGCCTTTCAGGGACAATCCGGGTTGGTGCTTTCCCGTGCGGATGGCACGCCGCTTTCCCCGGCTTTCCGCTTTGAACGTGCAGAACAAGCCGCAGGCAGCCTGCGTCTGATCAGTGCAGCAGATGGGCTGCGTCTGATTCATGAACTGACGGCCTATGCAACCGGTGTCATCGGCCTGCGCACGGTGTTGGAATCGGATACCCTTGTGCGCCTGCACTGGTTGGCCGCGCCGGTTTTGCCCGCGCCACAGGATGGCGATATCATTGACCTGCACGGAAAATGGACGCGCGAATTTCATCTGAACCGCGTGGCATGGACCCCAGGCATACGCCTGCGTGAGGCGCGCACCGGGCGGTCCGGGCATGAACATCCGCCCTATGTCCTGTTCGCTGGCACGGGTGCGACGAACACGCAGGGCGAGGTGCGGGCGCTGCACTATGCCTGGTCCGGCGGGCATCGCATGGTGGCCGAGGAATTGCCCGACGGTCGGCGTCAGGTGCAGTTCGGCCATCCGTGGGGGGCCGAGCCGCATCCCGCCACCCGGTTCGAAACGGCAGAATTGCTGGCGTTGTGGTCAGGGCAGGGGCTGAACGGAATCGCCGCGACGTTCCAGCGCGACCTGCGCGACCGGGTGATCACCTGGCCGGAACCGGCCCGTCCCCGTCCCGTGCATTACAACTGCTGGGAAGCGATCTATTTCGACCACAACCTTGCCGGTCTGTCGGCCATCGCTGACCGCGCCGCCGAAATGGGGGCCGAGCGGTTCGTTTTGGATGATGGATGGTTCGGACGGCGCGATGATGACACGACCAGCCTTGGTGACTGGACAGTGGACCGGCGCAAATGGCCGGACGGGCTTCATCCTCTGATCGCGCATGTCCATAAGCTGGGTATGACCTTTGGTCTGTGGTTTGAGCCCGAAATGGTGAACCCGGACAGTGATCTGATGCGCGCCCATCCCGACTGGATGCTGGGGCCGGCGGATCAGGTGCCGGGACGGAACCAGATGGTGCTGGATCTATCCCGCGCCGAGGTGCGGGAATTCCTGTTCAACGCCGTTTCAGAAGTGTTGACCGAATACCCCATCGACTATGTCAAATGGGATCACAACCGTCTGTTGCCCGTGGTGGATGCAGCACAGACGCGCGGTGTTTATGAACTTCTGGGGGCGTTGCGGCGGGCACATCCGGGGGTGGAAATTGAAAGCTGCGCCAGCGGCGGTGGGCGCATCGACGCGGGCATTCTGGCCTATACCCAAAGGGTCTGGTTGTCTGACAGCATCGACGCCCTGGAACGGCTGCGGATGCAGCATGACGCGGCACTGTTCCTGCCATCTGCCGTGACCGGCAGTCACGTAGGCGCGCGGCGCAGCCATACGGCGGGTCGGGTGCTGCCAATGACTTTCCGCGCCTGGGTTGCAGCGCAGCGGCATTTTGGGTTCGAGATGGACTTGCGGACGCTGACGGATGATGAAACGGCTGTGCTGAAGGCAATAACAACCTGGTGGAAGGAAAACCGGGGCTGGATGATGGCAGGCACGATCTGCCGGGTAGACAGCGATGATCCTGCTGTGGTGGCCGAAGTGCAGGTGGCGGCGGATGGCGGCCGGTTTGTCCTGTTCGCCGGGCAAGGCGAGACGAGCGTGCAGATGCTGCCACGCCCATTGCGTCTGGCAGGGCTGGACCCGGATGCCACCTATCGCCTGCGACTGGTGAACCCCGAAGATGCGCCGCCGCAATCGCGCGGGCCAAATGCGTTGAAATCCGGGGGGTTGACGCTTTCTGGCCGCGCGCTCATGCAGCGAGGGCTTCTTTTGCCGGTGGCATGGCCAGCAACGATGTGGGTCGTAGAAGGTGCGCGTGTCTGACAGACGATCCTGCGAAAAGGCGGAATGATGACAATAGATTGGATCGCAGTCGATTGGGGGACAACAAACCTGCGTGTCTGGGCCATGGGGCCGGGCGGCGTGCTGGCATCGGCCACGTCAGATGACGGTATGGGAAAGTTGGACCGTGACCGGTTCGAACCTGCCTTGCTGGGCCTGATCGCGCCGTGGCTGGCCGAAGGCAAACGGACAGAGGTCGTCGCCTGCGGAATGGTGGGCAGCCGTCAGGGGTGGCATGAAGCACCCTATCGGACCGTGCCCTGCGCCCCGTTGGAACCGTCTTCACTGGTTTCTGTGCCGACACGTGACGCTCGGCTATCGGTTCGGCTGGTTCCGGGGTTGAAGCAAACCTCACCTGCCGATGTCATGCGCGGCGAGGAGACCCAGGTCGCGGGTGTTCTGGCACTGAGCCCCGGTTATGACGGCATCATCTGCCTGCCCGGCACCCATTCCAAATGGGCGCATGTCAGCGCGGGAGAGGTGGTCAGTTTCCAGACTTTCATGACGGGCGAAATGTTTGCCCTTTTGTCGCAGGCGTCGGTCCTGCGGCATGGCATGGCAGGTGACGGGTGGGATGCGGACGCCTTTGCCGACGGCCTGTCTGACGCCCTGTCGCGGCCGGAACGGATTGGCGCGAAATTGTTCGGCATTCGGGCCGAAGGATTGATTTCCGGGCTGTCGCCTGACGCGGCGCGGGCGCGGCTTTCGGGCCTGCTGATCGGTGATCGAACTGGCGGCGGCACGGCCCTATTGGCTGGGCCAGGCGGTGACGATTGTTGGATCGGAAGGGGTGGCGCAATCCTATGTGCGGGCCTTGCAGACACAAGGGGTGGACCCGCGCATGGTATCGGGGACAGAGGCTGTGCTGGCCGGATTGACTGCAGCACGGGCAAGGGTGGCGGCATGACCACACAGACATATCATCGCCATCCTGCGGGGGATCACCCCACCCGAGGCCGTCCCGGTGGCCGAAGCCTTGGTCAAGGCGGGGATCACCCGGATCGAAGTGCCACTGAACAGCCCGCATCCGATGACATCGATTGCCGCGATGGCCAAGGCGCTGGGCGATCATGCGCAGATCGGGGCCGGAACCGTGCTGACCGTGGCCGGATGTGGCCGAGGTGGCGGATGCCGGGGGGCGGTTGATCGTATCGCCCAACTGCGACCCAGAGGTGATCCGCGCCACCAAGGCGCGCGGCTTGGCCAGTTGGCCGGGCGTGATGACGCCGACGGAATGTTTTGCTGCGCTGAAGGCCGGGGCGGATGGGTTGAAGATCTTTCCCGGCCAGCCTGATCGGGCCGGACGGGTTAAAGGCCATGCGCGCCGTGCTACCCAAGGACTGTCAGGTCTATGCCGTGGGCGGCGCGGGGCCGGATAACTTTGCGCAATGGGTCAAGGCCGGGGCCAGCGGCTTTCGGCATTGGAACCGCGATCTATACGCCGGGCCTGACCGTGGCCGAGGTTGCCACCCGTGCCGCGCGCATCGTCGCCGCCCATGACGGTGCCTTTGCATGATCTTTGACAACCGGCCTTGTGAATTGGGCGAAGGGGCGTTCTGGCACCCGCTCCGGCGGCAATTCTTCTGGTTCGACATCCTGAACAAGCGCCTGCACAGCATCGAGGAAGGCACACCCCGAAGCTGGTCCTTTGTTGAGATGGTTTCAGCCGCCGGTTGGGTCAGCCGCGACGTTCTGCTGATCGCTGGGGAACGGGATCTGTTCCTGTTCGATCTGGAAACCGAAGAGATTGAAACGCTGGCAGAACTGGAAGCCGACGATCCCGGCACCCGGTCGAATGACGGGCGCGCCGACCGGCAGGGCGGGTTCTGGATCGGGACAATGGGCAAACGGGGCGGTGATGATCCGGGGCGCGGGTCGATCTGGCGCTGGTATCGCGGTGAACTGCGGCGGCTTTATTCGGGGCTGACCATCCCGAATTCCATCTGTTTTTCGCCAGATGGACGGTTCGCGTATTTTTCCGACACGTTGACACATCAGATCATGCGCGTCGCGCTGGATGCCGATGGCTGGCCAGTGGGGCAACCTGAAACATTTGTCGATTTGACCGACGGTGGTTTGTTGCCCGACGGTGCCGTGGTTGATGCCGAAGGCAACCTGTGGAATGCGCAATGGGGCGCGGCGCGGGTGGCCTGTTACGGGCCAGATGGGGCCTTCCTGCGGGCGGTTTCGGTGGGGGCAAGGCAAACCTCTTGCCCCGCCTTTGGGGGTGACGAGTTGGCCACGCTGTTCTGCACCACCGCGAGGGAAGGCATGGATGCGGCCGCCAGCGCAGCCGATCCGGATGCAGGAAAAACATTTGCAATCAACGGTATTGGCCGGGGGTTGCCGGAACCGCAGGTGATATTGTGAAGCGATCCTTGGGTGTCTGCTATTACCCCGAACACTGGCCCGAAGCACAATGGGCCGAAGATGCCGCCCGTATGGCTGCGCTGGGCCTGACTTGGGTTCGCATCGGTGAATTTGCCTGGAGCCGGATGGAGCCGGAGCCGGGGCGGTTCGACTGGGCTTGGCTGGACCGTGCCATTGCCACGCTTGGCAATGCAGGGTTGCAGGTGGTGCTGGGAACGCCCACCGCCACCCCGCCACGCTGGATGCTGAACAAACATCCCGACATGCTGGCCGTGGATGCCGAGGGGCGGCCGCGGGGGTTCGGGTCGCGGCGTCATTACTGTTTTTCTCATCGCGGCTACCGTGCGGAATGCGCGCGGATCGTCACGGAACTGGCGCAGAGATACGGTCACAACCCGCATGTGGCCGCATGGCAGACGGACAATGAATACGGCTGCCATGACACGGTGCTCAGTTACTCTGACGCTGCGAAACACGCCTTTCAGGATTGGCTCGCGCAGCGATACCAAAGCCCGCAGGCGTTGAACCGTGCCTGGGGCAATGTGTTCTGGTCGATGGACTATGCCGGATTTGATGAAATCGGCTTGCCCAACCTGACGGTGACCGAGGCAAACCCGGCCCATACGATGGCATTCCGCCGCTTTGCCAGCGACGAGGTGGCCAGTTTCAACAAGCTGCAGACCGACATCATCCGTAAGCATTCGGATGCGCCGATTGCCCATAACTATATGGGCCGCATCACGGAATTCGACCATTTCGCGGTTGGGGCCGATCTGGATATCGCGTCCTGGGATGCCTATCCTCTGGGCTTTCTGTCGGACCGGCTTGAAGTCACGCCGGATCACAAGCGCCGCTTTGTGCGGCAAGGCGATCCTGATTTTCAGGCCTTTCACCACGACCTCTATCGCGCTGTTGGGCGGGGTCGGTGGTGGATCATGGAACAGCAGCCCGGCCCGGTGAACTGGGCCCCGTGGAATGCCGATCCGCTGCCCGGCATGGCGCGGCTTTGGGCGTGGGAGGCCTTTCGCCCACGGGGCAGAGGCGGTGTGTTACTTCCGCTGGCGGCAAGCGCCGTTCGCGCAGGAACAGATGCATGCGGGGCTTTTGCGCCCGGACAGCGCCCCTGCGCAAGCCTTTGACGAAGCGGCGCAGGTGGCGGCAGAGCTGGCTGCGATGCCCGATGTCGGGACCGCGCGGGGAGATGTGGCGCTGGTGTTTGATTATGCCAGTGCCTGGGCCTGGCAGACACAGCCGCAGGGGCGTGATTTCGATTACTTCCGTCTGGTCTTTGCCTTTTACCGTGGCTTGCGGAGGCTGGGCCTGAATGTCGATATGCTGCCGCCTGATACCGCAGATCTGACAGGCTACAGGCTTGTTCTGGCACCGGGTGTGGCGACTTTGACAGAGCCTTTCTTATCTGCATTGGGGCGCTTTGAGGGCGCGGCGCTGATTGGGCCGCGCAGCAATGCCAAGACGGTGGAGTTCGCCACGCCCGTTCCGCTGCCGCCCAACCTGCCGGGGCTGGATGCCGTGGTGGCGCGGGTGGAAAGCCTGCCGCCCGATGTGCCCGTCCCGCTGGAGGCGGGTGGCAACCTGTTGCATTGGCGTGAGAAAATCGAAGGCAGGGCCGAGGTGGTGGAGCGTGCCACCGATGGCTGGCCCGCGCTGGTGCGGGCTGGCGGTATCCACTATCTGGCGGGATGGCCAGAGGATGCGGTGCTTGACCGCATGCTGATTGCTCTGTGCAAAGCGCAGGGGATCGGGGTTGAGGTGCTGCCCGAAGGGTTGCGGCGGCGCGACAGCGATACGCACCGCTTCTGGTTCAACTACAACCCATTTGCGGTGGAATGGGATGGCGTGACCATCCCCGCCGCCGGGGTGCATTGGGAGCTGCTCTGACCTGTCAGAGCGGGCCTGCCGTGCGGGCGAAGGCCACGCCATTGGGGCCGAGGGTCAGGGTGTCGCCCGCAAGATTGGCGTCGAGCGATGGGCCGCCGATCAGGCCGTGCAGTCCGGCAACCGTCAGGGTGACGGGTGTTGGCGACAGGTTGAAAATACAGGCCAGGTCATCGCCGCGCAGGAAGCCCAGCACAGGATCGGGCAGGTCAAGGAAGCGGGTTTTCCCGATCCGCAAGACGGGCGTATCGCGGCGAAAGGCCAGCATCTGCCGGTAGAAATTCAGAACAGAGTCAGGGTCTTGTGCCTGTGCGGCCACGTTGCGGGACAGTTGCGGTGGCTTGACGGGCAGCCAGGGGGTTGCGGTTGAAAAACCGCCCTGCGGGCTGTTGTCCCAGACCATCGGGGTGCGGGTGTTGTCGCGGCCGACGGGTTCGGGCCAGAAGGCGATGCCTTGTGGATCGGTCAGTTCGTCGAAGCTGAGTGTGGTGTCGGTCTGGCCCAGTTCTTCGCCCTGCCAGAGGCAGATGGAGCCTTCAAAGGCACAGGATCAGGGCGGCGGCCTGTTTGGCGAGGGCGTCTTGGGTGATCGCGTGCTTGGCCCAGCGGGTGGCGTGGCGGGGGACATCGTGGTTGGAGAAGGCCCACATCGGCCAGCCTTCCGGCGCGCCTTCAAAGAAGTCCTTGATCCGGCTGCGGAAAAATTCGGGCGTATAGTCGTAGCCCATCATTTCAAAGCTGTAGCATTGATGCAGGCGGCCCGGTGCGGTGTAGTCGCCCATCATGCGGATGGCGTGGTGGCTTTCGCCCATTTCACCCACCGAGGTGCGTGCCGGAAACTCATCCAGCAGGGCGCGGATGCGTTCGATCCAGGGCAGGTTTTCGGGGCGGTTCTTGTCGAACAGGTGATACTGCATCCCGTAAGGGTTTGCTTCTGCTTGGGTTTTTTCGCGGTGATCGGCGGGGTTGTCGCGGAGGAGGGGGTCGTGGAAGAAGTAGTTCACGGTATCAAGCCGGACCCCATCCACCCCGCGTTCCAGCCAGAAGCGCATATTGGCGAGGTGCCAATCCTGCACGTCAGGGTTGTGAAAGTTGAAGTCGGGTTGCTGGGTCAGGAAGTTGTGCAGGTAGTATTGCTTGCGCCGTGCATCCCAGGCCCAGGCCGTGCCGCCGAAGACGGACAGCCAGTTGTTGGGGGGCGATCCATCGGGTTTCGGGTCGGCCCAGACGAACCAGTCGGCCTTTGGATTGGTGCGGTCGGCGCGGCTTTCGCGGAAGAAGGGGTGCTGGTCAGAGCAATGCGACAGCACCTGATCGACGATGATTTTCAGCCCAAGGTCATGAGCTTTTTCAATCAGTTGCGTGAAATCTGACAGGGTGCCGAAGGTGGGGTCGATGTCGGTGTAATCCGAGACATCATAGCCCATGTCCAGCATCGGCGAGGTGAAGACCGGCGAGAGCCAGATGGCATCGACGCCGAGATCCGCGATGTAAGGCAGGCGGCGGGTGATGCCCGGAATATCGCCGATCCCGTCGCCATTCGTGTCCTGAAAAGAGCGGGGATAGACCTGATAGGTGACGGCACCTTTCCACCAATCCGATGCAGACATACACGCCCCGTTTTTTACTGCCTTACGACAGTGCTAGCGGGTCAAGGCGTTGATTGACAGAGGGAAAGGCCGTGCGGGCTGTGCAGACGTTGGTGCAGCACGCCAGTGCAGACGGGCGTGCATACAAATGTCGAGAGACTGGAGCGGGATTTGGGGTGCAGGGTGCGTGGATGCGGGGGTGCCTTGGCCCGTGGCCTGTGCTTTGGGGGGAGGGTGGATTTGGGTATTTGGGCCAAGATGAATGGGCGGGGTCAGAAAAGGGAAGGGGCGTGGACCGGCGTGACAGCGGTTGCGAATTGTCTGCATCACAAATCAGTATTTGACCTTCTGGCGGGGCGGGCAGAGAAGATTGCAGATTAAGCAAGGTGGACCCCATGACAAGCAAAGCCCCCCTGATAACCCCGGTTCTGATTGCCGGGTGTTTCATCCTGATGCTGGGTTTTTCCATCCGCGCGAGTTTTGGCGTGTTCCAGATTCCGATTGCCGAGGAATTCGGCTGGGCGCGGGCGGAGTTTTCGCTGGCCATCGCCATTCAGAACCTGGCCTGGGGGATCGGGCAGCCGCTGTTTGGTGCGGTCGCCGAGCGGTTCGGGGATCGCAAGGCGATTGTGGTGGGGGCGTTGATGTATGCGGCGGGGCTGGTGTTGACGGCCTTTGCCATCACGCCTGGGCAGATGCAGCTTTTGGAAATTCTTGTCGGTTTCGGGATCGCAGGGACGGGCTTTGGCGTGGTGCTGGCCATCGTGGGCCGGGCCGCGAGTGCAGAGAACCGGTCGATGGCTTTGGGCATTGCCACGGCGGCGGGGTCGGCGGGGCAGGTGTTCGGGGCGCCGGTGGCAGAGTAGTCTGCTGCAATCCTATAGCTGGCAGGAAGTGTTCATCATCTTTTCCGTTGTGGTGCTGGGCACGCTGTTTGGGCTGCCCTTCCTTCGGTCGCCCAAGGTGGCCACCAAGGCCGAGCTTGAGGAAAGCATGGGCGTGGTGTTGAAGCGGGCGTTCAAAGACCCGTCTTTTACGCTGATCTTTGTGGGGTTCTTTTCCTGCGGCTATCAACTGGCCTTTATCACCGCGCATTTCCCGGCCTTTGTGACCGAGCTGTGCGGGCCGATTGATCCCGGCAGCATGATCGCCGCGATGGGGATTGGCACGACATCGGCGCTGGGGGCGGTGTCGATTGCGGTGATCGGGTTGTTCAACATCATCGGGACAGCTTGTCGGCCGGGTGGTTGGGCAAGCGTTACACCAAGAAATATCTGCTGGTCGGGCATCTATACCCTGCGCACCATCACGGCGGCGGTGTTCATCCTGTTGCCGATCACGCCGGAAAGCGTGCTGATCTTTTCCGCCGTGATGGGGGCGCTGTGGTTGGCCACCGTTCCGCTGACGAGCGGGTTGGTCGCCCATCTTTACGGGCTGCGCTATATGGGCACGCTGTATGGCGTGGTGTTTCTGAGCCACCAGATCGGCGGGTTTCTAGGCGTCTGGCTGGGCGGGATGATGTATGACATGACCGGGGGCTATACGCTGGTCTGGTGGATCGGGGTGGGGGTGGGCGCGTTTTCGGCCATCGTCCATCTGCCGGTGAAGGAGCGCGAGGTGCGTGCGCCGCTGGCGGCGTGACCCTTTGCCCTATCCGGGGGGCGGGGTGACGATCAGAATCTCAAGATCGCGGTCGGGGGTGTAATTCTGTTTCTCGATCACAAAGGTGGTGGGGCCGGTTTTGGTGACACCGCTGGCGCAAAGCGAGATGACGTTTTGCGCGGCGCCTTTGTCCAGCGTCAGGCGGAATTGGCCGATGGGGCCGGCCCATGAATTTGCGGTGCGCAGGACATAGGCCAGATTGTAGGCGATGCCGTAGCCATCGGGGCCAAGCCGTTTGGCGATGGCGCGTGAAGTGCCATCGTCGATGCAGTAGCGGGCCTGAAAGTCCTGTTCCCATGCGTTCTGTGGTGGGTGCAGCCCAGCCGAACAGGCCGCCGGGCGGGCGGTTTTCATATTCATGCGAGACGGTGAGGGTTTCGCCCGCCGGGAAGGTTTGCGTCCAGTGATAGCGCAGGATGATGGACCAGAGCGGCCATGCCTCGGCCGGGAAGCCGTTGGCGGCGTCGCCTTCGTGGAATTCGGCAAGGCCGGCGGTTTGGAGTTCGGCCTTGGCCGTGTCGGGCAGCGACAGGAGGAGCGGCGACAGGGCATAGGCATCAATCGTGAGGGGGATGCCAAGGCGGGCGAGGGTGGCGGTGACGTCCTGACCGGGGGTGTCGTATTGGTTGGAGAGGGGGCGGTTTTCGTCCCACGGGGGTTCGATCACGGCGATGCGGTCGATCTGCGGGGTGACGGATTGGCCCGCCACGGTGGCGGTGAAGGCCACGAGGTTGGCGCGGTCTTCGGGCAGGTTGAAATCGCTGTTCACCAGCGCCTGAAGCGGGATCGGGGGGAGGGGGAAGATCACCTCACCCGTGACGTCCTGATCGGTGAGATTGCGGAAGGTATAGGCCACGCGGATGCGGTCGAGGCCGATGAAGAGGTCTTCGGTTTCCATCGCCACCGCGTTGGTCTGGGCGAAATGCAGGCCGGTGGCAGAGAGGCCGCCGAAGCCATCATTGGCAAGCGCGGGGGCGGCGAGAAGGAGGAGGGCGGCGAGGGGGGCACGGAACATGGGAGCACTCCTTTGACATGGGGGGAGTGTGCAGGGGCGTGGGGTGCTGTGGCAAGCGGGTTGCGGGGTGGGTTGCGCTGGGCGGGGGGGATTGGCAGTAAGCGCGCCGGGTGGAGGATGATCGCAATGAGAGCGGGAATTGCGGCGCTGGTGGCGGCTTATGTCCTGAGCCAGTTCTACCGGGCGTTTCTGGCGGTGCTGGCGCCGGTGCTGGAGCGCAGAGATCGGGGCGGGGGCCGATGATCTGGCGGCGGCGTCGGGGGTGTGGTTTCTGGCCTTTGCGCGGCGCAGATTCCGGTGGGCTGGGCGCTGGACCGGATCGGGCCACGGCTGACGGCGGCGGTGCTGCTGGGGATCGGGGGCGCGGGCGGGGCGGCGGTGTTCGCGATGGCGCAACGGGCCGGGCGTCGGTGATCGCTGGCGATGGCGTTGATCGGGGTGGGCTGTGCGCCGGTGCTGATGGCGGCCTATCTACATCTTTGCGCGGACCTATTCGGCGGCGGTGTTCGGCACGTTGGCCGGGGTGATGATCGGGATCGGCAGTCTGGGGAACATCGCGTCGAGCCTGCCTTTGGCGGCGGTGGTCGAGACGTTTCGGCTGGCGGCTGACCTTGTGGGGGATGGCGGCGGTGACGGGGGTGGTGGCGCTGGCGTTGCTGGTGGTGGTGCGCGATCCGCCAAAGGTGGAGGGCGCGGGGGGCGGGTCGGTGATGAACCTGCTGCGGATGCGGGCGCTGTGGCCGGTGCTGGTGATGATGGCGGTGTGCTATGCGCCGGCGGCGGGGCTGCGCGGGCTGTGGGTGGGGCCTTATTATGCCGATGTCTTCGGCGCGGATGCGGCGGCGATCGGGATGGCGACGCTGGTGATGGGGGGGGCGATGGTGGCGGGCAATTTTGCCTATGGCCCGCTGGACCGGCTGCTGGGGACGCGGAAATGGCTGATTCTGGGGGGCAATGCCTGGTGGTGCTGGCCTGCCTTGTGGCGCTTTGGGCGGTGCCAGAGGCCGGGGGGATGGGTGACGCTGGCGCTGTTGTCGGCGCTGGGGTTCTTTGGCGCGTCCTTTCCGATGGTGATCGCGCATGGCCGGGCGTTCTTGCCGCCGCATCTGGTGGGGCGGGGGGTGACGCTGCTGAACCTGTTCGGCATCGGGGCGGCCGGGCTGACGCAGGTTGCCACGGGGCGTATCCATGCCGGGCTGGCGGCGGCGGGCGGCGGGGCGGCGGTGCCTTATCAGGGGCTGTTCCTGTTCTTTGCCGTGCTGCTGGCGGCGGGGTTGGCGGTTTACCTGTTTTCGCAGGATCGCACCGACTGACGCTTTCGGGGGTGCAGGCGGAATCCGCTTTCACGCCTTGCTGCATTGCGCTAACAGGCCCCGTCTTTGATTGAAGAGGACGGGTACAAGGAGAACCCCGATGGGCTACAAGGTCGTTGTCGTCGGTGCCACGGGCAACGTTGGCAAAGAGATGCTGAACATCCTCGCCGAGCGCGAGTTTCCGGTGGATGAGATTGCGGCGCTGGCGTCGCGCAAATCGCTGGGGACAGAGGTCAGCTTTGGCGACCGAACTTTGAAAACCCTGGATCTGGACACGTTCGATTTCACCGGCTGGGATATTGCGCTGTTTGCCATCGGGTCGGATGCGACCAAGATCTACGCGCCGCGGGCGGCTTCGCAGGGCTGTGTGGTGATCGATAATTCGTCGCTCTATCGCTATGACCCGGATATTCCGCTGATCGTGCCGGAAGTGAACGCGGATGACGTGGTGCGCTACAAGAACAAGATGATCATCGCCAACCCCAACTGTTCGACCGCGCAGATGGTGGTGGCGCTGAAGCCGCTGCATGACCGCGCGCGGATCAAGCGGGTGGTGGTTGCCACCTATCAATCCGTGTCGGGCACCGGCAAGGAAGCGATGGACGAGCTGTGGAACCAGACCAAGGGCATCTTCGTGCCCGGTCAGGAAGTGGCCCCGAAGGTGTACCCCAAGCAGATCGCGTTCAACGTGATCCCGCAGATCGACGTGTTCCTTGATTCCGGCGAGACCAAGGAAGAATGGAAGATGGTGGCGGAGACCAAGAAGATCCTTGATCCCAAGATCAAGGTGACGGCGACCTGCGTGCGGGTGCCGGTCTTCGTGGGCCATTCGGAAGCGATCAACATCGAGTTCGAGGATTTCCTTGACTGGGAAGAAGCGACCGACATCCTGCGCGAAGCGCCCGGTGTGCTGGTGATCGACAAGCGCGAACCCGGTGGCTACATCACGCCCGTCGAATGCGTGGGCGAATATGCCACCTATATCAGCCGCATCCGGCAGGACAGCACGATCGAGAACGGGCTGAACCTGTGGTGCGTGTCGGACAACCTGCGCAAGGGTGCGGCGCTGAACGCGGTGCAGATTGCCGAAGTGCTGGGAAGCCGCTGCCTGAAGAAGGGCTGATCGCGGCCGTGATCCGTGAACAGGGGCCGTCCCGGTTGGGGCGGCCCTTTTGTCTGGATGTGGCGGATGCACGGCGCGACGGTGAGCGCCGCGCCGACCGGGAACCGACGTCGGTCTGTCAGGCGGGCTGATCCGGCGAGCAGGCGGATCGCGGTGATCCGACGGCGCGGCGTGCCGCCGCAAGTCTTTTTAGTCGGCTGCGCGCCTTCGCGCTTTGCCTTCGGGTTCAGGGGGCGTTCCGCCCCCTCTGTGCGCGCGTGCCGCGCGGCCATTCACCCCCTGAGAGTATTTTTGCCAAGATGAAGGGGCAAGGTGGGTGCTTGCACCCGGACCGCTTTCAGAACCGTTCGGCGCGCAGCACCTGGGTATCGGTGACGCTGACCACGCCGATATGGCGTTCGACCACGGCGAAGGCGGCGTCGAGCAGGGTGTCGAGCCGTTCGGGGCGGATCAGGCAGATCACGGCGACCATGCCGGCACGACCCACCTGGCCTTCGCGTGTCCAGTGGCCGGATCGGCCTGATCCGCCGAGGACGGGCAGCACGGTGAAGCCGGTGACGCCTGCGCGGGTGAGCGCGTCGGTCAGGCGGCGTTCCATCGGGGCTTCGATGATGATTTCGACGCGCTTGGCCTGATGGGTTTGCATGTCAGCCTCCGGTTAGGGCGGTGGCCACGGCGACATAGGCCGGGATGCCGAGGGTCAGGTTGAACGGGAAGGTGATCCCGAGCGAGAGGGTGAGGTAGATCGACGGGTTCGCCGTCAGGCAGGGCCACGCGCATGGCGGCGGGCACGGCGATGTAGGAGGCCGAGGCGGCCAGCGTCATCATCAGCGCGGTGCCGCCCGGCGACAGGCCGAGGGCCAGCGCGGCGGCAAGGCCGGCGGCGGCGCCGATCACCGGCATCAGAAGGCCGAAGGCCAGCACGCCGGGGGTGAGGATGCCGCGCGCGTCGCGCAGGCCGCGCCCGGCGACGAGGCCCATGTCCAGCAGGAACAGGCACAGCACGCCCTGGAAGGGCGAGACGATGAAGCTTTCGATCCGGGCCATGCCATCGGCCCCGGTGACCATGCCGATGGCGAAGGAGCCGATCAGCAGGACGATGGAGCCGTTCAGCAGGATTTCGCGCCACAGTTCGGCATCCATGCCTTCGGATTTGCCGCCTGCGCGGGTGACGATGAAGAGGGCGGAGATGATGGCCGGTGCCTCCATCGCGGCGGCGACGGCGACCATGTAACCCTCGGACGCGATGCCCTGCGATTGCAGGACGGAGGTGGCGGTGACGAAGGTGACGATGGAGATCGATCCGTAATGCGCGGCCACGGCGGCGGCATCGGTGACCGACAGGCGGGTGAGCGTCTTGAGCAGGGCGAAGGCCGCGAAGGGCAGCGCGAAGGACAGGATGATGCCCGCCACCAGGGCGGCGAGGAGGGTGGCGTCAAGCCCGTGATCGGCCACGGACACGCCGCCTTTGAAGCCGATGGCGAAAAGGAGATAGATCGACAGTGCCTTGGCGGCGGCCTCTGGCACGGTGAGTTCGGAGCGGGCGAGGGCGGCGGCGAGACCCAGCGCGAAGCACAGGATCATGGGGGTGAGCAGGTTGGCACCGGCAAGTGCCAGGATGTCTTGCATGGTCTGCCCCCTGTTGGTTGGCGGGCAATATAGGGTGGATCACGGCGCTGTGAAGATGTTGCGCTGCGGGAAAGTGCCTGCCGCGCGTGTCGGTGGCTGATGTGGCGTGGGCGCGTGGGCGGCAGAAGGGTATTTGGTCCAAGGTGAAGGGGCAGAGGCGGGCTGCGCCGGGGGCCTAGACCGGGACGAATTCCGTGCGGGCGGGATCGTATTGTTCGAGGCCGCCTTCGCCCGTATCCGTCCACAGACCGTGCAGGGTCAGGCGGTCATCTTCCACCGCGCTGCGGACGAAGGGGAAGGTCATCAGGTTTTCCAGGCTGACGAGGACCGCTTCCTTTTCCAGCGCGCGGAGCGGGTCTGCGGGTTTGGTCAGGGTGATGCGTTCGTAGCCGGGGCGCAGGATATCCATCCAGCGGCCAACGAAGGAGGATTTCATCTCCAACTCCGGGGCGTGGCCCGAACACATATCGTGGCAGCCCTTTACGCCGCCACAGTTGGAATGGCCCAGCACCACGATATGGGCCACGCCCAGCGAGGTGACGGCATATTCCACCGCCGCCGAGGTGCCGTGATATTCGCCGTCCGGGTTATAGGGCGGCACGAGGTTGGCGACGTTGCGGTGGATGAAGAATTCACCTTCGTCCGCGCCGAAGATCGAGGTGACGTGAACGCGCGAGTCGCAGCAGGAGATCACCATGGCGCGGGGGTGCTGTCCGCTGGCGGCGAGGCGGCGGAACCAGGCCTTGTTGTCCTGATAGCTGGTGGCGCGCCAGCCGTGGAAACGGCTGATCAGATAGGCGGGAAGCGGCCGGGCCTGTTGCATGGGGCAACCCTTTGCGGTGGTTCTGCGCGCCTTGGTAGGACGAAGTATAGGAAAATTCGAGTGTTTATTTCCTTGGACGGCAACCTTTCGTTCAGTGGCATGAAACATGCTGGGGGCGGGTGTGATGTGAACGGGGAAAGAGATGGCGGGCAGGGTGGTGACCTTGCACCCGCAAGAGCGGGTGGATGAGAATGCAGGGGCGGTGCTGGCGATCCTGGATCGGCTGGGGCCGGACCCCGGCACAAAGCTGGTGTCGCGGGCGGTTGGCGAATTGGCGATGGCCGTCACGGTGATGAGCGCGCAGGTGGACCGCCATGAGTTGGAGCCGCTGCCGCGCGCGTTGAAGCGGGTGCAGGCGATGGCGTCGGGTGTGGGCATGGTCAGTCTTGCGCAGGTGGCCGATGATGCGCGGGCGGTTCTGCTGCGCGGCGATGCGACGGCCTTTGCCGCCGTTTGGGCACGGTTCATGCGGGTGGCGGAGCGGTCGCTGGTGCGGTGATCGGGGCGGCACAGTTGGGGGTGCATCCGGCGTGACGGCCCAAGGCGCGGGCTTTGCGTGGTGCCATGATTGGTGCATGCGCAGTTTACAGGGTGCCGTGTGGGGGGCGGAGTGCCGGTTTCATTTGGGCGACCGGGCCTTGGGGGGCATTGAACGGGCTGCGGTGCTTTTGGGGCAAGGTGGTGGCTGTGGGTGCCGGGGTGGCCGATCCGGGTGGCCGTTTTGAGCGTTCAGTGCGGGCTATGTGCGCGTTTTACAGGTTTTCGAGGTAGGCGTTGGAGTCAGGGGCGGGGGTGGGCCGTGCGTTTTGGCCTGTGCGTTTTGGCCTGTGCGTTTGGCCTGTGCGTTTTGGCTGGGGCGGACACGGTGCTTGCAGCGTTTGGCCGGCCTTTGGCGTTGCGTGGTCAGCCAAATCGGTGCGTTGGGGTGGGGTGCGTTGGGGTGGGGGAATACAGGGTGTTGTGCGGGCACCGGATGGGGCTTGGCGTTGGGTGCTTGTGCGGGAACGGCTGTGACTGCCCTTGCGGCGCGGGGGCGGCGTTCTTAGGGTTCGGGCGGAAACCACCTTTGGACGCCTTGCCATGACCGATGTTGCGCTGCCCTACCTGACACCCCGTTTTGCCGATCCTGCAATGGCCGCGCTGCCGTTGCATGTGGTGGCCGCCGATGAGCTGGACGCCATCAGGGTGCAATTGGGTGCCGAGGCCGGGGGCTGGTTGCATGCGACCGGTTTCAAGGGCGATCTGGGCGAGGTGCGGCTGTTGCCCGCCGCAGGCGGTGGGTTGGCCGGGGCTGTGGTGGGGTATGGCACGGCCAAGGCGCGGCGGCGGATGCGGTTCGGTTTGGCGCGGGCCGTGGCGGGCTTGCCTGCCGGGGCGTGGCGGATGGAAGGGGCATCTGTCCCAGGCCGAGCGGGAAGAGGCGGCGCTGGGCTGGCTGCTGACCCAATATCGTTTTGGCCGCTATCGCAAGCCCGTGTCCGAGGATGCCGCCTTGCTGATTTGCCCCGAAGGGGTGGATGCCGCGCGCATGATTGCGATGGCGCGGGCCGAGTTTCTGACGCGCGACCTGATCAACACGCCGGCGCAGGATATGGGGCCGGGGGAGTTGGAGGCGGCCTTCGTGGCGCTGGGGGGGCGGTTTGGTGCGCAGGTGGCGGTGGTGCGTGGCGACGACCTGCTGACCGAAGGCTTTCCCATGGTGCATGCCGTGGGACGGGCCAGCCCCCGCGCGCCGCGCATCATGGAACTGCGCTGGGGGAAGGCGGGGCCGCTTTTGACGTTGGTGGGCAAGGGTGTGTGTTTCGATACCGGGGGGCTGAACCTGAAGCCGTCATCGGGCATGAACCTGATGAAGAAGGACATGGGTGGCGCCGCCACGGTGATGGGGCTGGCGCAGATGATCATGGAATTGGGTCTGCCGTTGCGGTTGCGGGTGATCGTGCCTGCGGTGGAGAATGTGGTGTCTGGCAATGCGTTGAAGCCGAAGGATATTCTGACCAGCCGGAAGGGATTGACGGTGGAGGTGAATGACACCGATGCCGAGGGGCGGCTGGTGTTGGGCGATGCGCTGGCCTGGGCGGGGGAAGAACCTTGCGATGTGCTGGTGTCGATGGCCACGCTGACCGGGGCGGCGCGGGTGGCGGTGGGGCCGGATCTTGCGCCCTATTACAGCGATGATGCCGGGATCGTGGCGGCGCTGGAGGCCGGGGCGGTGGCGGGGTTCGATCCGGTCTGGCGGTTGCCGTTCCATGACGCCTATGAGGCGGTGATCGAACCGGGGATTGCCGATCTGGACAATGCGCCGGGCTTTGGCTTTGCCGGGTCGATCACGGCGGCGCTGTTCCTGCGGCGATTTGCGGATCATCCGCGCTATGTGCATTTCGACATCTATGGCCACACGCCGAGCGATGCGCCGGGGCGGCCGAAGGGTGGCGTCGGGCAGGGGGCGCGGGCGATGATCTGCGGGTTGCCCGCCATGCTGGGGCTGTGACGGTGGATCGGCGGCTGACGGCCTTTTCCGGACGGGTGGCGTTGGACAGCCTGCGCGGGGTGGTGGAGGCGGATGGTTTTGTAAGCGGCGAGGCCGGGGCGGTGGCGGTGCCGTTGGCCGATTTGTGCGCCAGTCCGGGCGGGGCGCGGGACCGGCAGGTGGTGCTGGGCGACGCGCTGGTGGTGATTGAGCGGCGCGACGGTGATGTGTTCGTGCAGATGGGCAAGGACGGCTATTGCGGCTGGCTGATGGCCGGGGCGGTGGGGCCTGCGGTGGTGCCGTCGCATTGGGTGGCCGCTGTCGGCACGCATCTTTACCCCGAACCGCGTGTTCAGGCGCGCGAGTTAGCGGCGCTGCCCTTTGGGGCGCGGTTGGCGGTGCTGGAGGATGACGGGAAATGGGCGCGGGTGGCGGGGGGATTTGTGCCATCGGTGCATCTGCGGCAGGTGCGTGACGGGTTTGATGACCCGGTGGCGGTGGCAGAGATGTTTCTGGGCACGCCCTATTTGTGGGGGGGGAACAGCCGGGACGGGATTGATTGTTCGGGTTTGGTGCAGGCGGCGTGGCTGGCCTGTGGGCGGGACTGTCCGGGCGACAGTGACATGCAGCAGGGTTTGGGCGCGGCGCTGGCAGAGGCTGAGGCGTTGCGGCGGGGCGACCTGATCTTCTGGAAGGGGCATGTGGCGATGGTGGTGGATGAGGATCGGCTGATCCACGCCAACGGGCACAGCATGGATGTGCGCCATGAGGGGATTGCCGCGACTGTGGCGCGGATCGCGGCGCAGGGCGGTGGGCCGGTGGTGGCGCGGCGGCGGGGGTGAAGGGTTTGGGGGTAAGGCTTGCGGGTGGTTGCGGGGGCGGGCTATGGTCCGGGCTTGCGAAAGGCGGGCGGCAGTTCGCCCAGGCCCCCTCGTATGGTGAGCCGATCGAAGCGTTCGATCCGATGAGCCGGGGTGCGATCGCCTGCCGCGAGCTGGGCCGCGAATTTCTGGCGAGACACAACAAGGAGTAACCGACGACATGGGCACACGACGCACAGGGCTTGGTAGGGGACTCGAAGCACTCATCCCCCACGTAGACGAACAACCGCCAACGGATTTCGCGCTTGTCCCTGTCGGGTCCATCGTTCCCAACCCGCAACAGCCGCGCTCGTCGTTTGACCCGGAGCGGCTGGCCGCGTTGGCCGCCTCCATCCTTGAGGTCGGGATTCTGCAGCCGTTGGTGGTTCGCCCGGCAGAAGACGGAACGTACATGTTGGTGGCAGGGGAGCGGCGGCTACGGGCCGCGCGTGACGTCGGGCTGGACGAAGTACCGGTAGTAATCCGGACCGTGGACGGCGACGAGGTTTCGCTCACCTCGGCACTCATCGAGAACCTGCAACGCGAGGACCTCCGACCGTTGGAAGAGGCAGTTGCCTACAAACAGCTCCTGGAAGATTTTCGGATTAACTCACCAGGAGATCGGCGATCGGGTCGCCAAGAGTCGATCGGCGGTCTTAACGCGTTGCGCCTGCTTACCCTGCCGGCCGCCATTCAGGGAATGGTCGAGCGGGGCGAATTGTCGGCAGGTCACGCCCGGGCCCTCGTCGGACTCGACGACCTGGCCTATGCCGAACACATCGGGCATCGGGCGGCAGCCGAGGGGTGGTCGGTGCGTCAAGTGGAGGACGCAGTCAGGACTCGGTCCGAAAACACTCCGAAGAGCGAGCCGACCGAGAAGCCACTTCGGCCGGTGGCGATCATCGAACTCGAACAGCGACTCGGTGAACGCCTGGGGACTCCGGTGGCGATCAAACACGGGTCCGCCAGTCGGGGAAAGATCATGATTTCTTATAGTTCGGTTGCCGACCTGGAGCGGATCTACCGGGTGTTTTACGAGTAACCGGGTTACGCTCCGAATTGCCGGCTGCGCAGGCAAAAAAGTCCACGACGCCTTGCCCGATGGTCTCCGCGGCCTTCTCGTCGAGCGCAGCGGAGGTGACGATCGCCGGCGACCTTGTCCCCCGAAGCATCGCCGACGCCCGACCCCCGGTCGGCAGCCCCAGGCGGTTGGCGACACATTCGGCCAGCAGGCTACCTGCCTCAGATCGGGCCAGGTCAGACTCGAAGAAATAGACACATTCGGGGTCCTGGTCTGCGTTGGCGAGACAGACGCTCAGGTGCGCTCGCTAATCGGTTCGCCCGGCGCGCCCTTATAGGAGCCGGGGGATACACGTCGACACTGCGAGAAAGCAGGGGAGAGCACCTAATTTCTGGAAGAAAACAGCCAAGCTGGTTGCCAGACGCCATAGTTCGTCGGCGGCCGGACCTTCCTGGGCGGCTGGGTCGATGAAGATCCGCGCCCCGACCAACGTAGTCGGCAAAGCACGAAGCCACTCGCGTTCTCGAACTCGCTCGCGACCCGCTTGTGGGGCACCCCGCCGGATGGCGGTGAGTTCACGAACCACGAGCGGACCGGCCACACCGTCCTCGGCCATACCTCGATTGGACTGGAAGTCCAGCAAGGCTTGATGGGTGTGCGGCCCAAATACGCCGTCGACCTTATCCGCGTCGAACCCGAGGTCGTTGAGGCGACGCTGGAGCTCCTCGACGTCGTCGCCTCGCAACATCGGGCTGCGTCGGTAAAGGATACGATCGCCGAGCTGGTAGCTGGCCTCGTACAGGCTCCGCCAGGTGTCCGAGCCGACGAGGCCATCAAGATCCAGACCACCGGGCCACCTGGAAGTTTTTTACAGCTTGGGCGGTGCCGCCAAGGTATTCGCCAGGAGGGTCGGGAGCGAAGTCGAAACCGAGTCCGGTTAGCCGCTGCTGGATATCACGGACTGCTTCTCCCGAATCGCCCTGACGGTAGAGGCGCATCAGGCTCCTTGTGTGTGGCGTGCGGATGGCAAGGCGTCAACCGGGTGGTCTAGTTGCCTGGCGACCCACCCAATCAGCGGCACCACTGCCAGTTTCTATCCGATGAAATCGGCGAGTTCTTTGACCATGTCGTCTTTGCGGCGGCCGAACTGGATGCTGTGCGGCTGGCGCAGCGTGGCTTGAACCGCCGGGCCGCCGTCGCCTGGAAGCTGGGCTGCCCGGTCCCCGCCACGGTGGAAATGCGTCCGGTGGCGCGGTCGACACGCCGGACGAGATGATTGCGCATCTCGACGAGAAACAATGCCCCGCTTGATCGAAGCGAACTTCGTAAGGCTCGTTCAGCTCCGCTTGCAGGGCTGGCCCTCCGTCCCCGCCGTAACCTTGCTTGCCGGTGCCCGCCACGGTCGCAATCCGGCCGTCAGGCGATATTTTTCGGATGCGATGATTGCCCGTGTCGCAAACATAGAGGGAGCCGTCGGGGCCTCGGACAAGACCGAATGGGTTGTTGAGCTGGGCCTGAAGAGCGGGGCCGCCGTCCCCGGCAAAGGCGGGCTGGCCGTTGCCGGCCCTGGTCGAGACGCTCCATTGCTGGGAGAGGTCTTGGGCGGGGAGCGAGATGCAGGCCAGAACGAACAGGGTGGCAAGAAGACGATTCATGGGTCCATATGTAGATGGCCCTGGTGAGGCGGACAACTCCAAACACTTTCGTTGACAAGCGGGTGAATGCTTGAAGCCACCGCATCCTTAAGGAAAAAAGCCGGGCGTGCCTAGGGAAGAGACCGGAGATTTGAGGTTGACCGTGCAACGAATGTCGACAACCAAGTGAACCCCATCCCCCACATGAATCCTCGATTGATCTTCACCTCCCTTGCGGCGCTCGCACTGGCGGGTTGCTCCACGACCGAACAGTCGGGTGTTGAGGGCTCACGGCACCATTGCCTACAACATTGGCATCGAAGCAAGCGAGCCGGGAGCCAGGATCGAAGTTAACAATCAGATCGTTGGCACCGCCCCGCTCACCGTCAAGGTTTTCGGCGACAAGGACGGGACATTCCACAATTTCGGCGACGACGAATACGTCGTGCGAGGCTACCCGCCGCGCCAGGGTCAGTTCCCGCAGACCAAGATTTTCAAGACCGGCGCGTTCAGCATCAAGGACGACAGGATTCCAGGGAAGATTTACTTCGATTTCGGCCCCGCCACCGACCAACCAAAATAATCCCCAACCCAGTTGACCAGTTCCAACGCGAACGCTTATGAAACCAATCCTCGCTCTGGCCGGCTGCGCCGCCGCGCTTTTCCTGGCGGGCTGCGCCTGCAACAACAGTTCGTTCCGATGCCCACCAAACCAAAGCTGTGGCCGATCCGGCCAAAGCGGCGCGTCTACGCGATGAGACCTTCCTCCCTTGGCTACTCCATCTCCATGAGCGTGTCCGATGGCGGCAATCCCATCGGCAGCACGGGCGCCAAAGGTTACCTGTGCTGGGAGCGCGAGCCGGGCGATGTTATCGTATCCAGCACGACCGAGAACACCAGCCGCGTCAGCCTGCCGGTGCGGCCCGGCTCGATTCACTACGTGTTGCAGAACGTCCGCAAGGCGTGTGGGTGGCCCGCACCGACCTCGAGGTGGTGGACGAGCAGCGCGGCAAGAAAGAGTTGAAGAAGTGCAAGCCCGCCAAGGTGGTGCCGATGCGGAAGTAACCACCAGCGCATCCAGAATCACACCAAAGCCGCGCCATCAGCGCCGGTCCACCATTTCGACCCGAATGGGAATCCGAGACGCTCAATTCCATCTCGACCACCCGCTCCGCAAATTCCCAGCGGCAGAGGTGACAGGCCAAGATTAGGAAGGTCAGCCTCGGTCGAGCCAGCCCAGGGCGATCAGGAACAAGCCGGCCGCGACGCAGACCAGCCGAAGGCATTGAAGGTGTTGGACTGGACATATCGAATCAGCCATTTGACGGCCACAAAGGCTGTGAAGGTTCCCGCGAGTGCCCAAGGCGATCAGGGCCCACTCCTCATGCGGTTCGTTGGATCGCAGGTTGCCGACGATTTGCAGGCCGCCCGCGGCCAGCAGAGTTGGCACCCCCAGAAGAAAGGAGAACTCGGTGGCCAGCGGACGCTGCAACCCGAACAGCAAAGCCATGACGATGGTCGCACCCGAGCGGGAAGTGCCCGGAAAGATCGCCGCGACGAGTTGAGCGGCGCCGATGGCAGCGGCGAGAGTCCAGGAGATTTCGTTCTTGAGTGGACGCCCTTTGAGCCAGCGTTCGGCGCCGAGCATGAGGACCCCTCCGATGACCAGGCCACCTCACCGGCGTGGCCGTTCGGGTACATGAAGTGAGCGGCCCCGAAGGCCCACCCCCCCGGTGCCGTGTGTAGACGCCAGGAGCAGCGTGAGCAGAAGCGCGGGGGCGGGCTCGCTGACGCGTTGAGCCATGTCTGCAGACGCCGACGTCCACGAAATTGAGCTCGGCCGAACAGGCCAAATCACGAATGCATTCCTCCTTGCACGGTCCCGCGCGTACGTTTGCAGAGTCCCCCTCACGATTTCTTCCCGGCCCTGAGGTGACAAGTTTGAACCAGGACTTGCCCCACGATTCGGTTCAAGCGCCACCGGGTTTCCTGCACGCCCGCGTCAAAGGCTCCCTCCTGGTCCTCCGTTTGCCGTTTCGAATTTGCTGGTCAGAGGCATAACCATGTCAGGGTTTTCCCTCCGCGGATTCCCGATCGAAGGTCTCGAGCCTGCGCTCCCACTGGCTGGCTCGCTCGCGGTGGCCCTTGTCGGGGGCATGGCGGTCAAAGACCTCATAGAGGCGAACCATGCAAACAAGCACGGCACGTCTTGATCGAACTTCAGCGGTCTTGTCCTTAAAGAGGATCTGGCCAGCTTCTTTGGCGAGGAGTTCCGCTTCCAAGAGCTTAACGAGCCGGCTTTGCTGAGACGAAGACGGGTCGTCGGCGGCTGCTCTCACCAAGGTCCAACTCAAGCAGGTCTGAGCATCGGCGAGATGCCAATCCTTCCAATGTTTCCGGGCGATTTGCAGCGCCTGCCGGTGCAACAGTTCCGCCTGTGCAAAATCGCCGTGGCGCAAGAACGTCACGCCAAGGCTCTGCCGATCACCTGCGAGCTTCTGCCAAGTTTGTTCCTTGCCAAACAAGTCCCGCTTTTCCACCGCTTCCCGTTCGGAGAGTTCCCTGGCCTCATTGGATTTCCCGCGCCGTTCGAGCACGCTGATCAACTGATTGAAGGTTTCTGTTCGCGGTAGGCTACTGCCGTGCAACGGAAGGGCTTGGCGGAACATGGTTTCCGGCACCGGCCAAGTCATCGAGTCTGGCCAGGGATTGGGCGGAGGACAATGGTCTTGCCTGGGTGAGGCCGCTCGAATGCAAATCCAGGCGAGTGACGCCACGGAAGAAAATGTTGGTCAACCAGGAGCCGGGACCGAAGCGCAATTCGCGCAAACACACTGGACGCTGGTGCTCGCGGCCGCCGACCGCCAAGCCGATGGCGCCGATCAAGCCTTGGAGGAACTGTGCCGCGCTTATTGGTATCCGCTCTATGCCTTTCTCAGACGCAGCGGCCGCAGCCCGCACGACGCCCAGGATTTGGTCCAGGGATTCTTCGTTCATCTGCTGGCCAAGGTAAAGCCGGGCCAAGTCCGCCGATCCGGCCAGGCTCGTTTCCGCAGCTTTCTCCTGGCATGTCTGAAGCACTATGCCGCCAATCGGGCGGACTGGGACCGTTCTCGTTCGCCCCAGCAACCTCTGCTTTCGATCGACGAGGTGACGGCGGAGGGGCGTTATGGTTTGGAGCCCGTGGACATCCAGGACCCGGCGCGCGTGTTCGAGCGGCGTTGGGCTTACATCGTGATCGAGCAAACCTTGGCACGGTTGAAGGAAGCCTGCGTCGCGGATGGCAAGGCCGATCTTTTCGAGGCGCTCACACCCTACCTCACAGGCGATGCCCAACGCGGCGACCACGCGCGGGTCGCGGCCCGACTGGGAATGAGCGAAGGGGCCATCCGCGTGGCGGTCTCCAGGTTGCGGGCCGAATATCGAGGTCTGCTCTTGAAGGAAATTGCCCGCACCGTTGAGGACCGAGGATGTGAACGCGGAAGTGCGCGAGCTGTTCGCAGTGTTCGGTCGGTGAAATCCTATCGAGAGAGCTCCGTAACTGAACTCAGCCCAGATTTTCACTTCACCACGTTTGTGGTTGCGTCGCCGATCGGCGATTGCCGACCGTTAGTGGACCCAGGAGCGCAGAGGAGCTTCAGCGTCGGGTTTGCCCCCGGCCGTTTGCTCCAAGAGCGTTACGTTCTCGAAGGCGAGCTGGGGCGAGGCGGGATGGGCCGGGTTTTTCTGGGGCGTGATGGACGGCTGGACCCTCCAGTGGCGATCAAAGTCATAGCGCTTCCTGGTCCGCAAGTTTCGGATGGTTCGCGTCTATGAAATGATCACCGGTCGCCGGCCATTCCTGGAGCGCGATCCCCTCAAGCTCCTGGCAGCACACGTTCAAGTTCCAGGAGTTGATCACCGCCGAAGTCGACAACCATGATGTCCTGTCACTGCCCCCACCACTCCAAGGCGATCACAAGCAACTGCTCGAATTCGCGCTCCAATGGCTCTCGGGCCACATGGGGCGCGCCGATTTATCGCCTTGGTTTAGCGATCGCGCTCCTGAATATCCATCCTTCTCGGTTGTGATTACAGAAGAGAACCGCGCTCAAGCTGCACAGGATGCCCTACGCGGCATTGCTGACCCAAGCAAAAGGACGAAACAAGCGATCGCTGTGCTGTCAGCATTAGAGTTGCTAGATGGAGAACGCCTTGTGCCAGAACAATCGCGCTATACCCGTCATTTGCTGAGCTTACTACAGGGCAAAGGTCAAGGGCAGGTCTTGAACTATCACGAACTGATCCAAGAAGCTTTTGGCGTTCCTTACATGGAGATCGATCGCTATCGCCTAGAACCAGAATGGGTAACAGTGGTGATTGCGGCTTTAGTGCGTGAGTTCAACTACACCTTGGTGATTCCTGGTAAACAATTTGATGCCATGAAATTGTCAGACTTGGCAAATACGGCGGTGAAAGAACTAATCAATTTCAAGTATGTTAAGCCGCCAAAGGACTATGACATTGATGCTCTCAAAGCACTATGTACATTATTGGGATTAGAAACGGGTAAGGCGGTAGTTGTTACCCAAGGTGGTAAGGCTGCGGATGATGCGACTACAGCGATCGCCAAAGCAACCTTGCAACTCTTGGAAAAAGTAGTTACGACTCAACAAGTTTTAGCAGGCAAGCTCAGTCTGTTTGGCAAGTCAGTGCTTGGAGATGCAGAACAATCGGAATATCGCAACCGATTGAAGGGCTTTAAAGATTTTCTAGAGTCTTTGCAGCATTACAACACACCTAGCAAACTGAAGAATTTTCAGTACGATGCGACGGCGGTGAGCCTCCAACATACGGGATTAGATACGTTGCGTGAGGTCGATCGCCTGCGTGATGTCGTGAAAGATCTTGGTGAGGTTGCGGCTTATTTATCCCAAGCCGAATTAATTCTGCCCCATGATTCAGCTTGGTTATTGGCATGGAGAACTCAAAAAGAATCTATATATAGCCTTGTGGTTTCACCTGCGGCAAGGTCGAATCCTGCGTTAGCGCATCAGCTAAGTAATCAACTTCAACAACTCAAACGCGATTATATTCAGGAATATCAAACGCTCCACGTGCGATCGCGCCTTGGCAATCAGGCTAGTACGCAAAAGCAGCAACTTCAGTCAGATGCGCGTTTAAAAGATTTAAGAAATTTGGCATCTATCAAAGTGGTCAATGTCGATCAACTCAATCGTTGGGATAACGATCTGGCAAAAACCAAAGAATGTTATAAGCTGACTGACTCAGATCTGCAATCCTCACCACTTTGTCCTCATTGTGGCTTTAAACCCAGCAATGAGTCTTACACTGTTAACGCTGAGCAAAACTTACAGGATTTAGATGCCCAACTTGATCGCATTCTGATGGATTGGACAGATCGGTTAAGTAGTGAACTCAACGACCCAACCACTCAAAAGAATGTTGAGCTTTTGTCATCGCCGAAGCGAAAAAAGATAATCACCACATTCTGCACATCCAGTGCATTACCAAACCCTGTTAGTAATGAATTTGTACAGTCTGTCAGTGAGGTGTTATCGAGTTTAAATAAAATTGCGATCGCGCCGAGTGATTTGATTGCTGCACTGACGGATGGCGGAATGCCTATTACTGCTGATGAGTTTGAATCTCGCTTTAAGGTTTATCTAAGTCAACAATTAAAGGGCAAAGAAAGGAAAAACATTCGGATTGTCATTGAGGATAGTTAACTAACACACAGGATTAACGCGCAGGATTAAAGTATGTCAGCCATGAACTTCAACACATCTAATCAAACCTTTCGCCAGCTTTTTGGGAATGGTTTGCTGTACCATGTGCCACCCTTTCAACGTGATTATTCTTGGACAGAGGAAGAGTGGGATGATTTGTGGCAAGACATTTTAGGGCTATTTGATGAAGATCCTGAACCTGCTCACTATATGGGCTATTTAGTTTTGCAATCTTCTAATAATAAGCAATTCGATATTATTGATGGTCAGCAAAGACTAACCACGATTAGTATTTTGATTTTGGCAGCGTTGGCTTGTCTCAAGGATTTAGTCGCTAAAGGCATTGATGCGGATAAAAATCAAAGGCGTAAGGACTATTTACAAAGTAGCTATGTGGGTTATGTCGATCCCGTTTCGCTGATTCCTAAGTCAAAACTAGAGCTAAATCGCCATAACAATCGCTTTTATCAAAATTATTTGGTAACGCTGGAACCGATGCCTGTCCGAAATTTAAATGCGTCAGAGCATCAATTGCGAAAATCCTTTAACTGGTTTAAGGAAAAGATTGCTGCCCGTTGTCAGAATGTGGGCGAAGAAGTGGCGCTATTGGTGGACACGATCGCCGACAAATTGTTTTTTACCACGATCGCCGTTACGGATGGACTAAATGCGTTTAAGGTATTTGAGACTCTGAATGCGCGTGGGGTGAGGTTGTCGGCAACGGATTTATTAAAAAACCATCTCTTTTCGATTATTGCCGCAGGAAATGCCCATGAATCGGAGTTAAAGGTTTTAGAAGAAAGATGGGAACGCATTGTCGGTGAGCTTGGTAGTGAGAGCTTTCCTGACTTTTTGCGTGTTTACTGGAATAGTTGTCATCGACTAGTGCGTAAGTCTGATTTATTCAAGACGATTCGCCGTCACATTACCAATAAAGAACAGTCTTTTGCGCTGATTCGAGAATTAGATCGTTCTGCTTCCATTTATGCAGCTTTAAGAAATCCCTACGATCTGATTTGGGAGAGGGAAGAAAGTCAGCTATTAGAGAAGTTACCAATGTTTAATGTGCGACAGCCGATCGCGATGTTAATGGCTTGCTATCGTCAATTCGCCCAGTCATCTGATTCATCAAAGTCCGATATATTTCGGCAAGTCTTAAAAGCGGTGGTGATGATTTCTTTCCGTTATAACGTGATTTGTAATTTGCAAACGCAAAATCAGGAGCAGATTTATAATCAAGTCGCCTATAAAATTTCTGAGGGGGTTTTAGCGGATTTACCTGCAATTTTAGGTGAGTTACGCGAGATTTATCCCGATGATGCTGTTTTTAAGGCAGCTTTTGCGGAGAAAGATTTGAAAACAACAAATTCGCGTAATCGCAAAATCGTGCGCTATATTCTTTTTGCGATCGAGAAGCAGGTGTCGGGACAGGATTTTGAGATTGAGAGTAATGCCTATAACCTAGAGCATATTTTGCCTGAGCATCCATCGGAAGTTTGGAACTATATGAGTGAGCAGAATCAGGAGCGTTTTATCTATCGACTCGGTAATATCACACCGATCGCGACTAAGGCAAATCGATCGCTTGGTAATGGTAGCTATGCTGAGAAATTAGAGGCTTACAAAGAGAGTTGTTTTCAGATTACAAGGGCGATCGCGGAGCATTATGACCAATGGAACGAGGAGAAAATTTTGGCTCGACAAAGGCAGTTAGCAAAGACGGCTACAGCAATCTGGCGAATTGATTTGATGAGTTCTGCATAAGCGATTCGCTTTTGATTTATCGATATTTCACTCTCTATTTGCTATCTGTACTTGTTATCATGACTGCTTCTAATCAACCTAGTTTATTTAATCTCAGCCCTAATCAAAATGAGCTTCCTATGGAATGCTTGGGGATGACTTTTACTAATGACAGCGATCGCCGCAATTATTTCCTAGACAAGTTGCGCGAGAAGTTACAAGATCCAGATTTTCGTAACATCGAAGGGTTTCCGATTGGTAGCGATGAGGATATTTTGGCGCTATCCGATCCGCCTTACTATACGGCTTGCCCGAATCCTTTTTTAGAGGAATTTATTCAACACTATGGTAAGCCCTACGATCCGACAGAGCGTTATGAAGTAGAACCTTTTGCTTTTGATGTGAGCGAAGGGAAAACCGATAGCATTTTTACGGCGCATAGCTACCATACTAAAGTGCCACACAAGGCGATTATGCGCTACATTCTGCACTATACCAAGCCTGGCGATCTGGTTCTGGATGGGTTTTCTGGTTCAGGTATGACGGGAGTGGCAGCGCAGATGTGCGATCGCCCCGATCCTGATTTGAAATATGCGATCGAGTCGGAATATCTGGCGGATGGTTTGGCACAGCCACAATGGGGCGCAAGGAAGGCGGTGCTAAATGATTTGGGCATTGCGGCGACTTTTATCACGGCGAATTACAATTTGCCTTTTGATGTGAAGGCGTTTGAGCGTGAGGCTAAGCGGATTCTCAAGGAGTTAGAGGATGAGTGTGGGTGGATGTATGAGACTTTGCATGGTGATGCTAAAGGTCGCATCAATTACACGGTTTGGAGTCAGGTGTTTAGCTGTCCTGAGTGTTCGGGGGAAGTGGTTTTTCTGGATGAGGCTTTGGATGCAGAGACTAAGCGGGTTAGAGATTCCTTTGCTTGTCCGCATTGTGCGGCTGAATTGACCAAGAGTAAGCTAATTCGGCTATTTGAGACAGTTTTAGATCCTGTAACTCGGAGCAGTATGCAGACGATCAAGCGTAAGCCTGTGTTGATTAATTACACGGTGGGAAAGAATAAATATGAGAAAGTGCCTGATGCTGATGATTTAGACATTATAGAGCGTGTCACTACTTTACCTTTGCCTGTTAATGTGCCGATTGAAGAGATTCCATTTATGCATATGACGCACCAACGCGCTCGCATGGAAGCTTTTGGAATTACTTACGTTCATCATTTCTTTTTACCCCGTGCGGCTCAGGCATTAGGAACGCTGTGGGCAAAGGCTAAAGCTATTAGTGATACTCGTTTGAGAGATATGATTTACTTCTGGCTAGATAGCCATATAGTCAATCTTTCAATTCAGAATCGGTATAGACCAGGAGTTTCATTCCCTTATAATCCGTTAAATGGAGTTTATTATATCTCTTCTCTTGTAAGTGAAGCTAGTCCATTTATTGCGTATGAAAATAAGTTTAAAAGAATGGATACAGCATTTAACAGGCAATATGCAAGTAGTGGAAATGCAATCGTCACAACAGGAACAGCAGCAAAAATAGGACTTCCTGATCGCTCAATTGACTATATTTTTACCGACCCACCCTTTGGCGAAAATATTTATTATGCTGACCTTAACTTCTTAGTGGAATCTTGGCATCGCGTCAAAACCAACGCCGAACCCGAAGCGATTGTCGATAAAGCTAAAAAGAAAAATCTTGAAGAGTATCAGAAATTGATGCGTCTGTGCCTTGACGAATATTATCGCGTTCTCAAACCAAATCGATGGATGACTGTTGTTTTTCATAATTCTCAGAACGCTGTGTGGAATGCCATCCAAGAAGCTATTCGCTCAGCAGGTTTTGTAATTGCTGATGTTCGCACCCTCGACAAACAGCAAGGTTCTTACCGCCAAGTCACCAGCACCGCTGTCAAACAAGATCTCGTCATTACCGCCTACAAACCCAATGGCGGTATCGAAGAACGTTTTGAATTAGAAAAAGGCACAGAAAGCGGCGTTTGGGACTTTGTTCAGACACATTTGCAACATTTACCTGTCTTCGTTGGCAAGCACGGACATGTTGAAGTCCTTGCCGAACGCATGAATTACTTACTATTCGATCGCATGGTCGCCTTTCATATCAAACGTGATGTAAGTACCCCCGTATCTGCTCCTGAATTCTATGCAGGTTTAAAACAACGTTTTATCGAACGCGATGATATGTATTTCCTACCAGAACAGGTTAACGAATATGATCGCAAGCGGCTCAGTGTGCGCGAAGTACAGCAACTAGAACTACTTGTTACCGATGAAGCAAGCGCTAAACAATGGCTCCGTCAACAACTCACCAAAAGACCACAAACCAGTCAAGAAATTAATCCCAATTTCAAAAAAGATATGGTGTGGGTAAAGCATGAAAAAGAGATTGAACTGCGCCAAATTCTTGATGATAACTTCATTTGCTACAAAGGTGAAGCGATCATTCCTAAGCAAATCGTTTCTTGGTTGCGCCAGTCCGCCATCTACCGCGAGAGAATTTTGCAAATCGCGCCCGACTTAGCCAATGGACAGCCCCTAGAAACCTATGACCCGTTATTAGTCGAAGCAGCACGAGATCGCTACTACGTCCCCGACCTCAATCAACAAATCGATCTCGACAAACTCCGCGAAAAGTCTCTACTCAAACAGTTTGAAGACTATCTCCAATCCACCCAAAAGCTAAAAATCTTCCGCCTAGAAGCCATCCGCGCAGGTTTCAAAAAAGCATGGTCAGAAAAAGACTATCGCACTATTATCGATGTTACCCATAAACACAGTAGCCTTGAAAAAATCATTCAGGAAGAAGAAAAGCTATTACTCTATTACGAGAGTGCCCTAACCAGATTGGGAGAAGATTAAATGTTGGAATCCTTAACCTTAAAAAATTTCGGAACTTTCTCCGAGTTTACATGGACTGACCATGCACCAATCAACATCATCATTGGTGAAAATGATACTGGTAAAACCTATATCCTCAAATCTCTTTACTGTCTCGCCAAAAGTATCCAAGAATATACTAATTCCGCACAGCAAAAGACTTGGAAAGGCATCCTTGCTGGCAAAATTTATAATGTTTATCAACCAACCAACGACAAATTAGGCTCCTTAGTTAAAAAAGGTAGCGATCGCCTATCCGTCGAGGCAAAGGTTTGGGGAAATAACTATGAGTTTGAGTTTGGCAAAGACACCAAAAATACTATCACTCAAGGCAGTGAAGAAATTTTTAAACCGCTTGAGCCTAGATCGCTCTACATTCCAACTAAAGAGGTATTAACGGCACTTAATGCGATCGCATCTACCAAGAATCAAATAGGCGGTTTTGATGAAACCTATCATGACTTAATTGATGCAATTAGAATTCCTGTGACAAAAGGAAAATTAAACACCAATTTTCAAAAAGCATTTCAAGCGATCAAATCTCTTTTCGATGGCGAAGTTATCTTTTATAAGAATGAGTTTATCTTCAAACGTGGACGAGAGACCTACAACATGGCACAAATTGCCGAGGGCATTAAGAAGCTCTCTATGCTAATAACTTTAATTCGCAATCAAAGCATCCAAAAAGGCACAATTCTATTCATTGATGAGCTAGAAAATAATCTCCATCCTCGTGCAATTGTTGTTGTCTGCGAAATGCTATTTTATCTAAGCCAAGCAGGTGTTCAAGTCTATCTCGCTACCCATAGTTACTTTGTAATCAAACAATTTGAGCTACTAGCCCGTAAGCACAAAGAAACTATTCAAATATGTTCTCTTATAAAAGAAGAAACTAACATTATCAGCAAGTTTCATGATCTCAAATATGGAATTCCTAGCAATCCAATCATTGATACATCTCTCAATTTATATCAGCAAGATCTTGACCTAAGCTTATCTTAAATATGCCAACTTATTCAGAATCTGGACTAATCATTAATTTACCACATCAGGATTACTTTCGTATTTCTGACTGCAATGCTTGGGACAAAAAACTAAAATCATTCTCGCTCTCAGAAATGGATTTTGGATGGTGGGATGCAAACACAAATGAACTTTATTTTTTAGAGGTCAAAGACTTTACTCAATTAGCCCACCCAAAAGCAAAAAAGTCTAAAAGTCCAAGAAGTTTTATTGATAAATTTGTCTCTAAAGCAACAGATATGTTGACTCTCTTATCAGGAATTTGGTTAAAAACTACAGAAGGCGAAAATATGACAAGCAATCTTCTTATTAATTGCCCAAATTTTCCGCTTCATTTCTGTAAAGTTAAACTATTTTTTGTAGTAAAAACTAACGATCGAAATATTGGAATTGTACTTGATGCGATGAATATAGAAATCAGAACTCAATTACAAGGAAGAATACCGATCCGAATCGCAGATGCCGTGACAACGCAGCTAAATGTTGGCGTCGCTGCTGACGCATTCACGCTAGGCGACTGGACAGCCAAGCGAGGTTATGCGGATTGGGATGAACGGTTTGAAGATCTCGGGGGAAAAATCGCTGTCGATGTGGTAGCGAAGTCTCGCGGGATGCTGAACCTGATGACGCGAGGCGGCAAGATTTCACAGAGTCACAGCGTCCACGTGGCCGTGCGAAAGGCATTCACGAAAGACGACAAGGACTTCAGCGGAAGACTCAGGAATACGTCTGTTGATCCGTTGTTGACTTTGTTAGACGAAATCTACAACTACTTTGCCGCAAGACGCGGAACGCCACCGCTAGCCACCGAAACGTCGGTGAAATGGTCGGGTGAAGAATCTATCGTTCAATGGTTGCACCAGCCGAGACTTCGGCTAGGGCTTTTTGAAGGATGGACAGAATTGACATTCAAAACATCAGAGGCGGTCTGATGATAGAGGCACTTTTCAAAGCTGATCCGCTCGACATCGAAAAGATCAAGGACAGGGCCGACAAAGCGACGTTTAAGAATTTGCGACATGCTGCATTCAGTCATCGCAAACGGGTTGTCCAGTCTATTAAGAAAACGAAAGAAGCACCGGCAGCACCAGGCGAGCCAGCACACACTCGTGGTCGTGGTCGACACAACATTCGCGGCGCGATGTTTGTGGATGTCGATAAACGAATGGAGTCGGCAGTCATCGGGCCAAGATCGTCATGGGCCGGACCTGCGGCAGCCGCACATGAATTCGGCGGAACGTTTCGCGGGCAAGATTACCCCGCTCGACCATTTAGCGAACCACAGCTCGATGAAACATCGTCCAGGTTCGCAGACGACTGGCAATACTCGATAGGAGAATGACATGGCAAATCGAATGGGATACGAGCAGCCGCTGTACTACGGCGCAAAAGGCTCGCAAGCGTCAACCGTTGTTGAAAATGCTACCGACGTCACGTATGACGTCAGTATCAGCACCGGTTCGACTACGTCGCGAGGCAACAGTACTACGGTGCCAAAAGAAACGGGAGAAGTCACACAGCTCAAAGGTGCATTGTCGTGGACAATGATCATTGATGACGCGGACTCTGTTTTGACGGCAAGTGC
>CAVYZK010000004.1:0-580831 GCA_963772935.1 uncultured Alphaproteobacteria bacterium | reverse complement strand
TAGCGCAGGGCGAGCCAGTCTTTGTCATCCTCTTGCCCAGGCGAACACGCCTTCATTCGGGCGGTCCACGTCGGGCAGGAACTTGCCGAAGAAAGCCTCGACCGTCTCCACGGCAGACGTTTCCAGCGGATCAAAGCCATAACGGTGGTGAGCCTCGGCAATCGCGTCGAGCATCGCCTTGCGTTCGGTCACATCGGCGCCGAAGTAATCGCGGACAGCTTGGGCGTTTCAGCCTGCGGGCGGCGGGTCTTGTCCTGTGCCATCGGGTCTTCCTGTGCGGTCGCTCTGTCCGGGGTCTTGGCCCCTTTACCGAAGGACCGGGGGGGGGGCAAGCACGGGGACTGGTTAACTGGCGGGCGGATGGGAACGAAAGGCCGGATATAGTCGCATTGGCAGGTGCCATGGAACAGCTTGAGACACGCATCGCGCATCTGATCCGCGCGGTCGAGGATTTGTCGGATGTGGTGACGGCGCAGGGGCGCGAAGGTGGACCGCCTGACCCGGATGGTGGCCCTGCTGGCCCAGCGCGAGGCAGAGCGCGAGGACGCGGGCGAGGCCCCTGCCGCCAACGCACCGCCGCCGCATTGGTAGAATGATGAAGATCGCGGGAGTTGATCTGGTGGCGCTGGCGATCACGCTGGTGCTGGCCACGGTGGCGGGGTTTGCGGCGTGGTGGGCGCATCTGCCGCTTGGGTTTCTGCTGGGGTCGCTGCTGGTGACGGGGGGGATTGCGGCCGCAGGTTTGCGGCCCTTGGGGCGGCCTGTGACGCTGCCGACGCCACTACGCCAGTGCTTTGTGCCGATCATCGGGGTGGCGATTGGCGGGGCGTTCACGCCTGCGGGGTGCGGGGCAGGCCTTGGGCTGGCTGCCGTCGCTGCTGGCGCTGTGCGTGTTCGTACCGCTGGCGCATGGGTTGGGGTATTTCCATTTATCGCCGGGGGGGGCTGAGCAAGGTTGACGCCTTGTTCGGGGCGATTCCGGGGGGACTGGTTAAGTAGGTGCAACTGGGCGAGGAGGCGGGCGCGGATGTGCGGCTGCTGACCGTGTTGCAGTTTCTGCGGGCTGATCCTAACGACTATTACCGTGCCGATGATCTTCTGGGCGCTGACGGGGGCCCCGGTCGGGTCGGCGTGGGGGCGCAGATGGTGGGGGCGAATGTGCCCTTGGGGCTGCATGAGGTGGCGTTGGCGTGGCGTTGGGGGTGGTGGTGGTGATGGTGGCTGCACTTGCCCCAGGGGTGGATCGTCGCCGGGGCCGATTGCGGTGTCAGGTCTGGTGCATGGCTTGGGCTGGGTGCAGGCGGTGCCACCGGGGTGGATGGTGGCGATGACGCAGGTGGTGCTTGGCGCGGGGCTTGGGGCGCGGTTCGCGGGGGTGGATCACGCGATGCTGCTGCGGGCGGGGCGGCTGGCGCTGATCAACGGGGCGGCGGCGTTGGGGCTGGCGTTCGTGTTGCCGCCGAAGCCGTGAGTACGGGAGTAGGCCAGCCGCGGATCGCAGCATTTGTCGGCCTGCACCGGGGGGTTGGCCGAGATGAGCCTGATCGCGCTGAGCCTGAACATGAGCGTGATCTATGTGACGGTGCATCACGTGGCGCGGATCGTGCTGGCGGTGACGGTGGCGAAACTGGCGGGCGGGTGGGTCAGGCGCTAGACCTCCTCGACCATCATCACGCCTTGCATCGCCTTGATCGCGCCGCGGATTTGCGGGGTGACCGGGTAGGGCTGGGGCAGTTTCACGTCGATCTCGCGGCCATAGTCGCCGGGGATGCACAGGGTGATGCTGGCCTTGTTGCGGCCTTGTACCTGACCCAGCAGGGTCGCGAGCGACGGGATGGCGCCGGGGTGGTTCAGGTGGATGCGCAGTTGGCTGCGCAAGGCCTGATCGGCTACGGTGTCAATCGGCTGCACTGCGTTGGCGAGCAGTTTGACACCGTCACCATCCGGGTCGCTGACCGTCAGCACCACGTTGCGGCCCGGTTCGAGAAACTCGCGGCTGGCTTCCAGCACGTCGGAGAATACCGTCACCTCATATAGCCCGGTGGGGTCGGACGGCGGAACCAGAAGGGCGAACAGTCGCTCGGCCGATTTGCGTTCCTGTTTGGCCGAGACTGACCCTGCGATCTTGGCGATCAGCGGCCCGCGTTCGGCCAGTTTGGTGATCTCGGCCAGCGTCTTCCCATATCTTGCGTCGCAGCGCCGACATGTAGTCGTCCAACGGGTGGCCCGACAGGTAGAACCCCACCGCCTGATGTTCATGGCCCAGCCGTTCCACCGGCTGCCAGTCGTCGCGGAAGGGCACGCGCGGTTCGGGGATATCGGCCCCGGCCTCGCCGAACAGGCTGACCTGATTGGACGATTTCGCCTCGATGTATCGCGGCGGAAAACCCCACCAGCGCGTCCAGCGCCTCAAACACCCGGGCGCGGTTCGGGTCCAGCACGTCGAACGCCCCGGCGCAGGGGCCGACATTTCCAGCGGGCGTTTGCCGATGCGTTTCATATCCACCCGGCGGGCGAAATCGAACAGGGTGGCAAAGGGTTTTCCAGCACCAGGGCCTCGACGATCAGCTTCATCGCCTCGACGCCGACGTTTTTCAACGCGCCGAGCCCGTAGACCACGGCCCCTTCGCGCACGGTAAAGGTGGCAAGGCTGGAATTGACGCAAGGGGCAATCGTCTTGATGCCCAGCTTGTCTACCTCGCGCTTATAGACCGCCAGCTTTTCGGTCAGATGCAGGTCGCAGTTCATCACAGCGGCCATCGATTCTAACGGTAGTTGGCCTTCAGATACGCGGTTTGATAGCTGACCACGGCATAGGCGGCGGCGTGGATTTGTTGAAACCGTAGTTGGCGAATTTCTCCAGCAGGTCAGAAGCACACTACCTTTTCCTTGGGCACGTTGTGGGTCTTGGCGGCCCCTTCAACGAACTTGGGGCGTTCCTTCGCCATCTCGGCGGCGATCTTTTTACCCATGGTGCCGCGTTGCCCGCGATCGCCGTGACCTCGATGTCGCGCCTGTTCTCGTCGAGCCGGGGTGGCGTGCCTTGGGTTTCCGCCAGAATATGGTCGATGGTCGGGTGGATCGATTCCAGATCGCGCAGGCCGTTCTTGACCTCGCAATAGGCGGGGATGTTTTCCCCATCGGGCCGGGGCGGTACAGGGCCACAAGGGCCACGATATCCTCGATGCAGGTCGGTTTCATCCGGCGCAGGGCGTCCGTCGTGCAAGGAATTCCACCTGAAACACCGCAACGGTTTTGGCGGCGGCGTACAGGTCATAGGACGGCTTGTCGTCCAGCGGGATCAGGTTGATGTCGAATGTGATGCCCCGCAAAGACAGCAGGTCCATCGCGTTCTGGATCACGGTCAGGGTTTTGACCAGAAAGTCGAACTTCACGAGGCCCGCCGCCTCCACCCATTTCATGTTGAACTGGGTGGCGGGCATGTCGAACTGGTGCTGATTTGGCGGCGCCGACTTCGTTCCAGCGGGCGGTCGCCGATCACCACGCCAGCGGCATGGGTGGATGCGTTGCGCAGCAGGCCTTCGACCTGTTGGGCATAGTCGAGCAGGCGTTTCACCACTTCCTCTTTGGTAGCTTCGCGCAGGCGGGGTTCATGGGCCAAGGCCTTGACAATGCTGACAGGTTTGACCCCTTCCACCGGGATCATCTGGACAGGCGGTCCACTTGCCCGTAAGACATTTGCAAAACCCGTCCCACATCGCGCACAGCGGCCTTGGACAGCAGCGCGCCAAAGGTGATGATCCGCCACCTTGTCGCGCCCGTATTTGGCCTGAACGTATTCGATCACCTCTTGGCGGCGGTCCATGCAGAAGTCGATGTCGAAGTCGGGCATGGAAACCCGTTCGGGTTGCTCAAACCGTTCGAACAGCAGGGCATAGCGCAAAGGGTCAAGGTCGGTGATCGTCAACGCATAGGCGACCAGACTGCCCGCCCCTGACCCCCGGCCCGGCCCGACCGGAATACCCTGATCCTTGGCCCATTTGATGAAATCGGCCACAATCAGGAAATAGCCGGGGAAGCCCATCTTCTCGATGATCCCCAGCTCAAAATCCAAGCGCGCCTGATATTCCTCGGGCGTCACGGAATGGGGAATGATTTTCGGGCGTCCTGCAAGCCTGCGTTGGCCTGACGGCGCAATTCGTTCACCTCGTCATCGGCGAATTTCGGCAGGATCGGGTTGCGCTTGTAGGTGGCAAAGGCGCAGCGGCGGGCGATTACGGTGTTTCCAACGCCTCGGGCAGATCGGCGAACAGGGCGCACATCTCGGCTTCGGATTTGAAGTAATGCTGCGGGGTCAGGCGGCGGCGGGGGGCCTGCTGGTCCACATAGGCCCCTTCGGGATGCAAATAAGGATGTCATCATGGGCCTCGTACATGTCGGCCTTGGGGAAATAGACATCGTTGGTCGCGACCAGCGGCAGGCCCATGGCATAGGCCAACTCGACTGACCCGCGTTCAGACGCGGCCTCGGCCTCGGGCAGACGACCGCCTCGCCGGGGTGGCGTTGCAGTTCGACATAGAGGCGGTCAGGGTAAATTTCGGACAAACGGGTAAGCAGCTCCGGCCTTGGGCCCCTGCCCTGCCGCCAGAACTCGCCGAACGGGCCATCGGGGCCGACCAGGTAGGGCAGATGAGGCCCGCCGAATACGTTGCCAGTTCGTCAAGCGTCACCTGCGGAAGTTGGCCGCCTTTGCCGATGTAGAGGACCAGTTCAGCTTCATCAGGTTCATATACCCGGCCTCGGACTGGGCCAGCAGCACGACGGGCGCGGGCAGGGCGCGGGCGTTCGCCGGGGCCTGCCGGGTCGGCATCAGTGACACTTGGCAGCCGACGATGAGTTACAGGCCTGCGCCCTGCATAGACCGAAAATTCCAATGAGCAGACGTGTTGGTGTCGGTCACGGCGACAGCGGGCATTTTCGCGGCCGCGCACAGCTTGATCAGCGATTGCACCGGAACAGCGCCCTCCGGCAGGGAATGTTCGGTGTGGACCCGCAGGTGGTAGAATCGGGGGGCTTGCGTTTTGGGCTGCATGGCGACAGCCTAGATCAGTGGCGGCTTCTGCGAAAGGCCGCGTGATTTTGCAGGCATTTCCTGAAACTGCTTCCAAGATTATCCGAAAGGTAGTGCTTGCCGGAAATTGCACCGCGCAGGCTCGATCACGGTGACAAGCCCAAGGCCAGGAACTGCCAGCGAACCCGCTTTACGCCGCATCGGGCGGGTCCGCACTTGGCACTCAAGGGGAGACAGCGGCAGGATTTGACATGTGCCGAAATCAGCGTTTCTGCTGAACGGAGCGCCCGTGCGGGTCGACGGAGAAACCCGCACCCGGACGTTGCTGGACTGGTTGCGTGAACACCGCGGGCTGAACGGCACCAAGGAGGGCTGCAACGAGGGCGATTGCGGGGCCTGCACGGTCATGGTCACCGACGCCGCGGGCAGCCGCGCGCTGAACGCCTGCATCCTGTTCCTGCCGCAACTGCACGGCAAGGCGGTGCGCACGGTCGAAGGTATCGCCGGGCCCAAGGGCGAGCCCCACCCGGTGCAATCGGCGATGGTCGACCATCACGGCAGCCAATGCGGCTTCTGCACGCCGGGGTTCATCGTGTCGATGGCGGTGGCGCACAAGAACGGTCGCACCGACCATGACGACCAGCTTGCGGGCAACCTGTGCCGCTGCACGGGCTATGCCCCGATCATCCGCGCGGCAGAGGCCGCGCAGGCTGCCCCGGTGCCCGACTGGATGGCCACGATGACTCCCATCTGATCTTGTGCGAAACTATCCTCGGAGGGTCCGGGGAGCAGACCGCCCCCCGGCGCCGCTGTCCGCCCGCGAACCACCGACGAACTGGCGCAGTGGTACCCCGCCACCCGGATGCCACCCTGATCGCCGGGGCGACGGATGTGGGCCTGTGGGTGACCAAGCAACTGCGCGACTTCCGGCACCCGGTGGCTTTCTGAACGGCGTCGAGGATCTGCAAAACATCGAACTCAGGGCGACACCTGCGCATTCGCGGCAGGCGTGACGATCACCGATCTCCGGGAGGCGATCGCCCAGCTCCACCCGAGCTTTGCCGAACTGCTGCGCCGTTATGCCTCGGTGCAGGTGCGCAACGCCGCGACCATCGGCGGCAATATCGCCAACGGCTGCCGCCCATCGGCGACGGCCCGCCCGCGCTGATCGCCCTTGGGGCCACGCTGCATCTGCGCCGGGGTCGATACACGCCGCGAGATGCCGCTTGAGGATTTCTTCCTTGACTACCGCAAACAAGACCGCCAGCCCGGCGAGTTTGTCGAGGCCGTGACCATCCCGGCCCATGCGCCGACCTGCGCTGCTACAAAATGTCGAAACGCTTTGATCAGGATATCTCCGCGGTCTGCGGCTGCTTCAACCTGACCGTGACGGATGGCATCGTCACCGCAGGCGCGCATTGCCTTTGGCGGTATGGCGGGCACGCCCAAACGCGCGAGCGCAGCGCAGAGGCGGCGCTGACGGTCAGGCCTTCGGCCTGACCAGCATCGCCGCCTCCGCCCCTGCATGGCGGAGGATTTCACCCGATGACCGACATGCGCGCCTCCGCCGCCTACCGGCTGACGGTCGCGCAGAACATGCTGACCGCGGTATTTTCATGATCTGGACGGGGTGCCCGTATCCGTGCTGGAGGTGCCGCCATGAGCGTTGGCCACCCCCTGCCCCATGACGCGGCGCCGCTGCATGTGACCGGTGCTGCGCGCTATGTCGACGACATACCCCTGCCGGCAATGCGCTGCATCTGGCCTTTGGCATGTCGACCCTTGCACATGGTGAGATCACGTCTGTTGATCTGGCGGCTGTGCGCGCGGCCCCCGGCGTCGTCGCCGTCTATGACGCTGCCGATTTTCCCGACCTGCCCGATTGCAGCCCGTCGATCCATGACGAGCCGTTGCTGGCCGTCGAAAAGGTTCATTACGTCGGCCAGCCGATCTTTCTGGTTGTGGCCGACAGCCACCTTGCCGCCCGCAAAGCCGCGCGCCTGGGCAAGATCACCTACACCGAACTGCCCGCCCTTCTGACTGTCGATGATGCGCTGGCCGCCAATAGCCGCTTTGAAGTCGGGCCCGGTGATCTGGGCCAAGGGCGATGCGGGGCAGCCATTTCCGCCTCCCCGCATGTGATCGAGGGCAGCCTTGAAGTGGGCGGGCAGGAACATTTTTACCTCGAAGGTCAGGTCGCCGCCTGCCTGCCGGTAGAAGGCGGCGATATCCTGGTGCATTCGTCCACCCAGCATCCGACCGAAATTCAGCACAAGGTGGCCGAAGCCCTTGGTCCTGCCGATGAATGCGGTGCGGGTTGAAGTGCGGCGCATGGGCGGCGGTTTTGGCGAGAAAGCCAGGGCAATGCCTTGGCGATCGCTTGCGCTGTGGCGGCCCGGCACGGGCGCCCGGCAAGATGCGGTATGACCGCGACGATGACATGATGATCACCGGCAAGCGCCATGATTTCCGCATCAACTACCGCGTTGGCGTCGATCAGGGTCGGGTGCTGGGGGTGGAGTTCTCGCAGCTGGTCCGCTGTGGCTGGGCGCAGGATCTTTCCCTGCCGGTAGCCGACCGGGCCATGCTTCATGCCGACAATGCCTATCACCTGCCCACATCCGGATCGAAAGCCACCGCTTGCGCACCAACACCCAATCCGCCACCGCATATCGCGGCTTTGGCGGCCCGCAGGGTATGTTGGGCGTGGAACGGGTGATGGATCATGTGGCCTTTGCGCTCGGGCGGGATCCTCTCTCGGTGCGGCGGGTGAATTTCTACGCGGAGATGGCGATGAGATGGACCTGCCGGCGGGAATATCAGGGACAGCAAAAGAGGTTGCAGACGACGCCCTACCATATGCCGGTGGAGGATTTCATCCTGCATGAGTCTGGTGGCGGCACTGGAGGCATCGTCGGACTATCAGGCGCGGCGGGCCGGCGATTGCGGCGTGGAATGCCATCAGTCCAATGCTGAAGCGTGGGATTGCGCTGACGCCGGTCAAGTTCGGGATATCTTTTACGCTGACGTGGCTTAATCAGGCCGGGGCGCTGGTGCATGTCTATCAGGATGGCTCGATCCATCTGAATCACGGCGGCACCGAAATGGGGCAAGGCCTGTTCCAGAAGGTCGCGCAGGTGGCGGCGTCGGGGTTCGGTGTCGATGCGGGCTGGTGAAGATCACCGCGACGGATACTGGCAAGGTGCCCAACACGTCGGCAACGGCGGCAAGTTCCGGGTCGGACCTGAACGGGATGGCGGCGAAGGCGGCCTGTGACACGATCCAGGACCGGATGGCGGAGTTTCTGGCGGGCAAGCATGGCGTGACGCACCGGCGGAGGTGCGCTTTGCGGGCGGGTTGGTGCATGTGGGCGGCGAGGCGTATGGCTTTGCCGCAGGTGGCGGGTTGGGCCTATCAGGCGCGGGTGTCGCTGTCATCAACCGGGTTTTATGCGACGCCCAAGATCGTGTGGGACCGGGTCGACGGGACGGGGCGGCCGTTCCTGTATTTCGCCTATGGTGCGGCGGTGACCGAGGTGGTGATTGACACGCTGACCGGCGAGAACCGCATCTTGCGGGCGGATATCCTGCATGACACCGGCACCAGCCTGAACCCGGCGCTGGATATCGGGCAGATCGAGGGGGCTTATGTGCAGGGCGCGGGCTGGCTGACCACCGAGGAGTTGGTCTGGGACGCAAAGGGCGATCTGCGGACCCATGCGCCCAGCACCTACAAGATCCCCGCCTGTTCGGACCGGCCCCGGGTGTTCAACGTGGCCCTGTGGGGGCGGCCCAACCGCGAGGATACGGTGGGCAAATCCAAGGCGGTGGGCGAGCCGCCGCTGATGCTGGGGATATCGGCGCTGATGGCGCTGAGCGATGCGGTGGCGGCGTGTGGGGATGGGTCGGTCTACCCTGCGCTGGACGCGCCTGCGACGGCAGAGCGGGTTCTGGCCGCCGTGGGACGGCAGCGCCATGTTTGATCTGGAGGGGCTTGCGGCGGCGGTGGCGCGCGGCCCGGTGGCGCGGGTGGTGATCGCCGCGTTTGACGGCAGCAGCCCGCGCGAGGTGGGGGCGGCGATGCTGGTCTGGGCGGATGGGCAGTCGGGCACCATCGGCGGCGGCGCGCTGGAATGGCAGGCGGTGCAGGCGGCGCGCGGGATGCTGGGCGGGGGGATGCGGGTTGACCCGCGTGCCGCTGGGGCCAGCCTTGGGCCAGTGCTGCGGCGGGGCGGTGACCTTGCTGACGGAAGTGTACGATGCGGGCAGTTTGCCGGTGCCCGAGGCTGGGGTGATTGCGCGGCCCTTGCGCGGTGGCGCGATGCCGCTGGCCGTGGCGCGGGTGTTGGCAAAGGCGCGCGGGCACGGGGCAGATCGCCGGTCGCCGGGGATAGTGCAGGGGTGGTTTGTTGAACCGGTGCTGCACCCTGCGCGGCAGGTCTGGGTCTGGGGCGCGGGGCATGTCGGGCGGGCGTTGGTGGGGGTGCTGGCCCCCCTGCCCGGTGTGGCGATCACTTGGGTCGATGTGGCGGCGGACCGGTTTCCTGATGTGGTGCCGCTTGGCGTGCGCGCCTTGCCGGTCGCGGACCCCGGCCTTGCGGTCGGTCTGGCCCCGCGCGACGCCGAACATCTGATCCTGACCTATAGCCATGCGCTGGACCTTGATCTGTGCCACCGCCTGCTGACGCACGGGTTTGCGCGCGCCGGGCTGATTGGGTCGGGGACGAAATGGGCGCGGTTTCGGGGGCGGTTGGCGGCTTTGGGGCACAGTGTGCCCAGCATTGCCCGAATTGATTGCCCCATTGGTGATCCAAGCCTTGGCAAACATCCGCAGGCGATTGCGGTGGGCGTGGCGGTGGAATTTCTGAAGGCGCGGGTAAACGCAGCACAGATAGGGGCGGTGGGATGACAAGACCGGAATTGCTGCGCATTGAAGGGCTGACCAAGGCCTATCCCGGGGTGGTGGCCAACAGCGATGTCAGCTTTCAGCATCGGGGTGGGCGAGGTGCATGCCCTGCTGGGGGAAAACGGCGCGGGGAAATCCACGCTGGTCAAGATGATCTACGGGCTGGTCAAGCCCGACACGGGCCGCATGACCCTGCGCGGCCAGCCCTACACCCCCGCCAAACCGGGGCAGGCGCGGGCGGCGGGCGTGGGCATGGTGTTCCAGCATTTCAGCCTGTTCGAGGCGCTGAACGTGGCCGAGAACGTGGCCTTGGGGATGGAAAACCCACCGCCGATGCGGGAATTGTCCAGCAAGATCAGGTCGGTGTCCGAGGCTTATGGTCTGCCGCTCGACCCCGCACGGATGGTCGGCGATCTGTCGGCGGGGGAACGTCAGCGGGTGGAGATCGTGCGCTGCCTGCTGCAAGACCCCAAGCTGCTGATCATGGATGAACCGACATCGGTGCTGACCCCGCAAGAGGTGGACATCCTGTTCCGCACCCTGCGCCAGTTGTCCGCCGAAGGCACCGCGATCCTGTATATCAGCCACAAGCTGGAGGAAATTCGCAGCCTGTGCGACGAGGCGACCATTCTGCGCCGGGGCAAGGTCGTGGCGACCTGCACGCCACGGGAACGGTCGGCGCGGGAATTGGCGGAACTGATGGTCGGCACCGTGCTGACCCCGCCTGCGCGGTCGGGTGCGGCGAAGGGCGAGGTGGCGCTGGAGGTGGCGGGGCTGTCGGTGGCATCGCCAATTCCGTTTGGTACATCGCTGAAAGACCTCAGCTTTGCGGTGCGCAAGGGCGAGGTGTTGGGGATTGCCGGGGTGGCGGGCAACGGGCAGGACGAGTTGCTGCTGGCGCTGTCGGGGGAATTGAAATCGGGGCCTGCGGCGGTGAAAATCGCCGGGGCACCGATGGGCGACAAGGGGCCGAACGCGCGGCGCGCGGCAGGGTTGGTGGCGGCCCCCGAAGAACGGCTGGGCCATGCGGCGGCACCCGATATGTCACTGGTGGAAAATGCGCTGCTGTCGGGGGCAGTCCGCAAGGGGCTGGTGAAGAACGGCTTTATCGACTGGCGCGCGACGGGGGCCTTTGCCGATGGCATCGTCAAGGAGTTCGACGTGCGCACCCCCGGCACCCATGTGGCGGCGCGCGCGCTGTCGGGCGGGAATTTGCAGAAATTCGTCGTGGGGCGGGAATTGAGCCAGACGCCATCGGTGATCGTGATCAACCAGCCGACATGGGGGGTCGATGCGTCCGCCGCAGCATCCATCCGGCAGGCCATTCTGGACCGGGCGGCGGGCGGGGCGGCGGTGGTGGTGATATCCCAGGATCTGGACGAGTTGCTGGAGGTTGCCGACAGCTTTGCCGCGCTGAACACCGGGCGGCTGACGGCACCGCGCCCGGTACAGGGGCTGACGGTGGATGAGATCGGGTTGATGATGGGCGGGGGGGCGGCATGATGGGGCGGAACAATTTTCTTCGAAGAAAATTGGAAAAATCCTTCGAAGGATTTTTGGGGGGCCAGCTATGCTGAGGCTGGAAAAACGCGCCTCGCCATCGCGGTTCTGGGCAGCGGCCACCCCGGTGCTGGCGGTGGTGCTGACCATGATCGCCGGGGGCATCATGTTTGCCATCCTTGGCAAGAACCCGGTGGAGGCTATTCGGACCATCTTCTGGGATCCGCTGTTTGGCGAGTTTGCCTTTTACTTCCGGGGCCAGTTGCTGGTGAAGGCAGGGCCGCTGATCCTGATCGCGCTTGGCCTGTCCTTGGGGTTCCGGGCGGGCATCTGGAACATCGGGGCCGAGGGGCAATATATCATGGGGGCCATCTTTGGGGCCTCGGTCGGTCTTGCGCTGTTTCCCACCGAAAACCGCCTGATCTATCCGGTGATGGTGATTGCGGGGGCGTTTGGCGGGTGGGTCTGGGCGATGATCCCGGCCATTCTGAAAACCCGGTTCAACACCAACGAAATCCTTGTGTCCCTGCTGCTGGTCTATGTGGCGCAGACGATCCTTGCCAAGGCGGCGACGGGGTTTCTGCGCAACCCCGAAGGTGCTGGCTTTCCCGGCAGCCGCAACTTTGCGCAATATCCTGCCGCGTCGAACCCCGAGTTGATTGCGGGCACGGGCATGCACTGGGGCGTGGTTGCGGCCTTTATCGCGGTGATTGCGGCCTATATTCTGCTGCAAAAACATATCCTTGGCTTTCACATCAAGCTGGCAGGCCAAGCCCCCCGCGCGGCCCGCTTTGCCGGGGTGTCGCCCAACCGTTTGGTCGTGCTGTGCATGGGCCTTTCGGGTGCTTTGGCGGGGCTTGCCGGGTTGTTTGAGGTGACAGGCCCCGCAGGCCAGATCAGCATCGACTTCAACGTGGGCTACGGCTTTACCGCGATTATCGTGGCGTTCCTTGGCCGCCTGAACCCGGTGGGCATTCTGCTGGCAGGGCTGTTGATGGCGCTGACGTATATCGGGGGTGAGATGGCATCCACCAACCTTGGCCTGCCGTCGGCCGCGATTCAGGCGTTTCAGGGGATGCTGCTGTTTTTCCTGCTGGCCTGCGACATCCTTTCCAATTTTCGCATTCGTCTGACCAACCGGAGGATCGCCTGATGTTTGGCAGCATAGACCCAAGCCTTCTGATCGCGTCGCTGATGGTGGCCTCGGTCCCGATCCTGCTGGCGGCGATTGGCGAATTGGTGGTGGAAAAGTCCGGTGTCCTGAACCTTGGGGTTGAGGGGATGATGATCATGGGGGCGGTCTGCGGGTTTGTAACGGCGGTGGAAACCGGCAACCCCTACCTCGGGTTTCTGGGCGGGGCGGCGGGGGCGGCGCTGCTGTCCTTGGTGTTTGCGGTGCTGACGCAGTATCTGCTGACCAATCAGGTGGCGACGGGGCTGGCGCTGACGCTGTTTGGCCTCGGGTTGTCCAGCCTGATCGGGCAAGGCTATGTCGGCATCAAGCCGCCGTTGACCGGGGCAGTGCCGTTTGGGCCGCTGGCCGATTTGCCGTTTGTTGGCAAGGTGTTGTTCGACCATGACTGGGTGGTGTATTTCTCGGTCGCGGTGATTGCGGCGGTGGCCTATGTGCTGAAAGTGACCCGCGCCGGGTTGATCCTGCGCGCCGTGGGGGAAAGCCATGAAGCGGCCCATGCGCTTGGCTACAAGGTCACGCGCATCCGGGTGCTGGCGATCCTGTTTGGCGGGGCGATGGCGGGGATGGGCGGGGCGTATGTCAGTCTGATCCGGGTGCCGCAATGGACCGAAGGCATCACGGCGGGGGCGGGCTGGATCGCCCTTGGCCATTGTGGTGTTTGCAAGCTGGAAACCCTGGCGTGTCCTGCTGGGTGCCTATCTTTTTGGCGGCATCACCGTATTACAGCTTAATCTGCAAGCAGCCGGATCGGGTATTCCGGTGGAATACTTGTCGATGGCCCCGTATCTGATAACCATCGTTGTGCTGGTGATCATGTCCTCTGGCCGGGGCAAGGCGTCGCTGAATGCGCCTGCCGCCTTGGGCCAGAATTTCCACGCCTCACGCTGAGGCCAGACTGAATGAAACGAAACAAACCGGGGGCACAAGCCCCCAACCTAATGGGGAGACGACCGTATGAATCGCAGAACTTTGCTTGCCACCGTGACCATGGCTGCCACTTTGGCCTTTGGCGGGGCGGCGCTTGCGCAAGACAAACTGAAGGCTTGCTGGGTCTATGTCGGCCCGGTGGGCGATGGCGGCTGGACGTACCAGCATGATCAGGGCCGTCTGGCCGTGATTGAGGCCTTTGGTGACAAGGTTGATGCCAGCACCTTTCAGGAAAACGTGCCCGAAGGTGCGGATGCCGAGCGCGTGCTGACGCAGATGGCGCTTGGCGGCTGCAAGATCATCTTCACCACCTCGTTCGGTTTTATGGACGCGACCAACGCGGTTGCCGCCAAATTCCCCGATGTGAAGTTTGAACATGCGACCGGCTTCAAGCGCGATTCGGCCAACGTGTCCACCTACAACGCGCGCTTCTATGAAGGCCGCGCCGTGATGGGCACGATTGCGGGCCGGATGACCAAATCGAACAAGATCGGCTACATCGGGTCGTTCCCGATCCCCGAGGTTATTCAGGGCATCAACGCGTCCTTCATCCATGCCAAGAAGGTGAACCCTGATGTCACCATGTCGGTGGTCTGGGCCTACACCTGGTTTGACCCCGCGAAAGAGGCGGATTCGGCCAAGGCGCTGATCGAACAGGGCGTGGATGTGATCTTGCAGCACACCGATTCTACCGCCCCCTTGGCCGAGGCTGCCAAGACCCCCGGCGTGATCGGCTTTGGTCAGGCGTCGGATATGGCGGAATACAAACCCAGTCCCCGCGTGTCGTCGATCATCGACAACTGGGCCCCCTACTATGTGGAACGCGTCGGCGCGCTGCTGGACGGCACCTATGCGCAGAAAGACACCTGGGCTGGCATTGGCGGCGGTGAGGTCAAGATCGGTGAGATCACCGAGGCAGTTCCGGCTGAGGTGAAGGCCGAGGCCGAGGCTTTGGCGGCCTCCATCGCGGACGGCAGCTATCACCCGTTCACCGGGCCGCTGAACAAGCAAGATGGCACCCCATGGCTGGCCGATGGTGTGGTGGCGACGGATGCCGACTTTGGCGGCATGGATTTCTACCTTGAAGGCATCGTCGGCGACATTCCGAAGTAAGCCTCTGATCATCGCGGAAAGGCCCGCCCCGGTGGCGGGCCTTTTTCGTTTGCCGCCCCTTTTCCTTTCCCGCCCGGACTGGCAGATTGCACCGCATGGATTATGATTTTCTGATCATCGGCGGCGGTATCGCCGGAATTTCGGCGGCAGCGCGGCTGTCAACCATGGGCACTGTGTTGGTGGTCGAGGCGGAAGCCTCGCTGGCCCATCACGCCTCGGGCAGGTCGGCGGCGATGTACGAACCGCGCTATGGATCACCTGCGGTGGTGGAACTGTCGCTGGCGTCGGGTGCGTTTTTCCATGGCATAGATGGCGTGTTGTCGCCGCGTGGCATGATGGTGCTGGCCCGCAGCGATGAGGCCGATGCGTTTGCGCATGACGTAGCCGCGATGGAATTTACCCCGATCAGCGTCGATCATGCCCGCAGTCTGGTGCCGGTGCTGAACCCGGAAGTGGTGGCCTTTGCGGCTACGGCGGATCATGCGTGGGATATTGACACCGACCTGCTGTTGCAGGGTTTTGTGCGGTCGGCGAAGGCAAATGGTGCAGAAATCCGGCTGAAATGTCCGGTTAGTGCTATTGCGAAAACTGCCGAAGGCTGGCGCGTCACTGTGCCCGGTGGTGATGTAACCGCGCGTGTGCTGATCAACGCGGCGGGTGCGTGGGTGGATCAGGTCGCGCAGATGGCGGGTATCCGGCCCTTGGGGTTCACCCCTTACCGCCGTTCGATGGCGCGCATTCCTGCCCCCGGTGGCCATGACGTGTCGCGGTGGCCCATGGTGTTTGGCCCGTCTGAAATCGTGGTATTTCAAGCCTGATGCGGGCGCGCTGATCGTGTCGCCCGCCGAGGAACACCTGATGACCCCGCATGATGCCTTTGCCGATGACATGGTGCTGGCCGAGGGTCTGGCCCGGTATGAGGCGTTCGTGACCGAACCCGTCACCCGCCTGCTGGCCAACTGGGCGGGCCTGCGCACCTTCAGCCCGGACCGCACGCTGGTGATTGGGGCGGACCCTGCGGAGCCTTCGTTCTTCTGGCTGGCAGGCCAAGGCGGGCAAGGGTTTCAGTCCTGCCCCGCCGCCAGCCAACTTGCTGCCGACCTGATCGGCGGAAGGCCGACCGGGCTGGACGCCAGCCTGTTGGCGGCCCTGTCGCCCGCGCGTTTCGCCTGATAAGGGTCGCCACTCACGTCACGAGGATATACCATGCGGACCCGCCCCCTTGCCCTGCTTGCCCTGATGCTGCTGGCCGCCTGCGGGGGCCGCAGTGTGGAACGCAGCAGCGCGCCCACCGACCCGACCGAGGTGGTCTCGGCCAATTTCGGTGACGCAGACCCGACGAATTGGGGAGCCAAAAGCCCGACCCGCTATCCGGTGCATGGCATTGATGTGTCGCGGTATCAGACCAACATCGACTGGCGCACGGCGCGGGCCAACGGGGTGAATTTCGTGTTCATCAAGGCCATCGAAGGGGTGGAAAACGTCGATCCGATGTTCCGCGATCACTGGAACGCGGCGGGGCGTGCCGGGGTGCCGCGCGGGGCCTATCACTTCTTCTACCATTGCGCCCCCGCCGCCCAACAGGCGCGTGCCTTTATCCGCACCGTGCCGCGCAGCGCGAACGCCCTGCCCCCGGTGCTGGATATGGAGTGGACGCCGTTTTCCCCCACCTGCACCACCCGCCGCGACGGGGCCACCATCCGGTCAGAGGTGCGCATTTTCCTTGATATCGTCAGCGCGCATTACGGCAAGCGCCCGGTGATCTATACCTCGGTCGATTTCTTCCGCGACAATGATCTGGGGCAAATCCGCGGTGCTGATTTCTGGCTGCGGGCGGTGGCCAAGCACCCATCCGACCTCTATCCCGGGCAGCACTGGACCTTCTGGCAATATACCAGCACCGGGATCGTGCCGGGCGTGCCGGGCAAGACCGATATCAACGTCTTCGCCGGATCGCGTGCCGACTGGGCCGAATGGGTGGGGCGTTAGTCCGTCTCATGGTCCGATAGAGTCGCCCAGTCTGCCGTCGTTCCGGTGGCGGGCAGGGTGCGGCGATCCACCGTGGCAAAGAGATGCGCCTTTGACAGGAACAGCGCCGAAACCGGGGCGGTGATCAGCAGGAACAGCGTGATCAGCAGGTTGTGCCAGCCGATGCTGCCCTCTGACGCCCCGAGGAAGAACGCCCCGATCAGCACCGCCGCCACCCCCACGGTCGAGGCCTTGGAGGGCGCATGCAGGCGCTGCATCGGGTCACGCAGCTTGATCATGCCATAGCTGCCGAGCAGGCCGAAGATGCCACCGATGATCAGGAACGCGAGCCCAAGGATTTGCAGGATGATCATCGCGCCCTCATTCAATGATGCTGCCGCGCAGCAGGTATTTGCAGAACGCCACGGTGCCGACAAACCCGGTCAGCGCCAGCAGAAGGGCCGCCTCGAAGTTCATCGCCGACCCCGATTGCGTCGCAGACAGTACCACCAAAGCGATGGCATTGACCGTCATCGTATCCAGCACCAGCACCCTGTCGGGCACGGTCGGCGCGGTATAGAGCCGCCACAGGTTAAGGATCAGGCTCGCCGCAAAGCAGGCGATGGCAAAGGTCAGCGTCAGGCTGATGGCAAGGGTCATGCGAATATCCTCTGCAACCGGGCCTCGTAGCGCTGCTTGATCTCATCGCGCACGGCGTCGGGGTCGGGCGCGTGCAGCGCGTGGATCAGCAGGACACGGCCATCCGCCGCCATATCGGCGGTGATCGTGCCGGGGGTCAGGGTAATGGTGGCCGACAGCAGGCTGATCGCCTCGGGGGCGGTCAGGTCCAGCGGCACGGCGATCCATGCGGATTGGATCTGGTCTGTGGGCATGAACAGGATGATCTTTGCCACCTGGATATTGGCGATCACGATATCCCACAGCGCGAGGCCGATATAGGCGATCAGCGCAGGCCAGTTGCGGATGGCGGCGCGTTCGGGCCACCAGCGGGCGGTCAGCAGCGGCAAGGCGATGCCGAGGGTGATGGCCAAAAGCAACGACCCAAGGCTGGGGCGGTTGGCGAGCAGCAGCCACAACAGGATCAGGAACACCGTCAGGCCGGGGTGGGGCAGGATGCGGCGGATCATTGCGGCACCTCATACAGGGTGTTCGCGGCGATATAGGCTGCGGGGTTGTGCAGGTAGGTGGCGGTCTCAAGGGTCCAGTCGGTGATCGGCCCGGCAAAGGCGGTCAGTGCGGCGAGCAAGGCCAGCAGCAGGATGGGCGGGGCAAGGGTTGATGGCGTGGGCTGCGTGCCCTGCCCTTCCGTCTTCCAGAACAGCGAAGACCCCGCCCGACCAAAGCCGACGATGGTGATCAGCGAGGTGATCAGCACCACGCTCCACACCAGTGCTGCCTGATCGCGCAGCGCCTGCAGCACCAGCAGTTTGCCGATGAAGCCTGACAGCGGCGGCATCCCGGCCATGGCAATCGCGGCGGCGAAGAACAGCGCGGCGAGGATACCCGCCATGCGCGGCCCGCCCCCGATCAGGGTGATGCGCCCGCGATGGGTTGCCACCAGATCGGCGATCAGGAACATCGCGGCCGTCGCAAAGGTGGAATGCACCGCATAATACAGCGCCGCCGCCGTGCTGGCAGGCGTGAACCCGGCAATCGCGGTGAACAGCGTGCCCATCGAGGCGATGGCCGCAAAGGCCACCATGCGCGGCAGAGTGCTGGCCCCCAAGATGCCAACGGCGCCGATGATCAGCGTGGCCAGGGCGGCGGGCAGCAGCAGATCGCCCACCAGACCCGCCCGTCACTTGTGTTGAGGTCGGAAACACCAGCGTCCCGAAGCGCAACACGGCATAGGCCCCCACCTTGGTCATCACGGCAAACAGGGCCGCGACGACTCCGGGGGCGGACGCATAGGTGCCCGGCAGCCAGAACTGCACCGGCACCAGCGCGCCCTTGATGGCAAAGACCAGCATCAGCAACACGCAAGCCGCCCGCATCAGCCCCGCGTCGCCGTCGGGCAACGTGGTCAGTTTCACCGCCAGATCGGCCATGTTCAACGTGCCGGTCACCGCATAGATCGTGGCCAGCGCGAACAGGAACAGCGTCGATCCCAGCAGGTTGATCGCCACATATTGCACCCCGGCGCGGGTGCGCACCGACCCGCCGCCATGCACCATCAGCCCGTAAGAGGCGATCAGCAGCACCTCGAAAAACACGAACAGGTTGAAGGCATCGGCGGTCAGGAAGGCCCCGCACAGGCCCATCAGTTGAAACTGCCAAAGGCTGTGAAAGTGCTTGCCGCGGGCGTCCCAGCCCGAGGTAACAGCGTAAATTTGCGTGATAAGTGCAAGGGTAGCGGTGATCCAGACCATCAGACCCGACAGCCTGTCCAGCATCAGCACAATGCCGAAGGGGGCAGGCCAGTTGCCCAGACGGTAGGCCTCGGGGCCGTGCAGGGTCGCGAAGGCCAGCAGGGCGCAGGCCAGCACCCACAGGGCAAACGTGCCCGCCAGCGAATAGGCGCGCTGCCATGCCAGCGACTTTGCGAACAGCAGGATCAGCGCGCCAAGAATGGCGGGCAGCACGACCGGGGCGATGATCCAATGGGTCATTCGGCATCCCCCATATCCACCCGGTCATCGCCCGACCCAAGGTAAGACGCCAGTGCCATGATCACGATCACCGCCGTCATGCCAAAGGAAATCACGATGGCCGTCAGCACCAAGGCCTGCGGCAGCGGGTCGGCATAGCCGGTGGCGGCCTTGTCGATGATCGGCGGCAGACCCACGGCCAGACGGCCCGAGATGAAGATGAACACATTGACCGCGTAGGACAAAAACGTCAGCCCGAGGATCACCGGAAACGTCCGCATCCGCAGCAGCAGGTACACCCCTGCCGCCGTCAGGGTGCCGATGGCGATGGCAACCAGAGCCTCCATCACTTGCCCCCTTCGGCGTTGTCAAACGCCGCATCATCGGCAGGCTCGCCCGCCCGCACGCTGAGCCGGCTGATCGAGGCGAGGGTCAGCATCACCGCCCCCAAAACGCAGAGAAACACCCCCAGATCGAAAATCGCCGCGGTGGCAAGCTCGACGGGTTCCAGCGGCCAAACCGTGAAATAATCGTAGCCCGAGGTCAGGAAAGGCAGCCCAAACGCCCATGCCCCCGCGCCGCACAGGCTGGCGATCAGAACCCCCGCCCCGATCAGGGCGTGGTAATCCATCGGCATCCGGGCTTGCGCCCATTGGAACCCCGACGCCATGTGCTGCATCAGCAGGGCGATCGCAAAGACCAGCCCCGCAACGAAGCCGCCCCCCGGCAAGTTGTGGCCGCGCAGGTAGATATAAACGCCGACCATCATCGCCATTGGCAGCAGCGCCCGCGTCACCACCCCCATCAGTTGCGGATGCCAACCGCCCGCACGGGGCGTGGCGGCCCGGTTCGCACGCAGGCGAGCGGTGGCATGGGGATTGCGCAAGATACTGTCGGCCAAGGCAAAAATCACCAGGGCAGCGATACCCAGCACGGTAATCTCGCCATAGGTGTCATAGCCCCGGAAATCCACGATAATGGTGTTGACCGCATTGGTGCCCCCGGCGCCGGGTTTGGATTGCGCAAGGTGAAAGGCGGAAATGGTGGGGAAGGCAAAGTCGCGGATCATCAGCGCATAGGCCAAGGCACCCGCCCCTAGACCCGTTGCCGTGGCGATCAGGGCATCGCGCAAGCGCCTTGGCACAGGGCTTTCAACGGGTGTCGTCTTGGGCAGGAAGTTCAGCGCCAGCAGCATCAGGATCAGCGTCACCACCTCGACCGTGATCTGGGTCAACGCAAGGTCGGGGGCCGAGAAATAGGCAAAGCCAAGCGCCACCATCAGCCCCACAATGCTGACCAGCAGCAGGGCGGCAAAGCGGCTGCGGTGGGTCCAGACGGCGGCACTTGTGGCGGCCATCAGCAGCACCCAACCGATCAGCGGGGCGGCCTGAATGGGGGTCAGGGCGCGTGTGCCGGAGGTATAGGCGCCGCCCGTAAAGGCGTAGCTTGCGCCTGCGACGATGGCCAGCAAGGCGACCCAGACGGACCGGGACAGGGTGCCGTTGTGCAGAGCGTCGGTGATGCGGCGGGCAAGGGCGGCGAGGGTTTTGATGCCCTTGTCAAAGCCGCGCTTGGCGTCGGGTTTGGGGGTGTTGATCCAGAGGTTCAGCAGGCCGGGATAGGCCCCGAGCAAGGCAATACCCCCGCCGATGGCGGCCAGCGACATCCACAAGGCTGGCGAGGCGAAGCCGTGCCACAGGGCCAGATGGGCGTGGGTTTCCGTGCCGGTCACGCTGGTGGTGGCGGCATCGACCAGCGCGCTGAACAGTCCCATGGGGATCAGACCGATGATCACCACCAAAGCCACCAGTACGGCGGGGGCAGCCAGCAGACCAAGCCCCGGATCTTGGGGCGCGTGGGGGTAGTCACTCCTCACCGGGCCGAGGAAGCCATGGGCGACGAAGCGGAAGGCATAGGCAGATGAGAGCATCGCGGAGAGGGTTGCCAGTGCCCCGAGCAGCCATGGCTGGCCTCCCCAGACAGTATGCGCGACTTGCTCCAGCATCAGTTCCTTCGACAAAAACCCGTTCAGCGGCGGGATGCCTGCCATCGACAGCGCGGCCAGACCGGCAAGGGTAAAGGTCAGCGGCATCAGGCGCGCAAGGCCGCCCAGCCGGCGCAGATCGCGGGTGTGGGTGGCGTGATCGACGATGCCCGCGCTTAGGAACAGGGCGGCTTTGAAGGTGGCATGGCACAGGATATGCACGATGGCGGCAATGGCGGCGGCTTTGGTGCCGATGCCCAAAAGCATCGTGATCAGGCCCAGATGGCTGACGGTGGAATAGGCCAGCAGGGCCTTGAGGTCATCCTTGAACAGGGCAATCGCTGCCCCCAGAAGCATGGTCACAAGGCCCGCCGTGGTGACAATCTCAAACCATTCCGGCGTGCCCGCCAGCACCGGCCACAGCCGCGCCATCAGGAAAATCCCGGCCTTTACCATGGTCGCCGAGTGCAGATAGGCCGACACCGGAGTGGGCGCGGCCATCGCGTGCGGCAGCCAGAAGTGGAACGGGAACTGCGCCGATTTAGTGAAACATCCCAGCAAAATCAGGATCAGCGCGGGCAGGTAGAGCGGGCTGGACTGGATCGCTTCACGGGCGTCGAGGATCACCGACAGGTCATATGATCCGGCGATCTGGCCCAGCAACAGCATCCCCGCGATCATCGCAAGGCCGCCTGCCCCGGTCACGGTCAGCGCCATGCGCGCGCCTTGGCGACCTTCGGGAAGGTGGTGCCAGAACCCGATCAAAAGGAACGAGGACAGCGAGGTCAGCTCCCAGAAGATCAGCAAAAGCAGGATGTTGTCAGACAGCACGATGCCCAGCATCGCGCCCTGGAACAGCAAAAGATAGGTGAAGAACCGGCCCATCGGGTCGGCCTCATCCAGATAAAACCGGGCATAAAGGATGATCAAAAGCCCGATGCCAAGGATCAACAGGGCGAAGATCAGCCCCAACCCGTCCAGCATGAAATTCGCGTTCAGGCCCAGGCTTGGCACCCAGTCGAGCCGCGCCTGCACCACGTTCCCGGCCAGTACGGCGGGCGCATGTTGCAGCACGGCAAACAATGCGATGGCAGTGACCAGCCCTGTCACCGCCGCGCAGAAGCCACGGCCCCAACGGATCGCTATTCCGGGCAGCAAGGCCCCCAGAAAGGGCAGGACGGCGATCAGGGCAAGTGACATCGGGTGGGCAAATCTCCGGTCTTTTCAACAACCGCCACGCGAAACCGCGCCCGGCAATGGCGCGAACCAGACCTGCCCAACCCCCGAATGTCAACCTTTGGCCATGAAAAAGGGGCGGTCCGACGACCGCCCCTTCCCCATCCTGGCACCTTTGTCAGGCCGCCTGAACCCCGTCCGGCACCTTGGCCCCGGTCATGAAGGCCACGGCATCCGACATGGAATAGTCGCTGGGTTTCACCACGCACAGCCGCTTGCCAAGGCGGTGAATGTGGATGCGGTCGGCGACCTCAAACACATGCGGCATGTTGTGGCTGATCAGGATGATCGGGATCCCGCGCGAGCGCACATCGCGGATCAGTTCCAGCACCCGGCGGCTTTCCTTCACCCCCAAAGCGGCGGTGGGTTCGTCCAGAATAACCACTTTCGACCCGAACGCCGCAGCCCGAGCCACGGCCACGCCCTGACGCTGGCCACCCGAAAGGGTCTCCACCGCCTGGTTGATGTTCTGGATCGTCATCAGGCCCAGTTCGTTCAGTTTGGCACGGGCGAATTTTTCCATCGCGCCCCGGTCAAGCTGACGAAACACCGACCCCATGATCCCCGGTTTGCGGATCTCGCGCCCCATGAACATGTTTTCGGCAATCGACAGCGCAGGCGACATGGCGAGGGTCTGATAGACCGTCTCGATCCCTGCCGCGCGCGCCTCGATGGGCGTCTTGAAGTGGATCTGCTTGCCCTCCAGCTCGATCGTGCCCTCATCGGGAATGATTGCCCCCGATACGGCCTTGATCAGGCTGGATTTCCCGGCACCGTTGTCGCCGATCACGGCGAGGATTTCGCCGGGATACAGATCAAAGTCGCAATGGTCGAGCGCTGTGACCTTGCCATAGCGTTTGACAAGGTTGCGCCCCATCAGGATCGGTTTCTGCGTCATGCTGATGCCTTTCTGATCCACTGATCCACCGCCACGGCGAAGATGATAAGCACGCCGATGAGGAAGAACGTCCATTGCGGGTCGGTGCCGACAAGGCGCAGACCCATTTCAAACACGCCCACGATCAGCGCGCCAAAGAACATGCCGACGATGGACCCGCGCCCGCCGAACAGCGAAATCCCCCCGATCACCACGGCGGTGATGGATTGGATATTGCCCAACTGCCCGGTCGAGGCTGTCGGCGACACCGAGCCAAACCGCCCGATCATCACCCAACCTGCAATCGCGCAGAAGAACCCGGCCAACGCATAGACCTGCACCAGCACCTTTTTGGTGGGCACGCCCGCCAATTCGGCCGAGGCCGGATCGTCACCGGTGGCGTAGACATAGCGGCCCCACGCCGTTTCGCGCAGCACATAAGACATGATGGCAACCAGCGCGATCATCAGGAACACGGCATAAAGGATCTTGACCCCGCCCGGCTGGATCGAGCCGCCCCACAGTTGCAGCGCCACGGCCTTTTCCTGAATATCCGCGCTACGGATGGTTTCATTGGCCGAAAAGATGAAGTTTGATGCCAGCAGAACTTGCCAGGTGCCCAGCGTCACAATGAACGGAGGCAGGCGCATATGGGCGATCAGATACCCGTTGACCGCCCCCATGCAGGTGCCAAGGAACAGGCCGATGATGATCGACAGCTCTGCCGGGATGCCATAGCGGAAAGACAACTGCCCCATCAGAACAGAAGAAAACACTGCAATCGCACCCACCGAAAGGTCGATGCCTGCCGTCAGCACCACGACCGACTGAGCGCAGCCCAGAATACCGACAATCGCAATCTGTTGCAGAATCGTCGATAGCGTTCCGGCCTTGAAGAAGTTTTCGGACAGCAAACCAAAGATCACAATTGCGACGATCAGCACGATCATCGGCACCGCCGATGGAGTCCTGTGCAGCCAGCTTTGCAAACGCTTGATCGGACTGGTTTCTTCCTTGAACTCGGCGACTTTTTCAGACGCACCCTTCAGGCCCTCTTCGAAATTCGAGGCCATATGTGTTCCTTCCCCCCGTTGAGTCCCCCCGGCCCGACAGGCCGGATTTGGTTATGACAAGGGCGGCGCGATGGCCGCCCTTGATCATCAGCTTCGGTGAAGCGCCGCCACAAATCAATCGTGGCGTGCAGCGGGGTTTAGCCCCAGCACAGCTCCGCACCCTTGACGGTGTCGATCGAGGTGACGCCATCCACCGGCTTGTCGGTGATCAGGGCCACGCCGGTGTCAAAGAAGGCTTTGCCTTCGGTCGGCGCAGGCTTGGTGCCGTCTGCTGCGTATTTGGCAATGGCTTCCACGCCAAGGGCTGCCATTTGCAGCGGATACTGCTGCGAAGTGGCGCCGATCACGCCATCCTTCACGTCCGCCACACCCGGGCAGCCGCCGTCAACCGAAACGATCAGCGCGGTTTTGCCAGCAGCTTTCAGCGCCTCAAACGCACCGGCAGCCGAGGGCTCGTTGATGGTGTAGACCACGTTGATATCGGGGTCTTTTGCCAGCAGCGATTCCATGGCCTTCAGGCCGCCTTCTTCGTTGCCCGAGGTGACTTCGTTGCCGATGATGCGCGCATCGGTTTCGTCGCCCCATTTGGCGATATCCACAGTGTCGATCCCCATGCCCGTCAGGAAGCCCTGATCGCGCAGAACGTCAACCGACGGCTGGGCGATGGACAGGTCGAGCATTGCGATCTTGGCAGTTGCACCAGCATCGCCAAGCGTTGCCTTGGCCCACTGGCCGATCAGCAGGCCAGCCTGGAAGTTGTCGGTCGCAAAGGTGGCATCGGCCGCGTCAATCGGGTCCAGCGGGGTGTCGAGGGCGATGACCAGAACGCCAGCATCGCGGGCGGCCTTGACGGCATCCACAATGGCTTTGGTGTCGGATGCGGCAATCAGGATACCCTTGGCACCGTCGGCCACGCAGGCTTCAATCGCGGCAACCTGGCTTTCGTGGTCGCCGTCAACTTTGCCGGCATAGGATTTCAGCGTCACGCCCAGCTCTGCGGCTTTGGCCTCGGCGCCCTCTTTCATCTTGACGAAGAAGGGGTTGGTGTCGGTTTTGGTGATCAGGCATGCCGCCACGTCGGCAGCAAACGCCGGAGCCGACAGCAGCGCAAGCGCCGTTGCGCCCATCAGAGCGGTGGTTTTGAATGTCATGGTCGTCCTCCCAAGGATGCGGGGTGGTCCCCGCGGTTTGTAAACTTTGGCGCAGCCGTTCCTCCTGCTGCGATGGCCGTACAAAAGCTGATTCCCGCTCTTGCGTCAAGTTAATTAAATCACTCTGATTTATTATTGACAGAGTTCGGTTCCCGTCTCACTCTGGCGTCAATGACCGGAAATCCGGCTGAAGACGATGTGAAGGGGGGGACCAGTGAAGAATTTGGCGGACACCGTGGTTGACGGGCGTTCCAACCCCGAGGATCAGGGCCTGCGTGGCACCAATCAGTCGGGCATGCGGGCGCAGAATGAACGGCTGGTGTTGTCGCTGCTGCGCCAGCACGGGGCGCTTGCCAAATCTGATATTGCCCGCATCACCGGCCTTTCGGCGCAGACCGTTTCGGTGATCATGCGCGCGTTGGAACAGGACGGGTTGCTGCAACGGGGCGCAGCCCGTGCGCGGCAAGGTGGGCCAGCCGTCTGTACCGATGAGCCTTAATCCCCGGGGCGCGTTCTTCTATGGCCTCAAGATCGGGCGGCGGTCTGTCGATCTGACGCTGGTGGATTTTCTGGGCGGCGTGCTGGCCAATCGCCGCAAGGTGTACCGCTATCCCACCCCCGGCAGCGTGGTGGCCTTTGTGACCGAGGCCCTGCCCGCCATGCGCAACGCCCTGCCCCCGGCCCTGCGCGACCGGATCGGCGGGCTTGGCATTGCGATGCCGTTTCAGTTGTGGAACTGGGTCAATTACATCGGCGCGCCGCAACACGAAATGGACGCATGGCGTGACCGAGACATTCAGGCCGAATTGGCGGCACTGGTGGGATTGCCGGTTTACGTGCAGAACGACGCCACCGCCGCCTGCCGGGCCGAGTTGGTGTTCGGCACCGGGGACCGGCCGCGCGATTTTTTGTATTTCTACTTTGGCACCTTCATCGGGGGCGGTCTGGTGCTGAATGGCCAGTTGTTTGCCGGGCGCACCGGCAATGCCGCTGGTGTTGGCCCGATGCCCGTGCCCGGCCCCGAAGGCCGCACCCGCCGTCTGATCGAGATCGCGTCAATGTCGGTGCTGGCCGAGGCGATGGATGCGGCGGGCGAAAGCTCTGACCATTTGTGGGAACAGCATCTGCAATGGACCGTCAGTGACGCTGTGCTGAACCGCTGGCTGGACGGGGCTGCCGAGGCACTGGCCCACGCCACCCTTGCCGCCGCCGCCCTGATCGAGCTGGAGGCCGTGGTGATTGACGGCTGGATGCCCACATCCGTGCGCGCCGAAGTGACCCGGCGCACCAAGGCCGCGCTGTACCGGCTTGATCTGGCGGGCGTCGATGCCCCCGATGTGCGCGAAGGCACCGTGGGTGCGGATGCCCGCTCGCTCGGGGCGGCGGCCATTCCACTGTCACAACGTTATCTGATTGATCCGGCCACCTCGGCGCGGGAAATCTGATCACGCCCAGCTTCTTAATCAGGCCCGCCCGCACATCGTCGAAAGCGTCAGCGGGTTGATCCCCATGTGCCGCAACGCGCCCAGCCATTTGCCCGCGTCATCATCGGCGAACAGCACGTCTTCCGGCGCATCTGCGGTCAGCCAGTCGTTACGGCCGATCTCGGCCTCCAACTGCCCCGGCCCCCAACCCGAATAGCCCAGTGCCAGCAAGGCAAGCGCAGGCCCGCGCCCTGCGGCCATGGCGTTCAGGATATCGAGTGTCGCCGTCATGCCGTACCCACCGGGCACCGACAGGGTGGCCCCGCCATCCGGCGCATCGCTGCCCCCCACCGCCCACCAATCCGGCGAATGCAGAACAAAACCCCGCCCGCGTTCGACCGGCCCGCCGATATGGACCCGGATGTGGGATTGGTCAGCCGACCCCGCCGCAATTTCCAGGTGATCCAGCAGGCGCGAGAAGCTAAGCCCATCGGTGGGTTTGTTGACGATCAACCCCATCGCCCCATCCGCCGAATGGGCGCAGATCAGGATAACGCTCTGGGCAAAGCGAGGGTCGCCCAAACCCGGCATCGCAATCAGGATCTTGCCACTCAGGTCCATTGGCCCCACTCCTACCCGTCCAAGATGCCGTGTTTGTGCCCCCACCTCAAGCACCAAGCGCGGCCTTTGCGCCACAGGCAGCACGCCGTCGCCTGAATGTGATTTCCCAAACCCCGCCCGGTGCCTATTTTCGCCGCATGAAACAGATGCACAGATTGCTTTGCGCCTTCGGGCTTGCTGCCACACTTGCCACGGGCTCGGGTGCGGAAACCGTGGACCAGGTGCTGGACGCCGACCTGATGCCCGGTTGGGTGATGCCATCGGGGCGGCATATGGCGGGATTGAAGCTGGACCTGGCCTCAGGTTGGAAAACCTACTGGCGCAGTCCCGGAGACGCCGGGATTCCGCCCAGTTTTGATTGGTCGGGGTCGGAAAATGTCAAATCCGTCCGCGTGCATTGGCCCGCCCCGGTGGTGTTTTTGCTGAATGACGCGCAAAGCATCGGCTATCATGATCAGGTCGTGCTGCCGCTGGAGGTGGTGGCAAAAGACCCGGCGGCCCCGGTCAGCCTGCGCTTGCGGCTTGATCTGGGGGTCTGCAAAGACATCTGTCTGCCCGCCACCGTCGATCTGACCACAGCGCTTGGGTCTGCCAGCACAGCCGACCGCGCCATCAGTGCTGCCTTGAATGATGCCCCGGTTACAGCCGCCAAGGCCGGATTGCGCGCCATTGCCTGCCAGATCGACCCGGTGGCCGACGGCTTGCGCCTGACCGCGACCCTTGCGTTGCCCTCGGTCGGGGCGGATGAAACCGTGGTGTTCGAACCCGGCATGAAGGGCGTCTGGGTTGCGCAAAGCGTGACGACCCGCACCGCAGGCACCCTTGTTGCAGTGACAGAAATGGTGCCCCCTTCGGGCCAGCCCTTTGCGCTGGATCGGTCTGCGGTGACTCTGACGGTGCTGGCAGGCGGGCGCGCGGTTGAGGTGAGGGGCTGCCCTGCGCCTTAAGGCCACATCGCGCATCTGTCAGATGCACAGGCCCTGTGATTGCAGCCCTGACCTTTGCTCCGGCGAATCTGTCCCCTACTTACGGCGATGTTCTTCCAGCCGGGGCATGATCTCGACAAAATTGCAGGGCCGGTGGCGCAGGTCCAACTGCCAGCGCAAAATCTCATCCCAGGCATCGCGGCAGGCCCCGGGGCTGCCGGGCAGCGCGAACAGATAAGTGCCGCCCGCGACGCCGCCACAGGCCCGGCTTTGCACCGCCGAGGTGCCGATTTTCTGCATCGACACGATGGTGAACACCGTGCCGAAGGCGTCGATTTCCTTTTCATACACATCCCGGTGCGCCTCGACCGTGACATCGCGCCCGGTCAGGCCAGTGCCGCCGGTGGTCAGGATCACATCGACCTGCGGATCGGCGATCCACGCCCGCAACTGCGCGGCAATGGCCGCGCGATCATCGCGCAGGATCCCCCGGTCTGCCAACAGATGCCCCGCGCCCACAAGCCGTTCGACCAGTGTATCGCCTGACCTGTCATCCCCCGGCCCCCGCGTGTCTGATACGGTCAGCACGGCAATCCGCACCGGCACGAAGGCCACGCTTTCATCAATCCGGCTCATCACTTACCCCCTGACGTGCCAAAACGCCGATGTTGGCGGCAACGCCGCCGACGAGGCCTATTGCCAAAGCAACCGCGTGAAAACTCATCCCAGCCGCGCCTTTAGTGCCAGCAGATCCGCCCAGGCCTCGCGCTTGGCAATCGGATTGCGCAGCAGATAGGCCGGATGGACCATTGGCAGCAGGGGTTTGCCCAAGGCTTGCCCCCAGACCCCGCGTGCGCGCACAATCCCCTTGGCCCCGGTCATCGCCATCAGCGGCGTGTTGCCCATGACCACGATGATCTCGGGGTTCACAAGAGTGATGTGCCGTTCCAGAAACGGGCGCATCATGGCGATTTCCTCAGGCTCGGGGTCGCGGTTGGCCGGGGGCCGCCACGGCAAGACGTTGGTGATATACAGCGCCTTGGCCGGGTCCACCGCTGCGCGATCCAGCCCGATGGCCGCGAACATCCGGTCCAGCAACTGGCCCGCCGGCCCCACGAAGGGCCGCCCCTCCTGATCCTCGTCCCGCCCCGGGGCCTCACCCAGCACCAGCACCCGTGCCGCAGGGTTGCCATCGGCGAACACCAGATTGCGCGCGCCCCGTTTCAGTTCGCAGTGATCGTAGCCTGCCATCGCGTCGCGCAGAGCATCGAGGGTCTGCGCCCGCCCCGCCGCCGCAACCGCCGCCGCGACCGCCACATCCGCGCCCGCCTGAACCGGGGGCATCTCAACCACCGGCGCACTTTGGGCTTTGGGGGCGGGCCGCACCGCCTCGGCCAGTTCATAGCGGTTGACGGGCACATCGCCCACAACCTCGGTCACGCCAAGATCAACCTGCCAGGCCAGCGCCGCCAAAGCCGCGTGCCAATCGCCGGGCCAATCCGCCCCGTCCGCCGCTATGTTCACCCCGATTCCCATAGACTGGACGGTAAGCCGCCCCCCCGCCGGGGGCAAGGCAGACCGCCCGCCTGCGGAATTGCGCGTTGCCCCAACCCCGCGCCTTTGGCATAAGCGCCCTACCCCACAGGAGATGCCCATGTCCTTCCGCGCCCGTCATCTGCTTGGCATCGAACATCTGTCGCCGCAGGATATCACCACCATCCTCGATCTGGCCGACCGCTATGTCGATCTGAACCGCCGCACGGTCAAACAGTCTGACACGCTGGCCGGCCTGACCCAGATCAACATGTTCTTCGAAAACTCCACCCGCACGCAGGCCAGTTTTGAACTGGCAGGCAAGCGGCTTGGGGCCGATGTGATGAACATGTCGGTGGCGTCCTCGTCGGTGAAGAAGGGGGAGACCCTGATCGACACCGCGATGACCCTGAACGCCATGCACCCTGACCTGCTGGTGGTGCGGCATCCATCCTCAGGGGCGGTCAATCTGCTGGCGTCCAAGGTCAACTGCGCCGTGCTGAACGCGGGCGACGGGCGGCACGAACATCCGACGCAGGCCCTGCTGGACGCCCTGACCATCCGCCGCGCCAAGGGCCGGATTCAGCGCCTGACGATTGCGATCTGCGGCGATATCGCCCATTCCCGCGTCGCCCGCAGCAACCTGATCCTGCTGGGCAAAATGGAAAACCGCATCCGCCTGATCGCCCCCCCAACGCTGATGCCCGCAGGCGTGCAGGATTTCGGGTGTGAATTGTTCGACGACATGCGCAAAGGTCTGGAAGGCGTCGATGTGGTGATGATGCTGCGCCTTCAGAAAGAACGCATGGACGGCGGGTTCATCCCCTCCGAACGCGAGTATTACCACCGCTATGGGCTGGACGCCGAAAAGCTGCGCTTCGCCAACCCCGACGCCATCGTCATGCACCCCGGCCCGATGAACCGCGGGGTCGAGATCGACGGCGATCTGGCCGACGACATCAACCGAACCGTCATTCAGGATCAGGTCGAAATGGGTGTCGCCGTGCGCATGGCCTGCATGGATTTGCTGGCGCGGAACCTGCGGGCGGAACGCGGGCGGGCGGCGGTGGGGGTGATGGTGTGACGCCATGGGACGACATCCCTTGGCGATCCTTTGCCGGGCGAGACGGTCCTTTGGGAGGCAAACCGTCGTCCCGAACACGCGGGCTTTCGGAATGGCTTACACTGCGGCTCTTTTGCAGTGTCCCGGTTTTTCGGCATTGTGCAACTTGGCCTCACCCGCTTTACGGTGTGACATAGCCGGCGACGACGCTGCGATCTTCGCAAGCAATTTCCGAAGCGGCAACAAGCTCTATTTTTTCGGCTGGCTGGCGCTTGTGTCCGGCGCAGTGATGCTGGCGCAGTTGCCCGTACTTCTTGTGGAGCGTGTCAGGCACCGCTTATCACATCACTGACCAGGCACGAGTCCTGATCGAAGGCCGCGGTCTATCTTCCACGCCTCGCAAGAGGCGATGGATCTGCGGGGTCCGCGGCGCATCGCGGTCGTGAAGCGGGTGTTTGACTGGTTGGTTGCCGTCGAACCGTTGGACGGCGGAAATGGTGGCTTGGCTTTCGCAGGCTTGACAGAAGCGGAATGCCAAGACGCCCTGCCCCTGCTGCGCGATGGAGAGTTCCGATGCCCGACACCCCTGACGGTCCCACCAACGCCACGCCTCCTGCCGCCAAGCCCCCGATGTCCGACGCCCGCATCGGCGGCATGGTGGCGACCGTCGTCCTTGTGGCACTGTTCCTGTTCGTGCTGTGGCTGGTCCTGTCGGCGGGATAGCGGCCCGCCTGCCGCTTCTTCAACAGGGGAACCTTGGCCCTGCGCCGAAGTTCTACTAGCCTCCCCTTCACCAGCCGTTTTGCATGATTGGTGAGTGTCGATGAAGGATGCGGCCCCATGACCCCAGACCCACTGCATCCAGACCCGCTGCATATCCCTCAGGGCGAGCGTGGGGTGGTGCGGGTATTTGCCGTACAACTGACCCATGACGAGCGCCAGCTTTTGCAGCAGGCTCCGGCCCGGTTGCACGACCTGCTGGGCAACCCCGACCTGAACCCCGCCCAGATCGACGTGGTGCAAATCGCCGATCTGGGCGATCTGGGGCTTGGCGGTTATCTGGCCGAGGGGCATGACGTGCCCGAGGCGGCACTGAACATGGGCGCACTGGCCGACATCAAAGGGACGGTGCTGATCGTGCCGTCGGCGGCGCTGTCGGCCACAGGCGGTACGATCCACCCAAGCGGCGGGGTGTCACTGGTCGGAACCTATATGTCGGCGGATGCAGACCCTGCCCGCCTCTGGCCCGCCGCCCCTGCCGGTCAGACCGACACCATCAGGCCGACCATCGCCCCCGCCCCTGCCCCCACCCGCCGCGCGCCCGCTGGCCCCATTGTCGCGGTGGCGGTTGTGCTGGTCGCTCTGGCCCTCTGGTGGCTGGCATGACGCCGCCCAACTGGCCCGATCTGCTGGCCCCCGGCGAGTCCCTGCTGTGGCAGGGGCGCCCGGACCCCGCGCTGCCGTTCAAGCCCGGCCATCTGCGCACCCTGTTCATGGTCGTGTTCATCGCGGTCTTCGCGCTGCTGGTGGTGTTTGTGGCCACCGACGTGCCCCTTCTGATGCGGTTGGTGGGGTTGGGGGTGTTGGCACTGGTCCTGCGCGGCGTGCTGGACGACACGCTGCTGGCCGCCTGGTGGCAACGGCGCACCTGGTACGCGCTGACCAACCAACGGGCGATTACCGTGGTGGCGCGCCCGATTACGGGGCGAACGATCACGGATTGCCCGATCACCGCCGCCACCCTGCTTGCATCGGATGGCGGTGATCCCCTGACCCTGACATTCACCGATCCGGCGGGGTCTGGCAAATTTGCCAATCTGACGGACGGGCTGCATGTGATGGCCCTGATGCGCCAGATTCAAGCGGGCACAGTTTAGGCTGGCAATCGGCCCCCCAAACCGTCTAAGCCCCCCGAACCGTCTTTCCTTGTCCAGCCCGCAGATATGCCGCAATCCAGAGGCCCGCATGACGATCTTCCTGCAAAACGCCCGCCTGATCGACCCCGAGGCTGGGACTGAATCCATCGGCAATCTGGTGCTGGACGGCGGCATCATCGCCGCCATTGGGGCGGCCCACGCGCCCAAAGGGGCGCAAGTGATCGACTGCGGCGGCTTTTGCCTTGCCCCCGGCATCGTTGATATCGGTGTAAAAATCGGTGAGCCGGGTGAGAGGCACCGCGAATCCTTTCGCTCGGCCGGGCTTGCTGCGGCGGCAGGCGGGGTCACCACGATCATCGCCCGTCCTGACACCACCCCCGCGATTGATACGCCCGAAGTGCTGGAGTTTGTGACTCGCCGCGCCGCTGAAAGCCCGGTCCGCATCCGCCACATGGCCGCCCTGACCAAGGGACGGGAGGGGCGCGAGATGACCGAGATCGGCTTTCTGCTGGATGCAGGCGCGATCGCCTTTACCGACGCCTTCCATGTGGCGACCGATACCAAGGCGCTGTCCCGCGCGCTGACCTATGCCCGCAGCCTTGGCGCGCTGGTGATCGGCCATCCGCAGGAACCGGGGCTGTCGGCGGGGGCGGCGGCCACCAGCGGCAAGTTTGCGTCGCTGCGCGGCCTGCCCGCCGTGGCCCCGATTGCCGAACGGATGGGGCTGGACCGCGACATCGCCTTGGTGGAAATGACGGGTGCCCGCTATCACGCCGACCAGATCACCACCGCCCGCGCCCTGCCCGCCCTTGCCCGCGCCAAGGCCAACGGGCTGGCGGTCACGGCTGGCACCTCGATCCATCACCTGACGCTGAACGAACTGGACGTGGGCGATTACCGCACCTTCTTCAAGTTCACCCCGCCCCTGCGGTCTGAGGAGGATCGGCTGGCCGTTGTGCAAGCCGTAGCCGATGGGCTGATCGACGTGATATCCTCGTTCCACACGCCCGCAGACGAGGAATCCAAGCGCCTGCCGTTTGAAGATGCCGCCCCCGGGGCCGTCGCCCTGCAAACCCTGCTGCCTGCCGCGATGCGGCTGTATCATGCGGGGGCGATGGACCTGCCGACCCTGTTCCGCGCGCTGTCGTTCAACCCGGCCCGGTCTGCTGGGGCTGCCGCAGGGGCGGCATGGCCGAGGGGGCACCGGGTGATCTGGTGCTGTTCGACCCCGACGCGCCGTTCTTGCTGGACCGCTTTGCCTTGCTGTCGAAATCCAAGAATACCCCGTTTGACGGGCAGCGGATGGAGGGTAAGGTGCTGGCAACCTTCGTGGCCGGTGCCCAAGTCTTTCCGTTCAAAGGATGATCATGCCTGACATCACCTCTGGTTACGACACGCTGATTTTGGTGGCTGTGCTGGCCTATCTGCTGGGGTCGGTTCCGTTTGGCATCGTGATCACCCGGGCGATGGGGTTGGGCGATCTGCGCAAGATCGGGTCGGGCAACATTGGCGCGACCAATGTTTTGCGGACGGGGAACAAGCCTGCGGCTTTGGCGACGTTGATCCTTGATGCGGGCAAGGGGGGGATTGCGGTGCTGGTGGCCCGGTATTTTGCCGGGGAGGATGCGGCGCAACTGGCGGGGTTGGCCTCGTTTCTGGGGCATCTGTTTCCGGTCTGGCTGAACTTCAAGGGCGGCAAGGGGGTGGCGACGTTCCTTGGCATCCTGCTGGCGCTGGCATGGCCGGTGGGGCTGGCGACCTGCGCGACGTGGTTGGTGGTGGCGGCGATCAGCCGGATATCTTCGCTGTCGGCCTTGGTGGCGGCGGCGTTGTCTTCGCTGTGGCTGGTGGTGTTTGGTGAGGGGCGGATGATCGTGCTGGTGGTGATCCTGACGCTGCTGGTCTACCTGCGCCATGCGGAGAATCTGGGCCGCATCAAGGCCGGGACGGAGCCTAGGATTGGGAAGAAGAAATAGGGGGTGTCCCTTGAGGGGACGGGATTGTTTTGTTTATTATCAGATGGTTATGAATAGGTTTTAACGGAATTTTAATCTGATGTCATTTTGTTCAGATTAATCAACGTGCCCGAAACGATCTTGAGTTGGTTGCTGACGCAAGCCGCCGAGGAGGGGGAGCAATTTGGTCCGTGAAATACATGGGCCATCCTATTCGGCTCTATCCCGTTAGGATCGTCGCATGCAGATGCACAAATCCGACAAAAACCAGTGAAAACGCCAGAAATTCTGCATAAAACCTATCGTCGATCCACCAGTACAAGGCAGTTGGCAACAGAGTGGTCAAATACGCCGCGCCGGTTAAAACACGATACCTGAAGTTCAATATATCTGACGCAAATAACAGCGTGACTGGCACAAAACTCAGCAAAAGTGCGAGATGATCGAGTGTCAATCGACTAGGCCTTTAAACTAGTGCAACGATAGGGCGATGCCCGACCGCCGGGTGGGCAGGCAACGCCAGTTCTACGCGCTTTATGGTTCAACCCATCCAACGGAATTTCTGCTGGTTAGGTTGCAAAATGCCCGCCCGAGGGGGCGGTCGGGCATTGCCCGGCGCGCTACGCGCTTGATTCCGGGCAAAAGAAGGAGGTCAGTTCTCCAATCCACGAAAGGCGGTACCTCGGTCCGAGATAGCCCTACAAACTCGACGCGTCATAAATCGGCGTCAGGTCGCCGCCCCATGCGCCGTGATACAGCGCCAGCCAGCGGTCGGCTTGGGTGGCTGCTGCGGCGACGTTTTCCTGCACGGGGGCGAGGTAGACTTCTTCGCCAAGGCCGCGTGCGGCAAGGCCTGCGAGTGACAGATCGACCGCCGCGCGGGCGAGATCGAGGATCTTGACGCCCCCCGCCTGCCCCTGCAGCCCGTCAACCGACGCGGCCACGCGCAGGCCTTCGCGGGTCTCGGCGTCCAGCCCCTTGACCAGATCCCATGCGGCATCCAGTGCCGACTGGTCGTACATCAGGCCCACCCAGAACGCGGGCAGCGCGTTGATGTGGCGTTGGTCGCCGCAATCGGCACCGCGCATTTCGATGTATTTCTTGACCCGCGCTTCGGGGAATACGGTGGTCATATGGTCGGCCCAATCCGACAGGGTGGGGTATTCGCCGGGCAAGGCGGGCAATTCGCCCTTCAGGAAATCGCGGAAAGACTGACCCAAAGCGTTGATGTATTTGCCGTCGCGGTAGACGAAATACATCGGCACATCCAACACCCAATCGACATAGGCCTGAAAGCCGAAATCGCCTTCAAACGCGAAGGGCAGCATGCCGGTGCGACTGTCGTCCAAGCCGCGCCAGATGCGCGAGCGCCAGGATTTGTGGCCGTTCAACTGACCATCAAAGAAGGGCGAGGAGGCGAACAGGGCGGTCGCCACCGGCTGCAACGCCAGCGACACGCGCAGTTTTTTGACCATGTCGGATTCCGACGCATAGTCGAGGTTCACCTGCACGGTGCAGGTGCGGTACATCATCTGCGTGCCATGGGTGCCGACGCGGCCCATGTAATCGGTCATCAGACGGTAGCGCCCTTTGGGCATCACCGGCATCTGCGCGCCCGACCATTCGGGGGCGGCCCCAATGCCCATGAAGCGCACGCCCATCGGGTCTGCGATGCTTGCCACCTCATCCAGATGGTTTTGCAGCTCTGCCGCCGTGGCGTGCATGTCGGGCATCATCGCGCCCGAAAGTTCAAACTGCCCGCCGGGCTCCAAGCTGATGTTGGCGCCCTTGCGGGTCAGGCCGATGGTGTTGCCGCCCTCGCGCACCGGGGTCCAGCCGTATCTGGCCTCTAACCCCTTGAAAAGGGCGGAAATGGAACGGTCGCCTGCATAGGGCAGCGGCTGGCGGGTATCTGTCAGCCAGCCGAATTTTTCATGCTCGGTGCCCATGGTCCATTCGGATTTCGGCTTGGACCCGGACTCCATCAGTTCGGCCAGTTGCTCGAACCGTTCAATAACGCCACCACCGGACTGAGGAATGGACATGGGACGCAGGCTCCGTTTGCTGGCGATATTCAGGCGCCAAGACCTGTCCTGCCAGCGGCCCCAAGTCAAGGCCGAGTCGGGGCCGGGAAGGGTCGCGTGCGATACTTCTTTGCAAGACTAGCGCCGCATCAACCCCGCGCCCCGGCGCTGCCAGACCAGAACGGCCTCGGACGCGAGGGTCAGAGTGGTGCCGCCTTGCGCGGGGGCAGAGGTCAGGGCGGCGACCAGAGCGGCGGTGTCCATGCCGGGCAGGCTGGCGAAAGCGTCGAACAGGCGGTCGGTGCCTGCGGCCTCGATCGGGATCAGCAGGGCCTGACCGTCGGCCTGTTTCAGCCGCCAGAGCCTGCGCCCGCGCATGGTGACCAGCCGCAGTTCCACAAGGTCGGGCAGGCCGACCGCGCCGCCGGTTTGCGGGCCGAAATAGGCGATCTGGCCTTCGTCCACCTCAACCAGCCCCGGCGCGTCGCCGGTACTGGCAAAGCGCACCCGACGCAGGGCCAGCAAGGCCCAGCCTGCGGCCATGGCGATGACCACAGCCCCCATGGGCACCAGCAGGTAGCCGCCCAGCCATATGAGCCACAGGCCGAAGGCTGCGACGGCGATGGCCAGCGCCATCTCGCGCCAGCGGTGGGCGAAGGCTGCGACCTCGGGGCGGATGGTTGCTATCGCCAATCGCCCATCCCCGCTTGCCACAGGGTGATGGCGGCGACCACGGCGGTGTCGGCGCGCAGGATGCGGGGGCCGAGGCTGATGGGTTGCACGCAAGGCATGGCGCGGAGGCGGGATTTTTCGGTGTCGGCAAAACCGCCTTCGGGGCCGATCAGGATGGCGGAGGGGCCGGGGGGGCCGGCAAAGGCGGTGGCAGCGCCAATCAGCGATTCGTCGCACCAGTAGAGGGTGCGGGTGGCGTCCCACGCGGTCAGGGTGCGGTCGAGTTGGGCGAGGTCGGCCACCTCTGGCACCATGGTGGCGCCGCATTGCTCGGCGGCCTCGACCGCGTGGGCTTGCAGGCGGTCTTGCCGGATGCGGTCGGCGTTGGTGTGGCGGGTTTGCACGGGCAGGATGCGGGAGACGCCGAGTTCGACGGCCTTTTCGACGATGAAATCGGTGCGGGCCTTTTTGATCGGCGCGAACAGCAGCCACAGGTCGGGGGCGGGGTGGAGGGGTTTTGTCTGCGCCTCACACTGCAGGATGCCGCCGCGTTTTCCGGCCTGCACGACCGACGCCAGCCATTCGCCGTCGCGCCCGTTGAACAGCAGCACCTGCGCGCCGGGGGTCAGCCGCATCACCCCGAACAGGTAATGCGCCTGATCAGGATTGACCCCCACGGCTTGCCCCGGGGCCAGTGCCTGATCTACATACAAACGGATCTTCGCGTCAGCCATGAGGGTGAACCTATGAACAAACCACCCGGAATGCCAGAGGATGTGACCGTCGCTGATGCGCCGCGTGGCAATTGGGTGGATGTGTATGCGCCGCCTGCGCTGCGCCCTTACCTTCGGCTGAGCCGGGCGGACCGGCCCATCGGGACGTGGTTGTTGCTGATCCCGTGTCTGTGGGCGGTGGCTTTGGCGGCGGCGGTGGATGGCGCGCGGCTGTGGGATATCTGGCTGGTTCTGTCCTGCGCGGCGGGGGCGTTTCTGATGCGGGGGGCGGGGTGTACGTGGAACGATATCACCGACCGCCATATTGATGCGGCGGTGACGCGCACGCGCAGCAGGCCGATTCCGTCAGGGCAAGTGACTGTGCGACAGGCGCTGATCTGGATGGTGGTGCAGGCACTGGCGGCGGCGGGGATCTTGTTCAGCTATAACTGGCTGGCGGTGGGGTTGGGGGTGTTGTCGCTGGCATTGGTGGCGGTTTATCCGTTCGCCAAGCGGTTTACCTGGTGGCCGCAGGTGTTTCTGGGGCTCGCGTTCAACTGGGGGGCGCTGCTGATGTGGGCGGCGCATGCGGGCACGGTGCCGGTGGCGGCGGGGCTGCTGTACGCGGCGGGGATTGCCTGGACGCTGTTTTACGACACCATCTATGCGTTGCAGGACCGCGAGGATGATGCGCTGATCGGCGTCAAATCCACTGCGCGGCTGTTTGGCAACAACACCCGCGAATGGTTGATGGGGTTTCAGGTGGCGGCCACGTTGTTGATGGCGGCAGCGGTGCTGTCGGCGCTGTTGCCACAGGGGCGGTTTTCGGTGCTGGCCTTGGGGGTATTGGCGGTTGTGGGCTTTGGCTGGCATATGACCGGGCAGTTGCGGCGGTTGCAGGTTGACGACCCCGCATCCTGCCTTGCGACGTTCCGCGCCAACCGCGATGCAGGGCTGATCGCTGCGCTGTTTCTTGCCGCAGCGGCGTTGGTCTGATTGAACCCCCGCGCGTAACCCCCTAGGAAGCAACAGGCTTGAGCCGGGTGGCCTGCCCGATTCCCGCTCTGCGAAACTGCCCGAAAGTTCTGCCCTTGACGCGCACCAAATTGCCTGTTCACCCCAACCTGATCGCCGTCGCCGTATTCATATTGGCGGGCGTTGTGCTGACGGGCATTTCCTACGGTGCGTCCCTGATGATTGAACGGCGGTCTGAAAAGGCGGTTGTGGCCACGCTTGCGGCCAATTCCATCGACTGGGTGGCCGTCGATGCCGACGGGTTGCTGGTACAGCTTTCGGGGACCGCGGTGAATGAGGCGGCCCGGTTTCGCGCCGTCAACGTGGTGGGCACGGTTGTGGACAGCAGCCGGGTGCGTGACGGGCTGGAGGTTGCGCCCACCTCGGCGATCGAGGCCCCGCGCTTTTCCATTGAAATGCTGCGCAATGATGATGGCATCCAACTGATCGGGCTGATGCCCGAGGCCACCACCACGGGCGGCATTGACGAGGACGCGCTGGCCAGTGCCGCCGCCGCGCTGACCCCCGGCATTGAGGTGGCCAACATGCTGGAGGCTGCGGCCTACCCTGCCCCTGCCAGTTGGGATGCGGCGCTTGGGTTTGGTGTGGCCGCGTTGAAGGTGTTGAAACGGGCCAAGATTTCTGTGGCCGCCGACCAGATTTCCGTCACGGCCATTTCGGACAGCGACGCGGAAAAGCGCCGGTTGGAAACCGATCTGCGGGCGTTGAAGCCTGCGGGGGTGGTGCTGACGCTGGATATCTCGGCCCCGCGTCCGGTGATCACGCCGTTCACCCTGCGGTTCTTGCTGGATGATCAGGGCGCGCGGTTTGATGCGTGTTCTGCCGATACGGACCGGGCACGGGCGCGGATTCTGACCGTGGCCTCGGCTGCGGGGCTGTCGGGCGGGCAATGCACGATTGGCCTTGGCGTGCCGACGCCAAGCTGGGCCGATGCGGTGGGGGCTGGCATCAAGGCGGTGCAGGAATTGGGGGCCGGGTCCATCACCTTTTCCGATGCCGATGTGTCACTGGTGGCCTCCTCCAGCACGCCGCAGGATACCTATGACCGGGTGGTCGGCGAATTGCAGACCGCCCTGCCCCCGGTGTTTTCGCTGAACGCCGTGCTGGAGAAAAAGGCCGACGCCGCCAATCAGGGGCCTGCGGAATTTACTGCCGTGCTGTCGACCGAAGGACGGGTGGAATTGCGCGGGCGGTTGACGGATGAACGCCTGCGCAGCGCCGTCGATGCCTTTGCCCGCGCACAGTTTGGGGCGGATGCGGTTTATACCGCGACCCGGCTGGACGCCGAATTGCCCGATGGCTGGCCTGTGCGGGTGCTGGCGGGGTTGGAGGCGCTGTCAGAACTGACCTCGGGCAGTGTCAAAGTGCGCGCCGATACGGTCGAGGTGACGGGCATCACCGGGTCACAGGCCGCGCGCGCGCGAATTGCGCAGATCCTGTCGGCCAAGCTGGGGCAAGGCAAGACCTTCAAGGTGTCTGTGACCTATGACGAAGATCTGGACCCGCTGGCCGCCCTGCCCACGCCGCAGGAATGCGCCATTCAGGTCAACTCTGCGGTTGCGCGGCAGAAGATCACCTTCACCCCGGGATCGGCCGAGATCGCCACCACCGCCCGCCCGGTGATCGAGGCGCTTGCCGATATTCTGGAGGATTGCCCCGGCATCGCGATGGAAATCGGCGGCTATACCGATGCGCAGGGGTCAGAGGGCGGCAATCAGGCGCTGTCGCAGGCCCGGGCCGAGGCGGTGATGGTCGCGCTGCAGGGCCGCCGGATCGACGTGTCGGGCATGACCGCCAAGGGCTATGGCGAGGCCGACCCGATTGCCGATAACAGCACCGACGCGGGGCGCGAGGCCAACCGCCGGATTGAATTTGTGCTGACGGGGGAAGACCTGGCCCCGGTTGGCGCCGCGCCGACGGGTGGCGCGACCGCTGATGCGGTGGCCCCGGTCGCTGTTGCCCCCGATGCGGGCCCTGATTTTTCCGGCGACACCAGCCCTTCGGTGGCACCGACCGAACGCACCATCCGCCCGAAAGCCCGCCCGAACAAAGGCTAGACGAAGGCCACCCCCCGCAAGACCTTGCCCGAAAGACTGAGCATGAACCGTTCCGAGTTTGTCATCGCCACTGCCATCATCTTGCTGTTGTCCTTTGCGATGGGATGGTTCGCGCATTGGCTGCTGCACCGCTTTGCCCGGGTGGCGGGCAGCGAAATGGGCGAGGTGGACCGTCTGGCGCAATCGCTGCACGAGGCTGAGGAGACACGGGATCAGGCGATCCTCTATCTGGAACAGCGCGAGGGCGAGTTGACCAACCAGATCGCCCAGACCGAAGCCGAATTGCGCGCCGCGATGGACGGCCTGCGCGATGCGCGCCATGAGGCCGAGGAAATGCGGGCCTATATCGAGCGGATGCACGCGAATTCCTGACGGTTTCGTCGCGGTGCCCCCCACCCCCAGCCCCTCCCCACGAGGGGGAGGGGAGGCGATTGCGTGTCATGGGTTGCGCGTTTGGTTGGTGGCGTAGCGGGGGCCAGCCCCCTCGCGCGAATGGCGAATGCCATTCGCGCTGCCCCCGGGATATTTTTGCCAGAATGAAAGCTGTTGGGGTTGGGGGAGTTTATAGCGCCCGATTTTGCAGGACTGCATCGCATCAGGACCGTCGCCCCCCTCCCCCTCGTGGGGAGGGATGGGGTGGGGGGCTGTGCGGCTAGCCGTCGATGCCCGTCTGCCCTGCCGCCTGAAACCAATCGACAATCGCCGCGCGTTCCTGGGGTTCGATGAAGCTGAGGTTGGCGGGGGGCATGGCGTGGGTGAGGCCCGCCTGCATGTAGATGCGCCCGGCTTCATGTGCGATCTGGGCGGGGGTTTCCAGCACCACGCCTTTGGGGGGCCAGAGCATGCCATCCCACGCGGGTTCCGCCGCGTGGCACATGGAACAGCGGCCCTGCACGATGCTGACCACCTCGTCGAAGCCGGGGGCCGAGGCATAGGTCAGGGCCGCGCCTGTGAGGCTTGCCTCTTGCGGGGCGGTGCGCATGGGGGCGGTGGACAGCCATGCGATGATCAGGAACAGGATCACCGTCACCGCCCCATGTCCAGTGCGGGTTGCCTTTGCGGGCGTGTTTGGTGTTGAACCAGTGGCGGATGGTGACGCCCATCAGGAACACGAGGCTTGCGATCAGCCAGTTGTACTGGGTGGCAAACACCAGCGGGTAGTGGTTCGACAGCATCAGGAACAGCACCGGCAGCGTAAGGTAGTTGTTGTGCGTGCTGCGCTGCTTGGCGATCTTGCCGTATTTCGGGTCGGGCTTGCGGCCTGCCTTCAGGTCGGCGACCACGATGCGCTGGTTGGGCATGATCACCATGAACACGTTGGCCGACATGATCGTCGCGGTGAACGCGCCCAGATGCAGCAGGGCGGCGCGGCCGGTGAAGACCTGGGTGTAGCCCCAGCTCATCGCCACCAGCAGGACATAGAGCAGCACCATCAGGCGGGTGTTGTCATCGCCAAAGCGGGTTTTGCACAGGGTGTCATAGGCCAGCCAGCCGAAGGCCAGCGAGGCCAGCGAGATGGCGATGGCCTGCCACACGGCCAGATCGGCCACGGCGGGATCGACCAGATACATCTCGGCCCCAAGGTAATAGACCAGCACCAGCATCAGGAACCCGGTCAGCCAGGTGGCGTAGCTTTCCCATTTGAACCAGGTCAGGTGGTCGGGCATCATTTCAGGGGCCACCAGATATTTCTGGATGTGGTAGAAGCCGCCGCCGTGGACCTGCCATTCCTCACCATGTGCAAGGGGAGGCAAGGATGGCGTCTTGCGCAGGCCAAGGTCCAGCGCGATGAAGTAGAAGCTGGACCCGATCCACGCGATTGCCGTGATCACATGCGTCCAGCGGGCGGCAATCTGCACCCATTCCCACAGCACGGCCCAGTCATACATCGCGGTCTCCCTTTTGGCTTAGGCTATACCGATGGAGACTTTGCTGTTAATCCTTCAAATGCCGGATCACTTTCAAACACCGCCATATAATGGGATTTGCGCCCATGTCTTACGTCAACAACATCCGCATGTTCGTCCGTGTCTATGATTTGGGCAGCATGAGTGCGGCGGCCCGCGACCAGCGCACCTCGCCTGCGGTGGCCTCGGCCCGAATCTCGGAGCTGGAAAAGCATCTGGGCGTGCGGCTGTTCAACCGCACCACGCGCACCCTGCAACCGACCGAGAATGGCCGCATCTTCTATGACGGGGCGCGGCGGGTGCTGGAGGCCATCGACGAGGCTGAGGCGGCGGTGATGGATGTGACGCAAAACCCGCGCGGCACCATCTTTGTGGCGGCCCCGTTGGGGATCGGGCGGCGGTTTATTGCCCCGCATGTGCCCGCCTTCAAGGACCGCTATCCGCAGATCGACGTGCGCCTGCGCCTGTCGGACCGGGGGGTGGATGTGGTGGCCGAAGGCATCGACGTGGCGTTCCATCTGGGGCTGCTGGAGGACAGCACGCTGAAAGTGCAGCTGATTGCCGATTGCGCGCGGGTGCTGTGCGCCGCCCCCGCCTATATCGCGCGGCGGGGGATGCCTGCGGACGGGGCGGGTTTGGTCGAGGACCGGCACGATTGCCTGAACCTGCGCTATCCCGGCGCGAAGGAGTTTCAGTGGACATTGCAGACGGTCGAAGGCCCGAGGCGCTATGAAATCACCGGGCCGTTCGAATCTGACGACGGCGATGTGCTGACCGGCTGGGCGCTGGACGGGCGCGGGGTGGTGCTGAAACCTGTGTTCGAGATTGCCGATCATCTGCGGAGCGGGGCCTTGGTGCCGGTCGCCGTGGCGACGCCGCCCCTGCCCACGCAACTGTCGAGCCTGAGCCAGCATCGGCGGTTGAAAGACCCAAAGGTAAGGTTGTTCACGGACTATATGGCGGGGCGGATCAGAGAGGAGATGCGGCGGGCTGTGGCGGGGTGACAATACAGTGCCACTGAGATCGGTTGGAGCGATGCGACCTTGGAGGCGAAGAAAGGATAAGACATGCAAACTGCACTCGCTTTCCTTGTAGCGGCGACCGCCGAGATTGCAGGGTGTTTTGCATTCTGGGCGTGGCTACGCCTTGGAAAATCACCGTGGTGGATCGCGCCGGGGGTTTTGTCTTTGGTCGTTTTCGCGCTTTCGCTGACCTTTGTTCAATCTGTGAGCGCAGGCCGCGCCTATGCCGCCTATGGTGGCGTCTATATTTCAGCGTCGGTATTATGGCTTTGGGCAGTCGAAGGGGTGCGGCCGGATCGTTGGGACGTATCGGGTGTCGTGATTTGCCTGTGCGGCGTTTGCGTGATCCTGTTTGGACCGCGAAGTGTTTGAATTTCTAGCCGTTCTGAAGGAACGAAAGTGACGTCATGCACGGGGCAGCAACAAGGTTACGCCAAAAAAGGCGCGCATCTTGTGCTACCAGACTGTGAAAACAGCATGCAATTTCATTGCTTTATCTGGTGAAATGGCAGCCCGTAGGGGAGTCGAACCCCTCTTACCAGGTTGAAAACCTGGTGTCCTAACCGATAGACGAACGGGCCAGCGGGGTGCTGATTAGGCGACCCGTGGCGTGGGTGCAAGGGGGAAAAGTGGGTCGGCTTCAAAATGTTGCGTCTGGCTGGGACGAAACGGGCAGGCCGCCCCTTCCACCTGTCAGCCGTCGATGCGTTTGCCCATGATGGCGATGGCTTGCTGGTACACCTTCGCCGCGTTCCAGTTCTTGATCACGGCGAAATTCGGCTCGCCTTCCTGATAGCCCGCCCCCGGTTGCCAGCCCTTGGCGCGCAGGAAGTTGGCGGTGGAGGCCAGTGCGTCGGTCTGGTTGTTCAGGTCAACCCGCCCGTCGCCGTTGCCATCAACGCCGTAGTTCAGCGCGTTGCCGGGCAGGAACTGGGTGTGGCCAAGTTCGCCATGTTTGGCCCCGACCGATTTGGTCGAGATCGAGCCTTGGTCCACCAGTTTCAGCGCGCCGATCAGATGCGGCACGAAGAAATCCGACCGACGGCAATCATAGGCCAGCGTGGCGATGGCGGACACCACGTTGGTGTCGCCCATGAAGCCGCCAAAGCCGGTTTCCATGCCGTGGATGGCGATCAGCACACCTGCGGGCACGCCGTATTGCTGTTCCAGCGCGGAATAGAGGCCTGCGTTCTTGGCCTTGCGCGACCGCCCCTGCGACACGATGGTATCGGCCCCGCGCACCGACAGGAATTTGTCGAGGCTGTATTTGAAGCTTTTCTGGTTGCGGTCCGCGCCGATGGTGGCCTTGGAGTAGGAGGTGCCTGCCAAAGCGGCCAGCCCCAGCTTGCCCACCCCTGCGGCTGCGGCCTCTTTCTGCATGATCGGCTTCCACGCCTCATAGTTGCCACCCGTGTCACTGCAAGGGGCGGCGAGGACGGGGGCGGCGAGCGAAAGGCCGAGGGAAAGGGCGCAAAGAAAGGGCTTAAAGGACACGGGATCACCTTTTGACATGATGCTTGCAGTCTATGCAGAAACAGGCGGCAATCAAGCGGCAGACGGGCCTTGGGTCAAGACCAAATTCATGCCGCCGCCGCCCTGCCCTGCGGACGACAACGGCGGGAGACCGAATCTGCAGCGGGTTGCGCTGCCTGCCCCAAGGGCACCCTGCCCGGTCGTTGACCGTGGCGAAACACTTCACCGCGCGGCCACCACATTGTTTCCATATGTGATTCGTTTGCATCGGTTGGCCTTATTTCCACCCCACGGTGGCAGATCAACGCCGCGATTCAACCGCGTTTGGGATATAGGCCTGTCACCCGAATAGAACCTTAATCATGCCGCCAAGACGGCTTCGGACAGAGCAGAGGACGCACACACATGCCGACATTTGATGGTAGTTCAGCAAGCGAAACGCTTGCCGGTGGTATTGGTAACGACACCCTGAATGGTTTGGGGGGAAACGACACACTGTTTGGCCTTGAGGGCAATGATCTACTGGATGGCGGCGCAGACATTGACACGGCGGATTATTCCGGGGCCGCGTCCGGTGTGACGGGCAGTCTGGTGTCGGGGCTTGTCACAGGTGGCGCGGGCAATGACACGCTGGTTGCGGTTGAGAACCTGACGGGGTCGGCGTTCGACGACAGCCTGATCGGCAATGACAGTGCCAACGTGCTGAACGGTGGCGATGGCAATGACACGTTGAACGGGGGTCTTGGCGCGGACACCATCATCGGTGGGGCGGGCAATGACAGTCTGACCGGCGGGGATGGCATCGACACGCTGGATTATTCCGGCGCTGCCGGGAGTGTGACGGTAAACCTTGCCACCAACCTGGCCTCGGGTGCTGCGGGCAATGACACGCTGGCGAGTTTTGAGAACATCATCGGTGGGGCAGGCAATGACAGCCTGACAGGCGACGGTGCGGCCAACGTGTTGGCCGGTGGCAACGGAAATGACAGCATTTTCGGCGGTCTGGGTGCGGATACCATCATCGGGGGCGCGGGCAATGACAGCCTGAGCGGCGGCGATGGCATTGACATGCTGGATTATTCGACAACCGCAGGCGGGGTGACGGTAAACCTTGCGACGGGTGTGGCAAGTGGGGCTGCCGGTGATGACAGCCTCTCCACGTTTGAGGTGGTGATCGGCACCACCAGTGGCGACAGTCTGACCGGTGATGCCGGTGCCAACACCCTACGCGGCGGCGACGGCGACGATGTGCTGACGGGCGGGGCCGGGGCTGACGTTCTGGACGGCGGCAATGGCACCGATACGGCCAGCTATGCGGCGGCGGCGGCGGCGGTGACCGCCAGCCTGACCTCGGGTGTGGGGACGGTGGGTGACGCGTCTGGCGACAGCTTTACCTCGATCGAGAACATGATCGGGTCTGGTTTCAACGACAGTCTGACAGGCAGCAGTGGCAACAACGTGCTGACGGGCGCTGCCGGGAACGACACGTTGAACGGGGCCCTGGGGGATGACACGCTGAACGGCGGCGAAGGGAATGACCTGGTGAACGGTGGCAGCGGCACGGATGTTGCCAGCTATGTCAACGCGACGGGCGGGGTCATCATCAACCTGGCTTTCAACAGCGGGTCAGGTGGGGGCGAAGGCGTCGACACCTTTGTGTCGATCGAGGGCGCAATCGGCTCGTCGTTCAACGACGAGTTTTACGGCACAACAGCAGCAAACGCGCTGTACGGCGGCGCAGGCAATGACCTGATGTTCGCCTCGGGCGGCAACGATCTGGTCGAGGGCGGCGACGGCAACGACTATATCGACGGCGGCTTGGGCAATGACACGATCAACGGCGGATCGGGTGCCGATACCGTGGACTATGCGGCCTCGGGCGGCGCGGTGATCGTCAACCTGACGACCGGGGCAGCCTCGGGCGGGTATGGTGATGATACGCTGTCGGGCATCAATGCGATTGTCGGGTCCAGCTTTGACGATGTGCTGACCGGCAAGGACGGTGCAGAGACGCTGACGGGCGGGATCGGAAACGACACCGTTCTGGGTGCGACGGGCAACGACATCATCTTTGGCGGCGATGGCAACAACAGCCTGAGCGGTGAAGACGGCGATGACGTTATCTCGGCGCTGTCCGGCGCGGACACCATCTTTGGCGGTCTTGGCAATGATTTGGTCACGGCGGGCGACGGCAACAATCTCGTGGCCGCAGGCGAAGGCCACGACAGCGTGACAGGCGGCGAGGGCAATGACTCGCTGGCCGGGGATGCTGGCAATGACACGCTGAACGGCGGCGCGGGCAACAACCTGCTGGAAGGCGGCGAGGGTGCAGACAGCCTGACCGCCGATGCCGGGAATGACACCTTGTCGGGTGGGGTGGGCAATGACACGCTGATTGCGGGCAACGGCAACAACGTGCTGATCGGCGGTGCCGGGGCAGACGTTCTGACAGGCGGCAGCGGTATTGATATTGCTGACTATTCCGCATCAGCGTCGCGGGTGATCGTGCGTCTGGACGGCGTGGCAAGCACGCTTGGCGATGCGGCGGGTGACGTGATCACGGGTGTGGAAAACCTGATCGGGTCGGCGTTTGTCGATGCGCTGTACGGCGATGCGAACAGCAACATTCTGGAAGGCATGGCCGGGGCTGACAGCCTGTTGGGCGGCGGCGGGATTGATACCATCGCCTATGTCAACTCTAACGCCGGGGTTTCGGTCAACCTGCATGACCGGCTGTTGTCGGGCGGCCATGCGCAGGGCGATCTGATCAGCGTGAAAGACTTTGAAAACGTGCTGGGGTCGTCGTTCAACGACACGCTGGTGGGCGATGATCTGAACAACATGCTGATTGGTGCCATCGGCGATGACATCCTGTCAGGCCTTGGCGGGTCCAGCACCGGGGCCACCGGGGCGGATACGCTGGTTGGCGGCGTCGGCAACGATACCCTGCGGGTGGACAGCCTGTCTGACGTGATTGTGGAATTGGTAGGCGAAGGCAATGATGTGGTGGAAACCACGATCACCTGGACCCTGAACGACACCACCGAGAACCTGAAGATCATCGGGTTCGAGGCCACGTCCGGCACCGGCAACCTTGGCAACAACGTGCTGACCGGCAACCAGTTTGCCAACGGTCTGTTCGGGTTGGACGGGGAAGATACCCTGTTTGGCGGGGTTGGCAATGACTCGCTGGATGGTGGCGCGGGTGTTGACAGTCTGCTTGGCGGCACCGGCAACGATGTGTTCGTGGTGGACACGCTGCTGGACGTGGTGATCGAGCTTGCGGGCGAGGGTTTTGACACCATTGAAACCGCGCTGACCTACAGCATCGAATCCACCGCCGAGGTTGAAGGCCTGACGCTGACGGGGACGAATGCGGTCAACGGCGCCGGCAGTGCGCTTGACAACACCCTGACCGGCAACAGCGCGGCCAACCAGTTGTTCGGCCTTGCGGGCAATGACAAGTTGCTGGGCAATGCGGGCAATGACACGCTGAATGGTGGCACCGGCAATGACACCATGACCGGCGGCGCGGGCGATGATGTCTACATCATCGACGTGACCGGCGACCGGGTGATCGAGGCTTTGGCAGGCGGGACGGATACGGTTGAGACCGCCTTGACGCATACGCTTGTCGATAACGTCGAGAACCTGACCCTGACCGGGACTGATGCAGTGAACGGGTTTGGCAACACGCTTGCCAACACCATCACCGGCAACACCAACGACAACCTGCTGCGCGGCGGCACCGGGGACGACAGCCTGTTTGGCGGGTTGGGCCTTGGGAATGACACCCTGAACGGCGAGGGTGGCAATGACGCCATGGCGGGCGGTGAGGGCAACGATACCTACTTCATCGACAGCGCCGGCGATTTGATCGCGGAGTTTCTGGGCGGCGGGATTGACACTGCCTTGTCGCAGGTGACGGTGACAGCGTTGGCAGCCTGGGTCGAAAACCTGACGCTGCAAGGCAACACGGCGCTGAACGGCACCGGCAACACGTTGAGCAACGGGTTGACCGGCAACGGCTTTGCCAACGTGCTGCGTGGCCTTGCGGGCTTTGACAGCCTGTACGGCGGGCTGGGCGACGACACGCTGGATGGCGGCGCGGATGACGATACGATGGAAGGCGGTGGCGGCAACGATCTGTACACCGTTGACAGCCTTCTTGACGTGGTGACCGAACTGGCAGGGGGCGGGACCGATACGGTGCGGACTGGTCTGACCTATGCCCTTGGTGCACAACTGGAAGGTCTGACACTGACCGGGACTTCGGCGATTGACGGGACGGGCAACACCCTTGCCAACACCCTGGTCGGCAACAGCGCCGACAACCAGTTGTTTGGCGGTGACGGGGTGGACACCCTGTCTGGCAACGACGGCAACGACACGCTGGATGGTGGCAACGGGGCCGATGTGTTCAACGGTGGGGCGGGCGATGACCGCTACATCCTGTCGGCTGCAACCGAGACGGTGACCGAACAGGCCGGCAACGGCTTTGACACCGTGGTGATCGGCGTCAACTACACGCTGAAGACCAACTTCGAGGGGCTGGAACTGACCGGCAGCGCCACCAACGGCTTTGGCAACGCGGTGGCCAACCTGCTGACCGGCAACGCAGGTGACAACCTGCTGAGCGGGGCCGCGGGCAATGACACGCTGATCGGGGGGTTGGGCAACGACACGCTGCAAGGCGGGGCGGGGTCGGACCAGTTGGAAGGCGGCGCAGGCAATGACACCTATCAGGTGGATGTCGCAACAGATGCGGTGGTTGAACTGGCCGATGCGGGCACGGATACCGTGCTCAGCTCGGCGACCTATACCCTGATCGCCAACCTTGAGAACCTGAGCCTGATCGGGTCTGCGGCAGTGTCTGGCACCGGGAACGAGTTGGGCAACATGCTGATCGGCAACGCGCAGGCCAACACGCTGTCGGGCCTGCTGGGCAACGATACCCTGAATGGCGGCAACGGGGCGGATACCCTGATTGGCGGCGATGGGGCGGACCACTTCCTGTTCAACGCAGCGTCCGGCACCACTGACACGATCAGCGACTTCAACACGCTGAACGGCGGGGCTGAAGAAGGCGATCTGCTGGTGTTCCAGGGCCTGCTGACCGGCACCTTCGCCTACCTTGGCACCGGCGCGTTCCATGCCACAGGCGACTCTGAGGCCCGGGTACGGGCGGGGACAACCGAGGTGCAGGTTGATACCAACGGTGATGGGAGGATCGACATCCGGTTCAACCTGACCGGGCTGATCGACCCGCTGACTGACCTTTCGACAGACGATTTCCTGTTCGTCGCCTGATCTGCAAGACATGGTGAAAGGCACGGGCCATTGCGCCCGTGCCTTTTGCATTTGTGGCACCCGCGATTCGGGGCGGGCAGGTTGGCCATGCTCTGTGCGGGAAATGTGGCAATGATTTTGGGCTCATGAGGCAGGGTATCACGGCCCCGTTATCAGAATTCACGGCTTTGTGATTGAGGCCCGCAAAATTAATTAAATCGGGCTGAAACTTCTCAAAACACCACAATTTAAATGGGGCGCAGGCTTGGCGTCGGCGGTTAGCCTTTCCTTAAGAAACCTAGATTACACCATAGTTTCCGCAGTTTCGACCAGCATAACGGAACAAGTTCAAGGAGCCACGGGGCATTTTCCGGCCGGTTCACTTGGTGAAACACTTGAAACGGATGGGAAATATGACTTTGACTTCAAAACTCTCCGCTGCCGCGATCGTGCTGTTGTGCGCAACCTCGCAGGCTGCCTTCGCTGCATCGACGACCGCCACACTTGGCGTCAGCGCAATTGTGACCGACGCCTGCATCGTCACCGCCCCGACTGCATTGGTGTTCGGCAACCCCAGTGCCTCGGCTGCCGTCAATGAAAGCATTGCCGGTAACATCGTCATCCTGTGCACGGCCCCGAAAACCGGCGTGACCGTGACCTTTGGCGCGGGCAACAATGCGGCCAGCGGCCAGCGTCAGATGACCGATGGCGGCACCGGCCTGCTGCCTTACAACGTGTTCTCGGACTCCGGCCACAGCAGCGCAGTCGCCGTTGGCGGCACGTTCTATTCCGGCAACATCCCGGCAGCGTCGCCCGTTCAGCGGACCGTCTATGGCCAAATCCCGGCTGGCAGCTACACCGCCGGTGCCTATTTGGACACGATCATCGTGACGCTTAACTACTGAATCTGAACGGCTCTTGCCAAACAGGCACATTTCCGCAAGGCTTCTTTTCAACGTTATCAAAGAATAACACCGAGGCAGAGCAAGATGTTGAAAACCGCGCTTATCGGCGCCACTGTTGCCTTGTTGGCAGCGGTGGCTCCTGTTGGGTTGATGGCCCAGACGCTGTCGATATCCCCCACCAAGCTGGAAGTAAAAGCCCCGTCGCAACAGACGACCGTTGTCGTCAAATCGTCGGGCAAGGAAACGTCGGTCATTCAGGTCCGGGTCATGGCCTGGAAAGAAGGCACCGCCCCCGACAAACTGAAACCCACCCGCGACGTGGCTGTCAGCCCCCCCACCACCAAACTGCGCCCCGGTGAAGAAGTCACCATGCGCGTGGTGCGTGTCAAGAAACGTGCCGTGCGGGGCCGCGAATGTTACCGTGTGCTGATCGACCGTTTGCCGGGCGTGCCCAAAGCGGATGAAGCGGTGCGGTTGCAGGTTCGCCATTCCGTACCTTTGTGCTTTGCAGGCTGACGTGCAATGCGCGGTCTTGTCCATCAACGGCTGATCGCACTGGGAGCGGCCGGGTTGCTGCTGTGCGGCCAGCCTTCGATTGCGCAAGACACTGAAACCAACGCTGAACTGACGGTACAAAGCGACGTGACCGATGTTGTGTCGGAAGATGTACCGCTGTTTCTGAAGGTTTTCATCAATGACCGCGACGTGGGCCTTGTGGCCGCGTTCAATGTGCATTCCGGGTCGCGGCGCATGTCTTCGGCGCGGGCGGAGCTGATTGATATCGGCATGCGCGTGCCCTTCGGCAGCGGGCGCGAGGTGTTTCTGGACGAGCTGGACGATGTGACCTTCCGCTATGACGAATTGGGACAGGCCATCTTTATCACCGCAGGCGACAACGCCCTGCTGCCCAAGGTGATTTCTGCCAGCCCCGAACGAGACATGCCAAAACCGCAGGGCACTTATGGGGCGGTGCTGAACTATGCCATTGCTGCGGAAACCGGAAAGACCCAATCGGGCGGCTATAACAGCGCGTCTGCCGCGCTGGACGGCTGGATTTACACCCCGATCGGCACTTTGAGCACGACCGGATTTTACAACAAGAACAGCTTTGCAGGTAACGGCGCGGGGTTTGTACGGCAAGAAACCCGGTTTGAGGCTTCTGCCACCCGGTCGGCGCTGACCTTTGCGGTCGGCGATGTCATATCCTCCTCTTTGCCGTGGAGCCGACCGATCCGGATGGGCGGTATTCAGTTGCGCCGTGACTTTTCGCTGCGCAGCGACCTTGTGACCAATCAGTTGCTGTCGTTTTCGGGCACCTCTGCGGTGCCCACCACGGTCGATGTGTTCATCGAAAACAGCCGCGCCTACAGCACGACGCTGGATTCCGGGCCGTTCACGCTGGAGGATGTGCCGGTTTACGGTGGGGCGGGCGAAGCTGAAATTCTGATCCGGGATGAATTTGGCCGCACCCGGCGGCAGCGCGTGTCGTTCTTTACCTCGCAGAACCTGCTGAAAAAGGGCGTGGCGGATTATTCCATCGAGGCGGGCTATGCGCGCGAAGCCTATGCGATTGCCAGCAACGAATATGGCGACGATGCGGTGTTTTCGTCCAGTCTGCGCTATGGCCTGACCCGCACTGTCACGGTTGAGGCCCATGCCGAGGCGAAATCGGGGCTGGTGATGGGTGGGCTTGGCATTACGGCGGTGCCCTATGCCCTTGGGGGAAGTCTCGCTGAGCGCCGGGGTCAGCCGCTACAACGGTGTTGCGGCAAGTTTTGTGCGGACCGGTGTGCGCACCGAAATTCGCGGTGTTGATGTGGGCATCAGTTCGCTGCGCACCGAAGACGGGTTTGCCGACCTCGCCTATGCCACCGGGGTCGATTATCTGGGCGCGGGGCAGATCGGCACCACGGCCCCCTTGCTGGAGGTGCCCTCGGCGCTGGATATCCTGAGCCTGTCGATTCCGGTGACCAAGGATGATCGCAGGCTGGGGCTGGCCCTGATCCGGTCGGAACGGGCGACGACCAAGGATCTGATCGCCTCGGCATCCTTCGGCACCTCGCTTGGCGGTGGGCGCGGGGCCGTCAGTCTGTTTGGGTCGCATAACTTTGTCAGCGACGAAAGCCGCCTGTCGCTGAACCTGTCGATGGCTTTGGGCAAGCGCACACAAGCGCGGACATCGTTGTCTTCACGCGGGCATGGCAAAAATCAGGCTGGGGTCTATGTCAGTCGCCCGATCAGCGACAAGGTGGGCGACTACGGCTATGGCATTCAGCTCGAACAGCTGGAAACCCTGTCCATCGCGGGCGTGCGGGGCGAATACCGGGGCCGTCTGGGCCGCGTCGGGGCCGAGATCCAAACCGGAAACAGCGGCAGCCGGCTGCGGGCCGAGGTTGAGGGCGCGCTGGTGTTCAGCGGCGGCGGCTTTGGCATGGGCAATTCCATTCAGGACAGTTTTGCTCTGGTCGAGGTGGGCATCCCCGATGTGCCGGTCTATCTGCAAAACCGTGAGATCACGCGGACCGGCCCCGGTGGCCGCGCCCTTGTGCCGGGTCTGTCGGCCTATCGCAACAACCGGGTGTCGCTGGATATTGACGATCTGCCTGCGGGCACTGCCCCCGGCGTTTCGGCCAAGGATGTGGTGCCCACCCGCCGCGCCGGGGCCTACGTTGATTTCCAGACCCAGTCCGGCCCAACCGAAACCATCATCTTGCGGGACGCGTCGGGGGCTGTGTTACCAGCGGGGTCGATTGTCACGCTGAATGGCAGCAAGACCGATCTCTATGTGGGGTATGATGGGCTGACCTGGCTGGAAGGGGTTCGCCCGGACAATACGCTGTCGGTGTTGTCTGATCTGGGCCGCTGCAAGGCCAGCTTTGCCGGAACCCCCGGTGGCGACAGTGCAACGACCGAATATCAGGCGGTGATCTGCAGATGATGCGCTTTTTTGCCTTTCTCTTTGCTGGCCTGATGGCCGCGCTACTGACGGCAAGTCCGGTACAGGCGGCGACCTGTTCGGCTTTGGTCAGCGGCTTGAATTTCGGACAGGTCACGGTGCGGGCGGGGGCTGTGAACAGCACCTCGGGGACTGTACGGGTGACCTGTACGGGCGGGGTGATCGGGCTGTTGGGGGTCTGCGTGCGCTTTGGCCCCGGCCAAGGCGGCGGACTGTCGCCCCGGTTCATGCGGCGCAGTGACGGTGCTGCGCTGTCTTACGAACTGCGGGCGGGCGGCAACGGGGCCGCGTTTGGCACGCTTACCGAAATTTACGTGCCGATCACGATTGTTCTGGGCGGCGGCGGCACGGCGACAGTGCCGTTCTACGGTGACATTACCTCGGCCACGGTCGGGGTGGGGTCTGGCAATTATGAATCGGTGTTTTCGGGGGTCACGTGACATTCGGCTCAGCTACGGGGTTCTAAGCTGTTCCCTGCTTGGCACCACGGTCGGCGTGCCGGATTTCACCGTGTCCGCCGAGGTGGTCGCCAGTTGTGAAGTGGACGCCGTTCCGATGGATTTTGGCAACATTCCCGGGCAGTTGACCCAAAGCGCGATTGCAGAGGCCACCATCAACGTGCGCTGCACCGAAAACGCCAACTATCAAGTGTTTCTGGACAACGGCACCAGCCCCGGTGCCACTGGTCCTGCGGCCCGGCAAATGCGCAACGGGCTGAACACGCTGACCTACGGGTTGTTTATGGACCCCGGGCGCAGTCAGGTCTGGGGGGCGACGCCGGGCACGGCAGTGTCGGGTGTGGGGGCCGGGGCGAACCGCGCGATCCCGGTCTATGGCAGGATTTATGCGGGCCAGCAGGCCTTCATCGGGCTCTACACAGAACTCGGTGATCGTGACCGTCGCCTACTGATGCGGCATCACCAAATCGTGAAGCGACCCCAGGCTGAAACTTTCACGCCCGCTGTTCCGTTGCTCTGACATAAGGCCGGAGCGGGTCCGCGCCAGATGACTGGAGTTCGCCATGAAGACTGCCCTCGCCCTGACCTTTGCCTTGCTTGCCTCGCCTGTTCTGGCGTCCAATCCGCAAGTTGGCGGTGCCGATATGTTTGAGGCCAAGAACATTGTCGAGAACGCCGTCAACTCACCGGTTCACACCACGCTGGTGGCGGCGGTCAAGGCGGCAGGTCTGGTCGATGCTCTGGCTGGCCCCGGCCCGTTCACCGTGTTTGCCCCGGTGAACGATGCGTTTGCCGCCCTGCCCGCAGGCACAGTTGACACCCTGCTGAAGCCGGAAAACAAGGCGATGCTGACCAAGGTTCTGACCGCGCATGTGGTGGCAGGCGATTACAAGATTGCCGATCTGCGCGCGATGGTGGGCAAGGATGGCTATGCCAACCTCAAAACCCTGTCGGGCGATGCGATCTCGATCAAGTTCAAGGGCAACAAGATGCAGGTGTTTTCGGAATCCAAGAATATCGGCAACATCACCATCGCGGATGTGGATCAGTCCAACGGCGTGATCCATGTGATCGACGCAGTGCTTGTGCCGAAATAAGCCGTTTCGTTTTACCCCGTACCGGCATGGTTATTGCCAATTTGTGATGTTGACCAGTTTGTGCCGTTGACCAGTTTGTGATGTTGATCAGTGCCAGCACCGCCGTCCAACCTCCCGGATGGCGGTGCTTTTTATTTACAGAGGCTCCAGCACATCGGCCGGGCGGTTCGGTGGCGGGTTGTCCAGATCGTAGCACCAGACGTTGAACGATTTGAGCAGATGCGGCCCGAAGGAATGGATCAGCGGCACATCCGCCGCATCGCGCCCTTGGGCCACTTTGATGCGCCCGATCCGGGGCTTGTTGTTGCGCGGATCGAAGGTCATCCACCGCCCGCCTACGAAGACTTCAATCCAGGCCGCGAAATCCATCGGGTCCACCACGGGCACGCCGATATCGCCGATATAGCCGTTCACATAGCGGGCCGGAATGTTCATGCAGCGGATCAGCGCCACCGCCAGATGGGCAAAGTCACGGCAGACGCCTGTGCCTTCCTCCCACGCCTCATACGCCGTGCGGGTGTGGCGGGCGGCCTGATAGTTGAACTTGATATGGCCATGCACAAAATCGCAGATCGCCTGCACCCGCGCCCAACCGGGGGCGACGTTGCCGAACATATCCCACGCCATCTGTGACAGGCGGTCCGTCTCGCAATAGCGGCTGCCCAGCAGATACAGCAGAACATCATCCGGCAAGGAATCGATCGGGGTTTCCTGCGCCGTGCGGTCTACCAGATCGTGCAGGCCGGAATCCGCGATCACCCCGTCGCTGCGCATGCGGAAATCGCCGGGATAGGCAAACATCCGGCGGCAGGTGTTGCCGAACAGATCACGGTACACCCGGGTTGCCCCATGCGGGTATGTTTGGACATCCTCATAGGTGCGCATGTCACTGAGCCGTTCATCGCGCACCGCCAGCAGGCCAATCAGCGGGGTCGGGGTCGGGCAAGTGACAGTGATGTCATAGCCAAAACGGATCAGCATGGCGGTATCACCTTTCAGGGTGGGATGCGGTACGCAGCCTAACACCCTGACTGCCCCCGAAGTTCCCGCCTGCCAAGCCAGAAACGGACCCAAGGGTCATAGCCATTGCTGTTTCACTGCGCAGCTGCGCAAAAATTGGGCAATACTGCCGCCTCAAAGCGCTAAAATGCCCCGATCACGCCCGGCGCAGGCGGATCACCACATCAACCCGCGCAATCTGCGTGCCGGGCGGGGCAAGGGGCAAACCGGTGATGGCAAGGTCTTCCTTGGGGGCGTCCGTCAGCTCGTGGCTGTCTTCCCAGTAGAAATGCGGGTGATCATCCATGCGGGTGTCGAAATAGCTTTTCGACCCGTCCACCACGACCTCGTTCATCAGCCCCGCATCGCAAAAGGCGCGCAGCGTGTTGTACACGGTGGCAAGGCTGACCTTTTCGCCGGTCTGGGCGGTCAGGGCGAACAGGCTTTCTGCCGTGACATGGCGATCTTGCCCGTCGCCGACCAGCAACGAGGCAAGCGTCAGCCGCTGCCGGGTGGGCCGCAAGCCGCCGCGCATCAGCCAGTCTGCACTTCTGGTCGTTACCGTCATTCAGGTACCTGCCTTCATCTGACATAGGATATAGGCTGCCGCCCCGGTTCATTCAAACATTTTCGTAAAAGAGGCGTCCGGCCTGCCGACACCGGGGCTGCGCGGCGTCAGCACCCCCTGCCCTTGCCACCGCTTCCATGCCTCTGTTACACGGGGGAAAGGCCATACCAAGCAGGGGACGGGGTGCTGATGGGGGACTATCCGACATATTTCGACAAGGACGCGTTGCTGAAATGCGCGCGGGGCGAGCTGTTCGGCCCCGGCAATGCGCAATTGCCCGAACCGCCCATGCTGATGATGGACCGGATCACCGAGATTTCCGAAGACGGCGGCGCGCATGGCAAGGGTCATGTGGTGGCCGAATTCGACATCCACCCCGACCTGTGGTTTTTCGCCTGCCACTTTCCCGGCAACCCGATCATGCCCGGCTGTCTGGGACTGGACGGTTTGTGGCAGTTGACCGGCTTCAACCTCGGCTGGCGCGGCTGGCAGGGGCGTGGCTATGCGCTTGGCGTGGGTGAGGTCAAACTGACCGGCATGGTGCGCCCCGACCGCAAGCTGCTGCGCTACACCGTCGATTTCACCAAGGCCCTGCAAACCCGCCGCCTGACGATGGGTGTGGCGGATGGCAAGGTCGAGGCGGACGGCGAGGTGATCTATCTGGTCAAGGATATGAAGGTGGCGTTGAGCGAGGCGTGAGGGGGGCCATGTCGGCTTTGCGGACGACGCAGTCGATGAAGCCTCACCTGCGTCTTGCTACATCTTCTGCTATCAACATGGACCCGTGCAATCAGAGATGAGCGTAGTTTTGTGAGCGACTATTCAAAGGTCCTCTTTGTTCTTCACATCGCGTTGATCGAAATCAGGGCGACTGAAAACATTAAGAAGGCTCAAATTCTTGCCGATATTGTTCACAATGTTCCGACGATGATAGTGGCTGGAAGTACAGAAGAAGAAGTTGCCGCCAAGGTGATGCTCAACGCAAAGCGGCAAGGTGCGGAGGAGTACTTTTCGAAACTCTTTGAGGCGGCGAAGAACAGGTAGCTTTGGGCTCATCACATCTTCCCGATTGTCCCCACCCCCCAAACCGCCCACCCCTGCCGCCTACCGGGCCTAACGGCTTGCCCCCTTCCCTGCCGTGGCTTAAACAGGCGGAAAGCGCGTTTGAGGAGGCTGGCCATGCGTCGTGTCGTCATCACCGGGATCGGTATCATCTCTCCCATCGGCAACACCGCTGCCGAGGTTGAAGCCTCGCTGCGCGCGGGCAAGTCCGGCATTGTGGCCGCCCCCGACTATGCCGAGCATGGGTTTCGCAGTCAGGTGAAGGGCCAGCCCAACATCGTGCTGGAAGACAACATCGACAAGCGCGACCTGCGGTTCATGGGCGACGGGGCGGCCTATGCCTTCATCGCGATGCGCGACGCGATTGCCGACGCCGGGCTGGAGCCGGGCGATGTGTCGAATGAAAAGACGGGGCTGATCGTCGGGTCTGGCGGGCCTTCGACAAAATCCTTCTACCGCGCCCACAACATCGTGCGCGAATCCGGCAGCCCGAAGAAAATCGGGCCGTTCGGGGTGACCAAAGGCATGTCCTCGACCACATCGGCCTGCCTTGCGACGCCGTTCAAGATCAAGGGCGTGAACTATTCGATCACCTCGGCCTGCTCGACCTCTGCGCATTGCATCGGCAACGGTGTGGAGCAGATTCAGATGGGCAAACAGGATATCGTCTTTGCGGGCGGCGGCGAGGAGATTGACTGGACGCTGTCGTGCCTGTTCGATGCCATGGGGGCGATGTCGTCAAAGTACAACGACACCCCCACCACCGCCTCGCGCCCCTATGACGCAACCCGTGACGGCTTTGTCATCGCGGGCGGCGGCGGCATCGTGGTGCTGGAAGAATTGAACCACGCACTGGCGCGCGGGGCCAAGATCTATGCCGAGGTGACCGGCTACGGTGCCACGTCGGACGGATCTGACATGGTGGCCCCTTCGGGTGAGGGCGGCGAGCGTGCGATGCGGATGGCGTTGAAAACCCTGCCAGCAGGGCGGCACGTCGATTACATCAACGCGCATGGCACCTCGACCTCGGTCGGCGACATCACGGAAGTCGATGCCATTCGCCGGGTGTTCGGCGCAGGCAACACGCCGCCGATTGCCTCGACCAAATCGCTGACAGGCCACAGTCAGGGTGCGACCGGGGTGCATGAGGCGATCTATTCGCTGATCATGCTGAACAAGGGGTTCATTGCGGCTTCGGCCAATGTGACCACGCCCGACCCCGCGCTGATGCCCGGCGAAATCCTGACCGTGATGCGCGACGGGGTTGATCTGGATACTGTCCTGTCCAATTCCTTCGGCTTTGGCGGCACCAACGCGACCCTTGTGATGAGCAAGCACCTCGGCTGACTGTGACTGTATAGGAGTGCCAGTATGGCCGATCTGATGAAGGGCAAGCGCGGGCTTGTCATGGGCGTGGCGAATGAGCGGTCCATCGCATGGGGGATCGCGAAAGCCTTGGCCGATGAAGGCGCGGAGCTTGCGTTTTCCTATCAGGGCGAGGCGTTCGGCAAACGGGTCGAACCGCTGGCGGCCTCGGTCGGGTCCGATCTGCTGGTCGATGTCGATGTGACCGAGGATGCCAGCATGGACGCGTGCTTTGCCAGTCTCAAGGACCGCTGGGGCAGCATGGATTTCCTGATCCACGCCATCGCGTTTTCCGACAAGAATGAACTTACCGGACGTTTTACCAACACCAGTCGGGGCAATTTCAACCATACGTTGAACATATCCTGCTTTTCCTTCATCGACGTGGCGGCGCGTGCAGCCGCATTGATGCCGGATGGCGGGTCACTGATCACGCTGACGTTTCAGGGGTCCAACCGCATCGCGCCCAATTACAACGTGATGGGCGTGGCCAAGGCGGCGCTGGAATCTGCCACACGCTATCTGGCGAACGATCTTGGCCCGCAGGGCATTCGCGTCAACGCGATCAGCCCCGGCCCGATGAAAACCCTTGCCGGGGCGGCAATCGGCGGCGCGCGGGCGACCTTCCGCCACACCGAGGCCAACGCCCCCCTGCGCGTCAACGCGACGCTGGAGGCGATTGGCGGCACCGCTGTCTGGCTGTGTTCAGGCGGCGGGGCCTGTACCACAGGGGAGGTGATCCATGTGGATGGCGGCTATCATGTGCTGGGGTTCCCGCAGGCGGATAATCTCTGACCACTGCGCGGGCGACTAGCGCGGAGCCTCCGGCGGGGATATTTTGGGCCAGTATGAAGGCGGTCCAGTATGAAGGCGGGGGAGAATGCCCATGACCCGGATGATCTTTGTCAACCTGCCCGTGGCGGATGTCGCCACGTCGCGCCTGTTTTACGAGGCGCTCGGGTTTCGCATCAACGAGAAATTCTCAAACGATACGGCGGCCTGCGTGGTGGTGTCGGACACGATTTATCTGATGATCCTGCAACATGCGGTGTTTCAGGGCTTTGCCACCCTGCCGATGGCGGATACCGGAAAAACCACTGCGGCGCTGATCGCCTTGGCCTGCGAGGACCGCGCAGCGGTGGACGTGATGACCGAAGCCGCCCTGGCCCATGGCGGGCGCGAACCGAAAGCCGCTAATGACCATGGCTTCATGTATACCCGCACCTTTCACGACCCGGATGGCAATGTGTTTGAACCCTTCTGGATGGACCCTGCGGCGGTCTGATCACCGCAGGCCAATCACACCCGTGGCCACATACCCCGTCACCGGATCGCCCGTCATGGTCAGCGTCTGGGCTGCGATCTGTTCGGGCGTGTTATCGCCAAACACCATGTCCCCGGTCAGACTGACATCGCCCAGATTGTCCACCGAACCCGCATAGCGCGCGTCGGCATAGACCGCCCGCACCGCGGCCACTGGCAGCGCAAACTGCGAAATCAGCAGGCTGGCATCGGCGGAAACGGCGGCGCCGGCATTGGCGAACACCTCAAAATGCACATGCGGCCAACGCCCGTCATAGCAGGCAGGCACGATGCTGGTAAACCGCACCTCACCCGCCGCATCGGTGATGCCGACCCCGCGCAGATAGTTGCGGTCGGGTGCGTCATAGATGGAATACTGCCCCGCCGCATCGCAGTGCCAGACATAGACCGCATGGCCTGCCAAGGGCGCGCAGGCCCCGCTGACCGACACGACCCGGATCACCATGTCCATCGTCACCCCGTCAGCGAGCGCAGTCTGGCCCGCAAAGCTGGGGCGGATATCCTGCCGCACCACGCCCGTCTCGGTCAGCACATTGACGGTCTGCCCGTCTTTGGCATTGGTACCATCGGCGGGGAAAGGCCCGTTGGTTTCCACCGGATCGGCCACACAGATTGCGCCATCCGGCCCCTGCCCCGTCACCGTGGCCTCGCCCCTGCTGCCAAAGAAGGCATAGCCTGCAATCCCGATACCAACGGCGCCGAGCCCACCCAGCACCATCCGCCGGGTGCGGATCGCCTTGAGATCGGCGACAAGGCCGCCATCATGGTCGTGCATGTCACTGTTGGGGGGCTGGGGCATCGGGCTGTCCTTGCGTCTCTGGTTGCACGATATACGTCAGGTCTGGCGCGTTCCGTCGATGTGTTCCGTCAGAATCCGACCAATTGACGCCGCCGTCTCAGAGGAAACTCTGCACCGATGAGACATGATGTTCTTTATCTGTTCTTGCGTCGATGCGGTTTTTGCGCCACCCTTGCGCAGCACCGATTGTAAAGCGCGTTTGGCCTGCGCTACTCTTGGCACAGCGACGGGGGAATGATGCCGCACAGTTACTACGATTTCTTTGCGGGCGGCGGCATGGCTGGGGTCGGGCTGGGGTCGGATTGGACCTGTCTGTTTGCCAATGACATTGATGCAAAGAAAGCGGCCAGCTATCGCACCAACCACCATGGCGGCAAGGAACTGCTGCTGAAGGACGTGGCGACCGTTGCGGTGGATGAGATTCCGGGCTCGGCTGACCTGATCTGGGCCTCTTTTCCCTGTCAGGATCTGTCGCTGGCGGGCAAAGGGGCAGGTCTGGCAGGCAGGCGCAGCGGTATGTTCAAACCGTTCTGGCAGTTGGTTTGTGATCTGAACGCCCAAGGCCGTGGCCCCAGAATGGTGGCCGTGGAAAACGTCTATGGCGCGATTACCAGCAATGGCGGGCGGGATTTCGCGACCTTGGCCGCGTCTTTCGCCGATCTTGGCTATCGCTTTGGGGCAGTCGTGGTTGATGCGGTGCATTTCCTGCCACAGTCGCGGCCGCGCTTTTTCATTGTCGGTGTTCGTGGTGATCTGCGCCTGTCCGAAGGCTGCAGTCAGGATGCGCCCTGCCAGATATGGCACCCGCCTGCGCTGATTGAAGGGCATAACCTGCTGTCGGCCAAGGCCAAGTCCCGGTGGGTCTGGTGGAACCTGCCCGTGCCGCAGCCCCGGACGACATCGCTTGGTGATGTCATCGAGGCGGCACCCGTGGGCGTGGTCTGGCACAGCACGGCCGAAACGAATTACCTGCTGGAGATGATGTCCGATGTGAACCGCAAAAAGGTTGACGCCGCGCAGCAGCTTGGCACCCGGGTTGTGGGCACGATCTATCGGCGCACAAGGACAGACGCTGCGGGGGTGAAACGTCAGCGGGCAGAGGTGCGGTTTGATGGGATCGCAGGCTGCCTGCGCACCCCTGCGGGCGGATCAAGCCGGCAGACCATCATGATCATCGACGGCAACACCGTGCGGTCGCGGCTGTTGTCCGGGCGAGAGGCGGCGCGCCTGATGGGGCTGCCAGACAGCTATGATCTGCCGCTGCGGTACAATGAGGCCTATAAACTGGCAGGTGACGGTGTGGCGGTTCCCGTTGTCCGCCACCTTGCGGCATCACTGTTTGAACCTGTCTTGCGGCGCAATCGCCTTGCGTTGGTTGCCTGACGGGTCATGGCAGACCGCAACCCGGACGACACCAACTTCCCCCCGTTTGAAACCGAAGATCTTCGGGCCAATCTGGCGGCGTTTCTGGCAACCCCGTTTGACGACCCGGTTCAAGGCCGCCCGCGCGCCGTCGGGTCATACACATGGGGCGTCTATGCGTTTTTCGACTATGACGGTGAACCGATCTATGTCGGCCAGACCAAGGAAAAGATCAGCACCCGCATCCGCCGCCATCTGACCAACCAGCGCACCGATGCGGTTGCCATGTCTGTGCTGGACCCGTTTGAGGTGTATGAGATTGAGGTCTGGCCACTGCCTCAGTTTGAAAAGACGCCCAAATCTGACCTTGGCGCGCGGGCACATCTGGATGCGCTGGAACATCTTGTCTATGACACCGCCGTCGCCAACAGCACCTTCAAGGCCGTGCTGAACGAAAAAGACCCGCCTGCCCCGCAGGTGGTGGTGACGGCCCCGCCCTCGCTGCGCTACCGAATTGTGTCTGATCCGGTCTATAAAATCAGATCGCACCCCGATTTTCGCACTGCGCGGCGGGCGTTGATCATTTCCCGACTGGCGCAGGTGATCGCCGAACGCAAGGTGCAGGGCGGGTTGCGGCGCGTGTTGCTGATACAGGCCAAGCGTCTGCAATGGCTGGCAGATCGCCGCTACAACGCACTTGGAGGGGCAGCCTCGGTCGAGACAGAGGCCAGCGGCGAGGAGGATTGACCCCTGCCCCGCCAAGCAGGACGAATCCACAGATAGCCCGCCAGCCCTGTCGGCCTGCACCTTGCACTTGCCCCCCGCAGCGGTTATTCAGGGCGCAGCGCGGGCGTTGTGTAATGGTAAGACCTCAGCCTTCCAAGCTGAAGACACGGGTTCGATTCCCGTCGCCCGCTCCAGAACTCCCTTTGTTCAGTATTCGGCAGCCAGCCTGCGCCCGGTGTTACGATCAGGTCACAGCTTTGTCTGGTTCAAGCGCGCCATCAGCGTTTCGGCAGACGCGACCCGTTCGCAATAGCGATCCACCAGATGGTCGCGGATATCGCGGGTCAGCAGGGTGAATTTGACCAGCTCCTCCATCACATCGACGATCCGGTCGTCATAGGCCGAAGGCGTCATCCGGCCATCCGCGTCAAAGTCCTGAAACGCCTTGGCGACCGAGGATTGGTTGGGGATCGTCAGCAGCCGCATCCAGCGGCCCAACAGGCGCAACTGGTTGACCGCGTTGAAACTTTGGCTGCCACCGCAGACCTGCATCACCGCCAGCGTCTTGCCTTGGGTCGGGCGCACCGCGCCATCGGCCAGGGGTATTCCGTCAACTTGCGTTTTCATCAGCCCCGTCATGGCCCCCTGCCCGCCCATCTGAGGCCTGTCGAAGATGACGAGTGACCTATGGGGGCAGCTTGGCCCATCGGCTGACGCCGATTTGCAGCGTGTCAGGATCGGTGCAAGCCCGCGTCAGCGGGGAAGCGGTTAGGCCGGGTAAATGTCCTGGCAGGCGCTCGAATCTGGTGGCGCGCCCTGTGCCTGTCGTACCACACAAAAACTTGCCGAACACCACGCAAGGCGTTCAGTTGCCTCTCGTAAGACTTTGATTTTATTCGGGAATTTTTTGGTCGGAGCGAGAGGATTCGAACCTCCGACCCCCTGCTCCCGAAGCAGGTGCGCTACCAGACTGCGCTACGCTCCGACCGTGAGGGCGGATTACTCTGTCGCTTGGGGCTTTGCAAGGGGGCTGGCTGCGGAATCGCGCGCGCGGCGGCGGTCGAACATGCGCAACCACAGCCCGATGCGCGGCAGGGTGCCGGTGTCCATCCGCGACCGGTTTTCCAGCACCGGGCGGTTTTGCGACACCGACGGCGTGCCTTCGCGCAGCACGATGTAAATGCCCGATGCGATGATCACCGTGGTGCCGACGGCGGTGTAATGGTCGATGCCTTCGTTGAAAGAACAGCCAGCCATAGACCGCCGCCCAGATGATCTGGCTGTATTGCATCGGGGCCACGATGATGGTGGGCGCGGCGCGGTACGCCGCAATCGACAGCATCGCCCCAAGCGCGCCCAGAAAGGCAATCACGGCCGTCATGCCCAGATGTTCAACCGGCATCGGCACATAGACGAAGGGCATCATCAGCCCCATGGCAAAAAAGCTGAACACCATCGGATAGAGCATCAGTACCACCGACCGTTCCTCTTGCCCGATCTTGCGCACGATCACCGACGACAGCGCGCCTGCAAAGGCCGCGCCCAGAGCCGCCAGATGCCCGATATCCAGCGGGGCAGACCCCGGGCGCAGCACGATGATCACCCCGATCAGCCCGACCAGAACCGCCATGCCGCGACGGATGCCGACCTTTTCGCCCAGCATCGGAATCGCCATCAGCGTGATCAGCAGCGGCATGGCAAAGAAGATCGCATAACACTGCGCCAGCGGCAGTTTGGAAAACGCAAAGAAGCCCATCACGCCGGTCGCCGTGGCGGACACGGACCGCAGCATCGACCACCAGGGATGCCGCGGGATCAAGGTGCCGTCAGTGCGGTCTGACAGCAGCAGCACCGTGATCAGCGGAAAGCCCATCACCCCGGAAAAGAAGATGATCTGGAACGACGAGTAAGACTCGCCGAGGATTTTCACGACCACATCATGGGTCGCGTAAAAGCCAAAGGCCGCCAGCGCCAAAAGCGCGCCGCGAAGGTTGGGGGTCATGGTGTTCTGGGTCCGGCGAAGGGGGCGAGGAGGCGCCCGTGTTGACGCCCCCTTGTCGCGCCAAATAGCCCCCGGCACAAGGGCAGGGGCACCTTTCGATGCCCCACTTTTCGTTACAAACTTGCGTCCAATGCTGCAATCACGGCATCGCCCATCTGGGCGGTGCTGATCGGGCTGCCGCCTTCCGGCCCCATCAGATCGGCGGTGCGGAAGCCGTCGGCCAGCACCTTTTCCACCGCCTGTTCCACCCGCGTGGCCTCATCCCCGAGGTTGAACGAATAGCGCAGCGCCATGGCGAATGACAGGATGCAGGCAATCGGGTTGGCTTTGCCGGTTCCCGCAATATCAGGGGCTGACCCATGCACGGGCTCGTACAGCGCCTTCGGGCGGCCATTGGCCATCGGCAGGCCAAGGCTGGCCGAGGGCAACATGCCAAGGCTGCCGGTCAGCATCGCGGCCATATCCGACAAAAGGTCGCCGAACAGGTTGTCGGTGACGATCACATCAAACTGCTTGGGCCAGCGGCAAAGCTGCATCGCACCGGCATCGGCATACATGTGGGAAAGCTCCACATCAGGGTATTCCTTGTCGTGGATTTCCTGCACCACTTCGCGCCACAGGATGCCGGACTCCATCACATTGGCCTTCTCCATCGAGCAGACCTTGTTGTTGCGCTTGCGCGCCAGTTCGAAGGCCGACCGGGCCACGCGGGCAATCTCGGATTCGGTATAACGCTGGGTGTTGATGCCGACACGTTCATTGCCTTCGACGAAAATCCCGCGCGGCTCGCCGAAATAGACGCCAGAGGTCAGTTCGCGCACGATCACGATATCAAGGCCGGCCACGACCTCTTTCTTCAGGCTGGAGAAATCGGCCAGCGCGTCAAAGCATTGGGCCGGGCGCAGGTTGGAAAACAGGTCCATCTCCTTGCGCAGGCGCAGCAGGCCCCGCTCAGGCTTCACGCTGAAATCCAGCTTGTCATACTTCGGCCCGCCCACGGCCCCCAGCAGCACCGCGTCCACCTCCTGGGCCTTTGCCATCGTGTCATCATGCAGCGGCGTGCCATGCGCGTCATAGGCGCAACCGCCGACCAGATCTTCGGACACGTCAAAGGTGATACCGCGCTTGGCGTCGAACCAGCCGATGATTTTCTTCACTTCGGCCATGACTTCGGGGCCAATGCCGTCACCGGCGAGGATCAGAATGGACGGGTTTGCCACGGGGCAGGCTCCTTGCAAGGGGATTTTGGCGTTGGCCTAGCCCCTTGGCCCGGTGGGGTCAAGCGTCCGGCCCCTATGGCAGGTCAACATCCACCCAAACCAGACGATGACGCGAGGCCGCAGCCGCCGTCGCCGCCATTGGGTCTGTGTCGGGCGGCCAGAATACGCCTGCGCCGGTGACGGTCAGATCGGCAGAGGGCAGCACCAGATCAACCCGCAACCCGCCGATGCCATCATACAGCGCCGTGTCCATGGCGGGGTCGCCCCGCTGGCCCGCATCGCGGCGCGCAGATTGCCCCCGTGGTTTGGGGTCTTGCAGGCGTGGGTCGGCCAGCAGCGTGGTGATGGCCCCTGTCAGCCCTTCGCCATCCACCGGATCAAGGTTGCCGTCGCCCAGCAGGACAAACGACCCATCGGGCGGGCGCATCGGCAGATCGCCGTCAAGGTAGGCCGTCCAGAAGGCTGCCTCATCATGGTTGCGGCGGCCATTGCGATCTTCCGGCCCGTCAAAAACCGGCGGCGTCGCGTGCCAGGCCAGCAAATGCAACGCGCCCTTCGGCAGCACGATCGGCACATCCCAATGCGCGGTGGCAGACAGGCGCTGCACAGCTGCCGCCCGTGGGTCTTCGCCCCCAATCATGGCACCGGGCAGATCGCGCCACAGAAACCCGCTGAAATCGCGGACCCCAGCGGTGTCGATGGCCAAGCGGGACAGCACCGCCATCCCCCCTTCCCCGGCAAATCGACCGTAGCCTTGCGCATCCCGCGCATCGCCGAGATAACCGTTGCCATCCAGATCAAGGCCGGTCGGGATGCCTGCATTCGGCTCTGCGGTAAAGCTGTGCGCATAGGGTTTCCCCGCCGCGGCCATCGCCTTGGCAAACGCCTCCAGTGCGACGCCATTATAATCCCAATCCATGCCTGTCAGCAGGATGACATCGGCGTCAGCCGCGACCAGAACCGCGATCACAGCGCCAATCTGCGCATCATCCCCGCGCGCAATATCGCGCAGCAGCAAACCCGGGCCGCGCCGGGTTAGGTCAGCATTATAGGTGGCAATGCGCAGCGTTTCGGCCCCGGCCAGCAGCGGAATCAGCCAGATCAGGCAGGCATAAACCCACGCGACGCCTGTCCGCCGTTTTGCAGGCGCTTTTGCCGGATCATTTCGGCAATCCGCGCCATCGCGATGCCGCGCATGAACAGACTGGCAGGTAGAAACGCCCATGCGGCCATCGTCCAGATCAGGGTTTGCGGCGAGGTCAGTGTCAGCGGTTCAAACCCCGCAGACGCCACCTTCACCACAGTTGGCACCAAGAATGGCAGCAAAAACCCTAAGGCAAGGTTAACACGCGCGTCCCGTTCCAGCCGTTCCACCACATCGCCGCCGGTCGTCGGGTCGAAAGTCGGCAGGTTGACCCAGACGTTGAACGCCACATTGCGCGACGGCCAACCGACAAGCTTCAGGATCACCACAAAGAATGCCAGGGATATCAGTGATATAAGATAAGACGACCCCGCCGCCGTGCGCACCGCAATCACCTGATCGGGCAAGGCACCGTCCGCCATCATCAGGGTGGCAAGACGTACCGGAGAATAGGGGAAATCCAGCGCCTCACCCAGAACGATGCCCACGGCCTCGAACAAACGGGTCAGGCTGGTGGGTTCGACATGGCCTGCGCTGATCACAGACAGGAAAAATACCATCGCAAACAGCATGGAAAACCGGATGCGGTTAAACGGGGGTGCGTCGCGAAACTCGATCAGGCCGGGGTAGGTCGCGTTATACTCGACAAAGGTCAGCGCGCCGCCGAACAGGGCCACAAGCGCCACCATCTGTTTGGTATCGGTGCCAATCTGCGGCAAAAGTACCGAAGGCGTGGCGATGAGAACCATCACCAGAAATGCCCTTAGGACAGCCCCTGCCAGCCGCGTCATCACGTCCCTGCCACCCTCAAATCGGACGGGGATGATGCGAAGCCACCCCCTTATTCCTACGATATTCCGCACATTGTGGCGGATTGCCTCAATCTTGCCCAATTTGTGCCTTCTTTCGCCAAGTCCCGCAAGTGATTGGCAATTAACACACAATCATTGCGGCGCTTTCGCGTCAAATGTGTTGCAGGATTGAATCAAACTGTGGATGAAAAAAGGGCCGCCCTATGGGGCGGCCCTATATGTGGTGGACAGCGCGGTTTCAGGCCCAAGGGCGCAGAGAGCCGACCTTTGATTCATAGCTGTCGATGGCCGCCGCCTTTTCCAGCGTCAGGCCGATATCGTCCAATCCGTTCATCAGACAGTGCTTGCGGAAGGGGTCCACCTCGAACGCAAAGCTCTGCCCGTCTGACGTGGTCACCGTCTGATCTTGCAGGCTGACCGTCATGCGAGCGTTGGCCCCCTTGCGGGCATCGGCCATCAGACTTTCCACCACCTCGGCGGGCATCACGATCGGCAGGATGCCGTTCTTGAAGCAGTTGTTGTAAAAGATATCGGCAAAGCTGGTCGCGATCACACAGCGGATGCCGAAATCGAGCAGCGCCCAAGGCGCATGTTCGCGCGAGGAACCACAACCGAAGTTGTCCCCCGCCACGATGATCTCGGACGTGCGATAGGCGGGCTGGTTCAGCACGAAATCAGCGATCTCGCTGCCGTCGAGGTTATAGCGCATCTCGTCGAACAGGTTCACCCCAAGGCCCGACCGTTTGATGGTCTTCAGGAACTGCTTGGGGATGATCATATCGGTGTCGATATTGACCAAGGGCATGGGTGCTGCGATGCCGGTCAGGGTGGTGAATTTTTCCATGATTTCGCTCCCTTACACCGTCTCTGCCATCAGCTCGCGCACATCGGTCAGATGCCCCGTGATTGCGGCGGCGGCAGCCATGCCCGGCGACAGCAGATGCGTGCGGCCTCCGCGACCCTGGCGGCCCTCAAAGTTGCGGTTGGAGGTGGCGGCACACCTCTCGCCCGGTGCCAGTTGGTCGGGGTTCATCGCGAGGCACATCGAGCATCCCGCCAGACGCCATTCAAAGCCAGCGTCGATAAAGATCTGCGCCAGACCTTCTTCTTCCGCCTGCGCACGAACAAGGCCCGAACCCGGAACAACCATCGCACGGATGCCGTCTTTCTTCTTCTTACCCTTCAGGATCGCCGCAGCAGCACGCAGATCTTCGATCCGGCCATTGGTGCAAGACCCGATGAACACGGTGTCGATCTTGATATCGCTCAGCTTTTGGCCGGGAACGAGACCCATGTAGTCCAACGCGCGCTGCACGGCCTCAACCTTGCCGCCGGTGAAATCGGACGGCGAGGGCACGACTGCCGTGATCGGCAGCACATCCTCGGGCGAGGTGCCCCAGGTGACCAAGGGGGCAATGTCTTCGCCCTTGATCGTCACCACTTTGTCGAAAAACGCGCCTTCATCGGTGTAAAGCGTCTTCCAATAGGCCACCGCAGCCTCCCAAGCGGCACCTTTCGGCGCGTGCGGGCGGCCCATGCAATAGGCGAAGGTTTTCTCATCCGGCGCGATCAGACCTGCGCGCGCGCCGCCCTCGATCGCCATGTTGCAGACGGTCATGCGGCCTTCCATCGACAGCTCACGAATGGCTTGGCCACAATATTCAATGACATAGCCGGTGCCGCCGCCGGTGCCGGTTTCACCGATCACCGCCATGGTAATGTCCTTGGCGGTCACCCCCGGGCGCAATGACCCGGTGATCTCCACCTTCAGGTTCTTGCCCTTGCGCTGGATCAGCGTCTGCGTCGCCAGCACATGCTCCACCTCGGACGTACCAATGCCATGCGCCAGCGAGCCAAACGCACCATGCGTCGCCGTGTGAGAATCCCCACACACAACTGTCATCCCCGGCAGGGTCCAGCCCTGTTCTGGGCCAACAATATGCACGATGCCTTGGCGCACATCCGACACCGGATAGTAATGGATGCCGAAATCTTTCGCGTTCTGGTCCAGCGCCTGCACCTGAATGCGGCTGTCCTCGGTCATCGTCGCGGCATTGGCGCGGTCCAGCGTGGTCGGCACGTTATGGTCCGGCACGGCGATGGTTTTTTCCGGCGCGCGCACTTTGCGACCTGTCATCCGCAGGCCTTCAAAGGCTTGCGGGCTGGTCACTTCATGGACCAGATGGCGGTCGATGTACAAAAGGCAGGTGCCGTCTTCGGCCTGATGGACGACGTGATCGTCCCAGATTTTGTCATAGAGTGTGCGAGCGGTCATGGCTCTTCCTCGGGTTTGGGAATGGCGTGGGACTATGGTTGGCGCGTCGGGATAGAAGCGGCTTCAGCCGCGTGCAAGCAGGCCTTGCTGGGCACCGTAAAAGCGCCAAGGCATCCGCGCGTGATCATCCAGGGTGACGGTCCGGGTCATAGCCCGCCTGATACGCCCTTCGCGGGGTTCAGGCAAGCACACTCCAATAGCCGAAGGCGAAATCGCTTAATGACCGGCGAATTTGCCCGCAGCGATTTCACGCTCGCGGCATTCCAGATCATAGATGCTGACGCTGTCGTTCAGATAGGCCAGTTCGCGGTCCTCGCGGCTTAGGCGGCGCGGAAACAAGTGTTGGATCAGATAAGTCATGTCGTTTTACTCCATAAGCCTCCCTGCCCCCAAGATGCTGCGCTGCGGCATGGATTGCCAGCCCCCGGCGCGGGATTGCGCCATGCGCCACACGCATAGCTGTGCCAAGATGCACAATCCAAGCGCCATTCACCCTTGCAACCACGCCTGACCCGGCGTATCCGCGCAGGCTTGCGTCGATCACCGCGCCGATCACTGCGTTGAGAAGCGCGCCCTGCGGTGCTAGACTGCACTGAAATTCCCTGTGCCGGGGCGGAATGGCACGCGTTTATGGAGGACGTTGTCCTGTCTCATTCTGACCCTGCGACCGGATTGCCGGTCGGCCCCCGCGACCCCCGCCCCTACGGCGCGGCAAGCGCCCCCCCCGATTACAGCGCCGAGCAATTGCTGGCGAGCGTGCTGGCCTCGGTTGACGATGACAAAGCCGAAGAAATCGTGCAGATCGATCTGCGCGGGCGGTCTGATGTGGCTGATTACATGGTGATTTGTTCGGGCCGATCGACCCGTCAAGTCGCGGCCATTTCGGAAAAGCTGGCAGACCGTCTGAAGGAGGAATACCGCATCCTCGCCCGGATGGAAGGCAAAGACACCGGCGATTGGGTGCTGATTGATGCGGGCGATGTGATCGTCCATGTCTTCCGGCCCGAAGTGCGCGACTTTTATCAGCTTGAAAAGATGTGGCTTTCTGGCTCCGCCCATCGCGGGATGCCCGACCGTGACGAAGCCGACTTTGATAGCGACACCTGATGCGCCTGCACCTGTGCGCCGTGGGCCGCCTGCGGGCAGGCCCGGAACGCGCGCTGGTGGACGATTATATCACCCGCTTTGACCGCACCGGGCGGCCCCTTGGATTGGGGCCGCTGACCGAGCATGAGGTTGAAGACAAGAAGAACCTCGGCATGGCGGCAGAGGGCGATCTTTTGGCCCGTGCCGTGCCATCAGGGGCGCTGCTGGCCGTGCTGGATGAACGCGGCGTCGTGCTGTCCAGCCCCGATTTCGCCGCCCAACTGGCCCGCTGGCGCGATGGCGGGCGGCAGGACGTGGCCTTTGTGATTGGCGGGGCAGACGGAATCGACCCCGCCTTGCGCGCCCGCGCGGATTTCGCCCTGTCCTTTGGCCGCATGGTCTGGCCGCATATGCTGGTGCGGGTGATGCTGGCGGAACAGTTGTACCGGGCCGCGACGATTCTGGGCGGCGGGCCGTATCACCGGGCGTGAGGGAAGGGCGGGACCACGAATTTTCGAAAATTCGTGCAAATTTTTTCGAAAAAATTTGGGCTACGAACCCCACCGTTGCTCTGCGCCAATCCGGGCGATAGAAGCCAGACAGACCAAGCGAAAGGGCGTCTCATGTCGGCCGGAAAACCCGTTGTTCTGTGTATTCTGGATGGCTGGGGCCTTGGCCCGATCCCCGAAAGCTCGGCCCCCGCGCAGGCCGATGTGCCCAATTTCAACCGGCTCTGGGCCACCTGCCCCCATTCCACCCTGATCACCCATGGCCCCGATGTCGGCCTTCCCACCGGGCAGATGGGCAATTCCGAGGTCGGCCATACCAACATCGGCGCGGGCCGGGTGGTGGCGATGGATCTGGGGGCGATTGATCTGGCGGTCGAGGATGGGTCATTCGCGCAGAACGCGGAGTTGCTGGCCTTTGCGGACCGCGTCAAGGCGGCGGGCGGTCGCGCGCATCTGATGGGCGTGGCGTCTGATGGCGGGGTGCACGGGCATATCGTGCATGTGCTGGCGGCGGCGAAAGCGCTGGTGGCGCAGGGGGTGCCGGTGTTGGTGCATGCCATCACCGACGGGCGCGATGTGGCCCCCTCATCCGGTTTGGGCTTTGTCGAACGGCTGGTCGCCAACCTGCCCGAAGGGGCCACGGTTGCCACCGTCACCGGCCGGTACTGGGCGATGGACCGGGACAACCGCTGGGAACGGGTCAGCCGGGCCTATGGCGCGATGGTGTTTGGCTTGGGGTCAGCGGCCCCTGATGCCGTCACCGCCGTTTCAAATTCCTATGCCATTGCCGAGACGGACGAATTTCTGGCCCCCACGGTGATCGCCAACTACATGGGCGCGCGGGACGGCGACGGCATCTTTTGCCTGAACTTCCGCGCAGACCGGTCGCGCGAGATTCTGTCCGCCTTTGGTGCCCCCGACTTTGCCGGTTTTGCCACCGGCCCCCGCCCCAAATGGTCGGCGATGCTGGGGATGGTGGAATATTCCACCGCCCATGCGGGTTACATGACCACCGCCTACCCCAAGCGCACCCTGACCAACACGCTTGGCGAATGGGTGGCAAGCCACGGCCTGACGCAATTCCGGCTGGCCGAAACCGAAAAATACCCCCACGTCACCTTCTTTCTGAACGGGGGCCGCGAGGTGCCGTTTGACGGCGAAAGCCGCGCCATGCCGCAATCGCCCAAGGTCGCCACCTATGACCTGCAACCCGAGATGAGCTCGGTGGAGGTCGGCGACCGTCTGGTCGAGGCCATCACCGCGCGCCATGACCTGATCGTGGTGAACTTTGCCAACCCCGATATGGTTGGCCACACCGGCAGCCTGCCCGCCGCGATACTGGCGTGCGAGGCGGTGGACCGCGCCCTTGGCCGCGCCTTGGCCGCTTTGGGTGCGGTTGGCGGGGCAATGATCGTCACCGCCGACCATGGCAATTGCGAGGTGATGATCGACCCGGTGTCGGGCGGGCCGCACACGTCGCACACGCTGAACCCGGTGCCGGTGATTCTGGTGGGCGGGCCTGTGGGCGCGACCCTGCGCGATGGCGGGCGGCTCTGCGATCTGGCCCCGTCGATCCTGCAACTGATGGGGCTGCCGCAACCGGCTGAGATGACCGGGATCAGCCTGCTGCAATGATCCGCCGCACCGCCCTTTGCCTGATGCTGCTCGCCGCACCGGCGGGGGCCGAAGGCGTGGCGGAACTGGCGGCCTCGGCCTCGGCCAACCTCGCCACGGCCGTGGCCGCGCTGGAACAGGCGACGGAATCGCGTGACAGGGTGGCCGCCCTGACCCAGACCATCACCGCCTATGAACAGGGGCTGGCGGTGCTGCGCGAAGCGTTGCGGCAGGCAGAACTGCGCGAGGCCACGCTGACCCTGCAATTCCACGCCAAGCGCGACCGGGTGGCGCAATTGCTGGGCGTGCTGTCCAAGATGGAATCCGACCCCGGCCCCTTGCTGCTGCTGCACCCGACCGGGCCTTTGGGCACCGCACGGTCCGGCATGATGCTGGCCGAAGTCACCCCCGCCTTGCAGGCCGAGGCCGAAGGCCTGCGCGCCGAATTGCAGGAACTGGCCGATCTGCGCGCCCTGCAACTGTCGGCGGGCGATACGCTCGCGTCGGGCCTGCAAGCCGCCCAAGCTGCGCGCAGCGCGCTGTCGCAGGCGATATCCGACCGCACCACCCTGCCCAAACGCTTTACCGAAGACCCCGGCGTGCTGCTGGGCCTGCTGGAAAGCGCCGATACGCTGGAATCCTTTGCCGCAGGCCTTGCGCTGTCAGACACGGAAACCGGGGCCATCCGCGACTTTGCCGCCGCGCGCGGCACCCTGCCGCTGCCGGTGCTGGGCAATGTGATCCGCATGCCCGGCGAGGCTGACGCGGCAGGCGTGCGCCGCCCCGGCATGACCATTGCCACCCGGGCGCGCGCGCTGGTCACAGCCCCTTGGGCCGCGACCATCCGCTATCGCGGGCCGCTGCTGGATTACGGGTTGGTGATGATCCTTGAACCGGGGGGCGGCTATCTGCTGATCCTGGCGGGGCTGGATACCGTCTATGGCGAGGTGGGCGAGGTGGTCGCGGCAGGTGCGCCCTTGGGCCTGATGGGCGGCGCAGACCCCGCACCGGGCGCAAAACCGCCGCCCGGTGCCGCCGAGTTTATCGCCGGGGCCTCGGATGGGACTGGCGCGCAGGGCACGGAAACGCTTTATATGGAACTGAGGCAGGGGGCCGAACCGGTCAATCCGGTCGAATGGTTCAAGGCTACGGCAGAATCTGGCAGCGCCAGTACGGGAGACTGAAAGCAGCATGAAGAAATTCGTGATGGCCGCCCTTGGCGGTACGGTTGCAGGCGCATTGCTGACCACACAGGTGGCAGGGCCCGCTGATCGCGCAAGAGGCGGACAAGACCGCCAACACCTATGAACAGCTTGATCTGTTCGGTGACATCTTTGAACGCATCCGCGCGCAATATGTGGAAGAAGTGAAAACCGAAGATCTGGTCGAGGCCGCGATCAACGGCATGCTCACCTCGCTTGACCCGCATTCCAGCTATCTGTCGGCCAAGGATTTTGAAGACATGCGCGTACAGACGCGTGGCGAGTTTGGCGGTCTGGGCATCGAGGTGACGCAGGAAGAAGGCTTCATCAAGGTTGTCTCCCCGATGGACGGCACCCCTGCCGACAAGGCGGGCGTTCAGGCGGGCGATTTCATCACCCATGTGAACGGCGAATCGGTTCTGGGCCTGAAACTTGACGAGGCGGTGGAAAAGATGCGCGGCCCGATCGGGTCCGAGATTCTGATCACCATCGTGCGCAAGGATGTGGCTGAACCCTTTGATCTGTCGCTGATCCGCGACACCATCAAACTGGTGGCGGTCAAGGGCCGGGTTGTCGGCAACACGGCCGTGATGCGGATCACCACCTTCAACGACCAGACCACCAGCGGGTTGAACGAAGAACTGAAAAAGGCGGTCGATGAACTCGGCGGGGCCGACAAACTGGACGGCGTGGTGATCGACCTGCGCAACAACCCCGGCGGGTTGCTGACCGAGGCCATCACCGTATCCGACGCGTTTCTGGACAAGGGCGAGATCGTGTCGACCCGTGGCCGGTCGCCGCAGGATGGCGAGCGGTACAACGCAACCCCCGGCGATCTGGCCAATGGCAAACCGCTGGTCGTGCTGATCAACGGCGGGTCGGCAAGCGCCTCGGAAATTGTGACAGGGGCCTTGCAGGACCATCACCGCGCGATTGTGGTGGGGACCAAATCCTTCGGCAAAGGGTCGGTGCAGACGCTGATCCCGCTGAAAGGTGATGGTGCCATGCGCTTGACCACGGCGCGCTATTACACGCCCTCAGGTCGCTCGATCCAATCGCTGGGCATTTCGCCCGATATCGTGGTGAACCAGCCCAAACCGGCACCCGAAGGCACCGGCACCGAGGCCGCAGCGGCGGTCGAGGCCGATAAAGCCCGGTCCGAGGCCGATCTGCGCGGGGCGATCAGCAATGACTCCATGACCGAGGAAGAACGCCGCATCATCGTCGAAGAACGCACCCGCGCCGAGGAATTGGCCAAGCTGCGCGATGAGGATTACCAACTGGCCTATGCGGTGGATATCATCAAAGGCCTGACCACCATCGCCCCGCAACAACCCTGAAAGCGGCGCGGTCCGGGGACAAGCCCCCGGCCCGCGCCGTTTTAGCTGTCTTTCCCTTTATAGCGGACCGTTTCATGGCCGATGTTGAAAGCCTGCCCTACCGCCCCTGTGTCGGGGTTGTGCTGATCAACGCCGAAGGTCTGATCTTTGCCGGCCAACGCATCGACAGCCCCACCCCCGCCTGGCAAATGCCACAAGGCGGAATCGACGAGGGTGAAAAGCCCAAGGTGGCGGCGCTGCGCGAGTTGTGGGAGGAAACCGGGGTCACGGCGGACAAGGTGGAATTTGTCGCCAGAACCGACGATTGGGTCACCTATGACCTGCCGCCCGAATCTGCTGGGCCGGGTCTGGGGCGGCAAATACCGGGGGCAGCGGCAGAAGTGGTTCCTGTACCGCTTTACCGGGTCTGATGCCGACATCCGCATCGCCTCTGACCACCCCGAGTTTTCGACCTGGAAATGGATCGGCGCGTCCGAGATGGTCGCCTCCATCGTGCCGTTCAAGCGCGCGGTTTATGAGACCGTGGTCGATGCGTTTCGCGGCCATCTGGCGCCGTGAGGTTTGCTTGGCTGATCGCTGGCGGGGTTTCACACCCCTCCAGACCTCCCCGTGGGATATTTGTGCCAGTATGAAAGCAGCATCGTGACGCCGCGTTTGCGGTGACAGCTTAGGCTGGCCGGGGCATCTTGTGGCAAACCGGGAGAGAGACATGCAATACCCCCACCTGCTGGCCCCGCTGGACCTTGGCCATGTGACCCTGCCCAACCGGGTCTTGATGGGGTCAATGCACACCGGGTTGGAGGAATTGGGCGACTGGAACCGGGTGGCGGAATTTTATGCGACGCGGGCGCGGGGCGGGGTCGGGCTGATGGTGACGGGCGGCATGGCCCCGAACCGCGAAGGCGGGGTGTTTCCGGGGGCTGCCGGGCTGTTCAAACCGCAGGATATTGTAAACCACCGGGTGGTGACGACCCGTGTGCATGATGCGGGCGGGCGCATCGCAATGCAGATCCTGCATGCCGGGCGCTATGCTTACGGGGCGGAATGCGTGTCGGCCAGTGCGGTGAAATCGCCGATATCCCCCTTTGTGCCGCGCGCCTTGGATGAGGCCGGGATTGAAAAACAGATCAGCGATATCGTGACAGCGGCGGTGCGGGCGCGTGAGGCGGGCTATGACGGGGTCGAGGTGATGGGGTCGGAAGGATACTTCCTGAACCAGTTTCTGGTGACCCACACCAACCACCGCGACGACGGCTGGGGCGGGTCTTACGCCAACCGGATGCGCCTGCCCGTCGAAGTGGTGTCGCGGGTGCGGGCGGCTGTGGGGGCGGATTTCATTCTGATCTACCGGATATCGCTGATTGATCTGGTGCCGGACGGGTCAACCTGGGACGAGGTTGTGCTGCTGGCCCGCGCCATCGAGGCGGCGGGGGCGTCGATCCTGAACACCGGCATCGGTTGGCACGAGGCCCGGGTGCCCACCATTGCGACAAGCGTTCCCCGCGCGGCTTTCGCGCATCTGACGGGCCGGTTGCGGCCCGAGGTGTCCATCCCGGTGATCACCTCGAACCGGATCAACACGCCGCAGGTGGCCGAGGATTTGCTGGCGCAGGGCATGGCCGATATGGTCAGCATGGCGCGCCCCTTTCTTGCCGACCCCGATTTTGTGGCCAAGGCGGCGTCGGGGCGCAGCGCGCAGATCGCGCCCTGCATCGCCTGCAATCAGGCCTGTCTGGACCATACGTTCAGCGGCAAGCTGACCTCCTGCCTTGTGAACCCGCGCGCCTGTGCGGAAACCGAACTGACCTATCCGCCCACCGATAGCCCCAAGCGGATTGCCGTGGTGGGGGCCGGGCCTGCGGGCATGATGACCGCGATGGTGGCGGCGGGCCGGGGGCACAGCGTGACCCTGTTTGACCGGGCCGCAGAGGTGGGCGGGCCAGTTGAACCTTGCCAAACAGGTGCCGGGGAAAGAGGAGTTTCACGGGCTGGTGGACTGGTTCGCCACCATGCTGGGGCAGGACCGCATCGCCTTGGCGCTGAACACGCAGGCCGATGTGGCGGCATTGGCCGGGTTTGACGAGGTGGTGATTGCGACTGGCGTTGTGCCCCGCGACCCGGGCATTCCGGGGCAGGACGCGGCCAATGTGCTGTCCTATATCGACGTGCTGCAGGGGGCGGCGGTGGGGCCAAAGGTGGCGGTGATTGGCGCGGGCGGCATCGGGTTTGATGTGTCCGAGGCGCTGGTGCATCAGGGCCATAGCCCGACCGAGGATGCGGCGCTGTGGCGGCGCGAATGGGGGGTGTCAGACCCGCTGACAGACCGGGGCGGGCTGGCCCCCACTGGCCCCGCACCCGAGGCCCCGGCGCGGCAGGTCTGGCTTTTGCAACGCCGCGCGGAAAAGCCGGGGCGGGGGTTGGGCAAGACCACAGGCTGGATTCACCGGGCCGCGCTTGCGATGAAGCGGGTCAGGATGATGGGCGGCGTCACCTATGACGCGATCACGCCCGAAGGGGTGCAGGTCACCATCAATGGCGAGCCGCAGATGCTGGCGGTGGACAACGTGGTTCTGTGTGCGGGGCAAGTGCCCGACCGGCATCTGTCAGACGCACTGACGGCGGCAGGCGTGGCGCATCATGTGATCGGTGGTGCCGATGTGGCGGCGGAACTGGATGCCAAGCGCGCCATCGACCAAGGTGCAAGGCTGGCCGCGCGGCTGTAGAAAAAGGGGCGGCGCTGCAACGAAAGCATTGGGGATGTTCACACAGCGCCGCCCCGCCAAGGCTATGTCGCCTTGGCTGTGACGGTTGGGTAAACCGTCGCGCAGCGCGCTTCCACTGCAAATGAGACCCCGCCATTCCGCCCGCCCGAAAGCCGCCAATCTGCGTGCGACGGGCAGGACAAAACCTGCCGCTCACGCAAACTTGCCCTTGCCGACCCGCGACCCGTGCCGGGGGGAATTGGTGACCACCATCGTTGCGCTGCCTTCAACGATCCCCGAGAATACCCAAGATAGGACGCGGCCCTGCCGCCATCTTGCCTGATTTGGTGTCCAATAAGGACGCATGATCTTGCATATGGTGGCATGGGGACAACAATGGACAGACTGACCGAGATGGAAGCCTTTGCCATGGTCGTGGACCAGGGCGGCTTCACGGATGCAGCCAAGAAGATGGGCATCTCGAAATCGGCGGTGTCAAAGCACGTCTCCGCGCTGGAGGCGCGTCTTGGGGCCCGGCTTTTGAACCGCACCACCCGGCGCGTGTCGCCCACCGAAATCGGCCTTGCCTATTACGACCGCGCCCGCCGTGTGCTGAACGACGCGGGCGAGGCGGATGCCCTTGTGACCTCGATGCAATCGGCCCCGTCAGGCCTGCTGCGCATATCGGTGGCGACCGATTTTGGCGTCAACCTGCTGTCGCCGATCCTTGGGGATTTCCTGCTGGAATACCCCGATATCACCGTCAACATGGTGCTGAACAACCGCTATGTCGAACTGATTTCCGAAGGCTTCGACCTTGCCATCCGGGTGGGGGAGCTGGAAGACAGCAGCCTTCGCGCCCGCAAACTGACCGAGACGACAAAGCGGATGATCGCCGCCCCGGGGTATTTCCAGAAATTCGGACGGCCCCTGAAGATCGACGATCTGAACGAACACAAATTGCTGCACTACTCCAACCAAGCCAACGGCAACGTCTGGAAGATCACGGCACCATCAGGCGAAAAGCGGCAGGTCCGGTCTGTCGGCTGGCTGACGGTGAATGACGGGCAATCCTTGCTGAATGCGGCCATATCCGGCCTTGGCATCGCCTATCTGCCCTCGTTCCTCTATGCCGATGCGATGAAACAGGGGCAGGTTGAGGAAGCCATTCACGGTCTGCCCACCGAAGTGCTGGGCATCTATGCGGTCTATCCGCCGGGGCGGTTTACCCAACCCAAGGTGCGGGCCTTCATCGACTTTCTGGCGCGGCGCTATATCGACAAAGGGCCGGACAACTGGTGATCAGGGGGCTGTGATCACAGCCTCCACCCGCCGGTTCTGACTGCGGCCCTCCGCCGTGGCATTGTCCGCGCGGGGCTGTTCCGGCCCCATGCCTTTGGCGACAATTCTGTCCGCCGCGATCCCTCCGGCAATCAACGCATCCCGCACCGCATCAGCACGCTGCTGAGAGATTGCGATATTCGCGGCCAGCGGCCCGGTGGCATCGGTATGCCCCAGCAGCGTCACCCCAACCGCAGGGTCGGCTCGCAGTGTCGCCACCAGATCGGTGATCGACGGATAGGTTCCCGCCGTCAACACCCCCGCGCCTGAGGCAAACACCAGATCCTCCAGCACAATCGTTTGCGCGACGGGGGTCTGTGCGGCGGGGCTTTGCGCCGGCGACGGTGCGGGAAGGCCACGCGGCACCTCCTCCTCCGGCGATTTTGAAGACGCAGTGACATCGGGCACCATCGACCCCGGCGTCACCGACACCACCTGCACATAACCCGCCTGCGCCGACCGGCTGACCAGCAGGCTGACCACATCGGCAGACCCCGGCCGTTCGGCGGCAAGATAGCGGTAATCGCCAAGGTCCACGTGCATGTCAGGTTCCGGCAGCACCTCGGTGCCATAGCGGAAATCAAAGCCGCCACATTCAAACGCCGCACATTCGTAAATCACCTTGTAACCCGCCCGCACAAGTTGGTCGCGCAGCGGTACAAGCAATTGCAACGTGGTGGCACCGGGCGCATCCAGCCGCACGGCATGGCTGTCCACCGCGCCCTCAACCGGGCGGGTCTGCATGACATTGCGCGCGAATGGCCCGACGGGCATCGCATAGCTGGACAAGGGCGCAGACTGCGCCGCCTGCGCCAGCACCGGGGCGGCATAGTCCAGCGTCAGGGCAGCCACAGGCGATGTGGTTGCCACAAAAGCCGCTACGACAGCGGTATAGGTTGGTGTGTTCACCTGCTCTGGCCTCTTGTTGGGCTCAGCGCATACGATAGTGATATCGGCCCACCACGTCCATTCCCATGGACTGATACAGAAAATTTGCAGCGGAATTTTGCGTGGTAACAACAAGACTTAGTCCCGCCGCCCCCTGATCTTGCGCCCAAGCAGCCGCCGCCCGCAACATGTGCGATGCAAGGCCTTGGCGACGTTGCAAAGGTGAAACCTCCAACGCGTGCAGCATGGCCTGATCGCCCGCCATGGCCACGAAACATACGCCTGCGGGGCGGTCATTCAGGCGTGCCAGAATCACCGTCTTCGGGCCCTGAACCCGGTCCATCACCGCCAAGCGCGCGGGGCCAATCCCGGCGTCGTCCCACAAAACCCGCGCGATGCCCAAGGGCGGCCAATGCGGAAAAGTCACCATCGGCGGCACCATCCCTGCCACCTGCGCCACCGGGGCGACATAGGCCAGAACCGGGTCCACAACGCGGTAACCGCGCGCATCCAACGCGGCGTCAAGGGCTGCATCCCCCTCCCGGATCAGGAACAGCGGGTCGGCCATCGCAGCCTCGGCCGCCGCCAGATCAGCGGCATCCCATACCCCCGACACGGACGCCGCCGACACCCGCTTGCCGCCCCCGGCCCCGTCGCGCAGGGTGAACGGCCCCAAGTCCCAGGCCCGCAATGGCGGCCAGGTGGCCTCCATCACCGCGCCTAAAACTTGCGGAGTCATGAAAACAACCCGGCCAGCCGCACCATCGCCTGATCCAGCCGCCCGGCATCAGTGCCCCGGATCACCAGATTGCTGCCATGCGCGCCGTTCTGGGTGAACGGATACGACCCCATCGACAGATCGGGAAACTCGGCCGCCAGCGCGCCGAACGGCCCGGCAATCTCGCCCTCGCCCCGGTCCACCCGCAACGTCTGGCTTAACAACGGCGCGCCGCCGATCAGACCGGGCAAGACGCTTGCCACCATCGCCTCGAAAATCTTCGGCACGCCCGCCATCACATGCACATTGCCCAGACTGAAGCCCGGTGCTGTGGAAATCGGATTGTCGATCAACGCGGCCCCATCGGGGATGCGCGCCATCCGCTGCCGCGCCTCGTTGAACGGCAACCCGGCCCGGTCATAATGCGCGGCCATCAGGGCCATGGCATCGGCACGGTGGCTGATCGCCACGCCAAAGGCATCGGCAATCGCGTCCGCCGTGATATCGTCATGGGTAGGGCCGATCCCACCGCTGGTGAACACATGGTCAAACGCCGCCGCCAGTGCCCGCACCGCCGCCACGATTGCCGCATGATCATCGGCCACCACCCGCACCTCGGACAGGGTGATCCCCCGCCCCGTCAACGCGCCCGCCAGATAGTGCATGTTCGAATCGCGGGTGCGCCCTGACAGGATTTCATCGCCAATCACCAGCATCGCCGCCGTCGGGTTTGCCATCTTGCCATCCTTTACGCTGCTCTGGCTTAGGGTATAGGTCGCGCAATTCCCGTTTCAAAGCCCCGACCTCTGGCCATTTCCCCCGCCACCCCTTATTTATGCTGCAAATCGGAGGCGCATGTTGGACGAAGTTCGGGGTCGGATCACACGGGACGGGATTCGCATCTATGAGGATGCGGATTTTACCGGCATGGCGCAGGCAGGCCGGATCGCTGCCGAAATCCTCGATGCCGTGGCCGCGTTGGTCGTACCGGGCGTCACGACGGCGGACCTCGATGATTTCATCACCGCCGAGGTGGCCCGTCACGGTGTGGTCTCGGCGACCATCGGCTACAAGGGGTACAAACACGCCTCCTGCATCTCGGTCAATCATGTGGTCTGCCACGGGATTCCCGGGGCCAAGGTGCTGATGGACGGCGATATCCTGAACATCGACGTGACGGTGATCGTCGATGGCTGGTTTGGCGACAATTCCCGCATGTATGTGGCAGGCACCCTCGCGCGCAAGGCGGAACGGCTGATCGAGGTTACCCATGATGCCCTGATGCGCGGCATTGCGGCGGTCAAGCCGGGCAACACCTTTGGCGACATCGGCCACGCGATCCAGACTTATGTCGAGGCCAACCGCATGTCGGTGGTGCGCGATTTCTGCGGCCATGGGCTGGGCCGGGTGTTCCATTCGCCACCCAACGTGCTGCATTATGGCCGCGCCGGCACCGGGGCTGTGCTGGAAGAAGGCATGTTCTTTACCATCGAGCCGATGGTCAACCTTGGTCGCCCGGAAACCAAGATCCTCGCCGATGACTGGACCGCCGTCACCCGCGACAAATCGCTGTCGGCGCAGTTTGAACATTCGGTCGGGGTGACGGCCACAGGCTGCCAGATTTTCACCCTGTCGCCAGCGGGCAAGTTCCATCCGACCTGGGGCTAGGTTTGCCTGGCTGATCGCCGGGGGCTGTCTGCCCCCGGACCCCCGAGGATATTTTTGCAAAGAGGATGCAAAATTTTAGTCAAATTAGTCTGACTTACGCCTTCATCCTTGCGATAAATATCCCCGCCTAAGGCAGGCTGGCACAGCAAACCGCCCTACATTGTTTCCAGACAATGCCTGCGGAAGGCGCGTTTCAGCATATCAAGTTCCGCCCGCAGCAGATCAATTTCAGACCGGATATCGTCTTCCATCGCCACCCCGGTGATCACAGTAAAATGCGCCAGACGGTCGCCCGAGGCCGCATCGCGGATCAGAAAGGTCTGCACCCCTTCGCTGAGCACATCGGACGGAATCGGGATGCGCACCGCATAATCACCCTCGCGCCCGGGTATTGCCTGAACCGTGACGCCAGTCAGGGCGCGTTCCAGATGCAGCACCTCCAGCTTCGGGGCGGCGGTCACCCCCGACATCACGCCTTCCCAGATGCCGGCGCGGATGCGGGTTTTGGTCAGTTTCGCCTCGGTCATCGCGCCCTCACAAATCGGCGCGCGGGCGGCGGCTGACCGTCACGTCGCGCAAGATGATCTGGTTCATTTCCGGCCCCTCAAAGATCAGATCGACCCACAGCCGTTCCACCCGCTTTTCGTTGATCTTGGTATAGGCAAGGTCGAATTCCACCATCACCTCCTCCTCGTTCAGCGGCAGTTCGCGGACGATCTGTTCGACGTTCGGCCCGTGCTTGATGTTCAGCCGCGCGAAAATCTCCAGCGGTTTTTCCATCTCTACAATGACATCCAGCCGGATCAGATGTTTCAGCCGCAACCCCCGCGCCGCATCTTCGGGCAGGTCCAGCACCAGCGACAGGAATGACCCGTCAAATTTGAACACATCCATCCGAAACCCGAACGGCGCGATATCAGACTCGCGCGTGTTGCGGATCTGGCGGACGGTCAGTTCGGTGCGGCGGCAATCGTGAAAGATCGTGGCCCCCTCGCAGACCGTTGATTTGCCCGGCACCGATGAAAACCCCGGCACGGGAATCGGGCCGCGCCACAACTCGGGCCGCCACGCCCAATCGGTGCCCATCACCCGGCGAATGGCGTTCGACCCGATCACCGGCAGGGCAAGGCGGTGTTCAGCCAGATGGATCACCCGGTCCAGCTCCCGCCGGATCTGGCGCGCGCGGCCCCGAAAGCCGCGCAGGTTTTCAAGATCCATGCCCGCCGCCTGTTCGGCAACACGGCCCCACCGCGCCAATGCGCGGCGGAACAGCATCCGGTCGAATAGCCGTTCAATCCGTCCTGCCATCTTGCCCCTGCGGGTCCTTTGTCCTGCGGCCATCACGCCATGATTGTTGCGTGTGTGGAAACGATTCCCTTATTGCGTGAAAAGTCTTAACGCACCATCACAAACCTGTGGCCACAGCCCGGCAATCCGCAAACTTCCCCAGCGTCATGGTGCGGCTTTTGCCGGGTTGGCCCGGATCAGCCCGGCCAGAACCTGTTCCAGCAAGGCGCGCCCGGCCTCGGGCGGCAAGGGCCGCCCTTCTGGTGGCGTCACCGACACCGTCACCAGCCGTCCCCGCACGCCGACAACCGCGCGCCAGTAATCGCCGACGGCGCGGTCCGCCAGATGCAGCAGGAATGCCCCGCCCCCGGTCTGACCTTTGCCAAACGCCTCCAGCACCCGCACATCCGACGCCCGACCCGACCGGGCCACAGCGGCGCGACCGGGGGCCGAGGTGAAATAATTGGCCAGTTCCTGCCCGCCCGCCGCCAGCACGGCGGAGGTTCCAGCCTCACCAATCGTCAGGCTGATCACCGCCGGGGCCACCGGGGCCGCATCGTTGCAGCGCCCCATCAGCACCACGGCGCTGTCGGCATGATCCTGACTGGCCGCGCGGTCGATGCAATAGCCTTGCGGCGGGCCGATCCGCAGCGCACCGCCCAGTATCTCTGCCTCACGCGCTGTGCCCATGGGGCCGCCGCCTGGCGTACAGGCCAGCACGCCGCACAGGGCAACCAGCACCATTCCGAAAACCGCCCGCATGGATCACCCCAACATCCCGGATCATGACGCCCGGTTCACCCTTTGCGACATTAAGGCGCGCAGGGGCTGGATCGGCAAGGGGGGCTGTGTGTCGCATCCCATCTGGCAACCGGGGTGCGTCCGGCTTGCATCAACGCAAGCGTCAGAACACGTTCATGTTCATGACAATGGCCGCAAAAACCCGGGGGGCCACCACCAGATACATCAAGGCCGTCAGCCCCATGATCACGCACAGCCTGAAGATAGGCAGCCGCTTGCGGTCTTTCGGGATGGTGAGCCAATCATTCATCCAGCCCATATAACCGACTTCTTTTCCCAAAAAAGGGCGATGGCCCGCCCGATCCGGCGACAAGCCGTTTCACAAATGGAAACCTCAACTTAGACGGGAATTGACCTGTATTTTAATCGCCCGAAAGCAGGGCTGGTCAGCGCTTTCCCTTCATCCCGCTTTGCGCTAAACGGCGTGGGTACGTTTTCTTGGGGGCTCGCGCGATGAAATTCACCCTGTCCTGGCTACGGGATCATCTGGACACAGCCGCCTCGGTCGAGGTGATCTGTGATACGCTGACCGACCTCGGGCTGGAAGTGGAAGGGGTCGAGAACCCCGAAAAGGCGCTTGGTGCCTTCCGCATCTGCCGGGTGATCGAGGCCGTGCCCCACCCCAATGCCGACCGTCTGCGCCTGTGCCGCGTCGCCACCTGGCCCGCAGGCCCGGATGGCGCGATGGAGGAGGTGCAGGTCGTCTGCGGTGCCCCCAATGCCCGCACCGGCCTTGTCGGCGTGTTCGCCCCCGTGGGTACCCATGTGCCGGGCACCGGGGTTGATCTGAAACCCGGCGTGATCCGGGGTGTGGAATCCAACGGGATGCTGTGTTCCGAACGCGAACTGATGCTGTCCGACAATCACGACGGCATTATCGAACTGCCCGAGGATGCCCCGGTGGGCGTGCGCTACATCGACTACCGGGGCCTCAACGACCCGATGATCCACATCAAGATCACCCCCAACCGCCCCGATGCTCTTGGGTGTGCGCGGCGTGGCGCGCGATCTGGCGGCGCGCGGTCTTGGCACCCTGAAACCGATGGCCGATCCCGCCATTCCCGCAGGCTTCCCCTGCCCGATCAAGGTGGAAATCGCACCTGATCTGAAATCCAAAGGCTGTCCGCATTTCGCAGGTCGCCTGATCCGGGGCGTGACCAACGGTCCCTCGCCCGCATGGATGCAGACGCGGTTGAAGGCCATCGGGTTGCGCCCGATCTCGGCGCTGGTGGATATCACCAACTACTTCACCTTCGGCCTGAACCGCCCCCTTCACGTCTTTGATGCGGCCAAGGTCAAGGGCACCCTGCGCATTCATGCAGCAACTGGTGGCGAGTCCTTCGCCGCCCTTGATGGCAAGACCTACACCCTGCGCGCAGGCATGATGGCCATTTCCGATGATCAGGGCGTGGAATCGCTGGCAGGTGTGATGGGCGGCGAGGCATCGGGGTGCAGCCCCGAAACCACCGATGTGTTCCTTGAATCTGCGTGGTGGGATCCGATCACCATTGCAGCTACCGGGCGGGCCTTGAAGATCAACACAGACGCCCGCTACCGCTTTGAACGCGGCGTCGATCCGGCCTTCACCTTGCCCGGACTGGACCTTGCCACCCGGATGGTGCTGGACCTGTGCGGCGGCGAAGCCTCTGACATCGCGCAGGATGGCGCGCCGCTGGATGTGACCCGCGCCTACCGTCTCGACCCCGCCCGCGTGGTGTCCTTGGTCGGCATGGATATCCCCGAGGCTGACCAGCGCGCCACGCTGACCGCCCTTGGCTTCACCCTGAACGGCGATATGGCCACCCCCCCCACCTGGCGCCCCGATGTGCTGGGTGAGGCTGATCTGGTCGAGGAAGTCGCCCGCATCGCCAGCCTGTCACGCCTGCAAGGCACCCCCCTGCCCCGCGCCCTTCCCGGTGTGCCGCGCCCGATCCTGACCCCGCTGCAAACCCGCGAACGGTCCGCCCGCCGCACTATCGCGGCGCTCGGCTACAACGAATGCGTCACCTACAGCTTCATCGACCAGACCGCCGCCACCCTGTTCGGCGGCGGTACTGGATGCCGTCCGCGTCGATAACCCGATCTCGTCCGAAATGTCGCATCTGCGCCCCGATCTGCTGCCGGGCCTGCTGCGGGCAGCAGCCCGCAATCAGGCGCGCGGCTTTGCCGACATGGCCCTGTTTGAGGTGGGCCCCGTGTTCCAGGGCGGCGAACCGGGCGAACAACACCTGCAAGCCACCGGCCTGCTGATCGGCCACACCGCCCCCCGTGACCCCCACGCCGCCCGCCGCACGGTCGATGTGTTCGACGCCAAGGCGGATGCCGAGGCGGTGCTGGCCGCCATCGGTGCCCCCGCCCGCGTGCAGATCACCCGCAAGCTGGCAGCGTGGTGGCATCCGGGGCGGTCGGGCGTGATCGGGCTTGGGCCCAACGTGATGGCCACCTTTGGTGAGGTGCATCCCCGCGTGCTGGCCGCGATGGATGTCAAAGGCCCCGCTGTCGCCTTCACCGTGCTGGTGGCCAATGTGCCCCTGCCCAAGGTCAAGACCCCGACCCGGCCCGCGCTGGCGCTGTCCGACCTTCAGGCGGTTGAGCGCGACTTTGCCTTTGTGGTGGACAAGGGGGTTGAAACGCTGACGGCGGTGAACGCCGCCGTCGGGGTGGACAAGGTGCTGATCGAACTCGGTCCGCGTGTTCGACCAGTTCACCGGCGACAAGGCCGAGGCGCAGATGGGTGCTGGCAAAAAGTCCATCGGCCTGACCGTCCGCCTGCAACCACAAGACAAGACCCTGACCGAGGCCGAGATTGAATCGGTCTCAGCCAAGATCGTCGAAAAGGTCGCCAAAGCCACCGGTGGCGTGCTGCGCAAATAACGCCCGACCAAGCAGGCCAGACACCCGCAAAACATGCGCCTCCCTCCCCCCTTGTGGGGGAGGGCTGGGGTGGGGGGGCCTGAACGCCATGTGTTGCTTGTATCTACAGATCCTCTACGGATCCTTTACGCCTTCTCTACAGCGTCTTTACAGCACCAATCCCACACCCTGCCCCGATAACAAATGCGTGAAACGCCCCCAAACCGCCCAAAATCCCTGCGGGTTTTGCGCCGGGTGGTCCTATGCTGCTGCCACATTTCCAGCGAGGAGCCAGAAATTGACCCGGACCCAAACCCTCATAAAATCTCTGACCGTCGGCTTTATCCTTGTCGCAGGCGTCGCCTATGCCAAGGGCGAACGGACCGATCCCGACGCCAAGGCCCGCGCGGCCCTGATGCAGACGGTCGGCATGAACACCAAGATTCTGGGCGACATGGCGGGCGGCAAAACCGCGTTTGACGCCGCAGCCGCCGAAGCCGCGAAATCGGCCTTGCTGGGCGCTGCCACCGCCATTCCCACAGCGTTCAAAGCCCCCGGTGCTGCCGATGCAGCGTCTGAGGCAAAGCCCGAAATCTGGACCAGCTGGGATGATTTCATGAAAAAGGCCGACGCTCTGGCCGCTGCGGCAACAGCTCTTGATGCCTCCAACCTTGACGGCGTCAAGGCCGGCATGGGGGGCGTGGGCGGGGCCTGCAAGGATTGCCACACCACCTACCGGATGTAGTCAAGCGCCCCCGCCAATCGGGCGGGGGCCCCCTTACCCGCAGGTCACGCGCTGAATGATGCGCGCGGGATTAAGCCATATATTCAGTCGGTTGGCCGAATAATCCATGGTGACGGCCATATTGGCCTCGATCACCCGCACCGTCACACCAAAGCGCATGGTCTGCAAAACGCTGGCCGGTTGGCCCACCAGCCCTTGCAGCCCCGAAGCCCCGCAAGCGTCGTCACCAACCGGAGTCGGCGGCACAGGCGTGGGCCCGGGCGATGGCAGCGGCACCACAATACATGCGGCAAGCATCAGTGGGGCCAAAAACGGAGCCAGACAAATCGGGGCAACACGCATCGACATTCCTTTCGCGGATTATCCGCAGCTTATCGCCGTGATCCGGTCACGGCCATCAAGGATCACATTCAGGCGGCGGTCACTGTAGTCTTCTGTCACCGGATCACCGGGCCGCAACACCCGCACCGACCGGTCGGCAGGCTGGGCTGGCAGGGCCGTTATACCCTGCCCGATCAACCCGATCAACCGATCCGCCCCGCACCGCGCCAGAAGTGCAGCAGGCTGGCCCGGCACAACCGGTGCTGCCAAAGGCGACACACAGCCCGCAAGCAGGGCACCCAGACCCACGCCCGCAACCCTTTGTTTCCATTGGCGCTTCGTCATGCCGCCTATCCGCACGCTATCCGCAGGATGGTGCCCGCGCTGTCCACATCCACATCAATCCGGTGCGCATCATATTCTTGCGTGACCAAGGCCCCCGGCGGAATGATCCGCACCGCCCCCGCCAGCGGCACCGTCCGCAGATTGCCCGACGGCTGGCCGATCATGCCTTGCAACCCGGCCGCCTTGCAGGTGTCAGGTTCGGTGTCATTGAACCCCGGGGTCAGATCAACCCCGCCCGGCCCGATCCCCGGTGCTGGAAGCGGCGGGCCCAGAAATCGCGGCGGGTTGACCACCGGCTCTGGAACCGGGGCGCAGCCCGCAATCGCCAACCCGCAGAACATCAATCCCACCCTGACCACAGACACTCGCATCATCGCACGTCGTTTCCCGCGTTGCATTTCCCTGATGTTTCGCACAGGTTTGGTCCGAAACCTAGGGGGAAGGATTGCCCATGCGTACCCGCGCTGCTGTGGCCATTGCGGCCGGAAAACCACTTGAAATCATGGAGGTAAACCTCGCCGACCCGAAATGGGGCGAGGTTCTGGTGGAAATCAAGGCCACCGGCATTTGCCACACCGACGAATTCACCCTGTCGGGCGCAGACCCCGAAGGGTTGTTCCCGGCCATTCTGGGCCATGAAGGCGCAGGCGTCGTGCTGGCCTGCGGTCCGGGGGTCACCAGCCTGAAGCCCGGCGATCACGTCATTCCGCTGTATACGCCCGAATGCCGCGAATGCCCAAGCTGCCTGAGCCAGAAAACCAACCTCTGCACCTCGATCCGCGCGACCCAAGGCAAGGGCCTGATGCCAGATGGCACCAGCCGGTTTTCGATGCTGGATGGCACGCCGATCCACCACTACATGGGCTGTTCGACCTTTGCCAACCACACTGTGGTGCCCGAAATCGCCCTTGCCAAGGTCCGCGATGACGCACCGTTTGACAAGATTTGCTATATCGGCTGTGGGGTTACAACCGGCGTTGGTGCCGTGATCAACACCGCCAAGGTTGAGATTGGCGCCAAGGCCGTGGTCTTTGGTCTGGGCGGCATCGGGCTGAACGTGCTGCAAGGCCTGCGGTTGGCCGGGGCCGACATGATCATCGGGGTCGATATCAACAACGACCGCAAGGCCTGGGGCGAACGCTTCGGCATGACCCATTTCGTCAACCCCAAAGAGATCGAAGGCTCGGTCGTTCAGCACATCGTGGACATGACCAAAACCCCCTTCGACCAGATCGGCGGCGCGGATTATTCCTTCGACTGCACCGGCAACGTCAAGGTGATGCGCGATGCTCTGGAATGCACCCACCGGGGGTGGGGCGTGTCGGTGGTGATCGGGGTGGCCCCGGCAGGGGCTGTGATCGAAACCCGGCCCTTCCAACTGGTTACGGGCCGCATCTGGAAAGGCACCGCCTTTGGTGGCGCGCGGGGGCGGACGGACGTGCCGAAGATCGTCGATTGGTACATGGACGGCAAGATCGAGATTGACCCGATGATCACCCACACCCTGAAGCTGGAAGACATCAATAAAGGGTTCGACCTGATGCACTCGGGCGAGTCCATCCGATCGGTCGTGATCTACTGACCCAAGATCCGGCGCTGAAATAGAAACGGGGGCGGCACTGATGTGCCGCCCCCGTTTTGCATCATAGACCTCAGCCGATGATGGCGTCAGGCACAATCACGATCTGGCTGTTGGTCAGATTGTAGTTGTTCGACAGATCCGCGATCAGCACCGCTGTCCCCGCGCCATTGCCATCGGCATCGAACCACAGCGTGTCATCCGTGGTGCGGAAGATGAACAGATCATCCCCATCCACCGCCGCATTGGTCGTGCCCGACCGGAAGTTCGCCGCATCCAGCACGCCCGAATGCCCGGACAACCCGAACGCCCCCGCCGCAAACTGGAAGCTGTCGGTGGCATCGAAGGCGTTGATGTGGTCGTCCCCTTCGGCAGCCGTCGCATAGGCAAACACGTCTGCCCCGGTGGCCCCGATCATGGTGTCACTTCCCAGACCGCCGGTCAGGGTATCGTCACCGCCAAGCCCCAACAGCCTGTCCGCGCCTTCCCCGCCAACCAGCAGGTTGTTCGCGCCGTTTCCGACCAGCACATCCGCGAAATCAGACCCGACAATCCCTTCCAGTGCCGTGAAGGTATCGCCGACCGCTTCGCCGCGGTTGAACGTGACGTCCTGCAGCGAGGCCCTGATCCCACGCGTCGAGTCTTCATACGACACAAGGTCAAAGCCGGCCCCGCCATTCATCGCGTCACCTCCGGTGCCGCCGTTCAGCGTATCATCGCCGCCTGCGCCAATCAGACTGTCATTGTCGGCCCCGCCAATCAGCACATCGTTGCCTTCAAGACCGCGCAGAGTGTCATTGCCCGTGGCTCCGATGATCACATCATTGCCATTGGTGCCCGACCTCTGCTCGCCCACCACATCGGTAACGGTGATGGTAAAGGTCTGATCGACGCTCAGCCCCGAACTGTCGGTGACCCTGACCGTAACCTGATGGCTGGAGGCCACCTCGAAATCAATCAGCGTCCGGTCTGCAACTTGCAACTGGTTGCCAACGATCACAAACCGCCCGCCAGCACTGTCCAGCAAGGTGAAGGTCGAGGTGTCGCCCGCATCAGCGTCAACCGACGTGAAGCGTCCGATCAGATGGCCGTTCCCAACCACTTCGGCCAGGGTAGACCGCCCCAGCACGATACCGGTGGGCGCATCGTTCACAGCGTTGACCGTGTAGGACTGCGTCCCCGCCACGGTCAGCGCGCCATCCGTGACCGTGTAGCTGAGCGTCACCGGGCCGTTGAAGTTGGCCGTCGGCGTGATGGTCCAGCTGCCGTCCATGTTCTGCACAGCCGTGCCGTTCGAGGCGGTCAGCCCCGTCACGCTCAGCACCGAGTCCACATCCGAGAACCCGGCCAGCAGGTCTGCCGCCGACACGGTGTAGCCCGTGTCCTCGGTCCCCGCCGCCAGCACCGCCGTCGCAGAGCCGGTGGGCGCATCGTTCACAGCGTTGACCGTGTAGCATTGCGTCCCCGCCACGGTCAGCGCGCCATCCGTGACCGTGTAGCTGAGCGTCACCGGGCCGTTGAAGTTGGCCGTCGGCGTGATGGTCCAGCTGCCGTCCATGTTCTGCACAGCCGTGCCGTTCGAGGCGGTCAGCCCCGTCACGCTCAGCACCGAGTCCACATCCGAGAACCCGGCCAGCAGGTCTGCCGCCGACACGGTGTAGCCCGTGTCCTCGGTCCCCGCCGCCAGCACCGCCGTCGCAGAGCCGGTGGGCGCATCGTTCACAGCGTTGACCGTGTAGGATTGCGACCCGGCAACCGACAGAGTGCCATCCGTGACCGTGTAGCTGAGCGTCACCGGGCCGTTGAAGTTGGCCGTCGGCGTGATGGTCCAGCTGCCGTCCATGTTCTGCACAGCCGTGCCGTTCGAGGCGGTCAGCCCCGTCACGCTCAGCACCGAGTCCACATCCGAGAACCCGGCCAGCAGGTCTGCCGCCGACACGGTGTAGCCCGTGTCCTCGGTCCCCGCCGCCAGCACCGCCGTCGCAGAGCCGGTGGGCGCATCGTTCACAGCGTTGACCGTGTAGGACTGCGTCCCCGCCACGGTCAGCGCGCCATCCGTGACCGTGTAGCTGAGCGTCACCGGGCCGTTGAAGTTGGCCGTCGGCGTGATGGTCCAGCTGCCGTCCATGTTCTGCACCGCCGTGCCGTTCGAGGCGGTCAGCCCCGTCACGCTCAGCACCGAGTCCACATCCGAGAACCCGGCCAGCAGGTCTGCCGCCGACACGGTGTAGCCCGTGTCCTCGGTCCCCGCCGCCAGCACCGCCGTCGCAGAGCCGGTGGGCGCATCGTTCACAGCGTTGACGGTGTAGGACTGCGACCCGGCAACCGACAGAGTGCCATCCGTGACCGTGTAGCTGAGCGTCACCGGGCCGTTGAAGTTGGCCGTCGGCGTGATGGTCCAGCTGCCGTCCATGTTCTGCACAGCCGTGCCGTTCGAGGCGGTCAGCCCCGTCACGCTCAGCACCGAGTCCACATCCGAGAACCCGGCCAGCAGGTCTGCCGCCGACACGGTGTAACCCGTGTCCTCGGTCCCCGCCGCCAGCACCGCCGTCGCAGAGCCGGTGGGCGCATCGTTCACAGCGTTGACCGTGTAGGACTGCGTCCCCGCCACGGTCAGCGCGCCATCCGTGACCGTGTAGCTGAGCGTCACCGGGCCGTTGAAGTTGGCCGTCGGCGTGATGGTCCAGCTGCCGTCCATGTTCTGCACGGCCGTGCCGTTCGAGGCGGTCAGCCCCGTCACGCTCAGCACCGAGTCCACATCCGAGAACCCGGCCAGCAGGTCTGCCGCCGACACGGTGTAGCCCGTGTCCTCGGTCCCCGCCGCCAGCACCGCCGTCGCAGAGCCGGTGGGCGCATCGTTCACAGCGTTGACCGTGTAGGACTGCGTCCCCGCCACGGTCAGCGCGCCATCCGTGACCGTGTAGCTGAGCGTCACCGGGCCGTTGAAGTTGGCCGTCGGCGTGATGGTCCAGCTGCCGTCCATGTTCTGCACAGCCGTGCCGTTCGAGGCGGTCAGCCCCGTCACGCTCAGCACCGAGTCCACATCCGAGAACCCGGCCAGCAGGTCTGCCGCCGACACGGTGTAGCCCGTGTCCTCGGTCCCCGCCGCCAGCACCGCCGTCGCAGAGCCGGTGGGCGCATCGTTCACAGCGTTGACCGTGTAGGACTGCGACCCGGCCACCGACAGCGTGCCATCCGTGACCGTGTAGCTGAGCGTCACCGGGCCGTTGAAGTTGGCCGTCGGCGTGATGGTCCAGCTGCCGTCCATGTTCTGCACCGCCGTGCCGTTCGAGGCGGTCAGCCCCGTCACGCTCAGCACCGAGTCCACATCCGAGAACCCGGCCAGCAGGTCTGCCGCCGACACGGTGTAGCCCGTGTCCTCGGTCCCCGCCGCCAGCACCGCCGTCGCAGAGCCGGTGGGCGCATCGTTCACAGCGTTGACCGTGTAGGACTGCGTCCCCGCCACGGTCAGCGCGCCATCCGTGACCGTGTAGCTGAGCGTCACCGGGCCGTTGAAGTTGGCCGTCGGCGTGATGGTCCAGCTGCCGTCCATGTTCTGCACAGCCGTGCCGTTCGAGGCGGTCAGCCCCGTCACGCTCAGCACCGAGTCCACATCCGAGAACCCGGCCAGCAGGTCTGCCGCCGACACGGTGTAGCCCGTGTCCTCGGTCCCCGCCGCCAGCACCGCCGTCGCAGAGCCGGTGGGCGCATCGTTCACAGCGGTCACCGTCAGGCTGACGGTGCCGACCGAGGTCAGGCCATGCGCATCGGTCACGGTGTAGGTGAACGAGGCCGGGCCGTTGAAGTTGGCGTTCGGCGTGAAGGTCACGTTGCCGCCGACCAGGCTGACCGTGCCGCCCAGCGGGCTGCCAACCGCGGTCACGGTCAGCGTATCGCCAAGGCTGCTGTCGGCGTCGGTGTCATTTGCGGCCAGAGTGGCGGCCACGATCACGACAGAGCCATCCTCGGCCACTGTCAGCCCCGTATCGGCCACAGCCACCGGCGCATCATTCAGCACGGTGGCAATCGCCACCGGGCTGCCTGCGCCGAAGCGGATGAATTCCACCCCGGTCAGGCTGTCGATATCACCGGATTCGGTCTGGCCCGTGGTGCGGTTCAGAAGGGTGTAGGTGCCGGTATTCAACGCGATGGTGTAATCCGTCCACGCCCCCGACATCACCACAGTGTCGATATCCGACCCGCCCGAGATGGTGTCACTGCCCGCCCCGCCGACCAGCAGGTCGTCATGCGAGCCACCCGAGATCAGGTCATCCCCTGCCCCGCCGTAGATCTCATCATTGCCCGATCCGCCTGACAGGGTGTCATCGCCGGTGTTGCCGGTGATGCTGTCATCGTTTGATGTGCCCGTGATGGTGCCATCGGCGCTGCCGATCACGGTGAACACTTCGTCCGCACCGGTCACCGAGATGGTGATCGTCTGGGTCCGGGTGACGCCCGCATCATCCGTCACGGTGACGGTGAAGCTGTCGGTGCCATTGCTGCCCGTCGCCAGGGCCTGCGTGGCGGCACGGGCGTCGTCCAGCGTGTAGGTCCAAACGCCCGCTGTGGTGATCGCCAGCGTGCCGTAGATGCCATTGCCACTGCCCGTCCATTCCGGGGTGTCGCCGGTATCCACGTCGGTCGCGGTCAGGGTGCCGGTCACCGTGGTGGCCGGGGTGGTGGGCGCGCCGCCGGTTGAGCTTTCCGTCACGGTCCCCAAGGCAGCCGCCGCGTTGGAGGTGATCACCGGCGCGTCGTTGGTGCCGTTGATGGTCAGCGTGATCACTTGTGTGGCCGTGGCACCATGGGCGTCGGTCACGGTGGCAGTGAAGGTTTCCGTGATCACCGCAGCCTCGGTCAGGCTGTTGGCAAGGGCTGGATCAAGCGTAAAGGTCCAGGCCCCCGAGGCCGCCAGCACAAAGGTGCCATAGGCCGAGGTGTTGGGGGTGGACCAGACCAGCGTTGCGGTTTCGCCCGCATCGACGTCGGTTGCCGTCAGGGTGCCGCTGGCAGTGGCCGTGCCTGCAACGGTGCCTCCGACACGCTCGCCGCCTTCCTCCACCGTGCCCGCGTTGCCGCCCATGGCGGTGGTGATCACCGGCACGTCGTTGGTGCCCGTGACCGTGATGGTGATGGTCTGGCTGGCGGTGCCGCCGTTGCCATCGCTGACCGTGGCGGTGAACACCTGCGTGGCGCTGACGCCCAGCCCGAGGGCGAGCGTATCGGCATCCCCCGCAGCAAGGGTGTACGCCCAGGCCCCGGTCGCCGCATCAATCGCCATGGTGCCGTAGGTGTCCGGCCCCGTGACCGACCATGTCAGCGTGTCGCCTTCAGCATCGGTGGCGGTGAACACGCCCGAAGCCGCCGGCAAGTAGCCGTTGGCCACGTCAAACGCGGCTGTCAGCGCCGCATTGCTGGTCTGCTCGCCGCTGAACACCGGGCGGTTCAGCAGGTTCAGAACGCCCGCATCCTCCATCGCATCCAGAATGGCCGTGTGGATCGGCGAGCCTGCGCCAAACCGGTCGGCCAGCCCGACAACGTTCAGGTTGCCCAGCAGGTTGTCATGCAGCGATTGCAGACGGTCCGGCTGACCATCAGGAGTGTAGAACGCCCCGTCCGGCTGATACTTGACGGTGATATCGGTCAGCGGCTGGCCACCATCGGCCAGATACTCGGCATAGGCGAGGCCAAGGTAGGCGAACGCCTGATTGAGCGCGACGTTGTAGTAATTGTTCCCCGCGACATAGCCGTCATCGAGGTAATCCCAGACCTGCGCAATCGCATCAGCCTGCGTGGCCCCGGCCGGAAGGTCGGCCAGAACCGCGGCCAGCACAGACGCCACAGCGGTCGGATCGGCACCCAAAGCCGCCCCGATCAGATCATCCTGATTGATCGTGGTTTCAAAGCCATGCGCCACAGCAGGGTTGGTGCCAGCCTCGGTCACATAAGCCAGCGTGCGGGCAGTATAAACACCCCCCGTCTGCGGCCCGCCTGCAATGACGGGTGCGTCATTGGTGCCGGTGATGGTAACGGTCAGGGTTGCGGTGTCAGAGGCCCCATCCGGGTCGGTCACGGTATAGGTGAACGCCTCGGTCACCACTTCACCCTGCGACAGTCCGGCCGTTGCCGGGTTGCTGTCGTTCAGCGTGTAGGTCCAGTTGCCGTCTGCAGCCAGGGTCAGGCTGCCATAGGTGCCCGCAATCGCGGTGCCTGCCGCAACGCTGGTGGACCCGAAGCTGACGTCCGACACAACCAGTTCATCGGCATCCGCCACCGGGTACAGGTCCGGGTCCGTGTCATTGGTCAGCACATTGCCGATGGCAGAGGCATCGCCAGCGGTGACGCCAGCCTCAACCACCACATCCGCGCCGTTCACGTCATCGACCCCGACCGGGGCCGAGTTGACGCGCACGAACATCGTGTCGCGCACCAGTTCCGCACCGCCATGGGTGCTGGCGACAACGCTGACCTGATAATGGCCAGGGGCCGTCGGATCAAACGTGGCCCCCAGAACCGACATGAATTCCAGGTTCAGCGATTGCTGGAACACCTCGCCCGCAAGGAAGGCAGCGCCAGCCCCCGGCCCGAAGGCGGTGTCATAGGCAGCGGCAACCTCGGCCAGGGTAAAGTGGAACACCTCGGCAAAGCCACCCGCCCCCTCTTTCGAGATTGAGAAGCGATAATCCAGATCGCCCAGTGTGCCGCCATTGTTATCTGTATCGGTCGCGATGGACAGATTGATGTTCCAGCGGGCATAGCCGTCGTCACTGGGCGACGCGGTTTCGTTGATCGTCCCCGCCGCAGCCCCTGCCGGGACCACAAAGGTGCGGCCCGTTGCATCGGCTGCATCCAGCGGGGCGGTGCCCTGCAGACGCATGATGGTGGAAAGGCCGAGTTCAACCCCCGGCGCATCGGCGTTGTCTTCGGCCACGATAAAGCCCGTGCCCTGAATGCCGCTGCCAAGGATGATATCGGTCGTTCCCGGCTTTAGTGCGGACGGGTCCAAGGTCGCGTTGGTGGTGATGGTATCCACATCCGCCACCGGGGCCACAGTCACACGGATCGTCGCAGTATCGGTCAGCCCACCGGCATCTGTGACCGTGTAGCTGATGATCGCCAGCCCAAAGAAATTGGCTGCCGGGGTGAAGGTGATCTCGGTCCCGGAAACAGACACCGTGCCCTGCGCCGCATCCACTGTCGGGACGATGGTCAGGACATCGCCCGTATCGCGGTCACTGATCAGGCTTGCCACGTCGATGGTGATAACACCTGCATCCTCGGTCCCACTCGCATTGCCGTTCAACGCGTCGGGCATGTCGTTTGCGCCGGTCACGTTCACGGTCAGGGTGCTGACCGTGGTCACGCCTGCACTGTCCGTCACCTGCACGTTGAACACATCCGTCACCGGACCCGCGGGCAGGGCATTCACTGCCGCCGCGTTCACCACATAGCTGTAGGTGCCGTTGGTGTTGACCGTCAGCGAGCCATAGGAACCGGTCGTCGCCTGCCCCGTCGCCAACCCGTAGGTCAGTGAGTCGCTGGCATCCAGATCAGCGCCATCAAGGGTGCCGGTCAGATCGGCATAGGTGTCATTGCCCGCCGTATCCACCACAGCCCCGGTTTCCGCCGCCAGCGTCGGTACGTCATTGGTGCCGGTCAGGGTGATGGTGACAGTGGTGGTGGCGGTGTCGGTCGCCGTGGCGGAATCGTCCGTGACAGTGACGGTATAGGTCAGCACCAGCGTTTCCCCTGCGGCAAGGAAATCGACGTTGGTTGACGCGGTCGAGAACGCCCATGTCACTGTGCCATCGTTCGCGCCAGAGGTGTTGCCGCCAAGGCTGAACGCCGCCGCAAAAGTGGCAAGCTGGCCAGAGGTCAGGGTCACGTCACCGCTGCTGCTGGACAGTTCCGCCACGACGGTGCTCAGATCGGTCGTGTCAGCATCGGCAAAGCTGATGCTGCCGTTGTCTGCCAGCGTTACCGTGGCATCTTCCGTCAGTGCGCCCGACACATCCACATTGGTGATCACCGGGCGGTCATTGGTGCCGGTGACGGTGATGGTGATCGGCTGCAGCAAGACGCCGCCCGTGGCCTGATCCAGCACCCGGATGGTGAAGGTTTCGGTCGCGGATTCGCCCTGCGCCATGCCGTTCAGCAGGGCGTCGTCGATGGAATAGGACCAAGTCACCGTCCGTACGGCCGGGTTGGTCATGTCCTGCACGGTCATCTGGGTCAGCGTGCCGCCAAGGCTGCCCGCGCCGTTGACCACGCCGCCCGCACCCAGAACCTGCACCACATTCGCTGCCAGATCTTCGTCCGAAAACTGGAAGGTGCCGGTTTCGGTCAACGGGCTGCCTGTCGCGCCTTCGGCCAACTCGGTCACAGCGCCGTCTTCAACACCCCCCGGCAGCAAAGTGACAGGGTCGTTGGTGCCGGTCAGGGTGATCGTCACATCCTGGGTGTCGGTGCCGCCATTGCCATCGTTCAGCGTGATGGTGAAGGTCAGGGTGGTGGTCTGGGCCTCACGCAGGAAGTTCAGCGCGCCAGCGGCGGGGCTGAACGACCAGTTGATGGCGCCCGTGTTGGTGCCGCCGGATGCGACAGTCGCCGCGAAAGCCGCCAGCAGCCCGTTGGCCGCCGCAAGCTGCGCCTCCGTCAGGTCAGATACCGCCAGCGTAACGCCCGTGACAACCGGCCGATCCGTCGTATCCACATCGCTGAACGCAAGGCTGCCGCTCAACGGCGTGATCGCTGCCCCCGGATTGCCCGCGGGTTCCGTAATAGCCCCGGTCGCCGTGCCCGTGATCACCGGCGCGTCGTTGGTGCCGTTGATTGTCAGGGTGATCACTTGCGTGGCCGTGGCCCCATGGACATCGGTCACGGTGGCGGTGAAGGTTTCCGTGATCACCGCAGTCGCAGACAGGCTGTCGGCCAGCTCTTGGTCAAGAGTGAACGTCCAGCCTCCATTGGCGGCCAAGGTGAAGGTGCCATAGTCCGAGGTATCGGGCGTGGACCAGACCAAGGTTGCGGTTTCACCGGTATCCACGTCCGTGGCTGTCAGGGTGCCGCTCGCGGTTGCGGTGCCCGCGACATCCGTACCTGCTTCCTCCACCGTGCCCGCGTTGCCGCCCATGGCGGTGGTGATCACCGGCACGTCGTTGGTGCCCGTGACCGTGATGGTGATGGTCTGGCTGGCGGTGCCGCCGTTGCCATCGCTGACCGTGGCGGTGAACACCTGCGTGGCGCTGACGCCCAGCCCGAGGGCGAGCGTATCGGCATCCCCCGCAGCAAGGGTGTACGCCCAGGCCCCGGTCGCCGCATCAATCGCCATGGTGCCGTAGGTGTCCGGCCCCGTGACCGACCATGTCAGCGTGTCGCCTTCAGCATCGGTGGCGGTGAACACGCCCGAAGCCGCCGGCAAGTAGCCGTTGGCCACGTCAAACGCGGCTGTCAGCGCCGCATTGCTGGTCTGCTCGCCGCTGAACACCGGGCGGTTCAGCAGGTTCAGAACGCCCGCATCCTCCATCGCATCCAGAATGGCCGTGTGGATCGGCGAGCCTGCGCCAAACCGGTCGGCCAGCCCGACAACGTTCAGGTTGCCCAGCAGGTTGTCATGCAGCGATTGCAGACGGTCCGGCTGACCATCAGGAGTGTAGAACGCCCCGTCCGGCTGATACTTGACGGTGATATCGGTCAGCGGCTGGCCACCATCGGCCAGATACTCGGCATAGGCGAGGCCAAGGTAGGCGAACGCCTGATTGAGCGCGACGTTGTAGTAATTGTTCCCCGCGACATAGCCGTCATCGAGGTAATCCCAGACCTGCGCAATCGCATCAGCCTGCGTGGCCCCGGCCGGAAGGTCGGCCAGAACCGCGGCCAGCACAGACGCCACAGCGGTCGGATCGGCACCCAAAGCCGCCCCGATCAGATCATCCTGATTGACCGTGGTTTCAAAGCCATGCGCCACAGCAGGGTTGGTGCCAGCCTCAACCACATAAGCCAGCGTGCGGGCAGTATAAACCCCACCCGTCTGCGGCCCGCCTGCAATCACCGGCGCATCGCTGGTGCCCGTCACGCTGATCGTCAGGGTCTGGGTGGCGGTGGCGTTTTGCGCATCGGCGATGGTGTAGTGGAACACCTCGGTCACGCTGCTGAGATCGTCCAGCGCCTGCGTGTCAGCGTCCATGTTATCAAGCACATAGGTATAGCTGCCATCGGCCTGCAGGTAGAGCGAGCCATAGGTGCCGGTGATCACGGCATAGTTTGCAATCCCGCCGCTCGGCAGGGCGTTGGTAAAGCTCAGCGCAGCCTGTGGGGCCGCGTCAAAGCTGCCAAGGGTGATGGCAAGGCCCGCATCCTCGGTCGTGTCCAGATCGGTCCAGTTCGCGCCCGCCACACCCGACAACTCGCCCGAAACAATGGCAAGACCCGGCGTGCTGCCCGCCTCGTCAATTCCCGTGGCGGTGCTGGCGGCGCTGATGGTCGGCACGTCATTGGTGCCGGTGACGGTCACCGTGATGGTGCGGTCCGCCGAGGTGGTGGAAAGGCCATCCTCATCCGTCACGTTGAACTGATAGGTCAGGGTCAGGGTCTGACCTGCGGCAAGGAAATCAAACGCTGCGTCAGGGCGCGCTGAAGGTCCAGTTGATCTGGCCGGTACCGCCCGCAGCAGGACGCTGGGTCAGCGACGGCGTCATGAAGGTTGAGAAATCGCCAGCAGGCGTGCTGCCGGTTGACCAGACGGACGAAGAAAGCGCCGTCGCGCCACGGTATGCACAACATCGGTGCGGTCATTATCGCTGTAGGCGAGGGCGAAAGTACCGTTCACATCATTGGCGTTCACGGTCGAATCGACCACGACGACGGTATGTACGCCGCTGCTCAACGAGCCCGTCAGCGTATTGTTAGTACCCGCGCCGGACCCGTCGCCAGATGTAACTGCACTGCCTTCTGTCAGATTTACCGTCCAGTTTTCGGTGCCAGTCGGGGCGTCATTGCCACCGGTAAACGTGATCGGCACGTTGACGGTATGCGAGGCACCGAACTGATCCCGCACGACAACCGGGAAGGTCACAGTCAGCGTTTCGCCCGCTGCAAGGAAATCCAGATCCAGCGATCCGATGGTTGTTGGCAGCGGCAGAGTGGCGTTGGAGTCAACTGTGTTGCCGAACCCACTACCGGTGAGGATGTCACGGTCGAACGACCAGTTGATGACCAGCGAGCCATCCGGCTGGGTTGTCGCGGTGAAGTCGAAAGCGTTCAGAATATCGGCCCGGTCGGCAGTGGACAGCCCCCCGGTCGTCGGGATTGTTCCGGCAGTGGGCGCGCCGCTGGTCAACCCAGTCGATGTGCCAAGGCTGCCAGACGCGTTCGACCAATCGAATATGGCAGAGGCGCGGATCGCGTTGAGGTCTGCCGAGGTGAACGCATCAAGGTCATTGACTGTCAGAACTGCGCCGCTGTCCACATCGGACACGGTAAAGCTGCCGCCACGCACGCCTTGGGTTCCGGTGCCCGTGGCTGCCATGTTGGTTTCAGTCGTGCTGTTGGCGGCATCCGTATAGGCCACAATCCCAGCCACCGACGCGATGCCGGTGGGCGCATCGTTCGCGCCGTTCACCTGAACCGATACGACCTGCTCGGTGCCATCGGTCGTGGTCACAGTGAAGGTCTTGTTGACGACCGCGCCCGAAGCCAGTGCCTGCGTTGCCGCCAGAGTGTTATCCAGCGTATACGTCCACACACCCGCCGTGGTGATGGCAAAGGTGCCATGTGCGTCAGCCACACTGGCAGCGGTCCACAGGTCGGCTGTGTTGTCCACATCGGTCGCGTTCAGGTCCGCGCTGACCGATGGTGTGCCAGCCGTTGCATTCGCCACGCCCCCGGCCTCGGTCACCGTGCCAGACGTGGTGCCGGTGATCACCGCCGCGTCGTTGGCCCCGGTGATCGTGATGGTGATGGTTTGCGTGGTCCCGCCCGAGGTGGTGACGGTGAACACATCGTCATGGCTGTTGCCGTTCAGCGCCTGCACTTCAGTCGCGTTGTTGTTCAGCGCATAGGTCCAGTTCCCATCAGCCAGCAAAACCAAAGAGCCATAGGCGCTGCTCTGGTTCGATGCCGTGAAAGTGTTGTCGGCGTCGTCCGCGTCAACATCGGTGTGGGTCAGCAGGCCCGTCGCCGTTGGCGTGCCCGGCGTGCCGTTGGCGACACCCCCGGCCTCGGTCACAGCACCCGTGATGGTGCCTGCGATAACCGCCGCATCATCCGCCCCGGTGATTGTCACCGTGACCGCATGAAGGGTGCCATCAGACGAGGACACCATGATGGTATCCACCAGGCTGTCAGCCGCCGAAGACAGCCCCTGCACATCTGCATTCGCCTGATCGGTGGTGTAGGTCCATGCGCCATCGGTGCCAATCACCAGCGTGCCATGGGCGGCGGTGATCGTGGCCGCAGTCCACAGGTCATTCGTGTTGTCCACATCGGTGTGGTTGATATCGCCCGTCAGAGTCGGCGTGGCATTGCTGCCGTTCAGCACCCCACCGGCTTCAGACAGAGTCCCCCCTGAACCAACGGAAATGGACGCATCATTGGTCCCGTTGATGGTGACATTGATCACCTGTTGAGTGCCATCTTCGGTCAGAACGGTAAAGCTGTCGGTCAGCGTGCCGCCCGTGTTCAGCGCATTAACGGCAGCGTTGCCGTCGTCCAGAGCATAGCTCCAGACCCCGGCCGAGGTCATCGTCAGGCTGCCATAATTGCCCGTCAAAGACGCCGCCTGCCAGACATCATCGGCATCGGCCGCATCGCGGTCGGTGTGGGCAAGATCGCTCGTATCACCCGCAACACCCGCCACGACTCCCGCCTCGGTGACCGCCCCCACGACGCGTCCTGTGATCACGGCAGCATCGTTCGCCCCGGTCAGGTCGATGGTCAGCGTGCTGCTGCTGGTGCCGCCCTTGCCATCAGCAACCGTCGTGGTGAATATGACCTGATCGCCCGTCTTCAACCCTTCGACAGCGGCATCATTGGCCACAAACTTGTAAGCACCGCTGACCGAATTCAGGTAAATCGTGCCATAGCCGGTGACGTTTTGCAGATCAAAGCCCGGCTCCACCGACGCCACCGCGCCGCTGATGCCATAGGCCAGCACATCGGACGCATCCGCATCGGTGCCGGCAAGCGTGCCCGTCAGGTTGGCAAAGGTATCATCGCCACTGGTGTCCACAATCGTGTGGCTGACCGCCGCAATCGCAGGCGTGTCATTCGCACCGTTGATCGTGATGACCACATTCCGCGTCGCCGTACCCGAATGGCCATCCGACAGCGTCAGCGTGTAGGTCAGCGTCACCGACTCGCCCGCCGCAAGATACTGGAAATTCGCCGATGGGCTGGCAAAGCTGTAGTTGAGGCTGCCCGCCGTCGCAGGCTCGACCTCGGTGACCGTCGCCGTCAACAACGCCAGCAGATCAACGCCCGAGGGCATCCCCGCCGTAACACCATCCGTCGTAAGACTTGTCGAAACAGTGTGGCCGTCCGTCACATCAACATCCGTGAACGCCAGCGATGAGGAGGCCGAAATCGTGGTGTCTTCGCCAAAGGTATGCGACGGGGCCGACGCACTGATCACCGGCGCATCATTGGTGCCGGTGATGGTGATGGTGATCGTCTGGCTGACCGACTGCCCATCCAGATCAAAGATTTCAAGCGTGTAGTTCTGCACCAGCACCTGACCCGCCGCCAGATACTGCAGCGCCGCGGTCGGCACGGAATAGGACCACTCGACATAGCCCTGGGTGTCGGCTGGCCCGGTGGCCTCGTTGATGATGACGGCAGACAGCACCGCGCCAGAAACCGCATTGCCGGGGGCCGTCAGCAGCAGGTTATGCGCCTCGCCTGCACCGGGGGCCGCAGGGCCCACACCGGTTCCGGCATCCGAGAAGGAAATACGCTGCGTCGCTGTGACCGAGTGGGTGTTGGATGGCCCCTGTAGCAACGCATCTTCTGCGAAAGCGGCATTGGCAACGGTGGATCCGGTCACGATAATCGGCGCGTTCATGTCGTACTCCTTGAAATTGAAAAGCACCGAGGAGCGCGCACACATGACTCAACCGCCCCAGAAAAAGGGCAACCAAACACGTATTCACATTGTAATGCACACCCCCCAAGGCTGGCGCTAACATACGGCCCAAAGGAATTGGTCACGTCAATCGCCTGAACGCCATTTAACCGTTAACAAGGAGTTAATTTACTGTCGTTTGCGATTTAATTGCAGCCTCATATATCCCAAAAAGATTATCACGGAACCGTGATACCGCATTGGTTGTATTCCGTCTGCCACACTTATGACACCGCCTAATTTTTAATCATACAGTCAAAGATGTGATTCTAATGTAAGCTGCCCGAACATTGGTTTACCCTAACGTAAAGCAAACCCCGCCCCCCGCAGGCCGCTAAACCCCTTTCCCTGCATGGTCATTTCGGGCACAACGACAGGAAAAAGGACAGCAGATGGCCGACATGCGTACCCCCCGACTTTGTGTGCTGATTGACGCGGATAACGTGCCTGCGGGCTATGCCGAAGCGATCTTCGAAGAAATCGCTGCCTTAGGTGAGGCGTCAGTGCGGCGGATCTATGGCGATTGGTCGGCCACGCGCCTGAATGCCTGGGCCAAGAAGGTGGCGGCTCTGGGGCTGGTGGCGGATCAGCAATTCTCCAACACCAAGGGCAAAAATGCCTCTGACATCGGGCTGGTGATTGCCGCAATGGATTTTCTACATTCGGGGCTTTTTGACGGATTTATTCTGGTCAGTTCTGACAGCGATTTTACCAGACTCGCCGCCCGCGTGCGCGAACAGGGGCTGGATGTGTACGGTATTGGTGAAAAGAAAACGCCCGAGGCCTTTCGCATGGCCTGCAAACGCTTCATCTATGTAGAAAATCTTGGCGTTAATGACGATGTGCGCGAAGACCCGCGCCCTGCGGCCCGGACCGATGCGCCAGAGGCTGCGAAACCCGGCACCAAGGATGCCCCGGCCAAGGCCATTCCGCTGATCATTGCCGCGATGCGGGCGATCGACCCCGAAGGCGAATGGTATTCGCTGGGGCAGGTCGGCCAGTATATCACCCAGGCCAACCCCGATTTTGACACCCGCACCTATGGCAGTGCAAAACTGTCAGACCTCGTGCGCAAGATCAGCCGGTTTGAGGTAAAGCCCGGCCCCGCCGGGCAATTGCTGGCGCGCGACGTGGCCTGAGTCGGCAGTGTCACAAATCTGCCAACCGGTGGGATGATCGGCGCCGGGGCATGCCCGGCACATCAGAACAGCGTCCGTACCCAGTCAACAAAATGCTGCGTGGCGGCCCGGCGCGGCCCGCTTGGCATGGTCGCACAGTAATGGGTCTCGGGAAAACCGGGCACGACAACCTCGCGCAGTTGACCCGAGGCCAACTCACCCCGGATGGTCGCTTCCGTGGCAAGGATCATCCCCAGCCCCAGCACCGCCGCCGAGATTTCCAGATGCGGGCTGCCGATGGCCACCCTTTGCGCGGGGGCAAGTTCAATCCCGGCGTGGCGAAGAAGCTTCGGCGTCCCCTCATCCGCGACGATCCACGACAGGCTCGCCAGATCAACCGGCCCCTCCCCCAACAGCGACGGCGCCCCCGCCGCCACCCAGCGGGACGGGGCCAGCGGCACGGTCAGTGTTCCCGCCTCCTCGGGTTGCCAGCAACGAATGGCCAGATCATACCCTTCCGCCAGAATATCGACGGTGTTGAAACCGGGAGTCATCGCCACTTCGACGCCGGGATGGCGGGCCCAGAATTCCGGCAGGCGCGGCAGGATCAGGGATTGCGCAATAAAAACAGTGGTCGCCACGCGCAGGGGCCGCCGCCCTTCATTGCGCCGCAGATCGTCGATCCCGCTGGCGATCATGCCGAACCCCTCGCCCAGCGTTTTGGCCAGCCCCTCGCCCGCCTCGGTCAGGCTGACACTGCGCCCCTTTCGCCGCACCAGTGACAGCCCTAACTCCGCCTCCAATGCGCGAACCTGTTGGGTCACAGCGGCATGCGTCACGTTCAGCACCCGCCCCGCACCGCTAAAGCCACCATGCCGCGCCGTGGCATCAAAGGCCCGCAGCGAAGACAACGAGGGCAGGTTGCGCCAACGGTCTGACATGTAACTTCAGCTTTCATTTCAGAAGAATTCCTGAGTCGTATTTACAGCGGATTTTGTGAATGTAACGCATGAAATCCGAACAGGCACAGGCGAACAGATGTTACATGTCGTTGATCTGAACATGATGCAGGCCACCGCGCGCCACCACCCGGATGGCAGGCCGAAAGACCCGCAGGAACCGCACCGCCGCACCCACATCCTGGCACGCCGCCAGCAGCGTCGGCAGGCAGTGGTTGCCGCCCTGCACAAGATCAAAGCCAAACTGGCGGGCGTCCTGTCTGCCAGTCGAACGCGCTCAGACTGCCCGCAGCCGACGAAAGGTTAACGCTTCGTTAAACGGAAAATCTAACGCACTGACTTGACTGTACAAAATACAGTCCGCGCGCGGGACAGCCTCTCAGTCCTCAATTTCCACCGTCGCCCAGGTCTCAAAACACACGCCCTGCGCCAGGGCCATCACCCCGATGGTGGCCCGCCCGCCAAGCCCCCGCTCCGGCCCGAACACTTCGACCAACAGGTCGGACAAGCCCGACGATACCTTATGCACATCCTCATACCCCGGGGTGCAGACGACAAAATTCAGCGTGCGGATGATGGATTTCACCCGGTCCAGCGACCCCACCGCCTGCCGGATCCCGCCCAGCACGTTCAGCCCCGTCTGCCTTGCCGCAGCATAGCCGTCCTGCGTGGTCAGGCTCTCCCCCAAGCCGCCCCTTATGCGTGACCTCGGCCCCGATCTGCGCCACATGGCCCGACAGAAACAACAGGCTGCCAACCCGGTGATAGGGCTTCATGGAACCATAGTCGGCACCATAATATCCGATGCGGTCAAAGTCAGGGATATCCAGCCCCATATGCAGGGCAAGCGCTTCGGGTGCGGACATGGGTGTTCTCCTTTTCCCCGATCCTGCCCCGTCGTTTTGCCCATGTCGAGAGTGCAGCCCTGCAAAGGTCGCCCTGCGCAGATGCAGGGTTTGCGGCGGGCGACAGGCCCCCTATGTTTGCGTCAACAGGAGGTGGTCATGGATCATCAGGTTTCATTGGGTGTTGATACGTTCGGCGATGTGTCGCGCGGCGCAGATGGGGTGTTGAAGCGGCAGGATCAGGTGCTGCGTGATGTGGTCGAACAGGGCGTGCTGGCCGATCAGGTCGGCATAGATTTCATCGGTCTGGGCGAACATCACCGCGACGATTTCGCGATTTCCGCGCCCGAAGTTGTTCTGGCCGCGATTGCCGCCAAAACCCGTCGCATCAAGCTGGGGTCGGCGGTGACGGTGCTGTCGTCCGATGACCCGATCCGGGTGTTTCAGCGGTTTTCCACCCTGAACGCCATATCGAACGGCCGGGCCGAGGTGATCCTTGGACGGGGGTCGTTCACCGAGAGCTACCCGCTGTTCGGCCATGACATGCAGGATTATGAACGACTGTTCGAGGAAAAGCTGGACCTGTTCACCCATGTCTTGCGGGATGAGGCGGTCACATGGTCGGGCGAAACCCGCCCCCCCTTGACGGGTCAGCGCGTCTACCCGCCGCTTGGCCCCGAGGGCATGACCGTCTGGGTCGGCGTCGGTGGCAGCCCGGAATCCGTGGTGCGGGTGGTGCGGCAGGATTTGCAACTGATGCTGGCGATCATCGGTGGCGACCCGCGCCGGTTTGTGCCCTATATCGACCTATACCACCGCGCCTGTGCCCAGATGGAGCGGCCTGTGCGACCCGTAGGCGTGCATTCCCCCGGCCATGTGGCGCGGACGGATGCCGAGGCGCAGGAACAGTTGTGGCCGCATTACCGCGAGATGTTTGGCCGTATCGGCGGCGAACGGGGTTGGCCGCCGGTGACGAAAGAGAAATATCTGGCCGAGGTGCAGCATGGGTCGCTGTACGTTGGGTCGCCCGAAACCGTGGCGCGCAAGATTGCGGGGACCGTCAGCGCCTTGGGCTTGCAGCGGTTCGACATGAAGTATTCGACCGGACCGATGCCGCATGAGACGCTGATGGAAGGGTTGCGGCTGTATGGCGAGCAAGTGATCCCGATGGTGCGGGATATTCTGGCGACCCAGACGGCGGCCTAGCGCCCCAGATGCCGCTGCCCCCGGGTGGCGGCAAGGGCCATCTGGCGGTGCCGTTCGCGGAAACGGTCGCGGTCAGCGTCAGAATATTCATCAATGCACTGCGGGCACGAGGCCCCCCGTTCATACTGCGGGTGGGCCTTTTGGTCCGGCGTCACCGGGCGACCACAGGCGCCGCATTGGGTCAGATCACCGGGGATCAATCCGTGGCCGACCGACACCCGCTGATCGAAGACAAAGCACTGGCCCTGCCACTGGCTGTCCTCGGCCGGCACATCCTCAAGGTATTTCAGGATGCCGCCCTTCAGGTGGAACACATCCTCAACCCCTTGGCTGATCAGGTAATTCGTCGATTTCTCGCACCGGATGCCGCCAGTGCAGAACATCGCAATCCGCTTGCCTTCAAAGCGGTCCTTGTTGGCCTGCCACCAGCCCGGAAAATCGCGGAAGGTGGCGGTTCCAGGGTCCACCGCCCCTGCGAAGGTGCCAATCGCCACCTCATAGTCATTGCGGGTGTCGATCACCGCCACATTGGGGTCGGCGATCAGGGCGTTCCAGTCGGCGGGTTGCACATAGTGGCCGACGCGGGCCAAAGGGTCCACATCCGGCACCCCCATCGACACGATTTCCTTCTTCAGCCGCACTTTCATCCGGCCAAAGGGCATCACCTCGGCAGGGCTTTCCTTCCATTCAAGGTCGGCGCAACCGGGCAAGGTCCGCAGATGCGCCAGCACGGTATCAATCCCGTCGCGGGTGCCCGCAATGGTGCCGTTGATCCCCTCATGCGCCAGCAGCAGCGACCCCATCACACCCGACGCATGACACACCGCCAACGTCCCGTCGCGCAGGGCGGCGGGGTCGGGAAACCGGGTGAAATGATACAGGGCGGCGACGGTCAGCATGGCGCGTTTCATGCCCCCAACCCCGCGCAAATTCAAGTGCTTCCCTTGACGCACGCGCCCCCCCGTCTTACCCAAGGGGACTGACCCCAAGCGGAGGACGCGATGCACGCCTTGATCGTAATCGACGTGCAGAATGATTTCTGCCCCGGGGGCGCGTTGGCCGTGGCGGGGGGCGACGCGATCATCCCCCGGATCAACGCGCTGATGGGGGAGTTTGCGATCACCGTGCTGACGCAGGACTGGCACCCGGCGGATCACAGTTCCTTCGCGGCGAACCACCCGGGCGCGGCGGCGTTTTCGGAAGTTGACATGCCCTACGGTCGCCAGACCCTGTGGCCCACCCATTGCGTGCAGGGATCAACGGGGGCCGAATTTCACCCCGACCTGCGCACCGATCCTGCCGACCTGATCATCCGCAAAGGCTTTCGCGCCCAGATCGACAGCTATTCCGCGTTCTTTGAAAATGACCGCAGCACCCCCACCGGGCTGGAAGGCTATCTGCGCGGGCGGGGCGTCACAGAGGTGACGCTGGTGGGGCTGGCGCTGGATTATTGCGTCGCCTATTCGGCGATTGATGCGGCACGGTTGGGGTTCGGTGTGACCGTTCTGCAAGGGGCGGCGCGGGCGATTGACATGGGCGGGTCGCTGGCCCGGATGCAGGATGACATGCGCGCCGCGGGCGTGGCGTTGAAGGAGTAGATCGTGGTCGATATTGCAACGCGGGTCTGGAACCACAAATGGAAGATCGACCCGATCGTGCGGTCCCTGATCGACACGGACTTTTACAAGCTGCTGATGTGCCAGTCGATTTTCCGCAACAAACCGGATACGACGGTCACGTTCAGCCTGATCAACCGCTCCAAAAACATCCGCCTCGCCGACCTGATTGACGAAGGTGAATTGCGCGAACAACTGGATCATGTGCGGTCGCTGAGCCTGACGCGCGGCGAAAGCACCTGGCTGCGCGGCAATACGTTTTACGGCAAACGCCAGATGTTCCGCCCCGATTTCATGGAATGGTTCGAAGGGCTTGCGCCTGCCGCCCTATCATCTGGAAAAGGTGGACGGGCAGTATGAGCTGACGTTTGAGGGCAAATGGCCCGAGGTCATGCTGTGGGAAATTCCGGCACTCGCCGTGCTGATGGAAATGCGGTCGCGTGTGGTTTTGGAAAAGCTGGGGCGGTTCGAGCTGGAGGTTCTCTATGCCCGCGCGATGACCAAGCTGTGGGAAAAGATCGAACGTCTGCGCGGGATTGACGGGCTTGCGGATTGCCGATTTCGGCACGCCGTCGCCGCCACAGTTTCCTGTGGCAGGACTGGGCAGTGCAGGCGATGCAGGAAGGGTTGGAGGGCAAGTTCACCGGCACCTCGAACTGCCTGATCGCCATGCGGCGTGAGTTGGAGGCGATCGGCACCAATGCGCATGAACTGCCGATGGTCTATTCGGCCTTGGCGGATACGGACGCGGAACTGGCGCAGGCACCCTATCAGGTGCTGGCCGACTGGCACGAAGAACACGACGGCAACCTGCGCATCATGCTGCCCGACACCTATGGCACCACCGGGTTTCTTGCCAACGCGCCGGACTGGCTGGCAAGCTGGACCGGCATCCGCATCGACAGTGGCGATCCGGCAGTCGGCGCAGAAACCGCGATCAAGTGGTGGGCGTCGCGCGGCGAAGACCCGACGCAAAAGCTGGTGATCTTTTCCGACGGGCTGGATGTGGACAAGATCGAGGAACTGCACCGCCAATTCCGGGGCCGGGTCAAGGTATCCTTCGGCTGGGGCACGATGTTGACCAATGATTTCCGGGGCTTGGTGCCGGATGATGGCCTCGCCCCGTTCAGTCTGGTCTGCAAGGCAGTGTCGGCCAACGGGCGGGCCACGGTCAAACTGTCGGACAACCCGAACAAGGCCTTGGGGCCTGCGGGGGAGATTGAGCGGTACAAGCGGGTGTTCGGGGTGGGCGCGCAGGCGGCGATGGACGTGGTGGTTTAAGCCCTGCCAAGGCCCGGTTTTGTCGGCACATCAGGGCGCGCAACCGTCCCGGCGCAGGCCGGGACCCCGAGGCCCTTTGCGTGACCCGCGAGGCCCCGGCCTTCGCCGAGGCTAAGGGCCCTTCGCCAGTTGCCGGGTTGATCAGTGTCACCCACGATGGCAGTCAGCTTTCTTCTTCTCCCGGTTTGCCGCGCAGGGATTTCACCTCGCCGCGCTGCACCTTGGCGGCGATGCGGCGTTTCTGGCTGCCATAGGTGGGCTTGGTCGCGATCCGCCGTTTTGGCGGCACCAGCGCGGCGCGGATCAGTTCCACCAGCCGTTCGCGGGCAATCTCGCGGTTGCGGGCCTGGCTGCGGGTGTCTTCAACCTGCAACACGATTGCGCCTTCCAGCGTCCAGCGCCGCCCGGCCAGCTTGCGCAGCCGCGCCTTGACGCCGGGGCCGAGGTTTGGCGACCGATCCGCCTCGAATCGTAACTCGACCGCCGTGGAGACTTTATTAACATTTTGCCCGCCGGGGCCGGAGGCGCGCATGAAGCTTTCAGTCAGCTCCCAATCGGCAATACTCAGCGTTTCGGTGATTTGCAGCATGTAAACAACGCAATCTGGCGGTGGAAAAAGAGAAAGGGCTGCCGGTGTACGGCAACCCTTTCCGAGCTTAAAGGAGATGGGCCAGTTAGGCATCATCCCAATCACTGGTTTGGTTCGCTAAGGGTCTGCCCCTAGAAAACACCCCCCATGACTGTCCCGACACAACTCTCCAACATCACTCTAGACACTGGATCACCTCCTTTCAAATTGGTTGCCGATATGCAGAAGGTGACACAGATTTTGTGTTTGTCAAAAGTTTTTACGCAACCCCTGTGGTCAACTTTCTGACAATGATGCGAAAAGGCACAAGTGCGATAAGGGCAAGCCCGATTTTCACGCACCAATCGGCTGTGGCCAGCGAAACCCAGTAGGGAACCTGTGGCCCGGCCCCCAAAAGCGGCCCCATTTCAGCGGCCCAGGACACATCGTTGCCGGGGTCCAGCGGGATCAACAGGGCCGAAAATGCGGTAGTGAAAAAGATCATCGTATCAAGGCTGGACCCGACGAGGGTCGAGATCAACGGCGCCTGCCACCAGCCGCCACTGCGGTATCGGTCAAACACCGCCACATCCAGCATCTGCGCCACAAGAAAGGCCAGACCGGACCCGATGGCGATGCGCAAGGTGACCAGCGGGCCGAATTCTCCCATGATTTGCGTGCCGATCAGCGAACACACAAGGCCCGTGGCAAACCCCGCCAGCACCACCCGGCGGGCGGCGGCAACGCCTTGCAGGCGGTTGGTCAGGTCGGTCACCAGAAAGGCAAACGGGTAGGTCAGCGCGCCCCATGTCAGCCAGCCGCCAAGCGGGTACTGCACAAGGATGTTCGAGGCCACGACGATGATGGCCATGGCAAGGATGCCGGGCAGAAGTTTATGCATGATTTACATCCGTTTTTTACAAGGTCGCGGAGACTTGGCCCCCACCATGGGGACGGCGCGGATTAGCCCCCCCTGCCCCACAAGTCAACCGAGCTTAGGGAAAGCGGTATTCGACAATCTCTGTCCGCTGAAAAAAGCCGAAATTGTCATCCGACACCATCGTCAACCGCAAAGCCCCGGTGGCATCACGCCAGACCGACATGCCTTCAAGATTGTCATGCAGGCCTGCCGGGCTTTCAAACAATGTGCGCGCATCGGTCAAAGCCGATTTTGCCATGGTGAAACTGCGCACCCGGCTCGCAAATCCGCCAATCCCGTGGAAGGCGCGCTCCAGCACATAAAGCCTGCCGTCAGGGCCGATATCGGCGGACACCGGCAGAAACTCCCCCAGACGCGGCAGGTCAAACGGTTGATCCCACTTGCCATTTCGATAGCGGAAGATCGGGAACGGCGTGTTGCTGTCACTGCCACTGTAGCGCGCCAGCATCCCGCCTTTGGCCGGGGCCGTGCGTTCGGGCATGGTGTAGACCGTGCCATCACGGCCTACCGCCACGGCCTCCAGCCCCGCATTGCGCGGAAAGCTGCGGAAGGCTTTTGGGACGGGCAGATTTTCGGCAGGCCCGTCCAGCCGTTGGTAGTGCAAAACCCGCGCCGCCGTTTCAAAGGACACATAGAACGTGCCATCCGGTGCCAAGGCCAAGCCTTCGCTGTCACTGCGCAGCGCAGTCAGCCGGGCCTTACCATCCGAGGTGAGCAGGGTTATCTTGCCCGCTGAAACATCTGTGATCACACCGTCGGCATTGCGCGCAAGTGTTCCCTCAACATATGCCCCCCGGTCCGACAGGGCGGTGAAATGGGTCGCGTCCGACAACTCGATTGCCGAAAAGCCACCGAAGCGCGGTTGAGTATCGCGCCATGTGTATGCCGCAAGAAAACCGGGCGGGGGCGGCGGGCTGGCGCTGCCTTGCAGCCCCAGTGCCAGCAGCGCCCCCGCCGCTATTCCGACGACAGAACGGCGCTGCATTGCTTGGGCAGATCGGCCATGGTGAACTGGCGCGGGCCCTTTTCACGTTTGGCCGGTTTGGTGGGTTTCTTGGTGGGCTTGGGCGGGTTCAGATAATCAGTCACCCACCAGGTCAGCGTGGAATCGCAACCATCGCCGCCCTTGGACAATTCCGAAACCGTCGGCTTTTGTGTCTGGCACAGGGTCGCGCCCTTCGGGCATTTCAGGCGCACATGGAAATGGGTGTCATGTCCCGCCACGGGACGGATTTTCTGCAACCATTTCTTGTCGGCGGCGGTCGCCGTCTTGCACATTTCGATCTTCACGGCGGCGGCCACAAAAATCCGGTCGATGCGCGGGTCAGAGGCTGCGGCCTTCAACAGCGCGCGGTGGCGCGGCGTCCAGTTTTCGGTGACAGACCGCTGATCGGCAGACCGCACCGGGATGGAGGAGATATTCTCGCGGTCTTTGCGGCTCAGATCCAGCCTGCGGGGCGGCAGCATCCAGATATCGGCATCCAACCCGATCTGGTGGCTGGCGTGGCCAGAGGTCATCGGGCCACCCCGGGGCTGGCTCATATCGCCGATGTAAAGGCCCGCCCAGCCGATCTGCTGTGCGTCCCGGCTCAGGTCTTGCAGATAGTCGATCAACACCGGTTGGCCAAAGTTGCGCCCCCGCGACAGGCGCATGGCCTGCCAGCTTGGGCCGGTTTCCGGCAGTTGCACCATACCTGCACCACAGCCCCGGGCATAGCTGCCCACGGGCATCGGGGCCTGTTGCGACGGGGCAGATTTTGCCCCGAACAGCTTGTTCGCCAGCGTTTCGGCCTGCACGGAAAAGGGCAGCGTAAACAGCGCTGCAAGTAGGACAATACGGATCATAAGGCAGACTGCTCCCCTCTGGGTCTGACCCAGATTAGCAGAACCAAGCCGATGAAGAACAGCCCGATCAGCGGCGAAATCCCGATGCGCTGCGATCCGCTTATGGTGGTGATCAGGGCGATCAGCGCGGGCGACATGAAGCTGGCCACCTTGCCCGAAAGCGCGAACAACCCGAAGGCCTGCGTGGCGTTGTCGGGCGTGGTATGGCGCACCATCATGGTGCGGCTGGCGGCCTGCAACGCACCACCCGCCGCCCCGATCAGCGCGCCGCAGGCAAAGAATATCTGATCCGGCATTGACGAGGCCGAATCCAACGCAATGCCCCAGACGCTGTCGCGCGTCATGCCGACGATGATCAGGCAGACAAACATCAGCACCAGAATGCACAGCACGATCACAGGCTTCGGTCCATACTTGCGATCCGCCCGCCCGCCGATCCAGCTTGCAACAATCGCCGCCGCCGCCCCCACAATGCCGAACACGCCGATCTGGATGATCGACCAGCCCAGCACGCCCGACGCATAGACCCCACCAAAACCGTAGAGGGCGTTCAGCGCATCCCGATAAAACAGTGAGGACATCAGGTACGCTGCAAGGCTGTGGCGAAAGCGCAGGCTTTTGATCAGGTCCACCAGACTGGCGATAGCCGATCCGATGTGCAGGGGGCGCGATTCAATGCGCGGCTCCCGCACCCACAGGAAAAACGGGATCATGAACACGGCATACCAGATGGCGGTGAATGGCCCTACGGCGCGGGTGCCCTCGCGGGCCTCGGCGTCCAGTCCGAACAGCGGGTCGATGCCAAGCAGGGTTTTGCCGGTGGTCGGGCTTTCGGCAAACAGCAGCAGCATCAGCACCAGCGCCAGCAACCCGCCAAGATAGCCAAAGGCAAAGCCCGACCCCGAAATCGCCCCAAGATCATCATGGTCAGACAGCGACGGCATCAGGGCGTTGGTGAAGATGGTGGCAAACTCCATCCCGATAAAGCCGATGCTGAAGAAGGCAACAACCCAGAACAGGCTGGTCAGCCCGGGTTCCACATACCAAAGGGCAGACGACCCCACGACATAGAAAGTCGAAAATATCCACACCCACACCAGCCTGCGCCCCGTGCCATCGGCAATCGCGCCCAGGATCGGGGCCAGCAAAGCCACCGAAATGGAGGCAATGGCCAACCCCCAGCCCCAGTAGGCCTGTGCGGCGGCGGCGGCGGCGTCAGCCTCCAGCCCCATCCCCATGTAGTATTCACGGGCGACCTCGGCGAAGTAGGGGCCGAAGATGAAGGTCAGCAGCAGGGTGTTGTAGGGTTGGCTGGCCCAGTCGAAAAAGTACCAGCCCCAGATGCGCTTGCGTGCCGAAATCATGCCCTGCCCCCGATGTTATGTTTTACGGCAGTGAAGCCTGAAAACCGCAGGTGGCGCAAGGGCACTGCTTAGCGTTGGGGCGGCCAGGGGCGTTCGGCATCTGCCGCGATCCACGCCTGCACCCAACCGGGCAAGGCGGGGCTGACCTCGGACACGCCAAGCGCGCGGGCGACCTGCGCGGGCGGTACGATCCCCGCGCGTGATGTGGTCGCCGACCGGATCAACACATGCGACGTACACTCACCGTCCTTCCACATGCTTTGCTCCATGTAGAAAAACCGCGCGTCCCAGCCGATGCAATGGCTGCGCATTTCCACCCGGTCAAACATCCTCACCCGGCGGCGGTAACGCGTGGTATTGCCCGCCACCGTCATGCCCCAGCCATTGGCCTTCAGCACCATGTGCAGTCCGGTACGCTTGCCGAGCGGAATACGCCCCAGATCATACAGTGTCAGGGTGCGGCCATTGTTCAGTTCACGCCACGGGTCGATGTCCTGCGGCCAACAGCGGTGGTGGCTGACATGGGTGTCGAAAATCCCCAGCGGAGCGGCTGCCCGAAATTTATACAGTTCCTTGAACATGCGCAGATAGGGGTACATCACGACCTCTGAGTTTTGCGTTTTGGTGCCGTGCGCACGGCGCAACGTCAAGCGAAACGCTGCGGAAGCCATTGCCCTTTGAGGCGGTCGGCGTTACCTCTGACACAACAGATGGTAGCCAAGGCCGATAGACATGCAATCCCTCTTCCAAATCCTGATGATGGTGCTGAATGTGGCGCAGTTCATTGTGTTGGCGCACATCATCATGAGCTGGCTGATCAACTTTCAGGTGCTGAACACCCGCCAGCCGTTGGTCGCGCAAATCTGGACGGCGCTGAACCGCACTCTGGAGCCGATCTACGGTCGCGTCCGGTCTTTTCTGCCGCAGATGTCGGGCATCGACTTTGCACCGCTGATTGTGCTGCTGGTGATCTACGGGTTGAAGATCGTGCTGCAAAACAACGCTGTCGCGTTTTTCTGACCTTCACGCTTTCCTAACCGCTGCCGGGGCACTCTGGCCCCTGTTCCCACCGCAAAGGCCAAGATGCCCGCCCCGTCCGACCTTCTGGCCTCTGTCTTCGGCTTCTCCGGTTTTCGACCCGGGCAGGAGGAAATTGTCGATGCGGTGATGGCCGGGCAGAACACGCTTGCCATCATGCCCACGGGGGGTGGTAAGTCGCTGTGCTTTCAACTGCCAGCCCTGTGCCGAGATGGGGTGACGGTGGTGATCTCACCCCTGATCGCTTTGATGCGCGATCAGGTCCGCGCCCTGCGCGAGGCGGGGGTCGAGGCTGGGGCCCTAACATCAGGCAACACGGATGAGCAGACCGAAGAGGTGTTTGCAGCCCTTGATGCCGGCCGCATAAAGCTGCTGTATATGGCGCCCGAACGGCTAGCCTCCGCTGGCACCCTCGCGCTGCTGCGCCGCATCAACACCCGGATGATCGCGGTGGACGAGGCGCATTGCGTCTCGCAATGGGGCCATGATTTCCGACCCGACTATCTGCGCATCGGCGATTTGCGCCGCAGTCTGGACGTGCCGCTTGCCGCCTTCACCGCCACGGCAGACGAAGAAACCCGTGCCGAGATTGTCACCCGCCTGTTTGGCGGCACCCAGCCATCCACCTTCCTGCGCGGGTTTGACCGCCCGAACATCCACCTTGCCTTTGCGGTCAAAGACAGCCCCCGCACGCAGATCCTGGGCTTTGCCGCCGCGCGCAAGGGGCAGTCGGGCATCGTCTATTGCGGCACCCGCGCCAAGACCGAAACCCTGTCTCAGGCGCTGCGCGAGGCCGGGCATCCGGCCTGCTACTACCACGGCGGCATGGACCCGGAAGACCGTCGTCAGGTGGAAATCCGGTTTCAGCAGGATGACGGGCTGATCGTGGTGGCCACCGTCGCCTTCGGCATGGGCATCGACAAACCCGATATCCGCTGGGTCGCCCACGCCGATCTGCCCAAGTCGATCGAAGGCTATTATCAGGAAATCGGCCGCGCGGGGCGGGATGGGGCGGCGGCCGAAACCATGACGCTGTATGGCCCCGACGACATTCGCCTGCGCCGGTCCCAGATTGACGAAGGCGCCGCCCCTGCGGACCGCAAGGCCGCCGACCATGGCCGCCTGAACGCCCTGCTGGGTTTGGCCGAGGCTGTGGCCTGCCGCCGTCAGGTGCTGCTTGGCTACTTTGGCGAAGAGGCAACCCCTTGCGGCAACTGCGATCTGTGCGACCGCCCCGTCGATGTGTTCGACGCGACCGAGGCTGTGCGCAAGGCACTGTCGGCCATCCTGCGCACCGGCGAATGGTTTGGCGCAGGGCATCTGATCGACATTCTGACCGGAAACCCCACCGCCAAGGTGCGCGAAAAGGGCCATGACGCGCTGCCCACCTATGCCGTGGGGCGCGACCTTTCCAAACCCGCTTGGGGCGCTGTGTTCCGCCAGATGATGGGCCGTGACCTGGTGCGCCCCGACCCCGACCGTTTCGGTGCCCTGCGCATGACCGACGCCGCCCGCCCCATTCTGCGCGGCGAGGCCAGCATTTCCCTGCGTCGCGATACCATTCAGTCCGCTGTCGGGCGCGTGGCGGTCAAAGCCTTGGTGTCGGAGGAAGATGCCCCCCTGATGTCCGCGCTGAAAGCCAAACGCCGGGCCTTGGCCGAGGCCGCTTCCGTGCCCGCCTATGTGATCTTTCCCGGACCGCACCCTGATTGAGATGGCCGAACGCCGCCCTGAAACGCTGGACCAGATGATGGGCATCACCGGGGTTGGCGCGAAAAAGCTGGAAAGCTATGGCGCGGCGTTTCTGGAGGTGATCACCGGGGCCACCGCACAGACCCTGCACCCCTCGCGCATGCGACTGGCGGGGCGCGAGGCGGGGGATGTGTTTGACCGGCTGGCCGAGGTGCAGTTGCGCCTTGCGCGCGGCGATGATGGCACCGGAAAATACCTGTCCTGCGGCAACGCGACCCTGCGCCAGATTGCCGAACGCAAGCCTTCCACGCTGTCCGACCTCGACCGCATTCAGGGTATGGGCGAGGCCAAGACCGAACGCTTTGGTGCAGCCTTTCTGGATGTGCTGCGGCAGGCCTAGACTCGCAGGTCCGTGCTGCTATGTCGGCTGTTGAAGGAGTGTCTGATGCTGACCGTGATTTCCCCCGCCAAAAAGCTGACCGAAAAGCCCGTTGCGGGGCTGGCCCTGACCGACCCGCTGTTTGCGCGCGATGCGGTGGCCTTGGCCAAAATCGCGCGGGGTCTGTCGGTCGATGATCTGCGCCATCTGATGGATATCTCCGACCCGCTGGCCCGGCTGAACCACGCCCGCTTTGCCAGCTTTGCCGCCAAACCGGGGCCGGATGTGACCTACCCCGCCATCCACTGCTTTGCGGGCGACACCTATACCGGGCTGGAGGCCAAGACGATGACCGCCGATGCCCTGCACTGGGCAAACGGGCATCTGCGGATTCTGTCGGGCCTTTACGGCTTGCTGCGCCCTTTCGATGCGATACAGGCCTACCGGCTAGAGATGGGCAGCAGGCTGGCGACGGCAAAGGGGGCCGATCTTTACGCCTTTTGGGGTGACAAGATTGCAAAGGCGCTGGTGGCGCAGGCCGCAGAGGTTGGCACCGATACCTTGGTCAATTGCGCCTCGATTGAGTATTTCACCGCCGCCAATCGCAAGGCGCTGAAGCTGCGGGTGATCACCCCGGTGTTTCTGGACGGCCCCGAAGGCCAGGCCAAGATCGTCAGCTTCTGGGCCAAGACCGCACGGGGGGCGATGGCGCGGCATATCTGCGACCACCACCTGACCGACCCCGCCGACCTGCGCGGCTTTCAGACAGGGGGGTATGCCTTTCGCGCCGACCTGTCGGACGGCGACCGCATGGTATTTCACCGCGCACAAGCGGTGGCCGCATAAGTCACGCGGCCACCTCGGCGGCGGGTTCCACTGGCCGCGCGTCGGGGGGGCAGAACTCGGATAAGGCCGCCACAATCGCCACTTTGCGCAGGGGTTTGGTCAGATAGCGGTCGATGCCTGCGGCGAGGATGCCCTGATCGTCGCCGTCCATCGCATGGGCGGTCAGCGCCACGATGGGCACATGGCCCCGCCCGTTTTCAATTGCGCGGATGGCGCGCGCAGCCTCGCGCCCATCCATTTCGGGCATCGAGATATCCATGAAGATCAGGTCAGGCTTGAAGGACACGAACTGTTCGACCGCCTCGCGCCCGTTGTTGGCAAAGACCAGATCAATATCCACGCCTTTGACCATTTTCTGGAACACCAACTGGTTGGTCCGATTATCCTCGGCGGCCAGAACCCGCATCACCCGGCGATCTTCGGGGTTGGCGGGGACCACGGGCAAGGCCGCAACACCGGTTTCGGTCAGCGCGGTCAGGCGGCGGTAGAGGTCGGACCGCAGGATCGGCTTTTGCAGCACCGCCGCCAGATGGGCGGCCCCTGCCCCGTCCCGCGCCGCGGCGGGGTTCGATGACAGCAGCACAATCGGCATCGCAAAGCCTGCCGCCCTGATCCGGTCGGCCAGGACCAAACCATCCATTTCCGGCATGTCATGGTCGGTCAGCACCACGTCAAAGCCGCCATCCTGCGCCAGCACCGCCAGAGCATCCGCCCCCGACCGGCACAGGGTCACGTTGATGCCGCATGGCACCAGTTGGCGTTCCAGAATGGTGCGGTTGATGAACTGGTCATCCACCACCAGCATCCGGCGCAGCGTGATCGGCAGGCGCGGGGCGGCGGCCTCCTCGGCCACCGGCAGCGTGACGCGGAAGCCAAAGCTGGACCCACGCCCAAGGTCACTGTCCACCCAAACCTCACCGCCCATCCGGTCGATCAGGCGCTGCGTGATCGCAAGGCCCAAACCCGTGCCTTCAAACTTGCGGTTTTGCTGGCTTTCGACCTGATTGAACTCGCCAAAGATGTGGTCGATGTGTTCGGGCGCGATGCCGATGCCGGTGTCTTCCACCGTCACATGCAACTCTTGCGCGCCGCCTTCAGCCTCCAGCCCCACGACGCGGATCAGCACATGGCCTTTTTCGGTAAACTTGACCGCATTGCCCAGAAGGTTGGTCAGAACCTGCCGCAACCGCCCCGGATCGCCGATGAAGCGGGTCGGCAGGAACATGTCGAAGTCGATCATCAGATCAAGGCCCTTGGCACGGGCGCGCGGTTGCAACAGCATGGTCACTTCGTGGATCGTGCGTTCCAGATCAAAGGGTTCGGGGTGCAGGGTCAGGCGTTCAGCCTCGATCTTGGAATAGTCCAGAATGTCGTTGATGATCACCAACAACGCCTCGCCGGACGACCGGATGGTATCGGCAAACAGGCGCTGTTCTTCCGACAGGTTGGTGTCGCACAGAAGTTCCGCCATGCCGACCACGCCGTTCATCGGGGTGCGGATTTCATGGCTCATATTCGCAAGGAACGCCGATTTCGCGCGGTTCGCGGCCTCGGCGGCAAGGCGCGCGTGTTCCAGCGCCGCCTGCTGTTCCTTCAGCATGGTGATGTCGACCCGCAGCCCCACCCTGCCACCATCCGGCGTCGGGTGGTCATGCGCGCGCAGCCAGCGGCCATCGGCCAAGTGCCTGTTCATGCACGCCGTCGGCGGCGCGGTGCTGGCGCAGCCGTTCGGCCAGCCAGTCTTCCTCGCGCCCCACGGCATCGGCGTGCTGGCCGCGCACGAGGCCATAGCGCAGGATATCTTCAAACCGCGCGCCCGGCACCATGGCGCCTGCGGTGGCGGGGTATAGATCGCGGTAGCGTTGGTTGCAGGTCAACAGCCGTTCCTCCCTGTCATAAAGCACGAAACCATCGGGGATCGCCTCGATCGCGGCCCAGATGCGCATCTGTTCGGTGATATCCAGCGCCAGCGTGACCATGTCGCCATCACGGGCGCGGCGGTCCACCAGCTTGATCCACTGACCGTTGCGAAAGCGGATGGTCATGGGGTCTATCGGGTCGCTGTCCCAGCGGGCCAGCATGGCGGCCACCCAGTCACCGGGCGCGAGCATCGCCGATATCAATCAAGCCAGAGGTGGCCGCGATCTGCAAAATCTGGGCATAAGGGATACCCGGGGCAACCCCGCGCCCGTCAAACACGGCCATATAGGCGCGGTTGGCGACCACCAGTTTGCCAGCGGAATCGAACACTGCAAACCCATCGCGGATGGTGTCGATGGAATCCCACAGCCGCCGTTCCGCCATGACCGCCGCGGTGTGCGCCAGATCGAGGTCGGTCACGAATCGCAGGTTCTGGCCCTTCAGCACCTCAGCCTCGGACAGGGCCGATTTCACCACCTGCCGCTGTTCGACGATCTGGTCTGACAAAGACCGCGCATGCAGCGCCAGTTTTTCATTGGCAGCAAAGAGTTCGCGCTGTTTTTGTTCCAGCAGCCGTTCTGCCGCCAGCCGCCCACGCCGTTCTTTTGCCAGCCGTTCCGCGAGTTCCATTCGGCCCCTGTATCGACATTCTGTCTGGTCTGCCGGGGCGCTCCCCCGGCCATCAGGGGCCAATCTGGCGCATCAGTGTGAACACGGACTTAACGGCAATTGTCACGCAAGTTGACTTGCCACAGGCGGCCCCCCCATGCGACGTTGCGCCCATCTAGGCAGGAGATTTTCAGATGCGTGGTTTTGTTACAGCGGCATTGGCGGCGATATTTCTGACCCTTCCGACCCTTGCCCCGGCGCAAGATCTGATCCCCGAACGGCGCACCGTTTTGACGCAGGATCAAGACCTGCCGGGCGGCGATATCGCGTCAAGTCTCGACACCACGCTGGACGCCTGCGAGCGCGCCTGCCTGACCAATTCCCGCTGCACGGCCTATACGTTCAACACCCGCAACGGGTCTTGCTTTGTGAAATCGGGGCCGGGGGAAGGCACCTATTTTCAGGGGGCCTATTCCGCTTATGTGATTGACGCGACCCCTGAAACTGATGCCAAGGCCCGCCGTGCAGAACTGACCTTTCTGTCGGACGGCGATGTGCAGAACGCCTATGATCTTGCCACCAACCTTGGCCGCCAGCACACCACCGGGCCATGGTCTGCCGAAGAACACCTGACGGCGGCGAATGAGGCCGAGGCGCGGGGTGATCTGGTGCAAGCCGCAGCCTTTACCGGGGCCGCGCTGAACCTGTCGGACGCGCCCGAAAGCTGGGCCGATTACGCAAGATTGCAGTTGGAGGTCGGCAAGCCGCAATCCAACGACCAGAACTATTACCTCGACCGGGCCGTGTCATCGGCGGTCAACGCCTATCTGCGCGCCGAAAGCGCGCCTTTGCGGCATACGGCACTGGTGACCATGGCCGATGCGCTGGAACGGCTGGGCCGGGGGCGTGATACCGTTGCTGCCCTGCGTCTTGCGCAAAACCTTGCCCCGCGCGAGGATACCGCCGCCCTGCTGGACAGCGCCATGGGCAAATACGGCTTTCGCATCGCCGAAAACACCGTCGAATCCGATCTGGCCCGCCCGCGCATCTGCGTGACGTTCTCCGAAGATCTGGTGGCCGCCGGGGTGGATTATTCCAGCTTTGTGCAGTTGTCCGACCCGGGCCTGACGGTCGAAAATGGTGGCTGGCGGCAGTTGTGCGTCGGCGGGTGTGCAGCATGGCGCGCGCTATACCGTGACCTTCCGCGAAGGGCTGCCTGCGGCGGATGGGCAGGTGATGGCCAAATCGGTGCCGATCACGGCCTATGTTCGCGATCGCAGCCCCGGCGTGCGCTTTCCGGGGCGGGGCTATGTGTTGCCGAAGGCTGCCGGGGCGGCGGTTCCGGTAGAAACGGTCAACGCTGACAAGTTGGATCTGACCCTGTTCCGCGTCACCGACCGCAACCTGCTGCGCGCCATCCAGAACAGCTATTTCGGAACGCCGATGCCGGAATATCAGGAAAGCTATTTCACCGATGAAGTCGGCGAAAAGCTGTGGTCCGGCACCGCGACCGTGGGGATGGAGGTCAACACCGACGTCACCACCCGCCTGCCGATGGATGAGGCCTTAAAGGGCCAACCCGCTGGCATCTACGCCCTGAAAGCCGCCGTACCGGGGGTGGACCCCTATGTGACGCCCGCAGGCTGGCAGTGGTTTGTGGTGTCCGATCTGGGGCTGACCACCCTGTCGGGCGTCGATGGTCTGCATGTGTTCGTGCGCAGTCTGGGCACGGCGGGGGCCAAGGAAGGCGTCACCGTTGACCTGCTGAACCGCGCCAACACCATTCTGGGCAGCACCAAGACCGATGCCATGGGCTATGCGCGCTTTGATGCGGGGCTGACGCGCGGGCTGGGGTCGTCTGCCCCTGCGATGGTGGTGGCGAAAGAGGGGGCCGATGACATCGCCTTCCTGTCGCTGACCGACCCGGAGTTTGACCTGTCCGACCGGGGCGTTGAAGGCCGCGAACCCGCGCCCCCCGTTGATGTGTTCCTGACCACGGATCGCGGGGCCTACCGTGCAGGCGAAACCGTCTATGCCACCGCCCTTGCCCGCGACCCGGCCGCCGCAGCCCTGCCGGGCCTGCCGCTGACCGCCATTCTGAAACGCCCGGATGGGGTGGAATATTCCCGCGCGCAAGTGGCCGATGGCGGTGCCGGGGGCCATGTCTTTGCCCTGCCGATTGCCGATATCGCCCCGCGCGGCGTCTGGCGGCTGGAGGTGCTGGCCGATCTGGAGGCCGACCCCTTGGCCGCGAAAACCTTCCTTGTCGAGGATTTCCTGCCCGAACGTATCGACTTTACCCTGTCGCTGACCGATACGCCCCTGCGGCTTGGCGATGCCGCCGATCTGACCGTTGCCGCCAAGTACCTGTTCGGTGCCCCCGGTGCCGATCTTGCGATTGAAGGCGAGGTGCTGCTGCGCGCCGCCAAGGAACTGACCGCCTTTCCGGGCTATGTCTTTGGCCGCCACGACGCGCCCTTCGATGCACGGATGGAATCGCTTTCCGGCGACAAGACCGATGCCGATGGCAACGCCACGCTTTCGCGTTGCCCTGCCCGAAACCGAAGACCCGCTGCGCCCGCTGGAGGCGCGCTTTACCGTGCGCGTGGCCGAAGGGTCGGGCCGTCCGGTGGAACGCCAGATCACCAAACTGCTGACGCCGTCGCAGGCGATGATCGGGGTCAAGCCGCTGTTTGACGATGTGGTGGCCGAAGGCACCGATGCCCGGTTCAACCTGATCGGGGTCGGCGCGGATACCAAGCCCGAGCCGATGAAGGTCGCATGGCGTCTGACGCGGATCGAGACGAATTACCAATGGTATCAGAATTCTGGCAACTGGAACTGGGAACCTGTGATTTCGCGTGCCTTGGTCGCCGAGGGTAAGGCCGACATTGGAACCGGGCCGTCGGAAATCGCAGCCCCCGTGACTTGGGGCGAATATGAGCTGCTGGTGGAACGGTCCGATGGTGCGGTTGCCGCAACGTCAACCACCTTCTACGCGGGCTGGTATGCGCCTGCCGATACATCCGCCACGCCCGATACTTTGGAGTTGAGCCTCGATAAACCCGCCTACAAATCCGGCGACACCGCCATGTTGCGCGTTGTGCCGCGTGCGGCGGGGACAGCGCTGATCACCGTGCTATCGAACCGTCTGGTGGCGATGCAAGCGGTTGAGGTCAAGGAAGGCGAAAACCTGATCCCGCTGCCGGTGACCGATGAATGGGGTGCGGGCGTCTATGTCACCGCGTCCGTCCTGCGCCCGATGGATGTGGCCGCTGGCCGCAACCCCGCCCGCGCGCTTGGCCTGACCTATGCCTCGATTGACCCCGGCGAGCGGGCCTTGCAGGCGACGATTGAAACTGCCCCCGAGGCTGCCCCGCGTGGCCCGATGGAGGTGGCGGTAAAGGTCGCAGGGCTGACACCGGGCGACACCGCCTATGCCACGATTGCCGCCGTCGATGTCGGCATCCTGAACCTGACGGGTTTTGATGCCCCCGATCCGCAAGGCCATTACTTCGGTCAGCGCAAGCTGGGCGTGGGTATCCGCGATGTCTATGGCCGCCTGATCGACGGCATGAACGGCGCCGAAGGCACTGTCCGGTCGGGCGGCGATTCCGGCGCGCAGGCCCGCCTGCAAGCCCCGCCCCCCACCGAAGAACTGGTCGCCTATTTCACCGGCCCCGTGCAGGTCGGCGATGATGGCTACGCGCGCGCATCGTTTGACCTGCCGTCGTTCAACGGCACCGTCCGGGTGATGGCGGTGGTCTGGTCGGCCAAGGGCGTGGGGCAGGCAACAGCGGATGTGCTGGTGCGTGACCCGGTTGTGGTGACGGCCAGCCTGCCCAGGTTCCTGTCGCCGGGCGATCAGTCGCGCCTGCTGCTGGAGATTGTCCATGCCACCGGACCGTCAGGCCGGATGAGCCTTGATGTGTCCTCCTCTGGCCTGACCCTTGGCGCGGTGCCGTCGGGGTTCGATCTGGGCGACAAGGCCAAGGCGGTTTACGCCATTCCCGTCACCGCAGGGGATGTTGGTCTGCAAACGGTCGAGGTCGCGCTGACCACGCCCGATGGCAAACAGTTGAAGAAAACCCTGACCATCCCGGTGCAGATGAACGACCCAGAGGTGGCCCGGATCACCCGGTTCGACCTTGCCAAGGGTCAGTCCTTTACCTTCGATCAGGCCGCCTTCACCGGGCTGGTGCCGGGGTCTGCCACTGCGACCATGGCGGTTGGCCCGCTGGCGCGTCTGAATGCGCCGGGGCTGCTGGCGGCACTGGACCGCTATCCCTATGGCTGCACCGAACAGATCACCTCACGCGCGCTGCCGCTGCTGTATTTCGATGAGGTGGCGCAAGTGATGGACCTGAAGGGGGCGGAGAATATCCAGACCCGGATTGATCAGGCCGTGGCCGAAGTGCTGACCAACCAAGGGGCCGAAGGGTCGTTCGGGCTGTGGGGGCCGGGGAATGGGGATCTGTGGCTGGATGCCTATGTCACCGATTTCCTCAGCCGTGCGCGTGCCCAAGGTTATGCCGTGCCCGACCTCGCGTTCCGTAACGCGCTGACCGCGTTGCGCAATCAGGTGAACTACGCGCCTGACTTTGACGGGGAAACCAATGGCGGCGGCGAGGCATTGGCCTATTCGCTGATGGTTCTGGCGCGCGAAGGGGCGGCTGCCATTGGCGACCTGCGCTACTACGCCGATGTGAAGGGCGATGCCTTTGCCACCCCGATTGCGCAGGCGCAACTGGGCGCGGCACTGGCGTCCTACGGTGATCAGGTCCGCGCCGATGCGATGTTCCGCAAGGCCGGGGCCAAACTGAACGCGCAGTCTGGGCCGGAAACCGAACAAATCTGGCGCGTCGATTACGGCACCCGCTACCGCGATGCGGCGGCGGTGCTGACGCTGGCGGTAGAGGCCGGGTCCACAGCGGTCGACCGTGAGGCGCTGACCGACCAGATCGCCACCACGGGCGGCAACAGGTCCACACAAGAGGCGACCTGGGCGCTGTTGGCGGCGAACGCGCTGATCGACCGCCCCGGCGCGGATGGCATCACCATTGACGGGAAGCCTGCCGAGGGTCCGTTGGTCCGGGTGCTGGATGGCGCGGCCACCCCCGTGGTCGTCAGGAATGACGGTGCGGATACCACGCTGACCGTCACCGCCTATGGCGTGCCAGAGGCGGCGGAACCAGCGGGCGGCAACGGCTATTCCATCACCCGCACCTACTACAGCCTTGATGGCGATCAGGTGGAACTGGCCGATGTGACCGCAGGCACCCGCCTGGTCACGGTGCTGGAGGTGACGCCCTTTGGCAATTCCGAAGCCCGTCTGATGGTCGCGGACCCGCTGCCCGCCGGGTTTGAGATTGACAACCCGAACCTGATTTCGGGCGGGTCGGTCTCGGCGCTGGACTGGCTGGACAGCCAAGTGGAGGTCGCCCATTCCGAGTTCCGGCAGGATCGTTTCCTGACCGCAATCGACTGGCGGTCGTCCGACAGCTTCCGTCTGGCCTATGTGGTGCGGGCCGTGTCGCCGGGGGTGTTCCACCATCCGGCAGCCTCGGTCGAAGACATGTACCGCCCCGATTTCCGCGCCCGGTCTGATGCCGGCACGGTGACGATTACCGAGTGATGCGCGCCCGGTGGATACTGGCGGGGGCTGTCGGCTTGTGGCTGACGGCCCTTGGCCGCGACGGCGTGGATAGGTGGATCGACCACACCATCTTGCCGCCGCTGGTGGTGGAAACCTCGGTCGAAGTGCTTGACCGCAAAGGCGATCTGCTGCGCGCCTACACGGTCGCCAATGGCCGCTGGCGGCTGGCCGTTGCCCCCGACCGGGTGGATGCGGGCTATATCGCGATGCTACTGGACTATGAGGATCGCCGTTTCCACACCCACCCCGGCGTGGATGCGCGGTCGATGCTGCGGGCGGTTTTGCAGGCGGTGTGGAACGGGCGGGTGATTTCGGGCGGGTCCACGCTGACCATGCAGGTGGCGCGGTTGCTGGAGGAGTCTGGCACCGGGGCTGTGGCGGGCAAGCTGCGGCAGATGCGGGTTGCATTGGCGCTGGAACGTCGGCTGACCAAGGACCAGATCTTGCAACTGTACCTGCATCTGGCCCCGTTTGGCGGCAACCTGGAAGGGGTGCGCGCGGCATCGCTGTCATATTTCGGCAAGGAACCGGGGCGTTTGACTCCTGCCGAAGCCGCCTTGCTGGTCGCCATCCCGCAATCGCCCGAAACCCGCCGCCCCGACCGCGCCGCCGACCGCGCCACCGCCGCCCGCAACCGGGTGCTGGCGCGGGCGGTGCGGGACGGCGTGCTGGACGCAGACGCCAGCACCGCCGCCCTGACTGAAACGGTGCCGGGCCTGCGCAAACCCTTCCCCTCGCTTGCCCCCCATCTGGCCGATCGCGCCCGGGCCGAGAACCCCGGTGCCCCCCGCCACGACCTGACCATCGACCGCAGCTTGCAGATCAAGCTGGAGGCGCTTGCCGTGCAGGCCGTGGCTGGGCGCGGCGAACAGTTGCAGGTCGCCATCGTGGTGGCAGACCATCGGTCGGGTGAAATTCTGGCCAGCGTGGGGTCATCCGCCTTCAGGGCCGACCTGCGACAGGGGTTTGTCGATATGACCACCGCCCTGCGCAGCCCGGGGTCCACGCTGAAACCGCTGGTCTATGGGCTGTCGTTTGACGAAGGCCTGACCCACCCGGAAACCATGGTCGAAGACCGGCCCACGGTATTTGGCGCCTATGCCCCGCAGAATTTTGACCGCATTTTTCGCGGCACCATCCGCGTGCGCGAGGCGCTGCAACTGTCCCTGAACATCCCCGTGGTGGCGCTTACCGATGCGCTTGGCCCCGCCAAACTGCTGTCAGCCATGGGCAAGGCTGGCATGCGGGTCGTGGTGCCGGGGGATCAGCCGGGGCTGGCGGTGGCTTTGGGTGGCGTGGGGGTGACGCTGCAAGATATGGTGCAAATGTATGCGATGATCGCACGGGGTGGGGTCACACGGCCCCTGACCTACCGCATGTCGGGCGAGAGCGCCGATGGCCAGCGGGTATTGTCCGCCGTTGCCGCTTGGCAGGTGGGTGACATTCTGGCGGGCCTTGCCCCGCCGCCGGGGGCACCGGAAAACCGTCTGGCCTACAAGACCGGCACCAGTTACGGCCACCGCGATGCCTGGGCCATCGGCTTTGACGGCCAGCATGTGATCGGCGTCTGGTTGGGCCGGGCTGATGGCACCCCGGTGCCGGGGGTGTTTGGGGCTGACCTTGCCGCCCCGGTGCTGTTTCAGGCCTTTAACCGCCTGAAGCCCGACCTTGCCCCGCAGCCCCCCGCCCCACCTGCGACCCTGCTGGTATCGAACGCGCAACTACCGCAGCCCCTGCAACGCTTCCGGTCGCGCAGCGCCGCGTTTCAGGCGGCACAGGATGCCCCCGCCGTGGCCTTCCCTCCCGACGGAGCCGAGGTGGAACTGCTGCCCGATGGCCTGTTGGTGCGGGTGCGCGGGGGCACGGCGCCGTTTACATGGATGGCCGATGGGGTGCCTTTGGCCATGGCCCAAACGGGGCGCGAAACCATGCTGGCCCTGCCCGGCGCAGGCTTTGTCACCCTGTCAGTGATCGACGCGGCAGGCCGGTCGGCGCGGGCCTCCGTGCGGGTGCGCTGACGCCCGCTTGCCCGAAGTTTGGGCGATATACCACGGACACCTGCCATTCGCCCAATGAGTCACCGGCAGCCGTTGACACTGCCGATACGCCGGGGGAAACCGACGCATCGACAGGAGACACTTGTGCAGAATTTGATGAAGGCCAATGCGGCCTTGCTGTTTGCGGGACTTGCCACGTTTATTCTGATGGGGGCAGGACAGTCGCTGTACGGCCCGGCCCTGCCCGCGTTTTCCCGGATTTTTGGCATTACGGTGGAAGGCGCGGGGCTGATGGTCTCGGCGCATTGGGTGGGCTGTCTGGTCGGGGTCAGCGCGATGTTTGCCTATGGCGCAAAGATCACGCCGCGCCACGCCTTGGCCGTGATGACGACGGGGATGGCAATAATCGCGATCCAGACCAATTGGGCGCTTACGCTGGTGGGGGCGGTCGTGTTTGGCGTGGGCTATGGCTGTGCCACTGCCGTGTTCAACCCGCGCATGCTGCGGGCGTTCGGGGCGCGCGGGCCAGCCATGCTTAGCCTGCTCAACGCAACTTTCGGGGTCGGGGCAATCGCCGCACCCTTGATTTTCGTCTGGCTGGGCAACAATCCGCAAACCACCTTTGCCATCGTGGCGGCGCTTTGCGCGCTGATCTGGCTGGGAGCCGGGGCTGCCGGGCGCACGGAAATCAGGGTTGAGACCACGACCGTCGCCGCGTTCCGCCCGCATTGGGGGATTTTGGCCTTCGGCATGATGGCCATCGGGATGGAGGCCTGCCTGATCGGCCTTGGCCCCACCGCCCTGATCCGGTCGGGCGTCACCGAAGATCAGGCAGCAGAGTTGCTGTCAGCGTTCTTTGCGGCCTTCCTGCTGTCCCGTGTCGGTCTGATCTTCACCGCCCATCTGATCGGATCCTTCACCCTCTATACCGGGGCAATGGCGGTGGCGGCGCTGTGTTCCATCGGGGCCGTGTTGATCAGCCCACCTGTGTTTTTCGTGGGCCTTGGCGTCTGCGCGGGTCTGTTTTTCCCCGGCTATTACGTCACGGCCAGCCGCAAGATGGGCGAGGATTTGCGCGTGCCTCCGACCATTCTGTTGTCCGGTCTGGTGGGTGGGATTGTGTCGCCCTTACTGCTGCCGCCGCTGCTTGCAGATATGGGGGATCGCGGCTTCTTCTGGCTGTTGGCGGTCGTCAGTGGCGCGTTGACCGTGGCGGCGATGGTTGTGATGCGCAGTCTGAACAAGTAGCCCTTGGCGCGCAGAAAACCGCAGCTACCTTACCGATGCAGACAGGGGCGTCACATGAACAAATTCGGGCCATCACGCGGCGAGTTATGGGGGCGGCTGGTGTTTTCTCTGGCCGGATTGGGCCTATTGAGCGTGGCCATCGGCCTGCGCGGCATACCCGACGGCCCCGCTCTGGTCGAGGTGGTGGGGTTTGGGTCCGTGTTCTTTGGCGGCACAGCGGTCTGGTCGGCTTGGCGGCTGTTCAAAACCCCCAAAAGCTAACCCAGCGGCAGCAAAGGCACTCGCCCTGCCTCGGTCAGGTGGAATACTTCGCGCCCGTCAATTGCTATGGCGGTAAGTGGCCCCCCATAGGCGGCGGAACTGTCGATGTTCACGCGGTTGCCATAATGCGTGGGCACATCAAGTGCGGTGTGGCCATGCACGATCAGCGGGCCGTGGTCTCGGGTGTCGTCCAGAAATCCTTTGCGGATCCAGACAAGATCTGTCTCGGTCTGATCTTCCATCGCGATGCCGGGGCGGATGCCTGCATGCACGAACACCACCTCGCCATGGCGATGCCAGGTGGGCCGGGTTTCCAGAAACGCGCGGTGCGCCTGCGGCACGGCCACCAATGCCTCGGCATGCACTGGGGCGATGGGGCGGTCACTGGCATTTTCCACCCCGTAGGACGCGAGCGTGGTGCCACCCCCCAGCCGTGGGTGCAACCATGACAGATCGGGGCGCAGCCCTTCGTCGTGGTGTTTGATATTGGCCATGAAGCCGGTGAACATCCGGTCATGGTTGCCCTTCAGCACCACCCAGTCCTGCCCGGCCTCAATGCCTTTGCACAGGTAATCGACAACTCCGGCGCTGTCTGGCCCCCTGTCCACCAGATCACCCACATGGATGATCGGGGCTGCCCCATGAAGGGCCTGATCCGCAGCAATGCGCGCATGGATGTCCTGCAGAAGATCAAGATGGCCGTGAATATCGCCGATAGCATAGCTGCGCATGGGGGCCCGCGGGTTAGGAGTGTGACCGGGGGTTCATCCCCGGCCACAGTGGTATGTCAGCCAAACGAAAACAGGAAGGGGTCAGGCCACCTCAAACTGCAAGGCTTTGACTTGTTGGAACATGCCTGTGCTTTCCAGCGTGTCGATCACCTTGGGGTCAATCGCCTGATCCAGATAGAGGATCGCAATCGCCTCTTGCCCCACGCCAGACCGGCCGAGGGTAAAGTTCGCGATGTTGACGTTGTTCTTGCCCATCGTCATGCCCAAAAGGCCGATGATGCCCGGCACGTCCTCATTCGTGGTATACAGCATATGCGCGCCGATTTCGGCGTCAATGTTGATGCCCTTGATCTGGATGAACCGCGGTTTTCCATCACTGAAGCAGGTGCCCGCAACCGACCGTTCGCGCTTTTCCGTCACCATCGTGACCTTGATATAGGCGTCAAAGGTGCCGGTCTTGTCCTGCCGGGTGGTCGAGATCTGGATGCCGCGTTCCTTGGCCACAATGGGGGCGGACACCAGGTTCACATCCGGGTTCTGCGCCTTCAGCACGCCCGCAATCACCGCCGAGTTCAGCGCGGCAAGGTTCATTCCCGCCACGGTGCCGTCGTACAGAATGTTGATCGCCTTGATCGGCTCATCCGTCATCTGGCCGATGAAGGCACCCAGATGGCTGGCAAGTTTGATCCACGGCCCCATCACGGCGGCTTCTTCCGCCGTCACGTTGGGCATGTTCAGCGCGTTCTGCACGGCCCCCGTCAGCAGGTAATCCGACATCTGTTCCGCCACTTGCAGCGCCACATTTTCCTGCGCCTCGGTGGTGGATGCCCCCAGATGCGGCGTGCAGACCACGTTCGGCAGGCCGAACAGCGGGCTGTCGGTGGCGGGCTCCACCTCGAACACATCCAGCGCCGCCCCGGCCACATGGCCGGATTTCAGCGCAGCCGCCAAGGCCACCTCGTCAATCAACCCACCCCGGGCGCAGTTGATGATCCGCACACCCTTTTTCGTCTTCGCCAGATTTTCCGCCGACAGGATGTTGCGGGTCTTGTCGATCAGCGGCACATGCAGCGTGATGAAATCGGCGCGCGCCAGCAACTCGTCCAGCTCTACCTTGGTCACGCCCAACTGCTTGGCGCGTTCTTCCGACAGGAAGGGGTCATAGGCCACAACCTTCATATGCAGGCCCACGGCGCGGTCGCAGACGATGCCACCGATGTTGCCCGCCCCGATCACGCCGAGGGTCTTGTTGAACAGTTCCACCCCCATGAAACGCGCCTTTTCCCATTTGCCGGAATGGGTGCTGGCGTTGGCCTCGGGCAGTTGCCGCGCCACGGCAAACATCATCGCAATGGCGTGTTCGGCAGTGGTGATCGAGTTGCCGAACGGTGTGTTCATCACGATCACGCCCTTCTTGGACGCCGCCGGAATATCGACGTTATCAACGCCAATCCCTGCGCGACCAATGACTTTCAGCCGCGTTGCAGCCTCCAGCAGTTTTTCGGTGGCTTTGGTCGCCGACCGGATCGCCAGACCATCATACTGGTCAATGATCGCGGCAAGCGCGTCTTTGTCTTTGCCCAGTTTGGGCATGTAATCCACCTCGACCCCACGGTCGCGGAAGATTTGCACGGCGGTTTCGGACAGTTCGTCGGATACAAGAACGCGGGGGGCCATTGTGGACTCCATGATATGAGGGGACAGCGGGGTGACCCCGCCCTACGGTTGCGGGTCGGGCGGGGGTCAACCCGCCATCCCGATCAGACTTGCGCGGCGATTTCCGCGTGAAACGCATGGGCGACCCACGGCATCAGGGCTGCCACATCGGCGGTTTCCACCGTGCTGCCACACCAGATGCGCAGACCGGCAGGCGCATCGCGATACGCCCCGATGTCATAGGCCACCTTCGCCTGCTCCAGCCGCTTGGCGACGGCCTTGGCAAACGCCTCACCATCCTTGATCCGCGCGTCGTTGAACTTGAGGCAGACAGAGGTGGTGGACGCAATCGCAGGCGTCTCGGCAAGGTTGACCAACCACGGATTGGCCGCGCAGAAATCCCACACCACCTGCGCATTGGCAGTGGCCCGGCCGACCAGACCTTTCAGCCCACCCACCGATTTCGCCCAGTTCAGTGACACGAGGTAATCTTCCACCGCCAGCATCGACGGGGTGTTGATCGTCTCACCAACGAAAATCCCTTCGATCAGCTTGCCCTTGCTGGTCATGCGGAAAATCTTGGGCAAGGGCCATGCGGGGGTATAGCTTTCCAGCCGTTCCACGGCGCGAGGGCTCAGGATGATCATCCCATGCGCGCCTTCGCCGCCCAGCACCTTCTGCCAAGAGAAGGTGGTCACATCCAGCTTGGCCCAGTCCATATCCATCGCAAACGCCGCAGAGGTCGCATCGCAGATGGTCAGCCCCTGACGGTCTGCCGGAATGGCATCGGCATTGGGCAGGCGGCAGCCGCTGGTGGTGCCGTTCCAGGTGAACACCACGTCGCTGTTAAAATCGACCGTCGCGAAATCCACGATCTGCCCGTAGGGCGCGATCTTGACCTTGGCGTCCAGCTTCAACTGCTTGACCACATCGGTGACCCAGCCTTCGCCGAACGACTCCCATGCCAGCATCTCAACCGGCCGCGCCCCAAGCAGCGACCACATCGCCATCTCGACAGCGCCGGTGTCAGACCCGGGGACAATCCCGATGCGGTAATCGGCAGGCACGCCCAGAATTTCACGGGTCAGGTCAATCGCCTGTTTCAGCTTGGCCTTGCCAACCGATGCACGGTGCGACCGGCCCAAGGGCGCATCACCAAGCATATCAAGGGAATAACCGGGAACCTTGGCACAAGGGCCAGAGGAAAAGCGCGGGTTAGCCGGGCGCGCAGCCGGGGCGATCAGATCAGCCATGGTATCCTCACAGATAAATGCCCTTCGTTGGGGAAGGGTGTCCCACTGCCGCGTTTAAGGGGGGACGCGGGCTGGCGCAAGGGGGATTTTCGTCGTAAAGCGCCGCATCAGCGCAGATTTGCGACGCCCCTCGCCCCGGATGACCCCATGTTCACAGCCACCCTTCTGACCAACCCGAACCGCCCGACACTGGACCGGGTGACGGTGGAATCCCTGCGCAATGCCTGGGGTGGCGGCGATGCCCTCTGGCTCGACCCCGGCGTGGCGGCGGAATTTGCCGTGGCCGAGGTGCCCGCAAACCGCTGGGACGTCTGGGCAGGCCTGCAATCCATGGGCGTTGATCTGGCCGTGCAACCCACCGCGAACCGCCGCAAACGCCTGCTGATCGCCGATATGGACAGCACCATGATCCAGCAGGAATGTATCGACGAATTGGCGGACGAGGCAGGCGTGGGGCCTTACGTCGCCGACATCACCGCCCGCGCGATGAACGGAGAGCTGGATTTCGACGCCGCCCTGCGCGAACGGGTCGGCCTGTTGAAAGACCTCCCCGAGGCTACCATCGCCACCGTGATCCGCGACCGGATCACCCTGATGCCGGGGGCGGCCACGCTGCTGGCCACCATGAAGGCCAACGGGGCCTATGCGGCGCTGGTGTCGGGCGGCTTCACCGCCTTTACCGGGGCCATCGCCGCCACCTTGGGCTTTGACGAACACCGCGCCAACGTGCTGCATGTGGCAGATGGCAAGCTGACCGGAACCGTCGCAGAACCCATCCTCGGCAAGGCCGCCAAAGTCACGGCCCTGCAAGAGATCACCGCCCGACTGGGCCTGACCCTGCAAGACGCGATTGCGGTGGGCGACGGCGCGAATGACCTTGGTATGCTGGGCCTTGCGGGTGCCGGCGTCGCCCTGCACGCCAAACCCGCCGTTGCCGCCCAATGCGACATCCGCATCAACCATGGCGATCTGACGGCGCTGCTGTACCTGCAAGGCTACGCGCGCGAAGACTTCGCCATCTGAGCTGCCATAAGAGCCTCCGGCGGGAGTATTTGGAAAAGAGCAATTGCAAGGGTGCGTTCCGGCCAATGGCACCGGTCCAGTGCGCAGTGAGAGCTTCACACAACCGGCCGGAACGACTTTGCTCTTTACGGTCATCGGGACTCCTCCCTGTACCGCCCGGCCAACAATGCCGCATCAACGTAAAGACTTTCCTAACCGATTTGCTCTTTTCCAAATACTCCCCGCGGAGCGTCCTCCCCCCCAACCAACACACCCTCTGGCGTCATCGGGCGACAGCGCCGCCGAGCGGGGGCTCGATGCCCCCCGAGGCGGCCCCCTTCCGCAACAGGTGCTTTACTTCACCCAAAGCCTGCCGCAGAACCGCGGGCGGCGGAAATGAGGGGTGGGCATGTTCGAGGTTGCAGGCGATATCGCCCTCTGGCTGATGCTGGCGGCGTTTCTGGCCGGGTTTGTGGATTCCATCGCGGGGGGCGGCGGGTTGATCTCGGTGCCTGCCCTGCTGCTCGCAGGGGCCACGCCGATCGAGGCTCTGGCGACCAACAAGTTGCAAGGCACCTTCGGGTCCGGCACCGCGATGATCACCTATGCCCGGGCCGGTCAGGTGCGGCTGCAAGACCAGTTGGGCATGGCAGTGATCAGCGCCATTGCAGGGGCCGCCGGAGCACTGGCAGCACATCTGATGCCGGTCGAGGTTCTGCGGCTGGTCATGCCAGCCATTCTGGTGGCCGTCGCCCTGTTCTTTGCCTTCAAGCCCGGGCTGACCGATGATGCCCGCGTCGCCCGCATGACGCCTGCGATGTTCAGCTTTACCGCGGTGCCGCTGATTGCCGCCTATGACGGGTTTTTCGGGCCGGGCACGGGCAGTTTCTTCATGCTGGGCTTTGTCATGCTGGCGGGATACGGCGTGCTGCGGGCCACGGCGCATACCAAACTGCTGAACTTCGCGTCCAATGTCGGCTCCCTTGCCGTGTTCGCCAGTTCCGGGTCGATGTGGTGGGTGGTGGGCTTTGGCATGGCCGTGGCTCAGATTGCCGGGGCGGCCTTTGGCGCGCGGCTGGCCCTGCGCATCGGGTCGCGGTTGATCAAGCCCTTGCTGGTGGTCACCTCTACGGCGATGGCGCTGCGTCTGATCTGGCAGGCGCTGCAGTCATAGGCTTTGGCATCAGCGGATACAGCATCTGTTGATGATACAGCTCCGGCACCGGATCGTCGCAGCCATAGGCATGCGGCATCCGTGACGGCATGTGCAACGTGCCTGCAATCGCGTCGATGATCGGCAACTGCCCGGCAAAGTTCTTGTCATAGGCAAAGCGTTCATCGGCATGATGCCAGTGGTGAAACTGCGGCGAGGCCACAATCCAGCGCAGAGGGCCGAAGTTGATCTTGACGTTGGAATGGATCAGCAACGCCTGCCAGTGGTAGATCACCGCATAAATCGCAATCGCCGCCGGATCAAAGCCAAGCGCATAAACTGGCAGCAAGGAGGCTGACATCGTCAGGATCTGATCGACCGGATGCACGCGGTGCGCCGCCAGCCAGTCCATTTCCTCGATGCTGTGATGGACCGCGTGAAACCGCCACAGCCAGGGCACCGCATGAAAGGTACGATGCGCGCAGTAAAACCCGAAATCGGCAATCACGATCACCACCGGCACCTGCACCCACAGCGGCCAGCTTTGCATCCAGACATGCAGGCCAGCGGGCACGAATGCCTCTACCCCCATCATCACGGTTCCGAAGATCGCGACGAACCCCAGCTTGATCGGCAGCCCGTTGAACAGCAGGTAGAAAACGTCGTTCATCCAGCCGCGCCGCCACGGTTTCTGATGCTCGTGCAGCGCCAGTACCTGTTCCAGCGGGATAAAGACCAGCGCGGCAATCAGGATCGCCGCGCCAGTCAATCATGGATAGAAAATCCATCAACGTCTCCGGTACTGGTACAAGGTCAGAACAAGCGGGGCAGGATCATCGGTGTGGTGGCCTTGTAGCCGGCATAGCCTTCAAACGCCCGGCCCAGCACCTTTTCTTCGTTCAGGATGCGGCGATACTGGAAGAAGAACTGAATGGCACCGACCAGAACCGCCCCCAGACTGCCGTTGAACAGGATCACGCCTACCACGGTAATCGCCTCGGCAGTATACAGCGGGTGGCGGACATAGGCATAGGGCCCTGCAATCACCAGATCGCGCGCGGTGGCCATCACGGAAAACGCGCGCCCCAGCCACCACAGGCACCAGATGGATGATACGGTGCCGACAATGATCAGGATCGTGGCAATCAGTGCCTGCACCTCGCCCACCTCGGCCCGTGGCACCGCAATCAGCGAGAGCAGGATGAAGGTGCCAAAGAATGAACTGATCCGGGCCTCAAACCCCGCCGCCACGTCAACCGGGGCCTTGCGGGTCACGGTCAGGCCCACCACCAGCCCGACAAAGGCCAAGGATGTGGTGTGCGAGATCAACCCCAGATACCAGGTCAGATCATGCGACGGCTGCATCACCAGCCCGGTGATCGCAGTCAGGGATTTGGACAACAGCCACATGAAGAAGGCCAGAAGCACGAATTTGCCCGCCAGATCTTCGTAATACAGCGCCGATGTGCGTGGCCCATCGGTGGAGACAGAGGTATCTTGCGTTGTCATCTGAAAGGGCCCAAGCGTTCATGTTCCGGCAGGATTGCCATGTCTTGGGAAACGATGACCCGCAAAGATGGCAAAGATGTGGACAGTGTGGGGGCATTTTCTGGCGTTATCGCCGTGTCCGCGCAATCCGCCCGGTGCGTTCAACCTTAAGCAGTACGTGAGGTTACTTGCCCCACTCCGCCCCCTGCATTTCCCGCAACCGGCTGGCGGTGCGCTCAAATTCAAAGCTGCCCGCGCCTTCGATATACAGGCGTTCCGGCGCCTCGGCGGCAGAACAGATCAGCCGCACCTTCGCCTCGTACAGCGCGTCGATCAGGGTGACGAAACGCTTGGCCTCGTTGTAGTTGGTGGACGAAAGCTGCGGGATATCCTCCAGGATCAGCACCCGGACGGCCTGCGCGATGGCCAGAAAATCGCCGGGGCCAAGCGGTTTGGCGCACAGCTCCCAGAACGTCGCCCGCCCCACCCCGTTGGAAAAGCGCGGCACCTCGACCGTGCGGCCATTGACCGGCAGCGCCAGCACCGCCCCCGCCGCCGCCCCGGTCAGGTCCGACCAGATGGCGTTGATTTCGCCCTTGGCCGTGCTCGCAGGGTGGAAGTAAACCTGCGCACCCGCCAGACGGTGCTGTCGGTAATCGTTGGGGCTGGCAAGGCCCACCACCTGCATCCGCGTGTTCAGCATGTCGATGAAGGGCAGGAAAATCGCGCGGTTCAGACCGTCCTTGTACAAATCCTCGGGCGGGCGGTTGGAGGTGGTCACGATCACCACCCCCGCCGCAAACAGCCTCTCAAACAGCCGCCCGACGATCATCGCATCGGTGATGTCGGTGATCTGCATCTCATCAAACGCCAGCAACCGGGTGCCCGCAATCACCGCATCGGCCACCGGCACGATGGGGTCATCGACGCCCTTCTTGCGGGCCTCGTGGATGCCCTTGTGAATCTCCTGCATGAAGGCGTGGAAATGCACCCGGCGTTTCTGGCTGATATCCGTGGCCTCGGCGAACAGGTCCATCAGCATGGATTTGCCCCGCCCCACACCGCCCCACAGATACACCCCCGGCGGTGGCGTCACGGGTTTGGCGAACAGACCTGCAAAGAGGCCAACCTTGCGGGTGGCATTGGCCTCCAGCCAGACCCGCAGCTCCTCCAGCACCGGCAGGACGGCGTTCTGGGCGGGGTCGGCCCGCAGGGTGCCTGCGGCCACCTTCGCGTCATAGATCTGGGTCAGGGTCTGGCGCATATCACCCGTTTAACGCCATGGGGCGTTTGGGAAAAGGGCCTACAGCGGCGCAAGGGTCAACCCGTCCGGCCCGCTGACCGCCGCCGTCAGCCCCGGCACCAGCAGACGGCTCCAGAACCCATGCTGCGCCACGGGCGGCATCAGCGGGGCCATGTAAAGCTCCAACAGCCCGCCCGCCAGTTCGATGAACCGTACCTGCGTATCGCCATCCGCCCGGATCAGCGTCACCGCCGACACAAGCCGCCCACCAAGGCTCATCACGAACGCCTCAGATGCCGCGATATCCGAGCACGGGATGCCGATATGATCATGCCCCAAGCGGCTGTGGGTCGGCGAGGTTGTGGCACAGCTCGATCCGCGCGCCATCCGGCCCGGTCAGAAACAGATACCGCATCCCCCCGCGCCAGAATTCCGGTATCAGGTGCGGGCCGTCTGCCGTGGTGCCCTCAACCACCGCCCCGCGTGCCATCATCGCGGCAGCGGTGGAGTCCAGATCGGGCACCGATAGCGCCAGATGGTCGATCACCCCATGCCCGCCCGCGCCCTGACGCAAGGCTATGGCCTGCGAGCCCAGCCGCAACAACCCGCCGTCAACAGCAAAACCGAACACATCGCACAACTGCCGCTGTGCCGCCGCCAGATCAGACACCACAAGTTCGGGAACCATCACACAACCCCTGCTTCAGCCAAACACAGCCGGATCGGGGCCGGTCCGGGTGCCCGCGTCCAACGTGGCCATTGCCGCCATTTCCCCCTCGGTCAGATCAAACCCACCCAGATCAAGGTTTTCCGCCAGGCGCCCGGCATTGGTGGACCGTGGAATGACCGAACAGCCCAAGTGCAAATGCCACCGCAAGATCACCTGCGCCGGCGTCTTGCCGGTGCGCGCCACCACGGCCTGAACCGGAGCGGCGTCGAACGACAGGCTCTGCCCTAGGGGCGTCCAGCTTTGCGTCACGATCCCCATGGCGTCATGCAAGCGGCGCAGGTCGGTCTGTTGCAGGCGGGGGTGCAGCTCTATCTGGTTCAGCACCGGCACCACGCCAGTTTCGCCCACAATCCGTTCCAGATGGTCGCCAAGGAAGTTCGAAACCCCGATCGACCGCACCCGCCCGTCATCGCGCAACCGGATCAGCGCGCGCCATGTATCGACATAGCGGTCCTGCGCAGGCACAGGCCAATGGATCAGGCACAGCTCCAACGTCTCCAGCCCCAGCCGTGCCATGCTGGCATCAAAGGCGCGCAGGGTGCTGTCATAGCCCTGTTGGTCATTCCATATCTTGGTGGTGACGAACACCTCATCGCGCGGCACGTCGGACTGGCGCAACCCCGCGCCCTGCCCGGCTTCATTGCCATAGATCGCGGCCCCGTCGATCAAGCGATACCCAAGCGCCAAGGCCTGCGCCACGGTCGCCTCGGTCACATCGCCCGGCACCTGCCAGATGCCAAGCCCAAGGGCAGGAATATAGTGGCCATCGTTCAGGCGCAGCCGATGTGGGGCAGTCATGTTGGGGGCAGTCATCTGGGCAGGCTCCGCTTATTGGTTTTGATCCGGGGTCTGGATGCAGCTCCACCCCCGGTTGCAGCCCCGCACAGGGCGGGCAAAGTTTCGCCAACAGGAAAGCACCAGAACGGCCCCCTTCTGCAAGACCCTATCCGCGTCCCTGATGCAGTTTTGACCCGCAGCCTACCCCAGAATATCGCGCAACACCGCGTCAAACAGCGCCGCCCCCTGCGCGATCAGGGCGTCCGGGAAGTCGTAATCGGGGTTATGCAGCATCGGCATGCCCGTGCCCGCGCCCAGAAACGCCATGGCAGACTTGGCCCCCGCCCCGAACCGCCCGAAATCCTCTGATGCGCGAAATGGCAAACCATCGGTGATCTGCCCGATGCCCGCTGCCGCCAGGCCCTTGGCCAGATGCTCCGTTGCCTCGGGGTCATTGGTGCAGGCGGCAAAGGCGTCATGCACGCTCAGCGCCAGGTCCAGACCATGCAGGCGGCCTTGGTCCTCGGCCAGCCCTTCCGCCGCCTCCACCAGATCGGCCATATCTGCGTCGTCGCGGGTGCGCAGCGTCGCCCAGACCTCGCCATGTGCGGGGGAAATGCCAAAGGCAGGCTCGCCCAACCGCGCATGGGTAAGCGTGACCAGCCTGAACCCCGGCCCCACATCACCACCCGACCCAAGCGCCACCAGCGCAGGGATCAGCGCCGCCATCGCCAGTGCAGGCGACACCCCGGCCTCGGGTTGTGCTGCATGGGCGGTCTTGCCCGTCAGGGTGATCTTCAGCCCCATCGACGCGCAGTTCGCAGGCCCCTGCGCCAGCATCGCCTGCCCCAACGGCACCCCCGGCATGTTGTGCAGCGAAAACGCCCAGTCCGGCGCAATCCCGGCAAACCGCGCATCGGCAATCACCGCCGCCGCCCCCGACCCGTCCTCCTCGGCCGGTTGGAACAGCAACACCACCCGCCCCCGCGCAGGCCGCTGCCGCGCAATCAGCCGCGCCAGAGCCAAAAGGATGGTCATATGCCCGTCATGCCCGCACAGGTGCGCCGTGCCGGGCAGGGTCGAGGCATAGGGCAACCCGGTCAGTTCCAGTATCGGCAGCGCGTCGAGTTCGGCGCGGAACATCACCGTCGGCCCCGGTTCCGCCCCGGCCCAGACCGCCGCCACCCCATGCCCGCCAAGGCCCGTGATCACGGTATCGGGTTCCACATCCGCCAAAGCGTTGACGATGCGCCGCGCCGTCTGCTCCTCGGCACCCGACACTTCGGGGTACAGATGCAGGGTCTGGCGGAAGGTGGTCAGGTCCACGATATCGCGGTTCGTCAGCATAAAATCAGACCTTTCCGATGCAGCGGGCAGTCCCCCGCCCAATCTCGCAGTGCTCTGTTTACCACAACCTGCAAACGGGCAACCGACAAGGTCAATCCCGCGCATTCGATGCTAAAGCTGATCATCCCGCCAAACCCGTGACTTTTGGATCATGCAGGCCGCAAACCCCTAAAACTTATCTAAAATTTGCATCCCCTTTGCACAAATATCCCACGGGGGTCCGGGGGTGTGAAACCCCCGGTCGGCCAGCCAAGCGTCAAACGTCAGCAATCACATCCTGCCGCTGCGTCCCCAGCCCCTCGATCCCCAGTTCTACCACTTCGCCCGCCACCAGATAGCGCGGCGGCTTCATCCCCATGCCCACGCCGGGTGGGGTTCCGGTCGAGATCACATCGCCCGGATGCAGCGTCATGAACTGCGACAGGTAGCTGACCACATGCGCCACGCCGTAGACCATGGTGCGGGTGGACCCGTTCTGCATGGTCTTGCCATCCACCGTCAGCCACATCGACAGATTCTGCGGATCGGCCACCTCATCGCGCGTCACCAGCCATGGCCCGAGCTGGCCAAAGTTGTCGCAGGATTTGCCCTTGGTCCACTGGCCCGCGCGTTCGGTCTGAAACGCGCGTTCCGACACGTCATTGGCCACCGCATAACCGGCGACATGGGCCAAGGCATCCGCCTCGCTCACATACTTGGCCTTGGTGCCAATGATCACCGCCAGTTCCACCTCCCAGTCGGTTTTCACCGACCCGCGCGGAATGACGATGGGGTCGTTCGGGCCGACAATGGCCGAGGTGGCCTTCATGAAGATCACAGGTTCCGGCGGCACGGCCATACCGCTTTCCGCCGCATGGTCGGCATAGTTCAGCCCGATGCAGATGAATTTGCCGGTGCCCGCCACGCACGGCCCAAGGCGCACGGCTGCGTCCACCACTGGCAAAACGCCGATATCAACCGCCCGCAACGCAGCAATGCCTGCATCCGACAGCACCGCACCGCCAATATCGGGCACAACCCCGGTCAGATCGCGGATGGTGCCATCCGAGTGCATCACACCCGGGCGTTCAGACCCGGCTGGGCCATGGCGAAGTAATTTCATAGATTATCCTTTCAGGTATTCGACCAACCACCGTCGATCACATGCGCGACCCCGGTGGTGAAGGCGGATTCGTCCGAGGCAAGGAACACGACCAGCCCCGCAATATCATCAGCTTGGGCCAGTTTGCCGGTCGGCTGCCGGGCCAGAAACGCCTTGCGCGCGGCCTCATAATCGCCCGACTGCTGCATCCGGTCGTTCAGCGACGGCGTATCGACCGTGCCGGGGCAGACCGCATTGCAGCGGATGCCTTGGGTGATGAAATCGCAGGCGATGGATTTGGTCATCCCGATCACCGCCGCCTTGGTCACGCCATACACAAACCGGTTCGGGGCCGCGATGATGGATGAGCAGACCGAGGCCATGTTGATGATGCTGCCACCGCCATTTTCAATCATCCCGGGCAGAAAGGCCCGCGCCATGCGGTACATGGCGGTCACATTCAGGTCGAGCGAGAAGGTCCACTGATCCTCGTCGCAGTTCAGCAATGTGTTGGTCGCCACATAGCCCGCGCAGTTGAACAGCACGTTGACCGGGCCAATCTCAGCCGCCGCCTGCTTGATGGCGTCGGGGTCGCGCACGTTCAGAAGGCGGGTCTCCAGCCCCAAACCCGCCACTTCGGCCAGCGTGTCGGGGTTCACGTCCGTCGCGATCACCCGCGCCCCTTCGCGCGCCATCGCCAGTGCGGACGCCCGCCCGATCCCCGCCCCTGCTGCCGTTACCAGCGCCGTCTTGCCCTGAAGTCGTCCCATCGCATCCTCCCAAACTCGCGCCCATTCCGCACAGCCACCCCGCCAAGGTCAACCGCAATTCGGGGGAACTGACATGTCAGTGCTTTAGCCGTTCACAATCCGCAGATCGGCGGGGCGGCTTTCGGCGATGATCCGGCGGCCGTTTGGCAGATCGTTGCCATCCAGCTTCCACGCGATCTCCTCAGGCGTCAGTTGGTAATGCTGCCACCGTGCGGTCAGCCGTTCGCGCAGCACCGGCTCTGGCACATCCACCATCACGGTCAGATCGAACATCGGCAGCAATCGCGGCCAATCCCCGGTGGTCAGCAGCAGATAGTTGCCCTCGGCAATGATCACCGGGGTGTCCGCCGAAATCATCCGCGCGCCGGCCCGGGCAATCTCGATATCACGGTCGAACACCGGAACTGCGACGAAAGCCTCATCCCGCGCGCGCATCCGCAACAGTGTGTGGTAAAACCCACCGACATCAAAGGTTTCCGGTGCGCCTTTGCGCGGGCGCAAGCCAGCAGGCAACAGATGCAGGTCGTCGTAATGGTAGCCATCCATCGGCAACACCGCCGCCATGCCCGGCTGGGCTTCGTTCAACAGGTCGGCCAACCCATCCGCCACCGTCGATTTGCCAGACCCGGGTGCCCCTGCAAGCCCCACGATCACCCGCCCAGTGGCGGCCCGGTCGGCCAGTATCGCCGCCAACCCGGCAAGGTCTGTCTGATCCGTCATGTTATTCCCCCAAAGTTGCGCCAAACTGGCACGGCAGGCGCAGCGCGTTCAAGGCCCCCGCTGTCATTGCGGCAATCGCGGGCGCGGCCTAAAGTCACCCCAGCCCAAGGAGTTGCCATGACCCGCACCGATCTTGCCGCGCAGTACCGTGCCTACATTGCCTGTCTGAACGCGCAGGACTGGGGTACTTTGGGTGCATTCGTGGCGCAGGATGTGCAACACAACGGCCGACCCCTTGGGCTGGCAGGGTATCGTGCCATGCTGGAAGGCGATTTTCGCGCCATCCCCGACCTTGCCTTCACCATCGACCTGTTGTTGTCCGACCCGCCCCACATCGCGGCACGACTGGTGTTTGACTGCCATCCGGTGGGCGCGCTGTTCGGCTTGCCCGTTCATGGCCGCCGTGTCCGCTTTACGGAAAACGTGTTCTACCAGTTCAACGCTGGCCGCATCGTCAGCGTCTGGTCGGTGATCGACACCGCCGCCATTGCAGCGCAGCTATAGAAAAACCCCCGGCCTTACGGACGGGGGTTCATCGGGTCGGGTATCGCTACCCCAGTGTCGTGGACGCGAAAGGCCTATGCAGCGAACTGCATCAAACCCTCAGAGACCGCCTTCACGCTGTAGCTTTTTGCGCGCGAGTTTGCGCGCACGGCGTACTGCTTCGGCTTGCTCGCGCGCTTTTTTGACGGAGGGTTTCTCGAAATGCTGCTTGAGCTTCATTTCGCGGAACACGCCTTCGCGCTGGAGCTTTTTCTTGAGGGCCCGAAGGGCTTGCTCAACGTTGTTGTCACGGACGCTGACCTGCATGTGGTTTTCACCACCTTTCTAAGTTTGAGTTGCACTGTATGTGCAGGCAAGGCGCGCTATAACAAAGGCACGGGGGCTTGTCTACCATGGCCCCGGATGGAGGCTTGAATGGACGAAACCTACACCACAGCCACAGCACAAGCACGGATTTTGCAGGCCGCACTGGCCCATGTGCCGTTTGACGGCTGGTCAGAGGCCACGCTGACAGCCGCCATTGCCGATTCGGGCGTGGCCGACGCCTTGGCCCGCGCGCTGTTTCCTCGGGGCGGGGTGGACCTTGCATTGGCCTATCACCGCATGGGTGACGGTTTGATGGTGGAACGGCTGGCGGCGATGGACCTGACCGCCCTGCGCTTCCGCGACCGCATCGCTGCCGCCGTGCGTGCCCGGCTGGAAGTGGTCGAGGACCGCGAGGCCGTGCGCCGGGGCACCACCCTGTTCGCCCTGCCCCAGCACGCCGCCGAGGGCGCAAAGGCCATCTGGGGCACCGCAGATGCCATCTGGAAGGCGCTTGGCGATACCTCGACCGACCTGAATTGGTACACCAAACGGGCAACGCTTTCAGCGGTTTACGCCTCGACCGTGTTGTATTGGCTGGGCGACGACAGCCCCGGCCACCAGTCTACATGGGAGTTTCTGGACCGCCGCATCGACGGCGTGATGCAGTTTGAGAAACTGAAATCGGCCCTGCGCGACAACCCTTTGGCAAAGGCGCTGCTTGCAGGCCCGACCAAGCTGATGGACAAGATACGCAAGCCATCGGTGCCGGACGATCTGCCCGGCAAGGTGATGGACCGTTTCAGATAGAAGGCCCGCGATGACCCAATCCCACATGATGACCGCTGTTGAAATCACTGCCCCCGGCGGGCCGCAGGTGTTGCAGCCCGTATCGGTGGCGGTGCCGGTGCCAGCCCATGGGCAGATCATCATCCGGGTCGCTTATGCGGGCGTGAACCGCCCCGATGCGCTGCAACGCGCCGGGGCCTATGCACCGCCGCCGTCCGCCTCGCCTTTGCCGGGGTTGGAATGTTCGGGCACCGTGGTGGAAATCGGGCCGGGTGTAACGCTTTGGAATCTTGGTGATAAAGTCTGCGCCCTGCTGCCAGGCGGGGGATATGCCGAATACGTGGCCACCCACGAATCGCATGCGCTGCCCATTCCCGACGGCGTATCGATGCGGGATGCGGCCTGCTTGCCGGAAACCTGCTTTACCGTCTGGTCCAACATGGTGATGCGCGGCGGCCTCAAGGCGGGTGAGCGGTTTTTGGTGCATGGCGGCACCTCTGGTATTGGCACCACCGCCATCCAGATCGCCCGCGCCATGGGGGCACGGGTGTTCACCACCGCTGGGTCAGATGAAAAATGCGAGGTCTGTCTGGGCCTCGGCGCGGAGAAGGCACTAAACTACCACAGCGGCGATTATGTCGCGATGATGCACGACGAAGGTGGCGCGCAACTGATACTTGACATGGTGGGTGGCAGCTATTTGCCGCGCAACATCAAGGCTTTGGCCACTGAGGGCCGCCTCGTGCAGATCGCGTTTCTGCAAGGCCCCAAGATCGAGCTGAACTTTGCCGAAGTGATGATGCGCCGCCTGACCATCACCGGGTCCACGCTGCGCCCGCAATCCGACCTCGCCAAATCCCGCATCCGGGCCGAGGTTGAAACCCATGTCTGGCCGATGATCGCGCGAGGCGCTGTGAAGGTGGTTTTTGACAGCGAGTACCCGCTGGTCGATGCCGCAGCCGCCCATGCGCGGATCGAAGATGGCTCTCATGTCGGGAAGATCGTGCTGAAGGTGGAAGGCTGACGAATTGACGCTAGGTCAGAACATTAACGGTTTCTTCACGCGCAAGTGAAGCCCGGGGCTGGTATCAAAGGGACAGGCGGGGTCGGGACTTTCCGATCCAAACCTTTCCCGGGTGGTTCCCCAGACTGAACCGGGGCCGATCTTTGCGACGATACGCTTTTTTTCTCGAACCTTCCCTCGATACGATCTGTTCCACGTTCCCCGGCCCCGCCGCCGCACTTTATCTGATTGCCTCCAGCACCGCATCCTTCAGGGTGCAATCGCGGATAACGTCTGCTCCACAGCGGCGCGGTGCAAGGTCGCGGGTCAGGCAAAGCCGCACTTCCTGAATGGCGCCATCGCTGCAGGTAACGGTGATCTGGTCACGGGAAAGCTGCGGATTGCTTTCCAGAAACGCCCCTTCGATCACCGATGCGGGCACTTTCAGCGTTTTGGACATCTTGGCAAAGACAGGCGGGATCACAATCTTTTCATAGGCTTGCCGCCCCAGACTGTAATACTCCACCGCCGGCAGCCCCGAACAGCGGCCATGCTTTTTCCATTCATAGAACGCAAGACCCGCGCCCCCCATGATATCGGCCATGGCCCCGGATTCGCCCCGGGACGGATCGCGCTGGCCTGTGCGGCAATAGGACGGATAGCCCGCCTCATCCTGCGGCCAGAGGCCGTGCAGCACAAAGGTCAGCCCCCGCCCGGCATCACATTGCGGGTCACGCCGGGCATCACCGGTGGCCGCACACCAGCCCGCAGACCAAGACAGCGACAGCACATAATAGTCGAAATCGCCCGCCTTTTCACCCTCTGCCCGGGCCGGAAAGGCCAGCAGAAGCGCCATCACAACCCATGATATCAGCCGCATTTCCGCTTTCCCTTGCCCCAAATTCGCAGTATACGGACCCCAATTTCCGAAAACTTGGAAGTCGCGACCCCGGTCGCAGCCGTTTTCCCGGCGCGGGAGAGATTTGTAAAGGAGAGATCCGATGTCGAAGCCCTTGATGTCCAAAGCGACTGCTGTCTGGCTGGTGGACAACACCACGTTGACCTTCCGTCAGGTCGCGGAATTCTGCGGAATGCACGAGCTGGAAGTGCAGGGCATTGCCGATGGCGATGTGGCCACCGGGGTCAAAGGCTTTGATCCTGTTGGAAATAATCAGCTTGATGAGGGTGAGATCGAGAAGGGTCAGAAAGACCCGCTGTACAAGCTGAAGCTGAAGTTCAACGCGGCCGCCGTGGGCGAAGAAAAACGCCGTGGGCCGCGCTATACCCCGCTGTCCAAACGGCAGGATCGCCCTGCCGCGATCCTGTGGCTGGTGAAGTTCCACCCGGAACTGTCGGATGGGGCCGTGGGCAAACTGGTGGGGACGACGAAGCCGACGATCCAGTCGATCCGCAGCCGCAGCCACTGGAATATCAACAACATAACTCCGATCGACCCGGTGGCTTTGGGTCTGTGCCGCCAGTCCGAACTCGACACCGCCGTGCAGGCCGCGGCCCGCAAGAAAGCGTCGGAAGGGTCGGTGATGACCGATGATGAGCGCCGCAAACTGGTGTCCACCGAGCAATCGCTGGGCATGTCGCCCGAACCCAAGATGCCGGGTGCCTTGACCGGACTTGAGGTGTTTGGCGAAGACGAGAAGGAAGACGCCGCCGCCGATTTCTCGGACGCCGAAAGCTTCTTCAACCTGCCGCAGGGTGATGAAGAAGACGACGAGGACGATCAACCGCGTCGCTGAGTTGTTTTTGAGTGCACTTTGCCCCCGGTTGAGTGCACTTTGCCCCCGGTTCGGATTTGCATCTGGGCCGGGGGTAATCATTTGGATCGATTGGATATTTGGCGTAAAGACCACGTAGAGAATGTGTAGAGAACGCGTAAAGAAGTTGTAGATACAGAAATCGGGGTTGGCGTTGGTTAACGTCGGGGGCGAAGTGAGGCCCATGCCCGGTTTTAAGCGGACAGGTGCGAAAGATGGGCAGAATTGCCCATCCTACGGGCTGCAGCGTTGGTAGGTTGTTGCGCCGTCTTTGCGCAGGATCATCAGACCGCCATCGTAGGTGCTGGCCAGCAGATACCGCTCTGTCCAGGTTTCGCCCTCTCCTGAACAGGTCGCATCGTAGAGCACGCCTGCGTCGATGCCGCGCATGGGGGTGGCATCGGTCAGGACACAGCTCGATTCATGAAATGCCAGTTGATTGCCGGAAAGCGCAACCCGCCCGTCGCTGTAGGGGTCGATGCAATCCGCGAGGTCGTATTGCCCGTCGGCCGGGGCAGAAAAACTGATGCTAGGAGCAAGCAGGAGCAGCGTCGCAAGCAGGGTGCATTTCACATCAGTTTTCCTTATTGCGTAGGTATTCAAGGCACTGCATCACTTGCCCCCACCCGCCGTCTCTGACCCGCCGCGCGTCAGGTAATATGCGGCGAGGATGGGCAGGAACGTGCAGGCGAAGACGATGATGGCCACCACGTTTGTCACCGGGCGCTGCCTTGGGCGGACGAGTTCGTTCAGCATCCAGATCGGCAGGGTCGATTGCTGGCCTGCGGTGAAGGTGGTCACGATCACCTCATCGAACGACAAAGCGAAGGCCAGCATCCCGCCCGCCAGCAGGGCGGAGCCGAGGTTGGGCAGCAGGATATAGCGGAAGGTCTGGAAGGCGTTGGCGCCGAGGTCGGCAGAGGCCTCCAGTATGCCGCCCGACAGGCGGCGAAAGCGGGCGACGGCGTTGTTGTAGACGATGACGATGCAGAAGGTGGCGTGGCCCAGCACGATGGTCCAGGTGCTGAACGGGATGTCCATGATGCCAAAGGCCGAGCGCAGCGACATGCCGGTGATCACGCCGGGCAAGGCGATGGGCAGGATGATCAGCAGGGACAGTTGGTCCCGCCCGAAAAAGCTGGTGCGGGCCATGCTGGCCGCGACCAGTGTGCCGAGGATCAGCGCGAGGGCGGTGGCGATGGCTGGCCACTTGCAGCGACAGCCAGAGCGGCGGCCAGATATCGGCGCGGTTCCATGCGACGCCGAACCACTCGGTCGTCAGGCCGGGGGGCGGGAACTGGTAGGTGCGTTCCTCGGTGGTGAAGGCGTAGAGGAAGATGATCAGGATCGGCAGGTGCAGGAACAGCAGCCCGGCAAGGGCGGCGGCCTTGAGCCCGAATGAGGCGTCAGAGCGCATCGAAGGCCCCCGCGCGTTTGGCGAGCGTCAGGTAGACCAGCATGATCAGGATCGGCACCACGGCGAAGGCGGCGGCGAGCGGGATGTTTCCGGCGGTGCCTTGGAACTGATAGACCGCCATGCCGATGAAATTGGCGGAATTGCCGATGATCTGCGGGATGATGTAATCGCCCATGGTCAGCGAGAAGGTGAAGATCGACCCGGCAATGACGCCGGGCATGGCCAAGCGGCAGGATCACGGTGCGGAAGGTTTGCGCGCGGGTGGCCCCGAGGTCGGCGGATGCCTCCAGCATGGAGGTTGGCACCCGTTCCAGCGAGGCTTGCAGCGGCAGGATCATGTAGGGCAGCCAGACGTAGACGAAGACCAGAAACGTGCCTGCGGGCGAGGTGGAGAGGGAGGAACCTTCAAGGCCGGGGATCGAGAGCAGGCCGTTGATCAGGAACGAGGTGCCGGTGGATTCGGCGGCCCATGTCAGGATGCCTTCCTTGGCGAGGATCAGTTTCCACGCATAGACCTTGACAAGATAGGACGACCACAGCGGCAGCATGACGCCAAGGTAGAAGGCGGCTTTCCAGCGGCCCTTGGCGTAGCGGGCGGCGTAATAGGCGATGGGGAAGGCCAGCACCGCGCAGGCCAGCGTGACAGCGGCGGACATGATCAGCGTGCGCAGGATGATGTCGAGGTTCTGGGCGCGGAACAGCTCGCCGTAGGTTTTGAGGGTGAATTCCTGCTTCACCATGCCGGAAAATTCGTCGATCGCGTAGAAGGATTGCAGCAGAAGGGCGGCAAGCGAGCCGAGGTAGACGACGCCCAGCCACAGGAGCGGCGGGGCCACCAGCAGGGCCAGCAGCAGGCGGGGGTGGCGCCAGAACAGCGTGGTCAGGCGGTCGGCGATGCTGCGGGCGGGGAAGATGGCGGGGGTCATCACGACGCCTCCGGCGGGAGTATTTGGAAAAGAGCAATTGTTGGCGTCATGTCGCGGCCATCAGGTGCAGGGCGGATGGGTCAAAGGTGAAGCGGGCGGTCGTGCCGGGTTCGGGCAGTGGCTGGCCTGCGGGCAGGAAGGCGGCGAGGTCGGTGCCGTGGGTGGTGAGGGCGACACGGGTGCCCGCGCCGAGATAGCGCAGGGCGGTGACGGTGCCTTCCAGCGGGCCATCGGGGGCGAGGCGCAGCGCCTCGGGGCGCAGGGAAGACCATTGGGCGGGGCCGCCGAGGGCTTGGGTCAGATCGGGGGGCAGGACGTTGGAGGAGCCGACGAAATCGGCCACAAACCGGGTGCGGGGTTGGGTGTAGATCTGTTCCGGCGTGCCGATCTGGGCGATCTTGCCCTCGTTGAACACGGCGAGGCTGTCGGCCATGCTCAGCGCCTCGTTCTGGTCATGGGTGACGAAGATGAAGGTGATGCCAAGGCGCTGTTGCAGGGATTTCAATTCGTCCTGCATCGCCTCGCGCAGTTTGAGGTCAAGCGCGCCCAAGGGTTCGTCCAGCAGCAAAACGCGGGGTTCGTTGACGAGGGCGCGGGCGAGGGCCACGCGTTGACGCTGCCCGCCCGAAAGCTGGCCGGGTTTGCGGCTGCCGTAGTCGGCGAGTTTCACCACTGACAGCATTTCATCGGCGCGGGCGTAGCGTTGGGTCTTGGCGACGCCCTTGACCATCAGCCCGTAGGCCACGTTGTCGCGCACGTTGAGGTGCGGGAACAGAGCGTAGTCCTGAAACACCGTGTTGACGTTGCGCAGATGCGGCGGGGTGTTGGACACGTCTTGGCCAAAGATGCGCACTGTGCCGGTGGTGGGGGCATCAAAGCCCGAGATCAGGCGCAGGCAGGTGGTCTTGCCCGAGCCGGAGGGACCGAGCATGGCAAAGAACGCGCCCTCAGCAATCGTCAGGTCTACGCCATCGACCGCACGGACGGGTTTGGCGGCGGTGCCGAAATGGCGGGTGACGGCGTGGAATTCTACGGCGGGGGTCATGGGGGAGTCCGGCGGTTTAAAAGGCCCCCCACCCCCAACCCCTCCCCACGAGGGGGAGGGGAGGCGATGGATTTGGGGCGGGGGTGATCGTGGGTCGTGCGGGCCTTACGGTTCTAGATGGGATTGCCCCCACCCCCGCCCCTGCCCACGAGGTGGCGGGTTTGCGGGCGGGGGCGCGTGGCGGGTGTGATTTGCGCCAACGCGGGTTGATCTTGGCAGGCCATGTGGCAATCGACACCACCGTGGCCAAAGGGCACCTACCCTCCCCCTTGTGGGGAGGGGTCGGGAGTGGGGGCCGCGCGGCCCCCCGCAATCAGCGCCCGCCGATCACGCCGATGTAGTCCGAAACCCAGCGGTAGTAGGGCACGCATTCCCCCTGCGGGCAGGTGGAGACCGGGGTGGTCCAGAACTTGATCTTGTCGAAATCATCCATGCCGTTGGCGGTGCAGCCTGCGGCATCCAGCATCCCGCGTTTGTCGGTGCAGGCGGCGGGAACCGACGGGTTCGCCCCGAACCACACCGCAAGGTCGGATTGCAGGTTGGACGACAGCGAATGTTCCAGCCACATATAGGCACAGGTCGGGTTGGCCGCATCTACGTGCAGCATCGAGGTATCGGCCCAGCCGGTCGCCCCTTCCTTGGGAATGGTGCTGGCAATGGGCAGGCCTTCGCCTTTCAGCAGGTTGACCTGAAACGGCCACGACCCCGAGGCCACGACGCCTTCGTTCTTGAAGTCATCCATCTGGATGAAGGCGTCGTGCCAGTAGCGCGAGGTCAGGGTGCGCTGCACGCGCAGCAGGTCCAGCGCGGCCTTATACTGGTCCTCATTCAACTGATAGGGCGAGGTGATGCCCAGTTCGGGCTTGGTCGCCATCAGATACTGTGCGGCATCGGCGATGTGGATCGGGCCGTCATAAGCCTCTACCCGGCCTTTGTTGGACTTGCCATCGGGCAGGGTCATTTCCTCGAACACCACGTTCCACGAGGTCGGCGGTTCCTTGAACACCTCGGTGTTGTACATCAGCACGTTCGGCCCCCACATGTAGGGCACGCCGTAATGCACGCCATCGACAGTGTGCCAGCTTGCATCCTTGAGGCGGTCATCGACGGTGGACCAGGACGGGATCAGATCGGTGTTGATCGGCTGCACCCGGTCGCCCGCGACCAACCGCAGCGACGCGTCGCCCGAGGCGGTGACAAGGTCAAAGCCACCCTCGTTCATCAGGGCGACCATTTCGTCACTGGTGTTGGCGGTCTTGACGTTGACCTTGCAGCCCGATGCGGCCTCAAACTTCGTGACCCAGTCATAGGCCTTGTCGGTTTCGCCGCGTTCGATGTAGCCCGGCCAAGCCACGATATTGACCTGCCCCTCGGGCGTGCCAAGGGCGGTCACCTGGGCGAGGGCCGGGGTCAGGGCGGTGGTCAGGCACAGGGCGGTGGTGGCCATCAGTTTCAGCGTTTGCATTGCAGTCTCCCGTTGGTTTGGCCGCAGCTTGCGCGGCAGTGCCGGTTTTCCGGTCATGGGGTAACGGTAAGGGCCCGGGGGTAAAGCGCAACATAAAATTTTGACCGGGTGGTTGGGAATCGCAAGGTTGCCGGAACAATGGGCACCTGCCATGCTGATGACGTGCCCCCATTGTTGCCGAGGCCCCGATGCCTGATACCCCTGCCCCGCCGCCTGCTGCCGTGGATGATCTGGTGGTGTCGTTCAATCAGGTGCGCCGCGCGCTTGGGCTGCTGGGGTTTTTGCTGCCCGTTCTGCTGGGGTTGGTGGCCATGTTGACGCCCGAGGTCTGGTATCCGTCGATCAGCGAATTCTACCATGGACGGGCGGGCGATCTGTTTGTGGGCATCATGTGCGCGCTTGGGGTGTTTTTGTGGTCTTATGTGGGCCACCGCGACACCACACAGTTTCCCAGTGACCGGCTGGTGGCGCGGGTGGCCGGGGCTGGCGCATTGCTGGTGGCACTGATCCCGACCGATGATGATACCGGCCTGCAAGAAGCGGGGTGCAGTCTGTTGGCCTGCTGGGCGGCGGACGCCGAGGGTGGGCTTTGGCAAAAGGTGCATTATGCCAGTGCGGCCGTGTTTCTGGCGGCTTTGGCCGTGATGTGCTGGTTCAACTTTCGCCGGATGAAGCCACGGTACGACAATCCGGCGGAACTGGCGGTGAAGCTGCGCAAGAACCGGCTGTTTGCGCGGGCGGCCTGTATCATCGTGGCCGCGATGGCCGGGCTGGGCGTCTTTGGCGTGACGTACCATTTCGCAGGCGAGGGGTTTGCCACCACGATGGATGCCAGCCATACGGTTTTTGTGCTGGAGACGGTGGCGGTCTGGGCCTTTGCCTGGGCCTGGCTGATCAAGGGTGAGGTGCCGTTCTTGCTGAAGTGGCACAAGATCGAAGACCCCGCCCCCTGATCAATCGTTGATATCGCGGTCCCAGATTTTGACCTGCCCCGGGCGCACGCCGACTGCGCGGCGCAGGATGAACCATGCGAGGGCAGAGACGATGGCGAAGACGCAGATCAGCAGGGCGACGTTGCTGCCCAGGATGCCGATGCCGACCAGCACGCCGGTGATCACCGCGCCGATGGCAAAGCCAAGGAAGATGAAGCCGGGGGCCAGCACCTCCAGCACGCCAAGCGCAAAGCCTGCGACGATCCAGACCCACCAGACTGCCCACATCAGACACGCCCTTTCAGCATCTTGAACGCATCGCCAAAGGCGTCAAGCGCCTGTGCGGGCACGATAATCGTCTGCTTGCCGGCCCCCTGCCCCACGGCAATCAGCGCCTCGACCTGTTTCAGCGCGACCTGATACTGCGCGGCCTCGATCCCGTTTTCCTTGATCGCCACGGCGATGACGCCGGTCGCATAAGCCTCGGCGTCGGCCAGCACGCGGCGGGCCTTGGATTCCTGCTCGGCGGCGTAAAGCTGGGCGTCGGCGTTCAGTTCCACCGCGCGTTTGTTGCCCTCAGCCTCGGTCACCTGCGCGCGCCGTGCGCGTTCGGCGTTCAACTGTTGCAGCATGGCGGCGCGGGTGGCCTCATCAAGGTTTACGTCCAGCAGTTCGGCGCGGGTGACCTCGATCCCCCAGTCATCGACCATGGCGCGCACCTGTTCGCGGATCTGGCCCGTAAGGGCGGTGCGGTTGGATTGCACCTGATCCAGTTCCATCTTGCCAATCTCAGACCGCACGATGCCCGCCACCGTGGTGGCAATCGCCGCGTCCACATCGCGGATGCGGTAGACGGTCTTTTCGGGTTCGGTGATGCGGTAGAAGACAGAGGTTTCGACCTTGACCAGCACGTTATCGGTGGTGATAGCGTCTTGTTTTGCGGTCGGAAGCTGGCGTTCAAGGATGGTGATCTTATGGGCGACCCTGTCCAGAAACGGCACGATGAAGTTGACGCCCGGGCCAAGCACCGCGCGAAAGCGACCAAACCGTTCGACCACATGCTTTTCGCTTTGCGGCACGATGCGGACGCCCAGAAAGACGCAGAATATCAGGAAAACAGCGATGGCAATGAACACCGCATTGCCGCCGGAAATATCGTCGAATGTCATCAAAGCCCCCTGAAATATTCAGGTGACCATGGCCCGAAACGCAGGATTTCACAAGTGGGGGGCGATGTCATCCTGATGCTGCCCCAGCCGGGGTGAGGGGCGGTCGAGGGCCAGTTCTGCGCCAGAAAACGTCATGGGCGAGCGCACACCCGGCACGCCGCCCGGCGCGATCTGCAACTGGCGGGCCACGACCTGCGGGTCAGCGAACACCTCGGCCAGATCGTTGATCGGGCCTGCGGGGACGCCTTCCCCCTCACACGCCGCCAGCAGGGCGTCCTTGGTCCATGTGCGGGTCACGGCGGTGATGCGATCTGTCAGGGTGACGCGGTTGGCGATGCGGTCGGCGTTGGTCAGGTATTGCGCATCTGTCGCCATATCAGCCAAGCCAAGGATCGCGCAGAGGCGGCGGTATTGGCCGTCATTGCCGGTGGCAAGGATGATCCAGCCATCGGCGCAGTCGAACACGGCATAGGGCGCGAGGTTGGGGTGGGCATTGCCCATCTTGGTGGGGGCGGTGCCGCTGGCCAGATAGTTCATCGACTGGTTGGCCATCAGGGCCGTGGCCACATCCATCAGCGCCATGTCGATATGCTGGCCCTGCCCCGTGGTGTGGCGCTGAATGATGGCGGCCAGAATGGCGGTCGCGGCATAGACGCCGGTGGTGATATCAGCAACCGCGACCCCCACTTTTTGCGGCTGACCTTCGGGGCTGCCTGTCACGCTCATCACGCCTGCCATGCCTTGGATGATGAAATCATAGCCTGCACGATGGGCATAGGGGCCGGTCTGGCCAAAGCCGGTGATGGAACAATAGATAAGACGCGGGTTGACCGCCGCAAGGCTGGCGTAGTCCAGCCCGTATTTCGCAAGGCCGCCAACCTTGAAATTCTCGATCACCACGTCCGCATCGGCAACCAGAGCGCGCACCTGCGCCTGCCCTTCGGGCGTGCGGAAATCGCAGGTGATGCTGCGCTTGCCCCGGTTGGTGGCGTGGAAATAGGCGGCAGACCTCTCACCTTCATGGTCGATGAAGGGGGGGCCCCAGCGGCGGGTATCGTCGCCTTCTGGAGCCTCGACCTTGATGACATCCGCGCCCAGATCGGCAAGGGTCTGACCAGCCCAGGGGCCAGCCAGAATACGCGCAAGCTCAATGACCCGGATGCCGTGCAGGGGCGTCATTTACTTGGCCAGTTCGGTGTCGATCAGCGCCTTCAGATCGGCGTAGGACATGTTGCTTTGCTTGACGCCGTTGATGAAGAAGGTGGGCGTGCCTTCCACCTTGTCGGCGGCCATGTTGGTTTCAAACCGGGTGACAAGCGCCTGCGCATTGGCCCCGTCCTTCATGCAGGCATCGACGGCTGCCCCATCCATTCCAGCGGTCAGGGCGATCTTTTTCAGATTGCCGACCACGACATTGGCATCATCCGAGGCTGCCCAGTCTTTCTGGGTGGAAAACAGAATGTCGGCCACGCCGAAATACTTCATCTCACCCCCACAGCGGGCCATCATCGCAGCCCATAACCCGTAGCGGTCGAAATACACTTCGCGCAGGGTGAAATGGACTTTGCCGGTGTCGATGTATTCGGCCTTCAGCGGCTTGAACGCGGTCTCATGGAAGTTCGCGCAATGCGGGCAGGTAAAGCTGGCGTATTCGATGATCTGCACCTTGGCCGCCGGGTCGCCGATCGACATGTCGGTAACTTCAGCCGGGGCGGCGGCGGGCGCGGTGGTGGTTTCCTGCGCGAATGCCGCAAAGCCTGTCAGCGACAGGGCGGCGGCGAGGAGGGTGGCTTTGACAGTGTGGATCATTCTTTGGTGCCTTCTGCTGCCTTGCGGCGCGTTAAGATGTTCTGGGCCAATGCCGCAAGGGCGGCTTTCAGGCCGGGGTCGGTGACCCCTTCGGCGGTGGCTGCGGCCTGTGCTGCAATCACAGGGTCCGGGGCTGGCGTGGTTTTCGGGGCGGCGGTGAAACTCGCCTGCCCTTCGGCAAAGCCGGTGGGGGCGGTCTGGGTCAGGCTGATGCGCGAAATGGCGTTGTAGCCATAGACCGCGTTGACCCGTTCCTTGAGCCTTGGCAGGTCCATCTGCACCATCGGCGCGTGGGCGGATGACACCAGCAGGGTCAGCGTGGCCCCCATGCCGTCCCGCCCATAGCCCATCTTGACGGGCCTTGTGATGGCGGCGGTCTGGTCGCCCACCACCTCGGCCCAATGGGTCAACAGGCGGGCGACGGCAAAACCCCGCGCCTCGCCCACCGCGCGAATGGGGTCGCGCACCAGCCCTGCGGCAGCCTCGAACCCGCGCATCCGGCGGGTGTTTGGGGATTGGCTGGGTTTGCGCGGCATCTGGTCCTGAGCTGTGTTCGCCCCTATCTTACCGCACAGGGCGCAGGGTGCCAGTAGGGCATCTGCACGAAAGGCATAAAGATTGCGTGACGATACGGGAACGGCTGTGGACGATCTGCTGCGCTGGTATGACACCCATGCAAGGGTGATGCCGTGGCGGGTGATGCCCACCGACAAAAAGGCAGGTGTGCGGCCTGACCCCTACCGCGTCTGGCTGTCGGAAGTGATGTTGCAGCAAACCACCGTGGCGGCGGTGCGGGCGTATTTCCTGCGTTTTGTCGCCCGCTGGCCGACGGTGGGTGATCTGGCGGCGGCGGCAGATGCCGATGTGATGGCCGAATGGGCGGGGCTTGGCTATTACGCCCGGGCGCGCAATCTGCTGGCCTGTGCGCGTGCGGTGGCGGGGCTGGGTGGCGTGTTTCCGGGCAGTTATGCGGGCCTGCTGACCCTGCCGGGCATCGGGCCCTACACCGCAGCGGCCATAGCCTCGATCGCCTATGACGAGCCGGCCGTGGTGGTGGATGGCAATGTGGAACGGGTGATGGCGCGGATGTTCGCGGTTGAGGTGCCGTTGCCCGCCGCCAAGGGGGAACTGACCCGGTTGGCGGCGGGGCTGACGCCCGCCCTGCGCCCCGGCGATTATGCCCAGGCCGTGATGGACCTTGGTGCCACCATTTGCACACCGCGCAACCCGGCCTGCGGGATTTGCCCCTGGATGGCCCCCTGTCAGGCGCGGGCTTTGGGGATACAGGCCGAGTTGCCGCGCAAGACCGCCAAAGCCGGCAAAACCCGTGCGGCAGGGTGTGGTCTGGATTGCGCGCAGGCGCGGCGACTGGCTGGTGGAAACGCGGGCGGACCGGGGGTTGCTGGGGGGCATGCTGGGGTTTTGCGGCGATGGGTGGGATGGCGGCGGCGGCGAGGCCCCGATGGACGCCGATTGGGTCAAGGTGGGCGAGGTGCGCCACACCTTTACCCATTTCCATCTGATCCTGACGGGTGATGGTGGCAGAAACCGCCGCCAACCCAACGCGGGGGCAGTTTGTGGCCGCCAATGATTTCCGCCCGGGCGATCTGCCGACCGTGATGCGTAAGGCGCATGATCTTGCGGCCTCCGCAATTTTGCCGCGTTGAGGGGATAGGGGACGCCATGCTGACTGCCAAAGGATGCCACCGATGACCAAGCCCCCAAATGCCCTGCCGTTCTGGTTGTCGCTTGGCATGGTGCCTATGGCGTTCATCGGCATGGGGGTGGGTGGGTGGACAGTGCTGTTGCTGCCCTTGTATTCTTGGGGGCTGTTTTCGGTGCTGGACGCGCTGACCGGGCCGCATGGGGCCAATGCCGACGTTGAGACGCCGGAGGATGATCTGTTCCTGCACCGCCTGATCACGCTGATCTGGTTTCCGGTGCAGGTCATGCTGCTGTGTTTCATGCTGTGGTATGTGCCGCGCGCGGGCAATCTGGGCGGGCTTGAAAAGGTTGGGCTGTTCTTTGGCATGGGTGTGGTGTCAGGAACCATCGGCATCAACTACAGCCATGAGCTGATGCACCAGAAATCCAAACTCGAACGCTGGCTGGGCGATCTGCTGCTGGCCTCGGTGCTGTATTCGCACTTCCGGTCTGAACATCTGCGGGTGCATCACCTGCATGTGGGCACCCCGCGCGACCCGGTGACGGCGCGGTATAACGAAGGGTTTCATCGGTTCTTTCCGCGTGTGTTGGTGGGGTGTCATCGGTCTGCCTGGAAGGCCGAAGTGGCGATGCTGGCGCGGCGGGGGCTTGCCGTGGTGGCACCGGACCAACCCCTATTGGCGCTATGCGGCGTTGCAGGCGGGGTTTCTGGGGCTGGCACTGGCGCTTGGCGGCTGGATGGGGCTGGGGCTGTTCGTCTATCAGGCGGCGGTCGCGGTCTGGCAGTTGGAACTGGTCAATTACATCGAACATTACGGGCTGACCCGGCGGCATCTGGGCAATGGCAAATACGAACACGTCTTGCCGCGCCATTCGTGGAACGCGAGCCACCGCGCGTCAAACTGGCTGCTGATCAATCTGCAACGCCATTCGGACCACCACTACAAACCCGACCGCCGCTTTCCGCTGTTGCAGACCTATGGGCCGGACGATGCCCCGCAACTGCCCTACGGCTATCCGGTGATGACGATGGCCGCGATGGTGCCGCCGCTGTGGCGACGGGTGATGAACCCCAAGGTGCGGGAATGGCGCAAGCGGTATTACCCGGATATTGCGGATTGGAAGCCGTATAACAAGGCGCTGAACCCGGTAGGGGGGTAGCGGTTATCGGGTGGGGAAGATGGGCAGATTGCCCATCCTACGACCGGTGGTCGGGGAAACAGAAAAGGGGGGTTCACACCCCCCTCGCGCGTTCCGCGCTCACCCCCGTGGGATATTTTCGCAAAGGGGATGGGGCTAGGCGGTCGTCCCCTCCTCCAGCCGCAGCAGCAGTTCAGCCAGCATCGCCTGACAGCGGGCCATCTGTTCAGTGCTGACATATTCGTCGGGCTTGTGGCCTTGGGCCATCGACCCCGGGCCGCAGATCACGGTGGGGATGCCGAGCCTTGTGTGGAACAGGCCGCCTTCGGTGCCGAAGGCCACCTTGATTGTGCCATTCGCCCCGGTCAGGGATTTCACGAAATTCACCACGCCCGCATCGGACGGGGTGCCAAGGCCGGGGTAGTCCCACAGGCGCTCGATATGGATGGCGGCCTCCGGGAAGTCGGGGCGCAGGGGGGCCACGATGGCCTCGGCCACGGTGTGCAGATCGGCGATCAGGGCGTCGGTATCCTCGCCCGCCAAGGATCGGATTTCAAAGTCGATCACCGCCGTATTGGGCACGATGTTAACCTGCACGCCGCCGTTCAGCTTGCCGACATGGATCGTGGAATAGGGCACGTCATAATCGCCGTCGCGCAGGCCAGAGGTGGCAACCCGTGCCTGCAACGCCCGCACTCCGTTGACAAAATCCGCCGCCAGATGCAGCGCGTTCAGCGCCATCGGGGCCAGCGCCGAATGGCCTTCGCGGCCCACGCAGGTCGCGCGCAGGGCGATCTTGCCCTTGTGGCCGGTGGCGACCTGCATGCCCGTGGGTTCGCCCACGATGCACATCGCCGGGCGCACCGGGGCCTCTGCCAGCATGTCGATCAACGACCCCACGCCCATGCAGCCGACCTCCTCGTCATAGGACAGCGCCAGATGTAGCGGCACCTTCAGCGGGCGGCTGGCCCCCTCGACCATGGCGGCAATGGCGCAGGCGACAAAGCCCTTCATGTCAGCAGCCCCCCGCCCGTAGAACCGCCCGTCCCTGATCGTCAGCGCAAAGGGCGGTACCGACCAGACCTGCCCGTCCACTGGCACCACATCTGTATGGCCTGACAGCATCACGCCACCCATCCCCGCAGGCCCGATGGTGGCGTAGAGGTTGGCCTTGCCGCCGCTGGCATCAGGGATCAGGGTTGAGGCAATGCCCGCCTCGGCCAGCACCCCCTGCACATAGTGCATCAGCGCGATGTTGGGCTTGGCGCTGACCGTATCAAACGCCATCAGCCGTTCCAAAATCGCCTGCATCCTGCACACTCCCCCGTTTTCTGTCGCCCCCCACCTAACCGAAAAACCACTGCCACCGGAAGGCCCGGATGACAGCACTTGTCATGCTAAACCATCTATCCAAACCTGCCCGCCAATGCGACAGTCCGGTCCTGTAGACGCCATTCTGCCCCGGTTGAGGGGCTTTAACAGGAACACATCGACATGACGCTAAAATCCCTTTCCCTCGTGCTTGCCTCTGCTGCGGTTGTCGGGCTTGCGGCTCCAGTTTGGGCGCAGGACAAATCCGGACCCAACGTGAACACCAAGGCCACCGGCACCCCCGGCGGGGCCAAGGCGCTGGCGATGGCGCAGGATCTCTATGCCGTGGGCGTGGCGAATGGCGACGCGCTGACCGTGCTGACGGCGGCCAAGCTGGCCGGGTCGGTCGCGGTCAAGGAAGGCGGCGATATCAAGAAAGACACCAAGGGTGACGCGCCTGCCGCGGACGAGGAAGGGGCCGCCGATGCCCCCGTGACTGCTGCCGCGATGATGGCCAAGGCCAAGGAGTTGGCGGGCGAGGATGATGTGCTGGCAGGCCTCATCGAGGATGCCGAGGCCGAAGGATCACGCGGCCGGGTCGGCGGGGCGGTGGAATGGCTGTCGCGCCTGCCTGCCGGGCAGTCGGATGTGTGGGAGGTGCCGTTCTATGGCGACAGCTATGCCGAGATTGCCGTGCTGGGCGATGGCGACGCCAACCTTGACGTGCTGGTGACCGATGAAAACGGCAACACCATCTGCTATGACGTCAGTTGGTCGGACAAGGTGTATTGCGACTTTGTGCCGTCGTGGAACGGGTACTTCTATGTAACCGTGCAGAATGGCGGGTCGTCGCGGAACAGTTATTATCTGATGACGAATTGAGGGGGATGGGCAGATTGCCCATCCTGCGGAGGATTGCCGTCAGGGCGTAGGATGGGCGATTGCGACCATCTTCCGCACCCGGCAGGCGCTAATTCCCTAAGGGTGCCACCCGCCTGCCGCCCACGGCGATGCCCTGCGCGATCCGGGCATCCACGTCATTGCCCGATAGGGAGGCCAGAAAGCCGTTGAATTCCGGCGTCGCCTTGGTCGCGATCCGCCCGGCCTGAATGACCATATCCACCTCGTCGGTTTTCAGCCGCAGCCGGGTCGGCACCTTGTTGAGCTTGTCGCGCATCGGGGCTGGCACGCCCTCAAAACTCGCTTGCCCCACGAACAGCTTTACATCGGCGCAGTCCCAGCCCTCGGTGGACCCGCGCAAGCGGCGGACCTCGGCCATCGGCAGGGCACAACGCCACTCGATCAGCTCGGTCTCCCACAGCTTGAGCTCCCCCCGCATCGCGTCATAGCCGGAGCGGGTGGCGGCACTCATCGACGCGGTGGCGATTGACATGCCCAGACCCACGCCCCCCGGCCCCGGGATTTTCTGGGTCCAGCCGTAATCGGCCTCGACCCCCGCATTGGCGACCAGAAACAACATGCGCTTCATCCGCACGGCCTCGGCCGGGGTCATCGGCGCATAGGGGGCCTGCGCGCGGGCGCGTTCTACCGCAAGCCCTGTGGTGCCGAAATTGTCGGTGATGCCGCCATCCAGCAGCTTGACGAATTTCACCTGTGCCGGGTTTGCATAGCTTTCCAGCGCGCGGGCATGGGCGCGCATGGCACTCGTGGCCTCGGGGTTATAGCGGGCGGCGGTCAGCCAGTCGGGTTCGCGGTAGTTGCAATCGCCCGGGTGCGCCTCCAGCACGATGGGGGTAAAGACCAAGGGGAAGGCGGCGGAGGCTGCAACCGCCTCGGATACCGGCAGTTTGGACAGGTCGGAACACAGGGCATCAAAGGTTTCGGGCGAGAACAGGAAGGGCGTGTTGTTCGCCATATCCGTCGCGTTGATCCATGTCTTGATGCGCGACCGTTTGCGCAGATCGCCGAAGGTTGCGTTGTGAAACAGCACCTCGTCCAGATAGCGGCCAAAGGTGGCCCGCCCGTTGGCACCGCCCGACAGGCCCTTGACGATGGTCAACGGATTGAACGGCGAATTCAGCATGTATTTTTCGGCATTGGTGATCAGAAACCGCTCGCGGTAGCCGACCAACCCCTGCGGCCCGTTCAGCCCGAACTGCGCCGCTGTGACCGACCCGCCTGACACGCCAGACACCAGCCGCACATGATCCAGCAGCCCGTTCGGCGACGCGGTGGTGATGCCTGCCGCCCGCAACTCCTCCAGCATGCCATAAGCAAAGGCCGACGCCCGCATGCCGCCACCCGAGAACGCAAGGCCCACATACAATTCGCCGTCGCCGATGCTGGCATCGGTGATGTTCACAATCGAGGCGTTTTCATGATCCAGCGGTTGGTTCAGCGGTTTGTTCCATGCCGCACATCCGGCCAGCAGCATCAGGGCAAACAGGGCGGATTTCATCGGGGGCAAGGGCAGCCTCATGTAACGCGGGGTCAGGCAACGGGGGGTCAGGCGTCAGTCATACCCTTGGGCCAGCCGATTTCCAGCACAAACCCGACCTCAGTCGCCGGAGTCTCCAGTTTCGCGCCATGGCGCAAGGCAATCGCGCGGACCAGCGCCAGACCAAGCCCATGGCCGGGGGTGGCGCGGTCGCGGTCGGCGCGGGTAAAGCGGTCGAACGCATCGGCCTTGATGTCCTCGGGCAGGCCCGGGCCGGTGTCGGCCAGTCGCAGCAAATGCCGCGCGCCTGCGTCGGTCAGCGACAGGGTCAGCGCATCGCCCACCCGGCAATATTTGATCGCGTTGTCCAACAGGTTCGCCAGCATCTGCGCAATCAGGTTGCGGTCACCAAGGATCATCGCGGGCGGGCCAAGGGCCGCTTGGCACACCAGCCCCTTATCCTCGGCAAGAGGTTGATACAGTTCCCACACCTCTGCCGCCACGCCTGCCAGATCGACGGGCACCAGTCCCCCGCCGCTGCCCTGATCAGCCTCGGCCCGGCTGATATCCAGAAGGCTGTCAAACACCCGGATGGCCTGGCGTATCTCGGCGCGCAGGGCGTCGGTCACCTCGGGCTGACCTTGCACATCGGCCAGCCGCAGCAGCATCCGGTTCAGCGGTGTGCGCAGTTCATGCGCGATGGTGTCAGACAGGCGGTGCGTCGCGCGGTTCAGGTTTTCGATCCGGTCCAGCATGGCGTGGACATGGGTTTCCAGCAGGCCGAACTCATCGGCGCTGCGGTCACCCGGCAGGCGGGCGTGCAGATCGCCTGCCGCGACCCGGTCGGCCAGCGCGTTCACCGCCCCGATGCGGCGCATCACCCATCGCGCGCCCAGCCAGCCGACCCCGGCCCCCGCCGCCAGCAACAGCACCGCCAGCCCCAGCATTCCCCGCCGCATCGCGGCCAGCGTGGCATCCATCGGGGCCAGCGACCGCCCCACCAGCAAGGAAAACCCGCCCGGCACATCGCGCGCGGCGGTCAACCAGCGTTGGCCGTCCAGTACCACCACCCCCGCAGGATCAGGCGCAAACCCCTGCCCGCGTGCGCCCATCCCATCCGGCCAATCGGCGCGGGTGCCCGCCAGCACCGCGCCCGCGCGGTCGCGCAGCATCACAATTTCCTCCGCCCCGGCATCGGCGCGGTACTGGATGGCCTGCCGCAGGGCGATGATCCGGCGCTGATCATAGAGTGCGGCAAACCCCTCCAGATCCGCTGCCAGCAATGTGGCGCTGGCCGCCATCAGCCGCATCTGCACCAGCCGGTATTGCAGCCCCATACCCGCCAAGGCCAGCAGCGTGACGGCTACCGCCATCGCCGCCGCCAGCCGCAGGGTGGCGCGGGCCGAGAATGCGTTCACTCAGACACCGCAACCGGCAAGGGCGCAAAGACATACCCCTCGCCCCGCGCGGTCTGAATGGCGACGGACCCGGCATCCTCCAGCTTGCGGCGCAGTCGGCCCACATGCACGTCCACCACATTGGTGCCGGGGTCAAAGTGCAGGTTCCACACGCAGGCCAGCAATTGCGTGCGGGTGACAACCAACCCCGCATTGCGGGCGAAATAGGTCAGCAGGTCAAACTCCTTGGGCGACAGCGCGATATGGGTGTTTTGCACATGCACCGTCCGGGCGCGCAGGCGGATGACCAGATCGCCAAAGGCCAGCAGGTCATTGTCCAGCACCTGCATCGTGCCGCGCCGCAACAGCGCGCGCAGGCGGGCGCGCAACTCGTCTGGCTCAAAGGGTTTGGGCAGGTAATCATCTGCCCCCTTTTCCAACCCCTCCACCCGGTTCGCCGCGCGGCCAAGTGCGGACAGCACAAGGATCAACCCCTGCGCGCCCCCGGCCCGCATCCGGGCGATGGCCTGCACGCCATCCCCGCCCGGCAGCATCCGGTCCAGCACGATCACCGGGTGTTGGCCTGCGATGGCGGCGGCGATGCCGTCGTCCAGCGTGGTGGCAATGTCGGCGGCATAGCCCAGCCCCGCCACCTCCGCCGCGACGGCGGCGGCGGTCTGCGGGTCATCCTCGATGATCAGGATACGGTCTTGCATTGCGGTCCCCCTTGGCACCCAAGTTCAAAACACCACCACGGCCGGGTCAAGCACATTCGCCCCGCCCACCGGGCGAAAGCCTTGGGCCGGGGTGAACGGGTCCAGCAGCACATGCCGGGTGCGCCCGTCTGGTGCCGCCAGCCGCAGCAGCAGCGGTGCGCGGATCGTCTGTGGCAGGGCAGCGCCCTGCCCGTTCACCGCCAGAATGGTGTCACCCGCAGCCAACCCCGCCTGCGCGGCAATCGACCCTTCAGCCAAGGGGCCAACGCGAGGGCCATCCATCACAAGGCCCAGTTGCGCCAGATCGAAGCTGTCTGGCCCTTTGGGTGGCACAGGTGCCACCTCAGGCGCTGTCAACGCCAGCATCACCACCAGCGATTTGCCGCCCCGCAACACGGCCACATCGGCCTCGCCCTTTGGCAGCGCAGCCTCGACCGCAAAGGCCAGATCGCCCGGTGCGGTCAATGCCACTCGGTCCACCGCGAGCATCACATCGCCCGGCCTCAGGCCCGAGGTTGCCGCAAGCCCGCCCGGATCGACGGCATCAACCAGCACACCGCCCGGGGCCAGCCCGAGCGCCCCAGCCACCGCACCCTCCACCGCCCGCCCCCGCAGGCCGAGCGCCGGGTAGGGCTGCGCCGAACCATCCAACAGCCCCGCCACGATCCGGTCCAGATCGGCAGCACCGATGGCATAGCTGATGCCGACAAACATGCGGCTGCCATCGGCGATGCGCACATTCATGCCCACCAGCCGCCCCGCCGCATCGACCAACGGCCCGCCCGACGACCCTGGATTGACCGCCGCGTCATGCTGCATCAGGCGCAGCGGCACCGCAGGTTCTACCTGCCGCGCGGGGGCCGAGATCACCCCAGACGTCAGCGAAAACTCCGCCCCCAAGGGCGCGCCCAAGCGCATAGACGGCAGCCCCCAACCCCGGCACATCCCCCGCCCGCAACCCCTGCCGCCCCGGTGCGACCGCCAGCACGGCCACATCACGCACCACATCGACCGCAATCACCGCGGCAGTTTCCATCCGCCCGTCCGCCCCGGTCAGCCGCACATCCCGCGCATCGCCCAGCACATGCGCCGCCGTCACCACCGCCCCCGCATCGCCCCACAGGAACGCCGACCCTAGCAGCCGCGCCCCGGTATCGGCGCTGCGCACGGTGAACACCGCCTGCATCGCCCGGTCCAGCGGGGGTGGCGGCAGGGTCGCCGCCTGAGCCACAGGAATGGCCCAGATCAGCAGCAGCACCAGCAGCGCGGCCCAGAGTTCGGGCAACCAAAGCGGGCGGGTCTTGTGGGGCATCGGCATGGCATGTCCTTGTGAAGGCCGGGGTGAAGGCCGGGTTGTCGCATGCCTAACAGCCCGGGCCGAACCAATCACATGACAAACCCTGTCACCTTGATTTGTCGGTTTACAGACCCCCTTTGCCGCCGCATCTTGGCTTCAATCGCATAGCCGGAGTTGCCGATGATCCGCCCCTTGCTTGCCGCCCTGTTGCTGAGCGCCACGCCCGTACTTGCCGCCCCCCTGTCACCCGTGAAAACCGCCGAACTGTCGGCGCGGCTGTTTGAAGCGGGGGTGGCGGCGCAAGACCCGCTTCTGATGCTGGCTGCCGCCAAACTGCGCAAGCAGATCGCCCCCAAACCGGTGGACCGTGCAGCCACCAATGGTGAGGCCGCCACCGACGCGCCCTTGGGGTGGGAGGAGATGCTGGCAACGGCCGAACCGCTTGCCGCTGGCGACGAAGCCCTGCTGGGGCTGATCAGCGACATCCGGGCAGAGTCTACCAAGGGCGTCGCCTCTGGCCCGGTTTACAACATCGGAAAGCTGGGCAATGGCGGGCACGACACCTATCCGCCGATTGCCTTTATTGGCGGCGAATATGCCGAGGTGTATGTCGAGGCGAAATCCTCGACCAACCTCAACCTGACCATCACCGATGGAAAGGGGCGGCTGGTCTGTTCGGATACCGACGTGTCGCACATCGCCTATTGCGGCTGGACCCCGGATGCGGCGGGGTCATTCACCCTCAAGGTCGATAACAAGGGGCCAGCGGGCGCGAATTATGCGTTGATGACCAATTGATGCGGGCGCTGTGGGTTGCGCTGTGCCTGTGCGTTTGCGGCCCGGCGATGGCGCGGGAAAACTATGCTCTGCTGATCGGGGCGAATGATTACCCCAACCTTGATGCACAATACTGGCTGAAAGGCCCGTCCAACGATGTGGCGCTGGTGGCGACCTATCTTGCCACCGCAGCCCCGGTGCCCTTTGCGCCCGACCATATCACCGTGCTGACCAATGGCGCGGGCCAGACGCCCCCCACCCTTGAAGCCATCCGGGGGGCAATGGCCGACCTTGCGGCCCGCGTGGCCCCGGGGGATTTCGTCTATCTGCATTTTTCGGGCCACGGCACCCAAGCCCCCGCCGCAGACCCTGCGACCGAACTTGACGGTCTGGACGAGTTGTTCCTGCCCACCGACATTGGCCCGTGGGATGATTCAACCGGCCATGTCGATAACGCACTGGTGGATGATGAGATCGGCCTGATGATCGACTCGCTTCGCGCAGGCGGGGCTGATGTCTGGGCGGTGTTTGACAGCTGCCATTCCGGCACCGTCACCCGGGCAGGGCCATCGGGTGACGAGGAAGTGCGCAGCCGCCAACTGCCGCCCGAGGCCTTGGGGATCGACATTGCCGGGGTGCAGACCCGCGCCCTGCCAGACCCCCGTGCCGGGGCCGAGGCGCCGTTTGATGCGGGCAGTGGCAAGGGCAGTTTTGTCGCCTTTTTCGCCGCCCAGACCAATGAAGTGACGCCCGAAAAGAACCTGCCGAAGGGCAAACCGGGGCGCAAACCGCAGGGTGTGTTCACCTATGCGCTGATAGAAACCCTCGCCGAGTATCCGGGGGCGACCTATGGACAGGTCGCGTCCGAGGTGCTGCGCAAATACGCGGTGCAAAACCTCGCCCGCAGCACGCCGCTGTTTGAGGGCGATCTTGACCGGGTGGTGTTTGGCGGGGCGGGTGGGGGCCGGGTGGCGCAATGGGTGGGCGTGCCGATTGAGGGGGGATTCAGCCTTGCGGCGGGCACCCTGCACGGGTTGGCCCCGGGCGATATGCTGGCGGTGATGGCCTCTGCCGCCGATGCCACCGATGCCGCCTTGGGCTATGCCCAGATCGCCACGGCGGACACCTTTACCGCCACCGCCACCCCGGTTGACTATGACGGCAAGACCCTGCCCGCCGATCTGCCGCGCGGGGTGATGCTGCGCAAACTGGCCGATGATCTGGATTTCACCCTGACCGTCGCCCTGCCCACCCCCGGCACTGCGCCCGCCGATGCCCTGACCGCAGCGATGGCGCTTGTCGAGGCGGGCCCGCGTCTTGCCTTTGTGCCAGAGGGCACCGACGCCGATGTGGTGCTGGCGGTCTTGCCCGACAGCCCGCGCCCTGATGCAATCTGGCTGCTGCCCGGCACCGGGCTTGCCAGCGATCTTGCCACAACGCCGTCGATCAGCACTGCCGACAAGTCGCCCGAAGATCTGGCATTGGCGATGGGTCAGACCCTGGGCGGCATGGGCCGCGCGCTGAACCTGCTGAAACTGGGGGCCGCCGTTGGGGCGGGCAGTCTGGATGTGACGGTGGAAATGCAGACCCGCACCCCCACCGACCGCACCCTGCACGCCCTGCCCGCAGCGCCAGTGCCCACCCTGCTGCCCGAGGATGAGGTGCATGTGCTGGCGCAGAACAACATGGATGTGCCGGTGGATGTGAACGTACTGTATGTGGCTGCCGACTATGCCATCAGCCATTGGTTTTCCGGGCGGCTGCAACCGGGCGACGTGCTGAAAAAAGGGTTGTTCAAGATCGGCGGTGATGTGCTGGGGCAGGAGCGCATGGTTGTGGTGCTGACCCCGGCCCTGCCGCAAAGCCCGGTCGAAGACCTGTCCTTTCTGGCGCAACCTAGCGTGGAACTGACCCGGGGTGCGGGGTCCGCCCTGTCGCTCGCGCTGCGCGATGCGGGGTTTGGCGAAACCACCCGGGGCGCTGTGGGGCTGGAGGAAGACACCACAGGCCTCGCGCCCGGCATCCTGCAACTGGAACTGCGCACCGTAGCGGGCGAGTAGGCTGTGCGATGCCGCATTGACCCGTAGGATGGGCGGTTCCTGCGCCCCGCGCAGGGTTCGCCCATCCCCACAACCACCCTCTACCCAGGCACAACCTTGCCAGGATTCATCCGCCCGTCGGGGTCCAGCGCCGCCTTGATCGCCCGCATCACGTCCAGCGCCACCGCATCCTTGCGCCTGCGCATCGAGGGCAGTTTCGACAGGCCCACTCCATGCTCTGCCGAGAAACTGCCACCCAGTTCCGCCACCACATCCTCGACAATTTCCAGCACCCGGTCTGTCAGTCCGTCCTGGCTGGGAAAGGCGGTGAAATGCAGGTTGCCGTCGCCCAGATGGCCCACGGTCAGGCTGGTCATCCCCGCATCCAGCCCCACCAGCCGTTGCAAGGCCGTGGTCAGGAACGGTGCCACCGCATCCAGCGGCAGGCAGACATCGGTGTCCACCGCGCGCGGAATGCCTGCGGTGATCTCTGCGGCCGCCTCACGCCGTGCCCACATCACGCGCCGCTGCGCCTCGGACCGGGCAATCACGGCATCGGTGATCAGCCCACTGTCCAGCATCTCGGCCAGCACGCCTTCCAGCACGCCGACCAGCGGCACCCCACCGTCGGCATCCGGCGCGGCCTCGGCCACCACCGTGGTGCCCGCCTCGATCAGGATCGTCACCTCGGGAATGACATCAAACGGCAGCCCCAGATCAGGCCGCACCTGCGCCAGCCTGCGCGAATAGGTGGTGGGCATGAACTCGAACGCCTCAACCCGCCCGCCCGTCGCCGCCTGCATCCGGTTCAACAGCACCAGCGCGTCGGGCAAGGACCGCGCCGCCACCGTCGCCGTCGCATGGGCCAAGGGGGCGGGCACCAGTTTCATCACCGCCGCCGTGATGATGCCCAGCGTGCCTTCCGCCCCGATGAACAGATCGCGCAGGCTGTAGCCCGAATTGTCCTTGTGCAGTGCCGACATCAGGTTGAGCACCCGCCCATCGGCCAGCACCACCTCCATCCCCAGACACAAGGCCCGGGTCGAGCCATAGCGCAGCACGTTCGACCCGCCCGCATTGGTGGACAACACGCCCCCCAGCATCGCCGACCCCCGCGCGCCAAACCACAGCGGAAAAAACAACCCCGCAGACTCTGCCGCCTCGTGCAACCGGGTCAGCACCACGCCCGCCTCGGCCACCACCACGCGCGCGTCGGTGCGCACTTCGCGGATACGGTTCAACCGCTCCAGCGACAGCATCACGCCACCCATGGTCATCGTGCCACCGACCAGCCCGGTATTTCCCCCGATCGGCACCACCGCCAGCCCATGCCGCGCCGCCACTTGCACGCAAGCGGCGACCTGCGCCGTATCGGCAGGCCGCAGCACACACAAAGGCTGGCCCTGATATTTGCCCATCCAATCGCGGGCATAGCGCGCCATATCCGCCCCGGTCAGCACATGGGCCGCGCCCAGCACCGCCGCAAAATCCGTTAAAGCGTCCATCCGCCACTCCCCTTTGCGGATGCTTGACCCGCTTCCCCGATCCTGTCATCACTTAGCCAATCAACTAACTGATGGATCCCACCCATGCTCCGCATCCTGTGCCTTGCCGCCGCCCTGATGGTGGCACCGCTTACCCTGTTCCCGCAAGATGTGGCAGCCCAAGACCTGCCGCCGCCGGTCGCAGGCACCTACAGCATGGACCTGTCGCATACCCGCCTGCTGTTCCGCGTCAGCCATCTGGGTTATTCCAACTACACCGCCCTGTTCACCAAAATGGACGGCACGCTGACGTTTGACCCCGCCGCCCCCGAAACCATGACCCTCAAAGCCTCGGTTGATCCGGCCTCAATCGAAACCCACTACCCAGACCCGGCGCTGGATTTCAACGCGCTGATCGCGGGCGAGACGTTTCTTGATACCGCAAAATACCCGACCATGACCTTCACCAGCACTGCCATCACCCTGACAGGCACGAACACCGCCACCGTCACCGGCGATCTTACGCTGCATGGCGTGACCAAACCCGTCACTCTGACTGCCACCTATAACGGCGGCTACGGCAGCCACCCGATGGACCCGGGCGGCGCGCGCATCGGCTTTTCCGCCACCGGCAGCCTGCTGCGCAGTGACTTTGGCATGGGCTACGGCGTGCCCGCCCCCGGCACCACCATGGGCGTTGGCGACAAGGTCGAGATCATTATCGAAACCGAGTTTCAGATGGCCGCACCCTGATCGTCACTTCACCCGCGCCACCAGTTCCAGCACCCTCGGCCCCAAAGCCTCGACGATCTTCACCACACCCTCGGCATTGGGGTGGATGCCATCCGCCTGCATATAGGGGGCCAGCGTCGCCGGATCGGCGAAATCCCCGCCCGCCGCATACAGCCCGTCGAAAAAACTGGGGGCCAGCAGGGTGCCATATTGCGCCGACAATTCACCATACATGCCGTCGAACGCCTTACGATACCCCGGCCCGTAATTGCCCAAGGCCTGTATCCCCACCAGCAGCACCGGCAAATCCCGCGCCTTAACTTCGCGCAAAATCCCGTCCAGCGAAGCCTTCGACGACGCCGGGTCCAGCCCCCGCAGCATGTCGTTCCCGCCCAAGGTCACGATCACCGCATCGGTATCGTCGCCCAAGGCCCAGCCCACCCGCGCCAGCCCCCCCGCCGTCGTATCGCCCGACACCCCCGCATTCTGCACCTCCACATCCGCGCCCTTCGCCCGCAGCCATGCCTCCAGCACCGGGACAAACCCCTGTTTTGCGGGCAGGCCGTATCCTGCCGTCAGACTGTCCCCCAGTGCCACAATCGTCACCGGTTCGGCAAAAACCGCGCCGCCTGTCAAAATCAATGCCGCAGCGGCATTGCGCAAGGTCCGCCCGACGCCATATCCAAGGCTGCACACGGACTTAAGGACTGCCCCCATGCCTGATGCCATCCTCTCGCTGACCGACGCCCGGCTGACCCTGCCTGGCAATGCAGGCCCGGTTGATATTCTGCGCGGCATCACCTTGCGGGTGGACCGGGGCGAAACGGTGGGGCTGGTGGGGCCATCTGGGTCGGGCAAATCATCTCTCCTGATGCTGATGGGCGGGTTGGAGCGCGCCACCGGGGGGGCCGTGCTGGCCCTTGGCCAAGACCTTACCGCGATGAACGAAGACGCGCTCGCACGTTTTCGTAGGGGGAATATGGGGGTGGTGTTTCAATCTTTCCACCTGATCCCTACCATGACCGCGCTTGAGAACGTCGCCATCCCGCTGGAACTGGCCGGGGCGCGCGATGCCTTCCCCCGTGCCAAGGCGGAACTGGAGGCTGTCGGCCTTGGCCCCCGCATCGACCATTACCCCAGCCAGTTGTCCGGGGGTGAACAGCAACGCGTGGCCTTGGCCCGCGCCGCCGTGGGCCGCCCCGCGATCCTTTTGGCCGATGAACCCACCGGCAATCTGGATGGCGCGAACGGGCAGGCGATCATGGACCTGCTGTTTGGGCTGCGCGACCGCCACGGGGCCACGCTGGTGCTTGTCACCCATTCGCCCGAGCTTGCCGCCCGCTGTTCCCGCGTCATCCGCCTCGCCGATGGCCTGATCGCGCCGGACGCCATGAAAGCCGCTGCCGAATGAGCCTCGCGTTCACCATCGCCCGCCGCGAACTCCGTGGCGGCCTGCGCGGCTTTCGCATCTTCCTCGCCTGCCTCGCGCTTGGCGTCGCCGCCATCGCCGCCGTCGGCACTCTGCGGTCTGCCATCCAGTCGGGACTGCAAGACCAAGGCTCGATCCTGCTCGGCGGCGATGCCCAGATGGAATTCACCTACCGCTTCGCTGACGATGCCGAACGCGCCTACATGGCCACCATCGCCACCGGCATTTCGGAAGTCGTCGATTTCCGGTCCATGGCCGTGATCCCCGATGACGCCGCCCTGACCCAGATCAAGGCGGTGGACGCCAACTACCCCCTGACCGGCACCGTCACCCTCGACCCCGCCATCCCCTTGGCCGCAGGCCCTTGCCACCACTGACCTGCCCGGCGCTGTGATGGACCCGGTCCTGATCGACCGCCTGTCGCTGTCCATCGGCGACAGCTTCACCCTTGGCACCCAGACCTTCCGCCTGACCGCCGCCCTGCTGCGCGAACCAGACTCGGCCACCGCAGGCTTCACCCTCGGCCCGCGCACCATCGTACGCACTGACGCGCTGCAAGGCTCCGGCCTCATCGCCCCCGGTTCGCTTGTATGAGACCGAATACCGCCTGTTGCTCAACCCCGGCACCGATCTGGAAACGCTGGAAGCGCAAGCCAAGGCCGCCTTCCGCGACAAGGGCATGCGCTGGTCCGACAGCCGCCGCGCCGCCCCGGGGATCGAGCGTTTCGTCACCAACATCGGCAGCTTTCTGGTGCTGGTCGGCCTTGCAGGCCTCGCCGTCGGCGGTGTCGGCGTGTCCTCCGCCGTGCGCGCCTATCTGGAAGGCAAAATCGCCACCATCGCCACGCTGAAAACCCTTGGCGCCGAAGGCGCCCTGATCTTCCGCATCTACCTGACCCAGATCGCCATCCTCGCCGCCCTCGGCACCCTGATCGGCCTGATCCTTGGCGGCGGTGTCCCCCTGCTGCTGGCCCCCATCATCGAGGCCCAACTCCCCTTCCCCGCCAACATCACCCTTGCCGCCAAACCGCTGGCCGAGGCCGCGTTCTACGGCCTGACCACCGCCCTGCTGTTCACCCTCTGGCCGCTGGCCCGCACCGAAAGCGTCCGCGCAGCCGCCCTTTACCGGGGTGGCGACGGCCCCTCTCCGCGCCCCAAACCGATCTACCTTGCCGCCCTCGCCGCCCTGACAATCCTGCTGATCGGCGGGGCAACCATCCTGTCCGGCATCCCCACCCTCGCGCTCAGCGCCGCTGGTGGCGTGCTGGCCGCCCTCGTGATCCTCGCCCTCGCCGCGCGCGGTTTGCGCAAACTCGCCCGCAAAACCGCCCGCACCACCTCTGACCCAAGGCCGCGTCCCCCTGCGCCTTGCGCTGGCCTCCATCGGCGGCCCTAGGTCCGAGGCGACCTCCGTCATCCTCTCCCTCGGCCTCGGCCTGTCCGTCCTTGCCGCCGTCGGCCAGATCGACAGCAACCTGCGCCGGTCCATCGCGATGGACCTGCCCGACCGCGCCCCCGCCTTCTTCTTCATCGACATCCAGCCCGACCAGATCGACCCCTTCCTCGCCCGCGTGCAGGCAAACCCTGAGGTCACCAAAATCGAAAGCGCCCCGATGCTGCGCGGTGTCGTGACGCAAATCAACGGGCGCACGGCGACGGAACTGACCGACCACTGGGTCGTGCGCGGCGACCGGGGCCTGACCTATGCCGCCACCCCGCCCGAGGGCACCAAGATCACCGCAGGCACATGGTGGCCCGCAGATTACACCGGCGATCCGCAGATCAGCTTTGCCGCCGAGGAAGCCGCTGAGATCGGCCTCAAACTCGGTGACAAACTGACCGTCAACATCCTTGGCCGCGACATCACCGCCACCATCACCAGCTTCCGCGAGGTGGATTTCTCCAGCGCCGGCATGGGTTTCGTGATCGCGATGAACCCGAGCGCTCTGCAAGGTGCCCCCCACACCAACATCGCCACCGTCTACGCCCCGCCTTCGGCAGAGGCGGCGCTCCTGAAAGACGTGACCAAAACCTGGCCCAACATCACCGCCATCCGCATCCGCGAGGCGGTAGACCGCGTGACCGAGGCCCTGGGGGCCATCGCCACCGCCACTGCCTGGGCCGCAGCCGCCACCCTGCTGACCGGCTTTGTCGTCCTGATCGGCGCCGCCGCCGCAGGCACCCGCGCCCGGGTGTACGAGGCCGCCATCCTGAAAACCCTCGGCGCCACCCGCCCCCGCATCCTCGCCAGCTTCGCCCTGCGGTCCGCCCTGATGGGGGCCGCCGCAGGCGTGGTCGCCACGGTCGCAGGCAGCCTTGCGGGATGGGCCACCATGGTCTGGGTGATGGACGCGCCCTACGAGTTCGAGCCGCTTTCCGCCGCCGCCATCATCGCAGGCGGCATCCTCGCCACCCTGCTCGCAGGCCTCGCCTTCGCCTGGGCACCCTTGGCCACCCGCCCCGCCCAAACGCTGCGCGCCCAAGACTGATATCCCCTTTGCGAAAATATCCTCAGGGGGAGCGCAGATTTGCTTTTGCAAATATGCGTGGGGGCGGAACGCCCCCGCGTTCTTCGCATAAACAACGTGCAAGCCCCTTCGGCTTGCACTCTATTCAATAACCGCCCCGCCTCAATGCCAGTCGAAAAACCCCTTCGGTGCCGCCGCGAGCAACTCCTCGGCCAGCGCCACCCCAACGGCCCCGGCGTCAGCCGCAGCCCCGTGCCGTTCGCCCGATATCGCCTCTGACCCATCGGGCCGCAAAATCTCGCCCCGCAGCCAGATCTGATCCCCCTCGATCACCGCAAGCCCCGCAATCGGCGTCTCGCACGACCCGTCCAACCGCGCCAGGTACCCGCGTTCTGCCGCCAGCCGCACGCCGGTCGGTCCGTGATGCACCGCCGCCAGCAACGCGGCTACCCGGTCATCGGCCAACCGCCGCTCTACCCCGATCGCACCCTGCGCCACCGCCGGAAGCATATCGGTCACCTCGACCGCGCCCCGCGCCATATGCGCCATGCCCAGCCGGTTCAGCCCCGCCATCGCCAGAAAGGTCGCCTGCGCCACGCCGTCCTGCAATTTCTTCATCCGGGTCTGCACGTTGCCGCGAAACTCCACCACCTGCAAATCCGGCCTGCGCAACCGCAACTGTGCGCGCCTGCGCAGCGACGACGACCCCACCACCGCGCCCTGCGGCAAATCCGCCAGCGACGCCACCAAGGGGCGACACGAACGCATCCCGCACATCCTCACGCGGCAGATAGCAGTCCAGCGTCAGCCCCACCGGCTGCACCGTCGGCATGTCCTTCATCGAATGCACCGCGATGTCGATGTCGCCCGCCAGCAGCGCATCCTCAATCTCACGGGTGAACAGCCCCTTGCCGCCGATATCCTTCAGCGCGCGGTCCTGTATCTGGTCGCCCAGCACCTTGATCACGCAAATCTGAAACGCATCTTCCGGCAGCGCAAACGCCGCCATCAGACAGCGCCGCACCTCATGCGCCTGCCACAGCGCAAGCGGCGAGCCACGGGTTCCGATCTTCAGGGGTTGGGCGGGGGAGGGCAGGTTTTGCATCATGACCATAGTCTTACAGGTGTCATCTTTACCTGACAACTCTTGACAAGCCCCCGCTGGCATCGGACCCATGACGCATCAAAGGGGGCGATCCATGACCAAGACCATTCTGCGCGCACTGCAGGGCGAAGTTCTGCCCACCCCCCCGATCTGGATGATGCGTCAGGCGGGCCGCTACCTGCCCGAATACCGCGCCACCCGCGCGCAGGCCGGTGATTTTCTGAAACTGTGCTACAACCCCGACCTTGCCGCCGAAGTCACCCTGCAACCCATCCGGCGCTACGGCTTTGACGCGGCCATCCTGTTTGCCGATATCCTGCTGCTGCCGCAAGCTCTCGGGGCCGATCTGTGGTTCGAGACGGGCGAAGGCCCCCGCCTTTCGACCATCACCACGATGGAGGGTGTGAAGGCGCTGAAGCCGAAAGATGCCATCCACGACACCCTGAGCCCAATCTATGAAACCGTCAAAATCCTGTCGCGTGAACTGCCTGCCGAGACAACGCTGATCGGTTTCGCAGGTGCCCCGTGGACGGTCGCCACCTACATGATCGCAGGACGCGGCACCAAGGACCAAGGCCCTGCCCATGCGTTGAAAGCCACCGACCGCGCCACGTTTTCCGCCCTGATCGACGTGATCACAGAGGCCACCATCGACTACCTTTCCATGCAGGTGCAAGCCGGGGCCGAGGTCGTCAAACTGTTCGATTCTTGGGCCGGATCACTCAAGGGCCAGGACTTCACCGATTTCGCGGTGAAACCCGCCGCCCGTATCATCAGCGCCTTGAAGGCCAAACACCCTGGTCTGCCGATCATCGCCTTTCCGAGGGAGGCTGCAGATGGCTACATCGGTTTCGCCGCAGCCACTGGGGCCGATTGCGTCGCCATCGACAATTCCGTCACCCCCGAATGGGCTGCCGCCCACGTGCAACCCACCGGCTGCGTGCAAGGCAACCTTGCGCCCGAACATATGGTCATCGGCGGCGAGGCGCTGGTCCGCGAAACCCGCCGCGTGGTGCAGGCCTTCCGCCAAGGCCCCCACATCTTCAACCTCGGTCACGGCATCACACCCGACGCCAACCCCGACAATGTCGCGCTGATGATCGAGACGGTACGGGCGGGGTAACTGAGACACACCCCGGAATTTTCAAAAATTCCGCCCCGATTTCTTCAAAGAAATCGGTCCCCTACCCCCGCCACACCGCCCCCAGCATTCCTGCCAACGCGGTCAAAGCCTCGTCCGCGTCCTCACACTCCGGCCCGATCTGCACCAGAACGGACTTGGCCCAGCCGTAGCTTGCAGGCCGGGCAAGCGTGATCGCCAATCCTTCCGGCCCCATCGTCACACTCTCCAGCGCGTCTTCGGCCCCGAACGCCTCGTCGTTCACCTCAAACCACACCGGGCCGCCGCCAAGCGGTTGGCGGAACAGGGCATAGTCCTCGTCCTCGGCCTCGCCTGCGGCAAAGCCCACGAACATCATCCCCTCCTCGTCATCCTCGACCACGCTGGCGTACAGCGCCTTTACCACTATGTCAGCCATTCCTCATGTCCTTTGCAAAAGCCACAGCGCCACCGCCACCAAGGCAATGGCCATGATGCGGCGGGTGTGGCGCACCCGCGCGCCATCGGCAAGCCATCCACTTGCGGCCCCCGCAGCCAGAACCAGTGCCGCATGCACCCCGGTCGCCACGGCAACAAACACGAAGGACAGCACCGACACCTGCGCAAACCCCGCGTCGGGCGGCAGAAAACCGGGCAGCACGGTCACATACATCACCGCCGCCTTCGGGTTCAGCAGATTGGTGATCAGCCCGCGCCGGAACTGCCGCCATGCGCCCGCCCCTGTGGCCTCCCGTTCCTCGGGCGCGTCCGCGCCGCGCCATGTTTGCACGGCAATCCACAGCAGATAGCCGACCCCGGCCCACCGCAGCACCTGATAGGCAGCCGGCTGCGCCGACAACAGCGCAGCCAACCCCGCCGCCGCCAAAAGCCCGATCAACGCCAGCCCAAGCGCCACCCCCGCCACGGCAGCCATCCCCTGCCTGCGCCCCTCGGTCGCGGCCAGCAGGGCAAGCCATGCCATGTTCGGCCCCGGCGTCAGTTCCATCAGCAACGCCGTCAGAAAGAAGGCGGGAAGCGCTTCCGGCAGGGTCATCGGCGGGGGGCGGAGGTCAGTACCACTTTGCCACCGGGGGCAGGCTCATCAGCACCGCATTGGCATCATGCCCTGATTCAAGGCCAAACTTGGTGCCCCGGTCGTAGACGAGGTTGTATTCGGCATAAAGCCCACGGGCGCGAAGTTGCACCTCGCGCTCCGCCTCTCCCCAAGTATGCGCCACATGGCGTTCCACTAAAGGGACAAAGGCAGGCAGGAACGCGGCCCCGACGGCTTGGGTGAAGGCAAAGTCCGCCTCCCAGTCGCCGGTGTTCAGATCGTCATAGAAAATACCGCCCACGCCCCGCGCGCGGCCCCGGTGCGGCACGAAGAAATATTCATCCGCCCAAGCTTTGAAGCGCGCGTAGTAATCCGCGCCATGCGCATCGCAGGCCCCCTGCATGGTGGCGTGAAAATGCGCGGTATCCTCGGCATATTCGATGCAGGGGTTCAGATCCGACCCGCCGCCAAACCATGCGGTATGCGGGGTCCAGAACATGCGGGTGTTCATGTGCACAGCGGGGCAATGCGGGTTCTGCATATGGGCCACCAAGGAAATCCCAGCGGCCCAGAACCGCGGGTCGGTGTCCATGCCCGGCACACCGCGTGCGGCCATCGCCTTTTGCGCCCGGTCGCCCAGCACGCCATGCACCTCGGATATATTCACCCCGACCTTTTCAAACACCCGGCCTGCGCGCATCACGCTCATCTCGCCGCCGCCGCCATCGGCGCGGGTGGTGGGCGTTACCTCGAACACCCCTACCGGACCCGCGCCATGGGCCGCCTCCAACCCATTGAACGCGGCCACAATCTGATCGCGCAAGGCACGAAACCAGGCCGAAGCGCGGGCCTTGCGGGCGTCAAACGGGTCGGTCATGCGGTGTCTCCTGTGGGCTTTCCGGATATGCCTATCACCGGGGGTCGAATAAGGGAATTGGCCTCGGGCACCGCGCGGGCTAGGCTGACAGTCCTGATATGGGAGTCGCCGATGAAACGTCTTGTGCTGCCCGCCCTTTTTCTGCTGGTCGCCTGCGGCACGCCGCAGGAACAGTGCATCGCCTATAACACCCGGGATCTGCGGGTGGTGGACCGGCTGATCGTGGAAACCGAAGGCAACCTGAAACGCGGCTATGCGCTGGATCAGGTCACGGTCTATTCGTCGGAATGGGTGCGCTGCCGCCCTCGGCCCACCGCAGAAAACCCCAATCCCGCGCCAGAAATGTGCTGGGATGAGGTGCCTGAAACCGTGACCAAACCCCGCGCCATTGACCTTGGGGCCGAGGCATCCAAGCTGGAAAGCCTGAAGGCCAAGCGCCGCATGCTTGCGAAAGCCGCTGACAGCGTGGTGGCCCAATGCAAGGCGCTGCATCCGGAGTAAGGGGCGGCGCGGCAACGGGCCCATCGACGAATGGCAACATTCTGACGCGGCAGGTTTGGAAACGGCGGAACGCCCGTGGTGGCCAGGCACCACAGTTCCAACCATCGTGATGGCCAGGGCAGGATGAGCCCCCTGGGAACCAGCACCGTTTTTCCGCGCGCCTTCTTGCCATGCACGATGACAGGGCAATGCCCGCGCGCCGGGTGGGCAAGCAACGCCAGTTCTCTGAGGTGTATGGCTCAACTTCTCCCACCTAATTTCTGCTGGTGACGGCGGCATATGCCTGCCGAACGCGCGAGCATACTTGCGAGGGCTGGGAGAGCGGGCCTTGCCTGGCGCGCTACGGGCGTGGTTCCGGGCGGAAGACGGAGGGTTGAGCGAAGGTTCGTGCCGGTCTAAACCCAGCGATCGCGGTCGGTGCCAACTGCATCTGTCACGCTGCTGAACCCGTCGCGCGCCAGCAAATCGTCCAAGCCCCGCGCGATCCGTGCGGCCAGCGACAGGCCTTCATAAACCATCGCCGTGTAGACCTGTACCGCCTGTGCGCCTGCCCGGATTTTGGCATAGGCTTGCTCTGCCGACCCGACGCCACCGACCCCGATCAACGGCACCGCGCCCCGGGTCAGCACCGACATCGTCGCCAGCACACGGGTAGAGCGTTCAAACACCGGCGCACCGGAAAGACCACCCGCCTCTGCCTTATGCGGCCCGTGCAACCCATCGCGGTTCAAGGTGGTATTCGTGGCGATAATCCCCGAAATGCCTGTCGCCACGGCCACGGCGGCAATCGCCTCCAGATCGGCCTCCGTCAAATCCGGTGCGATTTTCAGGAATACCGGAATGGGCCGCGCCAAACCGGCCCGCGCCTGCATCACGCCATCCAGCAGCGCCGTCAGTGCGGCAGGCCCCTGCAAATCGCGCAGCTTTTCGGTGTTGGGGGAACTGACATTGACCGTGGCGAAATCCACATGATCGCCGCAGGTGGCCAAAACGGCGGCAAAATCCGCCGCCTTGTCCACGCTGGTCTTATTGGCCCCAAGGTTCAGCCCCACGGGAACCGCCCCCCGCACCCGCGCGGCCAAGCGCCCGGCAATCGCCGCAGCCCCTTCATTGTTGAACCCAAAGCGGTTGATCGCGGCCCGGTCTTCGGTCAGGCGGAACAGGCGCGGCTTGGGGTTGCCCTCTTGCGCCACAGGCGTCGCCGCCCCCACCTCGATAAAGCCAAACCCCGCACGGGACAAAGGCCCGACCGCCACCGCGTTCTTGTCATACCCTGCCGCCAACCCCACCGGGTTCAGCAACGTCATGCCCGCCAGCGAACAGGCCAGCCGGGGCGATGTGACCACCCCCGGCAGCGGCACCAATCCGGCCTGCAACGCCCGCAGGCTCAGCCCATGCGCCACCTCGGGGTCCAAGCGGTGCAGCAGCGCCAGACCCGCCCGTTCATACAGACTCACCACACACCCTCGGGAAAGATATGGCCGCTGAGCCCCAGGGGCAGCGATTTGTCCCAGACGACATCGGCCATCACCAAGGCCCGGTACAGATGCGGAAACAGCGCCCCACCGCGTGACGGCTCCCACTTCAGCAGCGGCCCCAAAGTATCGGACTGAAACGCCACCAGCACCAGATCGCTTTCGGTGGCGAAATACTTCTCGGCGGTTTCGGCCACCTGTGCCGCCGTCGAAAAGTGAATGAACCCATCCGCCAGATCAACGGGCGCGCCAAGGGTCTGCCCGGCGGCACGGAACGCATCCCATTCGGGGCGACGGAGGATCTTGTAAATCAGCATGCGCCGTTGAATGCCCTTTGTACGGGCTTTGGTCAATCCTTTGGCAGCAAAGCGGGGCGATTGGCGGTGTCACGCCGATGTTGCACAGCCGTGGCACCCATCGGCGATCCGGCTTTGACAGCCCGCTGCTTGCCATGCAGGCTAGGCCCATCAACCCAAAAGGGAGTTTTGCGATGACCCGGTTTTTCACAACCTGTGCGGCCTTGGCCCTGATGACAGGGGCGGCGCAGGCCGATTACACCCTGACCATCCTGCACACCAACGACTTTCACGCCCGGTTCGAGCCGATCTCGAAATTCGATTCGGGCTGTTCCGAGGAAGACGCCGGCAAAGGCGAATGTTTCGGCGGCACCGCCCGTCTGGTCACGGCGATTGCCGATGCCCGTGCGCGGTCGAACAACAGCATTCTCGTAGACGGCGGTGACCAGTTTCAGGGGTCGCTGTTCTACACCTATTACAAGGGTGCTGCGTCGGCCGAATTCATGGGCAAACTGGGCTATGACGCGATGACCGTCGGCAACCATGAATTCGACGATGGCCCCGAGGTTCTGCGCGGCTTCATGGATGCGGTCACCTTCCCGGTCCTGATGTCGAACGCCGATTTCAGCGCCGAACCGCTGCTGTCGGACAAGCTGCTGAAATCGGTGGTGATCGAGAAGGGCGGCGAAAAGCTGGGCCTGATCGGCCTGACGCCGCAAGACACGGATGAACTGGCCAGCCCCGGCCCGAACATCACCTTCAGCGACCCCGTCCCCGCCGTTCAGGCTGAGGTTGACGCGCTGACCGCGCAAGGGGTGACCAAGATCATCGTGCTCAGCCATTCCGGCTACAAGGTGGATCAGCGGGTGGCGGCAGAAACGACCGGCGTTGATGTGATCGTCGGCGGCCACACCAACACCTACCTGTCCAACACCTCCGACAAGGCCGAAGGCCCCTACCCCACCATGGTCGGCAAAACCGCCATCGTGTCGGCCTATGCCTATGGCAAGTTTCTGGGCGAGTTGAACGTCACCTTCAACGACGCGGGCGAGGTTGTGACCGCCACGGGCGAGCCCCTGATCATGGACGCCGCCGTGGCGCAGGACGCCCCCACCGTCGCCCGCATCGCCGAACTGGCCGTCCCGCTGGAGGAGATCCGCGCCAAGCTGGTGGCGGAGGCCACCGCAGAAATTGACGGCAGCCGTGAGACCTGCCGGACCAAGGAATGCCCGATGGGCAACCTGATCGCCGAGGCGATGCTGGACCGCGTGGCAGGCCAGGGCGTCACTATCGCCATCCAGAACGGCGGCGGCGTGCGCGCAGGAATCGACGCAGGGCCGGTGACGATGGGCGAAGTGCTGACCGTGCTGCCGTTCCAGAACACCCTTTCGACGTTCGAGGTGGACGGGGCCACAATCGTGGCTGCGTTGGAAAATGGGGCCAGCCAGTATGAGGAGGCCGCAGGCCGCTTTGCCCAGGTCGCGGGTCTGAAATACACCGTCGATCCCGCCGCCGCTGCGGGCGCGCGCGTGTCAGACGTGCAAGTGCTTATCGGCGGCGATGCCTGGGGGCCGATTGACCCCACAGCGGTCTATAAGGTGGTGTCGAACAACTATGTCCGGGGTGGCGGCGATGGCTACAAGATGTTCGTCGGGGCGGCCAACGCCTATGACTTCGGCCCCGACCTCGCCGATGTGACCGCCGAATACATGGCCAAACTCGGGCCTTATACGCCTTTTGCCGATGGGCGCATCACGGTGAAATAACCTCCAGGGGGCGGGGCTGACCCGCCCCCTAAAACGCCTTGAAGGTCATGGTCGTCAGCGTCCGCACAATGCCCGGAATGTCGAACAGACGGCTTGACAGGTACACGCCCACGTCTTCTTCGTCTGGGATGTAAACCTTTGCGATCAGGTCATATTCGCCGCTGGTCGAATACAATTCGCTGACAATCTCACGGTCATAGACCGCTGTTGCCACTTCATAGGTCTTGCCGGGGGTGCAGCGGAACTGGACGAAAACGCAGCGCATGGGCGGCTTCCTTTTGATGTTGTGCCCGTGCCAACCGGCGGAGCGGGGGTTTCACACCCCCGCACCCCCGTGGGATATTTGTGCAAAGAGGATGGGATTTGGGCAAGACTAGCGCGGTAGACAGCCGAGGGGAAGTCAGTCCTCGGTCGCGGCGAGTTGCAGGGCGGTTGGCGGCGCTTTCAGGTCTGCCACGCCGAGCGGTTCCACCGGGCGGGCCAAACGGTTGCGCACCACCCAGAGCAGGCGGTCCTGCGCGCGGGTGATCGCCACATAGGCCAGCCGTTTCCACAAGGGCACCCCAGCCTCGGACCGGCCTGATTGGGCAGCGGCGTAAAGATCGGGCGCAAACACCTGCACATCGTTCCACTGCGACCCCTGCGCCTTGTGGATCGTCACCGCCGCACCATGCAGAAACGCGGCCCCCATCCGGGCGGCAGAGGGGATGAACGGCTCCTCCTCATCCGGGCGCTCAATCTTGATGATACTGGCGGCGGACACCTGCGGTTCTTCCGCCCCCACCACATGCAGCCGCGCAAACCCATCGCGCGACCCCGCCCCCAGATAGATCACCTGCGCGCCCTTGATCAGGCCCCGGGCCTCCAGATCAATCCGCTTTTTCCGGTGCTTCAACGGCAGTTCGATCCCGTCACAGACCAGCGGCTCACCCGGCAGCAGCATGTCTGCGGGCGCACCATAAGCATTGCGGAACGCGTGGATCAGCCGGATGCGTGTCGCATTGCGCCAGACCAGCACCGGAGAGCGCGCCATCAGACTGGCCTCCACCCGTTCGGCCATCACCACCCGGGGGTCGCGCTTTGACGCAGCCTCGACCATCCGCTCGAATTCCTCGAACCCCAACCGGTCATCGCTTAACGCATGCGCCAGATCGAGGATCGGGTTATCCTCCGCCTGCCGGTGGATGCGGCTGAGCACCAGCCTGCGCCCCTCGGCCAGCCGGTCAAACACCATCGCCCCCGACAGCCCGACCGGGGCCAACTGCGCCGGATCACCAAACAGCACCAGCGTCGGAAAAATCTCTCGCAGGTCGTCAAACTGGCGTTCATCCAGCATCGAGGATTCGTCCACGAACCCCACATCCAGCGGTTCTTCCCGGCGTTTCCACCCCTTGATGAAATCGCTGCCCTTCAACCCCGCCGCAGCCAATGCTCCGGGAATCGACGCCACGGTCTGATAAAACGCAAAAGCCCGGTCCAGCGCCAGTTCGGTCAACCCCTCGACTGCCGGGCGCGGGGCAGTGCCGGTCAGCCATTCGGCGATGCGTTCATATTGCGGGTCATAAACCGGCGTATACAAGATACGGTGGATCGTCGTCGCCGGAACCCCGCGCAGCCGCAACACCGAGGCCGCCTTGTTGGTCGGTGCCAAAATCGCCAGCGTGCGCCGGTCTTTGCGTTTGCGCCCCTCAAAATCGCCCGAGATCACATCGACACCGGCCTCTTTCATCGCGCGGTAAAGGCTGGCCAGCAGCATGGTCTTGCCCGACCCCGCCTTGCCCACCACCGCCAGCACCGACGGCTTGCCTGCCGCCATCGGGGTCAGCGCTGACTGGCCAAGGTCGATGCCATGGTCCAGCAATTCGGTGGCAACCCGGTCAAAGGCCTCAGCCTGATCGTCTGAAAAGGTCAATTCGGGCAGGGGATGTGCGGGCAGGTTCATGGCGCAGAGCATACCAAGCCCAACGCCGAAGGGCCAGATGCCGTCAGTGTGCCCGCCCCCCGGGCGGTAGCCCATCGCGGCGATCACCACCGTCGTGCAATTCGGCCCGCGCCACCTGCATCGCCTCATCCACCGCCGCGACGAGGCCATTCAGGCCATTCTTGTGCGCATAAGCCTTGAGGTCGATCAGCACATCAAAAATCCACTCGTGACGCATCCTGCCCCCGGCTTGCTTTTCGCATCGGCTCAATGGTGACAGCATCCACGGCGCGATCAAGCCTTGCCGCCCGCCCGCAGCATCAAAAGCAGAAAACCGCCGCACCCCAAAAGGCACGGCGGCATGACTTCAGCGCCCTGATCAGCGGGTCAGACTGGCCTCAATCGTGTCTTCATAGGTGCGCAATCCGGTACGCGGGGCCTGCACAAGCACGGCCATATTGCCCGGTTTATGCTGATTTCGCAGCATCTTGGTATGCGCCAGCGGAATGTCCGCCCAAGGGAAAACTTCCGACATGCAGGGGTCCAACCGCCGTTCCACCATCAGCTTGTTCGCCGCCGCGGCCTGTTTCAGATGCGCAAAATGGCTGCCCTGCAGACGCTTCTGGTGCATCCACATATAGCGCACATCGAATGTGCAGTTGAACCCGGTGGTGCCCGCACAGATCACCACCATGCCGCCTTTCTTGCACACCAGCGAAGACACAGGAAACGTCGCCTCGCCCGGGTGTTCGAACACCATATCGACGTTCACGCCCTTGCCGGTGATGTCCCAGATCGCCTTGCCAAACTTGCGGGCCTCGGCAAACCAGACGGCATATTCTGGGCTGCCCACCTTGGGCAACTGGCCCCAGCATTTGAAATCGTTGCGGTTGATCACGCCCTTCGCGCCCAATCCCAGCACGAAATCCCGCTTCGTCTCATCGCTGATCACGCCAATCGCATTGGCCCCCGCCGTGTTGATCAACTGGATCGCATAAGACCCAAGCCCACCCGACGCCCCCCAGACCAGCACATTCTGCCCCGGTTTCAGATCATGCGGTTCATGCCCGAACAGCATCCGGTAGGCGGTGGCGAGTGTCAGAGTGTAGCAGGCTGCCTCCTCCCACGTCAGATGTTTGGGGCGCGGCATCAACTGCTGCGCCTGCACGCGGGTGAACTGCGCGAAAGACCCGTCATGAGTTTCATACCCCCAGATGCGCTGCGTGGGCGAAAACATCGGGTCGCCGCCGTTGCATTCCTCGTCGTCGCCATCGTCCTGATTGCAGTGGATCACCACCTCATCGCCAACTTTCCAGCGTTTGACCTTATCCCCCACCGCCCAGACGATGCCCGAGGCATCGGACCCCGCAATGTGATAAGGCTGTTTATGCACATCAAACGGGCTGATCGGCTGGCCAAGGCCCGCCCACACGCCGTTGTAATTGACCCCCGCCGCCATCACCATCACCAGCACTTCGTTGCTGTCGATGGCCCATGTGTCCACCACCTCGGCGAGCATCGCCTGCTCAGGTTCGCCATGCCGTTCACGCCGGATGGCCCAGGAATACATCTGCTTTGGCACATGACCCAAAGGGGGCATCTCGCCGATTTCATACAGGTCTTTCACAGCCACGGTTTTCATCTGATCAGCCTTGTCCAAAGCCATTCCGGCCTCCCGTATCGTTCACGCCGCGCCGCAGAATCAACGCGGCTTCACGCTAGGAATAGAAACCGTCGCGCAACTTTGCAATAGTACGATGGTCTTTTTTGTAATTTTATGTCTGCCGCGTTGCAGAAACTACGGTTGAATCCCAAACCGCTGCCGGACCGGGCTCGCGTAAAACTCCAGCAGCGGGCGCTCTGCCAACACCGGCTCCAGCAGCCCTGCCACATCAACCACCACGCCGCGCCCGATAAGCGGTTGCAGCCCTTCGCTCAACGCCGCAGTCACCCCCTGCGGCGGCAGTTTCAGCACCGCCCCCAAGGCCTGCAACTGATCGACCATCGCTGGTGATCCGCACCAGCAACCCCGCCCGGTCAACCGCCCCGTCGCACAGCGCCGCCGCGACCAGCGGCACCGGCAGCACTGGCACCACGCGGGCAATCTCCTGCATCAGATGCGCGCCCAAATCCTCAACCAGCGCCCCCTCGGCCAGAAACGCCCGCAAAGACACCGGCGGCCCGAACCCCGCCGCCGCCGTGCCATAGCCTGCGAACCGCCCGCGCATCCGCGCCCAGACCACCCCGACCGCCAGCCACGCCACCCGCAAGGGCCGCGCCCTAAACCGCCGGGTGCCTTCGGCGGCGGCGGCCATCAGCACCCTGTCCTCCAGCACCCGGTCATAGCCAAGGCCCACCGGCACGAACACCACATCTCGTGCCGCAGGATCGAACCCCTGCACGATATAGCTCAGCAACCCCATTTTGGCCGTCCCCACGCGCCCGTCCAAGGACAGCCCGCCTTCGGGGAAAATCGCCTGCGTCGTGCCCTCGGCGGTCGCCATCTGGACATATCGGGCCAGCACCTTGCGATACAACGCGTTGCGGCTGCCGCGCCGGATGAAATAGGCCCCCATCGCCCGGATCAACCGGCTCAGCGGCCAGACCCGCGCCCATTCCCCCACCGCATAGGACACCGCCGCCCGGTCGGCCACCAGCCATGTCACCAGCAGATAATCCATGTTGCTGCGATGGTTCATCACGAAAATCACCGTGGCACGCGGGTCAATCGCCGCCAGACGCGCATCGACCCGACCCACCCGCACACGGTACAGCATCCGGCTCAAGCCCTTCGCCGCCCGCGTCGCAAAGCCGAAATACAGCGTCGCCGAGAACCCCGGCACAATCTCGCCCGCATAGGTGCGGGCCTCCTCAAACGCCACCGACCCCGGCACATGCGTCTCGGCGGCATGCTCTGCCACCGCCTCCAGCACCTGCGGGTCATACAGCAGCCGCGCGATCATATCCTGCCGGCGCGCCAGCCGAAACGGCTCGATCTTGCGCTCCAGCCGCGCGTTCACCCGCGCCAGAACCCGCTCCATCCGGCGGCGGAAAAACCAGCGCAGACCCGGCCCGATGATCCGGTCCAACGCAGCCACCGTCGCCAGCACCCCCGCCACGACCAGCACCCACACCGGAATTTCGACCGTCTGCACCATGCGGTCAGCCTAACAGCTTGCCATCACTTTGGTACTAACTATCCCCGCCAGTCCGGCACCCGCCTTCGCCGCAACGCAGCGAATTGACATCGCCATAAAATGTCGCCTATCTGTCATTCAACCTAATAAAATTACGCGCCCGATTCACTGGAGCCTGCGATGACCAAAGACGCACCTTGGCTGTTCCGCACCTACGCGGGCCATTCCACCGCCGCGGCCTCGAATGCGCTCTACCGGGGAAACCTCGCCAAGGGGCAGACGGGGCTGTCGGTGGCCTTCGACCTGCCCACCCAGACCGGCTATGACAGCGACCATATTCTGGCGCGTGGTGAGGTCGGCAAGGTCGGTGTTCCTGTGGGCCATCTGGGCGACATGCGCGCCCTTTTTGCCGATATTCCGCTGACCCAGATGAACACCTCGATGACGATCAATGCCACCGCCCCGTGGCTTCTGGCGCTGTATATTGCGGTGGCCGAAGAACAGGGGGCAGACATCGCCACCCTGCAAGGCACTGTTCAGAATGACATAATAAAGGAATACCTGTCGCGCGGCACCTATATCTGCCCGCCGAAGCCCAGCTTGCGGATGATCACCGATATCGCCGCCTACACCCGCGCGCATCTGCCCAAGTGGAACCCGATGAACATTTGCAGCTACCACCTGCAAGAGGCCGGGGCCACGCCGGAACAGGAACTCGCCTTCGCGCTCGCCACCGCCTGCGCCGTGCTGGACGATCTGAAGGGCAAAGTCGCGCCGCAGGATTTCCCCGATATGGTCGGCCGCATCAGCTTTTTCGTCAACGCGGGCATCCGTTTTGTGACTGAACTGTGCAAGATGCGCGCCTTTGTCGATCTGTGGGATGAGATTTGCCAGATCGCTATGGCGTGCAGGACGCCAAATACCGCCGCTTCCGCTACGGGGTGCAGGTCAATTCGCTGGGCCTGACCGAACAGCAGCCCGAAAACAACGTCTACCGCATTCTGATCGAAATGCTGGCCGTTACGCTCTCGAAAAACGCCCGTGCGCGTGCCGTGCAACTGCCCGCCTGGAATGAGGCTTTGGGCCTGCCGCGCCCCTTTGATCAGCAATGGTCGCTGCGGATGCAGCAAATTCTGGCGTATGAAACCGACCTGCTTGAATATGACGACCTCTTTGACGGCAACCCTGCGATTGACCGCAAGGTCAGCGCGCTGAAAGACGGCGCGCGGGCAGAATTGGCGCAGATTGACGCCATGGGGGGGGCGGTCGCCTGCATCGACTACATGAAGGGCCGGCTGGTCGAGGCGAACGCCGACCGTCTGGCCCGGATCGAATCGAAGGAAACCACCGTGGTCGGCGTGAACCGCTTTACCACGACGGAAGCCTCGCCGCTGACCACCGGCGATGGGACCATCATGCAGGCCGACCCTGCCGCCGAGGCTGACCAGATCGCCCGCCTTGCCGCGTGGCGCAACAGTCGCGATGCCGGGGCCGTGGCCACCGCCCTGCAATCCCTGCGCGACGCTGCCGCCAGTGGGGCCAACGTCATGCCGCCGTCGATCGCCTGCGCCAAGGCCGGGGTCACCACCGGCGAATGGGCGGGCGTGATCCGCGCCGCATTCGGCGAATATCGCGCCCCCACCGGCGTGTCGCGCAACCCGTCAAACCGGACCGAAGGGCTGGAGCCGATCCGCGAGGCGGTGGATGCGGTGTCCACCAAACTCGGGCGCCGCCTCAAGTTCCTCGTCGGCAAGCCCGGCCTTGACGGCCATTCCAACGGTGCCGAACAGATCGCCGCCCGCGCCCGCGATTGCGGCATGGACATCACCTATGAAGGCATTCGCCTGACCCCGGCCGAGATTGTCGCCGCCGCCGCCGACCAGAACGCCCATGTGGTGGGCCTGTCGATCCTGTCGGGCAGCCACATCGCCCTGATGCGCGACCTGATGGACAGGATGCGCGCCGCTGGCCTTGGCCATGTGCCGGTGGTGGTGGGCGGGATCATCCCCGAAGACGACGCAAACGCGTTGCGCGCGATGGGTATCGCCGCGGTCTACACCCCGAAGGACTTTGAGCTGAACCGGATCATGATGAACATCGTCGCCTTGGTGGATGCGACAGCCATGGCCGCTGAATAGGCCAGCTGGCGAAAACCCCTGCCCATGGCGGGCAATCGTGTGACAGGCGGTCTGGCGGGCCTGCGAAAATCCACAGGCAAAGGCCGGACCAAACCCCCGTCAAAAAGCGGGCGATACAGGCAATCACAGTCAACAAAACCCCTCCTCCCCCGCACAACCGCCCATTGCATCTGTATCTACGGATGCTCTACGGATACTCTACAACTCCTTTACAAAGGCTTTACGCCAGCTTTCAGGGTGCAAGATGACCGTTCATATCGGGGCCAAACCGGGCGAAATCGCCGAAACCGTGCTGATGCCGGGCGACCCCTACCGCGCCCGTTGGGCCGCAGAGACCTATCTTGAAAACCCGGTGCTGGTGACGGAAGTCCGGGGAATGCTGGGCTATACCGGCACCTGGCAAGGGCACCGCGTGACCATCCAGGGGTCGGGCATGGGGATGCCCTCACTGTCGATCTATGCCAATGAATTGCTTCAGAATTATGGCGCAAAAACCCTGATCCGCATCGGCTCTGCGGGCGCGTTGCAGCACCATGTCAAGGTGCGCGACGTGGTGCTGGCGATGACCGCGAGCACGCTTGGCAGCCCGTCGCGGTCGATCTTCCGCGAGCTGAATTTTGCCCCCTGTGCCGACTTTGGCCTGCTCGCCGTCGCCCATACCGCCGCGCTGAAAATCGGGGTGCCGGTGCATGTGGGTGGCATCTATTCGTCGGATACGTTCTACGATGAACGCCCCGATATTTCTGAACAACTTCAAAGGCATGGCACCCTGTGTATCGAGATGGAGGCTGCCGAACTCTACCATCTCGCCGCCCGCCACGGTGCCCGCGCCTTGGCTATTCTGACGATTTCAGACCATATCCTGACCGAGGAATCCCTGCCCGCAGACCAACGCGAACGCAGCTTTGGCGCGATGGTCGAGGTCGCCTTGCAAGCGGCCTTCGCCTAAACCCCGCGCAAGAACCGCACCACCCGGTCCACCGCCCCTTTGGGCCGCGAAGGGCGCGCCGTCCACAGGCGCAACCCCCGCGGCAAGGTCACCCGAACCTCGAACGGTGCGACCAAAGCGCCACTGGCCAGATGTCGCGCCACCAGCGCCTCATGCCCGATCAGCACCCCTGCCCCGTTCAGCGCCTCCTCGACCGCCAAAGCGTAGAGCGAATAGACCGGCCCCAGCACCGGAAGCGCCCCTGGCATGGCCACGGCTGACCAGATCGCCCAATCCTCGCCCCAGGCAGAATCGCCCAGACAGGGCAGAGTCGCCAGAGTCAGAAGGCTGCTGCAATCGGGTGGCCAGATCCGGCGTGCACACCGGGAAAATTACGTCATCACAAAGGCTTGTACCGCCCGCGGTTTCGTAGAAAAGGCAAAGATCATAGGGCGCACGTTTCAGGTTTGGCGGGGCTTCCAACGCGGTGATCGACACTGAAATCTCTGGTGCCGCCAGTCGCAGCCCCGGCAAGCGCGGCGACAGCCAAAGCTGCGCAATCGCGGGCAGGGTAGCGATATGCACCACCTGCGGGGCGGCCTCGGCGCGCAGGGTCTGCACGGCTTGGCCAAGGGCGTCAAACGCCTCGGTGAACCCCGCAGCAGCCCGCAGACCCAAGGGCGTTGGCACCACACCGCGCGCGGTGCGCACAAAGAGGGCGGCCCCCAATGTGCCCTCTAACGCCTTGATATGTGACGTGATTGCCCCCGGTGTCACCCCCAGTTCCACCGCGGCCGCGGCAAAGCCGCCCAAGCGAACCGCAGCCTCAAAGGCGCGCAGCGCGTTCAGGGCAAGGTCTTTCGGGCGGGGCGGGGCAACGGGCATGTAAGCCTTAACTTTCCTAACCCTAGTTTTTCGCAAAACTGGTTTGCGCGCAAGCCCGTTGTCGGGTTTTCTGACCCCAATCAACAGGAGATCACCATGACCCACCTCGCCCCCCGCCCTTGGGTTCCCGCCCCGACTGAGACCTATATCCAGACGCTCGCAGCGGCTGTCGCAGCCCCATCCGCGCAGGTGGCCGACCGGATCGAGGCGCTGATCGAGGCCAATCTGCACATCCACGACCGCGATTGTTTCAACCTCAACCCCGCCACCAACGTGATGAATCCAAAGGCAGAAGCGGTGCTGTCGCGGGGTTTGGGCAGCCGTCCCAGCCTTGGCTATCCGGGCGATAAATACGAGATGGGGCTGGAGGCGATTGAGGAAATCGAGGTGATCACCGCCGAGCTTGCGGCAGAGGTCTTCCATGCCAAATATGCCGAAATCCGGGTCGGATCGGGCGCTTTGGCGAACCTTTATGGCTTCATGGCACTGGCGAAACCGGGCGATGCAATCATCGCGCCGCCCGGCACCATTGGCGGCCATGTCACCCACCATGCGGGGGGGTGTGCGGGGCTGTATGGTCTGACCACGCACGCAGCGCCAATAAATGCGGATGGCTATACCGTTGATCTTGCTGCACTTCGTGATCTTGCCCATACCACACAGCCCAAGATCATCACTATCGGCGGCAGCCTGAACCTGTTCCCGCATCCAGTGGCAGAGGTGCGCGCGATAGCCGATGAGGTGGGCGCAAAAGTGCTGTTCGATGCCGCCCATCAATGCGGCATGATCGCGGGCGGCAGCTTCCCCAACCCGCTGGCGCAAGGTGCGCATCTGATGACGATGAGCACCTATAAATCCCTCGGTGGCCCGGCAGGCGGGTTGATCGTGACCAATGACGCCGCGATTGCGGAACGGCTGGATGCCATCGCCTACCCCGGCATGACCGCCAATTTCGATGCGGCAAAATCGGCGGCATTGGCGCTGACCCTGCTGGACTGGCGCGATCATGGGGCGGCCTATGCGCAGGCGATGGTAGACCTCGCGCAAGCTTTGGCACGCGCGCTGTCCGACCTTGGCCTGCCGGTGTTCGGGGCCGACAAAGGGGCCACGCAGTCGCATCAGTTTGCCATCCTCGCGGCGGGGTTTGGCGGGGGTCAGGCGGCGTCGAAAACCCTGCGCAAGGCCGGGTTTCTGGCCTGCGGCATCGGCCTGCCTGCGGCCCCGGTTGCGGGCGATCTCAACGGCTTGCGGATCGGCACGCCCGAACTGGTGCGCCGCGGGGTGACGCCTGCCGATGCCCCCGCCTTGGCCGCGCTGATTGCCGAAGGGTTGCGGTCGAACGCGCCCGAAACGGTGGCCCCGCGCACGGCGGCGCTGCGGGCAAAGTTTCAGGGAATGCACTACATCCGGGGTTGACCGAAGCGATTCGGGGGCGTCTAGTGCGACGCCCTCAACGTTAGGAACCCTTATGAAAACCCGTCAACTCGGGGCCGGTGGCCCCATGGTTTCCGCCATTGGCCTTGGCTGTCTGTCCTTCGGCGGCATCTTCGGTGCGACCTCGGATGAGGACAGTCTGCGCTGCCTTGATGCCGCCTGGGACCATGGCATCACCTTTTACGACACCGCCAACATCTATGGCATGGGGCGGTCGGAAACCGTTCTGGGCCAATGGCTTGCAAGCCGGAAGCATAGTGTCAGCCTTGCCACGAAGGCCAGCATCGTCAACGGCCCGGCGCGCCGGATCGACAATTCCGACGGCCATCTGCGGGCCGAGTTGGAAGGGTCGCTCCGCCGCCTTGGGGTGGATCATGTTGATCTGTTCTACATCCACCGCCACGATCCGGCGACGCCGATTGAGGAGGTCGCAGGTACCCTGTCGCGGTTGGTGGAGGAGGGCAAGATCGGCGGCTACGGCATGTCGGAAATCAGCCCCGGCACCCTGCGCCGCGCCCATGCCGTGCATCCCTGCCGGGCGGTGCAGAACGAATACTCGCTGTGGACGCGCCAGCCGGAACTTGGCCTGATCCAAGCCTGCGCCGAACTGGGCGTGGCGTTTGTGCCGTTCTCTCCGCTCGCCCGTGGCGCGTTGGGGCGCGAGATTCTGGACCCGGCCACCCTGCCCGAGACCGAATTCCGCCGCCAGATTCCTCGCTTTCAGGGCAAGGACTGGGCGTTGAACCGCGCCCGGATCGAAGGGTTTCGCAGCTATGCCCATGACCTTGGCCTGCCGCCCCCGGCACTGGCCGTGGCCTGGGTGCTGGATCAGGCCCCCCACCTGATCCCGATCCCCGGCACCCGCACGGCGGATCATCTGACCGATTGGGTGGGCGCGTCGGAAATCACGCTGACCGACCAGAACCGCACGGAAATTGCCCGCCTGCTGCCGGTCGGCTGGGCCTATGGCGACCGCTATGATGACACGCAGGCGGCGACGGTGGAACGCTATTGCTGAACCACTACCTGCCGTGGCTGCGGTCATAACTGTTGTGCAGCGCCCCGGATTTGGGCGCTGCCTTCGGGCGGAACACCTCAACCAGCAGCGGGTGACAGGCGGCCTGATCCGAGGAATGCTCGGATGAGCAATCCCCACCGGGACAGGCCGACAGCGCCCCAAGCAGGTCAATTTCGGCAAAGAACTCAAGGTAATCGCCGGGCCGCACCGGCGAGGCTTTCATGAAATACTGACCCGTGTCGCGGGTAAACCCGGTACACATGAACACGTTCAGCACATCATGCACATGGGGTTCCGCCTGCGCCAGCGGTAGGCCCGTGCGGTCGGCCAAGGCGCGGGTCAGGTTGGAATGGCAGCAGTGGTGATACTGGCCGCCCGACAGCAGATTGTGGGTATAGGGGTCGCAGCGGGTGCCGATCACGTCATGCACCGCACCGCCGAAGGCATCAAAGCCGTACCAGTCCAGACTGTCATCAGTGATGGTGGCCATCACCCGCAGATGCGGCAAGTTTGACCACATCCGATCCCCCGCCGACAGATGCGTGCCATGCAGGGCGCGGGTTTTGCCCGAGAAAAACCGCTCGCCCAGATTATTCGCCGCCCAGAGGTTCAGATCGCCGACCTGCGGGCCATTGACAGAGGTGATCCGAAAGAAATGCCCGGCGGGCACGTCGAAACAGCGGGCGTCACGCGCGGGGACCAGCACCTCGGATATCTTCTGCCAGCCGATCCGCGCAGCCTGATAGGGGGCAAGGTCTGGCTTCGGCAGGCTGTCCACCGGGTAGCAGATCACCGGGGCAATCGCCTTGCGGGCCGTGGCATCGGGTGGGGCCACATGGGTGGGGTGGTCGGGCTTCATGGGCACCTCCGGGTTGCGCGCCAGCTTGGCGCAAGGGGCGGGCAGAGGTCAATCCTTTGGGCGCAGGCAGGCGTTCGGGCTGCGCCCGGGCGAGGCGTCGCAGACTGCGCCGCAGGCGACACAGTGGTGAATATTGGCCCCCCGCGTCCGGTCGAGCCGCCAACGGCAGGCCCGCGTCAGAGTGGAGTTGCGCCGCGTGACCCACAGATAGGCCAGCACCGACAGCAGCAGGATCAGCAAAAGAAGCGGCATTCCAAACCCCTATCACGGCGCGGTGGGCGCAGAAAGCCGTGCTTGCGGCGCACGGCGTCTGTGCCCATCATGCCCGGGTGGGACAAAGGAGTTAGCGATGAAAATCAACGGTGTACCGTATCGGTCGATCTGGCGGGACGGCGATAGGGTCTGCATCATTGACCAACGCTGGCTGCCGCATGATCTGCGGGTGGTGGACCTGATAGACCTTGCCGCCTTTGCGACTGCGATCCGCGACATGTGGGTGCGGGGCGCGCCCCTGATAGGGGCGACCGCCGCCTACGGCCTGGCGGTGCATGTGGCCAGTGATGCGTCCGATACCGCGTTGCACCACGCGTGGCAGGTTCTGCACGACACCCGCCCCACCGCGATCAACCTGCGGTGGGCGTTGGACGATATGGTGGCGACGCTTGCGCCCCTGCCCCCGACGCAACGGGCCGCTGCCGCCATGGCCCGCGCCGATGCGATTGCCGATGCCGATGTGGCGATGAACGCGGCGATTGGCCGGCACGGGCTGGCACTGATCAAAGCAATTGCCGACCGCAAGGGTCGGGTGAACATCCTGACCCATTGCAACGCGGGCTGGCCCGCGACGGTGGATTGGGGGACTGCCACCTCACCCATTTACCATGCGCAGGCCGCCGGGATTGACCTGCATGTCTGGGTCGATGAAACCCGGCCCCGCAATCAGGGCGCGCAGATCACGGCTTGGGAACTGGGCGCGGCCGGGGTGCCGCATTCGCTGATCACGGACAATGCGGGCGGCCATCTGATGCAGCGCGGCGAGGTGGATATGGTCATCGTCGGCACCGACCGCACCACGGCGCGGGGCGATGTGTGCAACAAGATCGGGACGTATCTGAAGGCCTTGGCGGCACAGGCGAACGGCGTGCCGTTCTATGTGGCGCTGCCGTCGCCCACCATCGACTGGCGGGTGCAGGACGGGCTGGCCGAGATCCCGATAGAGGAGCGCGACGGCGCGGAAGTGACCCATGTGCAGGGCCGCGATGCGGCAGGGCAGATCGTGTCGGTGCAAATCTGCCCCGATGGCACCACCGCCCGCAACCCGGCGTTTGATGTGACGCCTGCGCATCTGGTGACGGGGCTGATCACCGAACGCGGGGTTTGTGCGGCCAGTGCCGAGGGGCTGGCCGCGATGTTCCCGGACCTGCGCCCAGCTTAACGCGCCGCAAGCCGTTGGAAAATACCCATGACTTCAGCCTCTGAGGCGGCCTGCGGCGCTCCTGCGGCTACTGCCTTGCGCGACCAGACATCGCTTTGCGCCGGGTCATCGCGCATCGACCACGCGGGGAACATCCGGCCATCGTCAGCAATCTGGCGGCGGATAAGGGGATGCAGTTCCACATGCCGGTCATCCGCGGCGATGCGGGCATAGGTGGCCTCTACCTTTTCAGCCGGACCTTCCAGCAGCTGCAAGAACAGATCGTCCCGGCAGATCAGCGCGCCGGTGATTTCGTCGCGCGTGTTGCAGCGCCACGCATCAAACAGGATCGCGGTCAGCGTGCCAGCATCAAACCCGAAGGGGCGCGAGACGTAGACCAGTTGCAGCAAGGGCATGGGATGGTCCTTCGGGCGGGAGCGTTCGCTTTTGTGGCGGAGCGGGGGCCAGCCCCCGCACCCCCGGAGTATTTCCAAAAGAGCAAATGGGGGAGTCAGACCACCCGTTCGACCATCAGTTTCTTGATCTCGGCAATCGCCTTGGCGGGGTTCAGGCCCTTGGGGCAGGTCTTGGCGCAGTTCATGATGGTGTGGCAACGGTAGAGCTTGAACGGGTCTTCCAGATCGTCCAGCCGTTCCGGCGTGGCTTCATCCCGGCTGTCGATGATCCAGCGATAGGCGTGCAGCAGGGCGGCTGGCCCAAGGTATTTGTCGCCGTTCCACCAGTAGCTGGGGCAGGACGTGGAACAGCAGGCGCACATCACGCATTCGTACAAGCCCATCGAGCTTGCTGCGGTCGTCAATCGACTGCCGCCATTCCTTGGCCGGGCGGTTGGTTTTGGTTTCCAGCCAGGGCATGATGCGAGGCGTGCTGGGCGTAGAAATGCGTAAGGTCGGGGATCAGATCCTTGATCACCGCCATATGCGGCAGCGGGTAGATCTTCACATCGCCCTTCACCTCATCCAAGCCGTAGATGCAGGCCAGCGTGTTGATGCCGTCGATGTTCATCGCGCAAGACCCGCAGATGCCTTCGCGGCAGGACCGGCGGAAGGTCAGCGTCGGGTCGATCTCGTTCTTGATCTTGATCAGCGCGTCCAGAACCATCGGGCCGCATTTGTCCATATCGACGAAATAGGTATCGACCTGCGGGTTCTTGCCGTCATCCGGGTTCCAGCGATAAATCTGGAACTTGCGCACATTCTTGCCATCGGGCTTCGGCCAGGTCTTGCCGGTGCGGATGGTGGAATTCTTGGGAAGCGTGAACTGAACCATGGGTCATCCCCTCCAGTCGGGTCTGGTGTAGAGCGGCTGGCGCGGAGGCTGGCCGGATTGCTGGTAAACACAGGCGTCATAGACGGCAGACGGATCGCGACCGCGCAGGTAGTCCGAGGTGATCTCGATATCGACAAAGCCACCAGCCCTGCCATTCGATCCGATCCCGATCCCGGCCTCGCGGATCGGGCTGGCGGTGGACTTGGCGCGGGATATGCAGTTGCGTTCCGCCTGTTCCACCGACACCGGGCCGCAGGCGGCCAGCGTCAGCAACAGGGCGGCGGCGCGTCTCACAGGCCCAGCGGCGGCAGGCCCGCGCGCGAGAGACATGCCAGCGTTTCGGGCCGCGCACCGATGGCGAGGATGGTCTGCACGGTGGAGCTTCCGGCCTGCACCGCGACATCGCGGGCGAGTAGCTGGATTTCATTCGCACTGGCGTTATCGACCACACACAGCGTGGCCGTCTGCGCCTGCGGGGCGGTGAAATAGTTGCTGACCACGGGCAGCACGACAGATTCCGCCGCCCGCCGCCCAACCTTGTCGGCCACTTGCGCTGGGTCACAGGCCGCCAGCAGCAGGACCGCAGCAATCGCCAAGCGTTTCATATGATACCCTTTCTGGTCACGAGTGGGCGCAGACATAGCCTGTCCCCCCCACCATTTGCAGGCTGCACTGGCGCACCCGTGGTGCGGCAGGCAAATGCCTGCGCATGCAGGCGTTGACAGATGCCAGTTCCTGTTCCGTCGCCAGAACCTCGCCTTCCGCACCCGCCGCCTTTGCCGCCTCGGCCCGCGCGGGAAAGCCCGATGCCGCGGTGCAGGATCTCACCAGCGCCGGATTGCCCGCGCTGCTGCTGGTCTGACAGGCGGCGAGCGCCACAAGGATTGCGAAGGGGATCAGGCGATGGATCATCAATACACCCGTGCTTTCGGCGCGATCTTTTTCAGCTCGATCCCGCCCTGTTCATAGGTGGTCAGCGGGTCCAGATGCACCGGGCGGGTGGTCAGCGTGACCTTGGACCCCGTCGACAGGGCCAGGGTGTGCACCCGCCAGTTCGCGTCATCGCGGTTCGGATAATCCTCATGCGCATGGGCGCCGCGGCTTTCCTTGCGGGCCTCGGCGGCGACGATGGTGGCCAGCGCGTTCGGCATCAGGTTCTTCAATTCCAGCGTTTCCATCAGGTCGCTGTTCCAGACCATGACTGCGGTCGGTGACCTTGATATCGCCCATCTTGCCCGCAATCGCCGTCATCTTGGCCACGCCTTCGGCCAGCGTCTTGTCGGTGCGGAACACCGCCGCATCGGCCTGCATGGTCTTTTGCATATCCAGCCGCAGGTTCGCCGTCGGGATGGCCCCGTTGGCATTGCGGGCCAGATCAAAGCGGGCCAAGGCGCGGTCCACCTCGACCCGGTTCACGGGGGGCACGGCGGTTTTCGGGTCCACCACTTGCGCTGCCTTGATCGCCGCCGCGCGGCCAAACACCACAAGGTCGATCAGGCTGTTCGACCCCAGACGGTTCGCGCCATGCACCGATGCACAGCCCGCCTCGCCCACGGCCATCAGGCCGGGGAAGATCGCGTCGGGGTTGCCTGGCCGGGGTTCAGCACCTCGCCCCAATAGTTCGTCGGAATGCCGCCCATGTTGTAATGCACTGTCGGCAGCACCGGGATCGGCTCTTTCAGCAGGTCGACGCCTGCGAAAATCCGCGCAGATTCCGTGATGCCCGGCAGGCGCAGTTCCAGCGTTTCCTTGGGCAGATGGTTCAGGTTCAGCGAGATATGGTCCTTGTTCGGCCCCACCCCGCGCCCTTCGCGGATCTCGATCGTCATGCAGCGCGAAACCACATCGCGCGACGCCAGATCCTTGTAGGTCGGCGCATAGCGTTCCATGAACCGCTCGCCTTCGGAGTTGGTCAGGTATCCGCCCTCGCCCCGCGCGCCTTCGGTGATCAGGCAGCCCGAGCCATAGATGCCGGTCGGGTGAAACTGCACAAACTCCATATCCTGCAAGGCAAGGCCGGCCCGCGCGACCATGCCGCCGCCGTCGCCGGTGCAGGTATGGGCAGAGGTTGCCGCAGAAATAGGCGCGGCCATAGCCGCCCGTCGCCAGCACCACCATCTTGGCGTTGAACACATGGATGGTGCCATCATCCAGCTTCCACGCCACAACTCCGGTGCAGGCCCCGTCGGTGATGATCAGGTCGAGCGCGAAATATTCGATGTAGAACTCGGCGTTGTTCTTCAGGCTTTGGCCGTACAGCGTGTGCAAAATCGCATGGCCCGTCCGGTCGGCCGCCGCACAGGTGCGCTGCACCGGGGGGCCTTCGCCGTATTCGGTGGTGTGGCCGCCAAAGGGGCGCTGGTAGATCTTGCCATCCTCGGTGCGCGAAAACGGCACGCCGTAATGTTCCAGCTCGTACACCGCCTTGGGGGCCTCGCGCGCCAGATATTCCATCGCGTCGGTATCGCCCAGCCAGTCCGACCCCTTCACGGTGTCATACATGTGCCACTGCCAGCTATCCGGCCCCATGTTGCCAAGCGATGCGGCAATCCCGCCTTGTGCTGCAACCGTGTGGCTGCGCGTCGGGAACACCTTGGTCACGCAAGCGGTGCGCAAGCCCTGTTCGGCCATCCCAAGCGTCGCGCGCAGACCGGCCCCGCCAGCCCCCACCACAACCACGTCATAGTCATGCACTTCATACGGATAGGCAGTCATCAGATGATCCTCACAGCGCCAGTTTGATCAGCGCGAACAGCCCGATGGCAATGCTGCCATAGCTGAAACAGGTGGCAGAAATGATCAGCGCCTTGCGGGTGATGCCGTGGGCGTAATCCTCGATCATCACCTGCGCGCCGTTCTTGAAATGCACCATGCCGACGATCAGCGTCAGCGCGGCGATGATCGCAGGAAACGGGTGCGCGTAATATTCCAGCACGTGTTCATATTTGCGGCCCAGCACCTTGCCGAAGGTGAAGATGAACGCCGGGATCAGGAACAGCAGCGCCACGCTGGAGATTTGCATGTGCCAGAAATGTTCGGTCCCGGTTTTGGCGGACCCAAGGCCTGTGGCCCGTTTGCGGTCGGTCAGATAACGCATGATGGCCCCCTTACAGCACGATGACGGTCAGAATGGTCAGCACCACCGACCCCACGATACAGGCGATCCCCAGCTTTTCGGCGGTCGGAATATCCAGACCCCGGCCACTATCGAAATACAGATGCCGCAACCCCGCCAGCAGGTGATACCACATCCCCAGAACCGAGGCCGTCAGCACGATATCGCCAAACCAAGAGGTCAGCACCCAGTTTGCCGTACGGAAGTAATGTTCGCCCGACGCCGCCGCCAGCAGCCACCACACGATCAGCACCACCGTCACCGCCATCGCATTGCCGGTGATGCGGGTCAGGATTGAGGTAAAGCTGGTCAGTTGCGGGCGGTAAATCTGAAGGTGCGGGGAAAGGGGGCGCTGCACCTGTTTCGCTTCAGCCATAACATGTCCCTCTCGTCGCTGGCTGCGGCCCGATGCTGTGCGGGCGCGCGTTGGCTTGTTGTCTTCTGTCTAGCGTAATTTTCCGCGCTGTCACCTGTTTGAACGCCGCAGGTGCAGCATGTTTCCGCTAAACTTGCCAAATTTTCAGGTTTGTGATCACGAATTTTCGGGGTGTGATCACAAAATCGGCCCTATTGCCCCGCTGTTGGATTCCCGAAAGAACGCGAGTCTTCTTGCTTCCCCGCTGCCCCTACAGCGGCATCAGCGCCCAGTAATCCAGATCGAGCAAGACCTCGGGCGCGTATTTCCCGTCCTCCCCCCGCAAGGCAAAAGCCGTCGCCCCCTGCTTGGTCGCCACAAGCCGCAGGCGGATCGCCCCCACCCCCGGCGCGGCAGTAGGTGCGTGGTCCAACACTTCGGACCATGCCCTGATCGTATCGCCCGCAAAGCAAGGGTTGGCATGCGCGCCGCCGTTCAGCGCAACGATCATCTGCGCGTTGGCCAGCCCATTGAACGACAGCGCCCGCGCCATCGATATCACATGCCCACCGTAGATCAGCCGCTTGCCATCGGGGCGCTGACTTACATCGAAATGCACTTTGGACGTGTTCTGCCACAGCCGCGTCGCCAGCATATGTTCGGCATCCTCAACCGTTACGCCGTCCACATGGTCGATGGTTTCGCCCACGGTATAGTCGCCCCAACGGTGCGGCTCACCTGCCAGGGCATAGTCATAGCGCGTGAAATCAAGGCCCTGCGGGATCACCAGCGCCTCTGGGGCCACCACCTTTGCCAATGTCGGCACCACCGCGACCGGGGCCGCGGCCCCCGCATCCCGCTTGCGCACCATCACCCAACGCACATAGTCCAGCACCGCTTGGTCGCGCTGGTTCAACCCCGTGGTGCGCACATAAACCACGCCCGAGGTGCCGTTGGAGTTTTCCTTGACCCCGATCACCGTGCTTTGCGCCCGCAGCGTATCGCCCGGATACACCGGAGCCAGCCAGCGCCCATCGGCATAGCCAAGGTTTGCAATGGCATTCAGGCTGACATCCGGCACCGTCTTGCCAAACACCAGATGAAAGGCCGCCAGATCGTCGATGGGCGAGGCTGGCAACCCGCAACTGCGGGCAAATTCATCCGACGAATAGAGGGCGTGACGGGCGGGGTACAGCGCATGGTTCAGCGCGCGTTCCCCGCCAGACACGGTGCGCGGCACGGCGTGGATCAGTGTCTGACCGACCGCATAATCCTCAAAGAACCGCCCCGCATTGGTCTTCATCGTCACCAAATCACGCCTCGCCCAACTTCATATCCGGCGCATATTCGCCATGCACCTCTTTCACCACCGCCTGTCCGCAGCGCATCACGCCGCGCGTGGCATCGAAGGCGTAAGTGGGGTCGCCATGCAGCGCCCACCCTTTGTTCAGCGCGGCAGACACCTTATGGCAAAAGGCAGATGTGTCGTCATCCGACAGAAAACGGTACAGTTTCATCAGCTTAGCTCCAAGGCTGCACACCCAGCCAGTTGTGGATGGCCATTACCAGCCCCACCACAACCAGCGTCGCAACAACGGTCGTCACTTCCTTGCGCGCAGGGGCGACGGGCGGTTTCACCCAAGCAGGCCCGGCCCGGTTTATCACGATCACCGACACCACGGCCCAGGCCAGCATGCCGCCAAACAGGATGATCGACGAAAGATCGCCATTGACCAGCAGATGCGCCGTGGCCCAGACCTTGACCGCCGTAAGCTGCGGATGGCGGATGATGCGGGTGATCCGCGTCTTGGCCCCGCTGGCGGCATACAGATAAAAAGCGAAGATCATCAACAGGTTGTTGAGGTGGGTCAGAAACGCAGGCGGCGTCCACACCGGAATGAAATCCGACCCGCGATAGCCCAGCACCATCAGCACCACCGACAGCACGATCAGCACGGCGACCAGACCCATGCCCTTGGCCCCAAGCGCCGCGCGCGGCCCCGGAGCCACCCGTTTGAACAGATGCGCCCCCCACCACAGCACCATCCCTGCGATCAACATTCCCATATGGCTGCCCTTTCAAGGTCGCTGCAATCGCGGCCACCCTGCCGTCAATCGGCCAGTTCCGCAATCGCCGACGCCATCGCCAGCACCGCCTTGGCACTGACAATGTGCAGATTTTCCACAATCCGCCCGTCCACCACCGCGACCCCCTGCCCCATGGCCTGCGCGGCCTCGAACGCCTCGATCTGCCGATGCGCCAGTGCCACTTCGGCCTCCGACGGACCAAAGGCCGCATTGGCCACGGGCAGTTGCAGCGGATGGATCAGCGTCTTGCCATCAAACCCCATGTCGCGGCCCTGTTCGCATTCGGCCAGCAACCCCGCTTCATCCTTGAAGGCGTTATAGACTCCGTCGATGATCACCAACCCATGCGCCCGCGCGGCCAGCAGGCACAGGCCCAAGCCCGCCTGCAACGGCAGACGGTCGGCCCGGTGGCGGCTTCCCAGTTCCTTGGCCAGATCATTGGTGCCCATCACCATGCCCTGCAACGCCGGATGCGCGGCAATCGCCGCAGCATTCAGCATGCCCGCCGCCGTTTCCATCATGGCCCACAAGGGTTTACCGGGGGCGAGCGCCGCCACGGCGTCCAGATCGGCGGGGCTGTTCACCTTGGGAATCAGGATGGCATCACAGGCGTCCAGCCCGGCAAAGGCGGCGATATCCGCGCTGCCCCAATCCGTATCCAACCCATTCACCCGCACAATCCGCGCGCGCGGGCCATAGCTGGTCTGGGTCAGCGCCTCGGCCAGAACACCCCGGGCCGCTACCTTTTCATCAACCGCCACGGCATCTTCCAGATCAAAGATGATCGCATCGGCGGGCAGGTCGCGCGCCTTTTCCAACGCCCGCTGCTTGGACCCGGGAATATACAGAACAGACCGATAGGGGCGAGGCATGATTCCTCCACTCGCAAGAATATTACGTTTCAATGCAGCTTTGCGGTATTTTCAGCAAGGCCAATTTTGCTGCATTGCAGAAATACCCGACCAATGTCGCCCCCGACAGGTTTGACCGCCGCGTTAACCGTTTCGCAGAGACTCGGGCGCAGCCTTGGCCCAGTGGCGCATTCCGCGCCGACAGAAAGGCGAATGACGATGACAAAGATGATGCTTGCGCTGTCGCTTGGATTTGCCGGTGTGCTGCTTGCCACCCACGCCGTACAGGCCGCACCGCAATGCGGCCCGCGCGACAAGGTGCTGGCGACCTTGGCCACGAAATACGACGAAACCCGTCGCGGCATGGGGATTGCGGCCAACAATTCGGTGATGGAACTGTTCGCCAGCGCAGCCTCTGGCACCTGGACGATTACAGTGACCCTGCCCGATGGTGCCATGTGCCTTGTAGCGTCGGGCGAGGGGTTCGAACCCATCGCCGAAGACCTGCCCGCCAAGGGCGAACCCGCCTGAAATAATCCGAAACCATCGCGGGAACCGATCGCTGAAAGCAGGCGTTGTATGAACATCTGCAACAGTGAACTCAGAACAAGGAACCTACGATGTCCAGCACCGGTGACAAAATCAAAGGCTTGGCAAATGAAGCTGCGGGTAACGTGAAACAAGCCGCAGGCAAACTGGTCGGCAACGAAAAGCTGCAAGCCGAAGGCGTTGTTCAGGAACGCAAAGGCGAGGCGCAGCAAGCGGTCGGCAAGACCAAGGATGCCATCAAGGACGCGGCAGATGCTGTGAAAAAAGGCGTAGACAAGGCCTGATTGCCTGTCCGCTGATCGGTTTTAAGGGGCGCCATTCGGCGCCCTTTTGCCTTACAGCCAGCCCGATGATCCATCCCAGATCAGCTTGACCGATATCAGCAACAGCGCCCATGTTACCGCTTTGAAAAACACAGCCTCTGGCAGCCATTTTACCAGCGCAACCCCGGCAAACACTGCAACCGCCGCCGGAGGCATCAGCAGGGCCGCCACCTTCAGATCGGCCAGATCAAGCTGGCCCAAGGCATAGTAAGGGATCAGCTTTATCGCGTTGATAATCGCAAAAGCGATGGTGGACGTGCCCGCAAACACCACTTTCGACAACCGCAGGGGCAGCACATAGACCTGATAGGGCGGGCCGCCCGCGTGGCTGACAAAACTGGTAAAGCCGGTGATTACCCCCCAGAACACCCCCGGTGCAACGGCAGCAGGCTTGGGCTCGACCACCGCATTGCGCCGGAATATCAGGTTCAGCGCAAAGGCAAGCCCGATCAGCCCCACCAGCACTGTGACCACATTTTCCGGCACCACCGACGCGGTCGCCCAGCCAACGCCAACCCCCAAAGTCATCGCCGGCACCATGATCGCCAGCACCCGCCGGTCAAAGGCGGCGCGATAGGCGTACAGCCCGAACATGTCCGACACCACATAGACCGGCAGCAGCAACCCCGCCGCCGCCACGGGCGAGATCACCAGTGACAGCACCGGCACCGATAGCATCCCCACCACCGGCATGCCGCCCTTGCCCATGCCCACCAGCACGGCGGCAATCGTTGCGGCCACCCAGAAATACCCGCCGTCCATGCCTGCCCCCAGCCTCGTCCATTGCAGCAAAGCCCGCATCTGCAACAGACGCCACCCCACCCGCTGGCGTTTAGCGCAAACATTGCGCCCCCACCAGCAAAGAGGCCAAACCAAGCGCCGAAACCCTTGCCACAGCCGGAATATCGGCTTACCCCCCTGCCCGAACAGATGTGTTTAACCTCGACACGGAGACCCAACATGGCCAGACCCAAGATTGCCTTGATCGGTGCAGGACAGATCGGCGGCACGCTCGCCCATCTCGCGGCGATCAAAGAACTCGGCGACATCATCCTCTTCGACATCGCCGAAGGCACCCCGCAGGGCAAGGCGCTGGATATCGCGCAATCCGGGCCCTCCGAAGGGTTTGACGCGTCCATCAAGGGGGCCAATTCCTACGCTGATATCGCGGGCGTCGATGTCTGCATCGTCACCGCAGGCGTTCCGCGCAAGCCGGGGATGAGCCGGGATGACCTGCTGGGCATCAACCTGAAAGTGATGAAAGCCGTGGGCGAGGGCATCAAGGCGCATGCCCCGAACGCCTTCGTGATCTGCATCACCAACCCGCTGGACGCCATGGTCTGGGCCTTGCGCGAATTCTCCGGTCTGCCGCACCATATGGTCGTCGGCATGGCGGGCGTGCTGGACTCGGCCCGTTTCCGCCATTTCCTGAGCGTTGAATTCAACGTCTCGATGCGCGACGTGACGGCCTTCGTCCTGGGCGGTCATGGCGACACGATGGTGCCCTTGGTGCGCTATTCCACCGTCGGCGGCATCCCCTTGCCCGATCTGGTGGCGATGGGCTGGACCACGCAGGAAAAGCTGGACGCCATCGTGCAGCGCACCCGCGATGGCGGGGCCGAGATTGTTGGCCTGCTGAAAACCGGGTCCGCCTTCTATGCCCCCGCGACCAGCGCGATCGAAATGGCCGAAGCCTTCCTGAAAGACCAGAAGCGCCTGCTGCCTTGCGCGGCCTATGTCGATGGCGCGCTTGGTCTGACCGGCATGTATGTGGGTGTGCCCACCGTGATCGGCGCGGGCGGTGTGGAACGTGTGGTCAACATCACCATGACGAAAGACGAACAGGCCATGTTCGACAAATCGGTCGATGCGGTGAAAGGCCTTGTCGCCGCCTGCAAGGCCATCGACCCGTCGCTGGCCTGATCCTGCGGGGGGAATCCCTTACCTCAAACCCTATTGAATGCGCGCCGCTTGGCGCGCATTCTGCATTTGTAGCCCCTTTGCAATGAGGTTTGAGATGCGGACGGCTGTTCTGACCTGCCTTCTGGCCCTGCCCCTGCCCGCCACCGCCCAAACCCTGTCCGCCGAGATCGGCACGAAGGGGCTTGCTGCCACCATCACGCAGCTAGAGGCCCAGCCCGCCCCCACCGAGGCCGACCAGTTCGCCTTGGGCGGGTTGCGTTTCCTGCATACCGTTGAAATTACGCTGCAAACCCGCTGGGCTGCTGGCCTGACCGACCCCACCGGCATGCTGCCAATGCTGTCGCTGCCGCTGGAGCCGAACCCCGCCCCGCCCGTCTTTGACCCCACAGTCATCGCCCGCCTGTTTGAAGGTGTCAGCACCGGGATGGATGCCGCCCGCGCGCCGCTGACCACCATCCCCGACACCGCCGATTTCGGGGTAGAGATCAACCTTGCCGACCTTTGGTTTGACGTGAACGCCAACACCACGCGGGATGCGGGCGAAAACCTGTTGGATATTGCAGGCCCGATCCTGATGGGCTGGGAATGGGCGAACCGCGACCCCGCCACCCCCGCCCCGGTAATCCGCTTTGATGCCGCCGATGCAGCTTGGCTGTCGGCCTATACCCATATGCTGGGCGGCATTGCCGATGTGGTGCTGGCCTATGACCCCACCGCATCCCTGACCCGCATGGTTCAGGCCCGCGCCGATATGGCAGCCCTTTCCACTGGCCCCACCGACTATGACCAATCGTTCGGCACCTTCATCGACCCCGCCTATGTCGTGATCGACATGCTGCGCCAGACGCCCGACCCGGCTCGCGCCACCTCGGCCCATGGCCATCTGCGCGCCATGGTGGCCGACAACCGCATCTTCTGGGCGCGCGTCGCGCTGGAAAAAGACAATGTGCAGGAATGGCTGCCGAATAACTCGCAGACATCCGCGCTTGGGCTGCAACTGCCGCCGGGCACCGGGGCGACCTGGCTGGGTGTGCTGGACGAGATGGATAAAATCCTGACGGGCGATCTGCTGGTGCCCTATTGGCGGGTGTCTGGGGCCGGGGTGAACGTCGCGCGGATGTTCACCGACCCCGCCCCGATTGATCTGGCGGGCTGGATTCAAGGCACCAGTGCGCTGCCCTATCTGCAGAAGGGCCAGCTTGCGTCCGGGGCCAGTTGGTCGGCGTTTGAAAGCATGATGCAGGGCGAAGCGATGCTGCTGACGCTCTATCTCAACTGACCACCGCGCAAGCAACTCACCTTGCAGGTAAAGGATTTCTTACATGTGATCACAAATTTTCAGGGTGTGATCACAAGATTTGACGGTGTGATCACAAACCCCACTTTTCCGCGCGAATTTGTCTGATCTTGCAGAATGATGTTTTGCCCAACCCCCATTTCATGGCATCACACCCGCAAATATCCAACCGACGGGACAGCCGATGAACATCCATGAATACCAAGCCAAAGCCCTGCTGCGCAGCTATGGCGTGCCGGTGTCTGATGGCCGCGTGGTGCTGCGCGCCGAAGAGGCGAAGACCGCGGCAGGTGAACTTGACGGCCCGCTGTGGGTGGTGAAAAGCCAAATCCACGCCGGTGGCCGGGGCAAGGGCAAGTTCAAGGAACCCGAAGCAGGCGAAAAAGGCGGCGTGCGTCTGGCGAAATCGGTGGGTGAGGCGGCAGAGTTTGCGCGCCAGATGCTGGGCCGCACGCTGGTCACGCATCAGACCGGGCCTGCGGGCAAGCAGGTCAACCGCATCTATATCGAAGACGGCTCTGATATCTCGCGGGAATTGTACCTCGCCATTCTGGTGGATCGCGCCTCCAGCCGCATTTCCTTTGTCGCCTCCACCGAAGGCGGGATGAATATTGAGGATGTAGCCCACGACACGCCCGAAAAGATCCTGTCCTTCAGCATCGACCCGGCATCAGGCTTTTCCGATTTCCACGGCCGCCGCGTGGCGTTTTCGCTGGGTCTGGAAGGCGGGCAGATCAAGCAATGCGTCAGCCTGCTGCGCACCCTCTACAAACTCTTTGTCGAAAAAGACATGGAGATGCTGGAAATCAACCCTCTGATGGTCGGCACTGATGGCAACATCAAATGCCTTGATGCCAAGATGAGCTTTGATAGCAACGCCCTTTATCGCCACGCCGATATCATGGCACTGCGCGATGAAACCGAAGAAGACCCCAAGGAACTGGCCGCGTCCAAGTTCGACCTGAACTATATCGCGCTGGATGGCGAAATCGGCTGCATGGTCAACGGCGCAGGCCTTGCGATGGCCACGATGGACATCATCAAGCTGTACGGGGCCGAGCCTGCCAACTTCCTGGACGTGGGTGGCGGGGCGACCAAGGAAAAAGTGACCGAGGCGTTCAAGATCATCACCTCTGACCCGCAGGTCAAAGGCATCCTCGTCAACATCTTCGGCGGCATCATGCGCTGCGACATCATCGCCGAAGGCGTGATTGCGGCGGTGAAAGAGGTGGGCCTGAAGGTGCCGCTGGTGGTCCGTCTGGAGGGCACCAATGTGGAACTGGGCAAAGACATCATCCGCAAATCCGGCCTGAACGTGATCGCGGCAGATGATCTGAAAGACGGCGCCGAGAAGATTGTGAAGGCGGTTCGGGGGTAAGGGGTGATGCGCTTTCCCATATTTGCGATTGCAGGATTGTCGTTGGCCCTTTGTGGTTGTGTACCCGCAACCAACACAGGGGGGGCGACTGCGCCGTCAAAAGCGCCGTCCGGCCCGGTTGGGCCGGGAAGTTCGGCAGTCAGCACCACGTCGGCGTCTGCAATTTTCTCTCAGGTCTGCGTGGAGACAGCGCCAAGTTTCAGCAAAGCTCCGGCTGTCTTGGGAACTATGCCATTTCGCCAGCATCCATCCACCGGCACCTATTACCACCAGAGTCTCGATCTCTCGATCAAGCTGACGGGAGCGCGCTGCTCGATGGTTTTCGGATCGCGGGATGATGCGAACAAAGTTGGCATCCAGATGGCACTCGCTGTAGCCGCGACCAATGCCATGTCGATAGATCCATCCTCGGGTGCGGTTAGTGCCAAAGGGCCCAAAGGCACTGTTTTTGCGCTTGAGCCCGCCGGGACTTTCAATGGCCGCGGTCTGTATCGTGCTGTGCTGATAGGACGTTGATCTGACAGGCAATCACAGGGTGGATCTCCATCCGACCCAACCAAATGTAACGGACCTTGAACATCATGCAAACCGCCTTCTCCCACGCCCAGCCCAAGCCGCTCCTGCGGCGCAAGGCGGTGTTGGCCCGCATGATCCGCCCCCTTACCCTGCTGGCCCTCCTCGCCACACCCGCCTTGGCCCAAGATGCCGATCCGCAGAACCAACTGGTCGAAGGCTATCTTGCCTGCATGTCGGGTGGCGGCCAGCTTGATCTGACCCAGGCCATGCTCGACGCGCTGCAATGGACGCGGTCGGATGATGGCGAGGAAGGCCTGACCTATTTCTTCCCCGGCGCGGGCGAAGATACCTTCCTCTACATCGCCGACGATGGCAGCTTCTGCCACGTCGAAAGCACCAGCATCGACAGCGCCACCGCGTCGGAAATCCTCGCCACCGCTTTGGCACCGCCCGAAGGCGCGCCCTTCGACTATTCGAAGGACGATATGGGCTGCACGCGGCTCGATTTTGACACTGGTGTCACGGCAACCATCCAGTCGGGCGGCAACGATCCCACCTGTGGATCAGAAACCGACAGCGCCGTGCGGTTCCAGTTTGACGCCGCCACCTGACATGTATGTTACTTCGTAAATCGTTAACGCAGAATAAGGACCACCCCATGCGCAGTTCCATCGTTCCAGGCCTTGTTGCTCTGACCCTGCTTGCGGCGTGCAGCCCCGGTATCGGGGCCAATGCGGGCCGTGACGACGACCACCCCGCCGTCTGTCTGGAACAGCACGAGATGGCCAAGCTGGGCAAAAATCCAACGGGCGAGATTGACATTTCTTGCCCTGCGCACGGCATCGGCTACGCCTACCAATAGGCCCGTTCTCACAGGCCGGGGCGCATCCGCAAAACAACAGGCCGCGCGGCCTATCGCTGCGCGCCAGACCGCTTTTATTCTTAGCAGGAGGCCCCGATGGCCGTACTCGTGAACACCCAGACCCGCCTGATCTGCCAGGGCTTTACTGGCAGCCAAGGCACGTTCCATTCCGAACAGGCCATCGCATACGGCACCAAAATGGTCGGCGGGGTGACGCCGGGCAAGGGCGGCAGCCTGCACCTCGACCTGCCGGTGTTCAACTCGGTGCATGAGGCGAAGCACGCCACCGACGCCAATGCGACGGTGATCTACGTGCCGCCGCCCTTTGCCGCCGATAGTATTCTGGAGGCGATCGACGCCGGGCTGGAACTGATCGTCTGCATCACCGAAGGCATCCCGGTGCTGGACATGATGAAGGTAAAGCGCGCGCTGGAAGGGTCGAAATCCCGCCTGATCGGGCCAAACTGCCCCGGCGTGATGACCCCCGGCGAATGCAAGATCGGCATCATGCCGGGCAGCATCTTTTCGCGCGGCTCGGTCGGGGTTGTGTCCCGCTCGGGCACGCTGACCTATGAGGCGGTCAAGCAGACCACGGACGTGGGCCTTGGCCAATCCTCTGCCGTGGGCATCGGCGGCGACCCGATCAAAGGGTCGGAACACATTGATATTCTTGAGATGTTCCTGGCCGACCCCGAGACCCATTCCATCATCATGATCGGTGAAATCGGCGGTGCCGCCGAGGAAGACGCAGCCCAGTTCCTGGCCGATGAGAAAAAACGTGGCCGCTGGAAACCCACCGCAGGCTTCATCGCGGGCCGCACCGCCCCCCCCGGCCGCCGCATGGGCCATGCCGGTGCCATCGTGGCCGGCGGCAAAGGCGACGCGGAATCGAAGATCGAGGCGATGAAACGCGCAGGCATCATCGTGGCCGACAGCCCGGCAACCTTGGGTCAGGCCGTGATGCAGGCGATCAAGGGCTGATCGCCTGTGAAATGAACGGGTAGGGCGGGGTTTCCCCGCCCTACGAAACCCTGATGCCCCGGACCTGATCCGAGGGCCCCTACCCTGAAGGCAAAATGAACCCAGTCCAAGCCATCACGACCTGCCTGCGGAAGTCGTTCGAGTTTTCGGGGCGGGCCTCCCGCTCGGAGTATTGGTGGTTCGTTGCCTTCGACATGGTGGTTCTAGCGCTTTTGCCCGACCTGATTTTGAACCAGCGTCCGTTACTGACGCTTGAAATCGTCGTGTCCTTGGTACTATCGCCAGCACTGTTTGCTGTTGGTGTACGTCGTTTCAGGGACGCAGGCCAACCGGCTTGGCATTTCCCCTGCGCCATGCTTCTGGTCCTTATCCTACAGCCCTTCGCGTATGACATGACAACACCATATCACCAGATGACTTCGCTAGGCCTCGGCGTCTTCGCCGCTTCGTGCGCGATATATCTCTGGATTTTCTGGGTATCTATCACCCCATCCACTCCCGGTCCCAACCCCCTTGAGGTAACCCCATGACCGAACAATCCACCGCCGCTTTCACCGCTGGCTCATTCATGGACGGCGCGAACGCCGATTACATCGACCAGCTTGCCGCCAAACATGCCGCCGACCCCGCGTCGGTCGATGCGGCCTGGGCGGAGTTCTTTGCCTCCATGGGCGACAGCGAGATTGACACCAAGCGCGCGGCCGAAGGTCCAAGCTGGGCCCGCCGCGACTGGCCCCCCACCCCTGCCGATGATCTGACCGCCGCGATGACCGGCGAATGGCCTGTCATGGCCCCGGCGAAAGACGCCCGCGCCGCCGCGCAAAAGATCACCGCCAAAGCCGCCGAGGCAGGCGTGACCCTGACCAACGCCGATATCCAACGCGCCGTGCTGGACAGCATCCGCGCCATCATGATCATCCGCGCCTACCGGATCCGCGGCCACCTTGCCGCCGATCTGGACCCGCTGAAGATCACCGAAACCGGCGATCACCCTGAACTTGACCCTGCGTCCTACGGCTTTACCGACGCCGACATGGACCGCCCGATTTTCATCGACAACGTGCTGGGTCTGACCCACGCCTCGATGCGCCAGATCGTCGAGATCGTGAAGCGCACCTATTGCGGCACCTTCGCGCTGCAATACATGCACATCTCGAACCCCGAACAGGCAGCTTGGCTGAAGGAACGGATTGAGGGCTACGGCAAGGAAATCGCCTTCACCCGTGAAGGCCGCCGCGCCATTCTGAACAAGTTGGTCGAGGCTGAAGGGTTCGAAAAGTTCCTTCATGTCAAATACATGGGCACCAAGCGTTTCGGTCTGGACGGTGGCGAAAGTCTGATCCCGGCGATGGAGCAGATCATCAAACGCGGCGGCAATCTGGGGGTGAAGGATATCATCATCGGGATGCCGCACCGGGGCCGTCTGTCGGTGCTGGCCAACGTGATGATGAAACCCTACCGCGCGATTTTCCATGAATTTCAGGGCGGAAGCTATAAGCCCGAAGATGTGGACGGCTCGGGCGATGTGAAATATCACCTTGGCGCGTCATCAGACCGCACCTTTGACACCAACACCGTCCACCTGTCGCTGACCGCCAACCCCAGCCACTTGGAGGCGGTGAACCCGGTCGTTCTGGGCAAAGCCCGCGCCAAGCAAGACCAGTTGAGCGATATCGAAACCCGGTCCGCCGTGCTGCCGATCCTGCTGCATGGCGATGCGGCCTTTGCGGGCCAAGGCGTTGTGGCTGAATGTTTCGGCCTGTCGGGTCTGCGCGGCCATCGCACCGGGGGCACCATCCATATCGTGGTGAACAACCAGATCGGCTTTACCACGGCGCCGTCGTTCAGCCGCTCCAGCCCCTACCCCACCGACATCGCGCTGATGGTCGAGGCTCCGATTTTCCACGTCAACGGCGACGACCCCGAGGCCGTGGTCCATGCCGCCCGCGTGGCGACCGAATACCGCCAGACCTTCCACAAGGATGTGGTCTTGGATATTTTCTGCTACCGCCGCTTTGGTCACAACGAAGGCGACGAGCCGATGTTCACCAACCCGGCGATGTATACCCAGATCAAAAAGCACAAGACCACCTTGCAGCTTTACACCGAACGTCTGGTGGCCGACGGCCTGATCCCGGAGGGTGAGATTGAAGACATGAAGGCGGCGTTCCAGGCCCGCCTGAATGAGGAATTCGAGGCTGGCCGCGCCTTCAAGCCCAACAAGGCCGACTGGCTGGATGGCCGCTGGAAAAACATGGCGACCAAGGATCTGGACAATTACCAGCGCGGTGAAACCTGGATCAAGCCCGAGACGATGGCCGAAGTCGGGGCCGCGCTGAGCCGTGTGCCCGAAAGCTTTGACATCCACAAAACCGTGACCCGCCAACTCGATGCAAAGTCAAAGATGTTCAGCGAAGGCAAAGGCTTCGACTGGGCAACAGCCGAGGCCTTGGCCTTTGGCAGCCTTGTCGACCGAAGGCTTCCCCGTGCGTCTGTCGGGGCAGGATTGCACCCGTGGCACGTTCAGCCAACGCCACTCCGCGATCATCGACCAGACCACCGAGGAACGCTATTACCCGCTGAACCACATCCGTGCGGGGCAAGCGCGGTATGAGGTGATCGATTCCATGCTGTCGGAATATGCGGTGCTCGGGTTTGAATACGGCTATTCACTGACCGAACCGAACGCGCTGGTGATGTGGGAGGCACAGTTCGGCGATTTCGCCAACGGCGCGCAGATCATGTTTGACCAGTTCGTCTGCTCGGGCGAGTAGAAATGGCTGCGCATGTCGGGTCTGGTGATGCTGCTGCCACATGGCTGGGAAGGTCAGGGGCCGGAACATTCCTCTGCCCGGCTGGAACGCTTCCTGCAGAACTCGGCGGAAGACAACTGGATCGTCGCCAACTGCTCGACCCCCTCGCAGTATTTCCACATCCTGCGCCGCCAGTTGCACCGCAGCTACCGCAAACCGCTGGTGCTGATGACGCCCAAATCGCTGCTGCGCCATCCGATGTGCGTGTCCGATGCGACCGAATTCACCGACGGGTCTACCTTCCACCGCGTGCTGTGGGATGATGCGCAAAAGGGCCACTCTGCGCTTGCGCTGAAACCTGACAATGAGATCAAGCGCTTGGTGATCTGCTCGGGCAAGGTCTACTACGACCTGCTGGCCGCGCGGGATGCGGCGGAACTGACCGACACCTACCTGCTGCGGGTCGAACAACTGTACCCGGTGCCGAAAATCTCCCTGACGCAGGAGTTGTCGCGTTTCAAAGGCGCGGAAATCATCTGGTGTCAGGAAGAACCCAAAAACCAGGGCGCATGGTCCTTCCTTGAACCGGAGCTGGAGGCTTTGCTGACCAAGATCGGGGCCACCCAGACCCGGCCCACCTACGCGGGCCGCGCGGCCTCCGCCTCGCCCGCCACCGGCCTTGCCAGCCGCCACAAACGCGAACAAGAGGCGCTGGTAGCCGCCGCCCTTGGCCTCGCCTGACCCGTAACAGATGAACGCGCGACGCGTGGAGAAGTAAAATGACCGATGTGATGGTGCCCGCCCTTGGCGAATCCGTGTCCGAAGCCACCGTATCGACCTGGTTCAAGAAACCCGGCGATGCGGTCAAGCAGGACGAAATGCTGTGTGAGCTGGAAACCGACAAGGTGTCGGTCGAGGTGCCCAGCCCGGTGACCGGCGTTCTGGCCGAAATCATCGCCCCCGAAGGCACCACCGTTGCCGCCAACGCGCGGCTTGCGATTGTGACCGAAGGGGCCACCGCAGCCGCAAAGCCCGCCAAAGAGGCCCCCGTTGCGGCCCCGGCCCCCATTGCTGCGGCCAAGGATGTCGAAGACGCCCCCTCCGCCAAAAAGGCGATGGCCGACGCCGGCCTGACCCGCGATCAGGTCACAGGCACTGGCCGCGATGGCCGGGTGATGAAGGAAGACGTGGTGGCCCCTGCCCCTGCGCCCGCGCCAGTGGCGGTCGCCACCCCCGCCCCGGTCGCCCTGCCCCGCGCGCCCGTGCCCGCCGATGATGCCGCCCGCGAGGAACGCGTCAAGATGACGAGGCTCAGGGCCACCATCGCCCGCCGCCTGAAAGACGCGCAGAACACCGCCGCGATGCTGACCACCTATAATGAGGTGGATATGTCCGGCATCATGTCTTTGCGCAACGAATACAAAGACTTGTTTGAGAAAAAGCACGGCGTGAAACTGGGCTTCATGTCCTTTTTCGTCAAGGCCTGCACCCATGCGCTGAAAGAAGTGCCCGAGGTGAACGCCGAGATTGACGGGCAGGATGTGGTCTACAAGAACTACGTCCACATGGGCGTCGCGGTTGGCACGCCCTCCGGCCTCGTCGTGCCCGTGGTGCGCGACGCCGACCAGATGGGCTTTGCGCAGATTGAAAAGAAAATCTCGGAACTCGGCCTGCGCGCCCGCGATGGCAAACTGTCGATGGCCGAAATGCAGGGCGGTTCCTTCACCATCTCCAACGGCGGCGTCTACGGCTCGCTGATGTCCTCGCCCATCCTGAACCCGCCGCAGTCCGGTATCCTCGGGATGCACAAGATCCAGGACCGCCCGGTCGTGGTCAACGGCGCCATCGTCATCCGCCCGATGATGTACCTCGCCCTGTCCTACGACCACCGCGTGGTCGATGGCAAAGGGGCGGTGACCTTCCTCGTGCGGGTCAAAGAGGCGCTGGAAGACCCCCGTCGGTTGTTGATGGATTTGTGATAGGTTGGGGCGGGTTGAACCCCGCCCACCCCCTACGTAGGGCGGGGTTCACCCCGCCGCTTAACCTAGAAAGCGGACCAAATAGATGCCTGAAGAGGAGTTGAAAAACTATCGGCTTCGCATTTACGACAGTGCTCCAGATGACAACACACCACCAAAACACTGGACTGATCTGCCAAAGGAAGAACGTGATCTCTATCTTGCCGAACACCCCAGAACAAGGAATGGGATCACGGCTTTCTGGCTGTTCGTTCTCTGGATGTTTTGCGTCTGGGTGCTTAAGAATCCGCAACACTCTAGCCGCGAGTTGTTTCTGGTCATTTATGCCTACGTTGGTTGGATACCGCTTCTTGTTTCTGTGCGGTCGTCATTTACCGCAAAACAGTATGTACCCCTTCAACTTTCAAACTTTGCCCCCAAAAAGGCCCCACCCATGCAACTGATCCTCCACCTCACCGCCCCCTCCTACGACACATGGAAAACCGCCTTCGACGCAGACGGCGAAAACCGCTCGGCCGCGGGCCTGACAGTCATGCAAATCTGGCGCGGGGCTGATGCGGCCAACGACATCTCGATCCTGTTCAACGTCAGCAACCGAGCCCGCGCGCAAGCGTGGCTCGACAAGGAAGCAGGCTTTGGCCGCACCGCCACCGCCCACTTCGTGCAAACCGCCTGAGGGGCGATACCCGACACACGCCATCTCGCCCCGGCGAAGGCCGGGGCCTCGACCAGACGCACCATCCAGTGGTCCCGGCCTGCGCCGGGACGAAGGAATAACCAGCCATGACCCCCGAACTCACCGCTCTCGCCCTGTCCGGCCTGCTCCAAGCCGCGATCTTTGTCCCCTTCTCCATCCGCGCGAACCGCGAGCTTGGCACCGGATACACCACCAGCCCGCGCGACCGCGCGCCCACAAAACAGATATCGCCACTGACAGGCCGCCTGCAACGCACCCTCAACAACCATTTTGAGGGGTTGATCCTGTTCACCCTCGCCGTGGTTGTCGTCACCTTGGGCAACCAATCCAGCGCCGTCACCGGCTATGCCGCCTACACCTACCTCGCCGCCCGCGTCCTCTACATCCCGGCCTATGCCTTGGGGTGGAAACCGTGGCGATCGGCGATCTGGTTGGTCGGTTTCGTGGCCACCCTGACCATGATCGTCGCCGCCCTGATCTGACGCAACGTATCTACAAATCCTCTACAGATCCTTTACGCATCCTCTACAGCTTCTTTACGGCAAAAACCAAAGGACCGACCCATGGCAAGCTTTGACGCAATCATCATCGGTGCAGGCCCCGGCGGCTATGTCTGCGCCATCCGCGCGGCCCAACTGGGCCTGAAAGTGGCCGTGGTGGAAGGGCGCGAGGCGCTTGGCGGCACCTGCCTGAACGTCGGCTGCATCCCGTCGAAGGCGCTGCTGAACGCGACGCATCAGTTGCACGAAGTCCATGAAAACTTTGAGAAAATGGGGCTGATGGGCGGCGAACCCACCGTCGATTGGGCCAAGATGCAGGCCTATAAACAGGATGTAGTGAACGGCAACACCAAGGGCATCGAGTTCCTGTTCAAGAAGAACAAGATCACCTGGCTGAAAGGCTGGGCCACCATCCCCGCCCCCGGTCAGGTCAAGGTCGGCGATGAGGTGCATGAGGCAAAAAACATAGTCATTGCAACGGGTTCCGAGCCTAGCAGCCTGCCGGGTGTCACGGTGGACGAACGCATCGTCGTCACCTCCACCGGGGCTTTGACCTTGCCCGCCATCCCCAAAACCATGGTGGTGATCGGGGCCGGGGTGATCGGCCTAGAGATGGGGTCCGTCTACGCCCGCCTCGGCACGGCGGTGACGGTGGTGGAATATCTGGACGCCATCACACCCGGCATGGACGCCGAGGTGGCCAAGACGTTCCAGAAAATCCTGACGAAGCAAGGCTTTAAGTTCATCCTTGGCGCTGCGGTACAGAAGGTGGACACCACCGATACCGGCGCGAAAGTCACCTACAAACTGCGCAAGACTGACGCCGAGGCCAGCCTCGACGCCGATGTTGTGCTGGTCGCCACGGGCCGCAAACCCTTTACCACCGGCTTGGGGCTGGAGGCTCTGGGCGTCGAAATGCTGCCGCGCGGCCAGATCAAGACTGACCATTTCGCAACCAATATCAACGGCTTGTACGCCATCGGTGACGCCATCGTGGGGCCGATGCTGGCCCACAAAGCCGAAGACGAAGGCATGGCCCTGGCCGAGATCATGGCGGGCAAGTCGGGCCACGTCAACTACTCGGTCATTCCGGGCGTGATATACACGGTGCCAGAGGTGGCAAATGTGGGGCAAACCGAAGAACAGTTGAAAGAAGAAGGCCGCGCCTACAAGGTCGGCAAGTTTCCCTTCATGGGCAACGCGCGAGCGAAAGCAGTGTTTCAGGCCGACGGGTTTGTGAAGATCCTCGCCGATGCCACCACTGACCGCATTTTGGGTGCTCATATCATCGGCCCCGGCGCGGGCGATCTGATACATGAGGTCTGCGTGGCGATGGAGTTTGGCGCCTCCGCCCAAGATCTTGCGCTCACCTGCCACGCGCACCCCACCTATAGCGAGGCTGTCCGCGAAGCGGCCCTCGCCTGCGGGGACGGGGCCATCCACGCCTGACCCCATCCTCTTTGTAAAAATATCCTCGGGGGGTGAGCCCCGGGCATAAGCCGGGGCGAGGGGGGCTGAAGGCCCCCCTAAAACTATTCCTGAAATAATTTTCACCCGGCCAAATGCCGCAACCCCTGCGTCACATCCGTCCGCACCGCCAACCGCAACCCCGGCTCGTCCCCCGCCTTCAGCGCGGCAAGGATGACCCGGTGATGATGCGGCGGTTCATTGCGCCGCAACCGCGAATACAGCGCCCGCATGGTAGGCCCCAGTTGCAGCCAGACCGTCTCGCACAGCGCCAGCATCGCCGGGGTCTGGGCGCGCAGATAGAGCGTGCGGTGAAATTCCAGATTGGTGCGGATATAGGCCACCGCATCTTGCCGCAGCACCGCATCAGCATTCAACGCATTGATTGCGCTCAACCTTTCGATCAGCGCGAAATGCGCGCGGGGCAAGGCGCGGGCGGCCATTTCGGGCTCCAACAAGGCACGGATCGCGGCCAGTTCCTCGATCCGTTCGGGGCTGAGTTCCGGCGTCGACACCCGCCCCGAGGTCGAAAGGGTAAACGCCCCCTCTGCCACCAGGCGCCGCACAGCCTCGCGCGCAGGGGTCATCGACACGCCGAATTGCCGCCCCAGACCGCGCAGTGTCAGCGCCTGACCGGGGGGCAATTCGCCGTGCATCACCTGCTGACGCAGGCTGCGGTACAGCCTTTCGTGGGCGGCGGCGTTCGGGTCTGGCAGGCGGGGCGGAATTGGCATGGCCCTAGGGGAACACCCAAGGCGGGCGGCGGTCAATCCCCGAAACGATAGGAATGCAACGCGCCACCCTGCGCGCGCAGCCAATCGCGCTGCACCTTCCAGCCCGGGTAAATGCTTGAAACCACAGCCCAATAGGCATCCGAATGGTTCATTTCCACCAAATGCGACGCCTCATGCGCCGCGACATAGTCCAGCACGGCAGGCGGTGCCATGATCAGCCGCCACGAATACATCAACGCGCCATCCGCCGTGCAGGACCCCCACCTAGACCGCGTGTCGCGCAGGGTCAGCCGGGTGTAGCGCCGCCCCAAAAGCCCCGCATAGTGGGTAGACGCAGCCGCCAGCCTGTCGCGCGCCATCACCCGCAGCCACGCCATAACCCGCGCGCCCACCACCGCAGGATCGCCCGGCACCAGCAGCGTATCGCCCGCAACCTTGATCGCCCGGCCCGTCCCCGGCGCAATCGTCAGCATCCGCCCTTCCACCGGGATCACCGACCCGATCCCCACCAAACCCGCTGGCACCGGCAAGGCGGCCAAGGTGGCTCGCAGCCAAGCCTCCTGCCCGCGCAGGAACGCCATCGCCTCGGCCTCGCGCGCACGCACTGGTACCGACAGCGTCACCCGCCCGTCCATCCGACTGACCCGCAGCGAGAATCGCCGCGCCCGCGCAGATCGTTTCAGATGAACCTCGACGGGGGGCACCCCTGGCAAAACCGGCATATATCCCCCTTGAACCGCGCTGCCACCATAGCCACCTATCGACCCAAGCAAAAGCCTTTGACACTGCCCCGTGGCTGTGGCAAGCGACGGTTTGCATCGCCAATATAGCCTGTGAAGGGACCACCATGCCCAAGCAAGAATGGGGCACGAAGCGTATTTGCCCGACCACCGGGAAGCGCTTTTACGACCTGAACCGCTCGCCCATCGTCAGCCCCTATACGGGCGAAATCGTCGATATCGAATCGGCCCGTCGCAAGATGGCCGCCGCCGTGATCAGCCGTGTCGTGCCTGAAAAGGATGACGAAGTTCTGGTCGAAGATCTGGAAGCGGATGATGATCTGCTCGAAGCAGGCGTCACCGACGATGCCGAAATCGACGATGATCTGCTGGAAGACGACGCGGATGACACCGTTTCGCTTGACGATCTGGCCGATGTGGCCGGGGATGAGGAAGAAGTCTGAGGCCGTTCAGGCGGGCGTCACGGGGTTGCATTTTTTCCCTTGCACCCCCGCGCGCCCTCCCCTAAACAGCGCGCACTACGACGGCCACGATGTGCCCAACATCGTGTGATCTAACGGGGTCATAGCTCAGATGGGAGAGCGCTTGAATGGCATTCAAGAGGTCGGGAGTTCGATCCTCCCTGGCTCCACCAGATTACCAAGCCAAAGCCCCCTCGGGGGCTTTTTGCTTTTCCAGACGGTCGGTTACCCGTTATCCCGCCACCGCATCGCAAGCGGATAGCGGCGGTCGAGCCAAAAGGCCTTTTGCGTCAGCCGTGTTCCGGGGGCGGCTTGGAAGCGTTTGTATTCGCTGATGTACAGCAGGTGTTCGACCTTTTTCACCACGTCGCGGTCGAACCCTTGCGCCACCAGATCAGCCACCGACAGTTCCTGTTCCACCAGCCCGTCGAGGATGGCGTCCAGCACCTCATAGGGCGGCAGGCTGTCCTGATCCTTCTGGTCGGGGCGCAGTTCGGCGCTTGGCGGTTTGGTGATCACGCGTTCCGGGATTACGGCGCCTGCCGGGGCCTTCATCCACGGGCGGTGGTTGTCATTGCGCCAGCGGCAGGTTTCGAACACCCGGGTTTTGTACATGTCCTTGATCGGGTTGAAGCCGCCGTTCATGTCGCCATAGATGGTGCAATAGCCCACCGCGACCTCGGATTTGTTGCCCGTGGTCAGCAGCATTTCGCCAAACTTGTTGGAAATCGCCATCAGCATCACGCCGCGCAGGCGGCTTTGGATGTTCTCCTCGGTCACCCCCGGTGCGGTGCCTTCGAACAGCGCGCCAAGGGCCGAGCCCACCGCCCCTTGCGCGCCGCCGATGGGCACAGTGTCCAGACGGCAGCCCAGATTGCGCGCCACCTCGCCCGCGTCATGCAGACTGTCGTCGGAGGTAAATTCAGACGGCAGCATCACGCAGCGCACGTTTTCGGGGCCAAGCGCATCGGCGGCGATGGTGGCAACAATGGCAGAATCAATGCCGCCCGACAGGCCCAGCACCACCTTCTTGAACCCGGTTTTCGCCATGTAATCGCCAAGCGCCATCACACAGGCGCGATAATCCGCCTCCCAGATCGGGGGGATCGGGGCAATTTCGCCCTGCTTTGCGCGCCAGCCATCCGGCCCGCGCACAAAATCCACATGGGTCAGGTTGGTGTCGAACTGCGGCATCTGCACCGCCAGCTGCCCGCCGGGGTTCAGCACCATGGACGATCCGTCAAACACCTGATCGTCCTGGCCGCCCACCATGTTCAGGTAAACCAGCGGCAACCCGGTCTCGATCACCCTTGCCACCATCAGGTTCAGGCGCAGGTCGGGCTTGCCGCGGTGATAGGGCGACCCGTTCGGCACCAGCAAAATCTCGGCCCCGGTTTCTGCCAGCGTTTCCGCCACATCAGGGTGCCAGGCATCCTCGCAGATCGGGGTGCCGATCCGCAGCGGGCCGACGACATAGGGACCATGCACATCGGCGGGCGTGAAGATGCGCTTTTCGTCGAACACCGCGTCATTGGGCAGATGGTGCTTCAGCACCGTCGCCGTCACCCGCCCGCCCTGCAAGATGTAATAGCCGTTGTGCAACGCCCCATCCCGCAGCGCAGGGCCACCAATACCAATCGCCGGGCCATCGGCGCAATCCGCTGCCAAGGCGTGAATATGGGCAATCGCATCAGCCACGAAGGCGGGCTTCAGGATCAGATCCTGCGTCTGATAGCCGGTGATGAACATCTCGGTCAGCGCCAGCATATCGGCCCCTGCGGCCTTCGCCTCATCCCACGCGGCGCGCGCCTTGGCGGCGTTGTCGGCCAGTGCGCCCACAGTCGGGTTCAACTGGGCAAGCGTCAGGCGAAAGGTGTCGGGCATCGAAGGCTCCTGTCAGGCAACGCCGGGATTCTAGCAGGTTGATGCGCAAGGGAAAGTGCCGATACGCCGCGTGGCTTGTCACGCCGGGGGCGCGCGGGTTAGGTTCAGCGCCAATACGGGCAGAGTCGGGGGCGGCATCATGGCAAACGCAGGCAGAACATGGGTGCTGGCAGCGGCGTTCGGGCTGGGTCTGGCAGGCATGGCCGCCGCACAGGCCGAGGATGAGGTCATCACCAAACAGTATGACGACGGGTCCATCTATGAAGGCACCTTCCGCGCCGGGTATCAGCACGGGCTGGGCACCTACAAACTGCCCAACGGCTATGAATACACCGGCCAATGGGTGGACGGCAAAATCACCGGGGCGGGGGTGGCGCGCTATCCCAACGGGTCGATCTATGACGGGGCCTTTGTCGATGGCAAACCCGTTGGCAAAGGCAAGATCACCTTCGCCGATGGTGGCACCTATGAAGGCGACTGGACGGACGGGGCGATGACAGGCAAGGGCGTGGTGACCTATGCCAATGGCGCGATTTACACCGGCGATCTGGTCAATGGTGTGCATGAAGGCACCGGGATCATCGAAAATCCGGGTGGCTATCGCTATCAGGGCGCGTGGGTGAAGGGCGTCAAGCAGGGCGTGGGCAAGATCACCTACCCCGATGGCGCGGTCTATCAGGGCGAACTTGTGGCAGGCGAACGCTCCGGGCGCGGGTCTTTGGTCATGCCCAATGGGCTGACCTATGTGGGGGCGTGGGACAAGGGCCAGATCAACGGGCAGGGCAAGCTGACCCAGCCCAATGGCGACACCTATGAAGGCCCCTTTGTCGAAGGCAAGCGCGAGGGGCGTGGCAAAGTCACCTTCACCAACGGCGATACCTATGAGGGCGATTTCAAGGCTGACCGCCGCAGTGGCAAGGGCCGCTTTGCCGGGGCGGACGGGTTCACCTATGACGGCGCCTGGGTAGACGGGCGAATGGAGGGCACGGGGTCTGTGACCTATCCTGACGGGTCGGTGTATGTGGGCACCTTCAAGGCAGATCAGGCCGACGGCAACGGGGCGATCACCTATAAGGATGGGTCCGTGTACGAGGGCGCATGGACCAAGGGGACCATCACCGGAAAGGGCCGCGCCACCTATTCCAACGGCCAGACCTATGAGGGGCAGTTGGTCGCCGCCCGCGCGCAAGGGGTAGGCACCATGACCTATCCTGACGGATATCGCTATGAGGGCGACTGGGTGGATGGTGCGCGGCAGGGCAAGGGCACCGCGACCTATGCCGATGGCACCATCTACAAGGGCGATTTCACCGCAGGTCAGCGCAACGGCAAGGGCGAGGTGACCTATCCTGACGGCTTCAAATATGTGGGCGACTGGAAGGCTGGCCAGATCGAGGGGCAGGGTATTGCCACCTATCCGTCCGGCGATGTGTATGACGGCGCGTTCAAGGCGGGCAAACGGGAAGGTATGGGCACGATGCGCTATGCCTCGGGTCAGGAAACCAGTGGCATCTGGCGAAGCGGCATCCTGACCGCACCACCCGTGGCCCCTGCCCCAACGGTGGAACCGGCCCCAGCACCGTGAAGCGGTTAAGGCTTTGATGGGGACAGTCTTTTCAGAAACCGCATGCGCGTTGCAGCGATGTCTGAACATCACCTGCTTAGGGAAAGATGATCCTCCATGGAGCCTGCCTCTTGATCCGGCGTGCCTTTTTCGTGGCGCGACGATAGGGCAATGCCCAACCGCCGGGTGGGCAAACAACCTCAGTTCTACGCGCTTTATGGTTCAGCACATCCTACCGAAGTTCTGCTGGTAACGTTGCAGAATGCCCGCCCGAGGGGGCGGTCGGGCATTGCCCGGCGCGCTTCGCGCTTGATTCCGGGCAGAAAAAGACTGGTTGAGCGAAGCCGCACCTGTCCCCTTAGACAGCCTCTCCCGCCTCCATCCGGCCCAGAAACACCGCCGCCTCTGCCAGCACGCGGGTCCGGTGGCCTTCGTCCATCTTGTCCCAGGTCCGGTACATCTGCCCCATGCGCGGGTTGCCCTGAAAGCGGTCGCGGTGGCGCATCAGGAAATCCCAGTACAGCAGGTTGAACGGGCAGGCCGCAGGCCCGGTCTTGTCCTTCACCTTATACGCACAGCCGCCGCAATAGTCCGACATCCGGTCGATATAGGCCCCGGACGAGACATAGGGCTTCGACCCCACCACGCCCCCATCAGCAAACTGGCTCATCCCGATCACATTCGGGGCCTCGACCCATTCGAACGCATCGACATAAACCGCCAGATACCACTCATGCACATGGGCCGGGTCCACCCCCGCCAGCAGCGCGAAATTCCCCGTCACCATCAGGCGCTGAATGTGGTGGGCATAGCCCATGTCGCGGGTCTGCCCCACCACGGCGCGCATGCAGGCCATGCGTGTGGCAGCCCCCCAATAGACCCCCGGCAAGGCCCGCCCCGCACCCAGCACGTTGCGCGTGGTATAGTCCGGCCCCTGCATCGACCAGATGCCGCGCACGAACTCGCGCCAGCCGATGATCTGGCGGATGAACCCTTCCGCGGCATTGATCGGCACCCGGCCCGCGCGATACTCGGCCTCGACCGCGCGGCACACCTCCATCGGTTCCAGCAACCCAAGGTTCAGATAGGGCGAGATCAGCGCATGGCTCAGCGTCGCATCGCCCGCCAGCATCGCGTCCTGCTCATCGCCAAAGCGCGGCAAGGCATGGGCCACGAAATGCGCCAAAGCCTGCAAGGCCCCCGCCCGGTCCGTCGCCCATTCAAACGGCAGCAGGCTGCCGAAATGCGGGAACCGTGCCGCCACCAGCGTCAGCACCCCCTCCGTCACCCGGTCCGGCGCAAAGCGCAACGGGGCTTTGCGGAACAGGTCGGCGGCGGCAGGTTTGCGGTTGTCATGGTCAAAGTTCCACTCCCCCCCGGCGGGTTTGTCGCCATCCATCAGCAACCCGGTCTTGCGCCGCATCTCGCGGTAGAAATACTCCATCCGCAGGGCCTTGCGCCCCTCGGCCCAAGCCGCGAACTCGGCATGCGAACACAGAAACCTGTCATCGGGCAGCAGCGTCACCTGCAACGGCAGCGCCTGCACCAGATCGACCACCCGCCACTCGCCGGGATGGGTGGCAATCACCTCTGCCGCCCCCACTTCGGCGGCCCGGCGCAACACCTCGCCGCCAAGGGACTGGCTGTTGTCGGGATCGTCCAGCTTGGAGTAAGCCACCCGCCAGCCCTGTCCGCGCAGGTGGATCGCAAACTTGCGCATCGCCGACAGGATCAGCGCCACCTTCTGCGGATGGTGCGGCACCGAGGTGCCCTCGGCCATCACCTCGGCCATCACCACCACATCCAGCGCCGGATCGCCCGCCTGGATCGCAGACAACCCGTCCGACAACTGGTCGCCCAGCACAAGGATCAGCTTCGGCCTCACCACGGCACCGCCTTGCCCGCCCAATCGCGGAAACAGCCTGTGTCCGCAGGGGTCAACCCCTCCAGCACCGCCAGCAGATGCCCCGCCGCCACATCGGGGCTGACGGTGGGATGGGTGCCCGCATAGCGGGCCGTAAAATCGGTGGCCACGGTGCCCGGATGCAGGCAGGCCAGCACGGTCAGCGGACGTGCGCGCGCCACCTCTATCGCCGCCGTGTGCACCACCTGATTGAGCGCAGCCTTTGCCGCCCGGTAGGAATACCACCCACCCAAGGCGTTGTCGCCGATCGACCCCACCCGCGCCGACAACACCCCGACCCGCGCCACGCGGTCCTTCGGCAACAGCCGCAGCACATGCTTCAAAACCAGCGCAGGCCCGACCGCATTGACGGCAAACTGCGCCAGCATCGCCTGCGCCGTCACCGCCCGCAGCGTCTTTTCCGGCACCGCCCCGTCAACCTCCAACGCGCCGGTGGCGATCATCACCACATCGAACGCCCCCTCCAGCCGCCCCAGAACCCGCGCGACAGAGGTTTCGTCCGTCACCTCCAGCCCATTGGCAGACCGCGACAGCGCCAACACCTCGCCCCGCTGTGACAGCGCGCGCAATACGGCAGCCCCGATGCCGCCCGATGATCCGATAACCAGTGACCGCATGATCCCCCCTGCGATGTTGCTACGACTTAGCGCCGCAACCCGCCGCGTCACCCCCCGCTTTCACATTGGCTGAAATATCCCCGCCGGAGGCATCCACCCCACCACCCGCCCGACGGCGCAAACCAAGGCCCGTGGCAACGCCGCCGAGCGGTGGCTCGATGCCACCCGAGGCGGCCCCCTGCCTTGGTAAAAACCCCCTTCCCTTCCGGCAATTCCGCCGTATAGTCACCGCCATGGTACGGGACACACATATCACGCAGATCGGGGCCTGCTGCCCCAGTGACCCGGCAGGTCTGGGCCTGCTTCTTCTTAGCCTCCTCTGAGCGTGCCCTTGGGCGCGACCGCTCAGAGGTGACAGCGCCCCACGCCAATCGCTAAGAAACTCCCCAAGGAATTGCCACATGACCCCTCCCGACAAATCCGCGCAGCCTCGCGTCGTGATCTTTGACACCACCCTGCGCGACGGCGAACAATCGCCAGGTGCCACCATGACCCATGCCGAAAAGCTGGAAATCGCGGGACTGCTGGATGAAATGGGCGTCGATATCATCGAAGCCGGTTTTCCCATCGCCTCCGAAGGCGATTTCGCGGCTGTTACCGAAATTGCAAAGCGCAGCGTCAATTCCACCATCTGCGGCCTCGCCCGTGCCAATTTCAAGGACATCGACCGCTGTTGGGAGGCCGTGAAACACGCGCGCTCCCCGCGCATTCACACCTTTATCGGCACCTCACCTCTGCACCGCGCCATTCCCAATCTGGATATGGACCAGATGGCCGAACGTATCCACGACACCGTGACCCACGCCCGCAACCTGTGCGACAACGTTCAATGGTCGCCGATGGATGCCACCCGCACCGAACATGACTACCTTTGCCGCGTGGTGGAAATCGCCATCAAGGCCGGGGCCACGACCATCAACATCCCCGATACCGTCGGCTACACCGCCCCCGCGGAATCCGCCGATCTGATCCGGATGCTGCTGAACAGGGTGCCCGGGGCGGATGAGATCATCTTTGCCACCCATTGCCACAATGACCTTGGCATGGCGACGGCGAATTCGCTGGCCGCCGTGCAGGCAGGTGCGCGGCAGATCGAATGTACCATCAACGGTCTGGGTGAACGCGCGGGCAATACGGCACTGGAGGAGGTCGTGATGGCCATGCGCGTGCGCAATGACATCATGCCCTACCAGACCCGCATCGACACCACCAAGATCATGAACCTGTCGCGTCGGGTGGCCTCGGTGTCCGGCTTTGCCGTGCAGTTCAACAAGGCCATCGTTGGCAAGAACGCCTTCCTGCATGAATCCGGCATCCATCAGGACGGCGTGCTGAAAAACGTCGAGACGTTTGAGATCATGCGCCCCGAGGATATCGGGCTGACCCAGAAGAACCTGACCATGGGCAAGCTGTCGGGCCGCGCGGCCTTGCGGTCGGCGCTGAAGGATCTGGGGTACGAGCTGGCCGACAATCAGCTGAACGACGTGTTCGTGCGCTTCAAGGCCCTGGCCGACCGCAAGAAGGAAATCTACGACGACGACCTGATCGCACTGGTGGCCGATGAGGCCACGATGGCCGAGCATGACCATATGCAGATCCGCCGCCTGCGCGTCGTCTGCGGCACCGATGGTCCGCAAGAGGCGCAGATGACCCTCGCCATCGACGGGGTGGAACACAAGGTCGAGGCCACGGGCGACGGCCCGGTCGATGCCGCGTTCAATTGCGTGAAGGCGCTGTTCCCGCACAAGGCGCGGTTGCAGGTCTATCAGGTGGCCGCCGTGACCGAAGGCACCGACGCGCAGGCCACCGTGTCTGTGCGGCTGGAGGAGGACGGGCGCATCGTCACTGGCCAGTCCGCCGATACCGATACCATCGTGGCATCGGCCAAGGCCTATGTGAACGCGCTGAACAAGCTGATCGTGCGCCGCCAGAAATCGGCGCCCGGCGATGATACCAAGTCGGTCAACTACCGCGACGCGTCCTGACGGGCTTGTCATGCAGGCGGGCACCATGCCGCCTGCATGACCGCATTGCCGTGCTGATTCCCCCCTCGAAACAGCGAAATCGCCCACACGGCTGCGTGACCGGTTGAACCACGCCACCCATGCCCGATTGTGACCAACTGTGCGCCCTTTGCGCAATGTTGGAAAAGTGCAGACCCACGGCTGCCATGGCCCAAAATCAGCCTAATAACGTGTTAAATAGTGGCATTATCACAAGCGGGACCAATGCGGGCGGAATAGCGCCCCAGCAGGCCACCCCCCTTTCCCTCACTCTGCGCTGTCCGTATATGGTGACCTTCGCCTCGGATACCCGCCGAGTCGCGAATACATCCGTTTGCGCAAGACAAGGTCACCCCAGCATGTGGTTTTTTTCGAGCCTCTTTTCGTCGGACATGGCGATCGACCTCGGCACCGCCAATACGCTCGTCTACATCCGCGGCAAGGGCATCGTTCTGAACGAACCCTCGGTCGTGGCGTATCATACCAAGGACGGCAAGAAAGTGGTTCTGGCCGTGGGCGAAGATGCCAAACTGATGCTGGGCCGCACGCCGGGCAGCATCGAGGCGATCCGCCCGATGCGCGACGGGGTGATTGCCGACTTCGAGGCGGCGGAAGAAATGATCAAGCATTTCATCCGCAAGGTTCACAAGCGCACGACCTTCAGCAAACCCAAGATCATCGTCTGCGTGCCGCATGGCGCAACCCCGGTGGAAAAGCGCGCGATCCGCAATTCGGTGCTTCAGGCGGGTGCCCGTCGCGCCGGCCTGATTGCCGAACCGATTGCCGCCGCCATTGGGGCGGGCATGCCGATCACCGAACCCACCGGCAGCATGGTGGTGGACATCGGTGGTGGCACGACCGAGGTGGCCGTGTTGTCGCTGGGTGATATCGTTTATGCCCGGTCCGTACGCGTGGGCGGCGACCGGATGGATGAGGCGATCATCGCCTATCTGCGTCGCCACCAGAACCTGCTGATCGGCGAATCCACTGCTGAACGTATCAAGACCAGCATCGGCACCGCCCGGATGCCCGACGACGGGCGCGGGTCTTCGATGCAGATCCGGGGTCGCGATCTGCTGAACGGCGTGCCCAAGGAAACCGAGATCAACCAAGCGCAGGTGGCCGAGGCATTGGCCGAACCCGTGCAGCAAATCTGCGACGCGGTGATGCAGGCGCTGGAAGCCACCCCACCCGATCTTGCCGCCGATATCGTGGACCGGGGCGTGATGCTGACCGGGGGCGGGGCGTTGCTGGGCGATCTGGACCTTGCGCTGCGCGAACAGACGGGGCTTTCTATCAGTGTCGCCAACGAGTCACTCAATTGTGTGGCGCTTGGCACCGGCAAGGCGCTGGAATATGAAAAGCAACTGCGTCATGTGATCGACTACGACAGCTAAGTCCGTCGCAACCCAAGACCCGAGGCCCCCGTGGCACAACCCCGCACCGGACCGGAAGATTTCTCGCGCCCGCTTCGCCGTGTTCTGGTGGGGCTGCTGGTGCTGGTTCTGCTGGCGCTGTTCTTGCTGTGGCGGGTCGATAGCCCGCGGGTTGAACGCTTTCGCGCGGCACTGGTCGATGCTGTGGTTCCCAATCTGGATTGGGCGCTTAGTCCGGTGACCAAGGCCGCGGCGATGATTGATGATTATCAATCCTACACCCGGATTTACGAACAAAATCAGGAACTGAAGCGCGAATTGCAGCAGATGAAGGCGTGGCAGGAAGCGGCCCTTCAGCTTGAGCAGAAGAATGCGCGTCTGCTGGACCTTAATCAGGTGCGGCTGGACCCGATGCTGACCCATGTGACCGGCGTGGTGATGGCCGATAGTGGCAGCCCGTTCCGCCAGTCCGTGCTGCTGAACGTTGGTGCGCGCGATGGTATCCGCGATGGCTGGGCCACGATGGATGGCATCGGGCTGGTGGGGCGCATTTCGGGCGTGGGCAACCGCACGAGCCGCGTTATTCTGGTGACCGACAGCAACAGCCGGATCCCGGTGACGGTGCAGCCATCGGGGCAAAAGGCGCTGCTTTCGGGCGACAACACGGCCCTGCCACCGCTGGAGTTTCTGGAAGACCCCGATCAGGTGCGCCCCGGCGACCGGGTCGTCACATCGGGCGACGGGGGGGTGTTTCCGGCGGGGTTGCTGGTCGGGCAAGTGGCACTTGGGTCGGACAAACGCCTGCGGGTGATCCTGTCCGCCGACTATCAGCGGCTTGAATTTCTGCGCGTGCTGCGCAGCCACGAACTTGAGCCGATCGTGGATACCGGGGCCATTGTCGCGCCACCGCTGACCGTGGTGCCGCCGCCTTTGGCCGATGTGGCCCATGGCAGCGAAGGAACCGAAGCCCCTGCCCCCTCTGGCGGCGACGTTGATGCCGCTGGGTCCGGCGCTGCCGAGGGGCCTGCGACAGATGGGTGACGTGACCCGCATCACCTGGGCCTACCGCGCGCTGTTTCTGACGCTGGCGGTGGTGCTGCTGTTCTTTCGGCTGCTGCCCTTGGGTTCTGCGGCGGGGACGTGGCCCGGGCCGGATTTGCTGTTGTGCCTGATCATGGCTTGGGTGATGCGCCGCCCCGACTATCTGCCGGTGTTGTTGATCGTGCTGGTGGTGCTGGTCGAAGACCTGATCCTGATGCGCCCGCCCGGGCTGTGGACGGCCCTTGTGGTGCTGGCGACGGAATTTCTGCGATCGCGTGTGGCGCTGACGCGCGAGTTGAACTTTGTCGTGGAATGGCTGCTGGTGGCGGGTCTGATGATGGCAATGCTGCTGACCTACCGACTGGTTTTTGCCATCGCCTTTGTGCCGCAGGCAGGCTTCGGCTTTGCCTTGCTGCAAATCCTGTGGTCGATGCTATGCTATCCGGCAGTGGTGATGGCGTCACGCCTTGCGCTTGATCTGCGCAAACCCGCCACTGGCGAGACCGATGCGATGGGGAGACGGCTGTGAGACGCACCGCCCGCGACACCGAAGACAGTGCAAGGTCGATCACCCGCCGCTCGCTTTTGCTGGGTGGGGCGATGACATCGCTGGTCGCCGTCATGGGCGCGCGGATGCAATATCTGTCGATTGATCAGGCCGATCAGTTTCGCCTGCTGGCCGAAGAAAACCGGATCAACATTCGTCTTATTCCGCCAACCCGGGGCCTTATTCAGGACCGCAACGGCAAGACAATTGCAGATAACGAACAAAACTATCGCGTCGTCATCACCCGTGAAGATGCGGGCGATGTGGCCGAGGTGCTGCACCGGCTTGCCAGCCTTATCCCCATGACCACCGAGGAAGTCGACAAGACCATCCAAGAGGTAAAGCGCCGGTCGGCGTTTGTGCCGATCATCGTGGCGGACCGGCTGAGTTGGGAAGATTTCTCGAAGGTCGCGCTGAACGCGCCGTCCCTGCCCGGGGTGTCGCCCGAGGTGGGTCTGTCACGGCAATACCCGCTGGTCGATGATTTTGCCCATGTGGTGGGCTATGTCGGGCCTGTGTCAGAAAAAGACCTAGAGGGTCTGCAAGACCCCGAACCCGTGCTGCAAATCCCCAAGTTTCAGATCGGCAAGATCGGCACCGAACGCTGGATGGAAGACACCCTGCGCGGCAAGGCGGGCAACAAACGGATCGAGGTCAACTCGGTAGGCCGCGTGATGCGTGAACTGGAACGCCGCGAGGGCGACCCCGGGGCAGATATCCGTCTGACGATTGACGCCGATGTACAGAATTTTGTGCAGGCCCGGTTGACCGGCGAAAGTGCGGCCTGCGTGGTGATGGACGTGGACAACGGCGACATCTTGGCCATTGCCTCGGCCCCGTCGTTTGACCCCAACCTGTTTGTGCGCGGGATCAGTTCCAAGGACTATGCGGTTCTGACCGAAAATGACCACCGCCCGCTGGCCAACAAGGCAGTGTCGGGGGCCTATCCGCCGGGATCAACCTTCAAGATGGTGACGGCGCTTGCGGCACTGGAGGCTGGGGTGATCAGCCCCAACACCCGCGTCAGTTGCCCGGGCTATGTTGAAATCGGCGGGCGGCGCTTTCACTGCTGGAAACGGGCAGGGCATGGCACGGTAACGCTGGACCGCGCCCTGACCGAAAGCTGCGATGTGTATTTCTACGATATCGCTCAGAAGGTCGGCATCGACAAGATGGCCGAGATGGGCCGCAAGATGGGCCTGGGTGTGCGCCACGATCTGCCGATGTCGGCGATCACCGAAGGGGCGATGCCCGACAAGGCGTGGAAGCAAGAGAAATACAAGGCCGAATGGCGCATCGGCGACACCATCAACGCGTCCATCGGGCAGGGCTATGTGCTGACCTCGCCCTTGCAACTGGCGGTGATGACGGCGCGGCTGGCGACGGGCCGCGATGTGAAGCCGCGCCTTGTGCGGATGATCGACGGGCAAGAGGTAGAGGTGGCCCCGGCGCAATCGCTGGGCATTTCGGCCGACAGTCTTTTGGGCGTGCGGCGGGGCATGTTTGATGTGGTCAACGGCGCGCATGGTACGGCAAAAACCGCGCGGGTGGCGGATGAAACCATGCTGATGGCGGGCAAGTCCGGCACCAGCCAGGTGCGCAACATCAGCACCGCTGAACGGGCAAGCGGCGTTATCTCGAACGACCAGTTGCCATGGGAACGCCGCGACCACGCGCTGTTTGTGGCCTACGCCCCCTATGACAAGCCGCGTTATGCCGTTTCGGTGGTGGTGGAACATGGCGGTGGCGGGTCCACCGTGGCCGCCCCGATTGCCCGCGATGCGCTGCTGCGCACGCTGTATGGCACCATCCCGCCTCTGACCGCCTATCCCGCCAGCCAGCGGGGCCGGATCGAGACGATGCTGAAGGAACTGCCCCTGCGCGCGCCCGACGACAGCGCCTCTGGCAATTCGCGGGCATGAGGGGGCGCATAGCATGAGCTTTCTGGAATACCGCGTCAAACAGGTGCCTACCGGCATTCGCAAGATCCTGTATGTGAACTGGGCCTTGGTGGTGCTGGTGACAGCGGTAGCCTCGGTCGGGTTTCTGATGCTGTATTCGGTGGCCGGGGGCGACATTTCCACTTGGGCCGAGCCGCAGATGAAGCGGTTTGTGATGGGGCTGGTGCTGATGTTCGGCGTCGCGATGGTGCCGATCTGGTTCTGGCGCAACATGGCGGGGGTGGCCTATGTGGCCTCGATCATCCTGCTGCTGGTGGTCGAATTTTTCGGCACCATGGGCATGGGCGCGCAACGCTGGCTTGACCTTGGATTTATCCGGTTGCAGCCGTCCGAGATGATGAAATTCAGCCTCGTGATGATGCTGGCCGCCTATTACGACTGGCTGGATATCCGCAAAACCTCGCGCCCCTTGTATGTCGCCATTCCGGTGGTGATGATCGTGGCCCCGACCATTCTGGTGCTGATGCAGCCCAACCTTGGTACGTCACTGATGCTGATCATGGGGGGCGGCGCGGTGATGTTTCTGGCCGGGGTCAGCTATTGGTACTTCGCCGCCGTGATCTCGATGGCCGTTGGGGCGGTGGTGGCGGTGTTCATGTCGCGCGGCACCCCGTGGCAGTTGCTGCATGATTATCAGTATAAACGCATCGACACCTTTCTGGACCCGACCGCCGATCCGCTTGGGGCCGGGTACAACATCATTCAAGCGAAAATTGCGCTTGGGTCGGGGGGGCTGTCGGGCAAGGGATTTATGCAGGGCACCCAAAGCCGGCTGAACTTTCTGCCCGAAAAACACACCGATTTCATCTTTACCACGCTGGCAGAGGAATTCGGCTTTGTCGGCGCGTTTTCCCTGCTGACACTCTATGCCCTGATCATCGCCTTCTGCGTCGTGTCGGCCTTGCAGAACAAGGACCGTTTTTCGGCCATCCTGATCCTCGGTATTGCCGTTAACTTCTTCCTCTACCTTGCCGTCAACCTGTCGATGGTGATGGGCATGGCCCCGGTGGTGGGCGTGCCCCTGCCGCTGCTGTCTTATGGTGGGTCGGCCATGCTGGTCATCATGGTGGCCTTTGGTCTTGTGCAAAGCGCCCATATCCACAGACCGCGATGACGCTGTTTCTGGGGCGACATGGGCCGTTTGCACTGGCCTTTTGTCTGGGGGTTCTGGGCGGGGGGCTGGCGTATTGGCGCGGCTTGGAGCCTGGATTCAGCATGCTGATTGCCGTCGATGTGTTCTTTGCGGCCACCTTGGCGATGATGCTGCGCCGCACCGGTCAGACGCCCGAGACCCTGCGCAAGAAAGCCGCGGTCGAGGATGCAGGCACCGGTCTGATCGTCGCCATCACCCTGCTCGCCGTGGGCACCAGCCTGACCGCCACCATCAGCCTGTTGAACCGCACCGTTCCTGCAAGCAATGCCGAGACGGTGCTGGCACTCGCATCCGTGCCTTTGGGCTGGGCGGTGATGCACACGCTGGCCGCGTTTCACTATGCCCATCTGTTTTACGGACGGGGAAAAGCGGCAGAGGGGCTGTGTTTTCCGGGAAATACGGATGCCACAACAGACGACCCCGATGTGTGGGATTTCATGTATTTTTCCTTTGGCATCGGCATGACGGCGCAGGTGTCGGATGTGACGGTGAAATCCGCGCCGATGCGTCGCGTGGTGCTGGCGCAGGCGGTGGCGGCGTTTCTGACCAACACAGTGATCCTTGCACTGGCCGTCAATGCTGCGGTAGCCCTGCCGTAACAGAACGGTTCAGGTGTTGGTGGAATCGGAAATCGCTGCCTCTCGTTTCACTCGAACACGTTTGGCGGTGTCCTTTGTTTCCATAAAACCTGAACAACTTGTGCTTGAAAGGCCGCCCCGCATGACCCTGACCGTCTTTTTCGCCGCCCCCGCCATCTGGGACGAATACCGCGATATCCTGCCAGCCGCCCTGACCAGCGCAGGCATCGACGCCCGCGTGGTGACAGAGGCCCCGGACCCGGCGGCGGTCGATTACATCATCTACGCCCCTTCTGCCCCCCTGCAGGACTTCACCCCCTTTTCCCGCACCAAGGCCGTGCTGAACCTTTGGGCTGGGGTGGAACGGATCGTTGGCAATGCCACCCTCACGCAGCCCCTGTGCCGGATGGTCGATCCCGGGCTGACCGAAGGGATGGTGGAATGGGTGGTGGGCCATGCCTTGCGCCACCATCTGGGGATGGACGCGCATATTGTGAACGACGGGCACATCTGGGACAACACCTGCCCGCCCTTGGCCCGCGAACGCCCCGTGACCGTGCTGGGCTTGGGCGCGTTGGGCCTTGCCTGCGCGCAGGCCTTGCAGGGGCTGAACTTCCCAGTCAGCGGGTGGAGCCGCAGCCCCAAGGACATTCCCGGTCTGCCCACCCATCATGGAGCAGACGGTCTGGTAACCGCCCTGTCCACCGCCCAGATCGTGATCACGCTGCTGCCCAAAACGCCCGACACCGAAAATCTGCTGAACGCCCGCACTCTGGCCCTGCTGCCACGCGGCGCTGTGATCCTGAACCCCGGTCGCGGCGCGCTGATCGACGATGACGCCCTGCTGGCGGCGCTGGATGCAGGCCAGATCGGCCACGCCACCCTGGATGTGTTCCGGGTCGAGCCGCTGCCTGCAGATCACCCCTACTGGGCGCATCCCCGGGTGACGGTCACCCCCCATATCGCCGCCGACACGCGCGCCTCGTCAGCCGCCCATGTGCTGGTCGAAAATATCCGGCGCGGCGAGGCGGGCCTGCCCTTCCTGCATCTGGTCGATCGCGCGCGCGGGTACTGAAACCTGTCGGAAACGGAACAGACCACCCCCCATCATCCGGCCATTGTGCCCCATAAAAAGAGGCACTTGATGCGGTACGGAACGGGCGTTCTTCTGGTGGTCACGGCAGGTGTGCTATGGTCGCTGATGGGGTTGATGATCCGTCAACTGGCCGAGGCTGGCACTTGGGCGGTGCTGTTCTGGCGGTCGGTGGGCATGATCCCGGTGCTGGTCGGCTACATCGCTTTTGCATCGCGGGGCCGGGTGGTGCAGCGGTTGCGCGATGCGGGGCTACCGGGGGCGGTCGGGGGTGCGGGGTTGGTCCTGGCCTTTGCGGGCGCAATCTATGCCATTCAGGCCACCACGATCGCAAACGCGGTGTTCCTGTTTTCGGCCTCGCCGTTTCTGGCCGCCATCTTCGGTTGGCTGATCCTGAAGGAACCTGTCCGCCCGGCCACATGGGGCGCAATCGCATTGGCCGGGGTGGGCATGTTCATCATGGTGCGCGAGGGATTGGCGGCAGGGGCAATGCTGGGCAATCTGGCAGCCCTGCTGTCGGCCAGCGGCTTTGCCATCTTTACCCTTGCGCTTCGCTGGGGGCGCGGGGCTGACATGATGCCTGCCGTGGTGCTGGGGGGCGTGTTCTCGATGATCATGGCGGCTGTGGTGCTCGCGCTGACCGGCGGCACTCTGGCGGTGCCATTGGGGGATATCGCCATTTCCATGTCGATGGGGACACTGATCCTTGCGACCGGGATGGTGCTGTACACGCTTGGAAGCAAAGTCATTTCGGCCGCCGAACTGACGCTGCTGTCGATGGTCGAGGTGATGCTGGCCCCGATCTGGGTCTGGGCACTGTTGGGCGAGACCGCATCAGTCGGCACCTTCATCGGCGGGGCCGTCTTGATGGTCGCCGTCGCATTCAACGCGGCATCGGGCGCGCGGGCGCGGGCGTTGACCTGACCGCCCGACGACTGGGCTGCAAAGAATCCTTGTCGGATCAGGACCGGGCGATAACACTCCGACTGGTCGTGGACAGGTCCGCAATTGAGGTGACGCATGGTCTTTAACCCGAATGCCGCTGCTTTTGTTCCTATGGGCTTGCCCGTGCCCGGACCCGCCCCGGTGATTGTCCCGCCCGCACAAATTGCACCACTGCCGCCCGCGGCCCCTGCACCGGCCCCCGCAGCCGCACCACCCGGTGCGGTCATCGCCTATGCCCACAATTTTGCGGCAAAGCACACGGTTGCCGTGATGACAGCAACATCTGCCTCTGACGCAGGCAATGCGCGGGGGGGCGGTGTCCCGTACAGCACAGTGTTCTTGCGGGCCTATCTTGAAGCGCTGATCCTTCAGGATGCCGCAGGCAAAGCTGCGGGAAATTACAGTTTCAGCATTGCCTGCCACAAGGCGCCACCGGGGTCGTTTCAATTGGCCGAATTGGGAAAAGGCGGCAGATACCGGGCGCTGACGATGCCGTTGTTCTTCTGCAAGGTGGTCTACCGGGTCACGTTGGGGGCCGGAGGCGGCCAGATCGTGACGCTCGCCCATATCGAGACAGATTTCTAAGGCAGGATGGCAATTCATCGAACTGGCCCGGTTTCCGCCGTGTCTTTCAACCTGCACGACGAGAGGGCGATGCCCGACCGCCGGGTGGGCAAGCACCATCAGTTCCACGCGGTTTATGGCTCAACCCATCCCACGGGATTTCTGCTGGTAAAGTTGCAGAATGCCCGTCCGAGGGGGCGGCCCCTTCTCAGCATTTGCCAAGGCAAACGCCTGCCGGGCAGTGGGGCATTGCCCGGCGCGCGCAGCGCTTGAGTCCGGCTGAAGAAAGGTTGGGTCAACGACGGTGCATCCAGTTCTGACGAGCCTTGTGCCGGGCAAAACTGCCCTACCGCGTCCGACGGAAAAACCGCGATCTGTCATACAGCGTCTCCAGCCGTTTCAGGCGGCCTTCCGTCACATCCCAGGTCAGATCCTGCACTGCCGCCAGCAGCGTCTCAACCAGCACCATGATCGACACCGTGCTGTCCCACGCCGATGGGGCCTCGATATGGCAGGCCAGCGTGTGCTGCGCCTGGGCGGCGGCGGGCGATACCCAAGGGTCAGTGATCAGCACCACGCAGGCCCCCTGTTCCACCGCCAGATCAACCAGTTGCAGGACCGAGTTTTCGTACCTGCGAATATCGAACACCAGAAGCACATCCCCCGCCTGCATTTCCAGCAAAGCCGAGGGCCATGAATTGGACATATCGGACAACAGCGTCACATCGGGGCGAACAGCGGTCATCAGGGTGACGAAATAATCCGCCATCGCATGGGTGATCCGCCCACCCATTGCAAACACCGCGCGGGCGGGGTCCGCCAGCAATGCCGCCACAGCGTCAAATTGCGCATGGTCAATCTGGTGCAGCGTGGCTTGCAGATTGGCCACCACCGCATCGGCAAAGCGGTTCAGGATATGGGTATCCGGCACGCCCCCGGTCCAGCGGTCATGCTTGGCCAGCGGGGACACCAGCATCGCCTCCACCTCGCCGCGCAAGGACGCCTGATAATCGGGATAGCCCTTATAGCCCAGCTTTTGCACGAGCCGCACGACGGTGGGCGTTGACACCTCTGCGGCCTTCGCCAATGCCGTGATCGACCCCAAGGCCGCCACCGGATAGTGCCGCAGGATATAGGTCGCAAGCTGGCGTTCGGCTCGCGTCAGCCCGGGCAAGGCGCTGCGCATCGTGTTTTCCATGCTCATGCGACTGTCCATCCCGCCCCCGATTGCACCGCCCCCTGCACCTCATTCAGAAAACATTGTAACAACGAAAATGCGAGTGAAATATTCTTGACAGACGGTCGCAGGCCGGACCAGCCTTGCGCCACAAACGGGATGCCGCACCTTGATGACCGACACCACATCACATCGCTTTGCCCCCGTGATAGAGGGGGCGTTATCGCCAAGTCGCGTGGTTCTGGTCTGTGAACATGCCTCAAACGCCTTTCCCGGCCCATGGGGTACGCTTGGTCTGACACCTGATCAGCAGCAGGCCCATATCGCATGGGACATCGGCGCGCTTGGTCTTGCCCGCGGCCTTGCGCAACGGATGAATGCCACGCTGGTGCATGCCCCCGTCAGTCGGTTGATCTATGACCTGAACCGCGCGCCACATCAGCCAGGGGCCATGCCCGCGCGGTCCGAAGTCCACGATGTGCCGGGCAACCAGGCCCTGACCGCGCAGGACCGTGCTGCGCGGGTAGAGGCCGTGTATCTGCCGTTTCACCACGGGTTGCACGAGGTGTTGATGCAGCATCTGGCACGGGGGATTGCCCCTGTAGTGATCACCATCCACAGCTTTACGTCCGTGTATTTCGGCAAACCCCGAGCGGTCGAATTTGGCGTGATCCACGATGCCGACCCCACCCTTGCCACCGCAATTGTGGCGGAAGCCCGTGCCCGCACCCCCCTGCACTGTGCCCTGAACGAACCCTATTCTGCCGCCGATGACGTGACCCACACCCTGCGCCTTCACGCCACCCCCTACGCCCTGCCCAATGCGATGCTGGAGGTCCGCAACGACCTGATCACCACCCCGGCACAGCAAGACGCCATGGCCGCAACCCTCGCCCCGGTGCTGCTGACGGCCCTGAAAGGTCTGAGCCTATGACCCCGCCCCACCCCGTTGCGCGCGACCTGCACCCAAGATATGATCAAATTAATCACATCGGGAAACCATCCATGCCGCGTGCGCCAAAGCCACAAACCAACGGTGCCGATTGCTGGCCGCGCAAGCCTGAATTTGGTGGCGCAGACGGGTGCAGGGTGCAGTAAAACCGCCGCCAACCCCTTCCCCCGAATTTTGAACCGAAAGGCACCACATGCCCGGAAATATGACCTTCGCCGCCCTGAAAAACGCCGTCGCCGATGGCACGATTGACACTGTTCTGGTCGCCGCCATCGACATGCAGGGCCGCCTGATGGGCAAGCGGTTCCACGCCGCATTCTTTGTGGATAGCGGCTACAAGGAAACCCATTGCTGCAACTATCTGCTGGCCGTGGATATGGAGATGACCACCGTTCAGGGCTATAAATCCGCAGGCTGGGAATCCGGCTATGGCGATTATGTCCTGCGCCCCGACATGGCGACCCTGCGCCCGCTGCCATGGCTGCCGGGCACGGCGCTGGTGTTGGGCGATCTGCTGGATCACCACACGCATGAGGAAGTCGCCGTATCGCCCCGCGCCATCCTGAAGAAACAGGTCGCCCGCGCCCGTGACATGGGGTTCGAGGCGATGATGGCCACCGAACTGGAATTCTACATCTTCGAGAATTCCTATGAAAACCTGCGTGATGGCGGGCTGGCGGCCCTGACCCCGATCTCGGCCTATAACGAGGATTACCACCTGTTCCAGACCACCAAGGAAGAAGGCCTGATGCGGGCCGTGCGCAATGGCCTGTATGGCGCGGGCATCCCGGTGGAAAATACCAAGGGCGAGGCGGATGCCGGCCAGCACGAGGTAAACTACCGCTATTCCGACGCGCTGGATACCGCCGACAACCATGTGATCACCAAGCAGGCCGTCAAGGAAATCGCCCATGCACAGGGCAAATCCGTGACCTTCATGGCGAAATACCACCACAACAAGGCAGGCTCCTCCAGCCACATCCACCAGTCACTGTGGACGCTGGATGGCAAGGCCGCCTTTGCCGATGACAAGGACGCGCATGGCATGTCGGCGCTGATGAAGCATTTCATCGCGGGGCAGCTTGCCCATGCGCGCGACATCACGGTGTTTCTGGCCCCTTACGTCAACAGCTACAAACGCTTTACCATCGGCATGTTCGCCCCCACCAAAGCGGTGTGGAGCGCGGATAACCGCACCGCAGGCTTCCGGGTCTGCGGCGAGCATACCAAGGCCGTGCGGGTGGAATGTCGCATCCCCGGGTCTGACGTGAACCCCTACCTCGCCTGTGCCGCGCTGTTGGCGGCGGGCCTTGACGGGATTGAGCGCAAGCTGGAACTGGAACCCGAGATGAAGGGCGACATGTACACCGCTGGCGGCATCCGCGAGATTCCCCGCAATCTGCGCGAGGCTGCCGATCTGCTGCACGCCTCCACCATGCTGCGCGCCGCCTTTGGCGACGATGTGATCGACCATTACCACCACGCCGCCCAGTGGGAAATCACCGAGACCGACCGCGTGGTCACGGATTTTGAGCTGCAACGCCTGCTGGAACGCGCCTGAAATCTCGGCGTAGGATGGGCAATTTGCCCATCTTCCCCACCCAATACATGATCGAAACGGACCCGATATGACCCCGATTAACCTGATCTCCCCCGTCGATGGCTCCATCTACGCCACCCGCACCCCCCTGACCCTCGCCGCAGCCCAAGCCGCCGTCGCCACTGCCAAGACAGCGCAAAAAGCCTGGGCCGCGCGTCCGCTTGCCGACCGTATCGCCCTGGTCAAGGCCGGTGTCGCCAAACTGAATGAGATGAAAGACGTCGTGGTTGAAGAAACCGCCTGGCAAATGGGTCGCCCCACCCGCTTTGGCGGTGAGTTTGGCGGCGTGAATGCCCGCACCGATTATATGTCCGACATCGCCGCTGAAACCCTCGCCCCGATCGTGGTTGAGGATTCGGACAAATTCCAGCGTACCCTCCACCGCGACCCTGTGGGCGTGGTGTTCATCGTAGCCCCGTGGAATTACCCCTACCTCACCACCATCAACACGCTGGTCCCGGCGCTGATCGCGGGCAACACGGTGATCCTGAAACACGCAAGCCAGACCATGCTGGTGGGCGAACGGCTCGCCGAGGCGTTCCATGCGGCGGGCATCCCCGCAGACGTGTTCCAGAACGTGGTGCTGGACCATGCGACCACCGAGGCGCTGATCGCCGCGCGGTCCTTTGGCTTTGTGAACTTCACAGGCTCGGTCGGTGGCGGTGTGGCGATGGAAAAGGCGGCGGCGGGCACCTTCACCGCCTTGGGGCTGGAGCTGGGCGGCAAAGACCCCGGATACGTCCGCGCCGATGCCAATCTGGATGCGGCGGTTGATACGCTGATGGACGGCGCGATGTATAACGCAGGGCAATGCTGCTGCGGGATCGAGCGGATTTATGTGCATGAATCGCTCTATGACGCCTTTGTCGAAAAGGCCGTGGCTTGGGTGAAAACCCTGAAACTCGGCAACCCGTTCGATGCCGAAACCACCCTTGGCCCGATGGCGAACAAGCGTTTCGCCGCCGTCGTGCGCGGCCAGATTGCCGAGGCTGTGGCCGCAGGGGCCACCCCCCTGATCGACCCCGCCCTGTTCCCGGCGGATGATGGCGGCGCCTATCTCGCCCCGCAAATCCTGATCAATGTGGACCATTCCATGCGGGTGATGATGGAGGAATCCTTTGGCCCGGTGGTCGGCATCATGAAGGTCACAGGACGACGCCGAGGCCATCGCGCTGATGAACGACAGCCCCTATGGCCTGACCGCATCGGTCTGGACGCAAGACTACGAAACCGCCGCCCAAATCGGCGCGCAGATCGAAACCGGCACCGTGTTCATGAACCGCGCCGACTATCTGGACCCTGCCCTGTGCTGGACGGGGTGCAAGGATACCGGGCGCGGCGGCAGCCTGTCCTACCTCGGGTTCCATTCCGTGACCCGGCCAAAATCCTATCATTTCAAGAAGGTGTCTGCATGACCCACCCAATCCCTCATTCCGTCCCCAACCGGAACTGGTCTTATCCCACCGCCATCAAATTCGGCGTGGGCCGGGTGTCGGAACTGGCCGACCATTGCAAATCCGCTGGCCTGAAAAAGCCACTGCTGGTGACGGACAAGGCCCTGTCCAGCCTGCCGATCACCGCCGCAGCCTTGGACGTGCTGGACGCCGCAGGTCTGGGTCGTGCGGTGTTTTCCGACGTGGACCCCAACCCGAATGAAATCAACATGGCGGCTGGCATCGCCGTCTATCTGGCCGGTGGCCATGATGGCGTGGTGTGCTTTGGCGGCGGGTCTGCCTTGGACCTTGGCAAGATGATCGCCCTGATGGCGCATCAACGCAAAGACCTGTCCGTCTGGGATCTGGAGGATATCGACGACTGGTACACCCGCGCCGATGCCTCCAAGATCGCCCCGATTATCGCGGTGCCGACCACCGCTGGCACCGGGTCCGAGGTAGGCCGCGCAGGCGTGTTGACCAATTCGGAAACCCACAAGAAGAAGATCATCTTCCACCCCAAACTGCTGCCCGTCGTCACCATCTGCGACCCGGCCCTGACCGTGGGGATGCCGCGTTTCATCACGGCAGGCACCGGGATGGACGCGCTCGCCCATTGTCTTGAGGCCTATTCCAGCCCCTTCTACCACCCGATGAGCCAAGGCATCGCTTTGGAAGGGATGCGGCTGGTGTTTGAAAACCTGCCAAAGGTCTACGCCGACCCCAACGATCTGGACGCCCGCGCCCATATGATGTCCGCCGCCGCCATGGGGGCCACGGCGTTTCAAAAGGGCTTGGGGGCGATCCACAGCCTTAGCCACCCGATTGGCGCGGTCTACAACACCCATCACGGCACCACCAATGCCGTGGTGATGCCGATGGTGCTGGACTTCAACAAGGTCGAGATTGAGGACCGCATCAACGCCGCCGCCGCCTATCTGGGTTTCAAGGGCGGTTTTGCGGGCTTCCATGATCAGGTGATGGAACTGCGGGCGCTGCTGGCTATCCCGGCCAATCTGTCAGCCATGGGCGTGCTTTACGCCGATCTGGACCGGCTGACCGACATGGCGCTGGAAGACCCGTCTTGTGGCGGCAACCCGGTTTTGATGACAAAGTCGAACACCCGCGCCTTGTTCGACGCCTGCATGTAACCCCTGCACCGGCCTCAGGATGGCACAGCATATAACGACCGAAATTGCCATTCTGGGGGCCGGGGTGGTGGGCCTCGCGATTGCCGAGCGCCTGCTGGCCGAAGGGCGGCAGGTGGTGATCGTCGATCCCGGCGCGCCCGGCATGGGGGCCAGTTACGGCAACGCGGGCACCATCGCCGATTACGCGATCAGCCCGGTCGGCACCCCCGATGTGCTGCGCAACCTGCCGTCCTTGCTGTTCGACCGCAACTCGCCCTTGTCGATCCGCCGCGCGGCCTTGCCAACGCTGGCCCCCTGGCTGCTGCGGTTCGCGCGGCAATCGCTGCCGGGGGCGGCGCGGCGCAACATGGCGGCGATTGCGGCGCTGATGGCGGATGCGGCCCCGCTGTGGGATGATCTGGCCAGCCGGATCGGCGGGGCGGGCATCTTGCAGAAGCGCGGGTGCCTGTATGTCTATGAGACCGCCGCCGCCTTTCGTGCGGCGGATGCGGAAATGGCGGTGCGGCGGGACCATGGGGTCCGCGTTGATCTGCTGAACGCCGGCAGAACTGGCGTCGATGGAACCGGGCCTGCCCCGTGCCGAGGGGGCTGCGTTCTTTCCTAACGCAACCTTCATGTCTGATCCGGGCCGTATGGTGGGGTTGCTGGCAAAGTCGCTCACGGGCGCGCAGATCATCACGGCCCGCGCCGACCGTCTGACCCGCAAACCGGGCGGCGTGCTGGTCGAAGGGCCGGGCCTGCACCTGCACGCAGCCCAAGTGGTGATCGCGGCGGGGGCGCACTCCAAGGCGTTGGCCATTCAAGCGGGCGACCGGGTGCCGCTGGATACTGAACGCGGCTATCATGCGGAATGGGATATGGAGGTGCCGCGCCTGACCCGCCCCACCTGCCCCACGACGCGCGGGTTTTACCTGTGTCCCATGCTGGGACGCTTGCGGGTGGCGGGCACGGTGGAACTGGGCGGGCTGACCGCGCCACCCTCGCCGCACCGGATCGACCGGCTGGTGCAGGGGGCGCGGGCGATCTTTCCTGACTTGGGCGAACCGGACCGCACCTGGATGGGGTTCCGCCCGTCGATGCCCGACAGCCTGCCGGTGATCGGGCCATCTGCGGGGGGGCGCGGGGTGATCCACGCCTATGGTCACGGCCATATCGGCCTGACGCTGGCCCCGATGACGGCGCGGATCGTGGCTGATCTGGTGGCGGGGCGGAAGGTCGGGATCGACCTTGGCCCCTATCTGCCCACCCGTTTTGGCTGAATGAAAAAAGCCGCCCCGAGGGGCGGCTTTTCGTCAGATCAGGCCCAGCCCATGTAGGTCATGAAGGCAGGTTCAACCTCGTGCCAGCCTTCCCACATCATCTTGAGCGCGACATAGACGATGATCAGCAGGCCGACATAGGCGATCCAGCGATGCTTGTTCAGCAGGCGGGCGATGAAGGTTGCGGCCAGACCCATCAGGGCAATCGACAGCACCAGCCCGATGATCAGAACGGTCGGGTGGTCCTTGGCGGCCCCGGCCACGGCCAGCACGTTGTCAAGGCTCATCGACAAATCCGCGATCACGATCTGCCATGCGGCCTGCGCAAAGGTCTTGCGCGGGACGCCGCCTGCAACCGTGCCGTCGGCGTTCAGGTCAGCCCCGGTCAGCGCCTCTTCCGCAGCCTGATCGGCGGCGTGGTCATGTTGCAGTTCGCGCCACATCTTCCAGCACACCCACAGCAGCAGGATGCCCCCGGCCAGCAACAGGCCCGCAATCGCCAAAAGTTTGGTGGTGATCAGGGCAAAGCCGATCCGCATCACGGTGGCCGCGATGATCCCGACAAGGATCGCCTTGCCGCGTTGTTCCTTCGGCAACCCTGCCGCGGCAAGACCGATGACAATCGCATTGTCGCCTGCCAGCACAAGGTCGATGCCGATAACCTGCATCAGGGCGACAAAGCCCGCGTAAGTGAAAATTTCCATGACTGTCCCGGGATTGTTTGTTTGGCGCTAGGTAATCGCTGCGCGGTCTGGTTTCAACCCGGTGACAGACAGTAAATTTGCCGTTACTTGCAGGTCAGCTTGCCCGCCCGGCGCACGCAGCCGCCAGCCGAGCTTTCGACCGTGCCCTCGCCTGCGCCGATCTCGGTGACGGGGGGGGCGGCTTCGGCGGCAGGCACCACCGCCGCGTCGGCGACGATCACATCGTTCCCTTCGGGTGCTTCGGTCATGGCGATCAGCGCCTGCGTGTCCATGCCCAGCAAGATCGGCAGCAATTGTTCATCGCTGGCGTTGGTCATGATCTCAACCTCCAGCCGGTCATTGGCGGCAGCCCAGAAGCGGCGGTATTCCACCGGGGTCGTGGCACCCGTGGCCTTGTCCAGCGTGACCTGCTTCAACGGGTAAAACGTCAACGCGCCAACCTCCAGATACGGGGCCGACAAAAGCAGGCTGTCGCGCAGTTTTGCCTCGGCGCGGCGTTTCAGCTTGGCACTGGGGCTGGGCTGGCGATTGGCGGCGATCACCTCAACCCGGACCGCGACGACGGTGGCACCCGAAACATAGCTTTCCGAAATACGCCGTTCATCGTAGCGGCCCAGCAACAGACGTTTGACCACATCATGGGTCAGATCCGGGTTTTCCGCGTCTTTGTCATAGGCAAGCCCGGTGATCGCCTCGGCATCCGGCTGCACCAAGGGGTGGCGGTCCCAGCCTTGGGGGGCGGGGGCAAGATGATCGGCGATGGACACCGGGGGGGCGCTGTCAAACAAGGGCATGACACGCGCGGTCAGGCCCGCAACATAGGCCGCCGGGCTGGCGTCGCCGTCGGCCTTGCGGGCGAAACTGTAGAAATCCATCGCAACGACGGCCCCCAGCAGGATAATCCCGAAGATGCCCGCCAAAATCTTGCCGATACCGCTGCCCATGCCATTCCCCTTTTGTCAGCGGCCACAGGGCCACAGGATGACGGCAGGGCTGCGGAAGAATGGCGGCAATTCGGGGGCGGGTTACAACATTCCCGGCACCACCTGATCGGGTGGACGGTGCCCGTCGGCGAAGGTCTTGATGTTGATGATCACCTTTTCACCCATCTCGACACGCCCCTCCAGCGTCGCCGACCCCATATGCGGCAGCAACACCACATTGGGCAATTCGCGCAGGCGCGGGTTTATCTCGGCCCCGTGTTCATAAACATCGAGACCAGCCCCCGCGATCTCACCGCTGCGCAAGCCGCGGGTCAGGGCGTTCTCGTCGATCACCTCACCGCGCGAGGTGTTGACGATGACGGCGCTTGGTTTCATCAGTTTCAACCTGCGCGCGTTCATCAGGTGGAAGGTCGATGGCGTGTGCGGACAATTGACGGATATGATGTCCATCCGCGCCACCATCTGATCAAGGCTTTCCCAATAGGTCGCCTCCAGTTCCGCCTCCACCTCGGGGCGCAGGCGGCGGCGGTTGTGGTAGTGGACTTGCAGCCCGAAGGCCCGCGCGCGGCGGGCCACCGCCTGCCCGATGCGCCCCATGCCCAGAATGCCCAAACGACGCCCGCCCAACCGGCCCCCCAGATTGGCCATCGGCGACCACCCCGGCCAGTTGCCCGCCTGCATCATCGCCAGCCCTTCGGGGATGCGGCGCGTGACACCCAGAATAAGCGCCATCACCATGTCGGCGGTATCTTCGGTCACCACACCGGGCGTGTTCGACACCAATATCCCCCGGCTGCGGGCGGTGGCCACGTCGATATGATCGACCCCGGCCCCGTAATTGGCGATCAGCCGCAGCTTTGGCCCGGCAAGGCCGATCAGGCCTGCGTCGATCTGATCGGTGATCGTGGGCACCAGCACATCGGCCTGCGCCATCGCGGCGGCCAGTTCGTCGCGCGACATGGGCGTGTCGGGGTCGCGCAGATCGACATCGAACAGCTCTTTCAGCCGGGTTTCCACCGCTTCGGGCAAGCGTCGCGTTACGACCACACTCAGGCGTCCTGCGGGCATCAGTATCCTCCCTGCACTTGCAAAATGGTGCATCCTGAGGCCAAAGTGACGGCAAGCGGGGCAACGCACAAGCCCCGGCAAATCAATCGGCAGGCAGCGATGGCAAAGACGGGTTTTCTGGCGGTTCTTCTGATGGCTGGCTTTGCAGGCATGGCACAGGCGCAGGACGTGCCAACCGAAGAAGCGACCGAGGCCGCTGTTGCCACCGAAGGGATCAAGAAACCCGAAAAAGACTGCAAACCCGGCATTGGCTGCGTGACCAACCTGCCCCTGCCCCGCTTTGTGTCGCTGAAAACCGGCGAGGGCAACGCCCGGCGCGGGCCGGGGTTGACGCACCGGATCGACTGGGTGTTCACCCGCGCGGGCATGCCGCTGCGCATCACGGCAGAATTTGACAACTGGCGCCGGGTGGAAGATGCCGAAGGTGCCGGCGGTTGGGTGCATTATTCGCTGCTGTCGGGGGTGCGGTCGGTGCTGGTCGCGCAGGATATGGCAGAGTTCCGGTCTGCCGCGCAGGATGATGCCGATGTGGTGATGCAGGCCGAGCGTGGCGTGGTCGGCAAGGTGCTGGAATGTGACCCCGATTGGTGCCGCGTTGTGCTGGAAGGCGAAAAGGGCTGGGTCCGCAAAACCGCCCTTTGGGGGGTAGAGCCGGGCGAAGTGATCGAGTAAGCCGCAGGCCTTGGTCCGATGGGCCGCGACTCACGGAAGGGCCATCACATGTCGGATCAGGCAAACAGCAACCGCATGAACCTGACGGCGGCATTTGCGTCGGTCGGGGTGGCGGCTGTGCTGGTGGCGCTGAAGCTGTGGGCCTTGGGCGAGACGGGGGCGTTGTCGGTCGCGGCCTCACTGGCGGACAGTGCGATGGACCTGATGGTGTCGCTGGGGGCGATGGCGGCGATCTGGTACGCCGCCCGGCCTGCTGATGAGGATCACGCCTTTGGCCATACCTCGGCCGAGGATCTGGCGGCCTTGGGGCAGGCCCTGTTCATTCTGGTATCGGCGGGGGTGATTGCCACGGCGGCGGTGCTGCGCCTGCTGGCCCCGGTGCCTGCGACCATCATGGGGGAAACCCGGGGCATGGTGGTGATGGGGGTGTCGATCCTGCTGACGCTGGGGCTGGTGCTCTGGCAAGGCCGGGTCGCCAAGCGCACCGGCAGCCGCGTGGTGGCGGCGGACCGGCTGCATTATCTGGGCGACCTTTTGCCCAACATCGGGGCGATCCTGTCGCTGTGGGCGGCGCAGCAATATGGGCTGGCGTCGATCGACGGGGTGGTGGCTTTGGGGGCTGCGCTGATGCTGGCCTTGGGCGCGCTGCGCATTGGCAAGGGCGCGTTTGACGCGCTGATGGACCGCCGCGCCGATCCTGCGGTGATTGACGGCATCGCCGATATCGCCCGCAACTGGCCCGGGGTGCGCGGCTTTCACGACCTGAAAACCCGCACGGCCGGCAGTCGCATTTTTGTGCATATCCACATAGAACTGGATGGCGATCAGCCCTTGCGCACCGCCCATGACATTGGCGCGAGCCTGCGCCGCGCCATTCTTGCGGCCTATCCGCAAGCAGATGTCATCATCCACAAAGATGTGTGGTCTGATTGAGACATAAAATTGCCGCATTATGTGTTGCTGATGGGGTTTCATCCGCCCAATTATGCAACTGTATAAATGCGGAGCCTGCCTATGCCTGACGAACGCCGCTCTTTCCGGCGCGAGCCTGAAGAAAAGCGTCGTGAGGCGCTGATTGCGGCTGCGCAGTCGCTGGTGGCGACGGGCGGGCCACAGGCGGCGACCGTGCGGGCGATTGCGGCGCGGGCGGGGGTGACCGCTGGGCTGATCCGGCATTACTTCCAGACCAAGGATGATCTGACCCGCGCGGCCTATCTTGCCCTGATGGATGGCATGACCGATGCCAATTCCGCCGTGCTGGAAACCGTGGGGCCAGACCCCGAACTGCGGCTGGCGGTGTTTGTGGCCGCGTCCTTGCGCCCGCCCGTGATGGCAGGCGACCGGGTTGGGCTGTGGGCCGGGTTTCTGCATGCCGTTCAACAGGACGAGGCCCTGCTGGAGGCCCATGAAGCGGGCTATCTGGGCTATCGAAACATATTGCAAGGGCTGATCGCAGCACTGGACCGGCCCGCCTTGTCGGCGCAACTGCGCACAGATGCCATTGCCTGCAACGCGGTCATCGACGGTTTGTGGCTGGAGGGGTCGGTGATCCCCCACGCCTTTGGACCGGATGAGCTGCCCCGTATCGGCCTGCGGTCGGTGGGTGCCCTGCTTGGCATCAACCTGCTGGCGCATGCGACACAAGCTTTGAACCCGACACAATCCGCCCCGAAACCTGATGCGGATATGTCCGTACCACCTGAAGAGCCCCGTGAATGACCTATGCCAGCCTGACCACCCGCCTTGCCGATCTGGGCGGGGCCAAGTGGGAAATCCATGCCCGCGCCCGTGCGATGAAATCCGCAGGCCGCGAGGTGATCGAACTGACGATTGGCGAGCCTGACGTGGCCACGCCCCCTGCGCTGATGGATGCCGCCTGCGCCGCGATGCGGCAGGGGCGCACCGGTTACAGCAACGGGCAGGGCGAACCGGGGCTGCTGGTGGCACTTGCCGCGCGTTATACCGCGCGCCGGGGGCGGCAGATCGACACCGATCAGATCATGTGCTTTCCGGGCACCCAGACCACGCTTTACGCGCTGATGATGGCACTGGTGCAGGCGGGGGATGAGGTGCTGGTGGGCGACCCGATGTATGCAACCTATGAAGGCGTGATCGTGGCGACCGGGGCCAGCATGGTGCCGGTGCCCTTGCGCCCGGAACACGGGTTTCGCATGCAGGCCGCCGATGTTGCGGCAAAGATCACGCCCCGCACCCGCGTGCTGTTCCTGAATTCACCCCACAACCCCACCGGGGCGGTGCTGACCGCCGCCGATCTGGCGGCTTTGGGCGCATTGGCCGTGCAGCACGATCTGTGGATCGTGGCGGATGAGGTGTATGAGGATCTGGTGTTTCCGGGGGTCGGCTTCGCCTCGCCCCTGTCGGATCCCGCGTTGGCGGACCGGGTGATTGTGGCCTCGTCCATCTCCAAATCCCACGCGGCACCGGGGTTCCGGTCGGGGTGGTGCGTGGGGCCTGCGGAATTTATCCAACGGCTGTTGCCCCTGTCGGAAACCATGCTGTTCGGCAATCAGCCGTTCATCGCCGACATGACCACGCTGGCGGTATCCACTCCGTCCGCCGTCGCTCCCGGCATGGTCTCGCGGTTTTCCGCCCGGGCGGCCATGCTGCATCAGTTGATGGACGGGGTGTCTGGGCTGCGGGTGAACCAACCGCAGGCGGGCATGTTCGGGCTGGTCGATGTGCGCGCGACTGGGCTGTCGGGCGTGGATTTCGCCAATGGACTGCTGGATGCCCAAGGCGTGGCGGTGATGCCGGGCGAAAGTTTCGGGGCGGGGCTGGCGGGGTGGCTGCGGCTCAGCCTGACGCAACCCGATGACCTGGTGGCCGAGGCGTGCGCCCGGATCGCGGCCCATGCCGCAACTGTAGGGGGATGAACGATGACAACGGTTGGGGAACGGTTGGTCGAGGGGCTGGTGGCGCGCGGGGTGGAGGTCGTTTTCGGCATCCCCGGCGTGCATACGATTGAACTGTACCGTGGCCTTGCTGGCGGGGCCTTGCGCCACGTGACACCCCGCCATGAACAGGGCGCGGGATTTATGGCCGATGGTTATGCAAGGGTGGCGGGCAAACCGGGCGTGGCTTTTGTGATCACCGGGCCGGGGCTGACCAACACCTTGACCGCGATGGCGCAGGCGAAGGCGGATTCGGTGCCGATGCTGGTGATATCAGGCGTGAACAGGCGGGCATCTTTGGGCAAGGGTCTGGGGTTGCTGCACGAATTGCCCGATCAGGCGGCGATGGTGCGCGCCCTGTGCCCGACATGGCAGGTCACGGACCCGTCCGATCTTGGCCCCACGCTGGACCGCGCCTTTGCCGCGATGGCGACCGGGCGACCGGGACCGGTGCATATCGAGGTGCCGACCGACGTGATGGGGCTGGACTGTGCCCCCCTGCCGCCGCCCGTCCCGGCCACCCGCCCTGCCCCCGAGGCTGCGGCGATCACCAAGGCCGCCGCCCTGCTGAACGCCGCGTCCCGCGTGGTGATCCTTGCCGGTGGTGGCACACGCGGGCAGTCGGCGCTGCTGCAACGGCTGGCCGAGGTATTGGACGCGCCAGTGATCCAGACCGTCAACGCAAGGGGGGCGCTACATGGCCATCCGCTGGTGGTGCCCGCCTCGCCCAGTCTGGATGCCACCCGCGCGCTGATTACGGGGGCGGATCAGGTGCTGGCGCTTGGCACCGAGTTTGGCCCGACGGACTACGACATGTATGTGCGCGGCGGATTGCCCGACCTGTCAGCGATGATCCGGGTTGATGTCTGCGCCGACCAATTGGCCCGCCACCCGGCAGCGCTGACCGTTCAGGCGGATGCGGGGGCGTTCATCGCTTCGCTGCTGCCCCAACTGCCCCCGCGCCAGACCGATGGAGCCGCCCGCGCGCAGGCTGCCCGCGATGCGGCACACACGGAAACCGAAGGCCTGCACCCCAACATGGCGGGCCAGATGGCGATGCTGATGGCGCTGCAAACCGCGATGCCCGGCGCGATTGTGGTGGGTGACAGCACCCAGCCGATCTACGCCGGAAACCTGTACCATGATCACGACCGCCCCGATGGCTGGTTCAACGCGGCCACCGGGTATGGGGCCTTGGGCTATGGTCCGGGGGCGGCGGTTGGGGCTGCGGTAGCGGCCCCCGGCGTGCCCGTGGTCTGCCTGATCGGCGATGGTGGATTGCAGTTCAGCCCCGGCGAATTGCGCACCGCACGCGATGAAAACCTGCCCATCACCTTCCTTGTCTGGAACAACGCAGGCTTTCGCGAAATCGCCGAGGCGATGGTGGGGGCAGATACCGAAGTGGTCGGCTGCACGCCCAGCCCGTTGCAGATGGAACCCTTTGCCGCCGCCTGCGATCTGCCTTTTGCATCGGTGCCACAAGACCCGGCTGCGCTGATCCGTGCATTGCGCCAGCCCTGCGATGGCCCGCGCCTGATAGAAATACGCGCCCTCTGATCCAGAGGGCGCGCTTGATAAGGTCACTCGTTAAAAAAACCGTGTTGACGCCTTACAGGATCGACGAGAACGACAAGTCAGCGAAATTGACGTAGTTGTTCAGGACCAGCACGTTCAGATCTGCAATATTGTCGCCGTTCGCGTCACCGCGCAGGTATGAATTGCCTCCGTCAAGGACCACGATCAGGTCGCCCGCCGAACCAGAGAAGTTATCATTGAACCCAGAGAAGTAATTGTAGCTGTTGATGTTCAGCGTGATCCTGTCGCTCTGGCTGCGATCAAAGTCCATGATGACGTCCACCACCTCGGTGTCCGAGTCGAACGCGAAGAACGCGAAGCCATCGCTGCCATCGCCGCCATACAGCGTATCCGCGCCGGTACCGCTGATCATGTAGTCGTTGCCGTCACCGCCGCGCAGCTGATCATTGCCGTCATCGCCATACAGGTTGTCGTTGCCGCCAAGACCGCGCAACGTGTCGTCTCCGCCGCGGCCGTGCAGCACGTTGCTGTTCTGGTTGCCGGTCATGACGTTGCCGACAGAGTTGCCGAGGAAACTGAAGGAAAGGTTATAGTCAGCGGCAACCTTGATGTTTTCAAAGTTGTCCCACAGTTCCTGCGCATAGACTTCGTTCATGATCACCGTGTCGATGCCACCGTCTGCCTGCTCGACCAGTGTGTCACCTGTGCCACGGGTATAATCATAATCCCAGTCGTAAGTGTCATTGCCAAGACCACCTTCCAGCGTGTTGACACCCCCCCGGCCCAGCAGAATGTTGTCGCCATCATCGCCGGTCAGCACGTCATCGAAGGCCGACCCGATGATGTTTTCAATCGATACCAAGGTATCGGTCGCTGCCTGCCCGGTGTTGTTGGATGCATCCGACAGATCGACCACCAGCCCCTCACGCGATGTGTTGAACAGCGCGTAGTCCGACCCGTCGCCACCATTCAGGGTGTCGAAGCCCGCGTCGCCTCGCAGACGGTCGCTGCCATCCTCGCCTGACAGACTGTCATTGCCGGCCGACCCAAGGATCAGGTTGTCAGCAACGCTGCCGGTGATCACATTTGCCCGGCCATTGCCACGCCCGATTTCCTGATGCGTGGTCAAGGTGAAGTCCCGGCCAGAGGCCACTGTCACGTCGTTTTCGTAGTTGACGGTGTAAACCTCGGTCCAGCTGTCGCCGTCGATGGTCCATGACGTTTCGGCAATTTCGAATGAGAAATCGAGGCCAAGGTCGATCGAGCCTTCGGCAAGCGTAAATGCAAACTCGATGGGATCATCAAAGTTGTCATAGACCAGCGGAATGTCGACGATCAGACTGAATTCGGCATAGAACAGCTTCCAGTCCACAACTGCGCTGGTCACCAGCGAAGTGACCAGATTGACCATCGTGTCAACGTCATAGGTTGCCGTGACGCTGAACGAACCCTCGCCCTCTTGCTTGCCTTCCTCGAACAGATAGTCCTCGCCCAAGCCACCGGTCAAAGTCTCGCCGCCCTCAGACACCAACGTCACCGAGGTTTCGTTGGTAAAGGTAAGCTCTTGCTCAAACGCCAGACCGACGTTCAGCTTGGCGTCGAAAATGCCAAGCTCGGCATTCAGGTAGATCACCTCAAGGAAGTTTTCTTCCAGCTCAAAGCCCAATGGGGGCACCGGCAAGAAGGTGTCCAGATCAATTTCGACGTTCAGGAAGTTTTCAGTCGCGCCGGTGATGACGGTGTTGCCATTGTCATCCACAACGGCGTCATCATATTCAAACACCGGAAAGCCGAACTGCAGGGCACCAAAGCCGAGATCGACTTCAAACAGCTTGCGCGCATCCAGCGAATCCAGCACGTCTTGCAGGGTAAGGTCGATCAGATCACCGCCAAGGTCAAAGCTGACTTCCTGGTCGATGATCGACACATCCGTCTCACCAATACCATAGGCCCAGAAGTTCGCGTTCGCGTAGACTGACGCATCAAGCCGGGCGATCAGGTCAATGTCGATGTAGGTTTGTTCCGGATCGGGCGATGCCACCGTGACCAACGTTTCAACTTCGGCGTCCGCTGTGGAAATGCCACCGTTGATCACTGCCGAATTGGACGTTGCCGAAATTTCGGTTTCGATGCTGCCAAGGTCAACCCGCGCTTCGCCGGTGATGCCGAACGCCATGTCGTAAGACGCCGCGAAATCAAGGCTGGCGGTCAGATAGTCATCTTCCTGGTTGCCATAGCTGTACGAAAACTCTGTCGACTCGGCGCTTTCAAAATTCCAGTCGTCGAAGGAATAGGACCAGTATGTGGGGCTGTCGGCTCCGAAAAGGCCGGAGGTGTAGGACGTGGTGTGGGTAACGGTCGATTGATCTAGCGGGGGCATGATACTTCTTTCATTAACTGGAACGCCCGACCTCCGGGCTTGGGTTGCGTGCACATCGTCGCCACGATCAGCCTGCTTGAACCCCGTCCCCACGAGTGGTGTTTGCCGTCTGATGTCACAGTCTACGATGTTCACCCTTTTCCCCGATTCCGGAAAAAACTCAATCTGTCGGCAGGGGTTTGCGGGGGGTTTGGAGTGAACAGCACCGGTTTGGAGTGAACGGCAGCGCCTTGTTTGACGGCCATTCCTGCCCGGGTTGCGATTTCGCCGCGTGGCGGCAATCCTTGCGTGTGCGGCAGGTCGCCTATGGGCAGGGCCGGGGGCTTTGCCGCAGATGGCTTCCATTTGATCAAATTATCCACTATGCCTGCGATGTTCCTTCAAAGGTCACGACCATGCCACCCAAAGCGCGCCCGACCCCTCTGATTGCCGGTGTCCACCCCGACCGCCTGACTGCCCTTGCCCGGCGTGAGGCCGCACGTTTCGCGGCCAGCCGCCCCCGGTCACTGGCCGCGATGACGGCAGGGGCCGGAGTTTATCTTGGCGGCGTGCCGATGCATTGGATGGCCGACTGGCCGATGCCGCATCTGCCTGTGGTGGCCCATGCATCGGGTGCGCGGCTGACCGATATCGATGGCTATGGCATCGACGATTTCTGCCTTGGCGACACCGGGTCGATGTTCGGCCATTCGCCAAAGCCTGTCGCCCGCGCCATCAGGCAACAGGCACGTCAAGGGCTGACCTACATGCTGCCGACGCAGGATGCCCTGGAGGCGGGGCAGTTGCTGACAGATACATTCGGCGATTTCAAATGGCAGATCGCCACCACCGCGACCGATGCCAACCGCTTTGCCCTGCGGGTGGCGCGGGCGGTGACAGGCAGGCCAAAGGTGCTGGTGTTCAACGGCTGCTACCACGGCACGGTGGATGACGCGATGGTCACGCTGGACCATGGCCGCACCGTCAACCGCCCCGGTCTGGTGGGTCAGGTGCAGGATCTGTCACTGGGTGCCGTGGTGTGCGAGTTCAACGACTTGGCCGGGGTCGAGGCGGCCTTGGCCAAGGGTGATGTTGCCGCCATTCTGACCGAACCTGTGATGACCAATTCCTGCATGGTCCTGCCCGCCCCCGGCTTCCATGACGGTCTGCGCGCCCTCGCCACCCAGTATGGCGCGCTGCTGATGATGGACGAGACTCACACCATTTCCACCGGGCTTGGCGGCTATACCCGCAGCCATGGCCTTGCGCCTGACATGTTCATCGTCGGCAAATGCGTGGCGGGGGGCATGCCCACCGCCGTCTGGGGCATGACCGATGCCATCGCCGCCCGCTTTGCCAGCTATAACGCCACCCGGCCAAGCGGTCATTCCGGCATGGGCACCACCCTGTCGGGCAACCCGATGCAGTTCGCCTGCCTGCGCGCGACACTGGCCGAGGTGATGACCGCCGACGCCTATGCCCATATGGAAAAGGGTGCGGCCCGGTTGGAGGCTGGTCTGACCGAGGCCATCACCCGCCACAACGCCCCGTGGCATGTGGTCCGCGTCGGCGCGCGGGTAGAATTCATCTGCGCCCCCGGCCCCCTGCGCAACGGGTCTGATGCCGCCCTTGCGCACCAGCCCGCGCTGGAGGCCGCCATTCATACCAGCCTTCTGAACCGTGGTTGCCTGATCGCCCCGTTCCACAACATGATGCTGATCAGCCCCGCCACCAAAAAGCGCCAGATCAACGCGCTGATCGCCGCGTTCGACGAAACCCTCTCCGCCCTTTTCACCTGAGTATCCCGCATGACCGACCCTCAGCCCCTCTGGTTCCACCGTAGCGGAGGCAGAAGCCTTCCTCGACGCCCACCCCGAAATCGAGGCCTTCGATATCGTGCTGCACGATGCCAACGGCATCGGGCGCGGCAAGATCATTCGTCGGCATGAGCTGCTGTCGTTCTTCAAGGGCGGGCGGCATTTGCCGATCTCGATCCTCGGCCTCGATATCTGCGGCGAGGATGTGCATGAAACCGGCCTGATCTGGGACGAAGGCGATGGCGACCGCCGCGCATGGCCCATTCCGGGGTCTCTGCGCCCGATCTATGGCAGCAAACCGCCGCGCGGCGAAGTGCTGATGACTGTCTATGATCTGGAAGGCGCTCCGCTTAGTTGCGACCCGCGCCACGCCCTGCACGCACAGGTGGTGGCCCTTGCCGCAGAAGGCCTGCACCCGGCGGGCGCGTTCGAGCTGGAGTTTTTCCTGCTGGAAAATCAGCGCGATGCCAATGGCAAGATGGTCCCCGCCCGCGACGTGCTGGATGGCCGCGCGAACCGGAAGACCGATGTTTATTCGGTCGATCAGCTGCACGGCATGTTGCCGCTGTTCAACGATGTCTATGCCGATGCGGCGCTTGCGGGCATCAAGGCCGAAACACTGATTTCCGAATTTGCGCCCGGCCAGTACGAATTGACCCTGCACTACCGGACGGACGTGATGCAGGCAGCGGATGATCTGCTGCGTCTGAAGCGCATGGTGCGCTATCACGCCCGCCAGCACGGGGTGACCGCCTGTTTCATGGCCAAACCGAATGAGGATTATGCCGGATCGGGCATGCACTTCCACGTCTCGATGCTGGATGACGCCGGGGTGAATGTGTTCGTCGAACCGGTTGAAGGCACATGGAACCCCACCATCCTGCACGCGATCGGCGGCCTGCGCGCCACGATGGGGGAATCCATGCTGATCTTCGCCCCGCATGCCAATTCCTGGCGGCGCTTTGCGTCCAACTCCTATGCCCCGGTCAGCCCGACCTGGGGGGTGAATAATCGCTCCGTCGCACTGCGCATTCCAGCGGGCGATATGAAGGCCCGCCGGATCGAGCATCGCCCGGCAGGGGTGGACGCGCAGCCTTACCTCGTGGCCGCAACCGTGCTGGCGGGCATCCGCCACGGGCTGGCGGGCAAGATCGACCCCGGCCCGGAGACGACCGGCAATGGCTATGACGGCCCGCAGGATGCGCCGCCCATTCCCGTCGATTGGCGCAGCGCCATTGAGGCTGCGCGCGGGTCGGCGTTCCTGAAGGCAGCTTTGGGAGAGGACATGCACCGCACCTTCATCGCTATCAAGGCGGCGGAATATGCCCGCGTGGCGCGCACGGTGTCAGAGGTGGATTTCGACCTCTATCTGCACACGGTTCTAAGCCGCCCGCCAGCGACATTCCTGCGCGCAGACGGGTTGGCCCGACAGGATGGCCTGCGCGATCAGCGCAGGGATGCGCGGGTCGGCCCCGACCGGCGGCAATAGCGTTCCGGCAAAGCCTGATGCGGCGAGGGCCTGCGGGATATCCTCGGTCACATGCCCGCCGCCTGCGGCGAAATACGGCAGGCACAGACTGCGCGGGCCGAAGCCGCTGGTGTGTATCAGTTGCGGGGTCTGGTCGATGAACGCGACCTCGGCCCGCATCAGAGGCAAGGCGGCGGTGATGCCAGCCAGCACATGCCGGGCTATATCGGACGGCACCGGGCTGCGGCCCGATCCGTGGGCGGCAAGGATCAGGCTGGTCTCGGCCGCGTCCCATCCCTGCGCCGCCACAGCCTCGGCCACCAACACCCGCGCCAGATCATGCAGGGCGGGCGCGCAGCCCAAGGGTTCCAGCACCTGCCACTGGGCCATATCCGCCCCGGCCCCCTTCAGTCGGGATGGCAGGTGAATGCGGGTGAACCAGCCCCCCGCCATGAACAGGGGGAATACAACGCCGCCGCCCGTCACGGCCGCCGCAAGGGACGCCTCATCCGCCAAGGTCGCCGACCCCACCGTCCAGCCCGGCAGATGTGCAGCCACCTTTGCCGCCAAAGCCGCAAGGTCAGCCTCTGCGGGGGCCGGGTGAGAGGGCTGGCCATGGGCGATGATCAGGGCGTGGGTCATGGCAGGTCCTCGGGGGCCTCTATCGTCAGGCCGGGCACAGTGGCATCCGTGACCACCTCGCCGCAATGGTCCAGAAAGGCGCGGATGGTCTGCGAGGACCGCCCGCCCTCGGCCAGCACCAGCCCAAGGTTCAGCGGCGCGGGGCCGATCAGCGGCACGAACTGCAACTGCCGCCCGTCAGGGGCCATGTCGCTGGCGGGGCGGATGTTGGCGATGGAATAGCCAAAGCCATTGGCCACCATCGACCGCATCACCCCCATATCGCGCGTGCGCTCGACAATCCGGGGGCGCAGGCCATGGGCACTGAACACCCCCATGAAATAATCGGTGGAAAACGGCAGATCGAGCAGGATCATAGGGTGCGGGGCAAGGTCTTGCGGCGTGACCGACGCCCTGCCTGCCAATGGGTGGCCCGCATGCAGCACGGCATAAGGGGGCAGCGACAGCAGGGAAATGAACTCCAGATCGGAAGGAATATCAAGGTCATAGGTCAGCGCCACATCCAGATGTGCTTGCCTGAGGCCGTCGAATATCCCGGCCTGATCGCGTTCATACTGGCGCACATCCACATCGGGGTAGCGGGCGACAAAGCTGCGGCGGACCTGCGGCAGGATCACCTGCGCAAAGGTCAGAAGACAGCCGATGGACAATGGCCCACGCACCTTGCCGGTGATGTCATTGGCCAGATCGTTCAGCCTTGCGGCGGCGGACAGAACCCCACGCGCTTCCTCGACAAACCGCCGCCCGCCGCTGGTCAGCGACAGACCCTGCGCATGCCGGCGGATGAACATCTGCAACCCGAACTCCTGCTCCACCTGTGCCACGGCCGCCGAAATCGACGGCGACGACACATTCACCCGCTCTGCCGCAAGCTGGATCGACCCCGCATCGCCAACGGCGACAAGGTATTCCAACTGACGCAAGGTGAAACGCAACGGCATGGTGGCAGGTTAGCCTTGGCAGATAAGCTTGCCAATGCGGCTATTGATCGCCGGGAACGCCATAGCTCGGGGCCTCGCGCGGGTCGCGGGCCCGCTGGATATAGGCGGGCATCTGTGGCGCATAGACTTCCCACGCCCGCGCGACCGCCTCGATGGGCCGCGCATCATCGGCCCAGTCGCAGCGCAACTCGGCCACGGGCCAGCTTTCGCGGTCTACCATCAACAGCCCCGCCGAATGCACCGGCCCAGCCTCGCCCCCTGCCGCAGCCCCGGCAATCAGCGCGGCAATCAGCCGGTCGCCCAGATCGCCGGATGCGGCCTGAAACCCAGCGACCATGGCGGCAGGCACCCCGTCATGCGCCAGCAGATTGCCGCCCGCAATCACCCCCGGCCCCTTGGCCCATCCCCAGACCCCAAGCGTGCGGGCACCGGAATGAAACGCCACCTCCCCGTGCCGGTCCACCACCATCAACTGGCGATAGTCGATGAACGGGGCCGAGGCGACCACCTGCGCCATCGCCTGCGGCCTCTGCCCTCGCGCCGCTGGCATCCAGCAAAGCCGCCCCCAGCCCCGGATCGGTGATGTTCTGGCTCGCCGCCACCCCCACCCCTGCCCGCGCATGGGCGCAGCGCGCGGCAACGGCAGGTGAGGACGAGGCGATCACCATGCCGAAACGGCCAGTGTCGGGGCAGCGGGCGAGCAGTGAGAATGTCATGGGGAAGCTTTCGTTGAACGCGCCGGGGGCCGTCGCCCCTGGACCCCCGAGAGTATTTGGAAAAGAGCAACTTGCCCGGGTTGCTCTTTCGAAATATCCACGGGGGTCCGGGTGTGAAACCCCCGGCGGGTTGGCAAAGATCAATCCGGGATCACGGCAGTCGCGTCGATTTCGACCAGCCAATCCGGGCGGGCAAGGGCCACCACGGTCAGCCCGGTGCAGACCGGATGCACGCCTTTGATATACTCGCCCATGGTCCGGTACACCGCTTCACGGTGGCGCACGTCGGTCAGGTAGACCACCAGCTTGGTCACATGCTCCATCCTGCCGCCGCATTCTTCCACCAGTTGGCGGATGTTCTGCATCACCTTGTGGGTCTGTTCCACCGGATCGTGGCTGTTGATATTTGCAGCCGTATCAAGGTCTTGCGGGCATTGGCCGCGCAGGAAGATCATGGTGCCACGGGCCACCACGGCCTGCGCCAGATCATTGTCCAGCTTCTGTTCGGGGTAGGTGTCTTTGGTGTTGAACTTGCGGTGGCGGGTATGGGCCATGGGGCGTCCTTTGGGCGTTGGTTTGGCAGCGTTTGACCGTCAGGGCATCCGGCTGGCGATGTATTGGGCAAATTCGAAATTCGGGCGCTCCAGATGGCTGAGCGCGCCGGGCGATGACATGGTGGCGCAGAGGCCTTGGTAGACCTTTTCCACGCAGCCCTTGTCCTCGATGTTCACATCATCCAGCAGCGCCTTGATGGTGGACAGGTGATGCTCGGCCTCCGGGTCGGCGCACCAGTCGGCGCTCATCCCGCCGCCGTACAACACGTTGACATGGCCGGGGCCATCGGGGGTCAGGCACAGATACCAGAAATAGCCCGGCGTCAGGGTGATCAGCAGCGCGGGGTAGATCGACAGCAGCCATGTGATGCGGCGTTCGTCGCCTTGCAGCGTGGTGTTCGACGGATGCGCCAGCGACAGCGGGATGGTGTCGTTCTTCATGATGTAGTGATAGTTGAAGGACGGGAATCCTTCCGGGCAGGTCATCTTCAACAGGTCCACCGACCCGCCGATGGTGCCGGAATGGCAGACCGGCAGGTGATAGCTTTCCATGAAATTTTCGGCCAGCACCTTCCAGTTGGTGGCCCAGCGAAACTCCTCGCGGAACGTCTCGCGGTAGCTGGCCATATCCAGATAGCCGACAAGGTTTTCCACGTCCTTGAGCTGTGCGCCGCGGGTCGGGCGCATCGGGGTTCAGCGTGACCATGATCCAGCCCAGCCAGTTTTCCACCCGGATCTTCGGCAGCGCGATCTGGTCTTTGCAGAACGTCTCATTCAGCGTCATCGCGGGGGCACCGCGCAGGGTGCCGTCGAGGTTATAGGTCCAGGCATGATAGGGGCAGACGATGGACCGCACATTGCCGCGCCCTTCCAGCAGGGTAGACATCCGGTGGCGGCAGACGTTGGACATGCCGCGCAAGGTCGCCTTCCCGGTCGCGCAGGATGATGATGGGTTCGCCCGCGATCTGCATGGTCAGATAATCGCCGGGGTTGGGCAGGGCCTCTGCCCGCCCGGCACATAGCCAATCCTTGGCAAAGATATGCTGCAACTCCGCGTCCGCAAACTCGGGCGAGGTATAGACCGATTTCGGCATCGCGCGCGCCGCGTTGAACGGCACGGCGACATTGGCGCGCAACTCTTCAAGGGCTGTGAGGGCGGGATCGTGGCTGGTCATGGGCTGCTCCGCTGGTGAAGGGGTCATCGTGCCATGGATCGGGGCGTTGTAAAGGGTGGGGTTTCAGGCCGCCCCGGCGACAGCTTCGGGTTTGGGCTGATACGCCAGATATCCGCGCAGTTTGCAGATGTGATCGACCACGAATTTCGCATCGTGCCAGCAGCCCCAGATGAAGGCCGACCCCCGGCGCGATTGCCAGGGCAGGCCCATGAAATAGACGCCGGGTTCAGACGACACGCCACGCTGATGCCGGGGGCGGCCCTTTTCGTCAAAGGCATCGACCTGAAGCCAGGAATAATCCTGTTCATAGCCCGTCGCCCAGATGATCGAGGTGATGCCTTCGGCCGCAAGGTCCAGCGACAGGCGCGGGTTGGTCATCCAAGGGGCATCGGGCAATATGACCTTGGCCTCTGGCTCGGGTGGCAAATCCAGCCCGTTGCGGGTGGCAAAGGCGTCCGCCTCCTCCAGCACCGCGAGGTAATCGGCATCGCCGCGCCGGATGTTGGTGGCAAGGTCGGGGGCAAAGCGCAGCACGCCATCAGCGTAACCTTGCGTCCGCCCCACCAACTGCATCCCCCCTGCCGCCAGACGGCGAAAGTCGATGGTCTTGCCGCCATTCGCGCCGCTGACAGCGATGGTCACATGGTCTGTGGTGGGCGCGGCCTCGATATCCCATTTGTTCAAAACGCCCAGCCACCAGCAGAAATCCCGGCCCCGGTAAGCACGCGGCGGGCGGCCATGCGGCCCGACAGACAGGTAAACCTTGCGACCAGACTGGCACAGCTCATCCGCGATCTGCGCGCCCGACGACCCCGCCCCCACCACAAGCACCGCCCCCGAAGGCAGTTGCGCGGGGTTGCGGTAGGCGGCGGAATGGATCTGCATCAGACCTGCCGTTTCCGGCACCAACCCCGGCATCACCGGGCGCTGGAAACGGCCCGGTGGCGGCGACGATCTGGCGGGCCTCGATCACCCCTGCCGAGGTTTCAACCCGGAATCCGGCGCGACCGTCCAGCCTGCGCACCGATTGCACCTCGACCCCGGTCCGCACGGGCGATCCGATATTGGCCGCATGATCCCGGAAGTAATCGGCCACACCGTCCTTGCCGATGAACGCATCGGGGTCGCCCGCGAAATCCCGCGTGGGGAAGCGGTCATGCCAGGCCGGGCCATTGGCCACCAGCGAATCCCACCGCCCCGACCGCCAGCGTTCGGCAACCCTGCCGCGTTCCAGCACCAGATGCGGCACGCCTGCGCGCAGAAGATGCTCGCTGGTGGCGATCCCCGCCTGACCACCGCCTACAATCAACACGTCGGTCTGCTCGATTGTCATGGTGTGCCCCTTCTTGCGGTCAGCGGAATCGCTTTGCTTGCCCCAAGGATTACATCGGTCTTGCTTTGGCAAAAAGAAATGACTTACGCATCTACGATTAGGATAAACCTAATCAGGGAAAGTGATGGCGGATGGCCGTGGCGAAGGCCTCGGCCAGCACCGGGTTGGCACTGGCGTCATAGTGGATGCCGTCGATGGGCGACACCTGCACCAGCGGCCCGATGTCCAGAAACGCCACGCCCTGCCGCGCCGCAACCGCCTGCATCCGCACCGCCAGGCCCTGCGATTTCAACGCCCCGCCTTCGAACATTTCCGCAAGGCACCCGACCTCGACAATCGGCGGCGGTGCTACGATCAGGATGGCGGGGGCCATGCCACCTGGCCCCGCCCCGCTGCCCCGCACCACGGCAATCAGCCGATCCAGCGACAGCGCAATATCGCCCGCATTCATCGCAAAGCGCGGCTTCAGATCGTTGGTGCCCAGCATGATCAGCACCACATCCACCGCCCTGTGCGATTCCAGCAGCGCGGGCAGCACGGTCAACCCGTTGCGATGCGGGCCTTCCACCGGATCGTCATGCACGAGAGTACGGCCCGGCTGACCCTCGGCGATCACCTCCCACTCAGGCAGCAACCGCGCCAGCCGCCCGGTCCAGCGTTCGTCCCGATCAAAGCGTCCGGTAAAATCAAGGTCGGGCATCGGCATCGTGCCATGGGTGTTGCTGTCGCCAAAACAAAGCAAGGTGCGCATCGTGTTCCTCAGGTTGGGTAGGGCCAGTTGGCCTGACTGAACGCCCCGCCGTCAACCCACAGCGTCTGGCCAGTGACGAAACTCGCGGCCTCTGACAGCAGGAACAGGATGGGGCCGGTGATGTCGGCAGGCGTACCCACCCGGCGCAGGGGGGTCACGGCGGCCCATGTCGCCGCGTAATCCCCGGCCTCGGCAGCGGTGCGCGCGGTGGCAATCGCGCCGGGTGCCACGCAGTTGACGCGAATGGAATGTGGCCCCAATTCCACCGCCGCCACCTTGGTAAACTGCTCGATCCCGCCCTTGGACGCCGTGTAGTCCACCAGCTTGGGAAAGGCGAGTTTGTTGCACCCCGACCCAAGGTTCACAATCGACCCACCCTTGCCCGCGGCCGCCATCGCCCGCCCGGCCACTTGGGTGTTCAGAAAAGTCCCCCGCAGGTTGGTGCGCATCACCGCATCCCATTGATCCACCCGCAGGTCCAGCAGGCTCGACCAGGTTTGTATCCCCGCATTGTTGATCAATGCAGATGGCACCTCCCCCGCCCAATCCGCAGCCTGCGCATGAAATGCCGCTACCTGAGCCTCATCCCCCGCATCACACTCCACCCCCAAGGCCAGCCCCCCGGCCTCGCCGCACAACGCCGCTGCCTCCGCCGCCGACCCCAGATGCGTAAACGCCACCCGATACCCCGCCCCGACCAGGGCCAGCACCAAAGGCCGCCCGATCGCCGAAGTCCCCGCCGTCACCAAAGCCAACATGCCCTTACCCCCATCCCCTTTGCACAAATATCCCCGCCGGAGGCTTCCCTGGTCATGGCATCACCTCGAACCTGTCCACATCGACCATCCCCATATCGGTGATCTTCAAATGCGGAATGACCGGCAGGCACAGGAACGCAAGCTGCAGGAACGGCTCCTCCAGCGTCACCCCCAAACTCCGCGCCGCCGCGCGCAGGGCCACCAGCGCATCACGCACCCCTTCAAACGGCTCAAGGCTCATCAATCCCGCCACCGGCAGCGCGAGTTCGGCCAGAACCACACCGCCCGCCACAACCACAAACCCGCCCTCAATCTCGCCCAACCGGTTCGCGGCAAGCGCCATGTCGTCATAATCCGCGCCCACCACCGCGATATTGTGATGGTCATGGCACACGGTCGATGCAATCGCCCCGCGCGTCAGCCCAAAGCCCTGCACAAACCCGGTCGCCCGGTTGCCGTTCACCCCATGCCGTTCGATCACCGCGATCTTCACCAGATCGCGGGCCAGATCGGGCCGTTTGTCGCCATCGACGGGGGCGATGTCGAAGGTCAGATGCTCGGTGATGATCTTGCCGGGCAAAATCCCGATCACCGGCGTCTCTACCCTGTTGCCCCCGGTGCGGAAATCGCGGGCCGCGACGCGCGGTGCCTGCACCGAGTGTCGCCCTACAGGCCGGGTGGTGGGCCGGGCGGCGAAGGCCGTCTGGTCCGCCACCCGGCCACCCGCCAGCACCATACTCGCATGACACCCCTCAAGGCTGTCGATCACCGCAATATCCGCCCGCTTGCCCGGGGCGATCAGACCCCGGTCCTTCAGCCCGAACGCCTCTGCCGCCGACAGGCTCGCCGCGCGGTACACCGCCAAGGGCTGCGCGCCCAAGGCAATCGCTGTGCGGATCATGTGGTCCAGATGCCCATGCTCGGCAATGTCCAGCGGGTTGCGGTCATCGGTGCAAAGGCACAGATAGGGGGCAAACCGTTCGGTCAACAGCCCCACCAACGCATGCAAATCCTTGGATACCGACCCTTCGCGGATCAGCACCCGCAGCCCCTTGCGCAGCTTCTCCAGCCCCTCGTCATACGTGGTCGCCTCATGCTCCGTCCGTATCCCGGCAGCGATATAGCCGTTCAGATCAAACCCCCGCAGCAGCGGCGCGTGGCCGTCGATATGCCGCCCCGCAAAGGCTTCCAGCTTGGCGAGGCACCCTGCATCTTTCATCAACACCCCGGGATAGTTCATGAATTCCGCCAGACCGATCACGCCCGGATGGTCCATCAGCGGCACCAGGTCAGCCGCCTCCAGCCGCGCGCCGGTGGTTTCCATATGGGTGGATGGCACGCAGGACGACAGGTTCACCTTGATGTCCATCAGGGTCTGCGTGGCACTTTCCAGAAAGTAGTGAATCCCCGGCAGGCCCAGCACATTGGCAATCTCATGCGGGTCGCAAATCGCCGTCGTCACCCCGCGCGGCGTCACGCAGCGGTCAAACTCATGCGGGGTGACAAGAGACGATTCAATATGCAGATGCGTGTCGATGAACCCCGGCACCAGAATCTGCCCCGTCACATCAATCTCGCGCAGCCCCGCATAGCTGCCAAACACCCCCACGATGGTGTCGCCGCAGATCGCCACATCCGTGTCCACCAGATCGCCGGTGATCAGGTCGAACACGCGGCCCCCCTTCAGCACCAGATCGGCGGGGATCAAGCCACGGCCCTGATCAATGCGGTCTGAAAGGGTCATCGGTGCTCTCCTGCATGCTGGCCCCACCAAACCCCGCCCGGGTGCCAAGGTCCAGACCCTTTCCCCTTGCACCCCCGCGCCCGGGGTGTTCCAACGAGCGCATCTCCAAAAGAGGTTCCCCATGCGCCCGCTGCGCGGCATTGCCCTGAAACTTGGCTCCGTTCTGATCTTCATCGTGATGTCGGCGATGATCAAGGCCACCTCGCAGCATGTGCCCGCCGGGCAAGCGGTGTTCTTCCGGTCGTCCTGCGCCATCCCCGTGATCCTTGTCTGGCTGATGCTGCGGCGCGAGTTGCCGTCTGGCCTGAAGGTGGCGAACCCCATCGGCCATGTCTGGCGCGGGCTGATGGGCACGCTTGCCATGGGGTTGGGGTTTGCGGGCCTTGCCTATCTGCCGCTGCCCGAGGTCACCGCCATCGGCTATGCCGCCCCCCTGCTGACCGTCATCTTCGCCGCGATGTTTCTGGGCGAGGATGTGCGCGCCTTTCGCATCTCCTGCGTCATCCTTGGCATGGTCGGCGTGCTGATCGTGCTGACCCCGCGCCTGACCCTGCTGAACGGCGAGGCGGGCCATGCCGAGGCTTTGGGCGCGATGATGGTGCTGGGCGGCGCTGTCTTTGCCTCGCTGGCGCAGGTCTTCGTGCGCAAACTGGTGATGACCGAAAAAACCCCAGCCATCGTCTTCTACTTCTCGCTGACCGCCACCTGCCTGTCGCTGATCACCCTGCCCTTCGGCTGGGTCATCCCGACCGGGCCAGAAATCGCCCTTCTGATAGGCGCAGGTCTGCTGGGCGGAGTCGGCCAGATTTTGCTGACCTCCAGCTACCGCGAGGCGGACGCGTCGCTGGTCGCGCCCTTTCGACTATGCGTCGATGATCTTCGCCCTGCTGATCGGGTATTTCGTCTTTGCCGAGGTGCCGACATGGACCATGCTTTTGGGCGCGGCCCTCGTGGTGATTGCAGGCATCCTGATCATCTGGCGCGAACGCCAACTCGGCATCCAGCGCGCCAGACAGCGCAAGGCTATGACGCCGCAGGGCTAAAGGGTCAGGCCGCTGCCCCTAAAGCCCCCTTGCCGTGCCTTTACACCCCTGGCAGTCTGCTCCCATGGTAGAGCGGCGCAATTGGCAAGAGGACGAAGTGCGTGAGGCACTGGCCCTGTATCTTGTCACCGATTTTGGTCGCTTTCACAGCCGCAACCCAGACATCATATCCATGGCCGCGCGCCTTGGGCGTACGCCAAGTGCCGTCGCACTGAAACTGGCCAATCTGGCGGCGCTGGATGACAGCCTGCCACAGCGGGGCATGGGCAATGCGTCTGCCACTGATCGGCGGGTCTGGGAAACCTATCTTGAAAAGCCTGATGCGGTGATTCTGACCTATGAACGCCAGACCAATTCTGCCCGCGACCCAGCTTTGCCAGAGGCAGCACTCATGCCAGGCATTGCCGAAGACGCCACCGCATTCGATCATCTGGGTGGGATGCGGTCGAGCCAAAGCCTGCAACGCGTCGGGCAGCACATGTTTCGCCGCATGGTACTGACCAACTATCGCGGCCGCTGCGCCCTGACCGGGATCGACGATGCCCGCCTTTTGTCGGCCAGCCACATCCTGCCTTGGTCCGAGGTGCCCGAATTGCGGATGCGTCCGACGAATGGGCTGTGTCTCAACGCGCTACACGACCGGGCTTTTGACCGCCATCTCATCAGCTTTGCCGCCGATGGCTGCTTGCTATTGTCACCCCATCTATCAGCCGACACCCGCCAGCATCTGGAGCGTAACAGCCGGGGCGGGCTGGAATTGCCTGCACGCTTTGCCCCCGACACAACGTTCCTTGCGCAGCACCGCGCCCGGTTCGAGACGCTGGCCGGTTGATTTCTGTGTTAACAGCATACTGACCGTGACAATGGAAAAGCCGCTCCTAAGAGCGGCTTTTTTTGCTGCATGCTGGTGGCTGGCGATCACCCGTCGATACGGATACGCGCGTTGCTTGGGTCGAACGGGCTGTCTTCGACGACAACCGCGTCCCATTCCTGCAACAGCATCTTGACCTTCAGTTTCGTGCCAACCTCGGCCAGATCGGGGCGGACATAGCCCATGCCGATCTGTTTACCGAAGGCTACCGAATAGCCGCCCGAGGTCAGACGCCCGACCTTCACCCCATCGACCAGCAGCGCTTCTTTGCCCCAGGGATCGGTGTCCGACGGGCCGTCGATCAGCACGGTGACGCATTTGGACCGGATACCGGTGTCCAGCATCGCCTGCTTGCCCTGAAAATCCTTCGACAGATCGACGAACCGGTCCAGCGCGGCCTCCAGCGGGGTCGCATCGCGACCAAGCTCGTTGCCGAAGGCGCGGTAGGATTTTTCCTGTCGCAGCCAGTTTTGCGCCCGCGCGCCGACCAGTTTCATGCCGTGCTTGTCGCCCGCTGCCAGCAGTTGATCCCACAGATAACGCTGCATCTCGATCGGGTGGTGCAATTCCCAACCCAATTCGCCCGTATACGCCACGCGGATCGCGTTGACCGGGCACATACCCAGTTCGATCTTGCGGGCCGACAGCCACGGAAAGCGCTTGTTCGACAGCGCGGTTGCAGGGTCGGCGTCCTTGATCAGTTCGGCAAGGATTTTGCGGCTGTTCGGTCCGGCGATGGCAAACACGCCCCATTGCGTGGTCACGTCATGGATGTCGATATGGCCAAATTCGGGCGCTTTATCCTCAGCGCATTTGCGCAGGTAATCGGCGTCATAGGCTGTCCATGCCCCAGCGGACACAAGGTAATAGTCGTTCTCGCCATTGCGCACGATGGTGTATTCGGTACGGGTGGTGCCGGTGGGGGTCAGCGCATAGGTCAGGTTGATCCGGCCCACTTTCGGCAGCGCATTGCAGGTGAACCAATCGAGGAAAGCCGTCGCCCCCGGCCCGCGCACGATGTGTTTGGTGAAGGCGGTCGCATCAATCAGACCTGCGGTTTCGCGAATGGCTTTCGCCTCTTCCACCGCATAGGGCCACCACGCCCCGCGCCGGAACGACCGGCTGTCATGGTCAAAATCCTCGGGCGCATCCAGCGGGCCGTAATAGATCGGGCGTTCCCAGCCGTTCACCTGCCCGAATTGCGCGCCCAAAGCCTTCTGGCGGTCATAGACAGGCGCGGTGCGCAGCGGCCGCGCTGCGGGGCGTTCTTCATCGGGGTGGTGCAGGATGAAAACGTGATCGTAGCATTCCTCGTTCTTGCGCGCGGCATATTCGGTGGTGACCCAGTTGCCATAGCGGCGCGGGTCGAGGCTGGCCATGTCGATCTCGGCCTCGCCGTTTACCATCATCTGGGCAAGGTAATACCCGGTGCCGCCCGCCGCCGTGATGCCAAAGCTGAAGCCTTCGGCCAGCCACATGTTGCGCAGGCCGGGGGCGGGGCCGACCAGCGGGTTGCCGTCGGGGGTATAGCAGATCGGGCCGTTGAAATCATCCTTCAGGCCAACGGTTTCCGACGACGGCAGGCGGTGGATGAAGGACATATACTCCCCCTCGATCCGTTCCAGATCGAGCGGGAACAGATCGGCGCGGAACCCGTCCGGCACGCCATATTCGAACCGGGCCGGGGCGCCTTTTTCATAGGGGCCAAGAATCCAGCCACCCCGTTCTTCGCGCACATACCATTTCGCATCGGCATCGCGCAGTACCGGGTGTTCCGGGTTGGTCTTGCGGTAGGCGACCAAGGCCGGGTCGGGTTCGGTCACGATATACTGGTGTTCCACCACCACAGCGGGCGTCTTGATGCCCAGCAGGCGCGCGGTGCGCTGTGCGTGGTTGCCGGTGGCGGTCACCACATGTTCGGCCGTGATATCAAACACATCATCCGACGGCACCAGATTGCCGCCCTGTTCCACCATGCGCACGCAAGACACGATCCATTCACTGCCCGTCCAGCGATAGCCGTTGACCTGCACCTTGCGCTCAATCGTCGCGCCGTGCTGGCGGGCACCCTTGGCCATGGCTTGGGTCACGTCAGCCGGGTTGATATAGCCGTCCTGCGGGTGGTACAGCGCGCCGATCAGATCCTCGGTGCGCAGCAGCGGCCAGCGGTCCTTCATCTGGCCGGGCGTCAGGAACTCGTGATACACCCCAGCCGTTTCGGCGACGGAGGAATACAGCATGTATTCATCCATCCGGGCCTGATGCTGCGCCATCCGCAGGTTGCCCACCACGGCGAAGCCTGCGTTCAGGCCCGTCTCGGCCTCCAGCGATTTGTAGAAATCGACCGAGTATTTGTGGATATGGGTGGTCGCATAGCTCATGTTGAACAGGGGCAGCAGGCCCGCCGCATGCCAGGTGGACCCGGCGGTCAGCTCATCCCGTTCCACCAGCATGGTGTCCCATCCGGCCTTCGCCAGATGATAGGCGATGCCGTTGCCGACAGCGCCACCGCCGACAACCAGAGCTTTGACATGGGTTTTCATCGCGGGCACCTCTAGAATGATTTCGCCCCTTATGTGCCCGATGCAGGGCCAAAGGGGCAAGACGCGCCGACCTTTGGCAGAGAAAAACGACATGATCGTCAAAAAGCGGCAATATCAGGCGGGTTCACTCGCCCTTGACCGGGCCGGGGCAGCGCAGCTATGCAGCCACATGACCCAGTCCCGGACCCCTTTGGCACTGCTGCGGCGCATCGGCCTTATGCTGATGCTGGTGCCTTTTGTTCTGCTGGCGCTGATCCCTGCGGCTGCGATGCCGATGCAGGGGGCGGATGGGCGCTTTGTGATGGTGTTGTGCACACCCGAAGGCCGGGTGGACGTGCTGTTCGACCCGGCGACGGGCGAGGTGTCGGACCTGCCCGCCAAGGCCCCCGGCACCTGTGACTGGGCGACGGCCACCGGAACCGTGGCTTTGAACGAAGCGCGCGTTCTGCCAACCGAACCGCAAATCCTGACGCTGACCCCGCCTGCGCCGCAGAATTTCGCCTACGCCCCGGCGCATGACCCGCGCGGGCTTTATGCCCGTGGCCCACCAACCCTGATCTGATCTTCGCCTTTCATCGAAAATCATCTCAAGGAGTTGGCCGGATGACATCCATCCCGTCGGAAAGCGCCCCTGCTGCGGGCACGCGTTTCTATTTCATCGCATGGCGTTGGCATTTTTATGCCGGGCTTTATGTGATCCCGTTCCTGATCACCCTCGCCACCACCGGGTTGGTGATGCTGTGGATGGTCGCCCTGTCCGACCTGAACGGCGAGAAAACCATCGTGCCCGTCGGGACCGCGATGCTGGCCCCATCGGTGCTGCAAGCCACGGCCGAAGCCGCCGTGCCGGGCACCGCGACGCAGTATATCGAACCGCTGGCCCCGGACCGGGTGGCGGTGTTCAAAGTCTCCGTCGGGGATGACGCCACCGCGGTGTTGCTGGACCCCTATACTGGGGAAGTGGTTGATCAGTTGCCGTGGCAGGCGGGCTGGTATGGCCTTGCGCATGACATTCATGGCTCGCTTTTGCTGGGCACCATCGGCGACCGGATGGTGGAACTGGCGGCCAGTCTGGGGATCGTGATGGTCGCCACAGGCCTTTACTTGCATTGGCCGCGCGGGGGCCGGGTGCTGGTGCCCGATCTGGCCGCCAAGGGCCGGGCATTCTGGAAATCCTTGCACGGGGTGGTCGGCATCTGGATATCCGCGCTGCTGGTGGTTTTCCTGATCTCAGGCCTGTCCTGGGCTGGCATCTGGGGCGACCGGTTTGTGCAGGCCTGGTCCACCTTTCCGGCGGCAAAGTGGGATGCCGTGCCGCTGTCTGACAGCACGCATGCGGGCATGAACCATGGTGCTGCCACCGAGGTGCCTTGGGCATTGGAGCAGACGCCGATGCCAAGGTCCGGCTCGCTTGCCGGGGAAATGGCGATCATGGGGCCGGTCGGGATTGATTCTGTGGTCGGCTTTGCCCGCACTCTGGGGCTTGCCGGGCGGTTCCAGCTTTCCTTGCCGGGGGATGAGGCCGGGGTCTGGACCATCAGCCATGACACCATGTCAAACGATGGCACCGACCCGATGGGCGACCGCACCCTGCACATTGACCAGTACACCGGGCATGTGCTGGCCGATGTCGGCTTTGCCGATTACTCGGCCTATGCCAAGATGATGGCGGTCGGGATTTCCTTTCATGAGGGCGATCTGGGGCTGTGGAATCTGGTGCTGAACACGGTGTTCTGCCTGTCGGTCATCTTCATGGCGGTGTCCGGGTTTGTGCTGTGGTGGAAGCGCAGGCCTGCCCGTGCCGCCCGTCTGGCCGCCCCGCCCAAACCGCTGGATGTGCCGCTGTGGAAGGGGGCTGCCGTGATCATGGTAGTTCTGGGCATGATGTTCCCGCTGGCGGGTGCGTCGATGCTGGCGGTGCTGGTGTTTGACGGGGTGGTGTTGCGCCATCTGCCCCGCTTGCGTCGGGTGCTGTCGTAACCGTGTGAGGAGGCGGCGTGAGGGCGCAACCCTTACGCCGCCCCTACCCCCGCCGCATCCGCCCGAAACTGGCCGACAGCGCAAACACCGCCGCCGCTGCCGCGATGATCGACGGCCCGGCGGGCGTGTCCTGCCACAGCGACAGCGCCAGCCCAGCCACTGACGCCAAAGCCCCGATCAATACCGCAAACCCCGCCATAGCCTCGGGGCTGCGGGCAAAGCCGCGCGCCGCCGCCGCCGGGATGATCAGCATCGCCGCAATCAGCAAGGCCCCCACCAGCTTCAGCGCGACCGCGACCACCACCGCCAAGGCCAGCGTCAGCACCAGCCTTTCGCGGTCGGGGTTGATGCCGCTGGCATGGGCCAGATCCTCGTTCAGCGTCGCGGTCAGCAAGGCCTGCCACCGCCACGCCAAAAGCCCCGCCACCAGCAACGCGCCGCCCCAGACAAAGGCAAGATCCACCCGCGACACCGCAAGGATATCGCCGAACAGATAGGCCGAAAGGTCCGTGCGCGCGCCGGGCACAAAGCTGACCGCGACCAGCCCGATCGCAAGCGCCGAATGGGCCAGCACCCCCAATGTGGTATCCATCGCCCAGCCCCGCGCCGCCAGTGTCGCCACCGTCACTGCCATCGCCAAGGCCACCGCCAGTGTGCCCAGACCAATCGGCAGATCGGTCGCAAGCGCCAAAGCGACGCCCAGAATGGCCGCATGGGATGTGGCATCGCCAAAATACGCCATCCTGCGCCAGATGACCAAGGCCCCCAAAGGTCCCGTCGCCAGCGACAGCCCCACCCCCGCCAGCCCCGCCCGCAGCAGAAAATCGTCAAGCATGGCTGTGCCCCGCATGGTCATGGTGGTGGTGGTCATGCGGGGTCGCATGGTCGTGGTCATGTTCGTGCTGATACAGCGCAAGCGCCCCTTGGGTGCCCAGGCCAAACAGCGCGCGATATTCGGCGCAGTGGACACCACGCGGGGCGTGCCCTCGCAGCAGATATGCCCGTTCAGGCAGATCACCCGGTCAGACGCCGCCATCACCACATGCAGATCATGGCTGACCATCAGCACCGCCGCACCGGTGTCGCGCCGCACTTCTTCGATCAGACGGTAAAATCCCGCCTCGCCCGGTTGGTCCAGCCCTTGGGTCGGTTCATCCAGCATCAGCAGCGCGGGCCGCCCCAGCAACGCCCGCGCCAGCAGCACCCGCTGCACCTGCCCGCCTGACAGCCCCGCCAGTTGCTGGCCCGCCTGCGCCGCCATTCCAACCCGGTCCAGCGCGGCCATGGCCTCGGCGTCGGTCACGCGCACCGGCAGCGACAAAAACCGCCGCACCGTCATCGGCAGCGTGTGGTCGATATGCAGCCGCTGCGGCACATAGCCGACCCGCAGCCCCGAGGCCCGGTCCACCTGCCCCGCCGCCAGCGGCAATATCCCCAACAGCGCCCGCAACAGGGTGGATTTGCCAGACCCGTTCGGACCAAGGATCGTCACAATCTCGGCCGGGGCCACGGCAAGGCTGACATCATGCAGCACCTCGGCCCCGCCCTGATGCACACAGATGTGGCTCGCGGATATCAGGCTCATGCCGCCACCTTGCAGGCGGGGCACAGGCCCAGAGCCTCGACATTGGATCGCTCAATCACAAACCCCAAGGCAGCCGCCGCGGTATCCAGCGCCGCGCGCACTGAGGCTGCGGGCGCTTCGGCCACCGTGTTGCACAGGCGGCAGATCAGGAAGGCCGGGGCGTGTGCCTCGCCGGGGTGCATGCAGGCGGCAAAGGCGTTCAGCCGGGTGATGCGATGGGCAAGCCCCTGTTCCACAAGGAAATCAAGCGCGCGGTAGGCCACCGGTGGCTGGTTGCCAAAGCCTTCGGATGCCAGCCGTTGCAGCACGTCATAGGCCCCCATGGCGCGGTGATCCTCCAGCAAAATCTCCAGCACCCGGCGGCGCACAGGGGTCAGCCGTGCGCCATTGGCCTGCGCCATCGCCTCGGCCCGGGTCAGCACATCGCTGCTGCACAGCGCATGGTCGTGGTGTGCAAAGGCCAGGTCGGGGGCGGCGCAACCGGGGCAGGCGTGATCGTGCGGCATCGCAAAGGCCTCTTGACGTGTTATGATATTACATTCATAGAACGGCCCACCGACGAACGAAAGGCCAAAGCAATGCGTTATATCATATCTTTTCTATTGGCCAGCACAGCCCTGCCCGCCCTGGCTCTGCCCGCCTTCGCCGAGGTGCCCCGCGTGGTGACGGACATTCCCCCGGTGCATGCGCTCGTCAGCCTTGTGATGGGCGATCTGGGCCAGCCTGTGTTGCTGCTGGACAAGGGTGCATCGGAGCATGACTTTCAACTGCGCCCCAGTCAGGCGGGCGATATCGCGGATGCGGGGCTGATCGTCTGGGTCGGGCCGGAACTGACCCCATGGCTGGACCGGGCCATCGGGTCTTTGGGGCCGGATGCGCAGACCCTTGCCCTGCTGCGCGACACAGCGACCGACACCGAAGATTACGACGACCACGACCACAATGACCATGCAGAGCATGACGATCACGATCATTCCGGCCTCGACCCCCATGCGTGGCTGGACCCGGAAAATGCTGAAATCTGGCTGCGCCTGATTGCCGACCGGCTGGCCAGTCTGGACCCGGAAAATGCCGCAACCTACACAGCCAACGCCGGTACTGCCGCCCAGACCATCCACGCGCTGGATGCCGAGATTGCAGGTATCCTCGCCCCGGCCAAGGCGACCCCGCTGATCATGGCGCATGACGCCTATGGCTATTTCGCCGACCACTACGACCTGACACTTGCCGGGGCCGTTGCGATTGGCGATGCGACTGCGCCGGGGGCGGCACGCGTGACTGCGCTGCAAGGGGCGGCCACGGCGACTACCTGCCTGTTTCCCGAACCGCAGCATGACCCGGCCCAACTGACCCAACTGGCCGAGGCAACGGGCGCGAAACTCGGCGGCGCGCTGGACCCGGTGGGGTCAACCCTGACGCCCGGTCCCGATGCCTATGCGACCCTGATGCGTGGGCTGGCCCAGACCATCGCCGATTGCGCGGCCCGCTGAAGGCTATTGACCCACGGTGATTGCCCGGCCATGCCAAGCGCAAACAAGGATGCTTGGCATGGCCCCTATCCCCTTTGGCACCACCACCGATGGCAAAGCGGTGGACAAGATCACCCTGACAACGGGCGATCTGACCGTCGCGTTGCTGACATGGGGGGCGGTCGTGCAATCGGTGCGGATCGCGGGGGTGGGGTACGACCTGTCGCCGGGGTCGGATCTGCTGACGGATTATGAGCGCCAGATGCGCCACCACGGGTCGCTGATCGGCCCTGTCGTCAACCGCCTGACCAACGCCACCGCCCAGATCAACGGCCAGACCCACAGGTTCGAGGCCAACCAAGACGGTCAGCACACCCTGCACGGCGGGGCGGCGGGCACCCATCTGAAGGTCTGGCACCTTGCCGACCACAGCGCCACCCACGCCACACTGACGCTGACCCTGCCGGATGGCGATGGTGGCTTTCCCGGCAATCGCACGCTGACCGCACGGTTCACCGTGTTGCCCCCCGCCACCTTGCGGCTGGAGGTGACTGCCACCACCGATGCCCCGACCCTGATGAACCCCGCCAATCACAGCTATTGGAACCTTGACGGCACCGCCAACTGGGCGGGCCATTCGTTGCGCATTGCGGCCGACCACTACCTGCCGACGACCGACGATTTCCGCCCGACGGGCGAGGTGCGGCCCGTGGCCCTGACGGACCACGACTTTCGCACCCCCCGCGCCATTGCGCCCGGTAATCCCCTGCTGGACAACGCCTTTTGCCTGTCCACCACCCGCCAGCCCCTGCGGGACGTGCTGTGGCTGACCGGGCAATCGGGCGTCACCCTGACCGTTGCCACCACCGAGCCATCCATTCAGGTCTACGATGGCCGCCACGCCATCCGCCCCGGCCACGCCGCGCACGAGGGGCTGGCGATTGAGGCGCAGGGTTGGCCCGATGCGCCGAACCATCCGGGCTTTCCCTCGATCGAACTGACCCCGGACCAAACCTACCAGCAAACCACCGAATGGCGGCTGACCTGCCCTTAAGCCATTGCTCTTTCTTAAATACTCCCAGCGGAGCGCTTACATCCCGCCCAGACAGGCCTGCATAAGGGGCGAGTCCGCCTGCCCGTAGCCGTCGATCACATCAAAATGATGCCGCCCGGCATCCACCGTCCAATCGCAGCCCCAAGCCTCGGACAAGACCCGCGCCTGCCACAGAAATGCCGGCCGCTCCTGCCCGCCGACCCAGACATGCGCCTGCACATCCGGGCGCAATTCCAACCGTGCGGGGGACTCGCGCGCTACCTCGGCATCGTCCAGATGCAACGCCTCATTCATCGCGGTGCCTGCCAGCGGTGACAGTTCTGCCAAGGGCGACAGCGGCACCACCCGCGCCAGCGGTCCACCGAACACCCCGACACAGCCCATCCGCGCCGTCAGATGCCCGCCCGCCGAATGGCCCGTCACCACCACCGGCCCCGCCACCCGCGCCGCCGCCGCCTGTACCGCCAAGGCCACCTCACCCGTCATCGCCGTGATCCGGGCCTCGGGGGCCAGCGTGTAGCAGGGCATCGCACAGGCCCAGCCCCGCGCCACCGCCCCTGCGGCCAGATGCGACCACAGGCGGGGGTCGGTGGCCATCCAGTAGCCGCCATGCACAAACACCATCAGCCCGCGTGCGTCCCCCGCCGGGTGGAACAGGTCGAACCACTGCCGCGCGCCGGGGCCGTAAGCCAGCCCCAGGTCCGCCCGCGCGCCCATCCCTGCCCGGAACGCCGCCGCATCCGACGCCCACCGGGCCGGATAATCATCGCCGCCCGCAATGAACGCGCTATTGGCATAGGCCCGATCCAGATCCATCGCATCCCTCGTTTGATCAAATCACGCAGCATTTCCGTGCGCGGGAACTGGACAAGCCCCCGCCCCCCATGCTTTGCATGTGCGATCATAAAAGGGGAGACTCCCATGCTCGATTCCGTCACCGACCTTGCATCCTTGCTAAAAGACCCCAGCCTGCTGGCGACCAAGGCCTATGTGGCTGGCCAATGGATTGATGCGGACGATGGGGCCACTTTCCCCGTCACCAACCCTGCGCGCGGCGATGTGATCGCCCATGTGGCCGACGTTGGCCGCGCCGAGGTTGCCCGCGCCATTGATGCAGCCAATGTCGCGATGAAGGAATGGGCGGCTCGTACCGGCAAGGAACGCGCGCAGGTCTTGCGCAAGTGGTTTGATCTGATGATGGCCAATCAGGACGATCTGGCCACCATCCTGACCGCCGAAATGGGCAAACCGCTGGCCGAGGCCAAGGGCGAGATTGCCTATGGCGCGTCCTTCATCGAATGGTTCGGCGAGGAGGCCAAGCGGATCTACGGCGAGACCATCCCCGGCCATCAGCGCGACAAACGCATCACCGTGATCAAGCAGCCCATCGGGGTGGTCGGATCAATCACGCCGTGGAACTTTCCCTGCGCGATGATCACCCGCAAATGTGGCCCGGCGCTTGCGGCTGGCTGCGGCTTTGTCGCGCGCCCTGCGGCGGAAACCCCGCTGTCGGCACTGGCAATGGCTGTGCTGGCCGAACGGGCGGGTGTGCCTGCCGGGCTGTTCTCGGTCGTACCATCGACCAAATCGTCGGATATCGGCAAAGAGTTCTGCGAAAACCCCATCGTGCGCAAGCTGACCTTCACCGGGTCCACCGGCGTGGGCCGCATCCTGATGCGGCAAGCGGCCGAGCAAGTGATGAAATGCAGCATGGAGTTGGGCGGCAACGCCCCCTTCATCGTGTTTGACGACGCCGATCTGGATGCCGCCGTTGCGGGTGCGATGATGTCCAAATTCCGCAACAACGGCCAGACCTGCGTCTGTGCCAACCGCATCTATGTGCAGGCCGGTGTCTATGATGCCTTCGCCGCCAAATTGCGCGCAGCGGTGGTGAAGACCCGTGTCGGCGATGGTCTGTCCGAAACGGTGGAATTTGGCCCGCTGATCACCATGGCGGCGGTCAAGAAGGTCGAAGAACATATTGCCGACGCCACCGCCAAAAGGCGCGAAGGTAGAGCTTGGCGGCAACCGCCACGCGCTTGGCGGGTCGTTCTTTGAACCCACCATCCTGACGGGCGTCACCTCTGACATGCTGGTCACCAATGAGGAAACCTTTGGCCCGCTGGCCCCCTTGTTCAAGTTCGAAACCGAGGAAGAAGCCATCCATCTGGCCAATGACACCATCTTTGGTCTGGCCAGCTACTTCTACAGCCGCGACATTGGCCGGGTCACCCGGGTGCAAGAGGCGCTGGAATACGGGATCGTCGGGGTCAACACCGGGATCATTTCCACCGAGGTCGCGCCGTTCGGCGGCGTCAAACAGTCCGGTCTGGGGCGCGAAGGGTCGCACCACGGGATCGAGGATTATCTGGAAATGAAGTATATCTGTCTGTCGATCTGACGGGCCACCGGGTCCGGGGTGCAACCGCCCCCGGGCCCGCGCCTTAGGCGTGACTGGCGCGCTGTGGCAGGAATATGCGGCTGATCGTGCCGGGCCTTGGCCCACCGGGCTGCGCGGGGCCAACCTCAAGCCGTCCGGCAAGGCTTTGCACCATCATCTCCAGAATACGCCCGCCCAAGCCGGGCTTGCCCGGTGATGCTGCCATCCCCACCCCGTCATCCGCGACCGTCACCACCAGCGTCGGGCTGGTGGCCGCCATGTCCTGCGCGAAACCCACCTTGATCTGGCCCGCCATCCCTTCCGGGAACCCGTGCTTCAGCGCGTTTGTGACCAGTTCATTGATGATAATCGTCAGCGAAATCCCGTCCCGGCCCCGAATGCGCAGGCTGGCCAGATCGCGGGTCAGGGTGACGCCCTGCGCCTGCGCTGACACATCAAGGTCCGACAAGATCGTGTCCAGATAGGCCTGCCCATCCACATTGTCATTTTCCACATCGACGATCAGCCGCCGCAAGCCATGGCCCACCGTCTGAATCCGTGCAACGGCGGTTTTCAGTGCGGCCTTTGCGCTTTCATCCTGCGTGTCGCGCATTTGCAGGCTGACCATGCTGGCCACCATGGCAAGGTTGTTGCCGACACGGTGCGACAGATCGGCCAGCAAGGCTTGCAGACGCATCACCTCGTGCTGGATATCTTTGGTGCGCGCGTCCACCTCTGCCGACAGCGCGGCGATCTGTGCCCGCTGTGCCGCCACCGCGCCGCGCATCTGCCGCCATTGCAGCACGGCCGTGACCGCCAGCGTCAACAACCCCGCCGCCGTCAGCACCGACGCCAGCAGCCGCCATGATGCCGCCCGGTCCTGCCGCCCGGCCATCAGCGACCGCTCGACGCGAACAATCGCCGCCACCGTGTTGCGCGCCTCGTCCATCATCATCTTGCCGTTATGGGTGCGTATAAGGGCCACCGCCTCGGCGCCCTGACCCGCCTCTTCCAGTCGCAGTGTCTCGGTGATTATTTCGAATCTGGCATCCAGCACCCGGCGCAGATCCGCTACCCGTTCAAGCTGTTCCGGCCTGTCCGTGATCAGCGCCTGCAAGTTCTGGATGGCATAGACATATCCCGCCTGCGCGGCATGAAACGGCTCCAGAAAGATCGCATCACCTGTCAACAAAAACCCGCGCTGCCCGGTTTCGGCATCCACCGCCAGCCTCAGCACGGCCTCCGCAGACCGTTCAATCTGCAAGGCATTGGTGGCCATCCGGGCATTTGTAGTGGCGGCCATGTTGGTCCAGACCGCAAGCGCGATCAGCACGAAGGTCACCGCAGCCAGAAAAAAGCCAAGCCGTCGGTCCATAGCACGGGTCTTTTGCGGCATCAGACAGGGTCACAACTGTTGTCAGGCATTTGATCACCAACCGCTAACGGAAAGACATCTGCCTTGCAACCATGCAGCGCGAAGGGCAAGCGTCCAGATTTACACACAATAATAGGGGCATCGGCAAATGCCCGCTCACACCGCCCCAGTCAGCCACCGACCGACCGCGACGCCGCCGATCCGCCAAAGCCACCGCGCGACGACACTTGCGCCTTGGTCATCGGGGCCAGCCCCTTGGTCACCGGGGCCTTGGCAAAGGCCGCCGCAGGCATTTTCCCGCTGGAGTTCAACTGCCCGATGCTGGTGCCCCCGGGCGTCGAAAACCCGCCTCCGGCCTTGGCCATCACCGGCTGCGCGATTGGCCTGCCCCCGCCCAGGGCCTGCCCGATCATGTAGCCCATGAAGAACGGCATGAAGCCCATACCACCCCCGCCCGACCCGGCAACCGAGTCTTCGCCGCACAGCGCCGGGCCATGTTCCGCCTCGCACAGCTCTTTGGATTTCATAACGCGGGGCGGTTTCGTCGTGCAGGATCTTGGCCTCGGCAAAGGTCGCGTCGCAATCGGCGGCGCTGAACCAGCCATTGGTTTCTGCCGCTGCCTTGCAACTGGCCGCATCGGGGAAGGCCGCAGCCTCGGTTTGCGTGTCCTGACACCCGGCCAGCGCAAAGGCCGCCGCGCCAAGGATCACCACCGACACATGCGAAGACCGTTTCATGGGCTTACCCTTCAATGAAATGCGGCTTGAACCGCGACATATCCTGCGTGATCAGGCCCGCATCTTCGCGCACACCCATCCCCACACAAGTCTCTCCCACCACCCACGCCCCGATCACCGGGTGCATGCCGCCGAACTGCGGCAACGGATGATAGGCCTGCACGATGCGCGGATGGCGATCATAATCGCGGTTCGACGAGGATGCCAGCACCCGCCCCCCCTGATGGATCGAAACCGACGCCCCCTCGCGTGAGAATATGGGTTTTTCGACATATCCCTGCGGCATCAGGCTTGCGTCCTCCTCGCCCGCGAAAAAGCTGGGCAGCAGGTTCGGGTGGCCCGGAAACATCTGCCACAACACCGGCAGGATGGCCTTGTTCGACACCAGCGCCTTCCATGCGGGTTCGATGAACCGGCACCCCGACGACGCCAGATGTTCGGCAAACGGGTCGCGCAGAAGGTCTTCCCACGGGTAGAGCTTGAACAGCGCGCCGATCACCCGGTCTTCCGCGTCGGCAAACTGGCCATCCTTGGTGATGCCGATCTTTTCCAGCTCGGTGAAATGCGCGCCAAGGCCCGCCTCGCGTGCAGCCCATGCCAGGGTCTCGACGGTCGCATAATCCTCGGGCGCGTCGGTGATCGCCGCAAAATGCACGTCGGTGCCGGTGGCAAACATCTCGGCGAACCGGGCCACCAAGGCCTCATGGATGCCGTTGAACTGATCGGCCCCGGCGGGCAGCACGGATGCGGCCTGTTGCTGTTCAAACCACAGCCATTGAAAGCCCGAAGACTCATACAGCGATGTCGGCGTATCGGCGTTATATTCCAGCAGCTTGGCAGGCCCCTGCCCGTCATAAGCCAGATCGAAGCGCCCATACAACTCCGGCTCGCCTGCCGCCCAACTGCCAGCCACCAAATCCCAATGGTCGCGCGGAATATCCATCCGCCCCATCAACGCCTCATCCGCCACAATCGCCGCCACTGCCTCGCGGCACATTGCGTGCAATTCGGTGGACGGGTCTTCGATCCGGGTTTCCACCTCCTCCAGGCTAAACGAATAGGCCGAGGTTTCATCCCAATAGGGTTCGCCATACATGTCGGCAAAGGTGAAACCCAGCTTTTCAGCCTCGCTGCGCCAGTCGGGGCGTTCGGGAAGGCGCAGTCGGTCCATGCAAGGCTCCTTTGGGGTCTTTTGCGATATCGGGCGTCGCGGCGGCCTGCGCAAGGGGGATAGGCCGTTTCCTTTGCCATACAACTCCCCTAGGCTGCTTAAAAAACAGGAGGATATATGACACAACGCATTGCTGTGGTGACGGGCGCTGCGGGCGGTATGGGCCGCGCGATTGTGGACCGTCTGACGCAAGACGGGCTGCAAGTGGTGGGCGTCGATATCGACGGGCCTGCCCTGTTGCTGATGGCCGCCGATGTTGCGGGCTTCACCCCCGAGGCGGTTGATCTGACCGACGCCGATGCGATTGCCGACCTGTTCGACCGCATCACCACCCGGTTTGGCGGCGTCGATGTGTTGGTCAACAATGCGGGCACCTGCTTCATGTCGGACTTCCCGAATATCCCGGCAGCGGAACTGGACCGCCAGATGGCGGTCAACTTTTCCAGCGCCTTCCATTGCTGCCAAGGGGCGGTCAAGGCGATGGCAAACCGCCCCGGCGTGCGCAAGATCGTGAACATCTCGTCCAACGGGGCCTATAATTTCGACGTGTTCGACCCGCCGCATTACCGTGCCAGCAAGGCCGCGATGGACACGCTGACCAAAGACCTCGCCCGCCGCTATGCGCGGGAAAAGATCGCGGTGAACTCGCTGGCCCCGGCGATGACCGAAACCCCGCTGTTCGATGTGCTGACCGCCGATGTGCTGGCCCGCGCGATTTCGGCCATGCCGCACGGCACGGCGATGCAGCCCGACCAGATCGCCGGATGGGTGGGATTTCTGGTGTCGGACATGGGCGATATCTGTTCGGGCAATGTGATCATCCTCAATCAGGGCCGCGATGTCCGCTGACGCCACGCAAATTTCTTCGAAGAAATTTGCAAGAATTTTCGAAAATTCTTGGGGCACCCCACGATGAAAGTCACGATTCACAAACTGTTCGAATATCTTCTGGAAACCACCGCCGCTGATCCGCCCGAATGCTTCATCGGCTTCTCCCTCGCCCGGTCGCCCACCTTGGGCGATTTTCTGCCTGACCTTGACCCCAACCTGTCGCTTGACTGGAACGGGGCCAGTTTCCTTGGCCTGCCCGCCCTGCGCCAGCGTGTGCTGGATCAGGCCGGGCTTGCGGGCGTCAACGCCCCCGACGACGTGCTGATCACCGCAGGGACGGCCGAGGCGAACTATCTGGCCTTCCGCCAACTGCTGTTCCCCGGTGATGAGATTGTGACCGACACCCCTGGCTGGCCGCAGGCCGGCGTGATGGCGCGGGCGACCGGGGCAACCCTGATCACGGTACAACGGCGAGAGGAAAACAACTGGCACCTGAACCCCGATGATCTGGCGGCCAGCATCACCCCCCGCACGAAACTGATCTTCCTCACCAACCCCAACAACCCCACAGGGCGACTGATCCCCGCCGCCGATCTGGCGCGGATCGTGCAGATTGCCGACACGGTGGGGGCCTATCTGCTGGTGGATGAGGTTTATGCAGGCCTTGAATGGCATGGCCCGCGCCCGCCCTCTATCGCGGGGATGTATGCGCGCGGCATCACCACGGGGTCAGTGTCCAAGGCGCTTGGGCTGCAAGGGTTGCGCACGGGGTGGATGATCAGCCCGGACAAAACCCTGATCCGCGATGCAATGATCCTGCGGGAAAATTCGTCTGAGATCATGAATGTGCTGGGCGAACATATCGCCGAGATTGCCCTGCGCCCGGATCGCCTGACCGCCAGCCTGACCACCGCGCGCGCCACCGCCACCGAAACGCTGTCCCGGCTGGATGCGTTTGTCACCCGCGAGCCCCGCCTGAACTGGACCGCCCCGCAAGCAGGCCTCATCGGCCTTGCCCGGCTGGACGGAATCGATGCCGAACCCTTCGCCCGCCGTCTTTTATTCGCCCCCTACCGCACCTTTGTGCTGCCCGGCACCGCCTATGATCACCCGTTTCACATCCGCCTTGGGGTGGGTGGCGGGCCAGAAACCCGGCTGGAGGAAGGTTTACAGCGCCTGTCCACCCTGCTGGCCGCATGGAACGGGTAACGCAACCTACTGAAATATAACGCGCTATCGCATAACATGGCATTGTTTTTGCTTAGCGGGGCAGCAGGCCCCATGTCTATCCCATCGCCCCGACCATCGGAGCAGATCAGAAAGGAAACGACATGCTGCCCACTGTCAAACATCCCGTGTGGAACCTCTCGGCCGTCAAGACCTCGGCCATCGCCGCTGTGACCGCCCTGTCGCTGGCCGCTGCATCGGCCAACCCGGCCTTGGCCTGGGGTGACCGCGAGCAAGGCTTTGTGGCTGGTGTGGCCACCTCGGTGATCGTCGGCGCCATTGCCAATGACATCAAACACAAGAACCGTGCGCGCCAGCAGCAATACTATCAGCAGCCGCGTTATTATGAGGAACCGCGCTATCAGCACTACCAACCCCGGCCCCAGCCGGTCTATGCGCCGCAGCCGTCCTACTCGGTCTACAACACCGCTGCCGCCCGCGCCTTTGGCAGCTATTCGCTGACCGAACGCAAGGCCATCCAGCGCAGGCTGGCGGGTCAGGGTTACTACCGCAGCGGCATTGACGGGTCATTCGGGCCCGGCACCTACAACGCCGTGGTGGCCTATGCCCGCGACACCCGGCAGGCCGGCAATCTGGAAAGCACAGCCGGGTCGTATGGCATCTATGACGGGTTGCTGTACTAGGGCGTTGCGTTCAAAAGGCTTGGTCGCCCCGGCGCAGGCCGGGGCCTCGGCCATCACTGCCAAACCTCGGGGTCCCGGCCTGCGCCGGGACGGGCGGTGAAACGGGCGACAGGCAAACCGCAATCAACCCTACCCGCTTTTCACATGCGAAAAGGGGCAGCGATCCGCTGCCCCTTTTCAAATTCATCAAGACCTGAATCTCAGGCCGACCTGAACCATCAGGTCTGGCAGATTATGCCAGAGCGAGGTTCGTAGCCGACTCGCGGCCATCACGGCCCGATTCGATGTCGAAGGTCACAGCCTGACCGTCAGCCAGCTGACGGATGCCTGCACGCTCCAGCGCGGTGATGTGAACGAACACGTCACGGTTGCCGTTTGCGGGGGCGATAAAGCCGAAACCCTTGGTTGCGTTGAACCATTTCACGGTGCCATTGGCCATCGTGTTTACTCCATAGTGTGTCGCCACCCGCACTGTTGCGGTGGCCTGGCTCAGTTGGCTTGATCGAAAACTGAAGGCCCGCAGGACACAGCAAGGTCGAAAAAGTAAGCATCGCGTGGGTGACATAGGCGCTTGGCGGCCAAAAGGCAAGGCCGTTGGTCAACGCAAGCCCGCGCGCCTCTTGCACGCCCCGCCCCCTTGCCCTAGGTCTGAGGCCTGCCTGACCCTCACTGGACCCAATGTTAACCGAAATCGCCATCGTCCTTGCGCTGATCGTTTTGAACGGCGCGCTTGCCATGTCGGAACTGGCCATCGTGTCAGCCCGCCCCGCCCGCCTCCGCACAATGGAGGCTGAATCCAGAGGGGCCGCCGCCGCCCTGCGTCTGGCCGAACACCCCGGGCGGTTCCTGTCCACCGTACAAATCGGCATCACGCTGGTGGGCGTGCTGTCGGGCGCGATTTCCGGGGCCACCCTTGGCGCGCGGCTGTCGGGGTTTCTGGCCGGGCAGGGCATGGATGAAGACTGGGCGCAGACGATCGGGGTCGGCGGCGTCGTTGTGGCGCTGACCTATCTGTCGCTGATCGTGGGCGAGCTGGTGCCCAAACAACTGGCGCTGAAAGATCCCGAAGGCATCGCCATCCGCGTGGCCCCCGCAATGACTATTCTGTCGCGCGTGGCCTCGCCTGTGGTCTGGGTGCTGGAACGGTCGGGCCGGTTCATCCTGTGGCTTCTGGGCCAGTCCGGCACCGCCAAATCCCGCGTGACCGAGGCCGAGGTGCATGGGATTTTGACCGAAGCGCATGAGGAAGGCCTGATCGAGCCTGAGGAGCGTGAGATGATGGCAGGCGTCATGCGCCTTGCCGACCGCTCGGCCCGCGCCCTGATGACCCCCCGCCGTGACATCGAGATGCTGGACCTGAACGCCACGCCGCAAGAAACGCTTGCCGCCATCCGCCGCATCGCCCGGCCCCGGATGCCGGTCGAAAACCGCGAAACGGGCGAAGTGGTCGGCATCGTCACCCTCGCACAGGCCTTCAACACCGTGTCCCGGCGCGAGGCACTGGATGTGAAGGCCCTCCTGCGCGAAGTGCCGGTGATTTCCGACATGACCGATGCCATCGACGTGATGGAAACGCTGCACAAATCGGAACACCATCTGGCGCTGGTCTATGACGAATATGGCAACTTCGAAGGCATCATCACCTCGGGTGATATTCTGGAGGCGATCACCGGCACCATCGCTGGCGCCACCGCCGACGAACCCGCCATCGCCACGCGCGAAGATGGCAGCCTGCTGGTCGCAGGCTGGATGCCCGCCGATGAGTTTTGCGACCGCCTGAACCTGCCGCGCGAATTGGCGGGGGATTATGAAACGGTCGCAGGTCTAGTGCTGAACCAGTTGCGCCGTATTCCCGCCCTTGGCGACCATGTCACGGCGGCAGGCTGGCGGTTTGAGGTGATTGATCTGGACGACCGCCGCATCGACAAGGTGTTGGTCAGCCGCGCCTGATCAGCCGCGCCGGGGCCTGACCCCGTCCAGCGCCCCCGGCACCTTTTGCAACAAGATACGCAGACCGTTCCGGCGGTCCAGATCGCTGTGATACTCGCTGTCAGGTCCACTGCGCAGGATCTGATCAATGATGTAGGACTGGCCGCCCGTCACATTCGTGGTATCGGCCCCCGGCAACAGGTACTGGATCCGCGCCTCGGCATAGGCCGAAACATTGCGGTTCTGCGCCAGCGACGGTCCGGCAAGGGCCATCATCGCGGCAGCGGCAAGGATAAGCGTCTTCATGGCATGCCTCATGTCTTTGATGTGGCACCAATGATGCACCATCACCGCCGTGAACGGAAATCACGGATGCGCGTGGTTGGCGTGGAATTATTTGACCCAAAGCGCCAAGGATTGCCCCGCCGCTTGCGTCCAACTATCCATAATGCTGATGAACACACCCGATGAAACCTTGGCCACAGCCGCCGCCAGCGGCGACCGCAGCGCCTTTGGCGTGCTGCTGGAACGGCATTATGACCGGGTGTTGGCGCTGTGCTGGCGGCTGACTGGCAACCGCGCCGATGCGCAGGATCTGTGTCAGGATATCTGCGCCGCCCTACCCGCCAAACTGGCCGGATGGCGCAACGAGGCCCGGTTTACGACCTGGCTCTACCGCGTTACCGTCAACGCCGCCCACGATCTGCGCCGCCGTCAGGCCACCCGCAGCCGCGCCTCGGCAGGCTGGGGCGATTGGGAATTGGCCCGACAGGATGAGATTGCGACCGACCGCGATGCCGCCGACTGGCTGACCCAAACCATGGCGCAATTGCCACCCGAGTTGCGCGACACTGTGGCGCTGGTTCTGGGCGAAGACATGACCCAAGCCGAGGCCGCCCGCGTGCTGGGTCTGTCCGAAGGCACCATCGCCTGGCGGATGTCCGAAGTGAAGAAACGCCTGCGCAGCCTCGCAAAACAGGAGGGCACGCCATGACCGATGATCTTGATGCACTGCGCGCTGCCCTGAAGGCCGCCCCCGCGCCCGACCCCGCCGCCCGCGCCGCCACCATCGCGCAGGCGATGGAAATCTATGACCGCGTCCAAGGATCGACCGCCCCCCCGCGTCCCAAGACAGCCCGCAATTCGCCGGGTGTCCTTGCCGGAGTACGCGCCATGCTGCAATCCCTGACCGCCCGCGCCAACATGAGAACGGGCCTTGGCCTGACCACCTCTCTCGCCGCCCTGTGTGTGGGCGTCGTGGTGACTTGGCCGCTGATCACCGGGGACACGCCCCTGCCCCCTGCCCCAACCGAGGCCCCGCAACCCGATCTGACCGTGCTGCAAGACGGGCAACCCACCCCCGCCAACTCCCGCAGCGCCCAACAACCCGAGCCATTGCAGCAAGACCCCCAACTGCAGCGCAAGGCTGCCCCCATGCCTGCGCCCACCGCACCTGTGGCATCCGCGGATCAGGGTGCCATGGCCGAAGCCCTGACTGCGGCCCCCACACTGGCCGCCCCTGAAATGGCCGCGACCTACGACAGTCTCACCCTGCGCGCCCAAGACCCTGCCCCGCGCGCCGAGGCAGATAGTGAAGCCTATGCCAACGCCCCCACCAACCCGGTGCAGATCACGGCGGAAACCCCGGTCTCTACCTTCTCGATTGATGTGGATACCGCGTCCTACGCCCTTGCCCGGTCCTCGCTGACCGCAGGCCAACTGCCCGACCCCTCAGCGATCCGGGTGGAGGAGATGATCAATTACTTCCCCTACGCCTACCCCGCCCCTACGGCGGACGCTGCCTTTGCTGCCGATATCCGGGTGATGCAGACCCCGTGGAACCCGGGCACCCGCCTTGTGCAGATCGGGTTGCAAGGCCGCCTGCCCGCCATCGCCGACCGCCCCGCCCTGAACCTCGTGCTGCTGATTGACACATCCGGGTCGATGCAGGACGCGAACAAACTGCCGCTGCTGAAGCAATCCCTGCGCCTGATGCTGCCCCAACTGCGCCCCGAGGATCAGGTCGCCATCGTGGCCTATGCAGGGTCGGCAGGCACCGTCCTCGCCCCCACCCCAGCCTCAGAGGCGGCCACGATCCTTGCCGCCCTCGACCGCCTCGATGCTGGCGGATCGACCGCAGGGGCCGAAGGTCTGGCTCTCGCCTACCAGACCGCCGCCGCCATGACCCAAGACGGCGACGTCAGCCGCATCCTGCTGGCCACCGACGGCGATTTCAATGTGGGCGTCAGCGACCCCGAAGGATTGGAGGCTTACGTCGCCCGCAACCGCCAGACCGCCTATCTGTCGGTGCTGGGCTTTGGTCGCGGCAATCTGGATGATGCCGCGATGCAGGCGATTGCGCAAAACGGCAATGGCACGGCGTCTTACATCGACACTCTTGGCCGAGGCGCAAAAGGTGCTGGTCGATCAATTGACGGGGGCCCTGTTCCCGATTGCCGATGACGTGAAGATTCAGGTGGAATGGAACCCGGCGCAAGTCGCCGAATACCGCCTGATCGGCTATGAAACCCGCGCCCTCGCCCGCACCGATTTCAACAATGACCGGGTGGATGCGGGCGAAATCGGCGCGGGCCATCAGGTCACCGCGATCTACGAAATCACCGCCCCCGGCAGCCCCGCGCTGTCTGCCGACCCGCTGCGCTATGGGACGGCCCCCACCTCTGACACGGCCGAACTCGGCTTCCTGCGCCTGCGCACCAAGGCCCCGGGGGCCAGCACATCAACTCTGACCGAAACCCCCATCCTTGCCGATACCCTCACCGCCCCGACCTTCGCCACAGCCATCGCAGGCTTCGGCCAGTTGCTGCAAGGCTCCCCCTACCTGGGCACCTGGGGCTGGACCGACGCCATCGCCCTCGCCACCGCCACCCGCGACGCCGACCCCCAAGGCCTGCGGTCTGAGGCGATCACGCTGATGCGCCTCGCCCAGAGCCTCTCCGCAACTCCCTAAGATTTATTTAAAATTTTCATTTCCTGTCTCTGAATATCCCACGGGGGTCCGGGGGTGTGAAACCCCCGGGTCCGACCTCCATCCAAAACACAGACATGAAAAAGGCGCGCCAGACCTCTCTGGCGCGCCCCTTCATTTAGCAATCAGATCAAGCGGTCAGCGTCTCAACCGCCTTGCCCTCAATCGCGCCCTCGGTCTTGGTCCCGACGGCGATCTCGATCCGGCGCGGTTTCAGCGCTTCGGGGGTTTCGCGCACAAGGTCGATGTGCAGCATCCCGTGGGCATGTTCGGCCCCGACGACCCGCACATGATCGGCCAGTGCAAAGCGGCGATCAAAGGCGCGGGTGGCGATGCCCCGGTGCAGATAGCTGCGCGGGGTTTCCTCACCCGACTTTACGGGCCGAGACCACCAGCGTGGCTTCCTTCACCTCGACCGACAGATCCTCGGGGCCAAAGCCCGCGACGGCGACGGAAATGCGATAGGCATTCTCAGCGGTCTTCTCGATGTTGTAGGGCGGATAGGTCGGTTGCGCCACATCGGCGGTCAGCGCGCGGTCCATCAGATCGGCAATGCGGTCAAAGCCGACAGTCGCGCGGTACAGCGGGGCAAGATCAAAATTACGCATGGGTCATCCTCATTCAAGCGATGGTTGACGCCCGCCCTTTCCGGGGCCGGGCACAGAGACGAGGCCCGTCATGGCACCTCGATACCTGTCAGATGGGAAAACCGCCGCAGGGTTTCAAGACCCCCAAACGCTCAGGGTTTCACGAATTTTGCCCCGCCCGATGCAGCCCCGCCTGACAAGAGCTTGACCCCCTGCGCGCCCAAACGCGGCGCGTTTTCCGCCGCAAGCGCCGCCTGCAATTCCACCAGCGTGGCCTCCAGCGGTGCGGCCAGTGCCACCTTGCGCCCCTCGACCTCGGCCTTGGCCGACACCACCGAAATCACCCGCGCCACCCCGTCCCGGATAGAGAATACTGGCGAGCCGGATGACCCGAAATCCACGTTGCACGACAACACCAGCACATCGGCCCGCGTCGCCAGCACCTCGCACAAATCCTGCATCGACGGGGCTTCCGACCGGTCCTGAGCGTAGGACACCACCCCCACCCGGTCGCCCTGAACCGGGGTCTTGTCCGTCTCAAACGGCACCAGTGAGGGCAGGCGGATCGGCTGATCCAGCTCGATCAGCGCAAGGTCATACCCCACCCGGTCCAGTTTATCACGCCCGCTGTAGATGTATTCCGGGTGCCCGACCGCCCGGCGCACGCCCCGGTAAGCCGCCGCCCGCCCGTTGCGCCACCCGGCCAGAAACTGCATTTCCGACGCAGCAATCCGCGCACCGGTGTCCTTGTCAAACAGGCAATGCGCCGCTGTCAGCACCACTTGCGGCGCAATCAGCGTGCCGGTACAAAAGCCGCGCTTGCCCAGCAGCAGCTTGCCCACGCCTTCCCAGCCGCGTGACGCATCCGCTGTTTCCAGACTGACCAAAGCGCCGTCATGCGCCACCGTTTGCGCCACAGCCGGGGCCACCCCCAGCAGACACAGCACCAAAACCCAGACGCGCATGAACCCTCACTCCTTCAGTCCCTGCGCGATAGCCCGCAACCTTGGCTGATTTGTGGCAAATGCAAACGAACAGCACAAGGCCCGGTCAGATCAGCGCCCGTGGTTTTGGCCCGCCTGTGGCCCAATCCAGCAACTCGACCGTATGCACCACCGGCACGCCCGTACCCGACCCGATCTGCATCATGCAGCCGATATTGCCCGCCGCGATAATGTCAGGGTGCTTGGCCTCCAGCGTCTGTACCTTGCGCGCCTTCAACTGCGCCGAGATTTCAGGCTGCAACAGGTTGTACGTCCCCGCAGACCCGCAGCACAGATGGCTGTCGGCGGGTTCCACCACCGTAAACCCCGCCCGTTTCAGCAAATCCTTCGGCGCGGTCTTGATCTGCTGGCCGTGCTGCAAACTGCATGCCGCATGATAGGCGACGCGCAGCCCCTTGGGCGCACCCTCGGGCAGGCCAAGCTTGACCAGCACCTCGCTCACATCCATCGCGAGCCCCGCCACCACGGTCGCATCGGCATCGCCTTGAAACATATGCCCGTAATCCTTGACCGTCGTGCCGCAGCCAGAGGTGTTGATCACAATCCCGTCCAGCCCCCCCGCCCGCTTTTCCGCCATGAAGGCCGCGATATTCGCCGCAGCCGACCGATGCGCCAAATCCGCCTTGCCCATGTGGTGCGTCAGCGCCCCGCAGCAGCCCTGCCCCTTTGCCACCACCACCTCGCACCCCAGCCTTGTCAGCAGCCGGATGGTCGCATCGTTGATATCGGTGTTCAGCGCCTTTTGCGCACAGCCCGTCATCAAGGCCACCCGCATCCGGGGCGCCCCTTCCGTCCGGAACACCTGCGGGTCATCATTGCGCGACACGGGCGGAATGACCTTCGGCGCCATCGCCAGCATCGCCCGCAACCTTGCATCCGGCACCAGCCGCGCAAAGGGTCGCGCGATCTTGGCCCCGAAAAGCGCCAGCCTGAACCGCGTGGGGTACGGGATCACATGCGCCAGAACCGACCGCAGCATCCGGTCAACCAACGGGCGTTTATAGGTTTTCTCGATATACTCCCGCGCAGTATCCACCAGATGCATGTAGTTCACGCCGCTTGGGCAGGTGGTCATGCAGGCGAGGCAAGACAGGCAGCGATCCACATGCTTGACCGTCTGCGCATCGGCAGGCTGGCCCTTTTCCAGCATGTCCTTGATCAGATAAATCCGTCCCCTCGGGCTGTCCAACTCATCGCCCAACACCTGATAGGTCGGGCAAGTGGCGGTGCAAAACCCGCAATGCACACAAGACCGCAGGATTTTATTGGCCCGCGCAAGGCTGGGGGTTTGCAACTGTTCGGGCGTGAAATTCGTCTGCATCAGGTTATCCTACCATCATGCCGGGGTTGAATATCCGACGCGGATCGAACTTCGCCCGCAACCCGGCGGTCAGCGCGGCAACCCCCGCAGGCTCGGGGTGAAACACCGGGACCGCCGCATCCCCCCGCATCAGCGTCGCATGGCCGCCAAGGCCGGTCACAGCACTCCGCAAAACCTCTGCCCCGCCCGTCCATCAACAACCAGATCAACCCGCCGCCCCAATCCATCACCGCCCGGTGCGGCACCTGCCCCAACGCCGCCAGCACCACATGGCGCATCCGACGGCTTCACCACCACCCGCCACACCGCGCCCGGCGCGTCCGCAAACGCCGTCACATCCCGCACCCCGGCCCACAGGGCGGCACTTGGCCCGCCCGTCACCACCTCGAACCCCGGCAACCGCTTGGCCAACGCGCCCGCACGGTAGGCAACAGACCCCGCCATCCCCTCCACCCGCACCATCACGCGCCCATCCCAGGCCGCCCCCGACACATCGAAGGGCGAGGTCAACCCAACGGCCATCGCCGCCACCGCCGCCGCTGCGCCCACAGGCCCCGACACCAGCGTGGCCTCGGCCTCGGGCACCGCCTGCACCTTGAAGGCCACCTCGGTCAAAACGCCCAAAGTGCCATGCGCCCCCGCCATCAGCTTGACCAGATCATAGCCGGTGACGTTCTTCATCACCCGCCCGCCGTTCTTGATGACCACCCCGGCCCCATCGACAAACCGCACACCCAGCAACGCGTCCCGGCAGGCCCCCACCTGCACCCGGCGCGGGCCAGAGGCATTGACCGCCACCACGCCACCCAAAGTAGACTGCTCCAGACCGCCCCAACAGCCGCCGCAAATCCGGCACCTCAAACGCCAGTCGCTGGCGTTCCGCCGCCAGAACCGCCGCCACCTCGGCCACAGGCGTCCCCGCCCCGGCCACCAGGGTCAGCGCACCGGGTTCATAGAGGGTAATCCCCGACAGGCCCGACACGTCCAAAACCTCGGCCAGCCCGACCCGCCCGATTCCCCGCGTCCCGCCACCCACAATGCGCAACGGCCCGTTCGCCCCCCGCACCGCCTCCGCCAGTTCCGCCTCACCCACTGGCCGCATCGCCTCACCCATTTTCTGTCTAAAAATATCCCACGGGGGGTCCGGGGGGTGTGAAACCCCCCGGTCGTTTCAAGCAGCCCGCCGTCCCGCCGTCACCCGCAACGGAAACACCTTGGCCGGGTTCAGCAACCAGCGCGGGTCAAACACGTCCTTCACCCACAACTGCGCCTCCATATCCGCATCGGTAAACTGCACCGACATCAGATCGCGCTTCTCGATCCCCACCCCATGCTCGCCGGTAAGGCACCCGCCCACCTCGACGCATAGCTTCAGGATATCGGCCCCCAAAGCCTCGCACAGTTCCAGATCGCCGGGTTTGTTCGCGTCAAACAGGATCAGCGGGTGCATGTTGCCATCGCCTGCATGAAAGACATTGGCCACATCAAGGCCCACCGCCCGGCTCATCTCGCCAATCCGCCGCAGCACGTAGGGCAGAGATGACACCGGAATGGTCCCGTCCAGACACATGTAATCGTTGATCTGCCCCAAGGCCCCAAACGCCGATTTGCGGCCCAGCCAGATGCGCTTGGCCTGATCCTCATCCGCCGCCTCGCGCAACTCCACCGGGTTGTGGCGGCGGGCGATTTCGATGATCCGGCCCAGTTGCTCATCAATTTCGGCAGGGCTGCCTTCGACCTCGACAATCAGCAAGGCCTCGCACACCGGGTATCCCGCATGGGCGAACGCCTCACAGGCCTCAATGCAGGGGCGGTCCATGAATTCAATCGCCACCGGCAAAATCCCGGCGCGGATGATATCCGACACACATTCCCCCGCCACCTCATTGCCATCAAACGCAATCAGCACCGGGCGCGCGCCTTCGGGTTTCGGCAGGATGCGCAGCGTGGCCTCCGTCACCACACCCAACTGCCCTTCCGACCCGCAGATCACCCCCAGCAGGTCGATCCCCATCGCGTCCATATACGGCCCGCCGACCTGCACCACCGTGCCGTCCATCTGCACCAGCGTCACCCCTAGCAGATTGTTGGTCGTCACCCCATATTTCAGACAATGCGCCCCGCCCGAATTCATCGCGATATTGCCCGCAATCGCACAGGCCAACTGGCTGCTGGGATCGGGCGCATAGAAAAACCCGTCCGCCTCAACCGCGCCGGTGACGCTCAGGTTGGTGCGCCCCGATTGCACCCGGATAAAGCGGTTGTCGTAATCGGTCTCGATCACGCCGTTCATCCGCGCCACGCCCAGAACCACGCAATCCGCCGTCGGCAGTGACCCGCCCGCAAGGCTGGTGCCCGACCCGCGCGGCACCACGGGCACGCCATCGGCAAAACACACCCGCATGATCGCCGCGACTTCATCGGTCGTGCGCGGCAGCACCACCGCCAGCGGGGCGCAGCGATAGGCCGTCAGCGCGTCACATTCATAGGCCCGCACTTCGGCGGCATCCTCGATCACCGCGTCACGCGGCAACACAGCGCGCAGCCGCGCCACGATGGCCGCTTTGCGGGACAGAATGGCGGGATCGGGCACCGGCATATCCATGGCGCAACCTTTCTTGCTATTGGTAAAATAATATAACCAATCACCGCCATCACGCAAGCAACCATTCCCGATGGCATCACCATTGCGAAAACTCGCCCGACCCCACCGATTTTTGATGAGCCACGCGCGCAAATCCTTAAACTGGCAGGATGGAGCTTTTCACCCAGATCGGCACGATCACCCCGCTTGATATCACGGCGCTTGCGCTGATCCTTGCGCTTTGGATCGGGACGGGCTGGGTTACCGAGCATCCGCCCGCAGGCCACCCGTCGGTTTCCGTGCTGATGCAAGGCTACCGCAGGGACTGGATGGTGCAATTCGTCACCCGTCAGCCGAGGATCTTCGATGCCACCGTGATTGACAGCCTACGGCAGGGCACCGCCTTTTTCGCCTCGGCCTGCATGATTGCGATTGGCGGCGGGGTGGCGCTGATCGGCAATGCCGCGCTGGTCGAAGGGCTGGCGCATGATCTGACACTCGCCTCGGGCAGCCTGCGGGTTGAGGTGAAGGTGATCCTCGTCGTCGGGTTTCTGGCCAATGCACTGCTGAAATTCGTCTGGGCGCACCGTCTGTTCGGCTATTGCTCCATCCTGATGGCCGCCGTACCCAATGACCCCGACCATCCCACATCACTGCACCGCGCCGCACAAGCCGCCGAGATCAACATCACCGCCGCCAAAAGCTTCAACCGGGGCCTGCGGGCGATCTACTTTGCCTTGGGCGCGCTCGGCTGGATGATCGGCCCATGGGCGCTGATCGTCGGGGCGATCCTGACCTCTGGCGTGCTGCTGCGCCGCGAGTTTGCCTCGCAATCCCGGCAAGTGATGCTGCAATCGCCCGAGTGACCCTAAACTGACAGAGCAACACGTCCCGGAGTAGGCCGGGACCCCGACATATCAGTACAGACCCGGTGCTTACGCACCCCAAGGCCCCGGCCTTCGCCGGGACGAGACGACGCCTACTTAATCAGGGATGACGCAACTCCAAACGCAATCTTCCCCGCGACACGCTGACACGTGGCCATTCTCCATCAGCCCCTAATAGACCTCCCGGACCACGCGAAACCCAAGAAATGCCCGCCTGAATCTTCTGTTGGTCGAAAGCGCCTTGCCGGCGAATGCTGTCCATTGCCAAATCAACACGCTCCCCCTTTTGAAACCCGACGGCATGACGATTGAGAGTTTGCATCAGCAAGATAACGGCTGTCATGCGAAAGCCCCAGATGCGTCTCTGACCAACAAGATAGGGTGAATTCCTCGACATTCCCTGACATATGCCGAACACCCAAGCACTTGCGATGTCCAAGTCATCAACAGGGACGGGCATTCTCCGGTCGACAAGGTCGGGCCTGGGCACTCTCAGCAGGTTCTCGGTCGCCCTGCCCGAGAAATTCGCCTGTTCCGGCGTCAGCTCATTCCCTTGCGCAAAGGGGGTCTCGGTGCTTGCGCGGGCAGCATTCTCCCATTCGGCCTCGGTAGGCAGCCGGTAAAGCGCATTTCCGACCTGACTGTTTAACCAAGCCACATATTGAAGTGTATCGCGGTATGACACATTAACAACCGGATGTTGCGGGCCAAGGTCTTGATGTCCACTTAGGGTTAGGACGCGATGGTCCGGCACATGCGTACATCCTCCGGCATCCACACACTGCATCCATTCAGAGTGCGTGGTCTCGTTCCGGGCAATAGCATAAGGAATGTCCATCGTGACACGATGGCGCGGGTGTTCGTTTGGGATAATGTTGATCTCATCCGGTGCACGCACACGAAATTTGAAGTCTTTGGCGTCGATTGGTCCGTAGACATCAAACGGGTTCCGGGATTCGCCCCGAATTGCGCCCATCATAAACGACCCCGGCGGCATTACGATCATTTCGGGACAGACGTCGCAGTCTCGAAACATATCAAGCGGGGCAAGGGCTGCGGGATCGGCGCCGTCGCTCTGCAAGGCAAACTCTGCCGCAGCCGTGCCGGACCCCATCATCCATATCACGAAAGTCCCCGGGATGATCAACATAGTCATTCGCAACGCTAATCCCTCATAATCAAAGTGTCGGTGTCGATGATCGTGGGCGCCGTGTTCGGCCATTCTCCGTCACACCCTCTTAATAAATATTTCGTACCACCCGAAACCCAATGCTATCACGCCGGCTAACTTCTTCGCGGCGCGTACGCACCGCGAGACGACACCAATCCATTCCAGAGGTGAAGCTGCCCCCCTTGACGACCCGCATACAAGAACTCTGTGAGTTAGCGTTTGCCAGATAGGCGCTATCGCTTAAAAGACCCAAGTGCGTTTCCGTCCAGCACGACAAAGTAAGTTCGTGTACGTTTCCAGACATATGGCGCAGACCCCAGGCATTTTCCGCGTTCAGGTCATCAACTTCAACAGGCTCTTTCCTGTTCACAAGCTCGGGCAACGCTTTCCCCAGCAACTGCTCGGTGCCCGTTCTTGAGAAATTGGCTTGATCTGCTGTCAATTCCTCGCCCTGTGCAAAGGGCGTCTCCGTCCCAGCGCGGGCGGCATATTCCCATTCCGCTTCAGTCGGCAGGCGGTAAACCTGTGCGCCAACCTTTTTGTTGAGCCAACCTAAATATTGCTGCACATCTCGATAGGATACATTGATCACCGGATGTTTCGGTCCCATCGCCTTCGGCCTTCCAGTGTCAGAACCCGGTGATCCGGTACATAGGCACAGCCGCTATCCTCGGCACAGGCCATCCATTCAGCATGCGTAATCTCATTTCTGGCCATCGCATAGGGAATGTCCATGTTCACAGGGTGTCGTGGATGTTCGAACGGAATGATATTGATCTCATCCTCACCCCGCCGAAGAAATGTGGGGTCGTCCCCGATAAAATCAAACGGGTTCCGGGATTCGCCCCGAATTGCGCCCATCATAAACGACCCCGGCGGCATTACGATCATTTCGGGACAGACGTCGCAGTCTCGAAACATATCAAGCGGGGCAAGGGCTGCGGGATCGGCCGCGTCGCTCTGCAAGGCAATCTCTGCCGCAACCGTGCCGGACCCCATCATCCAGATCGCGAAAGCCCCTGAGACGATGAACAGATTCATTCGCAACACCAATCCCTCGCAATTAACATGTCGGTGTCGATGATCGTAGGCGCCGTGTTCGGCTATGCGTCGGAAAGCATCGGCAAGGCGATTGCCGCCAAACCGGCCATGGCCTGATCAAACTGGGCGGCGCGCAGACCCGCGTCGCCCTTCCAGCACCCAGGCCGCAATCGCCAAAGCAGCCGCCAACAGCAGGTACGCCCAGCCCGGCAACAGCGCCGCCACCCGCACATCCTGCGTCGCATACGCCTCTCGCGGCGTGATGCCGATCCAGCCGCGCCCCGAGGCAGGGCGCCCCGCATTGACCGCCCGAATGTCCGGTGTGCCGTCCTCCAGCCCCAAGATGCCGCCCTGCGTGGGGGCAACGACCGGGGCCAGCAGATCACCCGTCGCAATCGTCGCCTCAAACTCGCGCGGCGAGGATGGCCCGACCGCAATCACCCGCGTCAGATCACCCTGCGCCAGACGGTAGAGGCCCATCCCCGGTGCTGCCCAATCCAGTTCAAACTTGCCCGGGGCCACCTCTGGCATCGGCAATTCCACCTCTGCCCCGTCCGGCCCGGTGATGGTCAGCGGCCCCGGCGCATCTGCCGCAATGGACCGCCGTGTGATGGTCAGCACCTGCCCTTTGGCGGTGGCGGTCAGGGCCTCCTCCTCCAGTTCGGGTTCCTTCAGCATCCAGTGCGCCAGCCTGCGCAGCAGTTCCAACTGCGGCCCGCCGCCTTCATAGCCGCGCCCCCACAGCCACATCTGATCGGACGCCAGAACCGCCACCCGGCCCTCATCGACCCGGTTCAGCACCAGCAAAGGCCGATCCCCCGGCCCCGACATCACCACCTGCCCCGCTGTCGGCGTTACTTCCGTCAGCCGGAACCAGCGTCCCCAGCCTCCCTCGGGGGCCAGATCTTCCAATCCTTCGGTCACCGGATGCTTGCGCCCCAGATCGGTCAGCGCCGGGCGATAGCCTTCCTCGATCACCTGTGCGGTCGGCTCCACCGGCAGAATATCGGCCAAGGGCGACCGGTACAGACTGTCCACCGCGCCAAACTCCGGCCCCGCCGCCACCAGCACGGTGCCCCCGCGGCGCACATAATCGGCCACGTTTTGCAGATAGGACATCGGCAGGATGCCCCGCATCCGGTAGCGGTCAAAGATGATCAGATCGAACTCGTCGATCTTTTCCACAAACAATTCCCGCGTCGGAAAGGCGATCAGGCTCAGCTCATCCACCGGGATACCATCCTGCTTTTCGGGCGGGCGCAGAATGGTGAAATGCACCAGATCCACGCTCGCATCCGATTTCAGCAGGTTGCGCCAGACCCGTTCGCCCGCATGCGGCTCGCCCGACACCAGCAACACACGCAGCCGGTCGCGCACCCCGTTGACCTGCACAACAGCGGTGTTGTTGCGGTCGGTCAACTCGCCATCGCCCACAGCCACGCTGAATTGCAGCACGTTCATCCCGCCATGCGGCAGAGTCACGGGCAATTCCAAGTCGGTGCCGACCGGCACGGTATAGGTCTGCGGCGCATCGGCATCGACGGTGATCGTCAGTTGCGCATCGGTATCGCCGGGGGCGGCGCCTTCATCGTCGATCCGCAGAGCCCAGCATGAATTCCTCGCCCAGAATCGCAAAGGCGGGGGCGTTTTTCACCACCAGCCGGCGGTCCCAGTCTGCCGCACGCCCCGTCAGCAGCACATGCAGCGGGGCGGGCAAGGACGGGGCCAGCCCCAGATCATGCACCTGTCCATCGGTGATCAGGATCGCCCCCGCCACCCGCGCCCGGGGTTCCTCGGCCAAAGCCTCTGCCAGCGCGGTCATCGCCAGCGTCCCCGCATCCTCGGCCCCATCCGTCAGCCGCGAAATCCGCAATTCGGTGTTGGGCAGGGCCGCCACTTCGGCCTGCACCGCCGCCACTGCGGCCTCAGTCTGCGCGGCACGGTCCGACAGCCCCTGACTGGCGCTTTCGTCCACCACCAGCAGCACGATGTCCGTCAATGGCGCGCGGTCTTCCTCTTGCAGCGCGGGATTGGCCAGGGCCGTCAGCACCACCCCAGCCGCCGCCGCCCGCAGCGCCCAGCCGGGCAAGCCGCGCCACACCGCCAGGGCCAGCAAGCCGACGGCCACCACCGCCAGACCCCAGATCAGCCAGACCGGCACCAGAGGGTCGAACACCACGGAATGGATCATTGCCCCAGCCTTTCCAGCAGGGCCGGCACATGCACCTGATCCGATTTGTAATTGCCCGTCAGCACATGCATCACGATGTTGATGCCAAAGCGGTAGGCGATTTCCCTTTGCCGTCTCGCCTGCAAAGCCGCGCCCCACCGGCAGCATCCACGCCCCACTGTCGTCTACCGCCCAAGCGGACGCCCAGTCGTTGCCGCCGATCACCACGGGCGTCACCCCATCGTTCAGGTTGCGAAACGGCATCCCTTCGGCCAAGGCCGCATCAGGCGGCGCGGCCTCAACCCACAGGGTGCCTTGGGTGTGGCGACCCGGAAAATCCTGCAGCAGATAGAAACTGCGCGTCAGCACGTGGTCGGACGGAATGGGTTCCAGCGGCGGAATATCCAGCCCCGACGCGATGCGTTGCAAGGCCTGCGCTTCCGGCGTCGCCCCGCCCAAGCCCGCCACATCACCGTCGCGGGTGTCAAACAGGATCATGCCCCCGGTGCGCAGATACGCGTTCAACCTTGTATAGGCGGCGGCGGAGGGCAGCGGTTGATCTGCCGTCAAAGGCCAATACAGGAAGGGAAAGAACGCCAGTTCGTCGCGTTCGATATCCACCCCGATCGGTGCCTCGGGTTCAATCGAGGTGCGCTCGGTCAGACGGTCGCTCAAGCCCTGCAACCCGGCCTCGGCCACCTCATCGACCTGCGCATTCCCGGTCAGCACATGCGCCAACACCACGGCGGAGGTCGCCTGAATGGCAAAGGGATCATCCACCTGCGCGCCATCGGTTTGCGCCCGCGCGTCGCCCTGCATCGCCAACACGGCAACCGCCACCATCGCTGCGCGGCGCAGCAGGCCCGACAACCGCCCCGCCACCCACAATGCCGCCAGAATATCCACCAGCAACGCCGCCAAGGCCACGGTCAGCACCGCGCCTTTCAACGCCTGTTCGCGCGGGGCCTCTACCCCTTCGATCACCGTGCCTGCAGGCCAGACCACGCGCCGACAGCACCGTATCCGCCCCAACGACGTTCAGCGCCACCCGCCGATCCGCCCCGGCGTACAGCCCCGGTGGCAGCGCAGGTCCCGGCCCGGCGGTCATTGCCTGCGCCAAGGTCACACCCTCAACCCCCGCCACTTCGCCCGCATCCACGGCCTGACCGTAGGCATCCAGTACCGTTTCGGGCACCCAGACCTGCCCCGCCAAATCCGCCGCCTCGGGCAGCGCAGGGCGTGTGGACACCGCCAACCGCTCCAGCATCTGCACGAACAACCCCGACAGCGGCAGGCTGGACCATTCGGCATTGGCCGTCACATGCACCAGCACCACTTGACCAGACCCCACCGCCTTGCGGGTGACCAGCGGCGTACCATCGGCCAGCGCCGCAATGGTGCGCTCCCCCAACTCCGGGTCGGGTTGCGCCAAAACCTGCGCTGTCACCGTCACATCTTCCGGCGTCGGCAACCCAAAGAAGGGTGAGGCTTCGGGGAACGGGGCCAGCACCTTCGGCTCGCCCCAGCTCATCGCGCCCCCGACCGTCCGGCCCCCTTCGCGCAGGCGCACCGGCATCAGCGGGTCTTCCTCGGCCCGGCTTATGTCGCTTGCCGCCATCCGTGGCCCGGCAAAGCGCAGCAGCAAGCCGCCCTTGTCCAGCCACTCCAGCGCCGCATCCGTCTCAGATTGCGTCAGGCGGGCCACATCGGCCAAAATCACCACATCGGGGTTGGCTTGCAACACATCCTCCAACCCGCCGTCGATCAGGTCGGCCACCGGAGCCAAAGCCTGCCGCAGATAGTGTGTGGGCGACAGCAGTTGCAGCCCTTCCTGATCCGGCCCGCCCCCGATGATCGCCACCTTGCGGCGTTTCAGGCTGTCATCTGTCAGGCTGACCGCCCCCGCCGAACGAATACCCGCCATTTCAAACCGGGTGATCCGGTTGCGCAATTCGGGCGGCAGGGTCAACGCACCCTTGGCCTCCGCTTCCCCCGCCGCAAAACTCAGCGGCAACCGCGCCAATTCGCGGTCAATCCCGGCAGGGTCGGGGCCACGGGCGATCACCTCAACCTGCACGCCATCCCCAGCAGGCACCCGGGCCGCCGCAATCTGCACCGCCCCTTCGGCAAACACTGCTGGCCGCAGGGCCAACACCGGGCGGGGGCTTTGGAATACGGTCACGTTGCCCTTCGCACCCAGCCCCGCCATCAGATTCGCCCGCCCCGGATGGTCCAGCCCATCCGACAGCCAGTAACTGTCAAACCCCTCCGCAGGCAACGCCGCCACCCAGGCCGCCATATCCATCGGAGCCCAAGCCGCAGGCTGCAAGGCGGCCACCCGGCCCGCCTCGGCCTCGCCGGTCTGAAACGCAATCGCCGTCGGCGCATCCGTCAACCGCACCACCGCCACAGGGCGGCCCGCCCGCGCAGCATCCTCGACCAACGCCACCGCCTTTTCAATCCGGCGCGGCCAGTCGCGGGCATCGGCCCAAGTGCCGTCGATCAGGATCAACAGCCGGTCCGCCCCAGCCACCTGCGGCGTCGGGTTCAGCACCGGGCCGGCAAAGGCCACAATCGCGGCGCCAATCGCCAGCATCCGCAGGGCCAGCAACCACCACGGGGTCTTGTCGGTCTCCGCCTCATCATCCGTCAGGCCCAGCAGCAGCGCCACCCCCGGAAACCGCCGCCGGATGGGCGCAGGCGGCACCGCGCGCAGCACCCACCACAAGATCGGCAAAGCGACCAGCCCCACCAATAACCACGGCAGCGCGAACCCGATGGGGCCAAGCATGAACATCAGCGGCCCCCTTCCAACGCACGGTATGCCCACAGCAACGCCGCTTGCGCCCCGCCCCCGGTGTGGTGCGTGCTGAACTGCCAGCCCACGGCACGCGCCAACACCGCCAGCCGGTCCTTGCGTTCCGCCAGCCGCGCCAGATATTTGTCGCGCAACTCCCCTGCCCGCAGCGTTTCATGCCGCAGCGTGCCGCCCATCGATTCAAAGATCGTGCGCCCGTCGAAGGGAAACTCCTCCTCTGCCGGGTCCAGCACTTGCAGCAACACCCCGCGTGCCCCCCGGTCGGACGCCCGCGCCAAAGCGGCCTCAATCCCCCCCAGATCGCCCAGAAAATCCGACACGAACACCGCGCGACCGTGGGCCACAATACCATCCGCCACCGGGGCCGCATAATCCGCGATATCCTCGCCCAAGCCCGCCGCCAGCCGCAGCATCTGCGCCCGCCCCGACCGCGGCGGATCGCCGCCCGCAAGGCCCACCCGTTCGCCCCCGCGCAACAACAGCACCGCCAAGGCCAGCGCCAGCAACCGCGCGCGATCGCCCTTTGGGCGCGCGCGCCTTGTCGCCGCTGAAGCTCATCGACCGCGACGGATCGACCCACAGCGTCACCGACTGCGCCGCCTGCCATTCGCGCGTCTGCACGAAATGCGCATCGCTGCGCGCCGACCTGCGCCAGTCGATCATCCGGGCACTGTCACCCTCATGCGCCGGGCGGTACTGCCAGAATTCATCGCCCAAGCCAGCCCTGCGCCGCCCGTGTTCGCCCAGCATCACATGCGACGCCAGCATATCCGCCTCTGCCAGCAGCGCAGGCAGCGACTGGCCCAGAGCCTCGGCCCGCGCCCTTAAATCCGTATGGGCAATGCCCGTCACGCAGCCGCCTGCATCGACAGCACCCGGCCCACCACCCGGTCAATAATCCCCACCATCGTCTCACCCCGCGCCCGCGCGGCAAAGGACAGCGACATCCGGTGCACCAGCACCGCCCGCGCCATCGCCGCCACATCCGCCACCGACGGCGCCAACCGCCCGTCCAGCAACGCCCGCGCCCGCACCGTCAGCATCAACGCCTGCGCCGCCCGTGGCCCCGGCCCCCAGGACAGGCTCCCCTCCAACTCGCGCCCCTCAGGCTCGCCGGGACGGCAGGCTCGCACGAGGTCCAGAATAGCCTCAACCACCCCGTCCCCCACCGGCATCCGCCGGATCACCGACTGCGCCGCCAGCAAGCCGTCTGCGGTGAACACCTCATGCACCTGCGCATCCTCGACGCCCGTGGTGGCAATCAGGATATCGCGCTCGGTCGCCCGCGTCGGATACTCCACATCCACCTGCACCAGAAACCGGTCCAACTGCGCCTCGGGCAAGGGATAGGTCCCTTCCTGCTCAATCGGGTTCTGCGTCGCCAACACATGGAACGGCCGCCCCAAAGGCCGCTGTGCGCCGCCAATCGTCACCACCTTTTCCTGCATCGCCTGCAACAGCGCAGACTGCGTCCGGGGGGAGGCACGGTTGATCTCATCCGCCATCAGCAACTGGCAAAAGATCGGCCCTTCGATAAACCGGAACGCCCGGTTGCCCGCAGCATCCGTATCCAGCACCTCGGACCCCAGAATATCGGCAGGCATCAGATCGGGCGTGAACTGGATACGGCTGCCCCGCAGCCCCATCACCGTGGACAGCGTTTCCACCAACCGCGTCTTGCCCAAGCCCGGCAGCCCGACCAGCAAGGCATGGCCCCCGCACAACAGCGACGCCAGCACCAGATCAACCACCTTGTCCTGCCCGATGAAGCGCTGGTTGATGCTGGCCTTGGCCCGACCCAAGGTTTCGCCCAAGGCTTCGATCTCGGCAATCAACGCGGTCGCATCAGACATGACAATCCTCCGGCGGGGGTTATATGATCCCATTAGACCCAACTAACGCGCCGGGCACAAATGGCAAAAACGGAACCGGGACAAATGATCGTGAAACCAACCGCATCGGGCGTGATGGCCTCTGTTCAGGCCGCCACCAAACGCGGCCCGCCCCCCGTGCATCTGTGGAACCCGCCGTTCTGCGGCGATATCGACATGCGCATCGCCCGCGACGGCACATGGTTCCATGAGGGCACCCCGATTGGCAGACCCGGGCTGGTCAAGCTGTTCTCGTCGATCCTGCGGCGTGAAGGTGACAAGTATTTCCTCGTGACCCCGGTGGAAAAGGTCGGCATCGTGGTCGAAGACGCGCCCATGCTGGCCACCGATTTCACCGTCACGGGCGATGGCCCCACCCAAGCCCTTCATTTCACAACCAAAACCGAAGATGAGGCTACGGCAGGCCCCGACCACCCCCTGCGCGTCACCCGCGACGCCACCACGGGTGAGCCTTCGCCCTATATCCTGATCCGCCCGGGGCTGGAGGCCCTGATTGACCGCAAATCCTTTTACCGGCTGGTCGAATTGGGTTGCCATGCCGACCATGGCGGGCAAGGGTGGTTCGGAATTTGGTCGGGGGGCGTGTTCTTCCCGATCATCCCCTCGTCCGAATTGCCCTGAATGCCCCGTTTTGCCGCGAATCTGACCCTGCTGTTCACCGAAGTGCCCATGCTCGACCGCCCCGATTGGGCGGCGCGCTGTGGGTTTGACGGGGTGGAAGTGCTGTTTCCCTATGACAATACGATGGCCGATTGGGAAAAGGCACTGGCAGGCCAGCCCCTTGCCCTGATCAACACCCCCCCCGGCGATTGGGCGGCAGGCGACCGTGGCTTTGCGGCGGTCCCGGGCGAGGAAAGCCGCTTTCGGGACGGTTTCCTGCGCGCCGCCGACTATGCCGCCCGGCTTGGGGCGCAGCGCCTGCATGTGATGGCGGGCGTCGCCAAAGGCCCGCAGGCCGAGGCGACCTATACCGAAAACCTGAACTGGGCCTTGGCGCAGGCCCCGGATCAGCACCTGACGCTGGAACCCCTGAACCCCGATGACATGCCCGGCTATTTTCTGAACGACTATGATCAGGCGGCGCGCATCCTCGATGATCTTGGCACCGCCCGTATCGGCTTGCAGTTCGACCTCTGGCACGCCGCCCGCCTGCACGGCAACCCGACCGCCGTGTGGGAGGCCCATCGCCACCGCACCGGCCATATCCAGATCGCAGGTTTTCCCGCCCGCCACGAACCGGGGGGTGGCGGCTTTTCCCTGCCCGCCCTGTCCGACCAGATCGACGCCGACCACCCTGACCTCTGGATCGCCGCCGAATACCGCCCCGCCAAAGGAACGGCACAGGGGCTGGCGTTGGCTGACGGCCCTGAAGTCCCGCAACACCCTTATCGGGTAGGATGGGCAATTCCGCCCATCTTCCCCATCTCCAAAACCCGATTCGCGCCCCAACCCTTAACGCCCGCTCCCCCACATTCTGTATCTACGCATCCTTTACGGCTTCTCTACGCAAACTCTACACATTCTTTACGCCCTTTTTTCAGTAATTTCAGTCCATTAACCCTGACAACCACCACCCACCCTTGCCCCGCCCCCCGGCATCGCTAAACTGCCGCAAAATGCCAACCCGAAAGGCCAGCCCATGCCCATCAGCGCCCCCGAGACCCAGACCGTCACCACATGGAAAGTGGCCTGCGACGGCGGCGAAGGCGCGCTTGGCCACCCGCGTGTCTGGCTGACGATTCCCGCCGATAAAGGCTGGGTCGAATGCGGTTATTGCGACAAACGCTATGTCATTGATGCCGCCCACGCCCATGATGATCACTGAATGAAACGGCCGGGCCGCTGGCTTTTCCGGCTGGCGGTGCTGGTGATTTTTCTGCCCTGCCTCTACCTTGCGGCCAGCTTTGCCGGGGCGCTAATCCCTTCATCCGGCAGTCAAATTTCGACAGACGGCTTTGTGCGTGTGGGCCTTTTGCGCGGCCCGATCCACTATGATTTCCTGCTGCCCACCACCCCCGCCACCCGCACCCGCTATGCCTTTGCCGAAACGGATCATGGCGTTCCGGTCTCAAACCCCGAGGCTGCATGGCTGATCGTCGGCTGGGGCAGTGCTGCGTTTTACACCACCGCAGGCACCTATGCCGACATCACCGCCAGCGCAGTGCTGACCGCCGCCACCGGCGACAGTGCCGTGATGCGGATCGATGTGCTGGGCACCCTGCCCGAGGATATGCCCGGCGTGGTCTGGCTGCCGCTGACCGACGCGCAATATACCAACCTTCTCAATGCGATAGATGAAGGTTTCACCCGCGACGCCGCCCAAAACCCCCTCCCCTCCTCCGCCCCCGGCCTGACCAGCACCGACGGATTCTGGCTGGGCACGGGCCATTTCAGCCTGCTGCGCACCTGCAACGTCTGGGTCGGCGAACGCCTGCGCCTCGCAGGTCTGCGCTTTGGCCTCTGGACGCCCACGCCACAAGCGGTTGACCTCGCTCTGCGATGGCACACCATATAGCGGGTCGAAACGGCCGGGTGGCAGACCGCCCCGATTGGTGGCATTACTGACGCTGTCCCTGAAGGCAAGGAATCGACCATGACATTCGGCAAAGGCCACCACCTTCACCTGATCGACGGGTCCGCCTACATCTTCCGCGCCTATCACGCGCTGCCCCCCCTGACCCGCAAATCCGACGGGCTGCCGGTCGGTGCGGTTGCAGGGTTCTGCAACATTTTGTGGAACGAAATCTCCAAGGATAGGGGCGCCGAGGCCGCAACCCACATAGCTGTGGTGTTCGACCATTCCTCCCTCACCTTCCGCAACACCCTGTACCCGGCCTACAAAGCCAACCGTCCCGACCTGCCCGAAGACCTGCGCCCCCAATTCCCCCTGACCCGCCAAGCCACCCGCGCCTTCAACGTGGCGTGCCTGGAGACGGAGGGGTTCGAGGCTGACGACATCATCGCCACCCTTGCCTGCATGGCCACCAAGGCAGGCGGCACCTGCACCATCATCTCGTCCGACAAAGACCTGATGCAACTGGTCGGCGGCGGCGTCAGGATGCGCGACCCGATGAAAGACCGCACCATCGACCGCGATGAGGTGATCGAGAAATTTGGGGTGCCCCCCGAAAAAGTCGTGGATGTGCAATCGCTTGCTGGGGATAGCGTTGATAACGTCCCCGGCGCGCCCGGCATCGGCATCAAGACCGCCGCCCTGCTGATCACCGAATATGGCGACCTTGACACCCTGCTGGCCCGTGCGTCGGAAATCAAACAACCCAAACGCCGCGAGGCGTTGATGGACAACGCCGACCTGATCCGCATTTCCCGCGATCTGGTCACGCTGAAGCGCGACATGGTGCTGGACTACACGCTGGACGATCTGGAGGTCCGCCTGCCGGACGGCGAGGCCCTGATGGGTTTTCTCAATGAGATGGAGTTCCGCACGCTGACCCGACGGGTGGCCGAAAAGCTGAAAGTCGCCCCACCTGCCCCGGAAACAGCCAGCCAAACCGCTGATAGCGTTGAGGAAATCGCCAAGCCCGAAGCCCTGCCTTTCGACCACACCAAGTACGAATCCATCACCACGATGGCCCAGCTTGACCAATGGATCGCCCATATCCGCGATATCGGCCATGTCGCGGTGGATACGGAAACCACCAGTCTTGATGAAATGCGCGCCGAACTCGTCGGCATTTCCCTGTGCGTGGATGCAGGCATCGCCGCCTACATTCCGGTCGGCCACAAACAGGGCGGCGGCGATCTGTTCGGCTCCTCCGACCTGTCGCCGGGGCAACTGCCGCTGGACGATGTGCTGGCCGCGCTCAAGCCTGTTCTGGAAGACCCGTCGATCCTGAAAATCGGCCAGAACATGAAATACGACTGGAAGATTTTCAAACGCCTGACGTGACGATTGCCCCCTTCGACGACACAATGCTTTTGTCCTACGCGATGCAGGCCGGGCTGAACCTGCATGGCATGGACGCGCTGTCTGACAAGTATCTGGGCCATCAGCCGATCCCGATCAAGTCCTTGATCGGCAGCGGAAAATCACAGGTCACCTTCGACCGTGTAGCGATTGCGGACGCGGTGAAATACGCGGCCGAAGACGCCGATATCACCCTGCGCCTGTGGCAGTTGTTCAAGCCGCAACTGCACCGAGCCAAGGTTACGACCGTCTATGAAACCCTCGAACGCCCCTTGGTGCCGGTGCTGGCCCATATGGAAATGGCGGGGATTCAGGTGGACCGGGATACCCTAAGCCGCATGTCCAACGCCTTCGCGCAAAAGATGGCGGGGCTGGAGGCCGAGATTCAGGAACAGGCGGGGCAACCCTTCAACGTGGGGTCGCCGAAACAGCTTGGCGAAATTCTCTTTGATAAACTGGGGCTTCCGGGCGGGGAAAAGGGCAAGACAGGCGCCTATGGCACCGGCGCCGATGTGCTGGAGGATCTGGCGACCGAACACACCCTGCCCGGTCTGGTGCTGGATTGGCGGCAGTTGGCCAAGCTGAAATCCACCTACACCGACGCGCTGCAAGACCACATCAACCCGGAAACCGGGCGGGTGCATACGTCCTATTCCATCGCCGGGGCCAACACCGGGCGGCTCGCCTCCACCGATCCGAACCTGCAAAACATCCCCGTCCGCACCGAAGAAGGCCGCCGCATCCGTGAAGCGTTCGTAGCCCCCAAGGGCAAGGTTCTGGTATCACTGGATTATTCCCAGATCGAACTGCGCATCCTCGCCCATATCGCCGAATTGCCCGCCCTGCGGCAGGCCTTCAAGGATGGCATCGACATTCACGCGATGACCGCGTCCGAGATGTTCAACGTGCCGCTGGACCAGATGACCAGCGACATCCGCCGCCGCGCCAAGGCGATCAACTTTGGCGTCATCTACGGCATTTCCGGCTTTGGTCTGGCCCGCAACCTGCGCATCCCGCGGGCCGAGGCACAGGGGTTTATCGACCGCTATTTTGAACGCTTTCCCGGCATCAAGGAATACATGGCCGCCACGGTCAAATTCGCGCAAACCCATGGATATGTTCAGACTTTGTTCGGCCGCAAAATCCACACGCCCGAGATCAACGCCAAAGGCCCCGGCGCAGGTTTCGCCAAACGCGCCGCGATCAACGCGCCCATTCAGGGCACCGCCGCCGACGTGATCCGCCGCGCGATGATACGGATGCCGGATGCCATCGCCCATCTGCCCGCCAAGATGCTGCTGCAAGTGCATGACGAACTGCTGTTCGAGGTGGACGAAGACGCCGCCGATGCCCTGATCCCGATTGCCCGCGATGTGATGGAAGGGGCCTGCGACCCGGCGGTGAAGCTGTCGGTGAAACTGACGGTCGAGGCCGGGCGCGGGGCGAACTGGGCGGCGGCGCATTGATTGCGACCTACCCGGACCTCAAGGCGCTTGCCCTGTCGCTGAACCTGCCGCAGGTAACCGAAGCCGCCCCCTGGGGTCATCCGTGCCTCAAGGCGCATGGCAAGATGTGGTGTTGGTGGTCGCCTTACGTCGATGCGGCGGTGTTTCGCTGCGACGTACAGGAGCGCGAGATGCTGCTGGCGGCCGACCCCGACACGTTCACGATGCATCCGCATTACGCCGCCCACCCGCTGATCCTTGTGCGGGCGGGGCGGATTGATGAGGACTGGGCGAAGGCGCGACTGCTGCGCCAGTGGCGGGATGCCGCCCCCAAACGCTGGCTGAAAGACTGGGATGCTAAGCCCGCACCAGCCGCGCCACAACGCGGCGGGTAAAGGGGGCGACGACCAACACAACCGGAAAGGCCACCGCCCAAGAGGTGGCCCAAGACCCCATCCACTGCCCGAAAAACCCCGGATCGACCCCTATCGCACGCAGCGTGGCAATGCCTGACACCATGCAGGACATCAGGCCCGACAGGATGAAACCAAAGACGATGGGCGCGAAACGGGCGGGGATCATGTGGTGTCCTTTGCTGATGCGTGCAAGATGATCCATTCATGCTGCAACTGCAATATGGCGTCAGCCTCGGTCGATCCGCACCTGATAGCAGTTGTTCCGGGCCGACCGGACATGGACATAAGCCACCTTCGCATCCGCCAACAAAGCTTCGGCCCGCGCGGTGATCTGATCGGTCGCCACCACCGCCCCGGTGCCATAGACGATCCGGTGATCTGCGCCATAGCCCCGGATGATATAGTCGGGCGAGGCCAGCATCACGGGCAGCGTAGTGCCGCCTCCTGCAACACAAGAGTCGGCGCACAGAAAGATCGGGCCGACCTCGGCATAGGGCTGTGGTGCCGGAAACGGGCGGTGCGCGAGGACCAGCATCGCAGCACCCTCGGGGATCATGTCCAGACAATGGCGGCAGGGGTTGCCTGATCCGGTCGATGTATGGCGTTCAGGGATTTGGTCATTGGCATCACGGGCACCCGATTGCAGGGCGCGGACGAGATCGGTGGGCAGCGGGGCGAAAGCGACGGTCATGGCAGGGCTCCTTTGCCCCACCTTGCACGCCTGTCCGTTAACCCGCGACCCGGTTCCTGCGCTATCCGATCAGCCGGCCCATCACCTTGCCGCCGAGGATGTGCAGGTGGTAATGCGGCACCTCCTGCATGCCATGCACGCCCGCGTTGGTGATGGCGCGGTAGCCGTTGCCGGGGGCGACGCCGACCATGCGGCACACTTCCGCACAGGCGCGGTGGAAATCGACCAGTTCCTCGGCGCTCGCCTGCGCCGCGAAATGGTCGAAGGTCGCGTAAGCGCCTTTCGGGATCACCAGCACATGCACCGGAGCCTGCGGGGCGATGTCGTGAAACGCGAGGCTGTGCGGGGTTTCCAGCACCGTCTTGTTCGGAATTTCGCCACGCAGGATGCGGGCGAAGATGTTCTGGGTGTCATAGTCATAGGGCATGAATCAATCCACAAACAGGTATTCGGTGGCGGCAATCTCGCGCGCCTTTTCTACGGTAATATCAAGAAACTCGGCCAAAGGCAGCGTGTTTTCATCCACCGTCGCACCCTGCCGGATGCGGTGGAACCGAGAGATGCCAAGGTCGCGGATGCGGTCAGATTCAAACTTCACGTCATAGCGGATGGTCGGCAGCAGGCGGTCGATGGTTTCCTGCGGCGTACGTTCGCCCGCCAGACCCACCCGTTTGGCATGGCCGATCAGATAGTCATCGGTGAAGTCACACTCAATCTCCAGCAGCTTGACGGTCGCCTTGTCGTTGTAGAAATCAAGCATCAGTTCGGTATTTGCCGGGTCGATGCAGAAGATCAATTGATCGGTCTGCCAGTAATCGAACAACATGCGCACCAAGGCCCGCCGATGCCGCGTGCGTTTTTCCAGCGTGGTCTGGATGCCGCCAAGGTCGGGCAGCGGGGTGGAGGCCTCGTTGAACAGATAGTCGATGGCGGGCAGGTTCGTCACGTTGCGGACCCGGTCCACCAGCCGTTTGGCCACATGCCATTTCTTGCAGGTCACCATCATCAGGGTGCGCTCACGGCCCAGACTGCTTTCCGTTTCCCAGAAGCGGGGCGCGAAACGACGGCCAATCCGCCCCCGTCCGGTCAGAAAGGTGAACAGGCTCCGCCCCTCATTCGAGATGCCAAACCGCACGTTTTTCGCGGCGTAGAGCTTGCCCAAGCGTTCCTTCAGATCCGTTGCATCCGGGCTGATCTTGCGGGCAAACAGATAGTCCTGCGACAGCAAAAGATCGTAGTGATCGTTGTAAAAGTTCACCGGCATGCCGTAATCGGTGAACATCAGGAACGTCAGGGTGCGGGTTCTGATCTCATGCTCGGGCACCAGATGGCGCACGACGGTTTGAAAGAACGTCTCATCCGGGATCCATGTCGTGCGGAAAAACCGCATCACATCGCGCCGGTCCTTGCAGAACTTCAACAGCCATTCGATCGTGCGGCGGCGCAGACACCACCACTGGCTGCCGATCTGCATGTGAATATCTTCCGGCACCTTGCGCGCCAGCCCCAGCTTTTTCTGCCAGTCCATCGACCGGTAGAACCACGCCTTGTGGGTGCGTTCATTGAACCAGTGGCGATAGATCAGCCGTTCTTCCTTGATCCCGGTCTTGATCCAGTCGGAATTGAAGAAATCGACGCTTTCGATGTAATCCACATCATCGCGGTCCAGAAACCCATGTGCATATTCTGCCGTCTTGATCGGCATGCAGTCGCCCGACAGCATGTAGAAATGCGTGGCGCGTTCAAACGTCTCAACCGCGGCGGTGACGGCCAGAAGCGTGGCCTCCACCAGGCTCCACGCGCCCCAGCCACATTTCAGCCGCCGCGCCGCGAACGCCACCGAGCGGTTTTTTTCCAGCGCTGACCGGATACGGTCAAAATCCTTCTGCGGGGATCGCGCATCAAAATGGATGGCGATGAAATCACCGCCCGCCGTCAGCCGTTCGGCCTGTGCGATGATCCCCTCGGGGTCTTTGTGGCACAAAAGGATGTAGGCAATTTTCGCCATGCGTCGGGGTCGGCCTGCTTTACTGTCGCATTGTTTCCATAAAGTGCTTTATCACTCATTGAAAAGACAGAGTTAGTTTGCTTTTTTGACATTAGGCGACATACAGGCAGAAAAACAGGCCCGGACAGGGCAGAGGGTGGTTCTTATGGGGTTTCCGGGCACATGGATGACGGAATCGCAAAGCGTGGTGTACCGGGTGGTGCCGAAATGCGCCTGTTCGACCATCGGGCAGATCATGTATTACTCCGATCAGGGCAAGTTCTTTGACGGCGATATCCATGACAGCACCACGGGCCTGCACAAATGGGCGCAAGAGGCCAGCCAGCCGCTGATCGAGAAGAACGTGAAGGGCCATAAATCCTACGCGTTCACCTGCGTGCGCAACCCCTACACCCGCATCCTCAGTTCGTTCTTCGACAAGATCTGTGGCATTCAGCGCAACGGCAAACGCTATCGCGGCAACCTTGTGCCCCTGCTGACCCAGAAATACGGGATTGAGGTGGGCGGCGATGACGGCAAGCAAGAGTTTGACCAGATCGCCAGCTTCCGCCGTTTCCTGCTGTTCGCGCGTGATACCATCCGCTTCAAGAAACCGATGGAGCCGGACATTCACTGGTCGGCCATGGCGGGGCATGTGTCCACCTTCATCGTGAACGGCGGCCGCTATGACCACATTTTCTTCACCGAAAAGTTTAATGACGGCATGCAGACCGTGCTGGACAACATCACTGTCAAGAACAGGATCGACCTGAAGAAAATCCCCCGCTTCAATGAAAGCGAAGGCCACGGTCCGGCCCGTGCCCACCCGGTAGAAGACTATTTTGACGATCTGTCGCGCCATCTGGTGTGGGAGATTTACAAGCGCGACTTCCAGCTTTTCAAATACGATTTCGACAATCCTGCCAACAAGATGCCGCTGTCCGAAGTTGATCTGGACGAGGTTCACGCCAAGCTGGGGGATTGACCCGGTGTGGCATCTGCCCCGCACATTGCGCGAACGTGGGTTGGTCTGGCCACTGGCCTTGCTGGTCGCCATCTTGTGCGGCATCTGGGCGTTTGCGGCGATCCTGTCTGAGGTGATGGAGGGCGACACAGCAGCGTTTGACAGCGCCATCCTGCTGGCGCTGCGGCAGCCGGGCGATCTGTCGATACCTATCGGGCCGCAAGCGGTGCAGGAATTCATGCGCGATCTCTCGGGTCTTGGCGGGGTGGGCATTCTGACGCTGATCACGCTGGCGGCCACCGTGTTTCTGGCGATCTTGCGGCAGTATCGGTCAGCCCTGTTCGTGGCGGTCTCGGTCGCCTTGGGCAGCCTGATTTCCACCGGATTCAAGCTGGCCGTGGGGCGCCCCCGCCCTGACCTTGTGCCGCATGGGTCTTTCGTAAATACCGCCAGCTTTCCATCGGGTCATTCGATGATGTCGGCGGTGGTGTATCTGACCCTTGCGGTCATGCTGGCCCGCACGCAAGGCAAGCTGGCGGTGCGGTTATATCTGTTGTCGCTGGCGGTTGCCCTGACGCTCGGGGTAGGGGTCAGCCGGGTCTATCTGGGGGTCCACTGGCCCACGGACGTCCTGGCAGGCTGGGTGCTGGGCGCCAGTTGGGCAGTGGTTTGTGCTCTTGTCGCCTCGTGGATGGACGACAAGGGGCAGATCGAACACGCGGCCCCCGGGGCCGACTGACGCGTCAGATTAGTCCTTCCTTGCGGAACAGCGCCTTCAGATCGGCCTCTGGCCGCGCGCCGAAATGGCTGATCACCTCTGCCGCCGCGACACAGCCCATCCGCCCGCAGGTGCCAAGGCTTTGGCCTGTCGCCATGCCGTACAAGAACCCCGCAGCGAACAGATCACCGGCCCCCGTGGCATCCACCGGCACCACGCGGCGCACGGGCACCACGGCACGTTCGGCCCCGCGTGCCACGATCACCTCATCCCCAGACCGGGTGCAAACCACCAACCCCGCATCGGCCACCGCAAGCGTAAGGGCCGCGTCCAGATCGGTCTGGTACAGCGAGGACCATTCGTGTTCGTTGCCAATCACATAGTCCAGACTTTTGACCAGACGGCGAAAGTCATCGCGGTGACGGTCCACGCAGAACGGGTCTGACAGCGCGATCCCGGCCTTGCCGCCTGCGGCATGGCACAGCGTAACTGCCCGTTCAAACGCCTGTTTTCCCTTGGGTTTGTCGTAAAGATAGCCCTCAAGAAATAAGATCTCAGCCTGCCCCGCCACAGCGTCCGCGACATCATCCGGCCCGAGTTCGGACGATATGCCCAGATAGGTGTTCATCGACCGCTCACCATCCGGCGAGACAAAGATCATCGAACGCGAGGTCGGCAATTCCCCCCCCGGCACCGGAGCATTCACAAAATCGGTGCCGTTTTCTGCCATCGACTGCGCATAGAACCGCCCCAAGGCATCGTCATGCACCCGGCCGATAAACGCAGTGGAAAGACCCAGATTGCCCAAGCCCGCCAGACTGTTGGCGACCGACCCGCCCGGGGCCTGCACCCGGTTGCTCATCGCGCCATACAGCACTTCGCCGCGTTCGCGTTCGACCAGTTGCATGATGCCTTTTTCGATCCCCATCAGTTCAATAAAACTGTCGGTAGCGGTGGTGAACACATCGACGATAGCATTGCCGATGCCGACAACCTGATAGGATTTCATTCGGTCTTGTCCTCGAACTGGCACCATTCCGTGATCGGGCAGATGCCGCATTTGGGTTTGCGCGCGATGCAGATATACCGCCCGTGCAGGATTAGCCAGTGATGCGCGTGGCGCTGAAATTCGGCCGGAACATGGTCTTCAATGGCGCGTTCCACCGCCACCTCATCTTTGCCGGGCGCAATACCACTGCGATTGCCCAGCCGAAAGATATGGGTGTCCACCGCCTGCGACGGCTGGCCGAACCACATGTTAAGCACCACATTCGCCGTCTTGCGCCCCACCCCCGGCAGGGATTGCAGCGCCGCCCGGCTGGACGGCACCACCCCGCCATAGTCTTCGACCAAGATCCGGCTCAGCTTGATGACGTTCTTGGCCTTGGTGCGGAACAGGCCGATAGTGCGGATATGGCCGATCAGCGCCTCCTCCCCCAAGGCCAGCATTTTTTCTGGCGTGTCGGCGATGGGAAACAGCGCGCGGGTGGCCTTGTTCACGCTGACGTCTGTTGCCTGCGCCGACAGGGCGACCGCGACCACAAGGGTGAAGGCGTTCACATGCTCCAACTCGCCCAAAGGATCAGGCTCCACCTCGCGAAAGCGGGTGAAGATGGCGTGCATCGCGTGATAGTTCAACTGCCGGACCATGCGCCAGTTGCACCACAATCCCACGCCTGCCACAAGCGCACAAAGGCGCAGGAAACGGGTCGCGCCTTCTGCCGCTGCGCCCTATGGTCGCGTCAAGGAGACTGCCATGACCGACCAATCACCCAGCTATCACTACGCCGTCATCGCCCGCGCGCTGAAAATCCTTGACGCCGCCCCGCCTCAACTGACGCTGGACGATCTGGCAGGCCAGTTGGGCATGTCTGCGGCCCATTTCCAACGCACCTTTTCGCAATGGGTGGGGGTCAGCCCCAAGAAATACCAGCAATATCTGACGCTCGACCACGCGCGCCGCCTGCTGGCCGACCGCTTCACCGTGCTGGACACGGCGCTGGAAACCGGGCTGTCCGGCAGCGGCCGTCTGCACGACCTGTTCCTGACATGGGAAGCCATGAGCCCCGGTGATTATGCCCGTGGCGGTGCCGGCCTGACGATCCTGTGGGGGTGGTTTGATACGCCCTTTGGGCAGGCTTTGGTCATGGGCACGGGCAAAGGCATCTGCGGTTTGGGCTTTGTGGGTGAGATGACCGAGGCCGAGGCAATGCAGGATCTGCGATCCCGCTGGCCCCGGGCGACCTATGTGCAGGATGAGGCCGCCTTGCGCGGGTGGGTAAGCGATGCCTTCGGCGATAGCCCGACGCAAACTCCGCTGTATCTGATCGGCGCCCCGTTCCAGATCAAGGTGTGGGAGGCCCTGTTGCGTATCCCGTCAGGCCACGTCACCACCTACAGTCAGATCGCAGGGGCCGTGGGGCATCCTTCGGCACAGCGGGCGGTCGGCAGCGCCGTGGGGCGCAACCCGATCAGCTTTCTGATCCCCTGCCACCGGGCAATCCGGCGGGATGGGGGTTTGGGCGGCTATCACTGGGGCCTGCCCGCCAAACGCGCCATCCTCGCGTGGGAGGCTGCCCGGCTCGACGCCTGAGCCATCACATTTGCGCGGAAAATTGCTATGTCGCGAGGGAACCTGTTCAGGTGCCGCTGCGTTGATGTAGTAAGGGCGTAATATTTGCCCAAAACCCGTCCTAACATACTCAAGGCGACACACATGATCCTCAAGTCCTCGTTTCTTCTGGCTGGCCTCTCGGCTTTGACCCTGACCGCTTGCGTCGATCCGAACGCCTATAACGGCGACCCGAACGCCCGGACCCGCAATGGTGCCGTGATCGGCGGTCTGCTGGGTGCCGCTGCCGGGGCCACGTCCAATGGCGATGACAAGCTGCTCAAAACCGTCGTGGGTGCAGGCATCGGTGCCGCCATCGGTGGCGCTGTCGGGGCGACGCTGGACCAACAGGCAGCAGAACTGCGCGGGTCGATCAACAACCCGAACATCTCGGTCACCAATAACGGGTCTTACCTGACGGTCAACATGCCGCAAGACCTGCTGTTCGCGGTAGACAGTGCCAACCTGCGCCCTGATTTGACCAATGATATCCGCGCTGTTGCGTCCAGCCTGCTGAAATACCCCAACAGCCAGATCGAAGTCATCGGCCACACCGACGACACCGGAGCTGAATCCTACAACCAGGATCTGTCGCAGCGCCGGGCGTCGTCGGTTGCGGGCATCCTGATCAATTCGGGCGTCCCGGGCAGCCGGATTGCGGCCTACGGTCGTGGCGAAAGCCAGCCGATTGCCTCGAACGCCACCACCGCTGGCAAGGCCCAGAACCGCCGGGTCGAAATCATCATCCGCCCGAACCGCTGATTTTTGGCGACGGAAATACCAAGGGCCGGGGCAATGCCTCGGCCCTTTTTCGTTGAGTTTTTGCCTCCCTGGTCATAGATTCTGACCAATTGGGGGGCGCTATGCCATTTCTGAAAATCCAGACCGAAAAACTGTCGCAATCGGTGGTTCGCCAGATCGAGCAACTGATCCTGCGCGGCATTTTGCGGCCCGGCGAACGCCTGCCCTCTGAACGTGACCTGTCAGACCGTCTGGGCGTGTCGCGCCCCAGTCTGCGCGACGCGGTGGCCGATCTGGAACAGCGGGGGCTGCTGATCAGCCGCCCCGGCGCCGGGATTTTCGTGGCCGATGTGCTGGGGTCCGCCTTTGCCCCCGCCTTGGTGCATCTCTTTGCCACGCATGATGAGGCGGTGTTCGACTACATCGCCTTTCGCCGCGATATGGAGGGGCTGGCCGCCGACCGGGCGGCACGGTTGGGGTCGGACACCGATCTGAAGGTCGTCGATACCATCTTCAAAAAGATGGAAACCGCCCACACCAAACGCGACCCCACCGACGAGGCCAAGCTGGACGCCGAGTTTCACATGGCGATCATCGAGGCCAGCCATAACGTCGTGATGCTGCACATGATGCGGTCGATGTATGATCTGCTGCGCGAAGGCGTGTTCTACAATCGCCAGATGATGTTCCGCAACCGCATCACCCGCGATCAGTTGCTGGACCAGCATAGTGCCATCAACCAAGGCCTTGCAGGCCCGCGATCCGCAAGCCGCACGCGCGGCGGTCGAGGCGCATATGTCCTATGTCGAACGCGCGCTGACCGATCAGATTCGCGCTGACCGGAACGAGGCCGTCGCCCAGCAACGCTATGACCATGAACAGTCGAAATAGCACAAGGCCCGGCATCGCTGCCGGGCCTTGTGACTGATTTCAAACGCTTAGTGGAAACGCGCGTCCACTTGGGCAATCGCCGCGTCAATCGACGCCGAGGCTGACTCCGCCGTCATCTGCTTGGCCAGCACATCGCCCGCCGCAGCAACCGCCACCGCAATCGCCTGCTCGCGCACCTGCCGGATGGCCTGCGCTTCTGCTGACACGATCTGATCATTGGCCGAGGCCAGTTTGCGTGCAATCGTGGTTTGCAGATCGGCTTTCGCCTGCGCTGCAGCGGCCATCGCTTCTTCGCGGGCCTGCGCCACAATACGGTCAGCCTGCGCCGCCACGTCTTTTTGCTTGCGGTCGTAGGACGCCAGAATGGTCTTGGCTTCCTCGCGCAAGGCACGAGCCTCATCCAGTTCTGCCTTGATCTGGATGGCGCGGGCGTCGAGCATTCCGGTCAGCTTGGCCGGAACCTTCAGATAGATCAGCACGCCGCAGAATACCAAAAAGCCGATCAGCACGACGAAGTTGGTGTTTTGCAACGAAAAGAACGGCCCGGATGCCGCCAATGCGGGAGAGGCTGCAAGGGCGAGCAGGATGGTCAGATATTTCATGGTCCTACCCTTTCAGCCGTGCGGTGATGGCCGCCGTGATCGACCGTGCATCCGCACTGCCGCCCAATGCTGCAACCAGTTCTTTTGCCGTGTCCTTGGCCACTTCGGTGATCGCCTCAACAGCACCGGCGCGAATTTCGCCAATGGTCTTCTGCGATTCAGCCGTCTTGGCCGCAATCTGTACTTCTGCCGCTTTGGTTGCGACATCCAGATCTTTCTGGATATCAGCCTTTGCGGATGCCACGATCTTGCCAGCCTCAACCCGCGCCGCAGCAAGGGCATCGTTGAATGCCTTTTCCGCCGCGACAGCCTTTTGCCGCAGTTCTTCCGCTGCGGCCAGATCGTTGCCGATCGTGCCCTTGCGTTCCGCCAGAACCGCACCGATGCGCGGCAGGGCAATGCGCGACAGCACCAGATAGATCACGACCAGCGTGACCAGAAGCCAGAAAATCTGGTTGGGAATCCAGTCTGCGCAAAGCTGCGGCATGCCAATGGCACCACCATGCTCGTTTACGCAAACCCCGGCGATTTCAGCCGCGAGTGGTTCAGTCGCCATATTGCCGTCCTCCTACAGAACCGTTTGAACCCGGCCGGACAGGGTTGCCCCCACCCGACCGAAACTTCGGGTCCGATAGATCAGACTGCGAACATCAACAGCAGGGCGATCAGGAACGAGAAGATACCCAGTGCTTCGGCGAACGCGATGCCGACGAACAGGTTTGCCATCTGGCCCGGTGCTGCCGACGGGTTGCGCAGCGCGCCCGCAAGGAAGTTGCCGGCAATGTGGCCCACGCCGATACCAGCACCGCCAAGACCGATGGTGGCCAGACCTGCGCCGATGAATTTACCCATCAGGGCGAATTGTGCTGCTGCTTCGAGTTCCATGTGTATGCTCCTTCAGGGATTGGAATTAGGATAGAGTTTCAGAACCTTAGTGATGTGCGTCGCCAACGGCGTCCCGCAGATACACGCAGGTCAGGATGGTAAAGACATAGGCCTGTACGGCAGCGACCAGCACTTCCAGACCGTAGATCGCGGCAATGGCGGCAATCGGCACCACCGATGCAATGCCCATGGCCCCGGCAAAGCCTGCGAACACCTTGATCACGGCGTGACCGGCCATCAGGTTGCCGCCAAGACGAATGGAATGGCTGAGCGGGCGGACGAAGTAGGAAATCACCTCGATCAGCGCCAGAATTGGCCGCAGGATCAGCGGTGCCGACGACACCCAGAACATGCCCAAAAAGCCGATGCCCTTGCGATACAGGCCGACCAGCGTGACCGTCAGAAACACCAGCAAGGCCAGCGTTGCCGTCACGGCGATATGCGAGGTGGTGCTGAACGACATCGGGATCAGGCCCAGCATGTTCGACAGGAACACGAACATGAACAGGGTCATGACATAGGGGAAGTACTTCACCCCTTCATGGCCCGACACTTCTTCAACCATGTTGTGGATGAACCCGTAGAACAGTTCGGCCACCGATTGGGTACGCGACGGCACAATGGCGCGGCGGCGGGTGCCCAGAACCAGCAAGACGACCAAGCACAACACAGCCAGTGCCATCCACAGCGTCGCGTTGGTGGGTGTGTACCATTCGATGGTATCGCCAAACAGCGGCTTGACGATGAACTGATCCATCGGGTGGATTTGCAGACCGCTGCTTGCGTGTTCTTCAGCACCTGTCGCCATGGTCAACCCTCTGTCTTTGCGGCTTTTGCCGCTGTATCAACTGCCATCTGCCGTGCGGTGCCCAGCATCGTCTTGATGCCTGCCGCAAAGCCTATCAGGGAAAACAGGATCAGGAAGATCGGCAGCGTGCCAGCCAGCACGTCCAGCCCGTAACCGATGCCGACCCCCAGCAACATGCCGGTACACAGCTCGATCACCATCCTCCAGGCCACTTCGCCCTGCGAGAAACCTTTGACCGTGTTGGTCTTTTCCACCACCACCGGCCCCTTGATCTGGTTCAGCCGCGCTTCAAGCGCACGCAGCCGGTCCGGATCGGGTTCACCAGTCATGGGTTAAAGCCCCTTTCAGTCGAGCGATACCTACGGACAGCGGGCCTGTGTGTCAAGCCGCGAATGACGTGTGGTATTGTCGTGCAAGTAACTGTTTTTGTGACATATTACCCGCTACTGGAACCGCCACCAAACGGCTTTGGCACCCGCACGCATATTCAACCAATAGGTTGACGATCCCCGTCCCTGCCCCAATAGTCGCTGCATGACCCACCCACTGGACGCCACTTTCGCCGCCCTCGCCGACCCGACCCGGCGGGCGATCCTGACCATGCTGCTGGAGGATGACATGGCCGTCACCGATGTGGCCCAGCCCTTTGCGATGTCGCTCGCCGCGATTTCCAAACATCTGGCCGTGCTGGCCGAGGCGGGCCTGATCAGCCGGGAAAAGCGGGGCCGGGTGATCTGGTGCAAGCTGGAGCCCGACGCGCTGCGCGCAGCCTCAGTCTGGATGCAGGGCTTCGGGCAGTTCGATCCGGTCGATCTGGATGATTTCGAGCGATTTCTGGCAGGGGAGTTGGCCGAGGTCGAAGCCTCCGGCGGGGATATTTGAGCCAATGTGAAATCTTCAGCCATTCACATTGGCTCAAATATCCCGGGGGTTCGGGGGCTGGCCCCCGATGCACCCTATCAGCCAAACCAACCCTTGTAGGCCTCGCGCAGCAAGTTCTTCTGCACCTTCCCCATCGTATTGCGCGGCAGGTCCGGCACCACCACCATCGCTTTGGGCTGCTTGAACCGGGCCAGCTTTTCCCGCAGCAGGGCTTCTGTCGCAGCCACATCCACCGCCTCACCCGGACGATGCACCAGCACGGCAAACACCGCCTCGCCGAAATCCGGATGCGGCAGGCCGATCACCGCACATTCCATCACCCCCGGCACCTCGTCCAGCAGCAGCTCCACCTCGCGCGGATAGACGTTGTAGCCCCCAGTGATGATCAGATCCTTGGCGCGACCGACGATGCTGACATAGCCGTCCGCATCCACCTGCCCCAGATCGCCGGTGATGAACCAGCCATCGGGGCGCAACTCCTCGGCGGTCTTTTCCGGCATCTGCCAGTAGCCCTTAAAGACGTTCGGCCCGCGCACCTCGATCCCGCCAACCTCGCCCGGGGCAACCTCGGCCCCGCCCGCCACGATCCGCAACTCCACCCCCGGCAAGGGAAAGCCGACCGTCCCGGCCCGCCTGTCGCCGTGATAGGGGTTGGAGGTGTTCATGTTGGTTTCCGTCATGCCATAGCGTTCCAGAATCCGGTGCCCGGTGCGGGCCTGAAACGCGGTATGGGTTTCGGCCAGCAAGGGGGCGGAGCCTGACACGAACAGCCGCATATGCGCCGTGAGGTCTTGGGTGAAACCGGGATGGTCCAGAAGCCGGGTGTAAAAGGTCGGCACCCCCATCATCGTGGTCGCCAGTGGCAACAGGTCCACCACCTGCCCCGCATCGAACCCCGGCAGAAAGATCATCGCAGCCCCGGTCAACAGGCAGACGTTCGACGCCACGAACAGCCCATGGGTGTGAAAGATCGGCAGCGCATGCAGCAGCACATCGCGGTCGGTGAACTGCCACAACTCGGCCAGCACCTGCGCGTTCGACAGCAAATTGCCATGGCTGAGCATGGCCCCCTTGGACCGCCCAGTGGTGCCCGATGTATAAAGGATTGCCGCCAGATCATCCGTGCCACAGGGGGTCGGGGTGAAACTGTCGGACTGCCCCGCCATCAGATCGGCAAAGCTGCCCTGCCCGGCACCGTCAAGGGTCACAAGCGTGGCCCCGTGCGCGCCGCACAGCGGCGGTCAGACCTGCCACCCGCGCGGGGTCGCAGATCAGCACGCGGGGCGTGGCGTTGCCGATGAAATAATCCACCTCATCCGCCGTATAGCCCGTGTTCAGCGGCAGGAACACCGCCCCCAGCCCCACGCAAGCCCCGTAAACCGCCAAAGCCTCGGGCGATTTGGCGATCTGCACCGCCACCCTGTCGCCCTTTTGCACACCCATCCCTCGCAGCGCATGGGCCGCGCGGGCGATGGTCGCAAGAAATGCCGCGCCGCTGATATCGGCCGCACCGGGCCGCAAAAACAGCGGGCGATTTTGCCCGGCAAGCGAGGAAAACAGCGCGTCAAACAGGGTGTTGGTCATGGGTTGCTCGCAAAAGACTGCTGCGCCGTTCTGCCACACCCCACGCGCCAAGCCAAACCGGAAACAGTCTGTTGCGCGTCAGGCGTGGGCAACCGCGGAATGGGCACGGGCTTGCCACAAACCTGCCGCGCTTGGGCATCACAAAAAAGGGGCAGAAAACAATGAGGAGGCCATGCCATGCTGAAGGCGCTCACCCTGTTTCAACGGTTCGGGCTGTTTGCCCCAAAGTCACAAACCGAAATCCCGAAGGATGACATGTTCACCCTGCGCTTGCAGCGGTTGCGCCGGGTTCAGGCGCAACAGGCCTCGGCCCTGGTGTTCAAAAACCGACGGTCACATTTGGGAGCCTGAGTTCCGCCATCAGATCGCGCACCTCTTGCCGCGCCGCGATGTTGGACAGGTTCAACTGGTCCACCCCGGTGTCCTTCAGGTCCAGCAGGGTCAGTCCGCGCGGGAACAACTCGCGAAAGATCACGCGTTCTGAAAACCCGGGGGCCACACGAAAGCCGATGCGGCGCGACAAATCTTCCAGCGCCGCACCCACTTTTTTCTTGTTGTGCATCTGCTGCGCGCCCAGACGGTTGCGCACGATGATCCAGTCGATGGGCTTCAACCCGGCCTGCGCGCGCAACTGCCGCGCCCCCCAGACCATTTCGGAATAGATCGACGGGCCTTTGACCTTGCCGGTTTCGGCATCGACCCGCGCGAGCAGATCGAAATCCACAAAGCTGTCGTTCAGCGGCGTGATCAGCGTATCAGCCAGCGAATGCGCCACCTGTGACAGCCGGGTATGGCTGCCGGGGCAGTCGATCACGATGAAATCCGACACCGGGTCCAAATCAGCCACCGCCGCCGACAAACGCGCGTCAAACGGGTTTTCGCCGGGTTGCAGGGTGGCCGCATCGCCTTCGGGCAGTTCGCGGTAATCGGGGGTGGCGAGGGTCAGCCCCATCCGCGCAAGATAGGCTTTGCGGTTTTCAATGTAACGCCCGAACGTCCGCTGCCGCAGATCAAGGTCCAACGCCCCAACCCGGTGCCCCATGCGCGCCAGCGCCGTTGCCACATGCATGCAGGTGGTCGATTTGCCCGACCCGCCCTTTTCGTTGCCGACAACGATGATATGCGCCACGACCAATCCTCTGCGATAGGCTTTCCTGCACTGCCCATAGCGTGGCAACAGGGTCAGGCGCAAGGCAGCAGCCCCCGGCTGTCACAGAGCTGACTGTCCCGCGCCAAAATCCTTCGAAGGATTTTGCCAATTTCTTCGAAGAAATTGGGTGCCGGACGACGCGACAGTGCACCGACACAGCAAAACGCCGCCCCGATGGGGCGGCGTATGCAGACAACCGTCGGAATGGATCAGAAACCCAGACCGGCGTATTTGTTCTTGAACTTGGACACACGGCCGCCGGTGTCCATCAGTTTGGCGTTGCCGCCGGTCCAGGCCGGGTGTGCCAGCGGGTCGATGTCCAGCGCCATCTGGTCGCCGTCTTTGCCCCAGGTGGTCTTGGTCTGGAAAATGGTGCCATCGGTCATCTTGACGTTGATGGTGTGATAATCGGGGTGAATGCCCTGTTTCATCGTCGCGGTCCTTATTCCGATTTGGCTTTGTAGGAGGTGTTCTCGGCGATACGGGCCGATTTACCGCGACGGTCGCGCAGGTAGTACAGTTTGGCACGACGCACTTTGCCGCGACGCACGACCTCGATGCTGTCGATGTTGGTGGAATACAGCGGGAACACACGCTCCACACCTTCACCGAACGAGATTTTGCGAACCGTAAAGCTGGCCGAGATGGTAGCCCCGCCCTTGCGGCCGATCACGACGCCTTCATAGGCCTGCACGCGCGAACGCGTACCTTCGGTCACTTTGTAGCCGACTTTCACAGTATCCCCAGCCTTGAAGTCCGGGATTTTCTTGCCGAGAGCCGCGATTTGTTCGGCCTCGATGATTGCGATCAGGTTCATGCCTGGTCCTTTCGATGCGCACGGTTTGCCCGCACATGTGATGCCGCCCCAGAGCTTTTGGTCTTCAACCGGATCCCTGCCCGCAGTAGGCAAGTCCGCCAGAGATGGGTCGTGCTTTGGTTTTTACCGTGCCTCCCACCCGCCACCTGCCTAAAGAGGGCAAGCACATAGGCAAAAAGAATCGGGACCGATGGGCCTTTGACAGCCCCGGACAGGGGCGTATAGGCCGGGCGAAGGTGGGGGTCAAGCCTTGCGTGGGCCCGGTTTCGGATGCGCGGCCCACAGGTCGGGACGACGCTGTTCGGTGATCGCCTCCGACTGCGCGCGCCGCCATTTGGCGATGTCGCCATGGTGCCCCGATTGCAGCACTTGCGGAATTTCCCGGTCGTTCCAGACGGTCGGCCGGGTGTATTGCGGATGCTCCAGCAGCCCGTCGGAAAAGCTTTCCTCGACCGCAGACTCGGCATTGCCCAGCACCCCCGGCAGCAGCCGTACGGTGGCATCGAGCAGCGCTTGTGCTGCAATCTCGCCGCCCGTCAGCACGAAATCACCCAGCGAAACCTCCTCGACCGCGTGATGATCCAGCACTCGCTGATCCACGCCCTCGAACCGCCCGCACAGCAGGGTCAGCCCGTCACAGGCAGCAAAGCGCCGCGCCATCGCCTGATCAAACGGCTTGCCCCGGGGCGACAGGTAGATCACCGGCCAGCGAGCGCGATCGCCACCCTGCGCCGCCATCAGGGCCGCATCCACCACATCGGCCCGCAGCACCATGCCCGCCCCGCCCCCGGCGGGCGTGTCGTCAACCGTGCGATGCTTGCCCAGGCCAAAGGTCCGCAGATCGACCGTATCCAGCCGCCACAGCCCGAAATCCAGCGCCTTGCCGGTCAGCGACAGGCCCAGCACACCGGGGAAGGCGTCGGGGAACAGCGTGATCACCTTGGCGACCCAAGCCCCGCGCACCTGCAACGGTTCGGCCATCAGGTCGCGCGGGGTCATACTGGCGCGAATGGACAGGCGGCCATGGCTTTTCGGGGTGTCGGGTGCATCGGTCATGCCCGTCTTTAACGCGATATATTGCCAAACGACAGGGTGAACCGATGTGAAGGGGTCACCCCGGCATGCAGACCGATGCCAGTTCTTCAGCCTCATCCGTGGACAGATCGCGCAGCTCGGGCGGGGTCGCACCATGCACAGCCTGCGATAACCGCACCAGACCCTCGTTGATATCGGCGGGTAGGCTGTCTGCAATCACCTCGGCCAGATCGCGGGGGCTGGGGAAACTGTCATGTCGGTTGGGGCATGCACCGATCAGCGACAGCGCCCGAGGCAAAAACAGCCGCAGCATCACCGGGTCCAGCCCTGCCACCTGAAACGCGCTCTCCACCGTGCCGGGCGGTCGGCCCTTGGCGACAACCCCGGCCTCAGTTGCCCACAGGATTATCGCGCGACGCAGCGCATCCCGGTTTGGCTCCACCCGGTCCAGCGCCACCACCAGCATATCCAGCCGGGCCCAGGATTGTGGGTGATCAAGCACCGCCGCGAGTTGCGCCGCCACCTCATCCGCCGGGGCGGTTCCGGGCAGTTGCAACAAGGCCGAAACCGCCACGTCCGCTGCGGTAAAATCAGACGGTGTGGGTTTGGCGACCTGCTGGATCGCCTGATCCAGAAAACGGTCCATCTCGGCGGCCTTCCACGGATCCCAGATCAGACGGCACAGGGGGATGGCCAGAAAAGACAGCGCAATCGGCAGCATCGGGTGCAGCAGGGGCAAAAACCCCATGATCCCGCCAATGCCACGCCCGACCCCGAAACACACCGTGACCAGCAGCACCTGCATCAGCGCAGCGCCCAAAGCTGCAGCCCAGACCAGCGCCGTCCGCCAAGCCGCCAGATCGCGCGGCCATTGGTGCGGTCGCAGGATGATCAGCCAAAGCACGAATATCGCTGAGAAAACCGGAACAACCCGCCAACCGTAACCGCCAAGTCCCGCAAGCAGCGGCCCCAGATACAACAGCGCCGCAGCCCCCTGCAAAAGACGCAATCTGTTGTGTATCGCCATGACAGTCTCACTTCCATGGGCGCGTCGCGGCAAGCGGGCTTAGTCCAGCCCTTCTGGCACGTCTACGATCACACACCCGGCCACAATATCTACCGTGGGCACATTCACACGGGTAAATGGCACAAGTAGGGCGGATTTGCGTCCTGAAACTAGAATTTCCAGCAGGTCGCCCGCCCCATGGTTGTGTACCGCCAGCACTGGGCCAAGCACCGCGCCACCCGTATCGCGGGCCTCCAGCCCGATCAGGTCGGCGTGGTAGAATTCATCATCGCCCAAGGATGGCAGCTTGTCGCGGCCTACGTACAGACTGACGCCGCGCAGGGCATCTGCTTGTTCTTTCGTGGTAATTCCCGACATCCGCACCCCGACCCCGCCTGCGACCGACGCGCGGGTCAGCTTGACGGTATAGGTCGTCTTGCCATCTTCGGTGGTCAGCGGGCCATAGGATGCGATATCCTCGGGGGTGGTGCAGAACGACTTCAGCCGCACTTCGCCCGCCACGCCAAACGCCCCGGCGATTGCGCCCACACAGGTCTTGTCACTCGTCATGGCGCGCTTCCTTTGCAGGTTCCGGCAGCGGTTATGACCCCGCCTGCGTGTTTGCAGGCACTGGCCTGTTGACCCAGACCATACTGCATCCCGGCCCAGAAGGAACCCGCACAAAGCGTCAGCGTGACGGCGCGGCGCAGCAACCGAAAGCCGGGCAACAAGCCCAGAAGTCCAATCATATCAACGGCTTTCCATCCACAGGGCCGGGCTGCGGGTTTCCCAGCCTGCGCGTTCCAGTTCCGGCGTTTCATGGTTGGCCTCGGGCCAGCCGACACAGAGATAGCCGATGAACGACCAGCCCTGCGGCACCGCCAGATCGGCGTGCAAAGCGACCGGATCAAGGATCGACACCCAGCCCACGCCCAGCCCTTCGGCCCGCGCCGCCAGCCAGAAAAGGGTGATCGCGCCGACCACCGAATAGGCGCGGGTCTGCGGCATGGTGGTGGCGCCAAGCTGGGCACCTTTGGGGGTGGCATCATCGCAAAAGATTGCCAGATGCACCGGGGCCTCGCGCATGCCAGACAATTTCAGACCGGCATAAATACGTGCCTTTTCATCGACATAGCCTGCCAGTGCCGCCGCATTGGCCGCGGCATAATTGGCGGCCATCTTTTCGCGCACCGCTGGCGTTTCGATGCGGATCAGCCGCCAAGGTTCAGACAGCCCCACCGACGGGGCCAGCCCAAATGCGCAAAGGCAGCGGTCCAGAACCGCTGCCTCTACAGTGTCGGTACGAAAGCGGCGCACATCGCGCCGCCAGCGCATCAGATCGGCCAGTTCGGCACGGAAGCCTTTGGAAAAGCTGCCATTTTCCGAACCGGACATGGCTGGATTTATTCTTCAGCCGGGGCAGCGGCGCGGGCGGCTTTCTTCTTGGCCAGTTCGGCCATGCGCTTGCCGGGGACGGCCGACTTGGGGTTGTTGCGGGTGGCCTTCGGGCGAACGCCAGCAGCCTCAAGGAAGCGCGCGATACGGTCGGTGGGCTGTGCGCCCTGACCCAGCCAGTACTGCACACGCTCCATGTTCATCACGATGCGCTGCTCGCTGTCTTTGGCCAGCAAGGGGTTGTAAACGCCCAGCTTTTCCAGAAAACGGCCATCGCGCGGGTTGCGGCTGTCAGTGGCCACGATTGCATAGAACGGACGCTTTTTGCTGCCGCCACGGGCAAGACGGATTTTCATCGACATGAGGGTAGTCTCCTTGGGGTGTTGGGCATGATGGGCACATTGCCCATCCTACGTCATTGTTATTTCTGTAGTTTCTCGTGATGCCTGATGACTTCGGAAATGATGAAGGTCAGGAATTTCTTGGCAAATTCGGGGTCGAGGTTGGCATCGCGCGCCAGTGTTTCCAGCCGTTCGATCTGGCGGGCCTCACGCGTGGGGTCTGACGGCGGCAGCCCGTGTTCGGCCTTCAGCCGCCCCACGGATTGCGTGTGTTTGAAGCGTTCGGCCAGCGTGAACACAAGGATCGCATCCAGGCGGTCAATACTGTCGCGGTGTTCGGCCAGCACGGTGGCGGCATGGGTTGCGGCGTCCATCACAGGCCCCTTTTGGGCTGTAGAGTTTGCGTAGAGAACGCGTAAAGAATCCGTAGAGGATCTGTAGATACAGCCGTGATTGCCTGTTCAGCCGTCATTTCTTGCGCCCCAGACCCGACAGACCCGACGGCAGGGTCAGACCGCGTGGCATAGCGCCCGGAAAGCCGCCGCCCATGCCCTGCTTCAAACCGCGCGCGGCCTCTTCCAACTGATCGGGCGACATTTGCGACGGGTCGGGCAGACCGCCCTTACCCAGCATCTGTTTCATCGCGGCTTTCATCATGCCGCCCTTGCCCATCTTCTTCATCATCTCGGCCATCTGCTTGTGCTGTTTCAGCAGACGGTTCAGGTCGGACACATCCAGGCCCGCACCAGCCGCAACCCGCTTTTTCCGGCTGGCGGCCAGCAGGTCGGGGTTGGCGCGTTCGCGTTTGGTCATCGACTGGATCAGGGCGATCTGGCGGCGCAGCATCTTGTCGTCAAAGCCCGCGTCTTCGGCCTGCTTGGCCATCTTGCCCATGCCGGGCAGCATGCCCATCACGCCCTTCATGCCGCCCATCTTTTGCATCTGTTCCAGTTGTGACCGGAAGTCGTTCATGTTGAACAACCCCTTCTGGAACCGGCGCATCATGCGTTCGGCTTGTTCGGCCTCAAAAGTTTCCTGCGCGCGTTCCACCAAGGCGACGATATCGCCCATGCCAAGGATGCGGCCTGCGACGCGGTCGGCCTCGAACGTCTCAATCGCGTCCATCTTTTCGCCCATGCCGACAAAGCGGATGGGTTTGCCCGTGACAGCGCGCATGGAAAGGGCCGCACCGCCGCGACCATCGCCGTCCATCCGGGTCAGCACGACGCCGGTGATGCCGACCTTGCCGTCAAATTCGGTTGCCACATTGACCGCGTCCTGCCCGGTCAGGCCATCGACGACCAGCAGGGTTTCGCGGGGCTGGGCGATGTCGCGGACCGACTGGATTTCATCCATCAACACTTCGTCGATGTGCAACCGGCCTGCGGTATCCAGAAACAGCACGTCATAGCCGCCCATGGCGGCCTGGGTCTTGGCGCGTTTGGCGATTTGCACCGCCGACTCGCCCTTGACGATGGGCAAGCAATCCACGCCGATTTGCAGGCCGAGGATGGCAAGCTGTTCCATGGCGGCGGGGCGGTTGGTGTCAAGTGACGCCAGCAGCACGCGCTTGCCGTTCTTTTCCTTCAACCGCTTTGCCAGTTTGGCGGTCGTCGTGGTCTTGCCCGACCCTTGCAGACCGACCATCAGCACCGCCGCCGGCGGGTTGTCGATTTTCAGCGCGTCGGGTTCGCCGTCGCCGGCCAGCACCCGGATCAGCTCGTCATGGACGATCTTGACGACCATCTGGCCGGGGGTGATCGACTTGGTGACCGCCGCCCCGGTGGCCTTGTCCTGCACCCGTTTGACGAAATCACGGGCGACCGGCAGCGATACGTCGGCCTCCAGCAGGGCGGTGCGCACTTCGCGCAGGGCGGTGACAACATCGGCCTCGGACAGCGCGCCTTGCTTGGTCAGGCGGTCGAACACGCCACCAAGGCGTTCTGACAGGTTCTCGAACATCGGCCGCTCCTCTGGTTGCGCGTCAGCCGGATATGGGGTCCGACGGTGAATATCCAAAGCCCAATGCAAGACGGCACCTGTGGGCGCAACGCGCTGACAGGTGGCGATCCCGGCATAAGCCTAGGGACCGGAAGCAGGTGCCTCCGGGGAATTAAGCGGGCTGATAGGCTGGTGGAGGCGCGGAGTCAAGGGACTGCGGGTGGGAGGGGCAGCGCTAGAACAAAAGGGATGCGGCGGATGCCGCGCAATTTGATAGCCGCGGGAAGTCCAGGTGGCCAAACAGGCGGTTGACCCTTGCGGGCGGGCGGCAAATCGGGCGTTCTGTGCTGCAGCGCACAGGGAACCATACAGGAGACCCCGCATGGAAAACTGGGATGAAATCCGCACCGCCTATCAGGTGGCCCGGCTTGGCACGGTGTCAGGGGCGGCCGATGTGCTGGGCGTGCATCATGCCACCGTCATCCGCCACATCGACGCGCTGGAAAAGCGCATGGGCACACGGCTGTTCCAACGCCACGCGCGGGGCTACACCCCGACCGAGGCCGGGCGCGACCTGCTGACCGTGGCGCAGACGACCGAGGAACAATTCGCCCAACTGTCCAGCCGGATCAAGGGGCAGGGCGAAACCGTGACCGGCGAGATGGTGGTGACCGCCATTGCCGGGCTGTCCGATCTGCTGGTGCCGGTACTGGCCCAGTTTCAGGGCGAATACCCCGGCGTGCAGGTGCGGTTCCTGACGGATATGCGGGTATTCCGGTTGGATTATGGCGAGGCCCATGTGGCGATCCGCGCAGGTGCCGCCCCGGAAGAACCTGACAACGTGGCGCAGCCCTTGGCGCGGATGCGCACCGGGCTTTACGCCGCCCGATCTTACGCGGCGCAGCATGGCCTTCCGGCGTCCGAGGCCGACTTCGCGGGCCACCGCTTTGTCTCCGCCGATAACGAGGCCTCGCGCGCCCCGTTTCACCGCTGGCTGCGCAACGTGGCCCCGCCCGACTGCATCACCTTCCGCGCGACCGAACCCGCCGTGCTGACCCGGGCGGTCGGTGATGGCATCGGCATCGGCTTTCTGTCGGCTTTTGTGGCCGAGGCCCGCGATGATCTGGTCGAGGTGATGGCCCCGCGCCCGGAATGGGAGGCTCCATTGTGGCTGGTCACCCATGTCGATCTGCACCGCACCCGCAAGGTGCAGGCGCTGCTGGCGCAGTTGAAAGAGGCGGCCAAGGGCTGGCCCATCTGACCCAATGCCAAGCCGCACCCTGACCCAACCCGCACGGGGCCATCTGGCGATGCTGTGCTTTTCGGCGCTTGTGGCGGGGTCGTTCTCGCTGGGGTCGCTGGCCGCACCCTTTGTCGATCCGACGGCCCTGTCGGCACTGCGCTTTGCCTTGGCGGGGGTGTTGGTCGGGGTGGCGGCGCTGGTGACGACGGGCATTCCCCGCAGCGCGTTTGTGGCACCGTGGCGGTATCTGGTGCTGGGCGGATTGCTGGCCTTGTATTTCGTGCTGATGTTTGAAGGGCTCAAGACCGCGGCCCCGGTGTCCACCGCTGCTGTGTTCACCCTGACCCCGATGATGGCGGCGGGGTTTGGCTGGCTGGCCCTGCGCCAGCGGTTGACCGGGCGGATGATCTTTGCCCTGACCTTGGGTGCGGTTGGCGCGCTGTGGGTGATTTTCCGGGCCGACCTTGGCGCGCTGCTGGCCTTTGATATCGGGCGGGGCGAGGTGATTTACTTCTGGGGCTGCATCGCCCATGCGCTGTATGCCCCCATGGTGCGCAAGTTGAACCGGGGCGAACCTGCCGTCGTGTTCACCTTTGGCATGATGGTGGCAGGTTGCGGGGCGCTGACCCTGTGGGGCTGGCCCGCCATTGTCGCCACCGACTGGGCCGCTTTGCCGGGCATCGTCTGGGTCTGCCTGATCTATGTGGCGGTTGCGGCCTCTGCCATGACCTTCGTGCTGCTGCAATACGCCACCCTCCGCCTGCCTGCCGCCAAGGTGATGGCCTATACCTATCTTGTGCCCAGTTGGGTGATCTTGTGGGAAATGGCGCTGCACCGGGCCACGCCGCCGGGGGCAATATTGGTAGGGGTTGCGCTGACCGGGGTTGCCTTGGTGCTTTTGCTTAAAGAGGAAGGCTGAGGGGGGTTTACACCTGCCCCCCACCCCGCTACCTGCCCCGTTCGCCTATCGGAGCATCCTCATGACCCCCCTTTCCTGCGGTATCGACTTTGGCACCTCAAACTCCACGGTGGGTCTTGCCTCGGGCGGCAGTGCCCGGCTGATCGCGCTGGAAGGCACTGCGACCACCTTGCCAAGTGCGGTGTTCTGGGATGCCGATGGTGCCCCACCCCGGTTTGGCCGCGCGGCAGTGGCGGCCTATACCGAAGGCGAAGATGGGCGGCTGATGCGGGGCTTGAAAAGCACGCTCGGGTCCAGCCTGATCAACGAACGCACCCGGGTGGGCAACAAGGCACTGTCGTTCAAGGATATTGTCGCGGCCTATTTTGGCCATCTGAAAGCCCGGCTGGAGGCAGAGGCAGGCGCCCCCGTCACCCGCGCCGTGTTGGGCCGCCCGGTGCATTTCGTCGATGATGACGCGGCGGGCGATGCGGCGGCGCAAGGCGTGCTGGCGGATATCGCACGGGCCAACGGCTTTACCGACATCGCGTTTCAATATGAACCGATTGCCGCCGCACTGGATTACGAACAGGCGGTGGCGCGCGAAGAACTGGTGCTGATTGTCGATATTGGCGGTGGTACGTCGGATGTCTCTGTGGTGCGGGTGGGGCCAGAGGCCGCCCTGCACGCCGACCGGGCGGGCGATATCTTGGGCAACGACGGCATCCGTCTGGGCGGTACCGACTTTGACCGCATGCTCAGCCTTGCCGAGGTGATGCCCTTGCTGGGCTTTGGTGCGCCAACGGGGGGTGGCCGGGGCACGATGCCCAAGCATTACTATCTGGACCTTGCGACCTGGCACCGGATCAACATGCTGTATACCCCGCGCACCAGTGCCGACCTGAAGGCCCTGCGGCACGAGGCAGATCACCCTGAACGGCTGGACCGGCTGATCCGGGTGGTGAACAACCGGGCGGGCCATGCCTTGGCGATGGCGGTGGAAGGGGCGAAAATCGCGCTGTCGGACGCCGATGTGGCGCGGATGGACCTGACCGAGATCATGGGCGGGCCGAACCCGCTGGCGCGGCGCGCGGCGTTTGAGGCGGTGGTGGACCCGGCCATTGCCCGGCTGACCGCCCTGTTTGACCGGGTGTTGGCGCAGGCCGGTGTGACGCCTGCCCAGATTGCGACAGTGTTCATGACCGGCGGGTCAAGCCATCTGCCGGTGGTGCGCCGCGCGGTAGAGGCCACGCTGCCCGGTGCCCGCATCGCGACCGGCGACATGTTCGGCAGCGTGGGTCTGGGGCTGGCGATCGAGGCCGCGCGGCGGTTTCGCTAGGGCCTGTCTGGTTCAGAGGGGGTCGGAAATCGCTGCCATCCGCGCCAGGCCAGTACCTGTTTTCCGACCAGACTGTTTCTGTCAGAACCGGGCGCACTGTGTGAGGGCGGTTGTTAAAGCCGCCCTCTGACAGCGTCAGATCAGCACATCGCCTGCGTTCATGCCAATGTGGCTCAACAGCAGAACCGAGCCGTCAATATCGCGGTCCCCATCGGTGTCGATCAACAGCAGCACATTGTTGCCGCTTTGAATCCACCGCGCCGACGGCCCCACAGAACTGAAGCCCAGATTGCCGCGGAACGCCACCAGATCCATTCCCGTCAGGTCGATCCGGTCGCCTTCGGTGGCGTCGAAGTCAGAAATCTGGTCGCGCGTGCTGCCATTGCCGGTTTCCGTTGCAGAGGCGAAGATAAACCTGTCAGCGCCGTCATCCCCGGTCAGCGTGTCTTTGCCATCGCCGCCATAGATACTGTCGATGTTGTCACCGCCGACGAGCCGGTCATTCCCCGCCCCGCCGTACAGAAAATCATTGCCGGTGCTGCCAGCGATGAAGTCATTGCCGATGCTGCCGCGCAGCACGTCATTGCCCGCCTGCCCTTGCAAGGTATCGTTGCCATTGCCGCCATCGAGCGTGTCATTGCCGATGCCGCCAAGCCCGGAATCATTGCCGTCGCCCATGAACACATTGTCATTGCCGCCCAACAGGTTGAACCGGTCATTGCCGCGCAGGTTCAGCAGAACATTGTCCGAGGAACGAGTGGTGGACAGCAAGATATCCGCCGCCGCCGTGCCCGTGTAGTCATAGCTGAGACCGGTCAGCAGGTTTTCGAGTGCCGCAATGTTGGTGCCGCTGTTTTCGGCGTTCAGCGCGGTTTGCAACTGAGTTGCCAGCAGGCCGATATTGGTGATCAGCACCTCGTTGTTGCCTGCGTTGGTGGCAACGATTTCGGCGATGGTGCCACCCGTCAACTGCCCGTTGACGGGGTTGACGGTGAATCCGGTGCCATTGACCACGAAATTCCGCGTGCCATCCTGAAAGGTGATCTGGGTGCTGGAAAAGGACGTAAGCTCTGCGTCAAAGGAAAGCTGATCAATCAGGTTGATCACCAGCGGCACCGACCCTGCCACCCCGGCCCCGAACGTAATCGTCGCCATTGCTGTCATGCTCCAATTCAAGAATTTCAATGCGTGTGGTCGCACCGTAGTCTGGCATTCCGGTTGCGTCAATTCGCTGAAAAGACAGGTCTGCCGTCGGGGGCAAACAGATCTTGCCGCTTGCGCTGCGGGGCGTCAAACCTGTGGCAGACCCTGCGCATGAAAGGCCCGCCGCATGACTGTTGTGATCCGCCCGCTGACCGAGAATGACTATGCCGACTGGACCCGGCTGTGGACCGGCTATCTGACCTATTACGAAACCACCCTGCCCGAGGCGATCTATGCCAGTACCTTTTCTCGGCTGCTGGGGACGGATCCGCAGGATTATAGCGGCCTGATTGCCGAGGCGGACGGCCGCCCGCTGGGCCTTGCGCATTACCTGTTTCACCGCCACGGCTGGAAGGTGGAAAACGTCTGCTATCTGCAAGACCTGTATGTGGACCCCGACGCCCGGGGCACCGGCATGGGCCGCGCGCTGATCGAGGCGGTCTATGCCGCCGCTGATGCCGCGGGGGCACCCGCCGTCTATTGGCTGACGCAGGATTTCAACACAACGGCGCGCACGCTTTATGACCGGATCGGCACCCTGTCACCGTTTGTGAAATATAACCGCAGGCTCTGACGGCGCGATACAGGGTGATGTCTGGCAAGGCCGGGCATCGCGAGGTCGGGCCATTGGCGGGGTTTATCCCGGCAACGGCCCGATTGTCAGCGCGGTACCACCGGGTCACGGTGTTTGCGGAAGCTGTCTTTCAGGCAGACCAGATCGCCCGCAAAGCGGAACAGGTCACAGCCCTGCACATCCACCACCTGCCCCTGCGTATCCCGGCCCACAAAGCGCCATGTTGAAAGCCCGGTCTCGCCCAGCACCTGATGTTCGCCCTGCGTCCAGTGCGCGGAAGGAAAGCGGTCGAGTATCGCCTGAAACGCTTCGCGAACCGCTGTCTGGCCGATGTGGCGGCTGCCGTCCACATCGGGGCCAGCCGCCGTGTGGAACGCGCAGTCCGGCGTCATGCACGCCATCACCGCGTCCAGATCGCGGGCGTTCAGTGCGGCCATCAGTTGGATCAGGGTCTGGCGACGACGGTGGGCCTGTGCATCATCCACCACCTCGATCTCCAGAAAGGCCATGGGGGCGGTACCAGCGTTGATCACGTTATGCTCGACCCCCGTGCGCCGGGAATAAGGTTTGCCCTGCACCAGTGTCGCCTGCGCTTGTGTGCCTTGCGGCCCCTCCAGCCCCAGCGTGCCGTCAGTCAGCGGCACGATCACGTAATCATGCCCGTGCCGATGCCACCCGGTTTCAGCCGAAGGGGCAAACTGCCATTCGGTCACCTTGAACCGGGCGTCGTCGATGTGGACGACCGCCTGTGCCATTGGCGCAGCAGGCGGGATCTGGGCGGGCGGGGTATCGGTCGGCATCGCACTCTCCGGTCAGGCGGCTGCGGGCAGGTTAGGCCTTGCGCCAGTCGGCGCAAGGGCGATCCGTGCCGCCAGGGTTTGCCTTAGGCCACTGGCGAGGATCGCCCCGCCACTGCTTCCTGAATGGTCGTGGTCAGGGCGTGGTCCGAGAACGGCTTGTGCAGGATTGCATAGCCGGGCAGATCGGTGGCCCCGCTGACCGTGTATTCGCCCGTGGCAAAGATCACTTTCAGACCGTCAATCAGGGTGACCGCACGCCGGGCCAGATCGACACCGGACATATCGGGCAGGCCGACATCCACCACCAGCACGTCAACTGCCCCGGCCTCCAGCAGGCTCAGCGCCTCGCGGCCTGACCCTGCCCCCTGCACGACGCAGCCATTTTCCGTCAGAACACCGACGATATCCATGCGGATCAGCACCTCATCTTCGCAGACCAGCACGCGCAGGCCCTTGATGCCGGGGGCTTCGGGTTGCTGGGGTGTGGATTGGAGGGGTGTGGATTGCAGGGGTGCGGGTTCGACAGATGGTGCTGCCTTTCGGGCCGGCGGCAGGCCCGCTCCGATGCCCAACACATCGCGGATTTTCAGGGCAAGCTGTTCCTGCGTGTAGGGTTTGCTCAGCAGTTGCACCCCCGGGTCCAGCCTGCCGCCATGCACAATGGAATTGCGGGTGTAGCCTGACGTGAACAGCACCGGCAGATGCGGCACCAGATGGCGGGCGCGGTCGGCCATTTCGCGGCTGGTGATCTTGCCGGGCATCACCACATCGGTGAACAGCAGGTCAATGCGCGCGCCGCTTTCGATGACGGCCAAGGCGCGGTCGGCATCGCGGGCTTGCAGCACCGTGTACCCCAGATCGTCCAGCAGGCTGGCGGCGGTGACGCGCACGTCATCGTCATCTTCCACCAGCAGGATGGTTTCATGCCCCCCGGCCAGATCGCCGTCAGGCGGGTTGGCGGGCAGTTCTTCGGCGTCGAGCGAGCGGGGCAGGTAGATCTTGACAGAGGTGCCGCTGCCGACCTCGCTGTAAATCTTGATATGGCCGCCGGATTGTTTGACAAAGCCGTACACCATCGACATGCCAAGCCCGGTGCCACGGCCTTCGGGTTTGGTGGTGAAGAACGGGTCGAACACCCGTTCGATCACCTCGGGTGACATGCCGGACCCGGTGTCGGTCACCGCCAGCATGACATACTGGCCCGGCACCACATCCAGATGATGGCGGGCGTAGGCTTCATCAAGATAGGCATTGCCTACCTCGATGGTCAGCTTGCCATGGCCCTGCATCGCATCGCGCCCGTTGATCGCCATGTTCAGCACGGCGCTTTCGACGTTGGTGGGATCGACGCAGGTGTTCCACAGCCCGCCCGCCACGATGGTTTCGACCTCCACCGCCTCGCCAATCGCGCTGCGCACGATGTTGCCCGCGTCGCGCAGCAGGCGGCCAAGGTTCATCACCTTGGGGGCCAGCGGTTGCCTGCGCCCGAAGGACAGCAGTTGCGACGCCAGCGTGGCCCCACGTTCCACCGCCTTCATCGCCAGTTCGACGCGCGGCATCACGTCGGATCCAGGGTCCATCCGGCGCATCGCCAATTGCAGGCTGCCGCTGATGGTTTGCAGCAGGTTGTTGAAGTCATGCGCGATGCCGCCGGCCAGATTGCCGATGGCCTCCATCTTCTGGCTTTGGCGCAGGGCGGCGTTGACAACTTCCAGCTCGCGGTTGCGTTCGGCCACGCGGTCTTCCAGCATCTGGTTCATCTGTGCCGAGGCCGCTTCGGCCAGTTTGCGGTCTTCAATATCGGTGTTGGTGCCGACCCAAAGTTCAACCGCGCCCGTGGCCAAAAAGATCGGGACGGCCCGCACAATGAACCAACGATACACGCCGTCATGACGACGGATGCGAAACTCGGTTTCGTATCGAACACCAAGTGCTATGGCATTGGCCCAGTCGGCACCCGCCCGCTCCAGATCATCGGGATGCAGCGCCTGCCCCCACGCCGATCCATAGAGGCCGTTTTCATCAAGACCGGTATAGGCATAGGCCTGTGCGTTCAGCCAATCCAGCCCGCCGTCTGGCCCTGCCGTCCAGACATGGTTCGGCATGGATTGCGCCATCAGGCGAAACCGCTCGCGGGTTTGGATCAGTTCCAGCTCGGCCGCACGTTGCCCGGTCACGTCATTGCCTTGCACAAAAATGCCGGTGGTCTGGCCATTGGCATCGCGCAGGGGTTGAAAGACGAAATCGACATATCGCTGAAGAGGGGCGTCGGTGTCGGCAGGCCGGAACTGCACGGCGGCTCCCGATTGCGAATAGGGCGTTCCGCTGGTGTAAACCTGATCCAGCAGTTCGTAGAACCCCTGCCCTTCCAGTTCCGGCAAGCTGTCGCGCACGGATTTCCCGACAAGATCGCTGCGCCCGACAAGCTGTTGATAGGCGCGGTTGACAAGATGAAACACATGGTCCGGCCCCGACACGATGGCAACAAAGCCGGGGGCCTGATCAAAGATGGTGCGGAAAAATCCGGCGACGCTGCCCAGTTCAAGGTTTAGACGCGCCACCTCTTCGGCCCGGCGCGCCATGGTGGCGTGATCGGCGGGATTTGCGAGACTGTTATCGGCACCGGTCACATAAAGCTGCGTCACATCATTGGTGTTCTGAAGCAGATATTCGACCGTGCCCGTTCCATCTTTCAGCGGGGTGTGGGTCGCGCTCCAATACCGGGAATGGGAGGTGCCATCGGGGGCGACAATCGGATACGGGATCAACGGCAGATGATCGGTGACGCCATTGTCGAACACCCGCCGGAACGAGGCCCGCAGCATCCGGTCGGCAACCGAGTCTGGTGGTGCGGGAAATTCTTCTGTCATGATCTTGCCGATCAATTGCGCCCGGCTGCGCCCGGTGACAGCAAGATAGGCATCATTTGCCCAGATCATCCGCAGTTCGCGGTTGATCAGAACATGCGGCGAAGGCGATGACGCAAAGATCGCGTCCAGATCAATCAGCATACGCACAGTCCTTGCGTCATCAGGTGTTCTAACGGTGTTTCCGAACAGAAGTCCGGGCTCTGTTTGGGTAAAGACCCGGAGCGATTATTGTCAACAGCGTACCGCTGGCAAGGCTGACATTCCGCAATGGTCCGCGTGGGGGTGGCGGGGTTAATGCGGCTGCGGCAAAGGTCGGCACACATGCTAAAGGCCCACCCCGAAAGGGGCAGGCCTTCATCAGTCATTTGCTGCAAGCATCAGCCTTCAAAGCTGGGCATCGCTTCCAGATCGGCTTTGGTCTTGCTCAGATAGACGCGGACTTCGTCGCCTGCATCAGTGCGCAGGATGTCGATATCGGTCAGCGCCAGGGCGACAGGCTTTTCGCCCAGACCAAGGAAACCACCCACATCAACCACGGCTTGCGTCACCTGACCGTCGTCCGACAGCACCAGATTGGATACATCGCCAATCCATTTGTCATCGGCGTCATAGACTTTGGCACCGGTCAGCTTTTCCGAGGTCAGATATTCCGCTTCGGCTGCCACATAGCCTTCACGGACCATCGGTTCACGCGCCGGGGTCGTGGCGGTGGTGTCGGTTGCAACAGCCGTGTCAGTGGCGGCTGGGGCAGTCGTGTCAGCGCCCATATCTGTGCCCATGGTGTAGCCGGGGGCCGCTTCAAGCTGAGCACGTGCCGCCGACATTACCAGAAAGAAGTCGTCGGCATTGTCGGCAGTTGCGCTGTCGCTGACAAACTTGATCGCTTCCATGCCGACAGCGACCTGACGCTCGCCTGCGCCCAGAAAGCCGCCGATATCCACCAACACAGCATCAATCTTGCCATCGCGCGACAGGATCACATCGTTGATTTCGCCGATATCATCCCAACCTTCCTGGGCGCCGGCATATTCGGACGCGTCAAGCGAGGCTTCGGTGGCATAGACCCGCATCCCGATGAAGTCAGACGCCCGCACATTCATCGGGTCGGCGGTGGTACGGAACGCGCTGCCTGCATCCTGTGCAAAGGCTGCACCCGACAAAGCGGCCAGAACGGCGGTCGAAAGCATGAGGTTTTTCATCATCATCTCCTGTTGATGTTTATTTGATGACGCATCGTTGCGCTGTCTGGAAAACACATCGAAAGGCGGTATGGTTCCAAGATTTAACAATCAATCCAACGGGAACCATCGGGGCCGTCCTGCGTTCCGGGCACCTGAACACCCGCAGTTTGAACGAAAAAACGTGCCCGAAGGCAGGCCTTCGGACACGTGCGGTGGTTCGTTAGAATTTCGGCCAGAAGTCAGTCCAGATGCCGGGTTTCCTGCAGCAGGGCAACGAGTTCGTCACGCATCGCCATCAGCCGTGTCTGATGATCCCCCGGCAACCCGTATTCCAACGCGCCGTCAAACGCCTTGAGCACATGGTCTTCGCCGCTGCGGATGCTGTCCATCACGTCTTCGTCAATCTCATCAAAGAAGGCGCGCAGGCTGACCACGGTTTCATTGATGGTGCCCATGAATGACCCGTCTGCATCAACAGTGCCACCCAAGGCCGCCGCGATAGCGACAAGCGCTGTGGCATGCCCGGCGTGCAGGTCGTGAAACCGCTGCACAACGGGACGAAACTGAGGTTCGGCCTTTTCCAGCATCTTTGCGTAGCCCTTCAGCGCATCCACAGTGCGGGTATGCAGATCGGTCACGGCTTCATGGGCCTGACGTTCAGTGCCTTCGGGCTGTTCGGTGGACGCGTCCAGAATTGCGCGGGCGGTATCGGGGATCAACATGGGAACGACCTTTCTGCTGGGGGGCGGGGTGAAGGCTGATGGGGCATACGCGACTTTGCCTGTTTCGTATGACAGTTTGTTGCGAGGCGGAGGCCGAAATCCCCTTGGTCAGGAATATCGGCCAACACTCTGTCACGCGAGGCTGCGAAGGGTCGCCTCGCGTGCGAAATAGCGCTTTGCCCCGGCTTTGGGCAGCGCGGCAAGAGGGACGATGCCATCGTCAGGCGCGACCCCGGCCTTGTCCAGCAACGCCTTTGACTCGGGCGTGTGGCCAATGGCTTTCAGGTGCCCGAACGCATCCATCACCCATTGCACTGCCGCCGCTTCTTTCACCAAGGCGGCTGTCGCCTTGGCATCCAGAACCAAGGCCACGGCGTCAAACAGCACCGATGGCGTGCCTGCCAATTGCCCATCGGCCTTGCGCAAGCTGCCGTCTGACAGCTTGGCACCGCCCACCTTGGGCGCCACGAGCATCGCCGCCGCACCGGCCTTCTTGAGTGCGGCCAGCAGGCCGTCCAGCGAAGCCACATCGGTGCCATCTGCGATCAGCACGCCGACTTTGCGGCCTGCCAGCGTCGGTTTCATCGTCTTCTGGATCGACAAGGCATCGGACGGGTCCAGATCAACCCGCGTGCGGGCCGCCGGGTTTGCCTTTGGCAACGCCATGCCCAACCCATCGGCCACCCGCTGCGCCAGCCCGTCATCGACGTTGCGCAGGTTGGCCAGCATGCGGCCCCGGACAGGCTCAATCGCCACCTTTGACAGCTCGAACACAAAGGAGGATGCGATATGCGCCTGTTCATTTTCGGTCTGCGACAGCCAAAACATCCGCGCCTGCGAATAGTGATCAGCGAACAGATCGGCGCGCACGCGCAGTTTTGACCCTTCCTCATCGGCCAGATCAGCCGAAGCTATGGACTGGAACCCTTGGGTGGCACTTTCACGCGGGCCACCGTCTTCGCCCGCGGCACCCAAGCTGTTGGGTTCATAGTTCGCCCGACCCTTGGGTACGGCCATCTGCATCATCCCGTCGCGCTGAAAGTTGCCGAAGGGGCATTTCGGTGCGTTGATGGGGATCTGGTGGAAGTTCGCTGTGCCAAGACGGGATTTCTGGGTGTCGAGATAAGAAAATAGCCGCCCCTGCAAAAGGGGATCATTGCTGAAATCAATGCCGGGCACGATGTTTGCGGGGCAGAAGGCCACCTGTTCGGTTTCGGCAAAGAAGTTGTCAGGGTTGCGGTCCAAGACCATCCGGCCCACGATGCGCACAGGCACCACATCTTCAGGGATCAGTTTGGTCGCATCGAGCACGTCATAGGGAAGGCTTTCCGCCAAGGCCTGATCGAACAATTGGACCCCCAGTTCCCATTCGGGGAAATCGCCAGCGGCAATAGCCTCCCACAGATCGCGGCGGTGGGCGTCATTGTCCGCCGATTGCATCTTGACGCTTTCGTCCCAAACCAAGGATTGCAACCCTGCCTTCGGTTTCCAGTGGAACTTGACGAAGGTAGATTTGCCGTCGGCATTGACGAAGCGGAATGTGTGCACGCCGAAACCTTCCATCATCCGCAGGCTGCGCGGAATGGTGCGGTCCGACATGGCCCACATCAGCATATGGGTGGTTTCGGGCATCAGGGATGCGAAATCCCAGAATGTATCATGCGCGGACCCGGCCTGTGGCCAACCGCGATCCGCCTCCATCTTCACGGCATGCACAAGGTCGGGGAACTTGATCGCGTCCTGGATGAAGAACACCGGAATGTTGTTGCCGACCAGATCCCAGTTGCCTTGCTGCGTGTAGAATTTGACCGAGAACCCCCGAACATCGCGCGGCGTATCCACCGACCCCGCCCCGCCTGCAACGGTCGAAAATCGCACGAACAGCGGGACGCGGTCACCTTTGCGCTGAAATAGATCAGCGGTGGTGACATCCGACAGACTGTCGGTCAGCTCAAAATACCCGTGCGCGCCCGAGCCACGTGCGTGGACGATGCGTTCCGGGATGCGCTCGTGGTCAAAGTGAAATATCTTCTCGCGAAGAACAAAATCCTCCAGCAAGGTCGGACCACGGCGGCCTGACCGCAGCGAGTTCTGATTGTCAGACACCGGGATGCCTTGGTTGGTCGTCAGCACGGCAACACCATTGCCCGCCGTCTGGTGCGTCTCACCACCCTGGCTGGTATTGCCCTCTCGTCTGTCGATTTCCTTGCGCATCGCTAGCCCCCTTTGCTGCGTGATGTAGCGAAGGGAAACGAGGCAAATCGCGAATGGTTCCAAGCGCTGCTTCCGCGTCACCCAAAAGCGCGACGGGTCGGGGCACGAAATCCGCTTGAAGAAGGGCGGCATGTCCGAGGAGCAGGATTACCATCTCCACCGTCGGATAATGGCTTCAATACTGACCCAAATCTTAGACAATGTTGGGAAACTAGCGAAAAACATCCCTAGGCTATTGATTTTATTTGGGAGTGGTGGCGAGGGGGGGACTCGAACCCCCGACCCCGTGATTATGAGTCACGTGCTCTAACCAGCTGAGCTACCTAGCCATTGAGCGGGGGAATAGGCAAGGTGCCGGGGGGCGTCAAGGGCTAATCGTGCGGGCGGGGTCAGTCTGCGGCCTCGCGCGCGATGCGGGGGCGGCCAGAGGCGGTGGCGGTGATCGTGGCCTCGATGAACATCACCCGGCCTTCAATCTCGGCTTCGCGGATATCGCGCGTCACTGTCAGGCGCAGATCGACCGCCCCGGCGGCATGGGCGCGGGTGGAGGCTTCAGTCACCAACGCCGCCTCCATCGCCGCCAAGGCGGCATCGCGGTCGGGGAAATGCTGCAGGCCGGTGGCAAGGTGGGCGGTAAAGCGCCCCTCGGCAGGGCTGGAGACGATGCCCGTGGCCCGCTGGCTGACCTGCCCTGCCACAGCGCCGATCGCATTGGCGACGCCTGCGTGTTCGGGCAAGATCATGTCGCAGCCCAGCCGCGCGCCGACCGCACCGTAATAGGTGGGGGCGGAGGCCCCAAGGCCGATCACCGGCACACCAAGCCGGGCGGTCAGGTGCACGACGCCCCGGTGGTGATCAAGGCCTGCCACGGTCAGGCGGTGGCGGGCGAGGGTTTCGGGCGTATCGGCGGCAAAAGCGGGGTCTTCGCCATAGGCCGCCTCCAGCAGGCAATCGACCGTCTGCGCGGTCAACTGGTCGATGATCGCGGTGGCAAGGTGGGTGGCATCGGGGGCAAAACGCTCGCCCGCCCCGGTACGACGGCGGGCAAGCAGGGTCACGGCCTTTTGCGCGGCGGCCGCATCCCACCCGGTCTGACGGCCCAGCACATGGGCGGCGTCAGACGGTGTCACGCCGCAAAGCATCACCAACCCGCGCGCCACCAGCCGTTCCAGCGCCGCCACCTCCAACCGCGAGGTCAGGGCGGCGGACATCTGCATCGGGGCGGTGATGCGGGCCAGAACGGCCGCCTCGCGCGGGGTCAGCCCGCCCAACTGGCCGCCCTGCACCGTCATCGGGATCACAAACCGCCCGTCCTGCTCGCCCACCGCATCAGCCGACAGCCAGCGGTCAAGGGCGGCGTGGACCATCGCCCCATGATCCACCGCCAGCAAGGAGACCGGCATCAGACGTCGGGGGCCAAGGTGCAGACCGCCCGTCAGGCCGGTTGTCACCAGATGCACCTCTGAATCGCCGCCCAAGCCGGTAGTGCGCATCGCCACCGCCTCGACCATGGTGCGGAAACCGCCAACGCGGGCCCCCATCGGGTCAATCTCGGGCAACCCACCTTTCAGCAGGGCGATGTCTGTGGTGGTGCCGCCGATATCGGACACCAGCGCATCTTGCGCGCCCGTCAACCACCGCGCACCGACGATGCTGGCGGCAGGGCCAGAGAGGATGGTTTCAATCGGGCGTTCGCGCACCATGGCGGCAGAGATCAACGCGCCATCGCCGCGCACCACCATCAGCGGGGCGGCTATGCCGATGGTGGCCAGATGCCGTTCGCAGGCGGCCACCAGCCGGTCAATCATGCCGATCAGGCGGGCGTTCAGCACCGCCGTCAGCGCGCGTTTTGGCCCGTTCAACTGGGCGGACAATTCATGCGAGCAGGTGACGGGGCGGGCTGTCACACGGCGGATCACATCCCGCGCGGCAACCTCATGCGCCGCATTTCGGGTTGCAAAGCGGGCGGCGACGGCAAAGCCCATCACCTGATCCCCCAAGCCCGCCACCGCCTGTTCCAATGCGGCCAGATCCAAGGGCGAGGTTTCTGTGCCTGCATGGCTGTGGCCACCGGGCAAGTGGATCACCGGGTCGCCGTTCAGGGCTTCGGCAAGGCCGCCACGGGCAAGGTCGGCTTCCTCAAACCCGATGAAGATCAGGGCGACACGGCCCCCCTGCCCCTCGACCAGCGCATTGGTGGCAAGGGTGGTGGACAGAGACACCAAGGCCACTTCCTGCGCCGACACCCCTGCCGCCGCAAGGGCTGCATCCACCGCCTGCCCGATGCCCACTGCCAGATCGTGGCGCGAGGTCAGGGCCTTGGCCTTGCCGACCACACGGGTCGCGGCTTCGTCCAGGATCACCGCATCGGTGTAGGTGCCGCCGGTATCGACGCCCAGAAAATAGGCCATGGCTCAGGGGTTCCGTTCTGTCAGACTGTTCCGCCTTTGCTGCACTGTGGCCGCGACAATGGCAAGATCAGCCGATCAGTTTGCCCCCGCAGCCTTGCCCGCAGCCTTTCGCAGGACCACGGGCCGGATGCGCCTGCGATGGGCCGGGGCGATCTTCAGGGCGGCGCGGTATTTGGCCACGGTGCGGCGGGCAACCTCGGCACTGTCACTGCTCAGCGCCTTTGCAAGCGCGTCGTCCGACAGCGGAGCCGCACGGTCTTCCGCGGCGATCAGGCGGGCGAGTTCGTCCCGCAAGGCACCTGCTGATTTGCCATCTTCGCCCCCCACCCGCCCCGTGAACAGGGCGCGCAGCCACCAAGTGCCGCGCGGCGTATCCACCGCAACACCAGCCACGATGCGGCTGATGGTGCTTTGGTTCAGCCGCAGCACATGGGCGACATCGGCCATTGTCATCGGCACCAAAGCCTTGGGGCCGTCCTCCAGCGCCGCTGTCTGGCGCAGCAACACTTCGGCCCCGACCTGCAACAGGGTGGCATTGCGCCCCTCGACCAGCCGCATCAGGGCGCGAGCCTCGGCCCGGCGGGGGCCTTTGCCATCGGCCAGCCGCAGCGTGGGCAAAGCGCCGCTGTTCAGCGCGATCTGCCAGCCATCCGGGCCTTTGGTGGCCACCAGATCGGGTTCGCGCACCGGCGCTGCCATCGGTTCAAACTGCGCGCCAGGCTTGGGGTCAAAGCTGCGCAGGGTGCGCAGACAGGCCGTGACCTGACCTTCGGTCAGATGCAACTGCTGGGCGATGCGGGTAGGATCACCCGCCGCCAGCACGGCCAGATTGTCGATCACCCGCGCTAATGGTGCGGTCAGCAGGTCTGCCTCAACCGCCTGAATCCGCAGGCAATCGGCCAGATCGCGGGCAAAAAGTCCGGGCGGGTCAAACTGTTGCAGGCGGGCCAGCACCGCCTCGGCCTGTGGGGTGGATTGGCCTGCGCGGGCCGCAATCGCCGGCACTGTTTGGCCCAGCCAGCCCGAGGGTTCCAGCGCATCGGCAAAAGCCATGGCAAGCGCCCTGTCGGGCGGGGTCAGGGTCAGCGCGTCAATCTGCGCCATCACATGGGCGATCAGGCTGGGCCCGGCACTGGCCACCGCCTCGACATTGCGCCCGTCGCCGCCCAGTGCCTCTGTCCAGCGGGGCAGCCAATCGGTCGGGGCGGGGCGGTCCAGCACCAGTTGCGGGTTGTCGGCGGCCTGTTCCTCCAGATACCGGGTCAGGCCCGCCGCATCGGTGCGCAAAATCTGGATCGAGGCCACAAGGCCCGTGTTCAGCGCCAGCCGCTGGGTCTGCGAAATGGTGATGCGCGGGCGGGATTTCATCGGGACAGACCTGTGGGGTGGGGCGTAGTCTGACCCGGCGATCCGGCCCCCGTCAAGCGGCTGTGGTCATGGCGCGAGTGCGTCGATTGCACGATGACCTGCACTCTTTGCCCCTGATACCCGGCATAATCCGACCTTGCGCGCGCCAAGCGCCCGTGATCGTCTTTGCACACCCTCACGGAAAGGCCCAATGCTGCACCTTCGCCCCGCCCTCCCCGACGATGCCGCCCTGCTGCATGCGATAACGCGCGCAGCCTATGCCGCTTGGGTGCCGGTGATCGGGCGAGAGCCGCTGCCGATGCTGGCCGACCCTGCTGTGGCCATTCGCGATCACCGGGTGGTTGTCGCCATGCAGGGCGATCAGGCTGTGGGGCTGATCGAGATGATCCCGCACCCCGACCATCTGTGGGTTGAGAATGTCGCCGTACTGCCCGCGGCCCAAGGGCAGGGCGTGGGCCGCGCACTGTTGCGCCATGCCGAGGATGTCGCGCGGGGTCTGGGCGTGGCGCAGGTGCGCTTGCTGACCAACGGGGCCTTTGCGGCCAATCTGGCGCTGTATGACCGGGCGGGGTTTGTGGTGGACCGGACCGAACCGTTCCGGGGCGGTACCACGGTTTATCTGGTCAAACCGGTATAAGGCCACACCCCGCCGACACGTGCCGCGCGCCCTCGCCTTCGCCGGGCGGTGTCGCTAGGGTCGCGCCCGCAACCAAAGGTCCGATCCCGCATGATGCACGCCCCCCCTTTGCCGCTTGTCCGCGATCTGGTGCTGATCGGCGGCGGCCATGCCCATGCGTTGGTGCTGCGGATGTGGGCGATGAACCCGCTCCCCGGCGCGCGGGTGACGTTGATCAACCCCGGCCCGGTTGCGCCCTACACCGGTATGTTGCCCGGCCATATCGCCGGGCATTATGCCCGCTGCGACCTGATGATCGACCTTGTGCGCCTTGCCCGCTTTGCCGGGGCGCGGGTGATCCTCGACCGGGCGGTGGGGATCGACCGGGCGGTGGGCACCGTGCTGCTGCAAGACCGGGGGCCGCTGCGGTATGATGTGGCATCGATCGATATCGGCATCGGATCGGGCCTGCCCGATGTGCCGGGGATGGCGGACCATGCAGTGGCCGCCAAACCGCTGGGGCGCTATGCAACGGCGTGGGAGGCCTTTGTTGGCCGGGGGCTGGCCTTTCCGCGTGTGGTCGTGATCGGCGCAGGGGTAGGCGGCGTGGAACTGGCTCTGGCCTCTGCGCATCGCTTGCAGGCAGCGGGTGCGAAGGCCCAGATCACCGTGGTGGACCGGGGTGATATCGCTTTGCCGGGCCTAGGGCGCGGGGCGCGGGCGGCCCTGTTGCGGCAGGCGGCGACCATGGGGGTGCGCCTCATCACCGGGGCCGCACCGGTGTCTGTCGCCCCAGATGCGGTTGTGTTGTCAACGGGCGAGGTGCTGGGGTCGGATTTCACCCTGTCCGTCGCCGGCGCGCAGCCGCAGGGGTGGCTCGCAGAAACGGGGTTGGAATTGCACGACGGGTTTGTGACCGTTGGCCCCACGCTGCAAACCTCTGACCCGATGATTTTTGCAGCGGGCGACGCCGCCCACATGACCTATGCCCCGCGTCCCAAAGCCGGTGTCTTTGCGGTGCGCCAAGCCCCGGTTCTGCACCACAACCTGCGCGCGGCCCTGTCTGGCGCGGCGATGCGGCGATACAGGCCGCAGCGCGATTACCTGAAGCTGATCTCGACAGGCGACACGGCGGCTGTGGCCGACAAGTTTGGCTTGCGGCTTGGCGGCGGCTGGCTGTGGACCGTGAAGGACCGGATCGACCGGGCGTTCATGGCAAAGTTTGCCGATTACCCCGCGATGAAAGTGGCCCCACCGCCCACCGAGGCCGCCCTTGGGCTGGCCGCCGCCATGGGCGACAAGCCCCTGTGCGGCGGGTGCGGGGCCAAGGTGGGTGCGGGGGCACTGATGGCGGGCGCTGACATGCCCTGCCGCTGCCCACGCGCCCCGAGGTACTGTCCGGCCCCGGCGATGATGCGGCCATTCTGGCCACCCCGACGGGCGTTCAGGTGCTGACCACCGACCATCTGCGCAGCTTCACCGCCCGATGCCGCCCTTATGGCGCGGATAGCGGCGGTCCATGCCTTGGGCGATATCTGGGCCATGGGGGCCACCCCGCAAGTGGTGCTGGCGCAGATCACCCTGCCCCGCCTGTCCGGCCCGTTGCAGGCCGATATGCTGGCGCAGGTCATGCAGGCCGCAACGGCGGTATTCACCGCGGCCGGGGCCGATGTGGTGGGGGGCCATACCTCCATCGGAGATGAGCTGACCATCGGGTTTACCGTGACGGGGGTTGCCACGCGCCCGATTACCAAATCGGGGGCAAGGCCGGGAGATGCGCTGATCCTGACCAAACCCTTGGGGTCGGGCACCATCCTTGCCGCCGAGATGGCGATGGCCCGCATCCCCGGCCTGCTGATGGGCGAGGTCTGGGCAGATTGTATCGCCACCCTGCAACGCCCGCTCGGCCCCGCTGCTGCGATCCTTGGCCCCCATGCCCATGCGATGACCGATGTGACCGGCTTTGGCCTTGCCGGCCACCTGCTGGAGATGATGGAGGCATCCGACACCGCTGCCACTCTCACCCTTGCGGACATTCCCCTGATGACCGGCGCATCAGAATTGGCAGCGGCAGGCCATGCTTCCAGTCTCGCCCCAGATAACCGTGCGGCGGTGGACTGGCGCGTGACGGGGCCGGACTCGCCCCTGCTTTATGACCCCCAGACCGCAGGCGGCTTGCTGGCCTCGGTGCCTGCCGACAAAGCGGAGCCGCTGCTAAAAGCCCTTCATGCCGCGGGTGAAACCGCCGCAATCATCGGCACCGTCAGCCATGGCCCGGCCCATCTGACACTGACCTGACCCCCATTTTCTGTCTCTAAATATCCCCGCCGGAGGCTTCGCGGCCTGCCACCCTCTCAACCGCGCAGAACCGCCGCCGCCACCTGGTCTGCCAAGGCGTCAAGATCAGCCTCCGCCAACCCATCCGCCGAAACGTCGCGCAGAGTGCCACCGATGCGGGCCTCCTCCAGCCGCGCGCGGTGCTTTTCATAGCGCGGGTCGTAATGCGCGGCCATCAGCCCGTCGGCAAGGTCAACAAACGCCCCGCTTGCCGCCATGGCCTGCCAGTCGGCAATCTGGCGGGCGGCGTGGGCGTGGCGCAACTGGCCCACCACCTGCGCCAGACGCGCGCCGTCGGCGACCAGATCGTCATAGGCCCGCACCAGATACTGCGCCCGCGCGGCGCGGGGGGCGGAAATGGCGATGCGGGGGGCGGCGACCATGGCCTTCCAGATCTCGGGCGGCAGGCGGCACTCACCGACTTTTGAGCTTTCTGCCTCGATCACCACCGGGCGCAGTGGGTCCAGCCGCGACACCGCCATCGCAAGCGCACAGTCGAACGCCTTTTGGCTGGGCTGCGCGCCCATCGACCCGAACAGCGAGCCGCGATGATTGGCCAGCCCTTCCAGATCAATCACCTGCACGCCGCGCGCGGGCAGGCGGTTCAGGATATCGGTCTTGGCCGACCCGGTATTGCCGTCCAGCACCACCACCCGGGCGGGAAAGGGCGTGTCGTACAGCGCCTTGACCACCAGCCCGCGCCACGCCTTGTAGCCGCCCGCGATGGTTTCTACCCGCCAGCCGATCTGGCTCAGGATCATCGCAAACGACCCCGACCGCTGCCCGCCGCGCCAGCAATAAACCAAGGGCCTCCAGCCGCCGGGCCTATCCGCCAAGGGGCCTTGCAGGTGTCGCGCTGCGTTTTGCGCCACCAAAGCCGCGCCCAGCTTGCGGGCGGTGAAGGGGTTCACTTGTTTGTAGATGGTGCCGACCTGCGCGCGCTCGGCGTCGTCCAGCACCGGCAGGCTGATCGCGCCGGGCAGGTGATCTTCGGCATATTCGGCAGGGGCGCGGGCGTCGATGATGTCATCAAAGCCATGCGCTGCAAGATCGGTCAGAGAGGTCAGGGTAATCGCCATGCCGCCTTGTAGCGCAGGCCTGCCCAAGGGGCCAGTAGGATGGGCGGTTCCTGCGCGACAGCGCAGGGTTCGCCCATCCTTGTAACCGCCCCGCATTTCAAAACCTTCGGGACTCGGGGATGGGCGAACCCGGCTTTGCCGGGACCGCCCATCCTACAGCATCACCTCGATCAGACTGGGGCCACGGGTTTCCATCGCGGTGGCGAAGGTCGCCACAAACTGGTCAATGTCGGTCACGCGACTGGCGTCAACCCCGTGACCCCGGGCAAGGGCCACCCAGTCCAGCGTGGGGTTTTCCACATCAAACATCCGCGCCGAGTTGCGACCCGGCTTCGCCCCCACGGCGGTCAGCTCGTCGCGCAAGATCTGGTAGCCCCGATTGGCCAGCAGGATCACACAGACATCCAACCCTTCGCGCGCCATCGTCCACAGCGATTGCAGCGTGTACATCGCCGACCCGTCACCCTGCAGCACCACCACCTTGCGGTCCGGGCAGGCAACCGCCGCCCCAACGGCACAGGGCAGACCAAAGCCGATCGCACCGCCCGTGATCGCCAGTACGTCATGCCCCCGCGCCGAGGCCAGGGGGCCGGTGAAAAACCGTGACGACGATATGCCTTCATCGACCACAATCGCGTCCTCGGGCAGCAAGGCAGCCGTCGCATCACCCAAGGATTGCAGGCTCATTGCACCTGTTGGCATATCGGGCAGCGACAACTTTGTCATATCCTCGGGGCCAAGGTCACCCGCGCCCAGCCAGACGGTCAGCGTTTGCAGCGCCCAGCCGATATCCATGCTGGCCTCGCACAGCTCAACCAGCCGGCCATCGGGGTTTTCGGGCAGGCTGGGCTTGCCCGGATAGGCAAAGAACCCCGCGGGGCGGTTGGCACCACACAGCACCATCACCGGCGCATCAGCCAGCAGCGCAAGGTTGTCTTCGATCCGGTACGCCATGCGCTGCACGGGCACCGCCCCTGCCCCACGGCGCAGGCGGGCGACAAGATAGGGGCACATCAGCCGCGCCCCGGTGGCCTTGGCGATGCGGGCGGCCAGCAGCGGGTTGCCGCCCCGCAGTGCCGGGCCGTCCAACAGCAACACCGCCCCCGGTTCGCGCAATGCCCGCAGCGCGGCTGCCAGTTGTGCCGTGGTCGGGCGGTGCAGCGGCGGCGGGCTTGGGGCGGGCAGGGTTGGCGCGGGCGGCGGGGCCGTGTCCCACGCGGTGTTGGCGGGCAGGATCAGCGTCGCAATCTGGCCCCCGTTTGACCGCGCCACCTGAATGGCCGCAGCGCCATCGGTCGCCACCGCACCGGCATCGGTGCTGACCCGGGTCCAGTGTGATACGGCACGGCTGACCCCGACAGTGTCGCCCTTCAGCGGGGCCTCATAGCGCAAATGATACGTCGCATGATCGCCCATGATGTTTAGCACGCCAGATTGCGCCTTGCGGGCGTTGTGCAGATTGGCGAACGCGTTGCCAAACCCCGGTGCCAGATGCAGCAGCGTGGCCGCCACTTGCCCGGTCATCCGAAAATAGCCATCCGCCGCCCCGGACGCCCCGCCCTCAAACAGGCACAGCACACAGCGCATATCCGGATGGGCATCAAGTGCCGCCACAAAGTGCATCTCGGACGTGCCGGGATTGGCGAAACATGTAGTCACCCCCGACGCGAGCAGGGTTTTGACAAGGGTTTCAGCGCCGTTCATCAAAAGCTCCTGTCTGTTGCCGCCATGGGGCGGGATTTGTATCCGAAATGCAATGGGATGATGCAGGGATCGGGGCGGCAAAGGGTGGCGCATTCGGCTAGAGGCCGGTTTGCCGATGCCTGTAAGCCCGGGCTTATGCGCGCCGAAATAAACCTTGCGCCAATGGCCCTGCGGCATCCGACAGGGTTTTGTCGCAACTGTGCCCGGCGGTTTGCCGGGGGCGTGTTGAACAAAGGAATATCCTATGAAGCTGCAAATACTGTGCCTGACCCTGGTCTGTGCCGCCGCCCCTGTCTTGGCAGAGCCGTCCTGCACCCCCGGTGAGACAGTGAAACCCGTCTGGGAATCGATCAAATCCTTTGAGGATGGCGGTGGCAAAGTGCTGTCTTTCAAGATCAACGAGGGCAACTGCTATGAGATTTACGGCACCCAAGCTGACGTGAAGATGGAGGTGTTCTTTGACCCGAACACCAGTGCCGAACTGGAGCGGATCGAAAGCTGATCGCTGACCTTGGGGCTGCCTTTCGGGGTGGCCCCCTTATGCCGGAGCTTACCATGAGTCTTTCAAACTCCTCCCATGATGCCAAAATCCGGGTCTGGGATATCGGCGTGCGGCTGTTTCACTGGTCGCTGGTTGCGATGGTGGCGGCCAGCTATCTGCTTGCCGAACAGCGCTACCTGCACCGCACCCTTGGCTATATCGTGGTGGGGCTGGTCGGATTTCGCCTGATCTGGGGGCTGATCGGCGGGCGGCACGCGCGGTTTGCGGATTTCGTGGCCGGGCCCGTGCGCGTGTTGAACTATCTGCGCGACATTCTGGCGGGGCGTGAGGCCCGCTATCTGGGCCACAACCCTGCGGGCGGGGCCATGGTGCTCGCGCTGCTTGTCACCCTGATCGGCGTGGGGGGCAGCGGATATATGATGGGGATGGACGCCTATTTCGGGGTGGAATGGGTGGAAGATCTGCACAAGACTCTGGTGAACGTGCTGCTGGCGCTGGTGGTGTTCCATCTGGCCGGGGTGGCGGTTGCCAGCCGCAGGCACCGTGAGAACCTTGTGCTGTCGATGATCACGGGTGATAAACCCGCGCATGAAAACCCCAAACCCTGACAGCGCCCGCAGCCTTGGCCTGCAACGATCCGTCTTTATGGCGGCAGCCGCCCTGCAGATTGCCTGCGGGGTGGTATTCATCTGGGACGTCGCCAGCGAATGGCAGGACATGGACCGCCATTCCTGGGCCGAACTGGCCGCCATCGCCGGGCTGATCCTGGGGGCCGTGCTGGCCCTGCGCGAATTGCGCAAGGTGATGCAGCGCAACGCGCGGGTGGAAAGCCAGCTTGCCGCCGCAAGTGGCGCGTTTCAGACGGTGCTGGACCAGCATTTTGAAACATGGGGCCTGACCCCCGCCGAACGCGATGTGGCCCTGCTGTCGATCAAGGGCGTATCCGTCGCCGATATCGCGCGGATGCGGGACACGCGGGATGGCACCATCAAGGCGCAAAGCACGGCGATTTATCGCAAGGCAGGTGTGTCGAACCGCGCAGAGCTGATCTCGGTCGTGATTGAAGATGTGATCGCGGGGTTGGGTGTGCCTGCCAAGACGTGAAAAAACCCCGCCATGCAAGCATGGCGGGGTAAGTGGCACCACGGGCGGACCATGGCACAGGCGTCTCGGAACCCTGTCTTGGGAACGGGGTCAGTTCGGGCGAGTCTGGTCTGCCTCCATCTCGGCCCTTATTTGTTGGCGCAGAAGGTCGATGGGGATCATCTTGCCGTCGCGTTTGAAATGCCAGTAGGTCCAGCCATTGCAGGACGGCGCGCCTTCCAGTGCGGCCCCCACCTGATGGATCGACCCCTTCACATCATTGCCGATCAGCGTGCCATCGGCACGGACCTTGGCCATGAAGCGGTTGCCGATGGAAAACAATTCCTCCCCCGGGCGCAGCATGCCGCGTTCCACCACCTGCCCGAAGGGCACCCGCGGTTCGGCGCGTTTCGACCCGGTGGTTTCCAAGGCACTTGCATCAAAGCGGCGCACCCGGGAAATTCGGTCGGCGGCGACGGTGCGGTAGGCCTCTTCCCGCTCGATCCCGATGAAATCGCGGCCCAGCATTTTCGCCACGGCCCCGGTGGTGCCGGTGCCGAAGAACGGGTCCAGCACCACGTCGCCGGGGTTCGTCGTTGCCACCAGCAGACGGTGCAGCAGGCTTTCGGGTTTTTGCGTCGGATGCGCCTTGTCGCCGTTCGCGTCTTTCAGGCGTTCATGCCCGGTGCAGATCGGCAGCACCCAGTCTGACCGCATCTGGATACCGTCGTTCAGCGCCTTCAGCGCCTCATAGTTGAAGGTGTATTTCGACGACTGATCGCGGCTGGCCCAGATCAGGGTTTCATGCGCGTTGGTCAGCCGTTTGCCCTTGAAATTCGGCATCGGGTTCGACTTGCGCCAGATCACGTCGTTCAGCATCCAATAGCCCTGGTCCTGCAACACGGCACCGACGCGGAAGATGTTGTGATAGCTGCCGATCACCCAGATCGCCCCGTTGGGTTTCAGCAACCGCTTGGCCGCCGCCAGCCAGTCACGGGTAAAGGCGTCATAGGCTGGCAAAGCTGGCGAACTGGTCCCAGTGGTCATCCACCGCATCGACAAGGCTGTTGTCAGGCCGGTGCAGGCTGCCCTTGAGTTGCAGATTGTAGGGGGGGTCGGCGAAAATCAGGTCGATGGATCCGGCGGGCAGCGCGTTCATCCGCTCTACACAATCGCCATCGAGGATCTGGTTCAACGGAAGCTGGACATCCGTTGTGGTGGCCGCAACTGGTTTGGCCGTCAGTGTTTTGATCGCCATATCTGCCTCTGTCCCCGGCTATTCGTTGATGCCGTTGTTGTGATGCAGGATGAGTCACAAGTGATTCGCAGTCAAATTCTTTATTGAATCAAGGGGTTATAGATTTACCTTGATACAAGATGTTGTGTACGGGCCGGAACGAACGCCTATGCCAAGCGGTCACACCAAGATTTAGAAGCGCCGCCAGATGGGCTGCCGTGGGGTAGCCAGCGTTTGATTCCCACCCATAGCCGGGGTGCTGTTGCGCCAAATCCACCATGATCCGGTCGCGCGTCACCTTGGCCACAATCGACGCCGCCGCGATGGACAGCGATTTGGCATCGCCCTTGATGATCGCCTGCCCCGCGCAGGGCATATCGCGGGGCATAAGATTGCCGTCGATCAGCGCATAATCTGCCGGAAGCCCCGCAATGGCGCGGGTCATCGCAAGGTGGCTGGCGCGCAGGATGTTCATCTGGTCGATTTCCGCGACCGTGGCATGGGCGATACTGACCTGCGCGCAGACCATCAGTTCGGTGTAAAGCCGCTCACGGGTCGCAAGAGACAGGGTTTTGCTGTCACCCAGGCCCTGCGGAATGCAGGCCGGGTCCAGCCGGACAGCGGCGGCAGTGACGGGGCCAGCCAGCGGACCGCGACCCACCTCATCCACACCGACGACAAAGGTTGCCCCGGTGGCGAGGGCTGCGGACTCATGGGCGAAATCTGGCGGGGTGCGGGGCATGGCTGCGGCATACCTCAGTCAGCGATGCTGAAACAGGGGGCAAAGAAACGGGGGGCAAAGAAGCGGGGGAAGGGCTGCTCACCCCCCTCCCCCGCAGGTGGGCCGGGAAAGGGCTCCCGGCCTGATCAGGTCCGCCTTAGCGACCCGAAACGTTGAAGCCTGCCGCGCGCAGACATTCCGAGCCATAGATCCGGTCCCAGCGGCCATAAATCCGGGCCTCAGACGCGCAACGTTCGGGCAGGCGGTGCGCAAACCCCTCACGGCGCAGGCAATTTTCCGAGAACACCCGCCGCTGGCTGTTGATATCAATCGCACAGACCCCGGGCAGGCGGGGGCGCTGCACGGGTTGGGGTGGCGGGGCCGGGGGTGGGGCGGCGTGGCCTTTGTTGGACGAATGCAGCAGGGCCCCGATGACGATGGCGGCAATCAGCGCCTTGGCCAGATCATCGCGCCCCCCGGCCCGTACCGGAACCGCAGAGGCCAGCAGCAACGACACCGCAACCGCCCCTGCGGTGATCACATTCGCAAGACGACGGAAAGATTTGGGCGCAGGGTTACGGGACGCAAAGCCCGTTTCGGCGAGGGTGAGGGAATGCAGTTTGGTCATCTGGGCCTCCTGTCAGGTTGCGGATGGATCATGCCCAAGCGTCGGTCCGCCCCCCCAGGACAAGCAATAACCGGGGGTTGATAGGCGATAACATGGCGGCGAAACCCCTGTTGTTATTGAATATCAATCCGTCTGCGCGCATGTTGACCGCATCGAGCCTGTTCCTGAGCGGAGCCAAGAAAATGAAACCGATCCTAGCCGTTGCGGCCCTGCTGCTGGCGTTTGCCAGCCCGGCATCGGCCGAGTGTTTTGCCGATTACAAAGCCAAGCAGGATGCCCCGTTACGGCTGCACTATGGTGTGGCGCAAGTGTCGGATGGCAATTGCAGCCGGGGGGCCGCCAAGGATGAACTGGCCCCGCGTCTGGCCAGCGATGGCTGGACCTTGCTGACCGTTTTGTCCACCTTCGGCCCCGAGGGCCTTGATGAAAGGAAAGCGAGTGCCGGAGCTTATTTCCTCCGCTACTGACAGTCTGCGCAGCGGCAACCGGGTGGTGGCGGGCGGGATTGCCGCGATTGTGGTGATCTTGCTGGGGGCGGCGCTGTTCCTGTTCCTGAACCTGCCCGATGCCAATGCCTTCAACGCGCGGGTGGAACAGATTTTCGTCGAAAACGACGATCTGCGCACCGGGGCCGAGATCAAGCTGTTGGAAATACTGGCACAATCTGGCACCTCGTTTTCCGAGGTGCTGATCAGCTATCGGTCGGTGATCTTTGTGCTGCTGGTGTTTTCGACCGCATTGCTGGTGGCGGCGCTGGTGTTTCTGGTCACGATCATCGCGCTGAACCGCCGGATTTCGGCCATTCAACGGTCGGGGATTCAGGTGGCGACATTGATGATTTCTCGTGAGTCCAGAGCGGTTTACATCAATGATCTGGAGTTTGCGCTGACCGAAGCGGCGCTGGAAACACTGTCGGTTCTGGCTGAGGCGCGGATGGATGATGAGGTGCTGACCGGCGCGCAGATCGAGGCGGTGATTTCGGGCCGCAACGAGGTGGATTGCGACGAGGCGGCGGGGGCGACGCGGATCAAGCGGTTGCGCGATACGCTTGGAAATCAGTTGGTGAGTGAGTTGCTGGTCAAGACCATTGCCCGGCGTGGGTATGTTCTGGCGGTGGGCAAGGATGTGATACGGATGATTTAGGGCGCCAATTTTCTTCGAAGAAAATTGCAAAATCCTTTGAAGGATTTTGGGCCGGAAACGCTGTAGAGAAGGCGTAAAGACACTGTAGAGAATCCGTAGAGGATCCGTATCTACAGCGTCGCTTGCAGTCTTGTGGCGGAATGGCCGGAGATGCGGGCCATCACGATCTGGCCTTCGGGCTGATCGACGCTGAAATCCACCTCGGTGAATTGCGCCGTGCGGCCCATGCGGGGACCTTCCATCAGCACGGGGTGCATGCTGCCCCACCTGCCCTGCCAGATGCGCTGACAGTGCCGTCTGACCCGCCGCCCGCAAGGTGCCCGCACGGGCCTTGATCACCGGGCCGGTCAGTTGCGGCATCCGCGCGGCGGGGGTGCCTTTGCGGGGGCTGAACGGAAAGACGTGCAGGAACGTCAGGCCGCAGTCCTGCACCAGTCTGACCGAGTTCTCGAACATCGCCTCGGTCTCGGTCGGGAAGCCTGCGATGATGTCTGCGCCGAACACCATATCGGGGCGAAGGCGGCGGGCGTCCTCGCAAAAGCGGATGGCGTCGTCGCGCAGGTGGCGGCGTTTCATCCGTTTCAAAATCATGTCGTCGCCTGCCTGAAGCGACAGGTGCAGGTGCGGCATCAGGCGGGGTTCCGTGGCAATGGCGCCCATCAGGGCGTCATCGGCCTCGATCGGTCAATCGAACTGATCCGCAGGCGGGCAAGGTCGGGCACCAGCCGCAGGATGCGCATCACCAGATCGCCAAGGCGGGGAGTGGCAGGCAGGTCTGCGCCCCAGGAGGTCAGGTCCACCCCGGTCAGCACCACCTCGTTGAAGCCCCGGTCCACCAGCCGCTTGATCTGATCAACCACCACACCCGCAGGCACTGACCGCGAATTGCCGCGCCCGTAGGGAATGATGCAGAAGGTGCAACGATGGTCGCAGCCGTTTTGCACCTGCACATAGGCGCGGTGGCGACCAAAGCCGTCGATCAGGTGGCCTGCCGTTTCGCGCACCGACATGATGTCATCGACCTGCACGCGTTCGGTGACGCCGATCAGGTCGGGCGCCATCGCGCCCCAGGTGGCGGCTTGCATCTTTTCGTGGTTGCCGATGACGCGAGCCACTTCGGGCATGGCCGCGAAGGTTTCGGGTTCGGTCTGGGCGGCGCATCCGGTGACGATCACTTGGGCACCCGGATTTTCGCGGGCAAGGCGGCGGATGTCTTGTTTGGCTTTGCGCACCGCCTCGGCGGTAACCGCACAGGTGTTCACGATCACGGCGTTGGTCAGGCCAGCGGCCTGCGCCAGATCCTTCATCGCCTCAGCCTCATAGGCGTTCAGGCGGCAGCCGTGGTTGGAGAATATCGGGTGCGGTCATGGGTGGGCGGCCAGAAAGGCGGGTGTCAGGGTGGCGCTGAACACATGGGCGGTGGGGCCAGTCAGCCAGACGCCATCGGCGCGCCAGTCCACCTGTAGCACACCGCCATCAAGGTCCAGCGTTACCTGACGGCCCGTCAAGCCGCGCAAGTGGGCGGCCACGGCGGTGGCGCAAGCGCCAGAGCCACAAGCAAGGGTGATGCCGGTGCCGCGCTCCCACACCCGCATCCGCAGATGATTGGGGGCGGTCAGGCTCGCATATTCCACATTGGTTTTTTGCGGGTAGAGGCGGTCGGTTTCGATGGTCGGCCCCTGCCCTGCCAGATCGACCGCTTCGGCATCGGGCACGAAGAACACGCAATGCGGGTTGCCCATGCTGACCGCCACCGGATCGCCGGGCAGCGGCAGGTGCAGGGTATCAACCGCGTGGGACAGGGGCACCTCTGCCCAGTCAAGCTGCGGGTGGCCCATGTTCACCTCGACCCGGCCGTCGGGCAGGCGGCGGGCGGCGAGGGTGCCGCGCAGCGTCGTCAGGGTCAGGTCGGTGCGGCCAAGGTCCGTCATGATGTAATCGCACACACAGCGGGTGGCGTTGCCGCAGGCTTGCGCCTGTGTGCCATCGCTGTTCCAGAAATCCAGCGCGAAATCGGCGGTAGGATCATCGCGAATTTCCGCCAGTTGATCAAACCCCACGCCCCGATTGCGGTCGCCAAGCGCGCGCGCCAAGGCAGGCGTCGTCACCGCATGGCGCCCACGCGAGTTGATCACCACGAAATCATTGCCTGCGCCGTGCATTTTCAGAAACGGCAGGCCAGCGGGGGAATGGGGCTGTGTCATGTCGGGCGATATAGCCCCCTGCATTCGATTTTGCCAGTGCCGCACTTTTAGCCCTTGACCCCCGCCGCCCAACTGCCTAATCAGCGGCCCTGTCGTAACCCGACGCTTGGTGGCACAGCCGCCGACTTTGAAGGATTTTCCCAAAAAGTCGCAAGGTCTTGACCCGCCAAGGGAATTGGGCGAATGACAGGGTACAGCTTTCGGGCTGTACGCGACATGGTGAGGGCGGGTAGCTCAGTTGGTTAGAGCACGTGACTTTTAATCATGGGGTCGGGGGTTCGAATCCCCCCCGCTCACCACTTGTCGCATTTTTGGATTATATCGGTTCGGCCTGCGGGCCCGCGATATTGATCTGACAGCCCCAGTCAGCACAGCGCGCCATCAGGGATTCGGGCAGCGCCTGATCAATGAATACCGCATCGAGCGCCGACAGTGACGCCAGCCGCACCGGGGCGGTGCGGCCCAGTTTGGAAATATCGGTCACCAGAAACCGCCTGCGCGACTGACGGATGATCGCCTTCGACACCCGCACCTCGGCCAGATCGAAATCCAGCAATTCACCGTCCGAATCCAGCGCGGAACAACCGATCACGGCGTAATCCACCTTGAACTGGTCGATGAACTGCGTGGTCAGATCGCCGACCAGCCCGCCGTCCGAGCGCCGGAACGCGCCGCCCGCCACCATGATCTCACACCCCGGATTGCCCATCAGGATGTTGGCGACGTTCATGTTGTTGGTCACCACGGTGATATTGCGGTGGTGCATCAATTCGCGCGCCACAGCCTCGGTCGTGGTGCCAAGGTTCAGGATGATCGAACAATTGTCAGGGATTGCCCGCGCGCAGGCAGCGCCGATGGCGGCCTTGGCGGCATCGTTCATCCGGCGGCGTTCTTCATAGCCAAGGTTGGTGACGCCAATGCGCGGCACCGCACCACCATGTACGCGGTCGAGGTGGCCCAGATCGGCCAGTTCCCCCAGATCGCGGCGGATGGTTTGCAGGGTCACCTCAAAGCGATGCGCCAGATCTTCGACCACCACCCGGCCTTCGGCCCGCGCGATATCAAGAATGGACGTTTGCCGGAAACTGAGCGCCATGGGTAATCTCCCTTGCGCTACGCTAACGCGGCCATAAGGGGCGGGCAAGCCGTCAGAACGTCAGGGCGCGGTCGCCCGAGGCATCGACGATGCGGGTCGGCAGACCCATATGATTCAGCAGGTTCAGGAACGGCGCGGGGGCCAGTTCTTCCACATTCGCCATGCGGCCCGTATCCCACGTGCCATCCGCGATCAGCAGGGCGGCGGCCACCGGGGGCACGCCTGCGGTATAGCTGATGCCTTGCGCGCCCACCTCGGCATAGGCCTCGGCGTGGTCGGCGACGTTGTAGAGCATGGTTTGGGCAGGCTGGCCGTCCTTGGTGCCGCGCAGGATCGTGGCGATACAGGTCTTGCCGGTGTAGGTGGGGGCAAGGCTGGCGGGGTCAGGCAGCACGGCCTTGACCAGTTTCAGCGGGATCACCTCTTGGCCTTCCGCCGTGCGCACTGGTTTTTCCGACAGAAGCCCGAGGTTTTTCAGCACGGTGAACACATTGATGTAATGGTCGCCAAAGCCCATCCAGAACCGCACATCCGCGTCAGGGTAGCGGGCGGACAGGGAATGCACTTCATCATGGCCGGTGAGGTAGGCCTTCTGATCGCCGACGGTGGGCAGGGTAAAGGTCTGGCCCACCTCAAACATCTGGTTTTCCTGCCATGTCTGGTTTTGCCAGGAATAGACGGTGCCGGTAAATTCGCGGAAGTTGATTTCGGGGTCGAAGTTGGTGGCAAACCAGTGGCCGTGCGAGCCTGCGTTGATATCGACGATATCAATCGCGGTGATGGTATCGAGGGTTTCCTCGCCATAGCGCGCCCACGCGTTCACCACGCCGGGGTCGAAACCTACGCCCAGAATCGCTGTAACACCCGCCTGCGCGCAACGGTCGCGGCGCTGCCATTCGTAGTTGCCGTACCACGGCGGGGCCTCGCAGATTTTGGCGGGGTCTTCGTGGATGGCGGTGTCGATGTAGGCTGCCCCGGTTTCAATGCAGGCTTCCAGTACGGTCATGTTCACGAAGGAGGACCCGACGTTGATCACGATCTGCGCCCCGGTCTGGCGGATCAGGGCGGCCACAGCGGCGGTATCCATCGCGTCAACGGTGTGCGCGGCAAAGATGCCCGGCACCTTCATCGCGGATTTCTCGTGAACCGATGCGATGATCGCCTGACATTTTCCAAGCGTCCGGCTGGCGATGTGCAGATCACCCAAACGGTCGTTCACATTGGCGCATTTATGCGCCACAACCTGCGCCACGCCGCCTGCGCCGATGATCAGAACATTACGTTTCATCTGGGTATTTCCTATCTGTCGCCCGGTCAGCCAAGGCTTTTCTTGAAATCGTCATAGCCAAATTCGCGGACCATGGTGATTGTGTCGTCCAGTTCACGAATGGCGATACCCGGCATCTTGACCCCGTTGAACCAGTTCTTCTTGACCATGGTATAGCCCGCCGCATCGGCGATGCTCAGACGGTCACCCACGTTCAGGGGCGCCGCAAAACCAAACTCGCCAAAGATATCGCCGGCAAGGCAAGACTTGCCACAGATCATATAGGGATGCGGGCCTGCCGTTTCCATACGCGCGGAGATCCGATAGATCAGCAGGTCCAGCATATGGGCCTCAACCGAGGCATCGACTACGGCCAAGTCCTTGCCATTGTTCAGAATGTCCAGGACCGTCACCTCAAGGCTGGCCGCCCCGGTGATCGCGGCCTCGCCGGGTTCGAGATAGACTTGCACCCCGAACTTATCGGCAAAGGCCCGCAGTCGCGCTGCCAGACGGTCCACCGGATAGCCATCCCCGGTGAAATGGATACCACCGCCCAGCGACACCCATGACAGGCGGTGCAGCAGGGGTGCAAACTCGGTTTCAATCCGGGACAGCTGCGTGTCGAACAGATCGAAATCGCCGTTTTCGCAGTTGTAGTGGATCATCACGCCCGAAATCCGGTCGCCCACGGCCAGCAGTTTGTCCACGTCCCATTCGCCCAGACGGCTGAACGGGCGGGCGGGGTCGGCGAGGTCGAAGCCCGAGGTTGAAAAGCGCGGGTTCAGGCGCAGGCCACGGGCGATGCCGTTGGTCTGATTGTCAAAACGATCAAGCTGGCCGATGGAATTGAAGATGATCTTGTCGGCATAAGTGACCGCCTCGGCCACCTCGTGATCCGCCCACGCCACCGAATAGGCATGAGTTTCGCCGCCGAATTCCTCATATCCTAACCGCAGTTCATATAGGCTGGAGGATGTCGTGCCATCCATGTGCGGCTTCATCTGGTCGAACACGCCCCAGGTCGCAAAACACTTCAGCGCCAGCAGGGTTTTCGCGCCAGAGCCTGCGCGCAACTGATCAAGTATGGCCATATTGCAGGCGAGTTTCGCCCGGTCGATCAGGTAGAATGGTGTCTGGATCATCGCAGGCCCCCCATCGCGTCAAGGCACGGGGGTCTATGGCCAACCGCGCCTGAACGCAAGCCTTTGTCATGGCGGCATGACGCCGCTGTGACACCGCTAACGAATGGTATCGCCCGGTTGCAGGATGGGGAACAGTTCTGTCACCGCACCTTCGGGCAGTTGTTTTCCCGCGATGATCTGCGCGGCGCGGCGGCCGATTTCCAGACGACACGCATCCATCGTGGCCAGTTTGCGGGAAATACCGTCCAGCAATTCCACCCCGTTGAAGCCCGCAAGCCCGATGCGCCCCGGCACATCCAGCCCCTGATCCAGACAGTAGAGCAAGCCGCCTGCCCCGATCATGTCGTTGGAATAATAGAGGAAATCGACGTCCGGGCTGCGGGTCAGCAGGCTTTCTGTCATCTCGCGGCCCTTCAGCAGCGCCGATCCGCCCGAGTAAAACTCGCGGTCCACCAGCGACAGGCCTTGCAGGGCCAGGGCCTCCTCGAACCCCTCCAGCCGCTTGCGGGCGCGGTGGTCGTTGGGCATTTGCGTGCCCAGAAATGCGATGCGGCGATAGCCCGCCGCGATGATCGCCTCGGCCATCTGACGCCCGGCGCGGCGGTGCGAAATGCCCACGGCGGAATCGACCGGGGTGCCGTCGATATCCATGATCTCGACCACCGGAATCCCGGCCTGCACCAGCATGGCGCGCGCGGCCGCTGTATGTTCCAGCCCCGCGATGATCAGCCCGGACGGCCGCCACGACAGCATTTCATAGATCACCTTTTCCTCGCGGTCGGGCGAATAATTCGTGACGCCGACCACGGGTTGCAGGCCGGTGTCTTCCAGCATTTCGGAAATGCCTGTCAGCACCTCGGGGAACACCATGTTGGACAGGGACGGGATCACCACCCCCACCAGATTGACCCGGCTGCTGGCAAGCGCGCCTGCGATCTTGTTGGGGACGTAGCCAAGGCGGCGGGCGGCCTCCAGCACCCGCTCGCGCGTGGAGGCAGACACATCGCCCCGGCTGCGCAACACGCGGCTGACGGTCATTTCACTGACGCCGGACGCCTCGGACACATCGCGCAGCGTAAGCGTGCGGCGCGGATCGGGAATAGGGGGTCGGGACACGGTCACGCCTTGCCAAGGATCACTGATTTCCTTGTTAGCGCCAAACACCGTCCTTGTCCAAGCTGCATTCGTCTGGTAATGTTACCGCTAACAGCCCTGCACGTTTTCGCGGCGGCGGTCCAAATCCTGCGCGTTTTGACAGCTCTCAAACAAGGCGCGTCGGACCAGAGGGGGAGCGGTGGGCCACATACGCTCCCCCTTATTTATTGCCCTGCCGCGCTGCGCCGCCTGTTGCAAAACGGGTGGTTTTTGGCCATGAAGCAGACGTACCTGTGCAAAGTGGCTCCGTAGCTCAGCTGGATAGAGCAACGGTTTCCTAAACCGTAGGCCGCGTGTTCGAATCACGCCGGGGTCACCATGCGCAGGGTTTATGCTGTGTATTTCGCCGCCAAAGCTCGCATCGACTGCGCGTAAAGCAGCACATCAATCCCCACGCCGACGAAATTCGCGCCTGCCGCGGTGCAGTCGGCGATGAAATCGGGTTCGGTGGACAAGACGCCCGCCGCCTTGCCTGCCGCGCGAATGCGGCGCAGGGCGTCCAGCACGGCCGCCTTCACCGCAGGTTCGCCTGCGTTGCCCAAGTGGCCCATGTCAGCGGCAAGGTCAGCGGGGCCGATGAACACTGCATCGAGGCCCTCAATCGCCAGAATGGCGTCCAGTGCGGCAAGACCCTTGAGGCTTTCGATCTGCACGATCAGGCAGATCTGGTCATTGGCGGTGGTCAGGTAATCGGGGATGGCGGAAAAGACCGAAGCCCGGGCCAGTGCCGACCCCACGCCGCGAAAGCCCTGCGGCGGGTATTTTGTGGCGCGCAGCAGAGTTGCGGCCTCTTCGGCGCTGTCCACCATCGGGATCAGCAGGGTCTGCGCGCCAATATCCAGCGCCTGTTTGATCTTCGCGGGGTCGCTGTCGGGCAGGCGCACCACCACGGATGGGCCTTTGCCCGCGATGACCGCGATCTGGGCCGACATGGAACGGATATCATTCGGCGCATGTTCGCCGTCGATCAGCAGCCAGTCAAACCCCGCCGTGGCCGCAATCTCGGCGGCATAGGCGTCGGCCAGACCCAGCCAGATGCCATGCACCACACGGCCTGCGGCAAGGTCGGCTTTCAGGCGGTTGAGTGGGGCGGGCATCGGCGGCTCCGGTTACAGGCGGTTTTCGGTCAGGTGAACGACCTGCGCGCCCACCTCGTAGAAGGCTTCCTTCATGCGGCGGAACGGAGGCAGCGCCATATCCGACACGGGCAGCAGCATGTCGGCCTCTGGGATGCGGCCCAATATGTGATCCGCCAGATGCGCGCCGAACACCGTGCCCGGCGAAATGCCACGCCCGTTGAAGCCGCTTGCCCCCAGCATCTGATGCCCAAAGCGGTGGATGCGGGGCAGGTTGTCGGATGTCATGCCGATCTTGCCGAACCATTCGCTCTCAAACGCCACCTCGCCCAGTTGCGGGAACAGGCGGGCCAGCGTGCGCCGTGCCCAATCGCGGTGGATGCCTGCCGCCATGCCCTTCAGCGCGCCCACCGACCCGAGGATCAGCCGCCCCCGCGCATCCATGCGGAACGAGGTGAGGACTTCCTTCGTGTCCCACGCACCCTGCCGTTCGGGCAACACGGACTGCGCGAGGTTGGAAGACAGGGGTTCAGTGGCAAAGTTGAAATAGGGCAGGTGCAGTTGTTCGGTTCGGATGCCTTCCTGCACAGAATGGGTATAGGCGTCGGTTGCCATGATCACCCAAGGCGCTGTCAGGCTGCCCTGCGCGGTCTGCACCCGCCACGCCTCGCCCGCCCGGTCGATGGCCGACACGGGCGATGCCGTGAACACCTGCGCCCCCGCCCCAATCGCAGCCGTAGCCAGCCCCCGCGCATAGGCCAGCGGCTGAATGGTGCCCGCGCGGTTGTCCAGCAGCGCGCCGGTGTAGGCCGTGGTGCCCAGCTTGGCGGCCGCCTCATCCGCGTCCAGCACCCGCACATCAGCCCCGCGTGCCTGCCATTGGGCGGCGCGGGCGTTGATCTCGGCCAGCCCTTGGGCGCCGACCGCACAATGCAGCGTGCCGGTTTGCGTCGCCTCGCACGCGATGCCGTGGCGGGCGATCAGGTCGAACACTTTTGACGGGCCGTTGCCCAAGGCGTCCAGCAGCCTTGGGCCGTAGACAGGCCCCAAGGTTGCCAACAGCACCTCGGGCATCACCCACATGCCGGCATTCACAAGGCCCACGTTGCGGCCCGCGCCGCCAAAGCCCACATCGACCGCCTCGACCACCGCCACGCGACGACCGGCTTCGGCCAGATGCAGCGCCGCCGAAAGGCCGGTGTAGCCGCCGCCGACAATCGCCACATCCACCGTCAGATCGCCCTGCAACGGCCCCGTCACCGGGGCCGCAGGGGCGCTGAGTTCCCACAAGCCGTGGCTGCGCGGATCGTTCTGCATCGGTCAGCCCTTTCAGTCGATGTCGAACACCACGCCCTGCGCCAAAGGCAGGGCGCGGGAATAGTTGATGGTGTTGGTCGCGCGGCGCATATAGCCCTTCCACGCGTCCGACCCGCTTTCGCGCCCGCCCCCGGTTTCCTTCTCACCGCCAAAGGCCCCGCCAATCTCGGCCCCCGAAGTGCCGATGTTGACGTTGGCAATGCCGCAATCGGACCCGGCGACCGACAGGAAGGTTTCAGCCTCACGCAGGTCGAGCGTGAAGATCGACGAGGACAGGCCCGCGCCAACCGCGTTATGGGCGGCCAAGGCGGCGTCAAAGTCGGAATAGCGCATGACATACAGGATCGGGGCGAAGGTTTCCTCCATCACCGGGCCAGCCTGCGTGGGCATTTCCACCAAGGCGGGCTTGACGTAATAGGCGTCGCCCGTGCCGACCCGGTCGCCGCCATGCACAGTGCCACCCGCAGCGCCCGCATCTGCAAGGGCCGCCTGCATACCGTCAAACGCCTGTTTGTCGATCAGCGGGCCGACCAAGGCCTGCGTTTCCAGTGGGTTGCCGACCGACACAGACGCATAGGCCTTGATCAGACGCGGCACCAAAGCCTCGTAAACCGAGTCATGCACGAACAGACGGCGCAGCGTGGTGCAGCGTTGGCCCGCCGTGCCCATGGCCCCAAAGGCAATCGCCCGCAGCGCCATATCCAAGTCAGCCGACGGGCACACGATGCCCGCATTGTTGCCGCCCAACTCAAGGATAGACCGACCAAACCGCGCCGCCACAACCGGCCCCACTGCACGGCCCATCCGGGTGGACCCGGTGGCCGACAACAGAGCCACGTCCTTATGCGCCACCAGTGCGGCGCCCACGTCGGCAGCCCCGATCAGCACTTGCGACAGATCCTCCGGGGCCGCGCCAAACCGCGCCAAGGCCCGGTCGAGGATCGCTTGGCAGGCAAGCGCCGTCAGCGGGGTTTTCTCGGACGGCTTCCACACCACGGCATTGCCGCAGACCAAGGCAAGCGCCGTGTTCCACGACCACACGGCGACCGGAAAGTTGAAGGCAGAAATCACGCCAACCACGCCCAACGGATGCCAGGTTTCCATCATCCGGTGGCCGGGGCGTTCGGTGGCGATGGTCAACCCGTACAACTGGCGCGACAGGCCCACGGCAAAATCGCAGATGTCGATCATCTCCTGCACTTCGCCCAAGTCCCTCGGACGGGCTTTTGCCCGCCTCGATGGAGACCAGCCGCCCCAGATCGGTCTTGGCGGCGCGCAGTTCTTCGCCCAACAGGCGCACCAGCTCTCCCCGCTGTGGGGCGGGGACCAGACGCCATGCGGTGAAGGCCACTTTGGCACGGGCGATCATCGCGTCGGTATCCGCCGCCGTATGCACCGGAAGCTGTGCCACCACCTCACCCGTGATCGGCGTGCGGCTGTGCAGGGTGCCGCCGGTATACAGCGACGCAGGCACACCGAAGCCTGCAAGAATGGCATGGGCGGTCTGGGCAAGGGTCTGGGTCATGGCGGGGGGCTTTCCTGAAACGCGGTTGGCACAAGGGATGCCAGCGAAACCGGGCAAAGGCAACACGCGCCGGGGTGGGCTTACCCTTTCAACTCGGCACTAACCTTGACCGGGCCAACCGACCCACGCAGCTTGGCGCGGTAGATCACCACGCCTTCGACCACCCGCATCACATAGGTGCGGGTTTCGGTGAAGGGGATGGTTTCCACCCAATCGACCACATCCACATCAGCACGGCGCGGGTCGCCAAATTCAGTGATCCAGCGGCGCGGGCGGCCGGGGCCTGCGTTGTAACCTGAGGCGATCAAAGCAACAGACGGCCCAAACTCCTCGGCCATCTGCGCAAGATACGCTGACCCCAGTTTGACATTGTAGGCCGGGTCCGCCGTCAGGTTGCCGCCAACATAGGGCAGGCCCAGCTTGGTGGCCATCAACTTGGCGGTGCCGGGCAGCACCTGCATCAGACCGCGCGCATCGGCAGGACTGCGGGCGGCGGGGTCAAATTCCGACTCGCGCCGTGAGATCGCCAAGGCCAGAGCGCGGCTGACCGACAACCCGTCAGGCACGAAGGCGGGCACCGGATAATAGGCGCGGGGCAGAATGATGCCGCGCTCTGCCGCTGCCTTGCCGATCAGCACGGCAATGTGCGGCTCGCGCAGTTGCAGCATGGCGTCGGAAAGCTGGTCCAACTCTCCCGCGCCAAGGCTTTCGGACAGGTGCAGGAAAAACCGTTTGGCAAGGGTACGGTCGCCTGCCGTCAGCAGCAAAAGCCCCGCCTGCATGACGGACGATTGCGCGAACGCCGCCTTGCGCCAGTCGGGCGGGGTCGTGTCGGCGATCAGGGCGGCAGACAGCGGTGCCCCCAGCTTTTCCGACGCAAGCAGGCCGTAATAGGCGGTCTGGTACGCTGCGGCCCGCGTGTAGGTAGGGGTGGACGGCTGCCCCGCAGCCTCCAGCGCGCGACCCTGCCAATAGAGCGCGCGGGACAGGCTGATGGGCGTGGATACTGCCGCCTCCAGTCGTTGGAAATGGGTCAGGGCGGTGGCGGGGTCGTTCAGTTTGCGCAGGGCGATGAAGCCGGACAGAAACTCCAGATCTGCATAATCTGCGCCCGAGGTCAGGTGGTGGTTCGCGGCGGTGCGATACGCCTCGGTCGCGCGGCCTTCGCGCATCAGGGCGCGGGCCAGCACGGCGCGACGGTCGGCCCACATCGCCGGGTCGCCAAGGCTGGTAGCACTGGCGCTGCGGTCGGTCAGCAGGGCCAGCGCGTCATCGCGCAGATCCTTCTTCATCCGCCACTGGAACCGTTCAAATGCCAGCCCCGGATCATTGGCAAGCGCCGCAGGCACCGCGTTCACCAGTTGCGTCGTGCCCGGCCCTTGGGCGCGCAGGGCCATGCGGGCGGCGGCAAGGGCGGCCCAGCCCTGCGACATGCGGGGGATCATCCGCAGCGCCTCGGCCCGGCGATCCTGCCACAGCAGGCGGTCCATACGCACCTCATGCACCAAGGCCAAGGCCTCAGGTGCCATGCCCAGCAGGGCGGACTCATCCTCTGTGGAAAATGGCAGGTTGGCCCAGGCCCGCATCGCCTCGGCCTCGGCGGGGCCGACCTGACCGGAGGCCATATAGGCGCGCACCAAGGCCACGGCCCCGGCCCCGGTGGCGGGTTTGGTACTGGCGAAATAGGCGATAATCCGAGCGGGGCTGGTGGACCGCGCCACCGCCACCTCACCCTTTTCCACCATCAGGGGCAGACCGGGCCAATCGGGATGGCGGGTCAGAAACCCTTCGTAATCGGTCAGAGTGCCTTCACCGCTGCGCAGGCGCTGCCAGTCGATGATATCGCGCCCCACGCCCGATGTGATGGCCAAAGCCCCGTCCCAATCCTTGATGGCCGCCACCGACAGCGCGGATTTCAACGCCCCGGCCTCATCCGCCATGGCGGGCAAGGGCGACAGCGACAGGACAACAGCAAGGGCGCGCAAAAGGGTCATCGTGCAATTTTGCCCCAGCCGTCCCCCCGCCACAACCCACGAAGGCGTCATTGCGCAAACCCGGCCCCACAGCGGTTGCCGCCCGGGCTGCGGGCGTCTAGACTGAACGCCAAGCCAAAGGATGCCCATGTCCGACACCCCCGCCTATCAGGTTCTTGCCCGCAAATACCGCCCCCAGACCTTTGCCGACCTGATCGGGCAAGAGGCTATGGTGCGCACCCTGAAGAACGCCTTCGCCGCCGACCGGATCGCCCATGCCTTTGTGATGACGGGCGTTCGGGGGGTGGGGAAAACCACCACTGCGCGGATCATTGCCAAAGGGCTGAACTGCATCGGGCCGGATGGCACCGGGGGGCCCACGACCGAACCCTGCGGGCTGTGCGAACCCTGCCGGTCCATCGCCGAAGGCCGCCATGTCGATGTGATGGAGATGGATGCAGCCTCGCGCACCGGGGTAGGCGATATCCGCGAAATCATTGATTCCGTTCACTATCGGGCGGCATCGGCGCGCTACAAGATCTATATCATCGACGAAGTTCACATGCTGTCTACCAACGCGTTCAACGCGCTGTTGAAGACGCTGGAAGAACCGCCTGCCCATGTGAAGTTCATCTTTGCCACCACCGAGATTCGCAAGGTGCCCGTCACCGTGCTGTCGCGCTGTCAGCGGTTCGATCTGAAACGGATCGAGCCAGAGGTGATGATGGCACATCTGACGCGGGTGGCGGCGCTGGAAAATGCCAGCCTCGCCCCCGACGCCATGGCGCTGATCACCCGCGCGGCCGAAGGGTCGGTGCGCGACGCGATGAGCCTGATGGATCAGGCGATTGCGCATGGGGCGGGGGAAACATCGGCCGCCCAAGTGCGCGCGATGCTGGGGCTGGCGGACCGGGGCCGTGTGCTGGACCTGTTTGATCTGGTGATGCGCGGCGATGCGGCACAAGCGCTGGAGGAGTTGTCGGCGCAATACGCCGACGGGGCCGACCCGATGGCCGTGCTGCGCGATCTGGCCGAGATTACCCACTGGATATCGGTCATCAAGATCACCCCCGCCGCTGCCGAAGACCCGACCACCCCGCCCGATGAACGCCTGCGCGGGCTGGAGATGGCTGCGCGGTTGCCGATGCGGGTGTTGTCGCGGACATGGCAGATGCTGTTGAAGTCGTTGGAGGAAGTGGCACTGGCCCCCAATGCGATGATGGCGGCAGAGATGGCCGTGATCCGCCTGACCCATGTGTCCGACCTGCCCGACCCGGAACTGCTGATCAAACGGTTGCAATCGACCACTCCCGGTCCCTCGCCAAGCGGCCCCGTCGCGGGCGGTGCGCCTGCGGGCGGCGGTGGCACGGTTCACGCGCCCATGCGCATGGCCCCAAGCGCCCCGACAAACGCTCCTGTGCGCGGCCCGGTGATGCAGGGCGGTCAGGCCGTGGCGATGCAGACCGACAGCGCCCCCATGCTCGCCAGCTTTGACGCCGTGGTCGATCTGATCCGCGAAAAGCGCGACATGACCCTGCTGGTCGAGGTGGAAACCTGCCTGCGCCTTGTGCGCTATTCCCCCGGACGGATCGAGTTTGAACCGACCGCCCGGGCGTCCTCTGACCTTGCCTCGCGATTGTCGCAGCGTTTGCAGGCGTGGACGGGCAGCCGCTGGGGCGTGTCGGTGGTCAGTTCCGGCGGGGCTCCCACGATTGCCGAGGATCGCGACGCCGAAGACACCGCCGCCCGCACGCAAGCGATGGAAAACCCGCTGGTGCAGGCGGTGATGGCAGCCTTTCCGGGGGCCACAATCACCGACATCCGCACGCCCGAGGCGATGGCTGCGACGGCGGCGGCCGAAGCTTTGCCGGAAGTGGAAGATGAATGGGATCCGTTCGAGGAGGACTGATGCCTTGCGGCACTGGCCCATGGCCCCTATTTCCAAAAGCGAAACACAAGGTGGAGGCAGCGAAATGCTGAAAGGTTTGGGCGGGCTTGGCGACATGGCCAAGATGATGAAGGCCGCACAGGACATGCAGGTCAAGATGGCCGAAATGCAGGACGATCTGGCCCGCACCGTGGTGATGGGTGAGGCCGGGGGTGGGCTGGTCAAGGCGCGCGCGACGGCGAAGGGCGAGGTGACGGGGCTGGATATTGACCCGTCCATTCTGGTCGCATCGGAAAAGGAAGTGGTCGAGGATCTGATCCTTGCCGCCATTCACGATGCGCAGATGAAGGCCAGTGCGCGCAGCCAATCGGAAATGGCCAAGCTGACCGAAGGGCTGGGCCTGCCTGCGGGCATGAAGCTGCCGTTCTGATGCGGGATGAAACCGGCATCGAGGCGCTGATCGAGTTGATGGCGCGGCTGCCGGGGCTTGGCCCCCGGTCGGCCCGCCGCGCCGTGCTGGTGATGCTGAAAAAGCGGGGGCAGATCATGGCCCCGCTTGGCGCAGGCGATGGCGCAGGTGGCGCTGAGCGCCCGCGATTGCCAGACCTGCGGCAATATCGGCACCGCCGATATCTGCGCCATCTGCGCCGACCCGCGCCGGGCTACCGGAGAGATTTGCGTGGTCGAAGACGTGGCCGACCTCTGGGCGATGGAACGGGGGCAGGTCTTCAAGGGCCGCTATCACGTTCTGGGCGGCACGCTGTCGGCGCTTGATGCCATCGGGCCGGATGAATTGCGCATCCCCCGGCTGGCCGCCCGTGTGGCCGATGAAGGGGCGACGGAGGTGATCCTCGCGCTGAACGCCACGGTCGATGGGCAGACGACCGCGCATTACATTGCCGAGGTGCTGGCGGGGACGGGGGTGTCCATCACCTCGCTGGCCCAAGGCGTGCCGATTGGGGGCGAGTTGGATTATCTGGACGATGGAACGATAGGCGCGGCCCTGCGCGCGCGTAAAAGGTTCTGAATGATGGATATATCCCCGCTACGTGGCCAGCCCGACCTTTACGCCGCCCTGCGCGGCTTTGGGATCGCGGCCCCCGATGCCACCACCCTGCCCGCTATGCTTGCTGCATTGGATGCGGGCGATGATCTGTCCCGCGAAACTGCCGCCCGCCTGCGCGCGGTGGATGCGGGGTTGCTGCTGGCAGTGATGCGGCGCGGTGCGGGGCTGCCAGCGACGGTGGCCGAACCCGCCGTGCGCGCGCATCTGGCCAGCCTTACCCCGGCGCACCTGTTCCTGCCGCCCATAGCCGACGGCCCCAGCATCGCCCTGCTGACCAATGGTGAGCACCCCACGATGCCCGCCTTTTCCGACCCTGCCTTTGATGCTTGGTTTGCCGCCCAAGACGTGCCCTACGGCATCGGCACCTATGGCGAGGATCGCCACGTCTACCGCACGCCGCAGTTCGCCGATGCCGCAAGCCCGGAACGCCGCACCCGGCATCTGGGCATCGACGTGTTCGCCCCGGCCATGACGCCCGTGTACGCGCCGCTGGCGGGTACCGTGCGCCATGTGACCTACAACGCCGACCCGCTGGATTATGGCAACACGCTGATCCTCGACCATCAGGCGGGCGATGTGACGTTCCACACCCTCTACGGCCACCTTGCGGGCACCCTTCCGGGGCTGCTGCAGCCTGGCGATACGGTGGAACCCGGCCAGTTGATCGCCCATCTGGGCGACTGGCATGAAAATGGCGGTTGGGCCCCGCATATCCATTTTCAGGTGATGACCGACATGCTGGCGCAGACCGGCGGCAACTTCTTTGGCGTCGGGCACAACAGCCTGTGGGATGTATGGTCCGGCATCTGCATCGACCCGAACCTGATCCTGCGGCTGCCCGAAGACCGGTTTGTAATTTAGCGCCGGATGAAGCTTCGCTGAATTGACCTTCCTCTGCCCGGAATCAAGCGCGCCCGACAACAGGGCGGGTTCCAAACCATCCGACGTTAGATGATCAGGATATCATCCACCAGCACCGCCTGATCTGAGACGCCTGTCAGTGTCAGCACGGACCTGTCGAAGGTCAGCGTCACATCCCCTGCCGCATTCAGGCCCGCATATTGCGCCAATACCTGCGAAATGGTCTTGCCCCCGCCCCAGAGCCTGTCGTCCAGCCGCAGGGTATCAAGATTATCCTGAAAGTCGGTGATCACATCGCGGCCAAAGTTCAGTGCAAAAACAAAGGCGTCGGCCCCGTTCCCTCCGGTCAGGGTGTCATGCCCTGTGGCCCCCACCAGCACATCGTTGCCCAGCCCGCCGATCAGCACATCCAAGTGACTGCCGCCATTCAGATTGTCATTGCCCTGCCCGCCCTCGATACTGTCATTGCCGCCGATGCCCTTGATCACGTCGTTGCCGCGTGCGCCGATGATGTGGTTGATCATCGCATTGCCGGTGATCTGATCATCGCCGTCGCCCGCATGGAAATTCTCAATCTGGGCCGTTCCTGCCGCAAAACGTGTCCAGAATTCGCCCCCTACCGTGACAGCGCCATTTGCCGCCATGTTTGCGACGATGCGCCCGGCAATGGCGGAAAAGTTCGCCCAGTCGGTGCCGCCATTCAGGTCGTCAAGGACACGGCGCGCAGGGTCCAGCGCGGAAAGGGTCAGGAAATCATCGGTGAAATGGTGCAGGTCATCGTTAGAATGGTCCGCGCCGTAGAAATCAAGTTCGACACTTCTCAATTGCAATAAATTGTCAGACGCACTTGGAAGGCTGTCTTCGACACGAATTTTCCATACACCAGCACTGTCATAACCACGAAAAGCCTCGACGGAGAAGGTCCATTGAAAACGAGATTCGTAAGGCTGTTCTTGTGGAACTCCATCCAATGCCGCGATCAATGCTTCTTTCCCATCAGGCGCGATAAGCGTGAACGATAAATCCGCCTTCCTCAGACCGAAAACGTCGACATAAATAGTAATGTAGATGCTCTCCACTTCGACTGAGGTTGTCTCGGATAGAGAGACATCTAATATTCCGTGCGTGAGCGTGCCATCACCAGTCCGAAACGCGTCAGGTATTTCCAGTCCATAATTATAATAAAATGCCCGCACATTGGCCGTGCTTTCGTTGGCAGATGTCGCGGCAGGCATGCCGAAGGTGGCCCAAGCCTCTGCCATGCGCACGGCGGCAAAGGCATCAACAATGCCAAACCCGTAGGACGCATGAAACGCCCGCCCGCCGCCATTCCAGTTGGTGTCGCCCGCAATCGACCATTCACCATACTCTGTCGCCGTACCCTCTGCTGCGTCATAGGCACTGCCCGTATGACCTGCGGACAACGTCAGAATGGACTGCACATCGCGCCAGCCAAGGCCAGCGTTGGCATCCAGCATCAGCGCCACCACACCAGAGACCACAGGAGCAGAGGCCGAAGTGCCACCGAACTGCTCTGTATAGTCCACCGAAACCGTATCATCATCACGATCCGATACGTTGTAGCCACGCGTTCCGGTAAGGTCTGTGGTGACAGACGCGTCGGGGGCCGAAATCAGCACTGACGCCCCGTAATTGGAGTAATCGGCGGCAAACCCGTCTTCTACGGTCGCAGCAACCGTGATTGTATGGCGCGACACCTCCCAGCCATCGCCGCCGGTATCACGCGCGCTGTTACCAGCAGATTTTACAATCACAGTTCCTAGACCGTCCCGACCAATGGCCGAAATCTCGGCAAATAGCGTCGTGTCACGTTGGGCATACCGGTTGCCGGCATTGATCCGTTGATCAATGGTAAAGTACCCGTTCCAACCCCAACTGTTTGACATGATGTCAAACCCTGCCGCATATCGCACTGCCGCGTCATAAATTGCGAGGTTGGCCGCGTTCTGAGACGTATGATAATACTGGATATCATCCAGATAGTTGACCGCCGCCAGCGTTGCCCCGAACGCAACCCCCACGCCGCCCGCGCTATTGCCCTCTGTCGCGCCGATGATACCTGCCACCGCCGTGCCATGGGCTGCATCGGCAGTCATTGGGGAGGAGTCATAGGTGATGCGATTGAAGGTGAACTCGGCCGTCGCATCGAAATTGTTTCGCAGATCGCGATGGGTGCCCTGAACGCCGTCATCATAGACCACGACCGACACACCTGCCCCGGTGTATTCATCCCAGATGCGCTGGATATTGCCAATCTGGCCGAAGTGCCATTGGCTGGCATAAAGCGGATCACTCGGTATCATGGGGCGGCCCTCGTATAACAGATCACCGCAACCTATGGTATCGGATCAGGGCTGGGTAGCCCTTATCCCGGAAACAAAAGGCCGTCCGCGGATGCCGTCAGACCCAGCCAGTTGGTCGCGCCTCTGGGCAACTGGCCGAAAAACGGCGTCGGGCGCACCATCCTGTGGGATGTGTGGCCGGGGGTCTGCATCGACCCCAAACCTTGATCCTGCGGCTGTCTAAAGCCCGGTTTGTGGCCTAGATGATCAGGATATCATCCGACAGAATACCATGGTTGACGACCCCGGTCAGGGTCAGCACCGAGGTGCCGAAGGTCAGGATCGCATTGCCCGCCGCGTTATAGCTGGCATGCTGCGCCAGCAGTTGCGCAATTGTCAGCCCGCCACCCCACATCGCATCATCCAGCCGCAGCGTATCAAGGTTGTTCTGGAAATCGGTGATCACATCGCGCGCGAAACCGGCGGTGAACACGAACGCATCATTGCCGCCGCCACCCGTCAGGGTATCGTGCCCGGTGCCGCCATTCAGAATGTCATTGCCAGCCCCACCCTCCAGCACATCCAACTGGCTGCCGCCGTTCAGATTGTCGTTGCCCGTCCCGCCTTCCAGAGTGTCATTGCCGCCAAGCGCCTTGATCACATCGTTGCCACGCGCGCCGATGATGTTGTTGACCAGCGCGTTGCCGGTGATGGCGTCATGGCCATCGCCTGCGTGGAAATTCTCAATCTCGGCGGCCCCGGTGGCAAAGCGGGTCCAGAAGGTGCCAGCCACTGTCACCGCGCCATTGGCCGCCATGTTTGCCACGATCCGGCCCGCGATGGCCGCGAAGTTTACCCAATCGGTGCCGCCATCCAGATCGTCGATACGGGCCCGGCTGGCCTCAATCCCGGCGAGGGTCAGAAAATCGTCGGTGAAGGTGAAGATGTCATTTGCGGTGGCGGTTGACCCGAAAAACTCCAGCCTGACATCGTGCAGGACGCCAGTGTCGCCTGCGTATTCATCCTGAACCTGCACCCGCCATGTGCCTGCGCTGCTGTAGCCGCGCAACGCCTCGACCCCGAAGGTCCAGGTGAAGCCATTGGTCATCAAGAATTCGTCTTCAGTATAGCTGATAAGCGGAATAACCGCGCCATCGGGTGCAATCAGCGAGATCACCAGATCGGTTGCATAGCTGTGCGTCACGCTGACTGTCACATAGATGCACTCAATCTCAATCGCCTGCGCAGTGGTCACCGCAATGGATGCCGTGCCCAGATCAACGATGTTCCGGCCAGCCCCGTTGTAATCCACCGTCACGACCCGTTCATTGGCCGAGGTTTGCGCGGCGCGGCCAAACTCTGCCCAGGCCTCGGCCACCCGCACGGCGGCATAGGCATCGACCATGCCATAGCCGTAGGAATAGTGGAACGCCTGCCCCCCCCCATTCCATTGCGAGCCTGACCCGAAGCCCCAGCCGCCGACTTCAAACCCGGACCCCAGACTGTCGTAATCCGACCCGGTATGGCCCGCCGTCAGCGCCAGAATCGTATGCACATCCCGCCAGCCCAGCCCCGCGTTGGCATCCAGCATCAGGGCGACCACGCCCGCCACCACTGGCGTTGCCGCAGAGGTGCCGTTGAAGGTGCCGGTATAATCCACCGGCAGCGGGTCGCCGTCATTCGGCCCGGTGTTATACCCGCCCGCCCCGACAAGATCAGTCGTCACCTCTGCCGCAGGCCCTGCGACAAGAACATCCGCGCCCCAGTTCGAATAATCCGCGACAAACCCCGTCGAATCAGAGGCCGATACCGTCAGCGTATGGCGGGAGACGTTCCAGCCATCCCCCCCGGCGTTCAGCGTGTCATTTGACGCGGCCTTGACGATGACCGTCCCCAAGCCGCCCCGGCCGGTGGAACAAATCTCGGCGAACAGGGCCGCGTCGCGGGCGGCAAAGCTGTTTGCGATGGCAAGGTTCTGGTCGGCAGAAAACTCACCACTCCAGCCCCAGCTGTTTGACATCACGTCAAAATTCGCCGCATGGCGCATCGCCGCGCGATAGAGCGCCAGATCAGCCGGAACACTGGGGTCGTTATAATTCTGGATAACGTCCAGATAGTTGACGCCCGTCAGGTCCACCCCAAAGGCCACGCCGGTGCCGCCCCTGCCGTTGGATGCGACAGCGCCGATCAACCCGGCGCAGGCGGTGCCGTGGCCCGCATCGCCAGACAGTGGGGTGGGGCTGAAGCGGACTCCGTTGTAGATGAACTCGGCGCTGCGGTCGTAATTGGCCGCAAGATCCGGGTGCGTCGATTGCAGACCGTCATCATAGACCACCACTGACACCCCGGTGCCGGTGAATTCATCCCAGATGCGCTGGATGTTTCCGATCTGTCCAAAATGCCACTGCTGATTGAAAAGCGGATCGTTCGGCGTCATCGCGGCTGCCCCAAAATGCTGAAAATATACCCTAGGTTAGCCTATTTCGCCTTTTGTGAAAAGCGTGCCGATAGGGTCTGTGTTGAAACAATCTGTCGCGCGGGCGAAACTGGCCGCCCACCCGCAGCACGGGCCGCAACGATTGCATTTCCCGCCCCTGTCGCTTATCTGAAGGGCCAACCGACGGCACGATAGGGCAGCCCCGCATGAACTGGATTTCCAACTACGTCCGCCCCAAGATCAACTCGCTGTTCTCGCGCCGCGAGGTGCCCGAGAACCTTTGGACCAAATGCCCTGAATGCGGCACGATGCTGTTTCACCGCGAGTTGGCGGCGGCGCAGAACGTGTGTTCGAACTGCAACCACCACATGGCGATCAGCCCGCGTGACCGCTTTGTCGCGCTGTTTGACGGTGGCATTTTCACCGAGGTGAAGGTGCCCGACGCGGTGGTGGACCCGCTGCATTTCCGCGATCAGAAGAAATACCCCGACCGCATCAAGGCGGCTCAAAAGGCCAGCGGTGAAAAGGATGCCATGCTGGTGGCGGAAGGTGAGATTTCGCGCACGCCCATCGTGGCCGCAGCGCAAGATTTCAGCTTTATGGCCGGGTCGATGGGCATGTATGTCGGCAACGCAATCATCGCAGGTGCACAGCGCGCGGTGCAGACGAAGCGGCCCTTCGTGCTGTTTTCCGCCTCTGGCGGCGCGCGGATGCAGGAAGGCATGCTGTCATTGATGCAGATGCCGCGTACGACCGTCGCCGTGCAGATGCTGCGCGAGGCGGGCCTGCCCTATATCGTCGTGCTGACCCACCCCACCACTGGCGGCGTCACCGCGTCTTATGCCATGCTGGGCGATGTGCAGATTGCCGAGCCGAACGCGCAGATCGGCTTTGCGGGCGCGCGGGTGATCGAACAGACCATCCGCGAAAAACTGCCCGAAGGGTTCCAGCGCGCCGAATACCTGCTGGACCATGGCATGCTGGACCGCGTGACCCACCGCCACGCGATGAAAGAGGAACTGGTCACGCTGGTGCGGATGCTGACTGGCCAACCCCCTGCGATCAAAGGCGAATTGCCTGCCCCGACGCCAGACCCGGTGGCAGAGGTTCCGGCGTGACCACAGGGTCGGACGCCGTTCTTGAACGGATGATGACCCTGCACCCCAAGGTCATCGACCTGACGCTGGACAGGGTGCATCGCCTGCTGGCGGCGCTTGGCCACCCCGAACGCCGCCTGCCCCCGGTGATCCACATCGCCGGGACCAACGGCAAGGGCAGCACCCAAGCGATGATCCGCGCAGGGCTGGAGGCTGGTGGTGACAAGGTCCACGCCTACACCTCGCCCCACCTTGCCCGGTTTCATGAACGTATCCGGCTGGCGGGCGAGTTGATTTCGGAACCCGCCCTGACCGCGCTGCTGGACGAATGTGTGGTGGCGAACGGGCCGGATGAGATCACGTTTTTTGAGATCACGACCTGCGCCGCCTTTCTGGCCTTTGCCCGCGTGCCCGCCGATTGGACCCTGCTGGAGGTCGGCCTTGGCGGGCGGCTGGATGCGACCAATGTGATGGACCCGGTTTTGTCGATCATCACCCCGGTGTCTTTGGACCATCAGGCGTTTCTGGGCGATACGGTCGCCGCGATTGCAGGCGAAAAGGCCGGGATCATCAAGCGCGGCGTGCCGGTGATCGTCGGCCCGCAGTCCGACGAAGGGTTGGCGGTGATCGAGGCCCGTGCTGCCCGGTTGGGCGCGCCCATGCTGGTCTACGGCCAGCATTGGCAGGTCTGGGCCGAACGCGGGCGGCTGATTTATCAGGACGAACGCGGGCTGCTGGATCTGCCCCTGCCCGTGCTGCCCGGCCCGCATCAGGTGCAGAACGCCGGGATCGCCATCACCGCCCTGCGCCATCTGGGCCGGGACGCAGCGGCCTGCGAGGCTGCGGTGACGCAGGCCTATTGGCCGGCCCGGATGCAGCGGTTGCGGGTTGGCCCGCTGGTGGACCTCGCACCCTCGGTGGAGCTGTGGCTGGACGGCGGCCATAACCCGGCGGGCGGCGAAGCTGTTGCGGCCACCCTTGCCGCCATGTCCCAGCGTGAGACACACCTGATCTGCGGCATGCTGAACACCAAGGATGTGGCGGGCTATATGGCGCCGCTGGCAGGCGTCGTCACCCGGCTGCACGCGGTGACGATCCCCGGCGAAAAGAACACCCTGCCCGCCGAGGTAACCCGCGACGCGGCGCGAAGTGTGGGGATAGATGCGGTGTCGGCGGGGTCGGTGGCCGAGGCCTTGGCCGATATCGCAGCAACGTCGCCCCACGCAAGGGTGCTGATCTGCGGATCCCTGTATCTGGCAGGTTCGGTGCTGCGGGAAAACGGGTAGGGGGCTGTCTGCCCCCCTCTTGGCTGACGCCAAATCACCCCCCGAGGATATTTGCGGCCAAAGTGAATGGGAAGTCATAAGTTTAGCGCCATAGTTTTCAGATGGTTTGGCAGGGTCATTGAATGTGGACCTTGCCATGATGCCCTGTACGATTGTCGCGATCTGTCTCTGATAAGCTTTGCTGAAAGTGACCGCGAGCAATACTGGTCATCACGAAGACTTTGCCGAGCGCTTCTGTTGCCTGACAATTCCGGCCAGAACCAAGTGTTTTCGTGTTCCAAATGTTCGTTCCGAGTCTATGTCGAAAATCTGCAGCATCAAAATCCTGTCTCGGATGCGCCAATTTTTGATGCCTATCGTATTTTCAGCCTTACGTCAAAACCAGGTAGGTGTCGGCGCATCAGACCATGTGTATCAAGAAGGCCGACACGATGATGCCATGAGATTGGCCGTATTTTGAACTTTGGCTGCAACACAGCCAGTCACAAAGCGGACCTATTAAAATTGAATGTCGTGTTTATTCGACCAGTGATATATAAGCTCTACTGGGCTTGGCCGACTTCCATTGCAATATTGTTGTTTTTCTTGCTTCGCCGAACGTCAACCAAACGAAATAAATGCCTACCATGGTAATGAAAGAACTTACGACACTGACAACTAAAACCCACTTGGTCCATTCGGCGACTTCTTGTTGCGCAGCCAAATCGAACTCCGCAAGCTGTTGTTCGCCAGAGGTGTCCAAAACTTTCTGAATACATTCAATTAATTTTGGGAAATTGCGATCAGCGCACAGTTGATCAATTTGCGCGAAAGCATTTTCATGATGGACTTGTGCGTTTGTTGGCCACACGGTCACGACCACTATCCAGTCCCAAATTAAATCCGATCATGCTAAAAATCAGCAGCAGAACAACGACAAATAATGTCAAAGCACTATTACTTATTTCTGCACACTTATGTGTCATCGGGATACCTTACTTGTGGTTTTTCAAATACATGCCAAGATCATCACTTCAGATGCCCCACCAATTGATAAACTAGTGCGACTGACCCATCCCCCAAACCCGCGCTTACCCCCGCACCCCATACCGCGCCATGAACATGGCAACTGCCCCGTCGATGATCCGCGTCCGGTCCGCCACCGTGCAGCTATCGGCCATGCCGAAGATCATGCGCTCATGCAGATCCGCCTTGCACAGTTGGATGAACTGATCCGCCGCCAGCGTTACATCGTCGATCACCAATTCCCCGCGCGCGATGGAACACTGCAGGTGTTCTGACAACCGCTCACGGATCAGCAGGGGGCCGGATTGGTAAAACTCTTGCCCCAAGCCCGGAAAGCGATCGCTTTCGGCCACGCAGATACGGAACACCCGCTGGCCGAAATCCGACAGCACGAAGGCTGTGATCCGGGTGGCAGCCTCGGTCAGCACCTGCGCCACCGGGGCGGTGTCGTCGATAACCGCCTCGGCCTCGTCGGCCTGACGGCGGCATTCCAGTTGCGCCACCGCCATGAACAGCAGGCGCTTGTCCGGGAAATAGCTGTAAAGGGTCGCCTTGCTGACCCCCGCCTCGCGCGCGATATCGTCAACCGAGGCGCCGTCAAAGCCATCGCGCAGAAACACCGTCCGCGCGCCTTCCAGCACCTGATCGTATTTGCGGCCCTTGCGGCCCTCGGCCTGAACCGGGGTAATCTGTGCAGCAGCGATCATGGCGTCCCCTTTGGGCAACCATAGATCATCTGGAGCGCGGGCGGCAAGCCGGACCGGACCGCTTCAGTTTGTCGGCGCACAGACTGTGGTTTGCACGGGATCACAGCCTTTGGTCGAGGTCGTTACATCGTCCGGAAAGGTCAGGTTCGGCAGGTTGATATCAACCGAAAACGCAGCGGCAGGGCTGGCCACAAGCATCAGGGCAACCAGGGCGGCGGGGAGGATTTTCATCGCAGATCTCCATATCTGAACTGTTTAGTTCAGATATAACTGAACCGAGTCGTTCAGTTTGGCAAGCGGAAAGTGAACTGCTCTGTTCATTTTTCACTCCCCTCTTGCAGCGGCCGGCTGGTCCGTTAAATTAGAATGATTCCAAACTACAGGTCTCCTCCCATGCTCTCCTCCCTGACCCGCCGCCGCTTTGCTGATCTGTCGGAACAAGAGGTGCTGGCGCTTGCCATATCCTCGGAGGAAGACGATGCCCGCATTTACCGGACCTATGCTGAAAAACTGCGCACCGATTATGCGGCCACGGCGGCTGTGTTCACCGCGATGGCGGTCGAGGAAGACAGCCACCGCCAACGCCTGATCGACCTGCACCGCGCCCGGTTTGGTGACATGATCCCCCTGATCCGGCGCGAGCATGTGGCGGGGTTCTATGCCCGCCGTCCGGTCTGGCTGGCGCAGACGCTGAGCCTGCAGACCATCCGGGGCGAAGCACAGGCGATGGAGCAGGCGGCCCGCGCGTTTTACGAACGCGCCGCCGCCCGCACCACCGACGCCGCCACCCGCCGCCTTGCTGGGCGATCTGGCGCAGGCCGAAGCCGGGCACGAGGCCCGCGCCGATGGGCTGCAAGCCGCCCTGCCCGAGGACGCCCGCGCCACCGAGGACAGCACCGCGAAACGCCAGTTCATCCTGACATGGGTGCAGCCGGGGCTGGCGGGACTGATGGACGGGTCGGTGTCCACCCTCGCGCCGATTTTCGCGACCGCTTTTGCCACGCAGAATACGCACACCACGCTGCTGGTCGGGCTTGCGGCATCGGTAGGCGCAGGCATTTCGATGGGGTTCACCGAGGCCGCACATGACGATGGCGTGTTGTCGGGCCGGGGCAGTCCGTGGAAGCGGGGATTCGCCAGTGGCCTGATGACCATGGTGGGGGGGCTTGGCCACGCCCTGCCCTATCTGATCAGTGATTTCTGGACCGCCACCACGATTGCAATGGTGGTGGTGTTTGTGGAGTTGTGGGCGATTGCGTGGATTCAGAACCGCTACATGGAAACCCCGTTCCTGCGCGCGGCCTTGCAGGTGGTGGTCGGCGGTGGTCTGGTGTTCGCAGCAGGGGCATTGATCGGGGGTGGGTGATGTATCGCAAAGGCGAGGTGCGCTATCAGGCTCTGCCGCTGCCCGACCGGGTGCAAAAAGACCCTGACATTGCCTTGGCTGACGCGCAGGGATTTCTGGACTACATGCGCAAGCGCCATTCCGTGCGGCACTATTCCAGCCGCCCGGTGCAGCAGGCGGTGATCAGCGCCTGCATTGCTGCTGCTGCCACGGCCCCCAGTGGGGCCAACCATCAGCCCTGGCATTTCGTCGCCATCGCTGACCCCGCGATGAAAGCCCGCATCCGGGCCGAAGCCGAGGCCGAGGAGGCTGCGTTCTACGCGGGCGGCGCGGGTGATGAATGGCTGGCCGCGTTGGAACCCATTGGCACCGGGGTATCCAAGCCGCATCTGACCGACGCGCCATGGCTGATCGTGGTGTTCGCGCAGCGCTATGGCGTGACGGATGATGGCGCGCGGTACAAGAACTACTATGTGCCGGAAAGTGTTGGCATCGCGACCGGCTTTCTGATTGCTGCGCTGCATCACGCCGGTCTGGTCTGCCTTGAACATACCCCCAACCCGATGAAGTTTCTGGCCCAGATGTGCGGCAGACCCGCGCAGGAAAAGCCGGTGATGATTCTGCCCGTCGGCTATCCGTCTGACGATGCAACCGTGCCTGCGGTCGCCAAGCGCAAGAAGCCGCTGGATCAGGTGATGACCGTGTTTGCGGCGGGGGCTGCCGAAATCTGAGGCCATGAGCACCGCTCTGACGCGGCGCGTGCCCGGAAAACCCCTGATCGCGCCATGGCCCGTCTTGCCCCTGCCTGTCAGGCATGACACCAAAGCCCATGCTGCCAATCCTGCTGAAAACTCTGCCGTTCTTTGCTGTCATCGCCTTGGGCTATCTGGCCGGGCGGGCGCGGTTTTTCACGCCGGAGGCAACGGCCTATCTGACCAAATTCGTGTTCTATTTCCCGTTGTCCGCCATGGTGTTCGGCTTTGCTGCCAACCTGTCTTTGGGCGAGGTGTTCAGTTGGCCGTTCATCTGGGCTTACCTGTGCGCGTCTACTCTCGTCTGGGCTTTGGTCGCCGGGGTGGCGCTGATGCGGGGCACGGGCGCGCAAGAAGCGGTGATGGAGGCCCATTGCGGGGTGATCGGCAATGTGGGGTTTCTGGGGATACCGATGCTGACCCTGCTGATCGGTCCGCGCGCGGTTGGGCCGATCCTGCTGGTGCTGTCGGTCGATCTGATCGTGTTCACATCGGTGTTGACCATGCTGATTGCGGGCCTGCGCGAAGGACGGATGAGCCTTGGGATTTTCCGCGTGCTGGGCTTGGGTCTTGTGCGCAACCCGATGATTGTGTCGATCGTGCTGGGGCTGGCTTGGGGCGCATCGGGGTTTACTTTGCCCATTCCGGTCAATGAATTCATGACCTTGCTGGGGGCCGCCGCCACCCCCTGCGCGCTGTTTGCCATTGGGGCCTCGCTGGCCGGACGTACGGCGGAACGCGTTGAAGTGGCGGTCTGGCTGTCGTTTGCCAAGCTGGTGCTGCATCCGTGTGCCGTGGCCGTGATGGCGCTGTATGTGTTCGCGGTAGACCCGTATGCGGCGGGCGTGATGATTGCCGCCGCCGCCCTGCCGGTTGCAGGCAACGTCTATATTCTGGCGCAGCATTACGGTATTGCGCCGCAGCGGGTTTCTACCGCGATCCTGATTTCAACCGTGGCCTCTGTGCTGACCGTGACGGGCGTGATCGCCCTTGTGACCCCATAGATAGGAGCTTGCTGATGAAAACCTTGTCCGAAAACCGGGCCTATGGCGGCACCCAAGGGGTCTACAGCCATGCGTCCAGCGCCTGTGCCTGTGACATGACGTTCGGCCTGTTCCTGCCCGAAGTAGCCGAGGATGGCCCGGTGCCGCTGCTGTGGTTTCTGTCGGGCCTGACCTGCACCCACGAAAACGCCATGGTGAAATCCGGCGCGCAGCGCTGGGCCGCCGAGGCGGGCATTGCGGTGGTGTTCCCCGATACCTCGCCGCGCGGCGACGGTGTGGCCAACGACAGCGCCTATGATCTGGGTCAGGGGGCCGGGTTTTACGTCAACGCCACGCAAAACCCTTGGGCTCCCCATTTCCGCATGTGGGATTACATGACGGATGAATTGCCGCGCGTGTTGTTCAACACGTTTCCGCTGGCCGAGGTGGCACAATCCATCAGCGGCCATTCGATGGGCGGCCACGGCGCGCTGACCATCGCGATGTCCTTTCCCGGCAGGTTCCGGTCCGTTTCGGCCTTTGCGCCGATCTGCAATCCCACCGCCAGCGACTGGGGCCGCAAGCAGTTCAGCGCCTATCTGGGGCCGGATGAGGCCACTTGGGCCCCGCATGACGCGACCCTGCTGATGCGCAAACGGGGCTTTGACGGGCCGATGCTGATTGATCAAGGCACCGCCGACCAGTTCGTCGATCTGCTGAAACCCGAGGCTTTGGCCGGGGCGATGGCCGAACGCCGCCAAGGCGGGTCGTTCCGGATGCAGAAGGGCTATGACCATTCGTATTTCTTCATCAGCACCTTCATGGAGGAACACGTCGCCTTCCACGCAGGCGCGCTGCATGCCTGAGGCGTTCATTTCTGGGGCGCGGCCATGACCATCTACATCGACGCCGACGCCTGCCCGGTCAAGGCCGAGGCGGAACGCGTCGCCACCCGGCACGGCATGCGGATGGTGCTGGTGTCCAACGGTGGCATCCGGCCTTCGGCCAATCCGCTGGTGGAATCGGTCTTCGTGGCCGATGGCCCGGACGAGGCCGACAAGTGGATCGCCGAGGCTTGCGGTCCGGGCGATGTGGTGGTGACGGGCGACATTCCCCTGGCCGCGAAATGCGTGGCGGCAGGGGCCAAGGTTCTGAAGCACAACGGCGAAGAACTGCACGAACGCAACATCGGCAATGTGCTGGCCACCCGTGATCTGATGCAGGATCTGCGGTCCGCCGACCCGTTCCGCCAAGGCGGCGGCAAGCTGTTTTCCAAGGCTGACCGATCCCGCTTTCTTGAAGTGCTGGAGCGGCTGGTGCGCGCGGCAAAGGCGTAACTGGCCCGCCCATGTCGCGGGCAGAACAGACGCCCCGCCGCACCCGGCCTCAAGTGACCGCATGACTGCCGTACCGCCAAGCCGCCCCGTCACGGGCATTCTGTTCGCCCTTGGCGGGGCGCTGATCCTGTCGGTCAATGACCTTGCCATCAAGGCGCTGTCAGGCACCTACGCGCTGCATCAGGTGATCTTGATCCGCGCGTTGATCGGGATGGTGCTGATCGCGGCGGTGATCGTGATCAGCGGCACGGGGTTTCGCCAGTTGATCACCCGACGCCCCAAGGAACATCTGTTTCGGGTGTCAGTGGTGATGGTGTCGAACGTCACCTACTTCCTTGGCCTTGCCGCCATGCCTTTGGCCGATGCCGTCGCCACCGCCTTCATCGCCCCCCTGCTGGTGACCACCATGTCGGCGGTCTTCCTGCGCGAGGCTGTCGGCCCGCGTCGGTGGGCTGCGGTCGGGGTGGGATTGCTGGGCGTGATCGTGATGCTGCGCCCGGGGGCTGGGGTGATCCAGCCTGCGGCGATCCTCGTGCTGATCTCGGCGTTTTGCTATGCCACCAGCCACATGATGACCCGCCGGATGCGCGATACGGAATCGGCGATGACCTTCAGCTTTTATGTGCAGGCGGGGTTCATCGTGGTATCTTCCACCATGGGGCTGTGGGTGGGGGATGGGCATTTGTCAGGGTCATCCGACCCGTCGCTGGCCTTTCTGTTCCGCCCGTGGATCGTGCCTGCGATGACCGACTGGTGGGCATTCGGGGCCACCGGCTTTGCCGTGGGCATCGGCGGCATGATGATGTCGCAGGCCTACCGCACCACCGAGGCCGCGCTTGATCGCACCCTTTGAATATATTGGCATGCCGATGGCGATTTTCTGGGGCGCGGTGATCTTTGGCACCTTGCCCGACGCGACAGGCTGGGTGGGGATTGCGCTGATCTGCGGGGCCGGGCTTTATACGCTCTGGCGGGAAACGATACGACGGAAGGTTCAGGATGTTGCAGCCCCAAGCGGTGATCTTTGATATCGGCAATGTGCTGATCGGCTGGAACCCGGATGCGTTCTACGACGCCCGCATCGGCGCAGACCGCCGCCGCGCCCTGTTCGCCGAGGTGCCGATCGAGGCGGCCAATCTGGCCATTGACGGCGGGGCCGCGTTCCGCGCCACGCTGTACGGTCTGGCCGATGCCCACCCGGCATGGGCCACCGAAATTCGCTGGTGGCATGATGACTGGGTGCAGATGGTGGACCCGGTGATCGACCATTCCGTGCGCCTGCTGCGGGCCTTGCGGGCCAAGGGGGTGCCGGTGTTCGCGCTGACCAACTTTGGCGATGAAACCTTTGCCTTTGCCCAGACCCGGTTCGATTTCCTGAACGAATTTGACCGCGAATATGTGTCGGGCCGGATGCGGATGCTGAAACCCGACCCCGCGATTTATGCGGCGGTCGAGGCTGATTGCGGCCTGCCCCCTGCCGCTCTGATCTTTGTCGATGACAAATCTGAAAACATCGCCGCCGCCACCGCGCGCGGCTGGCAGGGCCATGTGTTTACCGGGCCGCAGGGGTGGGCGTCGCGTCTGGTGGGCCTTGGATTGCTGACAGAACTGGAGGCCGCATGACCGTTCCCTACATTGGCCGCGAGGCCGAACCCCTGCTGACATGGGCAGGCCTGACCCAGGCGTTGGAGGCTGGCCACCGCCTGCCCCGCGCCCAGATCAACGATCTGTTCCTGTTCCGGGGCACGGATACGATGCTGGACCGTGCCGCGTGGATTGACGGGCTGGGGGCCTTGGTCAAGGTCGCCACCGTGGTGCCGGGCAACGCCGCCATCGGCAAGCCCACCGTCAACGGCGTGGTCAACCTGTTTGACGACAAGACGGGCGAATTGACGTCGCTGGTCGATTTCCACCTTGTGACCAAATGGAAAACGGCTGGCGACAGCCTGCTTGCGGCATCGCGCCTTGCGCGGCCTGACAGCCGCAATTTCCTGATCGTTGGGGCGGGCACCGTGGCGCATTCGATGGTCGATGCCTACCGCAGTCTCTGGCCCGACGCGCGATTTACGATCTGGAGCAGGACGCGCGCCAGTGCCGCCGCCATGGGGCATGGCGTGGCGGATGATCTGGAAACGGCGGTGCGCGCGGCAGATGTGATCTGCACCTGCACGATGGCGACAGAGCCACTGATAAAGGGGGAATGGTTGCAACCCGGCCAGCATCTGGATCTGATCGGGGCCTATAACCCCAAGATGCGTGAGGTGGACGATACGGCCATGCAGCGCGCCCGCCTGTTCGTGGACAGCCGCGCCACCACCATTCACCATATCGGCGAGCTGATCGAGCCGCTGAAATCGGGGGCCATCACGGATGCCGATATCCTCGCCGATTATTACGACCCGCCCGAAACCTATGCCCGCACCAACCCCGATGACATCACGATTGCCAAAAACGGCGGCGGTGCGCATCTGGACCTGATGACCGCGAACTACATCGCGGCGGTGTGGCAAGGGCGCTGAATGGAGCAGGGGACCGCCATCCGGCTGACGGTCTTTCTGACGGTCCTTGCCGGGATGATGGTCTGGGAACTGGCAGCGCCACACAGGCGGCAAGACCTGCCGCGCCTGCTGCGCTGGTCCAACACCTTTGCGCTGGTGGCGATTGATGCGGTTCTGGTGCGGCTGGTCTTTCCGGTCGCGGCGGTCGGGGTGGCGGTCTGGGCGCAGGGTCGGGGCGTGGGCCTGTTCCACCTGCTGGACTGGCCTGTGTGGGCCGAAGTTGTGCTGACGATCCTGATCATGGACCTGGCGATCTGGACCCAACACCGCGTGTTCCATGCCGTGCCGTGGCTGTGGCGGCTGCACCGGATGCACCACGCCGACCCCGATGTGGACACCGTGACAGGCCTGCGGTTTCACCCGGTCGAGATTGTGCTGTCGATGGCGATCAAGCTGGTCGTCGTGGCCCTGCTTGGCCCGCCTGCCGTGGCGGTGCTGGCGTTCGAGGTGCTGCTGAACGCGTCGTCCCTGTTCAACCACGCCAACATCCGCCTGCCTGAACGGGTGGAACGGCTGATCCGGCTGGTGCTGGTCACGCCCGACATGCACCGCATCCACCATTCCGTCCTGCGGGTGGAAACCGACAGCAACTATGGCTTTACCCTGCCATGGTGGGACCGGCTGTTTGGCACCTACCGCGCAGCCCCTGTAGCCGGGCAAAACGGGGTGATCACCGGCATCGGGGCCTTCGCCACCCCGCGCGACCAATGGCTGGACCGTCTGCTGCTGCAACCCCTGCGCCGCGACAAGACCTGACCCAAGCCGCCTGATCACGCAACCCTCACCTTCTTGTGACCTGCCTTGGGGGGCCAGCCTGCAACCTTGGCAGGCTTTCTACGTATCTACGCACGGGTAAGCGACGCACCCCCGGATCTGTCCGGGCGCGGTAGCCAATTCCGTCCTTCGCAGTCTGCGTCGGGTCAGATGTCATTTATTACAGGATAATCACCATGGAAAACGATGATACCGTTCAATTCAATATCGACACCGACACAGCGCTGAACATTGATTTTGGCGTGGGGGATGACGCTCTGATCATCGACGCTTTGCCCGAAACCAACCAGGTCCGGGTGACGTTCACCAGCAGCGAAGTCGGCAACAATGCCCCCCGTGATGCCGGAACGATGACCAATCAGGACGGTGGTCTGGCCGTGCATCTGCAATCTGAAGGCGCGTCTGACGTGCTGGTCGGGGCCGAAAGCCGTTTTGATGACGAAGGCATTCGCTTTGAAAGCAATGGCAGCTTCACCTTTGACGTGCGCGATCTGGTCAGCGGCACCGCGCGTGGCAACCAGTTCGACGTGGTGCAGCTTGGCACCTTCAACGCAGACCTTTTTGACGAATCCGCCGAGACCACCGCCTATTACGTCAATGCGGGCATGGGCAATGACAGCGTGATCGGTGGGTCGGCCAATGACTTTCTGGTCGGCGGTGCGGGGGATGACGTCCTGCAAGGCCGCATCGGCAATGACAGCTTCATCGGCGGCGGCGGCAATGACCGGATTTTCGGCGGCAGCGGCGATGATCTGGCGATCTTCAACACGGGCACCGATGGCACTGATGCAACCGATCTGGGCGGCGGCATGGATACTGTCAACGTGGGGGTGGGCACGGGCAGCACGCAGGTGCGCCTGACCTTTACCAGTGCGGAAGTCGGCAATGGCAATGGCCTGGATGCAGGTACGCTGGCCAATCAGGACGGCGGTCTGGCCGTGCGCCTGCAGGCCGAAGATGATGGCGATACCCTGATCGGCACCGCCAGCCGGTTTGATGATGAAGGCACCCGCTTTGTCAGCACCGGAGCCTTTACGTTTGACGTGCGCGATCTGGTCAGCGGCACCGCGCGGGGTGATCAGTTCAACGTCGTGCAACTGGGCACCAGCAGCGCCAACCGGATCGACGAGTCCGCCTCTGCGCGCACCACCTATGTCAACGCCGGCATGGGCGATGATGTGGTCATCGGCGGGTCAGCCAATGACTTTCTGGTCGGCGGTGCGGGGGATGACATTCTGCAGGGTCGCATCGGCAATGACAGCTTCATCGGTGGCGGCGGCACGGACCGTCTCTTTGGCGGCAGCGGCGACGACACCGCCATTCTGAACGTCAACACCGATGGCCGCGACCGCGCCGATCTGGGGGGCGGCATGGATACGGTGAATATCGCAGCCGCAGCAACCACGACCCAAGTGCGCCTGACCTTCACCAGCGCCGAGGTTGGTAACGGATCGGCCCGTGATGCGGGAACCCTTGCCAATCAGGACAGCGGCTTTGCCGTGCGCGTGCAGGCCGAAGGCGCATCGGACGCCCTGTCGGGCGATATCAGCCGGTTTGATGATGAAGGCACCCGTTTCGTCAGCACCGGAGCCTTCACCTTTGACGTGCGCGATCTGGTCAGCGGCACAGCACGGGGCGATCAGTTTTCCGTCGTGCAACTGGGCACCAGCGCCAACAACAGCTTCGATGAGTCGGATGAGGTCCGGTCGTACTATGTCAACGCAGGTATGGGCGATGACACTGTGACCGGCAGCCGGGTCAATGACTTTCTGGTCGGCGGTGCGGGCAACGACGTGCTGGATGGCAACGCAGGCGATGACAGCTACATCGGCGGCACCGGCAGCGATACCTTCGTGTTTTCGGGCAACGTAGGCAGCGACCGGGTGCTGGATTTCGTGTCTGGCACCGACAAGCTGGACTTGTCGGATTTCGACGTGACCTTCGGTGATATCACCACCACCGCGTCGGGTGTCGATACTGTGGTGCTTGTTGATATCGACGGCGATGCGATTGGCGATTTCCAGTTCACACTGGTGAACGTCGCAGCCCCTGTGGCAGGCGATTACATCTTCGCCTGATCAGCCATCGTAACAGAGAACGCCCGCCGGTCGATCAGACCGGCGGGCGTTTGCCTGCGCATCTTACTTGACGCGCTGACCGTTCACCAAGATCTGCCCATCGGCCTTGGCCTCAATCTTGGAGGTCACGCTGTCAGGCTCTGCCCCCGGGGTCGCAAACGCGCCCAGCATCATGCGCGGTCCGGCCGATTCTTCCTCGGACAGCAACCCTGTCTTGACCAAACCGTCGATCAGCGCATTGCCACCCGTCAGGGCGACCTCTGCCGTGCCAACCGGCACCGGCGCGCCACCCGTGGCCGCAGCAGCGTTGTCAAACGTAAACGCCCCCGACCCTGTCAGCACAGCCCCCGCGACCGACAAGGTCAGCGCGCGAATGTCAAAGCTTTGGGGTTCCGGCGGGGTCACCTCGACCATGCCTTTGTCCTGCGCGGCTGCCAGTGCCAGAACATCAATCTTGGCCTTGCCGCCCACATCCAGCGTCAGTTGTGCCGGATCGCGCGGCAGCACCTTTCCTGCGTCAAACAAAGACCAAGCCTCTTCGCCCAACACCACATCGGCCAGGTTCAGCAGCAGACGGTAGTCGCCCGCCACTTCACCCGCGATCAGCGGCATCGTCATGCCGACCTTCAGCGCACCGGATTTAAGCGTCACCTGCGGCACCGGGATCATCGCGGATTTCAGGGTGATCTCCATCCCCTCGGCCTCGGAATCCGCCACGACGGCTGCGGCATCGACACTGAGTGTGGTTTTCCCCGGCGCGCCGGAATAGGTCAGGTTCATCGGCATGAACGGATTTTCATCCACACTGGTGCCGGTGCCTGCGCCTTGCTCGACCGTGGCAACCAATGCCATCCCTTCTTTCAGCGCCGCCGAAAACGCTTCGGGGCTGGTCAGGGCCGACAGGGCGAGCGTCTTGGGCAAGGTCAGATCAATCTGCGCAACCAAATCCTGCGATGTACTGGTCTGCGCGGATTTCATGTTCACACTGGCGTCGGCACTTTGCAAGTCATAGGCCAACTCATCAGCAGCAAGGCTGATCGACACCGCATTATTATCCCCCGCAGCCCCGGCAAATCCGCCCTCGAGGCCGGTGAACGACACCGAGCCATTTGCTGTCGCTGTCGCAGCCTCCGCACCCTCGGCGGCAGGGACGGCAGCAGGGCCGTTGGTATCATATACCAGGCTCATGGCATCGGCCACAAAGCCATAGTCCAGCCCGGTTTCGCCTTCAGACACCGAAATCACCAGCGCCTCGGATGTGACCACTGCGTTGCCGGTGTCATCCGGCCGTGCCAGTTTGATCTCGGCCGCAGGTTCCACCGTGACGCTGCCATCATCTTCCTCTGTCAGGGTGATGTCGGAAATCGTCACGCCCCCCTTGCCGCCTGCACCCGTAACCGTCACCCCGTTCAGGGTCAGCACGCCGCCATCCGACACTTCGGTCGCAGCGGTGACGGTCAGGCCAGCCGAGGTTGCAGCCTCTTTCCAGCCCGCCCAGACCTGATCAGCGGTCAGCGCGGCATGGGCAACGCCGCCCATCAACAGCACGAATACGGGGGCAGCGGCAAAAGCAGAAAAACGAAACATCAGGATGGCTCCATGAAAGGTCAAATTGCCCCGTCACAAACCACACATCATCCCGGTCCCGCAAGTCAGGTTTCAACTGCCGCGATAGGTGGAATAGGCGAATGGGCTGATCAACAAGGGAACGTGATAGTGCTGGTCGGCGTCGGGCACGCCGAACCTGATGGGAATCTGGTCCAGAAACAGCACGTCGCCCACCGCCTGCCCCGTGCTGCGCAGATAGTCGCCCGCGGAAAAGATCAGCTCATAATACCCCGCCGTCAGCGCAGCACCCGTCAGCATCGGCGCATCGGTGCGCCCGTCGGCATTGGTCACCGTCTCGGCGATCTTCTTGTGGCTGTTGCCCGTCACCCGGTACAGCGTGATCACCACCCCCGCCGCAGGCTTGCCCCGTGCGGTGTCCAGCACATGCGTTGTCACCCGGCCCGTTCCCATCGGTTTCTCCCTTGTCCTTGTCGCAGGCAGTAAGCCACGATTTGCCAAAGCTTGCGACACCCCGCGTGCCATGCAAGTCTTTCGCGGATAATTTGAAAAACTCTGCCCATCTTCCATCCTAAGGTGAAGATGCCTGCCGCCAAAGGAGCATCCCTTGCACCGCTACCCCCGTGATTTCCGTGGCCACGGCCCGACGCCCCCCGATGCCGCGTGGCCGGGCGGGGCGAAGATCGCCATTTCCCTGGTGCTGAATTATGAGGAAGGCGGCGAGAACAACATCCTGCACGGCGACGGCGGGTCCGAGGCTTTCCTGTCCGATATCGCCGGGGCCGCGCCTTGGCCGGGGCAACGGCACTGGAACATGGAGTCGCTCTACGACTATGGCGCGCGTGCCGGGTTCTGGCGCCTGCACCGCCTGTTCACGGCCCGCGCCCTGCCCGTCACGATCTACGGCGTCGCCACTGCCCTTGCCCGCAACCCCGAACAGGTGGCGGCGATGAAATCGGCGGGGTGGGAGATTGCGTCCCATGGCCTGAAATGGGTCGATCACCGCGACATGCCGATTGAGGAAGAACGCGCCCAGATCGCCGAGGCCATCCGCCTGCACACCGAGGTGGTGGGGGATCCGCCGCGCGGCTGGTACACCGGGCGCTGCTCGCTCAACACCGTGGATTTGACCGCCGAAACCGGGGCCTTCGACTGGATATCCGACACCTACGACGACGATCTGCCCTATTGGCGCGAGGTCGGCCCCCGCGACCAGTTGGTGATCCCCTATACGCTGGAGGCCAACGACATGCGCTTTGCCACGGCCCCCGGCTACACCGATGGCATGCAGTTCTTTCACTACCTCAAGGACAGCTTTGACACCCTCTACGCCGAAGGCGAGGCGGGGATGGCCAAGATGTTCTCCATCGGTCTGCACTGCCGCCTGATCGGCCGCCCCGGCAAGATCGCAGGGCTGATCCGCTTTCTCGACTATGCCGCGTCGCATGATGGCGTGTGGTTCGCCACCCGTGGCGATATCGCCCGGCATTGGGCCAAAACCCACCCGCACAAACGCTATGCCCGCCCGTCGCAGATGCCGCTGGACCCGTTCGTGGCGCGTTATGGCGGCATCTTTGAACACTCCCCATGGATCGCCGCCCGCGCCCATGCGCTGGAGCTTGGCCCCGCGCATGACAGCGCCGTAGGGTTGCACAATGCCCTGTGCCGCATCTTCCGCACGGCGTCGCCGCAGGAACGCATGGGGGTGCTGACCGCCCACCCCGACCTTGCGGGCAAACTCGCTGCCGCCAAACGCCTGACGCCGGAAAGTACCGCCGAACAATCCAGCGCCGCATTGGACAGCCTGACCGATACTGAGCGCAGCCAGTTCCAGACGCTGAACGAGGCTTACGTCGCCCGCCACGGCTTCCCCTTCATCATCGCCGTGCGCGACAACACCAAGGCGCAGATTCTTGCGGCTTTCCAGACCCGCATCGCCAATGACACCGCCACCGAGTTTGCCACCGCCTGCGCGCAGGTCGAACGGATCGCCGCGCTGCGGCTGACCGACCTGCTGCCATAACCTTCGCGCCTTTTACGATCTTCGGATGGGCAGATTGCCCATCCTACTGCCACAAGGAACCCCGATGACCACCTACGCCAGCCCCCGCGACGGCCTGCCGCCCCAATCCACCCTGCACACCGGGCGCGCGATCTTCACCACCGCCTATGCGGTCATCCCGCGTGGCGTGATGACCGAGATTGTCACCAGTCACCTGCCCGGCTGGACCGCCACCCGGGCATGGATCATCGCCCGCCCGATGACCGGCTTTTCCGAGACCTTCTCGCAATACATCCTCGACATTTCCCCCGGTGGCGGGTCCACGACCCCCGAACCCGACGCCGGGGTGGAAGGCGTCCTGTTCGTCACCCACGGCCGCCCCACCCTGACCATCGGCGCCGATACCCATGCACTCGCCCCCGGCGGCTATGCCTACCTGCCTGCGGGCGCGGACTGGACCCTGCACAACAGCCACAGCGAGCCTGCCAAGCTGCACTGGATCCGCAAGCTCTACGAACCCGCCCCCGGCTACGACGCCCCGCCCGCCTTCGTGACCAACGAACAGCACCACACCCCGGCCTCGATGCCCGACACGCAGGGCCGTTGGGCCACGACCCGCTTCATCGCGCATGACGATCTGCGCCATGACATGCAGGTCAACATCGTGACCCTGCAACCCGGCGGCGTGATCCCGTTTGAAGAAACCCATGTGATGGAACACGGGCTGTATGTCCTTGAAGGCAAGGCCGTCTACAAACTGAACTCCGACTGGGTCGAGGTCGAGGCCGGCGATTTCATGTGGCTGCGCGCCTTCTGCCCGCAAGCCTGCTACGCCGCAGGCCCCGGCCCCTTCCGGTATCTGCTGTACAAAGATCAGAACCGCCACGCGAACCTGCGCGGCCCCTTCACCTCCCGCCCCTGACATTTTCTGTCTCTAAATATCCCACAGGGGGTCCGGGGGACGTGAAGTCCCCCGGTCCGCCCGCAGCCCAAGGGGCACCATGCGTAATCTGATCCCCCTCCCCCTGACCCGCCAAACCTTTGCCCCCTTCGGCGATGTGCTGGACGCCACCGGCGACCATCGGCTGATCAACGCAGGTCTTTGCCAACGCCACCACGACCGCGCCACGCTGGACTTTGGCGACGCCCGCGCCGGGATTTCCATCTTCAACGCCGAACCCCGCCAACTTCCGTACAGCTTCGACCTGATCGAGCGGCACCCAGACGGCAGTCAGGCCTTCATCCCGATGCACCAGCACCCGTTCCTGATCATCGTGGCGCTTAACCCGCAGGCAGCGCCATTGGCGTTTCTGACAAACGGTGCGCAGGGCATAAACCTGCACCGTGGCACATGGCACGGCGTCTTGACGCCGCTGGCCGCCCCCGGCCTGTTTGCAGTGGTGGACCGGATCGGTGCCACCCCGAACCTTGAGGAACACCGCTACGCGGCCCCCTGGACCGTGCTCGCCCCCTGACCCTTAACCGGAGTGCGCCATAGGGGCAGCGCACAGACGGCGCGAACATAAACGCCCCGAGGGAGAAGACCCATGACCACCCATCCGGTAGATGAGATCATCGCCCCGCCCAAGCTGTTCGCCCTTGGCTTGCAGCATGTGCTGGTGATGTATGCGGGGGCCATTGCCGTGCCGCTGATCGTGGGGCGCGCGCTGAAACTGGACCCCGCCGATGTGGCGTTCCTGATCTCGGCAGACCTGTTCGCCTGCGGCATTGCCACCCTGATCCAGTCGCTTGGCGCAACCCAATGGTTCGGCATCAAACTGCCGGTGATGATGGGCGTGACCTTCGCCTCGGTCGGGCCGATGGTTGCCATCGGCACCACGACGCCGGGGGCGGAAGGCGCCCGCGCCATCTTTGGCGCGATCATCGCGGCGGGGGTGATCTCTATCCTCATCGCACCCTTGGTCAGCCGGATGCTGAGGTTCTTTCCGCCCGTTGTGACCGGCACCATCATCCTTGTCATCGGTGTGTCGTTGATGCGGATCGGCATCAACTGGATCTTCGGCAACCCGGTTGGCCCGACGGCCCCGATGATCATCGACCCCGCCCATGCCGACTGGCTGAAGGCCGTGACAGACCTTGCCGCCACAGGCGCCGCGATCCCCGAGGTGCCGCCGGGCCTTGCCCTCGCCGCCAAAGCCGCAAACCCCGCCTATGCACCGCTTGGCAATATCGCCATTTCGGCCATCGTCCTGCTGGCCATCCTCGCCATCGCCCGGTTTGGCCGGGGCTTTGTCGCCAACATCTCGGTCCTTCTTGGCATCGTGATCGGCGGCGTCCTCGCCACCATCCTCGGCAAGATGGCCTTTGACAAGGTGGGCGAGGCCGCATGGTTCGGCCTGATCACCCCGTTCCACTTTGGCACGCCGACGTTTGATCCGGTGATGATCATCACCATGACCCTCGTGATGGTGGTGGTGATGATCGAGTCCACCGGCATGTTCCTTGCGCTTGGCGACATCACCGGCAAGAAAATCACCCGCCCGATGCTGTCGGCTGGGCCTGCGCACCGATGGTCTTGGCACCCTGATCGGCGGGATTTTCAACACCTTCCCCTACACATCGTTCAGCCAGAACGTCGGGCTTGTCGGCGTCACCGGCATCAAGTCTCGCTACGTCTGCGTGGCGGGCGGGGTGATCCTGATCGTGCTGGGCCTGATGCCCAAGATGGGCGCGCTGGTCGAGGCTTTGCCCCTGTCCGTCCTTGGCGGGGCTGGCCTGGTCATGTTCGGCATGGTCGCGGCGACGGGCATCCGTATCCTGTCAAAGGTGGATTTTGCCAGCAACCGCAACAACCTGTTCGTGGTCGCCGTATCCTTGGGGTTCGGCATGATCCCCCTGATCGCGCCAAATTTCAAACAATGGATGCCGCATGATCTGCACCCGCTGATTGAGAGCGGCATCCTGCTGGCAACAATCGCTGCCGTCGCGCTGAACGTAGTGTTCAACGGCGCCAAGGGGTCGGTCGAGGATGCCAAGGCGACGGCCATGGTCGCCGATCACTGACCGCACCAAGCCCCTCACCCCACAAGAGGGAGGGGGGCGCAAAACTACCAAAACCCGAACTCTGCCCAGCCAAAAACCCCACCACATAAACTGCGCCTCCCCTCCCCCTCGTGGGGAGGGGATGGGGGTGGGGGGTGGGCATCACAACGCCCCCAGCTAACGCGCGACAAACGCCTTGGTGAACCGCAAGCCGTTCAGCGTGTGCGTACAACAGGCGCAGCCTGGTTCCATATCGTTCACTGACAGCGACGGGTCCACCACCGCCAGACGGTTGTCGTCATCCACGAACAACCCGCTGAAATAGCTGTTCTCGCCCAGACGCACGGCGCGGGTGCGGTCTTCGACCCGCTGTGCCACCAGCCAGAAGATCGGCTCGGGCCGGTCCAGCCGGGCGACGGCCTCGGCGTAAACCTCATCCCAGTTCCGCCCGACACGCGACAACAGGAACCGGAACAGCGGGGTGTAATCCAGCCCGTTGCGCTGTCCTGCGTGCATCGCCCCCACCCGCGCCTCGTCAACATCATCGGCCGCGCGCCCAACGAGCTTCGCCCCCCGTACGGTGCGCAATGCCATGCGTGCGGGTGTTGATCTTGCGGTACAGAGGTTCCTTGCGATCCTTCACCCCACCACTTGCCCTTTCAAAACCCGCCGCAAGATCTTGCCGCTCGCCGATTTCGGCACGGCCTCGATGAACCGGATTTCCCTTGGCTGCTTGTAGGTGGACAGATGCCCCTTCAGGATAGGCGGCGATCTCTTCTGCCGTCACCTCACCTTTCGGCACCACAAAGGCCATCGGCACCTCGCCTGCCTCATCGTCCGGCACCCCGATCACGGCGGCGTCGAGCACCCCCGGATGGGTCTGCAACACGGCCTCCACTTCGGCCGGGGCCACCTGAAAGCCCTTGACCTTGATCAGCTCTTTCAGTCGGTCCTTGATGAACAGCAATCCGTCCGCATCAAAGGCCGCGATATCCCCCGTATGCAGCCAGCCCTCGGCATCAATGGTGCGGGCCGTGGCCTCGGGGTTGTTCAGATAGCCCAGCATTACCTGCGGCCCCTTGATGCACAGCTCGCCGTCCTGCCCCACGCCAAGCGCTGCCCCTGACTCCACATCCACGATCTTGCAGACCGTGTTGGGCACCGTAACCCCGGCGGAGCCTGACACGAAATAGCCGTCACCCGCGAAATGCGACACCGGTGAAAGTTCGGTCATACCGTAGCCCTGCACCGTCCGCGCGCCCAGACGCGCCGCGCAGGCATCTGACAGTTCCGCCCCCAAGGGTGCCGCCGCTGACAGGAAGATCTTCAAGGCTGACAGGTCATACTCATCGACCATCGGATGTTTGGTCAACGCCACCACCACGGGCGGCACGGCCATTACCATCCGCACCCGGTGTGTCTGCATATGGCCCAGAAACCCCGCCAGATCAAAGCGCGGCATGGTGACCAGCGTGACGCCACAAGCCAGGTGCATGTTCATCGAGGTGTTCATGCCGTAGATATGAAAGAACGGCAGAAAAGCCACCGTCGCCTCACCGCGCACCAGCCCCGCCACGCCTTGGGTCTGGTCGATGTTCACCACAAGGTTGCGGTGCGACAGCATCACCCCTTTCGGCAACCCCGTGGTGCCTGACGAATAGGGCAGCACCGCCACATCCCGGTCCAGATCGACCGGCACCTGTGCAGGCAAAGCCGCGCCCATCAGATCGTCCAGTGCCGCGAAACCCTCGGCCCCGCCGATCACCGCGATCATCCGCACCCCCGTGCCTTCCGCCCCGGCAATCGCCTGCGGCAGAAAGTCGGGAATGGTGATCAGCAATTCCGCCTTGGCGTCGTTCAACTGATACTTCACCTCGGGTGCTGTATAGGTCGGGTTCAGCGTGGTGATGGTGCCGCCCGCATAGACGACGCCATGAAAGACCACGCAATATTCCGGCAGGTTCGGTGCCATCAGCGCCACCACATGGCCGCGGCCAAACCCCCGTTCCGTCAGCCCCCCTGCCAGCCGCGCAATAGCGTCCATCAGCGCCGCCCCGGTGAAGGCGCGCCCGGTGGGGCCGTCGATCATCATCACCCGGTCGGGTTCGACCGCAAGCCCCTCGAACAGGCGTTCGGTGATGGATTGGTCGCGGATGGCAACATCCGGCAAGGGGCTGGTGAACAGGGTCATGGTGTCTCCTCCGGTGCGGATGGTAGCAGCACGGCCCCACCAATCAAGCAGGCGATAAGTCGAAGGGCTTGCGGTCGGGCCGCAGGTTCCGGCAAGCTGTGGCAGACCTTTGGAATGGCCGCGATGATCCTGCTGAGCTACAACATCCGGTACGGTTCTGGCGCAGATGGCCGCCATGAACCGCCCCGCAAGGCTTGGATGATCGACAACAGCTTGCCCAAGAACAAATTGTATCAAAATTGATACGCTCTCTACAGGAGAACTGCCCATGGATCGTTGCCGAACCGCGGCTCGTCATTTTTCAAGACAGTTCGTGTTTTGCGTAAGCATTCTATTCTCAAATTATTTTATGCTGAGTCCTGCAAACGCAAATGAAGAGTTTATGGAAATAGGTATCGGCTTGGAGAAAGCTGACGCCAGCGCACACACAGAGCGCAAACGCTGCAATCTGACGATGGATTGCTTTTTTGAAACTGATGACGTTACTATTAGTTTTTTACTTGGCAGAACCGGTCTGCGCGTTTCGCTTGCATCAAAGCATAGTGATCTTGTTTTCTTTGACGGAAGAAAGAGTTACGACCTTAAAAACAAGGGTGGAGTCTCCGAACTTCAAGTATACGATGCAAGTGATCGTGACTACGTTAAAAATGGATTGAATTCAGTAAAGTTCATACTTTATATTGCCGCGCGCAGCGAGTGAATTGATACTATCTTCTGTTTATCGCAATTGAATTTATCAATCCGAAAAATCTTGATGGCAAGGTATAGCTTCCGATCCATATCAAAAAATATCATCAACCAGATATCATCTTCCACCACCTCGGAAATCATGATGAACCGGCTGAAAATATCATGAATTGGCGCGGACCATCCCATTGACCTTCTGATGCATTGCGGCTTGATTTTTGATGTTTTGGGAAGGGTATCATACGGCCTGCGCCCCAGGCATTGACAAGGCCGCCACCGCTGTTGCCCTCCGGTCCTGTGAACGCGCAGACGGGGGCCTTGCAGTCGGCCCGTCCATGTCCGAACTTGACGCAAAACAAACGGGGCACCTGCGATGATCCTGCTGACCTACAATATCCAATACGGCTTCGGCACGGATGGCCGCTATGACCTGCCCCGCATCGCCCGAGTGATCGCCGGAGCCGATATCATTGCCCTGCAAGAGGTGGACCGCCACTGGCAGCGCAGCAACCACGATGACCAGCCCGCGATCCTGTCAGCCCTGCTGCCCGACCACTACACCACCTACGGTCCCGCCTTTGACATGGACGCGAGCCTGCCCGGCAACCGCAGCCGCCGCCGCCAGTTCGGCCCGATGATCCTGTCACGCTGGCCGATCCTGTGGACGCGGCTGCACCTGCTGCCGCTGTGGCCGATGCTGGACCCGATCAACACCCAAACGGCGGCGCTGGAGGCCTGCATAGCCACCCCCGCAGGCCCGTTGCGGGTGCTGTCGGTGCATCTGGCCCATGTGGGGGTTGAGGAACGGCTGGCGCAAATCGCCCATCTGCGCGCCACCCTGCCAAGCACCGGCCCATGGTCCGGCACCGATGATGAACCCACCCGCAACTGGACCGAAGGCGAGCCGCAACCGCCCTGCCCGACAGACGCCATCTGGATGGGCGATTTCAACATGGAACCGGGCAGCGCCGAGCATATCGCCCTCACCGGCCAGACCCCCTACCACCCCGGCGCGCGCTATGCCCATGGCCTGATCGACGCCGTGGCCCACACTGGCACCCGCCTGCACACCCACACCAAGATCATCGCGGGCACCGAGCGCCACCGCCAGCTTGACCATATCTTCCTGCCCCCGGCCCTCGCCCCGCGCATCCGCCGCGTGTGGTCTGACCCTGATCAACCCGCGTCGGACCATTTCCCGCTTTGGGCCGACCTTGCCGACTGACCAAAGCTTTTGCTTGCCGATGCAGGCTCTGCCCGCCTAACCTGTTGTCATTCCTTGACCCAAAGCAGGTGTTTTCATGCGCGCCCTTCTTTTTGCCCTTTGCCTTGCCACCCCCGCCTATGCCGAATGCCCCGCCCTGCCCGACTTTGGCGATATTCCCGGCCTGCCGGTCTATGCCGGGGCCTGCCTGATCGGGGCGGCGGATGATGGCCACCGCAGCTTTGACTTGCCAACCGGGCCCTACGCCCGCGCCGGCACCCCTACGACGCTGGTCGAGGGCACAGCCGCGCGCCGCCTTTACGTCAGCCCCCCCGACACCAGCGCCGAGGATATGGCCCGCAACTATACCGACGCGCTGACCGCCGCCGGATACAAGACCCTGTTCAGTTGCGTGGGCCGTGCCTGTGGCAGTCCCAACGCCCTGCTGGGCAAGATGGTGATCAACCCGACGAACCGGCATCTGAAAAACCTTCGCCACATCTCGGGGCAGGCGTTTGGCAGCTATTTCGACGAACGCTATACCGCCCTGCAATCGGCGGATGGCACCGTGCATATCGGGCTATACACGGCGTTCAACAGCAACGAACAGTTTGCCGAAGTTGCCAATCGCGCGATCACCCATCTGGATGTGATCACCTCGGCGGGCCTGCAAGCCCGGATGACCAGCGCCGCCGAAATGGCCAAGGGTATCACCGAGCATGGTCATATCGCGCTGGATAACGTGTATTTTGAATTCGGCACTGCGACCCTGACGCCCGAAGCCACTCCGGCATTGGAGGAAATGGCCAAACTGCTGACCGACAATCCGGGGCTGAATGTCTATATCGTCGGCCACACGGACAGCGTGGGCACCTATGAGGCCAACCTGACGCTGTCTCAGGCCCGCGCTGCCGCCGTGGTGGGCGATCTGACCCGCCGCGCGGGGCTTGGGTCCGACCGCGCCGTGCCCGCTGGCGTCGGCCCCCTGTCGCCGCTGGCCTCCAACAGCACCGACGCGGGCCGCGCCATGAACCGCCGGGTGGAGTTGGTGGAGCGGTAGGGCCAAGCCTGACACGGGGCATCACACCCCCTGTCAATTAAATCTGACAGTGCTATCTTCGGCCCCAAGGACCGGAGCCCGCATGAACGACCAGTCGCCGCATGGCCTTATCGCCCCCACCTTGTCTGGCCATGCCCGCCCCGGCCTGTGCACCGATTGCGGCGTCAGTCGGCTCGGGGACGGCAAGGATTGCGGCAAGGCGTGTCAGTTCATCGCGCCCGATTATCCCCGGCTGGAACAGCAAACCCATGGGCGGCAGGCCGACCCGGCACGGGGGGACGAGGCGTTCTTTGGCCCGACCCAAACCATGCTGCGCGCGCGGCTGTCGGCCCCATCCCCCGGCGCGCAATGGACCGGGATCACCACAGCCCTTGCGGCGCGGTTGCTGGAAACCGGGGCGGTGGACGCGGTGCTGACCGTGGCCCCCGACCCTGCCGACAAGTGGAAACCGCAGCCCGTGATCGTGACCAACCCCGCCGATCTTGCGCAAGTGCGCGGAATGCGCATGGGCTATGGTCCCACCCTTGCCCTGCTGGAACCGGCGCGGGCCGCGGGCCACCGCCGCATCGCGCTGATCGGCATCCCGTGTCAGGTCTACGCCCTGCGCGCTCTTGAAAAACAACTGGATTTCGACCGCATCTATGTGATCGGCACGCCCTGTTCCGACAACACCACCACGCAGAATTTCCACACCTTCCTGAACCTGCTGGACCCACAGCCCGAAACCGTCAGCTATCTTGAATTCCGCGCCGATTTCCGGGTGGAACTGCGGTTTGACGATGGCCGCAAGCCCCGCTTCATTCCGTTCCTGCAACTGCCGATCAGCCAGTTGCCGCCTGATTTCTTTCCAATGACCTGCAAAACCTGCGTCGATTACACCAATCGTCTGGCCGATATCACCGTGGGTTACATGGGCGGCGATGGTGACCAATGGGTGATCACCCGCAATGCAAGGGGCGAGGAGTTGCTGGCCCTGCTGCGCGACCAACTCACCACCAAGCCGCTGACGGACAAAGGGAAACGCCATGCGGCGGTCAAAGGCTTCATGGAAAACACCGCCCGCGCCGCAGGCGGTATGCCGCTGCGCCGGATGCCCGACTGGCTGCGCCCGATTGTCAGCTTCCTGCAACCCCGCATTGGCCCCCGTGGTCTGGAATTTGCCCGCGCGCGGGTGGAAATGAAGGCGGTGGAAACCGTCCTGCACCTGCGGCGTGCCCACCCGGCCCGCATCAAGAACATGATCCCCGCCCATGTCTGGCGACTGGTCGCCCGGTATGGTTTGATACCGGAAAAGGATGAAACGCGCTGATGCGCGCCTTTCACGGCGGTTCGCAGGCCGCGAAAGGCTCTGGCATTCTCCGCATCGTAGGGCGAGGCGCTCCCCCACAAGGCCATTTCCATTTCAGGAAACCTTGCCCCACCTGCTCACTGCGATAGTGCGAACAGATACCCCTCTACATCTCACCACTCTTTTCCATATGGCAGGATCCACCCCGCCCTGTGCGCACTGCATTTCGGCTGGACAACCACGATCACGTCTGGCTTCAGTCGTTGAACATCCACATGCAGAGTGACGATTATGGCATTTGAAACATGGCTGGGCTTCGTTCTGGCATCTACAATTCTGCTCATTATTCCCGGCCCTACGATCCTTCTCGTTGTGTCCTATGCCTTGGGCCAAGGCATGCGCGCTGCCATGCCAATGGCCGTTGGTGTGGCACTGGGTGACTTCACGGCGATGTCGCTTTCGATGCTTGGACTGGGCGTTCTTCTTGCGTCATCGGCGACGCTTTTCACCATGCTGAAGTTTTTGGGGGCTGCTTATCTGGTGTATCTGGGCATCAAGTTGTGGCGTTCGGGGTCAACCCTGAATGTAACCCCTCGGAAAGATGCGGTAGCGACCACAAAGATGGTGTCGCACGCTTGGCTTGTGACTGCGCTCAACCCAAAATCAATCACATTCTTCGTGGCCTTCCTGCCGCAATTTGTTGATCCAACCAAGGATTTCTTGCCTCAACTGCTGATCTTCCAAGCCACGTTTCTTGGTTTGGCCTTCGCCAACGCCGTCGGCTATGGCCTGATAGCATCACGTGCCCGCCGCGTCATAGACAGCCCCAGAGCCGTTGGTGTCTTCAACAAGATCGGAGGTAGCTGCCTGATCGGTGCAGGCGTCTTCACCGCAGCATCGCGCACAGCAACACAGTAGCGACGCGTCGGGATCGTGAAATCAACTGTGATCGTCTTACAGCGCGCGGCCCATGTCTGGCGTCTGGTCGCGCCCAACGGCCGAGGGGGTTAAAGACCGAAGTCTTGACGAAAGGCAATAAATCCCGCCATATCACGGACTTCAACCCGGAAAGCCCCGCCCGTGAAAGCCACCCTCCGCGCCCTGTATGAAGGTGACAGCCGCCGCGCCGTGCGCTTCCGTTATGCCCTGCTTGCGTTTGACATGGTGACGATCGCTTTCCTGATCGCCACCTCCTTCCTGCCCCGCGGTGCGCATACCGAAACCATCGACCTGATCATCGGGCTGGTCTACCTCGCCGATGTGCTGGCCCGCCTGTTTGTCAGCCGCGCGCCGCTGCGTGACCTGATCCATCCCTATGGTCTGGCCGATATCGCGGTTGTGGCGTCGCTTCTGGCCCCGATCCTCGGCGAAGGCTTGGCCTTTCTGCGCGTCGCCCGCATTTTCCGCGTGCTGCATTCCACCCAGACCCGCCGCCAGTTGCGCCGCGATGTGCCGGAATTCCAACGCTACGAATCCACCATCGTCGCAGGTATCAATCTTGCGCTGTTCGTGTTCCTGATGACGGCGTTGGTGTATGAGACCCAGTTTGGCCGCAACGACAAGATCGTGAACTACGTCGATGCGCTGTATTTCACGGTGACCACACTGACGACCACCGGCTACGGCGACATCACCATGAATGGCACCCCCGGCAAGCTGATCGCGGTCGCCATCATGGTCTTTGGCATCTCGCTGTTCCTGCGGCTGGTGCAGGTGACGCTCCGCCCCGCCAAAGCCCATCACAAATGCCCGACCTGCGGGTTGACCCGCCACGATTTTGACGCGGTACATTGCAAAGCCTGTGGCACCGTCCTGAACATCGAGGATGAAGGGGCCGACTGACGCGTCGTAGGATAGGCAATCTGCCCATCTCCCCTCAGCGCAACACCTTGCGCAATTCGGCCTGCACCACATGCAGCGCGGGCAGATAGCGGGGGGCGATCTCATCCGCGCCTTCCTGCCGGACCGGCAGCCCAAGGTTCAACGCCGCGACCGTGATCCCGCGCGCGTTGCGCACCGGCACGGCGATGGACCGCAACCCCAGCTCGATTTCCTGATCAATCACCGCATAGCCCGCCACCCGCACCTCTTGCAGCCGGGCCATGATGGCCTCCGGGTCCACAAGGGTGCGCGGGGTGCGCGCCACCAACGGTCGCGCAAGCAGCAGGTAACGGGCCTCGTCTTCCTGCAAGGAAGCCAGCAAAACCCGCCCCATCGAACTGCAAAACGCAGGCAATCGCGACCCCGGCATCAGCGCAATCGACATCACCTTGCGCTGCGCCGCGCGGGCCACATACACAATCTCGTCGCCGTCCAGCACAGACACAGACGAGCTTTCCGACAGATGGTCCGACAACTGGTCCAACCAGGGCTGCACCAGTTGCGGCAACGGCATGGTGGCAAGGCAGGCCGTGCCCAACCGCAGCACGCGCGGGGTCAGCGTAAAATACTTCCCGTCGTAATCGGCATAGCCCTGATGCGCCAAGGTCAGCAGGCAACGCCGCGCCGTGGCCCGGTCCAGCCCTGACGCCGCCGCCACCTCGGCAATCGACTGGCGCGGGCGGTCGGCCCCGAACGTCTCAATCACCGCCAGCCCTTTGGCCAGCCCCCCCATCGTATCGCGGTCGGTGATCAGCATTGCGGGTGTCCCCTTTTGTGCGATATCTCAACAAAGATCATATATCGCACAGATTTCATTGTCAGCCCCCCCATTGGCCGCGTATCCCGCAAGACAACCGCCCTGACAGGAGCCTTTGATGGACAAGACTATCGGCAGTTTGGCCGCCGCAGTTGCCGTGATCGGCGATGGTGCGACGGTGATGATCGGCGGCTTTGGCGGGTCGGGCGCGCCCATCGAACTGATCCACGCCCTGATCGACCGGCATGTGGCCACCGGCCATCCGCGTGATCTGGTGGTGGTGAACAACAACGCGGGCAATGGCCATGTCGGCCTTGCCGCCCTGATCGAACAGGGCATGGTGCGCAAGCTGATCTGTTCCTTCCCCCGGTCTGCCGATCCACGGGTGTTCACCGAACTGTATCTGGCGGGCAAAATTGAATTGGAACTGGTGCCGCAAGGCACGCTGGCCGAACGTATCCGCGCGGGCGGCGCAGGTATTCCTGCGTTCTACACGCCCACAGGCTTTGGCACCGACCTTGCGGCAGGCAAGGTCATCGCGCAATTTGACGGGCGGTCTTATGTGCAGGAACGCTGGCTGAAGGCGGATTTCGCCTTGGTCAAGGCTGATACCGGCGACACCTATGGCAACCTGACCTATCGCAAGGCCGCGCGCAATTTTAACCCGCTGATGTGCATGGCGGCGGCTCATACGATTGTGCAGGTCAGCCGGATCGTGGCCCCCGGCAGCATCGACCCCGAGCATGTGATCACGCCGGGTATCTTTGTGCAGGGTCTGGTGCAGGTGCCAAACCCGCAGCAGGAAGAAACCCTGAACCGCGCCAATGCAACCTATCCAGCAGCGAGCCAGCCATGACCGACAGACTTTCCAACGCACAGATCGCGTGGCGCGCGGCGCAGGACATTGCCGACGGGGCCTATGTCAACCTCGGCATCGGTTTTCCCGAAATGGTCGCCCGCTTTGCCCCGCCGGGACGGCAAGCCATTTTCCATACCGAAAATGGCATCCTCGGCTTTGGCGAATCCCCGCCCACCGGGCACGGAGGATTGGGATCTGATCAACGCCGGCAAAAAGGCCGTCACCGTACAGCCCGGAACGGCGTTCTTTCACCACGCTGACAGCTTTGCCATGGTGCGCGGCGGGCATCTGGATCTGGCGATCCTCGGGGCTTACGAAGTGGCCGAAACCGGCGATCTGTCGAACTGGTCCACCGGCCCCAAAGGCGTGCCTGCCGTGGGCGGCGCGATGGATCTGGTGCATGGGGCCAAACGCGTGGCGGTGATCACCGATCACGTCACCAAGGACGGCAAACCCAAGCTGGTGGAACGCTGCACCCTGCCGCTGACCGGGGTGGCCTGCGTCACCCGCATCTACACCAGCCTTGCGGTGCTTGACATCGAAGGTGGCCGCTTCATTCTGCGCGAAAAGCTGCCCAGCCTGTCGCTGGACGCCCTGCAAGCACTGACCGGGGCGCGGCTTCACACCCCCGGCCCAGTCGCCGACCTTATCGCCCCGGAGCTGTAATATGACCGACGTTTTCATCTGCGACTATATCCGCACCCCCATCGGGCGGTTCGGCGGGGCACTGGCGGCGGTGCGGCCCGACGATCTGGGGGCGGTGCCGCTGCGGGCGCTGATGGCGCGCAATCCGAGCGTGGACTGGGAGGCCGTCGATGATGTGATCTTTGGCTGCGCCAATCAGGCGGGCGAAGACAACCGCAACGTCGCCCGCATGTCGCTGCTGCTGGCGGGCCTGCCGGTCGGGGTGGCGGGCACCACGATGAACCGCCTGTGCGGGTCGGGGATGGACGCCGTGATCACCGCCGCCCGTGCCATCAAGGCAGGTGAGGCCGATCTGATGATCGCGGGCGGGGTGGAAAGCATGTCGCGCGCACCCTTCGTGATGCCCAAGGCCGACACGGCCTTTTCCCGCAACGCCGAGATTTATGACACCACCATCGGCTGGCGGCTGATCAACCCGGTGATGAAGGCGCAATACGGCGTCGATTCCATGCCTGAAACCGCCGAGAACGTGGCCGAAGACTTTGCCATCAGCCGCGCCGATCAGGATGCCTTCGCCCTGCGGTCGCAGAACCGCGCGGCTGCGGCCCAAGGCAATGGCCGTCTGGCGCAAGAAATCACCCCTGTGTCGATTGCGCAGCGCAAGGGCGCTGCCGTGGTGGTGGAACAGGACGAACACCCCCGCGCCACCACGATTGAGGCGCTGTCCAAACTGTCCGCGCCATTCCGGGCGGGCGGCAGTGTCACGGCTGGAAACGCCAGTGGCGTGAATGACGGGGCCGCCGCCCTGATCCTCGCATCAGAATCCGCCGCCCGCCGTCATGGTCTGACGCCGATTGCCCGCGTTCTGGGTGGCGCTGTCGCAGGCGTGCAACCCCGCATCATGGGCATTGGCCCGGCACCCGCGTCACAAAAGCTGATGGCGCGTCTGGGTCTGACCCAAACCGATTTCGACGTGATCGAGTTGAATGAGGCCTTCGCGAGCCAAGGCCTTGCCACCCTGCGCGCCCTTGGCATCGCCGATGACGATGCCCGCGTGAACCCCAATGGCGGGGCCATCGCCCTTGGCCACCCGCTCGGCATGTCCGGCGCACGCATCACGGGCACCGCCGCACTGGAGCTGATCCGCAACGGCGGGCGGCGGTCGCTGTCCACCATGTGCATCGGCGTCGGCCAAGGCATCGCGGTGGCGTTGGAACGGGTGTAAATGGTCGGGTCAGCGCAACACCTGCGCTGACCCGCTCGCAATCAGCCCAGCTTGTGGCGGACAATCTCACGCAGTTTGACCAGATCCTTTGCAAACCCCCGGATGCCGCTGGCCAGCATTTCCGTCGCCATCGCATCTTCATTCAGCGCCCAGCGGAAATCGCGCTCCCCCATCGCGATCTTGTCCACGGCGGCAAAGGTATCGGGCGACAGTTTGCGTTCCACCACACCGTCGCTTTCGCCAAGCTGTTGCAGCAGGGCCGGGCTGATGGTCAGGCGGTCACACCCCGCAAGCGCCTCAATCTGGCCGGTGGACCGGAACGAGGCCCCCATCACCACCGTCTTGATGCCATGCGCCTTGTAGTAGTTGTAGATGTCGCGCACCGACTGCACGCCGGGGTCTTCATCGGGGGTGAAGGTACGGTTCAGCGATTTGCCATACCAGTCCGTGATCCGCCCCACGAAGGGCGAGATCAGAAACACCCCCGCATCCGCACAGGCAATCGCCTGCGCCTTGGCAAACACCAGCGTCAGGTTGCAGTCGATACCCTCTTTTTGCAGCACTTCGGCGGCGCGGATGCCTTCCCAGGTGGCGGCGAGTTTCACCAGAATCCGCTCACGCCCGATGCCGCGATCCGCATATTGCGCGATCATCGCTTTCGCCTTGGTGATCGAGGCTGCGGTGTCAAACGACAGGTCGGCATCCACCTCGGTGGACACCCGCCCCGGCACCAGCCCGGCCAGCGCCGCCCCGACCGACACCGCCAGACGGTCGGCGATCTGCGCTTCGCGGTCGCCGGACTGCGTTTTCCCCCAAGCCACAGCCTCGGCCATCGCTTCGGAAAAATCCGGAGATTCCAAGGCTTTCAACACGATAGACGGGTTGGTGGTGCAATCGACCGGCTTCAGACGGCGCACTGCCTCGATATCGCCCGTATCGGCCACCACAGTGGTCATGCTGCGCAGTTGGTCTAGTTTCGTTGCCATTTCAGTCTCGTCTCCCGATAGCGTCAAGTCATTCCGTCGGCCACACTGGCGGCCCTGTGATCAACCTAGCCTGTCGCCGCCCCTGCCACAAACCCAAGCTTTACGCCCTAGTTGAACCGGTTGTCGCGTGGAAAGCCGCGCGGGGCCATCTTGCCGGTGCCCGCCCGTGGCCCGGTCCATTCCGCAAGCGCGGTTTCCGTCCGGGTGCGGCCTGCCGGGTCTTTCCAGACCAGCCCTGCGGCCAGCGTAAAGGTCACCGCATCCGACAACCCGCCATCCTTGTAGCGTTGCAGCCGCACGCCCTTGCCCCGCGCCATTTCCGGCAGCTCGGCCAGCGGGAACACCAGCATCTTGCGGTTATCGCCCACCACGGCCACATGATCCCCCGCGACGCGCACGCACACGGCGGTCGTGACCCCGTCGCGCACCGTCAGCACGGCTTTGCCTGCGCGGGTCTGGGCCAGCACCTCATCCGACGGCACGATGAACCCATCCCCCGCACTCGACGCGATCAGCAGTTTTTCACCGGGGCGGAAAATCATCAGGTCTGTGATCTCGGCCTCATTCGGCAGGTCGATCATCAGGCGCACGGGTTCGCCCATGCCACGCCCGCCCGGCAGGCTGGCGCCGACAATCGTATAGAACCGCCCGTTCGCCGCGATCAGCAAAATCCGGTCCGTGGTCTCGGCATGGAAGGCAAAGCGCGGCCCGTCACCATCCTTGTATTTCTGCTCCGCCGCCAGATCGACATGGCCTTTCAGCGCCCGGATCCAGCCCATTTTCGAACAGATCACCGTAATCGGCTCGCGTTCGATCATCGCATCATAAGGCACTTCGGCCACTTCGCCCGCCTCACCAAACTGGGTGCGGCGGCGGCCCAGAACGGTGTCCCGGCCAAAGCGTTTGCGGATATCCTCCAGTTCCACCCCGATCTGCTTCCATTGCAGGGCGTCGCTTTCCAGCAGGTCGGCCAAGCCCGGCACGTTCCAGCATCAGCGCATCACGCTCGGCCAGCAGTTCCATCTCCTCCAACCGCCGCAAGGACCGCAGTCGCATGTTGAGGATCGCCTCGGCCTGCACTTCGGACAATTCGCCCTCGCCCGGTGCAGGCGGTACATAGTCCTTCTCGGACATGGCCCGCTTGTGCGGCTTGCCCCAATCCTCGGCCATCAACGCCCGCTTGGGGTCGTCGTCATAGCGGATGATATCAATCACGCGGTCGAGGTTCAGGAAGGTGATGATGAACCCTTCAAGAATCTCCAGCCGGTGGTCGATCTTTTCCACCCGGTGGGTACTGCGCCGCCGCAGCACCTCACGCCGGTGGTCCAGAAACGCGCGCAACACTTCCTTCAGGCTGCAAACGCGCGGCACCCGACCATCAATCAGCACGTTCATGTTCAGGCTGAACCGGGTTTCCAGATCAGAGTTCTTGAACAACGTGCCCATCAGCATATCGGGGTCCACCGTCCGCGTGCGCGGTTCCAGCACCAGCCGGATATCATCGGCAGATTCGTCGCGCACATCGGCCAGCAGCGGAATTTTCTTGGTCTGGATCAGTTCGGCCAGCTTTTCGATCAACCGCGATTTCGGCACCTGATAGGGAATTTCGGTGACGATGATCTGCCACGTCCCCCGCCCCAGATCCTCGACATGCCATTTCGCGCGCAGCCGGAAACTGCCACGCCCCGTGGCATAGGCATCAAGGATATTCGCACGCGGTTCGACAATAGTGCCGCCGGTCGGGAAATCCGGGCCGGGGATCAGCGCCACCAAGTCTTCGGTGGAAATATCCGGGTCGCGCATCATCGCATGGCAGCCGATGATCAGCTCATCCAGATTATGCGGCGGAATGTTGGTGGCCATGCCGACCGCAATGCCGCTGGACCCGTTGGCCAGCAGGTTCGGAAACGCCGCTGGCATCACTACCGGTTCTTCCAGCGTGCCATCGTAATTGGGCCGGAAATCCACCGCGTTTTCGGCCAAGCCCTTCCATCAGCGTCTCGGCAATCGCCGTCAGCCGGGCCTCGGTATAGCGGCTGGCGGCGGGGTTATCGCCGTCGATGTTGCCAAAGTTGCCCTGACCGTCCACCAGCGGGTAGCGCACGTTGAAATCCTGCGCGAGCCGCGCCATCGCGTCATAAATCGCGCTATCGCCATGCGGGTGATAGTTGCCCATCACATCGCCGCTGATCTTGGCCGACTTGCGGAACCCCCCGGTGGCCGTCAGCCTAAGTTCCCGCATCGCAAACAGAATCCGCCGATGCACAGGCTTCAGCCCATCGCGCGCGTCGGGCAAGGCCCGGTGCATGATGGTGGACAAGGCATAGGTCAGATAGCGTTCACCAATCGCCCGGCTCAACGGCTCGGCGGTCAGGATAGGCTCGATCTTGGGGGCGTCGTCTTCGGTTGCCATGGATGTGGTGTAGAAACAAACAGCGGGGCGGTCCAGACGGAATTCTTTCGCCCGCGCAACAGGCTGCGACCTTGCGGGGTGTTTTTCCCCCTCTCCCTCACGGGAATTTGTGCTAAACAGCACAGATACTTCAAGACTCGGGTGGGCTGATGCTGCGTTTGACGGTTCTTTTGTGTGCGGGAATGTTTCTGGCCCTGCTGATCGGCGGCGAGGATCGCGGCCAGTTGCGCCCCGGTCTGGCGCTTGCCAAGGCGGAAGGGCGGCTGAACCTGAACCCTGAACCCAAGGCAAAACCGCTGCCAGTGGTGGCCGTGCAGCCCGCGCCCGAAGTGGCGACCCGCGTGACCCAGGTGCTGAAACCCGCTCCCGCCAAACCCGCAGCGGCCCCCATTCCGGTTGTGCAGCGCCGCGTGGCGGACCCCGTGTTCACCCTGTCCGGCCTGACCGCCGATCCCCTGCCCGAGCCTGAGATTGATACCGAGGCCACGCCCCCGGTGCTGTCCGAAGGGCAGGTCTGGTACGTCACGGCCAAGTCGGTGAACGTGCGCCAAGGCCCCTCGACCGACGCTGCAGTTCTGGGCAAACTGGGCCGGGGCGAGGCTGCCACCGTCATGTGGCAGGAAGGCGACGACTGGGCGCATATCATCATCGAAGGTGACGGGCTGGAAGGCTATGTCGCCACACGGTTCCTATCGAACACCGCCCCGTAGGATGGGCGATCCGCCCATCTTCCGCTCCTCCAAGACTGCGGTGCCCCCCCGGTCGGTCCTGATCACCGGCTGCTCCTCCGGCATCGGGCTGGACGCCGCCCGTGGCCTTGCGCTGCGCGGTTGGCGCGTCTTCGCCACCTGCAAGCAACAGGCCGACTGTGACCGTCTCACCGCCGAAGGCTTTGAAAGCTTCCCACTGGACTACCGCGACCCTGCCAGCATCGCCGCCGCAGTCGATACCGTAACAACGCTGACCGGCGGCACCCTGGACGCCCTGTTCAACAACGGCGCTTACGGCCTGCCCGGCGCGGTCGAGGACGTCCCGCGTGAGGCGTTGCGTGAGATGTTTGAGGTCAACCTCTTTGGCTATCACGACCTGACCTGCCGCGTGATCCCGATGATGCGCGCCCAAGGCCATGGCCGCATCGTCAACTGCTCCTCCGTGCTTGGCCTTGTCGGCATGCGGCTGCGCGGGGCCTATGTCGCCACCAAATTCGCGATGGAGGGGCTGACCGATTGCCTGCGGATTGAACTGCGCGGCAGCGGCATCCACACCGTCCTGATCGAACCGGGGCCCATCACCAGCAAATTCCGCGACAACGCAGCACGCCAGTTTGACCGCTGGATTGATGAACACAATTCCGTCCATGCCGCCGCCTACCGCACCCTTCGCCAGCGCTTTGAAGGCAAGACCGCGCCTGACCGCTTTGAACTGCCCGCCTCTGCCGTCACCGCCAAACTGATCGACGCGCTGGAATCGCCCCGACCAAAGGCCCGCTATTATGTGACCACGCCCACCTATCTGATGGGGGCGGCAAAGCGTATTCTGCCGACACGCGCCTTGGACTGGCTGCTGGCAAAAAGCTGAACCAACACCTTCGCTTTTTGCTGCACTCGGCCTAAATCAACGCCATCGCAAAGGAGCCACCATGCTGAAAGACCCGCTTTTCATTGTTGCCGCAATTGCCGTGCTGGCGGTGGCCGTCATTCTGATGATCGGCATCGGCGGCTTTGCCAAAGGCGGTGATTTCAACAAAAAACACGCCAACCGCATCATGCGCTACCGCATCTACGCCCAAGGTTTTGCCGTGCTGCTGATCGTGGGCTTTGCATGGTTGCGCAGCAAAGGGGGCCAGTGAATGGTTGTTCTGTCGAAAATCTATACCAAAACCGGCGATGCGGGTGAAACCGCGCTCGGCAATGGTGCGCGGGTGGCCAAACATTCCACCCGCGTTTCGGCTTATGGCACCGTTGATGAAACCAATGCCACCGTCGGCCTTGCCCGTCAGCACAGTACGGGCGACATGGACGCGGCCTTGGCGCGCATTTCCAACGACCTGTTCGATCTGGGGGCAGACCTTTGCACCCCCGACATGCACCGCGACGCCGACCTGCCCTACACCCCGTTGCGGATGATCGCACCGCAGGTGGCGCGGCTGGAAACCGAGATTGACGCGATGAACACCAAGCTGACCCCGCTGCGCAGTTTCATCCTGCCGGGCGGATCAGCACTTGCCGCGCAACTGCACCTCTGCCGCACCGTCTGTCGCCGCGCCGAACGTCTGGTGGTGGAACTGGCAACGATGGAGGAAGTGAACACCGAGGCGGTGAAATACCTGAACCGGCTGTCGGACTGGTTCTTTGTGGCGGGCCGGATTGCCAATAATGATGGCAAAGACGACGTGCTTTGGGTGCCTGGCCTCACCCGCGAGCGCTAACGCCGCAAAACGCGACGTCTCGGCGCACCGCTTTGTCGGTTTTGGTCTGTTACCATGCCCCGCGACGGGCTAGGTAATCGGTCAAAGCGCGTATTGGCCCTTTGCAGGGCCATCTCAATTGGGGGTTTCTGCCGATGAAGGTTCTGGTGCCGGTCAAACGAGTGATCGACTATAACGTGAAGGTCCGCGTCAAGGCGGACGGGTCCGGGGTCGATCTGGCGAACGTCAAGATGTCGATGAACCCCTTTGACGAAATCGCCGTGGAAGAGGCGATCCGTCTGAAGGAAAAAGGCATCGCGACCGAGATTGTCGTCGTGTCGATCGGCGTCAAGCAATCTCAGGAAACGCTGCGCAATGCCCTTGCCATGGGCGCAGACCGCGCGATCCTGATCGAGGCCACCACCGACGTTCAGGTTGATATCGAACCGCTCGCCGTGGCCAAACTTCTGGCCGCTGTGGTGCGCGAAGAGGCCCCGGGCATGGTGTTGTGCGGCAAGCAAGCCATCGACAACGACATGAACGCGACGGGCCAGATGCTATCGGCTCTGCTCGGCTGGAGCCAAGGCACCTTCTGTTCCGACCTTGCGATTGCGGGCGACACCGCCACCATCACCCGTGAAGTGGACGGCGGTCTGCAAAGCCTGACGCTCAAGATGCCGACGATCATCACCGTCGATCTGCGGCTGAACGAACCGCGCTATGCCAGCCTGCCCAACATCATGAAAGCCAAGGCAAAACCTTTGGCAACCAAGACCCCGGCTGATTACGGCGTCGATATCGCCCCGCGTCTGTCGGTGGTGAAAACAGTCGAACCGGCGGGCCGCAAGGCGGGCGTCAAGGTCGGCTCGGTAGACGAACTCATTGCAAAACTGCGCGACGAAGCGGGGGTAATCTGACATGGCCGTTCTTTTGCTTGCTGAAGTGATCGAAGGCGCATTGGCGACCGACGCCACCGCCAAAACCCTTGCCGCCGTGCAATCGCTTGGCGAGGTTCATGTGCTGATCGCAGGCACGGGTGGCGATGCTGCCGCGGCCGAGGCTGCCGGTCTGCAAGGCGTGACCAAGGTTCTGTTTGCCGATGACCATGTGTATTGCCATGGTATGGCGGAACCCACCGCCGCACTGGTGGTGGGTCTGGCCGGGCCTTACGAGCATATCGTGGCCGCATCCGGCGCGTTTTCCAAAAGTGTGCTGCCGCGCGTGGCGGCCTTGCTGGACGTGATGATCATTCCCGAAGTGCTGCATGTTGTGGATGCCAACACCTTTGACCGCCCCATCTATGCGGGCAACGCCATTCAGACGGTGAAATCGTCGGATGCGAAAAAGGTGCTGACCGTGCGCACAGCCACCTTCACCGGTGTCGGCAGCGGCGGCTCGGCTGCGGTTGAGAAAGTCGCCGTGGCCGCTGACGGATCCCTGTCCACCTGGGTCGAAGACCGGGTTGCAGCGTCCGACCGCCCCGAACTGACATCGGCTGGCATCGTCGTGTCCGGCGGGCGCGGTGTGGGGTCGCAAGCCGACTTCGCGCTGATCGAATCGCTGGCGGACAAACTCGGTGCCGCCGTTGGTGCCTCGCGTGCCGCGGTTGACTCCGGCTATGCGCCCAACGACTGGCAAGTGGGCCAGACCGGCAAGGTTGTGGCCCCGACGCTGTATGTGGCCGTCGGCATCTCGGGTGCCATTCAGCACTTGGCGGGCATGAAGGACAGCAAGGTGATCGTCGCGATCAACAAGGATGAGGAGGCCCCGATTTTTCAAGTCGCCGACTATGGCCTTGTGGCAGACCTGTTCACCGCCGTGCCGGAACTGGTTTCCAAACTGTAAGCTGTTGACATTACAACAAAGGGCGCGCCTTTGGCGCGCCTTTTCGCATTACAAAAACCGCTGCAAGACCGGGGCCAGCGTATCGGCCAACGCGCTATGCACCGCGGGCCCGGGCAGGCCTGTCGCCGCAGGTTCCTCCATCGGGGCAAACACCATGCCCGCCGTGCCCTGCCCGCCCCCGGTGATATGTTCCACATAGCCCGATACATGCGGCATCAGCGCGGCAATCATTTCGGCATCCACCAGAATCGGGTCGTGATACAGGTCGGGCACCAGCCCCGCCTGTAGCGGCGCATGATCCGCCAGCCAGACCAGCACCCGGTGGCGTGGCAATCGCGCCAGCAGTGCTTTCATCCGCTGCACCCAAGCCGCGCGCAATTCTTCCGCCAGAATCTCAAACCGGTCCGGCCCGACGGCCTGCAAGGTTTGCAGCATATGCCTTGTGAAATGGAACTCGGTAAAATCCACATCCCGGAACATGTGCCGCAGCAACGGCGAGGCCGACAGAAACCGGTCATTGCGGCGCGGATGCACGGCATAATAACGGTTGCTCAGGTTCTGCGCCCCCACCACCTGCACCACCGCGACCTGCGCCCGCGCCGCCATGTCGAGTACGCCCGCGTCATTCAGATACACATCCGGCCCCGCATTGACGCAGCCCAGATTGATCATCGGCACCTCTAGCCGATGCTCCAGCAGTGCCGGGAAGGGAACCGGCACGAATTTCCCGTAGGTTTCCGTCCCCCCCAAAGCCACGCAATAGCCCGCCGCAGGCACGCGATGCGGCCCCCGGAACAGCAGTTTCGACATGCCATACCGGCATGGATAATAATCGAGCGCCCCGTCGCCCGGATGCACAAACGCCATCAGTCCCACCCAAATTTTAACTCACCCAAGGACCATCCTGCGCCAAACCCATTGCCAAATGGCTAAACTCGGCATTTGCCTTGAACTGTAATCAGTTTCCCGGCCTTGCACCCCGGGCGCGAGCAGGCATAAGGTTTGGCGCGTAAAACAAGGATGAACGGCCATGACGATCCGCACGGTGGGCATTGTAGGGGCAGGTCAAATGGGCAACGGCATCGCCCATGTCTTCGCTCAGGCCGGTTATGACGTGCTGCTGACCGATATCAGCGCCGACAGTCTGGACAAGGCGGTCGCCACCATCGACCGCAACATCGAACGGCAGGTGTCGCGCGGCAAAACCACGGCAGATGCCAAGGCCGCTGCCATGGCGCATATCAAGACCACGCTTGATCTTGCCGATTTGGGGCCGATGGATCTGATCATCGAGGCTGCGACGGAAAAAGAGACCGTCAAGCAAAAGATCTTTGCCGATCTGGCCGCGCATCTGGCACCCCACACGATCCTTACCTCCAACACCTCGTCCATCTCGATTACCCGTCTGGCCAGCCGCACCGACCGGCCCGAAAAATTCATGGGGTTTCACTTCATGAACCCGGTTCCGGTCATGCAACTGGTGGAACTGATCCGCGGCATTGCCACCGACGGGCCGACCTATGACGCGCTGCATGATGTGGTGAAAAAACTGGGCAAGACGGCGGCGATGTCCGAGGATTTTCCGGCCTTCATCGTCAACCGTATCCTGATGCCGATGATCAATGAGGCGGTCTATACCCTGTACGAAGGGGTGGGGTCGGTCAAATCCATCGACGAATCGCTGAAACTGGGGGCCAATCACCCGATGGGGCCGCTGGAACTGGCGGATTTCATCGGGCTGGACACTTGCCTTGCCATCATGAACGTCCTGCACGAAGGGCTGGCCGACACCAAATATCGCCCCTGCCCGCTGCTGACCAAATATGTCGAGGCAGGCTGGCTGGGTCGCAAAACGCAGCGCGGGTTTTATGATTATCGCGGCGAAACCCCGGTGCCGACGCGCTGATTCTGAACCCCCGGGGGCTTTGCCCCCGGACCCCCAGGATATTTTTGCCAGAATGAAAGCCGCAACGGGCCTTAGCGACCTAGGGCCAGAGTATGCTCGCGCAGCCAGGCCAGAAACCCGCGCGGGTTGCCTTCCCAGTCTTTCAGAACCGTCGCCGGGATCGCAGCCCCGATATGCGGGCGCTGCGGTTTGAACAGGGCGCGCTTGATCTCGTGCAGCAACAGCCCCTGACGCAGGGTATCCGACAGCTTGTTGGCAATCAGAAACGCCCGGCTGTTCTGCCCGGTAAAGCGCACCGGCACGATGGTGGCCCCAGACCGGTGGATCATCTTATGGGTGAACAGGTTCCATTCGGCCTCTTCCGCCGGGCCAAAGAATTTTTCTGACATCGCCACTTTTCCGGCGGGAAACAGGATGATCACGCCCCCGGCTTTCAAATGGTCCATGGTCAGGTTGCGCATCTCCAGCCCCAGCTCGCGGCTGTTTTCCTCATGCGGGAAGGGCACCGGGATCATGAACATCTCAACCTCGGGGATGCCCGTCAGCAAAGACCGTGTAAGGATCTTGAAATCCGACCGCACCCGGTTGACCAGTTCGCACAGGATCATGCCATCCACCAAGCCATGCGGGTGGTTCGACACAATCACCACCGGGCCGGTTGCCGGAATATGGGCGATTTCCTCGGGCGGGGTGTCGATGCGGATGCCCATGTGCTTGATCGCCTTGGGCCAGAACGGCGACCCGAACGGCGCACCGGACCGTTCAAACTGCCGGATCAACATCCCAAGCTGAACCTTCGCCGTCAGCCATTCAATGGCGCGGATGCTGCCAGCCTTGAACGGGTTGGAAAAGGTGCCGGCATAAGACAGCCGGCGCATGTCATAGGGTTTGTCGGTCAGACGCCCGCGCGTCCCGGCCTGTGTCGCCCCAATTTGCGAGTGTTCGGTCACGAAGCGTTGGCCTCCCCGTCATCGCGCCTTCAGTAGTCTTCCCCGAAACGGTTGGCCACAAGCGCCTCCAGCGCGTCGGCAAGTTTGGCTGCCTCTGCTCCGCTGGTTTCAACCTCAATAGAGGTTCCGCGCGAGGCTGCCAACATCAAAAGCCCCATGATGCTGTCGCCCGAAACACGCATCCCGTCTTTGGTGACGGCTGCCCTTGCGTCATGCGCCTCAACGACTTCCACGAATTTAGCGGAGGCCCGGGCATGCAGGCCCTTTTCGTTCACGATCAAAAAACTGCGGTGTATCAATGGGTTCAGGCCCCCCCGCCCAAGTCCAGCGCGTTAATATACTTGCGGCCCGCGTCCAATGCGGCAGCCACAGCCTCTGGCACCGGCATCTCGCGACATTTCGCAAGTTTGATCAGCATCGGCAGGTTTGCGCCATACAAAATCCGCCGGTCGGTGGCCGCACAGGCCATAAGAGACAGATTCGACGGCGACCCGCCGAACATGTCCGTCACCAGCACCACGCCGTTGCCCTGATCGACCGCATCGGCAGCCCCACAAATCTCGGCCTGTTTGGCGGCGCGGTCATGGCTGTCTTCGATGGTGATGGCGCGCACGCCTTCTTGTTTGCCCACCACATGTTCGACCGCCGAGAGATACTCGCGCGCCAACCCGCCATGTGCAACGATCACGATACCGATCAAACGCCCAATACCTTGTTTGCGTCGGGGGCCGATGTGGCCGCCCTGCGTTCCAGTTCCCGGTGCCGTTTTGACACTGGCCAGCCCGCCTCTGCAAGCGCCTTGCCCAGTATTTCCGCAACGGCAACAGACCTGTGTTGCCCTCCGGTACACCCGAATCCGATGGACAGATGTGCCTTGCCCTCATCCCGATTGGCCGGAAGCAGAAACAGCAGCAATTCCTGCAACCTCTGGATGAATTCGTCAAACCGAGGGTCGGCGCGGATATAGGCCTCCACCGCCGGGTCACGGCCATCGAGGGCGCGAAGCCCCGCATCCCAATGGGGATTCGCCAAAAACCGGCAGTCGAAAATCATGTCTACACCACGCGGCACCCCGCGCTTATAGCTGAAGCTTTGCATCGACACTGCCAGCGGATTTGCCGTCGTCGCATCATACCACTGGGCAATCTCGGCCTTCAGATCATGCGGCGACAATTCGGTGGTGTCGATCAGATGATCCGCCCGCGCCCGGATCGGTGCCAACAGATCGCGTTCACGCGCGATCCCCTCGGCCGGGGTTTCGGCCGGGGCCAGCGGATGCCGCCTGCGCGTTTCGGAATAGCGGCGGATCAGAACCGGCACCGCACAGTCCAGATACAGCACCTCCAGACCCACGCGCGGGTCGGCGGTCAGCGTGTCGATGAGTTCGATCAGCGCGGTCGCGTTGAAATCACGATTGCGCACATCAAGGCCCAAGCGCAATCGGGTGGCCCAAGGGCGGGCCGTCCAGCAGACGCGGCACGAGGCTGAGCGGGATATTATCAATCCCCTCATAGCCCAGATCCTCCAGCACCCGGATCGTGGTTGACCGCCCGGCACCCGAAGGCCCGGTCACGAACACCACCCGATGATCCAGCGCTTGATCCGTCATATCCGCCATGCCCTCAGGCGTTTCGTCCTGTCACAAGATACACATACAGTGCAGATGCAAAGTGGTCATTTTGCGACCGCAGCACAAGATCAACCTCATGTCCCAACAGCGTGATCTTGCGGCGGGGGGGCAGGCGATCCGTCTCTGCTGTATCAAGGTCGGCCACCAGCTCGATCGGCGCCTGTGCCAAAGGGGCCGCGTTCAGTATACCCACGCCCCGGGCCTCAATCAGTCCGCTGATGGTGGCTGGGCAGGTTGCCAGCAACCCATCCCCGTCCCGCGTCACGATGGTGCGGTCATCGGCCACCAGTTGCGCGCCCAGTGCCATCAGTTGCAGCGCCAGCCCCGATTTACCAGCGCCCGATGCGCCCAGAATAAGCAGGCCCCGGCCCTGAACCGCCACGCAACTGGCGTGCAGGGTCAGCGGCCCGGTCACACCGGCAGGCCGACCACGAACCGCGCACCAAGGGGTTCAGACGTGATATCGGCATGGGTGGGGCGAATATTCTCAGCCCAGATCACCCCGCCATGCGCCTCGATGATCTGCTTGGAAATCGCCAGCCCAAGGCCGGAATGGTTGCCGAAATCCGTTTCCGGGCGTTCCGAATAGAACCGCTTGAACACTTTGGTCAGCGCCTGTTCGGGAATGCCCGGCCCGGTGTCTTCCACCACGACCAGCACACGGTTTTCGCGCCTACGCGCCCAGACCCGCACGGCATCGCCGTCTTCGCAGAACGAGGTCGCATTGGTGATCAGGTTGACGAAAACCTGCGCCAGACGGGCCTCAAGCCCGCGGATCAGGATCGGCTCGGGCGGCAGATCGGTGATGAAGTCCACCCCCTTCTCGCCCGCCTGCTCGCCTAGGTATTTCCCCAGATTAGACAGCGTTTTGATCAGGTTGAATTCTTCTTCTTCTTCCTTCACCAGCTCCGAATCCAGCCGCGACGCGTTTGAGATATCAGACACCAGCCGGTCCAGACGGCGCACGTCATGGTCGATCACGTCCAGCAGCTTTTCGCGCTGTTCGTCCTTTTTCACAAACCGCAAAGACCCCACCGCCGACCGCAAACTGGCCAGCGGGTTCTTGATCTCATGCGCCACGTCGGCGGCAAACTGTTCGTTCGCGTCAATCCGGTCATACAGCGCCGCCACCATGCCGCGCATCGCCACTGACAATCGGCCAATCTCATCGGGCCGGGCTGCAAGATCAGGGATCCGCACCCGCCCCGGGGCCATCTTGCGCGCATCGCGGTCGCGCCCCAGCTCTGCTGCAGCCGCAAGGTCAGACAGCGGGTTGGCGATGGTGGAGGCCAGCACAAGGCTCAGGCCAATCGACACCAGCAGCGCCAGCACGAACATCTGCAACACCTGCTCGCGTTCGTACCGCACCAGCCGGTCAATTTCCCCGGCAGCCGAGGTCAGCGCGACCACACCCATCACCTCGCCCGCCTGCCAGATCGGGGTCGCGACCGAAAACAGCGCGCCGCCATCCGGGTCACGGCCCGTGTTTGACACGGTTTCCCCCAACTGCGCCTTGTCGAACATCGCGCGGGCCATGCCAACGGCATCGACCTTGACCGTGCGATCAACGCCCGAGGTCAGCACCCCCGACACCATTTCCCACACGCCGTTCAGAAAATCGGTGATGATCGTGGACCGCCCGGCCCCCCGCGCCTCGGTCGGCGACGCCTCTGTCCCCAAGGCCGATGCCAGCACCGCGCCTGCCTTGTCGAATACAAAGACCTCGACCCCCGCGCCGACCTTGATATTGCCCAAGGCATTCGTCACCGCCCCGGTGTCCGGCGCGGTGCCATCGGGCAACTGCGCCTCGAACACATCGGCGATCAGTTCGGCCTCGCGGATCAGGCCTTCTTCGCGTTGCAGCACAAGGCTGTCGCGGAACGGGTTCATGAACAGCACCCCCCCCACCAGCACCACCAGCGCCAGCAGGTTGAAGATGATGATCTTGCGCGCCAGAGGCGAGCGGTTCAACGACACGATCCGGGACCGGGACCGTTCGTCCTTCAGGGCGGCATCGGCCACGGCATCCGCCGAAACCCAATCCTCCCCCAAAAGAACATCGCCCGTCCGTGACGAGCGGTTTTCCTCAGTCCCGATGCGCGGCATTGCGGTCATTCTTCGTTGTAGCGATAGCCAATGCCATACAGCGTTTCGATGGCGGAAAAGTCATTGTCCACCGACCGCATTTTCTTGCGCAAGCGCTTGATATGGCTGTCGATTGTGCGGTCATCGACATAGACCTGATCATCATAGGCCACGTCCATCAACTGATCCCGGCTTTTCACGAACCCCGGGCGCTGTGCCAGGGCCTGCAACAGCAGGAATTCCGTCACCGTCAGCGACACGTCCAGACCTTTCCAAGCCACCGAATGGCGCAGCGGGTCCATGACCAGCGCACCGCGTTCCATCAGCTTGGTTTCTTCCGTCACGGCCACTTCGCCGGTGGCAATGGCGTCCTGACGGCGCAGCAGCGACCGGATACGCTCCACCAGCAGACGCTGCGAAAACGGCTTTTTCACATAGTCATCCGCGCCCATCCGCAGGCCCAGAACCTCGTCGATCTCATCATCCTTGGAGGTCAGAAAGATCACCGGCATCTGGGTTTTCTGCCGCAGACGTTGCAGCAGGTCCATGCCATCCATCCGGGGCATCTTGATGTCCAGCACCGCCATATCGGGCAGGCGGCGGTTGAACGCATCCAGTGCCGACTGACCATCATTATAGGTTTCAACCTCAAAGCCTTCGGCTTCAAGAGTCATGGCAACGGACGTCAGGATGTTCCTGTCGTCGTCCACGAGGGCGATCCTCGACATAGCGATGTTCCCTTATACTGCTCGATTGTTATTATTTTCCATCATTCTCGCGTTTGCGGGCCGCAGAATCAACACCTAACTGCGAATCACCCTGCCAGCCGCTGTCAGCAGAGCCTAAATTTCTAAATGTTTGACTAATTTGCCGCAGTGCACGTACCTCGCCAAACTTGGTTGCGCTAACGAGCCAATGGTTGCGCTAACGGCGTGAAAGCGTCCTGTTCCTGAATGAAAACGTCATGTTATACGAAAAGAGGGGTGGTGTTCTTGGCCCGATCCCCGGCATCCAGCAGGCAGGATGTCTGAAATCGAATGACAGAAAAGGCTGCCCGTCGCGGCCAGAGGAGCATGTAGTATGACGCACGGAACCGTAAACCCGCACCACACGCTTGACACACAGGGTATTTCGGGGCTGGCCCACGTCTATTACAACATGATCGAACCGGCGCTGGTGCAGGCTGCCGTTACCCGGGGTGAGGGTATTCTGGGCAAGGGCGGCGCGTTCCTGTGTTCCACCGGGCAATTCACCGGACGGTCCCCCAAGGACAAATTCGTGGTCCGCACCCCGTCGGTCGAAAACACGATCTGGTGGGAAAACAACGCGCCCATGGCCCCCGCCGCGTTTGATCTGCTGCATGCCGACATGCTGGCCCATATGCAGGGCCGCGATTACTTCGTGCAGGATCTGTATGCCGGGGCGGACCCCGTTCACCGGCTGGACGTGCGCGTGGTGACCGAACTCGCGTGGCACGGGCTGTTCATCCGCCACCTGCTGCGCCGCCCCGACCGCGCCGAACTGGCCACCTTCACCCCCGAATGGACGATCATCAACTGCCCCAGCTTCAAGGCCGACCCGGCCCGCCACGGCTGTCGCACTGAAACCGTGATCAGCATGAACTTCGACAAAAAGCTGATCCTGATCGCCAATACCGCCTATGCGGGCGAGAACAAGAAATCCGTCTTCACCCTGCTGAACTACCTCTTGCCCGAAAAGGGCGTGATGCCGATGCACTGCTCGGCCAACCACGCGCTTGGCAATCCTGTAGACAGCGCCGTGTTCTTCGGACTGTCGGGCACCGGCAAGACCACGCTGTCTGCCGCCCCCGACCGCACCCTGATCGGCGATGATGAACATGGCTGGTCGGACCGGGGCACCTTCAACTTTGAAGGCGGCTGCTACGCCAAGACCATCAACCTCAACCCCGAGGCCGAGCCCGAGATTTACGCCACCACGTCGCGCTTCGGCACCGTGGTCGAAAACATGGTCTACGATCCCGAAACGCTGGAACTCGACTTCGACGATGACTCACTGACCGCCAACACCCGCTGCGCCTATCCGCTGGAATACATCTCCAACGCTTCGGCCACGGGGCTTGGCGGACATCCGAAAAATGTCATCATGCTGACCTGTGATGCCTTCGGCGTGCTGCCCCCGATTGCCCGCCTGACCCCGGCGCAGGCGATGTACCACTTCCTGTCGGGCTTCACCTCCAAGGTCGCGGGCACCGAGCGTGGCGTGACCGAACCGACCCCCACGTTCAGCACCTGTTTCGGCGCGCCCTTCATGCCGCGCCGCCCCGCCGAATATGGCAAACTGCTGCAAGCCAAGATCGCCAAGCACGGGGCCACCTGCTGGCTGGTCAACACCGGCTGGACCGGGGGGGCTTATGGCACGGGCCGCCGCATGCCGATCAAGGCCACCCGCGCGCTGCTGTCGGCGGCGCTGGATGGCAGCCTTGCAGGCGTCGAATTCCGCCGCGACCCCAACTTCGGGTTTGAGGTTCCGGTGGCCGTGCCCGGCGTCGATGCGGGCCTGCTGAACCCGCGCGGCACCTGGGCCGATCCTACCGCCTATGACGCGCAGGCCCGCAAGCTGGTGGGCATGTTTGCCGAAAACTTCGGCCAATATGTGCCCTTCATCGACGCTGATGTGAAAGCCGCCGCCATCGGCTGACCCCAAGGGTCCAGCGGCCCCACGCCGCTGGACCGAAATCCCCTGCGACACTTTCATACTCAAGTCTAATTTCAAACGAAACTATATTGCGCTGCAACTGCGAAGGTCCTAGGTTCCCACCAACAGAATCCGACCCGGAGCCGATCATGCCCCACGATGGCCAAACCCTGCCCGACGCCCCCCTGCTGGCCGATCTCCTTGGCTTGACCACGGCCGCCCTGCCGCAGATTGAGGCGTTGTTTGAGACGGCCCGCGCCAACCTGCGCGCCCATGTCACCGTGAATGGCAAGATCGCCGCCGCAGCGCTGGAGGAACACCAGTTTGCCGCCCACAGCCTTGCGTGGCTGGCCACCTACACCGAATCGCTGCGCCAGATGAACGCTTGGGCCACCCGCCTGACGGCCGATGGCCAGTTCACCGAAATGGATGCCCTGATCCTGCAAATCGGCTTTGGCGAATACCTGAGCCAAATTCACGGCGGCATCCCGATGAGCCAGGGCGAAATCGCCCGTCTGTCCGACCTGTGGCTGACCGCCCCCGCCCCCGATGCCGCCGCCAGCACCCTGATGGCGCAAGGCAACACCCCTGCCGCCCGCACCCGTCTGGTCACGCTGATGCGCGAAAATCAGGGCCGCGCCACCTTTGGCACCACCGGGCTGGACGCCGAACTGGAAATGATCCGCGACCAGTTCCGCCGTTTTGCCGATGACCGTGTCACCCCCCACGCCCATGGCTGGCACCTGCGCGATGAACTGATCCCGATGGAGATTATCGACTCCCTCGCCGAAATGGGCGTCTTCGGCCTGACCATCCCCGAAGAACACGGCGGCTTACGGCCTGTCCAAGGCGTCGATGGTCGTGGTCAGCGAAGAACTGTCGCGCGGCTATATCGGGGTAGGCTCGCTTGCCACCCGCAGCGAAATTGCCGCCGAACTGATCCTGTGTGGCGGCACCCCGGACCAAAAGGCGCATTGGCTGCCCAAACTGGCCTCGGGTGAAATCCTGCCAACCGCCGTGTTCACCGAACCGAACACCGGGTCCGACCTTGGGTCTTTGCGCACCCGCGCCGTGCGCGATGGCGACGACTGGCAAGTCACCGGCAACAAGACGTGGATCACCCACGCCGCCCGCACCCATGTGATGACCCTGCTGGCCCGCACCGACCCCACCACCACCGACTACCGCGGCCTCAGCATGTTTCTGGCCGAAAAAACCCCCGGCACCGACGACGCCCCCTTCCCCACCCCCGGCATGACGGGCGGCGAGATTGAGGTGCTGGGCTATCGCGGCATGAAGGAATACGAACTCGCGTTTGACGGCTTTGCGGTGAAGGGCGCGAACCTGCTGGGCGGGGTCGAAGGCCAAGGCTTCAAACAACTGATGCAGACGTTCGAGTCCGCCCGCATCCAGACCGCCGCCCGCGCCATTGGCGTGGCCCAAAACGCGCTGGAGGTGGGGATGCAATACGCCACCGACCGCAAGCAATTCGGCAAACCGCTGATCGACTTTCCCCGCGTGTCGGGCAAGCTGGCGATGATGGCGGTCGAGGTGATGATCGCGCGTCAACTGACCTATTTTTCGGCCTGGCAGAAAGACCATGACAAGCGCTGCGATCTAGAGGCTGGCATGGCCAAGCTTCTGGGCGCGCGGGTGGCGTGGGCCTCCGCCGACAACGCGCTGCAAATTCACGGCGGCAACGGCTTTGCGCTGGAATACCAGATCAGCCGCATCCTGTGCGACGCCCGGATTCTGAACATCTTCGAAGGTGCCGCCGAAATTCAGGCGCAGGTCATCGCGCGCCGCCTTTTGGACTAGGTCTCGTCCCGGCGCAGGCCGGGACCCCGGGTCGCTTTGGAAAACCCATGAGGCCCCGGCCTGCGCCGGGGCGGTTGCGCAAGCGACTTGCGCCGTTAAAAACCACCCCAACCCTGTATCTACGGATCCTCTACAGGTTCTTTACGCAAACTCTACGCAAACTCTACAGCGCTTTTTGCGCCCCGCCGCCTCGGGACGGTCGCAGCGTCCCCAATCTTGGATGCAACCGCGACGCCACCGCAAAAGACGCCAGCAACCCAACACCTGCCGCCGCAAACACCCCCGGCAAGCGGGGCCACCAACAGCACCAACCACGCCGCCCCCGGCGTCAATATGCCCGACACATCGCGGAAACTGGAATAGACGGCCGACATTTCTGTGCGCTGCGAAGGCTTGACAGACATCAAAAACGGCAATCCGCCCACCACATCCAGTGCCACAAGGAAAACCGACCCCAACATCATGAAGCCTACTGCCATGGGTGGCGATGCCCGAGGTCACAGCCGACAGCACAAAGAAACTGCCGCACAACCCAAACGCCACCCGCACCGATTGCCGCACCGACATCCGCCGCACCAGCCGCAGCATGAAGGGCGACGCAAACAGCAGCGCGTTCGTAATCGACAGCGCAATGCCGCCCACCTTGTCGCTTAGCCCCGCCTCAATACAATATATAGGCAGGTAGACCACATAGACCCACCACCCACAGCTTCGCATCACCGCAAACATCCATCCGGCAATCAACCTCGGCTGCCGGAAAAACCGCCCCAGATAGTCCAGCGGGTTCAAAGCTGGCCCCTTCGCCCGGGTGATCTGCTTGCCATTGCCCAACCGCAACACCCAGAACGCCGTCAGCAACGCCATCGCAAACCCGCCCGCCAACAGGAACGGTGCCGGTGCCCACACATCATGTAGCCATACACCCAGCATCGGACCCAAGGCCCAGGGGGTGGCGGCATAAACCATCTGCAACGACTGCGTCCGCCCCAGATCAGCCCGCTGCACGTAATCCAGCACATACGCGTTGAAACAGACAAAGGTCGTCGCCGTGGCCATCGCATTGAACATCAAGGCCGCCGACACCGACCAACCAGATCCATGTATCGCAAGAACCATACCTACCAGATATAGCAGGCAGCCCAGCGTATACATCCAACGCCGGGGAATGTGCCGCGTGGCCCAGGGCACCATCAGCCCCCAGATCAGGGCCACAATCCCGGCAATGAAATACGCCCGGCTCGTCGCCTCCGCCGTACCAAGCGCCTGATACACCGCCAGCGGCATGGCTGAAATCAACGTCCCCCGCACCGCCGCCTCAAGCCCCGCCAAAAGTGCAAAATTCTGCACCCGGGGGGTGGGACTATGCCGTAAAAACAAGGGGATATTGCGCGTGACCATGATCTGTACCAGCCTCAGTAGGCCCCACACACCAGCCCTACGTCTGCCACAGGTGCGACAGAAAATGTCGCAACCAATGCCGCGTCACAGCTTCGCCAATAAATCCAGCAACCGCGCCCGTGCTTCGGGCAGACCCCGCCCCTGAAGGGCGTCCTCCAGCCCGCGGTCCAGAAAATACCCTGTCAAAGCAAGCCCTTGCACCAGTTCCAGCGTCGAGGCCGGCCCCTGCCCCAGCATCCCCTGCGGCAAGGGCAGCAACCGCGCTGCCCATTCCCCAGCCCCCTGTCTGCTGACCGCCCGCCCGGTCTTGGGGCTGACATAGGCCAGATCCTCCCGGCTGCCCGTCACCGCACAACTGCCAAGGTCCAGCCCAAAGCCGATCTCGTCCAGCAGGTGCAACTCCCACCTCAAGTACCTGACAGGCCAGTCTTTTTCGGCCTCCAACGCATCCAGCAACCCCATCGTCGCGATCCACAACGCAGGATAGGACGCCCGTTCCGGCAGCGCCACCCGCAGCATCGCACAGACCGCGTTCAACCCCGACAGCGCCAGCCGGTCGCCCAGCACCCCGGCCCGCGACCGGATGGGTTCGACCGTGAACACCCCCAGATGATCCTCCAGCCGCGCCCGCCACGCGACCTGCACCTGGCCCCCGGGTTGCAGCAGGGCCGCCATCTTGCGCGACCCACCACCGCGCACCACGCCCGCGTGGCGGCCATGGGTTTTGGTAAAAACCTCAATGATTGCAGCACTTTCGCCATGCACACGCATGGACAGCACCGCCCCTTCGTCCGTCCAATCCATGCCGCACTATCCGCTGTGCGTGGACAACCGACAAGTCCCGATGCACAGTTCCGCAATGCGCATGCCCCAGCCCCTGACCCCCGCCCGAGTGACCGCATTGGTGATTTTCACTGTCACGATGCTGTCGCTGCGCGCGCAATTCGACGTGTCGCAGGGCCTGATGGGCGGTGCGCCAGTCGGGCAGACCCTGTGGCGGATGCTGGCCTTTTTCACCGTGCTGTCCAACATGCTAGTCGCCGCCACCATGTGCGCCGCCGCAATGGGCTGGCCCGTCCCGGCCCGCCTCGCAGCCGGTCTGGCGGTATGGATGGGGATGACCGGGATAATCTATCACACGCTGCTGTCCGGCCTGTGGGCGCCGCAAGGCATGGCGTGGTGGGCGGATCAGGGGTTGCACACGGCGGTACCCGTGCTGGTCCTGCTGTGGTGGGGGATATTTGCTCGCAAGAACATCAGCTTGCGGGACGTTCCGTTCTGGCTGGCGTGGCCCGCCGCTTACGGTATCTATGCCCTCACCCGGGGCGCGCTGACCGGGTTCTGGGCCTATCCGTTCCTTGATGCCGACACCTCGGGTTGGGGTACGGTCGCGGTCGGTCTGGCGGTGATGCTGGCCGGTTTCGCTGCTTTTGGCGCGGGGCTTGTGGGGGTGGCAAAGCGCCTACCCTGACAGTCCGTCTTCTTCCAACAACGTCCGCCCCGCCCGATCCTCGATCTCGATCACCCACAGATCGCGGTCCCGTGCGCGCTGCCGGGCCAGCACCGCGTCCACCTCGGCCTCGGCCCCCGCCACCAGCCCCCGCCAGACCCGCGCGCCGGTTGCCAGATCAAAGCCCCGCTCAAATGCCTGCGCCTGACCGTCCAGTGTGGCCAGCTTCACGATCACCGCCCCCGCCGTGTCATCGCCCCGCGCCACCAGATAGGCCGGGATCGCCGCCAGCCGCAGCCGCGCCAGATAGGCCGCAACCCAAAGCCCGGTGGCGAGACGTGCGCTCATCTTTGCTCTTTGGCCAAATACTCCCCCCGGAGGGATTGCGGCAAATCACGCATCGCCGTCTTTGAAATTCAGGCCCATCTCGTTGTAGCGCTCGGGCTCGTCCAGCCAGTTGGGCCGTACCTTGACCTGCAAGAACAGATGCACAGTGCGCCCCAGAAACTCTGAAATCTCGGCCCGGGCCGATTGGCCGACGCCCTTGATCGTCTCGCCCTTGTTGCCCAGAACGATGCCCTTGTGACCATCGCGGTTTACATAAACGATCTGGTCAATGCGGGTGGACCCGTCGGGCTTGTCTTCCCAGGCCTCGGTTTCCACGGTCAGTTGATAGGGAATTTCCTCGTGCAGACGAAGGGTTAGCTTTTCCCGTGTCATTTCCGCAGCGATCATCCGCATCGGCACATCGGCGATCTGATCCTCGGGGTAGAACCACGGGCCAGCGGGCAACAGGCTGGCGAGCCACTCGCGCAAATCCGCCACGCCATAGCCTTTTTCGGCCGAAATCATGAAGGTCTGCGCGAACGGGAACGCCTCGTTCATCGCCTCGGCCAAGGCCAGCAGGGTTTCGGCCTTGACCCGGTCGATCTTGTTGATCGCCAGCGCCACCGGCTGGCCCTGCGGGATCTGGTCGCGCATCCGGTCGATGATCGCCGCGACACCTTCGGTCTTGCCCCGGTGGGCTTCGATCAGCAGCACGATGATATCGGCATCAGTCGCCCCACCCCAGGCCGCCTTGACCATCGCGCGGTCCAGACGGCGGCGGGGGCGGAACAGGCCGGGGGTGTCGACGAACACGATCTGCGCGGCACCCTCCATACACACGCCGCGAATACGGGTGCGCGTGGTCTGCACCTTATGCGTGACGATAGAGATTTTTGCCCCCACCATCCGGTTCAGCAAGGTGGACTTGCCCGCATTGGGCTCGCCGATCAGGGCCACAAAGCCAGCTTTGGTTTCGGTCATGAGGTACTCTCCAACCGCGTCAGTAGCGACCGCGCGGCCTGTTGTTCTGCAAGGCGTTTCGATCCGGCACGGGCAGATTCTGCCTCGCCATTTTCCAGACGGACCTCAACGGTGAAAATCGGTTGGTGGTCGGGGCCGTCGCGGCCCGTTTCAGCATAGGTGGGCGGCGGCATCGCCCTTGCTTGCGCCCATTCCTGCAAGGCGGTCTTGGGGTCGCGGGCGTCGGCGTCCACGGCACCGATGCGGCCCTGCCACAGGCGCAGGATCAGGGCGCGGGCGGCATCGAAACCTGCGTCCAGATAGACGGCGGCGATCAGGGCCTCCATCGCGTCGCCAAGCAGCGCCTCTTTGCGCCGCCCGCCCGACATCATCTCGGACCGGCCAAGCTTCAGCACTTCGCCCAAGCCCGTTTCGCGGGCAACATCGGCGCAGGTTTCCTTGCGCACCATCGCGTTGAAGCGGGGGGCGAGCTGGCCTTCGGGGGCTTTGGTGTCGGCAGACAGCAGCGCCTCGGCCATCACCAGCCCAAGCACCCGGTCGCCCAGAAACTCCAGCCGTTGATTGTCGGGCCGGGTGGCAGAGCTGATAGAGGCGTGGGTTACCGCGCGCAGCAGCAGTTCAGGCGTGCGAAAGTGGTGTCCGATGCGGCCCTCAAAGGCCCGGAGGTCGGCTGACAGCTTCACTCCACCGCCTTGAAGAACCGGTCCGACCGCCAGGTCCAGAAGAACAGCATCGACGACCCGGCAGAGGAAAACATGATCCGGTCCGCACGGCCGATCAGGTATTCGGCGGGCACAAAGCCAACCCCGCCAACGGCTTGGGCATAGCGGCTGTCCTGGGAGTTATCGCGGTTGTCGCCCATGAAGAAGTAGTTTCCGGCAGGCACGGTGAACACATCGGTGTTGTCGCCGTAGCCATTGGTGTCGATGTTCAAGATCTCATGCTGAAAGCCGCCGGGAAGCGTCTCGATGTAACGGGATTTCTGGCACATCCCGCCCTCGCCCACCGGGCCGTTTTCACAGCGCGGGCGGTTGGCCATCGGGCCTTGGGGTTCGTTCACCTCTTCAAACACGCCGTCGGGGGTTTGCTTTGCTTCCTCGCCATTCAGGAACAGCACGCCATTTTTCATCTGGATGGTGTCGCCCGGCAGACCGATCAGCCGCTTGATGAAGTCCGAGCCGTTGACCGGATGACGGAACACCACCACATCGCCGCGTTCGGGTTCAGACCCCAGCAAACGGCCTGACAGAGGGCAGATCGCAAAGGGGCAGGAGTATTTGGAGTAGCCATAGGCCATCTTGTTCACGAACAGAAAGTCACCGATCAGCAGGGTGTCCTTCATCGATTCCGACGGAATCCAGAAGGGCTGAAAGAACAGCGTGCGGAACACCCCTGCAATCAGCAGCGCGTAGACCACCGTCTTGATCGTCTCGACGATGCCGCCTTCGGCTTTGGGTGTGCTTGCCATTCTGTCCTGCCTGTCGTGATTTTGCCGCTACATGCGCGTGTGGCCCTGCGGAGTCAAGTTACAGGGGCGTTTGACGGCGGCGTTATGGCCGCAAAGGCCGCGCCTCGATGACCACAAAGGCCTGCGCCCAAGGGTGATCATCGGTCAGGGTGACGTGGATCACGGCCTCGTGCCCTTCGGGTGTCATGGATTGCAGGCGCTCCGCCGCCCATCCGGTGACGTGCATCACGGGCTGGCCGGACCGCAGATTGGTCACAACCATGTCCTTCCAACTGATCCCCATGCGCAGACCGGTGCCAAGCGCCTTGGAACACGCCTCTTTTGCCGCCCACCGTTTGGCGTAGGTGCCCGCCACATCGCGGCGGCCTTCGGCCTTGGCAATCTCGCCTTCCGTGAAGACCCGATGCCGGAAACGGTCGCCAAAGCGGGCAAGGGTGCCTGCGATGCGCTCGATGTTGGCGAGGTCAGTGCCGATGCCGATGATCATGGGCGCCCAAATTTTTTCGAAAAAATTTGCAGATTTCTTCGAAGAAACCTGGGGGATGGTTCTGAAAACAAAGGGATCACACCCCCCCCCGCGCGGCGTCCATCCGGCGGCGCATTTCCTCCAGCGCCGGGCCAAGGCCGCGGAACACAGCCTCGCCGATCAGGAAATGGCCGATGTTCAGTTCCATCACCTCGGGCAGCGCGGCAATCGGCGCGACGTTTTCGTAGGTCAGACCGTGGCCTGCATGCACCTCCAGCCCCAGCCTGTGGGCCAGTTGCGCGCCGTGCATCAGGCTGACCACCTCGGCCTCGGCAGCCTGCGCGTGGCCGTCAGCGTCGAGTTCGGAATATAGCCCGGTGTGCAGTTCCACCACCGCGGCCCCGATGCGGGCTGACGCCTCGATCTGTGCCGCCTGATGGCTGATGAACATCGACACCCGGATGCCCGCCGCGCGCAGGGGGGCGATGTAGTCACGCAGCCGGGCCTCATCGCCCGCCACGTCCAGCCCGCCTTCGGTGGTGCGTTCCTCGCGCTTTTCGGGCACGAGGCAAACGGCATGGGGGCGGTGGCGCAGAGCAAGCGCCTGCATTTCCGCCGTCGCCGCACATTCAAAGTTCAGCGGAATGGAAATCCCCGCCATCAGCGCCTCGATATCCGCGTCGCGAATGTGGCGGCGGTCTTCGCGCAGGTGGGCGGTGATACCGTCCGCCCCGGACGCCTCGGCCAGCAAGGCGGCACGCAAAGGATCAGGCCAGACGGCACCGCGCGCGTTGCGCAGCGTTGCCACATGGTCGATGTTCACACCCAGCCGAAGACGCCCCAGAGGTTTCATCGCGCAGTCCTGCCTTCTTTCATTCGTGATCCCGTTGCCTTAATCCGTCCCAACCTAGTCCGTCTTGGGGCCATCGTCATCCATGTTTTCGCGCGGGCTGTCGGGCTTGAGCTTGAGCCGGGCAGCAGCCTCGGCCAGGGCGGCGCGCAGGCGGGTGCGTTTTTCGCTGCGTTCCTTGGCTTTGGCGGCGCGGGCCTTCTGGTAGGTGTGCACGACCGGGATGGTCAGGTAATAGGCAAGCAGGCTCAGCACGATGGCGGGGCCCAAAGCCCCAATGAAATAGGGCACATAGATGGTGTTCCAGAAATCCAGCAAGCCCCCCCAATGGGTCGGCGCGGGGCTGAAGATCGCGTGGACGTTGCGCCACAAATCCTCACCTGCGTTGATGAAGGCGCGGCCGATGCCATCAGATGACAGCGGGGTCTTGATGCCAAGCATCCAGTGGCCAAGGCTGATTGCGCCCACGGCAAAGAACGGTGTGGTGATCGGGTTGGAATTGAAAGTGCCCAGCAGGGCCGCAAAGATATTGCCCCGGATCGCCCAGGCAAAGAACCCTGCTACCAGAAACTGCACCCCCGGCAGCGGCAGAAACCCGACCAGACAGCCCGCAAAGATGCCGCGCGCCACCCGGTGCGGTTTGTCGGGCAAGCGCCGCATCCGGTGGATGACGTACATCGTCGCCCGGCGAAACCCGCCTTGCGGGTAGACCAGTTCCCGCATCCAGGCCAGAAACGTGCGTGGATTTCGCCGCTTGAATACCAAGGCCCCCGCCCCTTTCCGCCCCGAAAGGCCGCCCCTAGGGCTTTCGCGTCAGATCCCGGTGCCGCGAGATTTGCGCCACGTCGGTTTCAGCCTCAAGCGCTGTCATCACCTGATGCAAATGTTCAACATCCCGCAAGTCTACGTCGATAATAAGACGGTAGAAATCCGGCTTTCGGTCGGTGAACCGCAGGTCCGAGATATTGGCCTTCTGCTCGCCAATCAAGGTGCAGACCCTGCCTAAAACGCCCGCGTCGTTGGAAATCGTCACCTCAAGGCTGACGGTGTTCACGGCCCCGTGACGCCCGGCCTGCCAATGCAGGTCCACCCAGCGGGTGGGCTGTTCCTCAAACTCCTCCAGCGCGGGGCAATCGATGGCGTGGATGACCACGCCCTGCCCGCGATAGGTGATGCCCACGATGCGTTCGCCCGGCACCGGCTGGCAGCAGGGCGCGCGGCGAAAGCTCTGGTCGGCGGTCAGGCCCGCCACCGGGCGCTGTCCGTCCACCACTTCTGCCGTGCCCCGCGCGAGTTCCGGGTACAGCGTTTCGACCACCCGGCGGGCCGTCAGTTCTGCCGAACCAAGCCGCGCCAGCAGGTCCATCTCATCGGGCAGGCCCAGCATCTTGGCGGCGGTGCGCAGGGCTTTGTCGGTGCATTTCTTGCCAACGTGATCAAAGGCCGCGCGGGCAAGTTCTTGGCCCAGCTTGATAAACCGGCCCTTATCTTCTTCGCGCAGCGATTTGCGGATCGCGGCTTTGGCGCGCCCCGTGGCCACAATATCAATCCAGCTTGCCTGCGGGCGTTGGCCCTCAGCCGTGATAATCTCTACCGACTGGCCGTTTTTCAACCGGGTCCACAGGGGCACGCGGATGCCGTCCACCTTGGCCGAGACGCAGGAGTTGCCGATGCGGGTGTGGATGGAATAGGCGTAATCCAGCGGCGTCGCCCCGCGCGGCAGTTGCACCACATCGCCCTTGGGGGTGAAGCAGAACACCTGGTCGGAATACATTTCCAGCTTCACATGTTCCAGAAACTCGTCGTTGTTGCCTTCGTCAAACCGTTCGGTCAGGCTGGCAATCCACTTTGCCGGGTCCACCGCAAACGGGTTGGCGGTACGTACACCTTCGCGGTACGACCAGTGCGCCGCCACCCCAGCCTCGGCCACTTCGTTCATTTCGCGCGTGCGGATCTGCACCTCGACCCGCTTGCCATCACGGCCTGACACGGTTGTGTGGATGCTGCGATAGCCGTTGTTCTTGGGCTGGCTGATGTAATCCTTGAACCGCCCCGGCACCGCCCGCCAGCGTTGGTGGATCACCCCCAGAATACGGTAACAATCGGCCACCGACCCCGCGATGATGCGAAAGCCGTAGATGTCAGACAGACGCGAAAACGCGAGGTCTTTTTCCTGCATCTTGCGCCAGATCGAATAGGGCTTTTTCGCGCGGCCAAACACGTCGGCCTCAATCTGCGCCTTTTCCAGCTCGTGCCGGATATCGGCGCTGATCTTGTGAACGACATCGCCTGCTTCGCGCTGTAGGGTGATGAACCGGCGGATGATGGATATCCGGGCCTCGGAGTTGAGAACCTTGAAAGCGAGGTCTTCCAGTTCTTCGCGCATCCACTGCATGCCCATCCGGCCGGCAAGCGGGGCGAAAATCTCCATCGTCTCACGCGCTTTCTGGACCTGCTTTTCCGGCTTCATCGACTTGATGGTGCGCATGTTGTGCAGGCGGTCGGCGAGTTTCACCAGAATGACGCGCAGGTCTTTCGACATCGCCATGAACAGCTTGCGAAAGTTTTCGGCCTGCTGGCTCTCGGTGTTGGACAATTGCAGGTTGGTCAGCTTGGTCACACCATCGACCAATTCGGCCACATCCTCGCCAAACAGGCGCGCGACCTCGGAATAGGTGGATTTGGTGTCTTCGATCGTGTCGTGCAGCAGGGCGGTGATGATGGTTGCATCATCCAACTGCTGTTCGGTCAGGATAGCGGCCACCGCAACCGGATGGCTGAAATACAACTCGCCCGATTTGCGGAACTGCCCTTCGTGCATCTGCATGCCATAGGCATAGGCACGACGGATCAGGTCGGCATTGGTGCGCGGATTGTAATTGTGGACAAGGGCGATGAGGTCTTCAACGTCAATCATCACCGCCCCTTGGGGTTTCCGCCCGGATCAGTTGTCGCCCTGGGCTTCCATCAGCGCGCGCAGCAGCTTTTCTTCCGACATGTCATCGACCATCGGACGATCCATCTCACCGCCCATAAGAAGCGCCATCTGGTCTTCTTCGGGTTCATCGACCTCGATCTGGGTCTGGTGCGATTTAATCATCCGCTCGCGCAGCGCGTCGGCAGATTGGGTTTCATCCGCAATCTCGCGCAGGGACACGACGGGGTTCTTGTCGTTGTCACGGTCAATGGTGATCGGCGAACCTGCCTGAATCTCGCGTGCCCGATGGGCAGCAAGCATCACCAGTTCGAACCGGTTCGGAACCTTGTCAACGCAATCTTCGACCGTCACGCGGGCCATTGGCAACTCCAATTTGGATGCTGGGCTTTGAAGGGGTGTATGTAAGCGGTGCCAACACGCTTGACAAGCGCCTATTGATCCAACGGTTTTACCGCCTGCACATCAGCGGCGGGCAGGTCTGCAAGCATCTGCGCTACGGTCCGTCCTGTCACCGGATGCGCCCATTCTGGCGCAATATCGGCCAAAGGCACCAGCACAAAGGCGCGATCCTGCATCCGGGGGTGCGGCAAAATCAACCGGTCAGGCGCAGCCAGCACCTGCGCCTCTGGGGCAATCGCCCGCCACCGGGCCTGTTCGGTGGCATCGGGATAGACCGAATCACCCAAGGCCAGCAAATCAAGATCCAGCGTCCGCATCCCCCACCGGGTGGTCCGCTCGCGTCCGAAGGCCGCCTCGATCAGATGCAAATCGCGCAGAAGTGACGTAGCGTCGCTGCCATCTGTCACTGTAAGTTCCGCTACGGCATTCACATAATCCGGTCCGGCACCTGCCGGAAAACACGGCGTGCGAAAAAAGCGGCTAACCGCCTTAACCACAAGCCCTTCACTTTGCATTGCGGTCAAAGCCGCCTGCAAAGTATGCTGCGGGGGCTTGCCATTGAACGGCAGATTACCGCCGAGCGCAACCAGAGCGCGACTTGAAACATGTGATTGCACCGCTAACTCCTCACACGGTGGCTTGCAGTACCAAACCCCGGGCTTATACTTACGGCTTGTTCGCCATCGGTATTCACTACATTACGTAGCCCGCTCACGGAAGTTCGATTGGTGGGACAAATTTTTCGAGGGGACCCGAAATGTTTTACAAGGACGAACGGCTTGCGCTGTTCATAGACGGTTCAAACCTTTACGCTGCGGCCAAGGCGCTCGGGTTTGACATCGACTACAAACTGCTGCGAATGGAATTCATGCGTCGGGGCAAGCTGTTGCGGGCGTTCTACTACACCGCACTGCTGGAAAATGACGAGTATTCTCCAATCCGCCCGCTGGTGGATTGGCTGCACTACAACGGCTTTACCATGCGGACCAAGCCGGCCAAGGAATACACCGACAGTCAGGGCCGTCGTAAGGTCAAAGGCAACATGGACATCGAACTTTGCGTCGATGCGATGGAGCTTGCGGCCCGCGTCGATCATGTTGTGATCTTTTCCGGCGACGGCGATTTCCGCCCGTTGGTGGAAAGCCTGCAACGTCAAGGGGTTCGGGTGTCGGTTGTCTCTACGATCCGCAGCCAGCCGCCGATGATCTCGGATGAATTGCGCCGTCAGGCCGACAATTTCATCGAGCTTGACGAGCTGCGCGAAGTGATCGGCCGCCCGCCGCGCGAGCCGCGCCCTTTGACGGATGAACCGATGGTCGCCGAGGTCAAGTGACTTGGTATCATGACGGTGCGGGTGGTCCCCAGCCATCTGCCCGTCAGGATCGGACAAAGGCCCGGTTGATCAGGCGCGTATGGCAAGGGAAGGCCTGCGTGTCTGCAACCCGGCAACTGATATGCTGCCCACAAGGCGAGAGGCGATTGTCGTTTCTGGCACTTGAATTTTTTTGACTCCCAATGATCGCGGACCTTGGCCCCTACGGTCTGTTTCTGGCCGCCTTCCTTGCCGCCACGCCGATCCCCTTCCAATCCGAAATCGTCTTTCTGGGGTTGCTGGCGTCCGGCACAGTCGCGCCGTTCTGGCTGATTGTGATCGCCTCGGTCGGGAACACGTTGGGGTCATTCGTGACCTACGCGATGGGTCGGGGGATCGGTGGGTTGCGCACGAAACGCTGGTTTCCGTTGACGCCCGCACAGATTGCCCGCGCGGAAGGGTGGTTTCAACGCTGGGGTCTGTGGGTATTGCTGCTCAGCTGGGCCCCGTTTGGCGATATGATCGTGGCGATGGCCGGGGTGTTGCGCGTGCCATTCTGGCAGTTTGCGCTGTTGGTCGCCGTGGCCAAGACCGCGCGTTATATCGTGCTTGCGGTTGTTGCCATGGGTGGGATGCAGGTCTTCGGTGCGGCCCCCTGACCATTTGCCCACGGCCCCCGAATAGGCTAACTCTGATGACGAAACTTTGCTCCGAGGCCCCATGTCGCTGCCCCCTCTGACCCTCTACCTCGCCGCCCCGCGCGGCTTTTGCGCAGGCGTGGACCGGGCGATCAAGATCGTGGAACTGGCGCTGGAGAAATGGGGGGCTCCTGTTTTTGTGCGGCACGAAATCGTGCATAACAAATTCGTCGTCGATGCCCTGCGCGCCAAGGGTGCGGTGTTTGTTGAGGAGTTGGAGGATTGCCCCCCCGACCGTCCGGTGATCTTTTCCGCGCATGGCGTGCCAAAATCTGTGCCCGCCGAGGCGCAGCGGCGTGAGATGATCGCCGTCGATGCCACCTGCCCGCTTGTCACCAAGGTGCATAACGAGGCCGCCCGCCACCACGAGAACGGCTTGCAACTGATCATGATCGGCCACGCGGGCCACCCCGAAACCGTGGGCACCATGGGGCAGTTGCCGGTGGGCGAGGTGCTGCTGGTGGAAACCGAGGCCGATGTTGCGGACATTCATGTCCGCGACGAGGCGCGCCTTGCCTTCATCACCCAGACCACCCTGTCGGTCGATGATACCGCAGGTATCGTCGCTGCCCTGCAAGCCCGCTTTCCCGCCATCCTTGGTCCCGCCCACGAAGACATCTGCTATGCGACCACCAACCGCCAGATGGCGGTCAAGTCAGTCGCCCCACGCATTGATGCACTGCTGGTGATCGGTGCACCAAACTCCAGCAATTCCAAACGCCTGGTCGAGGTGGGCCGCACCGCAGGTTGCGCCTATGCTCAACTGATCCAACGCGCGACGGACATCGACTGGCGCGCGTTGGAAGGCATCCGCAGCATAGGCCTGACCGCTGGCGCATCGGCCCCCGAAGTACTGGTGGATGAGGTGATCGCGGCCTTCCGCGCCCGGTTTGACGTGACGGTGGAATTGGTGGAAACCGCACAGGAAAACATCGAATTCAAAGTGCCCCGCATCTTGCGCGAACCCGCCGCATCCAGCCTATGACTCGCATCCCATTTGCCCCACTGGTCCTTGGTCTTGCCGGGTTGATCCCCTTTGTCTGGGCGGCGGCCACCCACCTGTCACCCAACCTTGCCGCCGCTGCCGGGGCGTGGATGACCCCGCAGTTCATCGGCAAATATGTCGGCCTGACCTATGGCACCATCATTCTGTCCTTCATGTCCGGCGTATTGTGGGGCTTTGCCGCCAAAGCCAGCGGGCGCGAGGCGGCGGTGGGGTATGGCCTTTCCGTGATCCCGGCGTTGTGGTGTTTCTTCATGGTCACCGATGCCACCCCGGATTCGATCCTGTACCTTGCCGCAGGCTTTGCGGGCCTGCTGGTGCTGGATTTCAGTTTCGCACGGCAGGGCCTGACGCCCGTCTGGTGGATGCCATTGCGCGGGTTGCTGACCGCCATCGTGCTGGTCTGCCTTGGCGCGCTGATCCTGCCATGACGGCGAATTTCATGTGACAGCGGCCTTGGGTTCAGGCCACATACCGCGACCAAGACCCGGAGCCGCCCATGCGCCTGTTGCCCTTCGCCCTGCTGATCGCCTTGACCGCAGGCATGGGTCAGGCGGGCATAACGATTGACGAGGACGGGGCCGCCGAATACCTGATCCGCATCACCGCGCAAGTGGACGGGTTGACCGGGGCCTTGCCCCTGCCACCCGAACCTGCGCCAACGGGTTGCGACCCAAGCCATACGCCCGCCACGCGCGGCTTGTTCATTGGCGCGGCGGAATGGACCAGCGACGACAGCTATCATCTGCGCGGCCCGGTCAATGATGCCGAATTGATGCGCAATGCGATGATCGCGCGGGGGGCACTCACGGCAAACCTGACGGTTCTGGCCGGGGCTGATGCCACACGCCAGGGCCTGACCGTTGCCGCCGCCGCGATGCTGGCGACCACCGGCTGTGGCGACTCTGTGCTGCTGCACGCGTCCGGCTGGGTGTTCGGGGCCGATCTGCTGGCCCCCACGTCCGATGCGCGCGGACCGTTCCTGTTTGGTGAGATTGACACCACTCTGGCCGACATGGCCGCCCGCGACCTTGGCGTGAACGCCTTTCGCCCGGTGGTGGCAGAGGGGCCGTATCTGATGCTCAATCAGGACACCCCGCAGGTGTCTGATGTGCTGAATGCCGCCGCGCTGTCAGACCTTGTCACCCGCCTGCGCAACCGGGGGGCCGATGTGACGGTTATGCTGGATACAGCAACTGCCGAGGAAATGCGGCTGGAGGATCGTCAGGCCCAAGTCGATGGTGCAGCCATGTGGCGCCAACGGCTGAACCCACCGGGCCTGTCGCCTGCGGCCCCCCTTCGGCTGACCCCGCAGGCGGGGGCGCTGACCGTGTATTACGGCACCGGGATTGGCGAATTGACGGTCGAAATGAACTTGCCACGTGGTGCCCCGGACGCGCGGTTTTACGGCGTGTTCAGCTTTCGCTTTGCGTCGGCCCTGCTGCGCGCCGACCGCACCACCCCCTCTGCCCTGACCCGGCGGATCACCGAGGATGACAACGATGGCCAGATCGCGCGGCAATGGGCCTATGTGTTTTCCACCACCGACCCCGAACTTGATCTGATTGTCGAAACCCGCCCGCCGGCATTGCCCGGTGACGGCACCATCCGTATCCTTTCGCCCACCCCCACCCGGGCCGCAGTGGCGCTGGATCAGGCGGCACTGGTGCTGAAAGGCAAGGTTGACGCGACCGCCGACACCATGATCGTCACCGTGAATGGCAAGGTCGCGGCCTCGACCCCCGATGGCAGTTTTGAGATGCCGCTGGAATTGCAGGCCGGGGTCAACCGGATCGACATTCTGGCGATGACCCGCGACAACCAGCCCATCACCAGCAGTGTGGAGTTGTTCTATGAGGGCGACATGCAGGCCCTGCTGGGCACCGGCGCGCGTTATGCCGTGGTGATTGCCAATCAGGATTATCCCGATGGGTCCGGCCTGCCCGACCTTGCCACCCCGATTGCCGATGCCGAGGCTTTAGTTGCGGCCCTTGCGCGCTATGGCTTTCAGACCACGGCCAAAACGCCCCAGGGTGACGCAAACCTGTTCCTGCGCAACGCGACACGGCTGGAAATTGAGACAGTGCTTTACACCCTGTCCCAGGTTGCGGGCGACAAGGATACCGTGCTGATCTTTTACGCAGGCCACGGGCTGTACGAGGCCGCCACTGAAGGTGCCTACTGGATGCCCGCCGATGCAAAGATGGGCCTGCCGTTTTCCTACCTGCCTGCGGCGGCGATCACCGACGCCCTGCTGCGGATCAAGGCGGGGTCGGTGCTGGTGATTTCCGACAGTTGCTATTCCGGTGCCTTGCTGCGCGGCACTGATACGCCCGAGGCGATTGAAGGGCGACCGTCTGCGTGCCCTGCAACGGCTGGCCGCCAAACACTCGCGCATCGTCATATCATCCGGGGCGAATGAACCCGTGGCCGATGGCGGCGGGAATGGTCATTCGGTGTTCGCGCAGGCCCTGTTGACCGGGCTGGCCGATATGGATGAGGATGCCTTTACCGCGCGGGAATTGTTCGACACCTACCTGTTGCCCATGGTGGTGGGCCGCGCAGCCCAAGAACCGCAATACCGCCCCATTGAACGATCCGGCCATGAAGGCGGCGATTTCGTCTTTGTCGCCTCAGACGGTTGACCGCAGCCCCCGGCCCCCCTATCCGATGGAAAAAAGGGGCCGCAGAATGACCGATCTTTTCGCCTACACGGACGGTGCCTGTTCCGGCAATCCCGGCCCCGGTGGCTGGGGTGTGCTGATGATCGCGCGCGAAGATGGCCGCGTTGTCAAGGAACGCGAGTTGGCCGGGGGCGAGGCTTTGACCACCAACAACCGGATGGAGCTGATGGCCGCGATTGCGGCACTGGAGGCGCTGACCCGCGAAACCGCGCTGACCATCGTGACGGATAGTGCCTATGTGAAGAACGGCATCACCGAATGGATCGCCGGGTGGAAGCGCAAGGGCTGGCGCACGGCCGGCGGGCCGCCTGTCAAGAATGTCGATCTTTGGCAAAGGCTTGATGCGGCGCAGGCGAAGCATCAGGTCACCTGGCGCTGGATCAAGGGCCACGCGGGCCACGCCGAGAATGAACGCGCCGATGCCCTTGCACGCGGCGGCATGGCCCCGTTCAAGACGGGCGTAAAGGCATGATCGCGCCGGGGCTGGCCCTGCCGGGGGCTGCCCTGATTTCCAGCCTCGACTATGCGTCCGTCGCCGTGTTTGCCGTGACAGGCGCATTGGTCGCCAGCCGGTCGCAGCTTGATATCGTCGGCTTCATCTTCATCGCCTGCCTGACCGCCGTGGGCGGCGGCACGGTGCGCGATGTCATCCTGAACCGCGAGGTGTTCTGGGTGGCAGACCCGGTGATGCTGGCCGTGGCGTCATCCGCCGCTGTGCTGGTGTTCATCACCGCCCCGATGTTGGAAAGCCGCTACCGTGTGCTGCGGTGGGTCGATGCCTGCGCGCTTGCCGTAGCCGTGCCTGCCGGGGTGGGGGTGGCACTGGCGGCAGGCATGGGCTGGCCGATTGTGCTGGTGATGGGGATGGTCACCGGCTGCATGGGCGGCCTGATGCGCGATGTGGTGTGCAACGAGGTGCCCTTGGTTTTGCGGCAGGGCGAGTTGTATGTGACCTGCGCCTTTGCCGGGTCGCTGGCCGCTGTGGCGGTGGGGCCTGCCTTGGGCAATGATGCCGGATTGCTGGCCTGTGCGGCGGTGACGTTCCTGCTGCGCGCGGGCAGTCTGGCGCTTGGCTGGCGGCTGCCCGTCTACAAATCCCGCCCGCCCCGGCCCGACGCGCCAAAACGGTAAGGGTTGCAGGCCGCCGCACGGCCCACTAGCGTGCCGCGCATGTCCCGCAGCAAAACCATACCCGATGCGACCGTCTTTGCCGCCATCCGCCAGATGCTGGTGGCAGATGGCGACCGGGCGGTTTCCTTTGCCGCCGTGGGCCGCGCGACCAAGCTTGCCGCCCCCACCCTTGTGCAACGCTTTGGGTCGCGCGATGCAATGGTGCGCGCGGCGCTGCTGGCCGCGTGGGACGATCTGGATGCCACTGCCGCCACGCGCGATTGCCGCCGACAAAGGCCCGCAAGGGCTGTTGAAAGCGCTGGACCTGAACCCGCCCGACCCGTCGCTGCTGGACCTGACCCTGCGCGACCCGGTGTTGCGGGACCGCGCCAGCGCATGGCGCGACCGGGTCGAGGCGGCCTTGGCCATCCGACTTGGGCGGCGGCGACAAGGCGCGCGAAGGCGCGGCGATCCTGTTTGCCGCGTGGCAGGGGCAGCGCATGTGGCAGCCCGGGCAGATGGGTTCCGGCTGAAAGATGCGGTCAAACGGCTGGACTGATCACTTCGGCCAACCCTACTTCGGCCCGTAGGTTCTCCACAACCAGATCAGCAGCAAAGCCCCCAGAAACGCACCGACAAACCCCGCCATCAACCCCATCAGGGCCATGATCGACCGCAACACCAGCCCGCCGATGATTGCTCCCAGCACACCGATGGCCACCGTTGTCGGCACATCGGTGTTCAGCCGCATCACCCGCGTCGCCAGAAACCCGGCGGCGGCCCCGATGACGATCATGGCAACGATTACGGGCATGGGCGGACCTTTCCTGATTGCGGTTGATATGGGGGCCGCATGCCTGAATTGAAATGGGTCACTCCGTCGTTTGCCCCGCCAGCATCGCGCGCGCTGCAGGCAAAATCGGCGCGGGTCAGACTGCGCAGACCGCAACGAAACGCCATGCCCCAACCCGGCTGGTACGGGGTCAGGTCAAACGCCTCCAGCAACGGGCGGATCGGGGCCTCGACGGCGCGGTGCCACAGCATGGCGCGGCACCAGACGGTGATGGTGTCCGTCATGGCAGCCTGCCAAGGCGCGCCTTTCGCAACCCGCCCGATGGCCGTGAACACCTGTGCGGCGGGGCCACCCGCAACGCTGCGGCCCGGGGCGTAAATCACCACGCCATCGCCGGGCTGCATCTGCCGCACCGGGGCCGCCTTGCCCTGCCCCTCCTGCACGATGCCAAGCGCGACACCAAGGGCCGCGTGATCCGCCGAGGCCGGCACCGCGCAACAGCGCGCCGCGTCCATCCTGTTACCCTACAACATCCGGCATCTGGAACCCGCGCAGGAAATCCGCCGGGGCCATGGCGCGTTTGCCTTCGCGCTGCGCCAGTGTCACCTCAACCGCGCCCTCCCACAGGCGATCGTCATCGGACCGGTCACCTGCCCCGGAGCGCCCTGCCCCTGCGCCAAACGGCAGCGCAGCAGCTTGACCCGCTCACCCCCCATATCGCACCACGCGCCGGGAAACGGCGACAGGCCCCGGATCAGGCGGTCCACCTGCGCGGCAGGCTGGGTCCAGTCGATGCGGGCCTCGGCCTTGTCGATCTTGGTGGCGTAGGTGACGCCATCCTCGGCCTGCGGCACCGCAGGCAAGGGCAGCGACGCCAAGGCTTGTACGATCAACCCTGCCCCCATGGCAGACAGGCGGTCATGCAGATCGGCGGTGGTTTCCTCGGGGCCAATCGACGTCGCCGCGCGCAGCAGGACCGGCCCTGTGTCCAGCCCCGCCTCCATCTGCATGATGCACACCCCGGTCTCGGTATCCCCCGCCATGATCGCGCGATGGATGGGGGCCGCCCCCCGCCAACGCGGCAGCAACGAGGCGTGGATGTTCAGACAACCCAACCGGGGCGCATCCAGCACGATCTGCGGCAGGATCAGGCCATACGCCACCACCACGGCGATATCCGCCCCAAGCGCGGCAAACTCGGCCTGTGCATCGGGTGTGCGCAACGATACCGGGTGCCGTACCGGCAACCCCAGTTCCACCGCGCGCAGATGCACCGGGCCGGGGCGGTCGGCCTTGCCACGGCCAGCGGGGCGCGGCGGTTGGGTATAGACGCAAACCACCTCATGCACGGCCACCAATGCCTCCAGCACCGGGACCGAAAACGCCGGCGTGCCCATGAAGACGATCTTCATGGCCGTTTGCGCAGCTTGTCGGCCCGCGCGATCAGCATCTTGCGTTTGAGCGGCGACAGGTGGTCGAAATACATCTTGCCCGCCAGATGGTCGATCTGGTGTTGGGCGCTGGTGGCCCAGAGGTTCACGAAATCCCGATCCTCCATCTCGCCATCCGCGTTCAGAAACCGCACCGTCACTGCGCGCGGCCTGCGGATCACCGCCGACACGCCGGGCAGGTTGGGGCTGGCCTCCTCATGCTCGCGGAACTGGCCGCTGGCGTGCAACACCGCCGGATTGGCCATCAGCACCGCCTGCCCCCGCCCTTCCGAACAATCCACCACCGCCAGCCGCAACGGCACCCCGATCTGTACGGCAGCAAGGCCGTAACCCGGCATCGCCTCCATCACCTGCACCATATCTGCCCAAAGCTGGCGCACCTCATCGGTGATAACAGCCACATCCTGCGCGGGGGTGCGCAGAACGGCGTTCGGGTATGGGACACAGACCCTCATCCCTGATACTCCACTTCGGCCAAGGCCCGCGCTGCCGCATCCAGATGATCCAGCGTCACCACGCCGCGCAGATGGTCCATTTCGTGCTGGATGCACACGGCGGCGAACCCGTCAAACGCAGCCTCTTGGCGCGCCCCATCAAGCCCCGTCCACGCGAGCCGCACCGCAACCGCGCGCGCGACCTGCGCCGTCACACCGGGGATCGACAGGCAGCCTTCCGGCCCGACGGCCAGTGTATCAGAGGCCCAGACAATCACCGGGTCCACGAACACCATCGGCGCAGGGTCGCCCGATTTCCAAGCCGCATCCATTACGAACAGGGTCTGCGCGATGCCCACCTGAGGTGCCGCCAACCCCCGGCCATATTCGTGATACATCGTGTCCAGCATGTCTGCCGCCAGACCGCGCACATCCCCCGCACCGACGGCTTCGCAAACCACCGACAGCACAGGGTCCGGCCACAGCCGCAGGGGCAAGACCGCCATCAGCCGCGCGCCATTTCGCGCTTCAGCTTTTCCATCTTGCGGGTGATCATCTGGCGCTTCAGCGGACCGAGGTAATCAATGAACAGCTTGCCATCCAGATGGTCGATCTCGTGCTGCACACAGGTGGCCCAGATGCCTGCGAACTGTTCTTCCTGCATGGCCCCGTCCAGATCCATCCACGTCACCCGCACTTCTGCGGGGCGGCGCACCTCGGCATACTGGTCGGGGATCGAGAGACACCCTTCCTCATACACGCCCAGATCCTCGGACGCCCAGATGACGCTTGGGTTCAGCAAGACCATCGGGCGCGGCGGGCCGTCCTTGATGCAGTCCATCACGATCACCCTCCGCATCACGCCGACCTGCGGCGCGGCAAGGCCGATGCCCGGCGCGTCATACATGGTTTCCAGCATGTCGCGGGCCAATGCGCGCAGATCATCAGTGATCTCGGCAACCGGATCACAGGACTTTTTCAGGCGCGGGTCGGGGTGGATAAGGATGGAGCGGATCATGCAAGGGATTTACGCGGCAGGCCGTTTTCGTGCAAGAGGGAGAGGCAGAATGGGCGCGGCCAGCAGAACGCCAGATGGGCAGGATGGAAATTCTACGAAAACAGTCATAGTCGCCACATCGTTCCAATTATGATCATAAATCAGGAACGACATTCCAATCCCACCCGAGTACTCAGAACTTCAACCCTTCACAACGCCACGGACCCCAGATGAGCTTTGATACCCCCGTTTCCCGCATCGGCACCCATTCCGTCAAATGGGACATGATGGAAAAGCTGTACGGTGTCACGCCGCAGGACGGTATCGCCATGTGGGTCGCGGATATGGAGTTTCGCCCGCCAGCCTGCGTGCAGACGGCGCTGGAGCGGATGACGGCACACGGCGTCTACGGCTATTACGGCGACGACGCGGAATATCTGGATGCGATCCGCTGGTGGATGGCGACGCGGCATGGCTGGGCGGTCGAACGGAGCCAGATTTTCACCACCCATGGCTTGGTGCATGGCACGTCGATGTGTGTCGATGCCTTTACCAAACCGGGTGACGGGGTGGTGCTGATGACGCCCGTGTACCACGCCTTTGCCCGCGTGATCAAAGCGGCGGGACGCGAGGTGGTGGAATGCCGTCTGACCAATGTGGCCGGGCGCTATGAGATGGACTTCGCCGGCTGGGACGCCCAGATGACGGGGCGTGAGACGATGTTGGTGTTCTGCTCGCCGCACAATCCGGGCGGCCGGGTCTGGTCGCGGGATGAGCTTGTGCAGGTCGCGGCGTTCTGCAAGAGGCACGACCTGATCCTCGTGTCGGATGAGATTCACCACGACCTCGTCTATCCCGGCCACACCCACACGCCGATGGCGGTGGCAGCGCCCGATATCGCCGACCGTCTGGTGATGATGACCGCCACCACCAAGACCTTCAACATCGCAGGCGCGCATTCCGGCAATGTGATCATCGCAGACCCCGCCCTGCACAAACGCTTTGCCGACCGGATGAATGCGTTCGGCATCTCGCCCAATTCCTTCGGCCTGTTCATGGCGACGGCGGCCTATTCACCGGAAGGGGCGGCTTGGGTTGACGATCTGATGACGTACCTTGATGGCAACCGTCAGGTGCTGGATGCGGGGGTGGCCGCCATTCCCGGCGTGCGGTCGATGCCGCTGGAGGCCACCTATCTGTCTTGGGTCGATTTTTCCGGCACTGGTATGGCCCCGGCTGAATTCATCGACCGGGTGCAAAAGGGCGCGAAGATTGCCACCAATCACGGGGCGAGTTTCGGGGCCGGGGGTGACACCTTCCTGCGCATCAACATCGCCTGCCCCCGCGCGCAGGTGGTCGAGGCGGTGGCACGGCTGCAAAAGGCCTTTGCCGATCTGCAATGACGGCGTTGGCACGGGCGTTTTCGGCGATAGTCCTTGTGCTGTTGATTGCGGCGGTGGTGGCAATCGTCTGGCTGCGCCCCGCACCCGACCTGCCGCCAGCGGTTCCGCTTTCAGGGCAGGTGGACCGCATCGTGATCGAAAAGTCAGCGCGCCGGATGACTTTGCTGCAAGATGGCCAGATTCTGCGCAGCTATGTCATCGCCCTTGGCTTTACTCCCGAGGGTGACAAGCTGCGTGAGGGTGACGGGCGTACGCCCGAGGGGCTATTCCGCATCGACCGCCGCAATGATCGCTCTGCCTATCACCTGTCGCTTGGACTCGACTACCCGCAGCAGAATGACCGCGACCGGGCGGCGGCGGCGGGTGAGAATCCCGGAGGCGACATCATGATTCATGGCCAGCCGAACGTCCTGCCAGACACACTGGCGCTTACAGGCGACTGGACCGCTGGCTGTATCGCCCTGACCAATGACGAAATCCGCGAGATTTGGCAGGTCACGCCAATCGGCACACCTGTCGAAATCAGACCCTGAGGCAGGTTATCTTTGCTGCGGCAGTTCACGAAGCGCTCGACACTATCGAGGGTGAGGCCCCTTACAGTCCCCGGCCTAGTTCCGCGGCAGATATCCCACAGGCATCCCCGGATCTTTCCAGAAATCCAGTGGGGCCTGCCCTGTCACAGCGGTGGCGCGTTTGAAATCGCAGACCAACTCGCCCCCCTCGATCCCCGACGCCATGATCAGGCATTGAAACACATGGCGCGACCCATCGTAGACATCGACCAGACCGCGCAGTTTGGCAGGTGAAAAGTCGGCGTCCAACGCAAAGCCATCGTGCCAGAAGCGCAACACCGGAAACACCGCCTCGCCAACCTGCACCCGCAGGCGCGAGCGTTTTTTCTGGTCGCGCTTGCGTGCGGCCTCCAGCCCCTCACGCACCTCTTTTGGCAAGAACTCCAACATGATCACCTCCACCCACAATCCAAGTCTGCGCCCGTCTTGATTAAAATCAAGGCGCTGTGTGAAGACTGCATGAAGATACATCCCAGCGTTGCGCGGTGTCGCCGCTTTGCCACAAGTACAGCCTCGGCGGGATGTGGCCAGCATTGCTTTGCCACAAAGTTTGCGCTTTCTGGGGCGGAATGAACGGGGGCAAGCGACCAAAAATGCGAATCGGTGACCTGCCGGATCATGGCGGCGGCATAGATGCTGCCGCGCTGCAATTTGGCGGTGCCCGGGCCGATTGGCTGGACCTGTCCACCGGGATCAACCCCTGCCCCTATCCCGTGCCGACGCTGCCCGCCGATGCCTGGACCGCCCTGCCCGACGCGGCAGCCTTTGCCGCACTGGAACAGGCGGCCCGGGCGTTCTGGCAGGTGCCGGATGCAGCCGCCGTTCTGGCCGCCCCCGGGGCCTCGGCGCTGATCGCGCGCATCCCTGCGCTGCGCCCCGCCGCGACTGTTGTCATCAACGGCCCCACCTACAACGAACACGCCCGCAGTTTTGCGGCCCACGGCTGGCAGGTGACCGACCGTGCGGATGCCTGCGTGATCGTCCACCCCAACAACCCCGATGGCCGCCTGCACCCGGCCCCCGATGCTGCTTTCCGCGTCATCGACGAAAGCTTTTGCGACATCACCCCGGATGCCAGCCACATCGCAGAAGCCACGCGCCCCGGCACCCTGATCCTGAAAAGCTTTGGCAAGTTCTGGGGCCTTGCGGGCGCGCGGCTTGGCTTTGCCATCGGCGATCCCACGCTGATCGCCCAACTGGGCGCAATGCTGGGGCCTTGGGCAGTGTCCGGTCCGGCCATTGCCATTGGCGCGGCGGCGCTGACCGATACCCTTTGGGCCGATGCCACCCGCAAGCGTCTGACCCGCGACGCCGCCCGGTTGGATGCGCTGATGACGGGCGTGGGGGCAACGCTTGCCGGGGGCACGCCGTTATTCCGCCTTTATGATGTGGCAGACGCCGCTGCGTGGCAAACGAGGCTTGCCCATCATCACATCTGGACCCGGGTCTTTCCCTATTCCACCCGCTGGCTGCGTCTGGGCCTGCCGGGGGATGCGCAGGGGTGGGGCCGTCTTGAAAGGGCGCTGCAATGATACCGCTTCTCCTTGCCATGCTGATCGACGCTGCGGTGGGCGAGCCCAAACAGATCTGGGACAAATACCCCCATCCCGCCGTGCTGATGGGCCGCGCGGTGGATTGGCTGGACCAACGGCTGAACATGGGCGCTTGGCAAAAGGCCAAGGGCATTGCGGCCATCGCGATACTGGCGCTTGGGGCGGTTGCCTTGGGGCTGCTGATCCACCTCATCCCGGATTATGGCCTGCTCGAATGTCTGACCATCGCCGTGCTGCTGGCGCAGCGCAGTCTGGTGGACCATGTCAAGGCCGTGGCCGATGGTCTGCGCGTGTCGCTGGACGAAGGCCGCCGCGCGGTCAGCATGATCGTTGGGCGCGATACGGCGCAGCTTGATCATCCGGGCGTGGCCCGCGCCGCGATTGAAAGTGCCGCCGAGAATTTCTCGGACGGCGTGGTGGCCCCGATCTTCTGGTATGTGGTGGCAGGTCTGCCGGGGTTGCTGCTCTACAAGATCACCAACACCGCCGACAGCATGATCGGCCACCGCACCCCGCGCCATGAACAGTTCGGCTGGGCCGCCGCCCGGTTCGACGATCTGCTGAACCTGATCCCCGCCCGCCTGTCCGCCGCACTGATCGCGCTGTCGCATTTCAACCCAACTACAAGCCCATCCTGCGCGACGCCCCCCTGCACCGCAGCCCGAACGCCGGCTGGCCCGAGGCCGCGATGGCCATGGTGCTGAATGTGGCGCTGTCCGGCCCGCGCAGCTATAACGGGGTGCGGCAGGATTTCCCTTGGGTCTACCCCGAAGGCCTGCGCACCATTGACGAGGCCGAGGTGGACAGCGCCGTATCGGCCCTCTGGCGATCTTGGGTGGCCGTGTTGGCGATCGTGGTCGTACTGTCACTTGTGATCTGAGGAGCCTGAATTTGCCCACGCCCATCACCACTGCTGAACTGGCCGCCGCCCTGCCAGACGTGCTGGCCGCCCCCAAGACCGATGCGCCGATCCACGGCTTCTGCACCCGGCCCGCCGTGAACCAGCGCAGCTTTCCCGACCGCCTGACCCTGACCCGCGATCAGGGCATTCCCGGCGACCGTTGGCTTGACGCGCCGTGGCTGCGCCTGCCCGATGGCCGCCCCGACCCCGCGATTCAGGTCTCAATCCTGCCCACCCGCGTGCTGGATCTGGTCTGGCGTGACCGCACCCAACCCCACCCCGGCGACCCCATCGTGGCCGATCTGGACACGTCCGAGGCCAATCTGCCCGAAGGCAGCCTGCTGCAGGTTGGCACCGCCGTTTTGCGCGTCTCGTCCGTGTTCAACGATGGCTGCGTGAAGTGGAAGGTGCGCTATGGGGCCGATGCGAAGGCGTGGGTCGTGGCCCCCGGCCACCCCACCCTGCGGCTGCGCGGGATTTTGTGTTCGGTCGAGGAAGACGGCGAAGTGGGGCTGGCCGACCGTATTCAGGTGCTGCGCCGGGGCGATTAACCATCAAATGGGACGATGCTTTACTTTTTGGTAAGGAATGGGCATCATCTTGGGCATACGATAGACTTCTTTCAGTTGATCACTCAACAAATGACCGGGCGGGGTGGCACCCCCGCCCGGTCTCCTTCGTTTCAGGGCTTACGCCCCTTTCCAAAGGCGGATGATGGTTACGATCAGCGTTGCTGCTGCTATGGCCACCATCCACTTACGATAAGACTCGTCCTTCAGTTCAATCACCCCCTGTCACCGCAAAGGGTTGCGGCATCCACACGGGTAGCGGGCGATGGTTAACCTTCCGTTAGCGTGGTCAGTTGCCCTCGCCGGGGGCGCGTTGCAACCGCCGCCAGCGTACGCATTGCGCCACCATTTCCTCGGCAATCGTCGCCCAAAGCGGCAAATCCTGCGGGGTCACCTGCATCACGATCCGGGTTTCGCCCTGCCAGATATCCATCGGCGCGCGGGGGTGGCGGGCGGTCCAACCCGCCATCTGGGCGACACTCGCCCGCACCGGCCAGCACAGTGCCGCCTGCCAGCCATCCACCGTAGGCGTCACGGTAAACTCGCCTGACGCCGCCGTCAGCCGCGCATGGATCACGCCACCCACATCCTCGACCCCGGCAAAGCCTGCCGCCAGCAGCGCCGCGATCATGCCACCAGCGCCTCGGCCTTTTTCAGATCGACCGACACCAGCTGGCTGACCCCCTGTTCAGCCATCGTCACCCCGAACAGCCGGTCCATCCGCGCCATCGTCACGGCATGGTGTGTGATGATCAGAAACCGGGTCTCCGTCCGTCGGGTCATCTCATCCAGCAGATCGCAGAACCGGGTCACGTTGGCATCGTCAAGCGGCGCGTCTACCTCATCCAGCACACAGATCGGCGCGGGGTTGGCAAGGAACACCGCGAAGATCAGCGCCATGGCAGTCAGGGTCTGCTCGCCGCCTGACAACAGGCTGAGAACGCTCAGTTTTTTGCCCGGCGGTTGACACATGATTTCCAGCCCGGCGTCCAGCGGATCGTCGGATTCCACCAGCACCAGCCGCGCTTCGCCACCGCCGAACAGATGGGTGAACAGGGTGCCGAAGTTGGCATTCACCTGCTCAAACGCTGTCAGCAGGCGTTCCCGCCCTTCGCGGTTCAGGCCCGCGATTCCGGCGCGCAGCTTCTTGACCGCTTCCTCCAGATCGCCCTTTTCCTTGGCCAAGGCATCATATTCCGCCTTCACCGTCAGCGCATCTTCCTCGGCCCGCAGGTTGACCGCGCCCAAAGCCTCGCGTTGGCGTTTCAGGCGGCTGACGTCGGCGTCCAGCGTCTCGGCATCCGGCATCCGGTCGGCATCGACCTTCAGCGACAGCAGCAGATCCTCTGGCCCCATATCCGCCGCCTCGCGAATGCGTTCCACCGCCAGCACCAGCGTTTCGCGCGCGGCCTCCAGCCGGGCCTCGGCACGGGCGCGGGCCTCGCGGGCCTCGCCTGCGCCACGCTCGGCGTCACGCTCGGCGGTTTGGGCATCGCGCAGGGCGGTTTCGGACGCGACCAAGGCCTCGGCGGCCACACGGCGGCGGGCCTCGGCGGCCTCCATCGCGTCGGACAATTCCTCGCGCTTGATGGCGATTTCCTCTGGCGCGGCAGAGGCTTCCTCAAGCTCCTCTTCCGTCTCGGCACGGCGGGCGGCCAGTTCGGCGCTGCGCTTTTCCGCGGTCTCCAGCCGATGCCGCCAGCCCGACAATTCCTTGACCGCCTCTTGCCGCCGCCGCACCCGCGCCTCGCCCTCGCGGCGCAATTCATCGGCCAAAGACCGGCGCGACATCATCGCCATCCGCGCGGCCTCAACCGTTTGCCGGGCGGTCTCCACCAGCCCGCGCGCGGTGGTCACATCGGGCAAATCGCCCACCGCCGCCTCGGCCCCGGCCAAGGCCAGACGTGCGGCCCCGGCCTCATCGGCATAGCGCGACACCGCCAGACGCGCGGCCTCCAGCCGACCTGCGGCGATGGAGCGGTCCGCCTCGGCCCGCGCACCTGCGCGGTTGGCCTCGGTCACGCGGGCGTCGGCGGCGCGGCGGGCGTCGCGGGCCATCTGGTCGGCGCGGGCCAGATCGGCCAGCCGCGCCTGCAAGGCCTCATGCGCCAGCCTTGCGCCATCGGCACGGGCGGCCACGTCCTCCAGATCGCGCTTGATCTGCACAAGGCGGTTCAACTGCTGCAAGCGCAGGGCGGCGGCTGACGGGGCATCCTCGGCCCCGGCGCGGAAGCCATCCCACCGCCACAGATCACCCTCGCGACTAACCAGCCGTTGCCCCGGCAGCAACGCCGCCTGCAACCCAAACCCATCGGCCCGCGCCACCAGCCCGATCTGCCCCAACCGCCGCGCCAACACGCCCGGTGCCTGCACGAAGGCGGCCAAGGCCTGCACCCCTTGGGGAAGCGGCTGGGGATCGTCATAATCCGCCAGCCGCATCCAGCCGGAGCGGGCCTCTGCTGCCACCTCCGGCGCGCGCAGGTCGTCGGCCATGGCCGCGCCCAGCGCTTTTTCATATCCCGGTTCCACCACCAGACGGTCCAGCAGTTGCGACCCCGCCTGCGCCTCGCGGTCCACCAGCCGGGCCAAAGCCGCCACCTCGGCGCGCAGGGCAGATGCCTCGCCTTCCGCCTCGGACCGTACACCCCGCGCTTCGGCCTCGCGGGTCTGCGTGTCGGCGCGGGCCTCCTCGGCCAAGGCCAAGGCCTCTTCGGTCGCCTCGGCCAGTTCGGCAGCAGCCTCTTGCGCTTCCTCGGCGGCCTCATAGGCCTCGGACGCCGCGATCAGCGCCGCATCGGCCCCTTCAACGGCCATCCGCGCGCGGCCCGCCTCGGCCTCGGCCTTGTCAAGCGTGGCGCGCACGTCGCCCAGCATCCGCTGCGCCGACTGGTGTTTGGCGGCCAGACGGGCGGCATCTTCGGTCGCGTCCGACAGCACCGCCTCATGCCCGGTCAGCACGGCCCCGGCCTCGCGCGCGGCATCCGCAGCCTCGGCCATGCGATCCTCATGGCCGTCATGGGCGCGGGTAACCTGCTCCACTTCCCACTCCAACCGCGTGATCGTCTCGCCCGCATCGCGGTTCAGGCCAGCCTCGCGGTCCATGTCGCGGCCAAGCTGGTCGATGCGGCCGCGCAGGGTGTCGATCATCTGGCGCGCGCGGGCCTCTTGGTCGCCCAAGGCGTCGCGCTGCACCGACAGGCGCTGCACGATGGCCCCGGCAATGGCTTCTTCCTCGCGTTTCGCGGGCAGGGCATCCTCGGCGGCCTCACGCGCCTTGCTGGCGGCCCGCGCACCGGATTCCGCCACCGACGCCGCCACAAGCCGCGCCCGCCACAGACCATCCGCCTCGGCCCGTGCGATGTCGGCCTCGCGCCAGCGACGGTACAACAGCATCCCTTCGGCCCGACGCAATTCCTCGCCGATCTCGCGATAGCGCGCGGCCTGGCGCGACTGGCGGGTCAGGACTGACAACTGCTGCGCCATCGCCTCCAGCACATCATCTACGCGCAAAAGGTTCGCTTCCGTGCCTTGCAGCTTCAACTCCGCCTCGTGGCGGCGTTGATAGAGGCCCGATATTCCGGCCGCTTCCTCCAAAATCCTGCGCCGCGATTTGGGCTTGGCGTTGATCAGTTCCGCAATCTGCCCCTGCCGGACCAAGGCGGGGGAATGGCTGCCGGTGGAGGCATCGGCAAACAGCATCTGCACATCCCGCGCCCGCACGTCCCGCGTGTTGGCGCGGTAGGCGGACCCCGCGTCACGGGTGATACGGCGGACAATCTCTATGCTATCGGCGTCGTTGAAGCCTGACGGGGCCAGCCGATCCTGATTGTCGATCACCAGCGCCACTTCGGCGAAGTGACGGGCACCCCGGGTGGCGGCCCCGGCAAAGATCACATCCTCCATCCCGCCGCCGCGCATTGCCGTGGGGCGGTTTTCGCCCATCACCCACCGCAGCGCCTCCAGCAGGTTCGACTTGCCGCAGCCATTGGGCCCGACCACGCCTGTCAGACCCTCATGGATCACCAGATCCGTGGGGTCCACAAAACTCTTGAAGCCGTTGAGCCGCAGCCGGGTGAAACGCACGAAGAAACCTATGAGTCGCGTTGACCGTCTATCGTCTGGGGCAACGGGGGCAGAGTCAACCGTGCGGGGGCATCATGTGGCATGCAGGCCCGGCTTATCCACAATATCTTGGGGGAAGGATGGGCAGATTGCCCATCCTACACAACCACCACCTGCGCCGGGTTCAGCAGATAGGGCGCGATGATGCCGCAGGTATCGGCAAGGGGCAGCAGGCAATCGGGCACATCCATCCCGATCACATCGCGCATGAAACCGGCCCTTGCCGCACAACGGCGGGCGACATTGGGAAAGCGCGCCGCGAGGTCTGCACGCAAGGCTTCATCCGCGATGACATAGCCATCCTCCATCCGGGTGGAGCCATAGACGGCGTGGCCGGGGATCACATCCATCTGCATCGCCATGCCGCTGGCCAATGGTTCGGCAGACCCTTCATAAATCGGCGAAGACATCCATTCATCCAGCCCGATCAGATGGCCGGGGTTCAGCGTTATGCCAAAGGTATCAAACGGCAGAGCCGCCTGCATATGCCGCCAGACATAGCCGCCCGACACGCCGGGGCGCATCATCGAACACCATTCAGACATCGCAGCCACATAGGGTTCGACGAAACTTTCCAGATAATCCTGCGCCGCCATTGGCAGATCGCCCGCCCCGCGCGCGACCCATCCCGCCCGGCAGATGTTGGCCCCCCAATGGCAGATGTTGAAGCTGATCTGCGACCCAAGCGTCAGATGCTGTCCGGTCGGCCCCGACAACCCCTGATCGGCGCGCGCGCCCACGGCAAAGGTCGGATGGCAGCCCAGCGGCAGGCCGCCCACCCGTGCCGCCTCGAACGCGGCAAAGTCGGTCATCCCTTCACGGAAGGCAAAGACCATGCGCTTCAACGCCGCCGCCGCCATGTGGTTGGCGAATTCCAGCCGGGCAATCTCGGGCGCGTCCACCCTTGCGCGCAAGCCGTGGCTGGGGTGCATCATCAGGTCGGTGGCGTTCTCGACGCGGGCCGAGAGCTTGCGCAAAGGGTCGGCCAGAAAGGCGGGGATATCCAGCGCCGTGGCCGGGTCGTCCACCTCATCCGCACCGAACCACTTCCAGCCGACCGCCCCCACCACATCATCTGACGCCAGCATATCGGCCAGCAGATCGACCAGCCGCCGGGTGCCACGGGGTTGCGACGGCAGCGACAGGCTGGCGCAATGGGCGACACGGATGATCCCGGCCTGAACCAGCGGCGCGATTTGGGTGTAGGGCAGGCATTCATTCCCCGCGATCAGCAGCGCATCGCCGGGGGTGACCACCAGCACCGCCTCCTCAAAGCGCGGGTCGAACCCGGTCAGCCAATGCAGGTTGGCCGCATGTTCGCGGTCGCCATAGATCACCACCGCCGCATAGCCGCGCGCGTCTGCCGCAGCCCGCACCGCGCGCAACCGCGCCTCGGCCTCGGGCAGCGAAAACGCAGGCGGCAAGTCCGGCGTGCCATGATCGGGCCAGTCGATACGGATCAGTCGCTGCATGAAACCCTCCCCGGTTATGGTGAAAGCCTAGTCCCGCACCGGTTCACAAACCACTTGTTTCGCAGACGGCAGTGGAGGGTCGGCCAAATTGCCCATCCCGCTTGCCAATCACCCGCAGCCCCCCTATATGACACCGCGAGAGGTTGGCGCGGGCGAGCGCCTCGCCAACCCGGTCAGGTCCGGAAGGAAGCAGCCGAAACGAGCCCCGCTTGGGTCGTTGTCCAGCCTCTCACCTTTTCCTCTCCCCTCAGTCTGACGTCTGCCAGACCGCTTGCTTTTCCGGACCGCGCAGATGATTTGCGTACCACGTAGGGGCGAGGTTTGTGCGCGGCAAATCAGCGAGACCGCCGTAAACAGCCGCGTTCCCACTACGCGGCGGCATGTCCCGACACCCCCAATTGATCGACGCCCTACGTGCTTTTGCCATCCATACGGTGCGCATGCAGATCGGCCTCGGCACGGCGCAGGATGTTCATGCTGGCCTGCCGCGAGGCCACGGGATCGCGCGACACAAGCGCGTCCAGCAGCGCGCGGTGCGATGCGACGGTGCGGGTGTAATCGTCCACCGACTTGTTCGAGGCCAGCAGCATCAGGTTCAGCCCGGCGCTGATCGAGTGGATGAACTGCATGAACACCGGGTTGTGGCTCGCGCGCAGCAGCGCCACGTGAAAGGCCAGATCGGCGCGTGTAAAGGCCTCGGGATCGCCGCCCGCGCGCTGCATCTGATCCAGCGCCGTCTCGATCTGTGCCAGATCAGCCAGGCTCGCCCGCGCGCAGGCGAGTTCGGCTGCGGCAGGTTCAATGGCGTGCCGGGCCTCCAGCACGGAATCGGCGAATTGTGCCACGTCCAGATAATCGGCAATCCAGCCCAGCACCTCGGCATCCAGCAAGGCCCATTCTTCGCGCGGTAACACAACCGTCCCCACCCGCGCGCGGGACCGGATCAGGTGCTTGGCCTCCAGCCCCTTGATCGCCTCGCGGACCACTGTGCGCGACACGCCGAATTGCAGCGACAACTCGGCCTCTGACGGCAGTTTCTGCCCCGGCAACACGTCACCTGCGGCGATCATCCGCGCAAGATCGGCCTGAATGTCGGTGCGCACCCTTGGGCGCTTTTGGCTGGTCGATTGCATTGGCATTCCATTCATCGCGGCAGGCACCGGTCGGGATCTGCGTCTTGATCCTGAACAGACCACGATTCTTGATGTCTGGCCAGACACTTTAATTATCATACCACAGTATTGACTGCACTGATCTTTGTGTTAGCCTGCACTGGTCATATCGACATTGATCCGTGGGAGGACTCATGCGTTTCTTGAATTCCATTGCCCTGGCCGCTGGCCTGGGGCTGAGCACACTTGCCGGTCTGGCCTCCAGCGCCATGGCCCAAGACATCAAGATCGGCTTTCTGGTCAAACAGCCGGAGGAGCCATGGTTTCAGGACGAATGGAAATTCGCCGATGAAGCGGGGGCCGAGAAGGGCTTTGAGGTTCTCAAGATCGGCGCTGCCGATGGCGAGCAACTGATGGCCGCAATCGACAATCTCGCCGCACAGGGCGCACAGGGCTTTATCGTCTGCACGCCGGACGTGAACCTTGGCCCGGCCATCGTGGCCCGTGCCGAAGCCGCAGGTCTGAAACTGATGACCGTCGATGACCGTTTGGTCGATGCCTCGGGTGCCGAGATTGACAGCGTCGTGCATATGGGCATTTCCGCCCGCAAGATCGGTGAGACCGTGGGACAGGCGCTGGACGCCGAGATGAAGGCGCGTGGCTGGAACCCGGCTGAGGTTGGCGCGCTGAAAATCTCGTATGATCAGCTTCCGACCGCCGTTGACCGCACTGGCGGCGCGATTGATGCGCTGGTTGCTGCGGGCTTCCCCGCGGCCAATATCTATGACGCCCCTCAGGCCCGCACCGATACCGAAGCCGCGCTGAATGCCGCTACCGTGGTGCTGAACCAGCACCCCGAGATCAAGCACTGGATCGCCTTTGGTCTGAACGACGAAGCGGTTCTGGGGGCTGTGCGTGCGGCGGAAAGCGTGGGCATCACTGGCGCGGACGTGATCGGCGTCGGCATCGGCGGGGCGGCCTCTGCCATCAACGAGTTTGAAAAGCCTGACGCGACCGGCTTTTTCGGCACTGTGGTGATCTCGCCCAAGCGGCACGGCTATGAAACCGCGCTGAACATGTATGAATGGATCGCCAATGGCACCGAGCCGGAAAAGCTGACCCTGACGGCAGGCGCACTGGCGACGCGCAGCGATTTCAAGCAGGTTCTGGCCGATCTCGGCATCAACTGATGTCTGCCGGGGGCCGGTCCGTCATGGATCGGCCCCCGTTCTTTCCAGCGTCATGTGGGCGGACCGATGAGCTATTTCTTTGAATATCGCGGCATTTCCAAGACCTATCCGGGCGTCAAGGCGCTGGAGGATGTCAGCTTTGGCGTGGCTCGCGGGGCCGTTCACGGGCTGATGGGCGAAAATGGCGCGGGCAAATCGACGTTGATCCGCATTCTGTCGGGCGATCAAAAGGCCAACGCCGGGGCGATCATGATCGACGGGGCAGAACAGCGGTTCACCTCGGTGCGCGATGCGTCGGACAATGGCGTCGTGGTCATCCATCAGGAACTGCAACTGGTGCCCGATCTGACCGTGGCGGAAAACCTGTGCCTTGGCCGGTTTCCCTCGCGCGCAGGGTTCGTGTCGCGCCGCCAGATGATTGCCGATGTGCAAAAGGTGCTGGACGATTACGGCATCGAGGTGGACGCAGGCACCCGCGTGGCGGCCCTGCCCTTGGGGGCGCGGCAGATGGTCGAGGTGGCCAAGGCCGCCATGGTCAAGGCGCGGGTGATCGCGCTGGACGAGCCGACCTCCTCCCTGTCCTCGCGCGAAAGCGAGGTGTTGTTTCGCATGATCGCCCGGCTGAAGGCGGAAGGTGCCGTGATCCTCTATGTCTCGCACCGCATGGACGAAATCCTGCAGCTTTGCGATTCCATGACCGTCCTGCGCGACGGCAAACTGGCGGCGCATCACGATACGATGGCCGGTGTGACCCGGGCGCAGATCGTGTCCGAAATGGTCGGGCGTGAGATTGCCGATATCTGGAACTGGCGCAGCCGCCCCTTGGGCGAGACGCGGCTGGTGGTTGATGGCATGGCGGGCGAACGGCTGTCTGCCCCTGTCAGCTTTGACGCGCGCAAGGGCGAGATCCTCGGGTTTTTCGGCCTGATCGGGGCTGGCCGGTCCGAGCTGATGCGGCTGATCTATGGCGCGGACCCGGCCCGCAGCGGTCGTGTCACGCTGGATGGCGAAACCTATACCGCCACCGATCCGGGCCAGTCGATCCGCCGCGGGCTTGGCTATTGTTCCGAGGACCGCAAGCATGACGGCATCCTGAACGGGCGTTCCATCGAGGAAAACATCAACATCTCGGCCCGCAGGCTGTGGTCGCGCGGCGGTTTTCTGCGCCCCAAACGTGAAGCCGAAGTGGCCGAAGAACAGATTGCCCGGCTGCGGGTGCGCACGCCTTCGCGGTTTCAGGACATCGTCAACCTGTCGGGTGGCAACCAGCAAAAGGTCATCCTTGGCCGCTGGCTGGCCGAAGAAGGCATCCGCGTGCTGATCGTCGATGAACCCACGCGCGGCATCGACATTGGTGCCAAGGCAGAAATCTATGACCTGCTCTATGGCCTTGCCGAACGGGGCATGACGATCCTTGTCGTGTCATCGGAACTGCCCGAAGTGATGGGCATCTGCGACCGCGTGCTGGTGATGTGCCAGCACCGCATCCACGCCGAATTCACCCGAGAGACGTTCAGCGAGCAAGCCCTGTTGGCCGCAGCCCTGCCGGACGGTCAAGCCTCAACCAACGCCGCCTGACCCTGACACCAGAAAGAGCGAACATTATGAACACGTTGAAGAAAATCTTGCTGGGTGAGCAGGGGCTGCTGGTGATCTTTGCGATTGCCCTGCTGCTGGTGTCGCTGCTGGTGCCGAACTTTCTGTCGTCGCGCAATGTGATCGGGCTGTTGCAGGCCGTGGTGACGGTCGGCCTGATCGCCTGCTCGATGATGCTGTGCCTTGCCACCCGCGATTTCGACCTGTCGGTCGGATCGACCGTGGCCTTTACCGGCATGATGGCCGTGATGGTCACCAACGCCACCGGGTCGATTCCGCTTGGTATTCTGGGCGCGGTGGCGGCGGGGGCTGCGGTGGGCGTGGTCAACGGCGTCATCATTGCCAAGATCGGCATCAACGCGCTGATCACCACGCTGGCCACCATGCAACTGGTGCGCGGGTTCGGGCTGATCATCTCGGATGGGCGCGCGGTGGGGGTCAAGGAGCCTGCGTTCTACAACATCGCGCTGTCGAACCTGTTCGGCATCCCGACGCCGATCATCGTGCTGGCACTGGCGTTTGTGGTGTTTGGCGTGATCCTGAACCGCACCGTCTTTGGCCGCAACACGCTGGCCATCGGCGGCAACCCGGATGCAGCACGGCTGGCCGGGGTCAACGTCGCCTGGACCCGGATTGCAATCTTCGCCATTCAGGGCGTGATGTGCGCGATTGCCGGGGTTCTGCTGGCGTCGCGCATCACCTCGGGCCAGCCCAATGCCGCAACGGGGTTAGAGCTGTCGGCGATTTCGGCCTGTGTGCTGGGCGGTGTGTCGCTGGCGGGCGGACGCGCGACCATGACCGGGGTGATCGTGGGTGTGCTGATCCTGGGCATTGCGGAAAACGTGATGAATTTGCTGAACATTCAGGCTTTCTACCAATACGTCGTGCGCGGTGTGATCCTGCTGTTCGCCGTCTTGCTGGACAACCTGCGCAACTCCAGCGGCATCCGCCGCTAACCAAGGGGGCAGGGATTGGCACAGGTGATTGATCTGAAGGCGGGCGATCTGTCCCTGCGGCTGTCCAGCCATGGTGGGGTGATCCTGGACTTCCGGCTGGGGGACAGGGCGATCCTGCGCCCTGCCCTGCCGGATGCCGCCCCCGGCGACAGCGCCTGCTTTCCCTTGGTGCCCTTGGGCAACCGCATCCGCGACAACCGGTTTACCGTGGACGGCATCGCGTATCACACAACGCCAAATGCCCCGCCCGAACCGCTGCATCTGCATGGCGCGGGCTGGCTTGCGGACTGGCAGGTGCAGGCTGCCGATGCCGCATCGGCAACGCTGTCGCACAGCCATGATGGCACCGGCCTGCCGCATGTCTATCTGGCCGAACAGCACTTTGCCCTGACCGATACCGCGCTGACCATCACCCTGTCCGTCACCAACACCGGCACAATAGCCCTGCCCTTTGGCCTTGGCTGGCACCCGTTCTTTCCCGACGGCGCGGCCCTGACCGCCCCCGCACGCGCCTGTCTGGGCGAAGGGCCGGGCCATCTGCCCACCGCTGCAGGCCCCCTGCCCGGTGATCTGGATTTCACCACCCCCCGCCCGCTGCCACAGCGCTGGATCAACAATGCCTTCACCGGCTGGAGCGGTCTGGCGCAGATCGACTGGCCCGCGCGCGGGCTGTCGGTTGCCATCACCGCCGACCCGTTGTTCGGCACCTATCACCTCTACCGCCCCACCGAAGACGGCCATTTCGCCTTTGAACCGATGAGCCACCAACCCGACGCTCTGTCCGCGCCCGGCCATGGCGGGTTGGTCAGACTTGCCCCCGGTGCCACGCTGGCTGGCAGCATCACCCTTTCCCCACACCCCACCAAGGTCGTTTCCGGAGATCCGTCGTGAAGATTACTGCCCTCAAGACCTTTATCGTGCCGCCCCGCTGGTGCTTTCTCAAGATCGAGACCGACGAAGGCATCTGCGGCTGGGGCGAGCCGGTGGTCGAAGGCCGCGCCCATACGGTCGAGATGGCGGTGCAGGAACTGGCCGATTACCTGATCGGGCAGGATCCCCTGAAGATCGAGGATCACTGGCAGGTGATGTATCGTGGCGGTTTCTATCGCGGCGGTGCGATTTTGATGAGCGCGATTGCCGGGATTGATCAGGCGCTGTGGGATATCAAGGGCCGGGCCTACGGCCAGCCGGTGCATCAGTTGCTGGGCGGGCCATGCCGCGACAAGATCAAGGTTTACAGTTGGGTCGGCGGCGACCGACCCGCCGATGTGGCCGAGGCCGCCGTGGCGGCCGTGGCGCAGGGTTTCACGGCGCTGAAGATGAACGGCACCGAGGAATTGCAGATCGTGGACAACCACGCCAAGATCGACGCCGTGGTCGAAACGCTGGCCACGGTGCGCGCCGCCATCGGGCCGCATATCGGGCTTGGCGTCGATTTTCATGGCCGGGTGCATCGCCCGATGGCAAAGGCCCTGATCCGCGAGTTGGAACAGTTCCGGCTGATGTTCATTGAAGAACCGCTGCTGTCCGAACACCTTGATGCCATTGCCGAGGTGACCAAGAACTCGTCAACCCCTATAGCACTTGGTGAGCGGCTGTATTCCCGCTGGGACTTCCGCGCGGTGCTGGAAAGCCGGGTGGTGGATATCATCCAGCCCGACCTGTCGCATGCCGGTGGCATCACCGAATGCCGCAAGATCGCCGCGATGGCCGAGGCCTATGACGTGGCATTGGCCCCGCATTGCCCTTTGGGCCCGATTGCATTGGCGGCCTGCCTGCAGGTCGATGCGGTCAGCTATAACGCGTTCATTCAAGAGCAGTCCCTTGGCATCCACTACAACGGGCCGGGGCGCGATCTGCTGGATTATCTGGTTGACCCGAACGTCTTTACCTACGCCGATGGCATGGTCGCGATCCCGCAGGGGGTGGGCCTCGGCATCGAGGTGAACGAGGAGGCGGTGATCGAGGCCGCCAAGACCGGCCACCGCTGGCGCAACCCGGTCTGGCGGCACGAAGACGGCTCGGTGGCGGAGTGGTAGGCATGGGCGGACGACTTCAGGGGCGCTTCATTGCCATCACGGGTGCGGCGCAAGGCATTGGCCGCGCCATCGCCGAGGATTTCCGGGCCGAGGGCGCTGATCTGTTCCTGCTCGACCTTGATGCGGCTCTGCTGGCCGCGACGGTGGCGGATATGCACGCAGCTCCGGGTGGCCGCATCCTGCACGCACAGGCCGATATTGCTGACACAGGCAGGGTGGCCACCGTCTTTGCGGGTGCCGCCGCAGAGGCAGGCCGCAGTCTGGACGGGCTGGTCAACAACGCGGGCGTCAATGTGTTTCACAAACCGCTGGAAACAACTGACAGTGAATGGCGCCGGGCTTTTGCGGTCAACCTTGATGGGGCCTGGGCCTGCGCGCGCGCCGTGCTGCCGGGGATGATTGCGGGGGGGCATGGCGTTGTCCTGAACATCGCCTCGACCCATGCGTTCACCATCATCCCCGAAACCTTCCCCTATCCGGTGGTGAAACATGCGCTGCTGGGGCTGACCAAATCGCTGGCGCTGGAATATGCGGCGCAGGGCGTGCGGGTGAATGCGCTGGCCCCGGGCTACGTCGCCACGCAAAAGGTGATCGACTGGTGGAACACCCACTCCGACCCGGCAGCGGCCAAGGCGGCAACTCTGGCCCTGCATCCACAAGGTCGCATCGCCACGCCGCAGGAAATTGCCCGGGCGGCGGTGTTCATGATCTCGGATGAATGCCCGTTCATGACCGCCACCTGCCTGACGGTCGATGGCGGCGTCAGCGTCCGGCAACATGAATGACAGCAGGGGGCGCTGAACGGGGCAGTCTCGTTTCCTGCCGCCTGCCCGGTGCCGGTCGGACAGCAATCAGCACGGCACTGCGCGGACATTGGCAAGGCATACCCAAACGAGCGGCAAATTCACACGCGCCGTTACGGCAGACGGTGATTTAGGCAGCAGTCTTCCATTTGAGCGGGGTCACGTAAACGATGCTCTCGCCAACACTGACCATCACCTCGCCGTCCTGAACATTGATCTGAAGCTTCATCGTGCGACTTGCCAGTTTTGCCAGTGCGCCGGTGTCTTTCTCGGAAAACCCTGTCACTTGAAGATTGTCAAACCGCGTCGTGCTGCTTTTGATCTTGTCCCACCACATCTCGGCCGTTCTGCCGCCGTAAGGATAGACAATCACCTTGTCGGCTTTGCCGCAGGACTGACGCATCACCTTTTCGCTGGGCAACCCCAGTGCCACCCACACATCCAACTCGCCGCTCAGGCTTTTCTGCCAGATATCCGGCTCGTCATCGGTTGAAAGACCCTTGGTCATTTCCAGATTCTCATGGGCATTCAACGCAAAAGCCACGATCCGCACCATCAGCCGTTCATCCGTCTCGGACGGATGCTTGGCGACGGTCAGTTTATGCGTCTCATAATAATGGCGATCCATGTCAGAGACTGACAGCTCAACTTTGTAAATGGTGGCATTTTGCGCCATGACTTGCCCCGGACCGTCAAAGATTGGCATGTTTAGCGGGTCTGCTGGCCGTGTGAAAGCAGATAGCGCGGCCCGCCCGTAACGCATTGAACCATCTCTGCGCAAAAACTGCACGGCCTGTGCCGCCCCTCTGCACGCAAGCTGTCGCAGATTGCCCTGACCAAATTGTCAGGAGCAAAAACATGACGCAATCCCTTGTGATCCGTGGCGTGCCGACATCGCTTGCCCGCGATGGCTGGTGGCTTGATACAGCGCCGCCCAACGATCCCGACCGGCAAGACACGCCGGTGACGGCCCGGCTGCCGCCGATGCTCGGGCTTCTGCCGCTTGTGGTGCTTGCTGATCTGCTGTTCTGGAACCATTCCCCCGGCGTGTCCGTCGCGGTTTTCGCGGTGGTCCTGTTCAGTGTCGCCACCTATGGCAGCCGCCATGCCGTCTGGCGACCCCTGTTGGTTCTGCTTGCCGCCTGCGCTCCGGTTGTTGATCACGTGCAGACGCTGTCGATTGGTTTTCTTGGTCTGGGTCTGGCCGTCGCCCTTGTCTGGGCACGCCGCCCCGACCTGCCCGCGTCAACGCTCACCGCGCTCACTGCGGCCTTGTTGCGCGGCTTGCCGGGACGCTGGCTTGGCGGTCTGAACCTGCCTCGCACCGCACAAAAACTCACCCTGCTGCGCCGCAAAGCCAGCGGACCCGCGCCGCGCGCACTGATCCGGGACTGGGCGTTCCCAGTCGCAGGCACCCTTGTCTTCGCCGCATTGCTGATGCAGGCCAACCCGGTTCTCGCGCAGGTTCTTGACATCAGTTTCGACCTTTGGGCGGCCCTGTCCCGCGCGCTGTTCTGGGTGGCTGCCGCGGTGTTCATTGCGCCGTTCCTGACACCTGACCTGCCCGCCCCGATCACCCTTCCACCGCTTGCCGCTTTGCCACCGGCCCGCTTTGGTCTGAACGCGGCCTCCGTCCTGCGCGCGTTGGCGCTGTTCAACCTGATGATCGGGGTGCAGACGCTGACCGACCTGTCCATCCTGACGGGTGGCGCGGTCTTGCCCGCGGGGATGAGTTTTGCCGAATACGCCCATCGTGGAGCCTATCCCTTGCTTGCAACGGCCCTTCTGGCAGGGGCTTTCGCACTGGCCGCCCGGCCGTTTCTGGGCGAACACCGTGCAATCCGGCCGCTGCTTTTGGTCTGGATCGTGCAAAACATGGTGCTGTGTGGTGCGGCCATGCTGCGGCTGGAGCAGTACATCGCGGCCTTTGGGCTGACCTATCTGCGGCTGTATGCGCTGATCTGGATGGGTCTGGTGGCGGCTGGACTTGGCCTGATGCTGTGGCAGGTGATCAGGGGCCGCTCAAACCTGTGGCTGCTGGCGCGGGGCACCGCATTCGGGCTTGCCACGCTGTATGTCTGCGCCTTTGTCAATTTCGCCCAAATCATCGCGGCGCAGAACCTGACCCGACCCGATGTTGATCTTGCCTATGTCTGCGGTCTTGGCCCGATGGCAGGCGGGGCCGTCACCGAAACGATGCGCACCCACGCCGACCGGCTGACCCGTGTGCTTAAATATGCTGCCTGCGATGCGCTGCGCCCGGTATTGGTGTCGGGCTGGCAGGAATGGGGGTTCCGCTCTTGGCAGGTCGCCCGCTACATTGCGCAGGTCGAACCCGGAAGGCCTGTGCCATGAAGATCCTGATCGTCGATGACGATCCACGTCTGCGCGACCTTGTCAGGCTGGCGCTGGAGCGCGCGGATTACAGCGTGATCACTGCCGCCGATGGCCGGTTGGCCCTGATCCATGCGGCGCGTGAGGCACCCGACCTGATTATCCTCGACGTGGGCATGCCCGAGATGGATGGTTTTGAGTGTTGTCGCCGCATCCGCGCCACCTCTGATGTGCCGATCCTGTTCCTGACCGCCCGCGATGACGAAGTTGACCGCATTGTCGGCTTCGAGATGGGGGCAGATGACTATGTGACGAAACCGTTTTCTCCCCGCGAACTGGTGGCACGGGTGCGCACGATCCTGAAGCGATCAGGCCGCACTGCGGGGCGCGATTGGTTGCAGCATGGCCGGATCAGTCTGGATCTGCGCGCCAGACTGTGCCGGGTGGACAATACCGAGGTGGCGCTGACCGCAATGGAATTTGATCTGATGTCCCGGCTGATGGCCGAACCAGACCGGCTCGCCACCCGCAGCATGCTGGTTGCAGCCCTTTGGGGGGCGCAGAGCGCGATTTCAGACCGGACGCTGGACAGCCACCTGCGCAACCTGCGCCGGAAACTGGCCGAGGCAGGCTGCGACACGGCGATTGAAACCGTGCATGGGCAGGGCATGCGACTGGGGGCCTGCGCATGACAGGCCACTGGCGCCCGTCGCTCGGGCTGGTGCTGGGCGGCGCTTTGCTGGGAACGCTCGGCCTGTCTTTCGCTGGACTTGTCGCGCTGCGCTATCTCGGGCCGCTGATCGGTTTCCGGTCCGCCGCGCTGATCCTCGCCGTCGCCATTACAGCGGCAACTGCCCTGCTGGGCTGGCTGCTGCTGCGCCTGCTGTTGCGCCCGATCCGCGCCTTGGAAGCCTACGCCCGCGCACAAGAGGAAGCCCATCCCGCCGCACCGCCCGCGCATTTTGGCACGCAGGAGACGGCGGTCACCGCACGCCGTGTGATCGCCATGGCAGAGGCACTGCGTGACCGCGAGGCGACCATCCGCGCCTTTACCGACCACGTTACGCATGAGCTTAAAACGCCGGTCTCAGCGATCCGCGCGGCGACCGAACTGCTGGAGGATGGCGGCGGCCTTTCGGTTGAGGACCGCCGTTTGCTGCACGACATTGATGGCGCACGGGTACAGATAGAGGCTCAACTGGCCGCCCTGCGCCGCGCCGCACAGGCGCGCGAGGCCCGGTATCTGGGTCAGTCGCAACTGGCCGACCTTGTGCCCGCGCTGGTTGCCGACTTTCCCGATCTGGCACTGTCAGTGACCGGCGCGACTGTTCCGATGCCGATCGCGCAGCCGGGCATGCTGATTGTTCTGGGCCAGCTTCTGCGCAATGCCGCAGAACACGGGGCGACACAGGTTGCCCTGTGTGCGCACACGGACTCTGGCCACCTGATGCTTGATGTGTCGGACGATGGCCGGGGTATCTCTGCCGGCAATGAGGGGCGCATCTTCCAGCCTTTTTTCACCACAAGGCGTGACGCAGGTGGCACGGGCATGGGGCTGTCCGTGGTGCGCAACCTGCTTGCGGCGCACCGTGCCGAAATAACACTTTGCCCCGGCCACGCTCTGACGACATTCCGCATCGTATTCGGCGCAGATCGCAAGATCACGTAGCAGCCCACGGATGCCGGACCATGGCCCCTGCCCAACGCAAAGCGCGCCCCTCGGCGCCCGTTCTGATCTGCCCTAACAGCACCCGCCTGCCCTTCGAACACCAGTTCAGGCAACACCACCTCCCATTCGTCGCGCGAAGCAGTGGTGATCCTCGCGCCAACCGTCCAGACATCCGGCCCATTGCAAGGCGCAAAAAGAACCCACGCTATCGCCCAATTCCCCCACCCGCACGCCACACGCCGCGCAACTCCGGCCCAATCGTTAAAAATCCCTTAACGAACACAAGTCAACCATATGATATAAAACAATAATAAACCGTCTCAGGCTGGGACCGCCCGGATCACCTATGCCTGCCGGTTTGACAAGGCCGAGGCGGCCCAAAAAACGGCGGCCATCCTTAAACAACCCGACACGCAGGACGAACGACCGGTCGCCCAGACAACGCCTTTTACCACCAATCCGCGCAAAGAACCCTCACGCCGCGTCGGCCCGGCGCAATCGCCGCAGCAACGCCATCAGCGGCAGCGCCTCATACCCGTGCAGCACGCGCAGGGGGGCGCGGGGGGCGGTGGGGCCATGGTGGGCGGTCATCAGGGTGCAGCCGTCAATGTCCAGCAAAGCAGGCTCGCCCAGATCCAGCGACACGCTGGAGATCGTCATGCGCCGCGGGTCCGGCAGCGCGGCGCGGCCGTCGATCAGGCAACCAGCCTCGACCAGCACCTCATCTTCGGCGAACAGATATTCCACCTCCAGCCCGCCAATCGCGATCAGTTGTTCAGCGGACACCAGCAGATCGGTCGTGCGGGTAAAGTAGGGCGCGCGCAGCATGACGGGGGCGAAAAACCCGCGCGCGGGCAGGTTCATCCGGCGCAGCGATTGCAGCACGCGGGGGCCGTCGCGGGTGATCACCTCGGCCCCTTCACGCAGCAGGCCTGCGGGGATCAGGCCTTGGGTAGTGGGCACCGGGGTGCGCAGCCCGATCCATGGCGCGCTGGCCGGGGGCACGTCGCGGTCGGTGACACCGAACCACAGCACCGACGCATCGCGCCGCGCAAGGCTGCACATCGCGGCAATATCGGCCAGTGGCAGCGGCATCGGGTTCAGCCCGTAGGCCACGGCATGGGCCGTTTGCCCCCGGGTTTCCAGCCGCATCTGCCACGTCCGCGCCGGTGCATCCCAGGCATAGATCAACCGGGCGGTCTGACCTTCCGCAAGCAAGGGGCCGGGCAGCATGTGGCGGGTCAGACTGTCACCCTGCCGGTGCAGCAGGCACAACCCGCCGCTGGCATCATGAAACAGCGACAGCGTGCGCGGCCAGCCCCCCGTCGCCTGATAATCCAGCAACACCCCGGCGCGGGGCAGTGGCAGGGACAGCTCAATCACCAAGGCTCCGCAGGTCAGCAGACCACCGTCCAGAGTGGGGCGGGCGTCACTGTCGGACAGGGCGATCCACGGGGTCATGGCGCAGCCCGACCTAGCGCGCGGATTTGGGCGGTTGCGGCTGACCCCAAGCCAAGGCACGGACAGACCCGGTTTGCCATGCAAACCACCGCGCCCGCCAAAGGCGACGCGGCAATATCAAAACGAAGGCCTTGGTCGGCGCCTGTCGCCATTGCGTCCTCCGCCCCGGTATCGTGGCAGGGTCGTCCCCCGCAGCCCCGTTTGGGGGCCGACTGCTCGGTCCGGCGCGTTGGCCGCTGGGTTTCGTCCTGCCTCGGGACTTTATTGTTTCTGTTCTTATGGATACGCGGCAAGCGGTACATTGTCATCCGCTAACTGGCGGCAACCGCAAGGCGACCATCCCTGCGGTGGCCTTGGCGCAACACCTGAGGGCTGGTTGCAGGTCCCAAAGCCACGCGCTATCCCTTGGCTTGCCTGATGCAAGGACGCCGCTATGACCGCCACAGACCCCGCCCAACTGACCGCCGATCTGATCCGCTGTGCGTCTGTCACCCCGGCGGAAGGCGGTGCCCTGGTGTTGCTGGAACGCGTGCTGTCGGGGGCGGGGTTTGCGTGCACCCGCGTGGACAGGGGCGGCATAGCCAACCTTTACGCCCGGTGGGGCGCGCGGGGGGCGAATAAGTCCTTTGGTTTCAACGGCCACACCGATGTGGTGCCAGTGGGTGATCTGGCCGCATGGACGCAAGACCCATTCGGTGCGGCCGTGATAGATGGCTGGATGTATGGTCGCGGGGCGACCGACATGAAATCGGGTGTTGCGGCCTTTGCGGCGGCGGCGGTGGATTTCGTGACGGAGAGCCCCCCCGATGGCGCGGTCATTCTGGCAATCACCGGCGACGAGGAAGACGTGGCCACCGACGGCACCGTGGCCCTGCTGGACTGGATGGCTGCCAACCACGAGCGCATGACGCATTGCCTTGTGGGCGAACCGACCTGCCCGAATATCATGGGAGAGATGATGAAGATCGGGCGCCGCGGCTCGATGACCTGCTGGTTCACGGCGCAGGGCGTGCAGGGCCATTCGGCCTATCCGCACCGCGCGAAAAACCCGATGAGCGCACTTGTGGCTTTGTTGGCACGGCTGGAGGCAGAACCGCTGGATGCGGGGTCGGACCATTTTGATGCAACTACCCTTGCCATCACCACCATTGATTGCGGCAATCCGGCCAATAACGTGATCCCGGCCAAGGGTACGGCCACCGTCAACATCCGCTTCAACGACCTGCACACGGGGGCCAGTATCAGTGATTGGCTGCGCGCCCATGCGGCTGCGGTGCAGGCGGATACCGGGGTGCAGATCGACTGCCGCATCAGCATTTCGGGGGAAAGCTTTCTGACCCCGCCCGGCGAATTCTCGGCGCTGGTCGCGCGGGCGGTTACGGCGGAAACCGGGATGGTGCCAGTGGCCTCTACCTCGGGTGGCACCTCGGATGCGCGGTTTGTGAAAAACCACTGCCCGGTGGTCGAATTTGGTCTGGTCGGTCGCACGATGCACCAGGTGGACGAACGGGTGGAGGTGGCGCAGATCCATCAGCTCAAGGCGATCTACACCCGCATCCTGACGGATTATTTCGCATGATCACCATTGCCCCCACGACCGATATCGCCACCTGCCGCACCCTGCGCCGGGTGGTGTTCATCGACGAACAAGGCGTGTCAGAGGATCAGGAGGTGGACGATCTGGATGATCAGGCCATCCACCTGCTGGCGACGGTTGACGGGGTGCCAATGGGGTCGGCCCGATTGCTGACCTATGGTGACACCGGCAAGATCGGCCGGGTCTGTGTGCTGGCGCAGGCGCGGGGCACCGGGCTGGGGGCGGCGCTGATCCGCGCGGCGGTGGATCAGTTCCGGCAGATGCCGGGCGTGGCGGCGGTGAAACTTGGCGCGCAATCGCATGCGTTGGGGTTTTACGAACGGCTGGGATTTATGGCCTATGGCGATGACTATCTGGACGCAGGGATTGCGCACAGAGACATGCGACTGGTCCTTTAGAGTACGATGACGCTCCATGGCACCGATCCTGAATCCGGTGTGCTTATTGACCTGCACAACGAAAGGGCAAGGCCCGGCCGAGGGGGCGGCCCCCTCTCAGCGTTTGCCGAAGGAAACGCCTTCCGGGCAAAGGGGCATTGCCCTGCACGTTCGCGCTTGAGTCCGGGCGGAAGAAGGTTGGTTTAGCAAAGGTTCACCCGCACTAGCCCCCCAGCGATACCGCCCCCGTCACGGTCAGAAACGCCGCCGCATTGGGGCCAAGGGTCAGGGTCGTGCCGTCCAGACTGGCCTCAATCGACGGGCCCGTCAGATGACCGGCCCCATGCAGCACCACCGTGCGCGCTTCGGGCGACAGGTTGAACACGCAAAGCACGGCCTCGGCCCCATGGCGGATAAAGGCGAGGATCGGGTTGGCGGTGTCCAGATCGGGGGTGTCCAGAAACTCGGTCCGGCCTGTGGTCAGCGCAACCGAGCCACGGCGGAAGGCGATCATCTTGCGGTAATGTTCAAGCACCGACAGATCATCGCCCGCTTGGGATGCCACATTGCGCGTGGCTTGCGGCGGCTTGACCGGCAACCAGGGCGTGCCGGTGGTGAACCCGGCATTGGGCGAGCCATCCCAGACCATCGGCGTGCGGGTATTGTCGCGCCCCACAGGTTCGGGCCAGAAGGCGATGCCCTGCGGGTCTGTCAGGTCTTCGAACGCCAGTTCGGTGTCGGTCTGGCCCAGTTCCTCGGCTTCCCACAGGCAGATCGAGCCTTGGAACGACAGCAGCAGCGACCCCGCCTGTTTGGCAAGGGCATCCTGAGAGATGCCATGCTTGGCCCAGCGAGAGGCATGGCGCACCACGTCATGGTTCGAAAACGCCCACATCGGCCAACCATCGGGGGCACCTTTGAAGAACCCCTCGATCCGGCTGCGAAAGAAGGCGGGGGTATAGTCATAGCCCATCAGTTCAAAAGAATAGCATTGGTGCAGACGGCCCGGGGCGGTGTATTCCCCCATCATTTCAATGGCGTGATGGCTCTCGCCCATCTCGCCCACGGACGCCGCGCCGTATTCGTCCAGCACCCCGCGGATGCGTTCCATCCACGCGATGTTCTGTGGCTGGTTCTTGTCGAACAGATGGTACTGCATGCCGTAGGGGTTGCCCTCGGCCACGTCTTTCACGCGGTAGTCGGCGGGGTTGTCGCGCAGCAGGGGGTCGTGGAAGAAGTAGTTGACGGTATCAAACCGAAAGCCATCTACCCCCCGATCCAGCCAGAAGCGCAGGTTTGACAGCGCCCAATCCTGCACTTCGCGGTTGTGAAAATTGAAGTCGGGCTGCTGGGTCAGAAAGTTGTGCATGTAGTATTGCTTGCGCCGCGCGTCCCACGCCCAGGCGGTGCCGCCGAACACCGACAGCCAGTTGGTCGGGGGGCTGCCGTCATGTTTGGGGTCGGCCCAGACATACCAGTCGGATTTGGGGTTATCGCGGCTGGCCCGGCTGATCGCAAAGAAGGGGTGCTGGTCGGACGAATGCGATTGCACCTGATCAATGATCACCTTCAGACCAAGTTCGTGCGCGCGGGCGATCAGCGTATCAAAATCGGCGAGGGTGCCAAACACCGGGTCCACATCGGTGTAATCCGACACGTCATAGCCCATGTCCAGCATCGGGCTGCGGAAGAACGGGCTGAGCCAGATCACCTGCACCCCCAGATCGGCAAGGTAGGGCAGCCGCCGCGTGATGCCGGGCAGATCGCCCACGCCATCGCCATTGTCATCCTGAAACGACCGGGGATAGACCTGATACGTTACCGACCCACGCCACCAATCCGCCATGTTACACCCCTTATGCCTGCAAGGCAGTCATAACGCCCGCGCCTTGCCCCTGCCAGTGTCACGGCGCACAAGGCCCTGATGCGGCCTTGCTTTGTGGCAAACTGCATCCGACCTGCATCAGTCGGGCCAAGTTGTGTGCAGCACAATTATCCGTTTGACGCTGCCGGGTCACAAGCGCAGGTTCGCCGCGTATTTGCCGGAGCGCCGCCATGACCAAAGCCCCCCTGTTCACCCCGGTTCTGATTGCGGGGTCGGTGATCCTGATGCTGGGCTTTGCCATCCGCGCCAGTTTCGGCGTGTTCCAGATACCCATCGCCGCCGAGTTTGGCTGGGCGCGGGCGGAATTTTCGCTGGCGATTGCTATTCAGAACCTGGCCTGGGGTGTTGGGCAGCCGCTGTTCGGGGCGGTGGCTGAACGGTTTGGCGACCGCAAGGCGATTGTCGCCGGGGCGCTGCTCTATGCCCTGGGGCTGGTGCTGTCATCCTATGCCATCACACCGGGCGAACATCAGTTGCTGGCCATTCTGGTCGGCTTTGGCATTGCGGGCACCGGGTTTGGCGTGATCCTTGCCATCGTCGGGCGTGCGTCCAGCCCGGAAAACCGCTCGCTGGCCCTTGGCATTGCCACCGCTGCGGGGTCGGCAGGGCAGGTGATCGGGGCACCAACCGCAGAATTTCTGCTGCAAAGCTATAGCTGGCAAGTGGTCTTCCTGATTTTTGCGGTCGTCATTCTGGCCTCGCTGGTGGCGCTGCCCTTCATCCGCTCGCCATCGGTCGCCACCCGCGCCGAGTTGGAGGAAAGCCTTGGCACCGTGCTGGTGCGCGCCTTCAAGGACCCGTCGTTTTCGCTGATCTTCCTTGGGTTCTTTTCCTGTGGCTATCAACTGGCCTTCATCACCGCCCATTTCCCGGCCTTCGTCACCGATTTTTGCGGCGCGATTGACCCGAACGGGATGCTGGCGACCATCGGCATCAAGACCACCTCGACCCTCGGGGCGGTGTCCATCGCGGTGATCGGGTTGTTCAACATCGTGGGCACCATCACGGCGGGCTATCTGGGGCGCAGGCATACCAAGAAATACCTGCTGGTCGGCATCTATGTGGGCCGCACCATCGCGGCGGCGGTGTTCTTTCTGCTGCCGATCACGCCCGCATCGGTGCTGATCTTTTCCGCCGTGATGGGGTCTTTGTGGCTGGCGACCGTGCCGCTGACCAGCGGTCTTGTCGCGCATATCTATGGGTTGCGGTATATGGGCACGCTCTATGGTTTTGTGTTCCTGAGCCACCAGATCGGCGGGTTTCTGGGCGTCTGGCTGGGCGGGCGGATGTATGACATCACCGGGGACTATACCTTGGTCTGGTGGATCGGTGTCGGGGTGGGCGCGTTTTCGGCCTTGGTGCATATCCCGATCCGGGAAAAGCCGATGCTGGCGCAGGCTGCCTGATGCGGGTGGGGATCGTTTTTCTGCTGCTTGGCTATGTCCTCAGCCAGTTTTACCGCGCCTTTCTGGCGGTGATGGCCCCGGTTCTGAAGGCGGACCTCGGGGCCACTGCTGATGATCTGGCCGCCGCCTCGGGCCTGTGGTTTCTGGCCTTTGCCTGCATGCAACTGCCCATCGGGGCGGCGCTGGACAGGGTCGGGCCACGGCTGACCACCGCCGCCCTGATGGCCGTGGGGGCCGTGGGCGCGGCGGTGTTTGCGACCGCGACCACCCCGCTGGCGATCAAGGTGGCGATGGTGCTGATCGGCGTGGGGTGCGCGCCGGTGCTGATGGCGAGCTACTACATCTTTGCCCGCATCTATGCGCCTGCGGTGTTCGGCACATTGGCCGGGGCCACCATCGGCATCGGGTCGCTTGGCAATATCGCGGCGTCCCTGCCGCTGACGGCAGCGATGGAGGCCTTTGGCTGGCGTGAAACGGTGTGGGGGTTGGCCGCGCTGACGCTGGCCGTGGCGGTGGCAATCGGGGTGGCGGTGAAAGACCCCGCCCGCAGCACGGGCGGGGCCAAGGGGTCGCTGCTGGACCTTTTGAAGATGCCTGCCCTCTGGCCGATCCTTGCGATGATGGTGGTGTGCTATGCCCCGGTGGCCGGCATCCGGGGGCTGTGGGTGGGGCCATATTTCGCCGATGTGCATGGGGCCACGCCGTCGCAGATCGGGGCTGTGGGGCTGTGGATGGGCCTTGCGATGGTGGCGGGCAACTTTGCCTATGGCCCGCTGGACCGCCTGCTGGGCAGCCGCAAATGGGTGATCTTTGGTGGCAACACCATGGTGGTGGCCTGCCTGATGGCCCTGTGGGCCTGGCCCGCGCAAGCCGGGCTTGGTACCGCCGCCCTCATCGGTCTTGGGTTTTTCGGCGCGTCCTTCCCCATGGTGATCGCCCATGGCCGGGCGTTCTTTCCGCCGCATCTGATGGGCCGGGGGGTGACCCTGCTGAACCTGTTCGGCATCGCCCCCATCGGCATTGCACAACTGATCACCGGGGGTATCCATGCGAGCACCGCACCCATGCCGCCCGAGGCCCCCTATGCCGCAATCTTTGCGTTTCTGGCGGTTGCCACTGCCATCGGGCTTGCGATCTATTTGTTCAGCCGTGACCGGACGGATTGACGCTGCAGAGTCTTTCACTGCGACGTGAAGTTCGCGCCCGAAAGAACGGAAGCCAGTTATCCGGCGCCTTATCTGACCCCGGCCATCGCCGGGGTCATGCGACACGTGTGCCCCATCGGGTCGGGGGCCAAAGCCCCCGGCCTGCGCCCGCCCCGCCCTCGGCGGGCGCTGGCCTGTGTTCTCTCGCTGAGCAAGCGGTCTTGTTCCACCTTGGGTGATGCGGGCGGGGAAAAGCGGTGCTTTTCCTGATCCGCCCGATGACGCGTTGCAAAGGGGTGTATCAGGGATATCGTTCCGCCATCATCCGAGGCACAAACCCGTTCACCAGCCTGTCACAGGATGAAGTCCGAGGCGGTCAGGCTGTGCTGGCCGTCCAGCCGGATCGAGGCGGCGACGCCGGCGGTCTGCCATGAGATGTCGATGAAGGTGGCGGTGCCCAAAATCCGGACGGCCACCTGTCCGGGCGCGGTGATCGGGGCGGCGCCGCGAAACGCAAACGCGTTGTCGGTGCCGGTGGCGTTCCAATCGATGGCCGACAGGTCGATCAGATCCTCGCCGGGCTGGAAATCGGTGATCCGTTCGGGTGCTGCCCCGATGTTGGCAAACAACTCGCCAACATCGCGGTAGATGAACCGATCGGCCCCAGTGCCGCCGGTCATGATGTCTGTGTCATAGCGCCCGTAGAGAACATCATCCCCCGTACCACCCAGCAGTCGGTCCACGCCATCAGCCCCCCACAGCCGGTCATTGCCTGCGCCGCCGTCCAGATGATTGGCCAAGGCATCGTTCCCGCCGTGCAGCGTGTCATTGCCGCCCATGCCAATCAGGCTGTCGCTGCCGTCATTGCCGAACAGGGCGTTGTCCTGATCGTCACCCACCACGCGGTCGGCCGCCCCGGCGCAGATCACCCGTTCAAACCCGATGATCTCATCCGCGCCGAAGGTGACAGAGGTGAAGGTGCCGCGTGTCAGATCAAGGCGCACAGCCACTTCCGAGCGGGTGAGGGACAGCGTGTCGATCCCGGACCCGCCATCGTAGAGGTCGATGGCAAGGTCGGGTTCTGCCAGAACGGCGTCGTTGCCCGCCCCTGCAGCAATCTCGTCCGCGCCGGTGCCGTCCAGTATCCGTTCGGCCCCGTCGCCGCCAAGGACGGTATCGTTGCCGGTGCCAAGGCTGATCAGCCCTTCGATGCGGCCCCCGACCCCGTCATACAGATCGTCACCGGGGTTCAAGACCACCGTGCCGCGAATGAGGCCGCGGTTGATCAACTCGCTGTTGCCTGACCCCATTTCGACGGCGGTCTGGCCTTCGATGGTGCCGGTATTCTCGATCCGCGCGCCGACGGTGGAGATGCCGGACAAAAGGCCGTTGATCCGCCCGGCGTTGATGATGGCCGCCGCAGAGCCGATGTTGAAGATGCCCGAGTTGCTGGCGATGATGCTGCCGGTACTGCCGATGAAAATCGGCGTGTTGGTGCCCGAGACGATGATGCCGGCGGCACCGATGGCCGTGCCGTCCAGAAAGATCTGGTGATCGGCCCCCGACACCTGAATGGCGGCCTGAGGGAAGCTGCCAACCGAGGCGACAATGACGCCTTCGGTGATGACAAGGGTTTCATAGGCGGAGGGGGTGGTCAGGGCATTGTCGGACTGGACAATGACATTGCTGCTTATGACGCGGATGGACAAAACCGTTCTCCTGAATACGGAAAGGCAATGGGGCAAGACTATCACGCCGCAGGGGGCTTTGCGAAGCGGCGCGTCGCCCAGTTTGCGGTTCCCTTTGCGCATGGCTTGGGCTAATCCCCGCGCTATCGCAAAGAAGGAGCGTCGAAGATGGGCTACAAAGTCGTCGTCGCGGGTGCCACGGGTAACGTGGGCCGCGAAATGCTGAACATCCTCGCTGAACGCGAGTTTCCCGTGGACGAGATTGCCGCACTGGCATCGCGCAAATCCCTGGGCACTGAAATCAGCTTTGGCGACAAGACCGTCAAGACCAAGGACCTGGACACCTTCGATTTTACCGGCTGGGACATTGCCCTGTTCGCCATCGGGTCGGACGCGACCAAGATCTACGCCCCCAAGGCCGCTGCGGCTGGCTGCATCGTGATCGACAACTCGTCGCTCTACCGCTACGACCCGCAGGTTCCGCTGATCGTGCCGGAAGTGAACGCCGATGCGATCATGGGCTACAAGAACAAGAACATCATCGCCAACCCCAACTGCTCGACCGCGCAGATGGTCGTCGCGCTGAAGCCCCTGCATGACCGCGCGCGGATCAAGCGGGTGGTGGTGGCGACGTATCAGTCCGTGTCGGGTGCCGGCAAGGAAGGTATTGACGAGCTTTGGGACCAGACCAAGGGCATTTTCGTGGTGGGTCAGGACGTGGCCCCCAAGAAATTCCCCAAGCAGATCGCGTTCAACGTGATCCCGCAGATCGACGTGTTCCTTGATGACGGCTACACCAAGGAAGAATGGAAGATGGTCGCCGAGACCAAGAAAATCCTCGACCCCAAGATCAAGGTCACGGCCACCTGCGTGCGGGTGCCGGTGTTCGTCGGCCATTCCGAGGCGATCAACATCGAGTTTGAAGACCCGATCGACTGGCAGGAAGCGACCGATATCTTGCGCGAAGCACCGGGGATCATGGTGATCGACAAGCGCGAACCGGGTGGCTACATCACGCCCGTCGAATGCGTGGGCGATTATGCGACCTATATCAGCCGCATCCGGCAGGACATCACCGTGGAAAACGGCATCAGCCTGTGGTGCGTTTCTGACAACCTGCGCAAGGGGGCTGCCCTGAACGCGGTGCAGATTGCCGAAGTGCTGGGCAACCGGGTGCTGAAAAAAGGATGATTTATCAGTGCACTAACACGATCAGACCGGCGACCCTGAAAAGGGCCGCCGTTTCCTTGGAAAAAAATGCAGATTCTTTGGGAACCGTGAAACTTTCGGGCTTCAGCGCCCGTTTCCTTGATGTGGCGGGGGCCTCAAGACGACGGTGACTGACATGAAAGCCACGATTTCCCTGCTTTCGGCCCGGATGCTGGGCCTTGGAAAGCCCGCGATGCGCCACGCCACGCCGGCTGCCCCATCCTCGAAATCCGAAACGTTGATGACGCGCGGCGAACTGGCCGACCTGTTTTCCGATTACCTCTATGGCAGGGCCGCTGCCTGACCTTCGCTGATTTCCTCCAACCACAAAGGACCGGATCATGACCTATTCCCTGTTGCTCGACATTGCCCGCGTCAACCGTTTGCTGGCCCTGAAGGCCACCCGGATCAACGCCGCCACCGACATCAGCTGATCTGTCAGGCATCGCTTGCCGCGCAGGGATGGCTGTGGCTACTGTCGCACAGCCCTTGATGCGGAGATGTCGATGCGTGTTTTACTGGTAGCCTTCCTGCTGATGCCCTGCGCATGGCCTGCCCTGGCTGAAACGATTGCCACCGCAAGCCGCATCACCCATGTAACGATTTACCCCGACGGGGCCGAAGTTACGCGCGCTGTAGAGTTTGATACCCCCGCCGGGTCGCATGATCTGCTGATCACCGATCTGCCCGCCGGAACCGAGTCAAGCCTGTTGCGGATCGCCCCGCAGGGCGGCTTGCAAACCGGGGCCTATGCGCTGCGCCATGATCGTCTGCCGCCGCGCGATGACCTTTTGACCCCGGCGCAAACAGCCGCCAAGGCCGCGCTGACCACTGCGACAACCAGCCTGCGCGACGCTACGGCCGCCGCCGATACCATCCGTGCCCGGATTGAGGCCGCCGAGGCCCAAGTGGCCTTTCTGCGCGGCATGGGTGGCCCCCTGCCAGAGGCGGCAAACCCGGCCAGCCTGCAAGCCCTGTCACGGATGATCGGGGCCGAGGTGCTGGCGGCCCGGCAATCGGTGATCGCGGCTCAAGCTGATCTGTGGCCTGCCACCGAAGCGGTGACCGACGCCGAAAAAGCGGTGACCGCAGCGCAGGCGGCCTATGATGCTCTGGCCTCTGCCGATACCGATTATTCCGCGCTCAGCGTGGCGATAACTGCGCCCGTTGCGGGCAAAGCCGAACTGCGCGTCACGCATTTCATCGCCGATGCCAGTTGGCGTCCGGTGTATGATCTGAAACTGACGCGGGCAGGGACGCCCAGTTTGGCAATCGCGCGCGGCGTGCTGGTCAGCCAATCCTCTGGCGAAGATTGGGCCGGGGTCGATCTGACCCTGTCTACCGCACAACCGTCTGAACAGGCGGAACCGTCCAAGCTGTGGCCGGAACTGCGCCGGATTGCCGAACCGCAGGACGAGATGGCCAAGCGGGTTGGGGCCATGGCGGGGGCCGATATGGAGGGTGGTCTGGCCGCGCCGGTGATGGAGCCGGAAGTGGTGGAGGCTGCGTCGATGCTGGTGGGCGATGTGGTGGTGTACCACTACCCCACGCTGGTCGATGTGGCGGGCGGGGTTGAAGAATTGCGTCTGGCCTTGGACGAGATCACCCTTGCCCCGGAAATTCAGGCCCGCGCTGTGCCGCGCATGGATGCGACCGCCTATGTCATGGCGCATTTCACCAACACCAGCGGCGAGATTTTGCTGCCCGGTAACGCCTATCTCATGCGCGATGGCGTTTTGGTCGGCGGCACATGGCTGGAAAAGATCGCACCGGGTGAAGAGGCGGATCTTGCCTTTGGTCCGATTGAAACCCTGCGTCTGACCCGTGACATGCCGACGCGTGCGGAAGGCGACCGAGGAATTTTGACGAAATCGACGCAGATCGAGGAAACCGCCGTGCTGAAGGTTGAAAACCTTGGGACGGAAAGCTGGCCCGTGCGGCTGATGGATCTGGTGCCTTATTCCGAACAGGAAGATCTGGAAGTGACCTTCATCGCTGACCCAGCCCCGGCCGAAGCCGACGTGGATGGGCAGCGGGGCATACTGGCATGGGACTTCGATCTGGCCCCGGGAGAGATGCGGGAGGTGCGGCTGGATACCGTGATCCGCTGGCCCGAAGGGATGGAGCTGCAATAGGCAGTCTGCTGCATCGCCCCCCGGGAGTTTCCCCGCATCCGGCCCGGCCAACGGCGGGCCGTTCTTCACGGAGACCTTCCACTGGAAGGTTTCTGACCACTCATCCTCCCCAAGTGTGAAATTCAGGGACAGACAATAGCAGGCATGTTTTGCCCTCAGATCGCCATGGTGTCGCGTTGCCAGCCCGGCAGATACTCCACCCGCGCGCACCCCGCGAACGCTGCCAGTTTGTGCAGCGCGCCGTCCAGTTTCGCCAGTCTGCCGGCACCCGTCGCTATGCCCGCCTCGGGCCAGAAGGCGCGCACACGCAGGGTCTGGTCGTTGCGATGCGCCTTGGCATCTATGCGGCCAATAAGGCGGTCACCTTCCAGCACGGGAAAGACGTAATAGCCATACTGGCGCTTGGCTTCGGGGACGAACACCTCGATCCGGTAGAAAAACCCGAACAGCCGTTCGGCGCGCTTGCGGTCGCGCAGGGCGGGGTCGAAGGGGGAAAGGATACGCAACCGGTTGCCGGGCGTGGGCGGGTCTGCGGTAAGGGTCTCGGGCCAGACAAAGGATTTGCGTAAGGCCCCATCGGCCCCCTGCACCAGCACCTCGGTGACACGCCCGCAGCGCAGCGCATCGGCGCACCACTGGCGCGCATCCTCGGGTGAGATGGCGTTCCAATAGGCGGCGAGTTCCCCCGACGTGGCAAAGGCCACCCGGTCCAGCGCAGTGGTGCAGGCCCAGTCTATCGTCTCGGCCTCGGTCATCTGCGGGCTGCGGTGTTCGTCACGCAAAACCCGTTCGGTGAGGTCATAGACCTTGCGGAAACTGTCGCGCCGGGTGACGGACAGCGCCCCCACCCGCCACAGATACTCCAGCGCAGCCTTGGACGGGTGCCAATCCCACCAGCCGCCCTGCCCCCGCACCTCGCCCTCGCCGACCTCGGCGGACGTCACCGGGCCATGGTCGGCCACCCGGCGCAGCACCTCGTCGAACTTGGTCTCAAACCCCGCCCGCTGCCAGCCTTGCCAGCGGGCCACCAGCCGGGTGCGGTCGCGCGCAAAGCGGTGCGCCCAATGCGGGAACAGCGCGGCGGGCAGGATAGAGGCATCATGCGTCCAGTGTTCCCACAAGGACCGGTCGCGTTCCAGCAGGCGCGACAGGGCGGCAGGCTGATAGGTCTGCCGCCGCGCAAACAGGATCATGTGATGTGCGCGTTCGACAATGTTGATGCTGTCCACCTGCACAAACCCGATGCGGTCGATGAGGGTGTGCAGTGCCTCGCCTGTAGCAGGCCCGGTCGGGGACTCGATCAGCGCGTGGGCGTCCAGAAACAGACGGCGGGCAGCGGTGTTGGTCAGGATGGGCAGGGTCATGCGCCTATCGGTAACAGGACTGCGGCAGGGGTCAATCGGGCGAACAAGGCGACTTTGGTAACATACTGAAAGACTGCGCCGAAATCTGTGATCACGGCAGGGCGGCATAGCGGTTGCATCCCCCCGTTCAGGGCTTAGTTTAGGGGGAACCTTTTGAACGGACGCCGCCTTGCCCCACGATACCCCCCTTATCACCACCATCGCCGTCGGTCTGGCGCTTGCCTTTGTCTTCGGGCTGATTGCGCATCGATTCAAACTGCCGTTGATCGCGGGGTATCTGGTGGCGGGCGTGGTGATCGGGCCGTTTACGCCGGGCTATGTGGCCAATCAGAACCTTGCGACCCAGCTTGCGGAAATGGGGGTCATTCTGCTGATGTTCGGGGTGGGGCTGCACTTTTCGCTGCGCGACCTGCTGGCCGTCAAGGCCATCGCCATTCCGGGGGCTGTGGTGCAGATTGCGGTGGCGACGGCGGCTGGCATCGGGCTTGCGTCGCTGTTGGGCTGGGGCTTGGGCGCGGGTGTGATCTTTGGGTTGTCGCTGTCGGTTGCGTCCACCGTGGTGCTGTTGCGGGCCTTGCAGGAACACGGGCTGGAGCAGACAGAGCGTGGCAAGATCGCCGTGGGCTGGCTGATCGTCGAAGATCTGGTGATGGTTATCGCCCTGGTGCTGATCCCGCCGCTGTCAGGCCTTCTGGGCGGCGACGCGCAGCCGGTCGATGCGGAAACTGCCGAGGTGGCGCAACTGGGCTTTGGCACCATCGGGGCGACACTGGCGATCACGGCGTTGAAAATCTCGGCCTTCGTGGCGATCATGCTGACCCTTGGCAGCAAGGTGATCCCGTGGTTGCTGCACTACACCGCCCACACCGGCCAGCGGGAGTTGTTCCGCCTGTCTGTGCTGTCGGTGGCATTGGGGGTGGCCTTGGCCTCGTCGGCGATTTTCGGTGTGTCCTTCGCCTTGGGCGCGTTTTTTGCCGGCATGGTTATGGCGGGATCCACCCTTTCGGCGCAGGCGATGAAGGAAACCCTGCCGCTGCGCGACGCGTTTGCCGTGCTGTTTTTTGTGTCGGTCGGCATGCTGTTTGACCCCGCCATCATCTGGACCGCGCCCTTTTCGCTGATGGTGACGGTGCTTATCATCATTGGCGTCAAATCAGCGGCGGCCTTCATGATCATGCGGGCCTTTGGCCGCGACCATGGTGTGTCCATGACCATCGCCGCCAGCCTTGCGCAGATCGGCGAGTTTTCGTTCATCCTGATCGTGATGGGGGCCGATATGGATATCGTCCCGGCCGAGGCCCGCGATCTGGTGGTGGCGGGGGCGATGATTTCGATCCTTGTGAACCCGCTGCTGTTCCGCCTTGCCGCCAAGCCGGAAACGAAAACGCCGGAACCGGCGATGCCAGTTCCGGCGGATGTGCCCGGTGACGATGCGATGGAACAGGCGAATACTGTTCAGGCCGCGCCGTAAAGGCGGCGTTCCTCGGCAAAAGACAGCAATCGTTTGCGGTTTTCATCCCACAGGTGCAGCCGGACCGAGTTCAGGCTTTCCCGGATCGTCAGGCGCTGTGCCTGTGCCAGGTCGGAATGGTCGCGCAGCACCTCGGTCAGGCGGTAGAACGGGATGCGGCTGTACAGGTGATGCACATGGTGAATGCCGATATTGGCGGTCAGCCAAGCCAGCGGGCGCGGCAGAACGTAATGCGATGACCCGATCAGGGCGGCCTCGTGCAACTGCCAGTCTTCGCCCTTCGACCAGTGGGTTTCTTCAAACTGGTGCTGCACATAGAACAGCCAGACCCCGATGGTCGCCGCAATCACCGATGTGGGCAGATAGATCAGCAGCACCGGCATCAGCCCACCCAGCCAGATGATCAGCCCCAGAATGATGCCGATCATCGCATTGGTCCCCATGGCAGAGGTCCAATAGCGCCAGCCTTGGTTCATCAGCCCCAAGGGCAGGCGGTTTTGCAGGATGAACAGATAGCTGGGGCCCAGCACGAACAGCACAACCGGGTGGCGGTACAGGCGGTACATGAACCGCCCGAACGGGCTGCGGGCGCGGTACTCCTCGACCGTCAGGGTCAGAACGTCGCCGATGCCGCGTTGATCAAGGTCGCCGTGATGCGCGTGGTGGATCGAATGGGTCCGCCGCCACACATCATAAGGGGTCAGGGTCAGCACACCCAAGGCACGCCCCACCCAATCCTGCACCTTGCGGTTGGTAAAGTAGGAGGCATGGCCGCAATCATGCTGGATCACGAAAATCCGCACCAGAAACGCGCCGTTCAGGACCGCAATCGCAAAGGCCAGCCAATAGCTTACCGACAGCGAGGCCCAGGCCATGGCCCACAGAAACACGAAGGGCACCAGCGTGACCACCAGTTCCATGATGCTGCGGCGGGTAGACGGCTCGCGGTATTTCGCAAGCACCTGCACCCATTCGCGCGCAGACCGGCTTTGCCTCTGTTCAGAGGCGATCTTTTCGAATTTCATGTAAGTGCCCTTACGCCTGTGCCTGTTCTTATTGCGTCCGGCTTGCTGGTGCCGTGCGTTATCTGCTGGCATTGTACCCCGCTTGCGCTGGCACAATGCCACGGCGCGCGCGTTCTGGGAACTGTTCAATTTGCACGCGCCGATTTGCGTTGTTTTTCGGTTGCCGATTTCAACTGCCCGCAGGCGGCCATGATATCTTCGCCGCGCGGGGTGCGGATGGGGCTGGCGTAGCCTGCGTTATAGATGATGTCGGCAAAGGCATGGATGCGGTTGCCCGACGACCGTTTGTAGGGCGCGCCCGGCCATTCGTTGAACGGGATCAGGTTCACCTTGGCCGGAATGCCGCGCAGCAGTTCCACCAAACGGTGCGCGTCTTCCTTGGTATCGTTCACCCCGTCCAGCATCACATATTCAAAGGTGATCCGTTCGGAATTGGACAGGCCGGGGTAGTCGCGCAGCGCGTCCAGCAGGGTGGCGATGTTCCACTTCTTGTTGATCGGCACCAGTTGGTCGCGCACCGCATCCGTGGTGGCATGGAAACTGACCGCCAGCAGGCAGCCGATTTCGGTTGCGGTGCGGGCGATTTCCGGCACCACGCCGCTGGTAGACAGGGTAATGCGGCGACGGCCAAGGGCGATGCCTTCGCCGTCCATCACCACCTTCATCGCGTCGCGCACGTTGTCAAAGTTATACAGCGGCTCGCCCATGCCCATCAGCACGACGTTTGAGATCAGCCGCGTGCCCGTGTTCGGGCGCGCCCTGCACCGGCCATTCGTCCAGATCATCACGGGCCAGCATCACCTGCCCCACAATTTCCGCCGCCGTCAGGTTGCGCACCAGTTTTTGCGTGCCGGTATGGCAAAAGCTGCATGTCAGGGTGCAGCCAACCTGACTGGAGATACACAGCGTGCCCCGGTCCGTTTCGGGGATATAAACCACCTCAACCTCATGCCCGCCCGCGATGCGCACCAGATATTTGCGGGTGCCATCGCTGGACACTTGGCGCGTGACCACCTCGGGAATCTCGATCACGAAATGTTCGGCCAGCAGGGCGCGGTAATCCTTGGCCAGATTGCTCATCACGGCAAAATCCCGCACGCCCCAATGGTAGACCCATTGCCAGACCTGCCCTACCCGCATTTTCGCCTGCCGTTCGGGCGTGCCTGCCGCAATCAGCGCATCCCGCATCGCATCGCGCGTCAACCCGACGAGGTTGATCTTGCCCCCCTCGGGCAGCTTGCGCGGCAGGGTCAGCACGTCTTGGGTAATCGGGGCAGATGGCATGGTCATGGGCGGCGGTCCTGAAGGGCTGTACATCATATAGGAGGTTTGATGCGAAAACGGAATGCGACCAAATGAAAACGCCCCGACCAACGGCCGGGGCGCATAAATAATCGTCAAAGCAGCCTTACTGGCAGCGTTTGCCCGCATCTTCCATCGCGGCGGTAAAGCCACGCAGGCTGAACGTGTCCTTCGTCTGGGTTCCCTTGCCCGACCGCGCCGACAATACCGCCGTGGTGCCTTTTTTCAGCGCCGCAAGCAGGGTGGCATCATCTGCAGTGCTTGCAGGCCAAGCCCATTCGGCATCGGTCAGCATCTGATAGGTGGTGCCGTCGATATCCAGATCAACGGTCGATCCGGCAGCAAACGGGTAACCGCCGGAAAACGAAATCTCGCCGGGTTTGCCGGGGCGGAAGGTCACGAACAGCAAGATATCACCGCGACGCACCGAAACCGGCGCGCCGTCACGGGTGTTCACGGTTTCCTTGGGCTTGGACACGCCCCAACATTCGGTGGCCGCCCCCGTTGCCGGTTCTGTAAACACGTTCCAGTCGGTCATGGTGGCGACGCGGTTGGTGGATTCCTGCGCGACAGCACCGCTGGCGACAAGGGCGAAACAGGCGGCGCCAAGCGCGCGACCAAAGTGGGATGTCATGTCTAGCGCAGCCTCCAAGCTGTCTTTGCCTCTGCCCGTGCCCGGCTGCTTTCTGCTATGCAGCCTTTTTCTGTGGCAAGGCACTGTGTAACCCGATAGTCCTCCATACGCAAAAACACCATTCCGCGAAAGCCCCATGGGCACAAAATCGCGCATCTGTGACGGGAGAATATCATGGCAGGCGCTGTTCCTATGGCTGAATTGTGGCGTGGCGGGTTGCTGGAAAGCAGCCATATGGGCCATGCGGTGATCTGTGATGCCGGCGGCATCGTCGATGCCTGGGGCGATCCTGCGGCGGTGATCTTCCCCCGCTCGTCCTGCAAGATGATCCAGGCCCTGCCCCTGTTGGAAAGCGGCGCTGCGGCGGCGGTGGGCCTGACGGATGCGCAAGTGGCGCTTGCCTGCGCCAGCCATCAGGGTGCTGCAGTGCATACGGAAATGGTCACCCGCTGGCTGGGCGATCTGGGGTTGACCGAGGCCGCGCTACGCTGCGGGGCGCATGAACCCTATGACAAGGATGCCCGCGACGGGCTGATCCTTGCGCATGACGGTCCCTGCCAGATCCATAACAACTGTTCGGGCAAACATTCAGGCTTTCTGACCCTGAACAAGCATCTGGGCGGCCACGCCGATTATGTCGAACTCGACCACCCCGTTCAAAAAGCCGTGCTGGCCGCGACCGAGGAGGTGACGGGTGAAACCGTCGCAGGCCACGGCATCGACGGCTGTTCCGCCCCGAATTTCGCCACGTCGATTGGGGGTTTGGCCCGTGCAATGGCCAGCTTTGCCAATGCCCGCGACACCGGGTCGGTCCGCGAACAGGCGATGCACCGCCTGACCCACGCCATGGCCACCCACCCCAATCTGGTGGCCGGTGAAGGCCGCGCCTGCACCGAGTTGATGCGCGCCATGGGGGGGCGGGTTGCGATCAAGACCGGCGCCGAGGCCGTGTTCGTGGCGATCCTGCCGGAACAGGGGCTGGGCATGGCGCTGAAGATCGTCGATGGCGGAACGCGTGGGGCCGAGGCTGCGATCACCGCGCTGTTGATCCGGGCGGGGGTGCTGGATGCCAGCCACCCGGCAGCGGTCAAACGGCTGAACGCGGTGCAGCGCAACTGCCGGGGTTTTGACGCGGCAATTGTGACAACTGCCCCCGGCTTTGCTTGATTTAGGCCGGGAAGGGGGTAGTCTTGGGCTATGACAGTCCAACCCCCAACCCCGTTTCCGTTGTCTGAACGAATGCATGAGCAGGTCAGCTTTGACCGGCACGAACTGGGCCGGATACTGGCGCTCTATGGCCGGATGGTCGCGGCGGGGGAATGGCGGGATTACGGAATTTCCTGTCTGGCCGACCTTGCGGTGTTCTCAATCTTTCGCCGCACAGCCGAGAACCCGTTGTACCGCATCGAGAAACGCCCAAAGCTACGGGCGCGGCAGGGCATGTACGGCGTTGTCGGCATGGATGGTCAGGTGCTGCGGCGCGGGGCCGATCTGGATGCGGTGTTGAAGGTGCTGGAACGCAAGCTGATCAGGCCGGTGGATTAGTCGAACGCGCCGGGGGTTTCACACCCCCGGACCCCCGTGGGATATTTGTGCCAATGTGAACAGATCAGAGCCGTCTGCGCGCCGTGACCTGACCTCCGCCCTGTGCAATCACGCGCGCGATGCAGGCGGCGGTGTCCTCGTAGGCGACCGACATCGAATGGCCGTTGGCGTGGATGAGGCGCGCGGCATCGACAATCAGCGCGACATGGCCTTTCCAGAAGATCAGATCGCCACGGTGCAACGGCGCATCGTCGGGAATGGCGTGGCCCAGCGATTGCTGTTGGTCACTGTCACCCGGGCAGGCGATGCCACAGGCCAGCAGGGCCGCCTGCGCCACGCCGGAACAGTCAATTCCGGCGCGGGAATTGCCGCCCCACAGGTATGGCGTGCCCAGAAACAACTCGGCAATCGCCACCGGATCGGTGGCACGCTCGGTCAGCGGGCGCAGGTGGGGCGCGGGGAGATAGCCCTGCGGCGTCTGCGCCCATTTGCCGTCATTCCCCGTGACATGCAGCTTTGCGCCCAAGGTAAGCGCGGCAATCTCATGGGCCTGAACGCGCGGTTCTGGGTACAGATGCGTGGCAGGGGTCGCAACCCAATGGGTCGGCGCGGGGCCAGTGCCCAAGGCGTTTTCGGCGACCCAGCCGCAATAGCCATCTTTCGCGGCCTGAACGAAGGCATGCCCCTGATCGTGGTCGATCACCGTGACCGCATCGCCCATCACCACCTGCCGATCCCGCGCGCCGCCCGGCGATTTCAGCAGGTCGGCCAAGGGGACCGTCACCTGCATCGGGGTGCCATCGGTGAAACTGGCCTCGACCTGCCCCTTCAACACGGTCAGCGCCTTGCGGCCCGAAAATGGAGTTGTGCGGCGGTCCATTCTATAGCCCCAACATGGCAGGCAATGCGTCCAGCACCGCGCGCGCGCCCTGCCCTGCCCCGCCCTTGGGGCGGGCGGGTTGGTCCGTGGGGGTGTGGCCGTAAATGTCAAAGTGCATGTAGCGCGCATTCTCAACAAACCGCCGCAGGAACAGGGCCGCGGTGACCGACCCCGCAAAGCCAAAACCGGGGGCATTGTCCAGATCGGCAATCCCGGGTTCAATCACCGCTTCATAAGCATCATGAAAGGGCAGCCGCCAGACCGGGTCGAAGCTGGCCATCGCACCCGCCTCCAACGCCGCGACCATGGCGGCATCGTCGGTGTAATAGGGCGCAAGGTCCGGCCCCACCGCCACCCGCGCCGCCCCCGTCAGCGTCGCCATGGATATGATCGCATCCACCGGTTCCTCATCTGCATAGGCGAGCGCGTCGGCCAGCACCAGCCGCCCCTCGGCGTCGGTATCGTTCACCTCGACCGTCAGGCCCTTGCGCGAGGTCAGAATATCCTTGGGCCGCTGCGCATTGCCCGCGATGGCGTTTTCCACTGCTGGCACCAGTACCCGCATCTGAACGGGCAGGTTCAGCGCCATGATCATCTGCGCCAACCCCATAACGGTCGCCGCCCCGCCCATGTCTTTCTTCATCAGCAGCATCCCCGCCGACGGCTTGATATTCAGCCCGCCCGTGTCAAAGCACACGCCCTTGCCCACCAGCGTGATGCGTGGACCCGTGCTGCCCCACCGCATATCCAGCAAACGCGGTGCGCGGGGGGACGCCCGGCCAACTGCATGAATCATCGGGAAATTCCGGGCAAGATCGTCGCCCTGTATCACCGTTGCCACGCCGCCATGGCGGGAGGCAAGCGCCAGAAAGGCCGCCTCCAGCTCATCCGGCCCCATGTCCAGCGCGGGGGTGTTGATCAGGTCGCGGGTCAGATATTCACCGGCTGCCATGGCGACCACCCGGGCGGCATCAACACCCGGCGGGGCAACCAGACGCGGCAGGTCGGGCGTGGTTTTCGTCGGGCGATAGCGGTCAAAACGATAGCTGGCCAGCAGCCAGCCAAGAGCGGCCTCAAACGCCTCTGGCCCCGTCAGATCACCCACCAGATGCCAGTCGCCCGCTGGCAACACCGACACCGCCTTGGCCAGACCAAAGCGCAACCGCCGCCGCGCCTTCGCTGTGCCATAGCCGACCACAGCCCCGGCCAACCCACCCGCGCCCGGCAAAAGGCAGACCTCGCCCAGGCCCGCCTCAAACCCGGTTGCCGCCAGCCAGTCAGCCCAATCGGCGCCGTCCCCTGCCAGAAACCCGGCCAGCCCTTCGGGCCGCACGACATACAAAGGGCGCGAGGCAGCAGCGGCGTCAGCAAAGGCGGGGGGCATGGTGCGGTATCCGGTGTTGTTTCACCCCAAGCCTACCGCCTGCGCCGCCACCCGCAAGCCCCTAAACCGACAGGTCCGCCAGCCCCTTGTCCGACGCAAGTGACCGTTCCGCCACCCGCACCAGCCGCGCCCAAACCGCCGCGAAGGCGGTGGTATCGGCCCTGTCCAGACAAATACGGGCGTCCCCTGCCACGAGACCCAGACTGACCATGCCAAGATTTTCCCCCATCCGCTGCAACCGGCGCAACTGGCGGGCCAGATCGGCAAGTTCATGGCTTTTGACCTGCGCCGCGATCCCCGCCATGGTCAGCGCCAATTCCCCAAGCGCGCGTGTCACCATCTGTTCGGCGGTCGTCGTGCCCAGATTGCGGTAGATCACCGCAATCGCCTCGCCATCCTGACGCACGCGTTCATTTGGCCGCAAGGCCACCACATTTTCCATCATCACACCCACAGATCACGATACACCCACCGCCACCTTGCACCGCCGTGCTGAAGAAAAGGTTTCCCGTGCCACATCGGGGCGGAAAATAGCCTCTCGAATTTTCTGCAATTGCAGCATACAAAAGGCCAATGCGCTTTTTGGGGATGTCTGCCATGCTCACTGTCCGCCCTTTGCCAAACTATCTGATCTCACGGTTTCACGGATGGCGTGCCACCGCGTATCAGGAAAACCGCGCGTGGTTTCGCCGCCTTGCCGAATCCGGCCAGCACCCGCGCGCGATGGTGATTTCCTGCTGTGACAGCCGGGTGCATGTGACCTCTATCTTCGGGGCAGATGAGGGTGAATTTTTCATTCACCGCAACGTCGCCAACCTCGTGCCGCCCTTCAACCCGGATGGCGAATATCACGGCACGTCAGCGGCGGTGGAATATGCGGTAACATCGCTTGGGGTGGCGCATATCGTGGTTTTGGGCCATTCGAATTGCGGCGGCGTCAAAGGCTGCCACGACATGTGCTGCGGTCTGGCACCCGAGTTGGAGAAGCAATCAAGCTTTGTCGGCCGCTGGATGGATATTCTGCGCCCGGGTTTTGAACGCGTCGCCCATCTGCCCGAGGAAGGCCGCATCCGCGCGCTGGAAAAAGAGGCGGTGCTGGTCAGCTTGGAAAACTTGATGACCTTCCCGTTTGTGCAGTCGGCGGTAGAAAACGAGCGCCTGACCCTGCACGGGCTGTGGTCAGACACGGGCGAAGGCGGGCTGGAACAGTATGATCCCGCCCGGGCCGGATTTGTCGCCGTATGATTTGTCGCCGTATGAAATGAACAAGGGCGGCTGGCCAACGCCAACCGCCCTTTGCACCACCACCCGGCTGTCAGTCCCGACAGCGGGCGCGGTTTTGCAGATCAGACGGGCCCGGGCCGCAGACGACCAACGATCACGCAATTGCCCACATTCGGGTTGCCGGCGTTCTGATCGTTGCAGGCTTGCAGGGCGACAGCGTCTGCCCGAAGCTGATCGTCATAGCCAAACGAAAAACCGGAACGCGCGGGGATGGATTCGTCACACCGGGCGTTCGGATTGCCGCGCTTGATCGGCAGCGCGAACGAACCGGTGGTTTTGTACTCACGAGCCCAATCCAGTGCGAGCTGCTTGGTCGCGGGGCAAAGGCCACCGGCGAGTTCAAGAACGGGGCGCACATAGGTTCCGGTCTCAGCAACAGCAGCGCCTGATGTCAGCATCAAGGCAATAGCGACAGTCATGGCTTTCATGGAATACTTCCTTCACAAGATGGTTATAAATCTATAACTCTCTCGTCGCATTTCGGTTCCGGGGAAAAGGTGCCTTTTCTTCCCCGCATGGGCGGGCCCTGCACTGAAGCTGCCTTCCGTTGCCGGTATGCCTTTGAAAATAAAACGTTTTATCCGAAAGATTTATTTCTGGCACGCATGTCCAAAGAATTGCTGTTTTGCCTAACGGTCCGTCCACCACACTCCCGCTGGCGGAATGATGGTACCCGCCCATTCCACCGGGACGGCATTATAGTTGAAATGGAATCGATGCGTTGCAGTGTCGCGGCGGCGCAAGCCTTCGGGCAGCGGGTCGGTTTCAAGACCCTCCGCTGCGGCTGCCGTCATCAGGATGCGGGTCAGCGCGGCATCATCCGGCCACCCCGCCAGATAGTGCAACCGCCCCGCGCTGACCATGGCAGGCCAGCCGTCGGTGCTGGATTCAGCCACCGTCGCGCTGCCCTCCAGCTTTTCGCGCCAGTTGATGAACTGCCCGCCATTGGCCAGCGGCACCGGCACATCGGGCGGCAGGCTTTCCACTCGGGCGACGACCACATCCAGACCCGGCAGGTTGGGCGGCAGCGGCACAGGGGTGGCGAAATCGGCGGTCTTGGCATTGGTGCGGGGGCCGAGGATGGCCGTGCCCTTGAATGCCGTCAGTGCCGCCAGCATAGGGTCTGACAGGGTGGCCACACCGGGAGCCAGCACCAGTTTGTAGGCTGACAGATCGGCACAATCGGGCGGCAGAATATCGACGTTCAGCCCAAGGCGGCGCAGACCCTTGTAGGCATGAAACACCAGCCAGAAATAGCTGAACGTCTTACCCTGCGGCTGCGTCGCCCAAGCCCATTCCGACGCATAGTCGAACACCAGCGCCACATCGGCGCGGGCGGTGCCGACATCGGGCATGTCGGCCAGTTCGCGGGCCACGGTCGCCGCCTCGTCATGCGCGGGGGCGGCAACTGAATCGGGCCGCAGCAGGCCTGCGTGCATCTGTTCTTGCGCAAACGGGGCCTGTCGCCAGCGGAAATAGCACACGGCCTCGGCCCCATGGGCGAAGGCCTCCCACGCCCAAAGCCGGGCCATACCGGGCAGCGGGTCGGGGTTATAGGGCGCCCAGTTCACCGGGCCGGGTTGCTGTTCCATGATCCACCAGCGGCCCCGGCCGACAGCGCGGTAAAGATCGTGGTGGAAGGCCTGGAAATCCGGGTCGCCCTGGTGGACAAAGCGCCGCTTGTGGTCGGCGCTGGCGGGGATGCGGTCGGACAGAAAACCAAGCGGGTAGGCATCCCAGCTTGCAATATCCAGATCCGCCCCGGTGCCGAAATGGTCAAACTCGGTCACAGCGCCCATGTAGTTGTGGGCGATGGGATAGGCCGAATGTTCGCGGATGATGTCGGTTTGCAGGCGGTTGAAGCTGACCACCTCGTCGCTCGCAAAGCGGCGGAAATCCATCACATGGGCCGGGATTGGCCTCGGTCACCGTCAGGTTCGGCAGGCCGATCTCGTCAAAGCTGCCGTAGTCCATCGACCAGAACACATTGCCCCACGCCCGGTTCAACGCCTGTGGCGATTGGTATTTCTGCGCCAGCCAGTCGCGAAAAGCCGCCGTGGCGGCAGGGGAATAGCTGATGGTGGTGTCATGGCAGCCATATTCGTTGTCGGTCTGCCACGCGCCCACATGCGGGTTGCGGCCATAGCGTTCGGCCATCAAGCCTACGATGCGCGCACATTCCTCGCGGTAGCCGCGATGCGAAAAACAGTAGTGGCGGCGCGACCCGAACCCCCGTGGCCGCCCGTCACGGTCATGCGCCAGCATGTCGGGATGGCGGGTCAGCATCCAGCGCGGCGGCGTCGCGGTCGGGGTGCCCAGAACCACCGTCAGGCCCGCGTTGCCCAGCACGTCAATCGCACGGTCGAGCCAATCCCAGTCCATCTCGCCCGGGGTGGGTTCCATCCGGCTCCACGCAAACTCGCCGATGCGCACCCATGTCAGGCCGACGGCCTTCATCCGGGCAGCGTCACTGGCCCAGACGTCCTCGGACCATTGTTCGGGGTAATAGCAGACGCCAAGGGTGCGTTTCATAGAATGACCTGTGGTTCGGGAAGGCCGCGCGCGATGTTCTCGGCGGCAAACAGTTTGCCCGAGTGTGGGTGGGCCGTGCGGGCGGCGGCGTCCAGGTGTTGCAGGGCCGTGGTGACGAAAAGCGTGGTCATATCCGGCCCGCCAAAGGCCGGGCAGGACGTGTGGGGGGCATCAAAGCTGACCGCGCGCAGGAAACGGCCATCCGGCGCGTAACACGCCACCCGCCCCGCCCCCCATTGCGCGTTCCACACATTGCCCTCTGCGTCGGTGACAGATCCATCGGGGTGCAGGCCTTCCGCGGTCAGGTCGAGGAAGGGTACGGGCATGCCGGTAGGCCAGCCATCTGCGGTCAGCGCCACAGTCAGGATCACGCCTTTGGCAGTGTCGGTGAAATACGCGGAAGTGCCATCCGGGGCAAAACAGATCGCATTCGGGATGGTCACGCCCTTGAAAAGCTGGCGCAACTCGCCCTTGTACCAGCGATAAATCGCCCCCGCGCCCGGATCATCACCGCCACGATTGCCCATGGTGCCGATCCAGAACCCGCCTTGCCGGTCGGCGCGGCCATCGTTGCTGCGGGTGGCAGGATTATCCGCCTCCAGCGCGCAGACGGGCGTTGTGGCCCCCGTTTCCAGATGAAACCGGAACAGCGCGGATTCCGACGCGATCAGCAATTCATCCCGGCTGATCCAGCCTGCCGCTGACACCATTTCGTCAAACTGCCAGACCAGCGGGCCAGCGTCTGTCACCGACAAAAGCCGCCCGTTCAGAATGTCGAACCAGAACAGCTGCTGGCGCACCGGGTGCCAGAGCACCCCCTCGCCCAGATCGCAGGGACGATGGTCGTGGATCATTTTGCCGCCCCGTCATAGGCTGCAACGATGGCCGCCGCCCGGGTGGCAATCTCGGCCACCGTCAGGCCGGGTGTATAGAGCGCCGTCCCGATGCCAAACCCATCGGCCCCCGCCGCCATCCATTGACCAAAGTTCGCTGGCCCCGCGCCGCCGACGGCATAGACCTGACAGCCCTTCGGCAACACCGCGCGAATGGCCTTCACCCCATCCGGCCCGATCAGCGAGGCCGGGAAAATCTTCAACCCATCCGCGCCAGCCTTCAGCGCGGCAAAGCACTCGGTCGGCGTCATCACCCCCGGCCAGGACGCCATGCCCTGCGCCTTGGTGGCCATGATCACCTCGGGGTCGCAGTTGGGCGACACGATCAGCCGCCCGCCCGCCTCCGCCACCCGCCCACATCGCAACCGTCAGCACCGTGCCCGCGCCAATCTCGGCCACATCGCCGAACGCCTGCGCCATCGCGGCGATCGACGCGAACGGATCGGGCGAATTCAGCGGCACCTCGATCCGGGTGATGCCAGCGGCGATCAGCGCCTCGTGCCACGGGGACAGCCTCATCCGGGGAAATGCCGCGCAGAATGGCGATCAGGGGGCGATGTGTCATAGGGAAACCTCGGTTTGGCGGGACAGCGTGACAAGCCCCGCAAGCGTGCAGTCGGTGGCGGGCAGCAGTTTTGCCTCCACCCCTTGGGTGCGCAGGGCGCGGGCGTAGGCGGCAGACATGCCATCTGCCCCTACAATCCCCACGGCCTGCCCCAGCCAATAGGGGCGCGCGGCCGCCAGTTCGCAGCCGATCAGCAGGCCCGACAACCGCGCGCGGGCGGCAGGGGCGGCAAGACCGGCAATCAACCCCTCGGCGCGCAGCGAAAACAGATAGGCCGCCAGCCGTTCGGGCCGCGACAGGGCATCCGACAAACCGCCGTCAAAGGCCGCCTCGTCCCAGCCCGCCCCAACCATACCATGCCGCAACACCGAGTGTTCGGACAGCAGGGCAAACATCTCACCGGTCATATAGGTCTGAAAGCTGACCACCTCGCCCGCCGAGACATGCGCCCATTTGGTGTGGGTGCCGGGCAGGCACAGCACGCCGTCAAAGCCGGGGGTCAGCGCCAGCGCGCCTGCAATCTGCGTTTCCTCGCCGCGCATCACATCAGCCGGGGTCATCTGCCGCAATCCGGGGGCGATCATCACCCGGATGCGCGGGTCGGCGGTCGGCACCGTGACCAGCCCGCCCTGTTCCAGCGGCGCGCAGGGCGTGGTGCGATAGGGGGCCTCGAACCAGCCCTGACGGCTGCCGACCATGCCGCAGGCGATAACGGGCGTAACCCCCGCCCCCAGCCAGCCGCCAATCAACCTGATCAGCGCGGGTTCAAACCCGTCGCGCGAAAGTTTGCCCATGCCATCGTCCGACACAGCCTCGGCCAGAACCCCTTCGGCCCCGATAGCCCACGCCCGCAGGTTGGAGGTGCCCCAATCCACCGCGATCCAGTCGGTTTTCTGCCCGGTCATAGCGCCCTCGTCTGCTTTTCAACCCTTGGTCCGGCAACGGATATGTCAGACACGCGCCCCCTCCACCACCCACATCGTCGCGGGCCAGGCCGCAGGCAGGCGCAATCCGGCGGTCATCAACGCACGCCCCGTCAGGATCAGCGGCCCGTCCTTCAGCGCATTCGGCCCCCGCGAATGCCGCGCAGCATCGCCCGGATTGCGCAGGGTGACACGGTAGCGCGCATCCGGGTCCAGCCCGGTCAGCCGCAGGGGGCGCGGCAGGATTTGTGTGCTGGTGACGGATTGCCCCGCGAACAGCACGAACCTGTCGCCGTCGTTGGCAATCTGAACCTCGGCAATCACCGCAGGGTCGGCGGCATCCACACGGTGAATGTCGCCCGCCAACATCCAACCCCGGTTTTCCCGCCACCAAGTGGTGACATCGCGCAGGGTTGCAGCCTCGGTTTCCGTCAATTCACGCAGGTCCATCTCGAACCCCATGTGCCGCTGTGCTGCGACCCAAGCCCGGAACGCCATCGGCAAATCCCGGCCCGAGGTATGGCAATGACGCGGGCCTACGTGGCTGCCAGCCACGCAGGCGGGCAGGAACAGGGCGGCGTCAGCTTGCATCCGCAACCGCTCCAACGCGTCGTTGCTGTCAGACAGCCAGACCCGGTGGGTGCGGGCAAGGATGCCCGCGTCGATGCGGCCCCCGCCCGACGCACAGCTTTCGATTTCCACCGAAGGGTGGGCGGCGCGCAGGCGGTCCAGCAGGTCATAAATCCCACGGGTCTGGGCGGCATCCACCACGGGCAGCAGGCGGTTATGATCCCACTTGATATAGTCGATGGGGTATTCGGTCAGAATGTCAGATACTTGCGCGAACAGATTGTCGCGCACATCGGCGCGCGACAGATCCAGCACCCATTGCTTGCGCCCCATCACCTGATCCGCAGGCCCCAAGCGCCAATCGGGGTGGGCGCGGTTAAGGTCACTGTCCGGGTTGACCATTTCGGGTTCAAACCACAGGCCAAAACTCATGCCAAGGCTGTGGACATGCGCGATCAGCGGGTGCAACCCGTCGGGCCATTTGCGGCGGTCGATGGTCCAGTCCCCAAGGCTGGACGTGTCATTGTCACGCCGCCCGAACCAGCCATCGTCCAGCACGAACCGCTCGGCCCCAAGGGCGGCCGCTTTAGTGGCGATCTCGGACAACTCGGCCAGATCGTGGCGGAAATAGACCGCCTCCCAACAGTTGTAATGCACCGGGCGTGGGCGGGCGGCGTCTGGCCATTGCACAATCCGGTCACGGGTATCGCGCTGCATCGTGATGCCGATGCCGTTCAGGCCAGTGGTGGATACGGCGGCGATCAGATCGGCAGTTTCAAACCGTATGCCGGGGGCGGTTTCCGCCCCGCTTGCTCCGCCAAACTGTATCTGGCGGCGGCCATCGGGCAGTTCCTCGGCCACCATCCGGTGCCCGCCCGACCAAGCGTAGTGCAGGGCAAACGCGGTGCCTTGCGCATTGGTACAGCCATCCTCGGCCAAAATTAGATAGGGCGGGTGTTCATGCCCCGACCGCCCGGTGCGGGATTCGCGCAGGCGGATGCCGGGGGTCCAGTCCACATGGTTCAGATGAAACTCGCGTGTCCATTTGCCCGAAACGTCGATCATATGGCCCGACTGGGGCGCAGGTAGAACCGGGGCGGCCAGCCAGTGCAGGCGGACCGGCGAGGTGGAATCGAGCATTGTCCGCAGGGTCATAACGCCCGTTGCATGGGCGGTGATGTGGTGGGTCAGGGTCAGACCGTCGGCCTTGGACACCAGCGAAAGATGGTTAAGGGATCCTTCACCATGACTGAACCGGAACACCGGCAGCAACGGCGTGCCATCCGCCGCCGAGACCACCAGCCCCGGCTGACCCTGAAAGGCCTGTCCCAGCGTGGGACACAGCGACAGGGCGGAGTTTTCGTCCATCATCCCCCCCGTCACGTCGTCACGGTGGCTGGCGGCAAGCTGGGCCAGATCCTCACCGTCAGGCAGGCGCGGCCCCCAATAAATCACCTCGGGAATGCCCCCCGCCGTGGTCAGGGCAAGGGTCTGCGCGTCCGTATCGACTCGCCACTGCATTACTTCACGGCTCCCAAGGTCAGGCCTGCGATGAAATGCTTTTGCATGAGGAAAAACATCAGCACCGGCGGCAGCGCCGCGATGATCGACCCGGCGGATACCAGATGCCACTGGGCAATCCATTGGCCATTCAGCGAATTCAGACCAGCCGTCACTGGCTGGATGCTGGCCGAGGTGGTCAGCACCGTGGCCCAGAAATATTCATTCCACACAAAGGTGAACACCAGCACCGACAGCGCGGCAATCGCCGGGCGCATCAGCGGCACGACGATATACCAGAAAATCTTGATCTCGCTGATACCTTCCACCCTCGCCGCCTCGACCAGTTCAAACGGCATCGCCTTGATGAAATTGCGCATGAACAGGGTGCAGAACCCGGTCTGGAACGCGATGTGAAACAGGCCAAGGCCGGTGGTCGTGTTGATCAGCCCGAGGTTCACCGTCATGTCGCGGACGGGGACCATCAGGATCTGAAACGGCACGAAATTGCCCGCCACGAAGATGAAGAACACCACCATGTTGTAGCGGAATTTGTAGATACCAAGCGCGAAGCCGGTCATCGTCGACAGCGCCACCACGCCGATGACCACCGGGATCGTCAGCTTGAACGAGTTCAGGATATACTGCCCGATCGCCGATTTGCGGAACACATCGGCGTAGTTTTCAAACGCGATATAGCTGGGCATGCCAAAGTAGTTGCCCTGCGCGAGGTCGGATGCCGGGCGCAGTGAGGTGAGTGCCACCCCCAGCAATGGGAACAGCCAGATGATCAGCGCAATCGGCAGCGCGACCTTGTACATGATCTGCGTGGCGGGCGAGGTTTGCTCGATGGGGCGGGGAAACATGGATTAACGCTCCGTCTCGTCGCGCCACATCTTCCAGATGAAGCCCGAGATGAAAATCATCATGATGCCGAACAGCACCACGGCGATGGCAGCCCCGTATCCCATGCGGTAGCCGTATTCCGACAGCGCTTGTTCATACATGTAGTAGGACAGCACCCGGGACGACCCATAGGGGCCACCCGCCGTCATGATCGACACAAGGTCAAACGACCGCAGCGCGCCGATGATGGTGACGACGACTGCAATGAAGGTGGCCGGGCGAAGTTGCGGGATGATGACGTACCACAGCATCTTCCAGCCGCGTGGCCCCGTCCAGCCGTGCGGCCTCGATCTGATCCGGGGCCACGTTGTTCAGGCCGGTCAGATACAGGATCATCACATAGGCGATCTGCGGCCAGAGGCCCGCGGCGATGATGCCGTAGTTGACGTAGGTTTCATCCGCCAGCACGGCGATGCCGGTGCCCGACAAGAATTCCGTCAACTGATACAGCAGGCCAAAGTTCGGCGCATAGAACCACGCGAACATCAGGCCGACGACGACTTGGCTGAAATCACGAAGGGAAAGAAGAACAAGCGATTTGTAGATGCGGATGCCCCGCACCGTCTGGTTCAGGAAGATCGCCATCAGCAGGCCGATGGGCACGGCCAGCAGGAACAGCGCCAGCCAGATCACGTTGTTCCACAGCGAGGTGGTGAAGGCCTCGTCGTCAAACAGCTCGACATAGTTGGCGGTGCCGATCCATGTTTTCGCGCCCAAGCCATCCCAGTCGTAGAACGACAGCCACATGGATTGGAAAATCGGGATGATCACATAGATCATGAACATCGCCATGCCGGGGGCCAGAAACAGCCACGGCGCAAGGCTGCGCTGGTTGGATTTCCAATAGGCGATCATGGGCAAGCCTCAGATGTGCAAAGGGGATGCAGTTGCCCCAAGGATGCGACCCTTGGGGCGAGGGGGCCGTGGGCGGGCAACGATTAATCGTTGCCCGCCCACGGCGTCACGCGGTCAGTAGGCCTTGGCGCGGACTTTTTCGAGACGCTCCAGAATGGCGTCCAGACGGTCGGGTTTCACCATGAACTCCTGAAAGCCTTCCATGCCGGCCTTGGCCATTTCGGCTGGCGCGTCACGGTCGAAGAACTGTGCCAGAGCATAGGCGGTGGACACGGTTTCAAACCCGGCCACCAGGAACGGGTCGTCCTGCGGGACGGTGGCGTTCTTGTTGGTCGGCAGTTGGCCCAAGGTCGCGTTCAGTTTGGTCTGCACGGCGGCATCGGCCACATAGGCGAGGAACGTCTTGGCATCGGCCACGTTCTTGGCCCCTGCGGTGATGTGGATGGTATCGGTCGGGGCTTCTTCGGCGCGCGGGATACCGGGGGTGATTTCCGGGAAGGCCATGAACCCGAGGGTGTCATTCGTCATGCCGCCCTTCTTGAACACGTCCACCGCAAAGTTGCCCATCACATAGTTGGCAGCCTTGCCCTGCACCATCAGCGCCGCCGCATCCTGCCAGTCGATGGCGGCATGGTTGGCGGTGATATAGGGCTGAACCTTGCCCAGTTCGGCAAAGGCGGCGCGAACTTTGTCATCGGTCCATGCCACTTTGCCAGCGGTCAGGTCCATGTGGAACTCATACCCGTTGGTGCGCATGTTGATGTAGTCGAAGATGCCTGCGCCGGGCCACAGGGCCGACGTGCCGGTGGTCAGGCAGTCGATGCCAGCCGCCTGAAACTTGGGGCAGTTTTCGACAAAGCCAGCCCAGGTGGTCGGCACTTCAACGCCAGCCGCCTTGTAGGCGTCTTTGTTGAAATAGATGCCCCACTGGTAATAGGTATAGGGCACGCCCCACTGTTTGCCGTCGATGGTCATCGACGCCTTGGACGCGGCCAGACTGTCGCTCAGGCCATTGGCCTCCCACACATCGGACACGTCCACAAACTGGCCCGCGGCGACGAAGGGGGCCATGCGGTTGCCCGCGTACCAGTTGGCAAGGTCCGGGCTGTCGGTGGTCAGGAAGTTGCGGATCGCGGTCTTGTAGCCTTCGTGGTCGAAGTTTTGCAGCACCACGTCGATGTCGGGGTTCGCGGCCTCAAAATCCGCGATCAGGGTTTCAAACGCGGCCAAGGGGCCTGCGTCGAAATCGGCGAAGTAGGTCAGCGTGCGCGTTTGCGACATCGCCGTGCTTGCCAGCAGCAAGCCTGCGACGAACGCGGCTGCGCCTGTCTTGGTATGGACCATGGTTTCCTCCCGTTTGGTTCCATTATGTGAAACTTAGTCTTGAATATTGAAAACTATGTCCGCTATTGTTAAGGCTGTCAACAAGGACGCAAAGGGAGCGGCAATGGGCGCGGAAGGACACGCAGACGGCACGGTGGGCAAGGCGCTGGATGTGCTGGACATGGTGGCAGCGGTCGGCGCACCCGTGCGGTTCACCGATTTGCTGGCGCAAAGCGCCTATCCCAAGGCCACGCTGTACCGGTTTTTGCAGACGCTGACGCATCAGGGGATGCTGTCGTTATGACGCGGACCGGGGCACCTACAGCCTTGGGGTGCGGCTGGTGCGGCTGGCCCATGCGGCCTGGGCGCAGGCGTCGCTCGCCCCGATTGCGCGGCCCTATATTGATGAATTGGCAGCAGAAACCGGCGAGACGATTCATCTGGCGCAACTGGATTTGGGGCAGGTTCTGTATGTGGACAAACGCCATGCCACCCGCCCGGTGACGATGTTTGCGCAGGCGGGCAAGGTGGGGCCTGCCTATTGCACCGGGGTGGGCAAGGCGATGCTGGCCTTCCTGCCCGAAGAAGACCTGTCGCGCGCCTTGGACCGGCAATCGTTTCACCGCCACACCGAGCATACTTTGGGGTCGGCGCAGGAATTGCGGGCCGAGCTTTTGGTGATTCGCGCGTGTGGCTATGCCTTTGACCGCGAGGAGCATGAGCGCGGCATCATCTGCTGTGCGGTGCCGATTCTGTCGCGCACGGGCCGTGTGGTGGGGGCGCTGTCCGTAACCTCGACCACCGCGCTGACCACGCTGGCGGCGCTGGAGGCAGGGGCCGGGCGGATCAAGGACATTGCGGCGCAGATCGCAGCGGCAGCGGAAAGCTGGCGTTTTCCAGAACAGAATTGATAGGGGAGGAAGCCTTATGTCAGGTGTCACACTGAACAATGTGGTCAAACGCTACGGCGATGTGCAGGTGATCCATGGGGTCAGTCTGGACATCACCGATGGCGAGTTCTGCGTCTTTGTCGGCCCATCCGGTTGCGGCAAATCCACCTTGCTGCGGATGGTGGCGGGGCTGGAGGAAACCAGCCAAGGGGCCATCCACATCGGCGCGCGGGATGTGACCAAGGCTGACCCGAGTGAGCGGGGGGTGGCGATGGTGTTTCAGACCTATGCGCTGTACCCGCACATGACGGTGGCAGAAAACATGGGGTTCGGGCTGAAGATGACCGGGCATCCGGCGGCGGAAGTGGCGGCCAAGGTCAAGGAAGCCAGCCGCATCCTGAAGCTGGACGACTATCTGGCCCGCAAACCCAAGGCGCTGTCGGGCGGGCAACGCCAGCGCGTCGCCATTGGTCGCGCGATTGTGCGGGGGCCGGAGGTGTTTCTGTTCGACGAGCCTTTGTCGAACCTTGATGCCGAGTTGCGGGTGGAGATGCGGGTGGAAATCGCCCGCCTGCACCGCGAGATTGGGGCCACGATGATCTACGTCACCCATGATCAGGTCGAGGCGATGACGCTGGCCGACAAGATCGTGGTGCTGCGCGCAGGCCGGGTGGAACAGGTCGGCGCACCGCTGGAGTTGTACCACGACCCGGATAACAAATTCGTCGCGGGCTTTATCGGCAGCCCGGCGATGAACTTTGTGGCCGGGGTGGTGCAGGGGGGGCAGGTTGCGGCGGCGGGCCTTGGCGGGTCGTTGATGCCGACCGTCCGGCTGCCCGATGCAGGGGCCGTGACGATTGGCCTGCGCCCGCAGCATCTGGCGCTGGATCTGTCAGGGACCACGCATAAGGTAGACATGACCGAAGCCCTGGGCGGGGTCGCGTTCATTCATGTGACGGGCCCCATCGGGCGAAAAGCTGGTGATCGAGTCGCATGAAGACCCGAAGGTGCGGCTTGGCGACCGGGTGGGGGTGACGTTTGACGCGGCCACCGCGCTGTTCTTTGACGCGAAGGACGGGCGGAGATTGCGGTAAAGAAGGGGGCTGTCTGCCCCCCACGGCGCGGCGCGCCTCCCCCCGAGGATATTTGGGCCAGTGCGAAAGGGTCAGAGGCCGAGAAGGCCCGGCAGATCGGCCATATCGCTGAACAGGACCGCGCCTGTTGCTGCAAGGCGCGGGTGCGGGCCTTGGGGTGCGAAGCCAAAGCAGCGCATGCCAGCGGCTTGGGCCGCCATCGCACCGGCCACGCTGTCTTCAATCACCACGCAATCCTTTGGGGCCACGTTCAGCGCGGCGGCGGCGTGCAGGTACAAGTCAGGCGCGGGTTTGGGGCGGCCAAGGGCCTGGCCGGAATAGATATGGCCGTGAAAGCGCGGGATCAGGCCATGCTGGCCAAGCGTGATCTGCATCTTTTCCGGCGTGCCGTTGGAGCCGACCGCATAAGGAATACCCGCCGCATCCAAGGCATCCAGCACATTCACAACACCTGCCATCAGGGGCGTGTTGACGGCCAGCATCGCATACAGCTTTTGATAGAACGCATCGGCCCAGCCATCGGGCAAGTCAGCCCCCGCCGCAATCGCGCGCTCGGCAACGGTTTCAATCGTGCCGCCAATGAAATCGGTTTCCAGATCATGCAGGGTCAGCAGCAGGCCATGGTTGGCGAGATCGGCCTGCAACATGATCAGGGTCATGCCTTCGCTGTCAACGATCACCCCGTCACAATCGAACAATACGGCTTTGGGGGTCATTGAGGAGCCTTCAATAGAGTGACGATGGTGTCGCCATACTTGCGTTGGTCCAGTTGGTCAAACGGGGGCGGCGGGATTTGGCGGCTGCCTTCCTCCCACACCAGAACAGCACCCGGGGCCAGCCAGTTGCCTTTCAGCAGGCTGGCAAGCGCCGCCTGCCCCATCGACTTGCCATAAGGCGGGTCGAGAAAGACGAGCGTGTAGGCGGGGCCGGGGTTGGGTGGCAGCGTGGTGGCATCGCGTTTCAGAATGGCGGTGTCAGGGCTGCGCAGCAGGGCGATGTTGCGGGTGATCAGGGCGTGGGCGGCGCGGCCGTCGTCAACGAAGGTGGCGTGGGTTGCCCCGCGCGACAGCGCCTCCAACCCGAGGGCGCCAGTGCCTGCGAACAGGTCCAGAACGCGGGCACCGGCAACGGGGTTGCCGTAGCCGCCGTTTATCAGCAGGTTGAAGATCGCCTCGCGCACGCGGTCGGACGTGGGGCGCAGATGGGCCGCCGCATCCCCTGCCCCCACGGGGGTCAGGTGCAGGCCGCGCGCGGAACCGCCGATGATCCTCATGCCTTGAGCAGGGCTTTCAGCACGGTGTCGGGGTTGGCGATTACGGCAGGGTCGGGGGATTTCCCCATCTCGATCAACCGCTTGCCGACCATATAGGCGCGGGCGTCGTTCATCGCATCAACTGCCAGCAGCTGCGCGCCCTTGTAGTACCAGAACGACACCGCGCCATCTTCGCCGGGGCGGGTGGTGATGTGATCATAGCCGGTGTTCAGGCCCGCGATTTGCAGCTTGCAATCATACTGATCTGACCAGAACCACGGCTGCGCGGTATAGGGCGCATCAGCCCCGAGGATGTTGGCGGCCACAGCCTCAGCCTGATCGATGGCGTTGCCGACCGATTCCAGCCGCAAGCGACCGCCCTGCCACGGAAAGGACGCGCAATCGCCTGCCGACCAGATATGCGGGTCGGAGGTGCGGCCATGGGCATCGGTGCGGATGCCGTTTTCAATCGCCAGCCCTGCGGTCTCGGCCAGTGCGGTGCCGGGCAGGATGCCGACGCCTGCGATGACGAAATCGGCGGGCAATTCGCGGCCATCGGTCAGCCGCGCGCCGGTGACATGGCCCTCGCCAAGCAAGCGGTCCAGTCCGGTCGATTCCAGAATTTTCACCCCATGCGAGGTATGCAGCGCGCGGAAATAATCAGACGTCTCGGGTGCTGCCACCCGCTGCAAGATGCGCGGCGCCATTTCCAGCACCGTCACATCCAGCCCCAGCTTTGCGGCCACAGCCGCTGCCTCCAGCCCGATGTACCCGCCACCCACGATGATCACCCGACGGCCCACGACAAACTCGGCGCGCATGGCATCAACGTCATATAGGCTGCGGACGGTGTAAACCCCGGCGAGATCGCCCCCGACGGCAGCAGGCAGACGTCGGGGGGTGGACCCGGTGGTCAGGGCCAAAGCGTCATAGGGGATGACCTTGCCACCGACCGTCACGGTCCGGGCCGTAGGGTCGATGGCGGTAACGGGCTGACCCAGTTCCAGCGTGATATCGTTTTCGGCGTAGAACTCGGGCGAGCGCAGCCAGAGGCGTTCCACCTCCATCTCGCCCATCAGATAGGCCTTCGACAGGGGGGGGCGCTGATAGGGGGGGCGGCTTCCTCGCCGATCAGGGTGATGGCCCCCGCATGACCAAGGGTCCGCAATTTGGCGACCAAAGCCGCCCCGGCCTGCCCTGCCCCGATTACCACCACATCCATCGCGTGTCCCCTCTGGCCGATCTGTCGCGCGGACCCTATATCCCGGTCAGAGAGAAACGCAACGCGAGAGGGACTTTTGATGACAATTTCCGTAGGCTCCACCCTGCCCGACGCCACACTTTTGCAAATCGGTGCGAATGGGCCGGAAGGCATCAACCTTTCCAGCAAATTGAAAGGCCGCAAGGTTGTGATTTTCGGTCTGCCGGGGGCCTATACCGGCACCTGTTCGACCGCGCATGTGCCAAGTTTCATGCGCACCAAGGCCGGGTTTGCGGCCAAGGGCGTGGATGAGGTGATCTGCGTGTCGGTCAACGACCCCTTCGTGATGAAAGCCTGGGGCGAGGCGACGGGGGCCACGGCAGCGGGCATCACCATGCTGGGCGATGCGGATGCGTCGTTCACCAAGGCCATTGGCCTCGATTTCGACATTCCGGCCATCGGGTTGCTTGCGCGGTCCAAACGCTATGCGCTGCTGGCTGATGATGGCGTGGTGACGGTGCTGAACCTGGAAGAAAACGCAGGTCTGTGCGAGATTTCGGGCGGCGAAGCGCTGCTGGAATTGATCTAAGCGGTAGGGCCGTCTGGCGCGCCATTGAGGCCCGCCAGACGGCGTTGCCACGGACCTATGGCTTGCGCCACGTCCCGAGCCAGCCGGTAAAGCGCCCGGATGCCCGTTTGGCCCCATCCCGCGCGGCGTCGGCGCGTGCATCAACCGCATCCCAGGCATCGCCCACATCTTCCAACGCTGGGTCGATGGTGCGTTCGCGGAATTGCATCCACATCCGGCGCAGCATGAACAGGATGAAGGCCAGCAGGGTGAACAGGATGATGTTGACCCATGGGATGATCGTCACATCGGGGCTATCGACCTGCCGCAGCTTCACCGCGTTCGGAAAGATCGTGAACAACTGATTGCGCCAGCCGTAATGCGTGATCACCACCCATTTCGGGGCGGCCTCGGTCGAGGTCAGATCGGCGGCCTGCGTCTGAATATCAAAGCTGTTGACCTTGAAATAGGGCGGCCAGCCCCAGCTTGTATCCTCGTTCCGGTAGACCATCGGGCGGCCGTTGGGTTGAATCGTCTCGATAAACTTCACATCGCGGCTGCCAGCCGTTGCCGTGCTGGTGCCCGCATCCGGCGCGGCGAAGAACCACGAGTTTTCGCCCAGATCCATCCGCTGCGTATTGGCCCCCACGATCCGCACGATATCATGCTGCGGCAGGGTGTAGTGGAAGAACGACCCCACCAGCAGCAAAAGCACCACCACAACCGTCCATTTTACATAGCGCATCGCACCCTCACGAGAAATTCAGTGTCCAGAACACCGTGGTAAAGACCACGGCGGGAATGATGTAAACCAGCCAGATCAGTTTGCGCCGCAGACCGCGTTCATAGGCCTGCATCCCTTCGGCAATATAGGCGTTGCGGTCGCCGGGTACACCGCCCGCGTCAAAGTTCTTTTCCAGCCACTCGCGCCGCACCGACCGCGAATAGACCGACACCAGAACGTAAACCACCGTCATGGCAATCGCGCCAAACAGCATCAGCCGGAAAAACCCCAGTATCATCGCCGCCCTCTGCCTACTGCGCCCCATGGGCCGACAGGTGCCGGGCGCGGGGCCACGGGGGCTGCATCCTGCATCGCCGGTTCCGGCCCGAACAGCGCGGCCCGCGCGCCCTGAGCATCCACCTTATACTCGCGCGCCAGAAAATCCGCCACGTACTGCCGCTTGGCCTCGGACCATGTGGCATACTGGGTGTAGAACACTTCTTTATGCACGATGAACATCTGCCGCACGTCCATCGGCGCAAGCTCCGCCAGCAGCATGTTCACCAGATCGCGGTCGCGGCCCTGTTTGGCGCGCAGGGTGTAGAAATAGCTGGGGTGTTCGCTGGTGATACGCGGCCAGTCGCCGCCGCCCTCGACCCACCGCAACAGGGCGGCAAGGCCGAGAAACTCGGGCGGCAGCGCGTCGCCCAAGCGATTGGCGATCTTGCGCAATTCGGTGCGGTTGGCGTCTGCGATGTTGATCTGCAACCGGTCCGCCGCATCGACCAGAATGAAATCCATCTTCTGCCGCAAGATCCCCCCCGCATCCGCCCCGCGCGCCTGCACGATGGGCTCCACCAGGCCGTTGCGGTCCAGCCAGTCGGCAATCTGGTTGCGGTTGGTGATATCCATCACCGGGCTGATCGGCACCGCGCCAAGGCTAGCTTTGGGCAGGGTCGAGATCACGCCCGCCTGTTTGGTATCGCGAAAGATATAAAGGCCGCCGAAATGGCTGGTCCAGAAATTTGGCTGCTGAAACACCATCGCAGGCAGGGCAATCGGCACCCGCGTCACATCGCCGGTCTTTTTGGCAAGGGTGATCATGTCGGCAATCAGCAGATCATCGCGCCAGCCGTCGGGTTCCTTGCGAAACCGGTCGATCAACCCGGCCAGTTTGCCCGCATCGGCCACATGCCCGCCGATCGTATCGGCCTCCACCGTCACTTGGCGGATATCGAACAGTTTGGCGGGGGTGTCGACCGTGTAGACCGAATTCTGCAACTCCCCCGCCACCGCATCGCGCGCGGTCAGGGCGAACAGTTGCGCCTCGTTTTTCTCGATGAACTGCTGAAGGATGCTGCGCGAGGTGGAGAATTTGATATTCAACAGCGGCGCATCCTTCTGCGCCGTGGTCAGCAGGATGAACTGCCGGTTGCAGCCGTTGGGGTTGAGGTAGAGGTCATCGTTCAGCTCATCGCCGATCTCGGGCGAGTAGCCCGAAATGTCGATGTGGAAATCCTTGAGCGCGGTGGTCTTGCCGGTCAGATGCTTCAGCGCGCGGTTATACCGCTCGATGAGGGCGGGGGAGGTGACTTCGATCAGGTTGCCGAACATCAGGCCGGCGGCGATGAGGCGTTTCATTCGACTGTCCTTCTGGGCCGGGTGCCCCCCACCCCCAACCCCTCCCCACGAGGGGGAGGGGAGGCGCAAGTCACTTGACAGTCTGCGAAGAGGCCCGTCGCAGGGCGCCTCCCTCCCCCTCGTGGGGAGGGCTGGGGTGGGGGGGCCGCTTCGACCGCATCCAGTATCATCTGCATCACCCCGTCGATATTGCCGCTCACGTCATTGTTCCAGAACCGCAGCACCCGAAAACCCTGCGCCGCAAACCACGCATCCCGTGCTGCATCCTGCGTGCCCTCATGCTGCCCACCATCCACCTCGATCACCAGCCGCAGTCCAAAATCCACAAAATCCGCGATATAGCGCCCGACTGGGGCCTGCCTGCGGAAGTTCAGCCCAAGCCGATGGTTCAGGTCGCGCAACTGCCCCCACAGCCGCCGTTCCTGCGGCGTCATCCCGATGCGCAATTTGCGGGCGTTGGAGCGGGTATGTGCGGCGATACCAGTCATAAGGCTTTCCCCCCGGCCCCCCACCCCATCCCTCCCCACAAGGGGGAGGGGGCCGTATTCCGATCAACCGCACAGGCGACGGCAGCCGCAGATGCGCCTCCTCTCCCCCGCGTCGGGGAGGGGCTGGGGGTGGAGGGCAAGCCGCCACATCACCCCTTCCCCTCCAAATACCGCCGCTTCGCCTCTTCCGTCCGCCCAAAGTCCCTTACCATACCCGCAATCGCCACTTCATCCGACTTGTCCGCATAGCGGAACTCGCTGTCCGCGTAGCGGTTCACCTCTTGAATCACCATCTCCACCGTAATCGGCGTCGTCAGCCCCCGGATCATTGCCAGTTTATCGTCATACCCCTTGAACAAAAACAGATCGGGGTTTTCCATCCATTCATCCGGCAATTCGAAATCCATCGCCCGCACTTTCACCGCGTCGGTGATGTTCTTGATCGCGCGGCCAGTAAAGCGGTCGTCGGCGGCCTGAATGGCCTTCAGATAGGTGCCGATCTTGGCAATTGTATCCAGCGGGCCGATATCGCGCGCGACCTGATCCCAGACCTTGATCAAGCCATCCTCATGCGGGCGGGAATGGCCTTCAAAGCTGGCGGCGACAGCCTTCTTGATCTCTTGTGCCGCGAACAGGTCATGGTCGCCCAAGGGAATGGCGTGGTTCTTACCCAACAACAGCGACAGGATATCAATATAATCCTCGCGGCTTTGCGGCCCATCGACCAGAAACCGCGCCCCGGCCCGTTGGCGCAGGGCGTCGTCCACGTTTTCGGGGTAGTTGGAAAACATCCCGAAGGTGCAATTGCCGCGCACCACGGTATTTGCGCCTGCAAAGGCCCCCATGAACACCGCCGTCACTTCCTGCTGGCCCGCCGAGGATTGCCGGTCGCCCCGCTTGCCTGCCACCTGATCAATATCGTCGATGGTTCCAAAGGCAATCACCGACGGATCAATCACCGCGTCAATAAACGCCTTGGCGTTTTGCCCCGATTTGCCCTGATAGCTGTCAATCTGATCAATGGAAAAGTTCTGATACCGGAACGGATAGCCCGCCACCTTGCAATAGCCATCCAGCAACCCCGCCATCATCTGGATCAGCGTGGTTTTTCCCGTCCCCGGCTTGCCATCGCCCATGAAGGTAAAGATGAATCCGCCCAATTCCGCAAACGGGTTCAGCCGCCGGTCAAAGTCATAAGCCATCAGCATTTTTGCCAACCGCAGCGATTGGTATTTGGCGATGTGGTTGCCCACCACTTCGGTCGGTTTCTTGAACTGCATGGTCAGCGGGCCACCCTTGGCCGCGCGCGCCGGTTTGAAGCCGGAAATCACCAGCCCGTCCGCCTCGACCTTCCAACTGCCGCCGATAAAGGCCTCCAGCCTCGGTGCCGTGGCGGCGCGCAGGGCGACCTTTTCCATCAGCGCCTCGCAAAACGCGGCGATCACGGCGACCAGCCGCGTCTCGTCAGTCGCAAGCGCGCCGATGTCCTGATCCAATTCCCACAGCGCGCCTTGCAGGGCCAAGGGGGCGTTGTCGGTCAGCACCTCGTCCACCGCGCCGACCTCGACCGTCGCGGACCCCAGATGCGGGGCGAGCAGAAAGGCGGTGGCATTGGCGAGGGTGTAGAGGGTCAGCAGCGCCTCGGCGGCCAGACAGTTCGGTAAATTCAGTGCGGCGGGGGTCGGGCAGGCGGCCTTCAAGGTTCGCCTTTTTCAACTCGGCCAGCCCGGATTGCGCGGCAAAACTGTCGCCCATGGCCAGGGCAATCGCAAGGCCCCGGCGCAGGGCGTGCAGAGCAGAGGCTTGCAGGGGGGAGGTGAGGCCGTCGCCCAAACCTTCCACCCGGTCCAGCAACCGCACTCCACCGGGACGGGCTGTGGTGCGGGTCGCCATACCCGGCACGGTGGACCGGAAACGGGGGCGCGTGCCGATGCCGGGGCTGCGCTCGGCGGTTGCCGCCTCCACCGCCTTGCCCAGACGCGGCGCGTGGTCAAAGCCTGCAAGCAGGCCAAGGGCCGCATCGTATTGCGCGCGGATCATGTCTTCCCGCAGTTCCATCGTGTCACGCGTTGTCATGCCAACCTCTTACGCTGTCGGAATAATCCGTCCGCCCGCCCCCACCACAAACTTGCGCAAACCGCGCAGGCCCGGTGGGTTCTGTTCGACCAGAACCTGATAGGGTCGTTCCGGCAAGATCACCATCCGGTCCATCCGGGTGACGCCCGCATCGGTATCGTCCAGTTTCCAGATCTGGCGCGGCACGGTGGAAAACCAGCCGTCCTTGATGTCTTCCTCGCGGTCGGACCGCAAATCCTCGACCGTCCAGACCAGCGCCCAATCGTCGCCCGCCGGCGCCATCGCGCCCGCCAGCACCGCCGATATCGGGCCGGATTGCAGGGTGAAGCTGTGCGAATACATCGGGCCAAGGGTGATACGGCGCAGGCGTTTTGGGTGCAGGGTGTCAAAATCCACATCAAAGCCTTGGGCAATCGTCAGCAGCTTCAACCCCGCCAAAGACTGCGCCATCAGCGCGGCCTGCGCCTGCGGCCAACGGCCCGCGTCGTTGGGCAGGGCGGTGCGGCCCGAATCCTCAAGATCCAGCAAATAGACCACCGGCAGGTTCACCGCCGTGTCATAGACCGCCCAATGCACCAGATACTGCCGCCGGTCGCCCGCATCGGCCACCCATTGCGCATCGGGGTCATTGCGCGCCCAGAACAGGCCACCTGCTGCCAAAGCCTCATGATACAGCCGCTGCGACAGGGCAAATTGCAGAGCGGTCGGAATGGACAGATCGCCGACGATCTGGCGGATCATGCGGTCTTTCAACTCGGGGGCCGAGGGCATGGAGGCCAGATGCCGGGTCGATTGCTGCGCATCCAGCGCCATCACCATCAGTTCCTGCGCCACAGGAAAGCCGGACTCGTGCCGGTCAAACGTCAGGCGTGGGGCACCGTCGGCGCGGCCCGTCATCAGGTACTTATGGCTCAATGCTTGAAAAGTAGCCGCCACCGCCGACAGGTATTTCCCCAGCACCCGCGATTCCAGCCGCGTCAGCCGCCGTTCCGATTCAAGTTCCGCCGCAACCCGGCCCAGATGGCCCGAGATGCGCGCGAACTTGTCAAAGTAACGGCGGGCGACGAGAGTGTCGTACAGTTCCGCATGGTCGCTGGTCAGTTGGTCTTTGACCTCGGTTGCCACTTATTCCCCATACGCGTTCTTGTCGTGCTTCTCGACGATCTTGGCAAAGCGGCGGGCAAAACGTTCATCCGCCTTGGCCTTCTGCTCCAGAATCTGGCGGGCAAAGACCATGTGGCCTTCGTGGCTTTCCAGCATGTCGGCCATCCGGTCATTCGTCGCGGCCCCAATTGCCGCCATCGCTGCCTGCGCCTCCTGGTCGGTCTTGACGCCAATCTCGTTGATCCGGTGGGCCACATCCTGCTGCTGCGCGGTTTTCAAGCTGCTGGTCAGCGCCTCATACAAGCACCACCCGCTGCTTGGTGTCGGTCTGCAATTTGTTGATCAGCACCAGTTGCGTTGCGGCCTGGTTGGTCAGGCTGTCCACCCAGGTTTTGCCCTTTTCGATATAGCGTTCCAGCGTTTGCGATTTCGCCAGATGCACCTGTTCATCCTGCACCAGCGCGTTGAAACGGGCGTTGATCCCGGCCAGTTCGGTTTCCAACTTGGTCCGGGCGGCGGCGTCCTGTTCGACGCTGATCTTGTTCTCCAGCTCGATGATCTTCGGGTCCATCGAGGCCACTTCGGCCCGGACAGCCTCCAGCGCGCCAACAGTGGTTTCGCGTTCGGTCAGGGTGTCGCCAAGGTTGCCTTCAACGCGGGTTTTCTGCACATTCAAAAGATCAAGCTGCCCCTGCAAGAGCCGCACGATCACGTCGGATTTGGCAATCAGATCCTGCAATTTGTCGTCAATGCTGGCCCCGCGCAGGCGTTCCTGCCGCATGGATTCGGATTTCGCATCCGAGAACATGCCGATGAAGCTTTCCATGCCGGTCTTGGACCGCATCTCATCAAAATCTTTGGAAAAGCCCGCCGTCACATCATCCAGCCCCATGATCAACTCGGCGATGTTGGCGTTCATCAGGTCGGTGTGCTTGTGCACATCATCCAGCGTGGCATTTTCCACGTCGATGCTGGCCTCGCCCGCGTCCAGCTTGGCGCGCGCGGCCTCAATCTGGCCGGTGATGGCGCTGATCTTGGCTTGGGCGGTGGCCACCTGTTTCTGGCTTTCCTGAATCTGCGTCTCAAAATCGGCCATCATATCCTCCACTGAAAGATGCGTTTGCTTCAGATAGGAATGTAAATCCCGTTTACACCCTGTGACACCGGGAAAATTGCGTGCCCTGTGCTCGCAAGGTTCCCTCTTGGGGCCATTCTTGCCCAAAGCGCCCCCCGTCGCCAAGGCCTGATTGCAGAACGCAAGAGTTGAGGAGGCGAAGTTGGGCCGCCAAAGCTAAAATCACCACCGTACTGCCAGAATAATACCTTGATTCCACAGTGTAGTAGATACTGACGGAGCAGGACGGAAATCATGCAAATCACAAACAGCGCCCGGGTCATGCGGGCTGTCCTGACGCTTCTTGGTGTCTGCCGCCCTGCATCTGATGCAGCCCGCCTCTGCCGCGGCTGAAACTATCGCCCCTCAGAACAACGTGCCCGGCTATGATTTTACAGCCTTGGGCATTCTGCGCGATCATATCACCGCCCAAGACGTGGCGGCGGTTGAGGCGATGTTTCAAACCGTCCGGGCCGACAGCCGCAAATCCCGTGCCGATCAGCGCGACCTGTTCGCCGTGTTTGAGCAGCTGCACCCTGACACCGATACCTTCACCAAGGCGTGGGTTGCGGCCCAACCGGCCTCTGCGCCAGCGATGGTTGCACGGGGCACCTATCTGAAGGCTTTGGGCTGGGCTTATCGCGGCAACGCCTATGCGAATGATGCCTATCCTGAACGCCTGACGGCGTTTCGTGCCGCGCATCTGGAAGGTCTGGCCTTGATGGAACATGCGCGCGACGCCGCCCCTGACCTGCTGGCGGCTTCTGACGGGGTCATCGCCATGTCCTACACCACCGGCAACCAAAGCGCGGTGATCCCCGAGGTGCGACGGATCATGGCCATCGCCCCCAACCGTGCCACGCTGCTTAAGGCCGCAACCGCGCTTGCGCCGCAATGGGGCGGCTCCACCGCCGATATTCTGGCAATGTGCAATCTGTTCGCAGACGCTGTCACCGACCAGCCAGGCTACGATGATCGCATCTGCCTGATTGACGGGTTGATGTCTGCCAATCTTGGACCCGGGTTTCAGCGTGATCAGGCCCTGTCGATGCTGGCAAATTCTGACAGCCCGCTGCTGGATTTCTGGCGCGAGGAACATGTGGTCGGCGAGACGCCCTCCGACCGCATCGCCAATCTGCAACGCATCAAAGCCAGCCGCGCGCTGACCACGTTCGAGGCGCGCCTGTACGATCAGGATGCCCAGACGCTGGCCGTCCTGACTGGCACGCCATTGCCCGCCGAACTGCCTGCCGCCGTGACCGAAGCGATGACCCGAACCAAATGGTGGGTAGATGTGTCGCCCGGCAATCCGGTGATGGTTGCCGACTATTTCAATGCGATCCAAGACGGGTCCACGGTCAATGGCATCCGATTTGACAGCGCAGAATTGCGGCGCATCTTTTCCAGTCACCTGAAAATCGCGCGCTACACACCATGGGTCTGGCTCGAACTGGCCTTGAACGAGGCCTACAGCGCCACGGATGAACTGACAGGGATAGAGGTCGCCCAGCCCTATATGATCAATGCGATAGCCTATTCCAACCATGGGCAGGATGCGCTGGTGCAGGCCTTCAGAATGAAATTCCCACTGGTCTTCTCAGCCCTCGCCAATGCCCAACCGCCCGCCGATGTGAAGCGGTTTCACCGCGTCGTGCAATGCCCGATGGTGCGCGAATTGCGCCTGCTGCTGGCGCGGTGCGAGACTGAAGGGTTGGATTTTGAAACCTGCACCAACGGCCTGCCGTATCAGGCATCCAACATGGAAGGTCTTGTGAACGATATCCGGCAGGCCGGGGTGTGCAAAGCCGAAACGGAGACAGACTTGACCGACCTGTTCTACACCCCCGTCCCGGTAGAATTCCCGTAGGATGGGCAATCTGCCCATCCTGATAACCGCCCCCTACACCGGGATATTGTCGATCAACCGCACCCCGCCCAGCCAGGCCGCCGCCAGCATCCGGCGTGGCCTTGTGGGATCATCCGATGGCAGCAGGGTGCCCGCATCGCGCAGTTCGATATACTCCACCCGCTCGAACCCTGCCGCGCGGACCTTCTCCGCCGCCTCGCGGATCGCCATGCGGTCGGATTGCCCGGCGCGGATGTCATCCGCCGCCGCCGTGATGGCCGCAAACAGCACCGGGGCCTTGCCACGTGCGGCATCGTCCAGCCGCAGGTTGCGCGAGCTCATCGCCAGCCCGTCCGCCTCGCGGATCGTCTCACAGCCCACGATATGCACGGGCATGTTCAGATCGGCGACCAGTTTCAGCACCACCTGCAACTGCTGCCAGTCTTTCTGGCCAAAGTAGCCCCGGTCGGCCATCGTCATGCCAAACAGCTTGGCCACCACGGTCGCCACCCCGTCAAAATGCCCGGGCCGCATCCGGCCTTCCAGTGGTTCCGACACGCCTGCCACCGACACCGTGGTGCCATAGCCGTCGGGGTAGACCTCCTCGGGTGTGGGGGCAAAGATCAGGTCCACGCCGACCGTTGCTAGCAAAACGGCATCGGCATCTTCGGTGCGGGGGTATTTCTTCAGGTCATCGGGGTTGTTGAACTGCTTGGGGTTGACGAAAATCGTCACGATCGCCCGGTCGCATTCCCGCTTGGCGGCGCGGGCAAGGCTCAGGTGGCCGTCATGCAGCGCGCCCATGGTGGGCACCACGCCGACCATCTCGCCCGCCGCCCGCCAGCCGCGCACATGGCGGCGCAAATCGGCCACCGTCCGTACTATGGGAACACTCATTTCGCGGCCTTCAGCACATCGGGAAAGCTGTGGTCCGGGCCGGGGAACTGCCGCCCGCGCACTTCCGAGGCATAGGTGGCAATCGCCTCATCCGCCAGTTTGCCCAACTCGGCATAGCGTTTCACGAACTTGGGACGAAAGTCGGTGAACAGCCCGAGCATGTCGTCAATCACCAGCACCTGCCCGTCGCAATCGACCCCGGCCCCGATGCCGATGGTCGGGATCGCAAGGTCTGCCGTGATCCGCCCCGCCAGCCCCATCGGCACCTTTTCCAGCACCACCGAAAAGGCCCCGGCCTCCTGCACTGCCCGTGCATCGGCCATCACCCGGTCGGCCTCGCCATCGCGGCCCACCACCTTGTAGCCGCCAAGCGTGTTCACCGCCTGCGGTGTCAGGCCGATATGCGCCATCACCGGCACGCCACGCGCCGTCAGAAAGGCAATCGTTTCGGCCATATGCGCGCCGCCTTCCAGCTTGACAGACGGCGCCCCGGTTTCGGCCATCAACCGGGCCGCATTGGCATAAGCCTGTGCGGGGCTTTGCTCATACGATCCGAACGGCATGTCGATCACCACCATAGCGTGGCTGACACCGCGCACCACGGCGCGGCCATGCAGGATCATCATCTCCATCGTCACTCCAAGCGTCGATGGCATGCCATGCAACACCATGCCGACCGAATTGCCGACCAGCACGATATCGCAATGCGGATCGACCAGCCGCGCAACCGGCGTGGTGTAGGCTGTCAGCACCACCAAGGGCGCGCTGCCCTTGCGGGCGCGAATGTCAGGGGGCAGCACGGCACGGGTGGGGCTGGATGCGCTCATCAAGGGGCCTCTTGCTGCCATAGGAATCCGTCAACTGCCCAGCATATGGGCACAGCACGCGGCGAGGCGCAAGAATGTTGCGCCGCAATGCAGCACTGATCCGGCTTGACCGCACCCCTAGCCTGCGGCCCAATGGCGCAAAGCGAATGGAGTCTCTGATGGATTTGCCGATAAGAAAGTTAACAGAACGCGTCACCCGGGATGGCATGACACCCGATGTGGAACGCCCCGATGCGGCAAAGGTTGTCAAAGGCGACCCCGTGCACAGCACATGGAACCGCGAAGATGCGAACGGCCTGTTCTGCGGCATGTGGCAATCCACGCCCGGTGCGTGGACGGTGGACTATGCAGAATGGGAATATGTCCACATCCACAGCGGTTATTCGATCCTGACCAACGTGGATGGTACCGCCACCCATCTGCGGGCCGGGGACAGTTACATCATCCGCGCAGGGTTCAAAGGCGTATGGGAAGTCGTGGAAACCACGCTCAAAGACTACGTCATTCTGGCCTGAGTGCTGGACTGAAACAGCCTAGACAGCAAAAGGCCCGGTCAATGACCGGGCCTTTACAAGACGATGATAGGTCGTTCAGTTCAGCGCGAGTTCCACAATCGGGCAGTCCTCGGCAGCAATCCGTTTGCGCTTGCAGGCCGACAGGCGCTTTTTCTCGGCCTTAGCGGCCTCTTTCGCGGCCTTCTCCTCGGCAATGGCGGCAAGACGGGCGTCTTCCTCTACCTTTGCGGCAATCGTCGCCTCATCCTTGATCTTCTGCGCCTCAGCCTCCGGGCTTGCCGGGACAACGCGGCCATAGGCGTCGTCCATGTATGCCCCTTCAATCGCAAGGCTTTCTTCCAGCGTGCGCACCTTGACGGTCGTGCCGCTGTCTACCCGGTTGTAAAGATCAATCGCATCTTGGTTGAACAGACGGATACAGCCCGCACTGGTCGCCCGGCCGACCGAGGCATTGTCAACGGTGCCGTGGATGCGGAACAGCGTGTCACGCCCGCCGCGGTACAGGTACAGCGCCCGCGCGCCCAACGGGTTTTCAAGACCGCCGGGCAGACCGCCCGCATATTTCGCATAAAGGTCGGGCCGGGTCCGGATCATGTTGGCGGTCGGCTGCCACGACGGCCACTCGGCCTTGCGCCCGATATAGCCATTGCCCTTGAACGACAGTCCTTCACGACCGACGGCGATGCCGTAGCGGACCGCCCGGTTGCCTTCCAGAACGTAGTACAGCTTGCGCGCGAAGATATCGACCACGATGGAACCCGGCGCATCGCCAGCGGTATAATTCACCTCTGTCCGCACATTCTGTTCCACCAGATGCAGACGATCCACCGGCTGGATGAAGAATTCGCCATCTTGCACCCCTTCATACCCCGGCAGGGTGCTGGTGTCGGTGGGCACACCATCAAGTTCAGCGTTTTTCGGGGCACCACAGGCAGCAAGGGCAGAGACCAGCAGCAGGGCAGACAGGCGAGCAATGATGGAATGCACGGCAGACTCGGGGTTGGGAAATTTCAACATCCCTTCGGCCATGGCAATGCAGCCGCGTCAAGCCTTAGGGGTAGACTTCGGCATAAAAAGACCCCCGGCGTGGCAGTCGGGGGTCCAATTTCGCGTGATCGCGCAGGTTCGGCTTACTTCACGGTTCCAATCGACCAGAACAGCGTCTCACCCGAGGAATCATCCACCCCGTCGTTGTCGGTGACAACCCAGCCGGTTCCTGCCGCATCAATGGCAAACCCTTCGACCTTGTCCTGCACATAGCCGTTCAGCACCGTCAGGTCGGGCAGCAGATCGCGCACCAGTTCTTTCGTCACCACTGGCAAAGTACCACCCAGTTCCGCCGCAACCATTTGTGCTGCGGGCACCCGGTAGAGTTTCTTGGTGGCCGCATTGCCGGCAATCTGGTTGTCCCGCTCGACGATATAGACCCAATCGCCATGCAGGGTGATTTCCGACAGGCCCATCCATGCGCCTTCCGCAGCGGCATCCAGCGGGTAATGCACGGCACCCCATTTTTCATCCGCCACGTTGTACCCGACCAGCTTGACCATCCCCTTGGGATCATCCTTCCACTCGCGTTGTACCGCCATCCACAGCCAGTCCCCGGCCACCGTGATGCCTTCAAAGCCAAAGCGAGTCTCTTGTGCCAGCAGGTCTTCTGGCAGGGCAATTTCCTCTTTGATCTCGCCCGCATCATTCACATGGTAGATCGCATGCGGGATCAGACGGTCGCTGCGCCCTTCCGAGGCAAGCCAGAAGCCGCCTTCGCCGTCCGCCGCAATCCCTTCGATATCCAGCTTCTGCGCCGGATGGCCGCCCCGCGTCACGGGCAGCGCGGTGGTAATCTTTGCCGGAGTTTGCGTGGCATCAATCGTGTAGATCGTCGGTGCGCCGCCCAGAACACTATCGTTCACCGCATAAAGCTTGCCTGCCTCTGCCGGATCGGCCGCAAGGCCCGACAGCGCCGCCCAACCGATCAGCGGGTCGGACCCCGCCGAGGTGATCATCGGGTACTGTGCGGTCCCTTCGGCCAAGGCGTAAATCATCACATGCGCCGGGGCCAAACCATCTTCCCGCAGGTCCACCTCATTCGCAGTGGCAATCAGGTTCCGCGCCGGGATCGCCACCATGCCTTCGGGCGACACGCCGGACGGCAGCAGTTGTTTCAGCACAGGCTCTGCAGGGTTGGTCAGGTCATAGACGGCAACAATCGACCCGCGTTCGGATGCCACAAACAGCATCGGCGTGGTGCCGAACATGGCAACCTCGACCGACTCAAGTTCCGCCCCCTTCGACGCACGATGTTCCGGGTAATGCCCGATTGCCGCGATCTCGCGCTCCAGGCTCGCGCCGGACTCGAACACCACGGTGCCGTCCTTCTTGAAGATGGTAAAGCCGCGCGACCCGCCTTCGTAATCGCCCTCGTTGGCGGTCACGAAATGATCGCCGTCGATCCATTTCACCGCATCCGGCTCACGCAGCACGCCTTCCTTGGACCCAGTGAAGTCCAGCACACCGTTCTTTTTGGTGTCGATGCCCGCCAGATCAACCGTGCCCGCGCTGAAATGGCTGGCAACTTTGCCATCCGCGCCGATCACCACGATGTGGTTGTTTTCTTGCAAGGTCACGACGATCTCGCCCGCGTCGTTGACCGCCACGAACTCGGGTTCCGGGTCCTCGCCGGCAACGGCGGCCAATCCCACCATGTCGATCTTCTGAAGACCCGCGCAATCAGCCGCTCCGTTGACCACGGGCAGCTTGACCACAAAGCCTGCGGGCATCTGCGGCAGCGCGCCATCGTTCAGATCCTCATCCCGCTCATTCTCAATCGCAATCGCAAGGAACGACCCGTCCTTGGCCCGCGCCACCGAATCCGGCTGGCCGCCCAGATCGCACTCCGCAACAATCGCCTTGGTCGCCAGATCAACTGTCACCATCTTGCCCGATGGGTTCACTTTGCTTTCCGAGGTGTTCACCGCAACGAACGCCTGACCGCCGATGACCTGCGCCGTGGTCGGCTCGCCGCCCATGTCGATGTTCCCCAACGCCTTGGGTGTCGCGGGATCGGTGATATCCACCAACCCGATCACGCCCAACGGGCTGTCGGTATAGACCAGCATCATGCCGTCTTCCGATGCGGTGATAATCTCGGCACTGGTCGCCCGCGCCTGATCCTCGCCCGCCGCCATGTTCGCAGGGGTGGCAAAGCTGGCGATCCGGTTGAAACTCATCTCGGCATGGGCCGGCATGGCCACGCTCAGCGCGAGGGCAGAGGTCAGGCAAAGGGGACGAAACATGGGGGGTATCCTTGGCAGGTGAATGTTGATCCGACCAATGCCCCCCACAGGTAACGCCCCCATGTCTGCTGCATGACAGTTTGACGACACCCCTACTGCTTAAAACTTATCTAAAATTTGCATCCCCTTTGCACAAATATCCCACGGGGGTCTGGGGGATGTGAAACCCCCGGTCCGACCTCAGTCCCTCACCCGACCACGTTGAAATCCGGGCCATAGGGATAATGCGTGATGTCCTCGGGTGCATCTTCCGTCACCACGAAGATATCATGCTCCCGGTATCCGCCCGCCCCCGGTTGCCCGTCCGGGATGGTCAGCATGGGTTCCATCGAAATCACCATGCCGGGTTCCAGCACGGTGTCGATATCCTCACGCAGTTCCAGCGCGGCTTCGCGACCGTAGTAATGCGACAGGATGCCGAACGAATGGCCGTAGCCGAAGGTGCGGTATTGCAGCATCTGCCGTTCGGCCAGGAAGTCGTTGATCTTGGCCGTGATCTCCGCACAGCTTGCACCGGGGCGCAGCAGGGTCATGCCGTATTCATGGGCGGCGATATTCGCCTCCCACACATGCAGCGATGCCGGGTCCACCTCGCCCACGAACATCGTGCGTTCAAGGGCAGTGTAATAGCCGCTGATCATCGGAAAGCAGTTCAGCGACAGGATATCGCCGCGCTGCAAGACGCGGTTCGTCACCGGATTGTGCGCGCCATCGGTGTTCAGGCCGGACTGGAACCAGACCCAGGTGTCGCGGTATTCGGCATCGGGGAAGCGTTTGGCAATCTCACGCTCCATCGCGTCGCGACCGGCCATGGCGACCTCCAGCTCGGTCGCCCCCACCCGCACGGCATCGCGGATGGCATAGCCGCCCACGTCGGCCACGTTCGAACCATGCTTGATCAGCGCAATCTCGGCGGGGCTTTTCATCATCCGCTGCTGCATTGTGGCAGGGGCAATATCCATGCCGCGCTTGGGCTTCAGAAACGCATTCAGCTTGTCGGCCCGCTCCATCGTCAGATGGTCGGCCTCGCAGCCGATGGCCTTGCCCGTACCCGTCACCGACACCACCGCACGCCAGAAATTGTCGCGCTGCCAGTCGGTGTAGGTGATGTTGTCGTCGATGCTGCGCCGCCACGGCTGGCCCGCATCAATCCCGGCGCTGATCGTCACGCAGGCAGTTGCCGTCACGACACAGGCATAGGGGCGACCAAAGCTGCAATACAAGAACCCGGAATAGTAGGCCACGTTGTGCATCGAGGTCAGCACGACGGCATCAAGGCTGTGCAGTTCCATAATGTCACGCAGACCCGCCAGACGGTCGGCATATTCTTCATCAGCAAAGGGCAGAGCGTGCTTGGTGCCGCCATTGTGGACGCGGGAAAATTCGGGGCGCGGAAGTGTCATATCAGACCTCATCATGGGGGTCTGGCGCATCGCACGCGGACCCCGAAAGATCCCGGCGTGCAGGACGACAGCAGCCGGGGCTGCAAGCGGCGGGGCTGATGCCCCTGTGGCGACGCCATCGCCACGGCTTGAGCGCAAGATGCCCTGCGCCCAGTGATTTTGCAAGCGGATGGTTGCGGACGGTCAGACCGGCTTAAACCGACCGGGTGAGCCCGCCATCCACCCGCAGGTTCTGCCCTGTGATATAGCCCGCGCCCTCCGAGGCAAGGAAACTGACCGTGGCCGCAATCTCTGCCGCCCGGCCATAGCGGCCCATCGGAATGCGGGTGCGGAATTCCTCTTTCTCGGGCAGGCTGTCGATGAACCCCGGCAGCACGTTGTTCATGCGGATACCTTGCGACGCGTATTTGTCCGCGAACAGCTTGGTGAATGCGGCCAGCCCCGCCCGCGCCACGCCCGATGTCGGAAACAGCGGATCGGGTTCAAACGTCGCAAAGGTGGTGATGTTGATGATCGACCCGCCAGACCCCTGTGCCTCCATGATCGGCGTCACCAGCCGTGTGGGGCGCACGGCGGACAGGAAATAGATGTCGATCCCCTGATGCCAGCCTTCATCCGTAATCTCCAGCAGCGGTGCGCGCGGGCCGTGGCCTGCGCTGTTCACAAGCACGTCGATCCGGCCAAAGCGCGCCATGGTGGCATCGACCAGCCGCTTCACATCGTCGTTGGACTGGTTCGACCCGGTGACCCCCACGCCCCCCAAAGCGGCGGCCAGAGCCTCGCCCTTGCCCGACGACGACAGGATCGCCACGGCAAACCCATCCTCCGCCAGCCTGCGTGCCGCAGCGGCCCCCATGCCCGACCCGCCTGCCGTGATCACTGCAACCTTCTGCATCGCGTCCTCCCATGTTTCCCCTCATGGCTCGCACGTGGCTTGCGTCTGGGCAAGGGCTTGTACGCCCAACTGGCTTGCGCCATCTTTTCAGTGAACCACAGAGGGGCCAGCCATGACCGCCATCAACCTGTCCGCAAAACTCGCCGGGTTTACCGAGCATTGGTCGCCCCGCATTGTCGGGCAGTTCAACGGCCATGATCTGATGGTCGTCAAAGTGTTGGGCGAATTCGTCTGGCATGATCACCCCGAGACCGATGATTTCTTCATGGTCTTGTCGGGCGCGCTGACCATCGACTTGCCCGATGGCGCTGTGACGCTGAACCCCGGCGAGGTATTTGTGGTGCCCAAGGGCACACAGCATCGCCCGCGCGCGACGGTTGAAACCCATCTGTTGCTGATCGAACCGACAGGCACACCCAACACCGGCGACCCTGCAACGGCGGCGGTGAAGGTGACGATCTGACTACCAGCGCTTCAGCGCGGCCTCGTCCCTGTCGGTCGAGGCGACCCATTGCGGACCTTCTGCCGTGATTTCCTGCTTCCAGAACGGCGCGCGGGATTTAAGGTAGTCCATCAGGAAATCCGCTGCTGCAAAGGCTTCTGCCCGGTGCGCAGACGCCGTGGCCACCATCATGATCGGTTCGCCCACCGTCAAATGGCCATGTCGATGAATGACCAGCGCATCCAGCAGCGCCCACCGTTCGGCCGCCTGATCCATGATCGCGGCAATCGCCTTTTCGGTCATGCCGGGGTAATGCTCGATCTGCATCGCCGCCACGCCACCCGTGCCGCGCACCAGCCCGGTAAAGGTGACAATCGCCCCCGCGCCCGCCAGACCCGCCGCGAAACTGTTCGCCTCAGCCCCCGGATCAAACGCGTCGGCCTGCACCAGAACCCGCATATCAGCCGCCTGTCATGGGTGGGAAAAACGCAACTTCCCGCACCCCGGCCAAGGGTGCCTCAAACGATGACAGTTCCTGATCCAGCGCCACCCGCAGGGACGCGAGGTCGGAAAACGCCAGTGCATAGCGGTCTTCCCGCGCCGACAGTTCGGCCACCAATTCTGCGACAGTGACTGCCTGTGTCACCACCTTTTCACGCGGCAGCCCGATGCGTTCGCGCACCCAGGCAAAATACAGAACGTCGATCATCTGGCATCATCCCGCAGAAACGGCAGGGATTTGCGGAAATAATCCCACCCCGTCAACGCCGTCAGAATGGCTGCGATCCAGATCAGCGCCAGCCCCACGATGGTGGCATAAGACGAACAACCCCGCGCCCCACACGACCGGATCGGGTCGGCCAGCCCCTGCGTCACCAGCGCTGCATATTCATCGGTGGTCAGCCCCTGCCGGGCGATCCCTTCGATATGTTCCAGCCCGGTGCCCAGAAACAGCACTGCAATCGCCACCATCTGCGCCGTGGTTTTCCACTTGGCCAGCTTGGTCACTTTCAGCAATCCCGCCTTGGCCCCCAGAAACTCGCGCAGGCCAGACACGAACACCTCGCGGAACAGGATCACCGTCACCGGCAGCATCAGCCATGGGTTCATGCCGGAATAGCCAGTGATGATCACCAGCGCGATCACCACCATCGCCTTGTCGGCGATCGGGTCCAGCATGGTGCCGAACTTGGATTCCTGCTTCCAAAGTCGCGCCAGATAGCCGTCAAACCAATCTGTCAGGGCGGCAGTCACAAACAGCGCCAAGGCAAACCAATCGGCGTAAGGACGATGGAAATACAGAAACATCAAGGCGACGCCGGGGGCGGCGATCAGCCGTAGGACAGTCAGCGTATTTGGCAAGTTCCAGTTCATCGCCAAGTGGTAGCCAATCCGCGTGGCGGGGGGAAGGGCAGAGTTTCCCCCCGCCGCCGCAGGTCAGTATTTCCCGGGCACATACAGCTCGGGTGGCAGCACGGCGCGTTCGTAATCCGGGTTGAACACGCGGTCGGGCAAGGTGATCTCATCATGCGGGACCGGGCCGTAAGGGAACAGCCCCAGCAGATGGTCGATGCAGTTCAACCGCGCGCGTTTCTTGTCATTGCCTTCCACGATATACCATGGGGCTTCGGGAATGTTGGTGCGGGCCATCATTTCCTCTTTGGCTTTGGTATATTGCTCCCACCGCACGCGGGCTTGCAGATCCATCGGCGACAGTTTCCACTGCTTCATCGGGTCATGGATGCGCATCAGGAACCGCATCTGCTGTTCTTCGTCGGTGATCGAGAACCAGTATTTGACCACCTTGATGCCCGACCGCACCAGCATGCGTTCAAACTCCGGCGCGTCACCAAAGAACTGCTCGATCTGGTCGTCGGTCGCAAATCCCATGACCCGCTCAACCCCGGCGCGGTTGTACCAGCTGCGGTCGAACAGCACGATTTCCCCGCCTGCGGGCAAATGCGGCACATAGCGCTGGAAATACCACTGGGTCTTTTCCCGGTCAGACGGCGCAGGCAAAGCCACCGACCGCACCACGCGCGGGTTCAGCCGCTGCTGGATGCGCTTGATAACGCCGCCCTTGCCCGCAGAGTCGCGCCCTTCAAAGATCACGACGACCCGTTCCTTGTGATACTGCACCCAGTCCTGCAACTTGATCAGTTCCGATTGCAGGCGGATCAGCTCGGTCAGGTAGGTGCGGCTGTCCAGCGCCAAGGGGTGGTGCGTCTTGTAGATCTTACCGATCTCGCGCGACAGGGTCGCGTCTTCCAGCTCCAGCTCGTAATCCTCGTCCAGCATATCGGCCAGCTCGTCTGCCAGCCAGTCACGCGCGGGGGTCATCTCGTTTTCCATGGGTCGTCCTTGCGAAAGGGATGCCGCCACAGACCATGGTTTCGTGACAGTTCTGTATCAGTTTTGCGCAGACGGGTTGAAGAAATCGTGGATCGCCTTTGCCATAGCTTCGGATATGCCCGGAACGGCGGTCAGATCAGGCAACCCTGCTCTAGCCACAGCCTTGGCAGACCCGAAATGCGCCAGCAGGGCGCGTTTGCGGGTGGCCCCCACGCCGGGAATATCGTCCAAGGGCGTGGCCGACACGGCCTTGGCACGCTTGGCACGGTGCGCGCCGATGGCCCAACGGTGGGCCTCATCGCGCAGGCGTTGCACGAAATACAGCACCGGATCGTTGCGTTGCAGGGCGAAGACCGGCTCGCCCACCCGGTAGAATTCTTCCTTGCCCTGATCGCGGTCGATGCCCTTGGCGACCCCGACCATCGCGATATCATCGACCCCGAGTTCCGACATGATCGACGCCACCGCCGACACCTGCCCCGCGCCGCCGTCGATCAACAGCAGGTCCGGCCAGACATCGGTTTTGCGGTCCGGGTCTTCCTTCAGCAGGCGTTCAAAGCGGCGGGTCAGCACTTCCTTCATCATGCCGAAGTCATCGGAATTGGCCCCGGCATCGGATTTGATGTTGAACTTGCGGTACTGCGATTTGATGAACCCTTCGGCCCCCGCCACCACCATGCCACCCACGGCATTGGTGCCCTGAATGTGCGAGTTGTCATAAATCTCGATCCGTTTCGGCGGCCCGTCCAGCCCGAATGCCTCGGCCAGCCCGTCCAGCAGCTTGTTCTGGGTCGAGCTTTCCGCCATCCGCCGAGCCAGGCTTTCGCGGGCGTTGCGGGCCGCGTTTTCCACCAGTTCGGCCTTTTCGCCCCGTTGCGGCACTGCAACCTCGACCTTGCGGCCAGCCCGGTCTGACAAAAGCTGCGTCACCAGATCTTCGTTTTCCACCGGGTGTGACAGCAGGATCAGCCGGGGCGGTTCCTTGTCATCATAGAACTGCGCCAGAAACGCCTCCATGATCTCGGGTGCCTCGGCCCCCGACCCCGTCTTGGGATAGAAATCCCGGTTGCCCCAGCTTTGGTTCGCGCGGATGAAGAACACCTGCACACAGGCCTGCCCCTGATCCAGATGCAGCGCCACCACATCGGCCTCGGCCACGCCCTTGGGGTTGATGCCTTGCGTCTGCTGCACCTGCGTCAGCGCCTTGATCCGGTCGCGCAGGGCGGCGGCGCGTTCAAATTCCATCGCCTCGGACGCCACCGCCATCTCTGCCGCAAGGTTGGATTGCACGGTCGTGGTGCGCCCTTCCAGAAAGCGTTCTGCATCGGCCACCAGCGTCGCATAGGCCGCGCCGTCCACCCGGCCCACACAAGGGGCGGCACAGCGTTTGATCTGATATTGCAGGCAAGGCCGGGTGCGGGCCTCAAACATCGCATCGGTGCAGTTGCGCAGCAGGAACACCTTCTGCAACTGGTTCAACGTGCGGTTCACCGCCCCCGCCGATGCGAAGGGGCCGAAATAACTGCCCGCCTCGGTCTTTTTCCCCCGGTGTTTCTTCAACTGCGGAAACGGATGGCTTTTGCCGATCAGGATATTCGGGAAAGATTTGTCATCACGCAGCAGCACGTTGTAGCGCGGCTTCAACTGCTTGATCAGGTTCTGTTCCAGCAGCAGCGCCTCGGTTTCGGTGCGCGTGGTCAGGAACATCATGCTGGCGGTTTCATGGATCATCCGGGCGATCCGCCCCGAATGGCCTGACGGGCGCGCATAGTTGGACACCCGCGCCTTCAGGTTGCGTGCCTTGCCGACATACAGCACCTCGGACGCGCCATTCAGCATGCGGTACACGCCCGGCGACCCATCCAGCGTGCGCAGATAGCCTTGAATGACCTCATACCCGGTCTGAATATGTGCAGTGTCCGTCACGCGCAAAGGCCCTTCAAAAGTTCAGCGATTCTGTCGTGTCGCTGCAATGATACCCGCATGGGGGCAAGAGGAAAGCTGTCCACCGTTTCTGTGGATAACTGGGTGGAGAAACTTTGAGAACTGGCAAATTTCCCTTGTTTTCGGCCCGGTTTGCCAGTCTGCCTGTTTTTTGGGCGATTAACTAAGCTATTGTTTTCAGGGCAAAGATTTTTGTCCAACTGGCAAATAGCTGATAAGCTTAAGGATTTTGTAACACCTCTGTGAACCGCAAGGCAAAAGTGCACAACTTTTCAGGTGCCCTACTCCACGCCCAGCACATCGGGGGTTTTCCATGCCAGATGCTGCCCACCGTCCACCGCCAGCATTTGGCCCGTGACCCCCGGTGCATCCAGAAAATACCCAAGCGCTGCGGTGATATCGGCTGGATTGGCCCCCCGGCCCAGAACGGTCGCCGCCCGTTGGCGCGCGAAATGGCTGTCGGTTTGCCGCGTGCCCTGCAGGGTCGGGCCGGGCCCGATGCCATTGACGCGCACATGTGGGGCTAGGCCTTGGGCGGCCGTCTGGGTCAGCGCCCAAAGGCCCATCTTGGCGATAGTATAGCTGGAAAATTCGGGTGTCAGTTTCAGAACACGCTGGTCCAGCATGTTCACGATCAACCCCTGAGCAACAGGTTCGCCCTGCGCATCTGCCAAGGCCTTGGGGCATTGCGCCGCAAAACCTTGCGTCAGCACAAACGGCGCGCGCAGGTTGGACCCGATGGCGCGGTCCCAACTGCGGCGGCTGCCGGTTTGCACGGTGTCATATTCAAAGATTGAGGCATTGTTGATCAGCACCGTCAGCGGCCCGCCCAAGCGATCCGCTGCACGCGCGATCAGGGTTTCCACCTGCGCCTCATCCAGCAGGTCGGCCTGCAACGTCCCCGCGTTTCGGCCCATGGCGCGCAGGTCAGCCACCACCGCCTCCGCCTCATCCTGCGAGGTCGAATAATGCACCGCCACGTCATAACCACGCGCGCCCAGATACAGCGCCATCGCAGCACCCAGCCGTTTGCCCGCGCCTGTCACCAAAGCCTTCATCGTCAGCCCTTCTTCCCGCAATCACAGCCCTTGGACCCGATCACATAGCGCCCGCAGCGTCCGCAAGTAGGGACGGGACCGATGCGCTTGCGGACAGCGCGGCCAATGGCACCCGGGAACAACACTTTGCCGATCATGCCGATCACCACCATGCCCAGCAAAAACAGGATCACGGCCTTGACCATCATTCTATAGCCCGTACCGCGCCCAAAGGGCACGGTCCTCTACCGTCGCAAGCGCGCCATCCACCGCCGCGAGGCCGAACCGCTGCAACAGCCCGCGCTTTTGCCCGTAAGGCACCAGCCGCACCTTCTCGCCGTACAACTGCTTCAACTTGGGCACCAGATGCGCAACGCCATCGGTCAGGCCAAGGTCAACGGACCCCTGCCCCACCCAGACATCGGCGTTAAACAGATCGGCGTCGGCCAACCGCACTCCGCGCCGCGCCTTGACATGGTCGATGAACGCCTGATGGATCGGGGCCTGCAAGGCACGCAAACGGTCCACATCCTCGGGCTTTTGTGGCAGGAACGGGTCAGCAAAGCTTTTCGACCGCCCCGCCGTGACCACCCGCCGTTCAACCCCCTGCCGCGCCAGCAGTTCGGGAAACCCGAAAGAGGCAAAGATCACCCCGATGGACCCGACGATAGAGCTTGGGTCCACCCAGATGTGATCCGCCGCACAGGCCAGCCAATAGCCACCCGACGCCGCCACATCCTCGACAAACGCATGAACCGGCACGTTCTTCTCAACCGCCAGCCGCCGGATGCGCGCCGCAATCAAGCTGGACTGCACCGCCGACCCGCCGGGTGAATTGATCACAAGCGCCACCGCCGCAGGTTTGCCCCGGCTGAACGCCCGGTCGATGACGCTGGCAAGACCTGCGTCCGAAAGACTGCGCCCGCCGCTGCCGATACTGCCTTGCAGCCGGATCACCGGAACGAAGGGGTCTTTGCGCAAAAAGGGGATAAGATGTTTCATACTCCAACAGGTAGGCTTTGCGGGGCTTGCGGACAAGCCCGCAAGGCATCACCGTGGCGCGCATGATCGACAAGCTGGAAATGTTCATCGCCCTTGCCCGCGAGCGCCATTTCGGCCGCGCCGCCGAGGCGTGCGGGGTCACGCAACCGTCGCTGTCATCGGCAATCCGGTTGCTGGAGGATCAGTTGGGGGTGCAACTGGTGTTCCGCGGGTCGCGCTTTCAGGGCCTGACGCCCGAAGGCCAGCGGGTGCTGGACAGGGCCTTGGCGCTGGCGGCCGATCTGCGGGCGCTGAAGGATGAAATGCGCGCGGTGCGGTCCGGTCTGTCGGGCCATCTGCGCATCGGCGTGGTGCCGACCGCGATGCCGATGGTGGCCGATCTGACCGGGCCTTTCACCGCCCGCCACCCCAATGTCAAAATCACCATCCTGTCCCGCACCAGCGCCGAGATTCTGACCGGCATCGAAAGCCTGACGCTGGATGCGGGTATCACCTATCTGGACAATGAACCGCTTGGCAGGGTGGCCTCGGTGCCGCTCTATACCGAGTTTTACCGCCTGCTTTGCACCCCCGGCAGCGCCCTTGCCGCCCGCGCGCAGGTCACATGGGCCGAGGTGGCGGGCGAACCCCTGTGCCTGCTGACCGCCGACATGCAGAACCGCCGCATCGTGAATCAGCATCTTGCCGCGGCGGGGGCAACGGTGGTTCCGGCGATCGAGTCAAATTCGACCATCGCGCTGATCAGCCATGTGCTGACCGGGCATTGGGCATCTGTAGTGCCGATGAAACTGGCGCAGGTGTTCGTGGGCGGCGGGCGTCTGATATCCATCCCCATCGTCGACCCCGAGGCCGAACATCTGGTCGGCCTGATCACCGCGCGGCGCGACCTGCAAACCCCGGTTCTGACCGCCCTGCTGGACGCCGCGACCAAGTTGGGCGCACGGCCCAAGTAAGCAGACCGCCGCCCATCGTACTCACCCGGCTTCGTCCCGGCGCAGGCCGGGACCCGGGGTCACCGTGGCACCGTCGCGGTAAAGACACCCTCCAGGCCCCGGCCTGCGCCGGGGCGCGTCGCATCACCGTGGGGGGGGAAGCCAATGTCAGGCGGGCAAAGTGGCCGTCGTCAGGATATGGCCCTGCACCACCGCATGCTGCCCGTGGATCACATACCCTTCGGCAAAGGGCGCAACTGCCTGTCGGAACGTCGCAGTAAAGCCCGCCCCAGTCAGCACAACCGCCATCGTATCAAACCCAAACAACGTCTGGCTTTGCGCATACTGTGCCTTGTAGGCGGCTTCCTTGGCGGAAAACATTCGCTTGGCCAGCCGCCCCCTGTCACCCTCCTGCCGCGCCAGCCAAGCCTGTTCCTCCGCGCCAAGAACGGTATCCCACAGATCGGGGTCCAGCGGGGTGTCCTCCTCCAGATCAAGGCCAATGCCGGCATAGGCCCCCACCCTGACAACCGCCGCAAGGCAAGCGCTCTGCGTATGGGTGATGCTGCCCGTGATGCCTGCGGGCCAGACCGGCGCGCGGTCATCGGCCATCGGCAGCGCGGTTAGCCCCGCACCGATCCGGTGCAGCGCCATCCGCGCGGCATGACGTCCGGCGGCGAATTCGCGCAAACGGTTGGGCACCGCACGGAGCAGCACTTCGCCCGCCAGCAGGGGGTAATTTTGCGCCGGATCGGCCCAGCCGACCTCGGCCTGCGCAGGCAGCATCTGCCGCGCCGCCTCGGCCAAGGCCGCCAGATCAGGCATCCACCCGCCCGGCCCGCATCGCACGGCGCCGCGCCATGGCGTCATTGCGCGCATCGGCGCGGTCATTGGTGGGGGCGTCATGCGCGGGTTTCGGCGCGTCGTCCAAATGGGCGGCCAGGGCAGACAAAGTGGGGAAGCGGAAGATATCGGTGATCGACAGTTTCGGTGCCCCCAGGGCCTGCCGGATTTCCCGATGCACCTGCACCGCCAGCAGCGAATGCCCGCCAAGCGCAAAGAAATTGTCCTTCGCTCCCACCTTCGCCACCCCCAACACCCGCGTCCAGATCGCCGCAATCTGGCCTTCCACATCGGACGCCGGGGCCACGAAGGCCTGCACTTCCACTTGCGCTGTCGGCACGGGCAGCGCCTTGCGGTCCACCTTGCGGTTCGGTGTCAGGGGGAAGGTGCTGATGCCGACAAAATGCTGCGGCACCATATGGGCGGGCAACGCCGCCTCCAAAACGGGCCGCAATCCGGCTTCCGTCGCCCCACCCGTAAGGTAAGCCACCAGCCGCAGATCGCCGGGGGTATCCTCGCGCGCCATCACCACGGCCTGCGTCACCCCCGGTTGTGCCTCCAGCACCGCCTCGATCTCTCCCAACTCGATCCGGTAGCCGCGCAGTTTGACCTGATGGTCGGCGCGCCCCAGAAAATCGAGCCGCCCATCCGCCCGCCAGCGCACCAGATCGCCTGTCTGATACATCCGCGCACCCCACGGGGTGGCACGATCCGGCGTCACGTACGGGTCCGGTTTAAACCGCTCCGCCGTCAGATCATCGCGCTGCCAATAGCCCCGCGTCACGCCATCGCCGCCGATCCACAACTCGCCCGCCACACCGGGGGCGACCGGGGCCATGGCGGCGTCCAGCACATACATCTGCTGGTTGGGCAGCGGTGTGCCGATGTTGGTGGTGGCCTCTGGCTGCCCCCACTTCCTCAACCGAGGACCAGATGGTGGTTTCCGTCGGGCCGTACATGTTCAAAATCCGCGCGCCCGTCGCCTGCCGCAGATCGGCGACCAAGGCCCCCGGCAGCGCCTCACCGCCCATCATCAGGGTCTTCACGCCCCGCAAGGCCGCGCGGGAATCGTCATTCATCGCAATCATCCGCGCCATCGACGGGGTGCATTGCAGATGCGTCACGCCATGCCGCATAATCTGCGCGGCGATGGAATAATCATCCGCCGCCATCCCCGCATTGGCGCGCTGCACCACCTGCGCCAAGGGGCGCAGGGCGGCCAGAACCACGTCGGGCGCAATGCCATAGTCGATCAGACAAGCCACCTCGCCCACCCCGATCGCCTTCAGCGCATCGACCCGCGCCATGGCATCGTCCACCGTGCCGAACAGACCGGAGTCGTCAAAATACCGCTGAAACGCAAAGTCCAGAATGGCATCGGTTTCGTCATCCGTCAGGCTTTGCAGGTCGATGTCCATCGGGTTGGCAACGCCCGCAGGCCGCTTGAACGCCGGAAACGCCCAGGCGTATTGCTTGATCAGCGCCGCCGCCGACCGCAGATAGTCTTTCATCGGCCCACGCGCGGTTTCGCGCACCGCATCCCGATCTTGCCCGATGAAGGTATGCAGCATCAGCGTCACCGTATGCGCCGCCGGATCATGCCCCGCATCGCGCAGCGCCTGATGGTAGATCTTGATCTTGTCGCCGACCTCGGCCACCGACTGGCCCAACAGGTGCGTCAGCACATTGGCCCCGATGGACCCGGCCTCGCGCCACGTCTCGGGGTTGCCCGCCGTCGTCACCCACAGCGGCAGTTCCTTTGACACCGGGCGCGGCTGTGTCACGACGCCGAACATGGCCCCCTTGGCGGTCGGGAATTCGACCGTTTCCCCCCGCCACAACCGTCGCACCTGATCAGCCGCGGCAAACATCGCGGCCTTGTTGTTGGGCGGGGTATTTTCGGGCCGCAGGATGAAGTCATCGGGTTGCCAGCCAGAGGCAACCGCAATCCCTGCCCGGCCCCCGGTCAGGTTGTCGATCACCGCCCATTCCTCGGCGATCCGCGCCGGGTGGTGCAGCGGCATCACGCACGATCCGCCCCGCACGCCGATATTCCTGGTCACCGCCGCCACCGCAGCCCCCGTCACCGCCGGGTTCGGGTACGGCCCGCCAAAGGCGTGGAAATGGCGTTCCGGCGTCCACACAGCACAAAAGCCGTTGGCATCGGCGAACTTCGCACCCTCCAGCAGCAGCTCGTATTTCTTCGGCCCGACGCCATCGTCATTGCCCCAATAATACAGCGAAAACTGCATCCCCTGCGCTGATGCGACCGACCCGCCCGCCACCAAGGCGCGGTTCTCGTCCGAGGTCAGAACAACCTTGAACCCGCGCGCCAGCGTCCAGAACAGCTCCAGCACCGAGATATCAAACGACAGCGACGTGACCGCCAACCACACCCCGCCATCCGGGCCAATCCGCTGATCCATACCGGTAAAGAAGTTCACCACATTGCGGTGTTCGACCATCACCCCCTTGGGCCGCCCGGTAGAGCCAGAGGTGTAGATCATATAGGCCAGATCGTCTGGCCCCACGCCGCTTTCGGGGTTTGCCTCGGGCGCAGCAGCCAGCCGGGGATCGGCATCAAGGCACAGCACCTGCGCCCCATGCGCGGGCAAGGTTGCGGCCAAGGTGCTTTGCGTCACGATCACCGGGCAGGCGGAATCCTCAATATACAGCGCGATCCGGTCGGCCGGATAGGCCGGGTCCATCGGCACATACGCGCCCCCGGCCTTTTGTATGGCCAAGGCCCCTACCAGCAAATCCAGACTGCGGCTGGTGCACAGGCCGACCAGCGTGCCGGGCACAACGCCCATGCCGGTCAGCACATGCGCGGCCCGGTTGGCGGCGGCGTTCAGGGCACCGTAGGTCAGGCTCGCCCCGTCGCAGACCACGGCCACGGCATCGGGGGTACGCAGCACCTGCGCCTCAAACGCGGTATGCACGCACAAGGTCTGGCGGGGGGCGAGGGTCTGGTTCCAGCCGTGCAGCACTTGGTCCCGCTCGCCCTGCGCAAGGGCGGAGACGGCAGCAAGCGGGGTATCGGCATCCGCGGTCAGCAGAGTGGCTGCGATCTGGGTCAGACGCTGGCATAGGGCCTGCGCGACTGGTGCGGGCAGGCGGGCCGCGTCATAGTGCAAGCGGCCGGTGGTCAGGGTCACTACAGACCCCGGCAGGTGTTGACCCATCGCAGACAGCGCCACCTGAGGCACGGCAAGGCTGGCCAAAGCGCCATCACGCGTCATCAGGTCCAGCGGAAAGCCGGGAACAGCCTGCGCCATCGCGGCAGCCACAGCCGCCTCGGCCTGCGCAATGCCGCCTGACGTTGGCACCACCAGCGGCACCCAATCCGACAAATAACCGGGCGCAGGATTGACGCCCGCTGCAAAGGCAAACCCGGCGTCCGACTGCCCCACCGCCCGCGTCATCGCCAAGGCGAGCAACGGCAAAGCGCGGGCAGACGGCACGTCAGCCAGATCAAGCGGCAGGCTCTGCCAATCGGGGGCCGCAGTTACAGCGCCAGCCTCCGCCAGCAGCGCAGGTTGCAGAGACAGCAGGCCACGGCGCAGGGCGGGCTCTGTAGGGGCAATCCGTGCTAGGGTGGCGGTCAGGTGGTCTGCCTCGGCGGTAGTCAGCAACGGCAACTGGCCGTCGGGAATGCTGGCCGGACGCACTGGCAGCCCCTTGTCCTGACAACTCAGCCGGGTCAGACGCACCGCCCCCTGCCCGCAGGCCACCACCAGACCGTCATCAGTTGCCGACAGAACAGAGCCGGGTGCGCCCTGCCCCGCCACAACCTCGGCCCCGCCGACGTTTAACACACGGGTGGCGGTCGCAATCTTGGCGGTGCAAACCGGGTTCCAGTAACGACCATGGTCGAGGCCCCGCACCAAAGCCGCCACATGATCCGCGCTTTGGGCAAAATCCAGCCGCCCCATGGCGGCCGGGCGGTCGGCGCGGTGGTATTCCGTCCGGCGGCTGAAATCTTGCGCCACGGGACGCAATCCCGTTTCCAACTGCGCCAGCACAGCAGGGAAACTGTCAATCGCAGCCTCAAAACAGCGGGTGTTCAGCGTGAGCGCAGTGTCATCCGGGGCCACATCAAACAGCCGTTGTTCCAGAATGTCGCCGGTATCCACCCCGTCTGCCATCAGATGCCAGGTGATGCCATGCGTGGCCTCACCGTTCAGAATGGCCCAAACAGGCGCATTCAACCCGGCATAGGCGGGCAACGGGCCGTCATGAAAGTTCACCGCCCCCTTGGTGGCCCGCGCCAGAACAGCCGCCGGGATCATCGTCAGATTGGCGACCGACAGCAGCCAATCGACCGCCAAATCGCCCAGATCCGCTCCCGGTGCCACAACCCGCAGCCGCTGCCCCTCGGCCCATTTGCGCACATCGCCGTTCCGCGTCACCACGCAGGCAATGCCATGCCCCCGCAGCAGAATCTGGTCGCCACATTGCGCTGTCAGGCTTTCATTGCCGATCAGAAGGGTGGTGAAACGAGTCATGATCGGTCCTATTCGGCAGGTCGCGTCTGGGGTGGCGTGGGGCGCACGGGCTTGACCGACCTGCGCAGGGCGTGGCTGGCAAGATCAGACAGATAATACGGCGGATCGCCGGGGTCTTTGCGTTGCACCAACAGACGCGCACGCCACATTAGCCCGCCTGCCAGATGCGCCAGCGTGGTCGCCGCCGCGTAGGCGCGGCCATGGGTCTTGGTGAAATAGTGCATCCGGCTGTCCAGCCAGAACTGCGGAATGCGCGTCCATTCCTTCATGCCGGTGGAGACCGAGCCGATATGTTCAACGCGGCTTTCCAGCACATAATCTGTGGGCCAGCCCGCTGCACCCGCGCGGTGGCACAGATCGGTTTCCTCGAAGTAAAGAAAGAATGTCTCGTCAAACAGACCGATTTTGTCCAGCACCGCCTGCCGCATCATCAGGCTTGCCCCGGCCAGCCAGTCAACCCGGCTGGTCACAGTGGGCAACGGGGCGGCCACGATCCGGTCACGCAGCAAGCGCGACACCGGGCCGAACCGCGCCTGGCATTCAAATTCCGACGCGATGGTGGGAAAGCGAAAGGCGGTCCGGTGGGGTTCACCTTCCGGCCCGTGAATATAGCTGCCGGCAAAACCGGTCGCGGGGTGGGTTTCCAGATGGGTCAGCAGGGCCTGAATGGCACCAGGCGCCGGAAACGCATCGGAATTCAGGATATAGACATAGTCCGGTTTTGTCCCATCGGGCAGGCGGGCGCGGATGCCCACGTTATTGCCCGCCCCAAAGCCGCCATTGCGCCCCGATTGCAGCACCCGCACCCGATGGGGGCCGATGTCCCAGCCGCGCTGCACCACTTGCGCCAGCATCGCCTCATACGATCCGTCGCCCGAGTCGTTGTCCACAATCACCAGCGCGCCGTCGATCCCGTCCAGCGCCTGCAACGCGGCGAAAGCGGCTTGCAACGTCAGATCCGGCGTGCGCCAGTTCAGGATGATTGTCAGAAGGGTAGGTTTTCGCCCGTCACCCATCATTCAGCCGCCTGCGACAGCGCCAACGCAAAGCTCGGATCGGGCGGTGCGGACGCAAGCGCGGGAACAGGCTGTGGGGCAACCATCCCGGCCTCTATCCCGGCGATGACGCCACGCAGTTTGGCGACCAATGCCCGGATATTGGGTTCCAGCACCATCGAGTTGTGATCCCCCGGTACTTCGATGGTTTGCAAAGAAGGCGCGAACTGGCCCCAGTCATTGTCGGGATAGACATATTCCTTGGCATCGCTGACCCACCGCCCCGACGCGACCTGCCATTTCAGGTCCATCGGCGGGCGGAACAGAACAGCAGGGCCCACGCGGCGGGCCACCTGCATTTGCGGCAATGCCCCCCGAAACGCCAATTCGACCGCCATGTTGTTGAAATTGGTCGGGGCCTCGGGTGGTGGCCCCGCAAGACGCAGCTCGCGTTGCGACACGTTCCACGCGTGGCGCTTTTGTGCCCATTCGACCACGTAGCCCACGCCCTTGCGGCGGAACTCCAGCAGCTTGATCACCGCCTTGTCGCGCGGGCTGACCACGGGACGCATCGGCAGCGGTGTGTCCAGCAGCACGACCAAGGCCACCTCCTCGCCCGCTTCCTCCAACTGACGGGCCATATCCCAGGCGGTCAAACCACCGCCGGAATAGCCGCCAAGGAAATACGGCCCATGCGGCTGCACCTGACGCACCTCGGCCAGATAGTCGGTCGCGGCCTGTGCGAGCGTGGTATGGGGCTGATCATCGCCCAGCAAACCGCGCGCCTGAAGGCCATAGAACGGGCGGTCCGCCCCCATCAGGTTGGCCATATGCCGCAGGTTCAGCACGTTGCCGCCCATACCTGCGACGATGAACAGCGGTGCCTTTGGCCCGCCATCGCCCTGGTGCATCGGCACCAGATGGGTGAACCTGCGGGCCGGAGCAGCCTTGACCGGGGTCGCGGCACCACTGTCGGTCACATCGCCGATCTGATCGGCAATCAGCGCGGCACAGCGGGCAATCGTCGGGGCCTCAAACAGGATAGAGATCGGGAATTCCACTCGGTACGCCTTTTTGACCATCGCAAACAGCCGCACCGCGATCAGGCTGTGGCCGCCAAGGTCAAAGAAGCTGTCCTCAACCCCGACCTGCGCCACCCCCAGCAAATCCTGCCAGAAGCCCACCAGCGTGCGTTCCACATCATTGCGCGGTTCGACATAGGCGGTGTCGAGGTCCGGGCGCTGGAAACTTTGCCCCTCGGCCCGTGCAGCCTCTGCCTCGGCGGTCTGGCGGATCAGGGCGGGCAGGTCCAGCGATGAGACGATGATCTGCGACTGCCCCGTAGTCACCGCGCGGGCAAAGGCAGAGGCACCTTCATCGGGTCGGATGCCCTGGCTAAACGTGTGCAGCAGCCGTTCTTCGGCGGGCGAGGCGGGCTTGGCCGATGCTTTGCCATCGTCAAACTCCAACTCACGCGGGTCGGGCTTGGCAAAGGCAAGCGCGCCGTCCAGTCGGCGGATGGTAAAGCCGTGGATTTCGACGCAGACCACCCCGTCTGGCGTGGCCAGCGTGATGTCGAATTGCGCCGAAGGGTCCGTCGCCCGGTTGGGGGCGGCGTTGCGCACATGGCTGACGATATCGGCAGGCAAGGCGTGATGCACCACGATGCGGGAATAGGACACCGGCACCCACAGGTTCGTGGGCTGATAGCCCGCGATCAGGCCCATGGCCCAGCCGGTGGCAAGGTCCATCAACGCGGGGTGCAGCACCCAAGACTGGTCCAGATCGGCATGGAACGCAGCAGGCAGCGTCAACCGCGCCAGCCCTTCACCTGCGCCAAGACTGCGGCTGCGCAGCACGCGCCAGCGGGGGCCGAAGTTCAGATGTTCCTCTTGCGGGCTGCGCAATCCGTCGCCCAGTTCCGCGCCGGGCAACCGTGCCGCAATCGCCGCCACGTCGATGCGCGGCGCGAGGCCCGCCACCGGCAAGACCCGCCCCTGCGCGTGCAACTGCCAGCCCGTCCGGCCCTTGTGCGGCACGGCGGACCGCAGTTCAAACGCATAGCCTTCGTCACTGCGCATCAGCCGCGCGCGGATATCCAGACTGGCCCCATCCGCCACATCCAGCGGGCGGAAGAAGTACAAATCCTGCACCTCGAACGCGCCTGCCTCACCTTGCGCGCGCATCGCCTCGGCGGCAATCTCCAGTATCCCGGTGCCGGGGATCAGGGCCTGCCCCGCCTTGGTGCGGTGCCCGTCCAGCACCCAACGGTCCATGCCATAGCTGGCGGTGAACAGCCGGTTGCCCTGCCCGTCAAAGGTGGCCTCGTCCAGCATCGGCTGCGCAATCGGCAGGCGCGGTGCCGCCGGGCGGCCCGTGCGGTCTGCCAGCGCCTCGGCTGCCATGCCAACCCCGGTCCAGATACCCCAGTTCAGCGCAATCACCCGCGTCTTGCCGTGGCTGCGCGACTTGGCATAGGCGTTCAGATATTCATTCGCCGCCACATAGTCGATCTGCCCGGCAGGCCCGGTTACGGTCGAGGTGGACGAGAACAGCACCAGCAGATCAAGGCTGCCATCCGGGAACAACCGGTGCAGCACCTGCGTGCCATGCAGTTTCGGCGCGAAAACTTCTTCGACCTGCGCCGGGGCCTTCGTCATCAGCGGGCCGTCATCGACCACCCCCGCCGCATGGATCACTGCCCGCACCGCGCCAAAGCGCGCCACCCCGGCACTGACTGCAGCTTGCATGTCCTGCTCGTTGCAGACATCGGCGGCGCAAACCAGCACCTCGCCGCCCAAAGCCTCCAGCCGTTGCAACGCCAGAATGCGGCGGGCCAGCGGATCGGCGGGGTCATGCGTCGCCAGATAGCCGCCCCAAGTGGCGCGATCCGGCAGGGTGCGCCGGGCGATCAGGGTGATCTTGGCGCCAAAGCGGCGGATCAGATCTTCGGCGATGGTCAGGCCGATGCCGCCAAACCCACCGGTGATCAACACATGCGCAGCCTGCGGCAGGGTGAAACTGTCGTCAGCCAACGCAACGGGGCGCAACCCTTGCACATAGCGCTTTTCGCCCCGCAAGGCCGCCACAACCGGCGCAGGCTCAGCCAGCAGTTCCTCCAGCACCTGATCGGTCAACGCGGTCAGATCAGCCGCACCACGGCGGGGCGCAGGGGGCAGAACAAGATCAAGCGCTGATACCGTCACCAAAGGCAATTCGCGCGGAATGACCCGCAACGGCCCCAGAACAGTCGATTTCTCAGGATAGGCCAGCACATCGGATTTCACTGATGCAGCGCCCGTCGTCACCACCGTCAGGTGGATCGGTCGGGGCAGGTTCTCCTCTGCCATCGCTTGCGCCAGAAACATCAACGAATAAAACCCTTGTTCCACATTTCTGTGGAAGAAACTCGAACCGGGACGGAAAGTTTCACCACGCGTCACCAGCCAGAAGTGCGCGACACGGGTGGGGGGATGCCCTGCTGCAACCATATCACGAATCAAAGCGTCATATCCATCACGCCCCCGCTCTGGAGCGAGGATATAGCCATTTGCCCCGTCGCGCCCGAAAGCATCGCCGGTGCGGACCGTTGTCACGCGGTGTCCTGCCGCGCGCAGGCGGGCGGTGGTGGTGGCACCCAGACCTTCGTCGTCCAGAAACACCAACCAGCTTTGCGCAGGCGCATCAGCCAGATCGTCAACGTCGAAGGCCGCACTGGTCGGCGTCCAATGCGGTTTCCACCCCCACGTCGCCAGATCGTCGCTGCGGGCCGGCAGGGCCGTCGCCTCGACAGTCTGCGCGCGGCCCGGTTCGATGAAATAGGGTTTGCGCTGAAACGCATAGGTCGGCAGCACCACACGGTTGCGCCGGGCCTCACCCCAGATCGGCTGCCAATCCACGGGCACACCGCAGGCCCACAGCCGCGCAATTGCGGCCATATGCCATTGGTCATCGGCCATCTTCTGATCCGGGTGGCGCAGCGCCGCGATCACCGCCGTGCCTGCCACCCCGTTGGCCTGCGCCAGCGATGACATCGCCCGCCCCGGCCCCATTTCCAGATAGACCCGGTTTGGCGTGCTGGTCAGCGTCGCCATGCAGGGCTGGAACATCACGGTGTTGCGCAGATGCGCCACCCAATAGTCGGGACTGGTGGCCTGCGCGGCAGTCAGTTCCACCCCAGTAGTGTTCGAGATGATCGGCAGGTTGGGTGCGTGCAGTTTGATCGACCGCAGGTAATCGCCAAAGCGCCCCAGGATTGGCGCCAACATCCGGCTGTGCGCCGCGATGTCGATCTGGATGCGCTGCGTTTCCACGTCCACCGCCGCCAAGGCAGCGGTCAGTTCATTCAGCGCCGCATCGGGGCCTGACACCACGCACAGACCCGGCGCGTTGACAGATGCAAGGTCCAGATCGCCGATCAGCCAAGGCCGCAACTCGGCCTCTGACAGCGGCACCGACAGCATGCCACCCGGCGCAATCGTATCGAACAGGCTGCCGCGCAGATGCACGAGACCGATGCAATCCTCAAAACTCATCACGCCCGCAAGGCAGGCGGCGGTATTCTCGCCCATCGAGTGGCCGACCAACGCCGTAGGCTGCACGCCCCAGCTTTGGAACAGTTGGGCCAGTGCATATTCGGTGATCATGATCAGCGGCAATTGCACAGACGGGCGTTTCAGCGCGGCATTGGCCGCAGCCTCTGCGCCCTTTTCCGGCAACCACAGGCTGCGGATATCATAATCCAGCTTGGGTTGCAGGATCGCCAACCCCCGGTCCATCCAGTCGGCGAACACGGGCTCGGTTTCATAGATATCCCGCGCCATGCCCGCATATTGCGCGCCGCCGCCGGGGAACATGAAGATCACTTCGGGGTCGTCGCCAAGGAAGTCATGGCTGAACACCCGGCGCGGATCGCTGCCATCGAGCAGGGCTGCCGCCTCGGTATGCGACGCGGCGACCAGGACGCGGCGCCGTTCAAAGGCGCGGCGGCCTTCTTTCAGCGTATAGGCGATGTCGGCCAACGGATCGTCCGTCGCGCGCAGATGGGCGGCAAGCCTGGCCGATGCACCATCCAGCGCAGCCCGCGATTTGGCCGACAGCACGATGGGCTGGAACGGCCAGTCGCTATCCTCAGACTCCTGCCGTACCGGGGCCTGCTGCAACACCGCGTGGGCATTGGTGCCACCAACGCCAAGGCTGTTGACCCCAGCCCGGCGAGGCGTATCGGACGCCCAATCGGTCAGACGATCGTTCACCCGGAACGGGCTGGTTTCAAAATCAATCGAGGGGTTCGGGGCATCATAGCCCAGACTTGGCGGCAGTTGGCGGTGGTGCAAGGACAGCGCCACCTTGATCAGGCTCGCCACCCCGGCGGCGGTATCCAGATGCCCGATGTTGGTTTTGACAGACCCGATACGGCACGACCCCACCGCATCAGTGGTTTCGCGGAAGGCGGCGGTCAGGGCGGCAACCTCAATCGGGTCGCCCAGATAGGTGCCGGTGCCGTGGCATTCGATATAGCTGACGGTATCGGCGGACACGCCCGCCACCGCCTGCGCCTCGGCGATTGCCTTGGCCTGACCATCAACCGACGGGGCCAGATAGCCAGCCTTGGCCGCTCCATCGTTGTTGACAGCCGACCCTTTCAGGATGGCCCAGATATGGTCGCCATCGCGCACGGCATCGACCGCGCGGCGCAGCACCACACAGCCTGCACCGGACCCGAACACCGTGCCTTGTGCGCGGGCGTCGAACGCGTGGCAATGGCCGTCGGGCGACAGAATCTCGCCCTCAGTATACAAATACCCCCGCGCGTGGGGCAACTCGATCGTCACGCCCCCGGCCAAAGCCATGTCGCATTCGCCGTTCAGCAGGGCTTGGGTCGCGTAATGCACGGCCACCAGAGACGTGGAACAGGCGGTCTGAATGTTGATCGACGGCCCCTTGAGGTCGAAGATATGGCTGACACGTGTGGCCAGAAAATCCTTGTCATTGCCGGTGTGGCGCAGCAGGAACATACCGGTGTTGTCCACCAGATCGGGGTTGGAGCAAAGGTTGAAATAGAAATAGCTGCCCATGCCGCAGCCGGCATACACACCAATCGCGCCCTTGAAATTTTCGGGCGGGTGACCCGCGTTTTCCAGCGCCTCCCACGCCACCTCCATGAAATGACGGTGTTGAGGGTCAAGGATCGCGGCCTCTTTCGGGGAAAACCCAAAGAAATCGGCGTCAAAATGTTCGAATTTGTCCAGCACAGCGGCCGAGGGCACATAGTTCTGGCGGCGCATCCGCGCAGGATCTTCGCCCGCAGCCAGCAATTCATCGTCCGACAGAACCCGGATCGATTCCACCCCGGCGGCGAGGTTGGCCCAATAGGTCGCGATGTCCGGCGCTCCGGGCAAATGCGCAGCCATGCCGACAATCGCAATGTCGGTTTCACTGATCTGGTCCAGCGCCAGCTTCTCGTCCTTGCTCGCCACCGTCAAACACCCATTCCCACTTTGCAGCATGGCAAGATCACCCTGACACGCCACACGCCCAACCCCCTGAAACTAGCGTAAATCTTGGGTTAGCGATACCCACGCCGGGACCATTGCGGGATCATATCCCCGCGAGTGACAATGCCTTGTTAATGCCACAATGCTGCCACGAAACTAGGGGGAATAAGGCAACCGGCGCTACCAGAACCCCGCCCCGACCCCGCGTGCCATCCGAACTTGCGCGATTGCGTAAACAATCGCGTCAAAGAAAAACCCGGCAAAAGTGATCGGCAAGCGACGCAGCGTCATCCGCGACAGGCGCTTGGTCAGAAAATGCACCGGCACAAAACCGAAGGGCGCGCGTGGCAACTGCCGCGCCACCATGGCCGCCAGCCAGCCCTCATCCACTGCCGCTTGCGCTAGCGCCCCATGGCGCGCATCGGGGGCCAAGCTGCGCAGGTCGGCAAAGGCGGCAGCATTGATCGCCGACCCGATCACGATCCGGGTCTGATGGCGGATCAAGGCCGGAATGGTCCGTTCGGACGCATAGATATGGAACACATCCGCCCCGTCGATCAGGCCGATATCACCGTCATTGGTCAGCGCATCGGTCAACACCATCGCGCGCAGAAACCCGTCCTCGACCGGCAAACCGATGGGCAGGTGATAGCGCCGGGCCACATCGGCGCGGATGGCGTAAAGCTGGCCGCATATGGCGGTGCGCCAGTCGTCCAATCCCCCGCCTGCCGCTGCGATGATACGGTCCAGCACGGACAACCCGTCCGGACGATAGGCGATGTCCTTTACGGGGCGGCTGTTGACCACATGCAGGGTTTCGAACGCAGCAAGTGTCATTGCCAATGCCGACAAACTGTCCGCCTCTGGCATCTGAATATCAGCGTCGGCCATGATCAGCACCTCGGCATCAGGGCGAGACAGATCATGCACAAAACGGTTCCATGTGCGGGATTTGCCACCTTCGGGCAAGTCCACCACCTCAACCCCGCCCGCCGCCTTCGCGCGTGCCACGGTGTCATCGGTGCAGCCATTGCACAGGATCACGATGCGTGCATCAATCCCCGGCCATGTCTGCCGCGCCAGTTCTGCCACCATGGCGGCAATGCCCGCAGCCTCGTTATGCGCAAAAACCCCCACATCAACCCGCAACATCAGATCACCGTCCGGTTGGGTTGCATCGTCAGCCGACCAAGCGCTGCGCGGGTCTTGCGGTCACGCGCCAGTGCTTCGGCATAGCCCATCAACGCCCCCGCCATCAGCCAGGTGATCGCAACCAGCGTGGCATTTGGCAGCAGGTCCACCATGCTGACCGCAAGGATCAGCGCCATCCCGCAGGCCACCCGCGAAAACACAACGCCCCGTTGCAACATCGCCTCGCGCGCCATCAGGATCAGCGGCAAGGCGAGCAGGCCGAACTCGGCGATATAGCCCAGCCAGCCATAAATTCCGATCTGGATCGCCCATTCCCCATCGACAATCGTCAGCTCTTTCCCCGTCACCGGATCTCGGATCAGGTTGCGGCCATAGCCGCCCCAACCGAACCAAGGGCGCTCTGCCGCGCGGGCCAGCAGTTGTTCCTCATTCGCCACGCGAAACGCCAAGGACCCCGCGCGTTCCGGGCTGACCATTTCGGCTGCGGCCACGATCCGTTCCACCGGAATAACCTGCAGACCCCGCAGCAGAGGATACATGACCACGATCACCGCCAGCATTGCGGCCACCGAAAGTTGCACCCGCCGTGGCGCAAGCAGGATCAATGGTGCCGCAACGACGGCGTAAATCACCGGGCCCGCCGATTTACACAGATACAGCATGCCAGCCAGATACAGCGCCACCAGCAGACGCATCGGCCGTGCATCGGGCGGGGCATTGCGAAAGGCAAGCACCGCCGACAACAGCGCCATCAGCGTGAAAAACGCGACCCACAGCCCATGCGGCAGGAACACCACCGGGCGATAACCGCCAAAGCGGATGGTCTGAAAGAAGTCGTGCTGAAAAAAGCCATAGATCCAGACGTTGATCTGCGGGCTGAACCGGACCTCGATCAGCATGGGAATGGAATAAGCCAGCCCCCCGGCCACAAAGGCTGCAAGCAGGGCCTGCATTGCTTGCGGCGTGCCCAGATAGCGCCGCCCCAGAAAGAACGGCATCAGAAAAATCGCCTGATTTGCCATCGCGGCCACGGAATCGTAAATCCGCATCCCCGGCACAATGGACGCCCCCGCATACAAGGGGTCTGTGTTGGTCAGAACCGTGGCAAACGGTGACAGCAGGAACAGACCGATCAATACCCGCCCCACCATACCTTCGGTCAGTACAGGCACCCGGTCACGCAGCAGATAGACCGACAGCAGCATGGCCATAAGGTTTGGAATGGTTTCCTTGCGCAGGTCCGGCACCACCGGAAAATCAATCGTCACCACCGGGGGCAACAGCAGATAGCCAGCCAGCAGCGTCCAGATCAGCGCCCGTGCAGGGTCCAGCTGCGTGTAAAGCACCCACGCAACCAGCGGCCATGCCAGCAGCATGACGTAGGCAAAGATATTTGGGTCAGCCAAGAGGGCGCTCGGGCAATTGGGGCGTCATGGGGCGTGTATAGCATGACAGGGCGAAGGCGACCATCGGGCTGCGGACCGTAAGGCTTCGGTTTGGGAAACAGTCTGTTCCGCGCGCGTCCCCCCGTCGCTTTACCCGCACAACACTGCTAAGACAGCGCCCAAACAAGCCGTCAGGATATATCCGTGCAGTTTCGCTTTGATCAGACCGTGATCACGATCAATCAGCCTGACCGGGCGACCCTGCTGGCCACCGTGCGTGCCCGGCTGTCGCAGGGGCTGGGCTTTGCGCTGGCGACGATCAATCTGGATCATGTGGTGAAACTGGCCGCATCGGACGCGTATCGCCGGGCCTATGCGCAGCACGATCTGGTGGTGGCGGATGGCAACCCAATTGTCTGGCTGTCGCATCTGGCGGGAAAGCCCGTCAGTCTGGTGCCGGGGTCGGACATGGTGGTGCCGCTGTGCGCGCTGATGACGGAAATGGGCCTGCCGGTGTCATTGGTCGGCACCACGGATGATGCTTTGGCCAAGGCCGCAGCCTCGCTGCGTGCGCAGGTGCCAGGGGTGCGCATTGGGGCGATGATATCCCCCAGTTTCGGGTTTGATCCATCTGGGGCCGAGGCGGGCACCATCATGGCGCAGGTGGCTGCCTTGGGGCCAGGTCTATGCCTGGTGGCGCTGAGCGCGCCGAAACAAGAAATGCTGGCGGCGTTCGGACGCCACGCGGCCCCCCAGACGGGTTTTGCAGGAATCGGCGCAGGCCTGGATTTTCTTGCGGGCCACCAGCACCGCGCCCCCGCATGGATGCGGGCGGTCGCGTTGGAATGGATGTGGCGGGCGGCAACGTCACCGCGCCGCCTGATCCCGCGCTATGCGGCCTGTGCGGCTGTGCTGCCGGGGCAGGCACTGGCGGCGCTGCGGCTGCGGTTCGGCTGACTACTTATACTCGATCAAGCCTGCTTGCCGATTGCGCAGCCGGTTCAGCCAGTAGGTCGCCACCCCCTGAGCCTCGGGCAGTTTGCCCAGCACGGTAAACAGCGCCGCCTGCCACCCTGCCCAGCCATCGGCCCGCCATCGCCAGCCAAGCCGCAGCATCTGCACCGGCCATACCATCACGATCAAAAACCCCGCGGGATGCAGCAGCCCTGCCACCACCGCAGCCAAGGGCACGCCCAATCCCCAGACCACCGCCCGCCGGGTTTCAACCACCCAATGGCGTTCCGGGCCGGAACCATGCAGCGCCGCCCCTTCGGCAAAGGCGTGGCCCGCACGCCGCATCCGTTGCCACCACTGGCCCAGCCGCAACATGGCAGCGTCATGCAGGGTCATTTCGGCCTCAATCCGCCAAACCTCGCCGCCCGCGCGGGTCAGGCGCAGGCACAGGTCGGGCTCCTCGCCCGCGATCAGGCTTTCACGATACCCCCCCACCCGCAGCACCGCCGCGAGGCGCATCAGAGCATCCCCCCCACAGGCGCGGGTGCGGCCAACCCGGGTGTCCCATTCACGGTCGCACAGGCGGTTCCAGACGGACGCCTCCGGGTGGCGTTCGCGCCTGCGCCCGCAGACGACCACCGCCCGCGAATGCGCCGCGAACCCCGCCAGCCCGGCGTCGATCCACCCTTCGGCTACCGCGCAGTCACCATCGACAAACTGGACAAAATCGGCGCGCGGCGATTGTGCGGCCAGTTCGGCCAGCCCGGCGTTGCGCGCGCGCGCGGCCGTAAACGGCACGTCCATATCCAGCGCCACCACAATCGCCCCAGCCTCGGCGGCGGCAAGGCGCGATCCATCGCTGGACCCCGAATCAACATAGACCAATCGCCGCACCTGCCCCTGCAACGAGGCAAGGCAGGCGATCAGCCGCGCGCCTTCATTGCGGCCAATGACCACGGCATCGACGATGGGGGCGGCAGGCAAGCCATGTTTTTGTGCATCTGTCATTCCCCCAGCTTAAGGCCGCAACAGGCTGCGGCCAAGCCTTAAGACAGAAGGCCAAATGCCCGGCCCTGCTTTCTTTTTCGCCAGACATCTGCTAGGAATATCTGTGTTGGGCGGGGGCCCGGACAGAACGGCCACCGCCATGTGTGCAGCTTGCGCGCAGGCCTGGGCGCAATTTTCGGCACCAGTCCTGCGTGTCAGCGGGGGATGTAAATCGGCGTGCGCCATGTTTGGCCCGCGCCTCGCAGGGGCCCGTGACTTCGATGTACAGACACAATATCTTGGGGGCCCAGCCCGTAGAACCGGCAGGGCAGGAGTATGTGTTGATGTCCAACGAAACCGGCGACGATAAAAATCCCGGTGCCTCCGCGCCGCGCGGGTCGGGCGTGTCGGTGTTTCGCCCCGGTCAGGCGGTGCCCAGCCGTGCCATAACACTGGACCAGAAAACCGGGCGTGAGATTTTCTTGTCACCACTGACACTGGCCGCCCCCAACCCCGCGCGGGTCTGGGAATCAATCGGAAAGATCACTCTCGACGCGGATCGGCTGGCTGGAAACGGTTTGTTTACCCAAACGGCACAAAGCCCGGCCGCCGCCACCTTTGATATTCTGCGTACCCAGATCCTTCAGGCGCTTGCCGCCAAAGGCTGGGGGCGGGTCGCCATCACCTCGCCCACCCATGGCTGCGGCAAGTCGTTTGTCGCGGCCAATCTGGCGCTGTCGATGGCGCGGATGCCATCGTGCCGCACGGTGTTGATGGATCTGGAATTGCGCAATCCGCAACTGGCGGACCTGTTTGGCGTCAAGGAACCACAGCCTTTGCAGGAATTCCTGTCAGGCGACCAACCGCTGGAATCGCATTTCCGCCGGGTGGGCCGCAATCTGGCGCTCGCCCTGAACGGCGAGCCTGTGACCAACCCCGCCGCCCTGCTGCAAGACCCCGACACCGCTGCCGCACTGGATGCGATGCGTGACCAGTTGCAACCGGATGTGGTGATCTATGATCTGCCCCCGGCGCTTGGTTCGGATGATGTGATCGGCCTTGCAGGCCAGGTGGATGCCGTGCTGCTGGTGACCGATGGCACCAAAACCACGCCCGCCGATATCCGCGCCTGCGAGCAGTTGTTTGACGGACGCCTGCCCTTATTGGGTGTGGTGCTGAATCGTGCGCAAGACCGCGGCGCGCAGCGCTATACCTACGGCAAACGGTGAGGCTGGCATGGGGCAGATACAAACCTTCGACGATCTGATTTCTTTCCTGTTCCGCCGCCGGTGGATCATCGGGCTGATCACTGTGCTTGGCATCGTCTTGTCGGTGATCGTCGCCAAGACCCGGCCCGACACCTATGAGGCTGCGGCCACCATTCAGGTGCAGGGCGCACAGGTCACCGGGGATGGGGCAGATCAAACCGGGTCTGCGGTCCTGCTGCAAGGCATTGAACAGCAGTTGACCACCCGTGATGCCATGCTGGCAGTGATCGAACGGCAGGGCCTGTTCGCCGATCTGCCGTTGGACACCGACAAGAAGATTGGCCTGCTGCGGGCGTCGGTCTGGTTTCAGGGCGTGGCCAGCGTTGGCAGCCAGACTTACGGCGCGCCTGCGAACCTTGCAGCGATCGTCGTCTTTGCGCGTCTGGGGGATGCGGAACAAGCGGCCCGGGTCGCCAATGACTTTGCCCAAAGCATTCTGGATATGTCATCCGTCGGCACCGCCGACAAGGCGCGCGAAACCTTTGCCTTCTTCTCAGACGAAGGCACGCGGATCGAGGGCGAGATTGCCACGCTGGAACGCCAGATTGCAGATTACAAGAATGCCCATGCCACCGCCCTGCCCACCATGGTCGAGGCCCAGCGGAATGAACTGATCGCGCTGGACAGTGATGCCCGGGCGCTGGATCAGCAGTTGCTGGCGGTGATGGCCGACAAAGCCCCGCTCGATGCCGCCGAAACGCTGCGCGCCACCGAACGACGCAGGCTGGCTGACCTGACGGCGCAGGCCGCCGTCCTGACCGAACAGAAGGCCGCCCTGACCGCCCGCCGCACCGAGGTAGAGGCCGCAATCGCCCAGACCCCCGAAGTGGAGCGGCAGCTTTCCGGCTATGACCGCCAGCTTTCACAACTGCGCGAACAGTCGCAGGTCATCACCCGCCGTCTGGCCGAGGCTGAAACCACGCAGCGTCTGGCAGACCGTCAGCAAGGTGAACGCTTTGCCTTGCTGGAACGCGCCGAAACGCCGCCCTATCCTGTAGGCTCCGGGGGCAAGAAAATCGCTCTGGCAGGCGCGTTTTTCAGCGTCATGGCCGGTCTGGCACTGGCCTTCCTGCTGGATCTTTTGCACCCGGTGGTCCGCACCTCGGCGCAGATGGAACGCCAGTTGGGCCTGCGCCCGGTGGTCGTGCTTGGCGATCTGGACCTTGGCAAACCGCGCCGGGGCAACGATGCGCTGACGGCACTGCCAGATCTGCGCAAACAGGTTCAGGCCTTGCCCCGATTTGTGGTGCTGGCGGCAGGCATGACCATGCTGCTGCTGGTGGCGTCTGCCTTCGCCTGACTGTGGCGCAACACGCAAAAGACCCGCCCCGTTCCCGGGGCGGGTCTTTCGCATTCGGTCCAGGGCAGATCAGCAGCCCGTCCCCTTGACCACCACATCAACCGTCCGCACCAGAATGCGCATATCGGTGACGAAGGACAGCGCTTCTTCATAGGCGCTGTCATATTCGGCGCGGGCCTCAAACGTGGTGCGGTTGCGGCCTGCGGTCTGCCAGTACCCGGTGATGCCCGGACGCAGCGCGTAATAGGCAATGCCGGGATACAGCGACTGCTGGTTCAGCATCATCGGGCGCGGGCCAACAAGGCTCATGTCGCCCCGCAGCACGTTCCACAGTTGCGGCAGTTCATCCAGCGACGATTTGCGCAGCATTTGGCCAAAGCCCGTCACGCGCGGGTCATGGCGCAGCTTTTGCGTGCTGTCCCATTCCGCCCGTGCTTCGGGGTTGGAGGCAAGATAATCCTCCATCCGGGCGTCGGCATCGTTGACCATGCTGCGCAGTTTCCACATGCGGAATGGCTTGCCGTTCTTGCCCACGCGGACCTGCGCGTAAAACGGATTGCCGCCTTCGCGCGCCACGCCAATCGCAAGCCCGGCGATCAGCGGCACCATCACCGGGACAGCCAGAACCACGGCAACCACATCAATCGCGCGCTTGAACAGCGCCCGATACAGCCCACGCCGTTTTGGCAATGCCTTCCACGCCAAGGCCTGACTTGGCGGCGGCGGCAGGTTGGCGGTCTCGCCGCCGGTAAACTTTGGATAACTGATTGTCATTGTCAGCGATCCGCAGACAGTAGCAGCCGAATTTCGTAACCACAGCATTCCGCAGCGCCCAAAAGCACCGCGAAGGCTTCATCTAAATTGCGTGTTTGGCAGAACATGACTAGCACTCGAATAGAACGCCCCCACCTGTATTTTACGCGTTTTCTTGGGGGCTTGGCGACAGGGCATAGGGCGTATCCGCCACATTTTCGCCACGTTATGTCAGATTTCTTGCCACAGTTCCGGCCGGACGATGACACAATTGGCGCACGCTCCACCCACGGTTGTTTGGCGGATTTTCGCGCAAGCAGAAGGGCTAAGAGTGATTCGCGAGGGGCCCACACGCAGGGGCTGCAATCGCCTTTCCGGGGTCAACTTGGCCCGATCAGGCGCGGCACATCATTGTTTCCCAAAACAGGGGCAACACTGTGCGTCAGGGTTGTGTGTCGGACTGCAACATGAGGAAAAGAAAAGTCAACGCGCCACACAGGCCTGCCAGGCTGTAACTTACCAATGCAAGATGCAGCGCATGGCCTGCCAGCAACGCCGCGAACAATCCTGCAAAGCTGGCTGCAAGCCCGCTGATCATCACGCCAACCGTCATTGCCCCACCTTTGTCAAAGGGTTCCCCAAGCCCGCCAAGTCTTGTGCGCGATTTGGCAACAATTCCAGCAGGAATTGCATATTGGCGGGCCAATCGTTAATTTTTCGCCAAAATCCGCTGATCAGGTCATTCTTGCAGGATCGTTGCCAGGTAACGACCATAGTCGTTCTTGCGGAAAATCGCCGCGCGGGCGGCAAGCCCTGCCATGTCGATCCAGCCCAGCCGATAAGCGATTTCATCGGGGCAGCCGACTTGCAAGCCCTGCCGGGCCTCAAGCGTGCGCACAAAGTTGCCCGCATCCAGCAGGCTGCCATGCGTGCCGGTATCCAGCCAGGCAAAGCCGCGCCCCATGCGTTCGACCTTGAGACTGCCTTCGGCGCGGTAGAATTCCAGCAGGTCGGTGATTTCCAACTCGCCACGGGCAGAGGGCACGATCTTGGCGGCAAACTCCGGGGCGCGGGCGTCGAGGTAATAGAGACCCGTCACCGCAAAGTTTGACGGTGGAACCTCGGGCTTTTCGATGATCGCGCCCACATTGCCATCGGCATCAAACGCCACCACCCCATAGCGCTCGGGGTCCGACACGCGGTAGCCGAACACCGTGCCGCCCTTTTGGCTGTCAGCACTCGCCAGCATTTCCGGCAAGCCGTGGCCAAAGAAAATGTTGTCGCCCAGCACCATCGCGGACGGCGCGCCGTCCAGAAAGTCTTTCGCCAGCAGATAGGCCTGCGCCAGACCGTCCGGCGACGGCTGCGTGATATAGGTCAGGCTGATGCCCCACTGGCTGCCATCGCCCAGCAAGCGTTGAAACTGAAACTGGTCTTCCGGCGTGGTGATGATCGCAATCTCGCGGATGCCGCCCAGCATCAGCACGGACAGCGGATAATAGATCATCGGCTTGTCATAGATCGGCAGCAGTTGCTTGGACACACCCATGGTGATCGGCCACAACCGTGTGCCCGACCCACCGGCCAGCAGAATACCTTTGCGCTGTGTCATGCTTTCGCTCCAAGTTCTGTCAGAATGTCAGTCAGGCCCGCCTGCCACCGGGGGCGGGCAATGCCGAACGCTTGCTGCAACGCCGAACAATCCATCCGGGAATTGAGCGGGCGTTTGGCCGGCGTCGGATAGGCGCTGGACGGAATGTCGGTGATGGTGCAAGGCAGCCCTGCGCCCGCCATGATCGCGCGGGCAAAATCGGCCCAACTGGTATCGGGTGCGCCGCTGAAATGATGGGTGCCACCCGTGGCCCCGTCGCGCAGTGCCTTTGCCGCCACGAACAGCGCATCGGCAATGTCTGCGGCAGGCGTCGGCCCGCCGATCTGGTCGGCGACCACGGTCAGTGCATCGCGGGTTGCCCCCAGACGCAGCATGGTTTTCACGAAATTCGCGCCATGCGCCGACACCACCCAAGAGGTGCGCAAGATCAGGTGCACGCCCCCTGCCGCCCGGACGCCCTGTTCGCCCAGCAGCTTGGTGCGGCCATAGGCCCCAAGGGGCGCAGTCGGATGATCCACCGTGAACGGCTGATCCCCCGCCCCATCGAACACGTAATCGGTTGAGATATGCAGGAACGGCAGCCCCCGGTCGGCACAGGCCCGCGCCATCGCCGCAGGGGCCGCCCCGTTGACGACCGCCGCCGCGTCTTCCTCGGCCTCGGCCTTGTCCACCGCCGTCCACGCCGCCGCGTTGATCACCACATCGGCATCCGCCGCAGCAACTGCCGCAGCACAGGCCGCAGGGTCGGCCAGATCGGCGCGGTCACGGCCCAAAGACGTAACCCGCACATCTGCCGGCGCGCGGCGGATCAGTTCCCGCGCGACCTGCCCGGTCTGACCAAAGACAAGAACCTTCACCCCTTGACCCCCAACCGGGTGCCGACCCCGGCGCGGGCCTGCAGGGGTTTCCACCACGCCTCATTGTCCAGATACCAGCGCACCGTCTTGCGCAGGCCCTGTTCCAGCGTCACCGACGGACGCCAGCCCAGTTCCTCGCGGATCCGCGCAGGATCAATGGCATAGCGGGCGTCATGGCCGGGGCGGTCGGTTACATAGGTGATCAGGTCGGCATGCGGCGCGCCTTCGGGGTGCATCTCGTCCAGCAGGGTACAGATCATGTGGACCAGATCAATATTGCGGGCCTCGTTCTCGCCGCCGATGTTGTAGCTCCGGCCCAACTGACCCTTGGCCACCACATGCAGCAGCGCATCGGCGTGGTCTTCGACATAAAGCCAGTCGCGCACGTTCAGCCCGGCACCATAAACCGGAATGGGCTTGCCCGCCAACGCGTTCAGAATAACCACTGGCACCAGCTTTTCCGGGAAATGGAACGGGCCGTAGTTGTTGGAACAATTGGTCATCACCACCGGAAAGCCGTACGTCTCATGCCACGCGCGGACCAGATGGTCGGACGCGGCCTTGGACGCCGAATAGGGGCTGTTCGGGGCGTAGGGCGTGTCTTCGGTGAACTGGCCGGTTTCCCCCAAAGTGCCGAACACCTCGTCGGTGGAAATATGGTGAAAGCGGAACCCCGCAGGCCGACCCTGCGCCACCCAATAAGTCCGCGCGGCCTCCAGCATGTTGAAGGTGCCGGTGATGTTGGTGTCAATGAAATCGGACGGGCCGTCGATGCTGCGGTCAACATGGGATTCGGCCGCAAGGTGCATCACCGCATCGGGCTTGTGCAGCGCAAAGATGCGGTCCAGTGCGGCGCGGTCACGGATATCGGCCTGCTCGAAGCTGTAGAGGTTCGACCCCGAAACGCCAGCCACGTTGTCCAGACAGGCGGCATAGGTCAGCGCATCAAGGTTCACCACCTCATGCCCCTGCGCCACGGCCAGCCGAACGACAGCAGACCCGATGAACCCCGCCCCCCCGGTAATCAATAGTTTCATGGCGCAGGCTCCCATACGAATGGCGAAGTTATGGTGCCCAGCAACGGGGCCACCGCGTCTTTGGCCGACAACACCGGTTCGCCCGTCAGACCCCAGTCGATGCCGATATCGGGGTCATCCCAGCGGACCGCACCGTCCTGTGCGGGCGCATAAAGATCGGTGCATTTATACTGCACTTCGGTGTTTTCCGTCCGGGTCACAAACCCGTGCAGGAACCCCTTGGGGATTAACAATTGCCGGTGATTGGCGGCGGACAGTTCCACCCCCACCCATTTGCCATAGGTCGGTGATCCCACCCGGATATCCACCGCCACATCAAAGATCACCCCCTGCGAGCAACGCACCAGTTTGTCCTGCGCGCGCGGCGGGGCCTGATAATGCAGCCCCCGCAGGGTGCCCACCTTGGCCGACATCGAATGGTTGTCCTGCACCCAGGTCAGCGCAAGGCCTGCTGCCGCCATCCGGTCGGCATTCCACGTTTCGCTGAACCAGCCCCGGTCATCACCGAAACGCGCTGGCGTTATTATGACAACATCAGGAATAGCAGTCTGATCTATTTGCATGGGGCTATTTCGTTGGGGACGGGTCGAAAGGGCAGAAATTCAGGCCCTTTTAGCCACCAAACGGCGGCAAGAGCAAGGCAGACACCGCAAGCCCGTTCGCCCAGAGCGCGATAAGGATAAAAACCACTGCCAGAAGGCCACACAGCAGATCGTGGCGCGCATCCCAAACCGCATGCCTGCGCGCGATCCAGATGATTGCGGGGTAGGTCACAACTTGTGCGACGCCCTGCCCGACAAGGGCTCCCAAAAGGCCAAAGTAATGCGCGCCGACCAGAAACAGCAGGGTCTGCGCAACGGCTTTGACCGCGATCACCCCGAAATACGCCCGCCCATCCCCCGCCGCCAATGCCGCCTGGTCATAGGTCATGCCCAGCACCATGGGCATTTGCGCACAGGCAATCGCCACCAGGATGCCCCCCGCCATGGCATAGCGCGCGTCATACATCACACCCACCAACCCAACACCCACCAGCGCCATCAGGCCAAGCAAGCCCAGCACGCTCAACGTCAGCCCATAACGCAACCGACGCAAATGCCGCGCGTTGTCGGGCGACGCGGCGGGCGGGCGGTCGCGGTAAATCGGGATCATGATCCGCCCCGTCACCGCCCCGGCCAGCAGCACCGGAAAGGAGGCAAGGAAGTAGCCGATGTTATAGACGCCCAACCCCTCCAACGGCAGATAGGCCCCGAGTATGGCCTTGTCCCCCTGCGACAGCAAAAACCCGCAGGCGGTGGACAGGAAGATCCACTTGCCAAAATGGATCAGATCCCGCCCCGCAGCGGGTTCCCAGCGAAAGCGGTTCGTAGCCCCCGGCAGCCCCCACATCATCAGCCCCAGCTTGGCCAGCGACCCGATAATTGCCCCTATGACCAGCGCCCAGACCGATTGCAGCGCCCATGCCAGCAGCACCATGGCCACAATGCCAATCGCCTGCGCGCACAAATCCAGCGCCGTGACACGCCCCAGCAACAGATGACGGTTGGCGGTATCAATCCGCGTCGGATTGAACCCTGATATCAACAGGCTCAGCCCCGCCACAGGCAACAGCGCGGCCAGTTCGGGGGCCCCGTAGAACACCGCCGCTGGCCACGCCATCAGGCAGGTTACACCCCAAAGCGCCGCCCCCCGCAGCACGTTGATCGTCCAGGCCGTATCCAGAAACGCCGCGTCGTCGCCACGCGGATGCTGCGAGATAGCGGGCCCGATCCCCACATCGGAAAACATCGCCAGCCCCACCAGCACCACCGACACCAAGGCCATGATCCCGAACGCCTCGGGGAACAGCAGCCGCGTCAGGATCAGGTTCGACGCCAGCCGCATGGCTTGGGTGAACGCATAGGCCCCGGCGGTGAACGCAGACCCCCGCAGCGCGCGGGCAAAGAGGCCCGAACCGGATAAGGTGCTGAACAGGGCCATTCTCCGCATATCGTATCGGCGCGACCCTAGGCGCACAGTTCGGCGCCGTCAATCAACGCACCAACAAGCCGCCCTTGCATCCGCTACGCGACCAAGGGATGCTTTGCCAGAACCCGCTGCCACGGACCCTGGATTTGAAAATCGCCTACCTGATCAACAGCTACCCCTTGCCCTCGCAAACCTTCATCCGGCGCGAGATTCTGGCGCTGGAACGGCTGGGCTGGCAGGTCACGCGCATTGCCATGCGGTCGGACCGGGGGGCCTTGGTCGATCCGGGTGACATTGCCGAGGATGGCCGCACCGAACATGTGCTGGACATGGGCGCACGCGCGCTGCTGGCGTCGGCGCTGAAATGGATGATCCGGCACCCGCGCCAAAGCCTGTCCGCGCTGCGGCTGGCATGGCACTGCGGCGCGCTTGGGGCCGGGGGCGGCGGATCGGGCGGGCGTTTGCGCCACCTGATCTATCTGGCCGAGGCCGCCCATGTCGCCCGCCGCTGCCACGATCTGCGCATCCCCCACCTGCATGCGCATTTCGGCACCAATTCCACCACTGTCGCCATGCTGGCCCACGCCATTGGCGGCGCGCCCTACAGTTTCACCGTGCATGGCCCCGAGGAGTTTGACGCCCCCCGCGCGCTCGCCTTGGGCGACAAGGTCACTCAGGCCGCCTTCGCCGTTGCAATCAGCAGCTATGGCCGCAGCCAGTTGTGCCGTTGGGCGGGGCAGGCCGAATGGCCGCATCTGCATGTGGTGCATTGCGGGATCGAGCCGTGGCGCTTTCCCGAACCCACACCCCTTGTTGGTGGCCCGCATCTGGTGGCCATCGGGCGGTTTTCCGAACAAAAGGGCTTTGCCCTGCTGATCGAGGCCATGGCCCTTGCCGCCCCTCACCATCCCGGCCTGCACCTGACGCTGGTGGGCGACGGCCCCCTGCGCCCCTTGCTGGAAAGCCTGATCGCCCGCCACGCGCTGCAATCTCGCGTGACGCTGACGGGCTGGCTGGACGAGGCACGGGTGCGCGAAACCCTTGGCCATGCGACGGCGCTGATCCTGCCGTCCTTCGCTGAAGGCCTGCCGATGGTGATCATGGAGGCACTGGTCGCAGGCCGCCCGGTCATCGCCACCGCCATCGCAGGCATCCCCGAACTGGTGACGCCCGACTGCGGCTGGCTGGTGCCTGCGGGCGATGCGCAAGGTCTGGCCGATGCCATTTCCACCGTGGCCGCCACCCCGTTGGACCGTTTGGCACAGATGGGCCGCGCGGGCCGCGCGCGGGTGCTGGCCCGGCATGATATCGACGCGCAGGCAGAAAAGCTGACCACGCTGTTCATCTCAAAAGGCCGGCCATGACCTATACCGCCGCCGATATGGTCCTGTGCGCCGCCAGCCATTCGCCAACGATCTTGGCTGCCAATCTGGCGCAATCGCCCTGTGCGGCGCTGATGCCGCTGCACGTGGAAACGGATGCCCCCTCTGCCGCCGTGGCCTACAACCGCGCGCTGGATGTGACCACCGCCCCCATCGTGATCTTTGCGCACCATGACGTGTATCTGCCCCATGGCTGGCAAGATCTGCTGGCCGCTCGCCTGGCCGAGGTTCAGTCCGCAGACCCCAACTGGGCGCTGGTCGGGGCCTTTGGCATCGGGCTGGACGGCGCGCATCTAGGCCCGGTCTGGTCGTCGTCCTTGGGCATGATCGTGGGCCGGGTGCCGCTGTCCCCCGCGCCGGTGCAATCCTTTGACGAAATGCTGATCGTGCTGCGCCGCGCCTCTGGTCTGCGGTTTGATCAGGCGCTTCCGGGCTGGCACATGTACGGCACAGACATCGTGCAACAGGCCCGCGCGCGGGGCATGGGGGCCTATGTCCCCGGCCTGCCCTGCATCCACAACGACCGCTACCACGACGCCTTGGGGCAGGATTTTACCGAGGCCTACCGATTCATGCAGGCCAAATGGCGCACCGCCCTGCCCCTGCGCACCCCGATCCTCAAGATCAGCCGATCCGGCCTGCACCTGCTGCGTGACCGTTGGCACAACCGCAAATCCGTGGGTGTCCGCGCGGCGATGGCTGTGGGCACCGATCACACACCGCAGGAACTGGCGGGCCGCTGCGGCTGGACTGACGTTACGCCGATTGATCTGTAGCAGGATGATCCTTCATGGAACCGGCCCCGATTTCCGGTGTGCCCTGTTAACATGCACTACGAAAGGGCGATGCCCGACAGCCGGGTGGGCAGACAACGGCCGTTCTACGCGATTTATGGTTCAACTTCTTCGACAGTAGTTCTGCAGGTGACGGTGCAGAATGCCCGCCCGAGGGGGCGGCCCCCTTTCAGCATTTGCAAAAGCAAACGCCTGACGGGCAGTGGGGCATTGCCCGGCGCGCGCAGCACTTGATTCCGGGCTGAAGAAGGTTGGTAAAGGGAAGGTTTTGCCGCTCGAATTACTCCCAGCGGAGGCTTTTACAAATGCCTCCGGCGGGAGTATTTCAGAAAGAGCAAATGCAATGTCAGCCGCGCAGATAGGTCCGCAGCACAGCCATATCCTCAGCCAGCATGCCATGCCCGGCCCCGGGGTGGATGCGGGTTGCAACCTCTGCCCCCATTGCGCGCAGAACGGCTGCGCTATCCTCGACCCGTTTTACCGGGATATGCGGATCGCGGGCGTGGACCGATATCCAGACCTTTGCCCCATCCCGCCGACCGGCATAGTCAAAGCGTTTGTCCGCATGCCCATACAGCGCCGCATCGGAAGGCCCGCCAGCATCGGCCGTGCCGATCAAGCCGCCCGAAAATCCGAACACGCCCGCCAGCCCTTCACCGCTGCGCGCGAAACTTTCCAGCGCCAGCCCCGCCCCTTGGCTGAACCCGCCCAGCCAGATGCGGTTGCGCGCGATGCCTTCGGCCTCCAACGCCTCCACCCCCGCCCGCATGGCCGCAACCCCCTGCACCACAAAGGGTTCCATCTGCGCCGACGGGGCCAGAAACGACGTTGGCCACCAGCTATGCCCCGGCGCATCCGGGGCCACAGCCGCCACATCGGTCAGGCCAGAGGCGGCGATCAGCCCAAGGATATCCGCCGCATCCGCCCCGCGCCCATGCGCCAGCACGATGCCCGTGCTGGCCCCGGCTGGCCCTGCCCGCTTCACCGTGCCACCTTCAGCACCGGCAGGTTGCGTTCGATCCGCGCGCGCATGGGTTCATACTGCGGCGGCAGCATCAGCTTTTGACCCAAGGCATTTGCAGACTCGTCCACCGCGAACCCCGGTGGGTCAGTGGCAATCTCAAACAACACGCCCCCCGGTTCGCGGAAATAGATGGCGTTGAAATACTGCCGGTCGATCACCTCGGTGGTTCGGTGCCCGACGCTGGCCAGCTTTTCCTGCCAGCCGTGCTGATCCTCTTGGGTTTTGGCCCGGAACGCGACGTGGTGGATCGTGCCAGCCCCGGGGCGACCGTTGGCCGGCGCATCACTGCGGATGATGTCGATGATCCGGCCCCGCTCACTGCCCGGTGCCGCAAGCCGCAGCCGCGAAAACCCTGCGGTTTTTTCCGATCCCAAAGCCTCATACCCGAACACATCGGTCAACAACCGCGCCGTCCGGTCCGGGTCGCGTTCCCACAGGGTCACCGAATGGAAACCGTGAGCATCGGGGGCCGTGGCATCCTCGATCAGTTCCACAGGTGCGCCGTCGGGGTCGCGCAGGGTGATCACGCGGGCACCGAAACGGTCCACCGGGCCTGCAAAGGCCACCGCGCTTTCGGTCAGATCGCGCATCACCGCGTCCAGATCCGGCACCGCATAGGCATAGGCCGAGGCCATCCCCGGCCCTGCTCGACCCGGGCCGGCATCGGCGAAGGGAAAGAAGGTCAGGATGGTGCCGGGGCTGCCCGATGCATCGGCGTAGTACAGATGATAGGTGCCGGGATCGTCAAAATTGACGGTCTTCTTGACCAGCTTTTGCCGCAGCGGCCCGGTGTAGAACGCCACATTGGCCTGCGCCGGGCCACAAATCGCTGTCACATGGTGGATGCCGGGAATCGTTGTCATCATCGCCTCCGTTTTCCTATGGGACAAACATAAGCCTGCGCAGACAGAACAAAACACCTCATAGCGCGCCACCAGTGTGCATCACTGCACATCAGCGCCCGCGCGTGAACCCTGTCGTCCCCCGCCGCGCCCGCACTGCCAGCGACACCGCGCCATAAACCGCAAACCCTGCCGGGTCCGCCAGCGCCATCCCCGCCAGCCGCCGGGGCCGCAGCGGGGCCTTGCCTTCCCGCGCCAGAATGCCCGGATGAAGGCGGTCCAGTTCAGCCACTCCCGCATCCTGCCTGCGCCGCACCCGCACCAAAGCGGCAAAGCCTTCAATCATCGGCCAGAGATAGGTGCCGGGCACCTGCACCCGTTCTTCGGGCTGAAACTGCAGGCGCACAAACGTGTCATCCGAGATGATCGCCGGAAACGCCCCCCACCGCGCCCGCCCCGCCTTGTTCACCGCAAACAGCCCGAAGCCAGGCGCGACACTGCGGGCAAAGGGCAGCACAGACCAGAACCGCGCATAGGCCCGCGTGACCAGCGATTTCGCGCGCGGAATGACAGGCGAGGCCCCCGCATAGATCGCATCCTGCCCCGCCAGGGCCAGTGCCAATTGTGCCATCACGGGCGGGCTGACCACCACATCGGCGTCCAGATAGGCGCGCAAATCCCCCTGCGCCACATGGTCGCCTTCGTTCAGCGCCAGTGGCTTGGACCCTGCCGCAAGGTCCAGCACGGTGAACCCCCACCCCGCCGCTTCGGCCAGCGAGGCAAAGCCTTGCGCGACCGAAACCGTCCGGTCGCGGCACCCGTTGGCCACCACCACGACTTCGGCCCCCCCCGGCACCGGGTCAGATTCCAGCAGCGCCGAAAGGCATGGGCCGATAAACCCCTCCTCGTTGCTGGCGGGGATGATGACACTCAGCACGCGCCGCATCCTTTGGCCAAGGCATCCCAGCGGGGGTTGCTGTCGCCCAGATGGCGCAAGGCCCCCCAGCTGCCCCATTTGTTGGGGGTATAGACATCGACAAACGCGTTGAACGGCGCGTCCGACACCCGCGCCCAACCTGCCAGCAGATCGGCATAAAGCGCGCCCATTTCGGGGGTAAAGTTCAGGTGGGTGAAAAATGCCGTCACCTCCGCATCGTCCACCGCCGCACCATAGCCCACCACATGGGTGCCGCCTTCATACATGATCAGCCGCAACCCATGCTTGGCGGCCACGCTAGCCTGATAGGGCAAAGTGTCGGTCAGCAGCATGTCCAGCGTATCTTCCGGCACGCCCGTAGTGGCCCCGTTACGCAACTCTGCCGCCGCCTTCGTCACCGCCAGATCATAGCGATGCGCCGCATCCCCCGCAGCCGCGCTTTCCGCCAGCCAGCCCTTGACCGCCGCCAGTTTGCTGTCGCCCCCCAGCAGGCCCGAGAAATAGCCTGTCACCGCATAGGCGTCAAAACTGCCCGCGATATCCACCCCTTCGGCCAGCACAAGGGGTGCTTCCAGAATCTGCTCCTCCAGCCCCTTTGCGCCCGTCTGGGTGGCAATCACCCGCACCAGTCGGGTCTTGGCCTCAGCCCCGTAAACGTTGGACCAGATGCCCATCACCTGTGCCGCCCGCAGCGCATAAAACTGCACCCATGTCTGATCGCGGCCCCAGCGAGCTTTGCCCTGTTCCTCGGCCCAAAGGGCTTGGGCGAATTGCCAGTTCCACACCTCGTTCGAATATTCGACATAGGCCTGCAATCCCGGCTCCAACCCGAATTGCGCCAGTTCCGCAAGTTCCAGCACCAGCGCATCCTCGGCCAGATGCGGGATGGTGAACCACGGGTCGGCGTCCAGTTCGTTCGCCAAACCCACCATCACCTCCATCGGCACACCGTTGCGGGCCCATGTGTAGTCATCCGGCTTGGGGCGGTCTTCGGCACGGGCGAGGGGGGAGTTGTTGGTGGCCATCCAATCCATGAACCGCAGGCCAGACACGCCGCGCAGACGCGCCAGCCAGTCGGGGTTGAAGATTTCGCCCGCCGCCAGTGCCTGCGCGCGGTCTTCGCGCACCACCACCATGTCGCGCAACGGGTCGGCTTCGGCAATTGCGGTGACGTTGATCAGCACGGCCCCGGTGCCGGGGGCATAGTCGAACACGATCCGCCCCGGTGCCATCTCGGCCACCTTGGCAGCCCCTTCTACCGCCACATCCGCCGTGCCTGCATAGGTCAGCACATAGCGCCCGGCGACTCCTGCCGCCTCTGCAGGAAGGTCGGTCAATATCAACGTGGACAGACCCGTGATCTCAGGCGGCAGGCGCTTGGGCCAGCCATTGGCGTCCAGCACACCCGCTTGCGCCAGACGATCATGGTCCCACCCGCCCCATTGGCCGGGCAAATGCCCGGTCCAGGGCCGGGCGGTTTTCATCAGGTTCAAAAAGGGCTGCTGCACCGACCAGTCATTCACCCCCGCAAGCCCAAGCGTCAGGTTGGGGTTGGCGATGGGGGCAAAACTGGGCATCGGGGGCGCTGGTCCCACAGCGTCAGGTGCGACCACCGGGTCAGCCGCCGCAACGGTTTCTGTCGTGGCGGCAGTCAAGGCGGCCGGGGCCGCCTCTGCCGCAACCGCCTCCAACTGCGCCGGAAACGCCTGCACCGCTGCCCAAGCCACCCGCTGCAAGGCCGCCGCCTGATCCTCGGTCAGTACCGAATCCCGCGTGGGCCAGGCACGCGTCAGCTTGGGTGGCAACCCTTCCGGCGTCTTTCCCGTCAGCACCGCCAGATGCACCAAGGCGACGAAATACAGCCCCTTCCCGCTCAGGTGAATGTCGTCGCTGAACATATCGCGGATATCGGTGATCCCCGGCACCCGGCCGGCGGCAATCTCATCCGCCAGCAAGCCCATCGCCTGCCCTGCCGGAATGATCTGTACCCCCGGCCCCGCCACACTGGCCCACAGCGCCAGATCGTCGGTGATCCGTTCGCGCCACGGCACCCCCGCCCCCGGATCATCGGCAACCGTCACCCCGGTGCCCGAGGCCAGCGAATGCCACGTCTCGTACAAATACACCCGCACGTCCGGGTTGGCCTCGCGCGCAAGGCCCGCGAAGGCCGCAATCTGGCCCGCCGTGTCATTGTACTGGATGTTGCCCGCCAGCGGGATGGCCTCGGTCAGGATCAGCGCGTCAATCCTGCCCTGCGCCAGCACCGCCCGCGCGTCCACTCCCTTCGGCATTGGCCGAATTGTCCCAGTTATAGCGCAACGGCGCGCCGTTGATGATCTGCGCCTGCACCACTCCCGGCTGGCCCATCTGCGAAAGCCCCGCCTCGACAAGCCCGGGCAAGGTCGGCCCGACCAGCGAATGGCCGACAAACAAGATATCCGCCAGCAGCGCAAACACCGACATAGCCACCCCTTTATCCCTGCATCCGCAACAGCATACCCCGCCTCGCCGCGACGAACCACCGTCTTTGAACGCATAGATTATGACGGAGATTTTTGTCCAAGCTGAGGGGCGGGTGTGCGGACGGAGCGGACGT
>CAVYZK010000003.1:0-131918 GCA_963772935.1 uncultured Alphaproteobacteria bacterium | reverse complement strand
AGTCGCTCGGGCCCGTCCTCGCCCGGTCCCTCGCTCTCGAAGAACGTCGAGCTGTTGCGCCAGGCCAGCGGGCGTGCGCTCGTCATCACCTGCTTCCACGCCCTCGACGCGCTCGAGCGCGCGGGCGTCGTGCCGGACCTGGTGGTGGCCGTCGACCCCAAGCCGCTCGACTGGCAGTTCGGCGATTTCGACCTGTCGCGCGTGCGCGGCCTGGTGCTCTCCACGACCTGCCACCCGAGCCTCTACGAGCTGCCCGCGCCGCGCATCTTCACGCACCACACGGCGCCGCCTGTTCTACGGCTGGACGCACAAAGGTACGCTTTATTCTCCGTGCGATGAATTTTCTTTATTGTGAAGGGAAATTTCTATTAATTGATGATTAATAGAAAAAAAACAAGATTAACAGGTGATTTTATAAATCTGTAAACTGGAAAAATTGAATAAGCTTAAACAGTTTTAGAAGCCAATTTCACCCGGACGGCATTAGCGCCTTTTGGTCCCATTTCAACCTCATAAATCACTTTGCTATTTTCCTGAATGGGCTCTTCTATGCTGTTAATATGTACGAAGACACTCTCTTGTGTTTCGTGATCTTTAATAAAACCGAAACCTTTCATATCATTAAAAAATGTAACAGTTCCTTTTTCCTATAAGATCTGCAGGGTCGATTCCTCTTGTTTGGGAACGCCTATTTCAATATCGGCAAGATTCACTTTTTTCATTTTGCGGGGATCAGGAGGAGTTGCAGACAGATTACCGTTTTCGTCGATATAAGCAAGCATATCTTCGAAGTTAACGTCAGTAGCATTTTCTTTTCGTTCTTTCTTTTTTTCTTCTTTCTCTTTTTTCTTTTGACGTTTTTTCTTTTCTCTTTCTTTTTTATTCCAGGTTTCTGCCATGTAAGCTTAAAATTGTTGTTATAAATTATTTTAGGTTGTTACGTAAAGTACGGGTTTAACTTGTTGAGAATTAAAAGGGTGAGTTTATACAAAGATACTGAATTCGAATCTCCAAAAAAATCATTCTTTTTAAAGTAAATTGAGAAGGGATAGACGAAATTGACCCGGAGTTTATCCCTGAACGAGTCAATTCTCAATTAAATCTATCAGTCATCAAAATTTTATGTAAAATAGTAAACGACTTAAAGATTACAGTATAAGCATACTGTTTGTCCCCCCAAAATTATTTGGGATTTCAGCATCAGCACCAGGATCATTTAACCAATCTTTTCCGTTTATCAGGTATTTATACTGATGCCGGCTATCTTTTGGAAGATTGAGGGCGACACTGAAAGTCCCGTCTTTTTTTCTTTTCATTTTAACGACTTTTTTCCAATCATTGTTCAGCCCCAGGATGCTTATTGATTCCGCACCATCTATTTGCAAGCTAAATTTCACCTTGCAATAATCTTTTGTCTTATAATAGGTCTTTTTAACCATTTCTGTTTTTTAACGTAACTGAAAAGTCAGGTATCTTGATTATTTTTATTTATCAGTTTTATTTAAAATCTGAAAAATGTAATTTTTGCAAATGTAATAATAACAACTGTATTTTGATAAGAGTAGATAAAATTCAGGCTACAATGTTGACAATAAACTTAAACCCTTTTCCGGTATTAACGACTGAAAGGCTACTGTTCAGGCAAATTACATTACAGGATGCACCGGAAATTTTTTTTCTTCGTTCTGATGATGAAGTGATGCGCTACATAGACAAAATTCCTGAAAAAAATATCGATGAAACAAAAGAACACATTCTCAGAAGCGAAAATTTAATCAATAACAATGAAGCGATCATTTGGGGCTTAGCGTTAATAAATAAACCCGAAAAATTAATAGGCAATATCTGTCTTTGGAAATTTCAAAAAGAACATTATCGGGGCGAATTGGGGTATGTATTGCATCCTGATCATTGGCGAAAAGGATTAGCAAAAGAAGCGATTACTAAAGTGGTCGATTTCGGGTTTAAAAAATTACATCTTCATTCTATTGAAGCGCATATTAATCCGGAAAATATTGGCTCTCAGAAAGCGCTGGAATCTACTGGTTTTAAGAGAGAAGCATACTTCAAAGAAAATTATTTTTTTAAAGGTAGTTTTCTGGACACTGCTGTTTATTCTATTATTTCTCCTGACTGAAAATAATGCTATAATTAAATACCCAATCGTATTATTCCCCAGGGTAGTTCAGTAATAATCCTTTCTTCTTTTTATACTATTACACATTGATACCCGTTTTACAGGGTATTGAGTATGCTAAGCGTTATTTATGAATTAATTTTAAAAGTTGCAAATGCTTTACGGTTTACTCCTCAAATTTTATAAAAAACAAATCAATAAAAATGAAAAAACAATTCTTTTATCTTATGATTTTCAGTTTTGCCCTGATGATTTCTTTTACGTCATGTCAAAAAGAAAAGGGTACAGCAAATGACACACAAACGGAAGCGACAACACAGGCAGATGATGAATTCCGGTTGTCTAATGAAGTAGATGCAGTTGCAGCTGATGCTAACTTAATGCTGAATAGTGAACAGGCATTTGCAGGCAGAGGAGAAGAAGTGCAGTCTCTGATATGTGATGCGACGGTTGTGGTTGATACAATGTCGAATCCAAAAACAATTACAATTACCTATAATGGCGCTAACTGTCTGGGGAACCGCACCCGTACCGGGGTGGTGATATTATCCATGCCGCAAAATACAAGATGGAAAAACGCCGGTGCAATTGTTACAGTAACATTCCAAAACCTGAAAATTACCCGATCCAGGGATAATAAAAGTATTACCATTAACGGGACTAAAACAATGACGAATCAAAGCGGAGGATTATTGATCAATTTACCAACTCTTAATTCAATTACTCATCTGATCAATAGTGATGGATTGTCAATCAAATTTGATAACGGGACACAACGCAACTGGAAAATTGCCAGAAAATATGTATTTACCTATAACAATGGAATCGTAGTTACTATATCAGGTACTCATACTGAAAATGGGATAATAAATGTTGCAGAATGGGGAACCAATCGTTTCGGTGGAACGTTTACCACAGCCATTTCAGAACCCATTGTTATCAGGCAGGATTGTAATGCCAGGATCACAACTGGTCAGGTAGATCATGTAACATCAAATATAGCTGTAAGCAGTACATTCGGACTTGATGCAACCGGGAACCCTACTTCATGTCCCGGATCAGGAACTTATTATTATAAAATAAACTGGACAGGTCCTGCAGGAAATACCCATAGTTATTATATTGCCTTATTAATTAATTTAAAATGTATTATAAACCGTCTTGCAAACCGAGGCGGTTTTTTTTATGGATCAGTATGAAGAAAGATTTTTAATTTATGTCATTACTTTTTAATTTACAATGCAATGCAACCTTTGGCAGTTGAAGCACAGTCATTTTTTATAAAAAGTACCAGTGATGCTAAATAACAAGAAACTATTAAAAATTCTGATCATCTGTTCCTTTCTTGTTCTGACATTTATGGGGAAAACAATTGGAAACATATCAAGTCATAATGCTGTTACGACTATAGACGGCCCTTATGTATTTTACCGTGACGATCATATCATTACCAGCTATATTGAGGAAAAGGATGGATCAAAAATTGTTAATACTGACAGCGTAAAATCTTCTGAAAAAGATAAATTAACCTTAACTGTACACACAGAAGAACCAGGTCAGGTTTTTACAGTTAAATTAAAATCTCAATTAAAAAATGAAAAAGCTGAATTTAAATCAGTAAAAACAATGCTGGTTATATCCGATATTGAGGGCAGTTTTACTGCCTTCAGGGATTTATTAGTTGGGAATGGTGTGATGGACAAAAATTATAACTGGACATTTGGTGATGGCCACTTGGTATTAACAGGGGACTTTTTTGATAGGGGTAGTTTTGTAACAGAAGTATTATGGCTTATTTATTCTTTAGAAGATAAAGCTATTAATGCCGGTGGATATGTACATTTTATTTTAGGGAATCATGAAATTATGAATCTGAATGGTGATTTCAGGTATGTAAATGAAAAATATATTGACAATGCAAAAGTTTTGCAACTTAGCTATAATGACCTTTATAGTGAAAATACGGAATTAGGAAGATGGCTACGTACAAAAAATATCATTGAAAAAGTGGGGAATGTTTTATTTATACATGGAGGCATATCTGCAATTGTGAACAAAATTGGATTACCTGTTTCCAGGATCAATAAAATTGCAAGACCCTACTATGCAGATACAACATATGAATATCCTGACCTGATCACAGATATAATTTATAGTGATGCCGGACCTTTTTGGTACCGTGGTTATTACTACGGCGAATCAAAAGCACTTCCATCTCAGATTGACAGTACTTTAGATTTGTACAAAGTTAAGCACATAGCAACCGGTCATACAATTATTGCAAATAAAATCAGCGTACTCTACGACGGTAAACTATTTAATACAGACGTGCAACATGCAGAGGGAAAATCTGAAGCCTTATATATAGCCGGGGATAAATTTTACAGAGTTAATAAGAATGGGGAAAAAACCCTTCTGTATGAAAAATAATTCTTAAAAAGTTAAACCAGGTAATTTAATATAAAGCCAGAATGGAGATTCATCCCAATTACTTTATTATATTTTATATCGGTTATATAATTCCTGATATCATTGTTCGTCTGGCATTTATAAACTGAATTAGCGAATTTGGGTAGAGCAGGACAGTTAGGTATTATCAGCCATCTCTCTTAAATTTGCTCCACTTAAAAAACATAAATGGCAAGATCAATCGCATTTCGGGATGCACTCCGAGAAGCAATGAGTGAAGAAATGAGAAGGGATGAACAGGGTTTATCTGATGGGAGAAGAAGTAGCAGAATATAATGGAGCTTATAAAGTAAGCCAGGGCATGCTGGCTGAATTTGGCCCTAAAAGAGTGATTGATACACCTATTTCAGAACTTGGGTTTTACGGCAATTGGTGTAGGTGCTGCACAAAATGGACTTCGACCGATTGTTGAATTCATGACCTGGAATTTTGCAGTTTTAGCTTTAGATCAAATATTAAATACAGCTTCTAAAATGCTGGCAATGAGTGGGGGACAAATTTCCTGTCCGATTGTATTTCAGAGGTGGAAATGGTTCGGCAGGTCAGTTAGGAGCTCAGCACTCTACAGCTTTTGAAGCACTTTATGCAAATATTCCGGGAATTAAAGTTGTTTCTCCCAGCAATGGTTATGATGCAAAAGGATTATTAAAACAGGCCATTCGGTATGAAGAAGATCCGGTGATGTTCATGGAAAGTGAGCAGATGTATGGTGATAAAATGGAAATTCCTGAAGAAGAATATTATATTGAATTAGGAAAAGCTGATATAAAAAAAGCCGGTCGAGGATGTAACCATTGTTTCTTTTAATAAAATGATGAAAGTGGCGTTGGGCGCTGCTGCTGAACTGGAAAAAGAAGGAATCAGTGCAGAAGTAATTGACCTGCGTACTATTCGTCCGTTAGATTGGATGACGATCCTTGAAAGTGTAAAGAAAACCAACCGACTTGTTATTGTGGAAGAACAATGGCCATTTGCTTCAATTTCTTCAGAAATCACCTACCGGATCCAAAAAGAAGGATTTGATTACCTGGATGCGCCTATACGTCGCATTACGGCTGCTGATGCCCCTTTGCATTATGCACCCAATCTGGTTGCTGCTGCTTTACCAGACGTTCCCAGAACTGTAAGGCTGGTTAAAGAAGTAATGTACCTTAAAATAAAGTAATATTATTCTTGAACTATTTATCAAGGCTCTGAATCATAATTGCAGGGCTTTTTATATGATTTAATAATACTATAAAAAATAAAATTATTTACGGTTATCATGCAACGTTTTAAGTATTTAAATGCATCTTCGTCTCGGTTTTTCATAGGATATTGGATTTTAAAAACGAGGCTGGGTTTCTACCCGGCCTCTATTTTTTTAGAACGCTCGTCTTTATTTAAGTTTGGTACAGTTTTTTATAACTATTTACACTTTCCTGCAGAAAATCCCGGAAAACTCCTTTCAATTCAAATCATTTATTTTTACCTGCATAAATTATTATTCAAATGGCTGATTATATTGATTATTGATGATGAAAAGGCAATTCGTAAAACATTGACTGAAATTTTGTCTTTTGAAGGATATAAGATTGAAGAAGCTGCAGATGGTGAAGAAGGAATAAAGAAATTCAAGGAAAAGACATTTGACCTGGTGCTTTGTGATATTAAAATGCCAAAAATGGATGGCATTGAATTTTTACAAAAGGCCGGTGAAATAAATCCGGATGTACCGATCATAATGATCTCTGGTCATGGAAATATTGAAACTGCCGTAGAAGCCGTTAAAAAAGGAGCATATGATTATATTTCCAAACCACCGGATCTCAACCGGTTGCTGATTACCATCAGAAATGCAATGGATAAAAGTACTTTGGTTACAGAAACAAAAGTGTTGAAAAGAAGAGTAAGTAAAGTACAGGAAATGATTGGTGAATCTTCTCCCATAAAAAAGATTAAAGAAACAATTGAAAAAGTAGCACCAACAGATGCCAGAATATTAATTACCGGTGAAAATGGTGTTGGTAAAGAATTGGTGGCCAGATGGATACATGAAAAAAGTAACCGTGTCTATCGGCCCCATTGTTGAAGTAAATTGTGCTGCTATTCCATCTGAATTGATCGAAAGTGAATTATTTGGTCATGAAAAAGGTTCATTTACTTCTGCCATAAAACAACGGATCGGCAAATTTGAATCAGCAAATGGAGGTACACTTTTTCTGGATGAAATTGGCGATATGAGCTGCAATGCACAGGCTAAAGTATTAAGGGCTTTGCAGGAAGGAAAAATAACACAGGGTAGGAGCCGATAAAGACATTAATGTAGATGTTAGAGTAATTGCAGCTACCAATAAAGATCTATTGAAAGAAGTAGAAGAAAAAAATTTCCGGCTTGATCTCTATCATCGGCTAAGTGTTATACTAATCCATGTTCCGTCATTGAATGAACGAAGAGATGATATACCAATGCTGGTAGACCAGTTCCTGACAGATATCTGTTCTGATTATGGCATTGCGAAAAACCATTGATGATGATGCTATTAACTTTATTGAAGGAATATGACTGGACAGGTAATATCCGGGAACTTCGGAATGTAGTAGAACGACTAGTTATTTTATCCGGAAAAACAATTACTGCAGAAGATGTCCGTCATAATGTTTTGCCTAAATGATCCATTAAATTAATTGTTTTGGCCCCATTGATTTGCCAGGCTTACCATTTCATCCATTGAAGTCAGTATATTCAGATTTTTACTTTGCTTAATAATACATTTTACTGCAGGTCCTGAAATATAAATTTCCTTGTCAGGATATGTTTTACAAAGTATACTAAAATACTCTTCCAGGTAACAATTATCCAGCGGTGTGGTTATGTGGGCATAAAAATGACTGTATCCGTCTGAAAGAGGGCAAGATCTGGACGCTGCTGACCTCAATGGTCGAATTGAAGGGCTATGAGGAACCCCTAGGCTATGACAGATTGAGATGGGGGCCCAACATTGGGCGGGCGAACGCCCGTCTGGCTTGAGACGAAGGCGAGAGCCAGGAGTTGGGTATGCCAAGCAACCCTATGTGCTGATCATCGGTGGCGGGCAGGGGGGCATCGCCCTTGGGGCGCGGCTGCGGCAACTCGGGGTGCCCACGATCATCGTGGAAAAGAACGCCAATCCGGGCGATAGCTGGCGCAACCGCTACAAATCGCTGTGTCTGCATGACCCGGTCTGGTACGACCATCTGCCCTATCTGCCGTTCCCGCCCAACTGGCCAGTTTTTGCGCCAAAGGACAAGATCGGCGACTGGCTGGAAATGTATACCAAGATCATGGAGTTGAACTACTGGACCAAAACCACCTGCAAATCGGCATCCTATGACGAGGCAACAGGGGAATGGACGGTGGTGGTGGACCGTGATGGCCGCGGAAGTCACCCTGAAGCCCTCGCAACTGGTGCTGGCCACAGGTATGTCAGCCAAAGCAAACATGCCGACGTATAAGGGGATGGAGCGGTTCAAGGGTGAACAGCACCATTCGTCCAAACACCCGGCCCCGATGCCTACAAGCGCAAGCGGGCGGTGGTGATCGTTGCAACAACTCGGCGCATGATATCTGCGCCGCGCTGTGGGAAAACGATGTGGACGTGACCATGGTGCAGCGGTCCACCACCCATATCGTGCGTTCGGAAAGCCTGATGGAGATCGGCTTGGGGGGCCTCTATTCGGAAAAGGCCGTGCAGGGCGGCATGACCACTAACAAGGCGGACATGATCTTTGCCAGCCTTCCCTACCGGATCCTGCACCAGTTCCAGATCCCGCTGTATGACCAGATGCGCGAAAAGGATGCCGCGTTTTACGCCGGGCTGGAAAAGGCCGGGTTCCGGCTGGATTGGGGCGATGACGGATCGGGCCTGTTCATGAAATACCTGCGGCGCGGGTTGAGCGATTGCATCGACGTGGGGGCCAGCCAGTTGATCATCGACGGCAATATCAAGCTGGCACATGGGCAGGTCAAGGAAATCACCGAAGATGCGGTGGTGTTGGAGGATGGCACCGTGCTGCCCGCCGATGTGATCATCTACGCCACCGGCTATGGGTCGATGAACGGCTGGGCGGCAGACCTTATGGGCGCGATGTGGCCAACAAGGTGGGCAAATGCTGGGGTCTGGGGTTGGACACCACCAAAGACCCCGGCCCGTGGGTAGGCGAGCAGCGCAACATGTGGAAACCGACCAAGCAGCCGGCGCTGTGGTTTCACGGCGGCAACCTGCACCAGTCGCGGCACTATTCACAGTTCCTGTCGCTGCAACTGAAAGCCCGGATGGAGGGGATTGAAACCCCCGTCTATGGCATGCCTGAGACCCATCTTTTGGGGTGACACCGCCTTGCGCCCCGGCAGCGGTTGCCGGGGCGTGCCCGAACTATCCCGTGCCCTTTACAGTATTGTCCTCATCCACCTGAACAATCTGCGCCATGCGCATGCGCGCGATATCGGCATTTCCGGTTTCAATCGCCGACAGCAGATGGGCGTAAAGATTCGCCTTTTGCTGCGCCAGCCCCGTCCGGAACAGACAGGCCGGGCCCGATGCGCGCCTTGACGGACAGCGCCACGCCAAATTCCATGATGCCCGAGGCTGCGCGCAGAAATGGGTTCAACGAGAACTACGCAATGCCACGGTGAATCTCGAATTCGGCCAATGCAAAGGGTTCAGGCTGATGCGCCATCAGCGACGCGCTGGTTCAGCCAGTAGTGCAGCAAGCGCATAGTCTCGTCCTCGCGGTGGACAGCCGCCAGCCTGGCGGCCTGAACCTCCAGGCTGCCGCGCACGACCAGAAAGGCCCGCACGAAGGCGGGCGACGGCCCGCCCTCAAGCGTCCAGCCCAGCACCTGACGGTCAAAAAGGTTCCAGCGTGACTGTGGCAGAACCCGTGTACCGACTTTGGCGCGGGCTTCGACAAGCCCTTGGCCTCCAGCGTTTTCAGGGCCTCACGCAGGACGGTGCGCGACACGCCGAAACGCATCATCATCTCGGCATCCCCGGGCAGATTCGAACCAACCGGCATGTCACCGGAAACGATGGCCCGGCCAACTTCGTTGATGACATAGGAATGGAAGTTTCTGGCCGGCGGCCGCCCGGAGAGTGTGCGGATCAGGCTTCCGGGTTCGCTCATTTTGTAAGTCCAAGTGTTCAGGTTCTTGGTGGCCCGGGGGCCCTGAAAACAAGCCGTTGCAACACGATGAACATAAACAAAAGCGCGCCGACGACAATCTTGGTCCACCAACTCGACAGGGTTCCATCGAAGACGATGTAGGTTTGCACCAATCCTTGCAGCATGACGCCAATGAACGTGCCCGCAACAAAGCCGTAGCCCCCGGTCAGAAAGTGTGCCGCCAATGACAACGGCGGCGATGGCATCCAGTTCGACGCCCAAGGCCGACAGCGAATACCCGGCGGGATGTAGCGAAAACACCACCGCGAGACCCGCAAGAACGGACGACAGGGTATAAATCGCGATCGTGGTGCGCGCAACTGGCACACCCATCAGTGCAGCTGATGTTTCGACCCGCCAAGCGCATAACGTACGACCCCAACCGGGTGCGATGTGCCAGAATGATTGCCGAACACAAAGACCGCCACCATGACCATGCCGACCACAGTCAGCCGTCCGCCGCCGGGCAGCAGGACATAGCCCTTGGAAACGGCCGAGTAAAATTAATGCTCGATCCCGATGCTGTCAGGCGACAGAACCGACGCCGCCCGCGCCAAAAACATGCCCGCAAGGGTGACGATGAAGGATGGCACCTTCAGATAGTGGATCGCCGCCCCCATGGCCGCACCGAACAGGGCCGCCACCATCAAAGCCACGGCAAAGGCTGCCAGCGGATGAAGACCCGCCCAAGTGACCAGCACAGCCACCAGCACCGTGGTAAACCCGATCACCGCCCCGACCGACAGATCAATGCCGCCCGACAGAATCACAAAGGTCATCCCCACCGCCGCAATGCCCAGAAAGGCGTTGTCGGTCAGCAGGTTGCCCATCACGCGGGTGGACAGCAGGCCCGGAAACTGCAGCACCGCAGTGGCATAGGCGAAGACAAAGATAACGGAGGTCACAAGAGCTGGGCCTGAGGCTGCGGTTCATGGCGCGCTCCGTTCTTTGGTGTGCGATTTGCGTTGCAACAGTTGTGACGCCATCGGTGATTGCAGCACCAGAATGACGATGATCACCCCGGATTTGACGACAAGGTTGAACTCGGGTGAAAAGCCGGAAATCAGGAATACCCGGTGTTCATCGCCTGAATGATCATCGCGCCGACCACCGACATCGGGATGGAAAACCGACCACCCATCAGCGAGGTGCCGCCAATCACGACGGCGAGGATCGCGTCCAACTCCAGCCATAACCCCGCGTTATTGGCATCCGCCCCGCGAATGTCGCCCGCCACGATCAGCCCGGATATTGCGGCGCAAAAGCCCGCAAAGGCATAGACCAGCACGAGCAGCAGCCCGGCCCGGATACCCGCAAACCGCGCAGCCGCCGGTTCACCCCGACCGCCTCGATCAGCAAACCAAGCGCAGTACGCCTGACGGCGACTGTGACCAGCACCATCAGCGACAGGGCAATCACGATGGGCGTGGGCAGGCCCAGAACCGACCCCGTGCCTATGAACACCAGCAGCGGGTTGTCAAAGGTGACGATGGATCCTTCCGTCACCAGTTGTGCAAGGCCGCGCCCGGCCACCATCAAAACCAGCGTCGCGATGATCGGCTGAATGTTCAGCGCCGTCACCAGCAGCCCGTTCCACAGCCCGCAGGCCAGCCCCGCCGACAGGGCCACCACGACCGCCATCCACCCCGGCAACCCGGACGTGACCATCACCGCCGCCGTCGCCCCGGCAATCGCCATCACCGCACCGACCGACAGATCAACGCCCTTCGTCGCAATCACCGCCGTCATCCCGATGGCAAGGATCGCCACGGGTGCGCCGCGGTTCAGCACGTCAATCAGGCTGCCAAACAGCCGCCCATCCTGCCAGGTGATGCTGAAAAACCCCGGAAACAGCAGCCAGTTGACCAGCAACACGGCACCAAGCGCAATGAACTGCGGCCGCGCGAGGCGCAGGATCAGGGGTTGCGGGCGGGGGCCGGGCGGTTGGCCAGCGGGGCGCAAATGAACGGTCTGCCGGGTCATGCGTGGGTTTCCATAGGTTCTGGAGTTCCGGCTATCGCCTGAACAATCGCGTCGGGCGACACGTTGTCACCTGTCAACTCTGCCACCATCTGCCGGTCGCGCATCACCATGACGCGGTTGGAATAGGCAACCACCTCATCCAGTTCCGACGAGATGACGAAAAGCGCCAGCCCATCTTCACGCAGCCGGTTGATGGTGCGCACAATCTCGGCATGCGCGCCCACGTCGATGCCGCGTGTGGGCTCATCAAGGATCAGGAATGTGGGATCAATCGCCAGCCAGCGGGCCAGGATCACCTTTTGTTGGTTGCCACCTGACAGGAATTTCACCGGCATGTCGTGGTTTGCGGCGCGGATATCCAGCGCCTCGGCATAACGGCCCGCCACCTCGATCTGGTCATCGTGGTTCAAGGCCCGGAACCAGCCCAGCTTTGCCTGCAAGGCGATGATGATGTTTTCGCGTACCGACAATTCGCCGAAAATGCCGTCGATCTTGCGATCCTCGGGGCAAAAGCCAAAGCCCGCCGCCACCGCCTGCGCCGGATTGCGCAAGGTGACGGGGCGGTCGTCCACCCTGATCTCGCCCGTGTCCGACGCGTCAATGCCGAACATCAACCGGGCCACCTCTGTCCGGCCAGAGCCCAGCAGGCCCGCAACGCCGACCACTTCGCCCTCATGCACCGACAGGGTGAAGGAGGCCGCATTCCCAGGCGCGACCAAGGCCGGTGAAGGTAACGCGGGGCGCACCGCGCGCGGCCTCGCCCAACCCCGTGGGGTGGTGATCAAACGCCACATCCTTGCCCAGCATCATGCGCACCAGCAGAGTAGGTCGTATTCACGGCCGTCAGGTCATGCGTGGCGATCTTGCGGCCATTGCGCAGGATCGTCACCCGGTCGGCCAAAGCAAAGACCTGATCGAGAAAATGGGTGATGAAGATGATGCCCAAACCGCGCGCTTTCAGGCCGCGGACCACATCGAACAGACGCTCCACCTCGTTCCGGTCAAGGCTGGCGGTGGGTTCATCCAGAACCAGCACCTTGCCCGACAATTCCACAGCGCGGGCGATGGCGACGATCTGCTGAACCGCTACCGAAAACTCGGACAGTTCCGCCCGCACGTCGATATCCAGCCCGTAGTTCGCAAGCACATCGCGCGCCCGCGCTTCGATGATACGGCGCTGGACAGAGGCCAAACCTTGTCGGCTGACGGCCAAGGAACAGGTTTTCCGCGACAGAGCGGTTGGGCAGCAGGTTCACCTCTTGATAGACCGTGCCAATGCCATACCCCTGCGCCTGCAAGGGGCCGCTGAAGGAAACGGGTTGGCCGTCCAGCCGCACCTCGCCGCCGTCGGGTGCGCAGGCCCCGGTCAATATCTTGATCAGGGTGGATTTGCCCGCCCCATTCTCGCCCAGCAGGGCATGAACCTCGCCGCTGCGCAGGTCGAAATCCACATCGTCCAGCGCGCGATGGCCGCCGAAAACCTTGACGATCCCTTTGGCCTGCAAGACGGCTTTTGCCGTTTCTGACATTGACTGCCCCCTCCCCCTTGGTCTGCCGACTGTTCCCCTATTGCCGTCGGAAAGCAATTCCGCCGACCCAAGGGCTGTGCCTCGGGTCGGCGAAGATGATGGGGGCGTTAGTAGCCCAGACCTTTGCGGCGGTCGTATTCGCCCTGCGGATCATCTGCCGGGGTGTACAGTTTCAACTCGGTGATGATGAACTTCGCAGGCACGGTGCCCGCGTTCAGATACGCATCCAGCGCATCTCAAATGCAGGGCCAGCCATGTTGGGGGTCAGTTCGACCGTCGCATTGGCTTCACCTGCGGCCATCGCGGCGAAGATATCGGGCACGGCGTCAATCGACACCACCAGAATATCGGTGCCGGGTTTCAGGCCCGCATCCTTGATCGCCTGCAACGCGCCCACGGCCATGTCGTCGTTATGGGCATAGACGGCGCAGATGTTCTTGCCGCCGTCTTCCGCCTTCAGGAAGCCTTCCATGACTTCCTTGCCCTTCGACCGGGTAAAGTCGCCGGTCTGGCTGCGGATGATGGTCACGTTGGCATCGCAGGCAAGCGCCTCTTCGAACCCTTTACTCAGGTAATGGCGGCGATGACGCGACGGTGCCTTGCAGTTCTACCACATTGCAAGTCTTGTCGCCGACATTGCCCAGCAGCCATTCACCGGCAACGCGGCCTTCCTTGACCTGATCCGACGCCACGGATGTCAGATACAGGTCTTCGCTGGCATCAACGCCACGGTCCAGCAGGACAACCGGAATGTTGGCTTCCTTGGCTTCGGTCAGCACTTCGTGCCAGCCCGTGGATACGACGGAGCGACCAAAATCCCCGCCACGCCCTGCGCGATAAAGCCACGGATCGCCTTGATCTGGTTTTCCTGCTTCTGCTGCGCATCGGCGAATTTCAGATCAACACCGCGCTTTTCAGCCTCGGCTTTCGTCGCCGAAGTTTCCGCCGCGCGCCAGCCGGATCTCAGACCCGATCTGCGAAAAGCCGATCACTTTGCCTTGCAGCCCGTCCGCCCAAGCCGCCGTGGACAAAAGCGCCGCCAGCCCGCGCCAAGCGCGAGTTGTTTGAAAACAGTCATGATTCCTCCCATGAGATTTTGGTCACGCTCCTCAACGTGACGTGAAGATACGCTATCAAAAGTATTACAATATGCAACAAGTTTGCCGTTCGCCCAAAAGCAAGGCAATCTGGTGCGGTCTTGCGGCGCGGAATTGCCTGCGGCAAGTGTTGAAATCGCGTTGCATTTCATCAGGGTGGTGGGCGTCAGGCCGGGGTGAAATCAAACGCCATAAGATGCCGGTAGGTCTGCCCGGGTTTAGCCGTGCTGACGGAAACTGCGGGCGGTTTGGCAAATCAGGGAAGGTCTGGGTTTCCAGAGTAAAGCCGCTGAACGGGCCATAAACTGCCCCGTTCTTACCGGGCAGGCTGTCGTCGAAATAGCCACCTGTGTAAAGTTGAACGCCGAGTTCCGTCGTCCAGACCTCCACCCGCCGACCCGACGCGGGGTCCACAGCCCTCGGCGCAGAAGCGCAGTTTTTCGCCCCATTTGGGTTCGACTGAATTGGAAAGGCACCAATTGTGATCAAACCCCAAGGGGCCGGGCAAAGCCGCCCCGATACGCCGCATAGTGTTGAAATCAAACGGGGTATCCACCACTGCCAGAACTTCGCCCGTCGGGATCAGATCGCCATCGACGGGGGTGTAAAAGCCAGCCCCCACCCGCAGATGCTGTGCCAGCACATCGCCCGACTGCTGCCCCGCCATGTTAAGTCGCTGTGACTCACCATGTCGATCACGGTCGGGCCAATGTCGTGGCCCCCATCTCGATCCACGCTCAGTTCTCCGCATCAATGCTGTAGCGGCAGGTCCGGCTGAGCGCACCCGATACCCCATTTCGCCATCTGCGGCTTCGGCGGTCAGCGTGACCGCATTGTCGGCGGCGTCGGCGATCTACCGTCCTTCCGGTCAAATCCGTCGCCCGCCGTGCAGATGCTTCGCCCCTTCGTTGCAATCAAGCTGGACCGCCTGCCCATCAGATTGAACCGCCCCCGCGATGCGGTTGGAATAACGTCAGCAGGTGGCCCCGAGAAGGTTCCTGCGGCTGATACTACCTCGACCCGTTGTCGTGCCCCAGCACGATATCAGCAAGATGCCCGTGGCGATCCCGGCACCGAAAGTTGCGTCAGGCGCGCGCCGTAGGTGATGACGCAAAGCCGCGAATCTGCGGCCCCGCGCAACGTGATGGCCTGCACATCGCGGCCCACGATTTCGCCAATGGTCTGATATCTTGCACGACATGCCCCTGACGGTTTCGCGCGAAGATGAAAATCCAGGACGGACCAACACAATCCCCACGCCTATGTGCAGCCTCGGCCAGTGTCTGTACGAACATGGCCTTACGATGTACTAGCATAAGTGACAAAAAAGAGTCCCGGATGCCAGCAGAAAAGAAATCCAGTCATTGACAGGGAAATCTTGACGATCATTATTCAAGACACAGTCTGCAGCACATAAGTCGGCGGCGATTCGTCTGGCGAATCTTTTGAGCTTACATTTGACGTATCAGATCACGATACCCGAAAATGGTGAACCCGGCGTTCCAAAGATGGACAGTCGCATGAAGGATAATACCCGATACCTCAGGTCTGTTTGCAGTGGTGGCATTTGTTCTGTGTACTGACAAACCCTTCGTTCGCGCAGAACAGGACAAGTTTTTGACGTTGCAGGAATACCTCGGCGACAGTCGCACCAGAACGGCACCTTGTTCGCGTAGATACACCGGCGCCCTCGCCGATCTGGCGCGGGCGCACGGCGGACGGTCGATGAACTGGCTTTCGTCGGGCGGCGCCGAAGACGCAATGTTGGCGTGCAGATCAGCACCACGATCACGTCACTGAAAGCACCTTCGGTGAATACCGGCTATTGAAATCTGAAGTTTTCGCGCCGATAGCGCAGGCGCCGCATCCGACCTACATCAGCATCGAGGCCAACCGTCTGGCCAACTGGGGCGATGCCAAGCTCGGCCAAGGCGCGTGGCAAAATTGCCGTCACTACCTTTTCTGGCGCGGTTTTCCGAAGGCGGTGACAGCTATCCCTACATGCTGACCTTCAGGCGTACGGGATGACCTGGCGCAACAATGGCAAGACCAGGGGTGTCTCGGCGCAGGAATCGGGGTCGACCAACTCGCTGGGCCTTCATGCGGCATGGACGGGCGAATCCTTTGACATGGGCGCATCGGTGCGTATCGCCAGCGTCAGGAATGTCTCGTTCAACGCGTCGGGTCAATGTTGATGTGTTCGACAGCCGGAACAGCGGCGATGACGCTGTCTGTCAACTGGTCTTTGTCCGATGTATTCGGGGATAAGGCGATGATGATCGAAGCGATCAAAGGCGCCGCGCTTGACAGGCTGTGTCCTATCGGTATCGCTGATGCTGCCAGCGTTCGCAGGGCGACGAGGCTGCGGGGGCCAGCCCTTCGGTTTTCGTGCCGCCCTTCACGGATATGTCCGGGGCACTGTCGGCACAGCGCGCCGCGGCACCTGTGGTTCCCGCAGATTTACCCGCCGATGCAGAGGTGCTGTCAAACAGCAATACCAACCGCGTTGTGCGGATTCTGACCTCGGGTCAGGCGTTCTGCGCCAGTCTTGCCGATGATGCCTATGCCATCGACTGCCTTGCCGAACGGATGGAAGCCGCCGCCGCCGCCATGCCAGACACCGGTGAATATGCCGATGCGCGGGCTGCGCTGTTGCAAGGGGCCGCCCGGCTGAACGCCCTCGCCGTCGCCAATGCGGACCCGGCATTGCCACGTGCCACGGCGCGGTCTGCCGGGGCTGAGGGCATCCGCACCTCCCGCCCGCTGGTGCCCGTGCGCAAGGACAAGCTTGCCGAAGTGGCGGTTCAGGCGCAACAGATTGTGGAGGAGACGGAAACCCTGTTGCTGCGATCGGCAGAGGCGTCAAATGCCCGCAAGGTGCATTACACGCGGATCGCGGCGGCGGTGGACTCCAACAAAGTGTTGTTGCGGTCGATCTGAACACACTGTTCATGGGTTTCCGCCATGATGATGCCGGGATTGGCCTGTATCAGGCCAGTTGTCTGAAAAGGATGAAACGCGTTGCGCCATTACATTCGACAGGGGCTTTGGGCAATTTTGCTCTGCGTCGTAGGTTTGACCACAGCGGCGATGGCACAAGAACTCCCCCTTTGCCAGCGGCTGGACGTTGCAACCCGCGGCCTCCTCGCTGCGGTTTCAGTCGGTCAAGAATGAGGTGAAGGTCGAATCCAGTCAGTTCGCCACCTATACTGGGCAGATCGCGGCGGATGGCACGGCATCGGTGAAGATCCTGCTGGATTCTGTCGATACCAAGGTCGATCTGCGCAATGTGCGGATGCGGTTCCTGTTCTTTGAAACCTTCCAGTTTCCCGAAGCGACCATCACAGCCACCCTCGACCCTGCGGACTTTGCCGATCTGGCACAGGTGCGGCGCAAGACAATTACCTTGCCCTACACGCTGGACCTGCACGGCGTGACCAAGGCGTTTGAGGCAGATGTGGTGGTCACCTACCTGTCGGATGATCTGGTGGCGATTTCGTCCGGTGCGCCAATTGCTGTGGCCGCCGATGACTTCAACCTGACGCCGGGCATCGAAAAGCTGCAAGATGCCGCCAACGTGCGCATCATTCCGTCTGCCACCGTCAGCTTCGACTTCATGTTCGCCCGCAACGGCGGTGCTGCGGCGGCCCCCGCGGCCCCTGTGGTGGAAGCCCCGGCAAGTGCTGCGCTTGAGGCTGAGGGCAACTTCGACCCCGAGGCCTGCAAGGGCCGGTTTGAGATTCTGTCACGCTCGGGCAACATCTATTTCCGGTCCGGCAGCGCCACACTCGATGTCAAAAGCGCGCCACTGCTGGATAGTCTGGCCGATATCGTCACCCGCTGTCCCGGCATGGTGATTGAGGTGTCGGGCCATACGGACAGCGACGGGTCTGATGTGGCAAATCAGCGGCTGTCGAAAATCCCGCGCGCGGTCGGTGGCGAAATACCTGCAAGGCAAAGGCATTGACGCCGCCCGCTTTACCGCCGTTGGCATGGGTGAAACACAACCGGTCGCCGCAAATGATAGTCCTGACAACAAGGCCAAGAACCGGCGGATCGAATTCAAGGTGGTAAATGGCTGATCGAAGTCTGACCGCACGCATCCTTGCGGGTCTGGGCGTTTTGTGGCTGGCGCTGCTGCCGTCTTTCGCTGCCGCTGAACCCCGGATTGCGCTGATTGTGGGCAACGGGGCCTACACCTCTGTCACGCAACTCGACAACCCGGTCAGCGACGCCACCCTGATCGCGAAATCGGTTGAGGCGGCGGGTTTCAGCATCACCCTGCTGACCGATGTCAACCAATCCACCCTCAATCAGGCCATCGCGCAGTTTGGCCGCGACCTGCGCGCGGCGGGGCCGGATGCGACGGGGCTGTTTTACTATGCCGGGCATGGGGTGCAGTCCTTTGGGTCCAACTATCTGCTACCGGTCGATGCCGCGCTGACCGATGCGGCCGATCTGGGGCTGGTCGCGATCCCCGCCGACACGGTGCTGCGCCAGATGGCCTCGGCGCGCAACAAGACCAACATCGTCATTCTGGATGCCTGCCGCAACAACCCCTTTGTTGAGATCCCCGATATGGGCGACACCGGTCTGGCTGAAATGAAGGCCCCGACCGGCACATTTCTGGCCTATTCCACCGCACCTGGTGCGGTGGCGCTGGACGGCTTGCAGGGCAACAGCCCGTTCACAACGGCGCTTGCGGTGGAAATTGCCGCCCCCGGCGTTCCGGTCGAACAGGTGTTCAAACAGGTGCGCGTCAAGGTGCTGGCCGAAACCAACGGGGCGCAGACGCCGTGGGATACCTCATCCCTGACCGCGCAATTCGCCTTCCATCCGGCGGCGGTTCAGTCGTCCGAAGACCTGGCGGCGCAGCAGTTGTGGGATTCGGTCAAAGCGACCAAAGACCCGGTGCAGATCATGCTGTTCCTGCGGGCCTACCCCGACAGCGCCTTTACGGAAGACGCCCGCACCGCCCTGAATGCGGCGATGAACACGGTGCTGGAACCGAGCACCCCGGCCCCTGCCGTGGTGGCAGAACCGGCCGCCCCACCTGCCACAGCCGCGCCCGACCCGCAAGAAACCGTGCTGATCGACATCGCCCGCACGTCTGGCACCGCCGCCGATTACGAGGCCTATCTTGCCGCGTTTCCCAGTGGCACCTATGCCGAGCTTGCCAAGTTTGAACTGACCATGCTTGCCGCCAAAGCCCCCGACCCGGCCTCCCCTGTAGTGGCAGAAGTTGCCCCGGCAGAGGAGGCCGACGAATCCGATACGCTGACTTTCACCACCCCGCTGACCACCGGTGGCGAGGGTGTGATCGGCATGACGATCGAACAACTTGCCAAAGGATCCCCCCTGTTCGCGCCGATCGAAGGCATCCCCGAGGAGATGTGGAAGGGGCAGCAATGTTCCAACTGCCACACCTGGACGAAAGAGGCGCTGTGTGATCAGGGCAAAACCTACCTCAGCCAATCAGGCGAACGGGCACTCGTGAAGCCGCATCCCTACGGCGGGCCGTTCAAGCGGGCGTTGCGCGTCTGGGCCAAGGGTGATTGCAAGTAGCGCGGGACAAGTTTTGCCGACATAGAACGCATCGAAAAATCCGTTCAGGCGCAGCGAGGGGCTGCGATTTCTGCGTCCGCCGAAACCTGGACCGCTTTCACCGTCAGGGGCGGGTGGTCACAAAGAAATACACCCATTCGCCTTTGAAGCCGGGGGCCGCCGCGCGGGCCTTTGCAACGGCGGTTTTCAGAAACTCCAGATAGGCGGCCGCAGGTTCAATGGTCGGGCGCACGCCCTCATACAGCGGGTCTGACGCGGCAAAGGCCACGGCGATTTCCTGCCCGAACGGCGGCCCCACGATCAGTTGCAGCGCAGGCACCCCCGGCGCATCCTGTCCCACCGCAAGGGTGCTTTTGGGCGCGGCGCGCACGGCAGGCACCTGATCATTCGGCTGCATGTGCAACACATTGCCCGCCGCGTCAAAGTAATCAACATAGATCACCGCCGGGTAATCCGGGGCGGTCATGTCAAACACCAGCCGCTGCCCCGCCGTCAGGCTGTAATCGCGCACGAATGTATCCTGCCCCACCACACGCGGGTTGGTGTCTTGTTCGGTCGATTGCGCAAGGCCCACATCCGCAATCGCCGTCAGCGCCTGACATTGCGGACGCGGCAGCAGCATTAGGCGGTCCGTCACCGGAATGCCGCCACCCACCTGCGCTTGCAACGCCGCCAGAACCGGGGCGCGCAGGGCATCTTCCGGCAGGTGGCCGCGTAATTCGATACGCCCGGTGTCAGGGTCAAAGCTGGTTTGCAGCCGCGCGCAGGGCACTGACGCCAGCGTTTCTGCAATACCGTCACGCACGCGGCCCGCGTTGGCATCAGATGCCGCCAGATCGCCCGGCTGCATGAAGGCCTGAATGGCGGCCAGCGACACCGGGTCCAGCGCCCCATCGCCCGTCCACGCCAGCGACGCAGTGCCATGTTCACTGGGCGGGGGGATGGCAGGGGCGGCCTGCGCCATTGCGGTGGCCTGCGTGGCGGGAAGGGCGTTCAATGCGGCCTCTGCCACCCGCGCGCCGATGGCATCCACCGCCGTGCCTTTGACCGCAGGCAGGGGGGCAGCAACACTGGCCGCCGCCGTTGCAACAATGGCCGCGGCGGCAACGGTCGGCGGGGGGCTTGCCTTCGCCTTGGACTGCGGAATGGCGGCATCGCCAACGATCTGGCCTGTGGGCGAGGATGCCGGCGCGGCCTCGGCCACTGGCTTGGCGGGTTGCGCTTTGCTGGCGGCAACGGCTTGGGTCGCAAGGTTCAGCCGTGATTCCGGGCGGGCTTGCGGCGCGAAATCATGCGCGCCCCATTGCAACGCGACCCCCGCCAGCAACACGCCATGGGTGCCAATCGACACCACGAAAGCAAGTGGCCAGACCCTGCGCATTACGGCCCCCTTGGCGTGACGACCAGCACCACATCCCGCGCGCCCAAGGCCTCTATCTGTGCCACCAGTGGCAGGATGCGGCGCAACTCGGCATCCTGATGGGCATTGATCCGCACCAGCAGGGCAGGGGTCGCGGCGAGCAGATCGGCCAGTCCATCATGCAGGGTATCCGTGTCCACCTCGGTGCCGTTCAGGGCCAGATCGCCGGCAGCGCCTACGGAGACGGTCGCCCCGCCCCCGGGCATCGGGCTGGCGGTACTGGCAATCGGGGGGATCACCATGAAGGGGGCGGTCGCGTCCATCCGGCCGATCAGCATGAAAAACACCAGCAGAAAAAACACCACGTCGATCAGGGCCACGATGGTTTCCGGGTGGCTGCGCCTTGGTGTGCGGCGCAGTTTCATGGCGCGGCCTCCAACCGCAGGATGCGCAGATTCTGCACACCTGCGCGCGTGGCAGTATCCAGCACGGACACCAATGCCTGCGCATTGGCATTGCCGGAGGGCAACACCATGACCGCCGCCCCCGGCGCTGCCGCAAGATGCGCGGTAAACATGGCGGTCAGGGTCTCGGGTGTTTGCGGCTGGCCCTGCACACGGGCAATTCCATCGGGGCCGAGCCGGATCAGCAGGGTTCCCCCCGTGGCTGTTGCCGAGGTTTGCGGAGCCGGATCGTCGCGCTGTTCGGCCATTGGGATCATGCCAAGGTCCAGATAGGTCGAGGTGATCATGAAGAAGATCAGCAAGATCATCAGCACGTCGATCATGGAGACCAGCGAGATCTGCGCAGGTTGGGCGTTTGATCGCTTGATCCGCATCCGGCCCCCCTTTAACGGCGCGCGTCGTCTGCTGCGAAAAACTGGCCCACGGCGGCCTCTATTGCCTGTGCGGCGCGGTCCACCCGGTCGCCCAGCAGGCTGGCCGCAATAGCCGCCGGAATGGCGACCATCAGGCCAGCGGCGGTGGTCAGCAGTGCCTCCCATATGCCGCCCGCCAACAGTGAAGCATTGGCCGCCCCTTCCGCCGCTGCAAGGCTTTGAAATGCGCGGATCATGCCCAGCACGGTGCCCAGCAGCCCCAGCAGGGGCGACACCATCGCGATCAGTTCCAGCAGCCGGATATGACGTGACATCTGCGTCACCTCGGCATTGCCGCGCCATTCCAGATCAGGCTCGACACTCGCCCGCCGCCCGCCCGCGTTCATCGCCTGCATCGCGGCTTTCAGCACGCGGTCGGCGGGGGCATGGTCGGGCAGGGTGGCAATGGCGTCGATCCGGTCGCCTTCGACCCATGTGGCAATCGCATCGGCCCGCCCCGCCCCCCCCGACAGAACGCGGCGCAACTGCATGATCTTGGTCAGAATCAGCGACAGTGACAGCACCGACAAGCGCCACCAGCAGCCAGACAACCGGCCCGCCCGTTACCAGCAGGGTAAGCGCATCTGGCATGGCCTATTGCACCAGCTTGGCCGGGGTGCGGCTGTTCAGGTCCAGCAGCGGGAAGCAATCCATCTCCTCGGCATTCTGCGGGCGGCAGGAGGCGATTTCATGCAGCAAAATCTCTGAAATACTGTCGCACGAGGTTTGCGGTATCTCGAACAGCTTGAGCGTGGTGCGCGCGACGGGAATCGGCGCGGCATCAATCGTCAGCAGCCGGTTGATCACCCCGGCCTTGTCGAGAATCGCCAGCGACATCTCAAACCCCTCAAACGTCAGGCCGGTCTGGTTGCGGAACAAGAAGAACGCGCGGCACCCGCCAGTATCATCAGGTTCGAATTTGTTAAGCTCGACAGTAAGTTTGCCGGTATCGGCGAGCGCCGGTTGCACCGGGAAAATGGCCCCAGCCCCCACGCCGAACGTAAGAAACACAGCCAAAGATCGCACGGTCTTCATCGCGGATGCCCTTTTGCAACGTGGCTTTGTCCTGCAGAAAGAGCCAACAATCCCTGTCGGTCAAGTGCGCATTTTCAGGCGTGAAATTCCCGACAAACAGCAGCGATTCAGGGAGTAGATTTGTTCCGGCGTTGTGCTAACGTCGCGTCATTAATGAGTTGTCCTTACCGGCGGCCAAAACCGGCGGCCAAACACTTTGATCTGGGGATGCGATGCGGCTGGAGGATTATGCCACCGAAAGGTCCGATGCCGGACCCAGCGGTGAAAACCTGGAGTATGATCCGGTTTTCACGGCACTGATGCTTGCCGCCCAACCCAAAGAGGAACGGCAGGCGGGTAAGGAAATCATTCCCGGCGAAGACCCCGACTTCAAGGACGTGACCGAAAAGGCCCTGTCGGTGTTGGATCGCAGCCATGATCTGCGGGTGGCGCTGGTGCTGGCGCAGGCGCAGCTTAGCCTTGGTGGGTTCGATGGTCTGGCCGGGCCGGTCAGCTATATGCGCACCTGCCTGGAGACGTATTGGGACACCTGCCACCCGCTGTTGGACGCGGATGATGACAACGACCCGACCATGCGGATCAATGCCGTGGCCGGGCTTGCCAGTCCCGACATGCTGCGTCGCGTGCGGCTGGCACCGCTGACCGAAAGTCCGAACTTCGGTCGTCTTGGCCTGCGTGATGTGGCGATTGCTGACGGGGAAACGCCGGTCCCTGCGGGTACGACGAACGCACCCGACAAGGCAAAACTTGCCGCCGCGTTCATGGATACCAAGCCCGAGGTGCTGAAGGCCCGGCTTGCCAGCCTGCGCCAGTTGACGGCGGATGCGACCGCGATTGGCAAGGTGTTTGACACCCAGACGCCGGGGGACGGGCCAAACCTTGACGCTCTGATGCGCCTGCTCAAGCGTGGGGCAAAGGTGGTGGCCGAAGCGATTGGCGAGCCGGAGGTGGCGGTGGACACAACGCAAGCGCAGTCAGGCGACGGTGCCGCGGTGGCCGTCGCGGCCCCCGTTGCCGTGCCGGGGGCAATCACCTCGGCGGCGGATGTGCGGATGACGCTGGACCGGCTCATCGAATACTACGGCAAATTTGAACCCTCCAGCCCGCTGCCGTTGTTGCTGCACCGGGCGCGGCGGTTGGTGGGGGCGGATTTCATGACCATCATGAAAGACATCGCCCCGGCAGGCATCGACAGTGTCAAAACGATCAGTGGCCCTGAAGAGGCCAAGAAATAGGTAAGACCCCTGCGCACCAAAAGCGGCGCGCGGCACATGTATCGCACAAAAGGAGACAGGGATGGCCAGTTCACAGAAATTCATTGCGCGTAACCGCGCCCCGCGCGTGCAGATCGAATACGATGTCGAGCTTTACGGCGCGGAAAAGAAGGTCCAGTTGCCGTTCGTCATGGGCGTCATGGCTGACCTTGCGGGCAAATCCGAAGTGCCGCAGCCCGGCATCGCTGACCGCAAGTTTCTCGAAATCGACATCGACAACTTCGACAGTCGGATGAAGGCGATGAAACCCCGCGCGGCGTTTCAGGTGCCCAACACTCTGACCGGCGAAGGCAATATGTCGGTCGATATCACCTTTGAAAGCATGGATGATTTCAGCCCCGGTGCCATCGCCAAACAGGTTGGTCCGCTGAAAGCCCTGCTGGAGGCCCGCAATCAACTGTCCAACCTGATCACCTATATGGACGGCAAACCCGGTGCCGAAGAACTGATCGCCAAGGCCATGGCAGACCCGGCCCTGCTGGCCACACTTGCCGCCGCACCGGCACCTGAAGGGGAGGCATGATCCATGGCTGAGGAAGCAAAACAAGCCGAAGCCGGCGCAGTTGCCTTTGCAGACGGCGATTTCGCCAGCCTGTTGACCAAAGAGTTTCGCCCGCGCACCGATCAGGCCAAGTCAGCCGTTGAAACGGCGGTCAAGACGCTGGCACAGCAGGCGCTGGCCAACACCGCGCTGATTTCGGATGACGTGGTCAACTCGCTGCAAGCCATGGTAGCCGAGATTGACAAAAAGCTGACCGAGCAGATCAACCTGATCATCCACCACCCCGACTATCAGCAGTTGGAAAGTGCGTGGCGCGGCCTCAGCTATCTGGTGAACAACACCGAAACCGACGAGATGCTGAAAATCCGCGTGATGGCGATTTCCAAGAAAGACCTCGCCAAGACCATGAAGAAATTCAAGGGCACGGCGTGGGATCAGTCTCCGATCTTCAAGAAACTGTACGGCGAGGAATTCGACGTGCTGGGCGGCGAGCCTTATGGCTGTCTGGTCGGCGATTACCATTTCAACCAGACCGGCCCGGATGTGGAGCTGCTGGGCGAAATGGCCAAGGTGGCAGCAGCGGCCCACGCGCCGTTCATCACCGGCGCTGACCCGTCCTTGATGCAGTTCGAAAGCTGGCAGGAACTGTCGAACCCGCGCGATCTGACCAAGATCATGTCCACGCCGGAATATGCCGCCTGGAAAAGCCTGCGCGAAAGCGAGGACAGCAAGTATATCGGCCTTGCGATGCCGCGCTTCCTTGCCCGCCGTCCCTATGGGGCCAAGTCGGACCCGGTGGAGGAGTTTGCGTTCGAGGAAAACACCGGCAATGCCGAGTCGGAAAACTTTTCCTGGGCCAACGCGGCCTATGGCATGGCGACCAACATCACCCGGTCGTTCAAGGAATATGGCTGGTGCAGCCGTATCCGTGGCGTGGAATCGGGCGGCACACTGTCAAACCTGCCGACCCATACCTTCCCCACCGATGATGGCGGGGTGGATATGAAATGCCCGACCGAGATTGCCATCGGCGATCGTCGCGAGGCGGAATTGGCCAAGAACGGGCTGATGCCGCTGGTCCACCGCAAGAACACCGACATGGCGTCGTTCATCGGCGCACAGTCGCTGCACAAACCGGCGGAATATGACGACCCGGATGCAACCGCCAACGCCAACCTTGCCGCGCGCCTGCCCTACCTGTTCGCCACCTGCCGCTTTGCCCATTACCTCAAGTGCATGGTGCGCGATAAGGTCGGCTCCTACAAAAGCCGCGATGAGATGCAGCGTTGGCTGAAAAAGTGGATCGACCAATATGTCGATTACACCGCCGCCCATTCCAGCGAAGCTGAAAAGGCGCGCAAGCCTTTGGCCGCGGCTGATGTGGTGATCGAGGAAGACGAGTCCAACCCCGGTTACTACCGTTCGAAATTCTTTCTGCGGCCGCATTACCAGCTGGAGGGACTGTCCGTGTCCCTGCGTCTGGTGTCGAAACTGCCAGCCGAGAAAAAATAAAGACCGGGCCGGGCGCGGCATCACCCCTCGCCCGGACCAAGACCCTTTTACAACCGCCCTGCGGGGCTATCAAACGATGGGAGATTTAAATGGCTGTAGACATGTTTATCAAGATTGAAGGCGTTCCGGGCGAGGCGCGGGACTCGGTCCATACCGCAGAGATTGACGTTCTGGCGTGGTCCTGGGGCCTGTCGCAGTCGGGCACCACGCATGCAGGCAGCGGCGGCGGTGCTGGCAAGGTCAATGTGCAGGATCTGTCCTTCACCAAATGGGTGGACAAGGCCTCGCCATTGCTGATGCTGTTCTGCTCGAACGGCAAGCACGTCCCCACGGCGACGCTGGTGGTCCGCAAGGCAGGCGAAACGCCGGTCGAATACATCACGATCAAGATGATCGACGTGATCGTCACCTCGGTCAGCACCGGCGGGTCGGGCGGCGAAGACCGGCTGACTGAAAATGTCAGCCTGAACTTTGCCGAGGTGAATTTCGATTACATCGAGCAGACGAAGGAAGGCGCCGAGGGCGACAAGCCGTCGTACAAGTGGAAGATCGCCGAAAACGTCGTCGGCTGATCCTGCGGTGCGAAACCATGCCGTCCCCTTTTCGGGGGCGGCATATCCGACATGACGACACAGGACAGGGGATAGGGTTTGGGCACATCAGCCTCCGAGCTTTTGCGGGCGAACGATCTGGACGGCGCACTGGCTGCGCTGCAGGCGCAGGTGCGCGCGAACCCCGCCGATGCGAAACTGCGCATCTTTCTGTTTCAGTTGCTGTGCGTGACGGGCGACTGGAAGCGCGCGATCACCCAGCTAAAGCTCTGCGCCGAACTGGACCCTACCGCCCTGCCGATGGCACAGACCTACCGCGAGGCGATCATCTGCGAGGTCTACCGCGAAAAGGTATTTGCGGGCGAAAAGGCCCCGCTGATTTTTGGTGAACCGCAGGAATGGCTGGCTTTGCTGATCGAGGCGATCAAGGCGCTTGCGCAAGGTCGCTCTGATGAGGCTGCCGCCCTGCGCGCCCGGGCCTTTGATGCGGCCCCGGCGACGACCGGGGAAATTGACGATCAGCGCTTTGAATGGATCGCCGACGCCGATCTGCGGCTTGGCCCGGTGCTGGAGATCATCATCAACGGTAAATATTACTGGATGCCCTTTGCCGCCATCGCCACCCTGCGCTGCGACCCGCCGCAGGATTTGCGCGATAGTGTTTGGACAGCGGCCAACCTGACCCTGCACAACGGCGGCGAGTTTGTGGCCCTGATCCCGACCCGCTATCCCGGCACAACCACCAGCGCCGACCCCGCTGCCAAACTGGCCCGCGCGACGGAATGGGTGGATGCAGGGGCCGAGACGTTCGTGGGCACCGGACAGCGCCTTTTGACCACCGATGCGGGCGATGTGGCGCTGATGGACCTGCGGGTGCTGCGTATGGATGTGCCGGCTGGTGCAGTATGATCGGGCAGGCCAAATCAGGGCACAGGGAAGGCGCTGATGGCCGATAAAACCATTTCCGAGCGTTTGCAGCCGTCTTTGCTGGACCGGCTGACCGACGAAGCCCCCGACAAGGTCTCAGAACGCCGCGATGACCGGGTGATCGACGTGCGCCGCTTGCGCGACATCATCTCGCGCGATCTGTCTTGGCTGTTGAACAGCCATAACGCCGACCAGACGATTGACCCGACCCGCTATCCGCATGCGGCCAATTCGGTGCTGAACTACGGTGTGCGCGATGTGTCTGGGGTGTTTTCCACAGTGGAACGCGCCGGGCTGATCCGCGCATCGATTGCGCGGGCGATCACCCAGTTTGAACCCCGGATCAAGGCGGGCACATTGGATGTGGCGCTGTGGGCCGATGAAAAGAAATCGCAATCGGTGGCTGTATTCGACATCCGCGCCGATATGTGGGCGCAGCCCATTCCGATGGAACTGTACCTGCGCACCGAGGTGGACGTGACCACGGGGCAAGTCGCGCTGGAACGGAAGGGGTAGGGCATGGATACCCGCCTGCTGCGCCATTACGAAAGCGAGCTGTCCTATCTGCGGGAAATGGGGGCCGAGTTTGCGCAGTCTTTCCCCAAGATTGCCGCCCGTCTGGGCATGGACGGGGTCGAGGTGCTGGACCCCTATGTGGAACGTCTGCTGGAAGGCGTGGCCTTTTTGTCGGCGCGGGTGCAGTTGGAACTGGACCTGCAATATCCCAATTTCACCAGCCAGTTGCTGGAGATCGTCTACCCGCATTACCTGACCCCCACCCCATCGATGATGGTGGCGGCGTTGGTGCCTGATCTGGCCAACCCTGCCTTGGCCGATGGCTATGTTCTGCCGCGCCATACCACGATCCGGTCGGCCTTGGCCGAAGGGTTGCAGACCGCCTGCCAGTTTCGCACCGCCCATGACCTGACCCTGTGGCCGATAGAGATTGCCGAGGCTGAATATATCGACGGGCGCGGGGCATTGGTCGCCGCAGGTGTGGCCATCGGGGCCACCGATGCCCGCGCCGCCATCCGCCTGCGCCTGCGCCGCTTTGGCGACTTGCCCATCGGCGCCTTGCCACTGGACCGCTTGTCGCTGTTTCTGGGCGGGCAATCGGCCAAGGGCTGGCAGTTGCACGAGTTGCTTTGCACGGACGTGACGGCTCTTGTGGCCCGGTCCACCGACCGGCGGGCCGATTGGGTGCTGCCCCTGCGCGGTGCCTGTGTCGAACAAAAGGGCTTCGCGCAAGCCGAAGCGCTGCTGCCCACCCCGCGCCAGTCGTTTGATGGCTACCGGCTGCTGCAAGAATACTTCGCCATGCCGGAACGCTTTCACTTCGTCGATCTGGCCGGGCTGTCGGGCGGACTTGCCCGCGCGGCGGGGGCCGAAGTTGATATCTACATTCTGCTGCGCAACGGCAGGCCCGACATGGCCGCAGGCATCACGCCCGATGCCTTTACCCTGAACGCCGTGCCCGCGATCAACCTGTTTGAAAAGCGCTGCGACCGGGTGTTGATGACAGATGCCGACACCGAACATCATATCGTGGCCGACCGTACCGCGCCGCTGGATTTTGAAGTCCACTCCTTGCTGTCGCTGACGGGGATCAGCGGCGATGGCGAAGATGACCGCACCTTCCGGCCGTTCTTTTCGTCCGATGATTTCACAGCCGCAGGGTCCGGTTTCCCGGCCTATTACAGCATCAGCCGCAAGATGCGGCAGCGGACAGAGAAAGAACGCCTGCAAGGCGCGCGGACCAGCTATCTGGGGTCAGAGATGTTCGTGTCGCTGGTCGATCCGAACAACGCGCCCTATCCTGCTGGGATCAAACAGCTTGGCGCGCGCGCGATGGTGTCTAACCGCGACCTGCCGCTGCTGCTGGCGTCGGGCGCGAAAGACATGTTCCATCTGCCCGACGGTGGCCCGGTGCTGGCCGTGCGCACCCCGGTGTCGCCGACACGGCCAAGGCCCACCTTGGCGCAGGGTGACGCTGCGTGGCGGATCATCGGGCATCTGAGCCTGAATTACCTATCGATTGCAGATACCGGGGCAGTGGCCGGATCGGGGGCTGCGGCCTTGCGTGAATTGGTCGGGCTCTATGCCCCGGTGGGCGACCGGACGACCGAAAAGCAGGTCGAAGGTATTTTGGCCGTCGCCAGCCGCCCCATTGTGCGCCGCATCAGCGACGAGGTGCTGTCCACCGCTGTGCGCGGCTTGGAAATTCGCCTGACCATGGATGAGACCGCGTTTGAAGGCACCGGCAGCTATCTGCTGGGGGCGGTGCTGGAAAAATTCTTCCGCCGCTATGTCACCATCAACAGTTTTACCGAAACCGTACTTGCAACCCAGCAGAGAGGAGAGATTGCCAGATGGCGGCCCGAGACTGGCCTGTCGCGGATGATCTGACCCATTACGACCGGTTCTGTCAGACCCCACAGGCGTTTCACATTTTTCAGGCCCTGCGCGTCATTGAGGCGCGGTTTTCCGATGCGCCGCCCTTGGGTGCCTCAAAACGGCCAATGGAAGATAAGGTCCGCCTTGGGCAAGAGGCTGAACTGGCATTTCCGCGAACCACCATCGGCGATTACACGCCGCCGGGGTCTGGCCCGGGAGTGCTGACCAACCGCTTCTTTGGCCTGTTTGGTCCCAACGGCCCCCTGCCGACCCATCTGACCGAATATGCCCGCGAACGCGCGATCAACAGCCGCGATCCGACGTTTCTGGCCTTTGCCAACATGCTGACCCACCGGATGATGAGCCTGCTCTACCGGGCTTGGACCACCGGCCAGCCCAGCCCGTCGTTTGACCGCGGCATGGGTGGGAGGTTTGAACGCAAGGTGGCGGCATTGGCCGGGGTGGACGGCAGTGCCATGCGCGCCCGCGATGCAATGCCCGATGCCGCCCGCCGCCATTTTGCCGCACACCTGAGTGCCGCGCCGAAACATGCCGACGGGCTGGTGGCGATGCTGCAAACGTTTTTCCGCGCCCCCGTCAGCTTGCAACAGTTTGTGGGGTCGTGGCTGGATCTGGAACCAGGCGACCGCTGGCAGTTGGGGGCCATGGCGGGCCTTGGCCGCGCGACCAGCATTGGCACAAGGGTGTGGAGCAGGGGGGCAAAGTTCCGCCTGCGCATCGGCCCGCTCAGCCTTGATGAATACACCCGCCTGTTGCCGGGGTCTGCCTCTGTCACCCGGCTGACCTCTATCGTGCGGGCGCATGTGGGCGATGTGCTGGACTGGGATGTGAACCTTGTGCTGCGCGGCGATCAGGTGCCGCGCGCAATTCTGGGCGCGGATACGCGGCTGGGCCAGACGAGTTGGATCGGCACCCGCAACCCGGCCCGCCCCGCCGATGATCTTTATCTTTCGCCGCAAAATCATAGTGAAACGGTCGTGAGGGCAGCCCCCGCCACGGCAGAGGAGAGGACGCTTTCATGACCGAGATCAGCCGTGTCGCCCTGTTTGGGAAACTCAACCGTCTGGGGTATCAGGCCGTCGAAGGGTCTGCCGTGTTCTGCAAGATGCGCGGCAACCCTTACGTCGAGGTGGTGCATTGGTTTGCCCAACTGCTGCAATTGCAGGACAATGACATCCTCAAGGTGATCGCCCATTACAAGCTGGACAGCGGCAAGATCGCCGCCGACATGCAAAAAGCGCTGGATGCCCTGCCGCGCGGGGCCACCACGATCACCGACCTGTCGCCGCATCTGGAAGATGTGGTGGAACGGGCCTGGGTTTATGGCTCGCTGCTGTATTCGTCCAGTCAGGTGCGGACGGGCCATCTGATCCTGGGGATGCTGAAAACCAAGGGGTTGAAGAACATCCTGCTGGGGATTTCGCCTGAATTTGGCAAGATCAACGCCGATGATCTGGCCGACAATTTCCACAAGATCACCGATGGGTCGCCTGAAGATCAGATGGGCGCGCAGGACGGGTCTGTTACCGGGGGCGGGGCTGCGCCGGGAGAAACCTCGGGTGCTGTGGCCCCGCAGCAGGGCAAGACGCAGGCGTTGAAGCAGTTCTGCACCGACCTGACGCAGCAGGCCCGCGATGGCAAGATTGACCCGATCGTGGGACGGGATGAGGAAATCCGCCAGATCGTAGATGTGCTGATGCGCCGCCGCCAGAACAACCCGATCCTGACGGGCGAGGCTGGGGTGGGCAAAACCGCTGTGGTCGAAGGCTTTGCCCTGCGCATCGCGCGCGGTGACGTGCCGCCCGCGCTGCGCGAGGCGCGGTTGCTGGCGCTGGACGTGGGGCTGTTGCAGGCCGGGGCCAGCATGAAGGGCGAATTTGAAAGCCGCCTGCGGTCGGTGATCGACGAGGTGCAAGCCTCCACCGTGCCGGTGATCATGTTCATTGACGAAACCCATACGCTGGTCGGGGCCGGGGGGGCTGCTGGTACGGGCGACGCGGCGAACCTGCTGAAACCAGCATTGGCGCGGGGCACGTTGCGCACCATCGGGGCGACCACATGGGCCGAGTATAAGAAACACATCGAAAAAGACCCCGCCCTGACCCGCCGTTTCCAAGTGGTCGCGGTCGAGGAACCCAGCATCCCCAAAGCCATCATGATGATGCGCGGCATTGCGACGATGCTGGAAAAACACCACCGCGTTCAGGTGCTGGACGAAGGGCTGGAGGCGGCGGTGCAGATGTCGGCGCGCTACATCCCCGCGCGGCAGTTGCCGGACAAATCGGTGTCGGTGCTGGATACCGCCTGCGCCCGCGTGGCGATCAGCCAGCACGCGGTGCCCGCCGAGGTGGACGACGCCCGGAAGCGGATTGAGGCGTTGCAGACGGAGTTGGAGATCATCGGACGGGACGAGACCGCCGGTTTCAACGTCGATGAACGCCGCGCCGGCGTGACGCTGATGAAAGGGGCCGAGGAACAGCGGCTGGCCGATCTGGACCTGCGGTGGGAGGCGGAGAAGGTCATCGTGACCGAAATCCTTGATCTGCGCGCCAAGCTGCGCGAAGGCGGGGCCAAGGTTGACGGTCCTGTTGCTGCGGATGCGGTGGCCGAGGCCGCCGCGTCGGAAGGCGTCACCCCGCCCACGCCCGCTCCCGACCGTGCCGAGTTGATGGCGCAGTTGAAAGACGCCAACGCCCGTTTGTCAGCGGCACAGGGGGACAGCCCGCTGATCCTGCCGATTGTCGATGCGCAGGCCGTGGCATCTGTGATTGGCGACTGGACCGGCATCCCCGTGGGCCGGATGGTCCGCAATGAAATTGAGACGGTGCTGAACCTTGAACAGCATCTGGCCAAGCGCGTGATCGGGCAGGATCACGCGATGAAGATGATCGCGAAGCGCATTCAGACCAGCCGCGCAGGCCTCGACAACCCGTCCAAACCCATCGGGGTGTTCTTGCTGGCTGGCACGTCCGGCGTCGGCAAAACCGAAACCGCACTGGCCTTGGCCGAGGCGATGTATGGCGGTGAGCAGAACGTGATCACCATCAACATGTCCGAATACCAAGAGGCGCATACCGTCAGCTCCCTGAAAGGCGCGCCCCCCGGCTATGTCGGCTATGGCGAGGGTGGTGTGCTGACCGAGGCGGTACGGCGCAAACCCTATTCGGTGGTCTTGCTGGACGAGGTGGAAAAGGCCCACCCCGACGTGCATGAGGTGTTCTTTCAGGTCTTCGACAAGGGCGTGATGGAGGATGGCGAAGGCCGGGTGATCGACTTCAAGAACACCATGATCCTGCTGACCTCAAACGCCGGGTCGGACATGATCATGGATATGTGTTCCGACCCTGATCTGATGCCGGAACCCGAAGGCATCGCCAAAGCACTGCGCGAGCCCTTGCTGAAAATCTTCCCGGCGGCTTTGCTGGGCCGTCTGGTGACAATCCCCTATTATCCGCTGTCGCCCAGCATGATCGGCGCGATCACCCGGCTGCAACTGGACCGCATCAAGAAGCGGGTTATGGCCGCGCATGGCGTGCCCTTTACCTATTCCGATGCGGTGGTCGATACGATCGTGTCACGCTGTCAGGAGTTGGAATCGGGTGGACGGATGATCGACAGCATCGTGACCAACACCATGCTGCCCGACATTTCCGCCGAATTCCTGCGCCGGATGATGGAGGGCAAGACGGTGGAGGCCGTGACCATCAACGTCAAGGATGGTGAGTTTGTTTATGGATTTGACGCCTGACCGCACAGGTCAGGGGTTAGGGCGAAGGAAGGAACCGGGGTCATGCCAGAATCGAACACAACCGTTATCACGACCTCGGGTGACGCCTTCAAGGCGATGCAGCTTAAATGCGCCATCGTCGAGGAAGGGCTGAGCGTGATGACCTGCGCGCGGGTGGAACTGCTGTCGAAAGACCGCGCGGTGGCGCTGCAATCGCTGGTGGGGGAACCGCTGGAACTGACGGTTTCGGGCCGCGAGGGCGAACAGCGCAGCTTCAAGGGCACCTGCGTGTCGGCCCAGTATCTGGGCCGGTTCCGTGATTGGGGCCGCTATCTGGTCGAGGTGCGCCCCAAACTGTGGTTCCTGACCCGGGGCCGCCAGTGCCGGGTGTTTCAGGACAAATCGGTGCCCGATATCGTGCAGGACATTCTGGCCGATTACGGGTTCAGCGCGAACTTCACCAAGAAGCTGTCAAAGACCTATCCGCCGCGCGATATCTGCGTGCAATACCGCGAAACCGATCTGGATTTCATCAAACGGCTGCTGGAGGAGGAAGGCATCTATTTCTTCTTTCACCACACCGCGGATGCCGACACCTTTGTGCTGGCCGATGGCGCATCAGCGCATGAACCGATGCCCGGCAATCCAGAGATAGAGTTTCACGAGGCACAGGATTCCTTTGACCCCAGCAAGGAACATTTCTTTGAGGTCGTGGCCAAAGAGGGGGCCACCACGGGCAAGGTCACGCTGTCGGACTACAATTTTGAAACACCCGCGACCAAGCTTTTGTCCACCCGCCAGATGCCCAAGGGCGCGCATGACCAGACCGGGATCGAGATTTACGACTACCCCGGCCACTTTCGCACCAGCGCCCTTGGCGATGACCGCGTCCGCGTGCGGATAGAGGCCGAGGCCGTCACGCATGTAACATGGCAAGCCGTCGGCAATATCGTGCGGCTTGGGGTCGGGCAGACGTTTCAGCTCAAGAACCACCCGCAAACGCAGGGCGAAAGCAGTTTCCTGTGTACCCGTGCGACCTATTACATCCAGTCAGCGCCCGAGTTGCAGACGCTGGAGGAAACGCGCGGCGTGCTGGGGGGCGGGCTGGATCTGGGGGCAGACAATGCCGATCAGTTCCGCGCGGTGTTTGAGATCATTCCAAGCGCCAGCCAATACCGCGCCCCGCTGATCACCCCCTGGCCCGAGGTGCAGGGCATCCATACAGCGGTCGTCGTCGGCCCGGCGGGGGAGGAGATTCACACCGACAAATATGGCCGCGTGAAGATCAAGTTCCATTGGGACAGGCGCACCCCGGTCAATGACACCATCAGTGTCTGGGTCCGCACCATGATGCCATGGACTGGCAAAAGCTGGGGCATGATCCACATCCCCCGCATTGGCCAAGAGGTGGTGGTGCAGTTTGAGGAAGGCGACCCCGACCGTCCCATCGTTGTTGGCATGCTCTACAACGAGGCGACGATGCCGCCCTATGCGCTGCCCGCGCACAAGACCCAGTCGGGGATCAAGACCAACAGCTCTAAAAACGGTGGCGGGTTCAACGAGTTGATGATGGAAGACAAGAAGGGGGCAGAGCTTGTCCGCTTCAAATCGCAACGCGATTATCTTCAGGTCGTGCAGAATGATGCCAAGATCACCGTGGGGTTGGAAACGAAGGACAAGGGCGACATGGACCTGACCGTTCATCGCCATCTGACCGAAACGGTCAAGACAGGCGATCACACGTTTACGGTCGAAACCGGCAATCAGGCGATTGCGATCAAGGTCAACAAGGCCGAAAAGATCGAAGGCGACAGTGATTTGACCCTGAAGGGCAGTTTCACGGAAACGGTCGAAATGGGCGATGTGACCGAGACGATCAAGATGGGCAATGTCACCCGTGATATCGAGATGGGCAATGAAAAGACCACCCTCGCACTGGGCAATTATGACCTCAAAACCTCGCTTGGCAAACAGACGTTTGAGGCGATGCAGTCCATCACGCTCAAAGTCGGGCCAAGTTCGATCGTGATTGACCCCATGGGCGTGACGATCAAAGGCCCGATGATCACCATCGAAGGCACGGCCATGTTGACGGCCAAAGCCCCGATGACGCAGGTCAAGGGCGATGCACTTGTGATGATCAAGGGCGGCATCACGCTTATCAACTAGGAAAGGGTCTGCCGATGTCACAACGATTTGCGGGCCTGAAGAAGGTGCCGAAAGACCCCGCCGCCCGGATGCTTGCGCTTGCAAACACCAAGCTGCAAACCAAGCTCAAAAGCCCGGCCAGTGCGGGGGTGTCAGACGTGCTGACCGAACTCGCGGCGGTTGAGGCTTATGTTGATATGCTGCGGCTGATCTCGGTGGCACTGCCGCCTCGGGAACGGACATGGTGGGCGTGCCTTGCGGGGCGCGATGTTCTGGGGGCGTCGCCAGACAAGGTGCCCCCCACGCTGATCGCCGCCGAAAACTGGGTGCGCAAACCATCGGATGCGGCGAAGGCGGCGGTGCGGGCCGCGCTTGATACGGTCGAGGTCGATGATGACACCGCCCTTTGCGCCACGGCGGCGGTGTTTGCCGATGGCACGCTGGGGCCGGGCGAGTTGGCGCATCACCCCGCCCCCCCCGGCGCATCACAAGCGGCGGCTTTGGGCATGAACCTGATGGCGATTGGCACGGTCGCGCAGGATTTCCCCGCCGAGGTCAACCGCCTGATTGACCGCGCGCTGGATATCGCGCGCGGCGGCAACGGCAAGCCGTCGGCCAAGGGTGCGGCGGAGGGGCTGGCATGAGCTTTCCCCAAGCCCGCATGCTCGACCTGCACGTTTGCATGCCCCCGATGCTGCCCGCGCCCACCCCCATTTTGCCGCCCTGCGCGCTGACGGTTCTGGTCAATTTCATGCCTGCCGCCCGGATGCTGGATATGACGGTGGGCGTGCCTATGCCCCCGGCCCTGCCGGTCCCGGTGCCGCACCCCTTCATCAAAGGCTCGGCCACCGTTTTGATTATGAACATGCCCGCGCTGCGCCAGTTGGTAGACCCTTGTGCCCTTGGTGGCATGTGTGTTCTGGCTTCGGTCACAGTGTTTACGGGGGGCTGACACGACATGCCGGTGACGTTGCGATTTCAATCAACCGGGGTGGTGCCGGGCAACGCGCAGCCTATCGTGATGCACGGCGGGTCGCTGACCATCGGGCGCGGCGATGAAAACGATGTGGTGCTGCCCGACCCCGACCGCCTGCTGTCCAAACGCCATTGCGCGATTGAGGAACAGGCGGGGCAAGTGTCTGTCATCGACTTTTCCACCAACGGCACCTTTCTGAACTATGGTAAAACGGCGCTTGGCCGGGTGCCCTCGCCCCTGAACGACGGCGATATCCTGACGATGGGGCCGTACGAGTTTCTGGTCGAGGTGATGTCGCCCCGCCCCCGTGCCGGTATTCCCGCTCCTTTGGAGGATGGCCCGGTGTCGCATGGGCAGGCCTCGGGTGGGATGGTGGGGCTTAGTTTGCTGGACGATCCGGCCCCCGGTGGTGCGGTCGATTTTCTGGACGATCTGCTGGGTGGTGGTGGCCCCGGCGGTCCGTCTCGGGTGCAGCGGGCGGCGCTTGGCGATGATGGGTTATTGCCACCTTTGGGCGGGGACGATGATCTGCTGGCCCCTCTGCCCGACCCCATCCGCAACGCCGACGCGGGGCAGGGGGCCAGCCGGTCCAGCCACTCGCCCTCTGTTCAGGACCATTTCACCCCACCATCACGGGCGGCCTCGGCCATTCCCGACGATTGGGATGATTTTCTGGAACCAGTGGGGGCAGCCCCCGCCGCCCCCGCCGCCGTGCCCGATTTCCCCGACTTCACCGCTCCAGAGGATGACCCCTTCACCGACGCCGGCAACCCGGTGTTCATCCCCGAAGATCCGTTGGAGGATGCGCCCTCCACCGTCGCAGCCGAAGCTGAGGTGCCGCCCACCCCCACCACCGACGACTCCCCCTTCACCACCCTGCCCCCCGCCCGAATGGCCCCGCCGCCTGTACCAGAGGTGGCCGCCCCGGAACCGGCGCCACAACCCGCGCCCCAACCTGCGACCGCGTCCGACGATGCCGCTGCCCGCGCTTTCCTTGCGGCGCTGGATGCCGATCATCTGGCAATTCCTGCCGCCGATCTGACCCCCACCATGACCCGCCTTGGCCATGTCCTGCGGATCATGGTGCAGGGGTTGCGAGAGGTGCTGATGACCCGCACCTCGATCAAGTCCGAGTTTCGGATGCAGCAGACCATGATCACCGCCGGGGGCAACAACCCGCTGAAATTCTCGATCAGCGCCGAACAGGCGATCGAGGCTTTGGTCAAACCTGCCACCCGTGGCTATCTGGACCCGGTTCAGGCGGCGGAACAGGCGCTGCGGGACATCAAGGCACATGAGGTGGCGATGATGACCGGGATGGAGGCCGCGCTGAAAGGTATTCTCAAGCGGCTTGACCCCAAGGTGCTGGAAGGGAAAATTGAGACAAGCAGTGGCTTTGGCTCTATCCTCAAGGGGAAACAGGCCCGCTACTGGGAAGTCTATGAGAAGATGTATGCCGAAATTTCGGATCAGGCCGAGAATGATTTCCATGAACTGTTCAGCAAGGAATTCGCCCGCGCCTATCAGGACCAGCTTGAAAGACTGAAATGACAGATCAGGGCGGAAACTGACGATGGCCTGGGATAGCACAGTGCTGTGGACCGAGGGGATGTTCCTGCAACCCCAGCATTTCCAACAGGCCGACCGCCACGCCGAGGCGATGCGCGCAGGCCTTGCCCGCCGGATGGTGCCCTATGCCTGGGGGGTCAGCGATCTGGAGATTGACCTTGATGTGCTGAAGGTGGGCCAATTCGCGCTGAAATCCGCGTCGGGCTTGTTTCAGGACGGCACGGTGTTCCGCATCCCCGGCGCCGAAGATCATCCTCCCGCACTGGAAGTACCGCCCGGCACCAAGGATTGCGTCGTCTATCTGTCAGTGCCCCAACGCCGTCAGGGGGCTTTGGAGGTGGATATGTCAGGCGCGGAACTCTCTGCCGCCCGCCTGCGCCCTGCCGAGTTGGAAGTGACCGACACCATGGGGTCGGGGCGCAAACCCGTGACGCTGGCCGTGGGCAAGCTGCGGGTACAGTTTGCCTTGCAGGTCGATGATCTGGCCGACCGTCTGGTGATTCCGGTGGCGCGGATTGTGGAGGTACGCCCCGATCTGGAGGTGGTGCTGGACAAATCCTTCATCCCCTCCTGTCTGGATATCCGCGCCGCCAGCCCGCTCGACGGGTTCCTGCGGGAACTCGAAGGGTTGCTGGCCCACCGGATGACCGCCCTTGCAGGCCGGATGACGGCGGGGGCCTCGGCGCGCGGGGCGGCGGAGATTCAGGACTTTCTGCTGCTGATGGGGATCAACCGGATGCTGCCCGTGGTGCGGCACATGGCGACGATGGAAAACCTGCACCCTGCCAATCTGTTCCGCGATTGCGTGGCGATGGCGGGCGAGCTTGCCACCTTCATGGCCCCGGAAAAACATGCCCCCGAATTTCCGCCCTACCGCCATCAGGATTTGTCCACCACCTTCGTGCCCGTGATCCGCACCCTGCGGCGCTATCTGTCGGCGGTTCTGGAACAAACGGCGGTGTCGATCCCGCTGGAGGCGCGCAAATACGGCATCTCGGTGGGCGTCATCGCCGACCGCAAGCTGATTGGCACCGCCGGTTTCGTGCTGGCGGTCAGCGCCGATATTCCGGCCGAAAATCTGCGCCGCCATTTCGCAGGGCAGGCGAAACTCGGCCCGGTCGAGGAAATCCGCCAGTTGGTGAACTCGGCCCTGCCGGGCATCGCGCTGCGCCCCCTGCCGGTGGCCCCGCGCCAGATCCCCTACATGGCGAATGTGGTGTATTTCGAGGTCGCGTCCGACAGCCCCTATTGGTCGAAAATGACCACATCTGGCGGCATTGCGGTGCATGTGTCGGGTGATTACCCGGGCCTGAAGATGGAGCTTTGGGCGATCCGGCAGGGATAGGAGGCGCATATGTCTGACGAAGACCCCTTTGCCGAACAGGATGACACCGAAAAGACGGTGATCCGGCCCAATCCGGCGGGCCGCCGTGCGGGCGTGGCAGCCCCGGTGGCGCGGACGGCCACACCGATGGCCGAGGCTGAACCCGTGTCCCGCCGTGGGACAGAGCCTGTAATCGAAGCCGGTATGACCGGCATGAACCCGCTGAACACGGCGGCCTCCACCCTGTTCTCCCTCGTCAGCCGCATTCGCAACCGCGCCCAGCATCTGGACCCCGAGGCCTTGCGCCGGTCCGTGGTGGCCGAGGTGCGCGGGTTTGAGGCCCGCGCCTTGCAGGCCTCGGTCGATCCGCAGGCGGTCAAGGTCGCGCGCTATGCCATCTGTGCCACGCTGGATGATGTGGTGCTGAACACGCCTTGGGGCGGCACGTCCGTCTGGGCGCAGCAAAGCATGGTCGGCACCTTTCACCGCGAAACGGTGGGGGGGGATCGGTTTTACGACCTGCTGGCCCGGCTGGAACAAGACCCCAGCCGCAACATCGACCTGCTGGAATTTCTGTACATGTGCCTGTCGCTGGGGTTCGAGGGGCGGCTGCGGGTGGAACAGGGCGGGCCGGAAAAGCACCTGAACATCCGCGCAGGCCTTGCCCGCATCATCCGCACCCAACGGGGCGAGATGGAGCGTGATCTGTCGCCGCATTGGCCGGGGGTGGTGAAACCGCACCGCGCGCTGTCGGCGTGGAAGCCGTTCTGGATTGCGGTGGCGTCGGTCGTGGCCTTGCTGGGCACCGGGTTCATGGGGCTAAGCTGGGCGCTTTCCAGCAACACCGAGCGATTGCTGGGCCAGATCAGCACGTTGGACCCCGGCGGGGTCGCCAGCCTTGAACGCCGCGCGCCACCGGTGATCGTGCAGCCGACGGTCGATGATCAGGCCGAAATGACCCGGGTGGCGGGGTTTCTGGAGGCCGAGATCAAGGAAAAGATCGTCACGGTGTTTCAGGATGCCAACACCATCACCATCCGGCTGGCCGGGTCGGGGATGTTCGGGTCGGGGTCGGACAGCCTGAAGAAGGCGTTCAAAGTGCCGCTGGAACGGGTGGCCGCGGCGTTGAAAGACACCAAGGGGCCGATCATCATTGTCGGCCATTCCGACAATCAGCCGATCAAATCGGCGCGGTTTCCATCCAACATGCACCTGTCGCTGGCCCGGGCCGAGGCTGTGACCAAAACCCTCGCCGGGTTGGTGGAGGATAAATCCCGGCTCAAGGCCGAAGGTCGCGCCGACAAGGAACCGATCGTGAAGAATGACAGCGCCGAAGGCCGTGCCACCAACCGACGGATCGAGATTTTGCTGGTGCGGGAGAAGACCGAATGATCCGCAAATTCTTTCGCGCGGTGTTTTCCGGCATTGGCATCACCGTCATGGTGGCGGTGGTGCTGTCGCTGTGCCTGTGGTTTCTGGGCGGCTTCCTTGGCTTTGGTGACGCGCGGCCGTTTGATTCCGTGACGGGCCGTCTGGTCGGCATGGCGATCTTGTGGATCTTCGCGCTGCTGGTGGTGCTGGTGATCCTTTTGACCGCCAAGAAACGCGACCTGGTGCTGGCCGAAGATATCGTGACCGCCGCCGACCCGGTGTCTTTGGGCGATGATGTGGTCAGTGGCGAACTGGCCGAGATGCGTGACAAGCTGAAAACCGCGCTGGCAAAACTGCGCAAGTCGAAGGGCGGGCGCAAGCATCTGTACGAACTGCCGTGGTATGTGATCATCGGGCCACCCGGCGCGGGCAAGACGACGGCGATTGTGAACTCCGGTTTGCAATTCCCGCTGGCCGATGAAATGGGCGCGGGCGCGATCGGCGGCGTGGGTGGCACGCGCAACTGCGACTGGTGGTTCACCAACAACGCGGTGCTGGTCGATACGGCGGGCCGCTATACCACGCAGGAAAGCGATGCCGAGGCGGACAATGCCGCGTGGCTGGGCTTTCTGGCGCTGCTGAAAAAACACCGCAAACGCCAGCCGATCAACGGCGCGGTCATCGCCATCAGCCTGTCAGACCTGTCGATGCAGGATGAGGTGACGCAAAAGGCCCATGCCGCTGCCGTCCGCCGCCGCCTGCACGAATTGCGCGAAAAGCTGGGGGTGCGGTTTCCGGTTTACATCCTGTTCACCAAGGCCGATCTGATTGCCGGGTTCACCGAGTTCTTCGACGGACTGGGCAAGGAAGACCGCGAACAGGTCTGGGGCTTTACCCTGCCGCTGCCGAAAGGCCGGGGCGAGGCGTCGCCCGTTTCCGCGTTTGACGAGGAGTTCGGCCTGCTGGTCGCCCGTTTGAACACGCAGTCGCTGGAGCGTATTCAGGGGGAAACCGACCCGCAGCGCCGCAGCCTGATTGCCAGTTTCCCGGCGCAGGTGGCATCGGTCCGGCAGGTGGCGCGCGATTTCCTGACCGAGGTGTTTCAGGAAAACCGGTTTGAACACCGCCAGATGCTGCGCGGCGTTTACCTCACCTCGGGCACGCAGGACGGCACGCCGATTGACCGTCTGATGATGGGCATGGCGCGCACCTTTGGCATTGGCCGTCAGGCCATCGGGTCCGGGCGCGGCACCGGGCGCAGCTATTTCCTGACGCATCTGTTTGACAAGGTCATGTTTCCCGAGGCTGGGCTGGTGTCTGCCGATGACCGGGTGGAACGCCGCTATCGCTGGACGCAGCGGGCGGCGGTGGCGGCGACGGTGCTGATTGCGCTTGGCATGGGGTCGCTGTGGGTGCGCAGCTATCTGGGCAATGCGGCCCTGCGTGAGGCGACGGCGGCGCAGGTCGCAGACTATCAGGCGCAGGCCGCACAAATCCCCGGCAGCCCGATCAAGGACAGTGACCTGTTGCTGGTGGTGCCCGCGCTGGACATTCTGCGCGCCATGCCGGGGGCCGATGGCAACCCGCCCGTGGTGCAGGCGGGGCTTGGCTGGGGGCTGTATCAGGGCGACATCATCGCCAATGAAGCGCGTCAGGCCTACCGCGCGGCGCTGAACCAGCACTTCCTGCCCCGCCTTCTGCTGCGGCAGGAAGACCTGATGCAGGGCAACATCAACGACCCCGACGCCTTGTTCGAGGCGCTGAAAATCTACCTGATGCTGGGGCTTGCCGGGCCGATGGACACGGCCCTGGTCACCGAATTCATGACCGCCGAATGGGAACATTCCTATGGCGGGGCCGCGCGCGATGAATTGCGCGCCACGCTGGCGCTGCATCTGGACGCGCTGTTGTCGCAGCCGATGGAAGCCATCGCGCTGAACAGTGATCTGGTCGCACAGGTGCAAGGCGTGCTGACCCAGATGCCGCAATCGCAGCGGGTCTATAACGGCATTATCAATTCCGAGGAAGCCAAGGCCCTGCCGCAATGGCGGCTGACCGATGTGGGCGGGCCCGCTATCGCCCGCGCGCTGGTGCGGTCGTCTGGCAAGGAGCTGAACGAGGGAATCGAGGGCATCTACACCTACGCCGGGTTCCACGATGTGTTTCTGGAACAGGCGCTGAAGGTCACGACGCAGATTCAGCGCGACAGTTTCGTGCTGGGCGCTGCGGCGACCGATCAGTCCGATGCCGCGCTGCTGGCGATCAGCCGTGATGTGCTGGCGATTTACTTCAACGATTACGTCGCCCGCTATGACCAGATGCTGGGTGATATCGACATCATCCCGATGGAATCGCTGGCCCATGCGGTCGAGGTGACCAACGTGCTGTCCGGCCCGGCCTCGCCCTTGTTGAACGTGTTGACGGCGATTGCCGACGAAACCCGGCTGACCGAGGAACGCGCCGCGCCGGAGGAGGAGGGCGACGCCGCCACGGATGCCGCCGCCGATGCGGCGACCAAGGTGGGGGGGGCAAAGCTGAAGAAACTGCTGCCGCCAGCCTCCAAAGCCTTCATGGACCAACTGACCAAACCGCCAGCCGATGGCACCCCGGCCAAGCCTTTGGGGGCCTATGTCGAGGAACGCTTTCAACCCTTGCAGGAACTGGTCGCCCGCAAAGACGGCCAGCCGTCGCAACTCGATGGCCTGATCGCGGTGCTGGTCGAGGTCAATCAAGAACTGAACAAGCTCAGCTTTGCGGGTGGGGTCGGCAATCCGCAGGGCGAAAATACCGCTGTGCAGCGGTTGATGGAAACCGCGGCCCGCCTGCCCGGACCGATCCAACGCTGGGCCGCGCAGATCACAACGGGGTCGTCGGGCATCACCGCCGATGGCACGCGCGCAGGCATCAACGCGCGGTGGCAATCGACCGTGCTGCCGTTCTGCGAACAGGCCACGGCCAATGTCTATCCGTTCGACCGCCGGGCGCGGGCCGATATTGCGATGGGTGATTTCACCAAACTGTTCGGGCCAGCAGGGTTGATCGACACATTCTTCAACGAAAATCTGGTCAAATTCGTCGATCAACGCGCCCGGCCCTGGACCTTCAAAAAGGTGAACGACGCCGATCTGGGCATCTCGCCCGCCGTGCTGCAACAGATGCAGTTTGCCGCCGAAATCCGCGATGCGTTCTTTGCGGGCGGCCCGACACCCAAAGTGCAGTTCCAACTGACACCCGAGGCGCTGGACCCCAAGGCGCAGGGCATCACGCTGGAGGTGGACGGTCAGCCTGTGGCGTTCAAACACTCCGACGGCCAGCCACGCCCGGTGGCGATTGTCTGGCCGGGAACCGTGGGGCTGGCGCGGGTGGCGTTTGAACCGGCGGCAGCGGGGTCGGAAAGCACGCTGTCGCGTGACGGGCCGTGGGCGTGGTACAGGCTGCTGGATGCGGCGGAAATTCGCAAAACCAACGTGTCTGATCGCAGCCGCCTGATCTTTAACGTGGGCGGGCGGATTGCGATTTTCCAGATGCAGTCCGGGTCGGTGCTGAACCCGTTCAACCTGCCCGCCTTGGGCAAATTCGCCTGTCCGAAGTCGTTCTGATGAAAGGGCAAGGGTGATGGCAGGGTTTGGCGCCTTTGGAAAGATGCCCAGCCTTGGGGATTTTTTTCGGCTGTCCTTGCCGCCAGGCTTTGCGGAGCCTTGGGACCGATGGGTGCAGGACGGCCTGCTTGCCGCCCGCGCCAGCCTTGGCGACCGCTGGCAGGCCTGTTTCTTTTCCGCCCCGATCTGGCGATTTACACTGTCCGCGGGGCTCGCTGGCCCAGCGGTACAGGGCGTGCTGATGCCATCAGTTGACCGGGTGGGCCGCCAGTTTCCGCTAACGCTGGTCAGCAGTCTGGACCCCGCGCCGACCGATCTGGCGGCGGCGCATCTGGCGGCAGACGGTATCTTTGCCGCGCTGGAGGAGACAGCCCTTGATGCGCTGGACGATTCAATGACCCGTGAGGCGTTGAGCGACCGGTTGCAGGCAGTGTCGCGCATGACACCCCCCACCCAATCGAGGGATTTGGCGGCGCGTATCGCCGCACAGATCGGGCCGGGCACTGCCTCGATCTGGACGGCGATCCTGCCCGGCGACACGCTGCTTTTTCTGCACGACGGCCTGCCGCCCCCCGCCCGCATGGCCGATTTTTACGACAGTGACGCACGCTGCTGGCAGCCTGCATTGACCGAAGGGCTGACCCCATGACCCACGTTCGTCACAGCGCCGTCACCCATGTGGGCCGGGTCCGCAAGATCAATGAGGACAGTATTCTGGCACTGCCCGACCTGAAGATCTGGGTGGTGTCCGATGGCATGGGCGGCCACGCGGCGGGCGATTATGCCAGCCAGACGGTGATAGAGGCGGTCGCTGCCTTGCCCGCCGATCAGCCGCCGACCGAACTCATGCACCTTTTGCGCAACGCCCTGTTGTCGGCGCATGACACCATCCGGGCTGAGGCCGCGCGGACGCAGGCTGGTATCGTGGGCGCGACCGTGGTGGCCCTGATGCTGGCCAACGGGCATTTTCTGGCGTTCTGGGCGGGCGACAGCCGCCTTTACCGCTTTCGCGATGGCGAGATTGAAATGCTGACGACGGACCATTCGATGGTGGCCGAACTGGTGCAGGCCGGGATCATGGATTGGGACGAGGCCGAACATCACCCGCAATCCAACGCCATCACCCGCGCCGTCGGGGTGGGCGATGTGCTGGAGATTGACAAGGTGCGCGGCGAAGTGCGGCCCGGCGACAGGTTTTTGCTGTGTTCGGATGGGTTGACCAAATACGCGGGCTTTCAGGCCCTGCGCCGCGCCGTTGTCGGCGCGCCGTTGGAAACGGTGGCCGACCGGCTGTTGCAGATGGCGCTGGATGGCGGCGGGGCCGACAACATATCGGTGATCGTGGTCGATACGATCTAGGGTTTTGCCGTAGTCAGGATGCGGCTGTCCAGCGATGCCACGGGGGCTGTCAGCGATTTCAACGCCTGCGCAAACCCTTCGGCGGATTCGGTGGTGGGGCGCAAGGCATCAAAAATCGGCGTTTTGGAATGGATGATCAACAGCTTGGTTTTGCCCAGTGACGTGTCATCCACCGTAAACGCGAGCGCGCCCGAGGCTTTCGCTTCCTCTATCCCGTAAGCCACCCGCACCGTCGCCGCCCCGCTGCGCCCGGCGCGCAGGGTGGCGATGGAGTTATCCTCGCGGTTCAGGTTGGGCAGCAGGTGGAACACGTTGCCCGACACATCCAAAGCCGAGACATAGAGATAACCATCGGTCACATCGGCGGGAATGGTCACGTCGATCACAGGGTTTTCGCCCACGAAATAGCGCCCCGTGGGGTTGGCATCGGGCCTGTCGCCAAAGCCGAAGGTCATCTCAAACCCGCCCTGCGGCGCGTTGGGCAAGGCGGCATCCACGGTGCAGAGGGTGGGGTTCAGCACCTCCACCTCCAGCCGCAGTTTGCGCGGACCAACGGCGGCGACCAGCGCATCATTGAGCGCAACTTGCGAGGCCACTTCCGCCACCCGCCCTGCGATGATCACGGTCGCGTCAGCCGGAAAGCCGGTGGGCAGCGGGTTTGCCACCGACAACTCGCCACAATCGGCATGGGCCGCCAGCACCTGCTTTACCGCGTCCACGGTCAGGATGCGGGGGCCGAGCTCGATGTCGACCGAACCGGTCAGGCCTGCGGGAATGGGCAAGGCCATCAGCCTGGTCTGTTCGGCGCGGTCCAGCGTCATGCCCGTGACCTTGACCTGATTGCCGCTGGCCGCCACCCGCCATTCCGGCAGGCTTGCGACGGCATCAATCAGGCTCATCACATCCGGCCCCCAGCTCTCAGCAATCGCCCCCGACGCCAGCGTCAGTTGCACGCCACCGCCGACCGAAGCCATCTTTGCTGACAACGCCTGTTCCACATCTGCCGAAGGCACGTTGCCCACCGCCTGCGCCGTGGCGTCGGCCTTGCGTTCTGCGACCAGTATGAAAGGGTCAGACACCGGAAACTTCGGGCCAAACAGCCCCGCCATATAGGCCCCACCGCCCAGCACAGCCACCAAAACGACGGCGAGGACTGCCAGCAATCCACCCCGCCCGCCACTGGCTTTCGCGGGCTCTGGCTTCACAACCGCAGGCTTTGGTGGCGAAGGTTTCAGCACCGGCTGCACGACAGCCGCCTTGCGCGGCACGATCACCGTGCGGTCAGTGTCCTCCTCAACCACCGGCCCCCGGCGGATCGCGTCCAGCACTGCCGCCGCATTGGGCAGGCGTTTGGCACGGTCGGGCTGGGTCATCTGGTCGATCAGCGATTTCAGCGGTTCCGGCACGCCCGATGTATCCAGCGGTTGCGCCTTGCGGGTCACCACCTCCATCGGGTTGTTGCCGGATTCGGGCGGCTTGCCCCGGAACGTCGCCAGCAACAGCGCGCCAAGGGCATAGATATCGGCCCGCTGGTCGGTGTTGCCCGCCAGTTGTTCCGGTGCCGCATAGGCGTATTTCCCGGCAAATTCGTTGCCGACAATGGTTTCGGCGCCGGGATTGGTGTCCTTTGCGATGCCGAAGTCGATGATCACGGCCTCGGCAGGGTTGCCGCCGCGCAGGATGATGTTGTCGGGCGACAGGTCGCGGTGGACGATGTTCTTGGCGTGGGCGGCGGCAAGACCTTCGCTGACGCGGGCAGCGACAATCAGCAGATCGGTCGCCGTCATCCCCCCCGCTTTCAGTTTCTTGTCCAGCCCCGGGCCTTCGACATAATCCATGATCAGATAGACGGTGCCATCATCGGTGCGCTGGTTGTCATAGTAGCGCACGATGCTGTCATGGCGGATTTCGCGGATGTCTTCCTCGCGCCGCATCAGCGCCAGATAATCCTCGTTGCGCGAAAATTCGGACCGCAGCGCCTTGAGCGCCACCACCCGGCCCGATATTTCGCTGCGGGCACGGTACACCTCGGACGTGCCGCCCCGGCCAAGGGCGGCCTCTATCCGGTAGGTGTTGTTCAGCAGGTCGCCCGGCTTGAAAATCGGGTCGTGGCCAGACTTGCCGCCGCTCATGCTGCGGGTGCCCGGATGGTCATCAGATCAACCGGTTCCATCGGCGTCAGCTAAGCGCCTGAAACTCAACCCGGCGGTTGGCATCCGCGCGGGGGTCTGCGGCGTCAAACGGATAGCGCGCGCCAACGCCCAAAGCCTCCATCTTGGCGGCGGGGATGCCGCAATCGGTTTCCAGATGGCGTTTCACTTCCTCGGCGCGCAGCAGCGACAGCTTTTCGTTATAGCTGTCAGACCCCGAACTGTCAGTGTGGCCGACAATGCGGAACAGTTGCACATCCGTGGCTTTCATCACGTTGCACAGCGAGGCCAGCCGGGGTTTCTGATCATCCCGCAGGGCAGAGCTGTCAAAGTCAAAGCTGATGTTGATATTGACCTGCTCATCCTTGGGCAGTTCGGCCACCACCACCTGCTGCACCGGGGCGGCAGGGTCGGTTGGTTCGGCGGTCACTGTGGGCACAATGGAAAGGCCACGGGTTTTCTGCTTTTTGAAGGCGTCGGCAATTTCAGCCTCGGTCATGCCGCCATCGGTGGTTTGCGCCTGAATGGGCGTTACTGTCTGCGTCACGCCAATGGCAAGGACGGCGAGTATCAAGAGAATGCGGTTCATCGTGTTCATCACTTTCATGGATCAAATAAATCCTGTGCTGACGATACACCTAAGTTTGCAGTTCTGCCAATGTCTTTGGCATGTGTTTTCGTTGACTAAACGCGCCGCCTCGCGCACCTTTCGCGCAGAAACTGACAAGTCAGGCCGGACCGTTCCATGCACAGCGTGAAGATCATTATCGCGGCGATTGTTTTGCTGACGATCCCGCTGATCTGGCTGGTGGTGCAGAACCTGATGCCAGCCAGTGTCGTGCTCGATGGTGGCGGCGGGGCAGGCATTGACAGCGGCGCGCGGATCGAGATTGAGGTGCTGCGCCAGCAGGTTGAGGCGTTGCAGGATCAGGTCATCACGCTGGAGCAGGAAGTGGCGGGGATATCTGCGGGTGCCACGGCCTACGATGCCTCGGCCACAGCGCCGCCGACAGATGGCGCGACAGATGCGCCCGCGTTCAATGATGGCGAAAACGCCATCGGCGATGCCTATGCGCAGGTGGTGCTGATCGCCAATCGGCGCAACGTCAACAAGACCATTACGGTGGCCTCGCCCAGCTTTCTGGAGGAGTTTCTGGGCCGCCCAAGGGATGTGCTGACCGACAACTGCGAATCCATGACCAACGCCAAACTGAAAGAGCTTTTGATCACAGAACAGGTGGGGCCGATCAAGGTTACGATGCTGCGCCCGGCGCTGGACAGCATGAAGCGGGTGTTTGAAAAGGTGCAGGCCACCGACCCCGATCTTTACGCCCGCATCAGCACCGCAGGGTCGCTGTGCGTGCGCCGCATCCGGGGCACCACGGACCGCACCTCGACCCATTCCTTCGGGCTGGCAGTTGATCTGAACATTGATGGCCAGCTTGATACCTTCACCGATGGCAAAACGCAGCTTGGCCTGACGATTCTGGCCGATTTTTTCATTGCCGAAGGCTGGGTCTGGGGCGCAGGCTTTGGTCGGGAAGATTCGATGCACTTCGAGGTCAGCCGCCAGCAACTGGAGGCATGGCGCGCCGAGGGCAAGATTTGACAGCGTGAAGTGATTTGATTGGTGCGCCCGTTGCGGGCATTGTGCAACTTCTTGAGCCGGGCCGGAAAAGGCGAAATTATGCGACGGATTATTCTAAGCCTGCTGCTGCTGCTGCCAGTGCCCGCCTTTGCTGCGGAAAAAATTGCTCTGGTCATCGGGATGGGCCAGTATCAATCGGTGGTGCCGCTGGACAACACGGTGAACGACGCGCGCGGGGTGTCTGACACGCTGGCAGGTATTGGGTTTCAGGTGACAACCCTGCTCGATGCCACCGGCGCAGATTTCCATGCGGCGATTGATGAATTTGCTTTCCGGTCGGAGACGGCAGACCTTGCGCTGATCTATTACGCAGGCCACGGGGTCGAGGTTCAGGGCGAAAATTTCCTGATCCCGGTGGATGCCAACATCACCTCTAACCTTGATGTGCAGCGGCAGGCGATTTCGCTGAAAGATCTTCTGGCCTCGGTCGATCACGCGCGCAAGATGCGGATCGTCATTCTGGACTCGTGCCGCAATGACCCGTTCGGCGGCGCTTTGGAAATCAAGGCGGCTGAACCCGTCGATGCGGCAACGGGCACCCGGGGGGCGGGGGAAGGCGGGCTTGCCCCTGCCACGCCAGACCGGGGCACGCTGGTGGCCTATGCCGCGCGGGATGGGGCCGTGGCGCTGGATGGCTTGGGCAAGAACAGCCCGTTTGCCTTGGCTTTGATGAAAACCCTGCCGCAGCCTGATCTGGAGATCAGCCTGATGTTCCGTCAGGTGCGCGACGAGGTGCTGACTGCCACTGGCAATCTGCAGGAACCCCACACCTATGGGTCACTGTCCGGCACGCCCTTCTATATTGCAGGCACCAAGGATGGCGGGTCGGTGGTCGAAAACGCCAACCTCAAGGTCGCATGGTCCGACATCCGCCCCGAACAGGAAACCCAGTTGGCCGCACTTGCCGATCAGGGCGACACGCGGTCGATGGTGGGGCTGGCCTATATGCGGCTGAATTCCGACGATCCGCGCTATCAACCCGATCAGGCGGCAAAATTGCTGACCAAGGCGGCGGATGCAGGGTCGGCGGAAGCCCAGTTTGAACTGGCGCAATTGTATGAAATCGGGCTTGGGGTCGAACAAAGCATCCCCCGCGCGCTGGAACTGTATCAGGCGGCGGCAGATCAGGATTTTCCTGATGCGCTGAACGATCTGGGGTTCTTCTATTTTCAGGGCGAAATGGGCCTGCCCCGCGACGCGGACAAGGGCCTGAAACTGTTTGAACGCGCCGCCGATCTGCGCCAGCCGCAGGCGATGTTCAACTTTGCCTCGATGATCGACGATGGCAATATCCCCGGCAAAGGTGCGGCGGAGGCGGGGGAATACCTCTACCGGTCCCTGCGGTCGGGGTCGCAGGAAGTGCATGATCTGTTGATAGAAAGGCCGACAATGTTCAAGACCGAAACCCGCAAGGCCTTGCAGGCCAAACTGGCCGAGAACGGCTTTTACAAGGGCACTCTGGACGGCAGTTTTGGCAAAGGCACCCAAGCCGCCATCACCGCCGCGTTTGGGCAAGCCGGATGAAGGGCATTTTTCGACTTCTGAGCAGCCTTCTGGTGATGGTCTCGGTGGCCAGTGTGGCCCTGTCGCAATCAACGGGGGGCGAGGGGTCAAGCGGCAATGGCGGCTATGGGGGCGAGGGCAATTATGAGGCACCATCATCCAAGGCCTCCGCAGCAAAGGCGCTGACGCCTACTGCCGCGACCAGGATCGCCAAGCAACTGACCGACGCCGCCGAGTATTGCGAATGGACGCCCGAGGAATATGTGGTGGACTGTCTGGCCGACCAATATGCCAAGATTGAACGTAGCCTGCCCAAAGGCGGCGATTATTCCGAAGTGCGCAAGGTGATTGGCGGCACCGCGAAAACCCTGCAGGGCATTGCCAGGAAATACAGCTACGGTGCCAAACCCGTCGTGACCAAGCGCCCCCCGCCCGGCAAGTTCAACACCAGCGCCACCCGTGCCCTGATCCCGGTGCCAAAACAGGCACAGCGCAAGGCAGTGCAATCCGCCAATCGTGCTGTGGCCGAGGCAACAACGCTTCTGCTGCGATCGGGCGAACAATCCGCTGCCCGCCGCGCGCCGTTCCAGAAAATCGCCTCGGCGCTTGGTGACAGCAACAAGGTGCTTTTGCGGGCGGTTTGATAACCCTAGCTTATCGTGGCTATCAGAAAATCGAACTTAAACTAATGCCCCGGCTTTGCTAGTGTCAGGGGAATGACGCAAACCCGCGACGGGCGCGCTTGCCTTTTTACCAAACCACGCAAGACGTGCAGGCCCTGCTGGGCCTGTCCGTTTGACCTGAAACTATCGCAGCGCGCAAAATGCAGCCACGATCGGAGAGAATGATGGACGGAAATGACAATCCAAGCGGTGGCAAATGCCCGGTCATGCATGGCGCAGCCAAGCAGACCAAGGCCGGCGCGCGGTCAACACGCGATTGGTGGCCAAACCAGCTTAACCTGAAGATTCTGCATCAGAATTCCTCTCTGTCCAACCCGATGGGGCTGGATTTCAACTATGCCGACGAATTCAGCAAGCTGGATATCGACGCCATCAAGCAAGACCTGCATGCCCTGATGACCGACAGCAAGGAGTGGTGGCCCGCCGATTTCGGCCATTACGGGCCGTTCTTCATTCGCATGGCGTGGCACAGCGCAGGCACCTATCGCACGGCAGATGGCCGCGGCGGTGCCTGTTCAGGGACGCAGCGCTTTGCCCCGCTGAATTCGTGGCCCGACAACGTGAACCTCGACAAGGCCCGCCGTCTGGTGTGGCCGATCAAGCAGAAATACGGCAACAAAATTTCCTGGGCCGATCTGATGATCCTGACCGGCAACGTGGCGCTGGAATCGATGGGGTTCAAAACCTTCGGCTTTGGTGGCGGACGCGAGGATATCTGGGAACCCGAGGAAGACGTCTACTGGGGGTCCGAGGATGTCTGGCTGATTGCCAGCAATGACCCGACCAACCTGAACAACCGCTATTCCGATGCCCGCCAGTTGGAAAACCCGCTGGCTGCCGTGCAGATGGGCCTGATCTACGTCAACCCCGAAGGCCCGGACGGCAACCCCGACCCGCTGGCCTCGGCGGCGGACATTCGCGAAACCTTTGCCCGCATGGCGATGAATGACGAAGAAACCGTCGCCCTGATCGCCGGGGGCCACACCTTTGGCAAAACGCATGGCGCGGGCGACACTGCCCATGTCGGCAAAGAACCGGAAGGCGGCAGCCTTGCCCAGCAAGGCTTTGGCTGGGCCAGCACCTATGCCTCGGGCAAGGGCGTCGATGCCATTTCCAGCGGGCTGGAGGTGACATGGACCACCAAACCCACCCAATGGACCAACGAATACTTCGACAACCTGTTCGGGTTTGAGTGGGAGCTGACCAAAAGCCCCGCTGGCGCGCATCAGTGGAAGCCCAAGGATGGGGCAGGGGCGGGGTCGGTGCCCGATGCCCATGACGCCAGCCGCCGCCACGCGCCGCAGATGCTGACCAGCGATCTGGCCCTGCGGATGGACCCGATCTATGAACAGATCTCGCGCCGCTTCCACCAGAATCCCGACCAGTTCGCTGATGCCTTTGCGCGCGCGTGGTACAAACTGACCCACCGCGACATGGGGCCGCGCGTGCGCTACCTCGGGCCGCTGGTGCCAAGCGAAGTGCTGCTGTGGCAAGATCCGGTGCCGGATGTGAACCACGTGCTGATCGACGCTGCAGATGTGGCGACGCTGAAAGACGCCATCCTTGCCTCGGGCCTGCCCGTGTCGCAACTGGTGTCCACCGCCTGGGCCTCGGCCTCGACTTTCCGCGGGTCTGACAAACGGGGCGGGGCCAATGGCGCGCGCATCCGCCTTGCGCCGCAGAAGGATTGGGAGGTCAACCAGCCCGCCCAACTGGCAACCGTGCTGGGCAAGCTGGAAGGCATCCAGTCCAGCTTCAACGCGGCCCAGACGGGCGGCAAGAAGGTCTCGCTGGCCGATCTGATCGTGCTGGCAGGTGGCGTCGCGATTGAAAAGGCTGCCAAGGCAGCGGGCCATGATGTGACCGTGCCCTTCACGCCGGGCCGCACCGACGCCACGCAAGATCAGACGGATGTGGAATCCTTCGCTGTGCTGGAACCCGTGGCAGACGGTTTCCGCAACTACCTGCGGACGGAATACACCCTGTCGGCGGAAGAATTGCTTATCGACCGGGCGCAACTGCTGACTCTGACCGCTCCGGAAATGACGGTCTTGGTGGGGGGCTTGCGCGTGCTGAACGCGAACACTGGCCAATCGCAGCATGGTGTTTTCACCAACCGGCCAGAAACCCTGACCACCGACTTCTTCGTCAACCTGACCGATATGGCCACCGTGTGGCAACCAACCTCGCCTGCCGATGACGTGTTCGAAGGCAGGGACCGCGTGACGGGCGATCTGAAGTGGACGGGCACCCGGGTTGATCTGGTGTTCGGGTCAAACTCGCAATTGCGCGCACTGACGGAAGTGTATGCCTGCGCCGATGCGGAAGGCCGTTTTGTGCGCGACTTTGTGGCTGCGTGGACCAAGGTGATGAACGCAGACCGCTTCGATCTGAACTGAAAACCGGGGGCGGCGCGTCACAGCGCCGCCCTTTCAGCTTTCCACCATCATGCCCGTCACGATCAGGACCTGATAATCCTGCTTGGTGCAGCCTTCGACGTTTGGCATCGAAATGTCCGGCCGCATCGGGAACACATCGGTGGGCGTTTTGTCGGGCGTGCAGGACTGCCCCGCCGCAGCCGCCGTATACAGCGCCGCACGACATCCCAGATGCGTCACATCATACAGCGTGGCCCCGTTTGACAGGGACCACGCCTGTTTTCCCGTCGCATCGACCGGGTTAACCGTCAGCACGGCAGTCACCTCACGCCCGCCGGTCACCACATAATTGCCGGGGGGCAGCGAGAAGACCGGGGCCTCCATGATCAGCCCGTGTTCTTCCAGCCACCACGCGTCGCCGTCGAACTGCCAGCCAGCAGGGGCCTTGCCGCCCGCCGCGATCAGATCGGCATAATCGGTAGACCACACCCCGCGCGGGCCAGGGTCCAGTGCCCAGAACCCCCATGTCTGCGCATCATCGCCCGAGGTGGCGCTGGTTGGCCCCAAGGCGGCGATATACTGGGTGTCGCCCGGAACAAACGTCGCTTCGGCATGGGCGGGGGCAAGGGCTGCGACCACCATGCCAACAAAGGCGGTCGCAATGACATGCAGTCCGGAACCATGCAGGGCGGCAATCATCAGGCGGCATCCTTTGTGCAGACGGTTTCGGCACAGGCTAAACCCTCTGCGCGGGAAAACATAAACCTTATCCGGGCCGTGCTTTCACAGTTTCGTCAGCGTTTTTTGCGCGTCTGCACGGTTTTGTTGCCCCGTGGCCCGGTCAGGACCGGGGTGTTGTCGATATTCTCGCCGTGCAGCTTGCGCCAACGGTCCAGCCGAGCCGGGTCCAGCGTGCCTGCCGTCACCGCCGCGCGTACTGCACAGCCCGGTTCGTGGGCATGGGTGCAATCGCGAAAGCGGCACTGGGGCGCAAGCTCAATGATTTCGGCAAACAGCAGGTCCAGCCCGGATGCCACGTCGCTGACATGCAACGTCCGCATCCCCGGCGTGTCGATCACCCATCCGCCGCCCTGAATTTCGTGCAGCGACCGCGAAGTGGTGGTGTGGCGGCCCCGCCCGTCATCCTCGCGGATTGCGCCGGTCAGTTGGGCATCTTCCTCCGACTTGTCGGCCAGCGTGTTCAGCAGCGTGGATTTACCCACCCCCGACGACCCCACCAAAGCCACCGTCTGCCCCGGCCCGCACCATGGGGCGAGGGCGGCAGCGGCCTCGGGCGCCTTTGCGTTCAGGGTAACCACGGCAAGCCCGCGTTGCAAGGCGGCGGCCTGCGCCTGATATTGCGCAAGGTCCATCCCGGTGTCATCGACCATATCGGCCTTGGTCAGCACCAGCACCGGGTTGGTCCCGGCCTCATTTGCCAAGGCCAGATAGCGTTCCAGCCTCGCGGGGTTGAAATCGGCGTTGCACGAGGTGACGATGAACAGCGTATCCACGTTGGCCGCAATCAACTGCGGCCCGCGCGCGCCCTCAACCCGGCGGATCAGCACGGTGTTGCGGTCCAGCCTGCGGTTCAGCAGGTGGGTTTCCGGGTCCACCAGCACCCAGTCGCCCACGGCAAAATCGGTGGTGTTGACATGGGTTGGCAGGCTCAGCCTGACCGTGCCCCCAACAGACACCGCCGTTAGCCGCGACCGATGCACGGTCGATATCCGCATCGGTGCCAAAGCGGAGTCTTCATCCGTCAACTGGTCGTCAAAGAACGCCGACCAACCAAAGGTCGCAAGCAGCGTGGCGTGGGGATCAGATATTTGCGTCACAGCGCCTTGCATGACGAGCCGACGGCGCGGATGCAAGCCCCCTTGCGTGTCAGACCCGCTCCACCGCCAGCCAGACACCGCCTTCTGGCCGCAGGGTCAGGATCATCACAGGTTTCGGGGCCTTGCCGGGGATCAGCGCAAAACGGAACCGCGCCAGCAGGGTGGCCAGAATGATCACCGCCTCTTGCAGCGCAAAATTCGCTCCGATGCAGATGCGCGGCCCATCGCCGAACGGCAGATAGGCGAAACGGTCAATCGCCTTGGGATCGGCAAATCGGGCGGGGTCGAAAGCATCAGGGTCGGCCCACAGGTCATGATGGCGGTGCAGGGCATAGATCGGCAGCACCACCGTGTCGCCGGGCAATATCTCGCGCCCGCACAGGATGTCGGCCTTTTGCGCAGTGCGCGACAGAAAGGCAGCGGGGGGGTACAGGCGCAGCGCCTCATCCACGATCTGGCGGATCAGGGGCAGGGCGGCAATGTCGGCGGCGGTGGCGGCGCGGTCGCCCAGCACCGCTTGTGCCTGCGCACGCGCGGCGTCCTGCACAGCCGGGTCATGCGCGCACAGGTACAGCGACCACGCAAGGGTCAGGGCGGTCGTCTCATGCCCCGCCACGATGAAGGTCAGCAGGTTGTCGCGCAACTCGGGCGTGGTCATCTGCCGCCCCGATTTCGGGTCCGCGCCCGCCAGCAGCAGGTCCAGCAGGTCCGGCACCGGCTTGGCCCCCTCGGCGCGGCGCTGGTCGATTGTCGCATCCGACAGCCGCTTCATATCGCGCATTGCAGCACCCGTCAGCATCCGCCCCGGACGCGGCACCCAAGCCGGGGCGCCCAGAATATCCAGCAAAGATACTTTGGCGGCCTGCCCGATATACTGCTCGATCGCCTTGTGAACGGCGGCCCGGTCAAAGCCTTCGCCGTTGGAAAAGGTGACGTCCGATATCACCTCAAACGTCGCCGTCACCATTTCGTCAAACAGATCCACCGCGCGGCCTGCACTTTTGTCGATGCGCGCCACGGCCCGCTCGGCAGCCAGCGTCATCACCGGGGCCAGGGCCGCCACGTTGCGATGGCTGAACACAGGTGCGGCGGTGCGGCGCTGCCACATCCATTCCGGGCCTTCCGCCACAAACAGGCTGTCGCCGATGGCCGGCTCCAGAATCAGCTTGGTCACCACCGACTTGGGGTAATCCTCTACCTTGTCGCGCAGCACCTGTTTCAACCCGTCCGGGTCCATCAGCATATGCCAGCGTTTGCCGGTACGGCCCGAGATGATCGGCGCGCGGGTGGCAATCTCTGGGATCAGTTCCAGCACATTGCGTCGCCCCGCCCGCAGAGACCCGAAGACGCCAAGCGGCACATTGCTTAGCGGCACGCGGGCAGGGTGGGGACGGGTGATGGGGCGATGTTCGGTCATGGCGGCCCTTTCCGGCTATGCAGGCAATATAGCGGTGCGACGCCGACCGCCAAGGTGGCATGGTTGCGCAGGGGCCACCAAGCAGATATCCATGGCCCAAGGTGCTGCCAACCTGAGGATTGTCTTGATGCTGTTTCGTGCTGCCGCGGCCTTTGCCGTCTGCCTGTCTTTGCTTGCCGCCTGCGGGCAAAATGATCTGGCCGACCCGCCCGTCGCTTTGGGTGATTTCGCGCTTGGCCTGAACATCGTTGTGGCAGACAAAGTCCAGAAGGTGCCAATTTCGCGCAATGCGACCCCCGAAGAATGGGAGGTCGCGATGAAAAAGGCCGTGGCCGACCGCTTTGGTCGCTATCAGGGCACAAAACTCTATAACATCGGCATCTCGGTTGACGGCTTTGCCCTCGCCCCGCCCGGCATCCCGGTGGTCGCGGCCCCGAAATCCATTCTGGTGGTAACGGCAAATATCTGGGACGACGCGGCTGGCAAAAAGCTGAACGCCGAAGGCAAGCAATTGACGGTATTCGAAAGCCTGTCCGGGCGAAACGGTGATCGGCAGCGGCTTGACCCGCACCAAAGCCCAGCAGATGGAGGCGCTGTCGTATAACGCGGTCAAGGCCGTGGAACGTTGGCTGGCCGACAACCCCGAATGGTTCGGCCTGCCCGCAAAACCCGCGGTCGTAGGCCCCCCAAAGGCCACCGTGGTATCGGCCCCCGCGGCTCTGCCGCCTGCAACTCCGGCGGTTCCGGGTGCACCGCTGACCGCCGTGGTGCCGCCGCCCGTCATCACCGGAACGCCACTGCCCGCCAACTGACGCAAGCCCGTGTGGAAGTGGCGGCAGCCCTTGATTTCCGCAGCCCCAAGGGTTAGATGCCCGCCCATGCAGCATGGGGTTGTCACAGACCCCGCAATTCAAGGGTGCCCCGACCATGGCAAAGGCAAAGTTTGAACGGAACAAACCGCACGTGAACATTGGCACGATTGGCCATGTTGACCACGGCAAGACGACGCTGACGGCGGCAATCACGAAGTATTTTGGCGAATTCCGCGCCTATGACCAGATCGACGGCGCGCCGGAAGAGCGGGCTCGCGGGATCACGATCTCGACCGCGCATGTGGAATATGAGACGGAAGCCCGTCACTACGCCCACGTCGACTGCCCCGGCCACGCCGACTATGTGAAGAACATGATCACCGGTGCGGCGCAGATGGACGGCGCTATCCTGGTGTGCGCGGCCTCGGATGGCCCGATGCCGCAGACCCGCGAACACATCCTGCTCGGTCGCCAGGTGGGTATCCCCTACATGGTGTGCTACATGAACAAGGTTGACCTTGTGGATGACGAAGAACTGATCGAGCTGGTCGAGATGGAACTGCGCGAGCTGTTCTCGTCCTACGACTATCCCGGCGATGACATTCCGATCATCAAGGGCTCGGCGCACCAGGCGATGATGGGCACCCGCCCGGAAATCGGCGAATCGTCGATCCGCGCGCTGCTGAAGGCCGTGGACGAGTACATCCCGACCCCGACCCGCATGGTTGACCTGCCGTTCCTGATGCCGATCGAGGACGTGTTCTCGATTTCCGGCCGTGGCACGGTTGTGACCGGTCGTATCGAGCGCGGCGTGATCAACGTGGGCGACGAAGTTGAAATCGTCGGCATCCGTGCGAACAAGAAGTCGGTCTGCACCGGCGTCGAGATGTTCCGCAAGCTGCTGGACCGTGGCGAGGCTGGCGACAACGTCGGCATCCTGCTGCGCGGTGTGGACCGTGAAGGCGTGGAGCGCGGCCAGGTGCTGTGCAAGCCGTCGTCGGTGAAGCCGCACACCAAGTTCGAGGCTGAAGCCTACATCCTGACCAAGGAAGAAGGCGGTCGCCACACCCCGTTCTTCGCGAACTACCGCCCGCAGTTCTACTTCCGCACGACGGACGTGACCGGCACGGTTGAGCTGCCCGATGGCACCGAAATGGTGATGCCGGGCGACAACCTGAAGTTCAACGTGTCGCTGATCGCCCCGATCGCAATGGAAGAAAAACTGCGCTTCGCCATCCGCGAAGGCGGCCGCACCGTCGGCGCAGGCGTCGTGTCCAAGATTATCGAGTAATGTAGGATGGGCAATATGCCCATCTCACCCACCATCGCCGACAGGGCCGCATCGCAAGATGCGGCCCTTTTGCACTACCGACTTTGGCCTTGTTGACGATTCGGTCGGATACGACCAATCTGCCCAAAGGGAGAACCAGCTTATGTGCCAGATCTTCGCCGGGCAAAGCCCGACCCGCTACGAATCCGTCACCCGCCGTCTGCGGCTGAATGGGCAATCGACCAGCATCCGTCTGGAACGCGCCTTCTGGCGCATTCTGGACACCATGGCCGCGCGCCATGGCCTGACCACCCCCGCCCTGCTGTCCAAACTTCATTCCGAAGTGCTGCAGCAGCACGGCGAGGCCCCGAACTTCACCTCGTTCCTGCGCTGTGCCTGTACCATTCATCTAGGCGAGTTGGACCAGATGCCTGATCAGGCGCAGCCACGGTTTGCGGCGGAATAGGGCCAAGAAAATATCGCTGTAGTAGGGGGCTACTACCCCATGCCGAAATTGGTTCACTAACCTTACCAAAACCAGTCAGGTTGAGGAGAGGCCATGGCCAAGGCGATACATTCGATGATCCGTGTGCTGGAGGAGGCGCGCGCCGTTCAGTTTTACCAGACGGCCTTTGGCCTGTCGGTCGCCGACCGGCTGGATTTTCCCGGCTTCACCCTGATCTATATGTCGAACGCCGAGTCCGGGTTCGAACTGGAGCTGACCGTCAACAAGGACCGTACCGAACCCTATAACCTGGGCGACGGCTACGGTCACTTTGCCGTGACGGTGGCGGATGTCGATGCCGAACATGCCCGGCTGACCGCGGAGGGTCTGGCCCCGCGCAAGCTGGTCGATTTCAGGAACGGCGATGATCTGATCGCGCGGTTCTTCTTTATCGCCGACCCGGACGGCTATCAGATCGAAGTTTTGCAGCGCGGTGGCAGGTTTACCTGAGGCGCTTACGGATGGGCTGCGGGGGGAGAGTTCGCAGTCATTACGCACATAGGGAGGACGACATGAAACAAGAACCACTCAAGGGCATGACCCGGCGCGCGTTGCTGGCGCGGTCGATGGCGACATGGGCACTGGCAATATCGGGGGCGGGGTTCATCGCGGCCCCGGATGCGGCCTGGGCGATGGAGGTGGCGGTGATCACGCCCGAGCAGATGGCGACGCTGCTGCAAATGGCGCGCGACATCTATCCGCATGACAAGGTGGCCGACCAGTTCTACGCCGTCGCCGTCAAAGGCTATGACACCGAAGACAAGAAAGACATGGTCGCCGCCGGCATTGCCGAACTGGATGCCGCCGCTGTGGCACAGGGCCACGCGTCCTACCTTGCCATCGGCTGGGAGGCGGACCGCGTGAAGGTGCTGCAAGCCGTCGAGAAGATCGGCGTTCTTCCAGACCGTGCGGGGCGGGCTCGTGACCGGGCTTTACAACCAGAAAGAGATCTGGCCGATCTTTGGCTATCAGGGCGAATCCTACAGCCAGGGTGGCTATATCGACCGCGGTTTCAACGACATCAACTGGCTGTAAGGGGAGGACGAACACATGGTTGCGAAATTTGATCTGAACGACGATTCCGTGGTCGTCATCATCGGCACCGGGGCTGGTGGCGGGGTTCTGGCCAACGAATTGGCGCAAAAGGGCGTCAAGGTCGTGGCGCTGGAGGCGGGCGGGCGCTATCTGCCCGAGGATTACATCAACGACGAATGGGAAAGCTTTGGCCAGCTTGCCTGGCTCGACACCCGCACCACCAGCGGCGACTGGCGTGTGGCCAAGGATTTCTCAGGGCTGCCCGCATGGATCGTCAAGGCAGTCGGCGGCACGACCACCCATTGGGCAGGCGCGTCGATCCGGTTTCAGGACCATGAATGGAAGGCGCTGACCAACTATGGCGCTGTTGAGGGCGCAAACCTGCTGGACTGGCCGATTGACGGGGCCGAAATGGCCCCTTGGTACGAAAAGGCCGAGACCAAGCTGGGCGTGACCCGCACCGGCGACCGGGCGGGACTGCCGGGCAACAACAACTATCTGGTGTTCGAAAAGGGTGCCAAGGCGCTTGGCTACAAGGAAGTTCACACCGGGCGGATGGCGATCAACTCGGCTGAATATGACGGCCGGATGGCCTGCCAGCAGACCGGCTTCTGCTTTCAGGGCTGCAAATGGGGGGCCAAATGGTCGGCCGCCTATACCGACATTCCGGCAGGCGAGGCGACCGGCAACCTGGAGGTCCGCGACCGCAGCCATGTCGCCAAGATCCTGCACGATGACAGCGGCAAGGTCACGGCGGTCGAGTATTTCGACAAGGACGGCAAGCTGCAGACCCAGAAGGCCCGCATCGTCTGCGTGGCGGGCAACACGATTGAGAGCCCCGCGCCTGCTGCTGAACTCGGCGTCCGAGAAATACCCCAACGGGCTGGCGAACTCGTCCGATCAGGTCGGGCGCAACTACATGCGCCACGTCACCGGGTCGGTCTATGGCGTGTTCGACAAACCGGTGCGCATGTGGCGCGGCACCACCATGGCGGGCATCATGCAGGACGAGGCGATCCATGCCCCGGAACGCGGCTTTGCCGGTGGGTATGAACTGGAAACGCTCAGCCTCGGCCTGCCGTTCATGGCGGCCTTCCTTGACCCCGGTGCCTGGGGGCGGACCTTTACCTCGGCGCTCGACAGCTATGAAAACATGGCCGGCATGTGGATCGTGGGCGAGGATATGCCGCAAGCTGACAACCGCGTCACCCTGTCAGCCGACGCCAAGGACCAGTTCGGCCTGCCCGCGCCGAACGTCCATTACTCTGACCACCCCAACGACATCGCCATGCGCAACCACGCCTACGAGCGCGGCGTGGCGATGTATGAGGCCGTCGGCGCTACCCGCGCCTTCCCGACACCGCCCTATCCGTCGACCCACAACCTCGGCACCAACCGCATGTCCGAAGACCCGAGGACGGGCGTGGTCAACAAATGGGGCCAGACCCACGACATCGCCAACCTGTTCGTGTCCGACGGCAGCCAGTGTCACCACCGGTGCGGCGGAAAACCCGACGCTGACCATCGTGGCGCTGGCGATCCGGCAGGCCGACCATATCGCCGCGAAATGGCGGCAGGCACGATCTGACGCAGCGGGGCGCGGGGCACATGGCCTCGCGCCTCTATCTTTGCACGATGTCGCACCACGGGCGTGATGGCGCGGCTTAGAAACAGCCGTCGCCCTTTGGCGTCGTGCAATGTGGTAGCAGTGGCGTCCCCACCCGTCCCACATGCGCGTGCAGCGCGTCGCCATCATCGGCATTGCCAAAGTAATAGCAGGTGCGCTGCTGGTTCAGCCGCGTAGGGCAGCCTGCGGTTGGCTTGCCATTCCGCGGCCTTGGCGATGCGCACGAAGTTCTTGAAATACAGCAGCCCCGCCGCGTTGAAATCCTGAATCCGGTTGACCTGATATCCCATCACCGGCTCCACATTGACCGGTGTTGACTTGGCCAGATGATGCTGGGCCAGCAGATCGTCGACCATCTCGGCGTTGAAATCGTCGGCCTGCCAGACGTCGCGCACCTTGGAGAATTTCTTGTTCGACCCTGCCTCGCAGCGTTTGACGAAGCTGGTCAGCAGCCGCACCTCTGCCTTCACGCGGCCCGCCACGCTGTACTGCGTCAGGCTCAGGGCATGTGGTTTGCGGATCGCAAGGAAGGTACAGTCGACCGCCACGATGTCATCTTCGCAGATCGGGGCGGTCAGATCGAACCAACTGCTCAGCCACATCGCCGCCGCATACATCCGCTCGCCGCGCCCATCGACCCAGGCCGAAGGCTTGCAGCCAAGACTATCGGCCAGCAGGCCCCAGGTCCGCGCCATGCTGTCGGCCAGCGCCCAGTCTTCTGACAGGGTGTGAATATCCAGCAGGGGCAGGCTGGCGGTCAGGCGGGCATGGGCGGCTGCGGTCATCAGTCGATCTCTTGTTCGGCAAGGTCATCGGCATCGGCGAGGCAGGTCGAAAAGCTCATCGACCCATAATCCACCGCGGCCCCCCCAATGACCCGGCGCAGACCGTCGGCATAGAAGGCGACGAACAGGTCGTTCACGGTTTCGGAGGACATGGCGGGATCTATTTCGGGGCCTTTGACCAGCTCCATGTCAAAGCCATGCCCGTTCCAGACGCTGCGGGTGAAAAACAACGTCGATTTCGCAACCCGCGCCAAGGCAGCCCCCCCCAACCGGATGCGGGCCTGTGCTGCGCCTATCTGGACTTGGCGCAGGTCGTTGCCTGCCGCGCCATCGGGGAAGATCACCACAATCTGGGGGCGGCGTTTCAGTTCCTTGGCCAGTTTGACAAAGCCAAGGTTCATGCCCGTTCCGGGGGCCACCAGCAGCGTCTTCGCCCCGGGCTTGGTGACCTCATGGGTCACCACGTTCCAGATCGGCACCCCGGCCTTTGCCAGCAGCGGCTCGATCAGACGGACGCCGGAATGCACCCGCAGGACAATGGCATTGCGCCCGCGAACTCCAGCGTGGCTGTCAGCGCAGACAGGTCGCAAGCCACCAGGTCGGCCACGGTCTGGTCAAAAAACGCCACCATCTCCGTCGCTCGTTGCCGCGTTTTGTCGTCGTGCTGATCCGGCTCGTTCAGCACATCGCGCGCCTGGCCATCGGCACGCCACAAGAACAGATCGCGGTCGGACTGGATGGCGGCCAACTGGATATCGGCCAGTTTTTCTGGCCCGGGGGCCAGCGGACCAAGCCTTGCCATAGTTGGCAAGATAGGCGGCGTTGATCTCGCCCCCCGCCCCTTTGGCAAAGGGCGTGCAGAACCATTCGGCGGGCGAGGTCGTGATCGGTTGTGACAACATCGGCGGGCAGCGCGTCCAGTCGGTCATCCGCCAGCCGTTGCCAAACCGGGCCGCCAGCAGTTGCAGGCGGGCGTCGCGTTCCGGGCGAACCTGTGGCAATTTGTAAAGCCGGTTCATTTCCGCCGTCAGGTCTTTCCACGCCGACATGCGGAACAGCGCGCTGCATCTGTTGACGCTGATCGCAAGATGGTTGCGCAGATGGATCGGCGGGCAAAGGGTGGCACGCAAGGCATTGTTGAAGGCGCTGCTTTCCTGCGTAAACCGCCGGGCCGCGCCGCAGATCACCCGGACGATATCGCCATTCGTGGGCGGATCCTCGACCGGAGGGGTCAGGCTGGCAGCCACGTCGATCAGCATCGCCCGAACGGCATCGTCATCTGCCGGATGGTTTCCACAAGACAAAGGCGAGGCCGGAAAGAAATACAAGTCTGCGTTCATGGCTGTTCTTTCTACGATTCGCCACTTAAGCTTCTGGTTGCAAAAGATATTGGGGGGTTGTGCAAATGGAAGTTGAAGCGTTCCTTGTGCTGCTATCCAAGGCTGCAAAAACCGACATAATTGCCCCCGAGTCAATTCTTTTCGGCGCAGGGCTGAACCTCAGCTCGATCGCCTTTCTGGAGTTCATCATGGAGCTGGAGGAGGTGACGGGTCTTGATATCGACGTGGATGATCTGGATGCGTCGATCCGTACGGCAGGTCAGTTGCATGATCGGCTTTTTCCGTAGCGGCTGCTTACCAAACCCCCTTGATTTCCCCGGCCACCTGCCATACTCCCCGCCTTGGCCTTAGGAGTTTAGCTCAGTTGGTAGAGCATCGGTCTCCAAAACCGAGGGTCGTGGGTTCGAGTCCCCCAACTCCTGCCAAGGTCACTTCCACCATGTTGCTTGAATTCCCGGTGGGCAGGGCGTATCTGACGCGCAATCAATCGCAGGATACCTGAGCCATGGCCAACACCAACCCCCTTCAGTTCATCCAACAAGTGCGCGGCGAAGTGGCCAAGGTTGTCTGGCCATCGCGGCGCGAAGTTGTGCTGACCACGATCATGGTGTTCATCATGGCCGCCCTGACCGCCACATTCTTTCAGTCTGGTGGATTTCGGAATCCGGCAGGCGCTGACAGCGGCGCTGACCGCCTTCGACTGACAGGTTTTCACGATACTCCTTGAATTTGGCTGCGCCTGCGGGTATTCCGCCCCAAGTTCAACGGACAGATGCGCGCGGCGATTCGGGCCGCGCGCTGTTTTTTGTTCCGGGTGTGGTGAGAAATCGCACAAATACAAAGGTTTCGGTGGCTCTGCTGCCGGTTGGAAGGAAGACGTAAACGATGGCGAAGCGGTGGTATTCGGTGAGCGTTCTCTCGAACTTCGAGAAGAAGATCGCCGAACAGATCAAAACAGCCGTGGCCGATGCAGGGCTTGAGGAAGAGATCGACGAAGTGCTGGTCCCGACCGAAGAAGTCATCGAGGTGCGTCGCGGCAAGAAAGTCACGTCGGAACGGCGGTTCATGCCCGGCTATGTGCTGGTGCATATGGAAATGTCGAACCGGGGCTATCACCTGATTTCCTCGATCAACCGCGTGACCGGGTTCCTTGGTCCGCAAGGCAAACCGATGCCGATGCGCGATGCCGAGGTGAACCAGATCCTGAACCGGGTGGAAGAGGGGCTTGAGGCTCCGCGCAACCTGATCCGGTTTGAGATCGGCGAGACGGTGAAGGTCACGGACGGGCCGTTCGAAGGCTTTTCCGGCATGGTCGAAGACGTGGACGAGGCGCACAGCCGCCTGAAGGTCACCGTGTCGATCTTTGGCCGGGCCACCCCGGTGGAATTGGAATTCACTCAGGTTTCCAAAGAACTCTGAGTGCTGCGCGTGGGAGGCGAGCGTGCCGGATGCGTTCCGGGATGACGAGCCGAACCACTAAACTGCGCCCGTCCGGCGGCTAGTGAAAAAGGAGAAGGCCAGATGGCCAAGAAGATTATCGGCAGCCTGAAGCTGCAAGTGAAAGCGGGCCAAGCAAACCCGTCCCCGCCGGTTGGCCCTGCACTGGGTCAGCGCGGTCTGAACATCATGGCCTTCGTGAAGGAATTCAACGCGAAGACCGCTGACATGGAACTGGGTACGCCCACTCCCGTGATCATCACCTACTATCAGGACAAGTCGTTCAGCCTTGAATTCAAGACGGCTCCGGCCTCGTTCATGCTGAAAAAGGCTGCTGGCCTGCCGCCCGTGGGCAAGCGTAACCGTGCCAAGGGTTCGGTCAAGCCGGGCCACACTGTCGCGGGTTCGGTGACTGTGGCGCAAGTCCGCGCCATCGCAGAAGCCAAGATGAAAGACCTGAGCGCGAACTCGATCGAGGCTGCGATGCAGATCATCCTTGGTTCGGCCAAGTCCTGCGGCATCGAAGTGAAGGGCTGATATCATGGCAAAGATTGGAAAACGCTCGGCCACTGCTCGCGCTGCTTTTGAAGGCAAAGACCTGATCTCGCTGGAAGACGCTTTGGCGCTGATCAAGACTGCTGCCTCGGCAAAGTTTGACGAGACCGTGGAAATCGCGATGAACCTTGGGGTTGACCCGCGCCACGCTGACCAGATGGTCCGCGGCGTTGTGACCCTGCCGAACGGCACGGGCAAGACCGTGCGCGTGGCCGTGTTCGCCCGCGGTGCCAAGGCTGATGAAGCCAAGGCCGCTGGTGCAGACATCGTTGGCGCAGAAGACCTGATGGAGCAGATCCAGAAGGGCGTGATCGACTTTGATCGTTGCATCGCGACACCGGACATGATGCCGCTGGTTGGCCGTTTGGGCAAGATCCTCGGGCCGCGCAACCTGATGCCGAACCCGAAGGTCGGGACCGTGACGATGGACGTGGCTGGCGCTGTTGGCAATGCCAAGGGCGGCGAAGTGCAGTTCAAGGTCGAGAAGGCCGGCGTGATCCACGCGGGCGTGGGCAAGGTTTCGTTCGAGGCTGCGGCCTTGGCTGAAAACATCCGCGCGTTCGTGGATGCCGTGACCCGTGCCCGTCCGGCTGGGGCCAAGGGCGCGTACCTGAAAAAGGTATCGTTGTCTTCGACCATGGGTCCGGGCGTTGCAGTGGAACTGGCTTCGGCTGCGACTGCGCGTTGATCAATTAAGGATGGGCAAATTGCCCATCCTACGAATTTCCCTTGGTAACAAGGGAATAGCTGTGCCGGAAGGCATGGTTCTGTCCGAGACGGTGGGTCGCGCGCAAACGCGGTAATTCCTGCCTGAGATGGGGAACGGGACAAAATCACTGCAAGGTGATCTTGGTTTCGGGAACCTGTTTTGGACCCGAACGCTGGCGGGGGAACCCGGCAGCAAACATGAGCCGGGGGGAAACCCCCACACTTGGAGTGAAACTGTGGATAGAGCCCAAAAAGAGAAAGTGGTCGATGAACTCGGCCAGATCTTCGCAAGCTCTGGCGTCGTGGTGGTTGCACACTACGCGGGAATGACGGTTAAGCAGATGCAGGACCTGCGCGCAAAAATGCGCGAAGTAGGCGGGTCCGTACGCGTTGCCAAGAACAAGCTCGCCAAGATCGCCCTCGATGGGAAACCCGGAATCAAGATGGGTAACCTGCTGACGGGCATGACCGTAATGGCCTATTCCGAAGACCCCGTCGCTGCGGCGAAGGTTGCGGAAGCCTATGCCAAGGGGAACGACAAGTTCGTGATCCTCGGCGGGGCAATGGGTGATACGGTTCTGGACTCGGATGGTGTCAAAGCCGTGGCCGCTATGCCGTCGCGTGAAGAGCTTATCGCTCAGATCGTGTCCTGCATCGGTGCACCCGGTTCTGCCATTGCCGGTGCCATTGGCGCGCCTGCTTCGAACATCGCAAGCATCCTGTCTACCATCGAGGAAAAGGCTGCGGCCTGATCTTTGTCCCGCGTGGTTGATTCCACGTCTCTGGAACCCATCTTATATAAACGGAATGTGAAAAATGGCTGATCTGAACAAACTCGCAGAAGAGATCGTTGGTCTGACCCTCCTGCAAGCGCAGGAACTGAAAACCATCCTGAAGGACAAGTACGGCATCGAGCCCGCTGCTGGCGGCGCTGTGATGATGGCGGCTGGTCCGGCTGCTGCGGCTGCTCCGGTTGAAGAGCAGACTGAATTTGACGTTGTGCTGACCGAAGCTGGTCCGAACAAGATCAACGTCATCAAAGAAGTCCGCACCATCACCGGTCTGGGCCTGAAAGAAGCCAAGGACCTGGTTGAGGCCGGCGGCAAAGTCAAAGAAGGCATCACCAAGGCTGACGCCGAGACGATGAAAAAGAAACTCGAAGAGGCTGGCGCCAAGGTCGAGCTGAAGTAATCACGTCTGGGGGTTCGCCCCCGGCACTGGTTTATGGCTGGGGACGGAGCAATCCGTCCCCAGTTTATCGCGTCTTGACAGCGGCTTTTGCGAAAGTTGCTTTCAAGGTGCGGTGATGGGTTCGGGAGCTGCCCTACGGGACGGGCAGCACGAATGGAACCTGATCATCCCCTCGCAGGCGGCGCGCGCCGTGGCCCGACGGTCGTGCGCCCGCGAAAACACGAAAGGTGACGACGAGCATGGCGCAATCCTACGTTGGCCAGAAACGTATCCGCCGGTACTTCGGCAAGATCCGTGAAGTGCTGGAAATGCCGAACCTGATCGAGGTTCAGAAATCTTCCTATGATCTGTTCCTGCGGTCCGGTGATGGCCCCAAGCCGCATGACGGCGAAGGCATTCAGGGCACGTTCCAGTCGGTATTCCCGATCAAGGATTTCAATGAAACGGCTGTGCTGGAGTTCGTGAAATACGAACTTGAGAAGCCGAAATATGACGTTGACGAGTGCCAGCAGCGCGACATGACGTTTGCAGCGCCACTGAAAGTGACGTTGCGTCTGATCGTGTTTGATGTCGATGAAACCACCGGGGCCCGGTCGGTCAAGGATATCAAGGAACAGGACGTCTACATGGGCGACATGCCCCTGATGACCCTGAACGGTACGTTCATCGTGAACGGCACAGAGCGTGTGATCGTATCTCAGATGCACCGGTCGCCCGGCGTGTTCTTTGACCATGACAAGGGCAAGACCCATTCCAGCGGCAAACTGCTGTTCGCCTGCCGGATCATTCCCTATCGCGGGTCGTGGCTGGACTTTGAGTTCGACGCCAAGGACAATGTCTATGCCCGGATCGACCGTCGCCGCAAACTGCCGGTGACGACGCTGCTGTATGCGCTTGGCATGGATCAGGAAGGCATCATGGATGCCTATTATGAAACCGTGATGTTCAACCATCAGAAGAACAAGGGTTGGGCAACCCGGTTCTTCCCCAAACGGCTGAGCGGCACCCGCCCGGCGTTTGATCTGGTGGACGCGGCGTCTGGCGAAGTGATCCTGAAGGCGGGCGAGAAAGTCACGCCGAAAATGGCCGCGACCTGGACCAAGGAAGGCGCGATCACCGAATTGCTGGTGCCGTTTGACCATATTCTTGGCCGCTATGTCGCGAAGGACATCATCAACGAGCAGACCGGCGAGATCTACGTCGAGGCTGGCGACGAGTTGACGATGGAGTATGACCGCGATGGCGGCGTCAAGGGTGGCAGCCTGAAAGTGCTGCTGGACCAAGGCATTACCGATATCCCGGTTTTGGATATCGACAACGTCAACGTCGGCCCCTATCTGCGCAACACCATGGCCGCCGACAAGAACATGGGCCGCGACACCGCGCTGATGGACATCTACCGCGTTATGCGTCCCGGTGAGCCGCCGACTGTTGAAGCGGCGTCGCAACTGTTCGACACGCTGTTCTTTGACAGCGAGCGCTATGACCTGTCGGCCGTTGGCCGGGTGAAAATGAACATGCGTCTCGATCTGGGCAAGCCCGATACGCAGCGCACGCTGGACCGCGATGATATCGTGGCCTGCATCAAGGCGCTGACCGAACTGCGCGACGGCAAGGGCGAGATCGACGACATCGACCACCTCGGCAACCGTCGCGTGCGGTCCGTGGGCGAGTTGATGGAAAACCAGTACCGCGTTGGTCTGCTGCGCATGGAACGGGCGATCAAGGAACGCATGTCGTCGGTCGAGATCGACACCATCATGCCGCAAGACCTGATCAACGCCAAACCGGCGGCGGCGGCGGTGCGTGAATTCTTCGGCAGCAGCCAGCTGTCGCAGTTCATGGACCAAACCAACCCGCTGTCCGAAGTCACCCACAAGCGCCGTCTTTCGGCACTTGGGCCAGGTGGTCTGACCCGCGAACGTGCTGGCTTTGAAGTGCGCGACGTTCACCCGACCCACTATGGCCGGATGTGCCCGATTGAGACGCCGGAAGGTCAGAACATCGGTCTGATCAACTCGCTCGCCACTTTTGCGCGTGTGAACAAGTACGGCTTCATCGAAACCCCGTACCGCAAGGTCGTGGACAACAAGGTGACCGACGAGGTCATCTATATGTCAGCGACCGAGGAAATGCGTCACACCGTGGCGCAGGCCAACGCGGCGCAGGATGCTGAAGGGCGGTTCACCGATGACCTGATTTCCTCGCGGAAAGCCGGGGAATTCATGCTGAACCCGCCGGATGCGATCGACCTGATCGACGTCAGCCCGAAGCAGTTGGTGTCGGTTGCGGCGTCCTTGATCCCGTTCCTTGAAAACGACGACGCCAACCGCGCCTTGATGGGCTCGAACATGCAGCGTCAGGCCGTGCCTTTGCTGCAATCCGATGCACCGTTTGTTGGTACCGGGATTGAAGCCGTGGTTGCGCGCGACAGTGGCGCTGCCATCATGGCCCGTCGCGCAGGTGTAATCGACCAGGTGGACGCCACCCGTATCGTTGTGCGGGCGACGGAAATGCTGGAACCCGGCGAGCCGGGGGTTGATATCTACCGTCTGCGCAAATTCAAGCGGTCCAACCAGTCGTCCTGCATCAACCAGCGTCCGCTGGTGAAGGTGGGCGATACGGTGGTGCGCAGCGAAGTGATTGCCGATGGACCCTGCACCGACATGGGTGAATTGGCCCTCGGTCGGAACGTGGTCGTCGCGTTCATGCCGTGGAATGGCTACAACTATGAAGACTCGATCCTGATTTCGGAACGCATCCTGCGCGACGACGTGTTCACCTCGATCCACATCGAAGAATACGAAGTGGCGGCCCGCGATACGAAACTGGGGCCAGAGGAGATTACCCGCGACATTCCGAACGTCGGTGAAGAAGCGCTGCGCAACCTCGACGAGGCTGGCATCGTGTATATCGGCGCGGACGTGGTTCCGGGCGACATTCTGGTGGGCAAGATCACCCCCAAGGGTGAATCGCCGATGACGCCGGAAGAAAAACTGCTGCGCGCCATCTTTGGTGAAAAGGCTTCGGACGTGCGGGATACCTCGCTTCGTCTGCCGCCGGGCGCGTATGGCACGATTGTGGAAGTGCGTGTGTTCAACCGCCACGGTGTGGACAAGGACGAACGCGCCCTGCAAATCGAACGCGAAGAAGTGGAACGCCTGTCGCGCGACCGGGATGACGAATTGGCCATTCTGGAGCGCAACATCTACTCGCGCCTGAAAACGCTGGTGATGGGCAAGACGGCTGTGAAAGGCCCGAAAGGTATCCGTGCCGGTTCGACCATTGACGACGAATTGCTGGGCACGCTGTCGCGCGGCCAGTGGTGGCAGTTGGCGCTTGGTGAAGAAGCCGACGCCAAAGACGTGGAAGCCCTGCATGACCAGTTCGAGGCGCAAAAGCGCGCTTTGGACCTGCGGTTCGATGACAAGGTGGAAAAGGTCCGTCGTGGCGACGATCTGCCTCCGGGTGTGATGAAGATGGTCAAGGTGTTCGTGGCGGTGAAGCGCAAGCTGCAACCGGGCGACAAGATGGCCGGTCGTCACGGCAACAAGGGCGTTATCTCCAAGGTCGTGCCGATCGAGGATATGCCGTTCCTTGCCGACGGCACGGCGGTTGATCTGGTGCTGAACCCGCTTGGGGTGCCGTCCCGGATGAACGTGGGCCAGATTCTGGAAACCCACATGGGCTGGGCCGCACGTGGCCTTGGCATCAAGATCGACGAGGCTTTGAAAGAGTATCGTCGTTCGGGTGACATGACCCCGGTGCGTGAGGCCGTTCGCCATGCGTATGGCGACGAGACCTACAACGAGGCCTTTGCCGACCGCGACGAGGACACGTTCCTTGAACTGGCGGGCAACGTGACCAAGGGTGTGCCAATTGCCTCGCCGGTGTTTGACGGCGCGAAAGAGGCCGACGTTAACGACGCGCTGACACGGGCCGGGTTCGACACCTCGGGTCAGTCGGTGGTGTTCGATGGCCGTTCGGGCGAGCAGTTTGCGCGCAAGGTGACGGTTGGCGTGAAGTACATGCTGAAACTTCACCACCTGGTGGATGACAAGCTGCACGCACGCTCGACCGGGCCATACTCGTTGGTCACGCAGCAACCGCTCGGTGGTAAGGCCCAGTTCGGTGGCCAGCGTCTTGGGGAGATGGAGGTCTGGGCGCTGGAAGCCTACGGGGCCGCCTATACCCTGCAAGAGATGCTGACCGTCAAATCGGATGACGTGGCGGGCCGGACCAAAGTGTACGAATCCATCGTCAAGGGCGAAGACAATTTCGAGGCAGGCGTCCCGGAATCGTTCAACGTGCTTGTCAAGGAAGTGCGCGGCCTCGGCCTAAACATGGAACTCCTGGATGCGGAGGAGGAGTGAGGACCAAAAATCTTCGAAGATTTTTGCAAGTTCCTTCCAAGGAACTTGTCTTCACACTTCTGACCGCAGCCTCCTTTTAAGGATTTGGAAATGAACCAGGAACTCAGCACCAACCCGTTCAACCCGGTTGCGCCCGTCAAGACCTTTGACGAGATCAAGATCTCTCTGGCCTCGCCAGAGCGGATCCTGTCGTGGTCGTTCGGCGAGATCAAAAAGCCGGAAACCATCAACTACCGCACGTTCAAGCCGGAACGTGACGGCCTGTTCTGCGCGCGTATCTTTGGCCCGATCAAGGATTACGAATGCCTCTGCGGCAAATACAAGCGCATGAAATATCGTGGCGTTGTCTGCGAAAAATGCGGCGTGGAAGTCACCTTGCAGAAGGTGCGCCGCGAGCGGATGGGCCATATCGAACTGGCAGCCCCCGTCGCGCACATCTGGTTCCTGAAATCGCTGCCCAGCCGTATCGGCCTGATGCTGGACATGACGCTGCGCGATCTGGAACGCATTCTCTACTTTGAAAACTATGTGGTGATCGAGCCGGGTCTGACCGACCTGACCTATGGCCAGTTGATGACCGAGGAAGAATTCCTCGACGCGCAGGACCAATATGGCGCGGACGCCTTCACCGCCAATATCGGCGCGGAGGCTATCCGCGAAATGCTGGCGGCGATTGATCTGGACACCACGGCAGAACAGTTGCGGGCTGACCTCAAAGAGGCCACTGGCGAGTTGAAGCCGAAAAAGATCATCAAGCGTTTGAAGATCGTCGAGTCGTTCCTCGAGTCGGGCAACCGGCCCGAGTGGATGATCCTGACGGTCCTGCCGGTGATCCCGCCGGAACTGCGCCCGCTTGTGCCGCTGGACGGTGGCCGGTTTGCGACGTCGGACCTGAACGACCTCTATCGCCGGGTCATCAACCGCAACAACCGCCTCAAGCGGCTGATCGAGTTGCGCGCGCCCGACATCATCGTGCGCAACGAAAAGCGGATGCTGCAGGAAGCTGTGGATGCGCTGTTTGACAACGGCCGTCGTGGCCGGGTGATCACGGGTACCAACAAGCGTCCGCTGAAATCGCTGTCGGACATGCTGAAAGGCAAGCAGGGCCGTTTCCGTCAGAACTTGCTCGGCAAGCGCGTGGACTTCTCGGGCCGTTCGGTTATCGTGACCGGGCCGGAGTTGAAGCTGCACCAGTGCGGCCTGCCGAAGAAGATGGCGTTGGAGCTGTTCAAGCCGTTCATCTACTCGCGTCTGGAGGCCAAGGGGCTTTCCAGCACCGTGAAGCAGGCGAAAAAGCTGGTCGAAAAGGAACGTCCCGAGGTTTGGGATATCCTCGACGAGGTGATCCGCGAGCATCCGGTTCTGTTGAACCGCGCGCCGACTTTGCACCGTCTGGGCATTCAGGCGTTCGAGCCGATCCTGATTGAGGGCAAGGCGATCCAGCTTCACCCGCTGGTCTGCTCGGCCTTCAACGCCGACTTCGACGGCGATCAGATGGCTGTTCACGTGCCGCTTTCGCTGGAAGCCCAGTTGGAAGCCCGCGTTCTGATGATGTCCACCAACAACGTGCTGTCGCCCGCCAACGGTGCGCCGATCATCGTGCCGTCGCAGGATATGGTGTTGGGCCTGTACTACACCACCATGGAACGTAAGGGCATGGTCGGTGAAGGCATGGCCTTCCGGGACGTTGAAGAAGTGGAACACGCCTTGGCGGCGGGTGCCGTGCATCTGCACGCCAAAATCCGCGCGCGGATCAAGCAGATCGACGAGACTGGCAACGAAGTGTGGAAACGCTTTGAAACCACGCCCGGCCGTCTGCGCTTGGGCAACCTGCTGCCGCTGAACACCAAGGCACCGTTCGATCTGGTCAACCGGTTGTTGCGGAAAAAAGACGTTCAGAACGTCATCGACACTGTCTACCGCTATTGCGGTCAGAAAGAGTCGGTCATTTTCTGCGACCAGATCATGACCATGGGCTTCCGTGAAGCCTTCCGCGCCGGGATTTCCTTCGGCAAGGACGACATGCTGATCCCTGACACCAAATGGACGGTCGTGAACGAAGTTCGCGATCAGGTGAAGGAATTCGAACAGCAGTATATGGACGGTCTGATCACTCAGGGCGAAAAATACAACAAGGTGGTCGATGCCTGGTCCAAGTGTTCGGACAAGGTGGCCGGCGATATGATGTCGTCGATCTCGGCGGTGCATTACACCGATGCGGGCGCAGAAATGGAACCGAACTCGGTTTACATGATGTCCCACTCGGGGGCACGGGGTTCGCCCGCGCAGATGAAGCAGTTGGGCGGCATGCGCGGCCTGATGGCCAAACCGAACGGCGAGATCATCGAGACGCCGATCATCTCGAACTTCAAGGAAGGTCTGACCGTTCTTGAATACTTCAACTCGACTCACGGGGCGCGTAAGGGCCTTGCGGACACCGCGTTGAAGACGGCGAACTCCGGCTATCTGACGCGGCGTCTGGTGGACGTGGCGCAGGATTGCATCGTGCGCAGCCATGATTGCGGCACGGATCGTGCGATCACTGCCGAAGCGGCAGTGAACGATGGTGAAGTGGTGCAAACCTTGGCCGACCGCGTGTTGGGTCGGGTTGCGGCGGATGATGTCATGGTTCCGGGCACCGATGAGGTGATCGTGGGTGCAGGTGAGCTGATCGACGAGCGTCGGGCTGATCTGATTGATCAGGCCGGGGTGGCCGTGATGCGTATCCGCAGCCCGCTGACCTGCGAGGCCGAGGAGGGCGTCTGTGCGATGTGCTATGGTCGTGACCTTGCACGCGGCACGCTGGTCAACCAGGGCGAGGCTGTCGGCATCATTGCCGCGCAGTCGATTGGTGAACCCGGCACGCAGCTTACGATGCGGACGTTCCACATCGGCGGCATCGCGCAGGGTGGCCAACAGTCGTTCCTCGAAGCCAGCCAGGAAGGCAAGATCGAGTTCCGCAACGCCAACCTTCTGACCGACGCCAATGGCGAGCAGATCGTGGTGGGCCGGAACATGGTCATCGCCATCGTGGACGAAAACGGTCAGGACCGTGCGGTTCACAAGCTGTCCTATGGTGCGAAACTGCACGCCAAAGACGGCGCTGCGGTCAAGCGCGGCACCAAGCTGTTCGAATGGGACCCCTATACCTTGCCGATCATTGCCGAAAAGGCAGGGGTCGCCCGGTTTGTGGATCTTGTGAACGGTATCTCGATCCGCGAAGACACGGACGAGGCCACCGGCATGACGCAGCGCATCGTCGCAGACTGGCGTTCCGCCCCCAAAGGCAGCGATCTGAAGCCCGAAGTCATCATCATGGACCCGGCAACGGGCGACCCTGTGCGTGGCGACAACGGCAATCCGATCAGCTATCAGATGTCGGTGGACGCGGTTCTTTCGGTGGAAGATGGTCAGGACATTCGCCCCGGCGATGTTGTGGCGCGTATTCCGCGCGAAGGTGCCAAGACCAAGGACATCACCGGTGGTCTGCCGCGTGTGGCCGAACTGTTCGAAGCCCGTCGCCCGAAGGATCACGCGATCATCGCGGAAACCGATGGCTACGTGCGCTTTGGCAAGGACTACAAGAACAAGCGCCGCATCACGGTTGAACCCGTGGATGAGACGCTGCAAGCCGTTGAATACATGATCCCCAAGGGCAAGCACATTCCGGTTCAGGAAGGTGACTTCGTCCAGAAGGGCGACTACATCATGGACGGCAACCCGGCCCCGCATGATATTCTGCGGATCCTGGGGGTCGAGGCGCTTGCCAACTACATGATCGACGAAGTGCAGGACGTGTACCGTCTGCAAGGCGTGAAGATCAACGACAAGCATATCGAAGTGATCGTGCGGCAGATGCTGCAGAAGTTCGAAATCCTCGACAGCGGCGAGACCACGCTGCTGAAGGGCGAGCACGTCGACAAGACCGAACTGGACGAAAACAACGACAAGGCAAACGCTTTGGGGATGCGTCCTGCAACGGCCGAACCGATCCTTCTGGGGATCACCAAGGCCAGCTTGCAGACCCGCAGCTTCATCTCGGCGGCGTCGTTCCAGGAAACCACGCGGGTGCTGACCGAGGCTTCGGTTCAGGGCAAGCGCGACAAACTGGTCGGCCTGAAAGAGAACGTCATCGTGGGTCGTCTGATCCCGGCGGGTACGGGCGGGGCCACAAGCCGCGTCAAGAAAATCGCAGCCGACCGCGATACCGTGGTGATCGACGCGCGTCGGTCGGAAGCCGAACATGCCGCGGCCCTTGCGGCCCCGGTGGTTGAAGCCCCGCGTGACACGGGCTTTGCCGACACGTTCGACAGCCGCGACTGATACGGGCCTCAGGGCCAACTGCCTGACCCCGTCCCCTGAAAGGGGGGCGGGGTTTCGCGTTTCGGGCTTTCGGTACGGGGCAGGGCTGGATAGGGTGCGGACAGGCGAGGAACACATGCACTTATCCGACAATGCGCGCGGCGCAGCTTACATGGCGCTCAGTATGGCTGCCTTTACCCTGAACGACACCGCGATGAAGGCCGTAACCCAGACCTTGCCACTGTTTCAGGCCATCGCCTTGCGGGGCGTTCTGGCCGTGGCGGGGATGCTGGTTCTGGGCGTTCTGCTGCGCGGACTAAGCCTGAATATCCCCCGCCGCGATATCGGCGTGATCGCCCTGCGGTCGGTCGCCGAGGTGGGGGGGACGGTGCTGTTTCTGGCCGCGTTGATGCACATGCCCTTGGCGAACCTGTCGGCGATCTTGCAGGCGCTGCCCTTGGCGGTGACATTGGTGGCCGCAGTGGTGTTTCGCGAACGTATCGGCTGGCGACGGATGCTGGCGATCTGCATCGGGTTTCTGGGTGTGCTGATCATCATCCGGCCCGGCCCTGCCGGGTTTGACATGTGGTCGGTGATGGGGCTGGGGTCGGTGGCTTGCGTCGTGGTCCGCGATCTGGCCGCGCGCAGTCTGTCGCGCGCGGTGCCGTCAATCATGGTGGCGGTCTGTGCCGGGCTTTCGGTAACCCTGATGGGGTTTGTCGGCACCGCCGTGCAGGGGTGGCAGCCCGTCGATGCGCATCAGGGCCTGCTGATCCTGTGTGCAGGGGCGATGCTGACCTTTGGCTATACATTATCGGTTATGGTGATGCGGGTTGGCGATATAGGGTTTGTGGCCCCGTTCCGTTATTCCTCGCTGATCTGGGCGATTGGTCTGGGCTGGCTTGCCTTCGGCGCGCTGCCCGATGGGTGGACGTTGTTTGGCGCGGCATTGGTGGTGGCCACCGGGATATTCACCCTGTGGCGGGAAAGGGCGCTGCGCAAACAAGCCGCGAGATGACAAAGGAATTCCACATCCCTGCCCGATTTCCAGCCTAGCGTGCCGCAGGATTGGGAAGGTCGGGCAATGATCACTGCGCAAACAATGACAACAGGCCGCTTTCGTGTGGCTCGGTTGGCGGCAATTTTTGTGGCCGAATTGTTGGCTATTGCCGTGATCTATCAATTCTTTGCACAGATCGAATGCCATCTGACCGGGTCGCAAACCACTTGTGATTTTCTGCGCAGTCTGGTGGCGCGGGCCTTGGTGATGGTGGCGGTTGCGGCGATCCTGATCCGGGCGCGGCCTGTGTTGTTCGCGGGATTCATGGGGCAGGCGGCAGACCATGCCGCACCGATTGCACGCGCGGTGCATGTCGCTGGGGTGGCGTTGCTGCTGGTGCCGTTGATCATGGCGGGCGGGGGTGATCTGGGGGCGATCTTCGGGCTGGCGGTTGTGCCTTGGGTGATTGGCGCGGTTCTGGCATTGGTTGGCGGGTTGTTGTGGGCAGCACCCCGGCAAGCCTGGGCTGCCATCGTGGTGCAAGATCACTATGCGCTGCTGCCCATCCTGCTGGCGGCGGCGCTGGTGCCGGACCTTGCGGAACTGGCCTTGCCGCTGTGGGATTGGCAAGTCCTGACCACGGCAACATTTCTGGCCGTGGCGGGGTTCCTGCGCCTGTTTTCCACTGACGTTGAAGTGGCACCGACTGACTTTGTCATCGGGGTGGACGGCTTTTTTGTGCATATCGCCCGACAATGCTCGGGCGTCGAAGGCTTTGCCTTGGTCACGGCGTTTGTCGCGCTTTACGCCTTCATCTTTCGCGGCGAGGTGCGGCAGATACGGTTCTGGCTGGTGGTCCTGCCGCTGGGGCTGGTGCTGTCTTGGATGCTGAACGTGGTGCGGATCGGGTCGCTGGTGCTGATCGGCGCGCATGTATCGCCGCAAGTGGCGGTGAACGGGTTTCATTCCTATGCGGGGTGGCTGTTCTTTACGGTGCTGGCATTTGTGCTGATCTGGTTTGTCCAGACGGCGGGCTGGCTGCATTACCGGGGCAATCGCACTGGCGCGATACCGGTCCGGCATGATCCGGTGGCTGCGGCGATTGTGCCGTTTGTCGTGTTCATGGTGGTGTCCACCTTTATTGCGGCGATCTTTCCGTCGGCGGGGCTTGGGTTTCCACTCAACACGCTGGCGTTGATGGCGGTCACGGCGGTGTTCTGGCCCGTCTATCGGGGGCTGGCGGTTTGGCCCGATCCGGTCCCTGTGTTGGCGGGGGCGGTGGTGGGTGGTTTGTGGGTGCTGACGGCCCCCGCACCAGATTTGATGCTGGAGATGGCGGTCGCGACGATGCCCGCCCTGCCCTTTGCGATCTGGGCGGGGCTGCGGGTGCTGGGGACGGTCGTATTTGTGCCGCTGGTGGAGGAGATGTTCTTTCGCGGCTATCTGTTGCGGCGGCTGGATGGCAGCAGCCCATGGCAGCGCGGGGCGGCAATTCTGCTGTCATCGCTGGCCTTCGCGGCCTTGCACGGTCGATGGGTTGAGGCTGGTCTGGCTGGCGTTGTCTTTGCCGCGCTGATGTTGCGACGGGGCAGGGTGGGGGATGCGATCTGGGCACACATCATTGCCAACGCAGTCGTCGCAGGGATGGCCCTGATGCAGCGTGAATGGAGCCTGATCTAAAGAAAAAGGCAGACACCTTGGGATGTCTGCCAATCACCTTTACCGATGTCGGACAATCAGGCCTTGCGGCGACGACGTTCCCACACCAAAGCCAGCACGGCCAGAACAGCCGCAACAGCAAGCACACCAGCCGAGGCGTCGATTTCCGGCACGGATGCCGGAGTGGTACCGCCCGAAGACCCACCGTGATTGCCACCCAACCAATCCCAGAAATTCCAGGATTGTGCGTACAGTGGCGCAGCCGAAGCTGCCATCACGCCGACTGAGGCAGAAAGCCTAGCAAGAATACGGTTCATAGTTTTCCCTCGCAGAAAGATTTAATTTGCCCCAGCTTTAGGTCGGCCTTTTTGACTGAAATGACAAGAAAAAACCACAAACTCGGCTCTGGATTGCCGCGTTCTGCAGAAACTGCCAAACCAATTGGCAGCACCGGGGTTGATTGTTTCCGGGCTGTGGACAGAGTGAGTTTCTCGCGTTGAGGTGGCAATTTTCTTTGCCCCGCCTGATTCGCGCGACGGGGGCGAGACGGACATTTTGCCCCCGTTGGCTGCTCGTGTTGACAACCCGTGCGACTCCCCCTATACGCCCGTTTGTCCTGCCGTTGGTCCGCCTTTGGCTTGGGGTTCAAAATACTTGATGTGGTCATGATCCGGGCCGAAATGCTCCGATCCTCTGGAATTCCACCGCGCCACCCCTTTGGGGGATGTTTGCGGTTTTATCATTTTGCGGTTCGCGCAGAATGACGTCGAGAAGCAGTGCGTCCGGGTTGGACGTGAGTATTGACAGAGCAACACGGGGTACGTGAATGCCGACTATCCAACAGCTCATCCGCAAACCGCGGGAGCCGAATGTTCGCAAGTCCAAGTCGCAGCACTTGGAATCTTGCCCGCAGAAGCGCGGCGTTTGCACGCGCGTCTACACCACCACACCGAAAAAGCCGAACTCGGCTATGCGGAAGGTTGCCAAAGTGCGCCTGACGAACAGCTTCGAGGTGATCTGCTATATCCCCGGCGAAAAGCACAACCTTCAGGAACACTCTGTGGTTCTGATCCGCGGCGGTCGTATCAAGGATTTGCCCGGCGTCCGGTATCACATCCTGCGCGGTGTGCTCGATACGCAAGGCGTCAAAGATCGTCGTCAGCGTCGTTCGAAATACGGCGCCAAGCGTCCGAAGTGAGGGTTTAGAATATGTCTCGTCGTCACGCCGCCGAAAAGCGCGAAATTCTGCCCGATGCCAAGTATGGCGATCGGGTTCTGACCAAATTCATGAACAACCTGATGCTCGACGGCAAGAAGTCGGTCGCAGAAGGCATCGTTTATGGCGCACTGGACCGGGTTCAATCCCGCCTGAAGCGCGAGCCGATTTCCGCCTTCCACGAAGCGCTGGAAAATGTGAAGCCGTCCGTCGAAGTGCGTTCGCGCCGCGTCGGTGGGGCCACCTATCAGGTTCCCGTCGAAGTGCGCACCGAACGTCGTGAAGCATTGGCCATCCGTTGGCTGATCATCGCCGCGCGCAAGCGTAACGAAAACACGATGGAAGAGCGTCTGGCTGCCGAATTGTCGGATGCCGTCAACAACCGTGGTACGGCTGTTAAGAAACGCGAAGATACCCACAAGATGGCGGATGCGAACAAAGCATTCAGCCACTACCGCTGGTAAGAGGGCATCATGGCACGCGAATATCCGCTGGAACGCTATCGCAATTTCGGCATCATCGCTCACATCGACGCGGGTAAAACCACGACGACCGAGCGTATTCTGTACTACACAGGCAAGTCCCACAAAATCGGGGAAGTTCATGATGGTGCCGCCACCATGGACTGGATGGAGCAAGAGCAAGAGCGTGGCATCACGATCACCTCGGCTGCCACCACCACGTTCTGGGAGCGCACCATTGATCCGGGTCTGGAACATGCGCGCGCCGACAAGTACCGCTTCAACATCATCGACACCCCCGGCCACGTGGACTTCACCATTGAAGTTGAACGTTCGCTGGCCGTGCTGGATGGCGCTGTGGTGCTGCTGGACGGCAACGCAGGCGTTGAGCCGCAGACCGAAACCGTGTGGCGTCAGGCTGACCGCTACAAGGTTCCGCGGATCGTGTTCGTCAACAAGATGGACAAGACCGGGGCAGACTTCTTCAACTGCGTCAAGATGATCACCGACCGGACCGGCGCTGTTGCGATGCCGATCCAGATCCCGATTGGTGCTGAAGACAAGCTTGAAGGCATCATCGACCTGATCACCATGGAAGAATGGGTCTATGAAGGCGAAGATCTGGGCGCATCCTGGGTGCGTCAGCCGATCCGCGCTGATCTGAAAGAACTGGCCGACAAGTGGCGCTACAACCTGCTGGAAACAGCGGTAGAGCAAGACGATGCGGCCATGGAAGCCTACATGGACGGCAAAGAGCCGACTGAAACCGAACTGCGCGCGCTGATCCGCAAGGGCACGCTGGCAATCGACTTCATTCCGATCCTGGCTGGTTCTGCGTTCAAGAACAAAGGCGTGCAGCCGATGTTGAACGCTGTGATCGACTTCCTGCCGACCCCGCTGGACGTGCCGCCCTACTTGGGCTTTGCGCCGGGCGACGAGACGGAAACCCGCAACATCTCGCGGTCTGCCGATGACACCCAGCCCTTCTCGGCGCTGGCGTTCAAGATCATGAACGACCCCTTCGTCGGTTCGCTGACCTTCACGCGCATCTATTCGGGCGTGCTGGCCAAGGGCGATGCAATGCTGAATGCGACCAAAGAGCGTAAAGAGCGCGTTGGCCGTATGATGATGATGCACGCCATCGACCGTGAAGAAATCACCGAAGCCTATGCGGGTGACATCATCGCGCTTGCGGGCCTGAAAGAAACGACCACGGGCGATACTCTGTGCGATCCGGCCAAACCGGTCGTTCTGGAAACGATGACCTTCCCGACCCCGGTTATCGAAATTGCTGTGGAGCCTAAAACCAAAGCTGACCAGGAAAAGATGGGCATCGCTTTGGCTCGTTTGGCTGCTGAAGACCCGTCGTTCCGGGTGGAAACTGACCACGAGTCCGGTCAGACCATCATGAAAGGCATGGGCGAACTTCACCTCGACATTCTCGTTGACCGTATGCGTCGCGAATTCAAGGTTGAAGCCAACATCGGCGCGCCGCAGGTGGCTTACCGCGAGACCATCTCGCGTGAGCATGAGATCGACTACACGCACAAGAAACAGACCGGTGGTACTGGCCAGTTCGCGCGCGTCAAGTTGGTGATCACGCCGACGGAACCGGGTGTGGGCTATTCGTTCGAGGCCAAGGTTGTTGGTGGTTCGGTGCCGAAGGAATATATCCCCGGCGTTGAAAAAGGCATCAAATCGGTGATGGACTCTGGTCCGCTTGCGGGTTTCCCTGTGATCGACTTCAAGGTGGCGCTGATCGACGGCGCGTACCATGACGTGGATAGTTCGGTGCTGGCGTTTGAGATCGCGGCCCGGGCGGCAATGCGCGAAGGCCTGAAAAAGGCTGGCGCAAAGCTGCTGGAACCGATCATGAAGGTCGAAGTGGTGACGCCGGATATCTACACCGGCGGCGTAATCGGCGATTTGACATCCCGTCGCGGGATGATCGAAGGTCAGGATGCGCGCGGCAATGCGAACGTCATCAACGCGATGGTGCCTTTGGCCAACATGTTTGGCTACATCAACACCCTGCGTTCGATGTCTTCGGGACGCGCGACATTCTCGATGTCGTTCGACCATTACGACACCGTGCCGCAGAACATCTCGGACGAGATTCAGAAGAAATACGCATAAGCGGGATGGGCGGATCGCCCATCCTACCATCCCGTAGGATGGGCAATTTGCCCATCCACCGACAGATATCAGGAGGCCATCATGGCAAAGGCAAAGTTTGAACGGAACAAACCGCACGTGAACATTGGCACGATTGGCCATGTTGACCACGGCAAGACGACGCTGACGGCGGCAATCACGAAGTATTTTGGCGAATTCCGCGCCTATGACCAGATCGACGGCGCGCCGGAAGAGCGGGCTCGCGGGATCACGATCTCGACCGCGCATGTGGAATATGAGACGGAAGCCCGTCACTACGCCCACGTCGACTGCCCCGGCCACGCTGACTATGTGAAGAACATGATCACCGGTGCGGCGCAGATGGACGGCGCTATCCTCGTGTGCGCAGCCTCGGATGGCCCGATGCCGCAGACCCGCGAACACATCCTGCTCGGTCGCCAGGTGGGTATCCCCTACATGGTGTGCTACATGAACAAGGTTGACCTTGTGGACGACGAAGAACTGATCGAACTGGTCGAGATGGAACTGCGCGAGCTGTTCTCGTCCTACGACTATCCCGGCGATGACATTCCGATCATCAAGGGCTCGGCGCACCAGGCGATGATGGGCACCCGCCCGGAAATCGGCGAATTGTCGATCCGCGCGCTGCTGAAGGCCGTGGACGAGTACATCCCGACCCCGACCCGCATGGTCGACCTGCCGTTCCTGATGCCGATCGAGGACGTGTTCTCGATTTCCGGCCGTGGCACGGTTGTGACCGGTCGTATCGAGCGCGGCGTGATCAACGTGGGCGACGAAGTTGAAATCGTCGGCATCCGTGCGAACAAGAAGTCGGTCTGCACCGGCGTCGAGATGTTCCGCAAGCTGCTGGACCGTGGCGAGGCTGGCGACAACGTCGGCATCCTGCTGCGCGGTGTGGACCGTGAAGGCGTGGAGCGCGGCCAGGTGCTGTGCAAGCCGTCGTCGGTGAAGCCGCACACCAAGTTCGAGGCTGAAGCCTACATCCTGACCAAGGAAGAAGGCGGTCGTCACACGCCGTTCTTCGCGAACTACCGCCCGCAGTTCTACTTCCGCACGACGGACGTGACCGGCACGGTTGAGCTGCCCGATGGCACCGAAATGGTGATGCCGGGCGACAACCTGAAGTTCAACGTGTCGCTGATCGCCCCGATCGCAATGGAAGAAAAACTGCGCTTCGCCATCCGCGAAGGCGGCCGCACCGTCGGCGCAGGCGTCGTGTCCAAGATTATCGAGTAATCGACAGTCCTGCCCTTTCCAAAGGGTGTGACACCTTATACAGACACGCGGCGCACCTTCCGGGGTGCGCCGCAGACCATCCATAAATGTGAACCTATTGGCTGGGCATGTCTGCCCACGCTTACGTTCCGAAGGAAGAAGACATGCAAGGTCAGACCATCCGTATCCGGCTGAAAGCCTTCGATTACCGCGTGCTGGACGCCAGCACGCAGGAAATCGTGAACACGGCGAAACGCACGGGCGCACAAGTGCGCGGCCCGATTCCGCTGCCGAACAAGATTGAGAAATTCACGGTTCTCCGTGGTCCGCACATCGACAAGAAGTCGCGCGACCAGTGGGAAATTCGCACGCACAAGCGCCTTCTCGACATCGTCGATCCGACCCCCCAGACCGTGGACGCGCTGATGAAGCTCGACCTGGCTGCGGGCGTTGACGTCGAAATCAAAGTATAAGGGGGCATCAGATCATGCGCTCTGGCGTAATCGCAAAGAAGCTGGGCATGACCCGGCTGTTCCTGGAAAACGGCACGCAGGTTCCTGTGACCGTTCTTCAACTTGACAACCTGCAGGTCGTGGCACAGCGCACCGCCGATAAGGATGGCTATACCGCCGTCCAACTCGGCGCGGGTCTGGCCAAGGCCAAGCGCACCACCGCTGCCATGCGCGGCCATTTTGCCAAGGCTCACGTCGAGCCGAAGCGCAAGATCGCCGAATTCCGCGTGACCCCGGATTGCCTGATCGAAGTGGGCGCGGAAATCACCGCCGCCCATTACCTCGAAGGCCAGTATGTTGACATTGCTGGCACCTCGAACGGTAAAGGCTTTCAGGGTGCGATGAAGCGGCACAACTTTGGCGGCCTTCGCGCGTCGCACGGTGTGTCGGTTTCGCACCGTTCGCACGGGTCCACGGGCCAGTGCCAGGACCCCGGCAAGGTGTTCAAGGGCAAGAAGATGGCCGGTCACATGGGCGCTGTCCGCAGCACCACCCAGAACCTGCAAGTCGTGCGCACCGATGCGGACCGTGGTCTGATCATGATCAAGGGCGCTGTCCCCGGCACCAAAGGTGGTTGGGTCACGATCAAGGACGCGGTCAAGAAAGCGGCCCCGGCAGACCTGCCGCTGCCCGCAGCGATCCGCGCAACTGTCGCTGCTCCGGTGGCCGAAGTGGCTGTCGAAGGGGGTGAAGCATGAAACTTGACATGATCAAACTGGATGGCGCCGCTGCTGGCTCCATCGATCTGGATGATGCGCTGTTCGGGCTGGACCCGCGCGCCGACATCCTGCACCGGGTGGTCCGGTGGCAGCGTGCACGCATGCAGGCTGGCACCCATTCGACGCTGACCCGCGCCGAAGTGTCCTACTCGACCAAGAAGATCTACAAGCAGAAAGGCACCGGCGGCGCACGCCACGGTTCCAAGAAGGCTCCGATCTTCCGTCACGGTGGTGTTGTGAAGGGCCCGACCCCGCGCAGCCACGCCCACGACCTGCCCAAGAAGTTCCGGGCACTGGGTCTGCGGCATGCGCTGTCGGCCAAGGCCAAGGCGGGCGAGCTGGTCATTCTGGACAGCATCGTTATGGCTGACGCCAAGACCGGCAACCTTGCCAAAATGGCATCCGAGCGCGGCTGGAAGCGCGTGTTGATCATTGATGGCGCTGACGTTGACGCGAATTTCGCGCTGGCGGCCCGCAACATCGCAACGATTGACGTGCTGCCGACGATGGGCGCGAACGTCTATGACATCCTCAAGCGTGACACTCTGGTGATCACGAAGGCGGGCGTCGCAGCTTTGGAGGCTCGTCTGAAATGAGCGTGAAACCAGAACATTACGACCTGATCAAGAAGCCCGTCATCACCGAAAAGGCCACCATGGCCTCGGAAGCTGGCGGTGTGGTGTTTCAGGTGGCCATGGATGCAACCAAGCCGCAGATCAAGGAAGCCGTCGAGGCGATCTTTGGTGTGAAGGTGAAGGCGGTCAACACCACCATCACCAAAGGCAAGGCCAAGAAGTTCAAGGGCCGTCCGGGCGAGCGTTCGGACAAGAAGAAAGCCTATGTCATGCTGGAAGCCGGAAACACCATCGACGTTTCCACGGGCCTCTGATATTGGCTGCGAATTTTGCGGCCCCGGGTTTTCCGGGGCCGTGGATTTTTGAAGAAGCGCAGGGGCTAACCCTGCGTATGACCGGGGAGCTTCGGCGCCCTTTAACCTCGGGTCGCCCCAGTTGCGGCCCTGACATAGCGGAAGACAGAGAGCATGGCACTCAAGTCGTATAAACCGACGACGCCTGGCCAACGAGGGTTGGTTCTGATCGACCGTTCGGAACTGTGGAAAGGCCGTCCGGTCAAAGCCCTTACTGAGGGTTTGACCAAGACAGGTGGCCGGAACAACACCGGACGTATCACGATGTGGCACAAGGGTGGGGGCGCCAAGCGTCTTTACCGGATTGTTGACTTCAAGCGCATCAAGCATGACATCCCGGCGGTCGTTGAGCGGATCGAGTATGACCCGAACCGTACCGCCTTTATCGCGCTCGTGCGGTATTCGGATGGCGAAATGGCCTATATTCTGGCACCACAGCGCCTCGCCATCGGCGATAGCGTGATTTCGGGTGCCAAAACCGACGTGAAGCCGGGCAACGCTATGCCGTTTTCGGGCATGCCGATCGGTACCATCGTTCACAACGTGGAAATGAAGGCTGGCAAGGGCGGGCAGATTGCACGCGCTGCTGGCACTTATGCCCAGTTCGTTGGCCGTGACGGTGGCTACGCGCAGATCCGCCTGTCGTCGGGCGAATTGCGGATGGTACGTCAGGAATGCATGGCCACCATCGGTGCCGTGTCGAACCCCGACAACTCCAACCAGAACTTCGGTAAAGCCGGTCGTATGCGCCACAAGGGCGTGCGTCCGACGGTGCGCGGCGTTGCCATGAACCCGATCGACCACCCGCATGGTGGTGGTGAAGGCCGGACCTCGGGTGGTCGTCACCCGGTTACCCCGTGGGGTAAAGGGACGAAGGGCAACAAGACCCGCAAAGCCAAAGCATCGGACAGCCTCATTGTCCGCTCGCGTCACGCCAAGAAGAAAGGGCGCTAATCCATGGCACGTTCCATTTGGAAAGGCCCGTTCGTCGATGGTTATGTCTTGAAAAAGGCAGAAGCATCGAAGGCTTCGGGCAAGAGCGAAGTGATCAAGATCTGGTCGCGTCGGTCCACCATCCTGCCGCAGTTCGTCGGGCTGACCTTTGCCGTCTATAACGGCAAAAAGCACATCCCGGTGAATGTGACCGAAGAAATGATTGGGCAGAAGTTCGGTGAATATTCGCCGACCCGCACCTATTACGGCCATGCGGCCGACAAAAAAGCCAAGAGGAAATAAGCCATGAGCACGGAAAAGAACCCCCGTCGCGTGGCGGACAACGAAGCGATGGCAATTGCCCGTATGCTTCGCACCTCGCCGCAGAAACTGAACCTCGTCGCCGGTCTGATCCGCGGCAAGAAGGTTGAAAAGGCTTTGGCCGACCTGACCTTCTCGAAGCGCCGCATCGCGGGTGACGTGAAAAAGTGCCTGCAGTCGGCAATCGCCAATGCGGAAAACAACCACAACCTGGACGTTGACAGCCTGATTGTTGCCGAGTCCTGGGTTGGCAAAAACCTGGTGATGAAGCGCGGCCGTCCGCGTGCTCGTGGCCGTTTCGGTAAAATCATGAAACCGTTCAGCGAGCTGACGATCATCGTGCGTCAAGTCGGGGAGTCTGCATAATGGGTCAGAAGGTCAACCCTATCGGGATGCGTCTTCAGGTCAACCGCACCTGGGACAGCCGCTGGTTTGCTGAGTCGAAAGATTACGGCAACCTGCTGCTGGAAGACCTGCGCATGCGTGAATACATTCACGAAGAGTGCAAGCAGGCCGGCATCAGCCGCGTGATCATCGAGCGCCCGCACAAGAAATGCCGTGTGACCATTCACACCGCACGTCCGGGCGTGATCATCGGCAAAAAAGGCGCCGACATCGAGACGCTTCGCAAGAAGCTGACGGTGTTCACCAAGTCGGAACTGCACCTGAACATCGTCGAAATCCGCAAGCCGGAATTGGACGCGCAGCTGGTGGCAGAATCCATCGCGCAGCAGATGGAGCGTCGGGTGTCTTTCCGTCGCGCCATGAAGCGCGGCGTGCAGAACGCGATGCGCATGGGGGCCTTGGGCATCCGTGTGAACGTCGGTGGCCGTCTTGGCGGTGCCGAGATTGCGCGGACGGAATGGTATCGCGAAGGCCGTGTGCCGTTGCACACCCTGCGCGCTGACATCGACTATGCCCTGTCCGAAGCCACGACCCCGTACGGGATCATCGGGGTGAAGGTCTGGATCTTCAAAGGCGAAATCCTTGAGCATGATCCGCAGGCCCATGATCGTCGTCTGGCAGAAGCTGCGGATGGCCCCGCGCCGCGCGGCCCGCGCCGCGACCGCGAACGCGCGTAAGGGAGAAAACAGATGTTGCAACCAAAACGGACCAAGTTCCGCAAGCAGCACAAAGGCCGCATCCACGGCGAAGCCAAAGGCGGCTTCCTGTTGAACTTCGGCTCTTTCGCGCTGAAAGCCACCGAGCCAGAGCGGGTCACCGCGCGGCAGATCGAAGCGGCGCGCCGCGCGATCACCCGCCACATGAAGCGTCAGGGCCGGGTCTGGATCCGGATTTTCCCGGACGTTCCGGTGTCGTCCAAGCCCACCGAAGTGCGGATGGGTAAAGGTAAAGGTTCGGTCGATTACTGGGCAGCCAAGGTGAAACCGGGCCGCATCATGTTTGAGATCGACGGCGTGTCGGAAGTGATTGCACGCGAGGCTCTGCGCCTTGGTGCAATGAAGCTGCCGGTGACCACCCGTGTGGTCGTGCGCGAAGACTGGTAAGAATGGCGGGGTGAACCCCGCCCTACGGATTGGGCCCTGCCGGCAACGGCGGGGCCTTTTGCATATAGGAGCCTGCCATGGCCGAGATTTCGTCGCTGTTTGTCACCCGTCTGTACCGCGCCAAGCTGAGCGAGCTTGGCAAGCGCAAGGTGGACTATGCCGAGTTGAAAGCCTCCTGCGAGGCGATTGCCGAGGATGATGAGGCCGGGCAGAAGTGGTGCGAGGATAATGGCTATCCCGGCTACACCTCTTATGCTTCGCTGAACGATCTGCCTTGGCGGTTTCCGGTATTTGCTGATCTGGAAAAGGCACTGGACAAGCATGTGGCGGCGTTCTGCAAAGACTTGGGCTTTGATCTGGGTGATAAAAAACTGAAATGCGGGTCGTTCTGGATCAACATCCTGCCCGAAGGCGGCATGCACGCGAGCCACATTCACCCGCATTCGGTGATTTCCGGCACCACCTATGTATCGATGCCGAAGGGGACCAGTGCCCTGAAACTGGAAGACCCGCGTCTGCCGATGATGATGCACGCCCCCTTGCGGTCAAAGAAGGCGGCGCAGGAGTTGCAGACGTTTGTCTATGTGAAGCCAGAGGTGGGCGAGGTGCTGCTTTGGGAAAGCTGGCTGCGCCATGAAGTGCCGATGAACATGGCGGAAGAAGAGCGGATTTCGATCAGTTTTAACTATGAGTGGGGGTAAGCGTCACCCCGGCGTAGGCCGGGGCCTCGACGTTTTTTACCTACGTTACCCGAGGCCCCGGCCTGCGCCGGGGCGAGTGGCGTTAACGGAAGGCGTAAGGCTCCAATTTGCCATGGGTCTTAAACAATCAGCATCATCAATCCGGCCCCAACTTCCCCCTTGCCCTCCCACCCACCTTTCCCCTATACGGCCCCATCCACGGTTCCGGGCTTGCCCAGAATCGCGGTTCATCATTGATCCACCGGGTTCAGCGTGACCTTGCATCTGCAGGGGCGTTCTGGTGATTGAAAAAGGAAGACGGCATGAAAGCCGAAGAATTCAAGGCGAAAACGCCTGACCAGCTGCGTGACAGCCTGGTTGCGTTGAAAAAGGAAGCGTTCAACCTGCGCTTTCAGCAAGCCACCAACCAGCTTGAAAACACCGCCCGCATGCGTGCCGTCCGTCGTGACGTGGCCCGTATCAAGACGGTATTGAACCAGAAAGCCGCCGACGCGGCGGCGAACTGAGGAGCGAACAGATGCCCAAGCGTATTCTTCAAGGTGTCGTGACCTCCGACAAGAACGAACAGACCATCACCGTTCTGGTGGAACGTCGTTTCAAGCACCCGTTGCTGCAAAAGACCGTGCGTAAGTCCAAGAAGTATCGGGCTCACGACGAAAACAACACCTTCAAGACGGGCGATTCCGTCCGCATCGAAGAGTGTGCGCCGATTTCGAAAACGAAACGTTGGACTGTGGTTATCGCCGCTACGGCATAATCTCGGCCCATTGAACGAAACCCTGAGGAATGGTCCTCAAAGGTCGGGAGAAACCAAATGATCCAGATGCAGACCAATCTGGATGTTGCTGATAACTCAGGCGCTCGCCGAGTTCAGTGCATCAAGGTTCTGGGTGGCTCGCATCGCCGCTATGCTTCTGTGGGCGACATCATCGTGGTGTCGGTCAAGGAAGCCATTCCTAAAGGCCGTGTCAAAAAGGGCGACGTGCGTAAAGCCGTCGTCGTGCGCACCGCCAAAGAGGTTCGCCGTGAAGACGGCACCACCATCCGTTTTGATCGCAATGCTGCCGTCATCCTGAACAACCAGGGTGAACCGGTCGGCACGCGTATCTTCGGGCCGGTTGTGCGTGAACTTCGCGCGAAGAACTTCATGAAAATCATCTCTTTGGCTCCGGAGGTGCTGTAATGGCTGCCAAGCTGAAAAAAGGTGACACGGTCATCGTGCTGACAGGCAAGGACGCAGGCAAGCAGGGCGAGATCGCCTCTGTGAACCCGACGGCCAACAAAGCCGTGGTCGAAGGCGTGAACATGGCCATCCGTCACACCAAGCAATCCGCAGCCTCGCAGGGCGGTCGTCTGGCGAAAGCCATGCCGATTGATCTGTCGAACCTGTCGCTGATTGACTCCAAGGGCAAGGCAACCCGCGTCGGCTTCCGTATGGATGGCGACAAGAAGGTGCGTTTTGCCAAGACCACAGGGGAGGCGATCTGATGCTGGATCAAGAAACCTACACGCCGCGCTACAAGGCGCTGTACCTGAACACCATCCGCGCCGCGATGCGTGAGGAGTTCGCGTACAAGAACGACATGATGATCCCGCGTCTGGACAAGATCGTGATCAACATGGGCGTAGGCGAAGCTGTCAAAGACACCAAAAAGGTGAAAAAGGCCGCTGAAGAACTGACGCTGATCGCTGGCCAGAAGGCCGTGATCACCCATGCGAAAAAGTCGATCGCAGGGTTCCGGGTCCGGGAAGAAATGCCGCTTGGCTGCAAAGTCACGCTGCGTGGCGACCGGATGTACGAATTCTTTGACCGTCTTGTCACCATCGCCCTGCCGCGTGTGCGCGACTTCCGTGGTGTGAAGCCGACCTCGTTTGACGGCCGCGGCAACTATGCCATGGGCCTCAAGGAACAGATCGTGTTCCCCGAGATCGAGTTCGACAAGGTGGATGAAGTCCTTGGTATGGACATCATCATCTGCACGACATCGAAAACCGATGCAGAAGCCAAGTCGCTGTTGACGCACTTCAACATGCCCTTCACCGACATCGTGAGGACCTGAACATGGCAAAAAAATCCATGGTGAACCGCGAAGTGAAACGCGCAGCCCTTGTGAAGCAGCATGCTTCCAAGCGCGCGACACTGAAAACGGTGATCAACGACCAGTCCAAGCCCGTGGAAGAGCGCTTCAAGGCGACTCTGAAACTGGCCGCGATGCCCCGCAATTCGTCCGCCACCCGGCTGCACAACCGCTGCCAACTGACGGGCCGTCCGCATGCGTATTATCGCAAGCTCAAACTCTCGCGCATCATGCTGCGTGATCTCGCCTCGTTCGGCCAGATCCCCGGCATGGTCAAATCGAGCTGGTAAGGAGGTTCTGAAATGATGATGAACGATCCTCTCGGCGATATGCTGACCCGTATCCGCAACGCACAACTGCGTGGCAAGTCCACTGTTTCGACGCCTGCGTCGAAGCTGCGGGCCTGGGTACTGGATGTGCTCGCCTCTGAAGGCTACATCCGCGGCTATGACCGCGCCACGACCGAAAATGGTCAGGGCGAACTGGTGATCAGCCTGAAATACTTCGAAGGCACTCCGGTGATCCGCGAATTGAAGCGCGTGTCCAAGCCGGGCCGCCGCGTCTATATGGGCGTGTCCGAAATTCCGACGGTCCGTAACGGCCTTGGTGTTTCCATTGTCTCCACACCGAAAGGTGTCATGTCCGATGCAGCTGCACGCTCCGCCAATGTTGGTGGCGAAGTGCTCTGCACCGTATTCTAAGGGAGGGTGCAATGTCTCGTATCGGCAAGAAACCCGTAGCCCTTGTGTCAGGCGTCAGCGCCTCGATCTCGGGCCAGACCATCGAAGTGAAGGGGCCGAAAGGCACCCGCAGCTTCACCGCAGGCGACGACGTGACGCTCACGATCGAAGCGGATGCGGTCAAGGTGACACCGCGTGGCATGTCCAAGCGTGCACGTCAGCAGTGGGGCATGTCGCGGTCGATGATCGCGAACCTCGTTACTGGCGTGACCACAGGCTTCAAGAAGGAAATGGAAATCCAGGGCGTGGGTTATCGCGCCGCCATGGTGGGTTCCAACCTGAAGCTGTCGCTTGGCTATAGCCATGACGTGAACTTTGAAGTGCCAGCTGGGGTGACGGTCTCGTCGCCCAAGAACACCGAAATCATTGTGGAAGGCATTGATCAACAGCAGGTTGGTCAGGTCGCTGCGAACATCCGCGAGTGGAAGAAGCCCGAGCCCTACAAAGGCAAAGGCATCCGCTACAAGGGCGAGTTCGTGTTCCGCAAAGAAGGCAAGAAGAAGTAAGGGGCGCAACAATGGCGAACACAAAGAGAGATCTGTTCCTCAAGCGCCGCTTGCGTGTCCGGAACAAAATCAAGGCGATGTCGAACGGGCGCTTGCGCCTGTCCGTTCACCGGTCCTCGAAAAACATCAGCGTGCAGTTGATCGACGACGTGAAAGGCGTGACCGTTGCGGCCGCCTCGACGTTGGAGAAAGACTTCGGGCTGGTCGGCAAGAACAACGTCGAGGCTGCGGCCAAGATCGGCGCTGCGATTGCAGAGCGGGCTAAAAAGGCTGGTATCGAAGAGTGCTACTTCGATCGTGGCGGTTTCCTCTTTCACGGTAAGATCAAGGCTTTGGCCGAGGCTGCCCGTGAAGGCGGCTTGAAGTTCTGAGGAGTTTGAAAAATGGCAGAACGTGAAAACCGCCGGGATGACCGTGGCCCGCGCCGCGACAACCGCCCCGAGGAAACCCCGGAATTCGCTGACCGTCTGGTCGCGATCAACCGGGTGTCCAAGACCGTAAAAGGCGGCAAGCGCTTTGGTTTCGCAGCCCTTGTGGTTGTGGGCGATCAGCGCGGCCGTGTCGGCTTTGGCAAGGGTAAAGCCAAGGAAGTGCCGGAAGCGATCCGCAAGGCAACGGAACAGGCCAAGCGCCAGATGATCCGCGTGCCCTTGAAAGACGCCCGCACGCTGCACCACGACATGGAAGGCCGTCATGGCGCCGGTAAAGTGGTTATGCGGACGGCAGTGGCCGGGTACTGGCATCATCGCCGGTGGTCCGATGCGCGCCGTGTTTGAGATGTTGGGCCTGCAAGACGTGGTGGCGAAAGCCATCGGGTCGTCCAACCCCTACAACATGGTCCGTGCCACCATCGACGGTCTGAAAAAGGAAACCAGCCCCCGCCAGGTCGCGTCGCGTCGTGGTAAGAAAGTGGCTGAGATCCTGAAGAAGCCCGAAGCTGAAGCAGTGGAGGCTTGATCATGGCTGACAAGAAAACCCCCGCTGCGGAAGCAGCAAAAAAGACCATCGTCGTAAAGCAGGTGGCATCCGCCGCCCGCCGCCCGGCCATTCAGACCGCGACCCTCAAGGGTCTGGGCCTGAACAAGATGAACCGCACCCGCGAGCTGGAGGATACGCCTTCGGTCCGTGGCATGGTCAACAAGATCTCGCATCTTGTGACGATCATCGAGGAACGCGGCTGATATCTTGGGATGGGCAGATTGCCCATCCTACTTAAGCGCCCCGCCGAAAGGTGGGGCGTTTTGCTTTGCGTGAAACGAATCTTCCCAATTGGTGGCAGAGTGCTACGCTTGCCCCATGCCCTTGAGGAGGGGCGGGGGAGGATATCATGGCCAACTACGCAGGCGGCTGCGCGCATGTGCATGTGACGACACGCGCCGAGCCGATCGACAACCACGAATGCCACTGCAACGTCTGCAAATCGGTGACCGGGCAGCAGCACACGCATGTTGCGTTCTTCAACCATGGCGATGTAACGGCAGACCATCCCGAAAAGATCAAAAGGGTGCCGTTCAACGCGAGCAACCCGAACGGCCCGCTGGAAATCTGCCTCTGCACCGATTGCGGGGCTGTGCTGATGCTGGACGACAAGCAGGGCCGCATTCGTGTGGCGGTGCCGAATGTGATGGGCTACGACGACGCAGCCTTTCCGAAGGCGACCTATCACGCGTTTTGGGATGAGACGAAGGGCTATGAAAAGCCCCATGACGGGCGGCCGGTATATGAGGGGCTGCGGCCGGAGTTTGTTTGGCCGAAGGGGGCGTAGGGCGGGGTTTATGCCGCTGATACCTGGAATGGCGCGGTGACCACCCGCCCCGCTTGCGCTTGGGGCGAGCGCCCTCTATACGCCCCCAGTGGCCCCCTATCGCCACAGAATCAACAATCGCCGCGTTGCCCCTGCCCGTCGCAGGCGGGGGCTTTCCGGCATAGGAGTATGCGACATGAAATTGAATGAACTGCACGACAACCCCGGTGCAACCAAAAAAGCCAAGCGCGTCGCGCGTGGTCCGGGTTCGGGTTCGGGCAAGACCGCTGGCCGTGGTATCAAGGGTCAGAAATCGCGTTCGGGCGTCGCCATTGGCGGCTACGAAGGCGGCCAGATGCCGCTGTACCGCCGCTTGCCGAAGCGCGGCTTCAACAAGCCGAACCAGAAGCATTTCGCTGTGGTGAACCTCGGCCTGATCGAGAAGTTCATCGGTCTGGGCAAGCTGGATGCAGCCGTTGCGATCACCGAAGATATGCTGGTGGACGCGGGCCTGACCAAATCCAAGCATGACGGCATCCGTATTCTTGCCAAGGGCGCGATCACCTCGAAGATCACGCTGAATGTCACCGGGGCTTCGGCGTCGGCGATTGAAGCGGTGGCTGCTGCTGGTGGGTCGATCACCGTGGCCGAGACGCTGGAGCCGCATGGCAAGTCCAAGGCCAAGGTCAAAGCCTGAATAAATGGTTGTGAGCGGTCTTCAGACCGCTTACATCACTTGCATGTTTTCCCGCGCCGCCGAACCGGAAAACGGATCGGCGGCGCTTCGCATAGAGACTTCGTCTCGGAAAGAGTCTGGGCATGGCATCTGCTGCAGAACAAATGGCGGCGAACCTGTCGTGGGGCACGCTTGGCAAGGCGACTGATCTTCGCCAGCGCATATTCTTCACCATCGGGCTGCTGATCGTTTATCGTCTGGGTACCTACATCCCGGTGCCGGGCATCGACGGCACGGCGCTGAAGAACTTCATGGATGAAGCCGGGGCAGGGATCGGCGGCATCCTGAACATGTTCACCGGCGGTGCGATCAGCCGTATGGGCATTTTTGCCCTCGGGATCATGCCCTATATTTCGGCCTCGATCATCGTGCAGCTGATGGGGACGATGTATGGCCCCTGGATGCAGCTGAAGAAAGAAGGCGACGCCGGGCGCAAGAAGCTGAACCAGTTTACGCGTTATGGCACTGTGGCACTGGCGATTTTTCAGGGCTACGGCATCGCGATGTCGATTCAGAACGGCAATCTTGCGCATTCGCCGGGCCTGTATTTTACGCTGGCCTGTGTGATCACGCTGGTTGGGGGCACGATGTTCCTGATGTGGCTGGGTGAACAGATCACCGCGCGCGGCATCGGCAACGGTATCTCGCTGATCATTTTCGTCGGCATCGTGGCGGAAATTCCCAAGGCACTTGCGCAGTTCTTTAGCCAAGGGCGGTCCGGTGCCATTTCCCCGGCGGTTATCATTGGTGTGCTGGTGATGGTTGTGGTCGTGATTGCGGCGGTGGTGTTCATGGAACGCGCGCTGCGCAAGATCCATATTCAGTATCCCCGCCGGCAGATGGGCATGAAGGTTTATGACGGCGGCTCGTCGCATCTGCCGATCAAGGTGAACCCGGCCGGCGTCATTCCTGCCATTTTCGCGTCGTCACTGTTGCTGCTGCCGACCACGATCTCTACGTTTTCGGGGGCGCAGACCGGCCCTGTGATGTCCACCATTCTGGCCTATTTCGGCCCCGGACAGCCGCTGTACCTGTTGTTCTTTACCGTGATGATCGTGTTCTTCAGCTATTTCTACACCGCGAACGTCGCGTTCAAGGTGGATGATGTGGCCGAAAACCTGAAGAACCAGACCGGGTTCATTCCGGGCATCAAGCCGGGCAAGAAGACCGAGGAATATCTGGAATATGTGGTGAACCGGATTCTGGTGCTGGGATCGGCCTATCTGGCGGTCATCTGCCTGTTGCCTGAGATTTTGCGCAGCCAGTTCGCCATTCCGTTCTACTTCGGGGGCACGTCGGTGCTGATCGTGGTGTCGGTGACGATGGATACGATCAACCAGGTGCAGTCACATCTTCTGGCCCATCAATACGAAGGTCTGATCGAAAAGTCGCAACTTCGCGGCAAGAAACGCGGGGCAGCTAAAGCGCCCGCCCGGCGCTAAGGGGCGGGACATGACAAACATCATTCTCCTCGGCCCGCCGGGGGCTGGCAAAGGTACTCAGGCCAAGCGTCTGGTGGATCAACGTGGCATGGTGCAGCTGTCCACCGGTGATATGCTGCGTGAGGCAAAAACCAGCGGCACCGAAATGGGCCGCCTGGTGGCTGATGTGATGGCACGGGGCGAACTGGTGACCGATGAGATTGTCATCGGGCTGATTGATGAAAAGCTGCATCAGGGGGCCGGGGGCGGGTTTATCTTTGACGGCTTCCCCCGGACCCTCAAACAAGCCGATGCCTTGGCTGCCTTGTTGCAGCGCAATGGGCAAACCCTGGACGCTGTGATCGAAATGCAGGTGGATGACGCGGCCTTGGTCGCGCGGATCACCGGGCGCTACACCTGTGGCAATTGCGGTGAAGTGTACCACGATGACACCCGTCCGACCACTGTCGCGGGCACCTGCGACGTCTGTGGCAGCCATGACCTGAAACGCCGGGCGGATGATACCGCCGATGCGTTGAAGACGCGGCTGATGGAATATTACAAGAAAACCTCACCGTTGATTGGCTACTATTACGCCAAGGGGCAACTCGCCTCCGTCGATGGGTTGGCCGAGATGGACGCTGTTGCAGCGACCGTTGCGAAAGTTCTTGACAAGGCGTGATTTGGCCCCTTGCGGCCTTGACGCCCCTGTGAAAAGCCCATAAAGCACGGCGTCCCGGTGCGGAATCGCATTGGGCCTCCCTTTATCGGGAATCGAGTTGTCACGGCCTTGTGCCGGGATGGCGTTGTGAAAAAAGGTTCTGGCATGACGGAACCGCAACCATGAAGGAATACACGTTTGGCACGTATTGCTGGCGTTAACATCCCGACCGCGAAACGGGTTCCGATCGCGCTCACCTATATCACTGGCGTTGGTCCGCACATTGCAGAGCAGATTTGCGAATCCGTCGGTATCGACCGCGCCCGTCGCGTCAACCAGCTTTCGGATGCCGAAGTGCTGCAGATCCGCGAATATATCGACGCAAACGTCACGGTCGAAGGCGATCTTCGCCGCGAAACCTCGATGAACATCAAGCGTTTGATGGATCTGGGTTGCTACCGTGGTCTGCGTCACCGCAAGGGCCTGCCGGTCCGCGGTCAGCGCACGCACACCAACGCTCGTACCCGCAAGGGCCCCGCCAAAGCCATCGCTGGCAAGAAGAAATAAGGGGAGCGTAAATAATGGCACGCGATACCAAAACATCCCGCACGAAGAAAAAAGAACGCAAGAACATCGCCGCTGGCGTGGTTCACGTGAATTCTTCGTTCAACAACACCAAAATCCTGATCTCCGACGTTCAGGGCAACGCCATTTCGTGGTCCTCCTCGGGCACCATGGGCTTCAAAGGCTCGCGCAAATCGACGCCTTACGCTGCGCAGATGGCCGCAGAAGATGCAGCCCGCAAGGCGCAAGAGCATGGCATGAAGACCGTCGAGGTCGAAGTGCAGGGTCCGGGTTCGGGCCGCGAGTCCGCGCTGCGCGCATTGGCTGCCGTGGGTCTGAACATCACGTCCATCCGCGACGTGACCCCGCTGGCCCACAACGGCTGCCGTCCGCCCAAGCGTCGGCGCGTCTGAGTTTTTCCAAAATGGTCGGGCCGCGCGGTGTTCGCGCGGCCCGATTTCGTCGTTTCAAGATCCTCGGGCGTCTTCTGCTTCTAGGACATGGGCAGTAGACTAGTATGGAGGCGAAAGCATGATCCACAAGAACTGGCAAGAATTGATCAAACCGGCGCAACTGGTTGTAAAACCGGGGCCGGACGCACAGCGCGTCGCCACCGTGATCGCAGAACCGTTGGAGCGTGGCTTTGGCCTGACGCTTGGCAACGCACTGCGCCGCGTGCTGATGTCGTCGCTGCAGGGAGCTGCGATCAGCTCGGTGCAGATTGACAACGTGCTGCATGAGTTTTCCAGCGTGGCTGGTGTGCGTGAAGACGTGACCGACATCGTGCTGAACCTGAAAGGCGTGAGCCTGAAGATGGAAGTCGAAGGGCCGAAGCGCCTGTCGATTTCGGCCAAGGGTCCGGGCGTCGTGACCGCTGGCGACATTTCCGAATCGAACGGGATTGAGGTTCTGAACAAGGACCATGTCATCTGCCACCTGGACGATGGCGCTGATGTGTTCATGGAACTGACCGTGAATACTGGCAAAGGCTATGTCTCCGCTGACAAGAACCGCCCGGAAGACGCACCCATCGGGTTGATCCCGATTGATGCGATCTACTCGCCGGTCAAGAAAGTGTCCTACGAAGTGCAGCCGACCCGCGAAGGTCAAGTGCTGGACTATGACCGTCTGACGATGAAAATCGAAACCGATGGCTCGCTGACCCCGGATGATGCCGTGGCTTATGCCGCACGCATCTTGCAGGATCAGTTGGGCGTGTTCGTCAACTTTGACGAGCCGGAATCGGCGAAACTGGGCGAAGTGGATGCGGGGCTCGAGTTCAACCCGCTGCTGCTGAAGAAGGTGGACGAATTGGAGCTTTCGGTCCGTTCGGCAAACTGCCTCAAGAACGACAACATTGTCTACATCGGCGATCTGATCCAGAAAACCGAAGCAGAAATGCTGCGCACCCCGAACTTCGGCCGCAAGTCCTTGAACGAAATCAAGGAAGTGCTGTCGGGCATGGGCCTGCATCTGGGCATGGACGTGGAAGACTGGCCGCCGGAAAACATCGAAGATCTGGCCAAGCGTTTCGAAGACCAGTTCTGATGCGTAGGATGGGCAATTTGCCCATCCTCCCAAATGCCTGCAATTGCAGGGAAAACATGGGCGTAACGCCCCAAGGTGAGCGGGACCAATCGTAGGCCCTGCCGGACAAAGCAAAACATAGCGTCTAGGAGATTCCGATGCGTCACTCGAATGGCTACCGCAAACTGAACCGCACCCACGAACACCGCAAAGCGATGTTCGCCAACATGTGCGGCTCGCTGATCGAACATGAGCAGATCAAGACCACCTTGCCCAAGGCCAAAGAACTGCGCCCGATCATCGAAAAGCTGATCACCCTTGCCAAGCGCGGCGACCTGCACGCGCGCCGTCAGGCCCATGCGCAACTGAAGCAAGACATCCACACCGCCCGTCTGTTCGAGATTCTCGGCCCGCGCTACGCGACCCGTCAGGGCGGCTATGTGCGCGTTCTGAAGGCCGGTTTCCGCTATGGCGACATGGCTCCGATGGCGATCATCGAGTTTGTTGACCGCGACCCGGCTGCAAAAGGTGCCGCAGATCACGCGCGTACGGCTGCTTTCGAGGCTGCCGAAGACTGATTTGACCCGGTTTTGCTCAAAAGGCCCGCTTGCAAGCGGGCCTTTTTCGTTTTTGAGGTGTTCGTCGAAAAGTTACGCAAATTCTCGCGCTTAAGTGCTGGAATTGTAAAGTTCATCAATCTAAAGTAGAAGAAAGGCTTTGCAGTTGGTGGTAAATGTCTGAGAGAAGGTCAGTCCTTTTGCTGTTAGAGAAACTCGATCAGCTTGCGCCGATGGGCTATACCGTCGGGCTCCACATTCGCTTTGCGTCGCCGCTTGTCTATAAAAGTTCCTATCCGACCGAGTGGGTCGATCACTACAACAGCCATTCGTACTATCTGCGGGATCCTTTGGTGTTCTGGGGCGTTGGTGTTGAAGGCACTACTCGGTGGAGCCACATTCCGCTGCCCGACCCGTTTTCGGTTATGAAGAAAGCGGCGGCCTATGGCCTCGCGTATGGGGCGGTGTCGTCTTATGGACCCATTACCTCGCGTTCGATTGTTGGCATTGCCCGATCTGACCGAGAGTTTTCGGATGAAGAAATGGACCTGCTCAGGGAGCTGACGGTCCAATTGCATATCGAGGCAAAGCCACCTTCCGAACTGACGAGAGCCCAGATCGAAGCGTTGCAATGCGTCGCGAATGGGGATCGGCACACGGCGGCGGCGGCCAAGTTGGGTATATCGGAAAGTGCGTTCAAGGCGCGGTTGCAATCTGCCCGCCTCCGGCTGGAGGCCAGAACCACTTCCGAAGCGATCCGCAAGGCACGGGAATTCCGGCTGCTATAGCCCGCGTGCCGTCCTTTCAAAGGTTTTTTCACCCGCGAAGGAGCGACGACCATGGAAGTTACCACCCTTTCCTACCACAACCTGCACAATCACGGGCAGTTGTTTGCCAACATGTTCCGGGCACGGCACCGGACCTTCATCCTGCATAACAAGTGGGATCTGCCCGAAGCCGATGGCATGGAGTTTGACCAGTATGACACCCCCGCCAGCCGGTGGGTGGCGGTGCATGAACGCGGCGAAGTGCTGGCCGGCGTGCGTCTGACGCCAACGGTGCATCGCTGCGGCATCTACAGCTACATGATCCGCGATGCGCAACGCGGGTTGCTGGAAACCATCCCGACCGATCTGCTGAACTTTCAGGCCCCGGTTGACCCCAACATCTGGGAATCGAGCCGTGTGTTTGTGTCTGATGACGTACCGGCCAGTGATCGTCTGCGGGTGCAGATGCAGTTGATTCACGAGATGGTCGTTTCCGCCCGGGCCTTGGGGGCCACGCAGGTGCTGGGGATCATTCCGGAACATGCCCCCCGCCTTGCGCGCCGGGTGGGTCTTGATTGTGTGCCAGCAGGTCCGGTGCTGAACACGGGCGGCATGAAGTCGGTCTGCGTCACGATCAGCATGCAAACCAAACTGCATTGATGCGACCTCACAGTCTGGCCGGTCAGCCCCCTCGCGCCAGCGGCGAGGGGCGTCTTCATTTTGGGGTGACGGCGGCTTGGGGGCCGATCAAGTCACGCACCATTGCCAGTTTCGCCCGGGCTGACCGGGACTTTCGGGATGATGAGATTGCGATCATCACGGCGGCTGTCCGGCGCCTGCATGACATGACCGAACCACCCGAAGAACTGACCAAAGCCCAGGTCGAGGCTTTGCGATGCATTGCAGGGGGCGACCGTTTTGCCGCGGCGGCCGAAAAGCTGGGAATATCGGAAAGCGCGCTGAAGGCGCGGATCACGTCGGTCCGCATCCGCCTGATGGCGCGCACCACGGCCGAGGCGATCCAGCGCGCCAAGGACTATCGCCTGATCTGACGACGACCCCTGCAAGGTTACGACCACCACCGAAACCCTGCAGGAGAAACCTATGCAGACCACAACGCTGTCCTTTGCCAACATTCACAACCATGGCGAGCTGTTCGCCAACATGCTGCGCGCTCGGCGCGAGTTGTTCATCGTCCACAACAAGTGGAACCTGCCCGAAGCCATGGGGATGGAGTACGACCAGTACGACACCCCGGCCTCGCGGTGGGTCGTGGTGCATGACGAGGCGGGCAATGTGCTTGCGGGCAACCGCCTGACACCCACCACCACCGCCTGCGGCATGTACAGCTATATGATCCGCGATGCACAACGCGGGTTGCTGGACACCATCCCTGCGCATCTGCTGTACGATCAGGCCCCCGTTGCCGACCATATCTGGGAAAGCAGCCGGCTGTTTGTCAGCCATGATGTGCCGTCCTCGATCCGGCGCAGGGTGCATGCCCAACTGATCGCGCAACTGGGGGATTCGGTCGCGCAGTCTGGGGGCCACCCATTGCCTGACCCTGCTGGCCGCCACCTGGCCCCGGTGGGCCGACCGGGTCGGCGTCAAGATGAAGGCCATGGGGCCGGTGATGGCGATTGACGGCATCGACAATCAGGTGGTGCTGATGGATTTCTCTGCCACCCTGCACTGACCTCTGCGCGTGGCGGTGGCCGCTTTGGCCATCGCCCTGCCAACGCCTGTGGCATCCGCAAAGCCGCCCGGCTATCATCCCGGCATGGCCGATCTGTTTCGACACCCCTGACGCTGCCCCGCCCCAAGGCCCCCGGCCCTTGGCCGACCGTCTGCGCCCGCGCGTGCTGTCGGATGTGATCGGGCAGGGGGCGGTGCTGTCGCCCGACGGGCCTTTGGGGGCGATGCTGGGGGCGGGCAGCCTGTCGTCGATCATCCTGTGGGGGCCGCCCGGGGTGGGCAAGACCACCATCGCGCGGTTGCTGGCGGCACAGACCGATCTGGCCTTCGTGCAGATATCGGCGATCTTTACCGGCGTGCCGGACCTGAAGAAAGTGTTCGAATCCGCCCGCATCCGCCGCCAGAACGGGCAGGGCACCTTGCTGTTCGTCGATGAAATCCACCGCTTCAACAAGGCGCAGCAAGACGGTTTTCTGCCGTTCATGGAGGATGGCACCATCCTGCTGGTCGGGGCCACCACCGAAAACCCCAGTTTTGAGCTGAACGCCGCGCTTTTGTCGCGCGCGCAGGTGATCGTGCTGCAACGGCTGGATCTGACTGATCTGGAACATCTGGCACAACGGGCCGAACGCGAGTTGGGCCGCGCCTTGCCGCTGACCGGCGACGCGCGTGAGGCTTTGCTGGAAATGGCCGATGGCGACGGGCGCGCGCTGCTGAACCTGATCGAGCAGGTTTCGGCATGGCGCACGATGGCCAACCTGACCCGTGATCAGCTTGGCCAACGCCTGATGCGCCGTGCTGCCAAGTATGACAAATCGGGCGAGGAGCATTACAACCTCATCTCCGCCCTGCACAAATCCGTTCGCGGGTCCGACCCCGACGCCGCCCTCTACTGGTTTGCCCGCATGCTGGAAGGTGGCGAAGATCCGCGCTTTCTGGCCCGCCGCCTGACCCGCATGGCCGTTGAGGATATCGGGTTGGCCGACCCGCAGGCGCATGATGTCTGTCTGAACTGCTGGCAAACCTATGAACGGCTGGGGTCGCCCGAGGGCGAATTGGCCTTGGCAAATGCGGTCGTTTATCTGGCCCTGGCCCCCAAATCCAACGGGGTTTACGTCGCCTACAAGGCCGCCCGTGCTGCGGCGCGTGAAACCGGCAGCCATCCGCCCCCGCTGCACATTCGCAATGCCCCGACCAAGCTGATGAAGGACATCGGCTATGGCAAAGGGTATGCCTATGACCATGATCAGGAAGACGCCTTTTCGGGGCAGGATTATTTCCCGGACGGCATGAAACGTCCGGTCTATTACATGCCCCCGGAACGCGGGTTCGAACGCGAACTCAAGAAACGGGTCGAGTATTTTGCCAAGCTGCGCAGCAAGAAACAAGGCGACTAGCCCCTGCGCAGGTTGACAAAACCGGCCCATGGGCACAAAGACGGCGCATGTTCTGGACCCTTTCCCAAGTCGCCCTCGGCGGTGCCATTGGCGCATGCCTGCGCTACCTGTGTCATCAGGTCGTCAGCGCCCCCTTGGGCACCTTGCTGATCAACGTCGCGGGCAGCTTTGCCATTGGCCTATTGGTGGTGGTGCTGACCACGCGCAGCCACCTGTCGCCCCTGCTGATCACTGGCGTTCTGGGCGGGTTCACCACGTTTTCCGCCTTTTCACTGGATGCGCTGCGCTTGTGGCAGGGTGGGCAAATTCCCACCGCGTTCGCGTATGTCGCGGGATCCGTGATCCTGTCTCTTGCCGCCGTAGCCCTTGGCGCGGCCTTTGCCAAAGGAGCCCTCGGATGAGCGGCGTCACCACTCTTACCGTCACCGAAGACGAGGGCGAACAGCGGCTGGACAAGTTCGTCAAACGCCGCTTTCCGCAACTGACCCAAGGCCATGTCGAAAAGATGTGCCGTACCGGGCAAATCCGGGTGGATTCCGGTCGCGTAAAGGCAAGCGACCGGGTGACCCCGGGCCAGTCGGTGCGCATCCCGCCGCTGCCCGACACCGAGGCCCCCGCCCGGCCACGGGCCGGCGGCATTTCGGCGGCGGATGTGAAGATGATCCAGAACGCGGTCATCTATAAGGACGATCATCTGATCATCATCAACAAACCCCCGGGTCTGCCGTCGCAGGGCGGGTCGGGGCAGGGCGATCGGCATGTCGATGGCTTGGCCGAGGCGCTGACCTTCGGCTACAAGGACAAGCCCAAGCTGGTGCATCGGCTGGACAAGGATACCTCTGGCCTTCTGATGCTGGCGCGTACCGACCGGGTGGCGCGTGCGTTGTCCGAGGCGTTGCGCCACCATCTGACGCGCAAGATTTACTGGGCCTTGGTCGCAGGCGTGCCGCATCCGCGCAAAGGGTCAATCAAATACGGCCTGATGAAAGCGCCGGGTCATGGTCGTGGACCCGAGGCGGAGAAGATGCAGTGCATCCACCCCGCCAAAATGGCCGACCACCCCGAGGCCAAACGCGCGCAGACTGACTATTTTACACTGTGGTTCCTTGGCGCGCGCCTGTCATGGATGGCGTTGGAGCCTGTCACCGGTCGCACCCATCAGTTGCGCGCGCATATGGCCGAAATCGGGCATCCCATCTTGGGCGACAGCAAATATGGGGCCAGCGGTGCCGAGAATGAAGGCGATGGCTGGGGCGCGTCCGTGGGCGGTGATATCAGCCGCAAACTCCACTTGCACGCGCGCAGTCTGACCATTGAACACCCGATCACCAAGGCGCAGATGACCTTCACAGCGCCCTTGCCGGACCATATGCAGCGGACGTGGAAAAGCTTTGACTGGAACGAAAAAGACGTGCCCGCCGATCCGTTTCGGGGTGGTGAATGAGCTGGGCTGCGAAACGGTTCTGGACTGTTGCCACTGCTGAACCCTGCGAGGGTGGCTTTACCGTACGGCTGGATGGTCGCGCGGTGAAAACCCCGGCCAAGGCGGCGCTGATCCTGCCCACGCTGGACATGGCGCAGGCGATTGCGGCGGAATGGGATGCCCAGACCGGCAAGGTCAACCCAGACACCATGCCCTGCACCCGCAGCGCGAATTCCGCCATCGACAAGGTGGCGGTACAGTTTGACGAGGTGGCCGGCCTGCTGGCCGACTACGGTGCGTCGGACCTGCTGTGCTATCGCTCTACCGGGCCAGCGGCACTGGTGACGCGGCAGGCGGCAGCGTGGGACCCGCTGCTGGACTGGTCCGCCACCGCCCTGAAAGCCCCCCTGCGCAGCACTCAAGGGGTGGTCCATGTTGCCCAAGACCCGGCCAGCATCAACCGCCTGACCGCCCGCATCCGGGCCTTCACCCCCTTTGAACTGGCGGCTGTGCATGACCTGATTTCCATCTCGGGATCATTGGTCATAGCTCTGGCAATCACAGACAAATTCCTGACAGTCGAGCAAGGCTGGCAGGTCAGCCGAATCGACGAGGCATGGCAAAATGAACAGTGGGGGATCGACGAAGATGCCGCCGCGCATGAGGCATTGCGCCTTGCCGCCTTCCTGCATGCCGGGCGATTCTTTGCATTGTGTGGGTGACAATCTTTCCGCCTGCTGCACAAGTCGGCGGCTAAGCGGCGCGTTTTATTGAGCAATTGCCTGATTTGCGGGCATAAATTCAGCATCCCCCGGTTTCGCTTGACCTTTCAAACCGCTTCGGAGGAAACTGGCCAACACTGGGAGAGGCTCACCTCCAACAGTTTCGGTCCTGCAAGACCTGCGGGGCATCAAAAAACACCGTCCAAAGGACGGAAACTCAGGATGAGGTAAGAATGAACAAATCCGTATTCTTCGGCGCACTTGCAGCCACCACGATCATCGCGGGCATGGCTTCGGCCACCACGCTCGATGACGTGAAGGCGCGTGGCGAGCTGATCTGCGGCTCCAACACCGGTCTGACCGGCTTTGGCGCACCCGATGCGAACGGAGCCTATCAGGGCTTCGACGTGGCTTTGTGCAAGGCTCTGGCGGCTGCCGTACTGGGCGACGCTGCAAAAGTGAAATATGTGCCGACCACGGGCGAAACCCGTTTCACCGCCTTGGCTTCGGGCGAAGTGGACGTGCTGATCCGTAACTCCACCTGGACCTTCTCGCGCGATAACGATCTCAAGTTCGATTTCGTCGCCGTGAACTACTATGACGGCCAAGGCTTTATGGTGAAGAAAGACCTCGGCGTGTCTTCCGCCAAGGAACTGGACGGGGCGACCGTCTGCATCCAGACCGGCACCACGACCGAGCTGAACCTTGCCGACTTCTTCAAGTCGAACAACATCAAGTACAACCCGGTTACGGTGGCTGACGACAGCGAAGCTGCCCGTCAGTATCTGGCCGGCGCTTGCGATGCCTACACCACCGACGCCTCGGGCCTTGCGGCCACGCGTGCGACGATGGCGGACCCGGCAAACCACATCATCTTGCCGGAAATCATCTCGAAAGAGCCGCTTGGCCCGGTCGTTCGTCATGGCGACAACCAGTGGGGCGATATCGTCCGTTGGGTCTACTTCTCGCTGCTGGTCGCAGAAGAGAAGGGCATCACGCAAGCGAACCTGGAAGAAGTGGCCGCAGCCGCAGCCGCCGATCCGGCTTATGACCCCGAAGTGCAGCGCCTGCTTGGCATTGGCGACAATGACATGGGCAAAATGATGGGTCTCGACAAGGAATGGGGCAAGCGCGCGATTGCTGCTTCCGGCAACTATGGCGAGATTTTTGAAGCCAACATCGGCTCGTCCACTCCGATCGGTCTGGCCCGTGGCCTGAACGCGCTGTGGACCCAGGGCGGCCTGCAATACGCACCGCCGATCCGCTGATCTGAACTGGGCGCGCTGGAAACAGCGCGCCCTCTTCCATCCGGCCATCCAAGACAATAATCGCCTGCACCGCACGGGGCCAACCCCGCGCCATAATCGGCACCAAGCCGAAGCACGGTCAGGCACAGGGGGTTACACATATGGCAATTGCCAGCGACGCACCGAAAGACTTTCGGCTGAGTATGCTTATCTATGACACGCGGTTCCGCGCCATTACCATTCAGGTGATCGTGCTGATCCTCGTGCTTTTGGGCGTAGCTTGGCTGTTGAACAACACCATCGAAAATCTTGCCGCCAAGGACAAAGACATCGACTTTGGCTTTTTGTCAGCCCGCGCCGGGTATGACATCGGGCAGGCCCTTATCCCCTATACCAATGACAGCAGCCATTTCCGGGCTGCCTTGGTGGGTTTGGTCAACACGCTGGTGCTCGCCTTTATCGGTTGTGTGTTTGCGACCATCCTTGGTGTCGCCGCGGGCGTGTTGCGCCTGTCGAACAACTGGATCGTTGCCCGTCTGATGACCGTGTATGTCGAGATGTTCCGCAACATTCCCCTGCTGCTGTGGATCATCCTTGCCTATGTGATCTTGTCGGAAACCCTGCCGACAACCGCCGACTTCCGCAAAAGTGCGGCCCTGATCGCAGAAGGTCAGCCGCCTATTGCCAGCATGAGCTTTGGTGGAACTGTCGCACTAACCAACCAGGGCCTGAACGTACCCGCGCCGTTCTTTACGCGCGGCCTCGGGTTTATCAACTTTGGCGATCTTGCAATCAGCCTCAGCTTTCTGGCCGTTGCGGCCGTTGTCGCCGCGTCCATCTTTGTCAACATGCGCGTGCTGCGCAGTGCCCGCGTCATACAGGAAGCCACCGGTGATCGTCCGGTCACATGGTGGAAAAGCCTGCTGATCCTGTTGGGTCCAGTCGCCGTGCTGTGCATCGCCATGGGCCTGTCGTTTGACCTGCCTGTGATGGGCAAGTTCAACTTTGCCGGCGGCATCAGCATTGACCACGCCTTTACCGCCATGCTGGTTGCGTTGACCCTGTATACCGGGGCCTTCATCGCAGAGGCGGTGCGCGCGGGCATTCAGGCCATCAGCCGTGGCCAGTCCGAAGCCGCCTTCGCCCTTGGTCTGCGCCCCAACCGCACGATGAAGCTGATCATCCTGCCGCAGGCGCTGCGCGTGATCATCCCGCCGTTGATCAGCCAGTGGCTGAACCTGACCAAGAACACCTCGCTTGGCATTGCGGTCAGCTATCTTGACCTGCGCGGCACCCTTGGCGGCATCACACTGAACCAGACGGGGCGCGAGCTGGAGTGCATGCTGCTGATGATGTTGATCTATCTTGTGATCAGCTTGATCATATCCTCGCTTGCCAACATGTATAACGCGTCCATGAAACTGAAGGAGCGCTGAGATGGCCCCCACCTCATCCATCGCCTTCACCCGCGACACCATGTTGCCGCCGGAGCTGCCGCCTTCCTCGCAGCGCGGGGCGGTCAAATGGGTGCGTGAGAACCTGTTTTCTGGCGTTTTCAACACCATCCTGACCTTGCTTGCCGTACTGGCGGTGTTCATGATCATCAAGGCGTCGTTGCCGTGGTGGCTGAACAGCGTCTGGAACGCCAAGTCGCTTGGGGAATGTCGTGCCATCGTCGCGGCTTCGGCAGGCGAGGGCGCAAGCGGTGCCTGCTGGGCCATGATCCGCGAACGCTGGCACCAGTTCATCTTCGGCTTCTACCCGAGAGAGCTGTGGTGGCGTCCGACATTGGCGTTTGGCCTGTTGTTCGTGGCCTTGGCCCCGGTGCTGTATTCGGGCAACGCCCGGCTGAACACCCTGATGGTCGGCATCGTTGGCGTGGTTCTGGTCGTGGTGCTGTTCCTGTTGGGCACCGATACTGCCCACATCGGTCTGGTCGCTGTGTTGATGGCCGGGCTGACCGGCGTGGCCCGCTTTGCAACGCCCAAGCTGCTCTATGCCACGCTGCTTTACCCTTTCATCGGGTTTTTCCTGCTCTGGGGCGGGTCGATCTGGGGGCCGATCGGCGTGATTGCGGGATTCGGCATCATGGTGCTGGTCTATTCACTGCTGCAAGCCCGGCTTGGGGTGGTGATGGCGACGGCTGTGGGCTTTGTCGTTGCCTGCATCTGGTGGCTTGCGGTGCAGACCACCTTCACCAAAGCACTTCATATTGCGGTGCCGCTGGGGTTGGAGCCGATTGATTCCGACCAGTTCGGCGGCTTTCTTCTGGCCTTCACCATCGGCGTCACGTCCATCTCGATCTCTTTGCCCATCGGCATCCTGCTGGCGCTTGGGCGGCGGTCCGACATGTTCCTGATAAAGACCCTCTCGGTCGGGTTCATCGAATTCATCCGGGGTGTGCCGCTGATCACCATGCTGTTTACCGCCAGTCTGCTGCTGCAATACTTCCTGCCGCCGCAGACGAATTTCGATCTGATCTTGCGGGTGATCATCCTCGTGACACTGTTCGCATCGGCCTACATCGCCGAGGTGATCCGGGGCGGCCTCGCCGCCCTGCCACGCGGGCAGTATGAGGCGGCGGACGGTCTGGGGCTGGATTACTGGCAGGCACAACGTCTGATCATCATGCCGCAGGCCCTGAAAATCTCGATCCCCGGCATCGTGTCGTCGTTCATCGGGTTGTTCAAGGATACCACTCTGGTCGCCTTTGTGGGCCTGATGGACCCGCTGAAGGGCGTGACCACCATCGTTCGGGCCGACATCAACTGGAAAGGCATCTATTGGGAGCCTTACATTTTTGTCGGCGCTATCTTCTTTGTCGTCTGCTTCGGAATGTCCCGGTACTCGATGTATCTGGAAAAGAAGCTCAAGACCGATCACCGGTAAGGAATATCACCCATGTCCGAACACGCAGTAGACCTTTCCAAAATGCAGATCTCGGATGAGGTCGCCATCCAGATCACAGCCATGAACAAATGGTACGGCACCTTCCATGTGCTGCGCGATATCAACATGACGGTGCAAAAGGGCGAACGGATCGTCATCTGTGGCCCGTCCGGGTCCGGCAAATCCACCCTGATCCGCTGCATCAACCGGCTGGAGGAACACCAGTCCGGTCAGATCATCGTGGACGGCACCGAGCTTACGTCAGACCTGAAGAACATCGACAAGGTCCGGTCCGAGGTTGGCATGGTGTTCCAGCACTTCAATCTGTTCCCGCATCTGACCATTCTGGAAAACTGCACCCTCGCCCCGATCTGGGTCCGCAAGACCCCCAAGAAAGAGGCCGAAGAAACCGCCATGCACTTCTTGCGCAAGGTGAAAATCCCGGAACAGGCGAACAAGTACCCCGGCCAGTTGTCCGGCGGTCAGCAGCAGCGCGTGGCCATCGCGCGGTCTTTGTGCATGAAGCCCCGGATCATGTTGTTCGATGAACCCACATCAGCGCTTGACCCCGAGATGATCAAAGAGGTGCTGGACACCATGATCAGCCTTGCCGAAGAAGGCATGACCATGCTGTGCGTCACGCACGAGATGGGCTTTGCCCAAGCCGTCGCAAATCGGGTGATCTTCATGGATCAGGGCCAGATCGTGGAACAGAACGAACCGCGTGAGTTTTTCAACAACCCGCAATCAGACCGCACCAAACTGTTCCTCAGCCAGATCCTCGGCCATTAGTAGGATGGGCGGTCCCGGCCAATGGCCGGGTTCGCCCATCTGTTCCTCAGGCCATCACTTCGCGCGGAACGATGAAATCTATCGTCGTACCCAGCCCGAACCCAACCTCTGTCCACGCATCGACCACGAAATCCACAATCAGCGTGGCCCCGGTGGGATAGCGCGCAAACTCCGGGTTTTGCGGCGCGTGGGCCACCAGTCGGGCCGCAAATTCGGCAATGCCCGGATTGTGGCCGATCATCATCACGCAGTCAGCCGACCCATGCCGCAGCACCGCCAGCATCACATCTGGCCCCGCATGGTACAGCGCTGGTTTCAGCTCCAGTATCGGCGTGCCGGGCAGGGCAGGCGCGATCCCTGACCATGTCTTGCGGGTACGCACCGCATCCGAACAGAACACTTCACCCGGCACATAGTCGCGGCTGGCCAGCCATTGCCCAAGGTCAGCGGCGGCAGATTTGCCCCGGTCATTCAGGGGGCGGTCATGGTCCGGGGTCAGCGGATCGTCCCAGGCGGATTTGGCATGGCGAGTCAGGATCAGGCGCTTCATTTGTGGAACTGCCTCATATGATATGCTGATTGTTCAGGCATCCTTGCATAGGCTTGGGACACGGGGCAAGCACGACGCACAGCGCAGCCCAAGTTCATGCAATCGACGCCTGCCGCACTGTCGAGAAAGGTGTGGCACCCCGGCACGTCATAGCCTTGCCCGTCCAATACGCCAGCAGGACAGGCGGTCAGGCAGGGCCGTGCGCAATCCTCACACGGGGGGGCCTCAGGCGGCGGCACCTCGACCTGCTCTTTCAACGCCAATGCGCCGCGAAAGCTGACCATCAGCCCCTGATGCCCATGCACCAGCAACCGCACCGGGCTGTCCCAGACCCGCCCCGTGCGCAGCGCCCATTGATAGAACGGATGGTAGGGCGGCCCGCCAAACGGAAACAGCGCCTTGGCCCCCAGATCGCAGGCGAGCCGCCGATCACCCGTCGCGACCAGCGATCCACCGCATCCGACCCGGTCCATTCCGGTTGCGCCGTCACATGCGCCCAGAACCCCGGCTCGCGCGGGCCCAGCATCAGCAGCGTGCGGGTACCCGCAGGCAAGCCCGGCTCCTCCGCCGCGCAGGCAAACCCGCCCAGCACCTCCAGATGCAGCGCGGCTGCGGCGTCGGTGATCTGTGCGAGGTCCGTCATTACCCCCGCCGTACCCGTGGCTTCACCCGGGGTTCGGTCGACCGGATCTGGCTGCCCGCCCCATGGTCGGTGAACAATTCCATCAGGCAGGCATTGGGCACCCGCCCGTCCATGATCGTGACAGCCCTGACCCCCTGATCCAACGCCATCAGCGCCGTTTCGGTCTTGGGAATCATCCCCCCCGCGATCGTGCCGTCGGAGATCATCTGGCGCACTTCCTCGGGCGTGATCTGGGTCATCACCTCGCCCGCCGCGTTCTTGACGCCCGACACATCGGTCAGCAACAGCAGGCGGTCGGCCTGCAACGCCCCCGCAATCGCCCCCGCCGCCGTGTCGCCGTTCACATTGAACGTCTCATTATCCGCCATACCGGTTGCCACCGGGGCCACCACCGGAATGATGCCTGCGGCATAAAGATCGCGCAGCACCTGCACGTTCATCTCAACCGGGCGGCCGACAAAGCCCAGTTCCGGGTCATCGGCGACGCAAACCATCAGGTCGTCGTCCTTGCCGGAGATCCCGACAGCCCGCCCGCCCGCATCCATGATCGCCTGCACGATGCGCTTGTTGACCAGACCCGACAGGATCATCTCAACCACCTGCACCGTGGCCTTGTCCGTCACCCGCTTGCCGCGCACGAATTCTGACTTGATCCCCAGCTTGGTCAGCATGTCGTTGATCATCGGCCCGCCGCCATGCACGACCACCGGGTTCACGCCGACCTGACGCATCAGCACGACATCGCGGGCAAATTCTGCCATTGCGGCATCGTCGCCCATAGCGTTGCCGCCAAATTTCACTACCACCACCGCATCCGCATAGCGTTGCAGATAGGGCAGGGCTTCGGACAACATCTTGGCGGTACTTGCGGCGTCAGACATGGTGGCAATCTGCTTTCTCATCAGGGGCCTCCTTCGGGTTGCGCCGTTGGTAGCCGCTTTGTGCGGGTCTGCCAATAAGGGTTCCGCCGCCTTGCCTTTCCTGACCAAACGCGTAAGCCTTTGCCCCAGACCGGAGGGTGCGATGACCGAGCAGAAAACACTGGTGCTGACAGGGGCCAGCCGGGGCATAGGGCACGCCACCGTCAAACGCTTTTCCGCCGAAGGCTGGCGGGTGCTGACCTGTTCGCGGCAACCCTTTGACCCGCGCTGCCCCTGGCCGGGGGGCGAGGAAAACCACATCCAGATCGACCTCGCCGACCCGCACAAGACGATCGAGGCGATTGAAATCATCAAGGGCAAGATCAACGGCCGCCTGCATGCGCTGGTCAACAACGCAGGCATCAGCCCCAAGGGCGAAGGCGGCAAGCGGTCTGAATACGCTGGAAACGGACCTGCGCACCTGGGGGCAGGTGTTCCATGTCAACTTCTTCTCATCCGTGATTCTGGCGCGCGGGTTGCAGGCCGAACTTGCGGCCACCAAAGGGTCGGTGGTGAATGTGACCTCAATTGCCGGGGTCCGGGTGCATCCCTTTGCCGGGGCAGCCTACGCGACGTCAAAGGCGGCACTTGCCGCCCTGACGCGCGAAATGGCGCATGATTTTGGGCCGTTGGGCGTGCGCGTCAATGCAATTGCACCCGGCGAGGTGGAAACAGCGATCCTGTCGCCGGGCACTGACAAGATCGTGGAAAAACTGCCGATGCGCCGTCTGGGCCAGCCGCGCGAAGTGGCTGATGTGATCTGGTTCCTGTGTTCCGACCAGTCCAGCTACATCTCGGGCACCGAGATCGAGGTGAACGGGGCGCAGCACGTCTGAACGCTCTTACTCCAGCGTCGCGATGATGGCCCGCAGGGTTTCGATCCCGTCGCCCTTTTCCGAACTGGTGACGACAATTTCGGGGTAGGCGGCGGGGTGCTTTTTCAGCGCCTCCATCACCTGCGCCACATTGGCATCGCGTTCCGCCTTCAGCACCTTGTCAGCCTTGGTCATCACCACCTGAAAGGTCACGGCAGACCGGTCGAGCATGGTGAGAATTTCCTCATCCACCGCCTTGACCCCGTGCCGCGTGTCGATCAGCACAAAGGCGCGGCGCAGGGTCTGGCGGCCTTGCAGGTACTGCTTCAGCAGCGCCTGCCATTTGGCCACGATATGCACCGGGGCCTCGGCATAGCCATAGCCCGGCAAATCGACGACATAGCGTTCGGGGCCAAACGGCACGCCACCAGCCGCAAAAAAGTTGATCTCTTGGGTCCGCCCCGGCGTGTTCGATGCGCGCGCAAGGTTCTTGCGGTTAGTCAGCGCATTGATCAGACTGGACTTTCCGACGTTCGACCGGCCTGCAAAGCATACCTCCAGCCGGTCTGCCGGGGGCAGGCCGGACATGGCAACCACGCCTTTGACAAAGGTCACTTCACCGGCAAACAGCAGACGGCCTGCCTCGCGGGCGGCGTCATCGGGTTCGGGGGCATGGGAAAAGGCAAGGCTCATGTCAGTGTCCAATCATCGCCCACAGTCACGGGGCCGCCATCCACGACCGTGGCATAAAGCCCGAAGTCCTGATGGCCAAAAGCAGTTTCCAACCCGCGCAGCGTGTCGGCGTCGATGTGCCCGGTATCGGGGTTCACCGTGGTCGCGCGGCAGCGGGTGATGCGTTCCTCAACCCGCAGCGTCGCGTTGCCGATGCGGATGTGCCGCCCGATCCAGCCAAACTCGGCCCAAGGTTCAGCCCCGTCGATCCAAAGATTGCCGCGCCAGCGATGCGGCGACAGATCATGCCCCATCCGTGCCGACAGATCGGCAAGCGAGGTTTCCGACAGGATCGCCACCGACGGAAAGGCTGAATCCGTCATGCCGCGCCCGGCGCTGACGATGCGGGCAGGTTGGGCACGGTCGGGCGGGTTCAGCGGCGTGACCCAAGCCAGAAAGCGCGGCAGATCGGTTGGATCATCGGGGTCAAAGCTGATCTCGCCTTGGTCCGGATGGCGCAGGGTCAACTGCCCCGTGCCTTCGTCCAGCACCGACGTGATCGCCATCAACCCCGGTGCCTTGGCCCCGCGCGCAAAGTTGACGCAAGGGTTCCACCCCTCCACCAACCGCGCCGCATCATGCGCTACTGCCCAATGGCGGTCGAACGGCAGGCACGCCCCCGCCGAAAGCAGAACGGACGCGAGGTCTTCGCGTCCGTGCCCTTTGATCGGGTGTCGGCTGATACGCGTCAGCCGACCCGTCATGTCTTGCCCTTGGATTTGGGTTTGGCCGCAACCGTCGCCGCAACCACGGGCTTCTTTCGGAAGCTGGCTTTGATGTTGCCAAAGATATCCGGCTTGTGCCCATGGCTGCGCATGATGATGTATTGCTGGGTGAAGGTGATCAGGTTGTTGGTGATCCAGTAGACGACCAGACCGCTGGCAAAACTGCCCAACATGAACATGAAGACCCACGGCATCCAGGCGAAAATCTGCTGCTGAACGGGGTCAGCGGGGGCCGGGTTCAGTTTTTGCTGCAGCCACATCGTGACGCCCAGCAAAATTGCAGGCAGACCGATGAAGATCAGCGCAAGGGTCGAATGAGGTTCGGGTGCGGCCCAGGGCAGCAGGCCGAACAGGTTGTAGATCGACGAGGTATCTGGCGCAGACAGGTCTTTCAGCCAGCCAAAGAACGGCGCATGGCGCAGTTCGATGGTGACGAAGATCACCTTGTACAGGCTGAAGAAAATCGGAATCTGGATCAGGATCGGCAGACAGCCCGCAGCCGGGTTGACCTTCTTTTCCTTGTACAGCGCCATCATTTCTTTCTGCATGCGCTGCTTGTCGTCGCCGACCCGTTCCTTCATCGCCTCGATTTCGGGCTGCAACTCCTTCATCCGCGCCATCGAGACGTAGGATTTATAGGCCAGCGGCAGCACCAGCAATTTCAGCACGAAGGTCAGCGCGATGATCGCGACACCCATGTTGCCGATCAACCCGTGCAACCAGTGCAGCACGGCGAAAATCGGCTTCGTCAGGAAAAAGAACCAGCCCCAGTCGATGCTGTCGATAAAGCCGGGGATGCCAGCTTCATTCTGATAGCGCTTGATGGTTTCCCATTCCTTGGCACCCGCGAACAACCGGCTGGTGCTGCTGGCTGACGCGCCGGGGGCAACGGTCAGCACCTGCTGACGAACCTCGGTCTGGAACACGCCTGCGGTGGTATCACCTGCGGCTGCCGGGGTGAATTTGGTTACTGATGTGAAGGGCTTGCCCTGTTCGGGGATCAGCGTTGTCATCCAGTAGTGGTCGGTAAAGCCGATCCAGCCATCGGTGGCGGCTTCTTCGACTTCTGCCATGCCGGCCTCGGTCGCCACCAGCGGCAGATCGACCACGTTCTTGTATTTGGTTTCGGTCAGCGCGCCATCGACGCGGCCAACCACGCCTTCATGCACCACGAAAATATTCTGCAGATCGGACGGCACGCCGTGGCGGGCGATGATGCCGTAAGGCTGCAAGGTGGCGGGGGCTGCACTGGTATTTTGCACGCTGTCCGTCACGGTAAACATAAAGCTGTCATCAACCGCAAAATTGCGGGTGAACAGCAGGCCTTTGCCGTTGTCCCATGTCAGGGTCACAGGCTGACCGGGCGCGAGCGTGGCCCCGGCACCCAATTTCCATTCGGTGTTGGCCCCCGGCACATCGGTATTGGCAAGTGCGCCACCCGGTGCCCAGCCGTAGAGCGCATAATAGGCCTCGGGCTCACCCACCGGCGACAGCAGGCGCACGATCTGCGATTTTGGGTCCAGCGTTTCGTGATAGGTTTTCAGCGACAGGTCGTCGATCCGTCCGCCTTGCATCGAGATCGAGCCCGACAGGCTGGGCGTATCAATCGTCAGGCGCGGGGCACTGGCAACGGCGGCCGCAGCTTCGGGCTGGGCGGCGGTCGCGGGGTCCGCGACGGTTGGCGTCTCGGTCGCGCTGATGCTGGGGGCGTTCGGGTCCACCACCGGCTCGGGCGGCGGGAACAACACGAACCACACCAGAATCACGAGGAAGCTGAGCACAGTCGCGAGGATGAGATTTTTGTTCTGATCGTCCATAGGGACAACACCGTTTCTGGAAAATGGGTCAGCGGTGCTTCAACGATAGGGGGCGGCAAAGGTCAAGCGGTTTCGCCTGTGCAGGCCTCGTGGCGCGGTCAATTCGCTGCAATCGCAGTGCTGGAACGCCCTAACGCGCCTTGTGGCTGATGCGGGGGGCCATGGTGCGGCGAGCGCGGTGTTTGGCGATCCAGTCAAGCGTATCATCAAACGGCATCGGGTGCGCGATGCCAAAGCCTTGGACATGCCCGCACCCAAGCTGCGCCAGCATCGTGTGTTCCGCCGGACTTTCCACGCCTTCGGCCAGCGTTTCCAGCCCCAGCCGTTCGGCAAGCGACAGAATGGCCGAGACCATGGATTGCTGATCCCGGTCGCAATCCACCGCCGCGACAAAGCTGCGGTCGATCTTCAGCCGCCGCACTGCAAAGCGGCGGATGGTGGTGATCGACGCATGGCCGGTGCCGAAATCGTCCAGATCAATGCCGCAGCCCAGCTTGGCCAGTGCCGCGATATTGGCAACGATCACATCATTGTCCGTCTTGGCGATCACGGTTTCCAGAATTTCAATCGTCAGCCGGTCGGGAGTCATGCTGAAACGGTCCAACTCCCATTTCAGCTTGTCTGCCAGTTTGGGGTTGCGCAATTCGGCGGCTGAAAAGTTCACGGCGACGGTCGGCACCCGCAGACCTGCCTTGTCCCACCGTGCAAGGGCCGACAGGGCGTGGAACAGGATCACTTCACCCAGACGTTCCGACAGGCCAGCGTCCTCGATCTGGGTCAGAAAATCGGCGGGTGGCAGAACCCCACGGTCCGGGTGGTGCCAGCGGGCCAAAGCCTCAAACCCAGAAATCTCGCCGGTGTCAGTGGACAGTTGCGGCTGAAACCACGGCCTGATCTGCGCCTCGTCCAGCGCCACCTCCAACCCGTCGCGGATGGCATTGCGGTCGGCGCGAGTGCGCGCCATGTCGGGGGCCCAAGCCCGGATGGCACCGGGGCCATGACGGCATGCTTCGTCGGCGGCAATCTGGGCGGCATCCAGCAGGGCCCGGCCATTAGGTTCAGGCGCGCGGTCGCCCATGCAAAAGCCGACCGAGCACGTCACATACAGTCGTGCCGCCCCCAGACTGACCGGAGGGGCCACTGCTTCTTGCAGGCGGGCCGACAGTTGCACCATGGTTTCAAGGTCCAGCCGACGCACCGGGGCCAGCACGATGGCAAGGCCCCCGCCTTCCAGATGCGCAACGCTGTCGCCGCCCCGCAGCGCGCCGCAGATTCGTTCAACGGACCGGGCCAGCACTTCGGCCTGCGCGGCCCGGCCATGACGGTCCAGCACCACTTGCGGGTCGTCAAACAGCACGACCAGACAGCCGGTTGTACGGCCGGTATCCGGCGCGTCCTGCAGGATGGTATCAATCGCGGCGATAATCTGCGGGCGCAGCGCCAGACCCGACAGCCCATCCGGCAAGGCCAGCCCCTGCGCCGACGTGCGAATTGCCCCGGCCAGCAAGCACAACAGCGGCAAACCAAGCGCCAAACCGATCAGCCCGCGTTCACCCCCCGCCCAAAACGCAAGCAGCGTGACGGCGGGCAAGCACACCAATGCCTCTGGCCGCCGGAGCAGGGATGCCAGTTTCCGGAACCCCGCCCCGAACGCTGAACCTGTGGTGTGTTGCATGGTCGCCATTCCCTGCCATAGCCGGGTCAAAGCGCACCCGTATGCCTGCAAGATAAAGAATCAGGCTGACTGCAAAGTTAATCTGCACGCATCAGTTGTTGAAGATTTTCCCTATTCGCCGTCCGTCTGGCGGTCTGTGCCCGGCACAGGGTCATAGCCGGACCCACCCCAAGGGTGGCATCGGCAAATCCGGTGAACGGTCAGATAGCCGCCCTTCAGCCCGCCGTGATGGGCCAAAGCGTCAAGCGCATAGGCCGAACAGGTCGGCTGAAACCGGCAGCCATGGCCGACCCAAGGGCTTGCCAGCAAACGGTAGGCGCGCACGGGCAGCGCAAGCGCATGGGCAAACGGCGTCATGGTTTCGGGCGGTGGACTGACCGCAAGGCTGATTTAAGATCGGCCCGCAGGTCGCAATAATCACGGCTGATGGTTGCCCCGGGTTTGGCGACGATCACATAATCCCAGCCGGGCTGCGCCAGTTTGGGCAAGACCTCTCGTGCCAAGGCCCGCAGGCGCCGCTTGGCACGATTGCGCGCCACCGCATTGCCGATTTTCTTGGAGGCGGTAAACCCGATGCGGATCAGGCCGGTATCATCGCCCCGCAACCGAGCCTGCAACAGAAAACCACCGGTGCCTTGCCTGCGCGCCTGTGCTGCGCGCAGAAAATCGGGGCGGTTGCGCAGCGTTTCAATCACGGGCTTTGCGCATGACAAAACCGCCGAAGGTGCGACGGACGCATCGGCGGTTGGCCTTGTGTCCGTGTCCTTTGGCGGTGTCATGTCGTTTCTCACAGGCCCGGTCAGCAGACCGGTCAGGATTTATGCCGACAGTTTATGACGACCCTTGGCGCGGCGGGCAGCCAGCACCAGACGGCCGCCTTTGGTGGCCATGCGGGCGCGAAAGCCGTGGCGACGCTTGCGCACGAGGTTCGACGGTTGGTATGTGCGCTTCATAGCGGCCTCCATCAGACGGGTGCCCGAACCCGTCGGGATTCGAGGGCGGGTTAGGTGAAGCCCGGTCTTTACGGGCGCATCCGGCCTAAGTCAACGCAGGTTTGGGCAAATTGCTGCAACATTCCGGATGATACGCGGATCATCACCAAAGATCACTGCGGCGTGAAGGGTCTATCGCCGCGCGTGGGGATCGTTGATGGTGCGGTAACGGGGCAGATTGGCCGCCAAAGAGGGATGAATGCCAGACCCAACACCGGCCCCCGGCCATCAGGAAAAACAGGCGTCTGGCGGCTTGGCTCGCAAATTGCCGATTCTGATCAGTCTGGCCGGGGCTGCAATCGGTGCCTTCACCCTGCGGGATCATCTGAGCTTTGCCGCCCTGGCCGAGAATCGTGAGGCGCTGCTGGCCTTCCGCGATGCGCATTATGTCGGGGCGGTGCTGGCTTTCATGGCCGCCTATGTGGTGATCGTGGCCTTCAGCTTGCCCGGGGCGACCATTGCCACATTGACGGGCGGCTTTCTGTTCGGCCTGTTTCCAGGGGTTTTGTTTAATGTCGCAGCCGCCAGCCTGGGGGCCGTTGCGGTGTTTCTGGCGGCGCGGGCAGGGTTCGGGGCCAGCGTAGCCGACAGCATCGCCGCGCGGGGTGGGGCCGTGGCGCGGTTGCAGGCGGGATTGCGCAAGAACGAATGGTCAGTGTTGCTGATGATGCGGCTGGTGCCTGCGGTGCCGTTTTTTCTGGCCAACCTGATCCCGGCTTTTGTGGGCACCAAGCTGATGCCGTTTGCGGTGACAACAGTTGTGGGCATAATTCCGGGCGGGTTGGTGTTCACGTCAGTGGGGGCTGGTTTGGGCGAGGTTTTCGCGCGCGAAGAAACGCCTGATCTGTCGATCATCTTTGCGCCCCATATCATAGGGCCGATTCTGGGGCTTGCGGCCTTGTCGGCGCTGCCGATCGTGATCAAATACCTGCGGAAAGGCGGCTGACATGGCGCATATCACCACGGATATCTGCATCATCGGGGCGGGGTCGGGCGGGCTGTCGGTGGCGGCAGGGGCGGCTCAGATGGGTGCCAAGGTGGTGCTGATCGAGGCCGGAGAGATGGGCGGCGATTGCCTGAACGCGGGCTGTGTGCCGTCCAAGGCGCTGCTGGCCGCGGGCAAGGCGGCACAGGCGATGCGGGCTGGCGCGGCGTTCGGCATTGCCCCGGTTGAACCAGCGGTCGATTTTGCCGCCGTGAAAGACCATGTGGCGCAGGTGATCGCCACCATTGCCCCGGTAGACAGTCAGGAACGCTTTGAAGGCTTTGGCGTACAAGTGATCCGTGACTGGGCGGAGTTCCTGTCGCCAACCCAAATCAAGGCCGGGTCCGATACGATCACCGCCCGCCGTTTCATCATCGCCACCGGCAGCAGGCCGTTCATCCCGCCCATCCCGGGATTGGACGCGGTGCCCTACCTGACCAATGAGACGATCTTTGCGCTGCGTGACCGCCCTGACCATCTGCTGATCATCGGCGGCGGGCCGATTGGCATGGAAATGGCGCAGGCGCACCGGCGGTTGGGCTGTGCGGTGACGGTGGTCGAAGGGGCAAAGGCCATGGGGCGCGATGACCCGGAAATGGCCGCCGTGGTGCTGGCAAACTTGCGGGCGGAAGGTGTGGTGGTGCTGGAGGATACATCGGTTGCCGCCGTGTCCGGCACAGCGGGGGCCATTACACTTGATCTGGGCGGACGTCAGATCACCGGCAGCCATCTGCTGCTGGCCGTCGGGCGGCAGGTGGCGCTGGACCGGCTGAACCTGAAGGCCGCTGGCGTAGGCTATACCCGCAAGGCGGTGACGGTGGATGCCAGCCTGCGGTCCTCCAACCGCCGGGTCTATGCCGTGGGCGACGCGGCGGGCGGGCTGCAGTTTACCCATGTGGCGGGGTATCACGCGGGCATCGTGATCCGGCAGGTGGTGCTGGGCCTGCCCGCCCGCACCAGCACCAAGGCGATACCATGGGTCACTTATACCGACCCCGAACTGGCGCAGGTGGGCCTGACAGAGGCCGACGCCCGCAAGACCCACGGCGACGCCCTGACCGTGGTGCGCGCCGATCTGGCCCATAACGACCGCGCGATTGCCGACCATAAGGCCCGCGGGTTGATCAAGGTCATGGTCGTGCGGGGCCGCCCGGTCGGTGTGTCGATTGTGGGACCGCAGGCTGGCGAACTGATCGGCCTTTGGGCACTCGCCCTGTCGTCCGGGCTGAAAATGTCGGCCATCGCCGGTATGGTCGCCCCATACCCGACCTATGGCGAACTGTCGAAACGTGCGGCGGGAACCTATTTTTCCCCTCAGCTGTTTGGTAACGCTAAGGTGAAGTGGGTGGTGCGACAGATACAGCGGTTTCTGCCGTAACACACACTGGCAGCACGGCGGATGCCCAGAGGTGTGGGGCAGAGGGTCGGGCCAACGGGAAAAGGGGCTTTGGGTGCAGGCAGGGCGGGGCGGGTTTCTGAACACCCTTTCAGGGCGGTTCCTGCTGCTGACCGTGGCCTTTGTCATGCTGGCCGAAGTGTTGATCTTTGTGCCCTCCATCGCGCGCTTTCGCGCCGATGTGATGCTCGAACGGCTCAAGATGGCGCAGATTGCCGCCCTGACCCAGCTGGCCACCGAAGACATGATCATGCCGGAACTGGAGGCCGAACTGCTGCGCAATGCGGGCGTCTATAACGTCGTGCTGCGCCGCAATGAGGTGCGTGAACTGGTTCTGTCCTCGCCCGTTGCCGGCAGAGGTGTACGAAAGCTACGACCTGCGGATGGCTGGCCCGTGGGAACTGATCCGCGATGCCTTTGTCTGCCTCGTCGACCCCACCAACCGAATCGTGCGGGTGATCGGCAATCCGGTGCAGTCGGGCGGGGAGTTGATCGAGATCACCATGCCGACCAAACCCTTGCGCGACGCGATGGTGGATTACGGCGTACGGATTCTGGCCCTGTCGGCCCTGATTTCCGCCGTAACGGGGTTTTTGCTGTTTCTGGCGGTGCAGCGGCTCTTGGTGGTGCCGATCCGTCGGGTGGTGCTGCATATGCAGGCCTATGCCGAGGCCCCCGAGGACGCCCGCCGCGTGATCGCCCCCACGGCGCGGGTTGCGGAATTGCGTGTCGCCGAAGAAGCCCTCGCCACCATGCAGACCCAATTGACCGGCGCTTTGCGGCAAAAGCAGCGCTTGGCACAACTCGGCGGCGCTGTCGCCAAGATCAGCCACGATCTGCGCAACATCCTGACCACCGCCCAACTGTTCGCCGACCGCATTGAGGGCAGCACCGACCCCGCCGTGGCCCGGTCTGCGCCCAAGCTGGTCAATTCCATCAGCCGGGCTGTGGCCCTGTGCGAATCGACGCTGACCTTTGGCAAGGCCGAAGAACCGCCGCCGTCGCTGAAACGCTTTGCCCTGCGCAGGCTGGTCGAAGATGTGGCGGATGGCGAAGGCTTGGGCACGGAATCACCGGTGGCGGTGGTGATAGACGTGGCCCCTGACCTGTATCTGCGGGCTGACCATGAACAATTGTTCCGCGTGCTGGCCAATCTGGTGCGCAATGCCCGGCAGGCGATTGAGGCCGTGGGGCAGGGCGGCACCATCGAAATCGCAGCGGGAGAAGACGCCACCCACTGGTGGCTCCGCGTCGGTGACACAGGCCCCGGTCTGCCCGCCAAAGCGCGCGAGCATCTGTTCGCGGCCTTTCAGGGCGGCGCGCGGAAAGGCGGCGTGGGGCTTGGCCTTGCGATTGCGGCAGAACTCGTGGCGGGCCACGGCGGCAAGCTGGACCTGATCCGCAGCGACAGCGAAGGCACCGAGTTCCTGATCCGCCTGCCAAAAGCAGCCGATCCCGCCGAGATTGCATAACCCTCGTTTTCGCCCTTGCAATGCCGCGCCGCTCCCGCTACATCGCCGCGTAGTGGACCCATAGCTCAGCTGGATAGAGCATCAGACTACGAATCTGAGGGTCGGGCGTTCGAATCGCTCTGGGTCCACCATTCCATAGTACATTCTGTAACAGCCAAAAATCTTTGGTCGAATGCAGTTGATATCCTTATTCTCCGGTGTAATGAGCGCGTTTGATATAGGCATCCGGCACACATGGTCTAGCTGCTGCGAGAAGCCCGGAGGCGACGGCTTTTGTTAGCCCACTCGATGAACTGATCACAATTACGGTGCCCCGATCCTTCGTTCCTAATCCCTCAAATTTGCCAGAAAAATCCCAAAAAGCAACTAGTCCGCATGCTGCGAGTTGATTAGTCAGACGATTGGCTTTTGGTAAGACTGCGTCGTCCCACACGAAGGGTTGATGATCAACATAGCCAACGATCACCCACCATTCCTTACCATCCTCTGCGTAAGACGGAGTGTACAGGGCGGCTACAACCGCTGCCGCCGAAATTTTCATGGCGTAACGCATGGGCTATCCTTTTAACCGCCAGCACCAATATTTGCGAAGCTAGGAGTTGAATGGAGCAACAATTCGCCATTTCTCTGCTTTGCACTCACTCCAGATTGGTATGCCGCGCCCGCATCGCCTCGGCGCTGTCGCCGGTCCGGTCGCGCAGGATCAGGACTAGCAGTTCAAACGTCAGGAATTGCGCGCCCTCAAAGACCGACCCCATCGGCAGGATGGCGACCTTTGCGCCCTGATCATCCGCCATGGTCTGCGCCGGGATCACCAGCACCGTATCGCAGGCTCGTGGGGCGGGGCCGTCTGGCTGGGCGGTCACGCAGGCGGTTCGCGCCCCCGCTGCCTTCGCCACCCCGATGAGCGCGTTGACGGTGGACAAATCCCCCGGCCCGGCGCTGACCAACAGCAGATCGCCTGGGCCAATGGGCGGCGTCGACATATCGCCTACCATATGCGCGTCCAGCCCCAGGTGGTACAGCCGCATCGCCAGCGCCCGGATCATCAGCCCTTCGCGCCCCACCCCATACAGCGCAATCCGGCGGGCCGCGAGGATGGCACCTGCAAACGCACTCATCTGCGCCGGGTCAACGCCCGCCACAGCCGCGCCGATCTCGGCCGCCGCCCGGGCTGCCATAGCCTTGTGATCCAAAAACCCGCCCCCCTGCTTACCCATTCACTTTGGCATAAATATCCCGCGGGGGAAGCAGGTTTGGCACAAACCTGCGCGGGGGTGTGAAACCCCCGTCTGCCTATGCCGCAAAGGCTACACCGCCAGACTGAGGCCCGCCTGCACCGACGATTCCTCGGCCCGGTCCAGCAGGCGTTGCAGCGCCGCCCCGCGTGCGAAATCGGGGGTGGCCGCACTTTCCCCACGGATCGCCGCGATGAAGCGTTCATAGATGGTGGGCGGCACCGGGCAGTCCACCTCATGCCATTCGGCGCGGGGCAGCGCGTCCCCCAGGCAGGCTCGCAGACGGCTGTGCCCCCCCTCGAACAGCACCTCCAGCCCGCCGGTGACCCCGTAAATCCGCAGCCGCAGGTCGTTCATGTGGCCACTGGCAAAGCGGGTTGCGGCCACGGTGCCAAGCGCGCCGTTCGACAGCACGATCTGCATAGTGGCACTATCATTCGCGTCCAGAACATAGTCGCCGATCCGACCCCCCGGCGCTTTGTCAAAGGTGGCAAGGCGGCACGACACTTCCGCCGCGTCCATCCCGGCGATGAAGGTGGCAAAGTCGAGGATATGGATGCCCACGTCCCCCAGCACCCCCTTCGACCCATGCGCAGTAGACAGCCGCCACAGCCACTGCGCCTCGGTATCCCACGCGCCCCAGGCGGGCTGGGTCAGCCAGCTTTGCAGATAAGACGCCTCAAAATGCCGGACCTGCCCGATGGCCCCCTCTGCAACCATCTGTGCCGCCTTCTGCAAGGCAGGCACGTTGCGATAGCTGAGGTTGACCATGTTCACCACGCCCGCCGCCGCCGCCGCATCTGCCATCGCAACTGCATGGGCCGCATTGGTGGCGAGTGGTTTTTCGCACAAGATATGCTTGCCTGCCGCCAGCACCGGCATTGTAGTGGCATAGTGGGCGGCGTCAGGGGTCACGTTGGTGACGGCATCAAATTCGCCCCAGGCCACGGCCTCATCCAGCGACCCAAAGCCATGCGGAATGCCATGCGTTTCGCGGAACCGCGCCAGTTGGTCGGGCCGCGTGTCCACCCCTGCAACCACGCTGACCCCCGGAATGGCCGCAAAGCACGCGGCATGGTTGGCCGCCATGCCCCCCGTGCCGATGATCAGCATCCGTACTGGCTGCATCAGCGATACCCCGCTTCGCCGTCATGGTGCAGACGGGGGCCGCGTTCGGTGATCGGCTCCAACGCCTTGTCCACCGGAGTGTTCGGCGCATCATTGGGGTTGGCGATGCGGGGTGCCGGGTTGAACGCCCACTTCACCCCGTTCAGGATAACCCTCTGCACATTGGCATCGTGATAGGTCGGGTAAGTTTCATGCCCGGGGCGGAAGTAGAACACGTTGCCCGCCCCGCGTTTGTAGGTCAGGCCAGAGCGGAACACCTCGCCACCCTGAAACCAGCTGATGAAGACCGTCTCCATCGGTTCGGGCACGCCAAACGGCTCGCCATACATCTCCTCATTCTCCAACTCGAAATGGTCGGGCAGACCCGCCGCAATCGGGTGGTTGCGCGAGGTGACCCACAACCGTTCCCGCTCTCCCGCCTCACGCCAGGACAGGTTGCAAGGCGCGCCCATCAGCCGCTTGAACGGTTTGGCGAAATGCGCCGAATGCAGGAAAATGATGCCCATGCCACCATGCACGGCCTCGCAAACCCGGTCCACGATCCGGTCCTCTACGTCGCCATGCGCCGCATGCCCCCACCAGATCAGCACATCGGTCGCGGCCAGCTTGTCCACCGTCAGCCCGTGGTCAGGGTCTTGCAGCGTGACCGTGCTGGCCGTGATCCCTGCATCCCGGTTCAGCGCATCGGCAATGCAGGTGTGCATGCCGGTCGGGTAAATTTCGGCCACCACCTTGTTCTTTTGTTCGTGGACGTTTTCGCCCCACACGGTCACGCGGATGGTCATGTCTTGATCCTCTCAGATACAGTTGCCCAAGGGCAGGTTTGCGGCTGAAAATGTCGCTCTGCCCCGGGTTGCGCAAGTTGAAACCGCTTTGAGCCTGCAAAATGTGATGAAACCCGCAACTCTTTTGAAAGCGCTTTGGATGGGCGGCGCTACACCCCGTCTTGACGCCCCCTGCTGGTTAGATCACGCATGGGCACAGCGGCGGGGGCAATTCATATGGCGTGGGAATTCTGGATCGACCGGGGCGGCACCTTCACCGACGTGGTCGCGCGCGCGCCGGATGGTGCGGTGCGGGTGCTGAAACTGCTGTCAGAAAATCCCGAACGCTACGCCGATGCGGCGGTGCAGGGCATACGTGAGGCTATGGGGCTGGGGTCGGATGATCCCATCCCGGATGGCGCGATTGCGGCGGTCAAGATGGGCACTACGGTGGCCACCAATGCCCTGCTGGAACGTCGGGGCGAGCGGGTGCTGCTGATGATCACCGCAGGCTTCGCAGACCTGTTGCGCATCGGCACCCAAGCCCGGCCAGCCCTGTTCGACCTGCACATCCGCCGCCCCGATCTGCTGCACGAGGCCGTGGCCGAGGTGACGGGCCGTCTGGATGCCGACGGGGCCGAGGTGACGCCGCTGGACGAAGAAGCCGCGCGCACGGCCTTGCAGGCCGCTTATGCGCGCGGTTTGCGCAGCGTGGCGGTGGCGCTGATGCACGGCTACCTGAATCCCGTGCATGAACAGCGGATTGGGCAGATTGCGGTTGAGGTGGGCTTTACCCAAGTGTCGCTGTCGCACCAGTGTCAGCCGTCTGGCCAAACTGGTGGCACGCGGCGATACCACCGTTGTCGATGCCTACCTGTCGCCCATCCTCCGCCGCTATGTGGCGCAGGTCGAAGGCGCGCTGGACATTGGGCGCGCCACGGAACGGTTGCTGTTCATGCAGTCGAACGGTGGGCTGACCGAGGCGCTGCGGTTTCAGGGCAAGGATGCCATCCTGTCCGGCCCGGCGGGCGGCATCGTCGGCATGGCGCGCACGGCCATGGCGGCGGGGTTCGACCGGCTGATCGGGTTTGACATGGGCGGCACCTCGACCGATGTCAGCCATTATGCGGGCGTCTATGAGCGGTCGTTTGAAACCGAGGTGGCCGGCGTGCGGATGCGCGCGCCGATGATGGATATTCACACCGTGGCGGCAGGGGGCGGGTCGATCTGCACCTTTCGCGACGGGCGGTTTCAGGTGGGGCCGGAAAGTGCCGGGGCCAATCCGGGGCCTGCCTGCTATCGTCGTGGCGGGCCGCTGACGGTCACCGATTGCAACGTGATGCTGGGCCGTCTTGACCCGGCGCATTTTCCGGCGGTCTTTGGGCCGGGCGGCGATCAGCCGCTGGATGTGGCTGTGGTGCGGGCGCGGGTTTACGGCCCTTGCTGCCGAGATTGCCGCGCCACCGGCGCCGTTGCAGACGCCCGAGGAGGTGGCCGCGGGTTTCTGCGCATCGCCATCGACAATATGGCCAATGCGATCAAGAAGATATCCGTCCAGCGCGGCCATGATGTGACGGGCTATACCCTGCAATGCTTTGGCGGGGCCGGGGGGCAGCATGCCTGTGCCGTGGCCGATGCGCTGGGGATGCGCCGGGTGTTCCTCCACCCGTTTGCCGGGGTGCTGTCCGCCTTTGGCATGGGGCTGGCCGAAATCGCGCAGCCTGCGCGAGGTGCAGTTCGATGCCCCCTTGTCCGAGGAGGCCGAGGCGCGGATGGCGGCCCTGTCAGCCGAGGCCGCGGCCGATCTTGCCGCCCAGGGTGTGCACTCCCAGCGCATCGAGGCCGGCCCATCTGCGCTATGACGGGTCGCATCAGCCGCTGGAGGTGGCCTTTCGGCCGCATGCCCCGCCATGCAGGCCGCGTTCGAGGCCGCCCATCTGGCGCGGTTTGGCTTTATCTCGCCCGAACGCGCCCTGCTGGTTCGAGATGCTGAGCTGTCGAGGCGATCGGTGACGGCGCTGATCTGCCCGATATGCCCGCCCCGGAAGGTACCGCCCCCGTCACCACGATTCGCATCTGGACGCAGGACGCATGGCGCGACGTGCCCCTTTACCCCCGCGCCACCCTTGGCCGCGAAACCCACATCCCCGGCCCCGCCATCATCACCGAGGCGACGGGCACCACTGTGGTCGAACCAGGGCTGGCCGGCCCGCATCGACCCGCATGGCCAACCTGATCCTTGAGCGCACCGAGGCCATGGCCCGTCCCGCCGCCGCAGGCACCACGGCCGACCCGGTGCTGCTGGAGGTGATGAGCAACCTGTTCATGTCGGTGGCCGATCAGATGGGGGCGACGCTGGCCAACACCGCATGGTCGGTCAACATCAAGGAACGTTTCGATTTTTCCTGCGCCATCTTTGACGCCAGCGGCGATCTGGTGGCCAACGCCCCGCATGTGCCGGTGCATCTGGGGTCGATGTCCGCATGCGTCAAGGTGGTGATGCAGCGCGATGGCGGGCACGATCGAACCGGGCGACGCCTACATGCTGAACGCGCCCTATAACGGCGGCACCCACCTGCCCGATGTCACCGTGATCACCCCGGTGTTTGTCGGCGACACCCCCGCCTTCTGGCTCGGGTCACGCGGCCACCATGCCGATATCGGCGGCCGCACACCCGGTTCCTCCCCGCCCGACAGCCGCCATATCTCGGAAGAAGGCGTGCTGATCGACCTGTTCACCCTGGTCGGACAAGGCCAGTTGCGCGAAGGACAGACCCGCGCCCTGCTCGCCTCCGGTCCCTATCCTTGCCGCGACCGACCAGAACATGGCCGACCTGAAGGCCCAGATCGCCGCCAATGAAACCGGGCGTCGCGAACTGCTGCGCGTCGTGCAGGCCTATCGGGGCGGATCCGTCACCGCCTACATGGGCCATGTGCAGGACAATGCCGAGGACTCGGTGCGCCAGGTCATCGCCGATCTGCAGACGGCCAGTTCACCTACCCGATGGACGACGGCTCCCAGATCAAGGTGCCGATCACGCGTCGACCACAAAGCCCGCTGCCGATGGTCGATTTCACCGGCACCAGCCCGCAGCACAACGGCAATTACAACGCCCCCCCGGCCGTCACCCGGGCCGCTGTCCTCTATGTCTTCCGCACCCTGGTCGGCAACGACATCCCGCTGAACGAAGGCTGCCTCGCCCCCTTGACCATCATCGTGCCA
>CAVYZK010000002.1:0-283638 GCA_963772935.1 uncultured Alphaproteobacteria bacterium | reverse complement strand
AGTTCATTGACCCCATGTTCAGCGAGGCAAGTTCCGGTTTCCACGTTGCGGCAGGGCGGACGCGGTCGGCGATTGTCATGGTGGGCGCGCCTCCTGTGGTGATGTTCACGATGCAGTCTGAGCGCTGCTTGATGATCTGCAAAAACGGCAGAAAGGCGTCGGAGGTCTGGTCTGGCCGCCCGTCTTCGGTGCTGCGGGCGTGCAGGTGGACAATGGCGGCACCGGCCTCGGCGGCCTTGATGGCGGATTGTGCGATTTGCTCTGCTGTGACTGGCAAGTGCGGCGACATCGACGGCGTGTGAATGGCCCCCGTGATGGCGCAGGTGATGATGACTTTGCGTTTGGCCGCCATGTCATTGATCCTTTTGATCAGTTTGCTTCAGGTGGCGCGACAGGGCCGCCAATCGCTGGTCCCGCACGCGGCTAAGGTCTGCCACCTGATCCGGGCCGGGCAGGGTGGCTGCCAGAATTTCCGCAACCTGCGACGTAAACGCCTCGCCGCGCGCCGCATCATTGCTAAGGCGGGCCATCGTCGGGCCGTAGCGTTTCAGGTAATCGGCCACGCCGCCCGGCGCGTTCAGATTAATGGTGGCCATTGGCCCCATCAGCGTCCAGCGGCGGCCCAGCCCGTGGCAGATGGTGTCGTCCAGCCCCTGGGGTGTTACGATGCCTTGTTCGATCAGCGACAGGGCTTCAGCAAGAACGACCGCTTGCAGCCGATTCAGAATGAACCCGTCGATTTCGCGGGTCATGCGGACGGGAAATTGGGCCACGCCGCGCATCAGGGCCTCGGCCCTGTCCATGATATCGCTGGTCGTATCAGAGCCGGGACAAAGTTCGACTACGGGAACAAGGTGGGGCGGATTGACGGGATGGGCCACAAGGATGCGCCCGCGCCCGGTCAGACCGCCTGCAAAGGATGACGCGACGAGGGCGGAGCTGGACGAAGCAAGAATCGTGCCGGGCGGTGCCAAGGCATCCAGTTGTGCATAAAGTGCGCGCTTGACGTCGATCTGTTCGGGGCCGTTTTCCTGCACCCATTCCGCACCTTCAACCGCGGCTTCTATACTGTCACAGACCGTGACGCGCGACAGGCAGGACGGGTCGTCGCCACTGATCCGGCACGTCTCGGTCAGGGTTTCGATCACCTGCGCCCGCACCTCTGGCACCAGATCCCACAGCCGGACGTTGCAGCCCGCCCGTGCAAAAACCACAGTCCAAGCTCGCCCGATCAGTCCGGCCCCGACCACAGAGATGGTGCGTGTCATCCGCCATATCCTTTTCTTGTGCGGGCGAACCCAAGCCGCATACTCTGTGCAGCTTGCGACAATTCAGACCGGGCAGTAAGCGACAGGACGAATAGGCGAACCTGAGCCTTCGTGCAGGTTTAAGGGCGTGGCCACAAACAGCGACCGCGGCGTGACCTGTTCCAGATTGCGCAGCATTTCGATGATCAAAATGTCATTGGGCAGCCAGTATTTCATATGGCCCGGATTTGTCATCAAGGCACCGTCAACCACAGCCGTCTCTGCAGCGACGGTATCGGTGGCAACGGCTTTCACACCACGGTCCATGAAGAACGCGCAGGCGTCCTCGGTCATGCCGGGGGCGTTCAACACATACCATTGAGCCTTGCTGTCAGTGCGCCAGTAACGCGCCATCCAGCCGTAATTCACCATGGCAATCTCGCCCGCGCCAACCGCCGCGCCGCTGCGATCTTCGGATTGGCGCAGATCGTCGGCTGTAATTAACTGACCAGGTTTCAGGTTCCTGTCGGCAAAGTTATACAACACAGCAGGGGCTATCAGATGTTCTGCCGGAAACGTGTCAATCGTGCGGTCCATCCGGTCAGGCAGCACATGGGCCGGGGCGTCGACATGCGCGCCGGTGTGTTCGGCCATCATGATCGCCTGACAGTAATAGCCGTCATGATCATGCGTGATCGCCTTGTCGATGGTCAGATGCGGATGGCTGGGCCAGCGCGGGATGCCGCGTTCCAACTTTGGCGCAAGGTCGACGGCGCGCATTCGCGTCAACGCCGCCATGATCTGGTCGATGGATGGGGTCATGTTGCCTCCTTGTTGCGGCTGGGACTACAGGCGGACAAGGTCGATGATGTCGCGCACCTCGATCCGGTCGGTCGCTCCAAGGTTCTGGACGGCAGCCGAATACATGACTGTATCCTTTGGGCAGGCCACGACGAACATCTTCACATCGCCCAATGTCCAGCGCCTCGCGGATGCGGTTTTCGCTGGGGCGTTCAACCGCCATGCTGTCATCCATCCAGATCCGCCCACCGCCCGCACCGCAGCAAAAGCTGTTCTCGCGGCAACGGCCCATTTCGTGCAGGTGATGTCCGGCGCGGCGGATGATCTCGCGCGGGGCGTCAAAGCCGCCGTTATAACGGCCAAGATAGCAAGGGTCGTGATAGGTCACGGTGGTGGCTTCGCCTGTGTCGACTTTCAACTGGCCCGCCTCGATCAGCTCCAGCAGCAGTTGGGTATAATGGACCACATCATAATCGCGGCCGAACAGTTTGTATTCCTGCCGCAGAGCGTTCAGGCTGTGCGGATCGGTGGTCATGATGCGTTTGAAATCGCAGGCGTCGATGGTGTCGATGTTGTGTTTGGCCAGCATCTCGAACACGCCTTCTTCGCCGACGCGGCGCACGTCATTGCCGCTGTTCTGTTCAGCGTCAAACAGGATACCAAAGTTCACGCCCGCCGCGTTCAGAGTTTCGGCCACCTTGACGGTAATCCGCTGCACACGCGGGTCGAACGAAGCGTAGTCGCCGACGAACCACAGAACATCAACAGGTTCGCTGCGCGCATCCTTGATCTTGAAGCTGAGGTCCTTGGTCCATTTCGCGCGCTGCCGTGCCGGTTTACCCAGCGAGTTGCCGTTGCGTTGCAGACTGGCCAGCGCGTCCTGCAGCATCGGCTCGATCGCGCCGTCTTCAACCAAAGACCGGCGCATTTCGATGATCTTGGTCATCGGCTCGATATGCACGGGGCAGACGTCAATGCAGGCGCGGCAAGAGGTGCAGGCCCACAGGGTTTCAGGGGCAATCACGCCGCCAATCAGCGATTTGTCATGGCAGCGCCCGGCTTCGCGGTCAAACATGTGATCGCGCAGGTCCATGATGACCTTTTTCGGGCTCAGCGGCATGCTTGCGGCGTTGGCCGGGCACGCCTCTTGGCAGCGACCACATTCGGTGCAGGAAATCAGGTCGAGCTTGTGCTTCCAGTTGAACTGATCGATGTGCGACACGCCCGGCGCATCCACGCCCGCCGGGGGCAGTTGGCCTTTCGGGCCAATGTTGCGCAGGTAGATGTTGGGGATGGCCGTGAAGATATGGCGGTGCTTTGAGCCCGGTATGTAGACCAGAAAGCTGAGAACCGCCGCGATGTGGACCCAGTAGAACAGATGCTCGGCCTTCGCGGCGCCTTCGGCGGTGATGCCAAGCCCTGCCATCGCCGATGCAATCGCGCCACTGACCGGACGCCAGCCCGACCAAGTGTTGGTGGCCACAATATGGCTGGCGAACTCCAGCAGCATCGATGCCCGCCACCGCCAGCACCAGCCCGTAGATGATCCACGCATCTGACGCCTTCGACCCAACAAAGCGGGCAGGCTTCAGCACGGCGCGTTGCCAAGCGGCCATGGCCAAGGCCACGATGATCAGCACGGCAAAGATGTCTTGCAGAAAGGCAATCCATGTCGTGCCGCCAATCGGGGCCAACGAAAAGCCGGGGATCAGGCCTGCGCCAAAGCTTTGCAGAATGGCAGTGAACAGCACCAGAAAGCCGAAGAACACGAACAGATGCAGCACACCCGACCAACGCTTGCGCAATAGTCGGCGGTGCAGGCCAACCTCGGCCACGGCAAAACTTGCGCGGGCCGCCGGGTTGGTCAGTGCGATTGATCCCCGGTGCGCGCAGCACCGGGGCCAGAACGCGGTAGAACCGATAGGCAAAGGCGCTGGTCGCCAAGACGACCAGCAGGGCAAGTGTCATTTGCTGCGTCATGGCTTAGCCCGCCCCGTTTGCCAAAGCCTCACGCAGGGCAGGCAGGAAATCGGCCTGATCCACGGTTGCGCCGAAATGGGCGAATTCAAAGATCGGCGCGGCGGCATCGGTGTTGATGGCGATGATCAGGCCCGCATCGCCCATCCCTTCGATATGTTCAGGCGCGCCCGACACGCCCACCGCCAGATAAAGCTGCGGTTTGACCTTGCGGCCCGATTTGCCAACCTGACGTTCCTTCGGCAGCCAACCTGCATCAATCACCGGGCGGCTGCCGACCAATTCTGCCCCCATCAAGGTGGCGGTTTCGCGCGCCTCGTCGATCACATCGCCGTCGCCAATGCCACGGCCGACGCACAGCAGTCGGTCAGCCTTGGTGATATCAACTGCGTTTGGATCCGGCGCTGTTGCGGACACGAACCGGATTGCGCCCTGTTATGGCGCTGACGGGAAGATCAATCACTTCGGCAGTGCGCGCCTCTGGGGCAGGCGCATCGCGGAACGCACCCGCGTTCATCATCAGCATGGCAGGCAAAGCCGCATGGGACGAAGATTTCAACTTGCCGCCATAAATCTGGCTTTCCACATGTACGCCAGCGCCGTCGACCGTTGCCTTCAGGCAATAGGCGAACATCGGCAAACCGCGCTGCATGGCCAGCGAAGGGCCGATATCAAGGCCAGCCGTGGTATAGCCGACAAGTGTCAGATCGGGCTGCGCGGCCTCAATCGCAATCCCAAGGCCCGCGCCATGATGAAGCGGGTTATAGGGCGCAGTCACCAACGACGGGTCCGTGTAAATCCGGTCCGCACCGAGGCCTGCTTATTCAGCGGCGGCTGAATGCCAAAGGACGCAAGGGCGACGGTTCCGTTCGCACCAGCCAATTGGCGTGCGCCTGCGATCAGCTCCAGCGAAGCGCCGGTAACCTGACCCGCCTGAACCTCGACGTAAACAAGTATTTTCATGGTCACGCCCCCAACAATCCGCGTTCCGCCAGAACGGCGACGATCTTTTTGGCAACCGCAGCGGCATCGCCTGCGATCATCTCGGCTGAAGTGCCGCGCTGAGGACGGTCCAGCGCGTCGGTTTGCGCGCGCACCATTGTTGCGGGCAGGTCGCCTTGCGCTTTGGCAATCGCAACCCCGGATGCTTGACGCAGTTTGCTTCCCGACACATAGCGCAGCGGTTTGGAGGCCGTCTGCACGCCCAGCACAATTGGCCCCGACACCGCAAACTGCGCCGAATGGCCGCCGCTGTATTCCTGCGTTACCAGCAGATCACCGCCCGAAACTGACACGCCATGCACAGCGTTAAGCGTCGGCCAGTTCAATGCGCCCGCAAGGAATGGAGCCAGCTGGCCGTAAACATCTTCTGATGTCTGCACGCCCGTCAAGACAACACCGTCGCCCCCAGATCCGGCAGGGCCTGCGCCAGCAGATGCGCGGCCATGCGCGATGAAATCGGGCCTTCGATATCATGTTCGATCAGCAAGCGCATCATCTGCACCGCGCGCGATTGCGGTCTGCAATTGCCGTTCAGCGCCATCTCCGGCCAAGGCAATGGCGGTGACGCGCGCGCCGGATGCTTCTTTGATCAAAACAGCCTCTTCCAGGGCGTGATCATCGAATTCGTTCAGCTTCAGGCCGACCCATTCGCGGTCGATGTCGGTTCCGCTGTCAGCAATATCAAGGTCTTCTGACAAATCCGGAACGATCCGCAAGATTACGGCGATGTGCATTTTTTCCCTCCCTAGGCGTCCGAGCAGCGCTTTTTGGTAGCTTCTGCTCGGCTTTGGCAAACCCGTCTGCCGGATCAGCTCACATTGGTTACGATTGAAGTGCGAAGGCCCGACAATGTCAACTAAAATGTCGACAATATTGTCAAGCATATGGGGAACCCTTGGCGCGGATCAGTTTCCCCGGGTTCAACAGCCCGTCAGGGTCAAGTGCGGCCTTGATTTTTTCCTGCAAAGCCAACTGGCTGGGTGGCAACAAACGGTAAGCTTCATTTAAACGATACTGCCCGACACCATGCTCGGCGGTGATCGAGCCACCAAAGCTTGCGACCAGATCATGGACTGCGGTGATCAGGGGCTTGGACTGTTCGGGGCGGTCGGTCAGGATGTTGTAGTGCAGATTGCCGTCGCCGATATGGCCAAACACATGCGGCGAGAGCGTCGCCCCGGTCTGGGCCGCAACCAACTCCAGAACTGCATTCCCTTGCGCCAGAAAGTCGGGAATTCTGGCTGACTGGCACAGAGATGTCATGCTTGACCGAAGGGCCCGACAAGGCTTCGGCCTCGGTCAGGCTTTCGCGCAGTTTCCAGATTGCCAAGCGTTGCGCCTCATTGGCGGCAACGATTCCGTCGGCACACAGGCCCTCTGCAAACACATCTTCGATAAAGCCGTCAAAGTCGTTCGGCATTTGCTGTGAGGTAGAGGCAGTTTCGATGAGCAACAACCAGCCAGAGGTTGTCACTGGCACCGCTATGCCCATCTTTGCCTCAACCCGTGCTGCGGCAGCGGCAGAAATGATCTCAAATGCAGTCAGGCATTCGCCCAGTTGATCAACGGCGATGCCATAAATCGTCAACGCGACAGCGGCATCTGACACCGCCAGAAGGGCTGTCCCGGTGCTGCGTGCCAACGGTTTGATGCGCATGACCGCAGCGGTGATGATCCCCAAGCTACCTTCAGACCCGACAAACAGCTGTGTCCAGTTCATCCCGGAATTGTCTTTGTGCAGCCCGGATATCCGCGACACGATGCTGCCGTCAGCCAAGACCACCTCTAGCCCCAGAACCATCGAACCAGTCATGCCCGCGCTTAACACGTTGGCGCCACCCGCATTGGTGGCGATCACGCCACCCAATGTGGCAGACCCGGTTGCCCCGAACGAAATTGGCAGGTCGCGACCTTGGTCAGAAAGGGCCGCGCGCAAGGTGTCGATGATCACGCCCGCTTCAGCCGTCACGGTCAGGCTGATGCGGTCGATCTGGCGGATGCGCGTTCATGCGCGCCAGACTGAGGACAATGCACTTGCCTGTTTCGTCCGGCGTCGCCCCACCGGCAAGGCTGGTGTTGCCGCCCTGCGGCACGATGGCGATGTTCCTTGCTGGCGCAAAGCCGGACCAGATCAGACACTTCGCCGGTGGAGCGCGGCAAACAGACTGCCAAACGCCCTTCCGGTGAACATATGCCGCCAGTCCTGCAGAAAGGGTGCCATGTCCTTGGCACCTGTCAGGACGTCCTTTGGTGCCAGAAACGCGCGGGCAGCCGTCGCAAAATCGGTGTTTTCGGGCATGGGGTCTCCAGACATAGGGTCAGAAATCTTTGGAACGGACGGTCAGGTCAGCCCGAATATTCGGCGGTAAATTTCGACCGCGGGCTGAATGTGCGCGACCGCAACCCGCTCCAGCCACTCAAGGTCGGCGGTCCTGATCGCCGAGATCATGTCGTCGTGATCCTGTATTGAGGCGTGGGACAGATTTCTGTCTCCATGTGCGCGCGAAATGATGGCGGATGCCTTGATCCAATAGGTGCGTTGAAGCGCTGCCAGATCGGCGTTGGTGCAGTAGTCAAAGGTCATCATGTGAAACGCATCGTTGGCGCGAACCGCGTCTTCGACACGGTCCGCTGCAAGCGCCGCCTTGTAGCGCGTGTTGATCTCGGCAAGTTCGTCAGCAAGCTCTGGTCCGCGCGACAGGTCGATCATACGTGCGCCTTCGCGTTGCAGCATTGCCCGCACCTCATAAAGGTCCTGCAACTCAGATCGCGGTCAGCGACTTTACCTCGACCCCGCGGTTGGCTTTGCGGTCAATCAGACCCACCCGGTCCAGCAATTCAAACGCCTGACGGATATTATGATTCGACGTGTCGAAGCGCTGGCACAGATCATGTTCAATCAGACGTTCGCGGGGTTTCAGCAGCCCAAAGGCAATTTCCATGCCGCAAGGCGTGGAAGATTGCCTCTGACGCCCGCGGTTTGGACGAATCGCCGCCTGATCCGAACGCCAGATCACCTTTGTGGCCGACTGGCATCGTTCCCTCCTCGAGCCGACATGGCGGTCAGACTTTCTCCCTTGAAACAGGGTCTATCTCATTGTCGGATATCAAGTCGACAAGTTTGTAGACATGATTGTCGATAATTGCTAACGCTGGAGTTGGCGGTGGTGTGGACGGAGGGTCCTGAGCCATGTAACGCTCTAGGGAGGAGACAATAAATGGACCTTGAGTCTAAGCGTAAGCTGGTTGAAGCAGCGGTGAAGGCATCCAAGATGTCGCGCCGCGATGTGTTGGGTGGAATGGGCGCAGGTGCTGCTGCCTTGACGACAGCGGGGCTGTTTACGCCCTCGATCCTGCGGGCGCAGGACGACGAAAATTCGGGTCGGTCTGGGCCTGAACTACGGCCCGTTCAACCAGCCTTGGCGGCGCGGTTGCTGGCAGATCGCCAAAACCGTCACCGAAGCCGGGGCAGAATTGGTGACCGTGCGCGGTGAACCTTCCAAGGATTCCGAGCAGGCCTCGGCGCTGGCGCTGCTTGGATCGCGACATCAACGTGCTGATCCTTGGCATCTATTCGCAGGAATCGGAAACCGCCTTCATCGTCGACGAAGCCAAGAAGCGCGGCATCAAGACTGTTGGTTTTGCAGTCACCGCCAAGGACTCGCCTTCGGTCATCGAAGACACTTGGGGCACGGGCATGACGATGGGTTACCGGGTGCTTAACTCGGTTGGCCGCACCGGCAACATCGCGCAAACCGCAGAATCGCGCGGCTTCTACACGCCGTTCGACATGGAAGGCGACATGCTGTCGCTGATGGTGTCCTATGAGCCGCGCATGAAGATGCTGGAGTTCATCTCGGGCTCCGTCTCGACCGACGACCAGATTTCCAAAGGTCGCGACAACATGCTGGCCCTGCTGCAAGCCCACCCCGAGCCGGGTTCGCTGGCAGCGCTGGTGTCATGGTGGTGGCCGCTGACCATTGGTGCTGGTCAGGCGCTGGTGCAATCGGGCCGCACGGATGTGAAGCTGTTCAACCACTACTTCTCGGACCAGCTGTTGGGCGAGATGGCGTCGGGCAATATCCCGGTCGAATTCTCGACTGACTGCCAGTACCACTCGATGGGTGCCAAGGTTGCCGAACTTGCTTTGGCCCTGGGCCGTGGCGAAGAGGTTCCGAACAACGTCTACCAAACGCCGATCACCGCGCTTGAGCAGGCAGATGCGTCCAAGGCGCTGGACGAAGTCAAGGCCATGGACGAAGCGGCAATCGCTTATCTGGCTGATTTCGGCGGCTGATCTGGTTTGAACCACCGGACGCGCGGGCCGTACCCGCGCGTCCGTTTCCTGCATTTCAAAGATCCTGACCGCCCTCGCGGTTCCAGGACTGTCCGCGCCAATCGGTTGCCGGACCCATAGGGACAATCAACATGACCAGCGCACCGACAATCACCCCTTCCCGTTCCGAAGCCGCAGGCGCGGACAAGACCCATCCAGCGCTGCGGTTTCTGCGCGTCTGGGGCACGATCCTTGTCATGATCGCCGTCGGCATCGGCTTTTCCATTGCCTCGCCGTACTTTCTGACCGTGTCAAACTTCAACAACATCGTCTTCGGCATGTTCACGGCGGCGCTTCTGTCAATGGGCCTGACCTATGTCGTGGCAGCAGGCAGCTTTGATCTGTCCATCGGCATCATCGTCACGACAGCCTCGATCGTCTGCGCGATGTGCATTCCGGTCACCGGTGCGCCGATGGCGATTGTGATCGCCTTGCTAGTGTCTGCAGCGATTGGGTTGGTGAACGGCGTGCTGGTCACCTACCTGCGCATTTCCGGGATCGTTGGCACCATCGGCGTGATGTTCCTGCTGGAAGGTGTCAACCAGTACCTAACCGGTGGCTATCAGATAGCGGTCAACTACGATGAGAACTTCTTTCGCTGGCTTGGTCAGGGCAAGATTGGGCCTGATCGCTGTCAAATCGCTGTTCCTGCTTGGCCTTCTTTGCGCTGGCCTATGTGATCTCGAACAAGCTGCGCACCGGGTCACTACATCTCGGCTGTCGGGGATAACCCGCTGGCGGCCTACTATTCCGGCATTCCGGTCTATCGCTGGGTGATCGTCAGCTTCATTCTGTGCGGCCTCTATTGCGGCGTGGCGGGCATCTTCCTTGCGTCCACGTCGTCATCGGCGCAACCCACCGGCGGCGCAGGCTACCTGCTGGAAGCCTTTGCTGCGGTCTTCCTGGGCGCCACCATTCTGGGCAAGGGCAAACCCCACATTCTTGGACACGCTGCTGGGCGTGTTCTTCCTCTACATGGTGTCGAACGGCATGACCCAGTTTGGCATCGACAGTTCGGCGCGCAAGCTGTTCAACGGGGCCGTCTTGCTGATCGCGGTGGGGGCCAATGCCTTCCTGAACCGCGAAGAGCTGCACCTGAAGTTCATTTGAGGGGGCGGCCATGACACAGCAACCTTTCGTTGAAATCCGCGATCTGCACAAAGACTTCTCGGGCGTTCAGGTGCTGAAGGGCATCGACATGTCCTTTGACCGGGGCGAAATTCACGCGCTGCTGGGGGAAAACGGTGCGGGCAAGTCGACGCTGATCAAGATCCTGACGGCGGTCTATACCGCCAGCAAGGGTGACATTCTGATTGACGGCGTGGCCTTTCATGGCCATTCGCCCAAGGCCGCCAATGCGGCGGGCATGGGGGCGGTCTATCAGGATGCCGAACTGGCGTGGAACATGTCGGTGGCCGAAAACCTGCTGCTGGGCGAAGAGGGCGCTTGGATCAACCGCCGCAAGCTGGAGGCAAAGGCGGCGGAAATTCTGAAGCGCATCGGCTTGACGATTGATCCGGCTGCGCGCGCGGGGTCATTGTCGGCGGCTGAAATGCAGATGCTGACGCTGGCCACGCTGTTTCACCGCAAGTTCAAGTTGATCATTCTGGATGAGCCAACCGCCCGCCTGTCGGGCCGCGAAAGTGAGCTGCTGTTTGACCTGATCCGCCGCTTCAAGGCCGAAGGGCTGACCATCGTGTACATCTCGCACCGCCTGGCCGAAGTGAAACGCCTGTGCGACCGCGCCACTATTCTGCGCGACGGCAAGGTGGTGCGCACGCTGCTGCGCGACGAGATCGACGAGGCTCTGGTCACGCAGCTGATGGTCAACCGGTCAGCCAGCGATCTGGAAATCACCAATCCCGGCCACAGCAAGCCGCAGGTCGTGTTGCAAGCCAAGGGCCTTGCCACGGCGAAACTGGCCCCGACCGATCTGGTTTTGCATCAGGGCGAAATCCTTGGCATCACCGGGCCGGTAGGTGGCGGGATGGAGCAGATCGAAAAGGCGCTGACCGGGTCTGGTCGACCATCAGGGTGAGATTTTCATCAACGGAACGCTGATCAACATCAACACGCCCGCCGACGCGCTGGCCGCCGGGATTGCCCTGATCCCCGAAGATCGCCGCAAACAGGCGCTGTTTCCCAACTTGTCGTTGGCCGAGAATGTCTCTTTGCCGATCCTCGACAAACTGGCGACATTTGGTTATGTGACCGACCGTGCCACGATGGCCAATGGCCGCGAGGTGGTGCAGGCGCTGTCGCTGCATCCGGCGACGCCCGCCACCAACATGCGGTATTTCTCGGGCGGCAATCAGCAAAAGGCCGTCATTGGCAAATGGCTGAAACGGCGACAGAAAATTTATATTTTCTCGGAACCCACCACAGGTGTTGATGTGGGGGCGATCCGGCAAATCTATGAAATCATGCTGGAAATCGCCAAGGATGGTGCGTCGATCATTCTGATCTCAACTTCGTTCAACGAACTTTTGTCGCTGTGTGAACGCATCATCGTGGTCCACAACGGCAAGGTGTCGGTCGAAGCACCACGATCAGACTTCACCCGTGACAGCCTGCTTGCCGCGACGTTGGCCGCAGATGGGGTTCGCTGCAGAATGATCTACGATCTTGCTGTCATTGGCGGCGGCATCGTCGGCACCGCCACTGCCCTGCGCTATCTGCAACGCCATCCCGATGCCCGCATCATGGTGTTGGAAAAGGAAGCCGAGGTTGCCCGCCACCAGACCGGCAACAACTCCGGCGTCATTCACGCCGGCGTCTATTACGCCCCCGGATCACTGAAGGCGCGTCTGTGCCGCAAAGGTGCGGTGCTGATGAAAGAATTCTGCACCGCCGAGGGCATCGAGTATGAAGAATGCGGCAAGCTGATCGTCGCCACGGACGAGGTTGAGGTTGCCCGTTTGGCCGACCTGCGCACCCGCGCTGTCGCTAATGGTATTCCGTTTGAAGAGGTTGCCCGCACATGATCTGCCCCAGCGCGAGCCGCTGATCCGTGGGCTGGATGCGTTGTTCTTTCCGGAGTCGGCGATTGTCGATTATGGGCTGGTGACGCGGCAGATGGCCGACCGGATCAAGGCGCTGGGCGGCGAAGTCCGGTTGAATGCGCGGGTCACGTCGATTACCGAGACCGCGACAGGGCGTCGATATTGGCTCTGGGCGCCGATCAGCATCACCGCCACAAAAGATCGTGGTTTGCGGTGGTGCGCAGGCGGATCGTCTGGCGCGGATGGCGGGGTTGAAAACCAACTTTCGGATCATTCCGTTTCGGGGCGAATACTATCAGGTTGATCCCGACCTTGCGGGCGGGCATCCGCCATCTGATTTACCCGGTGCCGAACCCCGATCTGCCGTTTCTTGGCATCCACCTGACGCATGAGGTGAACAACCGTCTCAGCGTCGGGCCGAACGCGGTGCTCGGCCTGTCGCGCGAAGGACTGCCGCGGTTTTCGGTCAATCTGCGCGATTGCTGGGATATCATCAGCTTTGGCGGCTTCTGGCGGTTCCTGAAAGGCAACCTGCGGTCGGGCCTGTCAGAAATGCGCAATTCGCTGTTCACCTCCGCCTATCTGCGGGAATGCCACAAATACATGCCCAGCCTGAAACGGTCTGATCTGCAGGCGCGCAAGGCAGGCGTGCGCGCGCAAGTGGTGATGGATGATGGCCGCATCGAGCATGACTTTCTGGTGCTGACGACGCCGCGGATGGTCCACATCTGCAACGCGCCATCGCCTGCTGCGACCTCGTCGCTGGCCATCGCTGACCATATTCTGGACAGCTACTATGTGACCTGCAGGCCCTGCCTCGCCCTGAAGGCGCGGATGTTCAAGGGGCCACAAAGGCCCCTTGAAGGATCGTATCAGCCTGCGATCGCGTCGGCTGCGGCCTGGGCAATCGCCTCGTCATCGGGCGGCATCCCGCCTGCTACGCCGACGGCGCCAATCACATCGCCATTCTTCACGATCGGCACACCGCCCGCAAAGGCGATCAGCGACTGGCGGTGCGAGGTTTCCATGCCGTAGAGCGGCGCGCCGGGCTGGATCAGCGGCATGATATCGCCCGTCTTCATGTTCATCGAGGCCGAGGTATAGGCCTTGCCCTGGCTGATCTCGATGCTGGCCAGCAGCGCGCCGTCCATGCGGATATAGCCCAGCAGGTTGCGGCCTGCGTCGACGATGGCGATGCTGGACGGCGACTTGATTTCGCCCGCTTTTTTCAGTCCTGCGGCAAGGCCTGCCTGGATCTGGGTTGCAGTGATGGTCATGGTTTCCTCCTAAGATGTTGAAATTCAGGAATTGTAGACGCCGCCATCAATCGTGATGGCTTGGGCGGTCATGTAGGATGACTCGTCCGAGGCGAGGTAGACGAACATCGGTGCGATTTCGCTGGATTGCGCCTGACGTTTCATCGGCACCACGGATTCCACGGCGACGGTCTGCGCGCCGGTGCCGCCCATGAAGTCAATCGCCGGCTTGTTGAACGCGGTGTCGACCCAGCCGGGGCAGATGGCATTGACGCGGATGTTGTCGCCCGCCAGTTCCATCGCCAATGCGGTGGTAAACGCGATCACGGCGCCTTTGGACGCCGAATAGGCCGTCATTCCCGGCCCGCCGCGTTTGCCCGCCAAGGACGAGGTGTTGATGATCGAACCGCCGCCATTCTTGCGCAGCAAGGGCACAGCATATTTCGCACCAAAGAAATGTGCGCGCGCATTGACGGCAAACAGCGCGTCCCACTTGCCGGCGTCAAACTCTGTCACGGAGCCCGAATGTTGCAAGCCCGCGTTCTGCACCAGCACATCAAGCCCGCCCAGCCATTCCGCGCCCTTTTCGATCAGGTTGCGCACGCTGTCTTCGGACGTGACATCCACCTGAATGAAGCTGACCGACGGCCCAAATTCCGCCGCCGTCGTCGCGCCTGCTGCGTCACGGTCGCCGATCACCACGCGCGCACCTTCGGCCACAAAGCCGCGAACGGCCTCTTTGCCGATGTTGCTGACCGCGCCGGTGATGATGATGCGCTTGCCCTTCAGACGATCTGCCATGTAAGCCCTCCTTCTGTCCGCTATTTGATGTCCGACAAAAGCTGGCCACCACGGCCCCAGTTGTCTTCTTCGACTTCGTTGATGATGACGTGGACCCGATCGCGCGTTGAGCCGCAAACATCGACCAGAACGTCGGTCATTCGGGCCACGATCTGCCGTTTTTGATCCAGGGTGCGGCCTTCTTTGATGTTCACTTGCACGACGGGCATGTCGGTTCCTTTCGGATAGGGGGCAATCAGACGCTGGAGGCCATGTTCCTTTGCAGGAAACCATGGATCAGCGCTGCTGCCTCGGCCGGTTTTTCGAGCGGTGAAGAGATGCGCCGCATCGGGGATTTCCACATATTCGCGCATCCGGAATCCGGGCGTGCAGAGCCTGCATGGCTTCTGGCGTGGCAGAGGGGTCCTGGCCCGCCGCGATAAGCAGAGTGGGCAGTCGGATCTGCTCTGGGACGTCGGTCAGGTTCATATCGCGGATCGCGGCGGCACAACCGGCATAGCCATTGACTGAGGTGTCGCCGATCATCTGTCGCGACTGCCGTCGATGGTCTAGGAGCGGTTCCCCAAAAGGCAGGCGTAAACCAGCGTTCCATCGTGCCGTCCACCAACGGTGCCACCCCGGATGGCGCGCACGGCGTCAACCCGGTCTGCCCACATCTGCCGAGGTGCGTCGCAAAGGTTGCACACAGCGTCAGGCTTTCAAACCGGCCTGCCGCGACCTTGCACCCAGAATCTGCCCGATCATGCCGCCAAGCGACAAGCCCACGAAATGCGCGCGGCGAATGTCGCAGGCGGTCCATCACAGCCAGAACATCATCTGCAAGTTGGTGCAAACTGTAGTCGCCATCGTCGCCGCGAACCGCCATGGCCGCGTGTATCCATACGGATGACCCGAAAATCGTGGGCAAGGTCATCGGCCTAGGCATCCCACATCGAAAGATCAGCACCCAGACTGTTGCTGAGGACTACCGCCGGCGCATTGGCAGGGCCCGCCTGCATCAACGCGCAAAGATATTCCGTTCACCCAAAGGTGTTCCACGTCTCTCCTCCCCCAGTAGCAGCGGCCTTTCCGGCCCTTGGGGTCAGTCATTTCTTCTGACGACAATTTTGTCAACAATTTTGTTGTGGAAGATGTCGGGTGGTGTGGTAAGGTAGGCTTGAACAAAGTTGGCAAAGAGGGTTTGTGTGGTGTTTCCAAAGCATCTTGTGCGCAATAGTGCAGCGTGGTCCTTTGGGTCGCGCTTGCCGGTGGCGGGTCGTCACCGCCCATATACTGCATCAAAATGCGCACTCGTGACGTAGACGGGCCTCTTGCAGAATCACAGTCGAGTGTCGATGCGCAGTATACGCGCCCGAAGTACCCACACGGTGCAACCACGCGTCCTGCGAAAGGCTCAGCATGACCGTCACTCGGAGAAGCACAGTGACCGAAGTCAAGAACAACCAAGGCGTTGCGGAAATCGTGAATTTCGTGAAGCAGAACATCATTTTCGGTCGGATGCGCCCGCGTGAGCGCCTGATCGAAGAAGACCTGACCGCGCAATTTGGTGTCTCGCGCCATGTCGCCCGTGCCGCGATGGTCGAGCTGGAACAGATCGGCATCGTCACACGCCGCCCGAACAAGGGCGCGATGGTGCGTGACTTTTCGGTCGATGAAGTCGAACAGATCTACGACGTGCGCGGTTTCTTGCAGGCCGAGGCCGTGCGCCGCATCGCCATGCCCGCCAACGAGCCGTTTCTGGCGCGAATTGCAGCAGATCCACGATCAATATTGCGCGGCCTATGATCGGCAAGCGCTGCAAGAGGTTTGCTCGATCAACAACAAGTTCCACCACCGGATCTGGATGGAATGCGGCAACAACATCCTTGTGTCGCTGATCGACCGGGTCTGGACTGAATCTCTGGGCATCCGCTGCTATGGCATCGGCGATCCGAACCTGCTGGCCATCGCGCGCAAAGAACATGGCCAGATGATCGACCTGCTGCGCGACGGCGACAGTGATGGCTTTCAGCGCTGTCGTTCCAGCACATGCAGCCATCACTTGAGGCCTACAAGCGGGCGCATGGCGGCTGGTCGGCGCGTGCGGCCAATTTCTGACCTGAAAGGCCGCTGACATGCAGCTCGAATACGAAGTCATCATCCGGGGCAACAACCTTCGGCTTCGGGATGATTTCCTTGGCATGTCGTCGATCACCCTGATGCGGTTGCCGCAAGGGGTGATGCTGGTGGATACTGGCGGCTACATTGCGCGCTTGGGGTCTGATCAAGGCGCTGCGCGACCGCGGCCTTGCGCCTGACTGACGTTCGAGTATGTGTTCCTGACGCATCTGCATTTCGACCATTCGCACAACGTCGACCTGTTCCCGAATGCGACCTTCTTTGTCAGCCAGCGCCGAATGGGAGTATTCGCAAACTCCGCATCCCGAAGACATCCTGATGCCATGGTGCATTCACGAACAGCTGCAAAAGGGTGCGCTGGAAATCATCGACGGCGAGGGCTATCTGTTTCCCGGCCTGACCTATTTCCCGACGCCGGGGCACACGCCGGGCTGCTCATTCCTTGCAGCTGGTTGCCACAGACCGCGCCCGCGTCATCATCGCAGGCGATGCGATCAAATACGCCAAAGAGGCGATCATGGCGCGCTGCGACAATGCCTTCGACACGATCGAGACGGGCACCAAATCCATTCAGCGCATCCTGCAATCGGCAGATCGTATCGTGCCCGGCCATTTCCCGGAATTGATCCGTATCGAGAACGGTGCGTTCTCGTGGAAAGACAGTGCAGAGTTCAGCCTGTTGGTGCGCTGAACCTCGGTCTGGCTTTCGCTCGGCATAATTCTGTCAACGATAATGTCGACAATATTGTCTTGGGTTTTAACATGTGCAATGATGCGAGTCGTAAGCCGGGTGATGCCAATTGCGCGCCTGCGTCCTTGAGGGAGGATCACATGGACAATAAGGGAAAGAAGCCGCCAGCGGTGGCTGATGTGCTGATCATTGGCGCAGGCGCATCAGGTTCGATCGCCGCGCGGCATCTGTCAGCCAACGGCTTCAGCTGTGGTCTGTCTTGAACAGGGTGGGCGGGTCGACAATTCGGAATTCTGGGGCAACAAGCCGGAATGGGAATTGATGAGCCAGAAGCGCTGGCATCCGAACCCCAACGTCCGTGATCTGGAAACCGACTACCCGGTTGATACGTCGGAATCCGACGTCAACCCGCTGATGTACAGCGCGGTCGGCGGCAGCACGATCCTGTATGCGGCGCATTGGCAACGGTTCATGCCATCGGATTTCCGCGTCAAGACGCTGGATGGCGTGGCCGATGACTGGCCGTTTACGTATGAGGATCTGGAACCCTATTACGACCAGATGGATATCGAGATGGGCGTTTCCGCACTGAACGGTGATCCAGCCTATCCGCCCGGCAAGGCCTCTCCCTCTGCCGCCGCTGCCCATCGGCAAGATCGGCATGAAGGCGGCCGAAGGGATGAACAAGCTGGGCTGGCACTGGTGGCCGGCACCCAATGCCATCCCGTCGAAGCCTTATGCGGGACGCAATCAATGCGTGCGCTGGGGCACCTGCCTGACGGGCTGTCCCGAACGGGCGAAGGCGTCCTTTGATCACACCCATTGGCCCGATGCGCTGAAATGCGGCACGCATCTGATCACCGGCGCGCGGGTCAAGGAGATCACCCTGGACGCGGAAGGGCTGGCCAATGGTGCGGTCTACGTCGACCGCACCGGGCGCGAGCGGCATCAGAAGGCCAGCATCGTGATCGTCTGCGCGAATGGCGTCGGCACCCCGCGTCTGCTGCTGTTGTCTGAATCGTCGCGTCATCCGAACGGCCTCGCCAATTCATCCGGCCTTGTCGGCAAGAACCTGATGATGCACCCCTATGCCGCGGTCACCGGCTATTTCGACGAACCGCTTGGAAAGCTGGCTGGGGCCGGCTGGCCAGACCATCCAGTCGATGCAGTTCTATGAAACCGACGCATCGCGTGGGTTTGTCCGTGGCGCAAAGTGGCAGGTGATGCCCTCTGGTGGGCCTTTGGGCATGCGGTCGGCCTATGGCGGCAAGCCCTTGGAAGAGGCGTGGGGCGCAAACCTGCATCGCAACACCAAGAAGGTGTTCGGGCGGGCGTTCGAATGGGGCATCATCGCCGAAGATCTGCCGGACGAGACGAACCGCGTCGTGCTGGACCCGGTGTTGAAGGACAGCGACGGCATCCCGGCACCGAAGATCATCTACAAGAACTCCGACAACACCAAGAAGATGATCGACTTCCATCTGGAACGCGCCAAAGAGGCGATGATTGCCGCGGGTGCCGTGGACATTTCGACAACGCCGCTGATGCGCGATTGTGGCTGGCACCTGATGGGCACGGCACGGATGGGGGTAAACCCGGAAACGTCGGTCGTGAATGAATACGGCCAAAGCCATGATGTGCCGAACCTGTTCATCTATGACGGCAGCGTGTTTGTCACCTCGTCTGGCTTTAACCCCACAGGAACCATCGCGGCCATCGCCCTGCGGGCCGTCAAGCACCTCATCGCCAACCGGGCAAACCAAAAGGTGGCAGCATGATTACCGATAAACGCCGCGCAACATTCGCCGGAATTGCCGATGTTCTGATCCCTGCGGTGGAAGGGATGCCGTCTGCCAGCAGCGTCGATGTTCATGGCAAGATGCTTGATCACGTCCTTTCGCTGCGCCCCGATCTGGTGGAAAACCTTTTGCGCGGCTTGGACGCGGTAGACGGCCAAGATCCGCAAGAGGCCGCCAATACGTTGAACACGGCGGATGCGGCGGCATTGTCGGCGATAGGGCTGGCTGCGTCGGCGGGCTATTACATGACGCCTGAAGTGCGCGCGCTGATCGGCTATCCCGGCCAGCAAAGCCGCCCCGAAACCGATCCTGACGCGACGCCGGAATATGTGGCCAACGGGATGTTGCAACACGTGATCACGCGCGGGCCGATTTTCCGGCCAACACCCAAAGCCTAATCACCGGAAAGGACACGCCATGGCGACCAATAAACCGGCCGGAGCAACGGCTGGGCGCAACGATATTGCGGATGTCTTGATCATTGGCGCGGGACCTTCGGGATCTGTTGCAGCCAAGCATCTAGCACAAGCAGGTATCAAGGTGGTGTGCCTTGAACAGGGCCACATGCCCGACGCGAACAAGTATGCGGGCCGTCGCCCGGAATGGGAACTGGTCAGCCAAAAGCAGTGGCACCCCAACCCAAACTACCGCGATCGTGAGCGAGATTATCCGATCAATACCGACAGTTCTGATGTGCACCCTCTGATGTTCTGCGGTGTCGGTGGTTCGGCCACACTTTACGCGGGCCACTGGACGCCGTTCATGCCGTCAGATTTCAAGGTGCGCAGCCTCGACGGTGTTGCCGACGATTGGCCCTTTAGCTACGAAGACCTCTCGCCCTTTCTGGAGGAAATTGAGCGCGAGGTGGGCGTGTCAGGACTTGGCGGCAATCCCGCCTATCCGCCCAAGATGGCTTATCCCACGCCCGCCCTGCCCATTGGCAAGGTCGGCAACAAGGCCGCCGAATGTCTGGATGCGATGGGCTGGCACTGGTGGCCGGGCACCAACGCGATCCCTTCCCTGCCCTATAACGGCCTGAACGCCTGCGTCCGTCGCGGCACCTGCATGAGCGGTTGCCCGGAAGGGGCGAAATCAACCACCGACCTGACCCATTGGCCGCATGCCATTAAGGCCGGTGCGCGCTTGATAACTGGCGCGCGGGTGCGCAAGATCACCACCAATGATGAAGGTTTGGCGACCGGCGCCGTCTACATCGACGAGCCGGGCCGTGAGCGGGAACAAAAAGCCTCGGTCGTCATCCTGTGCGCCAACGGCATCGGCACGCCGCGCCTCTTGCTGCTGTCGGCCAGTGCTCGTTTTCCGAACGGCTTGGCGAATTCCAGCGGTCTGGTCGGCAAACGGCTGATGATGCACCCGTTTTCGGCGGTACAGGCAACCTTTGACGAGGATCTGGAATCCTGGCGCGGACCGTTCGGGCAGAACGTGTCTTCCTATGAATTCTATGAGACCGACGAAAGCCGTGGCTTTGTGCGCGGCGCGAAATGGGGTGCCATGCCTGGTGGCGGGCCTTTGGGGGCTACCAGCTTTGTCGGCACCAAGGTGTTTACCGATCCCAACGCGAGGGTTGAGGATATCTGGGGTAGCAACCTGCATGAAATGGTCGAGCGCCGCTTTGGCCGCTCCATGGTCTGGGGCATCATCGGCGAAGACCTGCCCGAGGAAAGCAACCAAGTCCTGCTCGACCCCGACCTGACCGACAGCGACGGCATTCCCGCGCCGAAGCTGCTCTACAAGGTCTCGGAAAACTCGGAACGGATGCTGAAGTTCCACGAAGACCGCTGTCTTGAGGCTGTAAAGGCCGGCGGTGCTATTGAAACCAGTGTGGTGCACCAGATGCCCGACACCGGCTGGCACCTTTTGGGCACCTGCCTGATGGGCAACGATCCGAAATCCTCGGTCGTTAATCAGTGGGGGGCGACGCATGACGTGCCGAACCTGTTCATTCTTGATGGCAGCACCTTCCCCACCTCAGCCGGGTTGAACCCGACCGCCACCATCATGACCGTCGCCTTGCGCCAGACCCGCCGTCTGATTGCGCAGCGTCGCAACCAAGAGGCCGCGTGATGTCAAACCTTAGCACCGAACAGCGCGCGGCATTTGCCGCCGTGGCCGATCTTCTGATCCCGGCCTACAAGAAGTACCCTTCGGCCACGTCGGTCGGGGTGCATGAAAAGATGCTCGATGATGTGCTGGGCTTTCGTCCCGATATCGTCGATGCCTTCATGCGCGGGGTAGCCGCGATTGACGTGGGTGACCTTTCGGCCAGCGTCAACACGGTTTACAAGGCTGATCCCGATGCGTTCAACGCGCTTAGTCTTGCGGCGTCGGGCGGCTATTACATGACGCCAGAAGTGCGCGAGGTTCTGGGCTATCCGGGTCAGGAATCCGTACCCTACAACGCTCACGAAGTGCCTGATTTCCTGATGAACCACCGCTTGGAAAATGTCGCCCGGCGCGGGCCGATTTATCGGTCAACCCCAGCAGAATGATGCAAAACGGTGGCCCGATCCTGCCACGAGGCGCAGTGGATACTCATTTCCACTTGTTCGGGTCAGCAACCCATTACCCCTATGCGGCGCATCGCAGCTATACGCCCGCCGATGCCGATCTGAGCGACTATGTGGAATTGGCCCAGCGTTTGGGTATCGCGCGCGCAGTGATCGTGCAGCCGAGCCCCTATGGCACCGACAATCGTCGACTGCTTGACGGTATGGCACAAGCCCCGATACCGATGCGGGGTGTTGTGGCGGTGGATGCAGATATCAACGATACCGACCTTGCGGCAATGCATTCGGTTGGCGTGCGCGCTATCCGTATCAATCTGGTGTTTGACGCGGCGGCAGCCGTAGAGACCGCCAGCCGACTTGCGGCACGCCTGAACGAATTGGGTTGGCACATCCAGTTTCTGGTAGACGTGTCGAGCCTGCCGAACCTTGCCGCTGTGGTAGATCAGCTGAAGGTTCCTGTTGTATTTGATCATCTGGGCCATGTTCCCGCCCGGCTTGGCACCACAAACGCTGGATTTCAGGCCATGTTGGCGCTTCTGCGCGAGGGCAGGGCGTGGGTGAAGGCTTCGGGGGCATACCGTATGGCAGGGCCTGATGTGCGCCTACCCTACACCGACGTGCGCCCGTATTTTGATGCTGTGCTACGGGCAAATCCCGACCGAGTGCTATGGGCCACCGACTGGCCACACAGCGCGATCCAAGTGCCAATGCCGGATGATGCCGCGCTGGCGCAGACGACACTGGATTGGCTTGGGGCGGATGAAACCCTGCGCCACAAGGTCTTTGTGCAAAACCCTATGGCGCTTTACGGGTTTACCTAACCGCCAACGCAGCTTTGACCGCAGGTGCGACTTCGGTTCCCAATAGTTCAATTGATCGCTGCATTGCATTGGTTTCCAGCATGGCCGAACTCATCTGAAACGTCAGTCGCGAAATGCCGCGAAGGGCTTCGTCCGCAGCAATGATCTTGTCGCGCACCGTCTGCGGATTTCCGATCAGAAAGGCACCTTGCAGGGGGTTCCAGCTTTGGCTTGGTAGGGCCCTTGCCAACTTTGCCTGATGGTTTGTTGGCAGAACCGGTCTCGACAATCCGCTATGTGGCGGTGGCTGCGGCATCCACCCGCTTGCCGCATGTCAGGGTGTGATTGACCGTGAGGTTTTGCAACGACATGTGCAGCTTGTGTTGACGGACAGGTCGGACCTGTCGGCGGGCCGTGAATATGGTGTCTCCGCTGACCTGGCGCTTGGCGGATCTGTTTGCCAAGCACGCATTTCTGATCCGTGGGTTGGGTTGGGGCGGGATGCCGCTGCACATGATCGAAAAGGATATTGACCAGGGTCGTCTGATTGTCATCGCCACTCCGGATATGCAACTGACAGGGTTGCAGCTGCCCATGTTTGCGGTCTACCGTCGCGATCATCTGGCCGGTCCGGCGGGCCGCTGGATGATTGATCAGCTGCGAAACCTGCAATAGCGCCGAAAAAGCTGATTGACGGGGCCGTCAGTGTGTTATAGTAACGGTGACACACTAACGGAGAATCTCATGCCCACCAGCACCCGTTTTGCCGTGGCCGTTCATATTCTGACGGGCCTTGCTGTAAGCGGCAATCGCCCGATGCGGTCTGAAGATCTGGCCGTCTCGGCCAACACCGGGGCCGTCGTGATCAGGGGGCTTTTGTCGCGGCTGAATGACGCCGGGCTGACGCGGTCGCAGCTGGGGGCAGGGGGTGGGGCGCTGCTTGCCAAAGACGCGGCGGCTATCCGTTTGCTGGACGTTTATAACGCTGTTGAAGACACCGAACTGTTCTCGGTTCACCGCACGCCGCCCTGTCAGACCTGTGCCGTCGGGGGCAATATCCTTGCCGCAATAGCACCAACGATGACCCGTGCACGGACTGCGCTAGAGGCGGAACTGGCCAAGGTTTCGATTGCCGATACGGCCGCAGATGTGGCGCGTTTGGGTCAATTCTCTATCCCGCTGCAATGGTGATGCATTTGGCTTAAATTGTCAGTATAGCAGCGACATACTATCATAAATACTCCCTTTACCGCGCAGTTTCGGGGCGCTGGCGGTTCGCTGAATGATGCCCCCGTCTTGAAGGGACAAAACATGTCTATCGGTATTATCGGCGCTGGTGCGCTTGGCTCCAATATCGCGCGGGTTCTGGCGCGGGCGGGCTTACCCGTGACCATTTCCAACAGCCGCGGCCCTGCTTCGATGGCAGACCTTGTCACCGAACTGGGTCCGATCGTTACGGCGGGCACGGTTGAACAGGCGGCAAGCGCCGACATCGTCTTTGCTGCGGTGCGTTGGACCGATGCCGAAGCGATTTTCGCCAAGCTGCCCTCTTGGAATGGCCGTATTGTGGTTGACGGCACCAATCCAGTTGCATTCATTGATCCAAACGGTCCCGAAGGCAAAGACCCCAGCAACCCGCTTGCCGCTTATGGCATCAAGGCGATTGATCTTGGCGGCCGCCATTCCAGCGCGGTTTTTGCGCAGTTCGTCCCCGGCGCCCGCGTGGTTAAAGCGTTCAACCATCTGGACGTGAACATGCTGCAAACCCCCGAAACCGCAGGGGGAAAGCGCGTGCTGTTCTATTCCGGCGATGATGCGGCAGCCAAGGCCGATGTTGCAAGGATCATCGAAGCCGCGTCATTCTTACCCGTCGATCTTGGTGCGCTGGATGTCGGCGGCCCCTTGGCCCAATTGCCGTTCGGGCCGCTGTCCGTACACAATTTCGTTCGGATTTAGGGATACAGCACCTGTTGATTTCCACCCAGAAGTGACCCGGGTAGGGGCATAATTTTCATTGAGAACTGACCCATGTGACACCTTCCGCTTGGCTGCTGGCAGCAGGGGATATTGGAGTGATCGGCATGGCATTTTTGAGTATTATTCGGCGTTGGGCATTGCGTGAGCATCTGTCCATTCGGGAGATCGCACGACGGACGAAGTTGTCGCGCAATACCATTCGGAAGTATTTGCGATCTGGAGCGGTTGAGCCTGCGTTCAGGATTGCCGAGCGACCGGGCAAGCTTGATCCCTTTGCCGCAAAGCTGTCGGGCTGGCTGAAGACCGAGACCGGGAAGTCACGCAAACAGCGACGGACGTCGAAACAGCTGCATGATGACTTGGTGAAGCTGGGCTACACTGGGTCCTACGGTCGGGTTGCCGCTTTTGCTCGGGTGTGGCGGGCAGATCGGCAAAAGGAGCAACAGACGACGGGGCGCGGGATCGTTGTGCCGTTGCATTTTGACCCTGGCGAAGCCTTCCAGTTCGACTGGAGCGAGGACTTTGCGGCGGTTGGCGGCGAACGCACCAAGCTGCAGATTGCGCACATTAAGCTGTCGCACAGCCGGGTTTTTCTGCTGCGGGCCTATCCCTTGCAGACCCATGAGATGCTGTTTGATGCGCATGTGCATGGGTTCCGGGTATTCGAAGGCGTGCCGGGACGCGGCATCTACGACAACATGAAGACGGCGGTGGATCGCGTTGGCCGGGGCAAGGAACGGCAGATCAACATGCGCTTTCTCGCCATGACAAACCACTATGTCTATGAGCCGCAGTTCTGCAACCCGGCAGCGGGCTGGGAGAAGGGGCAAGTCGAGAAGAACGTTCGGGATTCCCGCCACCAGATGTTGCAAGGCATGCCGGACTTCCCCGACCTTGCCGCGCTGAACGCTTGGTTGGAACAGCGTTGCCTGGAACTGTGGCGCCAGACCCCGCATGGCAAAGAACCGGGCACAATCGCCGATGTCTGGGCCGAAGAGCAGGCCGCACTGATGCCACTGCCCGTCGCGTTTGATGGCTTCATCGAGTTGAGCAAGCGCGTCTCACCCACATGCCTGATCAGCTTCGAGCGCAATCGCTACAGCGTTCCGGCGTCGTTCGCCAACCGGCCTGTCAGCCTGAGAGTCTATCCGGATCGGCTGGTTGTGGCGGCCGAGGGCAAAATCCTGTGCGAACATGGCCGCGTGATCCAGCGCAGCCACAAGCTGCCACCGCAGACGATCTATGATTGGCGGCACTATCTGGCTGTCGTTCAGCGCAAGCCCGGGGCCTTACGCAACGGCGCACCCTTCTTGGAATTACCGCACGCATTCAGGCAGTTTCAGGATCACATGCTGTGCAAGCCCGGGGGCGACAGAGAGATGGTCGATGTCCTGGCGTTGGTTTTGCACCACGATGAACAGGCTGTGCTGACCGCGGTGGAAATGGCCCTGGCTGCGGGCGCGCCTACCAAGACACATGTTCTGAACCTGTTGCACCGGCTGGTCGATGGCAAGGTCGTTGGCGGGCCGCCACTGGATACACCGCAAGCACTGGTCCTGCACCGCGAGCCCAAGGCCAATGTCGAACGCTATGACGGTCTGCGGGCGCAGATCGCCGGGGGCCGCCATGCGTCATGATCCCGCCGCGGGCGCCATCGTCATCATGCTGCGCAGCCTGAAGATGCATGGCATGTCCCAGGCCGTTACCGACCTGATCGAGCAAGGCGCTCCGGCCTTTGAGACTGCCGTGCCAATGCTGTCGCAACTTCTGAAGGCCGAATTGGCCGAACGCGAGGTTCGGTCGATCGCCTATCACATGAAGTCAGCGCGCTTCCCGGCCTACAAGGACCTCTCCGGCTTTGACTTTGCGACCAGTGAGATCAATGAGGCCACTGTCAGGACGCTGCATCGCTGCGAGTTCATGGATGGGGCGCAGAACGTGGTCCTGATCGGCGGGCCGGGCACCGGCAAGACCCACGTCGCAACGGCTCTCGGCGTCCAGGCCATCGAGCATCACCGCCGCAAGGTCCGTTTCTTCTCCACCATCGAACTGGTCAACGCCCTTGAGCAGGAAAAGGCCAAGGGCAAGGCCGGGCAGATCGCCGAGGCAATGACCAAGCTCGACCTCGTGATCCTTGATGAACTAGGCTACCTGCCGTTCAGTGCATCAGGTGGGGCGCTGCTCTTCCACCTCCTGAGCAAACTTTACGAGCGCACCAGCGTCGTCATCACAACCAATCTCAGCTTCAGCGAATGGGCAACGGTGTTCGGTGACGCAAAAATGACCACCGCCTTGCTCGATCGTCTCACCCACCGATGCCACATCCTCGAGACCGGAAATGACAGCTTCCGATTCAAGGCCAGCTCAGCAGTAGCCAAAACGAAAAGGGAGACCACCCATGTCTTGACCCAACCATAAACCGAAGAACATAACCTTCAGGCGGGTCAGTTCTCGATGAAAAACCCGGGTCACTTCCGGGTAGAAATCAACAGTCAGGGCAATGCTTTCCTGATAGAAGCGCAGTTCGATATAGGCCGTGGAGATGCTGGTGGCGACACTGCGCCGGGCGGCGTCCTCGGCCAGCTCCGCAGCCTCCAGTTCGGCAATCGCCGCCTCGCGAGAGGCGCGGTTGCCGCCGAAGATGTCCAGCATCCATGAAGTCGAGAGACCGGCGCTGCTGTTTTCGGCAATCACGCCAGACCCCTGGGCATCGCCTGCGCGGCGGCTGCACTGGCCTGCATGGCGGGCAGATCTGCGGCGCGCGTCAGGCCTGCGGCGGCCTCGTCGATCGCGGCGACAGTTTACTGAAGGGTCAGGTTGCGCGACAGGCCCGTGGCGATCAGCCCATCCAGCGCGGCGTTACGGAAGGACAGCCAGAAGGCGCCCTGTGCCGACCGCGCCGGGGCAGCCCCGGCACAGCTGGCGGCGATATCGGGCGCAGGCCGGGTGAAGGGTGCAGGCACGCAGGCCTACAGGGCCAGTGTCAACGGCAATAGGGTCAGAAAGCGGCCGCGACGGGCGCGGAACTGGGTGCTGCTCATGGTTCCGGTTTTCTTGGTAAGGGTCGGGCAGGCGGGGGCAGATTGCCGCCCCCGCCGCATCGGTCATTCCGCCGGATGGGCGGCAGCGGTGCCGCCAGCAACCGCCTTGGCGGCCAGCCGTTTGTGCGTCCCTGTCAGCTTCATCACCCAGACAAAGAAGATCGGGGCGAACAGCACGCCCAATACGGTGGCCGACAGCATCCCGCCGACGACATTGATGCCGATGGCGTTCTGGCTGGCGGCCGACGGCCCAGTAGCAATCGCCATCGGCACCACGCCCATGGTGAAGGCAAGCGATGTCATCAGGATCGGGCGGAAGCGCAGGCGGCAGGCCTCGATCGTGGCGGCCATCAGATCCATGCCTTCGGCGATCAGATCCTTGGCCACCTCGACGATCAGGATGGCGTTCTTGGCCGACAACCCGACGATGGTGATCAGCCCGACGGTGAAGAACACGTCATTCGACAGACCCGCCAGCGTGACCGCCGCGACCGACCCGATGGCTCCCATCGGCACGATCAGCATCACCGACAGCGGGATCGACCAGCTGCCATAGAGACCCGCAAGGCACAGGAAGACGAACAGGATCGACAGCCCGATCAGCATCGGCGCCTGACTGCCGCTTTCGATCTGCTGCTGCGATTGCCCGGTCCATTCGAAGGCGAATCCGGGCGGCAGGGCGGCGGCTTGCCGCTCCATTTCCGCAATCGCATCGCCTGACGAGAACCCGGGCGCCGCATCGCCGCTGATCCGCACCGAAGGATAGCCGTTGTAACCCACGATCTGCGACGGACCAAAGCCCCATTCCGCAGTGGCAAAGGACGACAGCGGCACCATCCCGCCCTGGGCATTGCGCACGTTCAGCGTCATCACATCCTCGATATTGGTGCGGGCGGATGCTTCGGCCTGCACCATGACACGCTGCATCTTGCCGTCATTGGGGAAGTCGTTGACATAGCCCGACCCCAGCGCGACAGAGATGGTGCGGTTGATCTCGCCGAAGGTGACGCCGAAGGCATTGGCCTTTTCGCGGTCGATTTTGAGGCTCAGCTGCGGGCCGGGGGGCATGCCCTCGACATACATCGGCCCCATGATGCCACTGGCCGCCGCACCGGCCATCAGCGTCGCGCCGGCCTCCTGCAAGGCGGCGCTGCCGTTGTTGGCGCGGTCCTGCAGACGGAAGGCAAAGCCGGAACTGTTGCCAAGCCCCTGAATCGGTGGCGGCGACAGCGCGAAGGCGATGGAATCGCGGATCGAGAACAGCAGGCCGGACAACTGCCCCGACAGGGAGTCCGCGCTGAGTTCCGGCGTCTTGCGGTCCGACCAGTCCTTCAGTGTAACGAACGCCAGCCCGGAATTCGGACCCTGCCCCGAGAAGGAGAAGCCCTGGATCACCACGATGCTGTCAACCCCGTCGATGGACAGCGCGTGCTGTTCGGCGGCCTTCGTCACCTCGCGCAGCCGGTGCGAGGTGGCACCGGGCGGCGCCTGCAGGTTGGCGATCAGAAAGCCCTGATCCTCTTGGGGGATGAAGGCGGCAGGGATCTGGACGTAGAACCAGCCGAAGCCCGCGACCAGCGCCAGATACACCACCATCATGCGCCCGGCACGGCGGATCATCCCGCCGACAAGGCCGGTGTAGCCCCGGGTCGCATTGTCGAAATTGCGGTTGAACCAGCCGAACGCACCCTTTTTCGCATGGCCATGCCCCTTTGCCACCGGCTTGAGGAAGGTGGCGCACAGGGCCGGGGTAAGGGACAGCGCAAGGAAGGCCGAGAAGAAGATCGATACCACCATCGTCAGCGAAAACTGCTGATAGATGATCCCCACGGACCCGGGGAAAAAGGCCAGCGGGATGAACACAGCCATCAGCGCCAGAGTGATGCCGATGATGGCGCCCGAAATCTGCCCCATGGCCTTTTTCGACGCCTCCAGCGGCGGCAGGCCCTCCTCGGACATGATGCGTTCGACGTTCTCGACGACCACGATCGCGTCATCGACCAGAATGCCGATGGCCAAGATCATGGCGAACATGGTCAGCACGTTGATGGAAAAGCCCGCCGCCAGCATCACTGCCAGCGTGCCCGACAGCGCGATGGGCACCACCAGCGTCGGGATCACGGTGTAGCGGAAGTTTTGCAGGAAGACGAACATCACCACGAAAACCAGTGCCATCGCCTCCAGCAGGGTCATCAACACCTTCTTGATCGAGGCCGAGACGAAGGGCGTGGTGTCGTAGGGTATTTCATAGCTGACGCCTGTCGGGAACAGCCGCTCCAGCCGCTCCATCACGTCGCGCACGCCCGCCGCCGTGTCCAGCGCATTGCCGGTGGGGGAAATCTGGATGCCGATGGCGGCGGTTTCCTGACCGTTCAGGAAGGTGCGGAAATTGTACATCTCCGCGTCGATCTCAATACGGGCGACATCTTTCAGCAGCACCATCGCCCCGTCATCTTGCGCGCGCAGCACGATGTTGCCAAACGCCTCGGGGGTGCCCAGCTGGCCGGTGACCAGCAGCGTTGCCTGTACCTGCGTCCCCTCGGGTGCCGGATCGGCCCCGATGGACCCGGCCGCCACCTGCGCATTCTGTTCCTGGATGGCGGCGGTAATGTCGGTGACCGACAGATTCAGCCCCACCAGCCGTGCGGGGTCGATCCAGACCCGCAGCGCTCGTTCGGTGGCAAAGACCTGCGCCCGGCCCACGCCATCCACCCGGCGCAGTTCGTTGACGATGTTGCGTGAGATGTAATCGCCAAGCGCCACGGCGTCATAGCCGGTTTCCTGGGCCGCGGTCAGCGCCACTATCATCAGAAAGCTGGAACCGGCTTCCTCGACCAGAACGCCCTGCTGCTGTACCTGCTGCGGCAGCGCCGATTCCACCCGGCGCAGACGGTTCTGGGTATCGACCACCGCTTGGGACACTTCGGTGCCCGCGGCGAAGGTGACGGTGATCGTCACCGCGCCCGTCGCCTCCGAGGTGCTTTCGAAATATAGCATGCCGGGCACGCCGTTCAGTTCCTCCTCGATCGGCTGTGTGACCTGGCGATAGAGGTCTTCCGGCGCGGCCCCGGCAAAGCTGGTGGAGATGGTCACCTGCGGCGGGGCGACATTGGGATACTGCGAAACCGGCAGGCTGGGCAGCGACAGCGCCCCAGCCAGCACGATGAAGATCGAGATCACCCAGGCCAGAACCGGGTTGTCGATGAAAAATTTTGCCATTGCTCGGGTCTCAGTTCTTGGTCGGTGTTGCGATGGCCTGGGCACAGATCGCTGGCGGTTCCGCCGCGCCCTGGATCGGATCGGTCCAGCATACCGGAGACACCGGCGCACCGGGTCCGATCTTCTGGAAACCGTCAACGATCAGCAGATCGCCCGCCGCCAGCCCGTCCTGCACCGTCACCCGGTTGCCGATGGACCGGCCAAGGCTGACCGGGCGCAGATCCGCCGTCCCCGCTTCGGTCATCACATAGACCAGCGACGCCCCCGCTGGATCGCGTTGCACCGCCTGCGACGGGATCGCCAGCGCGGCCGCCTCGGTCGCTTGTTCGACGGACACACGGACATACATTCCGGGCAGCAACACCCCGTCGGGATTGGGAAATTCGGCGCGCAGCGTCACTTGGCCCGAAGACCGCTCTACCGATGCCTCGGCAAACAGCAGCTTTCCCGCGTGGGCATATTGCGTGCCATCATCCAGATGCAGCACGACCTGCGCCGCCCCCGGCTCCACTTCGGCCAAGGTGCCATCGGCCAGCGCGGACCGCAGGCGCAGCAGTTCCGACACCGGCTGCTGCATGTCTGCATAGACCGGATCCAGCTGCTGGATCGTGGTCAGCACCTCGCCCTGCGCTGCGACAAGCGCGCCTTCGGTAACCTCTGCACGCCCGATGCGCCCTGCGATGGGGGCCTTGACCTCCGTGAAGCCAAGGTTGATTTCGGCGGCGCGCAACTGGGCGCGCGCCTCGGCCAGACCCGCCTCTGCCTGGAGCCTGGCCGCCACGGCGGTTTCGTATTCCGCCGCGCTGGTAATGTTGCGTTCATTCAGCGACGCATAGCGCCGTTCGATCGCCCGGGCGTCAACCACCACTGCTTCGGCGCGGGCGACGGTGGCACGGGCGGCTTCCACGGCGATGTCATAGGTCACCCGGTCCAGACGGAACAGGATGTCACCCGCGGCCACCAGACTACCCTGTTCGAAATCGCGGGTCTCGATGATGCCACCGACTCGGGGGCGCACTTCGGCAATCCGGGTCGCGCTGATCCGCCCCGGCAGCTGCGAGGTGACGGCCAGGGGCTCGGGCTGGATCACCACCACCCCCACGGACGAGGGCGGCAGTGCCTGCCCCTCCTGCGCGGCGACAGGGATTGCTGAGAGCAGGATCGGAAGAATGGCGGCCGTGACATGGCGGCGAAAAGGGAAGGACATGCGGAACCCGTGCGGAGAGAGGAAGGGGAGGAGGGAAATTTTCTTGGTCATATGTCCAAATTGTACTCGTGTCCAGTTTGAAATGGGCGGAGGATCTGCTAGAGTGACCTTGTGCTTAGCACGCGGAGGAACCATCGTGACATATATGTCACGCGACAAGCGTCGCGAGCAGATCATGGATGCCGTCGTCGACCTTGTGGTCAGCGAGGGCCTTGCTGCTGCCACGGTGCGGCGCATCGCGCAGGCGCTGGACTGCTCGCCTGGGCAGATCCATCATCACTTCGCCTCGGCTGACGCGCTGCGGGCCGAAGCCGTTCGCGAGTTCTGGCGCCGGATCGAGCCGGAGTTCGATGCGATGCTGGCACGGCTGCCCCCTCGCGAGCGGCTCATGACATTGCTGGCCGATTGCAGTACGAAATTCACCGATGTCGCCGATCCTGTGGTTGCGCAGGCGCAGCGATTGTGGACCGAGGCTTGGAACACCCGCAGCGAACCCGGCGTGCGCGAGGCGATCGCCGAGGCAATTACCGAGATCCGCGCCGAGGTGGTTTCGACGCTGCAGGACGGCATCGCCAGAGGTATGTTCCCACCCCGGACCGATCCGGCAAAACTGTCGCTGGCGCTGCTTGCCGCATCGCAGGGCTATGATGTCCTGTCAGAAATTTGTCCCGTGAATGACCTTGGCCTCAGCAAAGCGGAGTACATCGACGATGTGTTGAAGCAGAACGGTATCTGACAGGGCTGTTGCGGTCAGCGGCCATTCTGGCTGTGTTTATCCGGGCGTCCTGACTGTGCCAGTGCGCTGAAGCGGCAGGGAACAGAACTGCAGCGCCTGTCAAGGGGAACGGACTGGTGCGGCAGCCTGTACGCGTAAGGCGTCGGCCGCGCCGGTGCTGCATTGCACAACGCCCCAACCGTATTTCGGGCCAAGCATTTCCAAATCCTAACGCAGCGCCCTCAGCGGAGGGTTGTCATCGTCGCTCTGCAAGGTGACGGCGCGCCGTCAATCTGGCGAAAACCGGGCCATACAGGCCTTAGACCGGGGCCGATCACATGATGACCGTCCACGACCCGCCATTGCCTGCCCATATCCTTCGCGCCGCCTTGATCGGCTATTGCGAACGCGAAGTGGACTCCATCGCCTACTACATGAAGGCGGCAAGGTCTGACGCTACCGGGACCTTCAGAGTGTTGCTGGCCTGTCGGACATAGTTGCCTTGCTGACCATAACTTTCCTCGTAGACTACTGACGACCGTGTGCGGATACCTGCACGATTAATGGTCTGTAAGCGCTGTTCTGATCACACCTTGATGGGTAATTCCACGGCAGCAGACCGTCGATCTGGCTTTGTTTGTGGCCGATGACGATGGAGGTGAGCATGTTTGCCAGCAAAGCGTGGGGGGCGACGCCGTTCATCTTGCCGGTCTCGATGAGTGAGGCGATGACGGCCCAGTTCTCAGCCCCGGCGTCGTGGCCTGCAAAGAGGGCATTCTTGCGGTTCAGGGCTATCGGGCGGATGGTGCGTTCGACGGTGTTGTTGTCGAACTCGATGCGACCATCTGTCAGAAACCGGCCCAAGCCGTCGCGGTATTTCGCGATATAGGCCAATGCCTCACCAAGGCGATTTGGCGGAAGCGCGGGCGCGGTGATGGCGCAGCCAGTAATCAAGGCGGGCCAGGATCGGGGCGGAACGTTGTTGGCGCGCGGCAATGCGGATGGTGGGATCGTTGCCCCGAATGCCTGCTTCAATCGCATAGAGATCGCGGATGAGGGCCACGCCTTCGTCGGCAATCGGTGCCGTGCCGGTGCGGATGATTTCGATTGGCTTGCGACGGACGTGGGCCCAGCAATAGGCCAGTTGAAGGCCGGGGCCAGACCGGTCAGGCACGATCAGCCGGTTGTATCCGGCATAGGCGTCCACCCGCAGGATGCCGCCAAACCCCTGTAAGATCCGCTCGGCATGCTGCCCTCCCCGACCAGATGCATAGGTAAAGCCCACCCCCGGAGGTGCTGTGCCGCCCCAGGGTCGATCATCGCGGGCGAGCGCCCGGAAGTATCCGGTCTTGGTCTTCTTGGCCCCCGGACCGAGAACCGGTGCGCGGGTCTCATCCATGACGAGCTTTGTGGACCTTTTCAGATCGGCCATCAGGGCATCGAAGACTGGGCGCAGTTCAAAGGCGGCACGACCCACCCAGTCTGCAAGGGTGGATCGATCAAGATCGACACCCTGTCGGCTGTAAATCTGCGCTTGGCGATACAGGGGATGATGTCGGCGCAGTACATGACGTGTTGGAATTCGTGTAGAAGCGAGAACGTCAGGGCGACCGCCACAAGATCGAACGCCGCCATGTGCTGGACGTCGACCAGGCTTTCACGATCGGAAGTCGGTTCGGGGATATCTGCTGGCCAAGAGATATCGGCGGTCTGATCGGCTGAAACAAGGAATTGGGCGCTGGCGATGCGTTGCTTGTAGTCCAGCTCGAACGGACCTCGTTCGGTGTCGGTGTCGGTGTCGGTGTCGGTGTCCCGGTGTCGGTGTCGGCGTTGAGCGCCTGGTCGAGCGGCATTCCCCTTATCGTCGCGAGCGCCAGCGCGGGTGAATAGACCTCGATGGCGCGCCAGGCGTTGAAACCGAACAACCAGAAGAGATCGATCGTCTTGGTGTCAAACTGGATCCGCGTTGCGTCGGCGTTCATGGTGACGCCCTTCGTGCTCGGCGCGACTTCAACGGCATGGCCGTACTGGCTCCGGAGGCTGCTGATTTCGTCGGCGCGCTCAGGCACGGCACCGCGAAGGAGAGTTCGAACAATTGCCCGGTCGGAAGGCTCGGTCGTCATGCCTGTGGTTTCTCCAAGTGAGGGAATAGGGCGGGCGACCCGATCCTGACGGGTCCCCACACCCGCTGGCAGCTGGTCGCGAACGATGAGCTACTTGATGGCAACGCGCCCGGCGCGCTAGCCCAACCCGAAACCGATGCCTATCAACCCCAAGGACTCTCGGTATGAACGAGGGACCACAGGGGGGCAGGTCACGCGCCAGATGGGGCTGTGGGATGCGCAGTTCACCGAGGCGTTGCAGGAAACGCCGCTGTCTATGGGGCTCAGGTTGCACGATCACACCGTCTAGAAAAGCCCAGTCGAATGTCAGCCAGCGGGCGGTGCCGCCCTGACGACGCAGCCAAGACCGGCAGTGGCCTGGACTTTGTCACTTTGGGACAATCGGGCAGGCAATATTGATTTCAGCGTCTTCGATTTCTATTCCCGGATCAATCAACCGATAGTGTTTGCTGAAGTGCAGCGCCACACGCCGTGCATCCTGACGAAAGCTGTGGTGGATCACGAAACTGACTTGCCCGGATTTCAGCAATTCGGTGTTGGTGCGATCAAGGTCGTGGGCTGCAAAAACATCAATCGCTCTGCCTGCATCGGCAAAGGCATCAAGGATTGCGCGATTACCGCCCCCGATGGAATAGACCGAACTGATTTCGGGATAAGCCTCAAGCGTCTGCCGGATCAAAACGCCTGTGGGTCGGTTCACGCCAAAGGTTTCGGAAACGGTGACGATCCCGATCTTCGGTGCGCTTTTCGTCAGATAATCGACAAACCCCGTCCGACGCGCACCCTCACCCTCAAACATCTGGCTGGACATGGTGATCAGAACACAGGACGGCGCGACCTGAACCATGCGCGACATAAGATAGGCAGCGGTTGCCCCGGCACGGCTGTTTTGCATCCCGACATAGGCCAGCCGCAACGGTTGCGCCACATCGGTGACATAGGTGATGATCGGAATTTTCCGTGCGGCAAGCTCGACAAGACAGGCTTCCACTTCGGCAGAGGCGGGAACTTTCAGGACGATGCCTTGGGTGCCGCGACGGGCAATCGCCCGCAACAGCGCGACCAGCGCGCCTTGCTCCAGCACTTCGGCCAAATGAAATCGGGCACGAAAGGTTGCGGGCCGCATCAGGGGCAATTCGGCCTCGAATGCAGCACGGACGGCCGAGGAAAATCGGTCTGGCGCCTGTATCACGATATCCAGCGTCACCCGCGGCTTGGGCAACTGGCTTGCGTCATATTGGCGGGCAAGCTCTGCCTGTGCGCTGCGTACCCTGTCTGCTGTGCTGTCGCGCACGTTTTCGCGCCCATGCAGAACGCGATCAACGGTCGCAAGGCTCAGCCCCGCCTGATGCGCAATTTCCTTGTGGGTGAATTTCGCGGCCATGCCTGAGTTGAGGTGTTTTTGAGGAGTTATGCAACTATTTCTGTCGATCCGGCTCTGCCACTGATCATCGATGCAGGAGGAGAAGCCGATGGATTTCATCACCCCGAAACCGCAGCGCGCGCCAGTTTGGCTCGATGCAAAAAGCGGTAATTTCGACGAGTTTCGTGCGATTGTCAGCCAGACGTCAGACCCCGCCGATACGCCGCTTGCGGCTGAAGTGATCCGCAATATTCCGATTTACCAAGGCGCAGATGTGGATGCAGCGGCCCTGAACCCAGCCGCCCGTCAGGCGTTGATGGAGGAATGGTCCTTTGTCTTTTCTCAAGGCGCAGGCATCATCGTGATCCGGCAAGGCATAGCAGACCATGCAGTTATCGACCGCGCGAGTGAGATTTTCACCCAGATCATAACGGACGAAAAACAGAGCGTCAGGGGTGGCGGCGATCATTTCGCCAAGCCGGGTGCGAATGACAGGATATGGAATTCTCTGGAAAAGCATTGCCTTGCAGACCCTGCCAACTTTGCCGCCTATTTCAGCGCGCATGGCATTGCCCTTGCGTCCGAGGCATGGCTAGGCCCGGCCTATCAGATGACGGCGCAGGTCAACCGGGTCAATCCCGGCGGTGCCGCGCAAACCGCGCACCGGGATTATCATCTTGGATTTATGACGCCCGAGCAGATTTCGCGCTACCCCGCGCATATCCACGCAGTCTCGCCGACGCTGACCTTGCAGGGCGCGGTGGCCCATTGCGACATGCCGCTGGAAACCGGGCCGACGATGCTGCTGCCGTTTTCGCAGCAGTTTCTGGCGGGCTATCTGGCCTTTGCGCGCCCCGAGTATCAGGCGCATTTTGCCGCCCATCATGTGCAACTGGCGCTGAACAAGGGCGATCTGATGTTCTTCAACCCGGCGGTGATGCATGGTGCGGGCACCAATCACACCACCGACCGGTTCCGCCTTGGCAACCTGCTGCAAGTCTCGTCGGCCTTGGGGCGGGCGATGGAAACCGTTGACCGCGCCCGCATGATCCGCGCCCTTTATTCCGAGTTGCAGCGTGGGGTGGGGCTGAACATCGACAACGTGATCGCGGCGACGGCAGAGGGCTATGCGTTTCCGACCAATCTGGACAGCAATCCGCCCAAGGGCGGCATGGCGCCGAAATCACAGGCGGACTATCTGCGCGATGCCTTGGCGCAAGGGCAAGGCGAGGCAGAATTATTTGCCGTTCTGGATGCGCTTCATCGCAACAACCAGGCATAGCGCAAGGCCGATGCGCTTGGCCGGGACCATGCGTGGCATGGTCCCGGGTTATCGGACTGCAACCGGTTTGCCCTTGGCAAAGGACTCTGCCGCCGCATCTGCCAATATCTGAGCCGCGAGTCCGTCCCGAATACCGGGCGTCATCGCGGTGCCAGACCCCACGCAGTGCGCAAACTGCGCAACCTCGGCGCGGTAGGCCTCTTGATACCGTTCCAGGAAAAAGTGCTGGGTCGGGGCCGTGCGAAAGCCCGTGCCATTGGCAAGCTCGACCGTGTTTTCCCGCACGTTGCCGGCTTGCAGCATGCCCGTTGCGCCATGCACTTCGATCCGCTGGTCATAGCCATAGGTGGCACGGCGCGAATTGGTGATCTGGCAGATTGCCCCGCTGGCAGTGGTCAGCGTGACGGCAGCCGTGTCGATATCGCCCGCCGCAGCAATCGCTGGGTCAATCAGCGCGGACCCGACGGCAAAGACCTGTACCGGATCTTCGCCAAGCAGAAACCGGGCCATGTCGAAGTCGTGGATCATCATGTCGCGGAAAATGCCGCCTGACCGTTCGATATAGCTGATCGGCGGCGGGGCAGGGTCGCGCGAGGTGATGGCGATCAACTCGACCTGCCCGATCTCACCGGCCCGAAGCCGGGCCTGCAGGGTGGCGAAATTCGGATCGAACCGGCGGTTGAAGGCGGTCATGAAGGGCACGCCCGCCGCCTCGACCACAGCAATGCAGTCGCGGATACGGTCGGCAGACAAATCCACCGGCTTTTCGCAGAAAATCGCCTTGCCTGCGCGGGCGGCGGCATGGATCAGGTCATAGTGGCTGTCGGTGGGGGTGGCGATGATCACCGCGTCAATCAACGGGCTGTCGATCAGCGCCTGCGCGTCCATCACCTGCGCCGCCGTGCGGGTGGCCAGCGTGCGGGCCGCCTCGGGGACGGCATCGGCCACGGCAACCACGCGCACGCCGTCCAGCCGGCTGATCGTCATGGCATGCACTTGCCCGATCCGCCCGCAGCCCAAAAGTCCGATGTTCAGCATGTCAGCCTCGTTTCAAGGTGTGCAGCACGCGCCGGGCTGCTGCGACGACCGGATCATGGGTTTCTGTCAGGATGGCAATCCGATCGAACCGTGTCGGGTCGCGGTTCACCGCCGCGCGCAACGCCTGACCAAAGGCCATGCGCAACTCGGTGCCGATGTTGAATTTGCAGATGTTGGACCCAAGCGCCAGCGCGCGGCGTTGCGCTATTGGCACGCCTGATCCACCATGGATGACCAAGGGCACGCCCGTCAGCGCCTCGATAGCGCGGATGCGGGGCTCGTCCAGACCGCCTTGCCCGTCTTGTTGCAGATGCACATTGCCGACCGAAATCGCCATCGCGTCCACCCCGGTCTCAATGGCGAACTGTGCCGCTTCCTGCGGGTCGGTGCCTGCGGACCCTTCGCCCCCCGCATAGCCGACAAAGCCGATCTCGCCTTCGCAGGACGCACCCGCTGCATGGGCCATTTCGGCAATGGCGGCGGTCTCGTCGATGTTCTGACGCAAGGGTTTGCGCGAGCCGTCGAACATCACCGAGGTAAAGCCGCAGTCCAGTGCTGCGCGGCAATCGTCAAGGGTATAGCCGTGATCCAGATGCGCCACGACCGGGACCGACGCCTGTTCGGCCAGATGCCGGAACATGGCCCCCAGAATGGGCAGCGGCGTGTGGGCGCGGCAGGCCGGCCCGGCTTGCAGGATCACCGCGACACCTTCAGCCTCGGCGGCGGCGACATAGGCGCGCATATCCTCCCATCCCAACGTGACCAGCCCGGCCACGGCATAGCCCTGCGTCAAGGCGGGCTGCAGAACGTCCGACAGGGTTGCGAGCGTCATTTGAACTTCGCGATCATATCCTTGATGCCGGGGATCGTCTCAAGCTGGGCCGCGTGGGTCGGCTGGAAATACTGCACCAACGGGCGCTGGCTGAGACCCGCAAGGATGGTGAAATAATACATCTCATACCCCGGCAGAACCGCGCAGGGATGATAGCCCGTATCGAGGCAAATCGTGGATCCGTCCATGATGTGATAGGCGTCGCCCGGCGTGTTATCCTGACGTTGCAGCATTTGCAGACCCGAGCCGTAGTTCGGGCGAAAACGGAAGTTATAAGTCTCGTCGTGGCGGGTCTCCAGCGGCAGGCGGTCGGTGTCATGCTTGTGGCTGGGAAAGCCGGACCAGCCGCCTTGCCCTACCGTGAACAACTCGCTGACCAGCAGGCGACCGACCTTGCCGTGATATTTCGTGCCAAGGATATGTTTGATCTTGCGGTGGGTTTTGGTTTCATCGCTGCCGTATTGCACAAGGTCGATGTCGGCGGCGCGCACGTCGAACGGGTCCAGCACCTTGTCATAGCGCCCGCCTGCAATGAACGTCTCGGTGGCATCCGAGGTGCAGATGATCGTCACCCGTGCGCCGACCGGGGCATAAACACCTTCGGGTTCGCCATCCCACACATCCACCCCGCGATTGCCCAGGGACGCGAACGCTGCGCCTTCGATCTCGATATCCACAGTGCCGGTTGCAGGCACGATGCAGGTTTCATAGCCCGGCACCCGGTATTCGAACGCCTGACCCTTTTTCAGCTTGACGATGTTGAAATAGTTGAGCGGAACCAGCGCGTTGTCGATATCGACGATGGGTTTGTTCTGGTTGTCATGGGGGGCGATATGCATGGGAGGCTACCTTTCACAGTCTTGTGGTGCAGTCGTGTGTCGCCAGAAAGTCTTCCAACTCACGCAGTGTCGGCATGGCAGGCGCGCAACCGGGACGGGCGACCACGATGGACGCACAGGCAGACCCGCGCAGGATCGCTTCGGGCACGGGCCGTCCTTCGGCAAGGGAAGTCATCATCCCGGCCATGAAACTGTCGCCCGCCCCGGTGGGTTTGATGGCATCGGCGGGGAAAATGCCGGTCCTGATCTCTTGCCCGCTTGCGAAGGCAACGGAACCTTCGGGGCCGCATTTGTACACCACGATGGCGGCCCCGGCGGCGGCCAGCGTTCCTGCCTTATCCAGACCTTTGGCAATGTCTCCGGCCATAAATCCGAATTCTTCATCATTGCCCACGATGATGTCCGACAATGTCCCAGCGTGGGACAGAACCTCTTGGGCTATCTGTGCCGACGGCCAGCTATAGGGGCGGTAATCCACGTCGAACACGATGGGCAATCCGGCGGCACGGGCCAGATCAAAGGCGTGGAATGCTGCTGTGCGCGAGGGTTCGGCGGCAAACACCGTGCCGGTGGTGATCAGCGCGCCATAGGCCGCATAATCGACCGCCTCAACATCTTCGACCGTCATCTGGAAATCGGCGGCGTTGTTGCGGTAAATCACTGACTGATGGTCATCGACGCGCGTTTCATAAACGGCAAGCGAGGTGCGGCACTCGCCCTTGATCGCACGGACATGGCGGCGGTCAATGCCGAAATGGTCAAGCTGGTTCAGGCAATACCAGCCCACGGAATCGTCGGACACACAGGTCATCAACGCGGCTTTGCATCCCAACCGGGTCAGGCCTGCCGCGATATTGGCCGATGACCCGCCGATGGCCACCATCATCATGCTGGCATCCTGAGTGCGGGTGTTGACCGGGGTAGGGGTCAGGTCCATCCCGACCCGTCCGATTACTAGAAAACTTTTGCGAGCAAGCCGATCCAGCCGCATCACACGCCCTTTCGTTGCAAATGACGCGAGGCTTCCCAATCCTGATGTGCGCGGGTTACCTCGGGGTCATCCGACACCTGCGGCGTGCCGCATTCCCACCAGGTGTGGCCCTCTTTGGTCCAGCCGTCGTAGGGATCGACCTGCATGCAGATCACCGTCGTTTTCAGGGCGGCCTTGGCGCGTTTGAACGCGTCGGCCAGTTCTGCAGGGTTTGCGACGGTTTCGGCAATCGCCCCCTGTGCGCGGGCATGGGCGGCAAAATCCACAGCGAAAGGTTCAGGAATGGTCGGGCAATCGGCCAGCAGGTTGTTGAAGCTGGCGTTGCCAGTGTTGTTTTGCAGCTTGTTGATGACCGCGAAACCGCCGTTGTCCAGCACCAGGATGATCAGCTTTTTCTGGCTGAGAACGGATGAATAGATGTCAGAGTTCATCAGCATGTACGACCCGTCACCGATAAACACGATGGTATCCTTATCCGGTTCCTGCTGCATTTGCGCAATCCGCGCGCCCCAGGCACCGGCAATTTCGTACCCCATGCAGGAAAAGCCAAATTCCACATCCACCGTGCCGGTTTCAAGCGTGCGCCAGTTTGCGGTAACCTCGGCTGGCAGCCCCCCTGCGGCGGCCACAACCCTGTCGCGCGGGTCGCACAGGGCGTTCACGACGCCGATGGCCATAGCGTAGGAATTGGGCCTGTTGCCGGGTGCGACGTTCTGGGCGACATAATCATCCCACTGGGCACGGTGCGCCTTGGCCGCGTCAACCCACGCCTGCGGGGCTGCATAGCCCGCCAACTGATCCGCCAGCACGCCAAGCGACAGCTTTGCATCCCCCACCACCGGCATCGACAGGTGTTTGCCCGCGTCATGCCGACCTGCGTTGACGGCAATGATGCGCGCCTCTTTGGAAAAGGCGGTCCATGATCCGGTGGTGAAATCCTGCAGTCGCGTGCCAACGGCCAAGATCACATCCGCCTCGGCGGCAATGGCGTTGGCGGAATTGGACCCCGTGACACCGATCGGACCGATGTTCAACGGATGCGTCGCCCGCAGGTTGGCGCGGCCTGCGATGGTTTCCACCACAGGGATCTGATGCGCCTCGGCAAAGGCGGTCAACTCGGCCACCGCGCGGGAATACTGCACCCCGCCGCCTGCGATGATCATCGGGCGGTGCGCGGTTTTCAGCAAGGCCACGGCATCGGCGATTTCACCCGCATCGGGTGTCTGGCGGCGGATGCGGTGGACCTGTTTCTTGAACCACGCCACCGGGTAATCATAGGCCCAGCCCTGCACATCCTGCGGCAGGCCCAGAAACGCCGGGCCGCAATCGGCGGGGTCCAGCATCGTGGCGATGGCACTGGGCAAGGATTGCAGGATCTGCGCAGGGTGGGTGATCCTGTCCCAGTAGCGGACCACGGGTTTGAACGCATCGTTCACGCCAAAAGTCGGGTCGCCAAAATTCTCCATCTGCTGCAAGACCGGGTCGGGCAGGCGGGTCACATAGGTATCACCGCACAGCAGAAGCATCGGCAGCCGGTTGGCATGGGCCAGCGCCGCAGCGGTCAGCAGGTTTGCCGCCCCCGGGCCCGCACTTGCGGTGCAGAACATGAACCGCTGGCGCAGCCATTGCTTGGCATACCCCGCCGCCGCAAAGCCCATGCCCTGTTCATTCTGGCCGCGATACAGCGGCAACTCGTCGCGCACCCCGTACAAAGCCTCGCCCAGACAGGTGACATTGCCATGCCCGAAAATGCCGAACCCCCCGCCACACAGCCGCAGTTCCTGCCCGTCGATCACGATGAACTGGTTGGTCAGATAGCGGATGATGGCCTGCGCTGTGGTCAGGCGAATGGTGCTGTCGCTCACGTCCGAACGTCTCCCTTGGTGGCGCCTGAGTTGCGTTTCCCGCTTGCAATCGGGTCTGTCTTTCTATAGACATTTTGCAACCGGTTGCAAGTCAGAAGTGAGCAGGATGCAAGAATGTCAGAGATAGGGATCGGGATCCTTGGCGGCGGCTACATGGGCAAGGCGCATGCTGTGGCCATGCTGGCCGTCGGGGCGGTTTTCAACACTGCACTGCGGCCCCGTCTGGAAATGGTCTGCGCCACAACGGACAACAGCGCCGAAACGTATCGCAAGGCTTACGGGTTTGCGCGCGCGACGGCGGATTGGCAGGCTTTGGTCAGTGATCCGAAGGTCGAGGCCATCGTCATCGCGTCGCCGCAACACACGCATCGCGCGGCCGTCGAGGCGGCCTTTGCGCTTGGCAAGCCGGTGTTCTGTGAAAAGCCGCTTGGCGCGTCCCTTGAAGACAGCCGCGCGATGGTGGCAGCGGCTGAGGCCAGCGGCTGTGTCAACATGGTGGGGTTCAACTACATCCGCACGCCCGCCAGCCAGCACGCCCGCAGCCTGATCGCGTCGGGGGCCATCGGGGACGTGACGTGGTTTCGTGGCGAGCATACCGAGGATTTTCTGGCCGACCCGCAATCGCCCGCGACCTGGCGCACCACCGGCATGGCCAATGGCACGATGGGCGATCTGGCCCCGCACATGATCAACGCGGCGCTGGCGCTGGTGGGGCCGATAGACCGCCTGATTGCCGAGGTTGAGACGGTGCACGCCACCCGCCCCGGCGGCACCGTCACCAATGACGACCACGCCCAGATGATGTGCCGCTTTGCGAACGGGGCGATGGGGCAGATGTATTTCAGCCGCATCTCCACGGGCCGCAAGATGGGCTATGCCTATGAGGTCACCGGCACCAAGGGTGCAATCCGTTTTGATCAAGAGGATCAAAACGCGCTGTGGCTGTATCTTGCTGACGGCCCCGAGGCCAATCGCGGTTTCACCAAAATTCTGACCGGGCCTGCGCATCCCGACTACCTGCCGTTCTGTCAGGGGCCGGGGCATGGCACCGGCTATCAGGACCAGATCATCATTGAGGCGAAGGATTTCCTTGAGGCGATCCACAAGGGCCAGTCGATCTGGCCAACCTTCCGTGATGGCATGCTGGTAAACCAGATTGTCGCTGCCGCGATTGCCTCTTCCACAACAAAAACCTGGGCTGACGTTGCCGCCTTCTGACGCCCTGAAAGGACCCGACATGACAATTCGTATCGGCAACGCGCCATGTTCGTGGGGCATCGAATTTCCCAGTGACCCGTCTTATCCAAGCTGGCAAAGCGTGCTCGATCAATGTGCGGGCGCGGGTTACAAAGGGATCGAGCTGGGTCCGATCGGCTTTATGCCCGAAGACCCGGACATCCTTGCCCCAGCCTTGGCCGCGCGTGACCTGGAAATCATCGGCGGGGTGGTGTTCCGCCCGTTCCACGATCCGGCCAAATGGGATGAGGTGCTGGATGCAGCGCACCGCACCTGCAAGGCATTGGTCGCACATGGTGCGCAGCATCTGGTGCTGATCGACAGCATCTCGCCGCGCCGCGCCCCAACCGCTGGCCGCGGCGTCCGAGGCTGAACAGATGGACAAGGCCGAATGGACGGCCTTTCGCGACCGGATCGCCACTGTTGCCAAAATGGGCAGCGAAGACTATGGCCTGACCGTCGGTATCCACGCACATGCGGCGGGTTTCATGGATTTTGAACCGGAACTGGAACGCCTGTTGGCCGAGGTGGATGATAGCATCCTGAAAATCTGCTTTGACACTGGCCACCATTCCTATGCCGGATATGATCCGATTGCCTTCATGGATCGCAACATGGCCCGTATTTCCTATATGCACTTCAAGGACATTGACCCATCGGTTAAGGCCGATGTGGTGGCCAACCGGACCGATTTCTACAAAGCGTGCGGGCAGGGTATCTTCTGCAATCTGGGCAAGGGCGATGTGGATTTTCCTGCCGTCCGTCAACGTTTGCTTGACGCCGGATTTCAGGGCTGGTGCACGGTGGAACAAGACTGTGACCCCTCCATGCCCGGCACGCCGCTGGACGATGCGCGCGCGAACCGCGAATACCTGCAATCCATTGGTTTCTAAGGATATACCGATATGAAAAAGCTGAAATGGGGCATGATTGGTGGCGGCGAAGGCAGCCAGATCGGCCCGGCGCACCGCTTGGGGGCCTTGGCCGACGGGCATTTTGAATTTGCGGCCGGCGCGCTGGATCACAGGCCCGAGGCAGGGCGCGACTATGCCAAGACCTTTGGCATCGCGGCGGACCGGGCGTATGGCGACTGGACAGAAATGCTGGCGGGCGAACGGGGCCGCGACGACCGGGTGGATCTGGTGACGGTCGCCACCCCCAACGCCACACATTTTGAAATCACCAAGGCGTTCCTTGAGGCGGGCTTCAACGTGCTGTGCGAAAAGCCGATGACGATGACGGTGGAGGAAGGCGAAGAGATTGTGCGCGTGGCAGCACGCACCGGCAAAATTTGCGCGGTGAACTACTGCTATTCCGCCTATCCGATGGTGCGGCAGGCCCGCGCAATGGTGCGCGCGGGTGAGCTGGGCAAGATCCGTCTGGTGGTCACCAACTTCAGCCACGGCCACCACGGCGACGGGGCCAATGCCGACAATCCGCGCGTGCGCTGGCGCTATGACCCGGCGATGGCGGGGGTTTCGGGGCAGTTTGCCGATTGCGGCATCCACGCGCTGCACATGGCGGGGTTCATCTGCGACGATACGGTGGAACGGCTTTCGGCCGATTTCGCATCGACCATTTCCAGCCGGGTGCTGGAGGATGACGCCATGGTGAACTTCCGCATGGCGGGGGGCACGGTGGGGCGGCTTTGGACCTCATCTGTGGCGATAGGGCGGCAGCACGGGTTCGAGATTCAGGTGTTTGGCGAAACCGGCGGCTTCCGCTGGGCGTCTGAACAACCGAACCAGTTGATCTATACGCCGGTCAACGGGCGCACGCAGATTATTGAAAAGGGCGAAGGCGGCCTGCACGCCGATGCACAGCGCCTGTCGCGTGTGTCCATCGCGCACCCCGAGGGCTTTCCGCTGGCGGTCGCCAATATCTACTGCGATCTGGCCGACTCCATCCGGGGCCAGACAAGAGACGGTCTGCCGACGGCATCCGATGGCTTGCGGTCAATGGCGGCGGTTCATGCGGCCGTGGCATCTGCCAAATCCGATGGCGCATGGACCGATGCGCGCCCGCCGATGTTCCGCTAATCGGATCAATCTGCGCGCGTTGTGTGCAACGGGCGCAGGGTTCCGCGTTCCACGATATGACAGGCAAATATCCGCGCCTCTGGCAGGCGGTCTGGATCATTCAGCATGGCCGACATCAGTTCTATCGATGAGTGCACGATTTCTGAAATAGGTTGGCGGATCGTCGTCAGGTTGATATTGGCCCAGCCCGCGATCTCCATATCGTTCAACCCGATGATGCCAATGTCCTGTGGCACGCATAATTGCCGATCCTGAATTGCGGACAGCGCACCAATCGACAACACATCGTCGCCGCAGAAATAGGCCTCCGCATGGTCGCCCATCAAAAGCGCCTGCATTTCGCGTCGGCCTGCGTCAAAGGAATAGGCGCTGGCAAAGGATTGGCTGACGCTGATCTCGGGGCGGAGGCCAAGTTCCGAAGTAAATCCTTTCAGGCGATCCTGAGTCGAACTTGCCGCTTCCGGCCCCCCCATGAACCCGACGCGCAGATACCCGCGCGCCATCAGGGTCCGCGCCGCCAGTCGCCCCGCCTCGATGTTGTCGATCCCCACAACATGCACCTGCGGCGCACTGGTCACGCGGCCAAACGCATGCACCACCGGCACACCCGCATCCCGAAAAGCCTTGCCAAACCCCGGCGGCAACGTCGATGACGCAACAACAACGCCGTCCACTGAATATTGCCGCAACAGCCGCACGGAATTTGCGGGATCGGTTTCATCGGTCAGATTGACCAAAAGCGGGCGCAGCCCTTTGTCCTGCAAGGCGCGGGTAAACAGATCAAACACCTCCAGAAAGATCGGGTTATGAAAGTTGTTTGATACCAGACCGATCAGCTTTGTGCGCCCCGTTGTCAGGCTTGAAGCCAGCGCATTCGGGCTATAGCCAAGGTCCGCTGCGGCTTTTTCCACCAGTTTTCGCATCTTAGCTGAAACCGAGGCTCCGTGCGTGAAGGTGCGTGACACAGCCGCGCGTGATACCCCTGCGCGTTCAGCCACGTCTTTCAATGTCGGCACCATTGATGTCGATCCTCTTATAGCCTTTTGCCTTATACCGCAGCCCTCTGTCCAAAACACCCCGCATTTCCAGCGGTCATTATGCAACCGGTTGCAAAATTAACTCGCCCATGGTTAAGTCGATTCGGAAGGCCGGGGGAGAATGGCTTTTCGGCACAGAATCTGTGTAACAGGGAGAGAGCAATGACTTCACTTTTGAAAAAACTGTTGATGACAACAGCGCTGTTAGCCGCGCCGACACTGGTTGCGACACAAGCCTTGGCCGACGGCGAGCGCTATGTTCTGGTCAGCCATGCGCCCGACAGCGACAGCTGGTGGAATACCGTCAAGAACGGCATCAAACTGGCTGGCGATCAGATGGGGGTGACGGTTGAATACACCAATCCGCCATCCGGCGACATTGCGGATATGGCGCGGCTGATTGATCAGGCCGCCGCGTCAAAACCGGATGGCATCATCACCACGCTGGCAGATTTTGACGTTCTGAAAGGGCCGATCCGCGCCGCTGTCGATCAGGGCATTGACGTGATCATCATGAACACCGGCACGCCCGAACAGGCCCGCGAAGTGGGTGCCTTGATGTATGTCGGCCAGCCCGAATATGACGCAGGCCTCGCTGCCGGAATGCGCGCCAAGGGCGACGGCGTGACATCCTTCGTTTGCGTCAACCACGCGATCCAGCAACCCACCGTTGGCGAACGCTGCCGTGGTTTCGCCGATGGTCTGGGCGTCGAGCTTGGCACGTCAATGCTCGACAGCGGAACAGACCCCGCCGAAATCAAGAACAAGGTTCTGGCCTATCTGTCGGCAAATCCCGGAACAAACGGCATCCTGACGCTCGGCCCCGTTTCGGCCGACCCGACCATTGCTGCGCTCAAGGAAAACGGCATGGCTGGCCAGATATACTTCGGCACATTCGATCTGGGTGAAGAGATCGTGACCGCGATCAAGGACGGCACCATCCAGTGGGGTATCGATCAGCAACCCTTCCTGCAAGCCTATCTGCCAGTTGTCATCCTGACCAACTTCGACCGGTACGGCGTTCTGCCGGGTAACAACATCAACTCTGGTCCGGGCTTTGTGACCAAAGACGGCTTGGGCAAGATCGAGGAATTCGCGGGCGAGTACCGCTGATTTCCAACGAGGCGGGGCGGCCGGTTCACACTTGCCGCCCCAATTCCTATTTTCAGCCGTCGTGCGAGGGGGAAACCGATGTCCGAAACACCAGCAAATCACCTAAGCGACGAGCGGGTCAAATCCAGATCCCGCTTTCGAAAGGCGCTGATCAGCCCCGAACTTGGCGGAATTTGCGGCACCGTCCTGGTGTTTGCCGTCTTTCTGGTGACGGCGCATGACTCGGGCATGTTCAATGCCGCAGGCGTGTTGAACTGGTCGATCGTCTCTGCGCAATTCATGATCATCGCCGTCGGCGCCTGTCTGTTGATGATCGCGGGCGAGTTCGATCTTTCGATCGGCTCGATGATCGGCTTTGCCGGCATGATGATCGCCATCTTCAGCGTCAATCTGGGCTGGCCGATCTGGATCGCCATTCTGGTCACGTTTATCATGTGTCTGGCAATCGGTGCACTCAACGGCTGGATTTGCGTCCGGACAGGTTTGCCCAGCTTTATCGTGACGCTTGCAACCTTGTTCATCCTGCGCGGATTCACCATTTTCCTGCCGCAAACCCTTGTAAACAAAACGATCATCAGTGGCGTGCGCGAGGCAGCAGAGGGCGATTGGCTGGCCCCGCTGTTTGGGGGAAAGATTTTGACCGGGCTGTTCCAATGGTTTGGCGATATTGGTCTGATCGAGACTTTCGACAAAGGGGTGAATGCAGGTCGGCCTGTGGTAGATGGTATCCCGATGCTGATCGTCTGGGCATTGGCGCTGGTAGCGTTTGGCCATGTGCTGCTGACCAAGACGCGCTTTGGCAACTGGGTCTTCGCCTCGGGCGGAGATGCGGAATCGGCGCGCAATTCAGGGGTGCCTGTGAACAGGGTGAAAATCCGGATGTTCATGTTCACCGCGTTCTGCGCCACGGTGTTCGCAACCTGTCAGGTGATGGAGTTCGGGTCAGCCGGAGCAGACCGGGGCTTGCTCAAGGAGTTTGAGGCCATCATCGCTGTGGTGATCGGTGGTGCATTGCTGACCGGGGGGTATGGGTCGGTGCTGGGGGCGGCCTTGGGCGCGCTGATCTTTGGCGTCGTGCAGCAAGGTCTGTTCTTTGCCGGGGTGGAAAGCTCGCTGTTCCGGGTTTTCCTTGGGATTATCCTGCTGTTTGCGGTGGTTTTGAACACCTACATCCGCCGCATCATTACCGGGGAGAAATAAGATGACCGACCCGATTCTTCAGATGAAGAACATCGAGAAACACTTCGGTCCGGTGATTGCCCTCGCCGGGGTCTCAGTCGAGCTTTTCCCAGGCGAGTGTCACTGCCTTTTGGGCGACAACGGTGCCGGGAAATCGACCTTCATCAAAACCATGTCTGGCGTGCACAAACCAACGCGGGGCGAGATTTTGTTTGAAGGCCGCCCGATGCAATTTGGCGATCCGCGTGATGCCATCGCGGCGGGCATAGCTACGGTACACCAGCATCTTGCGATGATCCCCTTGATGTCCGTGGCGCGGAACTTCTTCATGGGCAATGAACCGCTGCGAAAGTATGGCCCGATGAAGTTGTTTGACCACGACTTTGCCAACCGGGTGACAATGGACGAAATGCGCAAAATGGGCATCAACCTGCGTGGCCCGGATCAGGCCGTCGGCACTCTTTCTGGAGGCGAACGTCAAACCGTTGCGATTGCACGCGCTGTCTACTTTGGTGCAAAGGTGCTGATCCTTGACGAGCCAACCTCGGCACTGGGGGTGCGCCAGACCGCCAACGTGCTGTCCACCATCAACAAAGTACGCAAACAGGGGATAAGCGTTGTTTTCATCACCCACAACGTGCGCCACGCGATGGCTGTGGGCGACAGGTTCACCGTGTTGAACCGAGGCAAAACGATGGGAACCGCGCTGCGCGGCGAGATCGCCCCCGAAGCGTTGCAAGACCTGATGGCGGGTGGGCAAGAGATGGTAGAACTTGAGGGCAGCCTTGGCGGAACAGTCTGAAGCGATAGACCGATTATGCAGGGCTATCGTTGCCAGATTCAGCAATTCGCTCAAGCGCTAGATCGCTGTCGAGAGTACTTTCAAAGTTTATGCGTGCGAGATGTTTTTTGCGGCAATGAAATGGTTGGGTTTTGCCGCAAGTCGGTTCGACTCGTCTTAGCACAGCAGACGATCCGCTGGATGGCTCTCGGCTGTAACGATTTGCGCGGATTAAAGGACCAAGTATCCCCGATGATGCGGCATTCACACGGTATCAATATGGCAATCTCTCATAGGCTCTGTTGCACAAATCGTCTGGGATTCTCGTGCGTGACTCGAAGGTGTTACTCGGCATGCAGCAGCAAACCCATACCCCCGATCTACTGCACGACGAATTGGTGCTCCTACAACGCCGCCCTGAAGCAGCGTGGGGCGCTGCATATCTTGTTTGACCCGGCGACGGTCTGGCTGGGCGAACCGAGTGGCAGGCGGGGCAGTTCGGCCACCTTCACCGACGCGGCCATTCAACCCTGCCTGACGCTGGAGGCGCTGTTCGGCTTGCCGCGACGGCAGACGACCGGGTTGGTTGCAAGCCTGCTGGAACTGGCCGGGCTGGACTGGCCAGTGCCGGACTTCAGCACGATGTAGCACCGCCAGAAGAGCCTGAACGTCGCCATCGCCTGTCGCCAGAGCACCGGTGCCTTGCCTCTGCTGATCGACAGCACGGGGATCATGGCCGAAGGTGAGGGGGAGTGGTTTGCCAAGAAACATGGGCCTCCCAAACCTCGGCAATAGGGCAAAGTCCATATGAGTATCGATGCCGACCCGCTGGAGAGACGGGCTAGCGAGATCACAGGCAGGAGAGTGGGCGATGCGCCATGCTGCAGGAACTGTTGGACCAGATCCCCGATGACCAGCCCATCGGCCATGGCTGGAAAACACACCCGGCGCCCAGGCCAGGAATGACGTTCTTCGCGCCACCCGTCGCCTTAGCCGGACGATCTGGCGGCGCTGGAGCGGCTACCACCGGCGAAGCGTGGTCGAGGCAGGGATGCGATGCTTCAAAGCTCCTCGGGGAACGTGTCATGGCGTGCGACTTCGACAGACAGGTCGCCGAACTGCAGATCAGAGCGGCGATCCTGAACCGATTCACGGCCCTCGGAACGCCGAAAACTCACCGCGGGGGATGGGTCCGTTCAACGGAAGGAGAAACTCGACCTCACGATGATTTGTGCAACAGAGCCCGCATGACTTATGCCTGCAACGCCCCTTCGAGTTCTTTTTCCAGGCACCGTCGTCCAGCCAAGTTATGCCAGACACCGCACAATGGTTTTAAGTTTCTGATATTGACTGATAGCACTCAATCATAAAACGGCGTCATCTGCGCCACCACGACCGAGTTTTCCTTCAGCGCCCGGTCCATCAGGGTGCGTTCTTCGCCGTCGATCTCATCGCCGCCCGCCAGCCGTTCGTCCAGCGTGCCATAGCCCGACACGTCCAGCGGGGCCATGTCGGCCTGTTTCAGGATGGCGACGGTTTCGCGCACGGCCTCGGCCTCATCAATGCCGCTGGCATAGATGATCAACGCGGCCCCGGTGGCCTTGTCGGGCAGCCCGTCGCCCGCCTTGCGGCCCACTTCGACCACAAGGGTGAACACCTGCTGCGGGCGTTTGACCTTTTCGGGGCCGGCTTCGGGCAGGTCTTCGGGGGTGTCGTCAAGATCGGTCATGTCAGCCTCCGGTCCGCAGGATCAATCCCGCAACAACTCATTGATGCTGGTCTTGCTGCGGGTTTGCGCGTCGACCTTCTTCACGATCACCGCGCAATACAGGTTGATGCCGCCCTTCGATGGCATCGAGCCTGCCACCACCACCGACCCTGCGGGCACCTCGCCATACATCACGGCCCCGGTTTCACGGTCCACGATCTTGGTGGATTTGCCGATGAACACGCCCATCCCCAGAACCGATCCTTCGCGGATGATGCAGCCTTCCACCACTTCGGACCGCGCGCCGATAAAGCAGTCATCCTCGATGATGGTGGGGCCAGCCTGCATCGGTTCCAGCACGCCGCCAATACCGACGCCACCGGACAGGTGGACGTTCTTGCCGATCTGCGCGCAAGACCCGACCGTGGCCCAGCCGTCCACCATCGCGCCCTCATCGACGAAAGCGCCCACGTTCACGAAAGACGGCATCAGCACCACATTCTTGCCGATGAACGCCGACCGCCGCACGATCGACCCCGGCACGGCGCGAAAGCCTGCCGTGCGCCATTCATCGGCACCCCAGCCGTCGAACTTGGACGGCACCTTGTCCCACCAGGTCGCCGCACCGTTGCCGCCGCCGATCACGCCCATGTCGTTCAGCCGGAATGACAGCAACACCGCCTTTTTCGCCCATTGGTTCACATGCCAATCGGCCCCACGCTTTTCCGCAACCCGCAACGTGCCGGTATCAAGCGCCGAGAGTGTGGCCTCAATCGCGTCGCGCACTTCGCCCTTGGTGGCGGGGCTGATGCTGTCACGAGCCTCCCATGCGGCGTCGATTGTGGCTTCCAATGCGGCGTAGGACATGAGGCTCCCCTTTTTCGGATGGTTCTGTTGCGCACCAGCCTATAAGGCTTGGGGCAGACCCACGCAATCCGGCCCAAGGCACTTATCCGCCCATGAAAGACGAACCCCGCACCCACCCGTTCCGCGATTCAGCGCAGGATATTGCCGCCGTCCGCCGTATTCCCGATACGCCGCAGACCATGGCCCCGGCCTACCGGCTGGCCTTTGCCGACCGCGATTTCCTGACCCGCGATGAATTGCGCCCGGTGCGGCTGCAACTGGAACTGCTGAAACCGCAACTGATGCTGGATGAGGCGGGGATCACATCTACCATCGTGCTGTTTGGTGGCGCGCGGATTCCGTCCCCCGAGGCCGTGGCGAAAACCGCTACGCTTGCCGATCTGTCGCGGTTTTACGACGAGGCCCGGCGATTTGCCTTTCTGATGACGCAGCGGTCGATGGCATCGGGCGGGCATGAGGGCGTGATCTGCACAGGCGGTGGGCCGGGGGTGATGGAGGCGGGCAACAAGGGCGCGGATGAGGCAGGCGGTCGGTCGATTGGCCTGAACATCGTGCTGCCGCATGAACAGGCCCCGAACGCCTATGTGACGCCGGATCTGTCGTTCAACTTTCACTACTTTGCCATCCGCAAGATGCATTTCCTGATGCGGGCGGCGGCGGTCTGCGTGTTTCCGGGTGGCTTCGGCACACTGGATGAGATGTTCGAAAGCCTGACCCTGATTCAGACCAAACGGATGAAGCCGATCCCGTTTCTGCTGTTTGGGCGGGCGTGGTGGGACACGATCATCAACTGGCAGGCGCTGGCCGATGCCGGGGTGATCGCGCAGGCTGATCTGTCGCTGTTCTGCTTTGTCGAGACGGCAGAGGAAGCGATGGCCGCGATTGATGGGTGGTCTGCGCCGGAATAGCTGCGGGTGATGGCAGGTGCCTTTGGGGTTGTGGCCTTGGCTGTTGCCCCGTGCTAGATCAGGCCTATGGAAAACCTGCCAAGCAAAGACCAGATCCTGCAATGGATCGCCGACAATCCCGGGAAAACCGCCAAGCGTGATATCGCGCGGGCCTTTGGCATCAAGGGCGATGCTCGGATTGACCTGAAGCGTATGCTCAAGACGCTGGAGGCTGAGGGCAAGGTGGATACCGGCCACAAGACCTACCGCGAGGCCGGCGCTTTGCCGCCCGTGTCGGTGCTGGTGATGCTGGCCCCCGATGCGCAGGGCGATCTGTTCGCGCGGCCAATGGAGCTGGCGGATGACGCCGAATACCCGCGCATCCTGTTCCTGCCACAAAAGGGCGATCCGGCGCTTGGGGCGGGCGACCGGATTCTGGCGCGGCTGGCCAAGGTTGCCCGCGACGATCACCAGTACGAGGCCCGGCTGATCCGCCGGATCGGCACCAACGCGCTGAAGGTGCTGGGCGTGTTCCGCGTGAACACCGAAGGCGGGCGGATCATCCCGATCGACAAGGGCGAGGGCAAGGAATGGCGCGTCGCCGCTGGCCATACGCTGGATGCCAAGGATGGTGAACTGGTCGAGGGAGAGGCTGTCGGCAACCGTCGCATGGGTCTGCCGCAGGCGCGGATCACGGCTCGACTTGGCGACCCGAGCGGGCCAAAGGCGGTCAGCCTGATCGCCATCCACCAGCACGGCATCCCAGATCAGTTCCCCGATGCCGTCACCGCCGAGGCGGATGCGGCGAAGCCCGCCGGGGCTACGGGCCGGGTGGACCTGCGTTCGATGCCGCTGGTGACGATAGACCCGGTGGACGCGCGCGACCGCGATGATGCGGTCTATGCCGAGGCGGATGTTGAGCCGGGCAATCCCGGCGGGCATGTGGTCTGGGTCGCCATCGCCGATGTGGCGCATTACGTCCGCCCCGGGTCTGCCTTGGACCGCGAGGCGCGCAAGCGGGGCAATTCCACCTATTTCCCTGACCGGGTGGTGCCGATGCTGCCCGACGTTCTTTCGGGCGATCTGTGTTCCTTGCACGAACATGTGGACCGCGCCTGCCTTGCCGTGCGCATGCGGTTCGATGCGGGCGGCGTCAAGATCGGCCATAGCTTTGTGCGCGGCATCATGCGGTCAGCGGGGTCGCTGCATTACGGGCAGGTGCAGGCGGCGATTGATGGCCAGCCGGATGATGCGACAGGGCCGCTGCTCGACGCGGTTCTGCGCCCGCTTTATGCGGCCTATGACGCGCTGAAACTGGCGCGGGCGGCGCGGCAGCCGCTGGACCTCGACCTGCCCGAACGCAAGATCGTGCTGGATGAGGATGGCAACGTAACCTCCGTTGCCTTCCGTGACCGCTTTGATGCGCACAAGCTGATCGAGGAGTTCATGATCGCGGCCAACGTGGCGGCGGCAGAGGAATTGGTGCGCCTCAAGCGCCCCTTGCTGTTCCGCGTGCATGAAGAACCCAGCCCGATGAAGTTGGACGCGCTGCGCGAGGTGGCCGAGGCGTCAGGCTTTACCCTCGCCAAGGGGCAGGTGTTGCAGACCATGCACCTGAACCGGCTGCTGGCACAGGCGCAGGGCACGGAATTTGACGAACTGCTGAACATATCGACTCTGCGCAGCATGACGCAGGCCTATTACAACGCGGAAAACTTTGGTCATTTCGGGTTGGCGTTGAAGAATTATGCGCATTTCACCTCGCCCATCCGGCGCTATTCCGACCTGATCGTGCATCGCGCGTTAATCGCGGGGCATGGTTGGGGGGATGACGGGCTGTCGGCTTGGGATGTGGAAAATCTGGATGAAACCGCGCAGTTGATTTCCGACACGGAACGCCGCTCGATGGTGGCCGAGCGTGATACCAACGACCGCTATCTGGCGGCCTATCTGTCAGACCGGGTGGGGGCGGAATTTGCGGGGCGGATTTCCGGCGTGCAGCGGTTTGGTTTGTTTGTGAAGCTGGATGAAACCGGGGCCGACGGCCTTGTGCCGATCCGCAGCGTGGGGCGCGAGTATTTCCACTTTGACGCCGACGCGCAGGCCCTGATCGGGGCCGATACGGGCGTGACCATCGGCATTGGCCAGCGGGTGACGGTGCGTCTTGCCGAAGCAACCCCGGTCACCGGCGGGCTGATGCTGGACCTGCTGACCATCGAGGATCGCACCCTGCCGACGGGCCGCGCGCGACCGGGCCGCTTTGCGCCGCGCAAACCGGGCAAGGCGGCGATCAAGGATGCTGCCTTGAAGCGCAAGCTGGTACGTAAGAAGCGGTCATGATGCGGGGCGTTTTGCTGGCAGGATTGGTGCTGATGGCCGACCCTGTGGCGGCGCAATCGGCCTTGGGGCAGGACGTGGAGGGAAGTGTGGTGGACGCAGAGCGCAGTCAGGCGGGGATGCTGGCTTGGGTGCTGGATTTCCGCCCCCGGGCCTTGGCGGCGGGTGTGCCAGCGGCGGTGTTTGATGTCAGCATGCGGGACGTGCAGTTCAGCGAGGCTATCGTCAAACGCGACCGCAACCAGAACGAATTCAGCAAGACGATCTGGGATTATCTTGATACCGCCGTGTCCGAGGACCGGGTGGCACTGGGCATCAAGGCGCTGGCCGCCAACCGCGATTTGCTGACCCGGATCGAGGCGGCTTATGGGGTGGAGGCCGAGGTGGTGGTGGCCGTCTGGGGCTTGGAAAGCGCCTATGGCACCTATCGCGGCGATACGCCCATTCTGGGCGCGCTGGCGACGCTGGTCTATGACGGGCGCAGGGCTGCGTTCTTTGAGGCGCAGTTGATTGCGGCCCTGCGGATCGTGGCCAATGGCGATGTGACGGTGCCGGGCATGGTCGGCAGTTGGGCGGGGGCCATGGGGCATACCCAGTTCATGCCGTCAAGCTGGTGGGACTATGCGGTGGATTTCACCGGCGATGGCAAGCGCGACATCTGGGGCGATGACCCGGCGGATGCCTTGGCGTCCACCGCCAATTATCTGGCGCGGCATGGCTGGGCCAGGGGTGCGCCCTGGGGGCTGGAGGTGCGGCTGCCCGTTGGGTTTGACTATGCGCAGACGACAGAGCGGGTGAAGAAACCTGTTGCCGAATGGCGGTCGCTTGGCGTGGTGCCGGCTGCGGGCGGGGTGTTGCCAGACCATGGGCTGGCATCCGTGCTGCTGCCGGGTGGCGCGCGGGGGGCCGCGTTTCTGGTGTTTCCCAATTTCAAGGCGATTGAGGCCTATAATACAGCCGATGCCTATGTGATCGCGATTGGCCATCTGGCTGATCGCATCAAGGGCGGGCCTGCGATTGCCGCCCCATGGCCGCGCGAGTTACGGGCGTTGAGCCTTGACGAGCGGATGGAATTGCAACGGGCGCTGACGGCGGCGGGGTTCGATGCTGGCGGCGTGGACGGGCGGATGGGGCCAAAGACCATCGCGGCGGTGAAGGCGTTTCAGACGGCGCGGGGGTTGGTGCCGGATGGGTATCCTAGTTTGGATGTTCTCAGCCATTTGCCCTGAGAAAGAGGGCCGTCGTCCGAGCCATCGAGGCCCGGACGACTGCTGTGCCACCCATTGGGGGTGGCACTGGCCCCGAGGTCTGAAGGGCGCGATTGTGGTCAGTGTTGCCAAGATGAGTATTTGGAAAAGAGCAAATGGGAGCGGCTGCGTCAGGTGGTGAGGTCGTTCATTTTGGCGGCCAGCTTTATGTCCAGATCGCTGAGGCCGCCTGCGTCATGCGTGGTCAGGGTGACGGTGACGCGTGAATAGACGTTGAACCATTCGGGGTGATGATCCCACTTTTCGGCATAAAGGGCGACGCGGGTCATGAAGCCGAAGGCCTGATTGAATGACTTGAATTTGAAGGTTTTTGTGATGGCGTCGCGGCCTTCGACCATCGTCCATCCGCTGGCCAGCAGAGGGTCAAGCAGGCTGCGGTCGGTCAGGGGATTGCCGGGCATAGATTGTCCTTTCAGTCTTCGGAGGTGATGCGGCGGAAAGGGCCGTAGGCGGTCAGCACCTCAATCTCCTCATCCACCGCGCGACGCTCCTGTTCCAGATAGCGCGCGACGGCAGAGCGGAAACCGGGGTCGGCGATCCAGTGCAGCGAATGAACAGGGGTTGGCAGATACCCGCGCGCCAGTTTGTGTTCGCCCTGCGCCCCCGCCTCGACCCTTTGCAACCCGTGGGTGATGGCCCAGTCGATGGCCTGATAGTAGCACAGCTCGAAATGCAGGCAGGGGTATTCTTCGGTGCAACCCCAGTAGCGGCCAAACAGGGTGTCGCGGCCGATGAAGTTCAGCGCACCAGCCACCGGGCGCGTGCCGTCGAACGCCAGAACCAGCAACATATCGTCGCGCAGGGTCTTGTGGGCTTCGGTGAAAAAGCGGCGGGTGAGGTAGGGCGTGCCCCATTTGCGCGCGCCGGTGTCTTGGTAAAACTGCCAGAACGCATCCCAATGGGCGGGTTCGATCTGGTCGCCGGTCAGGACGCGGATGGTCAGGCCGTGGCCTTGGGCTGTTTCCCTTTCGCGGCGGATCATCTTGCGTTTGCGTGACGAAAGGTCGGCGAGGAAATCGGTGAACGTCGCGTAGCCCCGGTTTTCCCAGTGGAATTGCTGGGTGACGCGGTGCAGCAGATCGTGGGTTCCGGCCAAGGCGTCAGCCTCATCCGGCGTGCAAAAGGTGACGTGCAGGGAGGACAGCCGGTTTTGCGCGGCGATCTGAATGGCGGCGTCGATCAGCGTATCGCGGGCGTCTGGCGGCCCAAGGAAGCGGCGGCCGGTGGCGGGGGTGAAGGGTACGGCGATTTGCAGTTTAGGATAGTAACGCCCGCCCGCCTGTTCATAAGCCTGCGCCCAGCCTTGGTCGAAGATATACTCGCCTTGGGAATGGCCCTTGGCATACATCGGCAGGGCCGCAACGATCTGGCCATTGTCGGATAGGGTAAGGGGGTGGGGCGTCCAGCCGGTGCCGGTGCCGGTGGAACCGGACCTGTCCAGTGCCGACAGAAAGCGATGCGTGGTGAAAGGGTCGATCGGGCGGCCTGCTGCCTGTTCGGGGGCGGCGACGGCATCCCAGGCGTGGGCGTCAATGTCGGACAGGCCGTTGTGCAGGGTAAGCGTCATTCCAGCCCGTGTGATTGCGGCAAGCGCCGGGGGTTTTCCACCCCCGGACCCCCGAGGATATTTGTGCCAATGTGAAACTGGCAAGGGACAGGTGGTGCCCTGCGGTGCTGCGTCAAGCGCGGAAGGGGGCGGGATAGCCCTCAAAGGTGATGTTGTGGGCGATCCTGCGGGCCGCTGCTTCGGCTGTGGGCGACCGGATGGTCCAGCACAGGATGGCAGCGCCTTGGGATTTCAGCGCTGCCACGCGGGGGCGGGGCAGATCGGCGGCCTCGTGGCTGATGAAGCTGCTGAGGGTACGGTCGTAATCGGGGATGGTGCGCAGATGGGCGCAAATGCCGGGGTCCAGCGGGGCCCAGTCGGTGGGATCATAGGCCGAGGTGGTCAGGCCGCGCGGGATATGCGGCGCGAGGCGGGCCATATGGGCGATGGAATGCGGGTTGAAGGACATCACCGCAACATCGCCCGCGTAACCGGCAAGGGCCGTGGCGGTGGCCTGTTCCAGCCGACCATCGGTTTGACCCATGGTCATGGTCTGGTCCTTCAGCTCGATCAGCAGAGGCACGCGGCCTGCGATCAGGGGCAGCACTTGGGCAAGGCTGGGGATGCCATCCTCTGCATCGGTCAGGATGATCTGCGCCAGTTCGGCGGCGGTACGGGCACTGACAAGGCCCTTGGCGGCGGTCAGCCGGTCCAGTGCTTCATCATGGAACACCATGGCCACGCCATCAGACGACAGTTGCAGGTCGATCTCTATGCCATAGCCGGCCGCAATCGCCGCGCGGATAGCGGCGGGCGAATTTTCGGGCCGCCGCGCGCTGCGGTCATGCAGGGCGCGATGGGCCAACGGCAGGGTCAGAAACGCGGGGGGCAGGGGGACGCGCATCAGCGGATCTCGAAGATGCCTTCAATCTCGACCGCCACACCAAAGGGCAGGCTGGCGGCAGAGACGGCCGAGCGCGCATGGCGGCCTGCATCGCCCAGCACCGCCACCATGAAATCGGACGCGCCATTGATGACCTTGGGCTGATCGGTGAAGTCGGGGGTGGAATTTACAAACCCCACCAGCTTGACCGCTTTCACCACACGCGAAAAATCGCCGCCACAGGCCTTTTTCAACTGTGCCAGCAGTGAGATGGCGCAGCGTTGAGCGGCAGCGGCCCCCTCTTCGACGGACAGATCATCCCCCAAGCGGCCCTTGATCAGGCCGTCCGCATTCTGGCTGATCTGGCCCGAGATATGCACCAGATTGCCGGTGACAACGAAGGGCACATAGTTCGCAGCAGGGGCGGGCGCGTCGGGCAGGGTGATGTTCAGTTCGGCAAGGCGGGCGTCGATGGTGGTCATGGGATGGCTCCGGCAATGTAGGGCAGGGATCAGCTTTCGCGGAACGCGCGAGAGAAATAATCGGTGAAGGGTTTCAGCAGATACGCCATCGGGGTGCGCACATCGGTCTGGATGAACGCCTCGACCGGCATGCCGGGCAGCAGGATCAGACTGTGCAGGCGGGCAATCTCGCCTGGGTCGAGTTCAATCTCGGCGCGGTAGAATGAGGCACCCGATTTCTGGTCGTTGAAGGCATCGGCAGACACCCGGCTGACATGGCCGTTCAACTGCGGCGTCGTGCGGCTGGAGAAGGAGGAGAACACCAGCTTCACCGGTTGCCCGACAAAGACCTGATCAATGTGGATCGGCGGCACCTGGGTGGCGATCACCAGGGGGCGGTCTTGCGGGATCAGGTACAGCACCGGATCGGCGGGGCGGATCACGGCGCGGGGTGTCGTGAACTGCAGGCCCAGCACGATGCCCGACACCGGCGCGCGAATATCCAGACGCCCGATGCGTTCGATCAGGGCGCGCTGCCGTTCGGCCAATTCCAGCTCGGTCGGGCCAATATCGCGCAATTGGGTATTGGCTTCTTCCCGTCGCGAGGCGGCAAGGCGCAGAATCTCAAGGTCGATCTGCGTCATCTGGCCCTGCGCCTGCGCGCGGGTTGAGGCCAATTCCCCCAACTGCCCTTCCAGAGACGCCTGTTCGCGTTCCAGCGCCAGCACCCGGCTTGCTTGCGCCAAGCCCTTGGCCAGCAGGCTTTGCACGTCGGCCAGTTCCTGTTCGATCAGGCCAAGCTGGGTGTTCAGCGCCTTGGTCTGGGCATCCACCCCGTCGATTTGCGAGACAATCTGGCCATTGCGGCGTTCAAGCTGTTCGCTTTGCTTGGACAATGTTTCGCGCCGTGCGATGAACAGGCGGGTCTGGCCGTCAATCTGGTTGGCCACATCCGGACGGGCTTTGGCGATATCCAGCAGGCTGGCCGAATAGACCGGCATGTCGGCATTGTCACGCTCTGCCTCCAGCCGGGCGCGGCGGGCCAGCACTTCGTAAAACTGCCCTTCCACGATGGCGAGTTCAGACCGCAATGTTGTGCCGTCCAGCCGGATCAGGATATCGCCTGCCTTGACGGTGGCGGACTCCTTGACAAGGATCTCATCCACCACACCGCCGTCCGGGTGCTGCACAACCTGCCGGTTCTGTTCGACCTCGATCTGGCCCGATGTGACGATGGCTCCGGCGATGCTGGTGGTAACGGACCAGATGCCAAACCCTGCGACCAGAACAAAGACGCAGGCCAGACCCAGAATGACAGGCTGGCGCGAGGACCAGATGGGTTGGTCGGTCATGCGACACCTCCGGGGGCGGCGGATTTCTGTATTTCGCTGGCGTTGCGGACCATTTCCTTCAGCACCTGATCACGCGGGCCAAAGGCCCGGCGGGTGCCGTCCTCCATCACCAGCAGCAGGTCACATTCCTGGATGGCGGCGGGGCGGTGCGCCATGATCAGCACGGCGCAGCCTGCGGCCTTGGCATTGCGGATCGCAGTGTTCAGCGCGTTTGACCCATCATTGTCGAGGTTCGAGTTCGGCTCATCCAGCACGATGATCACCGGATCGCCATAAAGGGCGCGGGCAAGGCCGATGCGCTGAATCTGGCCGCCCGACAGCCTGCCGCCCACGGTGGACACCCGTGTGTCATAGCCATCGGGCATCCGCACGATCAGGTCATGCGCCGCGGCCTTCTGAGCGGCGGCGACGATCTTGGCGGGGTCGGCGTTTGATTGCAGGCGGGCGATGTTTTCGGCAATGGTGCCGTCAAACAGCGTCACCCGTTGGGGAAGATAACCGATGTAGCTGCCCAGCACGTCGGGGTCATACTGATCCAGCGTCGCGCCATCCAGCCGGATTTTGCCAGCAGCAGGGCGCCAGACACCAATCAGCGCGCGGGCGAGCGTTGACTTGCCAGAGCCTGACGGGCCGATCACGCCAAGCGCCTGCCCGGGTTCCAGCCGGAAGGATACGCCCCGCAGAATTGGCTGGGTTTCCCCCGGCGGCACCACCGACACGGCCTGAATATCCAGCACCGCCTTGGGGCGGGGCAGGGGGGTGCGCGGCAGATCGACCGGCACGCGCGACAGCAGGTCTACCAGCCGCGCATGGCCTTGGCGGGCGCGGGTCACGACGGCCCACTGGCCGACCGCCTGTTCGATGGGCTGCAACGCCCGACCCAGCAGGATTGACCCTGCAATCATCGCACCGGGCGACATCTCACCGCGCAGTACCAGCCACGCGCCCAGACCCAGCATTGCCGATTGCAGGAACAGCCGGAAAGTCTTGGATACCGTGCCGTACGACCCGGCAGTATCCGCCGCCGTCAACCCTTCGGCCAGAGCCGCCCCGCGCGCCTTTTGCCAGCGGGTGAAGGCGGCCCCGGTCATGCCAAGTGCCTGGATCAGTTCGGATTCGGACTTCAGGTTGTCGGATTGGCGTTCGGCGGTCATCGTGGCCATGTTGGCGCGGGCAAGGGGCTGTTCGGTGGCGCGTTGGTTCAGGATGGTGATGATCACCAGCACGACGCCGCCGCCGATGGAGACCCAGCCCAGCAGCGGGTGAAACACGAAAATCGCCGCCAGAAACAGCGGCGTCCACGGAATGTCGAAGATCGAGATCAGCACGGGTGAGGCCCAGAACCGCTGCAACGATTCCAGATCGCGCTGTGCGGCAAGGGCGGCGGTATCGCCGGGCACCACGGTCAGTGCGCGGAAGGACGCGCGCAACACCCGTGCATCCAGCGTTTCCTGCAACCGCGCACCGATACGGGCCATCACCCGGCCCCGGGCGAAATCCAGCAGACCCATCATCAGGAACAGAAAAGCGGTCAGGATCGACAGGGCCAGCAAGGTGGCCTCGGACCGCGACGCCAGCACCCGGTCATAGACCTGAAGCATATACAGCGGCCCGGTCAGCATCAGAATGTTCACAAACACCGAAAACAGGAATGCCGCCGTCAACGCCTTGTTTGAGAGCCTGCGCGCGGCCGATAATTCGGCCCGGCCCTTGTTCGCATCAATGCGCATGTTCTTGTCCTGCTTTCGTTCTGCTCAATACGCTTGGCGTGATCCTGCCGCCGTCACCCGACTGCCACGTTTCGCCGTTGTCTTGCAAGGGAACGCGGCTTAAGCCTTGTCTATTCCCCGCAAGGCCTATGGTAAGGTCCACGCGTTGGCGGGAAGTTATGAAGATGGTCGTGAAATTTCCATTTAAATCTATCGGTCGGTCCAAGAATATCACTGCCGTGCTTTCGGTGGTTGTGTTTGGCGTTCTGGCGGGCTGTGCGAAGGCACCGGTTGCAGAGGGGATATATGACCCTGATGAGGCCCAGAACCGCAGCATGCACCAGTTCAACCTTGCACTGGATCGCGGGCTGGTTAGTCCGGGGGCCAGCGGCTATGGCAAAATCGTGCCCAAGCCCGTGCAGCAGGGCATTTCGAACGTGGCAGGCACGCTGGATCTGCCTGGCGATATTGCCAACAATATCCTGCAGTTCCGCCTCGGCAACGCGGCACACAACTCGCTTCGGTTGGCGGTAAACCTTACTGCGGGCCTCGGTGGCCTGTTTGATCCTGCCAAGGTGTTGGGACTGCCCGAAAAGAAAACCGACTTTGGCGAGACACTGCATGTCTGGGGCGCTGAAGAAGGTGCTTATGTCGAATTGCCCGGGATCGGGCCTTCGACAACCCGCGATACCGTAGGCACGATGGTAGACTTGGCGCTCAACCCGCTGCGGTTCATTCTGCCGTCGCCCGAATCGACCTATGCAACGCTGGCCAAAGGCGCTTCACGCTTGGGTGATCGCAACCGGTATTCCGAAACGGTAGATTCCATCCTATATGATAGCGCTGATGGCTATGCGCAGGCTCGCCTGTTGTACCTGCAAAACCGCCGGTTCGAACTGGGGCAAGAAACCCCGACTGATGATTCCAATGCCTACGACCCGTACGAGGATCCCTATGGACAATAACTCTTTCAGCCCGTCGCGCCGCCTGTTTTCGGCTGGCCTGATCGCCGCCTTTGCGGTGCCGCTGCCGGTGTTCGCGTTGAACGTCGATGATGCCAAGGGCATGATCGGCAACGCCGTGGCCGAGGTGAACCGGATCATTGCGTCGGGCAAATCGGAAAGTGCGATGTTCGGTGATTTCGAACGCCTGTTCGCGAAGTACGCCGATGTGCCGGTCATCGCTCGCTCGGCGCTTGGGGTGGCGGCAAAATCAGCGTCTTCGGCGCAGATGGCTGCGTTCACCAAGGCGTTTCAGGGGTATATCAGCCGCAAATATGGCCGCCGCTTCCGCGAGTTCATTGGTGGCAACATCGAGGTTGTCGATGCCCGCCCGGTGAAAAGCTATTTCGAGGTGATCTCGGTCGCCACCCTGCGCGGCGAGTCGCCGTTTGATCTGCGGTGGCATGTGTCGGATAAATCGGGGTCGAACCGGTTTTTCAACATCATCATCGAAGGCGTCAACATGCTGGCGTCCGAACGGGCCGAAATCGGCGCGATGCTGGACAAGCGCAAAGGCGACATCGACGCGCTGATTGCCGATATGAAAGCCGTCTGAGCCGTAATGCAAACGTAAAAAGGGGCGTCCTGCGGGACGCCCCTTTTTCGTTCAGTTGTTCAGCGTGCCCATCAACTCGCGCAGAATCTGTTCCGCCAAGGCGTCTTCATTCATCTGCGGCTGTGGAACGCTGTCATAATTGGGGGTGGGTTCCGCCTGCGGGTCGGCCTGATACTGCGGTTGGGCCTGCGTCTGGTTGGCACCGTCCACGATGTAGTCCGGCGATTGTGACGGCGGGGGTTGCTTGGGTTCGGGAATATCCATCGGAAGCGGGCTGGCCGGCAGCCCATCCTGCACCCGTACCATCACCTCATGCCAGATTTCGGCGGGCAGACCGGCACCGGTCACCCCTTTCAGTGGTGTGTTGTCGTCATAGCCGATCCAGACGCCTGCCACATAGTCGGCGGTAAAGCCAATGAACCACGCATCGCGCGCGGCCTGCGTGGTGCCGGTCTTGCCCGCCGCCTCGCGCCCGTCCAGCCGGGCGCGGGTGCCAGTGCCTGCATTCACCACCTGCGCCATCATATAGGTCAGCGACCGCGCTGCGGATTCGGAAATCACCCGCGCGCCCAGCCCGCCGCCCGCGCCAAACAGCGCGTCGTCTTCGCCCTGCAGACGCAATTCCAGCATGCCGTAAGGGATCACGGAAAACCCGCCGTTCAGGATGCCCGCATAGGCCCCGGTCATTTCCAGCAAGGTCGATTCCGACGCGCCAAGCGCCAGTGCAGGCCCCGCGGCTAGGTCTGACGCGATGCCAAAACCGGTGGCCACCTTGCGCACGGATTCGCGGCCCACAGCCTCGGATATCCGCACGGCGGGGATGTTGCGGCTTTCCTCCAGCGCTTGGGTCAGGGTCATCATGCCCTTGAATGTCTTGTCATAGTTGGACGGCGTCCATGGCCCCGATCCGGGGATATTGATGGTCAAAGGGGTGTCTTCGACATAATCGGCGGGGCTGTAGCCAAGGTCCATCGCGGCGGCATAGACAAAGGGTTTGAACGCCGATCCGGTCTGGCGTTTGGCTTGCGTCGCGCGGTTGAACGACCCTGCCACCTCTGTCCGCCGCCCACCCACCATGGCGCGCACGGCACCATCCGCGCTCATCACCACAATCGCGGCTTGGGCCTTGGACCCGGCAGCCACCTTGTTGTCAAACACCCAAGCCAGCGCTTCTTCCGCGTCGCTTTGCAGTTTGGGGTCCAGAGTGGTGCGGATGATCACATCCTCTGTGGTGTCGCCGGCCAGAAAATCTGGCGTGGTTTCCATCACCCAGTCGGCAAAGAAACCGCCCGATTTGGTCTGTGCGGCGGCTGACAGCCGTGCCGGGTTCTGGCGCGCATCATCGGCCTGATCCTTGGTCAGATAGCCCTGTTCCTGCATCAGCCCCACCACCACATCGGCCCGCGCACGGGCACGGTCAAAGTTGTTGGTCGGCGCATAGGTGGAGGGCGCTTTCAGCAACCCCGCCAACATCGCCGATTCCGCCGGGTTCACCTGATTGGCGGATTTGCCGAAATAGCGCTGTGCCGCCGCCTCGAACCCGCGCGCGCCTGCCCCCAGATAGGCCCGGTTGAAATAGATCGTCAGGATTTCTTCCTTGGAATATTTCACCTCCATCGCCATCGCGAAAGGCACTTCCTTCAGCTTGCGCCAGATACCGCCCTTGCGGCAGTCGGATTCGTATTCGGCCTCAGACTTCCAGTTGGCGGCGACATAGGGCGTGCCAAGGCACAGCAGCTTGGCCACCTGTTGCGTGATGGTGGACCCGCCGTTGCCCTCCAGCGGCCCGCGCCCTTCGGACATGTTGATGCGCACGGCGGATGCGATGCCCGCGCGGGGATATGCCGAAATGGCGGTAGAACCGCTTGTCCTCGGTCGCGATCACGGCGTCATGCAGATAGGGCGACACCGTGTCGGCCGTGATCTGGCCGCCAAAGGTCTCGCCACGCCACGCATAAACCTGGCCGTCCCGGTCCAGCATGGTGACAGACCCTTTCGCGCGACCGTCCAGCAGGTCGGTGACCGGGGGCATCTGCGCGTAAAAGTAGAAGACGATCCCGCCAAGGATCATCGCACCCACGGCGGTCAGCCGCCACGTCACGCCCCAGACCACCCGCCAGATCATGTGCCACAGCCCCAGAATTGCCCCCATGATCAGGCCATGCTTGCGGACAGCCTTGCGGGGGGTGGGCTTTTTGGCAGGCGGTTTGCGCGGGGGCGGCGCGCCCGTTGTGGCCTTTTGCGCCGGATACCGACGATCTGCCACCAAAGGTCCGCGACCCTTGCCAAATATTGCCATGCCTGCCTGCCCGTCGCTGTTCTGCGCGATTATCTGACGGCAGAATAGCGCGCCTTGTCGCGAATGTAGAGATGAACTCGCGTCGATTCGAGTGCGCACGCCGATTAAATAAAAGGCGTTTAGCAAAATAAGTATAATTTTTGTGCATAAACCGTTAAAGTTGGGCGGAAAGACGCCGCCCTTTCCTTGTGCTGCGCCCCCAAAGCACCGCCTGATGTGGGCGGAAGGCCTGCCATCCGGGTCTTGATGATGAAAAGGGGGACGATGTGAAACTCATCATTGCAGCGATCAAACCGTTCAAGCTCGAGGAGGTCCGCGAAGCGCTGACCACAATCGGCGTGCGCGGAATGATGGTGACAGAGATCAAGGGATTTGGGTCGCAGTCGGGCCATACCGAGATTTATCGTGGCGCGGAATATGCCGTGAACTTCGTGCCGAAGGTTCGGCTCGAAATCGTGGTGTCCGACAGCCTTGCCGATGCGGTGGTCGAGACCATCCGTGTGACGGCGAAAACCGACAAGATCGGCGACGGCAAGATTTTCGTGCTGGACGTCAGCCATGCGGTGCGTGTGCGCACCGGCGAAACCGATGATGACGCACTGTGAAGGCAGGCGGGAAGGGGAACGATTGAGATGAATACATCAACGAAATTAGCTGGACTGGGCGCGCTTGGGGCGTCGCTGTTTTCCAGCCTGCCCGTCTGGGCGCAAGAGGCCACGACGGAAACCGCCGTTGCCACCACAGAGGCCGCAGTCGAAGTTGTGCCTGTGATGGACAAAGGCGACACCGCATTCATGATGGTATCGACCATTCTGGTGCTGTTCATGATCCTTCCGGGTCTGGCGCTGTTTTACGGCGGCCTGGTACGGACGAAAAACATGCTGTCGCTGCTGATGCAATCGACGGTGATCACCTCGCTGGTGATCGTGATCTATGTATTCTGGGGCTATTCCATGGCCTTTGGCGATGCGGCCTCGCCGTATTGGGGTGGTCTGGGCAAGGCGTTCTTGTCGGGTGTCACACTTGAATCCATGGCCGCGACCTTCTCGGCAGGGTTTGTGATCCCGGAATTCGTGTTCATCTCGTTCCAGATGACCTTTGCCTGCATCACCGCCGTGCTGATCGTCGGTGCCTTTGCCGAACGGATCAAGTTCACCTCGTTGCTGGTGTTCATCGCCCTTTGGGTCACGGTCGTTTACTTCCCGATCGCCCACATGGTCTGGGATTCAGACGGCATGATCTATGGTTGGGGTGCTTTGGACTTTGCTGGCGGCACGGTTGTGCACATCAACGCAGGTATCGCGGCACTGGTTGGTGCCTTGGTGATTGGCAAGCGGGTCGGCTATGGCAAGGACAACATGGCCCCGCATTCGATGACGTTGACCATGGTGGGCGCATCGATGCTGTGGGTTGGCTGGTTCGGTTTCAACGCCGGGTCCAACCTGGAAGCCAACGGCGGCGCTGGTCTGGCAATGATCAACACCTTCACGGCGACGGCGGGTGCGGCACTGACCTGGGTTGTGCTTGAACTGGTTCTGCGCGGCAAAGCCTCGATGCTGGGTGCAGCGTCGGGTGTGGTAACCGGTCTTGTGGCGGTAACCCCTGCGGCTGGCTTTGCGGGCCCGGTTGGGGCGATCGGTCTGGGTATCGTGGCCACGATTGGCGCGTACTTCTTTGTATCGACCGTCAAGCACAAGCTGAACTACGACGACAGCCTTGATGTGTTCGGCATCCACGGCGTTGCTGGCATCATCGGTGCAATCGGCACGGCTGTGGTCAACGATGCCTCGATGGGCGGTATCGCCTACGGCGGGCTGACCATGGGCGCGCAACTGGTCATTCAGTTCAAAGCTGTGATGGTCACGATTGTCTGGTGTGGTGTCGCCTCGTTTGTCCTCTACATGATCGTCAAGGCCGTGATGGGCCTGCGCGTCAAGGATGATGAAGAGCGCGAAGGTCTGGACCTGTCCTCGCATGGCGAGCGCGCTTACAACTTCTGATTTCTGCCGGGGCAGGGTTCGCCTTGCCCCGGATCACGACGCCGCGGGATCCTCCCCCCAAGGCGAAACTGCAACGGCCCGCTGGTCCTCCCCCAGCGGGCCGATTTTTGTTTGATTTACTCAGTCCACCCCTGGACCTTTGCGCCATGCACAACATGCTGGCGTATCGCAGGCTGAAAAAGGGTGTAAAGCATCCGTGGGGTGCCTGCGCTGATCTGATCAAGGCGCGCGCGGGCGTCCGCAGGCAGGGTCAGCGCCAGCGCCCCCACGTTGCTTGCCACCTGTTCGGCGCGGCTGACGCCCATCAGGGGTGACGTCACCCTCCGACGTCCCAGCACCCAAGCCAGTGCCACGTTCGCCATCGTTTCCCCCAGCCCCGCCGCAACGTCTCGCAGCACATCGACAATTGCCCAGTTTGCGTCGGTAAACAGGCTGTCGCCAAACGGGTTGGCCCCGTCCAGCCGCTTGTCATCCTCGTCGCGCGGCGTGGGGGTGGTGGTGGCATCGCGCGGTAGGCCCGCGGCGCGGGGGGCGGCGGCTTCTACCGTCTTGCGGTCATATCTGCCCGCCAAGAGGCCATAGGCCAGTGGGCTCCACGGCATCATCCCCAGCCCGAATTCGGCGGCAACGGGCAGATGTTCCTCTTCAATATCGCGGTTGGCGAGGCTGTAGAAATACTGCATCGCAATCGGCCCCGGCAGCCCCCGCACCTGTGCCAAGGTCGCCAGTTTTGCCACCAACCATGCAGGCGCGTTCGACACCCCCCAATACCGGATGCGCCCGGACCGGACCATCTGCGCCATGGTTTCCAGCAACTCCTCTGCCGGGGTGACGCCATCCCAGACATGCAGCCAATAGAGGTCGATATAATCGGTACGCAGCCGCCGCAATGAGCCTTCCAGCGACGCGTTCAGATGCTTCGCCCCGTTGCCACCCTGCAAGGCCAGCCCGGTGGCAAAGCCTGCCTTGGTGCCGATCACCATTCGGTCGCGCAAACCCGCGTCGGCGATGAAGGCACCGACCATCTCTTCACTGCGGCCACTGGAATAGACATCCGCCGTGTCGATGAAATTCCCACCCTTGCTGACATAGGCACCAAACACAGCCCGCGATACGGCCTCATCCGACCCCCATCTGGCTGTGCCGAAGGTCATGGTGCCAAGCGCAAGGGGACTGACGGCAAGGCCGGAACGGCCAAGGGTGCGATATTGGGTCAGATCGGTCATGGCTTTACTTTCATATTGAATGATACGAAACTACATAGCACAGACTGCTTCCCCGGCCATCTATTTCGTAGTGATCAGTATGGAAATATCTGCTCGACCCCGCAAAACTGGACGCCCGCTGTCATTTGACCGCGATCAGGCTCTGCACGCCGCCATGCTGCTGTTCTGGCGGCATGGGTATGAGGCCACGTCGCTGGCCGATCTGACAGCCGCCATGGGGGTCACTCCGCCCAGCATCTACGCGGCGTTTGGCGACAAGAAGGGGTTGTTTCTGGCGGCGGTGGATCGGTATTTGTCCGGCCCGGTTACGTCTGCGTCCATCATCGCCGACGCCCCAACCGCGCGCGATGCGGCACGGGGTTTGCTTGCGGCGGCGGTGGTGGGGTTCACGGGGGCAGACACCCCGCCGGGGTGTCTGCTGGCAAGCGCGGCGATCAGTTGTTCAGCCGCCGCTGCCGATGTGGCCGAGGCGCTTGCCGCGCGCAGGCGCGGGATTGAGGCGCATCTGCGTGACCGGATAGAGGCTGACGACCTGCCCGATGCCGACGCCCGCGCCGCGCATGTGATGGCGGTTGTGCAGGGCATGTCCACGCTGGCGCGCGACGGAGCAGGGCGGGACAAACTGGCGCGGGTGGCCGAGGTCGCGTTGCGCGGTTGGTAGGGCGGGGTGAACCCCGCCCTACCCAGAATTACCCCGCGACCTTGGCAATCGCGGCGGCCAAAATGGGCACCGTACGGGCGTTCAGACCGGCAATGTTGATGCGGCTGTCGCTGACCATGTAGATGCCGTGATCGGCCCGCAGCGTTTCGACCTGCGCCTCGGTCAGGCCAAGGCGGCTGAACATGCCGCGATGGGTTGCGACAAAATCGAAGCGGTCGGAATTGGTGGCCCGACGCAGCGCGTCGGCCAAAGTCTGGCGCAGGGTCAGCATGTTCAGCCGCACCTCCTCCAGTTCCGCCTGCCAGTCGGCACGCAAATCCGCATCCTCAAGGATCATCGTCACCAGCCGCGCGCCATGATCGGGCGGAAAGCTGTAATTCTGACGGTTCAGGAAATTCAGGTTGCCTTGGACCACGGCCTTGCGATCCGGTGAGGTCAGCGCGATCAGAATACCCGTGCGCTCGCGGTAGATGCCGAAGTTCTTGGAGCATGACGCGGCAATCAGCACCTCGGGGAACTTGGCCGCAATCATCCGGGTGGCGGCGGCGTCTTCCTCCAGCCCGTCGCCAAAGCCCTGATAGGCGAGGTCAACAAACGGAATGGCCCCGCGCGCCAGCAGCAAATCGGCCACTTGCGCCCACTGTCCGGCATCCAGATTGGCGCCGGTCGGGTTGTGGCAGCAGCCGTGCAGCAGCACCGCATCACCCGCCGCAACCTTGCCCAGATCGGCCATCAGCCCATCAAAGTCGATGCCGCGCGTATTCGCGTCGAAATAGCGGTACTCGGCCATCGGCATGCCAAGATACTTGATGATCGACGGATGGTTCGGCCATGTCGGGTTCGAAAGCCAGACCTTCGCCGTGGGGCTGGCCAGCCGGATCAGTTCCAGCGCCTGCCGGATCGCGCCCGTACCGCCCGGCGTTGCCACAGCGGCAGCGCGGTCGGCGTAGCCGTCGCCAAGGATCATTGAAATCATCGCAGCACTATAGGCAGGCTCCCCGGCAAGCCCGGTGTAGGTCTTGGTAACCTCTACCTCCCACAGCTTTTTCTCGGCGGCCTTCACGGCGCGCATCACCGGGGTCAGGCCTGTCGCATCCTTGTAGACGCCGACACCAAGGTCGATTTTGGCAGGCCTCGGGTCTTCGCGGTAGGCGGCAATCAGGGCGAGGATCTTGTCCTGCGCCTGTGGGTTCAGGGTTTCCAGCATCGAAATCTCCAGCGTTAACTTATTGGCCTTTGGCGACCGGCAGGTCGTCATACATGCCCCATTCGGCCCATGACCCGTCATAGACAGCATGGTTGCGGTGGCCGATCCGTTCCAAAGCCAGCGACAGAACCGAGGCCGTGATGCCCGACCCGCAGGTGGTGATGGCGGGTTTGGTCAGATCGACGCCTGCGGCCTGAAACAGCGCGGTCAACTCGGCGGCAGGTTTCATCGTGCCTTGCGGGGTCAGCAGCAGGTTGAAGGGCAGGTTTTTCGACCCCGGAATATGGCCCGACCGCAGGCCTGCGCGGGGTTCGGGCACCTCTCCCGCAAAGCGGGGGCCGGACCTTGCGTCGATAATCTCGGCCAGCCCCAGTTTGGAGGCATGGGCCACCTGCGTCACATCCTTGACCAGCTGGTTCTGGCGGCTGACCGTCATGTGGCGGTCGCGCACCATCGGGGGCATGTCTTCAACCTCGCGCCCCTCAGCCAGCCATTTGGGCAAACCGCCGTCCAGCACCGCCACATCCATCTTGCCCATCAGGCGGAACGTCCACCAGACCCGCGCCGCGCTGAACAGGCCGCTGCCGTCATAGACCACCACCTGATGCCCGTCACCAATGCCCATGGCCCGCATCCGCGACATGAACTTTTCCGCAGGCGGGGCCATGTGGGGCAGGGTGGACCGGTGATCGCTGATCTCATCAATATCAAAAAACCGCGCACCCGGAATATGGGCGGCGCGGTATTCTGCCGCTGCATCGCGGCCTGCGTCGGGCATATACCACGAGCCATCCAGAATGCGCAGATCGGGGTCGCCCCGGTGTGCGGCCAGCCAGTCGGTGGACACCAGCGTTTTGGGATCGTCAGTCGGGGACGGGGTCATCTTGCGGCTCCTCGCGGCACTGACCCCGGATATATCGGGCGGCGCAGGGGTGGCAAGGCCGCTTGTGGTGGTTCGGGCGCCAATGGCGGCGCCCGCACGCAATAATCTTGCTTGGCCGGATTACTTCTTGGCCAACACGTTCTTCAGCACGCCGACAATGGCCATCAGCACGCCACCGCCCACACCGCCCGAGGCCAGCGAGCCGATGATTGATCCGATATCCATCCCGCCCGCAGCAGCCGTCCCAGCGGCCACACCGCCTGCGCCCAGCATCCCGAGGATCTGTCCACCAAGGCCGCCACCCAGGACGCCGACAATCGAGTTGCCAAGCGTGCCGAGGCTGAGGTTCTTCAACGCAGCGCCCGCCACGTTGCCACCCAAGGCCCCCGCGATCAGTTGAATGATAAGTTCCATAACTCGTACCTTTCCCTTGTCCCGCCGGTTTGCCGTATCGGTATTACCGGCTTTTGCCACCAGACATTCATTGGCGATCAGGCCACGGCCCAGTAGGGGGAAAGGTGGCAGATCATTCACCGTCACGCAACTCTGATCACGTTTTCGGCATTTCACACCCGTTGACGCAATCGCCTGGGTGCGGCAGGCTGGGACTATTCTTTGAACAGATCAGACATTTTTAGCGGGGCATAACGCATGGCAACCTTCATTCCGACGGCAAGTCTGGTATCCAGCACGACCGATGGGTTCGTGCTGAGCGGCGTTGCAGATCTGCTGTATGTGGACGACGGCATCCTTATCGGCAGTACGGCAGAGTTCGGTACTGGCGTCGTTGCGCAGACAAGTTTTCAGACGGTCGAGGCTGCGGGCAACATCGCGGGCTATGTCGGCGTGTCATTTGCTGGCGTGGACAGTGAGATCAGGGTGCAGGCAGGCGGCGGTGTGACCGGTGTGGGGTTTGGCGTGAATTTTGACTCGGACGGCGGTCGCATTGTCAATGCAGGCACCATCTCGGGCGAGAATGCCATCTACGGTGACGGCAGCCTGACGATGAATAACACGGGTCAGGTGTTCGGGTCGCAGTACGGGGTAGCGGCGGGCGGCTCGCTTAGCCTTGTCAACAATGGCTCGATTATCGGGCCAAGTGCTGCGATTTCCGTCGGGGGCGCGTCAAGCATCGTCAATCTGGGTGTGATCGACGGCAGAACTTTTTTAAGCGACTTCGGCGACAGCGTCGTGAACCGGGGGGTGATGACCCAAGACGTGCTGATGCTGGGCGGCGATGACTTGGTCGATGGCGCGGGTGGGCAATTTCTGGGACAGGTTCATCTAGGGGCGGGGAACGACGACTTTCTGGGCAGCAGTTTTGGTGACACCGTGCTGGGTGGGCTTGGTCGTGATACCATGGCGGGGGCGGGCGGCAATGACGTGTTTCTGGCGCTGGACGGCGATGGCAGCGACGAGGTGGACGGCGGGGCCGGGATCGACACCTACAGTTTTGGCAGCACCGTGACCGCCGTCAACGTGAACCTGACCACTGGGCTGGCCCGGATCGCTGGGGCGACGGATGATCTGACCGGCATTGAACGGATCGTGGCAGGACATGCCAATGATGTTCTGGTGGGGGGCGGCGGTGGCGATATTCTGCTGGGGTCACTGGGCAATGACCGGATCTATGGCCGCGCAGGCGACGACCGTCTGTTCGGGGGCTTGGGCACCGACCTGATGGTGGGGGATGACGGCAATGATCGGCTGACCGGGGCGGAAGGGCGCGATACGATCCAGGGCGGTATTGGCGATGATGTGCTGACAGGCGGGGTTGATGTGGACCTTCTGACAGGCGGGGCCGGGGCGGACCGCTTTGTATTTTCCGATTTCGAAGATTTCATTGCCATATCCGGTGGCGGTCTGGACCGGATCACCGACTTTGTCCAAGGCAGTGATCTGATCGACCTTTCGGCGATAGATGCCGTCTTGTCCAGCCTGCCGGATCAGGCGTTCAGCTTTGTGGGTACTGGCGAGATCAGCGATTTTGGCCAGATCAACTATCGCTTTTCAGGGGCCTTCACGCTTGTCGCCATCGGCTACAATTCGGCCAGTGCCTTTACCGTGCTGCGGCTGGACGGCAATCTGGCGCTGACGGCGGATGACTTCATCCTGTAGGTGCTACAGCCCCTGATGGCCCTGCTTCATGATCCGGGCCTTCTGGCGGTCCCAATCACGCTTGGCCGAAGTTTCGCGCTTATCCGCCAGTTTTTTGCCCTTGGCGATGCCGATCTTCAGTTTCACGATGCCGCGTTCGTTGAAATACATCTTCAACGGCACGATGGTCATGCCTTCACGCGCGGTCGCGTTCCACAAGCGGGACATTTCCTTGCGCGATACCAGCAGCTTGCGGTGACGGCGTTCGTCATGACCCCAGGTTTTGGCCTGCACATAAGGTGCGATGTAGCCGTTGATCAGCCACAACTCGCCGCCTTCGACCGACGCATAGCTTTCGGCGATGTTCGACCCGCCCTGACGCAGGCTTTTGACCTCGGACCCAAGCAGGATGATGCCTGCCTCGATATCGCTTTCGATGGCATAGTCGAACCGCGCCCTGCGGTTTTCAGCGATAAGTTTGGAATTTGGGTCTGATTTTTCTGCCATGATGGATCAGAGATAGGGGCTGGCTGTGCCAAAGTCCAGATGCCCCCTGTCAGGCCGCAAGACGGGCGCGGCAGGTCAGCAGGGCCTTGGCCTGTGCGCTGTTCAGCGTTGGGAAAAAGCTTGCACCGGGGCCGGGGCAGTGGATCAGAACGCCAGAGTTTGCCCAGAGGACTTCCTCGCTGGCAAAGATCGGGGTGATCACCTGCACGGCATGGGGGGATTTGCGCAAAGTGACCCCCGGCAGTGTAAGCAGCGATGCGGCAGAGATCAGCGCATAGGGCGCATCCAGCGTACCAAGCGTGTCAACCAGCACCATCTGGCGCGGCAGCAGCAGCAAGTCGGTGCAGTTGTCCAGCACACCGCCCGGCAGATGGATCAGGGTGGTGGTGATCGGCAGGCTCTGGCGGTCAATCGCGGCGATCCGTACTGCGCCGCCATCCAGCGTCTGCACCGCGCTGCCCACCGTCAGACTGGCGGCTGCAACCCAGCCATGATCGGTTTCCACCAGCGTGGCGGCGGTCAAACCCGTGGTCGCGGGGGCTGCGGAAACCGGGGTGGCCGTGTGGCGGGTGAAATCGCGCAAAAACATGTGGGGCATCCTTTGTTGGTGGTGTTTGTGGCGGTCGTTGTGACCTTGTGCCCCATTAGCACCCGGATTTTGCCATTTTTACGCCTTGTCTGCGGCGATCAGGCGGCATTGGTGCGCAGGTGGAAACAGCCATCACCCTGATGCGCCGATGTCGCCAGTTTGCCCGCAGGTTAGGGCATTATTAGCCATGATATCATAAAAATTCAATGATTTACGGCGCTACTACAACTGAAATCAGCCGTTGATTCGCCACAGTGCCACTTAGGCTGATTTGCGCGCCCGGGTCAGGGTATAGACGCCAGATGCCACGATCAGCGCCGATCCGATCAGGGTGGCCATATCCGGGGTCTCGCCAAACACCAGCACCGCAAAGACCATTGCAAACACCAGTCTTGTATAGCGGAACGGCGTTACAACAGACATCTCGCCGGTCCGCATCGCCGAGGTCAGGGCGTGATAAGCCGTGATGGCAAATATTGCGGTGGCGGCGACCAAGGCTGCGGCTGTCAGGTCGGGCACCTTCGCCCCGCCTGTCACTGCCAGAATGATCGCCCCCGCCAGCGTCAGCATGGCAAATCCCGCCACGCCAAGCTGGCGGTTCGACAGCACGGCAGGGGCGGCACGGGTGGCCAGATCGCGGCCCGCAAAGCCGATCATCCCGGCCACAGCCAGCAGCGACATCGCATCGAACCCGTCAAGACCGGGGCGCAAGATCACCAGCACGCCGACAAACCCCACCAGAACGGCGGCCCACCTGCGCCAGTCTACCCGCTCGCCAAACAGCAGTGCGGCGGCGGCCACCACCAGCAGGGGTGTTGCTTGCAGAATGGCCGATGTGGTGGACAGCGGCGTCAGCGCGATGGCCAGCGAATAGAACAGCCGCCCCGCAACCTCAAACCCCGACCGGATCAGCAAGGGGCGCTGAAGCATGGCCGGGTGCAGCGCAGGTTCGCCCACCCGCCGCGCCATAAGGCCGAACACCACCGTGCCAATCGCCCCGACGATCAGGATGATCTGCCCCAAGGGCAGGGTCTGAGACGCGGCTTTCAGAAACATGTCCTCGACCGCAAACCCCGCCATGGCCACAACCATGAACGCCGCGCCGCGCAGATTTTGGGTCATGCGCGGCACAGGTTTTGCAAGGGGGTAGTGGTCACAACAGCCCGGCGTGCTGCATCGCGGCCTTGATGCGGGCCTTGGTGCCATCGGTCAGACCAACCAAGGGCAGCCGCACCTCGGCATCGCAGCGGCCCAGCAACGACAACCCGTATTTCGCGCCCACCAGCCCCGGCTCAATAAAGATCGCCTCGTGCAGCGGCATCAGGCGGTCCTGATACTCCAGCGCCTTGACATAGTCGCCCGCCAGCGTCGCCGCCTGAAACTCGGCACACAGGCGCGGCGCAACGTTGGCGGTGACCGAAATGCAGCCCACGCCGCCATGCGCGTTGAACCCGAGCGCCGTGGCATCCTCGCCCGACAGTTGGATGAAATCCGGCCCGCAGGTCATGCGCTGCATCGACACGCGTTCAATCTTGCCCGTGGCATCCTTGACCCCGATGATGCGGGGCAGTTTTGCCAAGGCACCCATGGTGTCAGGCGACATATCGACCACCGACCGGCCCGGAATGTTGTAGATCACGATGGGCAGGGCGCAGCAGTCATGCAGGGCGGTGAAATGCGCGATCAGCCCGGCTTGGGTCGGCCTGTTGTAATAGGGCGTCACCACCAGCGCTGCATCAGCCCCGACCCGTTCGGCATGGCGGATCAGGCGGATGCCTTCAGCCGTGTTGTTCGACCCCGCGCCCGCAATCACCGGAACCCGGCCTGCGGCAAAGGCCACGACGGCCTCGACCACCTGTTCATGTTCTTCGTGGCTGAGCGTCGGGCTTTCGCCCGTGGTGCCTACGGGCACCAGCCCGGTGGAGCCTTCTGCGATGTGCCAATCGACCAGCGCGCGCAGGGTGTCCAGATCGACCGCCCCCTTTTTGAACGGCGTGACCAGAGCAGGAATGGACCCTTTGATCATGGCACGCGTCTCCGTTCTTGGGGGCGTCTTTGAGTCGCCCATTGCAATCGTGGCCTTACCTAACGGGGCCAAATGCGATTGCCAAGCCATCAGGCTGTATCGGGTACACAACGGGCAGGGGGAATGTGAAAAACCCCGCAGCGGTCACGCGCGCCGTGGTCTGTTGGACCCGCATATCGTCTGGATAAATCGGCCTGTCTTGGACCCAATGCAGTACCACAACGGAACGAAAAGCCAAAACGGCAGGTGCGGCGAAGTCGCGTGGCCCGCGGCACTTGGGCCATATGCAGGGATGCAACCGATGCTCCCGTTTTGTATCCCCCCGGTTGGTCGTCTTAAGGGGTGGTCGCAGCAGATGTTTTACCTTGCAGGCTTGATGCAGGGGTAAACCTGCGTTGGCTCATCGCTGTACCTTGCACTCACAAATCAAAGCCCAATAGCGGAGGATTTCTGATCAGAGGCCATGTTTCAGGCTGCACATGGCGGGCTTTTCCTTGAAGGCTGTCGATCAGCGTGAAGTCGCGGCCCGTCCAGCGGATGGGCTTGGTGAAATGCCTTGGCGCGGGAAAGCCGGGGCCATAGGCAAGCGTCAGATGCGGCCTGACTTTCGTCCGGTTGAGAGGCGTAAGCCCGCGTGATTTGAGGGCTTGGTACAGTTCCACCGACAGATCGTTGGGCTGGCTATTGCGGCCATCCGTTCCGATCACAAGCGCAGCATTTCCCGGCGGACCACCCAATGTCGTAAGCCGATCAAGGCACAGCTCAAAGGGCGCATACCGGACGGTCAAGGCCGCGCGTCGGGCGCGATCAACCACAACAGGATCGAGGACGTCGAGCCACGCCACTGCCGACAGGTCATGTGAAGGGTTTCGCGGCGGAAATTTTCACCTGTAACTGCAATACTTCCACGCTTCGGCAAGCTGGATTTTAACGTCGTCAGGGGGAACGGCGGCAAAGAACAGGACATCGCGCTGGTTTGCGGCTGAGGTGTGGTTTGCTGCCATTTGGGATGTCGCCATCGCGCGATACGTCTCTGCAGCAGCAGTTCAAAATATGCACAATAAGAAAAGAAGAACAATCTTCGCCACACCGGAAGTCTGGTGCTGCGCAGCGAGTCCCCGCTGTTTCAGAAAATCTCCATGCGTTTCAATGGAAATCCCGCGAGTCCGGGATGATTTTTGTATTGCGCGGGTGCCCCAGAATGGGATCGGGAATGGGGCGGGCGACCTCGTCTGCGCGGGAAAGCGGGGGGGCAAGGCGGCTGTCTGACAGGCGCAGCAGGGCATCGTTGCGGTCGGTCAGCGCGTCAACCACCACATGCACCACGCCTGACGCCGGATCGCGCTGTACCCGGCCCGTGACTTGCAGCAGCCGCGCCGTCATCACCACTTTGCGAAAAGCGGCCATGACTTTGGGCCAGACCACCAGATTGGCGACGCCGGTTTCATCCTCCAGCGTGATGAAGCAGACGCCTTTGGCGCTGCCGGGGCGTTGGCGGACCAGCACCAGACCGGCAAGACGCAAGGACTGGCCGTTGCGCAGGGTGGCCAGATCAGCGGCGGTGCAATATCCCTGCCGCGCCATGCTGGCCCGCAGGAAGGACATCGGATGCGCCTTCAGGGACAGGCGCAGGGTCTGATAATCGGCCACCACATGTTCACAGATCGGCATCGCGGGCAGCTCTGTAACAGGCTCGGCCCCTTCATCGCGCGCGCCGTTGAACAGCGGCAGGTCGGGCGCGTCCCGCAGGGCGCGCGATTGCCATAGCGCCGCCCGGCGGTCGAGGGCCAGAGAGCGGAACGCATCCGCCGCCGCCAGTTTGCGGATTGTGGCAACGTTCAAGCCAGTGAGTGATTTCAAGCTTTCAACATCGGTGAACGGGCTGTCGCGGGCGGTGGTCAGCCGTTGCGCCCCAGCCTTTGCCACCCCATTCACCTGCCGCAGGCCCAGCCGCAAGGCCCATGTGCTGCCCGAGGGTTCAAGCGTGTTGTCCCAGTCGCTGAAATTCACATCCACGGCGCGCACATCAACCCCATGTTCGCGGGCGTCGCGGACAATCTGGGACGGGGCGTAAAAACCCATTGGCTGCGAATTCAGCAGGGCGGCGGCAAAGACGGCGGGATAATAGCATTTCAGCCAGCTTGAGACATAGACCAGCAGGGCAAAGCTGGCGGCATGGCTTTCGGGAAAGCCATAGTCACCGAAGCCTTTGATCTGGTTGAAGCAGCGCTTGGCGAAATCCGGGTCATAGCCGCGGTCTATCATCCGGCTGACCATCGTTTCCTCCAGCCTGCCGATGGTGCCGCGTGACCGAAAGGTGGCCATGGCGCGGCGCAGTTCATTGGCCTCAAGCGATGTAAACTCGGCGGCCTCCATCGCGATCTTCATCGCCTGTTCCTGAAAGATCGGCACGCCAAGGGTACGGCCAAGGATAATGCGCAACTCATCCGGGTCATGCGGCGGGTGGGGGGATGGCAATTCAACCGCCTCTACCCCACTACGGCGGCGCAGATAGGGATGGACCATATCGCCCTGTATCGGGCCGGGGCGGACGATGGCAACCTCGATCACCAGATCGTAGAAACAGCGCGGGCGACAGACGGGGCAGCATGTTCATCTGGGCGCGGCTTTCGACCTGAAAGACACCGATGCTGTCGCCTTTGCACAGCATGTCATAGACCAGCGCATCGTCCTGCGGGATTGAGGCCAGATCGTGGTCCACGCCGTAATGGGCGCGCAGCAGGTCAAAGCATTTGCGGATGCAGGTCAGCATGCCCAAGGCCAGAATATCGACCTTGAGGATGCCCAACTCGTCAATATCGTCCTTGTCCCATTCGATAAAGCTGCGGTCGGGCATAGCCCCGTTGCCGATGGGCACGGTATGGGTCAAAGGCCCCGCCGGTCAGGATGAACCCGCCGACATGCTGCGACAGATGGCGGGGCATGCCGATCATCTGTTCGGCCAGTTTGATGGTGCGCGACAACAGCGGGTCGGTCAGATCAAGCCCGGCCTCATCGACGTTCTTCTGCCCCATGTCTGTGCCAAAGCTGCCCCAGACCGTTTTCGCCAAGGCCGAGGTCACATCTTCGGACAGGCCCATCGCCTTGCCCACCTCGCGGATCGCGGAACGCGGGCGATAGTGGATGACCGTGGCGCAAAGCCCGGCGCGGTGGCGGCCGTATTTCTTGTAGATATGCTGGATCACCTCCTCGCGGCGTTCATGTTCGAAATCGACGTCGATGTCGGGCGGCTCGTCCCGGTCAAGGCTGATGAAGCGTTCGAACAGCAGTTCCTGTTCGGCCGGATCAACCGAGGTGATGCCCAGCACATAGCAAACGGCGGAATTGGCCGCCGATCCGCGCCCCTGGCACAGGATGCCCGCGCCCCGGGCGTAAAGGACAATCTCGTGGATGGTCAGGAAATACTGCGGAATATCCTTGATGCGGATGATGTTCAGCTCATGCCGGATCGCCTTGTCCACTTTGGCGGGCACCCCTGCGGGATAGCGCCCCGCCGCCCCCGCCCAGGTCAGCCTTTCCAACTGGCATTGCGGGGTGGTTCCCGGGGGCAGGTCTTCTTGCGGGTATTCATAGCGCAGTTCGCGCAGATCAAAGGTGCAGGCATCGGCCAGTTTGCGGGTTGCCACAATCGCATGCGGCCAGTCGGCGAACAGGCGCTGCATTTCGGCGGGGGATTTCAGATGCCGTTCGGCATTGGGGTTCAGCAGAAAGCCCGCCTGGCCAATCGTTGTCTTTTCGCGGATGCAGGTCATCACATCCTGCAAGGGGCGGCGGTCTGGTGCGTGATACTGCACGTCATTCGTGGCCAGAATGCCCAGCCCATGCGCCTGCGCCAGCCTGTCCAGCCGGTTGATCCGCGCCCGGTCGTCGCCGCGATAAAGATAGCTGACCGCAATATGGCGCAGGGTTGGCAGGCGGCGGCGCAAAGGGCCAAGCCGCTTGGCCACGCCGCCATCCGGGACAAGGATCAGATGCACGCCTTCGGCATGGGTCACCAGATCATCCAGCGTGATATCGCAGATACCCTTGGCCTGCCACGCGCCATCTGTACCCTGCATCTTGCCCTTGGACAGCAGCGCGCACAGCCGCCCATATGCTGCGCGATCCTGCGGATAGGCCAGAAATTCCTCGCCCGTGACCAGCTTCAGGCGGCAGCCGATGATCGGGCGAATATTGGTCTTGCGTGCTTCGGCATGCAGGCGCACCACGCCCGCCATCGTGTTCAGGTCGGCAATGCCAAGGGCGTCATATCCCAGTTCATGGGCGGCCAGCACCAGTTCTGTCGCATCCGACGCACCGCGCAGGAATGAAAACGGGCTTGTTACCCCCAGTTCCACATAATCTGCAGGCGGGTTTGGCGGGAAAAACCCGGTCAGGATGCGGCGCGGAGGGATATTGTCGATCTGCGGCATCAGGCGAACATCCCGTGCAGGAACCAGCGCGGATCGCCACCGCGCCCGTCATCATGCAAACCTTCGCGGTAGAGCCAGTAGCGCCGCCCCGCCGCATCTTCGACCTTGAAGTAATCGCGCAGCCTTGTGCCGGGCTGATCCTGCCACCATTCCGGGGCAATCCGTTCCGGACCGGCATAGCGCACCGTGCGATGGGTCTGGCGTCGCCACAGAAACTGCGCAGGCGGCCCTTCCGGCACCGCGTAAAGCACGCGGATTTCCTCAGCCGGGTCCAGCAGGCGCAAGGGGCGTTCGGCCGGCATAACAAGCGCTTGGGTCGGAGTGACCAAAGGGGCCACCCGCCGTTCGGCGCGTTCCGGGATATGGCTGGCTTGCGGCAGGGGGCGGCTCAGCACGCCCGCCCCGAACCGCACCACCAGCCTGTCCACCAGACGCGACAGCTCCAACGCCTCATCCGTGCCGCCGGTAAAACTGTTCTGTACGACGCCCAAGGGCTCGGCCCGGGACGCTTCCAGTGAAATCAGATCAAAGCCGAAACCGGGGTCTATCTTTTCCAGCTTGTCACGAAAGAGAACGATCAGATGCGCGGCCTCACGGCTTGGCGCTGCCATCACCACCTCGATCCGCCGCATTTCCCCATCCGTGCGATAAATCGAAAGCCGCAATTGCCGTGCCCCCTGACCTGCCGCCATCAATTGCGCGCACAAATCGTGGCACAGGCCTGCCAGATGATTGGTCGGGTCAAAGATCGGCTCGGCCAACCGCGCGTCCGCGCGAAAGACCGCTGGCGCATCGGGCGGGGCCAGAGGTTCAGCCAGATGCCCGGTCAACTGGTCCAGCCGCAAAAGCGGGTTCTGCGCCAGTTCCGCCCGCACAAAGCGCCGTGCCAATGCCAGCCGTGGCACCGCAGCCAACGCGCCAATCGTCTTTAGCCCCAGCCGCTGCAACAGCAGAACCGTCTCGGCCTCCAGCCGCAAGGCCGCGACTGGCAAAGGTGCCGGATCGGCGCAGATCGCGCGCACGGGCCCGAACCGCGCGAGCGCCCAGGCCGCGCCCCAAGTGGGTGCCAGTGCCAGCCGTGCAGAAAACCCCAGCACCGCCAGACGCGCCTCAATCTCCTCCAGCATCGCCGCCTCGCCGCCCCAAAGATGGGCGGACCCGGTGATGTCGAGGATCAGCCCCTGCCCATCCACCGCCGTCCATGGGCACCAGCGTCGCGCCCAAAGCGACAGATGATCCAACGTCACACGGTCGCCGCCGGGATCGGCGAAATCCATGCGCAGCGCCGGGCAAAGTGCCCGCATATCCACCGCCCTCGCCCCTGTGCTTACGCCCGCCAGATGGGCTGCCCGGTTCGCCGCATGGATCACCGGACCATGCGGCCCTTCGACCGTCAGGGCAAAGGGCAGATCATCCGGCTGCGGGTTGCCGGTGTGTTCGGCCCGTCTTTTCCACCGGTCCATCGGGAACTGCGGCAGAAAGATCGACACGACCCGCCGCCCGGTCATATTGTGCCGTCCAGATTCCGGGCTGTTTGTCGCGTGACCGGAACAACTCCAGCCGCCAGCGCGGCTCGCCGGGGGACTTTGCATCGTCTGGATTGGCTGATGAGGGCAACGAGGCGACGCGCCAACGGTCCCGCGCGGCACTCAGATCGGCGGTGCCACCATGCCGGATCAGCCAGCAGGGAACCCCGGTTGCCTCGGCCCGTAACGCCAGACGTTTGGTCGCCGTAAACGTCAATGCAGGCGGATCGCCCCAGATTTCTGCAATGACAGCGGAAAGCCCTTTGCAGCGTAACCCTTCCTCGGCGGCGATCAGCACATCGGAAGGGCGTGAAATCTGCATCAGCAGGATGGCCCGCCCCATTCCACGATCTGACCCAAGACCCGGCATATAAGGACGCCCGGTTTCCCGGCCTGACAGCCGATCCTGAATCCACAAAAGCGGGGCGGCGAATTGGCCAAGCTGCGACAGAACAAACCCGACCGCCCCGGCATCGGCAGAGGTTTCGCTGAACACTTCGGACAAGGCCACCCTTCCTCGGGCGGTGTCCGTCTGGCGTTCTGCCTTTGGAAATCTGGCCACCTGCGGCATGTAACACCGTAATCCCCGACTCGGAATGTTCACTTTATGTTCTTATTATCGCCCTGAGGCCTCTGAAACAAGGCTGATGGCCAGTGGGAATGGGGCTAAAAAATCCAGCAGATCACCCGTGAAGCGGGTCTTGCTGCCTTTGCGGCAATCGCAATGCGCCTACAATCCCTTGGGCAAGATCACGGTTTTGCCGCCATCAGGCAAAGTCCAGCAATCGAAACTGATCCCGAATGTCTGGCGCAGGGGGCCTTCGGACAGCACTGACGCTGGCGGCCCAGAAGCCACAAGTCTGCCGTCTGCCAAGGCGAGCACATGGTCGCAGACCCGTGCCGCGATGGTCAGATCATGCAGGATCATCACCACGCTGTGGGTGGCAGACAGCCCGCGCAGCAGGTGCAACAGGTCTGCCTGATGCGGCAGGTCCAGAAAATTCAACGGCTCGTCCAGCAGAATGGTGCGGCTGGCCTGCGCCAGAACCAGCCCGATCCATGCCCGTTGCCGTTGCCCGCCTGACAGCCTTTCCACCGGCTGTGCGGCAAGATCGGCCATTCCGACGGCGTCCAGCGCGGCTGTCACGGCAGCATGGTCTGCGCGGGACATCGGCTGAAACGGGCGCAGCCACGGCGTGCGCCCCCGCGCGATCAACTGGCGCACGGTCAGGCCGGGCGGGGCTGTGGCGCTTTGCGGCAGCATGGCAATGGTTTGCGCGCGCAGACGGTGCGGCAGGCTGCCCACATCGACGCCGTCATGCAGAACCCGGCCCGCATCGGGCCGTAGCACCCCGGCAAGGCAACGCAACAAGCTGGTCTTTCCGCAGCCGTTGGGCCCGATAATCCCGGTGATCCCCCTGACAGGAAGACGACCGGATATGCCTTGCAGCACCGGGGTTTTGCCAAGCCGCAGTGTCAGATCCTGAAGGTCAAAGGGCATGAAGGCTCCGTTTCAGCTGGCATCACTGCGCGCCGCGCGGCGCACTACAAGGATCAGGATCGGCGCACCGATCAGTGAGGTATAAAGCCCGGTTGGCAGCAGGGCTGCCGGGGCAAAAGCACGGGCCAACAGGTCGGCCAGCGTCACAAAGGCTGCCCCGGTCAGACCGGCGGCCAAGGGGCTGGGCCGCCCCCCGGTGATCTGCCGCGCAACTGGCCCCGAGGCGAGGGCTACAAACCCCAGCGGCCCGCACAGCGCCACTGCACCCGCAGCCACCAGCGCCGCAGTCAGGCCCAACCCTGCCCGCAGCAGGCCCACCCGCAAACCAAGCGCACGGGCCAGATCGTCGCCAAGCTCCAGCCGGTCCAGCATCCGCGCGGCCATCATCAAGGGCAGCATCAGAGGCACCAGCCACAGGGCATGCACTGCCTCGGGCCAGCCCGCCCCGTTCAACGTACCGCTGAGCCAGGTCAGCGCCATACCCGCGTTGCCATCGCCCGCGCCCAGGATCAGCATTTCGGTCGCGGCCCCTGCCAGAATGGCCAGGCCCAAGCCTTGCAACACCACAGCGCGCGCCGCCACCCCCTCCTGCGGATGCCACGCCAGCCAGCCCAGCATCCCTACCGCCGCGAGGCCCCCGGCCCATGCGCCCAGCATCGGCGGCAAGCCTGCCAACAGCGCCGCCACCGCCCCGAAAGCCGCGCATTGCGTCAGGCCGATCACATCCGGCGAGGCCAGCGGATTGCGCAGCAGGGTCTGAAACACCGCCCCTGCACAGCCAAAACCAAAGCCTGCGACCAGACCGACCACAACCCTTGGCAGGCGCAAGGCCCAGACGATACCGCCATCTTCGGGCCCTGCCAGCAAGGCCTGCATCAGACCAGTCGGAGACATCCATGTACGGCCAGCCGCCAGTGCAACCCCGATAAAGGCCAGTGTAACCGCAAGCAGGGCAAAGTGCTTCATGGCGTGCCCCGCAGCATCCGGCGGACAATCAGCATGAACACCGGTGCGCCTACCACCGCGAGCACGATACCGATGGGCAGCTCTGCCGGTCGCATCAACCGCCGCCCTGCCATGTCGGCCACCAGTGTCAGGATAGCCCCCAACGGGCAGGCAAGCAAAACCACGCCGGTCAGCCCCGCCCCCGCCGACAACCGCCGCGCCAGTGGGGGTGCGATAAGGCCGATGAACCCCACGGGGCCTGCAACCGCGACCGCAGCCCCTGCTGTGCAGGTAATTGCGGCCAAGGACAGGCTCAGCACCCGTCCTGCCCGCAGACCAAGGGCAGCCCCCATCTCGTCCCCCAACATCAGGGTTTCAACCTGCCGCGCCACCAGTATCGCCAGGACGATCCCCACGACCGCCACCGGCGCAAACAAGGCCAGCCCCGGGCCCCTGGCAATCGCCAGAGAGCCGACCATCCAGAAACGATAGATGTTGCGGGCATCGGGGTTCAGCAAAACCACAAAGGCTACGATGGCCATGCACAGGCTGGCAAAGGCTGCCCCCGCCAGCGGCAATCGCAGCGTTATGTCACCAGCCCCGGCCAATGCCCGCACGATCAGCACCGCCGCCGCGGCACCGGTCAGCGCCAGCCCTGCGGTGCCTGCAGTGGTCAACGGGCCGAGGAACCACAGTCCCGCCACCACCGCCAGCGCGGCACCGGCGTTGACCCCCGTCAGTCCCGGATCCGCCAGCGGATTGCGGGCCAATGCCTGCATCAGCACGCCTGCTACCGCCAGCCCTCCTCCGACCACGATCGCAGCGCCTGCGCGGGGCAAGCGCATCTCTACCACAATCGCCTGCGCGGGGTCGGTCGGGTCAAATCGGGTCAGTGCCTGCCACAGCAGGCTTGGCGCATAATCCTGCGCGCCGATGCACAGGCCCGCCAGCAAAGCCAGCCCCACCCCAAGCCAAAGTCCCAGACACCGCAGTGCAAGCCGCGCAAAGGCGTGATCAGCAACATCGGTCGGGGATTTTGGGCAATACACGGGGAACAGCGGCCTTGGCGGGGGCGGCTGGCGTCAGGCTTGCCTTGCGTCCTACTTGCAGGGCATGGCGGGGAAGGTCAAGCCCGCTGCTTGAAGCCAAGACCGGTTGACGATAGTGCAAGCTGGATCTGGATAAATCCTTCGCTGACCACCCTTATTCTGCCCGGAATCAAGTGCTTCGCGCGCCGGGTAATGCCCCATTGCCCCCTCGGGCGGGCATTCTGCAAGGTCACCAGCAGAACCTCGGTGGGATGGCTTGAGCCATAAACTGCGTAGAACTGGCGCTGCTTGCCCACCCGGCGGTCGGGCATTTCCCTTTCGTGGAGGATGTCAGAAAGGCACGTTGGAAAACACGGGCGGTTTCATGAGGGCTTATCCTGCTCTGGCCCCCCATTTGACCCCCACGCCAGTTCCCCTCACCCTGCTTGACCGTTGCGCCGGATCGGGTTAGCCGACGCTTGGCCAAGCCGACAGCCAGGCGCGTTTATCCCCTTTCGTTGCAAGGAACGCCCGATGATCCGCTTGCTTCTGTGCGCTGTGCTTGCGCTGATGCCCGCCACTCTGGCTGCCGAAACCCGGCATCTGACGCACCGCTTTGGCGAAACCGTGGTGGACCCGGCGCAGATCAAACGAATCGTTTCTGTTGGCTATCATGAACAGGATTTCCTCTATGCCTTGGGTCTGGCCCCAGTCGGGGTGCATGACTGGTTCGGCGACTATCCGTTTGCCACCTGGCCCTGGGCCGAGGCCGCGCGCATCGCCACAGTGGCCACGCCCGACGTGCAGAAAGGGTATGAGATTGATGTGGAATGGGTCTACGAGATGCAGCCTGACCTGATCATCGCCTCGTTTGCGCCGATGGATGCACAGACCTATGCGCTGCTGTCGGAAATAGCACCCGTGCTGGGCCCGCCCGATGGCTATCCGGCCTGGGGTGCCCCGTGGGAGGCAGAGTTGCGGCTGATTGCGCAGGCCACTGCGCGCGAAGCTCAGGCCGAAGCGATCATCGCTCGCATCGGCGGCAAGGTGGATCAGGCCGTGCGCGACAACCCGCAATTCAACGGCCTTCGCGGTACGGCGGCCTATTTCACCGCAGGGCAGATTGTGGGCTACCGCAGTGGCGACGGTGCGAACGGGTTGCTGGCAAAGTTCGGCATCCTTACCCCGCCCGAATTCGATGGTATGGCCAGCGAGGGTGGCAATTTCACGGTCAGTACCGAACGCTTTGATCTGTTCGATCTGGATGTGCTGCTGTGGCTGGTCGAAGAACCCGTGCGCCCGGAAATCGAGGCGCTGCCGACATGGCGTACCCTGCGGCTGGAGCGCGAGGGCCGGGCGATCTGGGCCAATACCGAACTGATGGGCGCGATGAGCTTTCAATCGCCGCTGTCGATTGATTGGGCGCTGGATCAGCTTATCCCGCTGCTTTCGGCGGCAACGGATGGCGATCCTGCGACTGTTGCCACACCAACTGCAACCGGGCCTGTCCCCCTGCCTTGACATTGCACGCAGGCGTTTGCAAAAGCAGGCCACTCAGGCAGTGCATCCAAGCGCAACCCCGGCAGCAACCGGCATGTGATTCCACATGCTTTGACCCGAATGTGCTGCGCCAGCGTGCCGTGGGCAATTTATCCACGGCTGTCAGGAAACGTGGCTCTGCTGCCTGACTGGAACGCCATGTCCTCCTCCTCTGTGACCTTCCCGACAGCCTTTGCGCTGTGTCGTCGCCCCCTGTTTGCGCTGGCCCTGACGGGCACTGCGCTGACCGGCGCGCCTGTGCTGGCGCAAGACTCCATCGACCTTGAAACCATTGTCGTCACGGGTGCCGGACCCTCACCGGTTTCCGGCGGCGAGGGCTATTCTGCCGCCACCACGGCGACAGGTGTCAAGGCGGGCGTGCCTGTCACCGAAGTGCCGCAGTCTTTGGGGTTGGTCACTGCTGCCGAACTGGAAGACCGCGACCCGGTGCAGATCGAAGATGCGTTGGCCTATGTACCGGGGGTCGTGGCCTCGCCCTGGGGCGTGGACGACCGTTATGACCAGTTCGTGGTGCGCGGCTTTGATCTGGGAACCTCCGGTATTTACCGGGATGGGCTGGTCAACAAGGCGCTGAACTTTACAGGTTTCAAGGTTGACCCCTTCATGGTGCAGCGCATTGATGTGCTGAAAGGCCCGGCATCTGTGCTTTACGGGTCAAACGATGCAGCGGGGATGATCAACATCATCACCAAACGCCCCGTGCCCGAAGCCTTTACCGAAGCCCGCCTGTCTTACGGGTCTTACAACACGGCCGAGATCGGGCTGGACACAGGGGCCAGCAATGCCGACGGCACCCTGTATTGGCGTTTTACCGGCCTGACCCGTGAGGGCGCGAATGAGATGGTCAATTCGCAAGATGACCGCGATCTGGCGGCCCTTGGCGTGACATGGGCACCAACGGATGCCACCGCGATCACCTTGCTTGCCCATTGGCAGCGCGACAATCTGACCGCCAACAGCTTTTTCCCGGTGGCGGGTGAAGATTACGCCGCCGCACTTGGGGTTCTGCCCAACTCGTTCACCAATGCGCAGCACCCCTGGAACAAGTTTGAAACCGAGCAGGCAAGCATAGGCTGGCAGGCCGAACACAGGTTCAACGACAGCCTGACCCTGCGGCAGAACTTTCGCTATTCGTGGCAGACCACCGACTATAACCATCTGTATTTCAACGGCATGATACTGCCGGATTACACACCATCCCCTGACAGCATGAACTTCGCGGCCTTCACCGTGGACGAGGTGGCGCGCACAGCGGCACTGGACACCAGCCTGGAATACCGGTCATCGCTTGGCGGTGCTGAAAGCATTCTGACGTTCGGTATTGATCTGTCACGCCGCGAAGTGTCGGGCACGATGGGATGGGACAATTCCTATCAGGTGCTGGTCGCCGGTGCGACCTACGGCTTTGCCGTGCTGGACCCCGGTATCTATCAGGATCAGACCTCGACCGTCACCGAAAAAGGTATCTACGTGCAGGAACACCTGCGCTTTGACAACGGTGTTACTGTCACGGCGGGTCTGCGGCGGTCTGCCGTTGAAAACGTTACTGATGACCATTTGTCCGGCACGACCGCCACCCAGAAAGACACTGCGACCACCGGCATGATCGGTACGACATGGGATCTGGGCAACGGCTTTGTGCCCTATGTCAGCTATGCCGAAAGCTTTACCGTCAACATCGGCAGCACCTTTGCCGGTGCGCAATTCCAGCCGACGACGGGCAACCAGTTGGAGGTGGGTCTTCGTTACACGCCAGACGGCAGCCAGTTGCAATTCTCGGCGGCAGTGTTCGACATCACCAAGACCAATGTGCTGACGTCGGACGCGTCCAATCCGGGCTTTTCTGTCCAGACCGGCGAAGTGCGCCATCGCGGGTTAGAGCTTGAGGCCCGTGGCATGGTGACCGACCAGTTGTCGCTGGTGGCGGGATATACCTATCTGGATGCCAAGATCACCAAATCGAACGATGGTCGATGCGGGCAACCGCACCCCATTGGCCCCACAACATCAGGCGTCGGTCTGGGCGATGTATGACTTCACCGGAAAAGCCGAGGGGCTGCGTCTTGGCGGCGGGCTGCGCTATGTTGGCAAGTCGTTTGGCGATACGGCCAACAGCCGCTCTGTGCCCAGCTATCTGCTGGCCGATATGACGGTGCAGTACGACTGGGATCAGGTATCGGCGACGTTTGGTGTGACCAACCTGTTTGACAAGACCTATTCCGCAACCTGTGCCGGATCGTCGGGTTGTATCTTGGGCGAAGGGCGGGAAATGACGCTGACCCTGTCGAAAAAGTTCTGATCTGAACTAGCCGCCTTCCGGGCTTTTGCGGGGGCGGCACCACCACTGGACGGGGCTAGGTATGACAGCAACATTGGTGGCCCAAGGCCTTGCCGGTTTCGGCGGAACCCGCTGGTTCGATCTGGCTGACAGCGTGACAGGCGACGTGCGCCGGGTATTCCTGTGGGTGCCGCCCGGGGTTGCCCCCAAGGCGGGCTGGCCGTCCCTGACCATGACCGATGGCAATGCGGTGATCGCCACTGCCGTTGATATCATGCGCGCCCAGGCCCCCTATCCCAAGGGCACCAATCTGGGGCAGGGGGTGTTGATCGGCATCGGCTATCCCACCGACGATGCCTATGACCCCTTTCGCCGCAGTTGGGATCTGGGCCCACCCCCCGGTGCCGAATATCCGCCGTTCTGGCCGGGCACGCCGCCCGTAAAAACCGGGGGTGGGGGCGAACTGGCGCGTTTTATCCTTGAAGATGTCCGTGCGTTTCTTGCCCCGTTGGTGCATCTGAACCCGGATCAGGCCGGACTGTTCGGCCATTCCTTCGGCGGGCTTTTCGCGCTGTGGCTGCTGTTTACCAAACCAGCGGCATTCAGCCACTGGATCGCCGCCAGCCCGTCGATCACGTGGGAGGGCAGTTTTCTGCTGACCCATCGCGACGCATTTGTTCCGCCCGGCCGCATGGTGCGCGTTCTGTTGTCGGCGGGCGAGTGGGAAGGCGACGACCTTGCCCCGTTTCAACAGGGCGCAGAAGACGCGGAAAAGCGGCTGGCCGAAAAAGCCGAAACCCGCACAATCGCTGCCGCCCAAGACATGGCGGCATTTCTGTCAGGCCTGCCCGGGGTGACCGCTCGCTACGAAACCTATGCAAATGAGACCCACATGTCGGTCCTGCCTGTGGCGGTCAACCGGGCCTTGCACTGGCTGCTTGCGCTGGATGCGCGGTAGGGCCTGACGCGATAGGTTCGTCCGCCCTTGCGCATCGTTGTTTCGCCACGGATCGCGCATGGCCCGCCTTGACCCGACGCGGGGATGATCAGCCGCAGGCCAAAGCGATTGGCGGAGGCGGTCCTATCCCAGCACGCTTGCCAAAGTAACCGGGCTTCCCGTCTTGACCGACAGCGTTGCGGCCTCGGCCATGGCAAGTGCAGCCACGCCATCGGCGAGGGTGACAGGCACGGCGCTGCCCGAATTCACCGCAGCCACGAAGGCTGCCCATTCAGCGGCATAGGCGGGCATATAGCGTTGGAGGAAAAAGTAGGTCGGCTTTGCCCCCGTGACACCGGCTGTGGTCGATTTTACCACTGTGTTTTCCAGCATGTTCTGTGCTTGCAACAACCCGGTGGAGCCGAGAAGTTCCAGCCGCTGATCATAGCCATAGACGGCACGGCGCGAATTCTTGATCACCGCGATCCGGCCATCGGCGTAAGTGAGCGTCACGACGGCCGTATCAACATCGCCCGCCGCACCGATTTCTGGATCGACAATCGAGGTGCCCACGGCGGTGACGCTGTATGGCGCAGACCCCATGATGAAGTTCGCCATGTCGAAATCATGGATCATCATGTCGCGGAACAACCCGCCCGAGACCTTGATATAGGCGACCGGGGGCGGTGCCGGGTCAAACGAGGTGATCGACAGCAGCTCCGGCTTGCCGATCTCGCCCGCATCGGTGGCGGCTTTCAGTGCGGCAAAGTTGGGATCGAAGCGGCGGTTGAAGCCGATCATCACCGGGCGACCATGGCTGGCCACCGCCTTCTGGCAGGCTTGAGCGCGCGCCAGTGACAGATCGACCGGCTTTTCGCACAGCACGGCCTTGCCTGCGGCGGTGGCGCGCTCGATCAGATGGGAATGGGTGTCGGTCGAGGTGGCGATCAGCACCGCGTCGATCTTGGGGTCGGCGAGGATGGACTCGGTGCTGCGCGCCTCGGCACCAAATTGCGCGGCGAGTTTGGCGGCGGCATCGGCGTTGATGTCGGCCACGGCGACAAGGCGGCTGCCGGGGTTGGAGGATATCGCGGTGGCATGGACGCCGGCGATACGGCCTGCGCCAAGAAGGGCTGTGTTCAGCATGATGGTTCCTTGGTCAGTGGTGTGGCTTGCGGATGACGTGCCATCCCCTCCCCCTTCGTGGGGGCGGGGTGCCCTGTGCATCAGAGGTTGAGCCCTTGGGTGAAGGCGTTGAATTCGGCGTCCGACATCGCAACATTGTGCTGCGGCTGCGGATAGGTGCCTGTGTTCACATCGGCGATAAATTCGCGAAAGGCGGCGATGCGTTCGGATTGTAGCCGGGCGTATTCAGCGGCGAAGTTGCGATAGGTTTTGGCGTGGCGCGGTTTGTGGCCATCGGTGTGGCCCAGCACATCCTCGGCAAACAGATATTGCGCATCGGCCCCCGGCCCCGCGCCCATCCCTAGCATGATCAGCGGAGTGTTGCGGCTGATCGCCTCGCCCAGCCGATCGGGGACGACTTCGAGTTCTGCGCCAAAACAGCCGATGGCTTCCAACTGCTTGACGTGATCCCAGACCGACACGCGCCTCGGTGGCGGTCTTGCCCACCGCGCGCCAGCCGGTCCATGTGATGTAGGACGGGATCAGACCGACATGGGCCACCACTGGCATGTGGTTGTCGCACAGGGCTTTCTGGATATCCAAACTGGCCGCGCAGTAAAAGCAATCGCCCCCCATCGCAGTGAACTTGAACGCCGCGCGGAGGTAGTCTTCGGCGGTCGCGAGCCCACCATAAGGGCCGAAGGGCAGGCCGACTTGTACGAAGCAGCGCCCTGCGGCCTCGCGCATCTCTGGCGTGAAAAAGCGGCTTTCGATCGACAGCATGTGGATACCCGCCGCATCCGCAGCGGCGGCTTCGTCCAGCGTGGTGACGTAAAGCATGCTGATCTTCTCGCCCCGCGCTTTCATCGCGCGCATGTCGTGGACGGTCGGGCGGTTGGCTTTGGTGACCATGTTTTACACCGTAAACGCGGTGCGGAAGGCGGCAAGGGCCACCTCGTCATCGCCTTTTGCGAAGGATTCAAGACCGACGGGGCCGGAATAGCCCATGCCCTTCAGTGCGCGGGCAATGCCGTGATAGTTGATCTCCCCCGTGCCGGGTTCACAGCGACCAGGGTTGTCGGCGACCTGCACCTCGCCAATCCACGGCAAGCATTTCTCGACCCAGCGGATCAGATCGCCCTCACCGATTTGCGTGTGATAAAGATCCAGATTGATGCGCAGTTGTGGGCGGTTGATGGACGACACCAAAGCCAGCACATCGGCGGTCGATCCGAACGGACAGCCGGGATGATCCAGCAGATTCAGATTTTCCAGCGTGAAAACAACACTTTCCGCTTCGGCCATATCGCAGATGCGGTTCAGCGTGTCGCGGGCTTTCAGCCACATCGCGCCGCTGACTTCCTGCGTCTGCCAGATCGGGATGCCACCATCACCCAAGCCCGTGCCGTGCAGGTTCAACCGCTGCACGCCCAGTCGCTTGCCGATCTGCACCGTCTCATAGGCCGATTTCAGCAGCATATCGGCCCCGGCATCGTCGGCCAGACGCCCCTCAAGATAGCCATTCATGATGGTGAAAGTGGCCCCGCTGGCCTCAAGCTTTGCCAGATCATGCGCGGGCCAGTTCCAAAGGCCGACGCCGAAGCCAAGCTCTTTCAGGCGCGAGGCGCGCCAGTCTATCGGGCGGTCGCGCCACAGCATTTCGGCGCAGGCGGCAAGTTGGAAGCTCATGTCAGATCTCGATATACACTTGGCCGCCGTCAACCTTGACGGGCCAGATTTTCAGGTTGATACAAGCGGGCGCGCGGGTAGCCTCGCCCGTGCGATAGTCGAAAGTGGCGCTGTGCTTGGGGCATTCGATAGCGCCATCCATCACCAGACCACCGCAGAGATGCACATGCTCGTGACTGCAAATGCCGTCCATGGCGAAGAATTCATCCTCGGGGCTGCGCACCACCACGAAGGTCTGGCTGCCGTGGTCAAAGCGGATCATGTCGTCAAGGTCGATGTCATCGGTGGCGCAAGCGCGGGTCCAACTGGCCATTTTGCTGGTCCTTAAACGGGGGAAATTTGCGGGGCCGAACGGTATCCGGCCCAACGGGCTGTATGGCCTGGCGAGGGAGAGTGCCGGGCGTGGGAACTTATGCGGTTTCAGCCTCGATCTGGGCTTCCAACCCGGCCATGGTTTCGCCGCCCGCCATCAGATCGGTGATTTCTTCGCGGGTACGCTCACCCTTCTTGAAATCGGCGGCGATGCCACCGCGGATCAGCACGGCGAAATGATCCCCCACCGCCATCGCGTGCATCACCTGATGGGTGATGAAAATCACGGCAAGGCCGCGGCGCTTGGCTTCATTGACGATGCGCAACACATGGGCGGCTTGTTTGACGCCCAAGGCGGCGGTGGGTTCATCCAGGATCAAGACGCGCGCACCAAAATGCACGGCGCGGGCGATGGCGAGCGCCTGACGCTCGCCGCCCGACAGCCCGCCCACCAGACGGTCGCCATCGGTGATGCGGGTGATGCCAAAGCTTTGCACGGCTTGCACGGCGACGGCATTGGCGCGTTTGCGGTCAAAGATTTTGAACGGGCCGATGCCTTTTGTGGGCTCGACCCCGACAAAGAACGAGCGGCCAATCGACATCAACGGAAAGGTGCCGCCGAACTGGTGGACGGTGGCAATGCCCGCCTCGGACGCATCGCGCGGGCTTTTGAAGCTGACGGGGTGCCCGTCGATTTCGATGTTGCCAGAGGTCGGACGATGCACGCCGGACAGCAGGCGGATCACGGTGGATTTGCCCGCGCCATTGTCACCCAGCAGGCACAGAACCTCGCCTGCGCGGATGTCGAGGTTGATGTCGTGCAAAACGTCAATCGGGCCGAAGCTTTTGTTGATACCCTTGAGCGAAAGCAATGCGTTGCCCATCATTTCACCGCCTTCCTGGGCGCATAAGACAGCGCCATCTTACGGAAGGTGTTGTTCATCAAGACCGCCACCAGCAGCAGCACGCCGATAATCAGCGACGACCAGTTGCGGTCGAAATCGGTGTAATAGATGCCTTGGGTGACGATTGCGAAGGTCAGCGTGCCAAAGAAAATCCCGATGATCGAGCCGAAGCCGCCGGTCAGCAGCACGCCACCCACCACCACCGAAATGATCGCGTTGAAGATGAACGACTGCCCGCCTGCGACCTGCGCCGAATTATACAGGATCGCCTGACACATGCCGACAAAGGCTGCCGAGGTCGAGGACAACACGAACAGCAGGATCGTCATGCGCTCGGTCGGGATGCCTGCGTTGCGGGCGGACACCTTGTCGCCACCCATGGCGAAGATCCAGTTCCCGAAGCGTGAGAAGTGGACGAAGAACACATAGGCCGCCGTGATCGCCAGCCACCAGATCACCATGACCTGTACTTGACCGCCAAAGAAGAAATCGCCGAAAATGGTCTTGGCGGGGCCTTCGGTGGCCAATGCCACAGAGGTGGACTTGGTGATCAGCACGGTAAGGCCCAGCACGATGCCTTGTACCGCGAACAGGCTGCCGAGGGTGACGATCAGCGAAGGCACCGCCGTTCGGATCACCATATAGCCGTTGATCAGCCCGACGAGGACGCCGAAGGTGAGGGCCACGGCGACACCCAGCCAGATCGACAGTCCGTAATGGCCCGCGATCACTGCCACTGTCATCGCGCCAAACGGCACCATTGCACCGACGGAAATGTCCAACTCTCCGGCGATCATCAGCAGCCCGACCGGGATGGCGATGACCCCCAAATTCGCGGCGACGTTCATCCAGCTGGCGATGCCTGCGGGTTTCAGAAAGGTGATGCCGCCGAAGATCGTGAAGAAAATCAGCACGGCGGACAGGCCCAGGAAAGCCCCGGCCTCGGGGCGGCGCAGCAGGCCGCCGAGTGAGGAAAATATCGACATGGGGCTCCCCCTGATGTGTTGGCTATGGGCGGTTTGGGCCTGCCAAGTGCGGCAGACCCAAGCACAGGATCAGCGTGCGCCCTTTTCAACACCGGCCAGAGTGGCGTCGATGTTGGACGCATCGACGATGCCCGGACCGGTCAGCACCGGGAAGGTCGGCAACGAGGTGCCAAAGTCGATCGCCGAAGCCAGCAGAGTGGTGGCGAGGAAGCCTTGCAGATAGGGCTGCTGGTCGATGGAAAAGCTTTGCGTGCCGGCTTTAATCCGCGCAAGGCCCGCTTCGTTCATGTCAAACGATGCGAGCGCCACGGTGGTCAGGCCGGATTGCTGAATGCCGGTCGCCGCCGAATCCGCATCGCCTGCGGAAATGGTGATGACCCCGTCAATCGTGGTGTCTTTCAGCAAGGTGGCCTTGATCGCCTCAGCCACAGCGGTCGGGTCGCCAAAGCTGGTGGTCGGCAGCGGCAGTTGTTCGGAGGTAAAGCCAGCGGCGGTCATCGCATCGGCGACGCCTTTGCAACGGGCTTCGGTGTTGGTGGCACCGGGTAGGGTGTTGACGCAGAGCACGTGTTTCTGGCCGTGCTTGGCGAAATACTCGCCGCCCGCCACGCCTGCCGGGTATTCTTCATTGCCGATGTAGTTGATCGCGCCGAGCTCGCGGGCTTTGTCCGCGCCGCCCGCGTTCATCAAGATTACCGTGATGCCAGCGGCGATGGCGTCCTTGATCGCGGGATCTTCGGCCTCGGGCACCCAATTCGGGATCACCAGACCATCAACATCCATCGAAATCGCGGTGCGGATCAGTTGCACCACATCGGGGGCGAAATTGTCATAGTTCTGCAAACGCAGGTAGTTGACCGAACCGCCATTGGCAACGATGCCGGGGGTCGCGTCGTCCAGCCCCTTTTTGATCTTGTTCCAGAACGCATCATCGTTCGAACCGCCGATGACAGCGATATCTGCAGCCAGAGTTGCCGTTACGGTCATTGCCACCATGGCTGTGCTGGCCAGCACCATTTTCAGGGATAATTTCATCTTGTTCTCCTCCGTGTTGCCGCCGGATCGGCGGTGGTTTGGGTGGTTCTCTCCATCCGGGCGAGGTCTCCTCCACCGCCCGTTTGGAATTTCACTGTCGTGGGGTCAGACACGCTTGGCGTTCATCCGGGCCTTTTTTGCCTCAAACCGGGCCTGCATCTGGGCATCGCCCGCCTTGGAGCCGTCGTGCCAATAGCCGAACCATTTATCCAAAGGGATCAGGCCATCGCCGCCATAGTTCACCTCAAAATACTTGTGGTGCAGGTAGTGGGCATAGGCGTGGCTACCCAACGCGGTGTCCTCGGTGATCTCCAGCTTATCAAACCCGATATGGCCGTTCACCGCGCCAAAACCCGCGATATGCAGTTGGAACAGGCCGATGATCGGGTTCGAGGGGATCACCAGATGCCAGAGGCAGACGGCGTGATAGAGCAAGCCTTCCACCGGGTGCATCGACAGCGACGACCACGGGCTGGGGTTGACCGAATTGTGGTGAACCGAATGGATCCATTTGTAGAAGATCGGCACATGGATCAGGCGGTGGATGCAGAAGAAATGCACTTCCTGGATCGCCGGGCACAGCAGCACCAGCACCGCCAGATAGATCGGATGATCCGCCCAAGCCAGCCAAGGCGCATAGCCATTGGCGAAAGCATAGAGCATGCCCACCTGCACCAGCGTCCACAGCGGAATCGAGAATCCGAAGGTACGCAGGAAGTTGTCAATGTTCTGACTTTTGAACCAGAATACGTCGGAAGGCTGTTCCCCGGGGAATTTCGCGTTGTATTTGAACCTGTTGCCCTGCTTGCGCCGTACATACCAGAACAGTTCGATACTGCCGTACATCACAAAGATGGCGGCCGCGTTGACGGCGTAAAGCCACAATACCCAGCCCCAGGACAGGGTCTTCATCACGGCCACGTCGGGGATGACGAAGTAAAAATACAGCAGCGCGGTTGCCATGTGGAAGGCATTCCACGGCCAGATATAGTCCGGCACCCATGCCAATATCTTGCGCAGACTGCGCGGCTTTTGCCAGAACGGGGCAATTTCCAAGGTGGCGGTGGGGGCCCAATCGCCGCGCTTGTTGCGGGTGCCTGATTGCAGGTCGTCCATCTGTCCTCCGTCTGGCAGCGGTCTGCCGATCTGCGCAAAGCCGGGCCGACCTCTGCCAAGGGCACAGTTCGGGGACGTTGCGATGGTGTGGGTGGGCAGCTCTGCGCTTGGCCCTGTTGGGCTGAGATAGACGCCTTGACTTGACTCAAATCAAGATGCGTTAATTCAGGTCATCAAAGAACGTATCATTCATCTCATTATTGTTGATGCGTGATATGAAATGATAGTGGAGGTCACATGCAGCGTCCAACCATTCCCGATCTCGCAAAGATGGCAGGTGTCTCGGTCGCGACGGTCAACCGGGTGCTGTCCGGGGCGCAGAATGTGCGCCAACCTACGCGTCAACGCGTGCAGGAAGCCGCTGAAGCAATTAACTTTTACGGCACCGGCGCTATTCAGGCGCATGTGGCAGCGAACCGGCCAAGGTATCGGCTGGGCTTTCTCTTGCACCAACCGAACCGCAGTTTTTACCGCGATCTGGGCGCGGCCTTGGCCTTGCAAGCCAAATCGGTCACCGAGGCAGAGGTGGACGCACGAATCGAGTTTCTGGAAGATCTGTCACCGCAAAACATATCAGCGCGCCTGCTTGATCTTGCCGAATCCTGCGATGCGATTGCGGTGGTGGCGGCGGTGCATCCGCTGGTGACGGAAACTCTGGACATCCTTCGGGCGCGGGGCGTGCCGATCTTTGCGTTGATTTCGCAACTTTCGGCGACGGGGCAGGTGCATTACATCGGTCTGGACAACTGGAAAGTCGGGCGCACGGCGGCTTGGGCTATCGAAAAGATCAGCAAAGCGCCCGGCAAGTTGGGCGTGCTGGTCGGAAATCACCGCTACCGCTGTCAGGAAATGAACGAGAGCGGCTTTCGCAGCTATTTCAGGGAATACGCCCCCGATTTTACCCTGTTGGAGCCGCTGCTGACGTTTGAATCCAGCACCATTGCGCAGGAAATGACGGAAAGGTTGTTGCGGGAGCATCCCGATCTGACCGGGCTTTATGTCGCCGGTGGCGGTATCACCGGCGCACTGACCGCGCTGCGCAATTCGGACCGGGCGGGCAAGATCGTCGTCGTCGGCTATCAGTTGATGGACGTCACCCGCGCCGCTTTGATGGATGGCACCATGATGGTGGCCATTTCACACCCACTGAAACTGATGGCGCAAGAAGCGGTCGCGGGCATGATGCGCGCCTGTGCATCGCCCGCCGAGGGCGGCAACTGGACCAGCATTGTGCCGTTTGAGATATTCACGCGCGAGAATATTTGACTGGCGTTTGATACATCGCTGGTTTCCGCCTGACACCGTACTTTGTGACGACAAATGCAATGTCGTTGATACGATTGCATAAATTGCTGCATTTCGTGAAAGCGGCCCTTTATTCCACCGGCACGGGTCACTCGAAGAACGCACCGTGATACCTCATGTCAGCATGTCGCCGATCCGCAAGATTTCGGCCCGCAGCAGGTCCAGATCAGATTTCTGTGTGCGATGATTGCAGATGGCAAGACGCAGGCTGTGACGGCCATGTATGGTGGTATCCGACACAGCCGCGACGCCCGTTTCTTGCAGTCTTACCATGATTTCGATGTTCAATGCCCGCAGAGCATTTTCATCCAAGCCACCGGGGTTAAAGCGGAAACACACGATATCCACGACGGTCGGGGCCATCCGTTCGATCCTGGCGTCCTGCGCGAACACGCCATCCAGATGACGCGCTTGCTCGATGCCCTGATCAATCAAGCGGCCGAATTTTTCGACCCCATGTTCCTTGAGGGTCATCCAGACCTTCAACGCCCGAAAGCTGCGGGACGTGTCAAGAGTGTAGTCGCTCAGCAGCTCTGCGGCGGCAATGCCGCGCGTGGTCTTTTGCAAATACTCGGCATTTTCGGCAAAGGTCTGGCGATGATGCCGTCTGTCACGGATCAGGGCCACGCCCACATCAAAGGGCGCATGCAGACCTTTGTGCAGGTCAAGCGCCAGCGAATCGGCCCGGTCAATTCCGCCAACCAGATGCCGGTTCTGTGGGGCAATCGCGATCAGAGCACCGATGCAGCCATCGACATGAAGCCAGATGCCTTCCTGCGCACACAGATCGGCCAGGTCTGAAAGTGGGTCGATTGACCCGGTGTTGGTGGTCCCGGCTGTGGCGATGACGCAGGCCGGGCGTAGCCCGTTGGCGCGGTCCTGTTGGATGGCCGCCCGTAGTTTGGCGATATCCAACCTGAACGCATCGTCTGAAGCGACCCGGCAAAGGCTATGCCGCCCCAACCCCAGCAGGTTCATCGCCTTGTCGTGGCAGGCATGCACCTGATCAGAGGCGTAGAACCGCAGTGGCTGTGCCATCGCCGCCACGCCCACCTGCCGCAGATCGACCCCCGCCATGTGATTGCGTGCTGCCATCAGCCCGATGATGTTGGCCATCGAACCGCCGTTCACCAACGTGCCGCTTGCGGTTTCGGGAAACCCCATCATGGCACGGATCCAGTCGGTTGTTTGCCGATCCACCAGACTTGCAGCGGTACTGCCCGCGCCAAGGTTCGACCCGTCGATGGCAGCCAGAAAATCAGCCAACGCGCCGGTGAAACTGCTTGCCCCCATGTACCACATCCAGAACCGCGGATGCACATTGCCCATGCGGTAGGGCATCACGGTATCGGTGAATTGTGCATAAATCTCATCAAGCGGTTGTGGCCCAAGCGGCACGGGCGTGGCAAAAGCCGCGACCGCCCGGTCTGGTATGGCTTGCCAGACCGGGCGGTCGCGAATGGTACGCATATGGTCGATGGCGTCATCTACCATAAGATGCGCCAAGGCCCGGGTCTGATCCCAATCTGACGGGTCCAGCGTTTCAGCCTTGCAGGGTTCGTCCGGTGTCATCTGGTCATCCTTTGTCGATGGGAGGTTTGTGGGCCTGTGTCAGGCTCTAAACCCGTCACCCCAGCCGGAACCCCGGCGTCGAGAGGGACAGCGCCATCTCGTCTGCATCCATGTCTTCGGGGATATCCGCGAACAACGGCGTGCTGAGATAACGCTCACCAGTGTCGGGCAACATCACCAGAATGACGGTGCCGGGCGCTGCCTGCTGTGCAATTCCCATGGCAACGGCAAAACTGGCACCGCCTGAAATGCCAGTCATGATGCCTTCACGCTGCGCAAGTTTTTTGGCCCAGGTGATGCCATCGGCCCCCGCAACCGGGATCAACGCGTCATAGCCGCCACTGTCGAGGCATTCTTGCAGGACGTGTGGAATGAAATCCGGGGTCCAGCCCTGAATGGGGTGTGGCTCAAAACTGGGATGACTGACTGCCGGACCGCCGCCTTCGGTCCGTGCCTGTGCCACGCCGCTGCCGACGAGTTGGGCATTGGCGGGTTCGGCGAGGATGATCTTCGTCCCGGGCCGTTCCTTGCGCAGTACCCGTGCAAGGCCAGTGACAGTGCCGCCCGTGCCATAGCCCGTCACGACATAATCCAACCTGTCGCCTGCGAAATCGCCGATAATCTCGCGCGCCGTGGTGGCCTCATGAATGTCGGCATTGGCCGGGGTTTCGAACTGGCGGGCCAGAAACCAGCCGTGTTGTGCGGCCAGTTCCACAGCTTTCATATACATGCCCGTGCCCTTCTGAGCACGCGGCGTCAGGATCACTTTTGCCCCCAGCATCCGCATCAAACGCCGACGCTCTACGGAAAAGCTGTCCGCCATCGTCACGACCAGCGGATAACCCTTTTGCGCACAAACCATCGCAAGCCCGATCCCGGTGTTGCCGCTTGTCGCCTCCACCACCGTCTGCCCCGGCTTCAACGTGCCTGCCCGTTCAGCGGCCTCAATGATGTTCAGGGCGAGCCTGTCCTTGACGGAAGCGGCCGGGTTGAAAAATTCGGCCTTCACGTAAACCCTGACACCCTGAGGGGCGAGGTTGTTGATCCGCACAACCGGCGTATCCCCGACAGTATCCAGAATGCTGTCATACAGCCGCCCCCGGCCTTGCGTCGTGCGTATTTTCTGCGCGTCCATGATGATGATCCTTGTCGCCGTTTGACCGGGGCAGTGCCCGCGATTGCCCCATTGTGCGCGCATACGGAACCAAACGCTTGATGCGTTCCTGAAGATTTCATGCAGAAACCCCACGATCTTTTGCTATTCTTTCACATGGCATGGATTTTCGGCGATTTTCGCCTCGACCCCGAACGGTTTGAACTTGTGCGCAGCGGTCGGCCCGTCAGGCTGGAACCGCAAGTGCTTGCGCTGCTGGTGCATCTGATCCGTCATCGTGATCGCATGGTTCCGAAAGATGAAATCGCCGAAGCCATCTGGCAACGGCGGGTCGTGTCAGACGCAAGTATTGCAAGCCGTATCCGCTCGGCACGGCAGGCGGTCGGCGATGATGGCGGGTCGCAGTCGGTTATTCGCACCATTCACGGCAGGGGCTTCCGCTTTGTCGCCGAGGTGCAAGACAGGCATGCCGCATTGGTCAGCCCCAAAGTTCCGGACATTGATCTTGGTGGCCCGCTCACAACACGTCCATCCATTGCCATTCTGCCGTTTCGCGCAAGGGCAATGCCCGCCGACGTCGCGATCCTTGCCGATGCAATTCCGCATGAGATCATACAGGCGCTGTCGCGTCTGCGTTGGTTGGCGGTGATCGCGCGAGGGTCATCCTTTCGGTTTCGCGACAGTGAGCCGGACCTGAGCCTGGTGGCGACGGCACTTGGCGCGCGCTACGTTCTGTCGGGCGATATTGAAATGCGCGGCACAGGGTTGTCTGTCACTTTGGCATTGGTCGATACCAGCACTGACGAGGTGATCTGGGGGGATCGCCTTGCCGCTGGATTGGACGGGATCGACGACCTTCGCCATCGGATTGTCACCCATCTGATATCGGCGCTGGAAATGTATATTCCGTTGAACGAGGCGCAGGCGGCGAGGCACAGCGGGTCCGAAGCGCTGGATGCCTGGTCCAACTACCATCTGGGCCTGCATCATCTGTATCGCTTTACGCCCGCCGATAACGTGCGGGCAAAGCTGCATTTCGAGCGTGCAGTCACGATGGACCCGCGCTTTGCCCGCGCCTATGCCGGGCTGTCCTTCACCAGCTTTCTGGAAGCCTTTCTGCATCTTGCCCCCGATGTTGCGGCCGCGGCACAAGCCGCGCGTCGCTATGCCGAACGGGGCGTGGCGCTTGACCCGCTGGACCCCTTTGCCTGTTTTACCATGGGGCGTTCGTATTGGCTGACCAACGAGCCCGACACAGCACTGGACTGGTTGACCCGCGCGACCACACTGAACCCCAACTATGCGCAAGGCTTTTACGCATCGGCCTTTACGTCGATGCTGATTGGCACCAGTGACGCCACCGACCGCGGGCTGGACACGGCGCTGCAGCTCAGCCCGCTGGACCCGCTGCTCTATGGTGTTCATGGGGTACGATCGCAGATGTTGATGCAGACTGGCGATTATGACGCCGCGGCACGTTGGGGTGACAAGGCCGCTACCACGCCGGGTGCACATTACCTGATCGCCATGATTGCGCTCGCTGCCAATTCATTGGCCGGACGACACAACCATGCGGCGCGCTGGAAACAAGAGGTGCATCGCCGCAAGCCCGATGCCTCTGCTGCGCACTACTTTGCGGCGTTCCCAACCCGTGATGCGCCGTCGCGGGCACGGATAGAGGCGGAGCTTCGCCGCCACGGGTTTTGACAAAGGTTTTGCCGCCCAAATGCCAGTTGCAACAATCGTCAAGCAACGCCATCGGGCGGATGTCAGTTGCCCAAAATTTGAGCATCTGTGACCATGTGCCAAACAACTACGGTCTCACATTCGCCCTGCCATGGCGGCTTGCGTTGCGCGCGGCAAGAAATCCGGGCGCTGCGAAAGCTTTGATATGCCGTGTTTCGTTGATCAGCACGTCTGGCGGGGGCTGACAGCCGCACTGCTGATGCCAAATATTTAGACAAGCTATTCAAACTATTGGCCGTTCAGAAAAGCTGATGCTGCAAATAGCCCCGACCCGGCTCCATACGCCGGTGGGGCTTTGTTGCGCAAAGCCCCTGCAGTCCGGATTACCCCTTTCCCTGCACAGACTTATCCTGCGCGCTACGTAGGCGACCTTCCGAGGGCGGTGAAGCGGTTCAGGATCGCAGCCCTGATCTGAAGCTCGGCGACCTAGCGGTCGAAGTCGCGGGACATGACGCGTTCACCCAGAAGCTTGAGGCACCGCATCTTTGCCTCAACCAGACTTCGTCTGTGGTAACCGGTCCAGCGTTTCCAGATTGCCCGACCAAGGCGGCGGCAACTGCGCAGGGCCTCGTTGCGCTCGGCTGCTCCAGCTGTGTGTTCCGTCCATGGCTTTCCGTTCTTGCGGGGCGGGATGACGGCGGCGGACCCGCGTGCCGCGATGGCGGCGTGGCGGGCGCGCATGTCGTAGGCGCCGTCCGCAGTGACCATGCCGAGGGGCTGATCGTCAGCGATCTGGTCCAGCAGGTCGGGCAGGACCGGCGCATCGCCAACCCGGCTGCCGGTGATCTCGATGGCCCTGATCTCCAGCGTGTCCGCGTCGATCCCGAGGTGGACCTTGCGCCAATCGCGTGGTTTGGATGGTCCGTGCTTCTTTGCCAACCACTCACCATCGCCTTCGGCTTTCACACCTATGCTGTCGATCAAGAGGTGGAGAGCACCCGTGCCAGGGCGATAGGGGATGTGGACGGTCAGGGTCTTCTGGCGACGGCAAAGGGTGCTGAAGTCCGGCACCAGCCAGTCCAGCCCGGCAAGATCAAGCAGACTGGCCACCATACCCGTGGTCTGCCGCAGGGAAAGGCCAAAGAGTGCCTTCAATCTCAGGCAAGCCCGGATCGCAGCGTCGGTGAAGCCCGGCTGACGCCCACGCTTGCCGGTCGGCGCGGCCAGCCATTGTGTCTGGGGATCGAACCAGATCGACAGCGACCCGCGCTAGGTTGTCGTCATGCCAGTTCGTGGTGCGGTAGGTCGGGGGCTGCGGTCTGCTCATGCAGGCCAGCTACCACGCTGGATTCACTGAGTGAATCCCTCATCACATTTGCGCAACAAAGCCCCCGCATAATACCAAAGCAGATGAAACCAGAGGCCGGCAGACGTTTCTGACAGAGATCCCCGCCTGGCTATACTTTCTGTGCGATGCCATGTTTCATGAACGCGGCGAACGGGTCGGCGCGACCGCAAACCACATCATCGCAGAAACCTTCGCAGGCCTGCTGCAACGTGATCCCGACGACATAATCGCGAGACGGGCCGCAAATGGACGCCTGCCATAAGCCTACTGGAAAACGAAGGGTGGTGCGCTGATGGAAACCCTGCGCGATCTTTTGCTGTTGCAACCCAGCCATCACAAAGTCAGGGCGCGGCGGAGCTGTCCAGAAAATGAAATGGGGGGTATTTGATGGGTGCAGGGGCGATTTGAGACAACGGCGTGTTTTCTCAACGGCTGATTAACAAGTGCCTGCCAGATTGCAGTGACCGTCTGGCCCCGGGATTCAAGCCGTATGCTGGACCTCGCGACCTGTGCTATGCACCAAAGATTGCCCTTTTTGCCTCACGGAGGAGTCGACATGCGACCCGGTCGCACCCCGCCCGCAACCGAAGCGCTGACTCGCCGTGCGCTTGCCACCCGGTTTGCCGGGGCCGCCGCTGCCGCAGGGATCGGCCACGCTGCAAGCGCGGGTGGTGCGGCAACGCAGCCGATGGGTCTGGACCCAGACCTGCGCGATGCGGCGCTGCGTGGTTTGGCCTTGGCGGGGTATCGGGGCGACCCGGTGACTGCGGCGGCGGCCAAAGCTGCCTTGGCGCGGCTGGCCACAACGGACCCCGAGGCTGCGCTGCTGGGGCGTGTCTATCAGTTGCTCGACGTACGCCCGGCGGCCAACCACTGGTCAGGCGATGCACCCAAGGCAGATGCGGCGGACCTTGCCGTCGTGCATGCAGCAATCCGTGCGTGTCAGCCGCTTTCGTTTGGCTACACCGACCTTGCAGAGAACAAGACCACCCGCACGGTTTTGCCGCTAGCCCTTGTGCACCCGCCGCAAGGGGTGAAACTGCTGGCGTGGTGTACGGAACGTGCCGATTTTCGTCAGTTCTTCATACGGGCCCTGCAAAAACCCATGCCGTTGCCGGGCGATTTCAGCGCAGACCGCCTGGCCTTGCTGCAAGGGTTGTTGGCCAAGGAAACTGCACGGGTCTGATCGTGCCGGACACGGGGGCCACGCAGGTCAGGTGTAGGACGTTGCCCCTGAACATCTGCTTGTGAACGGCTATATTCTTGGCGATAGCTGGGATGAAAGTACCCGGCGCGGCACGGGGCACCCGTCAGGAAAGCAGTGACATGGCAGGTCAAGATCCTCTGGTTCCCGTAGGTGCCGCGTATTTTCCGGTGTCGGACCAGTCAGTGACCCGGTCCTACGCCTTCGTGCTGGTTCCGGGCTTCACGCTTCTTGCCTTTTCGTCTGCGGTCGAGCCGCTGCGGATTGCCAATCAACTGTCGCAGCAACCCCTGTATCGCTGGAGCGTGCTGTCCGAAAATGGTGGGCCGGTGGTAAGTTCAGCTGGGATCACGGTTGGTGCCGATGGTCCGGTGTCACCACTGGACAAAGACACGCGGCTGTTCGTCTGCGGAGGCAACCCTGCGGTGGCTGCGACCGCACCTGCCATATTTGGTGCGGTTCAGCGGCATCACCGGCACGGCGGCATCGTGGGCGGCATTTGTACCGGGGCGTTCGCCTTGGCCAAGGCCGGGCTGCTGCAATCGCGGCGCTTTACCCTGCATTGGGAAAACCAGCCCGGGTTTGCCGAAACCTTCCCGGACTACATCCCCACCGGCAATCGGTTTGAAACCGACGGGCGCTTGGTCACCTGTGGCGGCGGGGCTGCATCCACCGACATGATGCTGTCGATTATCGCGACAGATCACGGCGGTGATTTCGCGGCGATGGTCTCCGAGATGTGCTTGCGGACCTTGATGCCGGGTGTCGATCCCCATCAGCGCAGTTCGCTGGCGGCTCTGATGTCAACGCGCAATCCCGTGCTGATCGCCACTGTGACGCTGATGAACCGCCACATCGAAGACCCGCTGCCAATGGACGATCTGGCCGAAGCGGCGGGGTGTTCGCGCCGCCATCTGGAACGCCTTTTCCGCGACGCCACGGGCCAGACACCGGGCGACTTTTACCGCAGCATGCGGCTGGACCATGGCCGCAACCTGCTGAGCACGACAAATGTGACACTGCAGGAAATTGCGATGGCCTGCGGTTTTGCCTCCGTCTCGCATTTTTCCAAAAGTTTCAAAGCTCGCTTTGGCACTGCGCCGACAAAGCTGAAACAGGGCATCGCGAGATCAAGCCTGTAGGACACCGCTTTGGACCTAAGGAAAAACGGTGGCATGCACAAATTGCAGAGGGGGGGGGCGCGCAGATCGTGCCGGTGGCGGTGAAAAAGGGTGCCACAGACGTGCTGTTGGACACCGACGAACCGGCGCGCCCCGACGTGACGGCCGAGCATATGGCCAGACTGCGCCCCGCCTTCAGCGAGGATGGGTCGGTCACGGAGGGCAATGCCAGCGGCATCAATGGCGGGGCAGGGGGGGTGGGGGCGATCATTCTGATCAATCTGATCGATGAGTTGCACCACTGGGCGGGCGCTATGGTCTGGCAACCATGTGCATCGGGGCTAAGCAAGGCATTGCGATCATTGCGGAAAACCCCGCTGCTGTCGCAGGCTGACCCCTATTCGTCGGGCAGATTTTCCCGCAGGATCAGTTGCAGCCGGGGCGGGATATAAGCATAAGCCTCGCCCCGCACGGCGGCGGTCAGAAGGTTCAGCGCCTCGCGCGCCTCGACCCTTGGGTTCTGGTCGATCACCGCATCGACGGTGCCATCCAGCAGATAGCGCTTGTTGCTGTCGGTGGCTTCGTGGCTGATCATCATCACCCGGCCCGCCAAACTGCGCGCTGCAAGTTCGGTCGCAATGCCCGCCGTGCCGCCACCCACGTTATAAATGGCCGCCAGATCGGGGTGCTGGTCCAGCAAAGCGCGGGTTTCGACCACGGCCTTTTGGCGGTCATCCATGATCTCTCGTAATTCAAGTATCTGAATATGCGGAAATTCGTCGCGCAGGATGTGGCGAAAGCCCATCTCGCGTTCTTCATGCCCCCGGTAGGACAGCGAGCCCGCAAACAGCGCGGCTTTGGCGGGCTGCCCCTTGGGCAACAGCCGCCCCATCAACTGCCCCGCCAACCGCCCGGCCTGCCGGTTGTCGATGCCGACATAGGCCAGTCGCGGCACGTTCTGGATATCGGACGCCAGGGTGACCACATGCACCCCGGTCTGGGCGAGGGCGCGAATGGCCTCACGCACAATCGGGTGGTCTTGCGCAATCAGACCGACGCCTGCCGCAACCCCGCGCAAATCGGCCAGACGGTTGGCCAGCGTCTGAGGGTTGAATCCCTCGATCCGGTCAATCGTTACCACCAGTTCGGGCCGGCAGGCGGCAGCGGCCTCAATATTGCGATGCAGCGAGTCGATGAACGCGTTAGTGCCCGCAGGCAGTAAAAATACCAACGGTATCACCGGGGCGTCGCTGCCCGCATCGGGAGCAGACGGGTCAGAGATATAGCCCAACCTGCGCGCCGTACCCAACACCACATCCCGCGTCCGGCTGCGGACGCCATCCCTGTCGTTCAGCACACGGTCCACGGTGGCAGGCGAAACCCCGGATTCGCGCGCGACATCCTGCAACGTGACCTTCAGGGGCGGGGATTTGGGCATGTTGAACGTCACTGGTTGATGTGAGGATGCACGGGTGTGGGGAATCTAGTGCCACTGAAATCAATTGCTGTAAATGATGTATTTTGATGTATTTATGTGATGCCCAGCCGTGCGACGGACCTCGATCAGCACCTTCGCAAGCGTGAATACGGATCAACGCCATAGAAATGCTCAAAAAATCCAAAGATTTAGGCCCGTGTTGCGCCGATCTCCTCAATTTCTGATGGCGGCGCGTTTGCGTGTGCGGTGAAATGATGTTGACGTGACGATAAATATAATCATAAAACATCATCCGGGGGCATCAACGCATGCGCTTCGTTGTCTTGGGAGGGACTCAATGGACCATATGAACCGCATCTCGCGGCGCAATTTGTTGACCACGGGTGGCAAGCTTGCCGTTTACGGCGCAACCATCGCCTTTGCCCCGAAATTCATCCGCCCCGCCCGCGCGCAGTCGTCTGACGCGCTTGCCCCCGACATGATCGGCGGACCGACAGGTTTTCCGGGCGCGGAACGCTATCAATACGGCCCAGACACCCCCGAAGGCCGCGCGGTAGAGGCCGCCAAGGCGCTGAAAGGCGCGGGCAAAGCCCCGGCCAAAATCGTGATCGGGCTTTCTGATGGATCTATTGGTCAGTTGACCCAGCCGTTCCCGGCAGGTGCGCCCAGCATTAAAGAGTTGTGGGAAAAGGAGACCGGCATCCTGCTGGAAATCGTCGGCCTGCCAAACGGGCAGGAGTTCACCAAAACGATGCAGGATATCTCCACCAAGGGTGGGGCCTATGACATCTATTCCGTCGAATGGAACCGTCTGGGCGATCTGGCGGAATCCGGCGGCATCGCCAAGCTGGACGACTATGTGGCCCAGCACAAACCCGAATGGGACAACCCCGAGCGTGGCTATGTGAACGGTGCGCAAGGTGTGGCACTGCTGAACCAGTATCGCGGCAGCACTTACGGCGTTTCTCTGGACGGCGATTTCCAAACTTGGGTTTACCGCACCGACCTGTTTGGCGATGCGGCCGAACAGTCTGCGTTCAAGGACAAGCATGGCTACGATCTGGCCCCGCCTAAAACATGGAAGCAGCACTCCGAAGTGGCGGCCTTCTTCCACCGCCCTGACAAGGGCCTGTTCGGGTCCACCGATCTGCGCAATCAGGGCTGGGGCTATACCAACTGGTATCAGCGCTACACCTCGATGGCGTCGCCCAACCAGTTCCTGTTCGGTGATGACGGCATGCCGCTGATCGACAGCGAACAGGGCATCTCTGCCACGCAAGACTACATCGACAGTCTTGCCCACCATTCCCCTGATGCCATCAGCTGGAGCTGGCCCGAGCAGTACGGCAACTTTGGCAGCGGTGGTGCTGCGATGACCTGCGCGTTCTCGAACCTGCCGAAGTTCCTTGATAACGCGGGCAATACCGGGTCGGTCGTCACGGGCAAGATCGGCACGATGCTGCCCCCGGGCAACGAAATTGACGGCAAGATCGTCAGCCGGTCCGTGCTGTGGTTCAGCCTTACCGGCATGGTATCGTCGCAGTCGGAATACCCCGAGGCCGCCTATCTGCTGCTGCAATGGCTGGGTTCTGCGCGCATCTATTCGTGGATGACGGCCAACCCCGGCGGCTATCTTGACCCGTTCAGCCTCAATGATTTTGCCGACCCATTGGTGCGTGAAACCTATCATGCCTACCACATGGATATGGTGCGTGAGACGGTGGCCCGCACCGTGCCGACGATCAACTATCCCGGTGCGACCGCCTTCCACAACGCGCTGGACGAAAACCTGATGGCGTCCCTGACCGGCACCAAAACGGCGGCGCAGGCGATGGCGGATACCGCGACCGAATGGCAAAAGATCACCCGCCGCACAGGTGAGGAAAAGATCATCGAGGCCATCAAGGCGAACAAAGCCGCGTGGCCGACGGTTCTCGATCCGGTCTGAGGCGCAGGCCCCAAGGCAGGATAAAAAGGTCGGCGCGGACCCTGCGCGCCGACCACCCCCCCAAATTCAGACCTATCGGACCCAGAATGACCCGCTCGCTGGCCTATGAGGCCTTTCGTTACACGGCAATCCTGATCGCGTTGGCGTTGGCGCTGATCCCGATCCTGTGGATGGCGTCGATGGCCTTCAAGCCGATCCCGGAATGGCAGGCCACCGGGGCTGCGCTTACGTGGTGGCCCAAAGCGCCAACGCTGGACAATTTTCGCTATGTCTTTGGCGTCAGCAACTCTGACCTGATCGTGGCGCTGGATCGCACCGCGGTGAAGCCGATCCTCGCGTCATTCCTGTCTGCCGGCATCGGCACGATCATCGCCATGACGGCAGGCACAGCCGCCGCTTACGGCCTGTCTCGGTTCGGGTCGGGCGGCAATCTGCCCTTGGCTTTGGTGCAGTTGCGGCTGTTTCCCCCCATGGCCGTGATGACCCCGGTGATGATCATGTGGGCGTTTTTCAACATGACCGATACGTGGTGGGGGCTGGCGCTGGTTTATGGCATCGTGACCTTGCCCTTCGCGTTCTGGCTGATGAAGACGTTTTTCGACGACATGCCGAAGGAAATCGAGGAAGCCGCCCTGGTCGAAGGGTGCAGCCGGTCCCGCGTGTTCTGGCGGATCACCCTGCCGATGATGCGCGCACCCTTGGCCTCTGCCGCGCTGTTCGTGTTCATCCTGAACTGGTCGGATTACCTGATCGCCCTGCTGCTCACGACGCGCGAATGGGTGACGATCCCGGTCTACATGGCCTCGCTGTCATCTTCGATGACCGGGCAGTTGTATGGCGCGAAAGCCGCGCTTGGCCTGATCGCCGCCGTGCCCCCCGTGGTGATGGGCGTGCTGATCCAGAAGCACCTCGTGCGCGGCCTGACATTCGGAGCGTTGAAGCAATGAAGACCGAATCCGCCAAGCTGGGCTTTCGCCTGACGCTGCCTGCGCAAATCCTCGTACTGTTCATCTCTGTCTTCCCGCTGCTGATGCAGCTTTACATCTCGCTGACCGACTGGTCGCCGCTGTCGGGCCTGAACTGGACCGCCGCCTGGCAGATGTGGAACAGTTTCGCCAATTACACCGACCTTCTGTATGACTCGCGCCTGTGGTCGGCCTTGGGGCGCACAGCGTTTGTCATGGCAGTCTGTGTGCCGATTGAATTCCTGCTGGGTCTGGGTCTGGCGACCCTGTTCATGGACGATTTCAAGGGCAAGCGCGTGGCCTATTCCATCCTGATCATGCCGATGATGGTGGTGCCAGCGGTCGCCGGATACATGTTCTATCATGCTGTTCCAGTCGGGCGGCCCGGTGAATGACCTGTTGTCGTTGTTCACAGGCGCACCCGTCACCGTCGCATGGCTTTCTGACCCGTCGCTGGCTCTTGCTGCGGTGATGGTCGCCGATATCTGGCAATGGACGCCGCTGATGTTCCTGATCCTGCTGGCGGGTCTTGTGGGCGTGCCTGAAGATCAGGTGCGCGCGGCCACCCTGCTGGGGGCCAATCCGTTGCAACGGTTCACCTCCATCGTGCTGCCCCGGATGAAAACCATCATCGGAATTGCCCTCGCGATCCGGGTGATCGAGTGTTTCAAAATCTTCGACACCCTGTTCATCATGACAGGCGGCGGGCCGGGGGTGGCGACAGAGACCATCAGCGTTTACATCTACAAAATCGCCACGCAGGATCTGATCTGGGGCTATGTCGCGGCGATTGCCTTGGCCATCCTGATCGTGCTGTCTGTGGTCTGTGTCTGGGCGTTGAAGCGCATGGCGCGGGTGCAGGCATGAGCATGATCCGGCTGGAAAATCTGGTGAAACGGTTCGGGGCGTTTACCGCGCTGAAGACGATGGACCTGACGATTGCGGATGGGGAGTTCGTGGCGCTGCTCGGCCCTTCGGGCTGCGGGAAATCCACTACAATGAACATGATCGCGGGGATGGAAACGCCGTCCGAGGGGCGCATCCTGTTTGGCGACCGGGACATGGCAGGCGTGCCGATGGGGCGGCGGGGCGTGGGGTTCGTGTTTCAGAACTATGCCATCTTCACCCACATGACGGTGCGGCAGAACCTGTCTTACGGTCTGCGCGCGACGCGGCGGCCAGCGGATGAGGTGGCGCGGCGCACCAATGCGATGGCCGAATTGCTGCAACTGACGCCGATGCTGGATCGTCCGGCGGCGGGTCTGTCGGTGAACATCCTGCAACGGGTGGCGATTGGGCGCTCGGCGATCATGGAGCCTGCGATTTTCCTGCTGGACGAGCCGTTGTCCAACGTCGATGCCGCGTTCCGCGCGGTGATGCGGACGGAATTGAAGGGCCTGCAGCGCAGCTTCAAGCAGACGATGGTTTACGTCACCCATGACCAGCTTGAGGCGATGACGATGGCCGACCGGATCGCGGTGATGGATCACGGCGTGTTGCAGCAGGTCGGCACGCCGCTGGAGATTTATAACGACCCCGCCAACCTGTTTGTGGCACGGTTTATCGGATCACCAGGGATGAACCTGTTGCAGGGGCGCCCCGTTGAAAGCGCGGGCAGCATGGCGATTGATCTGGGGGCCTTGGGGCATTCCTTGCCCTTGGCACCAGAGCAGGCGGCGGCAGCACGGCGGGCCAAAGGCGATGTGGTGTTCGGGTTTCGGCCAGAACAGGCGGCGCGGGTGGGTGAAGGGCAAGGCATGGCGATGAAGGTCAGCTTTGTCGAACGCATCGGCGCGCGGACGATCCTGCATCTGGGGGATGGGGCTGTCAGCGCCAAGACGGTGTTCGAAAATGACGCCGGGTTTGAAATGGGCCGCGCTTTGCATTTCGCGCCAAACCCCGGCGCGGTGCGGCTGTTCGATGCCGCATCCGGCGCTGCGTTGAGGGGGCACTGACATGGCCGAGATAGCCTTTCGCAACGTGACCAAACGCTATGGGGCGACCCTTGCGGTGGATGATGCCAGCTTCACCGTGGCAGACAACGAATTCTTCTGCTTCTTCGGCCCACCCCTGTCGGGCAAAAGCACGATCCTGCGGCTGATCCTGGGGCTGGAGAAACCCGACAGCGGCGAGATTCTGATCGACGGGCGCGCTGTCAACGAGGTATCGCCCGCCGCCCGGAATATCGCGATGGTGTTCCAGAACCTCGCCCTGTTCCCGCATATGACGGCTGCAGATAACGTGCGCTTCCCCTTGGTCGAACGCCGCGAAGCGCCTGCGAAGATCGAGGCGCGGCTTCGCGATGCGGCGGAAAAGCTGCATATCAGCCATATCCTGCACAAGATGCCGGGGCAGCTTTCGGGGGGCGAGAGGCAGCGTGTGGCGATTGCCCGCGCCTTGGTGCGCGACCCTGCCGCCTATCTGATGGACGACCCGATCTCGGCGCTGGACGCGCGGTTGCGCGAGGAAACCCGGGTGGAGCTGAAGCGCATCCAGCGAGAGGCCGGGCGGACGCTGATCTATGTCACGCATGATCAAGAGGAAGCGATGTCGGTGGCCGACCGCATGGCGATCTTGCAGCAGGGCGCGATCCGGCAGATTGGCGCGCCCGTCGAGATTTATGACCATCCGGCCACAACCTATGTGGCCCGGTTTCTGGGCAGCCCGGTGATGAATATCCTGCCGGTGCAGGCGACGGGCGGCGGGGTCGAGGCCGCAGGCGGCGCGTTGCAGGTGCAAGGCCACAGCGCAGGTGCCACCGAACTGGGCCTGCGCCCCGAGGATTTGCGGGTAACGCCGTGGCAAGGCGGCGCGGGCACGCCTGCCACGGTGGCAGAGGTCGAACCGCTTGGCGGCTATACCGTGGTCACCTTGACCGCCGGGCCGCAGCCGTTGCGCGCCATGCTGCGCGGGCAGCCGGATATTCGCGTGGGCGCACTGGTCGGCCTTGGCTGCGACCCCGCGCGGGTGATGTATTTCGGGGCGGGCGGCGACGCACTCCCCCGGTCTTTGGGAGGGGACAGGATATGACCGACGCTTTGGGGTTTCAGCCCGATCCGGTGGTGCGCAGCAACGATCTGGTGATCGGCTGCATCGGGGCTGGCATGATCATGGCGGAATGCCATCTGGCGGCCTATCACGAGGCGGGGTTCAAGGTCGGTGCCATCGCCAGCCGCACCGAGGCCAAGGCCGCTGCGGTGGCCGCACGCTGGGGGATTGCGAAGGTTCATGCGACGCCAGAGGCGCTGATTGCCGATCCTTCGATTGAGGTTCTGGACATCGCCTATCCGCCAGATCAACAGCCCGCGCTGATCTATGCCGCGCTGAAGCAGCCGCATATCAAGGCGATCCTTGCGCAGAAGCCGCTCGCCCTGACCCTCGCCGATGCGATTGCCCTGCGCGATGCGGCAGCGAAGGCGGGCAAGGTTCTCAGCGTCAATCAGAACATGCGCTACGACCAATCCATGCGGGTGCTGAAGCAGATCATCGACCGGGGCGATCTGGGGGAAATCGTGTTCGCGCAGATCGACATGCACGCGATCCCGCATTGGCAGGGGTTTCTGGAAGGGTACGACCGCCTGACGCTGGCGAATATGTCGGTGCATCATCTGGACGTGCTGCGGTTTCTGTTTGGCGAACCGACTGAAATCACCACGCAAACCCGCAAAGACCCGCGCACCACGTTTGACCATTCCGATGGCATCACCGTGTCCACCCTGCGCTTTGCTTCCGGCGTGCTGGCGGTCAGCCTTGAGGATGTGTGGTCCGGCCCGCGTGCCGAAGGCTATGACAATGACCAGAGCATCACCTTCCGGGTGGAAGGCACCACCGGCGTCGCCAAGGGCACCATCGGCTGGCCGACCGGGGCCGCATCAACGCTGACCTATGCCTCGCAAATCGCACACGGCGGGCAAATGGGTCAGCCCGACATGGGATACGATGTGGTTCCCCCACGCCTTCATCGGCGTGATGGAGCAGTTGCAATACGCGGTGCAAACCGCCACGCCCCCGGCGCTTGTCGGTGGCGGATAACGTCAAGACGGTTGCGTTGATCGAGGCGGGCTACCGTTCGATCGCCGAGGGGCGCACCGTGAAACTGTCAGAAATTTCAACGAACTGAGGGAGGAACACCACCATGATGCAACTGGGTATTTTTTCGGGGTATTTCCCCTATGGCTTGGAAGAGTTGGCCAAGAAAATCCGCAGCCACGGCTTCAACACCGTGCAGTTGGACCTGCATTTCAAGGACATTGACCTGAGCCACGGCAACCTGACCGCCGCCAACTGCAAACGCGTGCGCGACACGTTCCGCGCGCATGATCTGCCGATTTCGTGCGTGTCGGGCTATACCAACATCATCCACCCCGACATGGCCCACCGCAAAGCCAACGTGGACCGCCTGAAGGACATCATCCGCAACGCGCGGGCCTTGGGCACCCCCTATGTCATCTCGGAAACCGGTACCTACAACACCGAATCCGAATGGATGTCGGACCCCAAGAACAAGACTGAAGAAGGCTTTGAAGCCTGCCGCAAGATCATCGCGGAACTGGCGCAGGAAGCCTATGACCATGGCTCGATGTTCCTGCTGGAAACCTATGTGAACAACGTGGTGGGCTCGGTTGAGGAAACCGTGAAGATGTTCGCGCAGGTCGATCATCCCGGCCTGGGGCTGCTGATGGACCCGACCAACTACTTTGAATCGCACAACATTGATAACATGGACGGCATCCTGCATCAGGTGTTCGACACGCTGTCGGACAAGATCAAGATTGCGCATGCCAAGGATGTGGCGCGGGCGGGCGATGACAAATCCGAAAAGCACGCGGATATTGGCGATGACGATGCTTTGGCCTCGCATACCTTCCGGGGCGTGGGTGAGATTGTGCTGAACGCGCCGGGGACGGGGTCGCTGAACTATGACCTCTACCTGCAACTGCTGGCGAAAAAGCACCCGAACATCCCGATGATCATCGAGCATCTGGACGAGGCCGATGTTCCGCGCTCAAAATCCTTCATGGACGGCAAATTCGCGGCCCACGGGGTCTGAGATCACGCGGGCGGCGCTATGGCGCGCCGCCCGAACGCTTGCAGGAGGCAACCAAAGTGCCGCAGCTTTTTGGACAGTCATTGACGCGGCAGGAAACTGTCGCGCGGGCGGGGGCTTTGTCTCAATTCGCCGGGGTCCGGCTCGTCACTTTGGCAGACGGTTTGGAACGCGGCGTTCGGATGCTGGAGTTTCGCACCGGGTCTGGCTTGCGCTTCACCGTGCTGGTGGACCGGGCAATGGATGTGGCCGAGGTGGAACACAAGGGCCGCTCCATCGGCTGGCATTCCCCAACCGGGTTCCGCCATCCGGGCCTGCATGAACCCGAAGGCGAGGCGGGCTTTGGCTGGGCGCGCAGCTTTTCCGGCTTTCTGGTTACCTGCGGGCTGGACCATATTCTGGGGCCGGAAACGGTTGCGACCGACAGCTACAACTATCCCGGCCACAACACAGCCCGCCACGGGCTGCATGGCCGCATCAGCACCATCCCCGCCCGGTTGACGGGGTATGGCGAGAGGTGGGAGGGCGACCGCTGCATCCTGTGGGCCGAGGGCGTGGTGGTGCAGGCGACGGTGTTTGGCGAAAACCTGCATCTTTACCGCCGGATAGAGGCGGATGTGGGCGGCGATGATATCCGCCTGACCGACCGCGTGGTGAACGAAGGCTTCCTGCAAACTCCACATATGATGTTCTACCACATCAACATCGGCCATCCGGTGCTGGAGGAAGGGTCGCGCTATCTGGCCCCGATCCGCGATGTGATCTGGGCGGCGCATGGCGACCGTTATCGCGCGCAGGGGGTCGGCTATCAACGCGCGCCTGCGCCCAGCAACGGGTTTGTCGAACAGGTCTGGCAGCATGACATGGCCGATGCGGATGGCGCGGTTCCGGTGGCGTTGGTCAATGATCGCCTCGGGTTCGGCGTCGAAGTGACCACCCGCAAGGATCAGCTTGCCCTGTGCCTATCAGTGGCAATATTACCAATCCGGTGCCTATGTGATGGGGATCGAACCCTCGACCCACCATGTCCTTGGCAACAACGCTGCCCGTGACCGGGGCGAGATGATCTGGCTGGGGCCGCAGGACGAACGCCGCTATCAGACCACGTTCCGTATCCTTGACGGCACCGACGCCATCGCCCGGTCCGAGGCCGCCATCCGCGCGATTGCCGGTCAGCCGACCGATGATTTCCCCCCCTCTCTGGCCAGTTTCCGCCCTTGCGCGGACGGTCGGACCCGAGCCCATGAAGGACAGGTGCAGCCGATGACAAGTGCCACCAAATCATATGCCCCCCGCGATTACGGACTTGTCGGTGAAAGCAGCCGTCAGGCTGTGGACACCGGGCTTGCCTCTGCCGAATGGTATCATTCCGACGTGCCGCGCAAGGTGATGAAAGAGTTGATGAAGCGCAGCGATGGCCCCGCCATCCGCGATACCGTGATCTGGCTTGGGCTCTTGGTGCTGACCGCCATCGGGGGCATTGTGTTCTGGGGCACTTGGGCTTGCGTTCCGTTTTTCGTGGTTTACGGCGTGCTCTACGGGTCGGCCTGTGACAGCCGCTGGCACGAATGTGGCCACGGCACCGCGTTCAAGACCCCGTGGATGAATGATGCGGTGTACCACATCGCCAGCTTCATGGTGATGCGCAACCCGACGACCTGGCGGTGGAGCCATGCGCGCCACCACACCAATACCATCATCGTGGGGCTGGACCCCGAAATCGGCTTCATGCGCCCGCCGCGCATCGTGATGGGGTTTTTGAACTTCATCGGCCTGCCGCATATCTTTTACGATCTGCGCACCCTGTGCCGTCATGCCTTTGTGGGGCTGAACGAGGGTGAGAAAACCTACATCCCTGAATCGGAACGCCACAAGGCCCTGTTCTGGGCGCGCCTGCACATTGCCATTTATGCGGCGACCATCGTGGCCGCGCTGATGTTGCAGTCGTGGCTGCCGCTGATGCTGATCGGCGGGCCGCGCATCTATGGCTGCTGGCATATGTATATGACCGGGTTGATCCAGCATGGCGGCCTGGCTGAGGATGTGACCGATCACCGCCTGAACAGCCGCACCTGCTATATGAACCCGGTAAGCCGCTGGATTTACTGGAACATGAACTACCACGTCGAACATCACATGTTTCCGATGGTGCCCTATCACGCGCTGCCGCAACTGCACGAACTGATCAAGCACGACCTGCCCGCGCCTAACACATCACTCCTTGATGCCTACATTGAAATGACGCGCGCCCTGCTGCGGCAACGGACCGATCCTACCCACTACCACCGCAAGGTGCTGCCCCCGACGGCGCAACCCTACCGTGAGGAATTCCATGAGATTGAAGTTGCAAGGCAGGGGGTGTGATCATGGCTTGGATTGATGTGTGCAGTGTGGATGATATCGACGAAGAAGACCTGATCCGCTTCGACCATGGCGGGGCAACCTTTGCCATCTACCACGCGCCCGATGGCACGTTTCACGCGACAGACGGGCTGTGTACGCATGAAAATGTGCATCTGTGCAATGGTTTGGTCGATGGCGACACCATCGAATGTCCCAAGCACAACGGTCGTTTCAACTATCGCACCGGGGCTGCGTTGCGCGCGCCGGTTTGTGTCGATCTGAAACGCCATCCGGTGCGGGTGGTGGGCGACCGTGTTGAAATTGAACTGGGGTAGGGACATGCGCAAGAAACCAACCGTTGCCGATCTGCGGGCGAAAAAGGGCAAGGGTCAGTTGACCATGCTGCGGCTTTTCACGCTGGACGAGGCTGCGGCAGCCGAGGAGGCCGGGATTGACGTGGTATCAGTGCCGCCCGAACTGGTCACGCATCCGCGCTACCGCGAGGTTGCCCCCAGCCTGTTTTCGATGACGGGGGTGGATCATCGGTCGGCTGGCACGCGGGACGATTATCTGCGCTTTTCGGGCCAGATGCTGAACGCCGGGGCCGATGCGATGTATTGCTCGGGCAGTCTTGGCGACCGTGCGGTTTCTGGCGGATGAGCATATTCCCGGTGGTTGGCCACGTCGGCCTCGTGCCGTCCCGCAATACCTGGACCGGAGGGTTCAAGGCGGTTGGCAAAACCGCCGATGCCGCCGTGGCGATGCTGGCGGAAGTGCAGGCTTATGAGGCCGCAGGGGCCTTTGCCGTCGAGATAGAGGTTGTCCCGGTCGAGGTCGCAACCGAGATCAGCCGCCGGGTGAACATCTTGCTGTGGTCAATGGGGGCCGGGCCGGGCTGCGATGTGCAATACCTGTTTTCCGAAGATATCCTTGGCGAAAACCGGGGCCACATGCCACGCCATGCCAAGGTCTACCGCAACTTTGCCGCCGAATTTGACCGCCTGCAACGCGAACGGGTGGCCGCCTATGCCGAGTTCATCGCCGATGTGGCATCGGGCGCGTACCCTGAACCGCAGCATGTGGTGGCGATGAACCCGGGTGAACTGGCCGCCTTTCTGAAACAGATCACATGAACCCGATGTTGCGCTGGATCGCTGCGTGCAGATGCGCCTGAAGCGCTGCTTCTGCGGCATCGGCATCGCGGCGGGTGCAGGCGTTCAGGATTTCCAGATGTTCGCGCAGGGTGCGCAGAATGATCGGGCTGGTGAATTTGCGGTCCAGCCGCAGCAGGCGCAGGTAGTTCATCATCCGGCGATAGCTGATCTCGATCAGCGGGTTCTGCATGATGGCGATAACTGACCCGTGCATGCCCTGTTCCAGCGTATCGACTGCGCCCAGATCGTCGGGCGACAGCCCCTGCGCCTCAATCTGGGCGATCAGCATGGCATGACGCGTCGCCAGATCGGTCAGCACCGCCTCATCCGCTGTTTCGGCAAATACCCGCACAGCCGCGCGTTCAATGATGCTGCGGAACTGATAGGTGGCGCGGGTCAATTCCAACCCCGGGCGCACAAACTGAATGCCGGATCGGGGGTGGATGGTCAGCACCCCTTCCGCCTCCAGCATCCGCAGCGCATCGCGCAAGGGGGCAATTGGCACATCGACCAGATCGGACAATTCCCCTTGCGACAAGAAGGCGCCCACCTGCACCCGACGGGCAAACAGGCCTTCAAGGATACGTTCATAGGCCAACTCGCTCAGTCTTGGGGCGGGGGATTTCAGTGTCATGGCACAGCGTTCCGTCATTGACATTTCAACAAGCATAACTGATAGATCAGATAGCACAACTAAGCGTTCAGAAGGTCACCGATGACCCTAGTCGATTTCCGCATCATCCGCTTCCAATTTGCACGCGACCGCGTGATTGGCGACAGTCAGGTTCGGGCCGATGATGTGAACCTAGCGGCGATTGAGCTGATTTCATCCTCGGGCGCGACAGGGTTGGGGTTTGTGCAGACGCTGTTTGCCCCGCTGCCGGATGTTGCCGAGATCACCCGCATCTTTGCGACAGAGGTGTGGCCGGGTCTGCAAGGCCAGCCTGCCATGGGGCTGGTCCACCGTGTGACCCGCCCGCGCGGCGGCAATCAGCGCAGCAGCGGCCTGCCGTTTCACGAGGCCTTGCAGGTGGCGCTGTGGGATCTGGCGGCGAAAGAGGCGGGCCTGCCGCTGTACCGGATGCTGGGGGCCACCCGCGACCGCGTGCGCGCCTATGCCAGCGGTCTGGATTTCCATCTGGAGGATACGGCGTTTCAGGCGCTGTTCGCCCATGCGGCAGCCGTCGGCTACCGTGCCTTCAAGATCAAGGTCGGCCATCCCGATTTCGACCGCGATCTGCATCGTCTGGCCCTGCTGAAGGCTGTCATTCCGGCGGGCAGTCATGTGATGGTCGATGCGAATGAGGCGTGGTCAGCCAAGGAAGCGTTGATGAAAATCACCGCCATCCGGGCTGCGGGGCATGACCTTCTGTGGGTCGAAGATCCGATCCTGCGGCATGATTTTGCGGGCCTGCGGATGCTGCGGCAGGCCACCCCTTGGACGCAGATCAACTCGGGTGAATATCTGGACCTGTCGGGCAAACGTGCGCTTCTGGCAGCAGAGGGGACCGATCTTCTGAACGTCCACGGCCAAGTGTCTGATGTGATGCGCATCGGCTGGCTGGCGGCAGATATCGGGGTGCCGCTGTCACTGGGAAACACCTTCCTTGAGGTTGGCGTGCATATGGCCTGCGCTTTGCCCGAGGTGGAATGGCTGGAATACTCGTTCCAGAACTTTGACCATCTGGTCGATCAACCCATTGAAATCACAGACGGCTACGCCATCGCCCCCGACCGCCCCGGCCATGGCCTTACTCTGTCAGACACCGCGCGCCAGCTGTGGTCGCGGCCCCATTTGCTGGCCCGCGCCGATCTCGGCCCGGCCCCTGCCAACCCACGCTTGCCATAAACATCTCGGGAGGATGCACGATGAAGTCTTTGCTGACGGGCCTGTTGCTGGCCGGGGCCGCGTTGCCCGCCTTTGCCACCGAACTGACGGTCTGGGATTGGAAATCCGGCGACCCCGCCGCCGCCGCCTATTACCAGAAGGCCAAAGAGGTGTTCGAGGCCGCCCATCCCGGCGATACCATTTCTTACGTGATGCAGCCGAATGACCAGTATTACACCCTGCTTGGCACTGCACTGGCGTCGGACGGTGGCCCCGATCTGTTCTTGCTGAACGGCGGGGCGCAGGCGCGGGCGCGGTTTGAAAACGCGGTAAAGCTGGATGACAAGATCGCCGACATGAAGGGCGACTTGGCGGGCTTGCCGGAATTTTCCGACGCCAACGGCATCTATGCCATCCCGCTGACCATTCAGGGCTTCGTGGTCTATTACAACAAGGCGCTTTATACCGCTGCCGGGCTGGACCCTGCGACCCCGCCGAAAACATGGGACGACCTGACCAAGGTTTGTGCGGCCTTCGTGGCGCAAGCCACCGTCCCCTGCATCGCCCTTGGCAACAAGGAAGGCTTCGGGATGGAATTCTGGTTCTCCAGCATCGCCGCCAGCTTGTGGACAGCGCAGGACCAAGCCGATTTTGCCGCAGGCAAACTGGCGTGGTCCAGCCCCCAAGTGCTGGCCGTGCTGCAATCCTGGGTCGATGCCAATGCCGCCGGATGGTTTCCCAAAGGGGCCAACTCCACCGCCAAATTCATGGACGAATACGAAGGTTTCATGCGCGGCGAGTCTGCCAACACCATCGGTCTGATCTCCGATGTGGCGCATTGGAAATCGTTTGACGACATGCTGGGGGCCGAAAATGTGGGCGTCTTCCTGCTGCCCGCCCCCGGTGGGGCTGCGGCCAAAATCCCGGCGGCGGGGGGGATCGGATACGCCGTGAATGCGAAATCCGCAAACGTCGATCTGGCGGTGGAGTTCGCCAAAACCCTTGCCGCGCCCGATGTGTTGCAGGTGTTCTTCAACGATGCAGGCGCTGTAACATCGAACACCAAAATGGATACATCTGCTGTCACCAGCGACGGGGCCAAGACGATCTTTGGCTGGCTCGCGTCAGACGTGGTGCCGATGGCCCACGCCAACGCCACCGCGCAGGAACTGGAGGAACTGCACCGCCAAAGCCAGTCCCTGCTGAACGGTGAAACCACGGTGGCCGAGGCCGCCGCCGCACTGGACGTCACCGCCAAAGCCGCCCGGCCGTAGGAGAAACCCCTTGGCCAGACGGTCCGAGCAACACACCGCGATCCTGTTCGTCTTGCCCGCCATCGGGTTGGTCGCGGTGTTTCGCATGTTTCCGCTGCTCTGGGGGTTCGTTCTGTCCTTCACCGCAGGCGACGGGGCAGGGGGTGCGAAGTTTGTGGGGCTGGACAATTACCGCCAACTGACCACCGACGGGGCCTTTCATGACAGCCTGATCAACACGCTGATCTTGCTGGCAACCTTGCCCGTATGGGTGATGCTGCCCCTGTTGCTCGCAATCCTTATTCATCAAGGCGTGCCGGGCGGCAAATTGTTCCGCGCCGTCTATTTCTTTCCAGCCGTGCTGTCGGCGGTGATCATCGGGTCGATCTTCAACGTTGTGCTGCGCTATGACGGCAGCCTGAACGCAGCGCTTAAATCCATCGGCGTTGAGGCGGTGGATTGGCTGGGGTCCGGCAGCACGGCATTAGCCTGCCTGATCGTCGGTGCAACTGTGGGCCACCTTCGGCATGTCGGTGCTGATCTTTCTTGCGGGCCTGTCCACCGTTTCGGGTGAGTTGATCGAGGCCGCGCGGCTGGACGGCGCCAGCCAACGCCAGATCTGGTGGCATGTCATCCTGCCCGCCATGCGCCCCATTCTGGAATTTGTCGCGGTGGTCACCACCATCGGCGTGCTGACCTCGATGTTCGGGCTGATCTATGTGCTGACGGCGGGGGGGCCGGGCACATCGACCACGCTGCCCGAGTTTCTGATCTGGATGGAACAGGGCAAGATGAACCGCCCCGGCTATGCCTCGGCGATTTCGATGGTGCTGTTTGTCGGAATGGCGGGCCTTGCCTGGGTGCAAATTCGCATCATGCAGCGCAACGCAAACCAGTAGGGGGCAGGCATGGCCATCCGCAATAGACGTGAGAAATGGCTGATGCGGGTGGTGGCGGTGCCAATGGCGCTGCTGGCGCTGTCCTGCATTTATCCGGTGTTTTTCACCGTCAACAACGCGTTGAAAACCAACAAGGGCTATATTCTGGATCGTTTCGGCGTGGTTGCCGACCCAAGTCTTGAGAATTTCTATGCCGCATGGACCCGGTCGCATCTGGGCGAATACCTGTTCAATTCGGTGACGGTCACGGCGGGGGCGGTGGCCTTGCTGCTGCTCACGTCTTCGCTGGCCGGGTTTGCCTTGGCGATGCTGCGGTTTCCCTATCGGCGTGCCTTGTTCGTGGTGATCCTCGCCAGCCTGATGATCCCGGTACAGGTGGTGCTGGTGCCGTTTTACCGCACAATGCTTGCCCTTGATCTGATCAACACCCGCATCGGTTTGATCATCGCCTACACCGCGTTCTTCCTGCCGTTTTGCGTCTATCTGATGACCGCGTTTTATTCCCGTCTGCCGCGCGAACTGGTCGAGGCTGCGCGGATGGACGGGGCTACGCTGCTGCAAATCTGGTGGAATGTGATGGTGCCGATGGGGCGGCCTGCGTTGCTGACGCTTGGTATCCTCAATACGCTATACTGCTGGAATGATGTGCTGATTTCCTTGCTGGTACTGCAAAAAGAACGCACGGTGATGGTGGGCATCGCGGCTCTGCGCGGCGAATACACCACCAACGTGCCGCTGCTCTGCGCGGGCATCGCTCTGGCGGCCGCACCCATCATCGCCATCTATGTGTTTTTTCAACGCCAGATCGTCGATGGCATCGCCGTTGGCGCGGTGAAGGGGTAAATCATGTCGCAGATCGTGCTGGACCATCTGAGCAAGCGCTTTGGCGGGGTTGAGGTGTTGCGCGAGGTGTCCCTCTCCATCGAAAAGGGTGAGTTTTGTGTCTTTGTCGGCCCCTCTGGCTGCGGCAAATCCACCCTTCTGCGCTGCATCGCGGGGCTGGAGGAGATCAGCTCCGGTACGCTTGAAATTGGCGGGCGGCGGATGAACGATGTCGATCCGGCAGAGCGCGGGCTGGCGATGGTGTTCCAAAGCTATGCCCTGTACCCGCATATGACGGTGGCAGATAACATGAGCTTTGGCCTGCGCATGGCCCACCGCCCTAAGGCCGAGATTGACGCCAAGATCGCCAAGGCGGCGGCGATCCTGCAACTGGAACCGCTGCTGGCGCGCAAGCCCGCCGCCTTGTCCGGTGGTCAGCGCCAGCGGGTGGCGATCGGCCGCGCCATTGTACGCGACCCGGACGTGTTCCTGTTTGACGAGCCGCTGTCAAACCTTGATGCCGAGTTGCGGGTGCAGACACGGGTGGAAATCGCGAAACTGCATCAGGCCCTTGGCAACACAATCATATACGTCACGCATGATCAGACCGAAGCGATGACGCTGGCGCAGAAGATCGTCGTCTTGCGTGCCGGGCGGATTGAACAGGTCGGCCCGCCAATGGCGCTGTATGATGACCCTGACAATGCGTTTGTGGCGGGGTTTATCGGATCGCCCCGGATGAATTTCCTGAACGCTGTCGTGGAAAACGGGGCGCTGCGTCTTGGCAACATTTCGGCCCCGCTACCACCGTTGGTTCAAGCTCTGACACCGGGCGAAGGCGTGCAACTGGGCATCCGCCCCGAGCATCTGGACCAGACCACAGGCATACGGCTGCCCGTAACGGTAGAGGTGGTGGAGCGTCTGGGGGCAACGGCCTTTGTGCATTGCAGGCTTGCCAGCGGTGAGACCCTGATCGCTGAACAGCGCGAAACGACCGCCACGGCAGGCGCGACGTTCGATCTTCATTTCGACATTGCAAGGGTGCGGTTGTTTGATATGGCGGGCGCGCGATTGCGCTGACCCGCTGGTTGTCGTCGGAAAAGGGCCGAAGGGGCGGCGGGGGGCACACCGCCCCACCCGGTCAAAACACGTCGAGAACGTAGAACAAAATGATCACGACGACCGGGATCCCGAGGAAGTAGGCGATGATGCCTTTCATGGCGAAGTCTCCTGTTATGCTGGCAATAAACGCGTGGCAGGAACTGTGGTTCCGGGCATCGGCAAATTTGCCAATGTGTGTGATTTGCAGTCGCGCGCTGTAGCAGGGTCTTGGAATTGGCCCAGTGTTCCTGTCTGCCTTTCAACCAGCACGACGAAAGGGCAATGCCCGCCGGAGGGGGCGGTCGCGCATCGCCCGGCGCACTTCGCGCTTTGCTCCGGGAAGAAAAAGACTCAACGAAGGTTCATCCCGCCCTAAACGCTGCTGTCACGGACCAGCAGTTCAGGGCAGATTTCTATCCGGGCAGGGGCCTCGATCCGGCCATCGCGGATATCAAGGATCATCGCCGCCACCCGCGCCCCGATGTCATGCGGGAACGGGTTGATGGTGGTCAGGGTCGGCACGCAGACCGCGCCGATTTCATAATCACCAAACCCCGCAATCGACAGCCGCCCCGGCACCGCCACCCCGCGCCGCTGACATTCGGTCAACGCGCCGAAGGCTGAAAGGTCGGACACGCAGATGACGGCCTCGGTGTCGGGCAGGGTGTCCAGCAGCCGCCCCATAGCCATCGCCCCCTCGCGCATCGAAATCGGCGGGGCGCCGGCGTCAATCAGCCGCGTCGCATCCAGCCCTTGCGCGCGCATCGCGGCAATGAACCCCGCCCGACGGTCGGTGCCCCGCGTATCACGCAGCGCGTCACCACCGATAAAGGCAATCCGGGTCAGGCCCTTGGCTACAAAATGATCAACCATCCCCCGCACTGTCGCGGCATTGGAAAAACCCACCACATGCCCAATCGGAACCTCGGGCAAATCCCACGTCTCGATCACCGGGATACCGGCGTTTGAAAGCAGGCGGCGGGCGCGGTCTGTGTGCTTGCCGCCTGTCACCACAATCGCCTCGGGCCTGCGGCGCAGCAATTGCTCGATCAGGCGTTCTTCCTCGGCCATGTCATAGTTGGTATGGCCCAGCAAAATCTGCAAACCACGCGGAGTCAGGCCTTCGGACAATCCCCGCAGCGTTTCGGCAAAGTTCGCGTTGTTGATCGACGGGATGGTGACGGCGACAAAGTCAGTGCGCTGTGATCGCAGGTTCGACGCCGTGCTGTCGAACACATAGCCCATCTGCTCAGCCGCCTCGCGGATCGCGGCACGCGTCACTTCGGACATCGACGAAGTCCGCCTTGAACGCCCGGCTGACCGTCATCGGCGACACCCCCGCCACGCGGGCCACATCAGCCATGGTCGGGGGTTTGCGGGGAGTTGTCATCGCGTCCTGTGTTATCGTTACCCTGCCACTAAGCCCCGGGCGCGACGGTTAGGCAAGCGGTTCAGGCCGGGAAAACATGCGCCTGCGTGACATGGTGGTGAATGCGCCCTGTGAAAAACCGCTGCAAAACGCCTTCGGTGGCGGCCCGGCCTTCCATGCGGATCGGGTGGTCCAGAAACGCCGCAACCGTGGCCATGTCGGGCCAGTCGATGGCGAGGATCAGCGGGTATTCCGGCGCGCCGTCATCGCGGCTGTCGGCAAAGGTCACGCGAATGTCCAAGGCCCCGGGAAACCTGCGCCAGACCGGCAGGATTTCGGCAAGAACAGCAGCACGGAAGGCGTCGGTCTGGGCAGGCGGGACGTGGCCTTCAAACAGGGCATAGCGGGTGATCATGGCGCGGTCTCCATCCTCGGGCCTTTGAAATATTCCATGAGGGCGGCCTGATCCTCGCCGCCCAAGCCAGCGGCGGTCAGCAGGCGGTGCACCTCGGCACATACAGCGGTCAGCGGCATTGCGGTGTGGGTCAGGCGGCGCCAGATCCTGCGCGCCGTTCAAGTCCTTGACCATGTTGTCGATGCGCCCCGTGCGACGGTAATCGCGGGCCACAAAGCGCGGCATGTACTCTTGCAAAATCGCAGAGTCGGCCCGCCCGCCCTGCAACGCCTGCGGAATACGCGCGGCGTCCACCCCCGCCGCCTCGGCCAGGGCCGTCGCCTCGGCCACCGCCAGAAAGGTCAGCCCGCACAGCACCTGATTGATCAGCTTGGTGGTCTGCCCCGCCCCCGCTGGCCCCATATGGGTCTGGTTGCTGGCCACCTGCGCGAGGATCGTTTGCGCCGCCGCCACCGGGGCCGCCTCGCCCCCCTGCATCAAGGTCAACTCCCCCAAAGCCGCTTTCGGAATACCGCCCGACAGCGGGCTGTCCACCCAATGCAGGCCCATGGCCGCAGCCTCTGCCGCCAAAGCCCGCGTGCTGGCGGGGTCAATCGACGACATATCAATCAGGATGGTTCCCGGTGCCGCCCCTTCAGCCACGCCCTTTGGCCCGAAAACCGCCGCCCGCACTATATGCGCGGCGTTCAGGCTCAGGATCACGGCCCTTGCCCCTTGTGCTGCCGCCGCCGCAGTTTGGGCTGCAACCGCACCACCCGCAACCAAAACCGCCACCTTGGCCGGGTCCAGATCGAAACACCCGCAGCGCCGTACCTGTCGCCAGCAACCGCGCGCCAATCGCGCCGCCCATGGCCCCCGCGCCGATCAAAGCCACGGTCATGTCGCACCCCCTTGCAGTTTCAGGATGATTTCCGCCACCAAAGCCTCAAGCGGCTGATCAATATCCACCGTCACAGCCTCTTCCGGCCCCGGGGCCTCCAGCGTGGCGAACTGGCTGTCCAGCAGCGACACCGGCATGTAATGCCCGGCCCGCGCCGCCATCCGCGCCTCGATCACCGTGCGGCTGCCCGCCAGATGCACGAACTGCACCTGACCTGCGCCTGCGCGGATACGGTCGCGGTAGACCCGGCGCAGGGCGGAACAGCCGATGATCATCGGGGCCTCGTCGCGCAACACCTGCGCCACCCGGTCCAGCCAAGGCCAGCGGTCGTCATCGGTCAACGGCACCCCCGCCCGCATCTTGGCCACGGCGTCACCCGAATGCAGGTCGTCGCCGTCGCGATAGGCCATCCCCGTGCGCGCGGCCAATTCCGCCCCGACCGAAGATTTGCCGCACCCCGACACGCCCATCAGCACCACGCGGTGCATCACAGCGAAACCGTGATGCCGCCGTCCACATACAGGATATGCCCGTTCACAAAACTGGACGCATCCGAGGCTAGGAAAATGCAGGCCCCCACCAGTTCCTCTACTTGCCCCCACCGTCCTGCCGGGGTGCGCTTTTCCAGCCAGGTGGTGAAATCGGGGTCCGCCACCAGCGCCGCATTCAGCGGCGTGTCGAAATACCCCGGCGCGATGGCGTTGCAGTTCAGCCCATGCTTGGCCCAATCGGTCGCCATGCCCTTGGTCAGGTTGCCCACCGCGCCCTTGGTCGCCGTATAGGGCGCAATCGAAGGCCGGGCGAGGGCGGTCTGCACCGACGCTATATTGACGATCCGCCCGCGTTTCCGCCCGATCATATGGCGCGCAACGGCTTGGCCCACATGGAAAACCGATGCGATGTTGGTTTGCAGCAGCTTCTCGAAAGCCTCGGGGGGGAAATCCTCCAACGGGCCACGGTGCTGCATTCCGGCATTGTTCACCAGAATGTCGATGGGCCCCACCTCTGCCTCGAACCCGTCCACCGCCGCGCGCACGGCGTGATGGTCGGTCGCATCAAACGGCAACACCCGCGCCCCCGGTATCCCTGCCGCCGCTGCCGCCAGCTTGGCCGCGTCGCGCCCGTTCAGCACCACCTCGGCCCCCGCCGCCGCCAGCCCGACCGCCAAGGCATGGCCGATGCCCTGCGACGATCCGGTGATCAGCGCCCGCCGCCCGGTCAGATTGAAAAGCTGAAGTCCCATGCGTGCCTCTTGGATTTGGTCTCGACAAAGGGTCGATGGCCTGTTTATGTTATCGTTAACATAGCCTGTCAAGCGCTGACATATTTGTATCCGGAGACTGCCATGACGAAACCCGCCATCCTTCAGGTCGGAAGCTACCCCGACTGGGACCAGACCCCGCTTGACGCGGCCTTCACCATGCATCGCTATTTTGACGCCGCCGACAAGGCCGCGTTTCTGGCAGAGGTCGGCCCGCAGGTGCGCGCGATTGCCACACGCGGTGATCTGGGGGCGAGTGCCGACATGATCGCCGCATGCCCGAACCTTGAGGTGATCTCGGTCTACGGTGTGGGCTATGATGCGGTGCATCTGGCCTCGGCCCGCGCGCGGGGCATTGCGGTGACCAACACGCCCGATGTTTTGACCGATGATGTGGCCGATCTGGCGGTTGGCATGGTGCTGGCCCTGTCGCGCGGCATTGTCGGGGCCGACGCCTATGCGCGGGGCGATTGGGCCAGCAAGGGCAGCTTTCCCTTGCAGCGTAAGGTTTCGGGCGCACGGGCGGGCATCTTGGGACTGGGGCGGATCGGCCATCAGATCGCGCGGCGGTTGGCGGCGTTTGACATGGACATCGCCTATTCCAGCCGCAGCGCCAAGGCGGGCGCGGAAGGGTGGACCTTTATCCCCGACCCGGTGGCTTTGGCCGCGCGGTCCGATATTCTGGTGGTGGCTTCTGCGGCCACGCCGGAAACCCGGCACATCGTCGGGCCTGCGGTGCTTGCCGCTCTCGGCCCCAAGGGGATGCTGGTGAACATCAGTCGCGCCGCGAATGTGGATGAAGGCGCGTTGCTGGACGCGCTGGAAAGCGGCGCTTTGGGCGGCGCTGCGCTTGATGTGTTTGAAGGCGAGCCTGCCCTGAACCCGCGCTTTCTGACCGCGCCGAATGTGTTGCTCCAACCGCACCACGCCAGCGGCACGTTTGAAACCCGGCAGGCCATGGGCAAGCTGATGCGCGACAACCTGACCGCGCATTTCAACGGTCAGCCCCTGCTGACCCCGGTGCCGTGATGCGTGCGATTGTGATCCACGCCGCCCATGATTTGCGTATCGAGGAGCGGGCGGTTGAATCGCCGGGGCCGGGGCAACTGCGGTTAAGGCTGGCGACAGGGGGGGTCTGCGGGTCCGACCTGCACTACTACAACCACGGCGGCTTTGGGGCCGTGCGCCTGAAAGAACCGATGATTTTGGGCCATGAAGTGTCGGCCTATGTCGAAGAAACCGGCCCCGGTGTCACCGGATTTACCCACGGCCAACTGGTCGCCGTGTCGCCCAGCAGACCTTGTGCCGCCTGCAAATTCTGTCTGGAAGGCCTGCCGAACCAATGCCTGAACATGCGGTTCTACGGCTCCGCCATGCCCTTCCCGCATATCCAGGGGGCCTTCCGGGAAAGCCTGATCGCCGATGCCGCGCAATGCGTCGATGCCACGGGGTTGACCGCTGGAGAGGCCGCGATGGCCGAACCCCTCGCCGTCACCCTGCACGCCACCACGCGGGCCGGGCAGATGCTGGGCAAGCGGGTGCTGGTCACCGGATGCGGGCCGATCGGGGTGCTGTCGATTTTGGCGGCGCGCAGGGCAGGGGCAGCCGAGATTGTGGCGACCGACCTGTCAGATTTCACCCTTGGGCTGGCGGCACAGGCGGGCGCAGACCGGGTAATCAACATGGTCATAACGCCAGACGCCCTTGGCGTTTACGCGTCGGACAAGGGCCATTTCGACGTGCTGTACGAATGCTCCGGTGCCGCCCCGGCCTTGGCCGCAGGCATCAGTGCCATGCGCCCGCGCGGTGTGATTTTGCAACTGGGGTTGGGCGGCGACATGACCCTGCCGATGATGGCGATCACCGCCAAGGAACTGGACCTGCGCGGGTCTTTCCGCTTTCACGCGGAATTTTCGGTGGGCGTGGGCCTGATGCAGAAACGCCTGATCGACGTGAAACCCCTGATCACCCATACTGTGCCGCTGGATCAGGCAGAGTCTGCCTTTCGCCTCGCCTCCGACAGGACGCAGGCGATGAAGGCGCAGATTGTCTTCTCATAAGGGGGTACGATGAGTTTCTTTGAGGTGATCGACCCGGCCTTTGGCCGCTTCGTGATGGGCAATGCGCCGGTCAAACGGCTGGCAACAGGGTTTGACTGGGTTGAAGGCCCGGTCTGGTTTGGCGATGCGGGGGCCTTGCTGTTTTCCGACATCCCCAACAACCGCATCCTGCGCTGGACACCCGACGGCATCACCACGTTTCGCGCGCCGTCAAACTATTCCAACGGCCACACCCGTGACCGGCTGGGTCGGCTGGTGTCGTGCGAGCATGGTACCCGCCGCGTGACGCGCACCGAATGGGATGGGTCCATCACGGTGATCGCTGACGCGCATAACGGCAAGCCTTTGAATTCGCCCAATGATGTGATCGTGTCCCGCGATGGGACAATCTGGTTCACCGACCCGCACTATGGGATTCTGACCAATTACGAAGGATTTCAGGCCGATCAGGAACAGCCCTGCCACGTCTACCGGGTAGACCCGGATGGGACGATAGAGGCCGTGATCACCGACATGGCCTGCCCGAACGGTCTGGCCTTCAGCCCCGATGAATCGGTGCTTTATGTGGCCGATACCGGCGCGATGTTCGGCAGTGATCCCCAGCATATCATGGCGTTTGATATGGTCAGCGGCAGGCCCACCAATGGCCGTATCTTCCACAAGATCACGACAGGGTGCGCCGACGGTATTCGAATTGATAGCGACGGCAACCTGTGGTCTTCAGCAGGCGACGGGGTGCATTGCATCGCACCCGACGGGCATCTGATGGGCAAGATTCTGGTGCCGGAAACCGTGTCGAACCTGTGCTTTGGCGGGCGGGCCAAGCATCAGTTGTTCATCACCGCCACGACCAGCCTTTACTCGGTCATTCTGAACCGCAAGGGAATACAAACGCCATGACTGCAAAGATGCCGGAAATCGGGTTGATCGGGTTGGGAACGATGGGGGCAGCGCTTGCCCTGAACATCGCCGAAAAGGGGTTTGAGATTGCGGTGTGGAACCGCACCGGGTCTGTCACCACGGCGTTCCACAAGGATGCAGGTGATCTGGCCGACCGGATCGTGCCGACACAAAGCCTGAAGGAATTGGTGGCCGCGATCAAACCGCCCCGCGCGATCATTCTGATGGTCCCGGCGGGCCAAGCGGTGGATGACCAGATTGCTGCCTTGACGCCCTTCCTTGGCCCCGATGATCTGATCGTCGATGCGGGCAACGCCAACCTGAACGACACCAACCGCCGCGCCGCCGCTGGTCTGCCCTTTCACGTCATGGGCATCGGCGTGTCGGGCGGCGAGGAGGGTGCGCGCCACGGCCCTGCCATCATGGCGGGCGGCGACAAGGCTGATTGGGACCGCATGGCCCCGGTGCTGACCGCGATTGCCGCGAAGGCCGAGGATGGCACCCCCTGTGCCGGTTGGATGGGTCCGGCAGGGGCGGGGCATTTCGTCAAGACCGTTCACAACGGCATCGAGTACGCCGATATGCAAATGATTGCCGAGGTTTACGGCATGATGCGTGATGGCATGGGGTTGGACGCTGCGGCCGTTGCCGACGTGTTTGACGGCTGGAACAAGGGCGTGCTGCGGTCGTATCTCATCGAGATTGCGGCCTCGGTCGCTGCGGCCAAAGACCCTGAAACCGGGGCGGCGATGCTGGATGTGATCGTCGATGCGGCGGGGCAAAAGGGCACCGGGCGCTGGACCGCGATTGAGGCGCAGCATCTGGCGACGCCAGTTCCGGTGATCGAGGCGGCGGTGATGGCGCGCAACGTGTCGGCTCGTCTGGACGAACGCAAGGCGGGCGAGGCGCGGTTTGGCGCGGCCCCTCAGCGGCTGACGGAAAAGATGGCGCTGAATGATCTGGAATCCGCGCTGATTGCGGGCAAAATCCTGTGCTATGCCCAAGGCTTTGCGATGACGGCGAAAGCTGCCGATGGCTTTGGCTGGGCGCTGCCTTTGCCGGGTATTGCACGGGTGTGGCGGGCGGGGTGCATCATCCGGTCTGACATGCTGAACGACATGGCGCAGGCGCTGGAGGAGGACGCGAGCCGCAACCTGATCCTCTCGCCGTTCTTTGCCGACCTGATCGAGACGCATCTGCCCGCGCTGCGCCGCGTTGTTGCTGCAGGTGCGCTGAACGGCATCGCCACCCCGGCGCTGTCGGCGGGGCTGTCGTGGTTTGATCTGATGCGCACCGCACGGGGGACGGCCAACATGATTCAAGGCCAACGCGATTTCTTTGGCGCGCATGGCTTTGACAGGCTGGATGGCAAGGCGATCCACCACGGGCCTTGGGGGGCCTAACCCGTCTCGCCGGGCACCAGCCGGGTGGGCACCACTGTCACATCCGCCCCCGCCTGCCCCTTCAGCCTTGCCACCAGCGCCTCGGCGGCGGCCTTGCCGATGGCGGTGGTGGGGACGACGGTTGTGGTCAGGCGGCGGGGCAGCACCGATGCCGCCTCCATCCCGCCCCAGCCCGCGATGCCCAGATCCTCGGGCACACGGATGCCGCGTTGCTGGCACAGGGCAAGTCCGCCAATCGCCATTTCGTCATTGTGGAAATAGACCACATCCATATCGGGGCAGCGCGCGAGCAGGGTTTCCAGCCCGTAGTAGCCCGCGTAAAACCCCGGACTGTCATGCAAAATCTCGGCCCCCCGCAGCGGATGGCCCGCGCGGGCCAACGCGGCCTCGAACCCCTCCAGCCGGGCCTGACCCATCACGTCTGACCGGGCATGCGCGCCGATGAACCCCGCCCGCCTACGCCCCTTGCGGATCAGGTATTGCGCCATTTCCGCCCCGCAATCGGCATGGGAAAACCCGACCGACATATCAATCGGCGTGGTGGTCAGATCCCAGATTTCCACCACTGGCATGCCTGCCTGCCGCAAAAGGTCCACCGTGCCGGGGCTGTGGTTGCGGCCAGAAAGGATCACGCCCGCAGGCCGCCAACTGACCACTTGGCGGGTCCAGGCTTCCTCCTCATCCACCGAATGGTTGTTCGACCCGATCATCACCTGATAGCCCAGGCGGCTACAGCGCGCGGTCCACCCCGTCCAGCACATGGCCGAACAGGCCCGAGGTCAGGCGCGGCACGCACATGCCGACCAGCGTCGATGCCTGATCCGCCCCGAAGGCCGCAGCGAGGCGGTTGGGGACATAGCCAAGGCGGCTTGCCGCCTGCATGACCCGCGTTTTCGTGTCGTCGGAAAACCCCGACCCACCCCGCAAAACCCGGCTGACCGTCATCTTCGACACGCCGGTTGCCCGCGCGATATCCTCCAGATTGGCCTTGGCGGGGGTGGCCAAACCGCCTGTCATGTTATCGATAACTTTTTTGCTTGACACCAAGGCCCCCTGTGGTTCACCTTCACCCTACGTTACCGGTAAACCTGTCACAAGAGCAGGCCGGACCAAGGGAGGATGATCCATGCAACCCGCCAACGGGGGCCTTTTCTTTGATCGCGTCGCCAAGTCCTTTGGCGGCACGCAGGCGTTGAAAGGCGTGTCACTGACCGTGGCGCGGGGCGAGATCGTGGCCCTGCTGGGCGAGAATGGCGCGGGCAAATCCACGCTGATCAAGGTCTTGGGCGGCATCCATCGGGCCGATGATGGGGGTGTGTCGATTGACGGGGTACCTTATGCGCATGAGGCGGGCAAGGCGGGCGGCCAGCGGGTTGCCTTCATCCATCAGGATTTGGGCCTTATCGAATGGATGAGCGTGGCCGAGAATATCGCGCTGTCGCTGGGCTATGTGATCCACCGCAAACGCATTGACTGGGCGGCGACAGAGGCGCGGGCGGACCGCGCGCTGAAGCTGGTCGAGGCCGATTTCACCGCCACTGCGCGGGTGTCCAGCCTGACGCGGACGCAGAAATCGCTGGTGGCGATTGCGCGGGCGCTTGGCGTCGGATTGCGATTATCTGGTGCTGGACGAACCCACCGCCAGCCTGCCCGCGGATGAGGTGGAGCGGCTGTTCAACGCCCTGCGCCCGCTGCAATTGCGCGGGGTGGGGATGATCTATGTCAGCCACCGTCTGGACGAAATTTTCCGCATTGCCGACCGTGTGGCCGTGCTGCGCGACGGGCTGATGGTGGGGATGCGCCCGATTGCGCACACCACGCCAGAGGAGCTGGTCAGCCTGATCGTGGGCCGCAAGGCGCGTGAAATCAACCGCCCCCCCGTGCAGGACGGCCCGGCCATCCTGACCGTGCGGGGGCTGGCGACGCCCGCCGTGGGGCCGGTCAGCTTTGACATTCGCAAGGGCGAATTGCTGGGGCTGGCGGGTCTGCGCGGGGCGGGGCATGAGGATATCGGGCGGGCGTTGTTTGGCGTGTTGCCCCATGCGGGGACGGTGGCGTTGAATGGGGCAGCACCCGATCTGTCATCGGCGCAAAGGGCCATGGCGTCGGGCATCGGGCTTGTGGCGCGCGACCGGGTGGGCGAAAGCGTCGCCCCCGGCCTGTCGATCCGCGAGAATACGTTTCTGAACCCGTCCGCCACCTTGCGACGCATGTTTTCGCTGCAATCGGCCAAGACCGAACACCGCATGGCCCAGACCATCGCGCGCCGGGTGGGGTTGTCTACCCAAGACACCACGCTGACGATCGAGGCCTTGTCGGGCGGCAATCAGCAGAAGGTGGTGGTGGGCCGCTGGCTGGACAGCAACCGTCAGTTGCTGATCACCGAAGACCCGACGGCGGGCGTCGATGTGGGGGCCAAGGCCGAGATTTACCACCTGCTGTATCAGGCGCTTGCCTCCGGGATGGGCGTGCTGGTCGTGTCCACCGACTTTGAGGAAATCGCCAATATCTGCCACCGGGCCATCGTCTTTTCGCGCGGGCAACCCGTGGCGGAACTGACCGGGGTCGATCTGTCCACCGAAACCCTGATTCAGGCCGCGTCGGCCGGGGAAGCTGCCTGAGGATGCCATGCCGGGAATAGAATCCAACGCCGTCGAACCCACCAAGGACGAACTTCGCGGCCTGTCGCCGATGGCGCGCGCCATGCGGTTGGCCCCGACGTATGGGCTGGTGATCCTGATGTTCGGGCTGATCATCCTGTTTTCGGTGATGCTGCCGAACACCTTTCCCACCGCGCTGAACGTGCGGGCCATCCTGTCTGACAAGGCCATCATCGCGCTGCTGTCACTGGCCGCGATGATCCCGATGGTGGCGGGGCGGATTGATTTGACCGTCGGCTATGGCATTGTCTTGTGGCACATCCTCGCGATCAGTTTGCAGACGATGTACGGCTTTCCCTGGCCTGTGGCGGTCGGGATCGTGCTGATCCTTGGCGTCATTACGGGGGCGCTGAACGGGATACTGGTTGAGGTTGCCCGCATCGACAGCTTTATCGCCACGCTTGGCACCGGGACCATCCTGTACGCGCTTGCCCTGTGGCACACTGGCGGGCGGCAGATGGTGGGCGAACTGCCGCCCGAGTTTTATGCGCTGAGCACGACCTTCATCTTCGGCCTGCCGATCACCGCCTATTACGTTGTCGTCATCACCATCAGCCTGTGGGTGATCCTCGAATACACCCCCATTGGCCGCTATCTGTACGCCATCGGCGCGAACCAGCGGGCGGCGGAGTTGAACGGCATCCCGACGCGGAAATTCGTGGTGGGGGCGTTTGTCACCTCGGGGCTGTTGACGGCGCTTGGCGGGGTGCTGCTGGCCTCAAAACTGCGGATCGGGCAGGCGAGCGTGGGGTTGGAGTTTCTGCTGCCCGCCCTTGTCGGGGCCTTCCTTGGGTCCACCACCATCAAGCCCGGTCGGGTCAACGTCTGGGGTACGATTGTGGGGGTGATGATCCTCGCCGTCGGGATTTCCGGCATCCAGCAAATGGGCGGCAGTTTCTGGGTCGAGCCGTTGTTCAACGGCACCACACTGCTGATCGCCATCGGAATCGCGGGCTATGCGCAACGCAAGAAGGGCGCGAAGTCCAAGTAAACACAGCATTTCAGGGGAGGAACCACCATGCTGAGACGGACCTTTATGACGACTGCTGCGGCCATGATGCTCGCGGGGCCGGTTATGGCCGATGCCATCGCCGACGCCATGGCGAATGTTGAGAAATTCGCGGGGCAGGCCACCGCCTGGGATGGCCCGACCACCGGGCCGAAGGCTGCCGAGGGCAAGCTGATTGTCGTGCTGGCGGGCGATATGAAGAACGGCGGCATTCTGGGCGTGACCACGGGGGTTGAAGAAGCTGCCGCGAAGATCGGCTGGGAAGTGCGCGTGCTGGACGGGGCCGGATCGGTGCAAAGCCGCACGGCGGCGTTCGGGCAGGCCATGGCGCTGAACCCGGCAGGCATCATCATCAACGGCTTTGACGCCGTGGAACAGCAGGCGGGGCTGGATCAGGCGGCGGCTGCGAAAATCCCGATGGTAAGCTGGCATTCCGGCCCGATCATCGGGGCCAATCCGGGCAATGGCATTGCGGTGAACGTGTCCACCGACGCGATGGAAGTGTCCACCGTGGCCGCGCAATGGGCCTATGCCGATGCAGGCGGCAAGCCGGGCGTGGTGATTTTCACCGACAGCACCTATACCATCGCCATCGCCAAAGCTGACAAGATCAAGGAAACGATCGAGGCTTTGGGCGGCACCGTGCTGGAATATGTCGACACGCCCATTGCCGAAACGTCACAGCGGATGCCGACCCTGACCACCGCGCTTGTTGCAGAAGTATGGCGCAAGCTGGACCCATGCCTTGGCGATCAACGACATCTACTTTGACTTCATGGGGCCGGCCCTTGCGGCGGCGGGTATTGCTGGCGACGGCGCACCCAAGGCCGTGGCGGCAGGTGACGGGTCGGAAGGGGCGTATCAGCGCATCCGTGCCGCGCAATATCAGGCGGTGACGGTGGCAGAACCGCTGAACCTGCAAGGCTGGCAGTTGGTGGACGAGCTGAACCGTGCGATGCAGGGCGAGCCTCCGTCGGGCTATGTGTCGCCCCTGCACGTGGTGACGGCGGCGAACATTGGTTTTGATGGCGGCGACAAGAACATCTTCGATCCGGGCAACGGCTACCGCGAGGCCTATGCCGCGATCTGGGGCAAGTAACACCTGACACATTTGGTGGCGGCGGCGGGGTACCCTGCCGCCGTTTTGCATTTTGTCGCCATGCGGATTGTCCTATGATCGGGCAAAATCTGGGGCCCCCATGCTGCGCATCCTGCACAACCGCACCTTCCGCCATCTGTTTGCAGCGCAGCTTGTGGCGCTGATCGGCACCGGTCTGGCCACGGTGGCCTTGGGATTGCTGGCGTGGCAAATGGCGGGCGCGGATGCGGGGCAGGTGCTGGGGACGGCGCTTGCAATCAAGATGCTGGCCTATGTGACGCTGGCCCCGGTCGCCGCCGCTGTGGCCGCCCGTCTGCCGCGTCGGGCGTTTCTGGTGGGGTTGGATGTGATCCGGGCCGGGGTGGTGCTGATGCTGCCCTTCGTGACCGAGATCTGGCAGATTTATCTGCTGATCTTTCTGCTGCAAGCGGCCTCGGCAGGCTTTACCCCGGCGTTTCAGGCCACTATCCCCGATGTGCTGCCCGACGAGAGCGACTACACCAATGCCCTGTCGCTGCTGCGGCTGACCGAAGACGCCGAGCAGCTGATCAGCCCGATCCTTGCGGCAAGCCTGTTGCTGGTCGTCAGCTTTCCGGTGCTGTTTGCGGGCACTGTGCTGGGGTATCTGGGGTCGGCGCTGTTGGTGGTGACGGTGGTTTTGCCCGCCCGCAGTCCCGCCCCGGCTGAGGCGTTCTGGACAGATGCTACCAAGGGCCTGCGCATCATTGCAGCCACGCCCCGTCTGCGCGGGGCTGTCGGGCTGGAACTGGCGGTCGCGGCGGCGGGGGCGATGGTCTATGTGAACACGGTGGTGCTGGTGCAGGCGCGCTTTGGCTTGGGGGCGGCGCAAGTGGCACTGGCCTTTGCGGGCTTTGGGGCGGGGTCGATTGTGGCGGCGCTGCTTTTGCCCCGCGTGCTGGTGCGGCAGACCGACCGCCGGGTGATGCTGGCCGGGGCCGGGGTGATGGTGGCGAGCGTGGCGCTGGTGCCGCTGGTGGCAGGCTTGGCCGGATTGATCGGCCTTTGGGCGATTGCGGGGTTTGGCTTTGCCTGCACGCAAACGCCGATTGGCCGCATCCTGACCCGGTCTGCCGCAGCGCCTGATCGGCCCGCCGTCTTTGCCGCGCAATTTGCGCTGTCGCATGCGTGCTGGTTGCTGACCTATCCTTTGGCCGGGTGGCTGGGCGCGGGCTTTGGCTTGGCCCAGACGGCGCTGGTGCTGGCGGGGCTTGGGGCTGTGGCCGTTGCGGTGGTGGCGTGGGTCTGGCCTGCGCATGACCCTGATATGCTGACGCATGATCATCCGGGTCTGCCGCCCGACCATCCGCATCTGCGCGGTCCGGGCGCGCACCGCCATGCCGTCACGATTGACGCCCTACACCCGCGTTGGCCGCGCGCGGTGTGATCCTTGGGGATGCCGCGTTCCAACCGGAAAAACGCCATAGTCGTTTGATTTGAATGGCTGCAGACCCAGAATACCCGTTCCGGTTGACGCGAGCGGGGTTTGGCGGTCTGCTGCCCTTTATGCCACCGTGCCGTGGCATTGACCCTGATGATTTGACTGGAACCGTCTGAACCATGATCACCCCTATCATCCTGTGCGGCGGCTCTGGCACCCGGCTGTGGCCCTTGTCGCGCAAAAGCTATCCCAAGCAATTCGCGGCGCTGATCGGCGATGAAAGCCTGTTTCAGCAATCGGTGCGCCGGGTGGTGGGGGCAGGGTTCGCCCCTCCGGTGATCGTGACGAACTCCGACTTCCGGTTCATCGTGACGGAACAACTGGCCGGGGCGGGGGTTGATCCCGGTCTGATCCTGATTGAACCCATGGGCCGCAACACCGCCCCGGCCATTCTGGCGGCCGCACTGAAGCTGGCTGAAGCGGACCCTGACACGCTGATGCTGGTCGCCCCGTCTGACCATCTGGTGCCGGACAGTGCTGCCTTTCGGGCGACCATCGCGCGCGGCGTGGCGTCGGCACAGGCGGGCATGCTGGTCACGTTCGGGGTGCGCCCGACACGGCCGGAAACCGGCTTTGGCTATCTGGAGCTTGCAGACCCGCAGGCAGGCAATGGCGCGCAAGCCCTGCGCCGCTTCGTCGAAAAACCTGATGCCGAAACGGCTGCCGCCTTTTTGGCCGGGGGCGCGCATCTGTGGAACGCGGGGATTTTCCTGTTCACCGCCCGAACGCTGATTGCCGCGTTTCAGGCCCATAGCCCCGCGTTGTGCCCGCCCGTGCAGGCCGCCGTGACAGGGGCGAAGCCTGACCTTGGGTTCTTGCGGCTGGACCCTGCCGCTTGGGCCACGCTTGCCTGACCTGTCGATTGATTATGCCATCATGGAGCATGCGCCCAACATCGCCGCCGTGCCGTTTGACGGCGCGTGGTCTGATCTGGGCGGCTGGGACGCGATCTTGCAGGCCAGTGCCCCCGATGCGGCTGGCGTTGCAACCAGCGGCCATGCGACGGCGATTGACTGCACCAACACGCTGCTGCGCAGTGAATCCGATGGGATTGAGTTGGTGGGCATCGGTCTTGACGGCATCATCGCTGTGGCGCTGCCCGACGCGGTTCTGGTGGTGGACAGCAGCCGCGCGCAAGACGTGAAGCGTGTGGTGGCCGTGCTGAAGGCCAAGGGGGCAAAGCAGGCCGAGCAGTTTCCCATCGACCACCGGCCTTGGGGCTGGTTTGAAACGCTGGTGTTGTCTGACCGGTTTCAGGTCAAGCGCATCCATGTGCATCCGGGGGCGGCACTAAGCCTGCAAAGCCATGTGCATCGGTCGGAACACTGGATCGTGGTCAAGGGCACCGCGCGGGTGACGGTCGATGACGAGGTGCGCCTGCTGACGGAAAATCAGTCGGTCTACATTCCCTTGGGGGCCATCCACCGGATGGAAAACCCCGGCAAGGTGCCAATGGTGTTGATCGAGGTGCAGACCGGGTCGTACTTGGGCGAGGATGATATCGTGCGCTACGACGATATCTACGCCCGGGGATAGCGGCGTTTTCTACAAACGCAGCTAGAACACCCTTGGTGGGGCGCTCGATTTCTTTGAAGAAATCGGAACGGAACCTTTGAAGGTTCCGGGGTTCAGGTGTTGAAAACCCCACTTCCGCCGATGGCTCAACTATCCCTTCCCCGCACCATTCCCTTCATTTTCTGCATGCTCACAGCAGCAATTGACTTAGCCACAACACGCGCTATTTTGAGATTGCAAATCATTCTCAGAAAGATCGCATCTTGACCACTCCTGCCCCCGGATGGCGCGAAACGCGCACGACGCCTTCGTTGAGTGATGTGTTCCGGTCCATTGCCGTCCCAACAGGGGGCAGTGCCTACCGCCGCTTTCTGGCCTTCCTCGGGACCGGGCTATCTGGTCGCCGTGGGCTATATGGACCCCGGCAACTGGGCCACATCTTTGGCGGGCGGGGCCAAGTTCGGCTATGCGCTGCTGTTTGTGGCGCTGCTGTCCAATATCATGGCCATCCTGTTGCAGGCGCTGTGCGCGCGGCTTGCCATAGCCTCGGGGCGCGATCTGGCGCAGGCCTGCCGGGATGCGTTTCCGAAATGGGTGTCGGTGCCGCTGTGGGTGTTTGCCGAGCTTGCCATCATCGCCACTGACCTCGCAGAGGTGATCGGCACGGCCATTGGCCTGAACCTGCTGTTCGGCATCCCGCTGGAGATCGGCATTTTCATCACCGCCGCCGATGTGTTCCTGATCCTGTGGATGCAGACCAAGGGCTTTCGCTGGATCGAGGCGTTCATCATTGCCATGCTGGGCGTCATTGCCGCCTGCTTTGCCGTTCTGATTGCGATGTCAGACCCCGATTGGGCGGGCGTTATCGCAGGCTTTGCGCCGACCACACAGATCGTGCTGAACGATCAGATGCTGTATCTGGCGCTTGGGATCATCGGGGCCACGGTGATGCCGCATAACCTGTACCTTCATTCCGGCATCGTGCAGACTCGCGCGTTTGGCAATGATGAGGCATCAAAACGCGGTGCCTTGCGGATGGCGACATGGGACAGCACCATTGCCCTGATGTTCGCGCTGACCATCAACGCATCCATCCTGATCCTTGCGGCGGCGACGTTCTATAAGGTCGGCGAAAGCGACATCACCGAAATCGACAAGGCCCACCTTCTGCTGCAACCGCTGCTTGGGTCGTCACTGGCACCCATTCTGTTCGGGGTGGCGCTGCTGTGTTCGGGGATGAACGCGACGGTCACCGCCACCATGGCAGGTCAGATCGTGATGGAAGGCTTCATCAACCTGCGCATCGCGCCATGGGCACGGCGGTTGGTAACGCGGGTGCTGGCGATACTGCCCGCTGTGTTCGTTATCCTGTGGTGGGGGAGCGAGGGGACGGGCAAGCTGCTGATCCTCAGCCAGGTGGTGCTGTCGTTCCAACTGCCCTTCGCCATTGTGCCGCTGGTCATGTTCACTGCCAGCCGGGCCAAGATGGGGGCACTGGTGGCCCCGCGCTGGATGACAGTTCTGTGCGCCCTGATCGCGGCGCTGATCATCGTGCTGAACGTCAACCTGCTGATCTCGGTCATCTTCGGCTGACTGCGCTGATTTATCCCGGCGACGGGGCAGGGCAGGCAGGGTATAGGTCGCATGAACCTTTGCGAGGATGCGATGAAAACCCTGTCTGTGATTTTGGCGCTGTGTGTGTCTGCCCCGGCGTTTGCCTGCGAAACGCTGCGGGTCGGCGACATCGAGGTGTCGAACGCGTGGTCGCGCGCATCCGTCGGCACCAACGCGCCGGGGGTGGCCTATCTGACCATCCGCAATCTGGGTGCGACGGATGACACGCTGACGGGTGTAGCAACACCTGCTGCCCAGATGCCGATGCTGCATGAAACCGTGGTGGTTGATGGCGTGGCGTCGATGCCGCATCTGATGGCGGTGCCGGTGGCGGCGGGGCAGACGGTGTTGCTGCAACCCGGCGGAATGCACGCCATGCTGATGGGCCTGACCGAACCGTTGAAGAAAGATGCGCAGTTCCCGCTGACCCTGACGTTTGCGACGGCGGGTGAGGTGACCGTGCCGGTGAGCATTCTGGCGCTTGGCGCGGCAGGGCCGGATTGCGCGCCCTGATCTTGCACTGCGTGGGCTAAGAAAGTGGCGTTGGGCAAAGCCCCCGCGCATCATCGCGGCCAACGCAGGCCAAATCCCCGTCACAATCAGCAAAAAAGTATCAGTCACACGTTCAAAATGGCGTAGCGGGGCCTGCGCCCTGCGCCTACCTTCGTTGAACACCCCGAGTCGTGCTGGAACGCGGCAGGGGGACAAAAGCGCCAATACCGGGCCAAGAGTCTGGACTGACGCAGGGAGGAGGAACTGATGAACCCGGATCTCGAGGTCGTCCATATCGGACGTGGCGAGTCGTTCAAGGCGTGGTCGCACGGCTATCCGTATCATACGGTGCGGTGGCATTTTCACCCGGAATATGAATTGCATCATGTGGTTGCCACCTCGGGCCGCTATTTCGTGGGCGATTTCATCGGTGAATTTGAACCCGGCAATCTGGTGCTGACCGGGCCGAACCTGCCGCACAACTGGGTCAGCGATGTGCCGGAAGGCGTGGTCGTGCCGCTGCGGGGCCGGGTGGTGCAGTTCACCGAAGGGTTCATGGCGCAGGCCGCCGAGGTGTTCCCCGAACTTGCCGCCTGCGCAGGTGTGCTGGACCTGTCGCGCCGGGGGGCGGTGTTTTCCGACGCCACCACCGCCACGGTCGCGCCCATGCTGCAAGATTTGATCACAGCCCATGGCGTGCGGCGGATCGAGTTGTTCATCGGTATTCTGGGCGCGCTTTCGCAGGCGGATGCGCGGCCACTGACATCGGCAAACTACCTGCCCGACCCGTCAGGTTTCATGTCGGCGGGCATCAACAAGGCACTTGCCTACATCGACGCCCATTTGACCGAACCATTTACTGAAGGCGATCTGGCCGCCATCGCGGGCCGCAGTGCAAGCGCCTTTTCCCGCAGCTTTCGCCGCCATACCGGCATGGCGCTGGTGCAATACGTCAACCGGTTGCGGATCAACCTGGCCTGCCAGTTGCTGATGGGCACCGGGGATACCTCGATCACCGAAATCGCCTATGCGGTCGGGTTTAACAACCTGTCGAACTTCAACCGCCAGTTCCTGACGCAAAAGGGCATGCCACCCTCGCGGTTCCGGGCGCTGCTGGCGCAGAACGCCAAGGCGGCATGATGGCCTGAACAAAGGGGAGGATAAAGGGAGGAGGACAACAGGGGCGGCGCACAGGCGCACCTGAAAACCAAAGTTCGGAAAAAAGAAAACGATGCAAAGCCTTGTCGGCCCGCATCGCCTTGTCAGTCTGTCACGCCCCGATGACGCGGGGGTGACGGTACGGCTTGCCAAGGCTGGGCCCCCGGTTCTGACCTGCCGTTTCTTAGCACCGCACACAACGTCGATCAATCGGTTCCGGGCACATCGCCTTGGGGCACAGACAAACACATCCTTGAAAACGGAGAAAACCATGACACGTTTTACACTCGCAACCGCCGCTGTCGTCACCCTGCTGGGCAGCACCGCGATGGCCGAAGTCACCGATGCCACCGTGGCGTTCCTGATGCCCGACCAAGCCTCGACCCGGTATGAGGAACATGACGCCCCCGGTTTCATCGCCGAAATGGCCAAGCTCTGCCCCGGCTGCAAGGTGTTGTACCTGAACGCCGACGCCGATGTGTCGCAACAGCAGCAGCAGTTCAACTCGGTCATCGCACAGGGTGCGACGGCGATTGTGCTGGACCCGGTGGACAGCGCCGCCGCTGCATCGCTGGTGAAAATGGCCCAAGGTCAGGGCGTCAAGGTCATCGCCTATGACCGCCCGATCCCGGATGCCAAGGCCGATTACTATGTGTCGTTCAACAACGAAGGCATCGGGCAGGCGATTGCGGAATCGCTGGTGGCCAAGCTGAAGGCCGACGGCGTGGTGGCGGGCGAAGGGCAGGGCGTGTTGCAGATCAACGGCTCTCCGACCGACGCCGCAGCCGGGCTGATCCGCGATGGTATCCACAAGGGTCTGGCCGATGGCGGCTATCCGACGCTGGCGGAATTTGACACGCCGGAATGGGCACCGCCGAAGGCTCAGGAATGGGCATCGGGCCAGATCACCCGCTTTGGCGCGAACATCCTTGGCGTGGTGGCGGCGAATGACGGCACCGGTGGCGGCGCGATTGCCGCGTTCAAGGCGGCAGGCGTGGACCCGGTTCCCCCGGTGACCGGCAACGATGCCACCATCGCGGCGCTGCAACTGATCATCGCGGGTGACCAGTACAACACCATTTCCAAACCGTCGGAAATCGTGGCGGCAGCGGCGGCAAACCTTGTCGTGCAACTGCTGGACGGCAAAGCCCCGGCGGCGGAAATGATGCTGTATGACACGCCGTCGCAACTGTTCACCCCGGCCGTTGTGACCAAGGAAAACCTCAAGGCCGAGATCATCGACAAGGGCATTCTGACCGCAGCCGACCTTTGCACCGAAACCTATGCCGAGGCCTGCAAGGCCATGGGCATCGAGTAAATCGCCCTCGCGTCCGGCCAATTGTGGCCGGACGCCCCCTCAATGGAAAGGCCGTGGCCATGACCAACCCGCATCCGACCGCCATGGGCGAGGTCGTGCTGAGCCTGAAAGGCATATCGAAAAACTTCGGCGCCGTATCCGCGCTGACCGACATTGATCTTGAGGTCCGCGCCGGCGAGGTGGTGGCCCTTGTCGGTGACAACGGGGCTGGCAAATCGACGCTGGTCAAGGTGCTGGCCGGGGTTCACCAGCCCACATCCGGCGTGATCCAGTTTCAGGGCCGCCCCGTCACGATGCCAGACCCAAGCGCCGCCCTGACCCTTGGGATCGCGACGGTGTTCCAAGACCTCGCCCTGTGCGAAAACCTTGATGTGGTCGCGAATATCTTTCTGGGTAAAGAGCTTAGCCCCTGGGGTCTGGATGAGGTGGCGATGGAAATTCGCGCCTGGACCCTGCTGAATGAACTTTCCGCGCGTATCCCTAGCGTGCGGGAGGTGGTGGCGTCACTGTCTGGCGGTCAACGCCAGACGGTGGCCATTGCCCGGTCCCTGCTGCTGGACCCCAAGCTGATCTTGCTTGACGAGCCGACCGCCGCCCTTGGGGTGGCCCAGACCGCCGAGGTGCTGGATATGATCGAGCGCGTCCGCGACAAGGGCCTTGGCGTCATCATGATCAGCCATAACATGGAGGATGTGCGCGCCGTGGCCGACCGGATCGTGGTGCTGCGCCTGGGGCGCAACAACGGCGTCTTCACCCCTGATGCGTCCAACACCGAACTGGTCAGCGCCATCACCGGGGCCTCCAACAATTCCGTCTCGCGCCGCGCTGGTCGCCGCGCCGCCACAGGAGAAACGGTATGAGCACCGATCAAAAACCATTGCTGGACCGCGCCGATGTGCGCGTGAAACATCAGGCCGGTGTCGGCGGGGCGATTGCCACCTTCATCGACCGGGTGAAATCGGGCGATCTGGGGTCGCTGCCGGTGGTGGTGGGGCTGGTGATCATCTGGACGGTGTTTTCCGCCCTGAACCCGATTTTCCTGTCGCCCAACAACCTGGCCAACATGCTGTTCGATGCCTCCACCGTGGGGATCATCGCGCTTGGGATCGTCTGCATCCTGATGGTGGGGGAAATTGACCTTTCTGTCGGGTCGGTCAGCGGGCTGGCATCGGCCATGGTCGGCGTGCTTTGGGTCAACACGGGCTGGCCGGTGTGGCTGGCGATTGTCGCGGCGCTTGCGGTCGGGGCGGTGTTCGGCATGGTCTATGCCGCCCTGTTCAACCGGTTGGGGATGCCAAGTTTCGTGTCTACCCTCGCCGGATTGCTGGCGGTGCTTGGCCTGCAACTGTATATCCTCGGCCCAACCGGGTCGATCAACCTGCCCTATGAAACCGCCGCTTGTCAGCTTTGGCCAAACCATGGTCATGGCCCCGTGGCTGTCCTTGGTCTTTGCCCTGCTGCCCGGATTGGCCTTGCTGATCAGTGGCGCGCGGGCGATTGCGCGCCGCAAGGCTGCCAACCTGTCGTCGCCGTCGATGTCGGGCCTGCTGTTCCGCGCCGCCGCGCTGACCGTGGTTTTGGAGGGCATCGTCCTGTACCTGAACCGGGGTCGGGGTGTGCCGTGGATGTTCGCGCTGTTCGTAGTGCTGGTCATTGGCATGAACTACGCCCTGACGCGCACAAAGTGGGGCCGGTCCATGCAGGCGGTTGGTGGCAACCGTGAGGCCGCGCGCCGGTCGGGTATCAACGTGCGCTTCATCTATTCCTCGGCCTTCGTTCTGTGTTCACTCTTTGCCGCATTCGGCGGGGTCTTGGCCGCCGCCCGGCTGGCATCAAGCAGCCAGCAGGCGGGTACGGGCGACGTGAACCTGAACGCCATCGCGGCGGCGGTTATCGGGGGCACCAGCCTGTTTGGCGGGCGTGGGTCGGCCTATTCGGCCCTGCTGGGGATCATCGTGATCCAGTCAATTTCCAGCGGCCTGACCCTGCTCGACCTGTCGTCCTCGCTTCGCTACATGATCACCGGGGGCGTTCTTGCCGTCGCGGTCATCATCGACTCTCTGGCCCGCCGTTCGCGCGTCAGCCATGGCCGCGCCTGAAGGAACCCCGGATATGACACTGAATTTGAATGGAAAAGTTGCTGCGGTAACAGGCGCTGCCTCTGGCATCGGGCTGGAATGTGCCAAGGCCATGCTGGCCGCAGGGGCCACCGTGGTGCTGATCGACCGGGCGGGCGACAAGCTGGCCAGCATCTGTAAAGACCTCGGGCCACATGCGCGGCCCCTGGTGATCGACCTGCTGGACCCGGCGTCCGTCAACACCATGCTGCCCGGCATTCTGGCGGCAGCGGGGGGCTTGATATCTTCCACGCCAACGCCGGGGCCTACGTGGGGGGCGAGGTGGCCGCAGGCGACCCCGACGCCTGGGACCGGATGCTGAACCTGAACATCAACGCGACCTTCCGGTCGATCCATGCGGTTTTGCCGCATATGATCGACCAGAAATCGGGCGATATCATCGTGACCAGTTCCATCGCGGGCATCGTTCCGGTGATGTGGGAACCGATTTATACCGCGTCCAAATTCGCGGTGCAGGCCTTTGTGCATACCGTGCGCCGTCAGGTCGCCAAGCACGGCATCAGGGTCGGCGCCGTGGCCCCCGGTCCGGTGGTGACGGCGCTGCTGGACGATTGGCCGAAGGAAAAGATGGACGAGGCCTTGGCGAATGGTAGCCTGATGCAGCCGGTGGAAGTGGCAGATGCCGTGATCTTCATGCTGACCCGGCCCCGGACCGTGACCATCCGCGATCTGGTGATTTTACCTTTGACTGTGGACCTTTAGATGCAAGCTGACCATACCATCGGCGTCGATGTCGGCACGGGTTCTGCCCGTGCCGGGGTGTTTGACCGCACGGGTCGCCTGCTGGCCTCGGCCAAGCGGGCGATCACCATCTGGCACGAACCGGGCGACATCGTGGAACAATCGGGCGACCAGATCTGGTCCGCGATCTGTGCCTCGGTTGCCGAGGCTTTGGCGGCGTCTGGCATCAGTGCGGATCAGGTCGCCGGGATTGCGTTTGATGCGACCTGTTCCTTGGTCGCCGTCAAGGCCGATGGTGCGCCGGTGACGGTCAGCCCCTCGGGCGATCCAGCGCGCAACATCATGGTCTGGATGGACCACCGCGCAGCGGGCGAGGCGGCGGAGATCAACGCAGGGAACCATGCGGTGCTGGCCTATGTGGGAGGCAAAATCTCACCCGAGATGGAGACGCCCAAGCTGCTGTGGCTGAAGCGGAACCTGCCCGAGTCCTTCGCCGCTGCCGACCATTTCTTTGATCTTGCTGACTATTTGTCTTGGCGGGCAACCGGGTCTTTGGCCCGGTCGGTCTGCACCGTCACCTGCAAATGGACCTACCTTGCACATGAAGCCCGCTGGGATGCGGGCTATTTCCGCGCCATCGGGTTGGCGGCTTTGGCCGATGAAGGCTTCGCCCGCATCGGCACCGAAATCGTTGAACCGGGCACCGCCTTGGGGCAGGGCCTGACCGCCAAAGCCGCCGCCGATCTGGGGCTTGCCCCTGGCACCGCCGTAGGGGCCGCGCTGATTGATGCGCATGCCGGGGGGATCGGAACCCTTGGTGGGGCGATTGTGGGCAGTGACGGCGATGTGCGCAACCGGCTGGCCTATATCTTTGGCACCTCAGCCTGTTCGATGGCGTCCTCGACCGATCCGGTGTTTGTCAACGGCGTCTGGGGCCCGTATTTTTCCTCAATGGTTCCAGGCCTTTGGCTGAACGAAGGCGGCCAGTCGGCGGCAGGGGCGGCGCTGGATCATCTGGTGCTGATGCACCCGGCCAGCCCCAAATCCGCCGAGGAGGCCAAGATCGCAGGTCAGTCTTTGGTCGGCTGGCTGGACGCCCGCGCCCAAGCCATGGGGCCGCTGGAGCAGGTCGCAAATCTGGCCGGTGAGGTGCATGTCGTGCCCGAATTTCTGGGCAACCGGTCGCCGTTTGCCGACCCGCAGGCTCGTGCGATCATCGCGGGGCTTGGGCTGGAAACGGGGGTGGACAGCCTTGTTAGTCTTTATATTTCAGGGCTTTGCGGCATCGGCTATGGCTTGCGCCAACTGCTGGACCGCTTCCGCGAGGACGGCATCACGATTGATGTGATCGTGGTAAGCGGCGGGGCGGCCCAGAGCCTGCTGGTGCAGCGCATTCTGGCCGATGCGACCCAAACGGCGGTGGCCGTTGCCCCCTCGCCCGAGCCTGTTTTGCTGGGGGCTGCAATGCTGGCGGCGGCGGCATCGGGGGTGGCGGCCTCGGTATCAGAGGCGATGGCCGCGATGTCGGGCGATTGCAGGCTGGTGGTGCCACAGACGGGCGAAGTGGCCGCCCTGCACGTGCATCGCTACGCCGCGTTTCAGGCGCTGCAATCGGTGGGGCGCGTCATTCGCCAGCCGCAGTGACGGGGCGCTGAAAGGTTATTGTGGTGGGGTGCGCAAAGCCGGGATGCGCGGATCGGGCGGTTTCCACAAAGCCAAGCCGTTGAAAAACGGTGTGATTTTCGACCAGTTCGATACGGGTTTGCAGTTCCAGCAGTGGTAGGCCGAGGCTGCGGGCGCGGGTCTCGGCCATGTCGATCAGCGCCCGCGCCAGCCCCGTGCCGCGCTGCGCCGAAGCCACCGCCAGCTTGCCGATATAGAGCGCCCGGGCCTTGGGCGTCAGGAACATGCAGGCCATCGGCGGGGTGCCGATGACCCAGACCTCGGCCATAGCCGCCTGAACCGCAATCGAGGCCGCCGTCAGGGTCATCATCGACGAGGGTGGGTCGATGCGACCTTCCATGAACGCAAACTCGGCGCGGATCAGCGCCAGAACACCGTCCCAGTCATAGGGGGTTGCGGCGCGGCGGGGCCGGGCGTCTGCCGGGTTAACCATCTGATCCTCTGGGGAAAAAGGGTGTAAATACTGCGTAGAGTATCCGTAAAGAACCTGTAGATCATCCGTAGATACACGGGCGGGGCAAGATGCGTTAACGCTTTGGTTGGCGCGCGTGAACATAAGGCGAACATTTTTGATGTGCTGGCCCGAAATTTAACGAATTGTTCATCTTTTGACCGCCAATCTGGGCCGAGCCGCAAAACATTCGGCCAGCAGTTGGGAGGAAAGATGCGCCGCGCCTCAGATCAATCCTGCCATCCGCGCCCCGGTCAGCAGATCGGGGGCAAGGTGATGCGCCCAGCGACCCGCGCTTGGCACGACATCGGGCACTTGCACCACGGTGCAACCGGCGCGGTGGGCGGCTTCGGCACCGGTTTCGCTGTCTTCAAACACCAGACAACGGGCGGGGTCCACGCCCAGCAACTGCGCCGCCAGAAGATAGGGGGCCGGGTCGGGCTTGGCGGCGATGACATCATCGACCGTCACCACATGCACAAACGCCCCGGCAATGCCCGCGACGCCCAACTTGCGATGGGCCCCGTCGCGCCCCGACGAGGTGACAAGCGCGCGGGGCGGCCCTGCGTGGGCCAGCAATTCGGCGGCCCCGGGTTTCAATGGCAGCCCGTCGGATTCGTAGCCCGCCTGAAACGCCGCGCGCCATTGCAGATTCACCGAGGCAAGATTGACCCCCGGCAAGGCGGCGCGGATCATCTCGGCCGCGGTGGGTTCATCCATCCCGACCAGCCCGTGCATGAAGGCCGTATCGACCGCATGACCGTGATCCGCGAAGGCCCGGATGCCGGTGGCAAGGGCAAGGCTTTCCGTGTCGATCAGGGTTCCGTCAAGATCGAACAGCAGGGCGTCATACATCGCAGTCTCCGGCGCGGTTACCGGGCGGTCATACGGGGTTTTGCGGGGGGCGGGAATCTGAAAAGCGCAGAGTTTTCACAGCGACAGGCGAAAGTGCTGAAAACCGTCAGCGGTCAGTCCCAACGGGGTCAGCGCGAGGTGCGGCACAAGGTGCATGTGCCGGGCGGCATCGGGGTGGCTGTCAAACACGACAGTTGTGCCGGGCTGCGGCGCGAAGGTCCAGTGTGGCGGGGTGGGCGTATGGGGCGGGCTGGTCATGATGTGATCGCGCAGCACGTCGCGCACCAGCCGCTTGTGGCTGAACACCAGATGGTCGGGGTCCGCCCCGGCAAAGCCGCCCGACCCACCCGCGCGGTAGCTGTTGGTGGCCACGATAAAACGGGCCTCGGGGTCCACCGGCTGACCCAGGTGGCACAGCGCGCGGATGCGGGTCGCATCGGTGATCTGCGTGCCTGCGCGGGAAAAGCGGGCAGGCTGCGACAGGTCGAACTGGTAGGTCAGGCCGTCAATGTGGTCAAAGTTGAAGGATGGGAAATCCGGGTCAATCAGGGGGGCATCGCGGCTGCGAGGGGCGACTTGCAAGAACTGCCCGGCTGCCTGCTCCAGCCACAGCGCCAAGTCTGCCCCGGTGACGCACAGACCGGCAATCGTGTTGGGAAAGATATAGAGAGCGGCGGCATGGCGCAGGGCCAGATCGCCCGCCGGGATATGGGTGTAGTTTTGCGCCCCCCCCCGGCCGCCGACCTGAAACGGCGACACGGCGGCCAGCACCGGCAGCCCGTCCCACGCGGTGCCGCGCAGGGCGCGCTGCGCATAGCTGCGCTGTGCGGCGGCCACCAGATGCAGCGGGGCAGTGTCCGACACATGGGCGAAATAGCTGGACAGCGGCACCTCGGTCTGGCCGATCCGCCGCCGCGCCCAGGCGAGCGTGGCTTTGTGGGCCGGCGCAGCCTCACGCCGCACGGGGCGTTCAGTCAGCCGGGTCATGCCGGCAGGCAAGGCCGCAGCCCCCGCCACCGGCCAGACATCGGACGCATGCGCTGCCACCCGCCAGCCCTGCGCTGTGTTGCGCAAGGCAAGGTCGATGATCCCCAGATGCGACCCCGATTGCCCCGGCATCACAGCAGGTTTGCCCGCAAGGCAGCCCAGGTCACGGTCGATGCCCGGACCCTCCGGGTGCAGGGGCGACGGAAACACCAGATGGCTGTGCCCGGTGACCAGCGCATCGATCCCCGGCAGTGCTGCGAGGGCGGTCGAGGCGTTCTCCATGCCCGGGGTGTGGTCAAGCGGGCCGATCCCGCTGTGCGACAGCGCGATCACCAGATCGGCCCCCTGCGCCCGCATCACCGGCAGCCAGGCTTTGGCGGCCTCCACGATATCGCGCGCGAACAGGTGCCCTTCCAGATGCTGGCGGTCCCAGATCAGGGTTTGCGGCGGGGTAAAGCCGATGATCCCGATGCGCAACACATGCGGCTTGCCCGACCCGTCGTGCAAGCTGCGCGTCAGAATAGCGAAGGGCGGCACCAGCATGTCATCCTGCAAGGGCGTATCCCCCAGACGACGGGCAAGGTTGGCCGACACGACCGGATGACGTGCCTGTGCCAGGGCGCGGTCCAGAAACGGCAGGCCATAGTTGAATTCATGGTTGCCAAGCGTGCCTGCGTCATAGCCAAGGGCGTTGAAGGCGGCCATCACCGGATGCGGCTTGCGGCTGCGCGACTGGGCGACATAATCGCCAAGAGGCGTGCCTTGCAGAAAATCGCCATTGTCCAGCAACAGCGTCTGCGCCGCCCCGGCGCGGGCCGTGGCGATCAGCCGGGCGGTGCGCACCAGCCCATGTTTCGTGCTGGGCTGGTCGGTATAGTAATCGTGCCCCATCAGGCAGGCGTGCAAATCTGACGTGGCCGCAATGCGCAGATGCACATCGCCAGCGACCGCTCCTGCAACAAAATCAGGGGACTGGGTTGTCACCATAGGCTCCGACAGAAGGGCGGGACGTAAGAAACACACCTGAACCGAAGAAAACCGAAACTCCTTATCGTGTTAAGGCATCTTTTGGGAAATCCAAGCAGAAGCGGTAGGAATGATCCAAATTACACGCAAGGGTTGCAAACTGGACGCAGGGCCGGGGTTTGGCGGGCGAGGCAGGTGCTGGGGCACCCCACCCCTTTTCGCCAGCATAAAAATCGCTATATTGACGAGCATCGGTTTCAGACTCGAATCCATCCCTTCCAAGCCGGAGCTGCCCTGTTGTCGTCACGTGATATCACCATGTCTGACAAGACCGACGGGCCGGGGGGCGATGCGTCGATCCTGACCAAGACCAAATCGCGCACGCAGCGCCCGCCGATGTACAAGGTGATGCTGCTGAACGACGACTATACCCCCATGGAATTTGTGGTGCATGTGCTGGAACGGTTTTTTGGCATGAACCACAGTCAAGCCTTTGATATCATGCTGACAGTCCATAAAAAGGGGCTGGCGGTGGTGGGGGTGTTCTCGTTTGAGGTGGCAGAAACCAAGGTGGCGCAGGTGATGGATTTTGCCCGCCGGCATCAGCATCCGCTGCAATGCACCATGGAAAAGGAATAGGGCGCCCCGTCGCCTGCCCATGCGATCAACCCGTTTGAATTTGGCACTGGAAACCGGTGCATTTGTGTTGCCCGCCGAGGGTCGCATCGCTGTGTATCGCCCGCAGGGGGCCGATGATCTGGCGGGGCTGCCGCGCGACCGGGTTGTGGCGCTGACGGGGTTCAAGCCCGACCATGACGGTCTGGCCGCGCGCGGTTTTACCGTGGCGGCGCAAGCGCCTTATGCGGCGGCGCTGGTGTGTTTGCCGCGTGCAAAGGCGCATGCGCGGGCGCTGATTGCGCAGGCGGCGGCCGAGGTCGTGCCGGGCGGCGTGGTCGCGGTGGACGGGCAAAAGACCGATGGCATTGACGCGGTGCTGAAGGATTTGCGGGGCCGCGTCACGGTGTCGGAAAGCCTTTCGAAGGCGCATGGCAAGTTTGCGACCTTTGCCGCTGGTGCTGTGCTGGAGGATTGGGCCGCCGCACCGATGACGATCGAGGGCGGTTTTCAGACCTTGCCGGGGGTGTTTTCTGCCGATGCGCCTGACCGGGGGTCGGCGTTGCTGGCCGCGGCTTTGCCTGCCAAACTGGGGCCGAAGGTCGTCGATCTGGGCGCGGGCTGGGGCTATCTGTCGCGCGCGGTGCTGGAACGGTCGGGCGTCAAGCGGCTGGATCTGGTCGAGGCCGAGGCCGATGCGCTGGCGTGCGCGCGGGTGAATATCACTGACCCTAGGGCGCAGTTTCACTGGGCCGACGTGGCGAATTTCCGGCCCGAAAGTCTGGTGGAAACCGTGGTTTGCAACCCGCCGTTTCACACCTCCCGTACCGCCGAGCCTGCGCTTGGGTTGGCGTTCATTGCGGCTGCCAAACGGATGATGGCCCCGGACGGGGTGCTTTGGCTGGTCGCCAACCGGCATCTGCCCTATGATGCGGCGCTGCAGGCCGCGTTTCTGCAGGTTGAAGATGTGGGCGGTGACGCTGCGTTTCGCCTGATCCGTGCCGCCAAACCGCGCCGAGCGCCACGTTAAATCCTGCGCTGAACCCCCCGGAGAATTGCCATGTCCCTATCCATTTCCGGCAAGACCGCCATTGTCACCGGGGCGGCCAATGGCCTTGGCCTCGCGATTGCGCGGCATTTTGTCGACAAGGGCGCGAATGTGATGTTCGCCGATATTGACGAGGCACGGCTGGAGGCCGAGGTCGGCGACGAGGCGCGCGCCGAGGGTCAGGTGCGGCTGTTTGCAGGCGATCTGACGCAAAAGCTGACCATCACCAACCTGCTGTCCGCCACCCTGGATGCCTTTGACCGGGTGGATATTCTGGTCAACGCCAGCCGCCGGATGGCGATATCGGACCCGCTGTGCCCCGAAGAGGATGAGGTCGAGGCGCTGATCGAGCAGAACCTGCTGACCAGCCTGCGGCTGACGCAACTGACCGCCAAGCGAATGATTTCATTGGCAGAAAAGGCGGGGGTGCCTGAGGGTGCGATGATCGGGTCGATCATCAACATCTCGTCAATCGCGGCGCGGCACACCCGGGCGGAGCTGCTGGGCTATTCCATCGCCACAGCGGCGGTGGATCAGATGACGCGGTCGATGGCGGTGGCTTTGGCCCCCAAGGGCATCCGGGTGAACGCGGTGGCCTTTGGGTCGGTGATGAGCGCGAGCCTGCAAGGGGCGCTGCGCGATAACCCGGCGTTTCGCGATCAGATCACCGATGGCACGCCCTTGGGCCGCATCGCGGCCCCGGCGGAACTGGCCGAAACGGTGCAGTTTCTGGCATCGGACGCGGCTGGGTTTGTGACCGGGCAAGTGATTACCGTCGATGGCGGGCGGTGTCTGATGGACGGGGTCGTTGCGCCTGCGCATTAGTGCGGGATGGCACATGATGGAACTGGCCCGGTTTTAGGGGGCACCTCGTTCATATGCACGACGAAAGGGAAATGCCCGCCCTTAGGGGGCAATGGGGCATTGCCCGGCTTGATTCCGGGCGGAAGACGGTCGGGCAGCGACCGTTCCATCCCGATTTTTGCGCAGGTCAACGGGTCATGCCTGCGGGTTCCGGTGCCGGGCAGGCCGGAATCGTGTTCGTCAATCCCTGGCAGGCAGGCCTGCGGCGGCGAGCCCCGCCCTGATATGCGCCAGACCTTCCGGTCGGAAGGGCAGGCGGGCCAGATGGGCGTCGAGATCGTAGTTGGGCTTGATCTGCATCTGGTCGTGCCAGACGGCGCGCGCCTCCTCGCCCCGGCCCAGATGACCCAAGGCGGCGGCCAGAAACGGACGGCTGATATCGGTGCGCGGCACCTGTTCGATACGCTGCCGCAGGGTCGCCACCGCTGCCTCATCGTCGCCCGACACCAACTGTGCAAGCCCGCGGAAATGCAGCATCTGCGCCGAAAAGGATGGGTCCAGCCGGGTGGAGATGTCGAAATAGGGCAAGGCGGCCGTCGGGTTGCCCAGATAAATCTCGGCATTGCCGATGGCGCTGTAGGCGGCGGCAAAGTTGGGGTTCAGCGACAGCGCTTTTTCGGCGCAAACCTTCATCTTGGCCGGATCGCCGTTCAGCAAGTACATGATGCTCAGCGAGAAATGACCAAACGCTTCGGCGGGGTCCAGCTCTATCGCCTTGCGGGCGAACTTTTCCCCAAGCGCCAGCGCGTCGGGCAGGCCAAGCCATTGGTTCTGCACCTCAAGGTTATAGGCAAGGCTGAGCGCGGCATAGGGCAGCGCATAGCGCGGTTCCAGCGCAATCGCCGCGTCGTGGGCGGCGATGGCCTGACGCAGGGTTTCGGCCGGGTTTTCGGGGTTCTTGAACGCCTCGTCCAGCAGCAGGCGCCCGCGGAGGAACAGATCATGCGCCTCTACCCCCGGCACATAGGTGCCGGTCTGGCGCGTGCCGTCCGAGGGGCGCAGTTTGACCTTCAGCACCGACACGATCTTCATCGTGACCTCATCCTGCACCGCAAAAATATCGGTCAGGTCGCGGTCATAGCGTTCGGCCCACAGATGATGGCCGCTGATCGCGTCGATCAACTGCGCGGTGATGCGCACCCGGTTGCCCGCACGGCGGATCGACCCTTCCAGAACCGACGTGACGCCGAGTTCGCGCCCGACCTGCCGGATATCGGGGGTGGTGCCCTTGTAGGTGAAGCTGGAGTTGCGGGCCACGACCAGCAGGCCTGCGATTTTCGACAGATCGGTGATGATGTCTTCGGAAATGCCGTCGCTGAAATAATCCTGCTCGGGGTCGCCCGACATGTTGTTGAAGGGCAGCACCGCGATGGAGGGGCGGGTTTCCAGCGGCCTTACCGCAGGCACCGCCGCAGGTTTGGTGGTGCGGGGTTTCGCCCCCCAGACCCAGGCCGCCACCGGATGCGAGATGTTCTTCAGCTCCAGTTCGCCCACGTCCTGAAACAGCACGCCGATCTTGCCGCGAATTTGTTCATGCACGGTGTCGGACAGCAGGATGCCGCCCTGTGGGGCCTCGCCTTCCAGCCGGGCCGCGATATTGACGCCGTCACCGAAAATGTCGCCATCCTCGACCACGATATCGCCCAGATTGATGCCGATGCGCAGGGTCAGCGGGTGGTTGGTGTCCGTATTATGCGCGGCCATCGCGGCTTGGATAGCCAGCGCACATTCGACGGCATCGACCGCGCTGGCGAATTCCACCAGCGCGCCGTCGCCCATCATCTTGGCGATGCGGCCATGGTAAGTGGCGACGGTGGGGTTGAACCGCGTGGCCCACATGACGCGCAGGGCGGCCAAGGTGCCATCCTCATCCGCGCCGATCAGGCGGGAATACCCCGCCACATCGGCTGCAAGAACAGCCGCAAGACGGCGTTGGACGCGGGGTTCGGACATGGACGCTCCGGGGGGAATTCTGGTGTAAATATAGAGCGGAGCGGGGGGATTTGTAAGGGGGGATGGGGGTAGACGTAAACCCCACCCCGTGCGGTGCAATTTAACTGTAATGGGTAGGGCGCGCAGACAATTCGCGCCCTACAATTCCGTCAAATGGCTGGTCCTGAAAAGGGGCTTGGCCGCAACGGCTATCGGCTGAACCGCTTATACTTCGCCCGCTTCGGCTCCAGCGCGTCTGGCCCCAACCGCCGAACCTTATCCGCCTCATAGTCCTCGAAGTTGCCCTCGAACCATTCCACATGGGCGTCGCCTTCAAAGGCCAGCATGTGGGTGCACAGACGGTCGAGGAAGAACCGGTCGTGGCTGATGATGATGGCGCAGCCGGCGAAATCTTCGATGGCGGCCTCAAGGGCTTGCAGGGTTTCCACGTCCAGATCGTTGGTCGGCTCATCCAGCAGCAGCACGTTGCCGCCGGAGCGCAGCAGTTTGGCCATGTGAACACGGTTGCGTTCGCCGCCGGACAGCAGGCCCACCTTTTTCTGCTGGTCGGTGCCTTTGAAGTTGAACGCGCCGGTATAGACGCGGCTGTTCATCGTCAGGTCGCCCAGTTGAATAACCTCGGACCCGCCCGAGATTTCTTCCCAGACGTTTTTATTGGGGTCCAGCGCGTCGCGCGATTGGTCAACGTAGGACAGATGCACGGTATCGCCGAGGGTGATCGTGCCCTCATCCGGTTGTTCCTGCCCCGTCAGCATCCGGAACAGGGTGGATTTGCCCGCGCCATTGGGGCCGATCACGCCGACAATTGCGCCCGGTGGTACGGTAAACGTCAGATCCTCGATCAGCAGTTTGTCGCCCATGGCTTTCTTGATGCCGGTAACCTCGATCACCTTGCTGCCCAGACGTTCGCCGTTGGGGATGATGATCTGCGACACGGACGACCGTTCCAGCACCGTCTGGCCCGCCATTTCGTTATAGCGCGAAATACGCGCCTTGGATTTGGCCTGCCGGGCTTTGGCGCCCGAGCGGATCCATTCCAGTTCCTTTTCCAGCACTTTCTGCTTGGATTTGTCTTCGCGGGCTTCCTGCATCATCCGTTTGGCTTTTTGTTCCAGCCAGGCGGAATAGTTGCCCTCATAGGGGATGCCCCGGCCACGGTCCAATTCCAGAATCCACGAGGTGATGTCGTCGAGGAAATAGCGGTCGTGGGTGACGATCAGGATGGTGCCCTTGTAGGCGATCAGGTGCTTTTGCAGCCATGCAATGGATTCGGCGTCAAGGTGGTTGGTCGGTTCGTCCAGCAGCAGCATATCGGGCGCTTCAAGCAGCAGTTTGCACAGCGCGACCCGGCGGCGTTCACCGCCCGACAGGGTTTCCACATCGGCGTCATCGGGCGGGCAGCGCAGGGCGTCCATCGCGACGCCCACCGACGCCTCAAGCTCCCACAGGTTCTGGGCGTCGATCTGGTCTTGCAGGGTGGCCATTTCATCCGCCGTCTCGTCGGAATAGTTCATCGCGAGTTCGTTGTAGCGGTCGAGGATCGCCGTCTGCTTGGCGACGCCCAGCATGACGTTGCCCTTCACGTCCAGCGACGGGTCAAGGTAGGGTTCCTGCGCCAGATAGCCGACCTTGGCCCCCTTGGCGGCCCAAGCCTCGCCCTTGAAGTCGGTGTCCATGCCCGCCATGATCTTGAGCAGGGTCGATTTACCCGACCCGTTGATGCCCACCACGCCGATCTTGACCCCCGGCAGGAAGTTCAGGTGGATGTTTTCAAAGCACTTCTTGCCGCCCGGATAGGTCTTGGAGACGCCTTCCATGTGGTAGACATACTGATAGCTGGCCATTTGGATGCTCCGGGTGTGCTTGGTTCAGGCGGTATGTAGCGATTGTTGTGGACAAGGGCAACGTGGGGTGGTCTGGCTTTTTGCCGTATTTCCGGGGGAAACGGGTGCGTACAGGCTTTCCAATCGCGTACAAGGGCATGGTCGTGGGGTTGCTGGGCGGGTCGTTCGATCCGGCGCATGAGGGGCATGCGCACATCACGCGCGAGGCGATCAAGCGGATGGGGTTGGATGCTGTGTGGTGGCTGGTGACGCCGGGCAATCCGTTGAAGGCGCGGCAACCCGCGCCGATGGCGCAGCGGATGGCCGAAGCGCGGCGGGTGATCCATGATCCGCGCGTGGTGATCAGCGATCTGGAGGTGGCATTGGGCACGCGCAGCACTGCCGACACGATTGACCGGTTGCGCGCGATGTACCCCGGCGTGCGGTTTGTCTGGCTGATGGGGGCGGATAATCTGGTGCAGTTTCACAAATGGGGGCGGTGGCGCGATATCTTGCGTGCCGTTCCTGTGGGCGTGCTGGCGCGGCCCGGGTCGGGGGTGGCGGCGCGGTTGTCGGTGGCGGCCCGCGCGTTCCGGGTGAACCGGGTGCAGCGCGGCGAGAACTTGGGCACCAAGCGCCCGCCCGCATGGTGTTTCGTGAACTTGCCGCTGAACGACACCTCGTCGAGTGAAATTCGGGCGCGCGGCGAATGGCGGGCGCGCAAATAGGGCGGTTCAGGTGACGGCGGAGTCGGAAACCGCTGCCTCGCGCTCCGCGTGAACGCGGTTTCCGATGTGTCTGTCTTTCAGCAAAACCTGGACCGCTTTGGCTGGCCCAAATGTGAATTGTTGGGACGGCGGGCTTTCGCTATGCCGGGCGGGTGGATTCGTTTGGGGGCTGTTTTGATATCACGGCGGGCAGTTTTGGCGGGGGTTCTGGCGGGGGCGGCATCTCCGGCTTTGGCCGAGATCATCACCCAGTCGCCTGTTCCGCCGCGCAGACCGGGTTTGCCGAAGATCGTCCGGGCTGATCCGTCCGAGATTGACCGCCTGATTGCGGCGGCCAAGCTGGGCGGCGGGGCGGTGGCCTTTGCGGTGGCGGATGCGGCGACGGGGCAGATTTTGGCGGCGCGCACCCGGACATGATGATGCCGCCTGCGTCGGTTCTGAAATCCATCACCTCGCTTTATGCGCTTGAACGGCTGGGGCCTGCCTATCGCTATGGCACGCGGGTGCTGGCGACGGGGCCGGTGTTGGGCGGGATCATTCAGGGCGATCTGGTGCTGGCCGGGGCGGGCGATCCGACGGTGCAGACCGACCAGTTGGGCGATCTGGCGGCGCGGTTGGCGGCGTCGGGGGTCAAGGGCGTGACGGGGCGGTTTGTGACCTGGGCCGGGGCGTTGCCGACGCTGGCCGAGATATCGGACGAACAGCCGGTGCAGGTGGGCTATAACCCGGGGTTGTCGGGGCTGAACCTGAACTTCAACCGGGTGTATTTTGAGTGGAAGCGGGCGGGGGCCGATTGGCGCGTGACGATGGACGCGCGGGGCGAACGCTTTGTGCCTGCGGTGCAGATGGCGCGGGTGCGGGTGGTGGGACGCGATGCGCCGCTGTTTACCTATGCGACCGAGGGGCAGGCCGATGACTGGACGGTGGCATCCGGCGCGCTTGGCAAGGGCGGCAGCCGGTGGTTGCCGGTGCGCCATCCGGCGGGCTATGTGGCCGATGTGTTCCGGGTGCTGGCGGCGGCGCAGGGGCTTGTGTTGCCTGCGGTGACCGAGGTGTCCGTGCTGCCGAAGGGGCAGGAGCTTGCCACGCTGCAATCGGACCCGCTGACCGAAGTGCTGCGCGACATGCTGCGGTTTTCGACCAACCTGACCGCCGAGGCGGTGGGGTTGCGGTCCTCGGGTGCTGCGAGTTTGGCGGGGTCAGGGGCCGCGATGACGGCTTGGGCGCGGGAACGCATGGGTCTGACAGGGCAGTTCACCGACCATTCGGGACTGGGCAGCCACAGCCGGATCAGCCCGGCGGATATGGTCAAGGCTTTGGTCTGGGCGAACCGGACGGGGGCGGGGTTGAAGCCGATCCTGCGGGTCTATGCGATGCGCGACGACAAGGGGGCCGAGATTGCAGGGCATCCGGTCAAGGTGGTCGCGAAAAGCGGGACGTTGAACTTTGCCTCGGGCCTTGCGGGGCATATCCTGCCGCCGGGGGGGCGCGAGTTGGTGTTTGCGATATTCTCAGCCGATATCGCGCAGCGGGCGACCTTGGCCGAGGCGGACCGCGAGGATCCACCGGGCGGGCAGGCCTGGACCCGGCGCGCGCGGCGTCTGCAAGGGCAGTTGATCAGCCGGTGGGCGGCTGCTTATGCGTGAAACGGGAAGATGGGCGAATTGCCCATCCTACGGTTTCATGTGGCGCACGCGCGCGCCCCATTCGATGGCGGCGGCATGCAGGCGGTCGATCGCCAGTTCCTCGCGCACTTCCTCCAGCATCCGCAGTTCCACATTGCGCAGACGGCCATCGGCGGCGGCGGCGTCGCAGGCGAGCGCATAGGCGGTTTCATGCAGACGTTCGGGCAGCGCGTCGCGGATCAGGCCGAACAGGGCGGCGAGGCCGTCTTCTTCCTCAAACAAGTCAAACACGGTCTGCGCGATGATGCGGATACGGTCGGTGTCATAGCCCGCGAAGATCGGCATGTGGTTCACCATGCGCTGGATCGCCACCATTTCGGACGTGCGCAACTGTTCATCCGCCGCCGAGGTGGCGATCATCACAGCGACAAGGGCGTCTTGCGGCGACAGTGACGCCGGAATGTCGGACAGCGGGCGGTCGGAAACGATGTAATCGGACACGGGGGAACTCCTGTTCGTGGCACCCAGATTATTGACCTATGGCCGGGGCAGCAATAGAGGACGGGTGTTACAGTTTGACGCCCGTTTGGAAGGATCACCCGATGTCAGCCCTGCGCGACGCTGCGATGAAGTCGAAAGCCTGGCCCTTTGAAGAGGCCCGCGCCGTGCTGAAGCGGTTTGACAAGGCCCCGCCAGCCAAGGGCTATGTGCTGTTCGAGACGGGCTATGGCCCATCAGGCCTGCCGCATATCGGCACCTTTGGCGAGGTGGCGCGGACCACGATGATCCGCCGCGCCTTTGAGGTGATCAGCGATATCCCAACCCGGCTGATCTGCTTTTCCGACGATGTGGACGGCATGCGCAAGGTGCCCGAAAACGTGCCGCAGCAGGATATGCTGCGCCAGCACATGCAAAAGCCGCTGACATCCGTTCCCGACCCCTACGGCGAATACCCGTCGTTCGGCGCGCATAACAACGCGATGCTGCGGCGGTTTCTGGACACGTTCGGCTTTCAGTACGATTTCATCTCTGCGACCGAGTTCTACAAATCGGGTCGGTTCGATGACACGCTGCGGCTGGCGACGGAACGCTATGACAAGATCATGGCGATCATGCTGGCGAGTTTGCGCGAGGAACGTCAGCAGACCTATTCCTGTTTCCTGCCGATCCACCCGGAAACCGGGCGGGTGCTGTATGTGCCGATGAAAAACGTCGATCCGGTCAACCACACCATCACCTTTGACGACGAGGATGGCCGCGAATGGACGCTGCCGGTGACGGGCGGCAACGTCAAACTGCAATGGAAGCCGGATTTCGGCGCCCGGTGGGCGGCGCTGGATGTGGATTTTGAGATGTATGGCAAGGACCATTCGACCAACACGCCGATCTATGACGGCATTTGCGAAGTGTTGGGGGGTCGCAAGCCGAACCACATGAGCTATGAGCTGTTCCTGGACGATCAGGGGCAGAAGATCAGCAAATCCAAGGGCAATGGCCTGACGATCGACGAATGGCTGACCTACGCGTCGTCGGAAAGCCTGTCGTATTTCATGTATCAAAAGCCCAAGACCGCCAAGCGGATGCATTTTGACGTGATCCCGCGCGCAATGGATGAGTATCATCAGCAGTTGCGAGCCTACCCGGGGCAAGAGGTGGATGCGCAGGTCAACAACCCGGTCTGGCATATCCATCAGGGCAACCCGCCTGCATCTGCGCTGGTGGTGCCGTTTTCGATGCTGCTGAACCTCGCCTCCGTTGCCGGGGCCAAGGATAAATCCGGCCTCTGGGGCTTTATCCGCCGCTATGCCCCCGATGCCAGCCCCGAGACGAACCCCGATCTGGATGCGGCGGCGGGCTATGCGCTGGCCTATTTCAACGACCGTATCCTGCCGCACCGGACGTTCCGGGTCGCGACCGAGGTGGAGGCTGCCGCGATGCGGGATCTGCATGCGCGACTGGCGGTGTGGGAGGGCGGTCTGGACGCCGAGGCGTTGCAGTCGATGGTGTTTGCCGTAGGCAAGGATCACGGGTTTGAACCGCTGCGCGACTGGTTCAAGGCACTGTATGAGGTGCTTGCTGGGCGCATCTGAAGGTCCGCGCTTTGGCGGATTTATCGCGCTTTATGGGGTGCAGGAAACCATGGCGCTGATCGACCGCGGGCTTTCGGGCGCGCTGGTCACGGCCTGAGATCACAAAAACAGTTGACCGGGCGTAAGTCCGGTCTACCCTTGGCATTGGGGACGTAACCGATGCACAAGGACCACGCTTATGCGCTCAGGCCTTTACGCTTTGTTGTCTGCTGTCGTTCTGGCCATGCCGGCCTTCGCACAGGAAGCCCCGATCCAATCGACCATCCAAAGTCAGCTTGATGCCTTTGCGGCGGATGATTTTGCGAAGGCGTTTACCTTTGCCGCTCCCAACATCAAGACCATCTTCGGCACGCCCGAAAACTTTGGTGCGATGGTGGCACAGGGCTATCCGATGGTGCATCACCCGTCTGGCGTGAAGATGCTGGAACTGCGCGAGGTGGCAGGGGCCAAGTGGCAGCGGGTGCTGATCACCGATCAGGCTGGGCGCACGCATATGCTGGATTATCAGATGGTTGAAACGCCGGATGGCTGGCAGATTTCGGCCGTGCAACTGCTGCCCGGCAATGATGTCGGGGCCTGATCTGTTGCGCCCAACCCCGTTCGACCGCACGCCCCTGTGACCCCGGGTTAATCCTGTCTTGCTACCCCTTTCGCCACACCGATTTGGCGCAAGCAAGGCGAGGGATAGCGGATGAACAAGGCGATTACCGATGGGTTGGTTCTGATGCCACCGGCATTTTCGGCCGGGCTGAACCTGTGGTCGCGCGAGGATGGCACGCCGGGGTCGGGGTCGTATCTGGGCCAGCCGAACGCAGCCTATGTTCCCAACGATCAGGATTTTGCGGGCTGTATGGAACTGCAAAAGACCGCCACCACGCAAAAGCTGCGGTCCTATGCGCAGACGCCGATGCAGCCGGGCATGTATCTGCGGGTGACAGCGCGGGTCAAGGCGGTATCCGGCAACCTGCCATCGGTGCGGATTGCGGCTTGGGCGGGGTCGATTTCCGGGACCAACGTGGTGGCGGCCCCGCAGACCGGGCCTTCGGTTGCGCTGACCAGCTATGGGCAGGTGGTGACGGTGCAGGCGATCATCGGGTCGGGGGCGCGGCAAGGGGTTGATCTGGTCTGGGGCACCACGCCGGTTTACGCGCATATCGGGCTGGACCTGACGGGTTCGACGGGGGGTGTTGTGCGCATTGACGATCTGGTGGTCGAGGATGTGACAGAAGTGTTCCACCGCAAGATGATGGATTGGGTCGATGTGCGCGACTACGGGGCCATCGGCAATGGCATCGCCAATGATGTGGCGGCGTTTGTGGCGGCAGATGCGGCGGCGCAGGGGCGCACGGTGCTGGTGTCGGCGGGGACGTTTCTGCTGAACGATCATGTCACGATCAATTCGTCCGTGCGGTTTGAAGGCACAGTCACGATGCCCAGCCAGTACCGGCTGTCCTGCACCCGCAACTTCAACCTTGATACCTATATGTCGGCCTTCGGGACCGAGCTTGAAGGATTCAAGCGGGCGATGCAGGCGCTGTTTTACTTCAGCGATCATGTCAGCTTTGATCTGTCAGGGCGTCGGGTTGATCTGACAGCGCCGATTGATATGGCGGCGTTGGTCGGGTTGAACACGTTTGCCACCCGTCGGGTGCTGCGGCACGGGTTGTTGAACGCGGTGCCGGGGGCGGCCTGGACCACCGATCAGGTCACCTCGATTGCGACCTATGCGGCGGCCAACCCCACCGTTCTGACGGCGGTTGCCAACGTGGCGAACGTGCCCATCGGCGCGCTGGTCACAGGCACCGGTGTGGGGCGTGAGGTGTATGTCACCGCCAAGAACATCGGCGCGGGCACGGTCACGCTGTCGCAGCAATTGTGGGGGGCGGCGGGGACGCGGACCTTCACCTTCCGCCGGTTCAAATACATGCTGGATTTCAGTGGCTTCACGTCGCTTACCCGGTTTGAGATTGAAGACATGGAGTTGCAGGGCAACGGGGTTGCCAGTTGCCTGATGCTGCCGGTGGCGGGCATTGCCAACCGGGTGGCGGGCTGCACGCTGAACAAGCCGCTGGACCGGGCGATCACATCGATCGGGTCGGGGTGTCAGGGCATGTTCGTGGATCACTGTCAGTTCCTGTCGAATGAACAGCCGCTTGCGGTGCAGGACCGCACATCCATCGGGATGAACGTCAATTCCAACGATGTGAAATGCCGCGAACAACCGCATCGTGCGCTTTGCCCATTTCGGCATCTTCAACGGCACCGGGCATATGTTCATCGGCAATCACTTCTTTCAGGGCGATGATGAAACCGCGGGCATCCGCCGGGCTGGGCTGGTGCTGACCACGTCGAACCTGAAAACGCTGATCACGGGCAATTACATCGACAACAGCTTTATCGAGCTGACCAACGAGCATGACGCCACACCCGATTTCCTGAACGATTTTTCCTTTGGCGGGCTGACGGTTACGGGCAACATCTTTACCTGCAATTCGGTGGTGTCGGCGTTTCGGTGGATTGTGGTCACCCCCTATGGCGCGGGCCATTTTGTCAGCGGCCTGAGCGTGTCGAACAATGCGTTCCGCACGGTGAACTGCACGATTGACCGGGTGGAAAAGGTGGATACCACGCATGCAACGCTGGATTTTACCCGCTTTCGCAATGTGGTGTTCCAGTCCAACACCTTCAACGGCGTGACCCAGCCCACGGCCAGCCCGGTCACGGTGGAACACACGCAAAACACTGCCGCCGATACCTGGGTGGTGGATGCTGCCGAGTACATGCCCTTCGGGGGGCGGGCGCGCAATGTGCAGTCCCTGGTGGCGGAAGGGGCGATCAGTTCCTCCACCAATGTGGCGCAGTACAACACGCCTTATGTGCAGGTTGAACAGGGCGGGGCGGGGGCTTTGGTCAACCTGCGCTGGCCCGGGGCGGTGAAGGGCAAGATGCAGGTGACGCTGCGCTGTGACAACCCCATCTGACGATATGGGGCAGTCGGTTGGCTGCCCCTTTTTTATGCGATCAGATCAGCGGGGGTCAGGCGGTAGGCGCGGGCAAAGCCTCCGTTCAGCACGGCCGATTGCGGGATCAGCCGCACAAGCGCGAAATCGGCAAAGTCGATGTAAAGCTTGGATTTTGGGTGGTGGGTCAGCCAATGGTCGCGCAGGGCGGGGCGGGCGGGGTCATCAGGGGCGATGAACTGGGCCACTGCCTTGATCATCAGGCGCGGGTGGGTCAGTGGATCACCCTTGTCGCCCACCTCACCCACCATTACCGCACAGGCGGGGTTGGCGCGCAGGGCTGCGACATGCGGCGCGAGGGCAGAGATCAACGTCATCGGCACCCCGTCCGGCCCCAGCCCAAAGGCGATGCGCGAAATGCCGGGAGTCTGAGTGTCAGGATCGGTCCATGCGAGGGCGGCGTGAGTTGCAGCCATCAGGCTGTGGGCCATCTGGCGGGCGTCTGCATCGGCATTGGCAACGGGGTCGGGATTTACGGGCATCATTCCGCCTTCAAGATTGGCGAGGCAAACGGGTCCACCGGATAGCCCACCCCCACCAGATACAGCCCCTGCGGCGGGCACACGGGGCCACAGGCGGCGCGGTCGCGGGCCTGCAAAGCCTCGCGTACCTGACCCGGTGCCCAAGCGCCCGCCCCCACACGTTCCAGCGTGCCGACGATGGACCGGACCTGATTGTGCAGAAAACTCCGGGCGCGCAGGGCAAAGCGGTATTCGACGCCACCCGGAACAGCATGTTCGGTTATGGAAATTTCATCCAGTGTTTTGACCGGACTTTTGGCTTGGCACATTGAAGATCTGAAAGTGGTGAAATCGTGCAACCCCACCAGATGCGCGGCCCCTGCCTGCATTGCGGCAAGGTCAAGCGGGCGCAGCACCTGCCACACCAGCCCCCTGTCATGGGTCACCGGCGCGCGCCGCGCCACAAGCCGGAACAGATAGCGCCGTTCCATGGCTGAAAACCTTGCGTGGAAATCGGCGTCCACCCGCACCGCTGCCGTGATGGCCACCGGAGCGGGGCGCAGGTGCCAGTTCAGCGCTTCGGACAGGCGAAATTCATCCCAATCGCGGGCAAGGTCGCAATGCGCCACTTGGCCCGTTGCATGCACCCCCGCATCGGTGCGGCCTGCGGCGGCGATGGTATGCGGCCCCGGTTCCAGCCGGGCAAGGGCCGCCTCAACCGCCCCCTGCACCGACGCCTGCCCCTGCGCCTGCCTCTGCCACCCCGCAAAGGGGCCGCCGTCATAGTCGATCTTCAGGGCATAACGGTGGGTCATATGCGGCTGTTAGCGCGGCGGAACCCGGCCTGCAAGTGCGGCGTTACCCCTACCAATACGGTCGGGGGCTGCCTATGTTGAGCGGGATTGATCAAGGATGCGCATGTGCCGCTTTACAGCATAACGGACGGGTTATCGCGCGGGATTGAAGGGGCTGTGGCTTCGGTTTCCGGCGCGTTCATGGAACCCGTGGTGCGGTTGGGGGTGACGGGGCTGTCACGCGCGGGCAAGACGGTATTCATCACATCACTTGTTGCCAACCTGCTGGACCGGGGCCGGATGCCGCAACTGACCGCGCAGGCCCAAGGCCGGATCGAGGCAGTGCATCTGCAACCGCAGCCCGACGACACGTTGCCGCGCTTTGACTACGAAGGCCATCTGGCCGCGATGACCGGGCCAGGACCCGCACTGGCCGGATTCCACCCGTGCGATCAGTGAATTGCGGCTGTCGTTCCGGGTGCGGCCGGGCGGGTTTCTTCGCGGGGCTGACCGGGCCGCGGATGTTGCATCTGGATATTGTGGACTATCCTGGCGAGTGGCTTTTGGACCTGTCCTTGTTGGAAAAGTCCTATTCCCAGTGGTCGGAAGAAACGCTGGACCGCATTGCAAAGCGACCCGAGGCTGCGGAGTTCATGGCCACGGCCCGGGCCGAAGATGCGTCTTTGCGGCTGGAGGAACCGCGTGCTGCGGACCTTGCGGCGCGGTTCACGGCGTATCTTGTGGCGGCGCGGGCGGCGGGGTGGTCGGATTGTACCCCGGGGCGGTTCTTGCTGCCGGGTGATCTGGCGGGCAGTCCGGTGCTGACCTTTGCACCCCTGCCGAAACCGTCGCAGGCCCCGCGTGGCAGTCTGTGGCGGGAAATGGACCGTCGGTATGAGGCCTATAAATCCCGCGTCGTCACTCCGTTTTTCCGCGATCATTTTGCCCGGATCGACCGGCAGGTGGTGCTGATGGATGTGCTGGGCGCGATCCATCAGGGGCCAGCCGCGCTGGAGGATTTACGCCGCACGATGGCCGAGGTGCTGGCGGCGTTCCGGCCCGGTCGCAATGGCTGGCTGACCGCGTTGTTGGGCGGGCGGCGGGTGGAGCGCATCTTGTTTGCGGCCACCAAGGCCGACCATCTGCACCACACCCAACACCCCGCGCTGACCGCGATCACCACTGCGATGCTGCGCGAGGCGAAGGGGCGTGCCGATTTTGCCGGGGCTGCCACGCAGGCCTTGTCGCTGGCGTCCTTGCGCGCGACGGTCGAGGAAATGGTGGACCGGGGCGGTGAGGCGTTGCCTGCAGTGCGCGGGCGGCTGCTGGCGACGGGCAAGCAAGCGGCGATGTATCCGGGGCGGTTGCCGTCAGACCCCGCGCATCTGCTGCACGCGGCGCGGGGCGGGGCCGAGCGTTGGCTGGATGCGGAATTTGGCCTGATGGGCTTTGCGCCCGCAAAGCTGACCCTGCAACCGGGCTTCGGGCCACCGCATATCAGGCTGGACCGTGCGGCGGAGTTTTTGATCGGAGACCGGCTATGACGATTTCCCCTGAAACTGGCCCGCACAAGCCCTTCGTGCTGGATTATGACGATGCCGAGGCGGACCCCGCTGCCGCCCCCCCGGTGCCCGATGCGTTGCCCGAAGGGGCGGCGATGCTGGCGGCGGCGCGGTTGGTGCAGGCGCGGCCCGGGTCTGGCCTTTGGCGATTTGCCCGTTGGGCGGTTGGGGCGTTTCTGGCCTTTGCAATGTCTGTGGCGGCGCATGATTTTGTCGTCAACCTGATGGCCCGCAATGTTATTCTGGGCTGGATCGGGCTTGGTTTGCTGGTGCTGGCTGTGCTGGCTTTGGTCATTCTGGCGTTTCGCGAATGGGCGGCGTTTGCACGGCTTGCACTGCTGGATGGGTTGCGGCTGGCGGCGGTTGAAGCGCGGACGGCGGCTGATCTGGGAGGGGCCAAGGCGGCGGTTGCGTCACTGGTGCGGCTGTATGCTGCGCGTGAGGCCAACGCCTGGGGTCGCGCGCGGCTGGCGGAGCGGCAACCCGAGGTGTTCGATGCCGACGCCTTGCTGGCACTGGCCGAGGTCGAGCTGCTGACCCCGCTCGATGCTGCGGCAAGGGCCGAGGTTGAGGCCGCCGCGCGCCAGGTTGCGATGGTCACCGCACTGGTGCCGATGGCCTTGGCCGATGTGGCGACGGCGCTGTATTCCAACCTGCGGATGATCCGCCGGATTGCCGAGATTTACGGTGGGCGGTCCGGCAGTTTCGGCAGCCTTGGCCTGCTGCGCCGGGTGTTTTCCAGCCTGATCGCCACGGGGGCCGTTGCGCTGACCGATGACATGATCGGGTCGGTGGCGGGGGGCGGCGTGTTGTCAAAACTGTCGCGCCGCTTTGGCGAGGGCGTGGTGAATGGGGCGCTGACGGCGCGGGTTGGGGTGGCGGCGATGGAGCTGTGCCGACCCTTGCCCTTTGTGGCGCTGGAACGGCCCGGGGTGACGGCGCTGGTCAGCCGCGCGCTGACGGGGCTGTTCGGTCGCTAAGATGAGTATTTGGGAAAGAGCAAATTGCCGGGGTCAGGTGAAGCGGTCGCGCAGTTTTTGCAGGGCACTTCGGGTGTCTTCCGGCGGGGGGGCCGGGGGGGCATCTTTGGGCATCGCCACTGGCGCAGGCGGGCGTTGATCGCCGGTTGACGGGCGGGGCGGGTTGGTGCGCAGGGCGACCGCGTTCAGGAATTTCGCCGTATCGCCTGCTGCGAGGGCCGGGGCGCCTTCGGAAATGCCGCGCAGAAGATCGTCGAGCCAATCCTGATCGGCTTTGGAAAAATCGTGCAGGACATAGGCCGCAACGGCATCTTTATGCCCCGGGTGGCCGATGCCCATGCGGACACGGCCATACGCCTCGCCCAGATGAGCGTGGATCGACCGCAAGCCGTTGTGGCCTGCGTGGCCGCCCGCCATTTTGGTTCTGATCTTGCCGGGGGCAAGATCGAGCTCGTCGTGGAATACGGTCACTTCATTCAGGGCGAGCTTGTGAAAGGTGACGGCGGCCTGCACCGATTGGCCCGACAGGTTCATGAAGGTTTCGGGCTTTAGCAGCACCACCTTTTCCAGACCCAGCCGCCCCTCGCTGACCATCCCGTGATAGGCCTTGCGCCACGGGCCAAAGCCGTGGTCGCTGGCCACGCGGTCCAGCGCCATGAAGCCGATGTTATGGCGGTTGCCCGCATATTTCGCGCCCGGATTGCCCAATCCCACCCACAGCCGCATGATCGCACCCCTTGTTTCGCGCCCCGATATGGCCTGCCCGACCCCCAAAATGCAACGGGCGCGGCAAGGTTTCCCCGCCGCGCCCGTGCAAACCCTTTGTCGGGGTTCAGGCTTCTTCTTCTTCCGTCGAGGCCAGACCCGCAGGGGCGGCCACGCTGGCGATCACGAAGTTGCGGTCGATCGTGGGCTTGGCACCCTTAGGCAGAACCACGTCGCTGATGTGGATCACGTCGCCGATCTGCTTGCCGGTCATGTCGACCGTGATGTGGTCGGGGATGTCGCTGGCCAGCACTTCCAGTTCCACTTCGGCGCGCACAACGGTCAGGGTGCCGCCGCGCTTCAGGCCGGGCGAGGCGTCCTGATTGTCAAAGTTGACGTGGATGAACAGGTTGATGCGGCTGTCGTCGGACAGGCGCATGAAGTCGATATGCGTCGGCAGATCCTTGACCACATCGCGCTGCACGCCGCGGCAGATGACGTGCACGTCATCGGAACCTTCGACCTTCAGGTTGATCAGGGTGGACAAGAAGCGGCCTGCGCGCAGACGCTTCAGCAGATAGTTGTACTTCAGGTTGATGGGGGCAGGCTCTTTGCCGCCGCCATAAACAATGCCCGGTACGTAGCCATCACGTCTGGCTTGACGAGCGGCCCCCTTGCCTGTCCCCGTCCGTACCTGAGCCTCAAGATCCGGGATCTCGCGTGCCATAGGTTCTCTCCATATATACATCCGCCATCCTCCAAGGGTGCATGGCGCGACTGCGGGCCTATAGCGGGGAATCGGGGGGATGGGAAGGGGGGATTTGGCGTCAGGCTTTGACGAGACCTGCGAAAACCAACGTCTGACGCAGGGCCTCTTCAAATTCAAAACCGGGCTGCCAGCCGAGCATGGTCTTGGCCTTTGAGATATCCAGCATGCTGCGATCCACATCCGTGCTGCGCGCCGGTACATGCGCGCGCGGGATCGGGCGTCCCAGAATACGCTCAACGGCATCAAGGACTTCGACAATGCTGCGCCCGACACCGGACCCGATATTGATCGTCTGCCCGGCAGCCTCTGGCACTTTCAGCGCCGCCAGAAATGCGGCACTGACATCGTCAACGTAAACGTAATCCCGTTCGGCGCGGCCATCCCCATATACCGGAACCGGCATGCCCTGCTGGCAATGGGAAATGATATTGGCAATCAGACCCTGACCATTGCGGAACCGTTGCCATGGGCCAAACGGGTTGGATATGCGCAGAATAACATGACTCATCGCGAAGTTCTGCGAGAACAGTTCCAGATACTGCTCGGTTGCAAGTTTGATCATGCCATACGAACTGAGCGGTCTGGTCGGATGCGTCTCTGGGATTGGAACCATGGTCGGACGACCATAAACCGTCCCCCCGGAGGATGCAAAAACCACGCGTCCAACGCCATTGCCCTGGCACAGCTCCAGGAAAACGACCTGCGGAATAAGGCTTGTCTCGATATCCTTGATCAGGCGGCTATTGCCATGGCCGGGGGCGGCGGTTGACACAAGCTGTATCACATCGCTGAGCCCATTCATGGCCGCGCCGATCTGAGTGGGGTTTTGCATATCGGCAACAACACACTCAACACCAAGTGCAGTATAAAACGACGTATCGTCAAAATTGCGCGATACTGCGCGGACATCATAGCCATCTTTGCGCAGATAATGGACCACATTCCTGCCAAGGAAGCCCGCTGCGCCAAAAACACCGATCATTCAAAGCTCCGCCCGTGTTGACATGCTGCGCAGGCCTGAAATCGAAAGGTCAGGTCTGCACAGGTCGATGCGTTAATTCGCGTTACTTTCGGATGACGGCAAGCCCGTTATATTCAAGATGCAACAACAATTGCCGGGTTTCAGCCACCCAGGCATAGCATTCGTCACGCCACAACATATCACGCTGCGCCGGGTCTTTCGGCAATTCATCGCCACGATTTACCCACCACATGCAATGCGCAAATATATGGATTGCCCCGTCATCCAGTTTTTGAACCGGAGTTGCATCCTGATCTTGTGCATCATCAGTCGAGTTCGCAGATGTCATGATTGTCTTGCCCAGCAGTTAGATTTGATATGTCAAAAAGAACGGACCGACGAACACTAAATATAAAGCAGATGGTACAGCACACGGCCATCCCGTTCTTCTGTGGCAGGGTATACAGCCAACCTTGCGCGTCAACAACCAACTTTGTTGCCTGTGTGCGGGGTTAGCGGCCCCACGGCCGGTCAACCGCGGCAACCGGAAACGTAGGGACGGTAGGCGATTTCGGTCGCACTGGCCACTACCGGTGGTACAGCAAGGTGCAGAGACCACAGGTACTATCACGACCCACACGCCGGAGGTCAAACGCAAAGGCAGCACAGCGGCGTGACCTGGCCAACCTCACGCGGGCAGCGCGGCCAAGGTGTGTCATGCCGACTGCCAGTTCTCTGTGCAGGAACGTAGCCTAGGGGGTTGGTGGTCAAGGTCGATCGAAGTTAAGCAATAGGTTAGTAAAATCAATAAATTAGTCGTATCCCGTGGATGTGTCGGCGCGCGCAGAATGTAGATGGCAACAGCATTTGCGGTGCCGCCCGAGCGATCGGAACACATCCTGCTGAAAATCTGTGCTGCCTCTGACCGGGTTGCACCTCGTAGTGAGGTCGCGTAACATTGTGGCAAGATGGCCGAGGATGGCATAAGTGGCAGGCAGGCCCGGACGATGAGCCAGATTGTAACTCTGCGCAAAATGAAAAAGCGTTTTGTTGTCCGGTTTGATCCGATTACTTACCACGATGTATTCAGAATAATGACCTGCCTGACGAAAGAATGAAGTATGGATGACGAAATAAAGCCCGGTGCAGACACAAATCAAAACCAAGTCGGGAAATCCATTCCTGCAAATGATGATGCACGCCGGGTCGTGCCGGTGGCTACATTTCTTGACTTTGAAAAAATGCCGCTGTCTGCATTTGCCAAGAAAGTTCAACGCAAAAAGGTCACCTGGGTTTTCCATCATATTCCTAAAACGGCGGGTAGCTCGCTGGTAGACGAACTCCACTATTGTTTTCCGCCCTACTTCAACATTGGTGCAGCTGCGGCCAGGCAAAATAGCATAGTTGACCGTCCAGACAAACTGATGGGTGGTGTTGACGAATTGCTCGAACTCAGTGCCTCGACAATGTTTGGTTCAGTTTCTGGCCATATGAGACCGGTACATTTTCGTCGAGTGATGGAGAATTTGCCAAATGCTGCAGCATTCACCTTCTTGCGCGAGCCGATTGCGCGCTACGTTTCCGAGTACCGCTATGTAAGAACGCCCAAGCATCCTGCCTATCAAGAGATGCGTCGGAAATATCAGTCAATTGAAGATTACGTCGATGATGAAGCCACACACGACATGATGTGGAGGTTTGTGTCCGGTGGCAAAAAACTGGCAGATCCTGAAACTATCGCAGCGATGATGCGCCGATATGTTTTCATTGGTACGCTAGAAGACTACAATCTGAACTTCGAGTTTTTCACGGCGCTGACCGGTCATCCAAAAACACCAAGTTCGCGCATGAATGTTACAGAGAAAGCCGACTCCAACGAAGTTGTCATGACCGATGCTTTGAAATCTCGGATCGCGGAAGCGAATAAGTTCGACATTGCAATCTATGATGCCGTCGTTGCGTGTTTGAACTCACGACGGCAGGAAATGGCGGAATTTGTTGATGAGCGGCGCTCGCGATATGCTGGCCAGATGGGCTCTGCATAGAATATGGACAGGCATGCTGTGCCAAAGAACTTCGGACCAAAGTTAATCGGTGTAGCGGCACGATGACGATGATGTGTGGTAACAATGAGCTTGCGGCGCGTAGTTCCGTGGCTTGAAGGGTGAATGGATGACGGTTGGTTTTTTTGATCTCGGCCCTGACGATGTGACCGAATTTGTCGCAGCCAATCGGGCTCACCCGGGCCTTTGGCTGTTTCACCATATTCCAAAAACAGCAGGGTCATCGCTGGCAGGCGAATTGTCCGCGCACGCATCGCCCTACCACAATATTCTTCCGGACTATGAAAAATTGGACGTGCCGTTTGCTGATCGCATGAACTCAGCTTTGGTCACCCTTACATCCAGAGGGCGCGACGCAACCAAGGAGCCACTGCGATCGGCGTCCGGTCACTTGTTGCCGTCGCATGTTTCTCGCCTAAAGGCTGAATTGCCAGGGACACGGACGTTCACATTTTTGCGCCACCCACTAAGCCGGATTGTTTCGGAGTATAGCTATAATTGCTCTCCCAACCACCCGCCATATAAAGAGTTTCAGAAAGCCTACCCTACTTTTGAGTCATTTGTCCTGAGCCCAGCAGAGCAAAATAAGCAAGCATTCTACATGTTTGAGACAACGGATGTGTCTGTGGAGCTCGCGGTATCAGAAATGGCAAGACGGTATCGCATGATCGGCCTCCAGGAGCGTTATCCTGCAAGTTTTCTACTGCTGTCATCCATGATCTGGAAGCCGAGTTTGCCAAAAATGCGGCAGCGGGTTGGGGACAAATCAGATAAGCCAGTGATCTCAGACGCGCTTCGTAAACTGGTCCTTTCCAATAACCGGCTTGATCTAGAATTGTACAATGCCGTTGACCGTGTTTTTGCCCGTATAACCCCTGCAATTTGGGAACATCTGAAGCCGGAGCGAACAGAATGAATACTATGGTCGAGCCAGTGATTGTGGCGAACACTATTCGGGATATTCGCCCTGGGATCGTTCTTGATCCTAAGGAGGCGTTTGATAGTGTTGGGTATTTAGTTTTGTACCCCGAGGTTCAAGCGGCGGGTATTGATCCTTGGCTTCATTTTGTGCACCACGGCGATGAAGAAGGCCGGTCTCCGATTCAAAATTTTGATGCAACTTGGTATGCTAACCATGTAGGAATTGGTGACCGACCGAAGGGTGCGTTTGATCATTTTTGCGCTGTTGGAAACTTTTTGGCAATCCCAACAAACCGTGACGATTATGACAAGGCGTTGTCGATTGCTCGATCAAATTTTGATGAAAAATTCTATTTGGAAAAGAATCCCGATGTTGAAAAGGCAGGGATAGATCCTTGGGCACATTTTATCAATTATGGCGCGTTTGAGGGGCGAGATCCATCCGGCGACTTTAACGCAGCATGGTATTTAAATCAGTATGTGACTGCGTCGTTGGCAAACCCTGCTCATGTTTCACTTTGTAACGTGCTGTTGCACTACCATCTCGTCGGAAAAGAGAGATCTTTCGACACCTCTCCAAGAGCATTGTCGCCAATTGGCGAGGTGATTTTCGCGGAAAAAAACAAGAAAAGCGATTCTATAGGTTCATTGATAGCATACGCTGCCAGTTTAGCTGCAAAAAAAATAGGCGCTAGGGCAGTTGTCCCTCCGATGTCGATCGACGCATCTGAAATTTACCATTCGTCGCTTTTTCAGACGAGGTATTACAGTTCCGTTTCAAAAATTGATGCTCCGCGCGATGTTCTTGTGGATCATTATCTGTCTGAGGGTGCGGAGAAGGGGCTTGATCCATCCCCTGATTTTTCAACGGAGTTTTACAGAAAGTATTATGAGAAACTTCCTGATTCCATAAAGCACTTGGAAATCCATCCGGCAACACCTGCTCTATTGCATTACATCAGATTGGGACGGAATTACGGCTTCTACCCCAACCCTCAAGTTGCCAGCCTGGAAATTGAAGAAATACGTGCCTCTGGCCGGTTTCGGGTGGACTACTACCTTGGTCAACTGGGCCGAAAGCCCGTTATAAAAGATTTAGTTGCTGACTATGCATTTTACGGGCACGTTGAGGGCGTCAATCCTAGCGCGGATTTTGATGTGCGGTTTGTGCAAGCCCTATACCGTCCGGTTTGCCAAGCGCAATTTCACGAACCACTCGCCTTCACTCTGCGGTCGCACTCGTCAATTTGGGTTTTTACATCGCCGGCCGCACTGCAAGCAGAAGCGGATGCTGTTCGCGCTTCCTCAGAATTCGACGCCGAAGTCTATGCGAAAAATGCTGGTATAGAGATGGCTGATGTTGATCCTGCTGAGCATTTTGTAACTTTCGGCTTGAAAAATGCTATCCCTGCCAGTCGAACATTCGATACAGAGTTTTATCTGACAACCTATCCAGACCTAGCTAAAGTGCGAATAAATCCACTGCTGCATTTCGACAAACATGGTCGGGGTGAAGGACGCACCGGTACATCAGAAGTGATTTTGCAGAAGTCTGCTGCCAAGAGGGCTCATGATTTCGGCAGATCAACAGCTATAGTTTGTACGCACGAATTTAGCCGGACTGGTGCGCCGATCGTTGCCCTAAATCTTGCGAGAAAGCTTGTCTGAGACGTGCAACGTCATAATTTGGAGTGGGAAGTGTGACGGTAGCATTTATGCGGAGTTTTGTGACACTGCGACCGCTGTATACACTGGTTGGGCCAGCACAACCACAATGGCTGCTATACTGATGCAGTTACTCGCTGAGAATAACTCTATGGTGGCATATGTAAATTCTGTTGTCTGCCACCCCATGATTGCCCCGCTTATGCTTGCGGGCGTGCCACAAGTTTCATTGATTCATGAGTTTGCAAACTATGTGTATCCTGCAGGCACAGTAGGGAGGATGTCATTGCTTTCTAGCACTACAGTCTTTCCAGCGAGGATTGTTCGGGACGCAAGCGACGAGGAACTTTCGCGATTTGGCGCGTTCTTTCGCCGAGACAGCATTCATATTAGACCACAAGGCTATAACGGGTCGAAATCAACCTCTCGAACCATCACAGCGGAAAAGTTGGCTGGTTTGATCGGTTTGGATACTGAAAATCCAAACGTCAGAATATTGTTTGGTGCGGGTCAGGTCCAGCCACGAAAGGGCGTAGACTTATTTTTACAGGCCGCGCAGAAGTTGGCCGAAAGCAGTGAGTTTGATTGGAGGTTTATATGGGTTGGGGCGGGCTATGATCCGCAGCGCGATATGGTGACGTCCGTATATATTCAGCATCAAATACGCGAGTCCGGTCTGACCGACAAGTTTTTCATGTTTGACGAACAAAGCAGTCTTGAGCCATTTTGGGAGGTCGCAGATGTATTCTTTCTGTCTTCGAGAATGGACCCGTTTCCAAATGTTGCTTTAGATGCGATGGAGCGGTCTTTGCCTGTCGTGTGCTTTTCTGGCGGAACGGGTATTTCCGAGTTGCAGGCGCGTTTCCCATTTGCTGTGCAGGCAGTCAACTTTGCTGATGCCGCCGCAGCAGCAAGCGCTGTCGATGCGTTTGCAAGTGAGTTAGATGCTATCCATGCCGCATTTTCGGGGGATGATGGTGCTGCACTTTCCCGTGAGCTGTCGTTTGATTCTTATGTTGCGGATCTGAAACGATTTTCTGATGTCGCGAAAGAGTCGCAAGAGAATGTGAAAACTGTGGAACTTCAGTTGGATATGGTTTCTTCAAGCGAAGTTGACAGCATTATGCAAAGCATGCCGGCTATCTTTCGTGGAGGACCGATCATGAGCTCCGACATGAATAGAGCGAATCTTGCAGTACTAATGGCGAACTCTTTTTTGACGCGTGACTTGTCTGTAGAAATTGAAAGTAGAACGATTCAAGAGTCGGGCACGATCAATCATCACATTGGTGCTGGCTATGGAAATCCAACTGGAAGTTGGCCTTCATCGTCTCATATTGTGCATCTCCATGTAGAGGATGCAGTCGGTGCCCAGTCGTTATTCAGTTCGGCAAGCTGGACATCACGGCTTTTGAATTCTGTTCAGACGGTAGTTACGGCTTCCGATATGAAAGTTCTTGACGCGCTTAGCAACTTTTTGCCTGATAGAATAAGATTGGTAGATGGCCTTTTCCAAAGCGGGCTTCATGCTTTGCGGCACGTTCTGAGTAATGATTCATCTTCCAACAAAGAATTTGTTTCGAATGAGTATATCACGTTTTGTAGTGTTTCACATCACGGAACCCCGGGCGTCGTGTCGCGTGACGTCTTGGACTGCCTTGCTACTCTAATGTCAGGTGCCGCTTTGGAATGTTTGACGGATCGTGGAGACGTGATCGCGGTCGCACCCGTGAGTTTATGCCACGATGACACCAGGCGGGTCAGGGAAGCCTTCCTCAAAGTGTATGCAGGTGACGGCTTTCCAACAGTTCATGCTCCAAGATTCACCGGAACATACCGGTCCACGGCAGTGCTTGATTTTTTTGAGAGGCAGACAGATTTTCTGACGGGAATTTCCGCTGGCTTGGATAGATCAGAGAAAATGGCATTTGCGGCTTTGGTGTTTGCTCATTTGAATGGCAGTGAAGATGGCATGAAGATTGTTAGGTCGCTTCGATTGCATAATTGACCGATTGTTGGTTTCTGGCACGTTAGGTGATTTGTTGGTGAGTGGGGTCCAGCATACAGTAAGTCGCTGGAGTATTTTTGGTTTCGGAGAGCCATATGCTGGTTGCAAGTCTGAAAAATGCAGTTAGGTTTCAGGCGGTTGATTTTTTGTCAACTTGTGATCGTTCCGTTACCTTCTTTTATTCGAATGCCGAGGGAGTTGACGTATCGGTCGGCGAGAATTTAGAATGCGGCCCGTTGTTTGTGGAATTGGTGGATACTCCTGCAAGCTATCTTGCCGCGTTACGAGCAGTTTTTTTGAACCGAATTGATCAGCGCTCGTTTTTTCACAGCGCAGATGGGCTTTATTTTTTTGGGTGAACTACCTTCAAGAGATCAGTGGGCGAAATTGCAATCTCTGTCGAAAGAAGAGGATGCGTTTGACTATCAGATATCGGAGGAAACAAACGAACTGGACTGGATAATTTTGGGATCTGCGATTACGTCGAAACCGCTTTTCAAGACGTTCTTGCAGAATATGGCTCCGGGAATTACCACGAAGGACTATGAAGAGAGCCTTGCGCTTATTGAATTGCATATCAGGCACAAAGGGACGCCATGACCGTTGTTGATATTTGGCGTGATATTCTCCTCGATAGTCCGATCTTGCACCACAGGCCAGATTTTCGCTTCGATCCTTACTTTTATGTGTGCAATGCGCCAGATCCTGAAGTTGCGGGTCAGGATCCCTTGCAACACTTTCTGACAGTCGGCCTTCAGAATGGGTATGTGGGCACGACCTATTGGCAACTTCTTAAAGAACTTCCATCGCTTGATTCGGTAGTTGCTTCGCTGGTCGCCCACCAAGGGCTCAAGGCGGCAATGCTGGCTAAGGAGCCAGGCGCGAACGAGTTGGCATTTGAGTTGATGCTGCTTGGGAGCCCAACGGATGAGAGAATGTCGGATTTTTCGGCTCAGCATTATAGTCGGCTGTATCCGGAAGTTGAGAAGGCCGGATTGGCACCTTTTCTACATTTTATTAAGTTTGGTCAGGCCGAGGGGCGCCGCACGTTGAAGGACGTTCGCAGGAACCAGATTCAGGGCGGCAAGGCCTTTGATCCTTCGCGGCGATCATGTCTTATCTGCGTTCATGAGTTTTCCAGATCTGGTGCACCCGTTGTCGGCCTTGATTTGGTTCGCGGTGCCGCGGAGCATCACAACGTCTTTGTCGCCAGTTTGCGGGGAGGCGTGATCCGTGATGATTTTGTCGATGCAGCAACTGCGGTGTTTACTTCCGAGCATCCCACGATTGATTTCGACTATTTCGAAGCCGAGGGTGTGGAGCAGATTGACTTTGCTATCCTGAACTCGGTTGAATGTCTTGAATTTATGCCTGCCTTGGTTGCGCGGAAAATCCCCTTCGCAAATTATCTGCACGAGTACACCGAATATACCCTGCCCAGTCATAAGCCGCTGTTCACGGCGCTGTTTTCTGATCTTCTTGTATTTTCGTCTGATCACGTTCGAAAGTCTTGGCTGTCAATGTTTTCTGACATCGAGTTCGACTATCAGCGCGATTCGATTGTCGTCCCCCAAGCGGATCTTCACATCGGGAAGGCCGACATTGCTGCGAAGGCGTTGTGCCGTGAGAAGCTGTCGCGTTTGATTGGCAGGGATTGCCGCGATGCAAAAATTATATTCGGTGCCGGTCATGCCCATTGGCGTAAAGGTACGGATATATTTGTTATGGCTGCGCAGATGGCCAAACTTCGTGATCCCGCTGCTATTTTTATCTGGATCGGAGATGGCTTCAACCATGAGGACTTTACGTTCGGGGTCTGGATGGACAAACATTTGCAGGAAGCAAATGCAAACAGTCCTGAAGGCAATCTGTTTTTCTTTCCATCTGGCCCGCTGTATAAGGACATTTGTCAGGCGGCGGATGTTATGTTCTTATCCTCGCGCCTCGACCCGTTGCCAAATGTGGTGTTTGATGCCGTGCGCAATGGCAATCATGTTGTCTTGTTCCAGAATGCAACGGGCTTTGGTGATGCGACCTATGAAAACCATCCAGCGCTGACCGTCGTTCCGTTTGGTGATTTGATGGGTGCGTGTGACGCACTGCTGGCTGCACCGAAGAAGGGCGCTAGTGTGGCGGTGGCAACGCGCGATATGACGCAAACACACGGAAGTATATTTGACCGGATCGCCACGGCGCTGGATGCCCGTCTGGCATCCCAGCGAAATTTTGCGCTTGGTGTTGGCAAGTATGACGTGCCGATCATGGCTGGACGTGGCGCGCATAATGCGGCCGCGCGCCAGGCGGAGCGTGAAAAGCTGTGGTCATATCAACGCCGCTTTGTCTGGAAGTCTACACAAGACGCTGAACGCGCATTGCGCAAATCTGGCCATACAGTTCATGCGCAGACGAAAGTCCTGTCTTACACAGATGTTGCGCCATCGGCGGCGCAATCCGTATCATTGCACATTCACGCCTTTTACGCAGAGGAGTTGGAGGCCGAACTGAGCCGATATTGCGCGTTCCGGCACGTTCGGCGCCTGATTGTAACAACAGATACCGATCAGAAGGCTGGCCGAATTTCTGCAGTGATGGGCGCGCACGGGCTGAACGGCGAGGTTCAGGTTTTTGCCAATGTTGGGCGCGATATTCTGCCATTTTTGCAGTTGTTTGGCACGGGCGGCTTGGCGTTTGACGCCAGCAACGATGACGTGTGGGCGCATGTTCATCTTAAAAAATCGCTGACATGGGCCAGTTCGGGTGATGTCTGGCGCACGTTCCTGTTGGATATTCTGCTGGGCAATGAAGATCGTGTTTCAGTGGCTTTTGAACGGGCATCTCAGCCCGACGTGGGGCTGGTCGGGGCATTTGATCCTTATGTGTTCGGGTGGGCTGGGTCGCATCGGGTATTGCCGAAATTTGCGGGGCGGTTGCCAATTCCTGCGCCCGATCAGCCCCTTCTTTTTCCGGTTGGCAATATGTTTTTTACGCGGGCGGGCGTGGTCCGCCAAATGGCGGCACTTTTTGGCGAGGCTTACCCTTGGCCCAATGAGCCCATCCCGAATGACGGAACCGTGTTCCATATGATAGAGCGTTTGTGGCCCACCATGGCTGCAGCTGGCGGTTTCGGGATAGAGTTCCTCGATAAGCCGGGACAGCCGCGTACATGATGCGGGGCTATTGGCCCATATCGAGCCAGAGCTTGCCCTCGCGATAGCCGCCGCGGATCAGATGCCCCGGCGTATTCACCTCGGGGTGGTCTGTCGCCCAATCGCGATAGCGATCATTCGTTACAATCCGCGCGCTCAGATCGCGGGCAGCGGCCAGAACCAGCGGGTCTGCAGGGGTGCCTTTGGGAACAACCATGACGCGATCTTCTTCGAGGCCCAACAGTTTGCCCAATGCGCGGTCGTGTTGATAGCGCCCGCTGATCTTGTAGCCCGCGTTCGCGTCAAACACCACGCCGGGGCTGTAACCTTGATGTTGGAGATAAGTCAGAACCTCGATCAAGGTTGCGAGTTGCGGGGTTTCGTCCTTCCAGTGCATCACGTTTGATCCATCCACCACAATGAACTTTGGCGGATCTTTTGGGTCTTGCGGGCCGGATGGTGCTGCATCCCGCCGGGCAACTGAACGCAAAAACAGATACAGGCTGGCCAATGCCGCCGGGGCTGCGATCAGTATGAAGTCGGACATTCCGGGCACAGAGAACGCCGCAAATGCTGCGATCAGCCAGCCCACCAGCAGGATAAATGGTGCAATCATCGGTGGAGTTTAAGACGCGCCCCAACGACTGCCAAGATATATCGTATTGAAATTGACCCGCGAGGTCGCAGGTGGCCAGAGTGGGGTCGCGGCGAGGACAGTGGTAATCAGGCAGCCGGGCTAGGTCTGTGGTCTATAGTTAAGGTCGAACCCAATGCGTATCCTTCCCCTGCTGGCCACGGCCCGTGCGCCGCTGGCTGCTTTCGCGGCCATGGGGGTTTTGTGGGGCACGTTTGCCGCTGTGCTGCCCGATATCAAGACCATGCTGGGGGTGGATGAGGCGCGTCTGGGCACGTTGTTGTTGTTCACGCCGATTGCGGCGGTGGCGGCGATGTTGCTGGCACCTCGGGCCGGGGCTGCCTTGCGCGGAATTGCGCTGCCGGTTTCGGTCCTGGCGATGGGGCTGGCCTTTGCGATGCCGGGGCAGACGGCGTCGCTGCTGCTGTTTCCGTTGGCGATGATGTGCTGCGGGGCGGCAACCGGGTTGTCAGACGTGTTGATGAACGCACGGGTGGCGGCGCTGGAAAATGAGCGGCGCATCCACCTGATGAACCTGTGCCATGCGGCCTATTCCTTTGGATACGCGGGGGGGGCGATTGCCACCGGGGTGATGCGCGGGGCGGAGTGGTCCCCGGGGGCGGTGATGGCGGCGATGGCGGTTGTCGCGGTGCTGCTGGCGGCGCTGACTTGGGAAACCGACGGCACCATTCAAGGCCTGCGTAAACCAAAGGATGGGACGGCAGGCCATCTTGGCATGATCCCGGTGTTTGGCGGCGGCATCGTGCTGATCGCGTTCCTGACCGAAAATGCCGCTGAGAACTGGTCGGCGCTGCATATCGAGGAAACCTTGGGCGGCAGCCCCGAGCAAGGGGCCTTGGGCCCTGCGGCCATGGCGCTGACGATGGGGTTCGCGCGGCTGGTGGGGCAGGGGCTGGCGGCCCGCGTCAACGCGTTTCGCCTGCTCGCGGGCGGGGCTGTTGTCTCGGCGACGGGGGCGCTGATCGCGGCGGTGGCGATGTCGCCGACCATGGCCTACGCGGGGTTTGTGGTGATGGGGGTGGGGTCGTCGGTGATTGCGCCGACGGCGTTTTCGCTGGTCGGGCAGATGGCAGACCCTGCCGCCCGTGCCCGCGCCGTGGCCCGCGCGACCCTGCTGGGGTATTTCGGCTATTTCTTTGGCCCACCGATGCTGGGCGTGATCGCGGGCAGCTTTGGCCTGCGCTTTGCCTTTGTGTTTGCGGCGGCCATGCTGATGGTTGTGCTGGTGCTGGCCCCGTTGATGGCGCAAGCGCGGCAACGTCACACGTTCAACGGCAATACCCATTGACGTGCATCTGAGATTTCTGTTTGTTCCCGGCTGAATACAGGGTGTGCAGGAGTTATGAGTATGGGCGGTGTGACAGAACCTGTGGCAGAACCAGGCCTGACCATGAACGGCAGCAGCGGCGATGACCTTCTGGTTGGCACCGTAGGGGATGACAATCAGTCTGGTGGTGAGGGGGACGACACTTTAGTCGGTGCTGCGGGCAACGACACGATGGATGCTGGAACCGGTACAAACACGTTGTACGGTGGTGCCGGAACTGATGTGCTGTTGCTTCGGCAGCTTGATCTGGCCTATGGCGGTGCGGGCGTGGACGTTGCGCAACTCGACCTTTCCACCGCACACAGCGGGGCCGTGCTTGGTGCGTTGGCCTATGGGGCCCTTGCAACTGTTGAAGGCATGCTCGGCACTCTGACCCGGTTTGATGACAGTCTGGGGTTACGGTGGCAACCGCTTGTCGGCCCTTATCGGTATCACAGTCTGGACGGCGGGGCCGGGGTTGACCGCCTGACGCTGGATTTTGCCGATGCGGCGCAGTTTGGCTATGGGAGCGTGCGGTTTGTGACCAACGTTGCTTCGACCGGCAGCAACATCGGCTCGCTGACCCTGCTGACCCCGGAGGATCGTGCGCGCGAGGGTTTTTCCTACGTCAATTTTGACCAGTATATCCTTGCCGGGGCTGCCGGGAATGATGTGCTGGAGGGGGGTGATCTGGCGGATTTTCTGCGCGGTCGCGACGGTGATGATACGCTGGATGGGGGTGGCGGGGCGGATACTCTGGCCGGTGGCAACGGCGCTGACGTGCTGTTCGCCCAAGACGGCGACGATTTGATCTATGGAATGGCCGGTGACGACGCGACAGAGGCAGGCCTTGGCAACGACAGTGTGTTTGGCGGCGCAGGCGATGATCAGCTTTACGGTGACGACGGCAATGATCGCCTGACGGGCGGCGCGGGGGATGATTATCTCGACGGCGGTTTGGGCAGCAACACCCTGTTCGGCGGGGCCGGGTATGACCGGCTGATCGTGACGGAAGCGGCCAATCAGCTTTACGGCGGTGGCGGCACGGATGAGCTTTATGGTGGTGGTGGCAATGACTCTCTGTCTGGCGAGACGGGCAACGACATTGCAAATGGCGGTCGCGGCAACGACCTGATCTTTGGCGGCACCGGGCGCGATACGCTCAGCGGTGACATCGGCAACGACACCATTGAAGGCGGCACTGGGGCTGACCGGATGGCGGGGGGCGACGGGGCCGATGTGTTTGTATTCGACTCGACCGTCTATACCGGGGTCGGATTTCATCGTGGAATTCCGACCCGGCGACAGCCTGCTGTTCACCGGCGGCCTGACCCGCGATGATGTGCGGGTGGTTGACCCGCTGGATGGCAACCTGCGCGTGATCTGGGATCACGGGTCGGTGGTGCTGGAAAGTGCGGGCGGTGACAGCGTGTCGATGGTGTTTCTGGTCTGACGGCTAGACGAAATCTCCATCGTACAGCACCACAATGCTGTCGCCCGCCGAGCCGATCAACCGCAACGAGCCTGCCGCCCATGTCACCAGCAGATCATCACCGCTGGTCGTGACCTGAATATGCTCTTCCGCAAAGCCGCCGCTGAAATACAGCCGGTCCAGACCTGCATCGAAATCGGTGATCAGATCATCGCCCGACGGCAAGATACCCTCAAACGCAAAGATGTCGGCGCCCCCGCCACCCGTCATCCGGTCATTGCCTTCGTTGCCGATAAAGGCGTCGTCGCCCGTGCCGCCGAAGACGTGGTCGTCGCCCCCGCCGCCAATCAGAAGATCGTCGCCACCGTCGCCGCTGAGGGTGTCGTTTTTGTTGCCGCCGCTGACCTCGTCATTCCCCGCACCGCCCAGTAATGTATTCGCGGCAAAGCTGCCCAGCAAGCTGTCATCCCCCGCGCCGCCATACATCCGGACGTCGGTATAACTGCCGAGCAGCGTGTCATTCCCGGTGCCACCGTAAAGCACGTTGTTGCCGGTCGCCGCCGAGAGTATCTTGTCATTCCCCGCCATCCCGAACAGCCGGTTGTCCAGCAAAAAGCCCGTGATCGTATCATTGCCCGCAGTGCCGATCAGCTCCAGCCGTTCAAAATCGTCGAAGGTCATCTGCACTGGGGTTGCCTCGCCAATGCGCCAGACGGTGATGCGGTTATTGTCCATCACGAACCGGTCGACGGTGGCTGAAAAATTAAGCACCACCAGATCCTGCCCAAATTCGCCATAGACCGTCACTGCATACGCCCCGTTAAAGCGGGCAATGTCATCATGGTTGGTCAGGCGCGCGCTGAGCACCTCAATGCCCGACAACTCGCCGGCGATGCCGTTGATGGTCAGGGTCACGCCGCTGTCTTCGACATAGCTGACCGACACGCGGTCAATCCCCGCGCCGCCAAACAGGCGGTCGTCGGCCCCAAGGCCATTGCCTTCGAAATAGTCATCACCGGCACCGCCATACAGGCTGTCCTGCGCGCCTGCGGTAAAGGCAATCGTGTCGTTGCCGTCGCCCGCGACCACGGTGTTGCGCCCTGTGCCCCCACCGATCGTGTCATCGCCGCCAAGGCCCACCAGCACATCATTGCTCGCCCAGGCTTGCATGTAATCGGCGGCGTCGGTGGCGGTGATGGTTAACGCCTCCCAACTTGTCAGATAAGCACGGGCGTTCTGCGAGATGGTCATCACATAACTACTGTACCCGCCGCCCCCGCTCAGTCGAAGCCCGGAACCGGTATGATCGGCAAGATTCAGGATCAAATGATCATGGCCCGCGCCCCCATTCATAGTCGCGATCCGATCATCTGCCACCATCACATCGTCAAAGCCGGTCAGCAGCCCGGAATAGGCCTCAAACCCCGAGACATTGCCAAAGCCCCGCCCGGACACCAGCCGGATGCCGGATGCCATGGCGCTCAGGTCAAGTTCGGCCCGATCCTGCCCGGTCCCACCGGTCACCGTATCGTTGCCAGAGACGCCCAAGACCGTATCATTGCCGTCCCCAACCGACACCCGATCCGCGCCACCGTTCAGCGTGATACGATCATCGCCGAAGCCACCAAAGATCGTGTCATTGCCGATGGTGCCATCCACCACGTCATTGTGGTCAGACCCCTGGAACATCAGCCGTTCAAACCCGCTCGCATAGCGGCCGATGTCCGTCCAGGGTGCGCTGGCGGTTTTGCCGCGCCAGTCCACCACCAGCAGATCATTGCCCGCGCCGCCCGCCAGATAGGTGAACCGGCCTGACACATGGATTCGGTCATCAAACGGGGTCAGTGTCAGGCGGAAAAATTAAAACCCGGTCCAGTTTACATTCTGCGTCAGATTGGCAAATGTGCCATCCACCGCCGCATCCGCCCGTGTCAGATCAATGCGCAACACGTCGATCCCGGCACCACCATCGGCCAGATCGCCAAAACCCACGCCCGTGATCCAATCACCGCCTTCGCCGCCATACAGGCTGTCGGCGAACCTGTCTGGCGCGGTGATCAGAGTGTCAGCGCCCATCCCGCCGAAAATAAGGTCCGCTCCAACGCTGCCATCAAGCCAATCGGCCCGATCGCCGCCGATCAGAGTATCACTGCCCACCCCTGCAAAAACCCAGTTCGTCGCCATCTGCCCGCCGGTAAAGTGCAGCCGTTCAAAATTGGTCATGTAGAAAGCGTGGTCCGACGACGGATACGTGTCCACCGTCCCGAAAAAGCTGTAAACCATGTCGATGTTCACCTGGACTATCACCGCGTTCTCATACGGCGTGCCATAGTGCAGGATCAGCAGGTCATCCCCGGCCAGCCCATCCAGATCGGTGGTCAGCGCGCCTGCGTTGATCGTGTCGTTTCCGGTGGTTGGCGGCATGTCGGGCACCCTTTACTAAACTGGGCGGCAGTAAACCACGGCCCCGGCAGTTCGGGCAAGTGTGGAGATCAGACCCACTCGCCCTCAAAATCCTTCGGCACCAGCAGGTTGTGCGGGCCCAGAGCCTTCACATCCCGCTCACCGCACAACGCCATCGAGATATCCAACTCCTTCTGGATCACCTCCAGCGCCTTCGTCACCCCCGCCTGACCCATCGCGCCCAGACCGTAGATATAGCTACGCCCGATCAGCGTGCCCTTTGCCCCCATCGCCAGGGCTTTCAGCACGTCCTGACCAGACCGGATGCCGCTATCCAGCCACACCTCTGTGCGGTCGCCCACAGCCTTCACGATGGACGGCAGCATGCGAATGGAACTCAGCGCCCCGTCCAACTGCCGCCCGCCGTGGTTTGACACCACAATCGCGTCCGCCCCGGCATCCGCCGCCATCCGCGCGTCATCCGCGTCGAGGATGCCCTTCAGAATGAACTTGCCACCCCACTGGTCGCGGATGCGCGTCACCTTGGACCAGTCGAGTTTCGGGTCGAACTGCTCATTCGCCCAGGCCGTCAGGTCCGACAGTTTTTGCACGCCCTTCACATGGCCCACGATATTGCGGAACTGGCGCCGGGGGGTTTGCAGCATGCCCATCGACCAGCGCGGTTTGGTCGCCATGTTGATCATATTGGGAATCGTCAGCTTGGGGGGGCTGGACAGGCCATTCTTCAAATCCTTGTGCCGCTGCCCGAGGATCTGCAAATCCAGCGTCAGCACCAATGCCGAGCATTTGGCAGCCTTGGCGCGTTCCACAATCGCATCAACGAAATCCTCGTCCCGCATGACGTAGAGCTGAAACCAGAACGGGGTCGGCGAATGGGCGGCCACATCCTCGATGGAACAGATCGACATGGTGGACAGGGTGAAAGGCACGCCGAACGCCGCCGCGGCGCGTGCTGCCTTGATCTCTCCATCCGGGCATTGCATGCCGGTAGACCCCACCGGCGCCAGTGCCACCGGCATCGTCACGGGCTGGCCGATCATCGTGCTGGCATGAACCCGCCCCGACAGATCGCGCGCCACCCGCTGCCGCAGCCGGATTTTGGCGAAATCCGACGTATTCTCGCGAAAGGTCTGCTCAGTATAGCTGCCGCTTTCGCAATAATCGAAGAACATCTTCGGGGTGCGGCGCTGATATTCGCGCTTCAGATCGTCGATGCAGGTGATCACGGGCATAGGCCGAACCTTTCGATTTTGGTTAGCCGGGCTTACCAATCGACGAGGTTTCGCGCAATTGCAAAAGGCCAGATATCAGGCCGAATGCGCCCCTGCCGCCAAAGCCGCCACCTTGGCCAGCACTTCGGCCACAGGTTTGCCCGCACCGATATCCTTGACGATGGCCGACCCCACCACACAGCCATCGGCGATGCTGGCAATCCCGCGCGCCTGATCGGGGGTGTTGATGCCAAAGCCCACGATCACCGGCAGGTCGGTGCTGGCCTTGATGCGGGCCACCTCGGGGGCCACATCGGCCGGTTGCGCCGCCGCTGCCCCGGTGATCCCGGTGATAGAGACGTAGTAGACGAAACCGCTGGTGTTTTGCAGCACCTTTGGCAGGCGTTTGGCATCGGTCGTGGGGGTGGCAAGGCGGATGAAGTTCAATCCGGCGGCCTGCGCGGGCAAGCACAACTCGCTATCCTCCTCGGGCGGCAGGTCCACCACGATCAGCCCGTCAATGCCTGCGGCCACGGCATCGGCCAGAAACGCATCCACGCCGCGCGAATAGATCGGGTTGTAATAGCCCATCATCACGATCGGCGTCGTCGCATCACCCGCCCGGAACGACCGCGCCATGGCAAGGGTTTTCTCCAGCGTCTGCCCGCCCTCCAGCGCGCGTTGCCCGGCAAGCTGAATGGTCGGGCCATCTGCCATCGGGTCGGTGAAGGGCATGCCCAACTCGATGATATCCACTCCAGCGGCAGGCAGGCCCCGCATCACGGCAAGCGAGGTGTCAAGATCGGGATCGCCCGCCATGATATAGGCGACGAAGGCCTTTTTGCCCTCGGCCCGCAAGTCTGCAAATTTGGCGTCGATCCTGCTCATCTTCATTCCCCGCAACTGTTATCCGGGGTTTGCGCTATGAGGCGTGGAAAATCAATGCCCCGGATATCAGTCAGGCCGCCGCACCGATGATCCAGTGGGTGCCAAAGCGGTCTTCGGTCATGCCAAAGCCCGGCGACCAGAAAGTGGGGCCAAAGGGCATGATCACTTTGCCCCCCTCGCTCAGGGCATCGAATACCTTATGGGCCGCGTCCACCGAAGGCGGGGCCACCATGATGCTGACGCTTTGTTGCGGCCCGCCCATGCCGGGCGGTGCATCCGATGCCATCAGCACACCCCCTAAGGCATTGAACTGCGAGTGCATGATCAGGTCCGACGGTGGTATCCCGCTGTCGGGCGGGGCGTCGGAGTACAGCATCGTCTGCAGGTCGGTGCCGCCGAAAACCTGCATGTAAAACGCCATCGCCTGCGCGCATTGGCCGTCGAAATGGATGTAGGGCATGAACGACATTTGCGGATCCTCCTGCCCGGCAGAATACGCCCTGCAGGCCCTGTCGCAAAGCCCTGCTTGCGATCCGGCGGTGCCTTGCCTAAAAGCCCCGCAAACACTGGGATAAGGGATGTGCAGCCATGGGCTTTCGGATGGGTATCGTCGGGCTGCCGAATGTGGGCAAATCGACCCTCTTCAACGCGCTGACCCGCACAGCGGCGGCGCAGGCGGCGAACTTTCCGTTCTGCACGATCGAACCCAACGTGGGCGAAGTGGCCGTGCCCGACGCGCGGCTGGACAAGCTGGCCGCGATTGCAGGCAGCAAGCAGATCATCCCGACCCGGATGACCTTCGTGGATATCGCAGGCCTCGTGCGCGGCGCGTCGAAGGGCGAGGGCCTTGGCAACCAGTTCCTCGCCAACATCCGCGAATGCGACGCCATCGCCCATGTGCTGCGCTGTTTTGAAGACGGCGATATCACCCATGTCGAGGGCCGCATTGATCCTGTGGCCGACGCTGAAACCATTGAAACGGAACTGATGCTGGCCGATCTGGACAGCATCGAGCGCCGCCTGACCGGCCTTGCAAAAAAGCTGCGGGGCGGCGATCAGGACACGCTGGATCAGGACCGCCTGCTGCGCGCGGCCCTGAAAGCGCTGGAGGCTGGCCAGCCTGCGCGCACGATCAAGGTGGCCGAGGATGATCAGAAACAGTGGCGGATGCTGCAACTGCTGACCTCAAAACCCGTGCTGTACGTCTGCAATGTCGAGGAGGCCTGTGCGGCCGATGGCAACTCTCAGTCGGCCCGAGTCGCTGCGATGGCGGCGGGGCAGGGGGCGGCTTCGGTGGTGATCTCTGCCCGGATCGAGGAGGAAATCTCGCAGCTCGCCGATGAAGAAGCCGCGATGTTTCTGGAGGAGATGGGCCTGCATGAGGCAGGTCTCGACCGGCTGATCAAGGCGGGCTACGCGCTGCTGGGCCTTGCGACCTATTTCACCGTCGGCCCGAAAGAGGCCCGCGCCTGGACGATCCCGGCAGGCACGCTGGCCCCGCAGGCGGCAGGGGTGATCCACGGTGATTTCGAGAAGGGCTTCATCCGGTCCGAAACCATCGCCTATGCCGACTATATTGCCGGCAACGGCGAGGCGGGGGCCAAGGAAGCGGGCAAGTTCCGGGTCGAGGGCAAGACCTATGAGGTCAAGGACGGCGATGTGCTGCACTTCTTGTTCAGTGGTTGAGTGTCCCATGGCGGGACGTTGGTAATTAGTTTTGATATCAATGGGTTGAGTGGTCGATATTTACGGGCTGTTAAGGATGATTGCGTGGCCTTTGCGAAGGCAGCGGCACGACCCGGGAGCAGTGGTCGGGTGAACCCCGCCCTACCCATCTTCGCGGGCCGCGATTTGCGCGAGGAGGTCGTCGCAGCGGTCGGTCTGGTGATCTGCACCTTCGGCAAACACCGCGCGCGCGGCGAGGGCATGTTGACGTGCGGTGATCAGCAGAGCGGGGTCGCCAGTGAGGTCGAAGCGGGCGAGGGCGAGGTCGGCGAGGTTCCATTGGGTTTGCGCCCATAGGAAGGGGGCAGTGTCTTGGCTGTGTTCTTCGAGGCAAAGCGCGAATGCGGTGGCAGCGGCGTCGAGCAATCTGGTGTCGCGTTCCAATGCGCCAAGCCGTCGCAGAGCAACGCCAAGTCTGTTTTGAGTTCCGGCCCACAGCATAGGGTCAGTGTTTCGGGTAAACCGTCAGCGCGGACTTAAAGGCGTTCATCGCGTCACGCAAGGGGCCGTATCTTGGCTATATTCGCCCAGATCGCAAGGCATTGCCGAGGAAGCCTTGGCTCGTGGCCCACTGCATCGGGTCTGCGCCATAAGTCAGGACGGTCAGCGCGGCCGTATGGGCAGCGATAGCGTCATACAAAAGGCCAAGATTTGGTTCGCGAGCGTCCAATGCATACAAAGCTTTACCAAGGCTGCTTTGCGTTGCGGCCCACTCTATCGCGGTCGAATCATAAGTCTGGACGGTCAGAGCGGCCTCATGTGCAATAATGGCATAGCGAAGCCGGCGTAGCGTCCCTTTCACGTGCGCCTAAGTCTCGTAAGGCAATGCCGAGGTTTTTCTGCATTGCGGCCCAATTCTGCGCACCGGCATGTGCGTGGCATCAGACGTAGGACTTCCTGAAAATTCCGGATGGCGACGCGCAGATACTTGTCTATCGGGGCGGCGTCGGCCGAGGCTGAGTTGGCACAGGGCCAGATCGTAAAGCGCCAGAGGCTTTTGCGGGCCCTTTGCACGAGCGTAATTTGCCTTGGCGAGATGGCGCGCGACCTCAAGGTCGAAGGGCAAGCCGTGTCGTTCGCCCGCTTCCGCAAAGATAGTATTAAGTCGCGTGTGGCGGCCCAGATTCCACCTGCTGGCGCGCGGTGGTGCAGGTCTTGGATCAGGCGGTTGGCGGCGGTTTCGGGGCGGTTCAGGACACGATCCTGATTGAGTTGCAGCGCAAAGATCGCGTCACGTTCTGCATCGACACGCTTCATCGCGTCATCCAGTGCCGTTGCCGCCTCTTCACGCTGGCCCAGATCGTTCAGGCGCGCGACCTCTTGCATCACTGCCTGCAACTGATCATCAAGATTCTGCGGCAGTGCGCCGCGTGATTTGATGCTGTCTGCCGCCTGAAGCGCGCTGCGTAGGCCCGAATAGGCTGTTGGCAGGTCGATGTGGCTGCCATTGGCGAATTCGTAGGCCAGCGTGATCAGCAAAGCCTCGGCAGTCGATGGCGCCGCGTGATCACTTTCCAAGCGACGGATCAGGCGTTCGGCATCACGGTCTTCGGTGGTGATTTCGTCTTCTTCTGCTGCACCATCAAGCAGGAAAGGGTCGAGCAGTGATCTTGGCAGATCGAGATAGGTGATCAATTTGCCTGCGGTCAGCACGGAAATTTGCCGTTTGCCGTTTTCGATCTTGGAGAGATACCCCTGCGCCTGATCACGCCCAAGCGCATTGGCCCCTAACTGCTTCAGCCCAAGGCCCTTCAGGCTGCGCGCGGCGCGCACCGCCTGCCCAAGTGCGACCAGATCCTTAGAGGCAACTTTAGGCAAATATCGTCCATTTCATGCAGGGCCTGAGCAACTTTGTGCCAGCGATATCGACAGTGGATATCGGTGAAACTGACACTGTCGCGACACGACCTTATCTCAAGGCGGGCCCGCTGCAACATCGCAAAGGAAATCGCGTGTTTCAGCATCTTCACCTGTTCCTCGACTGGCTGGCCAGTCCGGTTGGCTTCAACTATGTCACGGGTCTTTGGGGCCTTGGCGTTGCCCTTGGCCTGAACCAAAGGGTGGCGGCAGGTCTGCTGGCCGCCATGTCATTCTGGCTGGCTTTTCAGTGAAGGCTGCGCGGGGCAGGTTTCGGCTTGCTTCCGCTCTGCCGTCTTCCTTTCCCTCTTGCCCGTCCAGCCGTGGATTGCTAAATGAAAGTCAACGGAAGCGTGGCTGAGAGGCCGAAAGCACTCGGTTGCTAACTGAGCGTAGGGGGAACCCTACCGTGGGTTCGAATCCCACCGCTTCCGCCAATCACAATTGCAGGTTGAGCATCTTGGGGTCTGGCGCGTCATTGCGGTGGGTTGGACACGGGATGTTGTCTCTGAGACGGCACTTGGCTTGGGAATTTCAGGCAAATCTGCCGTCCGTCTCTGCGGCCCGGAAACGCGGTTGGGTTTGGGGTATTGCGGCCTGGAGGCCGAGAGTTTTCATCTGTTCAGTCCAGTCGTGCGATAGGCGGTTGTCCTTGTAGACCCATTTTGTGTGCCTGAGGTTCTGGATTGGTCATTGCACGCTTATGCCACTCGCGCATAATGCGTTGGGAAATGTGAGAGTTCGACAAATGGATTTGTTGCTTCTGGACGGAATGAAACCGTTCTCGGTGCTGACAGGCTTCATTGTTGTGCTGTTGCTTGTCGAGATCGCCTTGATGCTTGTCGGGCTTTCCAGCAACATCGAGATTGAAGGTGAAGGCACTGTCGAAAATCTCGACGCGGCCTCTGGTGCTGACAGTGAACTTGATCTGTTGGGCGACTTGCCCGAGATTGAAATACTTACGGCGGATGAGATTGCGACCCTGGATCTGCCGCCGCGAAAAGAACATATGCCCCATCTCCCCCCTGCGGTCACAATGCGTTTGTTGCGTTTGCTCGGCATTGGTCGCAACCCGCTGCTGGTATCACTGACGGGGTTTGCGGCAGGCATCGCTGCCTGTGGCTATACGCTGCAATTGATACTTCAAGCTGTGACGGGAGCGATGCTTTCTGGCCGTGTCGCCATGATTATTGCGCTTGTTCCCGGGCTCTTGCTGGGCGGGCAGATTGCCTCTCTTGTCGCGCGCTTGATTCCCGCGTTTGAATCCCATGGCATTTCCGGGCAGACCTATAATGGGCGGCGTGGCCATGTCGTGATCGGTGACGCCCGTCGTGGGGAACCCGCGCAGGTGCGCTGGCGCGACCTCTACGGCACAACGCATAGCCTGATGGCTGAACCTTTACGCGATGAAGACACGATCGCGGCAGGAACTGAAGTCTTGATTGTTAAAACTCGCGACAGGCGACCGCGTATCGTTTCCCTCAGCGCAAGCTGACCCATTGTTTCGTTGAAAGGAACCTCCTGTGGAATTTCTGGCTCTGTTGATTCCTGGTGCTGTCATCTTGTTGGCGCTGATCGTTCTCGGTTTTATCATGGTCAGGCTTTATCGCCGCTCTACCCAGGAAATGGCACTGGTCCGAACCGGTGCAGGTGGGCTGAAGGTTGTCATGGGCGGCGGGATTATCGTGTTGCCCGGCTTGCACGACCTGCTGCGCGTAAATATGAAAACGATGACGATTACCGTGGATGGTGGCGACGGATTGATCACAAAAGACAGCCGGCGGGTTGATGCCGCTGCACAGTTTTTCATTCGCGTCGCCCCCGAGATTGATGCCATCGCGCGTGCGGCGCAGTCACTTGGCCAGAATACCAATGATCTGGGCGCAATCCGCAGCCTCCTCGAAGGCAAGGTGCAAGACACCATGCGCGCGATCACCGCAGGCATGGACCTGATCGAGTTGCACCAGTCACGGGCCAGCTTTGTACAAAAGGTGCAGCAGACCCTGAACAACGATCTCAGCCCGAACGGGCTGGAACTGGAAAGCGTTGCCCTGACCAAACTGGATGAAACCCCGATCAGCAAGCTGGACGAGAACAATACCTTCGACGTGACTGGGATGCGCGTTCGCTCGGCCATCGTGTCCGAGCAGAAAAAGCAGCGGGTCGTCATCGAAGAAGACGCAGCACTGGAAATCGCCCGCACCCAGCAATCAAATCGCATCCAGAAGCTGGAGGTCGAACGCGTGGAGGCAGAGGCGACCCAAACCCAGCGGATTGCCGTATCCGAGTTGGAAGCCCGTTCCTCGCGTGAGCAATCCCGCATTGCCGAAGAAACCGAACGCCTCCGCGAAGTCGCCCGGATCGAGCGCGAGCGCGGCGTGCGCAAGGCGCAAATCGATCAGGATCTTGCGCTGCAGATTGCGGGGCAGGAATCCAAGGCCAGCGTCGCGCTCCAGTCTGAAAAGCAAAGCCGCGCCGAAGCGCAAGCCGCTCTGGCTCGCGCGGAAGCCATCACTGCAGAAGAGGCCATCAATACGGCCAAGCTGACCGCCATTGCCGAGCGCGAAAAGAACATCGAGATCATTCAAGCCGAGAAGGAGGCCGAGAAGGAGGCCACCTCCGTCCGCGTCCGGGCCCGGGTGGAACGTGAGGCCGCCGAAGACCAAGCACTGGCAATCATCGCCCGCGCAAGGGCCGAAGCCGACTCGATCAAAATCGCCGCTGCCGCCGAGATGGAAAAAGGCGCTGCCGAAGCCGCAACCATTCGCGCCAAGGTCGAGGCCGAGAATTCCCTTTCGCCTGAAGTCATGAGCTTCAAACTGCGCCTCGCCAAGATCGAAGCCCTGCCAGAAATCATCCGCGAAATGGTCGAACCCGCGCGCCACATCCAGTCTTTCCGTATTAACCAGATTTCCGGCATGTCAGGCAACAGCTCCACAGCAGCATCTGGTGGAGCTGACGGCGGCGGGGATGGCATTGTCGATCAAGTCATGACCGGCATGCAACGCAATGCCGTTGCCATGCCAATCCTAACCGCTCTTGGCAAAGAGGTTGGGATCGATTTCAGCAAAGGAATGGACGGAATAGCTGCCTCGATTTCCGAGGTGTCGGAGCCAAACAGCGGATCCTGACCCAACAAGTTGGCGAAATCGACAATAAACTACGATCGTCTAGTCCGCTAATTATCCCGATGAACCAAACCATCGCCGTCCGTTCCTTCACTGTGGGCGCCTTGGCTATACCAACTGCGCCTATGAAGTGTGTGAACGTCCGGTTCAGAGAAGTCGCGCTCCATCAGACCATCTGAACTGGGCGTCCGCTGCGGGGCCGGGCACGTCGAGGTCGGGTCTATTCGTCGCAATGGGCGGAAAGAGGACATTTTTTGAACTCAACCACTTAGCAATGAGCGGCGTAAAACAGACATTCGTACCTTTGCAATGGCCAACTTCCCCTTGCCTAGAGGAGTGTCATGCTAAGATTGATCTCTGGCACGAACTGAACTTGACGCAGTTTGATGTGGACCGATGGAAATATTATGTGTGCATTTGTTCAAGATCAGGCCTTAAAGCCCAACCCAAATGCCGCCGTTTTCGCTCGACCTCACACCGGCCGCTATGAAACGCATGCCCGCCAACCCATCCGAAACGGTTGGCAGCACGAAGTCCCGGCCCGGTTTTGTCCCCTTGTGAAACTCACGCACCAGGGTGGCGGCTTCGGAATAGAGCGTGGCAAAGGCTTCAAGGTACCCTTCCGGGTGCCCTGCCGGAAGGCGCGCAGGCGTTAAGACACCCTCACCCCCACGCCGCAGGGTTTGCGTGGGCTTGCCGATGGGAGTGAACTCCAGATCGTCGGGTCGTTCCTGATCCCAAAACAGGCCCCCCGCCTCGCCAGCCACGCGGATGCGAAGGCCGTTCTTGGCCCCCGGCGCAATCTGGCTTGCCCAGATCATGCCCTTGGCACCCCCGTCGAACCTGAGCAGGATGGCGGCATTGTCATCCAAGGCGCGGTCCGGGCCGAAAGCCGTCAGATCGGCCAGCACGGCGCTTGGGGCAAGACCGGTTACGAAAGTTGCAAGGTTAAAGGCATGGGTGCCGATGTCAGCGATGCAGCCGCCCGGGCCGGACTGCGCCGGGTCGGTGCGCCATGCGGCCTGCTTGTTGCCCGAAGTTTCGACCGGCATGGCCAGCCAATCCTGCAAATATTCGACCTGAACATGACGGACGCGGCCGATCCTGCCAGCCGCGACAAGGGCGCGGGCCTCGCGGACCATTGGATAGCCGGTGTAGGTCTGGGTCAGGATAAAGGGCAAGCCGGTGTCGGCCACCAAACTGACCAGCGCCTCTGCATCCTCAACCGTCGTGGTCAGCGGCTTGTCGCAGATCACCGGAATGCCTGCCCGCAGAAAAGCCGTGGCCACTGCGGCATGCAGGTGATTGGGCGTCACGATCGCCACGGCATCAATACCGTCGGGCCGCGCCGCCTCGGCCTTGGCCATTTCCGCAAAGCTGCCATAGCTGCGCTCTGCCGCAATCCCCATATCCGCCGCCGAAGCCGCTGCCCGTTCGGGGTCGGACGAAAACGCCCCGGCGACCAGATCCCAATGACCGTCCAGCCGCGCTGCAATGCGATGCACACCACCGATGAAGGCACCCTTGCCGCCACCCACCATGCCGAGTTTCAGGGACATTCAGAGGTCTCCATCAAAGATTTGTCCCTAGCGATGACCAGCGCCACAGATCGCCATTTCAATGCTGGTCGGCCATATCCGACAGCATCGTCAGATGCCGGATATCAACCGGCTTGGCCAAAAGTCGCTCCAGTTGTGAAAACAGTGGCGCGAGATGCGGCATCGCCAGATGCGCGTCCAGATCGGCCTGGCTCTGCCAGTTTTCATAAAACACAAAGCAGCAGGGATCCGCGGCATCGACGTGGAAATCATAGTTGATGCAGCCGGGTTCGTTGCGCGTCGGGGCAACTTGTGAGGCAAGCAGACCCAAAAGTTCCTCGCGCGCCCCGGGCTTTGCGGTAACGGTGCCGATGATCGTTACATGTGCCATCATGTTACCGCTTCTGGCTAAGGGCGACGGCGAGGATGATGATCCCGCCCCGCGCGATCAGTTGCTGGCTGAATTCCAGCCCGAACAGGATCAGCCCATTGTTGATCAGCCCGATCATCATGGCGCCGACGATGGTGCCAACCACGGTGCCCTTGCCGCCAAACAGGCTGGTCCCGCCCAAAACCGCCGCCGCGATGACTGACAATTCGTCGCCTTCGCCAAGCTGGAAGCGACCCGATTGCAGGCGTCCGGCATAGAGCATGCCTGCAAGTGCCGCGGCGCAGGATGACAGGACCAAGACCTTCATCTTGATGTTCGCCGTGTCGATGCCGGAATAGCGCGCGGCGGTTTCCCCGCCACCGGTTGCCAGCACCCGACGGCCAAAGCCGGACCGGCGCAGAACGATATGCCCCACCCCACCCAGTGCCGCGATCCAGAACAACAGCACCGGGATCGGCCCGACCGACCCGCCACCGAATACCCAGGAATAGCCGGGGGACAGGATTGGCACGGCGGCCGTATCCGAAATCCACATCGCCACGCCCTTCGCGATGCCCATCATGGCGAGGGTCGTCAGGAACGACGGAATGCCGATGCGGGTTGTCAGCCATCCGTTGAACATGCCGACGGCAAGGCCGGTCGCAAGGCCGGCGGCGACGCCACCGAAGGGACCGGCGAAATTGATCGCCATGGCCACAGTCACTGTCGCCAGTCCGGCCACAGCCCCGACAGACAGGTCGATCTCGCCCGCCGACAGCACAAAGGTCATTGCCACCGCCATGACGGCGATCATCGCGGTTTGCCGCACGATGTTGAGCAGGTTGTTGGGGTTGAGGAACCCCTTGTCGTTCAGCGTCAGCGCAAAGATCACAAAGATTGCGACAAAACCGATGTAGATGATGTTCTGCCGCCAGTTGGCAAAGAATGCGCCACGCGGGGCCGTCACTGAATTAGCCATAGTGAGCCTCCTTCACGGTCAGGGCTTTCTGGATTTCAATCTGCAAACGCCGCTCGGCGGCTTGCAGGGCGTGTTCGGGGTTGGTCTCGTCAGGGTCATCCAGATCGGCGCGGTCCAGCATCTGATGCGCGCGGCCATCGGCCATGACGAGGATGCGGTCGCAGGCGGTCAGCAGTTCCGAAAGCTCGGACGAGATGACCAGAACGCCTTTGCCCGCCGCCGCCAGATCCCGCACCAGCCGGATGATCTCGGATTTCGACCCGATGTCGATGCCGGCGGTGGGTTCATCCAGGATCAGAATGTCCGGGTCCGTCGCCAGCCATTTGCCGATCACCACCTTTTGCTGGTTGCCGCCCGACAGGGTGGACACGGCATGGTCGCGGCTGGCTGTTTTAACCGAAAGGCGCTGGATCATGCTGTCGGTGATCGCGGTTGCGCGCGGCTGATCCACCAGCCCGCTTTTCGTGATCCGCCCCAGAACTGCCATGACCATGTTCTCAGCCACGCTATGCGCAGGGATGATGCCTTGGGTCGCGCGGGCTTCGGGCACCAGCGCCACACCTTGCGCAATCGCATCGGCGGGGCGTCGGATGTGGACCTGTTTGCCCTTGATGCGAATCTCGCCTGCCACCGCAGGCTCTATCCCCGCGATTACCCGCGCAAGCGCCGAGCGTCCCGAACCCAGCAAGCCCGCAAGACCCAGCACCTCTCCGCGGTGCAGGGTGAAGCTCACGTTTTCGGGCTTGTGGGGCCCCGTCACATCTTTCAGCTCCAACAAGGCCGCGCCGCGCGCAGAACCGCCGCGCACCACATCCGCCAATCCTTTGGAGCGTTTGCCGACGATGTGTTCGATCATCGTATCAATGGGCAAATCCGCCATGGGTGCGGTGATCACATGCTGCCCGTCGCGCAGGATCGTGGCGCGGTCTGCGATGCGGGCGATTTCGTCCATCCGGTGGCTGACATAGATGATTGCCACGCCCTTGGCCGTCAGCTTGCGCAGAAAGACGAACAGCCGTTCCACATCCGACACCGCCAGCGCGGTTGACGGCTCGTCAAGGATCAGCACGCGGGCATCCTGGCTGATGGCCTTGGCAATCTCGGTCAGTTGTTTCTGGCCTGCGCCAAGATCACCCACCAGTGCGCGGGGGTTTACCTCGACCTCCAGCATCTTGAAGATGGCCTCGGCCCGGCGGATGGAATCTTCGTCGTCGATCAGGCCGCGCGCATCGCGGGCCTCGCGCGTAAGGTACACGTTCTGCGCCACGGTCAGGGTGGGGATCAGCGACATTTCCTGAAAGTTCATCGCCACGCCCGCCGCACGGGCGGCTTCGGGTGTCGGGGCGGCAAGCCTTTGGCCTGCCACCTCGACGGTGCCCTCATCGGGCACATGCACACCGTTGAGCACCTTCAGAATGGTGGACTTGCCCGCCCCGTTGCCGCCCAAAAGGGCATGGACCTCGCCGGGCATGACCTCCAGATCCACGTTGTTCAGCGCGCGCACGCCGCCAAAGGATTTGGAAATGCCGGTCATGCGGACGGCGGGGATGGGGGCGGTCATGCGACCGTTTCCCACTTGCCGGTTTCACCTGACCGCAACATCGCGTCCGCCACCAGTTCGGTCAGCAAACCATCCTCGAAATTCGGGCTGGGCTGCTTGCCCGACGCGATGGCGCTGAAGAAGTCGAAGCATTCGACGATCTTCGTCTCGGAATAGCCGATGCCAAGCCCCGGGATCGGCCACAACCCACCGCCGTATGGATGCGCCGGGCCGGTGTAGATGGTGCGGAACCCGCGCGCATCGGCCGGATCATCGGCAAACATCACCTGCAATTCGTCGCGGCGTTCATAGTTGAAATAGATCGACCCTTTGGTGCCGTGAATCTCCAGCGTGATGAAGTTGTTACGCCCCCAGGCATTGCGCGTGGCCTCAAGGCTGCCAACAGCGCCACCGGCGAAGCGCAGCATCGAGATCACCTCATCGTCCACATCCACCTCTGCACGTTCCGCACCTGCGGATTTTTCCGATGCGCCCAGCTTGTCCACCCCGCCTTGCTGCATCGGCCGGGTCTTCACATACGTATGGGTCATCGCGATCACCTCGGCGATCGGGCCGACAAGGTAATGCGCCAGATCGACCACATGGGTGCCAATATCGCCCACCGTGCCGGACCCTGCGATCTTTTTCTGGAAACGCCACGACAACGGGCCGTTTTCGTCCGCCGACCAGTCCTGCAGATAGGTGCCGCGAAAGTTGAGGATCTTGCCGATCCGGCCTTCGTCGATGAACTTCTTCGCCAATGCCACGGCAGGCGTGCGGCGATAGTTGAAGGCAACCATGTGGATGATGCCTGCGGCCTTCGCCGCGTCGGTCATCGCACGCGCCTCCTCCACAGTCCGTGCGAGGGGCTTTTCGCAGATGATGTGCTTGCCCGCCCTGGCCGCTGCAATGGCAATCTCGGCATGGACATTGTTGGGCGTGCAGATATCCACCACATCAATATCGGGGCGGTTCACCACCGCGCGCCAGTCGCTGCTGGATTCCTCAAAGCCGAAACGCTGGCGGGCCTCTTCGGCAGCCCCGTCGGTGATATCGACAATCACCTTGCGGTGCGGAATGGCCGGGGCCGGCCAGAAAAACATCGGCATCGATGCATAGGCCATGGCGTGCGCCTTGCCCATGAACCCGCCGCCGATCATGGCGACATTCATCACTTTGGTCATTTTCGGTCTCCGGGAAATGGGGGCGAGCTTTCGGGGGCCACGACACTGCCCGCCGAAGGTTCTGGTTTCCGCGCGGGGATGATCCCCGCGCGGCAAGCATCACTGCATCATCGACTTGACGTTGTCGGTGGCCTCGGTCGAATAGACCTGCGTCCAGGCTTCCAGCAGATTGTCCTTGCTGACCGGAAGCGCGGGCAAGGCCACGAAAGCGGGCGCTTCCTTGCCGAGCAGCGCGTAGCCTGCCAGCTTTGCCTCGACCACGCCCGCGTCATAGGGGCGCTGCGCCCCAAGGCCCTTGATGAAACCACCCTGCGCCATGCTGATCGCCACGTTTTCCCCAAGGTCCACGGTGGTAATGATCAGATCATCGCGGCCAGCCGCGCGCGCCGCAGCAATCACACCTTCGGCAGGCACGTCCCAGACCGCCCAGATACCCTTGATCGCAGGATTGGCCGTCAGCATTGCGCCTGCCGCCTTTTCGGCATCGCCGGAAAAGTCCGGCCCGCCGATGCCCTGTTCATCCACGATCTTGATGTTCGGATAATCGCTGGCGACGGTGGCCTTGAAGGCGTCATAGCGCTGTTTGGTGACGAAAAAGTCGGCGGCATGGAAAACCAGACCGATGTCACCGCCATCCGGCCCCAGGGCCTTGGCCATCAGATGCGCGGATGCGACACCGTTGCCATAGTTGTCGGCAGAGACAACAGACACAAAGTCCTTCCCGGCCACAAAGCCCGAAGGCACGTTGTCCATGAACACGAACTTTGCACCCGCTTCGCCTGCGGCCCGGTAGGCGGCGGCAGTGGCGGTGGGATCGGTCGGGATCGACACGATCACGTCGGGGGCCTGCGCCATGATGGTTTCAAGGTCGCTGACCTGCTTTTCGGGTTTGAAGCCCGCATCGGTCACGGCAATGACCTCGATCCCCATGGCGGCAAACTGCGTTTGCAGCCCGTTGATCTGCGCCCGGGACCAGTCATTGCCGCCGTAATGCATGACGATGGCGGCCGTAGCACCCATCTCTTTGATCTTGGCAAGTTCTTCGTCCGTCAGCACGACGGAAGTGGGGGCGGTGGGTTCTTCGCCATTCGGACCCTTCGACAGGACCGTTTCCTGCAAAGCCGCCAGGGCGCTGTCAGGGTCGGCAAAGGCCGGGACATTCATCCCCATGACCAGCGCAAGTGCGGTGGCCGAGCTCAAAAGAGCACGTCTGTTAATCATAGCTTCTTCCTCCCAGAGAAGATGTGGGGTTACCCCCGATAAAGAACCTGCGGGTCAGCCCGCCAAGGCCCGGTTCAGATAGGCGTGGCTGATCCGCGCGCCTTCGGCAGGGTCGGACCAGCTATCCAATTCGGTGCAGACCCAGCCGTCAAAACCCACGTCCTTCATTGCCTGAAGAATGGGGTCGGTGGGCACATCGCCCCGATCAAGCGGGGTGAAGGCGAAGGGTTCTTTCTGGAACCCTTTCAGATGCACATACGAAATGCGCTGTGCGTGATCCCGGATCAGTTGCGCAGGGTCGCCCCCGGCAGCCGCAAGATGGGCTGTGTCAGGGCAAAAGTCGATTTCCGTCAGATCGAAGATCTTGGCCACCTCGGCCGGCCCTTCGACGATGGTGGACAGGTGCGGGTGATAATGCGCACGCAGGCCACGGGCATCGGCAATCGCCTTGACCCGGTCCAGCGCCGCGCCCAGTTTGTGATAATCCGCCTCGCGCACCCCGTCGAAGCGTTTCGCCCCGCCGCCCACAACCAGATGCGGCGCACCCAGTTCTGCGGCGCGGTCCGCGGCGCGGGTAACGCGGGCCAGTTCCTCGGGCAGGATTTCGTCAAAGATGAAGTTCCCGCCGGCATAGGCGGCAACCAATTCAAGCCCGCTGTCAGCCAACAGGCTGCGCATCGCGGCGGCACTGTGATCCAGCAGGTTGCCGTCAAACAGCTCGACGCCTTCATATCCCGCCGCAGCGATATCTGCAAAAGCGCGGTCCATCGCGCCAAACGTCCGATAGCTGAGTTCGGTGATCGACGTGACCCCCACAGCGTTCCCGCCAAGCTGCCCCCAGCAATTGGCGTGATACGCCAGCTTCCACGCTGCCATCAGTGATTCCCCCGCTGTGGGTCTGGCGGGACTTTGTCCGCCTGACCGATCCACCCCACGACCTCCTCAAGCCGCATGGATGTTATTACGCACCAAATCTGTGCAGGTCAATATTATTAATGCTTATGTATGCAATCTTTTGCAGATTATCAGCAAAAGTATTCCCTTGAACGACGAAACATAGCCAACTACCTTTGTTTATACCGACCACAGGAGCTGCCTATTGTCGCCGTCCGCAACCGATCCCGCCGAATCGACCCGTGCGCGTGCCAAAGGGCGTCCGCGCGCAAGCGAGACCGCAGCGCCGTCACTGATGGAAATCCTGAACCTGATCCGCAGCGAACGCGCCACCACCCGGCAGACGCTGGAGCGGGAAAGCGAGTTGGGGCGCGCAGTAGTGTCAGACCGGTTGCAGCTTCTGTCTGATCTGGGCCTTGTCGATGAAAGTGAACTGGGCATCGCCACCGGTGGGCGCGCACCGCGTCTTGTGCAGTTCTCGGCCCGGCGCGGGCTGGTGCTGGTGGCGACGCTGGACCAGACGGCCATCGGTGTCGGTGTTTCGGATCTGTCGGGGAATCTTCTGACCGAGCATCACGAGGCCGCCGATCTGACGGCCCCTGCCGCCCAACTGGCAGGCCGGATTTCGGCCCTGTTCAAATGGTGCCTCGAACGTCAGCCCACGCCGACAGAGCCTTGGGGTATCTCGCTGTCGGTGCCAGGCACGGTGCCTGCCGGTCGCGATGATGCCTTCATGAAAGCCACCCCACCTGTTCTTCCCGCATGGGATGATTTTCCGCTGGTCGAAACCCTGACGCGCCAGTTCGGTGTGCCGGTCTGGATCCGCTCCAGCGTCGAAACCATGACGATGGGCGAACTGCACGCTGGCGCGGGTCACGGCCTGAACTCGATGCTGTTCATCAAGGTCGGACGCCGGATTGGTGCCGGGATCGTCTGCGACGGACAACTTTACCGCGGCGCGCAAGGGGCGGCGGGGCTGATCGGCGCGCTGCCCGTCACCTCGGACGGCGTGACCGGCACGCTGGATCTTCTGGCAGGGTCAGACATGATCCAGCGCGAAGGATGCGCCTTGGCTGAAAGCGGCCGCAGCCCGGTTCTGGCTGACCTTTTGCGGCGCGGGGCCGAGATCACCCCCATCGAAGTATCGCAGGCTGCACAGATCGGCGATCAGGCGTCGTCTGCGATCCTGTCAAAGTCGGGGCATCTGATCGGGCAGGTGGTGGCAACGCTCGCCAATTCCCTGAACCCCGAGATGATCGTGCTGTCAGGGACGCTGGTGCAGACCAACGACATCCTGTTGGCGGGCATCCGCGAGGCAGTCTACGGCGCGTCCCACCCTCTGGTGACACGCGATCTGCGGATCATCCGCTCGCAGATGGGCAGTTCGGCCGGGCTGGTCGGCGCGGCGCGCGTGGCCTCGGAGGCACTGTTCACCCCCACCTTCCTGAAGGACTGGATCCTTCAGGGCAACCCAACGCTGCATCCCGATTTCGCCGCCTTCCGCGCCCATGTGGACGAAGTTGCCGCCGTACCAACACCGCTCGCACCGCCCTCAGATCAGGGGAGCATCGCATCATGACGATTTCCGGCCTCGGTCCCCACGGCGAGCGTGCCGCTCCGCCCGAAAGAGTGGCTCTTTTGCCCGAGGATTGCACAGAGGCAAAAGCAGCGGGCAAACGCGTTGCCGTCGTTCTGCACACGCTGAACGGCGATTGGACCAAGTTGCAGATTGCCGGCATGTTGGGCATCTTCGGGGATTGTGGTGTGGTCGTGACCGAGGTCGTCGATTGCGCCTTCTCGGCAAATCGGCAGGTGGCTGAACTGGACCGGCTGATCGCGGCCAAACCCGATGCGATCGTGGCCCTGCCCGTCGCGAACGAACAGGTTGCCGCGGCCTTCAGACGGGTTTCGGCGGCAGGCATCCGGCTGGTCTTGCTGGAAAGCGTTCCGACCGGCCTCTTGCCCGGCTCTGATTATACCGCGCTGGTGTCGTCGGATAACTTCGGTCTAGGCGCGATGGCAGCGGCGGGACTTGCGCCCCATCTGTCCCAATCGGCGACGGTGGGCGTTCTGGGTTTTGCCGCCGATTTCTTCGCCACGAACGAGCGCGAGATCGCCTTTACCAACTGGATGCAGGCGAACCGGCCTGACGTGCAAACCCATGTGCTGCGGTTCGGTACGATGGATGAAGCCGCCGATCTGGCCGAGCGGATGATTGCAGATCATCCCGAGATTTCAGGTTTCTTTGTGGTGTGGGACACGCCTGCGACGGCTGTTTCCGCCCGGTTGCAGGCCACACGCCACCCGGTCGTGATGGCGACCGTCGATCTGGGCGAAGATGTCGCGGTCAATCTGGCCGCAGGCAAGCCCTTCGTCAGTGTTGCCGCACAACAGCCTTTTCAACAAGGAGTGGTCGCCGCCCAAACCACGATCCTTGCCCTGTTGGGCCGCACAATTCCTGCCTGGATCGCCTTGCCGGGTATCCCTGTGCGGCGCGACAATGTGGCCGACAGCTTTCAGACCATCTGGAAAAAACCCGCCCCGCGCGAGGTTCTGCGCTTGCTTGGCCTGGCAATGTAACTGGACCTTTCCAGATGATTTCCAAAGCTGATGCCGGAACGGACAAATAAGTCGTAGTCCCGACGAAAGGCTGTTTCGGTGAGCGACGTCGCAATGGCAGAACGGTCGGTGAACGACAGCTATTGGCCGATTTTGCACTCCCCTCAAGACTAGATCAGCTGTTTTCAAGCGCCCACTGCCCGACACTCCGACCGCCTGACCGGCAGATCCTCTCGGCTTAGGCCGGTTTCGGAGCGCACCGCGACCTTGCTGGTCATGGTCTGCCAGCGTGCAACGATGGTGTCCCAGTAGATCTGGTCATGCTCGATCAGCCGTGCCTGCCTGCCCGCAAGATCGGCCGAGATCAGGGTTGGTGCCGGTGCCGCCAAACATATCCAGCACGATTTCGCCCCGTCGGCTGCAATCGCGAATGGCGTCGCAAACGAGGGCTAAAGGTTTGACCGTTGGATGCATCGCGAGATCAGCATCTGGCGCGGCGCCAAAGCTGTTGACCCCGGGGTAATCCCAGACGTTGGTGCGGTAGCGGCCGGTGTCGCCCAGTCCGAAGCTGTTCACATGCGATCCGGGGCTTACCTTCCAAACGAAGACCAACTCATGCTTGGAGCGATAGAAACTGCCCATCCCGCCGTTGGTCTTGTTCCAAACGCAGAGCTTTTTCAACTTGGCAAAGACCGTGTCACCGGCGGCGATCATCTCGCGCATGTGACGCCAATCCATGCACACGAAGGCAATCGGCCCCTCGCGGCACCGTGCAGCACCGGGTGCAAGCGCCGCGCTCAGAAAGGCGGTGAATTGGTCTGGCGACAACTCCCCGGAGGGGATCGCGAATTCCCGGTGTTTGACCTTGCCGAGGCCCCCGACGTGGCCATCAATCGCAACATTATAGGGGGGATCGGTGAAGATCAGATCGACAATGTCACCGGCCAGCAGGCGCCCCACGGCCACGCCGTCGCGTGCATCCCCGCAGATCAGGCGATGCGGCACGAGTTGCCGAAGATCGCCGGGCAGGGTGACGGTGGGACCGATCAGGGCTGGCACCATATCGGCGGTAAGTGGCTAACCAACGCTCGGCAATAATTTGCGGGGGCGAAGATGGCGTCAGGGCAGGGGCTGGTGGTTGGCTAGCGGGTAGTGATGGCGCAACAGGGACGTGCGGTTCGTTTCTCTGGACATGCCCGAGGCGAACGATCTGTCTTTTGGCATCATGGCGCCGGTCGCCCAAGCCGGGCGTGAGGCTATATCATTGCGGACGAAGGAGGCGTTGGCAGTGGTGAAAGCACGTGGAATGAATCTGGAGAACCCGGACGGGACTGCAAGCCTTCGGTAGGACGGAAAAGGCGGTTCGGCGCTGCGGGTGGTCGTGTCGGCGAAGGCTGCGGACTTTGCGGCAGATCTGACGCTTATGCTTGCGGACATCAGATCTGCGGGCATGGGTTCTTGCGGGCTATCGTCGCACAACTTGCCACGAAAGGGCGCACGACGCGGTGGGGTGGGGCTTGGGTAATGTGACGTCACGTTTGATTGCCAAGCGGCACTTACGCGTTCGCCCCAAATCCCACTGTCATCAGTCAGCGGCACCCTACTGAAACCAAGTCCAAAGGTGCTGAACCCTTCACTTTGATTGTCGGTTCCGGATTTCCCTTTCACCCGGTCCTGCTTCTGGGCAGCGAGAACAGCAAACGGTCCGCGCAGGATGCGACCATCTCTTGCGTGTCGATCTGTGGGACGACCTTGGCATAATCGCCGTCGATCAGCAGGCTGGCAGCACCGTGGACCATTGTCCAAAGCTGCACCGCGATCATCTGGGCGTTGCCCACCACACCGTGGAACGCGCAGTAATCCACGACCTCTTGCAGGACATAGCCAAAGCACGCCTTGCCCTTCGCCGTAACGATATCGTCTTCCGACAGGGTCGGCCTTTGACCAAACATCAGGCGAAAGAGCGACGGTTCTGCGACGCCGAAGCCGACATAGATTTCGCCCAGCACGACGATGCGCTGCGGTGCCCCCATGGCATAGGCTTCAGCCGCGACCTGTAGCCGGTGCCGCATGTCTGCAAACCCTTGGGCAGCCACCTCTGCGATGATGTCTTTCTTGTCACCGAAATGGCGGTACGGCGCGGCGGTGGAAACTCCAGCGCGACGGCAGGCATCCGACAGGCTGAAATCATTGCCCTGCCGTTCATTTATCAGTTGGCGTGCGGCATCGATCAGCGCCTGTCGCAGTTCACCATGGTGGTAGGATTTTTTTACGGCTGATCTCGGTGCCTGCATGTTGGAACATCCTAAAGGGTCGGGCCGGTAATGGAAAGATGCAGGGAAGGACGCGACGCACCGGAATCCGACTTGCAATGTTAGAGCGACCAACATAAGTTAGAGCCTCTAACATTGCAAGCGCACGGGGTTCGGCATGGCAAGGGCATATATCCGCAAAGCAAGCTGGGCAGCCTTGACGCTGGCAGCAGTTGCGGGTGCCGGATACTTGGCGCGCGATGGGCTGGCCGGCGTTGCTGCGGTGAAGAACGACGTGGAGGTTGCGGAACGGGCCGCGCAGCCGGTTCGGGTGACGCGCGTGGCCTTTGCGCCGTTGACGGCGGTGGAAAGCTACACCGGCACGATCCGCCCGCAGCACGAAGCACCCCTGGGGTTTCGCCAGCCCGGAAAACTGACCCTGCGGCTGGTCGATGTCGGGGACGTGGTCACCGCGGGCCAGGTCGTGGCGCGGCTGGACGACACCGATGCCCGACTGGAACTTCAGGTAGCAGAGGCGGAACTTGCAGCGGCCACAACGGATCTTGCCCGCGCGACCGCAGACCTGTCACGCAGCTTGGGCCTCTTTGCCGAAGGCCATGTGGCGCAGGCAGCATTGGACCGTGCCACCAGCGCCAAGGCCGAAGCCCACGCGCGGGCGGATCGCGCGGTGCAGGCGCGCAGTCTGGCTGCGAACCAGCTGTCCTACATGGACCTGCTGGCCGAAGCGGATGGCATCGTCACCGCGACCCCAGCCGAGGCGGGTCAGGTGGTTGCCGCAGGCCAGCCGGTGGTCAGTGTTGCCATGTCGGGTGCGGTGGATGTGGTGTTTGCGCTGCCGGAGCAGAGGCGTGACCTGTTGAAGTCCGCCGTGGCAACCGCCGAACTTTGGGGTGCGGCGGGCAATTCCTATGCGCTGGCCTTGCGGGACATCTCGCCCGATGCCGACCCGGTGGGGCGCACCTATCGCGTCAGGATGCGGCTTACCACCCCGGATGGCGAAACGGCGCTGGGGCGCACTGTGACCGTGCGGCTGACGACGTCGGATGCCGCGCCCGTTGCCGCCCTTCCGCTGGCGGCGGTGCTGAACGACGGGACGGGGGCCGCCGTCTGGCGTCTTCCCCAAGGCGGCAATGTGGTCGAGCGGGTGCCTGTCGAGTTGGTCGCGGTCGAAGGCCATGTCGCAGAGGTGCGCGGCGCGTTGGCGGAAGGCGACACCGTGGTCAGCCTTGGGGCCCACAAGATTGATGCCTCGCGCCCGGTTCGGGTCGTGGAAACCACGCCGACGCCGGAAAGCTGAGACACCCATGCGCAACCTCAACCTCTCGCTCTGGTCGGTCACCAACCCGGCGGTCACCCTGTTCGCCATTATCGTGGCCCTCCTCGCCGGGACGCTGGCCTATATCAACCTTGGCCGTGCCGAGGACCCGACCTTCACCATCAAGACCATGGTGGTGCAGGCCGTCTGGCCCGGTGCCACGGCTGAAGAAATGCAGAACCTGGTCGCCGAACCGATCGAAAAGCGGATTCAGGAGCTGCCGGAACTCGACTATGTCCGCACCTTCTCGCGCCCCGGGGTGGTGGTGTTGCAGGTGCAGTTGAAAGATGCCGAACGCGCCGGAGTCAAGGATGTCTGGTACCAGATCCGCAAGAAGGTGGCCGACCTGCGCCCGACCCTGCCGCAGGGGCTGATCGGCCCCTTTTTCAACGACGAATATGGCGACGTGTTCTCGGCCATCTACATGGTGACGGGCGAGGGTCTGGGCCGGGCCGAGCTGAAGGCCTATGCCGAACGGCTGCGGTCGCGGCTGTTGTCGGTCGAGGATGCCGCCAAGGTGGCGCTGATCGGCGATGTCGAAGAGCGCGTTTATGTCGAGATCAGCCACCGCAAACTGGCGACGCTGGGGATCTCGCCGCAGGTGATCTTCGATGCCATCGGCAAGCAGAATGCGATGACCGCCGCCGGAGAGATCGAGACCGACGCGGATGCTGTACAGGTGCGGGTCAGTGGCGATCTGGGCAGCCTCTCTGCCCTGCGCGCCTTACCCATTCCGGCGGGAGCCTCGGTCCTGCGGCTGGGCGATATCGCGACGATCACGCGTGGTTATGAGGACCCGCCGTCCTACCTCGCCTTCCTCAACGGTCAGGAAACGGTGGGTGTCGGCGTTGCAATGGCCGACGGGGCCAACGTTGTGCATCTGGGCGAGGCGCTTGCCGCCGAGGTCGAGGCGTTCCGCGCCGATCTGCCGCTGGGGGTCGAGGTCACGCAAACCTCGGACCAGGCGCATATCGTGGATATCGCGTTCGAGGAGTTTATCCACACCTTCATCGAGGCGCTGGTGATCGTGCTGGTGGTGTCCTTCGCGACGCTGGGCCTGCGCACCGGGATCGTGGTGGCGCTGTCGGTGCCCATCGTGTTGGCGGTGGTCTTCGTGATCATGCAGGCGATGGGGTTGAACTTCGACCGCATCACGCTTGGCGCACTGATCATCGCGCTTGGCCTTCTGGTCGATGACGCCATCATCGCTGTCGAGATGATGGTCGTGAAGATCGAGCAGGGCTATGACCGCGTCGCTGCCGCTTCGGCCGCCTGGACCAGCACCGCCTTCCCGATGCTGACCGGCACTCTGGTCACGGCGGTGGGCTTCCTGCCCGTGGGGATCGCGCAGTCAACCAGCGGCGAATATGCGGGCAACATCTTCTGGGTCGTGGGCATCGCGCTGATCGTGTCGTGGTTCGTGGCGGTGATCGTGACGCCCTATCTGGGGATGAAGCTTCTGCCGCCGCCCAAACCCGGCGCGCATCATGGCAGCTATGACAGCCGCCTTTACCGCGCCTTGCGGGCAGGGGTGAACGCCAGCCTTCGCGCTCGGTGGGTGGTGATCGGCCTGACGGTGGCAGCCCTGATCGGCGCCGGGGTCGGAATGACCTTCGTGCAGCAGCAGTTCTTCCCCACATCGGCCCGGGCAGAGCTGTTCATCGAGACGCGTATGCCGGAAGGATCGTCAATCGAGGCGACCTCCAAGGCGGCGTTGGCGGCAGAGGCGCTGGTGACGGGCGATCCCGACGTGCGTTTTGTGTCGACCTATGTCGGCGCAGGCTCGCCCCGGTTCTTCTTTGCGCTGAACCCGGCCCTGCCGAACCCGTCCTTCGCGATGACGGTGATCATGGCGCAGGACGCCGCCGCCCGCGACCGGCTGCGCGCCCGGATCGAGGCGGCGGTGGCCGTGGGTGCGGTGCCAGAGGCGCGGATTCGCGTTGATCAGATCGTCTTCGGTCCGCCCGTCGGATTTCCCGTCCAGTTCCGGGTGATCGGCCCTGGCCCCGCCGAAGTGCGCCGGATTGCGGCTGACGTGCGGGCGGTGATGGTGGCCAACCCCCACACAGTCGAGCCGCAGTTCGACTGGAACGAGCAGGCCAAGACGGTGCAGGTCACGCTGGATCAGGACCGTATCCGGGCATTGGGGCTGAACACGGCGGATGTCTCGAACACGCTGCAGACGCTTCTGTCGGGCGTGAAGCTCACCGAATACCGCGAGGGGACCGAGTTGATCGACGTCATCCTGCGCGCCCCGGCTGCGGAACGCGCCGACGCTTCGGCACTCGGCGACCTAACCGTGCTTCTGCCCGGCGGCGGCGCGGTGCCGCTGAACCAACTGGCCGAGGTGAGCTATGATTTCGAAGAGCCGATCCTGTGGCGCCGCAACCGCGACATGGCGCTGACTGTCCGCGCCGACATCGTGGCGGGCGTGCAGGCCCCGACGGTGACTGCCGAGATCCTGCCGCTTCTGCAGCCGATCATCGCGGCCCTGCCCGCAGGCTACCGGATCGAGACCGGCGGCGCGGTCGAGGAAAGCAACAAGGCCAACGTGGCGCTTTTCAAGATCTTCCCGCTGATGCTCCTGGCAATGCTGACGCTGTTGATGCTGCAACTGCGCAGCTTTGCAAAGCTGTTCCTGGTGTTCCTGACCGCTCCCCTCGGTGCCATCGGGGCGGTGGCGGCGCTGCTGCTGTTCAACGCTCCCTTCGGCTTCGTCGCCCTTCTGGGCGTCATCGCGCTGGCGGGGATGATCATGCGCAACACGGTCATCCTGGTGGACCAGATCGACCATGACCTTGCCGCAGGCAGCCCGCCTTGGGAGGCGATCGTCGAAAGCACGGTGCGCCGTGCCCGGCCCGTCGTCCTGACCGCCCTTGCCGCGATCCTCGCCATGATCCCGCTGGCGCGGTCGGTCTTCTGGGGGCCGATGGCGATGGCCATCATGGGCGGGCTGATCGTCGCCACCGTGCTGACGCTGTTCTTCCTGCCCGCGCTTTACGCTGCGTGGTTCAGGGTTCGCCGTCCCGCCGCTACCAGCGCCGACGCGTCGTCCATCCAGCACCCCACACCCCTGCCGCTTCGCTTGGCTGGCGAATGAACTTCATGAAAGGACACCCACATGACGACCGATCTGAAGACCCGCTTCGGCCCCAACGCCCTGATCACCGGCGCAAGTGACGGCATCGGTCGCGCTTTTGCCCATGCGCTGGCGGTGCAAGGCTTTGACCTTGTGCTGGTTGCCCGGCGTGAGGCTGTGTTGCAGGACATGGCGGCAGAACTTGCCACCACGCACGGCATCAAGGTGCACGTCATCAGCGCCGACCTGTCCGGACCGGACGCTGTAGCAGACATCCTGTTGCGAACCGAAGGCTTGCCCGTCGGCCTTCTGGTGGCGGCAGCCGGATTTGGCTCGATCGGGCCGTTCCTGACTCAGGATGTCGCGACCGAGGTGAATATGGTCGATCTGAACTGCCGGTCGGTCGTTGCCCTGACCCACGGCATCGCAGCGCGCATGGCGAAGGCTGGACGCGGTGGGATCGTTCTCTTCGGCTCACTCGTCGGGTTCCAGGGCGTGCCTGGGTCGGCCACTTATGCCGCAACCAAGGGCTTCGTGCAGGGCTTTGCCGAAGGGCTGGCGGTCGAGTTGAAGCCGAAGGGAATCTCCGTCCTGTCGGTCGCCCCCGGCCCGGTCGGCACCGGCTTTGCCGCCCGGTCCGGGATGCAGATGGGCCATGCCGAGACGCCGGAGACTGTCGCGCGCGTGGCCCTCGCGGCCTTGCCCAAGGGCGGGACGGCGCGGCCCGGCGTGCTGGCCAAGGTTCTGGGCTACTCGCTGGCCATGCTGCCGCGCTGGGGGCGCGTGCGCCTGATGGGGGTGATCATGAAGGGCATGACACCGTGACAGCCGACCCTTGGGCGACGTTCGCGATTGCGGGTACAGCGGTCTTCCTTGTGTCCGTCGACACCTCCATCGCGGTCGCGGCCTTTCCGGCACTGCGGTCGGCCTTTGCCGAAACCTCGCCCGCGACGCTGTCCTGGGTCCTGAACGCCTACACGATCCTTTATGCCGCCCTCTTGGTGCCTGCCGGTCGGCTGATCGACCTGCACGGCGCAAAGCGGCTGTTCCTGTTTAGCGTGGCGCTGTTCACATTGGCGAGCGGCGCCTGCGGAATGGCCCCCGGCACCACCGCGCTTATCGCCGCCCGGGCCGTGCAGGCGGTGGGCGGGGCTGTGCTGACGCCAGCCTCTCTCGCCCTGATCCTTGGCGCGTTCCCGTCTGAAAAGCGCAGCGCCGTCGTCGGGTTGTGGAGCGCCGCCGGTGCCTTGGGTGCCGCCGTTGGTCCCGGCACGGGGGCCATTCTGATCGAGCTTGCCTCTTGGCGCGCGGCCTTTCTGGTCAACCTGCCCTTTGGGGCACGAATCCTGTGGCTTGCCGCGCGCCGCCTGCCCGTCCTGAAGGGCGCCGATGCCGGGGAAGGTCTTGATATTCCCGGCATTGCGCTGATTGCAGGCGGAGTGGCGTCGCTGACCTTTGGCGTGGTGCAGATTGAGGCGGGCCTCTCCGCAACGGTTTGGGGTCCGGTCCTTGCCGGTGTCGGCCTACTGATCACTTATGCGCTTTGGGCGCGGGGGCGGAAGGCGGCGGCAATCGACATGAGCCTTTTTGCCGACCGGCGCTATGCGATCGTCACCGTCGCAACCTTCGTGTTCGGCATCGCATTCTCGATGATGTTCCTGTCATCCTTCCTCTTTCTCTTCGGCGTCTGGGGCTATTCGCAGGGTCTGACCGGGCTGGCCGTCACACCAGGGCCGCTTGTCGTGATTGTGGTTGCCATGGCTTCGGGGCGGCTAGTGGCGCGGGTCGGGCATCGGTTTGTGCTGGTGGGCGGAGGGGTGCTGTACGCCTTGGCCCAAGCTTGGGTTGCGACCCATGTCACCGAAACGCCCGCCTACCTGACCCTGTGGTTTCCGGTTCAGATCGTCGGCGGCGTGGCCGTTGGGCTCTTGTTGGTGGGTCTTTCCGGGGCGGCCGTTGCGGGCTTGGCGCCGGCCAGGTTCGGTGTGGGCGGCGCGGTCAACAGTGCCGTGCGGCAACTCGGTGGCGTCTTCGGAACGGCGCTTGCTGTGGTCATTGTGGGTGAGACGGGCAGGGGGGTTGAAAGCTTCCGATTGGCTTTTACCTGCCTTGCCGTGATCGGCCTGGCCGTCGCCGTGCTATGCCTGTCCCTACCGCGACACTGCGGCCAGAGCGTGCCTTAGCCCAGTCGGTAGAGCTACAGAGACTCGAGGGCCTGCTTCGATCAGACAGACCCATGCTGGATGAACCTGCCCGGCAGGAACACATCCGTCGTATTGCTCCCGCCGTCGTCCAGCACCCGGCCCAATGCACGGGCCATATCAGATACTGGCTGGCGATAGGTCGTCAGGTGATAGGCGTGCGAAGCCGCAAGTGGCAGGTCGTCAAAGCCGGTGCCCTGCCGCGCCAACGTCCGTCAGTAGGACAGGTGGTTGGCCTTCAATCCATGCCGATCGTACCACCTCGTCTACCGTGAGGCCGGGCACCAGCGATGCGCGCGGGCAAGGTTTTGCTGCGCAACAAGATCAGGCTGAGGGGCGGGGGGGCCGGTGACCAAGTGGGTTTCGGCTCCGCGACGACGGCGTTGAAGGGCCTGTTGAAAGTGCATCACATCGGGGTTCAGGGCATCGGGCGGCAGACCAAATGTCTGTGCCAAAACATCCCGGCTGAGGTGCAACGTTAGGCTGCCCACGGCGATATGCACCTCGGCGATGAGGGGCCAGAGGTCTTGGGAAGTTGCCTCGCCAGAGAGCCTGGGCAAAGTTTTAGCCAGAAGACTTGCCGTATTGGCCTCGGGTTTCAGCAGCACATCGGGTTGTTTCGCGCGGGTGGGCGCGACGGGAGCGCACTCGGTCATGACGATGACAACGGTCCAAACTTTGAGATTGATGCAGTTTCGGACGACTTCCTCTGCGGATTGTACTCGCCAAATCCCTGGGGCCAAAAATTCCGTCGCAGGTGCGGAGGCATCCCGAATCTGACTGTCGTCTCCCCATAGCAGAGGCGGCCCAGACCTGCCGTCCGTCTCTGGCAAGCGTTGCTCGGTTCCAAGCTGAAAAGCAGACATTCCTTCGGCACACAGTCCATCGTATGAAGAACCGGCAGGCAACCGCAGCGATAACCAAGACCCTGACAAGGCTACCATGGTGTACGGCGAAGACGGAAAAATGACTTCTGACCGCGACGGGCCAAGGCTCGGTCGTCCGCCTGCGGGTCAGGCCGGCGAGGTCGATGGACGTATACTGCGGGCGGCAGAGGTTTTCTTTCTGAGCGAAGGATACGCCCGCACCACGCTGGAGAAGATCGCGGCATCAGCGCGGATTGGCAATACGACGCTCTACAAGCGATATCGTAACAAGGAGGAACTGTTCACGGCCGTTCTACGGCGGTCCGTTGATACGGCGATCGGTCGGCTGACGGTGGCGCCCAGTGAAGGAACCGCACAGCAGCGCCTGCGTGAAGCGGGGATCGCCATGGGGCAAAGTGCTTTAACCCGTGATGTCATCGCCATCATGCGCGTCTCGGCAGCCGAAGCTGAGACATTCCCGAATATCGCGCGGATGGGATACAGCCTTGGGTTCGATGCGTCGGTTACCCACGCGGCGAAAGCGATTGCTGGAAGTGATCTGCCTGCGGACGTCGCCGCCGCGATTCCGGCGGCCAGCCGGTTTGTCGAACTGGCCCTGCATCCACTGGAGCTTCAAGGGATGTTCGGCGTCGACCTTGCACATCTTCGCCAGAGGATAGAGCCGTGTGTCGATGAGGCCATCGAGGTTCTGGTTCGGAGTGGCCTTCTGGACGGCACCAAAGTAAATGTAGGGTAGCCTACCTTTACTTTGGCCCGTGACCTCCTATCTCCGATGGGCAACATGTCACGCGGGGAATGCCACGATGGTCAGGGCCGAAACCCTTCGATTTCTCCGCGAACTTGGCGAGAATAACTCCAAGGCTTGGGTCGATGCCAACCGCGACAGGTGGGACGCCACACGCGAAAACTTCATCGCAATCGTCAACCAGTTCATCGACAACGCCGATCGCTACGACGCGCGGATAGCAACGGCCGGAATTGACCCAAGGCGCAGCTTTACGCGCCTGAACCGGGATCCGCGCACCCGCCACGGCAGTTGAGCGACCGCTGTGGTGCGATACGTCATCAGCAGAGCCGCATCCCCTTCAGGCTGCTTTCGGCCGAGGCTATGTGGATACACTCGCGCGAAAGCCGGCTCACACTGTGACGGCATTGGGCGCGGTGCTTTGGCCTGTTTGGGCCTATCCAACTCTTGTGGGCATGCCCATATCAGCGGTTGCTGAGGGCCTTTTGAGGGTTTTTGGGGCCTGCCCCCCCTTTCAGGCGGGAAGTCATCCAGCGGCGACAGCGTATGGCGCCGGAACGCGACGACCATCTGCTTCTTCGGCTTCCGTCAGCACCGTTGAGCGCGGTTATGTCGGGCCGGTCTTCATATCCTCAACTGTCACACGCTTTCGCCACTTCGCAACTGTCTTCGGGTTGATGCCCAGCTCCCGGCTCAGTTGCGCGAGCGAAGCTTGCGATCATTCGGGCCAACCCTCGAACCAATGGCGGGCTGACCCTCATTATTGCTGCTCTGACGGCGTGCGTGGTCGTGGCGCTCCCGTGACGAACTTGTCCCATAGTGCTTCCTTCCATTCCTGCGAAAGGATCGCACCATCAAACCGTGGGATCAAACACCTAGCAATGTTTGACCACTTTGCTGATGCGACGACCGGATTGTGACGCCCAAATCGCAGATCAACGTATGCGCACGACGACGTTGAAGAATCGGTTTCGGTGTTCATCGGATCATCTGACATGCGCCACCTATTTGTAACCTACTGTAATAATGAAATTTTGTCAAAGAGAGCCCGAGTGTGACCCGTCACGAGACGGGTCAGATCGAAACGACATGCACCGCCACGACCCCCTATCCTTCCACCCTGACGCCCAAAAATGTGGCCCGGGGTTTATTGCTGGTTGCAGGGCAGGGGTGTGTGCGCCTAAATCTTGGGCAGGTGTTGCATCGGTGGGCTTTTTAACGGCGGCTGGCCTTGACCCGGGGCAGGGGCGCGCTCACTCTGTATCTGAAATCTGGCGAAAAGCCTGTCGGCAATCGAGCCCTGTTTGCAGCCCACATCGGTGGGTCTGCAGCGGGGCTTTTGTTTTTGGAGACCAAACTTGGGCGACACGGCAAAGCGGCGCATCGAACTGGGCGTGCTCTATTCGCGCTCTGGCAGCTATGCGCTGATATCCGAGGCGTGCCGGACCGGGGCCATGGCGGCGGTTGACCGGGTGAACGCCTCATCCGACCACGATCTGCGGTTTGTGCCGGTGGAGCGTGATCCGGGGGGCAATGTCGATCTTTACGGGCCGCTGTGCGCCGAGATTTTGCGCGACACCGGGGCGCGGCATGTGGTGGGCTGTGTCACCTCGTGGAGCCGCAAGGAAGTGATCCCGACGCTGGAAAAACTGGGCGGCACCCTGTGGTATGCGGTGCCGTATGAGGGGTTTGAGGCGTCGGATCATGTGGTCTACACCCACGCCTGCCCGAACCAGCACTTGCTGCCGCTGCTGGATTGGGCTCTGCCGACCTATGGGCGCAGGGCCTATCTGACCGGGTCGAACTACATCTGGGGGTGGGAGATGAACCGCCTTGCGCGGGAAACCGTGACAGCGGCGGGGGGGCAGGTGTTGGGCGAGCGGTATTTGCCGATCGGGTCGCGCGACGTGGGGCGGATGATCGAAGAGGTGCGCCACGCGCGGCCGGATTTCATCCTGAACTCGCTGATCGGGCCCTCGTCCTATGAATTTCTGGCGGCGTATCAGGCGCTTGGGGAACAGGATGCGCATTTCCGGCCCGGGCGCTGCCCGGTGCTGTCGTGCAACCTGACGGAATGTGAGCTGCCAGCCTTGGGGGCGGCGGCAGAGGGGTTGATTGCGGCGGGGCCGTATTTCCGCGGGGCGCGGGGTGGTGACTTTGGGTCATCGCATGAGGCTGCGGCCTTTGCGGCGGTGATGGAACTGGCGCGGTTGCTGAACAAACGCCCGGGGGCCGAGGATGAAAGTCTGGCCACATTGCTGCGCGGGGCGGGGGGGATTGTCGATGCCGAGACGCATCATACGACGTTGCCCGTGCTGATTGCCCAAGTGCAGAACGGCGCGTTTCAGACACTGCAATCGCGCGCACCGATGGCGGGGGATCCGTACCTTTCCCGGGGCCGCGTGGCGGCTGCCATCGTGCCGAACCTGCGGGTGGTGTCATGAGGCGGCCGATCCGCATCCAGAACCTTGGCGCGGCACGGGCGGTGATCCTGCATCGCCCGCACCCCACGGTGCAGAACCTGACCCGGCAGTTGACGGCGATTGGTCTGACAGTGGAGCAGGTCTGGCCGGAATGTGGCCCCGATGTGCTGGCCGCCGATTTCGTGTTTTTCGACGCGGATATGGGGCATGATGAGCAGTTTCCGTGGGCACCGGGGGCATCCCCCATGCCGATGATCGCGCTGATCGGGTCAGAGGCTCCGGGGCGGGTGGAATGGGCGCTGCGGGCGGGGGCGCATGCGCAACTGTTGAAACCGGTGGGGGATAACGGGGTTTATTCGTCGTTGCTGATCGCGCGGGATGCGTTTGATGCGCAGGCGGCGATGGCCGCCGAGATTGCCGATTTGCGCCGCCGCCTGGATGAACGGCGCAGCGTGGTGCGCGCCGTTGCCCTGCTGGTCGCCATGGGGCGGACCGAGGCCGAGGCGTATGGGCAGTTGCGCCAGATGGCGATGGCGTGGCGGGTCAGTTTTGAGGATGCGGCCTTGCGGGTCGTGGCGCAAAGGGGGCGTGACGATGACCGCAACCGTGGCTGACCGTCCGGCATCTGCGCTGACCCGGCTGCTGCGGCGCAAGCTGGCGGTGTTCGGGCTGCTGTTGATTGCGCTGGTGGTGGGCGGGGCGGCGTTTGCGCCGTGGCTCGCGCCGTTTGACCCGAGCGAGCAGTTTTTCGACGGGCTGACGATCGAGGGTGCGCCGATGCCGCCCGGTGGGCGCGTATCTGCTGGGCACCGATCTTTTGGGGCGCGATCTGCTGTCACGCATCCTGTACGGGGCGCAGACCTCGTTGATTATTGGCGTGGTGGCGAACGGGCTTGCGCTGTTGATTGGCACGTTGGTGGGGATTACGGCGGGGTATTTCCGGGGCTGGCTTGGGTCGGTCCTGATGCGGTTTACCGACCTGATGATGGCGTTTCCGGCGCTGTTGCTGGCGATCTGTCTGGCGGCGATATTTGAACCATCGCTGTGGATCGTGGCGATGGTGATTGCCTTGGTGAACTGGGTGCAGACGGCGCGGGTGATCTACACCGAAACCACGGCGCTTGCCGAACGCGATTTCATTGCGGCAGAGCGGACCTTGGGGGCGGGGACCGGGCGCATTCTGTTTCACCACATCCTGCCGCATCTTTTGCCCACCATCATCGTCTGGGGCACTTTGGGGATTTCCACCACTGTGCTGCTGGAGGCCACGCTGTCTTTCCTTGGGGTGGGGGTGCAGCCGCCGACGCCAAGCTGGGGCAATATCATCTTTGAAAACCAGACCTATTTTCAGGCGGCCCCCTGGCTGGTCTTTATTCCGGGGGCGGCGATCCTGATCCTTGCGCTTGCGTTCAATCTGGTCGGTGACGCGCTGCGCGATGTGCTCGACCCCACGCAGCGGGGGCGCGACTGATGGCGGTGTATCTGGTCCGGCGGCTGGTGCAGGCGGTGTTGATCCTGCTTGGGGTCAGCTTCATCACCTTCTTTTTGCTATATGTGCTGCCCGCAGACCCGGTGCGCCAGATTGCGGGGCGGTCGGCGACGGCGGCGACGGTTGAGAATATCCGCCAGCAACTGGGCCTCGATCAGCCGTTCATCGTGCAATACGGGCGCTATCTGGGGCATTTGCTGCAAGGCGACATGGGGCGCAGCTATCTGCAAAAGACCGAGGTGGCGGAACTGATCACCTCGCGTCTGCCGGCCACCCTGTTGTTGATGGTGGCGGCGATCTTTTGCGAGCTGATCCTTGGCGTTGGCATGGGCATTGCCGCCGCGCTGTGGCGGGGCCGGATGGTGGATCAGGTGTTGATGATGACCTCTTTCGTCACCGTATCAGCCCCGCAATTCGTGGTCAGCCTGCTGATGCTGTATGTGTTTTCGGTCAAGCTGGGGTGGTTTCCCATCGGCGGCTATGGCACGGCGGCGCATCTGGTGTTGCCTGCTGTCACCTTGGGCATCCTCGGGTCCGGTTGGTACAGCCGGATGATGCGGTCGTCGATGATTGACGTGCTGCGTGCCGATTTCATCCGCACGGCCCGGGCCAAGGGGCTGACCCGCCGCAGGGTGATTTTGCGCCATGCGCTGCCCAATGCCATTCTGCCGATTATCGCGATGATCGGCATCGACATTGGCATTTTCATGGGCGGCATCGTGGTGGTGGAATCGGTGTTCGGCTGGCCCGGCATTGGCCAGCTTGCGTGGCAGGCCATCCAGCGCGTCGATATTCCGATCATCATGGGCGTCACGCTGGTGTCCGCCTTTGCCATCGTGCTGGGCAACCTTCTGGCCGATGTTCTGGCCCCTTTCATCGACCCCCGTATCCGCCTGCGCTGATCCGGGGCAACCAAAACCAAGCCTATAAAAACCAACAGGAGAGACACATGAAAAAGCTGCTTGCCTCCACCGCCCTGATGTTGACGCTGGCACTGCCCGTGATGGCGCAGGACTATACCCCCGATCCTGCCGCCAAGGCAGGTGGGTCGATCACCGTGACCTACAAGGATGATGTGGCCACACTGGACCCCGCGATCGGCTATGACTGGCAGAACTGGTCGATGATCAAATCGCTGTATGACGGGCTGATGGATTATGTGCCCGGCACCACGACCCTGCGGCCCGGTCTGGCGGATAGCTATGAAATCTCGGCCGATGGCACGGTGTTCACCTTCAAACTGCGCCCCGGTGTGAAATTCCACAACGGGCGGGAAATGACGGCGGAGGATGTGAAATACTCGCTGGACCGCGTGACCAACCCGGCCACGCAATCGCCGGGGGCGGGGTTCTTCGGGTCCATCGCAGGGTATGACAAGGCAGGCGAGGGCGGGCTTTCCGGTGTGGAAGTGGTTGATCCGCTGACGGTGAAGATCACCCTGTCACGGCCCGATGCGACCTTCCTGCATGTCATGGCGCTGAACTTTGCCTCTGTCGTGCCGAAAGAGGCGGTGGATGAGGCGGGTGCAGATTTCGGCAAGAAGCCGGTCGGGACCGGGGCCTTCAAGCTGGCGGAATGGACGCTGGGGCAAAAGCTGGTGTTTGAAAAGAACGCCGATTACTGGCGTGCGGGCGTGCCCTATCTGGATTCGGTGATTTTTGAGGTGGGTCAAGAGCCTGTCGTAGCCCTGCTGCGTTTGCAGAATGGCGAGGTTGACGTACCCGGCGACGGCATCCCGCCTGCCAAGTTCACCGAAGTGATGGCAGACCCGGCGCAGGCCGCACGGGTGGTGATCGGTGGGCAGTTGCACACGGGCTACATCACGCTGAACGTGACCATGCCGCCGTTCGACAAGGTGGAAGTGCGCCAAGCCGTGAACATGGCGGTGAACAAGGACCGCATCGTGCAGATCATCAACGGGCGTGCTGTGCCTGCGACGCAGCCGCTGCCGCCGTCGATGCCGGGCTATACCAAGGATTACAAAGGCTATGCCTTTGACGTGGAAGGCGCCAAGGCCCTGCTGGCCAAGGCCGGTCTGCCGGATGGGTTTGAGACCGATCTTTATGTGATGAACACTGACCCCAACCCCCGCATCGCCCAAGCCATTCAGCAGGATCTGGCGGCCATTGGCATCAAGGCCAACATCCAGTCGCTGGCGCAGGCCAATGTGATCGAGGCTGGCGGGGCTGGCACCGCCCCGATGATCTGGTCGGGCGGCATGGGCTGGATCGCGGATTTCCCCGATCCGTCGAACTTCTACGGCCCGATCCTCGGCTGTTCGGGGGCGGCACCGGGGGGATGGAACTGGTCCAAGTTCTGTGACGCGGGCCTGGATGCCAAAGCGACCGAGGCTGACAGCATGGCTGACCCCGCCAAGGCTGCCGACCGCCTGACGCTGTGGTCTGATGTCTACACCGGCGTGATGGAGCTGGCCCCTTGGGTGCCGGTATTCAACGAGGAACGCTATACCATGAAGTCGGAACGGATGGGCGGCGAAGACGCGCTGTACGTTGACCCGGTGTCGATCCCTGTCAACTATGACTATGTTTTCGTGAAGTAAAATGTGCAAAGCCTGCAACTATACCATCCACGGTGCGCAGCATCATTTCGGCTGGGATAACTCCCTGTCGCCGGTGCTGCGGGCTGAACCGGGATCGACGATCCTGTTTCACTGCAACGATTCCTCTGCGGGCCAGCTTGGCCCGCAGTCTACCGTGGCCGATGTCGTCGCCCTTGGATTTCGGCAAGATCAACCCGGTCTCCGGCCCGATCTACATTGAGGGCGCGGAACCCGGCGATGCGGTCAAAGTCACCATCGAAAGTTTTGCCCCGCGTGAACTGGACGGGGCGGGCTTTGGCTGGACAGCGAACATTCCGGGCTTTGGCCTGCTGGCCGATCAGTTTCTGGAACCGGCGCTGAAGGTCTGGAAATACGACACCCGCACGATGGAGCCGGCCTTGTGGGGGCCTGATGCGCGGGTGCCGCTGAAGCCCTTTGCCGGGACCATCGGCAATGCCTTGGCTGAGGCTGGCCTTCATTCCGTGGTGCCGCCCCGGCGGGTGGGCGGCAATCTGGACATTCGCGATCTGAACGCGGGTGTGACGCTGTACCTGCCGGTTGAGGTGGCGGGGGCCTTGTTCAGCGTGGGCGACACCCATGCTGCGCAGGGCGATGGCGAAGTGTGCGGAACGGCGATTGAAAGCCCGATGGATGTGGTGCTGACGCTGGATCTGGTCAAAGGGGCGCATCTGAAAACGCCGCGCTTTACCACGCCGGGGCCGGTGACGCGGCATCTGGACGCCAAGGGGTATGAGGTGACAACCGGCATCGGGCCGGACCTGATGTCAGCCTCGCGCGATGCCGTGGCCTGCATGGTGGACCTTTTGTGCGCGCAACGGGGCATGGCGGCGGTGGATGCCTATATGCTGGTGTCCACCTGCGGCGATCTGCGGATATCCGAGATTGTCGATATGCCGAACTGGGTGGTCAGCTTCTACTTTCCGCGCTGCGTGTTCGAATGACCGAAGCCTTGAACCTGACCGGGGCCGCATTGGCCCCGGTTCTGACGGTGGATCGTCTGTGCGTGTCGGTGCGCACAGAGTCCGGCCTGCAACCGCTTGTCACCGATATGTCCTTTACCCTGCGCCGGGGGGAGGTTCTGGCGATTGCCGGGGAAAGCGGGTCGGGTAAATCCATCACCTCGCTTGCCATCATGGGTCTGCTGCCGCCACCTGCGGTGCGGATCACCGGGGGGCGGGTCTGTCTTGGCGACACTGATCTGGCAGCCCTGCCGGAGGCCCAGATGCGCGACATTCGCGGCGCGCGGGTGGCGATGATCTTTCAGGAACCGATGACCAGCCTGAACCCGGTGATGACCGTGGGCGCGCAACTGACCGAGGCCATCCGCGCGCATGAGCCGGTGTCGCGCGCCGAGGCGCAGACCCGTGCTTTGGAGGCGTTGCGTTCGGTGCGTCTGTCGCAGCCTGAACGCCGCTTGACCCAGTTTCCGCATGAACTGTCGGGCGGGATGCGCCAGCGGGTGATGATCGCCATGGCGCTTGCCCTGCGGCCCGAGGTGCTGATTGCCGATGAACCCACCACCGCGCTGGACGTGACCGTGCAGCGCGAGGTGCTGGACCTGCTGCGCGACCTGCAACGTGATCTTGGCACTGCAATTATTCTGATCACCCATGACATGGGTGTGGTGGCCGAAATGGCCGACCGGGTGATCGTGATGAAGGCAGGCCGGATGGTCGAGGAAGCGGCCACCGCTGATCTGTTCGCGCGACCGACGCAGGATTATACCAAGGCCCTGCTGGCGGCTGTGCCCCGTATGGGGACCGGAGTCATGCGGCCACCCGTGACGGGCGATACCGTGGCGACGCTGCGTGATGTGACGGTGCGCTTTCCCCTGCGCGGCGGGCTGTTGGGGCGGGTGACCCAGACGGTGCATGCGGTGGCGGGCGTCAGTTTCGACATCCGCAAGGGTGAGACATTTTCGCTGGTGGGCGAGTCCGGCTGCGGCAAATCCACCATCGCCAAGGCGATTGTCGGGCTGGTGCCGCATGGCGGCCTGATCGAAGTGGCGGGCCAGTCGTTGCAGGGCCTTGATACGGCGGCGCAAAAGGCAGTGCGTCGCCGGGTGCAGATGGTGTTTCAAGACCCGATGGCGGCGTTGGACCCGCGCATGACCGTTGGCAACCTGATTGCCGAGCCACTGGTGATCCATGCCATTGGCACTGCCGCCACGCAGCGCGCCCATGCGGGCGATCTGATGCAGCGGGTGGGCCTGTCTGCCGATCAGCTTGACCGCTACCCCCACGAATTTTCAGGCGGCCAGCGGCAGCGCATCTGCATCGCCCGCGCCTTGGCCTTGCAGCCTGATCTGATCATTGCCGACGAATCCGTGTCGGCGTTGGACGTGTCGGTGCAGGCGCGGGTGCTGGACCTTTTGCGTGCCCTTCAACAGGAATTCGGCATCGCGTTCCTGTTCATCAGCCACGATATGGCGGTGGTTGAAAATATCTCTGACCGGGTGGCGGTGATGTATCTGGGCCAGATTGTCGAGATGGGCACCAAGGCGCAAATCTTTGGCAACCCGCAGCACGCCTATACCCGCCGGTTGATCGAGGCTGTGCCGGTGCCCGACCCTGCCCGGGCCCGTGTTGCCTCGGTCCGGTTGTCGGGCGAAGTGCCAAGCCCGGTGCATCCGGTGGGGGCCACTGTCGCACGGGTGGGGCTTGTCGATGTGGGCGACGGGCATCTGGTCGGGTCGGTTTAAGACGCGTTCATCCGGCGTAAACCCTTGATGGATTAAGGCTTTTCTGTGGCTATCATGTCGCAGGCTTACCGCCACCTGTTGCCGTGGCGCACTAGTCCAAGTGGCGTGGCCCCCGTACAGTCACAGGATGGCTGAGGGGCCACTCTGCGACAGGTAGGATGATGTTGAAGGCCATTCTGGCGATTTTCACTTTAGCAATCGGGCTGTGCGGCCCGGTGTTTGCGCAAGACCGCGTGACACTCGGCTGGGGCCGGTTGTTCAACAATGATACGTTGGGCGACACACAGGACCGCTGGCAGACCGGGTCTTACACCATCAGCCGTCTGCGGGGCGTGTCGTGGAACGGCCGCTTGCCGTCCCGTCCGGGCGAGATTTTGGAACTCCGGCTGTCAGGCCGGGCGATTGCGCCGCAAAGCCTGATGTCGCCCGCGCCGTTGGATCGGCGCTATGCAGGGATCATCACGGTTGGGTTGCACACCCATTTCGACCTGCGCGGTTGGGACACCAGCCTTGGGGCCGATCTGGTGTTGACCGGGCCAAAAACCGGGATTTCATCGTTCCAGAAGACGGTCCATCAGGCGCTTGGCCTGCCAAAGCCGACTGTTTTTGGCAACCAGATCGCTGACGGGGTTCATCCGACGCTGGTGGTGGAAACCGGTCGCAGCATGGACCTGTTCGGTGCCGTGACCCTGCGCCCGTTTCTGGAGGCGCAGGCCGGGGCCGAGGATTTTGTTCGCGTCGGCGGCGATGTGATGCTGGGCGGCTTTGGTGCAGGGGCGCTGATGCTGCGCGACCCGGTGACGGGGCAGCGCTATCAGGGCATCGCAGGCCCCAGAACACCGGGCTACAGCTATACGGTAGGCGGCGATGTGGCGCGGGTGTTTGACAGCGTCTATCTGCCAGACGGCGGGGCGGCGGTGCTGTCGGACAACCGCACCCGTCTGCGGGCCGGAGTGAACTGGCAGGGGGCGTCCTCGCAGGTATTTTACGGCGTGACCTATCTGGGTCGTGAGTTTGAGGCCCAGCCGCAAGGCCAGTTTGTGGGGTCAGTGAACCTGCGGCTTGCGGTTTTGATGCAATTTTCCCGCGCCATTGTTGCAAGCAGGCCATAGCCACGGCGAATCATCCCTGTTAACCTTCCGCTACGACACAAAAACACGACCCAAAACAAAAACACGATCGAGCAGGCAAACAGGCAATGGGAACGAGCTTTCGGGCGACGTTCGTTATCTCCTGGTCACAGACAGACGTAGACGGCGTGAAGGCCGCACCCCTGGACGTTCTTGCCGTTGGCGCCGCGTGGCGCTGGACGGGTGAGGCGGTACGGGTGGATGCCCCCACAGGCTTGCTGCGGCTGGAAGAGGCCGAAGGGGCGGCGGATATGCGCAAACGGGCGGCGCGGATGGTGCGGCGTCTGGTGGGAATTGCGGTTGGCGAGGGTGCCAAGGGCGATGAAGATGCGCCCGAGGACCGGGCAGAGCAGGGCTTTGTCGTGACCGACGGCCACCAATCCTATTCCGTCACGATCATTGAAGTGCCCGATACCGGCGCGCGGTTGTTGATGTTTGTGGGCGAGGTGCCACCGGTGAACCGCGACCTGTGGGTGGTGCGCACGCAGGTGGACCGCACCGCAGTGGCCGCGGGGCAACGCGCGGCGGGCGGGGTGATCTGCTTTACCCCCGGCACCCGGATCATGACGCCGGATGGCGCAGTGAAGATTGAAGAACTGCAACCCGGCGATCTGATCCAGACCAAAGACAACGGCCCGCAGGAGATTATGTGGACCGGTCACCGGCGGATGACCGGCGCGCGGCTGTATGCGATGCCGCATCTGCGGCCCGTGCGGTTTCGGGCGGGGGCGATGGGGTTCGGGCGGCCTGAGGATGATCTGCTGGTATCGCCGCAACACCGGATGCTGATCCGGGGGGCTGCGGCTCGGGCGCTGTTCAACACCGATGAGGTGCTGGTGGCGGCGGAGGATCTGATCAACGACACCTCCGTGATGGTGGATTTCGCCGCGCGCGAGGTGACGTATGTGCATATCTTGCTGGAACGGCACAACATTCTTTGGGCGAATGGGATGGAGACCGAAAGTTTCCACCCGTCGAACACTGCGCTGGACATGATCGAGCCTGCGCAGCGGGCGGTCCTTATGGCGCTGCTGCCGGGAGTGGCGGACAATCCGCAGGGCTATGGCGATTATGCGCGGCGCAATATCTCGGCGTCAGAGGCTGCGATCTTGCGGCATGAACTGGCGGCGTGAGGAGGTGAAAGCGCCGGGGGCTGTCTGCCCCCCAGCCCGGCCACGGGCCGGGCGTTCTTCACGAAAACTCTCCACTGGAGAGTTTTTTGATCGCTCATCACCCCGAGGATACTTTCAAACAGAAAATGGCAGGGGCTTGCGGTTGACACCCCGGACCCCGCCTGTATAAGCCGCCAATCCCGGAAGCGATTCCGGGGTTTTTCATTGGTGTTGGTGGCCTTCGCAAGAAGAACCCTGTCGGACCTTCGGGTTAAAGGACAACGCCCTTCACAAGCTTTTGCCGGAAAATTTCGGATCACAAAAGCGCCTGTAAACGAAGGAGATCAGCCGTGACCAAACGCACGTCTGCCAAGTACAAAATTGACCGCCGCATGGGCGAAAACATCTGGGGCCGTCCGAAATCCCCGGTGAACAAGCGCGAATACGGCCCCGGCCAGCACGGTCAGCGCCGCAAGAACAAGCTGTCGGACTTCGGCACCCAGCTGCGCGCCAAGCAAAAGCTCAAGGGCTACTACGGCGATCTGACGGAAAAGCAATTCCGCAAGATCTTTACCGAAGCTGAACGCGTCAAGGGTGACACCGGCGAGATGCTGGTGGGTCTGCTGGAGCGTCGTCTGGATGCGGTTGTGTACCGTGCCAAGCTGGTCCCGACCATTTTCGCCGCCCGCCAGTTCGTGAACCATGGCCACGTCACCGTGAACGGCCAGCGCGTGAACATCGCGTCCTACCGCGTCAAGGAAGGCGATGTGATCGCCGTTCGTGAAAAGTCGCGTCAGATGGCGATGATCCTGGAAGCAACGCAATTGGCCGAGCGCGATGTGCCCGACTATCTGGACGCCGATCACCACAAGCTGGTTGTCACCTTCGTGCGCACCCCGGCTTTGGGCGACGTGCCTTATCCGGTGAAGATGGAACCGAACCTGGTCGTGGAATACTACGCCAAGAACTGATCCTTTCGCCAATCGTTGCGACAGAGGCCCGCCAATCTGGTGGGCCTCTTGCATTTCGGGGCCGCGACAGACATTTGAAGCCAAACTGGAAAAGGTATCGCCATGACGGACAAACCCACCCTTGAAACCCGTTTTGAACAAGGCTTGTTTGCCAGTCGCTGGTTGATGGCACCGATGTATCTGGGGCTGGCACTGGCTTTGGGGATGCTGACGATCATCTTTCTGCGCGAATTTCTTTACTACGCGCCACAGGTTCTGACGATCACGCCTGAAAAGGGTATTCTGGTGATCCTGACCCTGATCGACATGACACTGGCCGCCAATCTTCTGCTGATCGTGCTGTTTTCCGGGTATGAGAATTTCGTCTCCAAGTTTGATTTTGACGCAGGCGAGGACCGGCCCGGATGGATGGGTAAGGTCGATTTCTCGGGTCTCAAGATGAAGCTGATCGCCTCTATTGTGGCGATATCGGGCATCCATCTGCTGAAGCGGTTCATGGAGATCGGCGAGTCCACCGCCGATGCCAAATTCGGGCAGACCGAACTTTTGTGGCTGGTGGTCATTCACCTGACCTTTGTTGTCTCTGGTGTGCTGATGGCGCTGATGGATTGGCTGCAGGCGAAAAGCGCGAAATAAGCCGTTCCGGCGACGCCTGAACCACGGGAGGGGGACAATATACCTACTGGCCTTGGCCCCTTTCGCCCGCTAGAACCCGGGCACGCCAGAGGAGATTTCCATGTCCGACGCCATTCGCCCGCAGCCCGGTATTCTTGATATTGCCCTGTATGAAGGGGGCAAATCGCATGTGGCGGGCATGGCCAATGCGTTGAAATTGTCGTCGAATGAAAACCCGTTCGGCGCGTCGGACAAATCGAAAGAGGCGTTTGCGCGCACCGTGCATTCGCTGCACCGCTACCCCAACACGGACCATGCCAGCCTGCGCCAAGCCATCGCCGATGTGCATCGGCTGGAGGCGGGCCGCGTGATCTGCGGGGCCGGGTCGGATGAGATCATCACCTTTCTGTGCCAGGCCTATGCCGGGCCGAAGGATGAGGTGGTGTTCACCGAACACGGATTTCTGATGTACCGCATCTCAACCCTCGCGGTCGGGGCCACCCCGGTGGAGGTGCGCGAACGCGAACGCACCGCCGATGTGGATGCCATTCTGGCCGCCTGCAACCGCCGCACCAAACTGGTGTTCGTCGCCAACCCCAACAACCCGACTGGCACGATGATTTCGGCGGCCGAGGTGGAACGGCTGGCCGCTGGTCTGCCTGCGCAGGCCATTCTGGTGCTGGACGGGGCCTATGCCGAGTATGTCGAAGGCTATGATGGCGGTCTTGCCCTGATCGAGGCGCGCAGCAATGTGGTGATGACGCGGACGTTTTCGAAAATCTACGGTCTGGGCGGTTTGCGCATTGGCTGGGGGTACGGGCCGAAACATATCATCGACGTGCTGAACCGCATCCGGGGGCCGTTCAATCTGTCCACCACACAGTTGGAGGTGGCCGAGGCCGCCGTGCGGGATCAGGATTTCGTCAACCGCTGCCGGGGTGAAAACGCGCGGATGCGCAGTTGGCTGGCGGGGGCTTTGGCGGAACTTGGCGTGCCGTCTGACACCTCGATGGCGAATTTCGTGCTGGCCCGCTTTGCCAGCGAGGAGGAAGCCGTGGCCTGCGATACCTTCTTGCTGGGCCAAGGGCTGATCGTGCGCCGGGTGGGCGGGTATAACCTGCCGCATTGTCTGCGGATCACTGTGGGGGATGAGGCGTCGTGCCGCCGGGTTGCCCATGCGGTGGCGCAGTTCAAGGGTGTGAAATGACGGTCATCTACAACCGGGTCGCGCTGATCGGGCTGGGGCTGATCGCGTCGTCCATGGCGCATGCGATGCGGGCGGGCGGGTTGGCCGGGCAGATCGTCGGCCATGCCAAATCGGCGGAAACCCGCGGGATCGCGTTGGAGATCGGGTTTTGCGACCACGTTTATGCGACGGCGGCCGAGGCTGTGGCGGGCGCGGATCTGGTGGTGCTGTGCGTGCCGGTGGGGGCGATGGCTGCGATTGCCGAAGAAATCGGCCCGCATCTGGCCCCCGGCTGTACGGTAACGGATGTGGGGTCGGTCAAGCAGGCGGTGATTGAAGCTGTGGCGCCGCATATGCCGGACACCGTGGTGTTTATTCCGGGCCACCCGATGGCGGGCACCGAATATTCCGGGCCACGGTCGGGCTTTGCCACGCTGTTCGTCAACCGCTGGTGGCTGCTGACACCGTTGGCAGATACCGATGCGGCGGCGCTTGTGCGGTTGCAATCATTGTTGGAGGCGATCGGGGCCAAGGTGGATGCGATGGACGCCGCCCACCACGATCTGGTGGTGGCAGTGGTCAGCCACACGCCGCACCTGATTGCCTATACGATGGTGGGCGTGGCCGACCATCTGGCGCAGGTGTCCAATTCCGAAGTCATCCAGTATTCGGCGGCAGGCTTTCGCGATTTCACCCGGATTGCGGCCAGTGACCCGACGATGTGGCGCGATGTGTTCTTGCACAACAAGGAGGCCACGCTGGATATCCTGGGCCGCTTCACCGAGGAACTGTTCATGCTGCAACGCGCGATCCGCATGGGCGATGGTGCGCAGCTTCACGCCTATTTCACCCGCACCCGTGAAATCCGGCGTGGCATTGTTGAAGCCGGGCAGGATACTGCGGCACCCGACTTTGGGCGGGTGGCCAAAAAGGGCTAGGCGGTGCGGCGTATTATTGCAGCAGTGGTGATCGGCATTTTCGCGGGCCAAGCGGGGGCGGAAGGCATGTCGGCATCGCCCCGTCCGCTGCCCCGGCCTGTGGTGCAAGCGGAAATTGCCGTGCCGATGGTGGATGTCGCTTTGGCTGCGCTGCGCCCGCGTGCGCGGCCACAAGGGCTGACGCTGGCCGAACCCGCCCCGCAACAGCAGGCCGAGGCGGTTGCAACTCCCGGCAAAGGACTGTTCGGTGGTTTTCTGCGACCAAAAGCCCGGCCAGAGGGCGGGGTTCCGGTCAAAGCGGCAGTGCGGGTCAAACCGTCGCGCAAGGCCACCACCTCGAAGAAAGGGTCGGTCTGCGGCGATCCTGATATCAAGGGTGAGGTGATGTCGCCGATCAAATCCAAGGTCAAAGGCTGCGGCGTGGCCGACCCGGTGCGGGTCACCTCGGTGGCGGGGGTGCGCTTGTCACAGGCGGCGACGATTGATTGTGCGACAGCCAAGGCTCTGAAACGCTGGGTCGAGGGTGGGCTACAGCCGATGCTTGGCCGCAATGGCGCGGTGGAGTTGACGGTGGCCGCCCATTACATCTGCCGCAGCCGCAACAATGTGCGCGGGGCCAAGATCAGCGAACATGGCCGGGGCCATGCGATTGATATTGCCGCTGTCGTGCTGGAAAACGGTAAATCCTTGACCGTCGCCCGCAATTTCAAGACCCTGCGCCCGGCGTATAAGGCGGCTTGCGGCGTGTTTGGCACCACGCTTGGGCCGGGGTCAGATGGCTATCATGAAGACCACATGCACTTTGACACGGCGGCGCAGCGGAACGGGCCGTATTGCCGATGATCCGCTCGGGGCTGGCCGCCGGGGGTTTCACACCCCCGGACCCCCGTGGGATATTTGAGCAAAGAGGATGAAAATTTTAGATAAATTTTAGGAGGTTACATCAGCGGGGCTATACCAATCGGCAGCGGGCCAAGGCTGATGCGGCCCTTGGCGAAGGTCAGCGGAATCTCCAGCACCGTGGCCCCGGGTTTTGCCAGTGCCGCCATCATGTTTTCCACCGTGGGGGCGACGCCTGCGTCAACCATGCCCGTGCCGACCAGAACCGGGATCAGCCTGCGCCAGTTTTCCACCCGCAAGGTCAGCCGCCCCGCAGCACGGCCCGTTGCGTCTGCGGTCAGTGTCCCGCTGGTGGTGATCGCCAGATCGCCCCAGAGCATCGACAGGTCTTTGACCACAATTTCGCTGGCGTGAATATCGGTTGCATAGCGGTCCAGCGGTGCTGTCAGCGTGGCGGTCGCGTCCAGATGCAGCCGGTCAATCACCCCGGGCAAGGGCGACGTCGTGCCAAGCACCGCCATCAGGGCCGGGTCCGGGGTCAGGCCCAGAACTTCGGCCCCGATCTGATGCGCCGCATCGCGCGACGGGTCGCGCCGGGTGGCGAGGCGCAGTTCTGCCGCGCCAAGCGTCCATCCCTGGCCTGTGGCTGCCAACGTGCTGCCGACCAGAGTCGTGCGGTCCAGCGCAAGGGCCGTGCCGGGGGTGACGATTACCGAGGCTTGCAGCTTGGCCGATTGCAGGGCGATATCGCCTGTGGGGGTGTGCAGCGTCTGGCTGTCGGGCAGGGCGGCGATTACATGCCACGGGGTGTAGGACAGGGTCAGCACCTGCACAAAGGGCGCGTCCCAGCCATAGCCACTGGCAGGGTCGGCCAGATGCAAGTCATTGATCGTCAGGTCAAACCGGTTGGGAAATCCGTCCACCCCGAGGCTGCTGTAACTGGCCACGCGCCCCTGCGCGGGTTGATCGGCAAACCATTGCACGGTGGCGCGTTCCAGTGCGGTGGACCCTGCAAACCAGTACCCGCCCCACAGCACGGCCAGACCGCCCACCACCCAGATCATCCACCGCATTGCCCGACCCTTTTCATCCATCCCGACCTGATGTCTACAAGGCGAAAGACAGGAGGGCCAGCGATGGACGCGCTTTGGGTGTTTGGTTACGGATCGTTGATCTGGGATCCCGGCTTTCCGGTGGCGGAACAGCGGGTGGCGCGGGTGCAGGGCTGGCATCGCAGTTTCTGCATGCGGTCCATCCATCATCGCGGGTCGGTTGAGGCCCCGGGGCTGGTGTTGGCGCTGGATGCGGCAGACGGTGCGGTGTGCGACGGCGTGGCGTTCCGGGTGCAACCGGGGGCTGAGGACGCAACGCTGGCCGCCCTGCGCGAACGGGAACTGATCTCGTCAGCTTATCTTGAGGCGCAGGTGGCGCTGGAGGATGGCACGCCTGCGCTGGTCTACGTGATCGACCGCACGCATGACCAGTATTGCGGCGGGTTGGAGTTGGAGGAGCAGGCGCAGATCATTGCCCGCAGCACCGGTGGCAGGGGGCCGAACCGCGACTATCTGTGGGCGACTGCGCAACATCTGACCGCTTTGGGTCTGACCGATCCTGACCTTGACTGGCTGGCCACACGGGTGCGCGAAATCTGTGCCCGCAAGGACAACTGACGCGGAATTGCTTGGCAGTTCCTGCGGCCCTGCTACACTGTCACCCCAAGCAGAATAACGCGCAGGCAAGACCGGATGGAACGACCCTCTGCCGAGGTGACAACAACATTTAGCCAGCCGATCCGTGCGATCACCACCATGCTGATTGTCAGCTTGCTTGTGGCGGCAGGGGGCTGGCTGATCCATGGGCAGGTGATGGCGATCATCCGCACCAGTCCTTACTTGAACGGGCTGATTGCGGGGGTGTTTCTGCTGGGGATTGCGACCTGTTTCTGGCAGGTCTGGATATTGGCGCAATCGGTGTTCTGGATCGAAAACTTCGTGCGCCACACGCCCGGGTCGGGCGAGGCCACGCCGCCGCGCTTGCTGGCACCACTGGCGTCCTTGCTGCGATCTCGGGGCGCACGGATGCAGATCTCTGCCTCCTCCTCGCGATCAATCCTTGAATCGGTGGCGCAAAGGATCGACGAGGCACGCGATATCACCCGCTATCTGGTGAACCTGCTGGTGTTTCTGGGCCTTCTGGGCACCTTCTGGGGGCTGGCCACCACGGTGCCTGCGGTGGTGGAAACCATCCGGTCCTTGGCGCCCAAGGATGGTGAGACCGGGCTGGATGTGTTTGGCAAGCTGATGGGCGGGCTGGAGGCACAGCTTGGCGGCATGGGCACGGCGTTTTCCTCCTCGCTGATGGGTTTGGCCGGGTCTTTGGTGGTGGGCCTGCTGGAACTGTTCGCAGGCCATGGCCAGAACCGGTTCTACCGCGAGTTGGAGGAATGGCTGTCGTCGATCACCCGGGTTGGGTTTTCGTCTGGTGAAGCCGAGGGCGGCGAGTCTGCGGCGACGGCGGTGCTGGATCACATGGCGGGCCAGATGGAGGCCTTGCAACTGCTGTACACGCAGTCCGATGTCAGCCGGGGTTTGGTGGACGAACGCATTGGCCAGTTGGCCGACGCGGTGGACCGCATGACCCAGCGGATGGAGGCCGAGGCCGGGCAGGCTGCCGCGCTCGACCGGATCGCTGATGGTCAGGAGCGGTTGATCGCGGCCCTTACCGGCGCCGAAGGCAGCGCCCATTCCGACGCCGAGGCCCGGATGCGCCTGCGGTCGATTGACGTGCTGTTGCTGCGGATACTGGAGGAAATGTCGGCGGGCCGGCAGGAAAGCGTGGCCGACCTGCGCAGCGATCTGACCGGGCTGACCGCCGCCATCCGCCAGCTTTCGCGCGGCGCCGTGGGGCGGGGCTAAGCCATGGGCCTGTCCCGCAAACGCGACAGCTCGATCATCTGGCCGGGGTTTGTCGATGCGGTGACCACCCTGCTGATGGTGCTGATGTTCGTGCTGACCATCTTTACCGTGATGCAATCGGTGCTGCGCGAAACCATCACCACGCAGGACAGCAAGCTGGACGAATTGACCGCACAGGTGGCGTCGCTGGCCGATGCCTTGGGGCTGGAACGCAACCGCACCACGGCCTTGACGACTGAAGTGGGGTCGCTGCGCGCCAGCCTGACGGCAGCCGAGGCGGAGGGCGACAAGCAGGCAGCCCTTGCGGCCTCGCTAGGCGCGCAACTGACGGCGACTGAGGGGCAGTTGGCAGAATCTGTAGCGCGGGTTGCCAGTTTTGAGGCGCAGGTGGCGTCTTTGCTGGCCGAACGTGATGCTGCGCGGGGGAAGGTGGGAGAGTTGACAGCCTCTGTCGCCGATCTGGAGGCCGCAAAGAAGGTACTGGTGTCAGACGCCGAGGCGCTCAATCTGGCGCTTGCCAAGGCGCGCGGCGAGATTGACGCCGGGGTGGAAGCCGCCCGTCTGGCCGCTGCCCGGCGCGAGGCGCTGGAGGCCTTGCTGGCCGACGAGCGCGCAAAAAGTGCAGCCGACCTGACCGCCGCACAGAGCAAGATTTCCGATGCCGAGGCCGCACGTCTGGTCGATGCCGCTGCGTTGCAGGCGCTGCGCGCACGGTTGCAAGGGGCGGGCACCGAACTGACCGCGATGACGCTGGCGCTGGAGGAGCAACGCAAACGGGCCGAGGAAACTCTGACCCTGCTTGCGGCTGCGAGGACCGAGGCTGCCAAGGGGGTCACTGACCGCGAGGCTGCATTGGCGGCCGCCGCGCAAGTGCTGACTGCCGAACAGGACAAGGCACTGAAGGCCGCGCGCGAGGTGGAATTGCTGAACCAGCAGATCGCGGCGTTGCGGTCGCAGCTTGGGTCGTTGCAGGGGCTTCTGGATGCCAGTTCCGCCAAAGATACCGAGGCGCAAGTGCAGCTTGAAACGCTTGGCAGTCAGTTGAACGCGGCCCTTGCGCAAGTGGCGTCCGAACAAAAACGCCGGGCCGAACTGGAAGCCGCCGAACGTCAAAGGCTGGAGGCAGACAATCTGGACCTTGCCAAATTCCGGTCGGAATTTTTTGGTCAGTTGTCCACCTTGCTTGCTGGCCGCGAAGGTGTGCGGGTGGTCGGCGACCGTTTTGTGTTTTCGTCCGAGGTTTTGTTCAGCGCGGGCGCTGCCGAACTGGGACCGGAGGGTCAGGCGCAGATTGCGGGGGTTGTCAAAATTCTGAATGAAATCAGAGGAAATATTCCCGATGGCATCGACTGGATCATCCGGGTCGATGGCCATACCGATGATGTGCCACTGTCGGGGATCGGCGAGTTTGCCGACAATTGGGAACTGTCACAGGCCCGCGCGCTGTCGGTGGTGCGCTATATGCAGGATAGCCTTGGCTTTCCGCCCGACCGTTTGGCCGCGACCGGGTTTGGCGAATATCGCCCGGTGGCAAGCGGGGTCGAGGGGCGGGCGCAAAACCGGCGGATCGAGTTGAAGCTGACCGAACGCTGATTATTGCAGGGTCAGCATCAGGGTCGCGGTGTCGATTTCACTGCCATCGCGGATCAGCGTCACCGTAGCGGTATAGCTGCCGGGGGGCCATTGGTCCGCCGTCAACCGCTTGCCTGATGCGCGAAAGGCCTGGGCTTGGGTTCGGTCCAGCGCGGTGGTTTCATCCAGCACCGCGCCGTCTGGCCCCGCCAAAACAAGGTGCAACTGATCACCCGCGCGATTGCCAAAGTAATAGGCCCACAGCACCAGAGCCGGGCTTTGGGCCGTCATCGCCTCAGGCGGCAGACCTGCCTTGATCGCGGTAAACTCGGGCACGGCTGACGCCACGCCGATGCTGATCAGACCGCCGGGCGTATAGGCGATGTCCGGGGTCCACAGATCATCGGCGGGGGCCACGCCACAGGTGGTTGCGGCCTCGGGCGCGAACGGGTCCACATCGGCGCCGTTGTGGCGGACGGTGATGTGCATATGGGGAAATTCGGTGTTGCCAGACAGACCGACCTGCCCCAAGGGTTGGCCCGTGGTGATGGCATCGCCTGTACGCACAAGGACAGAGCCTTGTTTCATATGGCAATATTGGGTTTCCCAGCCCTGCCCATGATCTATCACCACCCCATTGCCGCAATCACGCCCGTTCAGCGGCGGCGCGGCAGGATCGGACACGCGTATATCTATCACCCCATCGCGCATGCCCTTGACGGTGCCCGGGGCAGCGGCGAGCACGGACACCCCGGCGGCCATGGCAGCGTCGGAGGGCAGGGCGATATCGGTGCCGGAATGGTCATTGTAGGACAGCGGGCCGCAGGTAAAATCAGTGGCAGCAGGGCCTGCGTCATGGTCCATGAATTGCTGGATGAAACAGGTATCGCCCAAGGTGCAGTCAAGGGGGAAGCCCAAGTCAAAGGCCCCGGCTTGCACCGGGGCCAATGTCAAGGCAAGGGCCGCAGCCCGGATCATTCCGCCGTCAGAAGCGGTGGCTTTTGCCCGGTCAGACGGGGTTTTGCAGGTTCTTCCACCTCCAGCACGATGGCGTCATCGACCACGATCACCCGCACAAACCCACCCTTGACCAGCTTGCCGAACAGAAGTTCTTCGGCCAGCGGCTTCTTGATGTGTTCCTGAATGACCCGGCCAAGCGGCCGCGCGCCCATCTTGTCGTCATAGCCCTTGTCGCCCAGCCAGATCGCCGCCTCGGGCGACAGTTCGATATGCACGCCACGGTCCATCAACTGGGCCTCAAGCTGCATGACGAACTTTTCGACCACCCGCAGAATGACCTCTTTGCCAAGCGAGGCAAAGCTGATCACCGCATCCAGACGGTTGCGGAATTCGGGCGTAAACGTCCGTTCCACGGCGGCGGTGTCTTCGCCGGTGCGCTTGTCGCGGCCAAAACCGATGGCCGATTTCGACATTTCCTGCGCGCCCGCGTTCGAGGTCATGATCAGGATCACGTTGCGGAAATCCACTGTCCGGCCGTTGTGGTCGGTCAGTTTGCCGTGGTCCATCACTTGCAGCAGGATGTTGTAGACATCCGGATGCGCCTTTTCCATCTCGTCCAGCAGCAGCACGCAATGCGGATGCTGGTCGATGCCGTCGGTCAGCATGCCGCCCTGATCAAAGCCGACATAGCCGGGGGGCGCCCCGATCAGACGGGAAACGGCGTGTTTTTCCATGTATTCCGACATGTCGAAGCGCAGCAGTTCCACGCCCAAGGAACTTGCAAGTTGCTTGGCGACCTCAGTTTTACCCACACCCGTCGGGCCTGCGAACAGGTAGTTGCCGATGGGCTTTTCGGGTTCGCGCAGGCCTGCACGGGCCAGTTTGATGGCGCTGCACAGGGCCTCAACCGCTTTGTCCTGACCAAACACGACGCGCTTAAGGGTTTTTTCCAGATCGCGCAGGGTTTCGGCATCATCCTTGGACACGGTTTTTGGCGGGATGCGGGCGATCTTGGCCACGACAGCCTCAATCTCTTTCACGCCAAGGCTTTTGCGCCGTTTCATGCCCGACAGCAGGTGCTGTGCGGCCCCGGCCTCGTCGATCACGTCGATCGCAGAATCGGGCAGTTTACGGTCGTGGATATAGCGCGCCGCCAGTTCCACCGCCGATTTGATCGCGTCATTGGTGTAGCGCAGATCGTGGTGTTCCTCGAAATGCGGCTTCAGACCCATCAGGATCTTGATCGCATCGGGGATGGACGGCTCGTTCACGTCGATCTTCTGGAACCGGCGCGACAACGCGCGGTCCTTTTCAAAGTGCTGACGGAATTCCTTGTAGGTGGTCGATCCCATGCAGCGCAGCTTGCCGCCCTGCAAGGCAGGTTTCAGCAGGTTGGATGCATCCATCGCACCGCCCGACGTGGCACCGGCCCCGATAACCGTATGGATTTCATCAATAAACAGGATCGCGTCGGGGTGATCTTCCATTTCCTTGACGACCGCTTTCAGGCGTTCCTCAAAGTCACCGCGATAGCGGGTGCCTGCCAGCAGCGCACCCATATCAAGGCTGTAGATCGTGGCATGGGCCAGAATTTCCGGCGTTTCCTTGTTGATGATCTTCCAGGCCAGACCTTCGGCAATCGCCGTCTTGCCCACGCCCGGATCGCCCACCAGCAGCGGGTTGTTCTTGCGGCGGCGGCACAGAACCTGAATGCAGCGTTCCACCTCGGCATCGCGGCCAATCAGCGGGTCCACGTCGCCCTTGATCGCCTTGACGTTCAGATCGACGCAATACTTGGACAGGGCGGATTCCTTCGCCTCGCCCGCCTCGGCCTTCGGCGTCTCATGGTGGTTTTCTTCGGACCCCTGCACAGGACGCGCCTCGCCAAAGGAGGGGTCTTTCGCCACGCCATGCGCGATGAAATTCACCGCGTCATAGCGGGTCATATCCTGCTCTTGCAGGAAATAGGCGGCGTTGGATTCGCGTTCGGCAAAGATGGCGACAAGGACATTGGCCCCGGTCACTTCGGTACGGCCAGACGATTGCACATGGATGGCCGCGCGCTGAATGACGCGCTGGAAGGCGGCGGTCGGAACCGCCTCGGACCCTTCAACCTCGGTCACCAAGGTGGACAGATCATCGTCGATGAAATCGACCAGCGTCTTGCGCAGATCGTCCAGATTGACCGAGCACGCCTTCATCACGCGCGCGGCGTCGGGTTCATCCAGCAACGCCAGCAACAGATGCTCCAGCGTGGCGAGTTCGTGGCGACGGGCGTTGGCCAGGGCCAGGGCACCGTGGATGGCTTGCTCGAGTGTGGTCGAAAACGATGGCACTGTTCCCGTGCTCCTGTTTTGCGGGTCGGTTGTCCGTATGTGGCCCAACCAACCGTGGCCTCTATGTCTTAAAGTTCGGTTTTATTTGCCGCACTTCAAGCGATATTTCCGCTGCCCCTGCGAATAAACCTGACGGTCACGTCAAATGTGATCGAAGGGGCGCATCGTGTGGTCAGAACCTGTCTTTTCGGCTGCGGATTTCGGCGAAAACATCATCATCGCTGGCATCTGGCAGGCCGACGGCTTGCTTGAGCTGCGGCAGGTGGGCGCGCAGGTAAGGGTTGGTGGCAAGCTCGACCGACAGGGACGAGGGCACGGTGGGGCGGTTGGCTGTTCGGGCCGCCGCAACCTCGACAGATCGCAAGATAAGGTCAGGATTGGCGGGTTCAAGGGTCAGGGCGAAAGCGATGTTGGATGCGGTATATTCATGGCCGGAACAGACGAGGGTTTCGGGGGGCAGGGGCAGGAATTGTGACAGGCTGGCCCGCATCTGGGCAGGCGTGCCTTCGAACAGCCGCCCGCAGCCTGCGGCCATCAGGCTGTCAGCGGTAAACACGTAGCCGCTGGTCGGGAAATATAGCGCGATATGGCCGATGGTATGGCCGGACACGTCGAAGATCACGGCCTGTTCGCCGCAGATCGTGGGCGTGTCGCCGGGCGACAGGGCATGGTCCAGCGGCGGCAGGCGGTGCGCATCGGCGGCGGCGCCCCAGACGGCGGCCCCGGTGGCTGCGCGCAGCGGTTCGACCCCATCGATATGGTCCCAGTGGTGATGGGTGATCAGGATGTCGGTCAGTGTCCAGCCCTTTGCCGCAAGGGCCGCCAGTATTGGCGGGGCCTCGGGCACATCCACCACCGCTGTCTGCCCGGTAGCGGGGTTGTGGATCAGATAGGCGTAATTGTCCTTCAGGCAGGGCACGGTCAGCAGTTCAAGGGACATGGTCTTTGGCCTTCCAAACAATATGATGCTACCAGCATCGCCAGACGGTATGATCCGCCCAGCATCGCCAAAGGAGGCTCCGCCTGCAATGCACCTTGATGTGCTGGACCTGCGCAATTTCTATTACCGCACGCAGCTTGGCCGGGTGGCGCAGCGCGCGATCCGCGATCAGGTGGTGCGGCTGTGGCCCGCCGCCCCTGACAAGATTGCGGGGCAGACCGTGGCGGGCTTTGGCTTTGCGGTGCCTTTGCTGCGCCCCTACCTTGCCGATGCGCGCCGGGTGATCGGGCTGATGCCGGGGCCGCAAGGGGTGATGCCATGGCCTGCGGGGATGGAAAACGTGTCGGTGCTGTGCGAGGAAACCCATTGGCCGCTGTCCACGGGTTTCGTTGACCGGCTGGTGTTGATGCACGGGCTGGAGACATCGGAGCAGCCGTCCGCCGTGCTGGAGGAAGCCCACCGCGTGCTGGGGCCGGGGGGGCGGGCGCTGTTCATCGTGCCCAACCGCACCGGGCTGTGGTCGCGCCGCGATGGCACGCCCTTTGGCTATGGCCGCCCCTATTCGCTGGCTCAGTTGGAGGCGCAGTTGAAGCGCCATGCCTTCACGCCGGAACGCAACCTTTCCGTGCTGTTCGCGCCGCCATCACAGGCGCGGTTCTGGCTGCGCACGGCGGATTTCTGGGAAGGGATCGGCAGGCGGGCACCGTGGCTGGCGGGCGGGGTGCTGATCGTCGAGGCCAGCAAGCAGGTCTACGCCCCCACCCGAGGCGGCATTGCTGCCGCCGTGCGCCGCCCGCTGAAAGTGCTGGAAGGCATCCGTCAGGCCGACCCGGTGCCCGCCATGACCCGCAAGAAGCCCTAGCGACAAAGCCTTCGGCTGGCTGTTTCCTCTGCTGCAACAATCGCGCCACAAAGGCGGGCTGATTCTGCCTCCGAAACGCTTTGACCTGTCTGGAAGTCGCAAAAAGCCTGTTCCGGCAGGGGTGGGTCATACCGCAGCATGATTCATCTAACCGCTGTTCACGAATTGCGGCGCAACCCGGTTGCGGGGTGGCACGTGCTCTGCTAGAGACGCGCCAAATCGACAGACGCATACCCCTCGTATGCGCCGTGGGCAGGCCTTGGTCTGCTGGTGGTTCGTGCAGGGGTAAGACAGTGGAAGGGATGCTGTGTCCGAACCAGTCTCAATCTCTCTGGGCATTGCCGGGCGCTATGGCGCGGCAGTTTTTGACCTTGCCAAAGAGGGGTCAGCAATTTCCTCTCTTGAGGCTGACGTAGACGCGCTGGATGCGGCAATCGGGCAAAGCCCTGACTTTGCCGACATGATCGCCTCGCCCATGGTGGCGCGGGAAGATCAGGCCAATGCGATTGCCGCGATTGCCAAAAAAATGGGATTGTCGGGCCTTGTCGCCAACACTCTGGCCCTGATGGCGCAAAAGCGCCGCCTGTTCGTTCTGCCGCAACTGCTGGCCGATTTGCGCCGCCGGATTGCGGATGAAAAAGGCGAAGTCGTTGCCGAAGTAACCGCCGCCGCTCCTCTCAGCGCTGCGCAGGAAAAATCCCTTGCAGCCACGCTGAAAGCGAAGGTCGGCAAGGACGTGAAACTGAAAACCACCGTGGATGAAAGCCTCATCGGCGGTCTTGTCGTGAAACTCGGGTCCACCATGATCGACACGTCGGTCAAGGCCCGGTTGGCGGCTCTCCAGAATGTAATGAAAGAGGTTGGGTGATGGGAATTCAAGCTGCCGAGATCTCTGCGATCCTGAAAGAGCAGATCAAGAACTTTGGCAAGGATGCCGAAGTGGCCGAAGTTGGCCGCGTGTTGTCGGTCGGTGACGGGATTGCCCGTGTGCATGGCCTGGACAACGTGCAGGCTGGCGAAATGGTCGAATTTCCCGGCGGTATCCGCGGGATGGCCCTGAACCTCGAAGTCGATAACGTCGGCGTCGTGATCTTCGGTTCGGATCAGGACATCAAGGAAGGCGACACCGTCAAGCGCACCAAATCCATCGTGGACGTGCCGGTTGGCAACGGCCTGCTGGGCCGCGTTGTGGACGGCTTGGGCAACCCGATCGACGGCAAAGGCCCGATCGTTTCGACCGAGCGTCGCGTGGCTGACGTGAAGGCCCCGGGCATCATTCCGCGCAAAGGCGTGCACGAACCCATGGCAACCGGCCTCAAGGCCGTTGACGCCATGATCCCGGTTGGCCGCGGTCAGCGCGAGTTGATCATCGGTGACCGTCAGACCGGCAAAACCGCCGTGGCACTGGACACCATTCTGAACCAGAAGTCCTATAACGAGGCTGCTGGCGACGACGAGAACAAGAAACTTTACTGCATCTATGTTGCTATCGGGCAAAAGCGTTCGACCGTGGCACAGTTGGTGAAGAAGCTGGAAGAAACGGGTGCGATCAAATACACGATCGTGGTTGCGGCAACCGCGTCCGACCCGGCACCCATGCAGTTCCTTGCCCCCTATGCGGCAACCTCGATGGCCGAATTTTTCCGCGACAATGGCCGTCACGCCCTGATCATCTATGATGACTTGTCCAAGCAGGCCGTGGCGTACCGTCAGATGTCGCTGCTGCTGCGCCGCCCGCCGGGCCGTGAAGCATACCCCGGCGACGTGTTCTACCTGCACAGCCGTTTGCTGGAGCGTTCGTCGAAGCTGAACAAGGATTTCGGTTCGGGCTCGCTGACCGCTCTGCCGATCATCGAAACCCAGGGCGGCGACGTTTCGGCGTTTATTCCGACCAACGTGATCTCGATCACCGATGGCCAGATCTTCCTTGAAACCGAACTGTTCTACCAAGGTATCCGCCCGGCTGTGAACACCGGTCTGTCGGTTAGCCGCGTGGGCTCGTCTGCCCAGACCAACGCGATGAAATCGGTGGCTGGCAAGGTGAAGCTGGAACTGGCGCAGTACCGCGAAATGGCGGCCTTCGCGCAGTTCGGGTCTGACCTTGACGCCTCGACCCAGGCGCTGCTGAACCGCGGTGCCCGTCTGACCGAGCTGATGAAGCAACCGCAATACGCCCCGCTGACCAACGCGGAAATCGTCTGCGTGATCTTCGCAGGCACCGCCGGCTATCTGGACAAAGTTGCTGTCAAAGAGGTCGGCCGCTACGAGGCTGGTCTGCTCAAGCACCTGCGCACCACCGGCAAGGCGCTGCTGGCCGATATCACCGCGAACGACCGCAAAGTGGCGGGCGATCTGGAAAAAGCCATCCGGGCCGAGCTTGACGCATTCGCGAAAGACTTCGCCTGAGGGCGGGGCAGGGGAGATAGCGCATGCCAAGCCTCAAGGACTTGAAGAACAAGATCGTGAGCGTGAAAAACACGCGCAAGATCACCAAGGCGATGCAGATGGTGTCTGCGGCAAAACTGCGCCGCGCCCAGGAAGCCGCTGAAGCCGCCCGGCCCTACGCCGAGCGGATGACGGCGGTGATGGGCGGGCTTGCAGCCTCGGTCGGCCAATCGGCGGGCGCGCCCCGGCTGTTGGCCGGGACGGGCAGTGACAAGGTGCATTTGCTGGTCGTGATGACCTCGGAACGCGGTCTGTGCGGTGGTTTCAACTCGACCATCGTGCGGCTTGCCCGGGCGAAGGCCAACGCGCTGCTTGCCGAAGGCAAGACCGTAAAAATTCTGACCGTCGGCAAAAAAGGCCGCGAACAGTTGCGCCGGGATTATTCGGCTTATCTGGTCGGGCATGTCGATCTGTCCGAGGTGAAGCGCCTTGGCTATGTCAACGCCCAAGCCATTGCCCGCGATGTGTTGTCGCGGTTTGAGGCAGGCGACTGCGACGTGGTCACGATCTTCTACAACCGCTTCCAATCAGTGATCGCGCAGATTCCGACCGCGCAGCAGATCATCCCGGCCAAGTTCGAAGCGACCGGGGTTTCGGCCCTGTACGATTACGAACCCAGCGAGGAGGCGATCCTCGCCGACCTGCTGCCGCGCGGGGTTGCCACGCAGATCTTTACCGCCCTTCTGGAAAATGGGGCCTCCGAACAGGGTGCCCGTATGAGCGCGATGGACAACGCGACGCGCAACGCAGGCGAGATGATCACCAAATACACGACCATCTACAACCGCTCGCGTCAGGCTGCGATCACCAAAGAGCTTATCGAAATCATTTCGGGCGCTGAAGCGCTCTGACGAACTGGAGAAACGACATGGCAAAAGCACCGAAAAGCGCTGCCACGGCAGGCAAGGTCACTCAGGTGATCGGCGCCGTGGTTGACGTGCAGTTCACGGGCGATCTTCCCGCAATTCTGAACGCACTGGTCACCGAAAACAACGGCAAGAAACTGGTTCTGGAAGTGGCCCAGCATCTTGGCGAAAACACCGTCCGCGCCGTGGCAATGGATGCGACCGAAGGTCTCGTGCGCGGCGCACCGGTGACGGACACTGGCAGCCCCATTCAGGTTCCGGTCGGCAAGGCCACCCTTGGCCGCATCATGAACGTGATCGGCGAGCCTGTGGACGAACGCGGCCCGGTCAACGCGACCGAAACCCGGTCCATCCACCAGCCCGCCCCGGGCTTTGCCGAACAGGCCACCGAAAGCCAGATCCTTGTGACCGGCATCAAGGTGATCGACCTGTTGGCCCCCTATACCAAGGGCGGCAAGATCGGGTTGTTCGGCGGTGCAGGCGTGGGCAAGACCGTTCTGATCATGGAATTGATCAACAACATCGCCAAGGTTCACTCGGGCGTGTCGGTGTTTGCTGGCGTGGGTGAACGGACCCGTGAGGGCAACGACCTTTACCATGAGATGATCGAATCCGGCGTTATCGACCTGGAAGATATGTCGAAGTCGAAAATCGCCCTTGTGTACGGCCAGATGAACGAACCGCCGGGTGCGCGCATGCGGATCGCGCTGTCGGGTCTGACCATGGCCGAACAGTTCCGCGATGAAACCGGCGCTGACGTTTTGTTCTTTGTGGACAACATCTTCCGCTTTACCCAAGCTGGTTCGGAAGTGTCGGCTCTGCTGGGTCGTATCCCCTCTGCCGTGGGCTACCAGCCGACGCTGGCGACCGACATGGGCGCAATGCAGGAACGCATCACCTCCACCAAGAACGGCTCGATCACCTCGGTGCAGGCCGTGTATGTTCCTGCCGATGACTTGACCGACCCTGCACCGGCAACCTCGTTCGCCCACCTTGACGCGACGACGGTTCTGGATCGCTCGATCTCGGAAAAAGGCATCTACCCGGCTGTGGACCCGCTGGGTTCGACCTCGCGCCTGCTGGACCCGCTGATCATCGGCGAGGAACACTACAAGGTCGCGACCGACGTGCAGAAGGTGCTTCAGCGCTACAAATCGCTGCAAGACATCATCGCCATCCTTGGCATGGACGAATTGTCGGAAGACGACAAACTCGCCGTGGCACGGGCGCGCAAGCTGGAGCGTTTCTTGTCGCAACCCTTTGACGTGGCGAAGATCTTCACCGGGTCGGATGGCAAGCAGGTGCCGCTGGAAGAAACCATCTCGTCCTTCAAGGCGGTGGTTGCGGGCGAATACGATCACCTGCCCGAGGCTGCCTTCTACATGGTCGGCGGCATTCAGGAAGTGATCGAAAAAGCGCAGCGTCTGGCTGCGGCTGCGGCCTAAGGGGGCATCATGGCAGGCACCCTGCAATTCGACCTCGTGTCGCCGGAACGCAGGCTTGCCTCTGTTCAGGCCACCGAGGTGCAAATCCCCGGCGCCGACGGCGATATGACGGCGATGGAGGGGCACAGCCCCACCATCACCACGCTGCGCCCTGGCATCCTGAAGGCGGTCGGCGCGGATGGGACCAAATCCTATGTCGTGACCGGTGGTTTCGCAGAAATCAGCGCGACCGGCGTGTCGGTTCTGGCTGAACGCGCCATTCCGTTGGAGGAAGCTACCCCTGCGTTGATCGACGCGCTGGTGGCTGAAGCCCGCGATGTGGCAGGCCTGTCGGCTGACCGTGATGTCGGCGACAAGCTGATCAGCGACATGCTGGCCTTGAAGACCGCGACCGGCCACTAAGGCTGTTACCTTAAGAGAAAGGCCCCGCTTTGCCGGGGCCTTTTTCATTTTCGCACCTAACATTTGCCTGTTTTCCCTCTTATCTTGGCTGGTCTGGGGGATTTCGAACATGAAGCGCATTTCATCGGCCATTGGCATAGTGCAGGGATCCCGCATCCTGTTTTCCGACTTCGCCGATGATGGCGTGATGTGGACAGGGAATGGCCCGCGCGAAAGCCGCCATCTGGTGGGCTTCAAACCGCCGTTCCGCGATGTACCCGCCGTGATGGTCAGCATTTCGATGTGGGATATGGACAACAAAGCAAACTCGCGCGCCGATATCACCGCCGAGAATATTACCGCTGCCGGGTTTCACATGGTGTTCCGCACCTGGGGCGACACCCGCGTCGCCCGCGTGCGCGCCGACTGGACCGCCATTGGCGCGGTGCAGGATGAAGATGACTGGGACGTCCCGTAGGATGGGCAATCTGCCCATCCCACCAACAAATCAGGTCCGCTGATACATGCCCTCATAGATCGGCACCAGCGTATCCGTCTCAAACAGTGACGACACGCTTGTGCCGTTCCAGATGTTCAGAATGGCCTGCGCAAACATCGGTGCTGTCGGCACGATCCGAATATTCGGGCAGGCGCGCACTGCCGCCGTGGGTTCGATCGAATCGGTGATCACCAGCGATTTCATCACCGAATTTGTCACCCGCTCCACCGCTGGCCCCGACAACACGCCATGGGTGATATAGCTGTGAACTTCGACAGCGCCGTTTTCCATCAGCACTTCCGCCGCTTTGCACAAGGTGCCCGCCGTATCGCAGATGTCATCGACGATGATGCACTTCTTGCCCTCGACCGAGCCGATCACGATCATCTCGGCAATCTCGCCGGCCTTTTCGCGGCGTTTGTCCACAATCGCCAGCGGCGCGTTGATCCGTTTCGCCAACTCGCGCGCGCGTGCCACGCCGCCCACGTCGGGTGACACCACCATCAGATCCTGCATCTGCCCCTTGAAATTATGCTCGATATCCAGCGCGAACACCGGGCTGGCATAAAGGTTGTCCACCGGAATGTCGAAGAACCCCTGAATCTGCGCCGCGTGCAGGTCCAGCGTCAGCACCCGGTCGATCCCGGCCTCGGCGATCATGTTGGCGACCAGTTTGGCGGTAATCGGCGTGCGGGCCTTGGCGCGGCGGTCCTGACGGGCATAGCCGAAATAGGGGATCACGGCGGTGATGCGCTGTGCCGACGACCGGCGCAGCGCGTCGGTCATGATCAGCAGTTCCATCAGGTTGTCGTTGGCCGGGTTCGAGGTCGGCTGGATGATATACATATCCTCGCCGCGCACGTTCTCGAACACCTCGACAAAAATCTCGGCATCGTTGAAGCGTTCGATGCGCGCGTCCACCAGATTGACGCTCATCCCCCGGTGCATCGACATGCGGCGGGCGATGGCTTTGGCAAGCGACTGGTTCGCATTGCCGGAAATCAGTTTCGGCTCGATGATGGCGGGCATTTTGGTCTCCGGGTGGCGGAATCGCGACGTTGACACCGCTTATCACCCGGCTAGGGTCTTCGCAAACCGCTGCCGGGGAAAGACACCGCAAATGCCGCAGATCGACTACTTTTTCGCCCCCATGTCCCCCTTCGCCTACCTTGCCGGGGCAGGGCTGGAGGATGTGGCCGCCCGCCATGGCGCGACCATCCGCTATATCCCGCTGGACGCGCCTGCGCTGTTTCCGCGCACCGGGGGCCAGTTGCTGGCCGACCGCCACCCGGCGCGCAAGGCGTACCGTTTGCAGGAGTTGCGGCGGCAGGCGGCCAAGCGTGGCATGCCGCTGACGTTGCAACCGCCATTCTTTCCGGTGAACCCCGCCCCTGCGTCCTACGCCATTATCGCGGCGGCCAAGGCTGGGGGGGGCGATCTGGCGGGGCTGGTGCAGGGCTTTCTGCGCGCCGTCTGGGCCGAAGGGCGCAATATCGCGGACGATGAGGTGGTGCGTAACCTGCTGGTTTCGCATGGCTTTGATGCGGGCACCGCCGACCGCCACATGCTGTCCGCCGCCGATACTTACGTGGCCAATCTGGAGGAGGCCGTGGCGCGCGGTGTGTTCGGCGTGCCAAGCTATGTGGTGCGGGACGAGATTTTCTGGGGGCAGGACCGGCTGGAAGACTTGGACCTGTACCTGTCAGGAAAACTGTAGATGCCCGAGGATATGATCGCTGGCCACCTGACCCCGTGGCGGTCGTGGAACAGGGGCGGTCCCCGCCCGGTGCTGGCGCTGCACTGCTCGCTGGCGCATTCCGGCGCGTGGTCCGCTCTGGCCGAGGCGCTGCATGGCGTGACGATCACCGCGCTCGACCAACCCGGCCATGGTCGCGCCCCCGACTGGGACCGGGTAAGCGATCTGCACGCCCTGACCACCGCCATTGCAATTGATATGGCCGAGCGGGTCGGCGGCGGCGCGCCCATTGATCTGTTCGGTCACAGCTTTGGCGGCACCGTCGCCCTGCGCCTTGCGATGCAGCGGCCAGACCTTGTGCGCAGTCTGATGTTGGTGGAACCCGTGCTGTTCGCCGCCGCCAAGGCGCACCCCGCCTATGCCCCGTTCCGCGCGCAACATCTTGAGTTTGCGTCGGTTCTGGCAACTGGCGATCTGCCCCGCGCCACCGCGATGTTCCATGCGGCATGGGGATCGGGCGAGGCTTTCGCCGATCTGCCCGACCGCCAGAGCCGCTATATGACCGACCGCATCCACCACATCGTCGCGCAAAATCCCGTGCTGCTGGATGATGCGGCGGGCCTGCTGGCCCCCGGCAGGCTGAAGGCGCTGCGGGTGCCCGTGCTGTTGGTCGAAGGGGCGGACAGCCCGCCGATCATTGACGCGGTCCAATCCGCGCTGATGGCGCGTCTGCACCATGCCACCCGTCTGGTCGTGCCCGGCGCAGGGCATATGGTGCCGATCACGCACCCGTCAACGGTAGCATCTGCGGTGCAATCACATCTCGACGCCTCGTAGGATGGGCGATTCCGCCCATCCTTACGGATGCAAGGCCGCCAAAAATCCGTCCACATCGGCTTCGGTCGTGGACCATGACGTGACCAACCGCGCCGCCTCGCGCCCCTCTGCCGCTTCAAACTCGTAATACACCGCCCCCTTGCCCTTCGCGCGGGCATGGCCGCCCACCGGCCATTCGGGAAACATCATGTTGGCCTGCACCGGGTGGCGCTGCACCACCCCCGGCGTTGCCGCCAGCCCTGCCGCCAGCCGCGCGCCCATGGTGTTGGCGTGACCCGCGAGCCGCAACCACAGATCATCGGCCAGATAGGCCGCAAACTGCGCCGACAGAAAGCGGTGTTTCGACACCAGATGCCCCGCCCGCTTGCGCCGCAACTCAAACTCCCAGGCCTTGGCCGGGTCGAAAATCACCACTGCCTCGACCCCCATGCAGCCGTTCTTGGTGCCGCCGAACGACAGCACGTCGATCCCGGCCTTCCACGTCATCTCTGCCGCTGTCGCCCCTGTGGCCACCAGCGCATTGGCAAAGCGCGCGCCGTCCAAGTGGCAGGGCAGGCCCTTGTCGCGGGCTAAAGCGGTCAGTGCGGCCACCTCGGCAGGGGTGTAAACCGTACCCGCCTCGGTCACATTGGTGATCGACAGCATGCCGCGCTGTACGCCATGCACACCGCTGGCCCCGATGCGGCCAAGCGCGCCCGCCAAAGCCTCCGGCATCATCTTGCCATGCGCGCCGGGCACCAACACCAGCTTGGCCCCGTTGGTAAAGAACTCGGGCGCGCCGCATTCATCCTCGGCGATGTGGGCGTGCTGGTGGCAGAACACCGCGCCCCAAGGCGGGCAAGCTATTGCAAGCGATAGGGAATTTGCGGCCGTTCCGGTAGGCACCAGATAGACCGCAGCCTCGGGGGCCTCCAATATGCGGCGCACCTCGGCACGCACGCCGTCCATCACCGTGTCATCGCCATAGGACCGGGCGTAGCCGTCATTGGCGCGGGCAAGAGCCGCCATCACCTCGGGCGCTGCCCCAGAGGCGTTGTCAGAGGCGAAAAACATCAGGGCCGCTCCTCGATTATATAGTCTTCCCAGTCTTCTTCCGGCACGTCGTATTCCGGCACCGTCCAGCCGCGCACCGAATTACCCGAGGCATGGGTGCTTTCGGGATCGCCGGTCAGCAGCGGGTGCCAGTCAGGCAGGGGGTGGCCGTCGTGCAGGCGTTTGTAGGCGCAGGTGCGGGGCAGCCAATAGGCCACTTTCGGCAGTGTCTTGGGCGACAGGAACACACATTCCGGCACGAACTGGCGGCGGGTTTCATAGCGGCTGCATTGGCAGGTCTCACCGTCCAGCAGACGGCAGGCGACGCGGGTGAATTCAACCTCGCCGGTGTCTTCAAACTCCAGCTTGTTCAGGCAACACTTGCCGCAACCATCGCACAGCGCCTCCCATTCCGGGGCGGTCATCTTGCGCAGGGGGACAGTTTCCCAGAACTTGGGGCGAAGTTTGGTCATGGGCGCAAAGTGGCCTTTGGGGCGAGGAAAGGGAAGGGGTCAGAGGGCGGAAAGAATCTGGCGGGCTTGGTCGGTATCGGCGGCCATCTGGGTGATCAGGGCAGGCAGCCCGTCAAACTTCAGCTCTGGCCGCAGGTAATCGACAAAGGCGATGCTCAGGTGCTGGCCGTAAAGATCACCTTTGAAATCAAGCAGGTAGGTTTCCAGATTGGGCGTGTTCACCCCAAACATCGGTCGCACACCAAGGCTGGCCGCCCCCATGTAGCTGCCCTTTTGCGGGCCTGTCAGAATATCGACCCGTACCGCATAGACGCCGAGTTTTGGCAGATGCAGGCCGGAAACTGACATGTTTGCAGTGGGATAGCCCAACTCGCGGCCCCGCTTTTCGCCGTGGATCACCTCGCCCTCAATCCGGTGCCAATGGCCCAGCATGGCGGCAGCGTCGCGCGGGCGGCCTTCGGTCAAGGCTTGCCGGATGGCGGTGGAGGAGATTTCGCGGTCGCCAAACTGGATCAGGGGCGCGATGGTGGTGGTAAAACCGTAAGCGTTGCCAAGGGCTTGCAGGTCTGCAGCGCGACCCTTGCGGCCTTTGCCGAAACAGAAGTCTGCGCCCACCACGACATGCGATATCCCAAGGCCATCGGCCAGCACGTCGCGGGCGAATTCTTCGGGGGTCAGGGCGGCGAGGCCCGCATCAAAAGGCAATTGAAACAGGTGCTTGACGCCCAGTTTGGTCAGCCGGTTGGCGCGGGATTCGGGGTTCATCAGGCGGAAAGGAGGAGCTGCCGGGGCGAAGTGTTCGCGGGGGTGCGGTTCAAACGTGACGATGCCAAGCGGAGCATCTGTGCGGGCGAGGTTGATCACCGACTGGTGGCCCAGATGGATGCCGTCAAAGTTGCCCATCGCGACGGAGGCGCCGCGCGCTGATGGGTCAAGCCCTTGCCAATGCTGATGAATTTGCATCGTCCCCCGGATGGGGCACGACGGCCCCGTCAGTCGAATTTCCGGCTTGGCGCCAGAACCAGCGCCTCGCCCTTCAAGACCACGGTTTTACCGACTGCGCAGTGGGTTTCAAGGGTTACCCGGCGTTTTGCGTGGTCAATCGCTGTCACTGTGACCTCGGCGCGCACGGTATCCCCGGGGCGGACGGGGGCCATGAAACGCAGGGATTGTCCAAGATAAACAGTACCATGGCCGGGAAGCTGTTCGCCGATCACCGCCGATATCAGGCCAGCGGTCAGCATACCATGGGCAATGCGGCCTTCAAAAATCGTGTCGCGGGCGTAGGCGTCGTCCAGATGGACCGGGTTGTGATCGGTGGAAACCTCGGCAAAAAGCTCGATATCCCGGTTGGTTACGGTTTTTGTCAGGTGCCGGGTCATGCCGATTTCGATGTCTTCGATACAGATCGTTCCGCGGGGCATGTTGTCGAGCATCTTTCCGAATCCTTCGGTTGTTGCCCCTGCATATCAAATGCCGCAGCGCAGCGCAATTCCGTTGCGTAATAAATTGCCGAATATTCGACCATTGGCGCAATAATGTTACTTTGTTAGCGCAGGTATCCGATGGCGAAACTGGCAGAGAGTTGCTTTTCCTCCAGCCACGCCGACAGTAAGGCTTTGTTCGGATTGGAAATATCGTCACCAAACTGATCTGCCGCAAGTCCGCCGGTCACGAACAGCACATCCAGCCCTTCGGCCACAGCGCCTTGCACATCGGTGGCGATGCCGTCGCCGATGCACAGAATCTGCGGGTCATCTTCAGTGCAGATCGTGGCCAGACGGCGGCGGGCGAGGTCGTAAATCGGGGGGTGGGGTTTGCCGAAATAGAGGCTTTTGCCACCCATCTGATCATAGGCCTGTGCGATGGCCCCGGCGCAGTAGATGCGCTGGTGGCCCACGTCCACTATGATATCCGGGTTGGCGCAAAGCATAGGCAGGCCTTTGTTTTTGCAGTATAAAAGTGTCGCGCGATAGTTTTCTGGCGTTTCTGTCCGGTCGTCCATCAGGCCGGTGACAACGATGCCTTCTGCTTGATCGAGGGGGACGCGGGTGATGGGGGCCTCGCGCGCCAGAGTATCGCGCAGATCGTCTGAAAAATCGGTAAAGAACACGGCATCCCGGTCGGGGCCAAGGTGATAGACGCGGCGACCGACGGCCCCGGTGATCAGCGCATATTGCGCCGCGTCGCCCGAGGAGACGACGATATCATAACAGTCATGCGGCACGCCAAGGCCATCCAACTGTTTGATAACGCTGGATTGTGGGCGTGGGGAGTTGGTCAGCAGAACCACCTTGCCCCCTTGCGCCCGGAACGCCTGCAAGGCCGCAACCGCCGCCGGGAACGGCGTTTTGCCGTTGTGCAAACAACCCCAGAGGTCACAGAACACGGCGTCATAGCGCCCCGAGATTTGCGACAGGGCGGCGATGATATCGGTCATTTGAGGCCTTTCGGGCTGTAGAGTTCCCGTAGAGAATCCGTAAAGAACCTGTAGAGGATCCGTATCTACAGGCGGTGGCGGGGCTGTTTGCGGCCCCGCCGTCAAAAATCAGAGTTTCAGGGCCGGGATGATCTGCTTTTTGCGGCTCATGATGCCCGGCAGTACCACCGTATCGCCCGAGACCGTGACCCCGAATGACGCTTCGGCCATCTGGCGCACCAGATCGTTCGGCACCAGCAGGGTGGCCTCTTCCTTCAGGATATCGACGACGAACAGCAGCACCTGATCGGCACCATCCTCGGCCGCCACACCCACCATCGAGGCCATCAGCGAGGCCTTGCGGTCCAGCACGGTTTTGGGCGAGGTGGTTTCCAGCACCGACACCCGCAGTTCCTTGCCCGCGACGTTGTATTCCTTGCTGTCCATCCGCAACAGCTCGGCGTCCGAGAAGGACGACACATCGGATTTCGCGGCGAACATGTCAGCCGCGAAGGCCGGGATGTTGATCGCCAGTTCGGCGGCCAGTTTTTCGGCCACGGCGCGGTCATGCGGGGTGGTGGTGGGGCTGCGGAATTCCAGCGTGTCGGACAAGATGCAGGACAGAATCGCGCCCTTGATTTCGCGTGGCAGTTTGGCCACGTCGGGGCCCATGATATCGTGCATCACGGTGGCGGTGCAGGCGAGGGGGCGCATCACCACATTGATCGGGCCTTTGGTTTTCAGCCCGCCGACCAGCATGTGGTGGTCAATGATCGCCATGATATTGGCATCGTTGATCGAGGGTGGCAGTTCCGCCGGATTGTTGGTGTCAACGATGACCACCTTTTGACCGGCCTCTACATCGGCGATGATTTCCGGTTTGGCAAAACCCCAATGGTTGAGCAGGAAGGCGGCTTCGGTGTTCGGCTCGCCCAACAGGCGGGGTTCTGCATCGGCACCGCGCAGGTTGGTCAGATACCAGGCCCAGATGATCGCCGACAGGGTGGCGTCAGTGTCAGGGGATTTGTGGCCGAAAACGAATGTGGTCATGGGGGGTGCCTTATGCGGTGATTTTGGGCGGCTTATAGGCTGAACGGTGGGGAATGTCACGGGTGGCGGTTGAAACTTGGGGGTATCATGTCGTACATGTATGACGTGCCATACTTGTATGACGTTTATCACAAATGGAGGCCATGATGCTGTCGGTACGCTTGCCAGAGGATATTGAAAAACGGCTGGAGGCCCTGGCCAAGGCCACGGGGCGCAGCAAGACCTATTACGTGCGCGCGGCGCTGCTGGAAAAGCTGGAGGACATGGAGGATTTGTACATGGCCGAAGCGGTGATGGAGCGGATTGCGAGCGGGGAAGAAAAAGTGCTGAGCGCGGAGGAGTTCTGGCGTGGCATGGACGATTGAATACGCCGAATCGGTACGCAAACCCATTGCCCGTCTGGACCCGATGGTGCGACGGCGGATCAGGGAGTTTCTGAGCGAGCGTGTGGCCCTGTCGGATGACCCCCGCAGTTTCGGGGCGGCGTTGCAGGGGGCGCAGTTTGCCGGGCTTTGGCGATATCGGGTCGGGGATTACCGGGTGATGGTGGATATTCGCGACGAGGTGGTGACGGTGATGGTTGTCGCGGTGGGGCATCGGCGCGAGGTGTATAGGTAAGCGGGCGGTCTTTCGGAGTTTTTGAAAACTCTGGTGCGGAGGCTTTGAAGGCTCCGGTACAATTTCTTCAAAGACATCGGTTTTGGGCGACGGAAGGGTCAGGCATAGCAGTCTGGCGCTTTGCGCAGGGTTGCCCATTGGGCGGGGTCGTGGCCGTAGATCAGCAGGGCGGTCAGGCGGGATTGCAGGGCCAAAAGCTGGTCGCCGGACGTTTTCGCGGTGATGGGGTCCATGGCGTCGGAATAGCCCTCGGCAGGTTCGGACGCGCGGTTCAGGGCGTCGGCGGCGAGGATCACCGGGCCGGTTTCGGGCAGGGTCAGCGCCAGCGACAGATGGCCCGGCGTATGGCCGGGGGTGGGGATCAGGCGGATGCCGGGGCAGAGGTCGGTTTCGGAGGTGATGGTCACATACGGGACATCCGGCCAGTCCATCGGGGATATCGGTGGCCAATAGATCGGGCGGGCGGGCTCGCGTTCCGTAGCGGTCAGGATCACCGGGCAGGGGAACTGCGGCAGGCTTCCGATATGGTCGATGTGGCCGTGGGTCAGGATGACGGCGGATATATCGGTGGGCGTCAGGCCCAACAGCGCCAATTGGCCAGCGGCGGTCTGGGCCGTGGTGAAATCCACCAGACGGCCAAAGCCTGACAGGTTGTCGCGCGCGTCGGTCGTGGCGTAGTCGGTGGCGTAGGCGGGGTCAAAGCCGGTATCGACCAGCAGGTTCGCCCCCTTGTCGGTTTGCAGAAGGAAGCCGGGGATGCCGATGCGGCGTTTGCCGGGGCCGACATCGAAGGTGCCGAAATCCAGCACATACATGCGGGCAAGGGTGTGGTCCGAGAGGTTCAGGGCGGCAATATCCATCAGAAGGGCAGCCTTTCGAGGGTAAATCCGTCGCGCTCCAGCAAGGCCAGCACGCCGTCGTTGCCGGCCAGATGCAGGGCACCGAAGGCGGCGAACACCGGGCTTTCGGCGCTGGTCAGCACCGGTATCCAGTTGCGGTTGCGGATGGACATGAGGGACTCCTCCATCCGGGCAAATTCGCGGTCCACCCGGTCTTTGGTGTAGCCGGGCAGCGCGTAACTTTGGGCGCGCATGAATTCCCAGATCAGGCGGCTGTCCTCGGCGAAATAGGCCTCGGTCAGGGTGATGGTGAAATCACTGGACCGGCTGTCCATCGTGAGGGTCGCTTTGATCATTTCAAGCTGTTCTTCGGTGGTCATCTTGTCGAACAGGGAAAACAGCGTGTCATAGGGTTCAAGCGCGCGCAGCGGCACGCCGGCCTTGGTGGCGGCGGCCATCACCATGCCATCCAGGCCGCGCCCGGTTTGCGGGCTGGTCATGGTGCAGGCGGGGATCGCCAGCATCAGGTTGACATACCAGGGCTGAAACTTGGCGGCGAGGATGCTGGGCACCCCGCGTGCCGACAGGGCCTTGGTCAGCGCGTCCCAATCGGCGGGGGGCAGCATTTCCAGCAGGGTGGGGCCTTCGGTGATCAGCATCAGCGACGGATCGCGCGCCATATGGGCGATCAGGGCTTTTTCCTCATCGGGGCCAGCCTCGACCAGCACGGTCTTGGCGGACTGGATCAGGGGTTCAATCTTGGCCATGGTGGCGGCGTGGCGGGGGTCGTCGAGATGATAGGTGCCGATCAGGGTGATCACCTGATCGCCTTTCGACTGCCCGCCAGAAATTGCCTTGGGGATAGGGGACGGCATTGGTGGCGGTTTGCAATGACGCAAGTTCCGCAGGCGCCATGGTTGCCAGCAGATTTTCCCCAACGCATTGCGCGGACAGGGGGCTGGCCGTCAGAAAGGCGGCGGTTAGGGTGGCGGCAAGGGTATTCAGGCGGAACATCGGGCACCTCTGACACGTCTCTGACATGCCATAGGTGGCACTGTGCGGCGGGAAGTCCAAGGGGGCGGGGTGACTTTTCCGGGGACAGGGGGTGTTGACAGACCGGGGTGTGTTGCCTATCTGAGGCTCGTTAGCAGTCAGCATGACTGAGTGCTAATCCAAATCAACCTGGAACCTATGGAGTGTTCTCAGATGAAATTCACACCGTTGCATGATCGTGTACTGGTTCGCCGCATTGAAGGCGAAGACAAGACCAAGGGCGGCCTGATCATTCCGGACAGCGCCAAGGAAAAGCCTGCGGAAGGCGAAGTGATCTCTGTTGGTGCGGGCGGGCGTGACGATTCCGGCGCGCGTCAGACCATGGACGTGAAAGCGGGCGACCGCATCCTGTTCGGCAAATGGTCGGGCACCGAGATCAAGCTGGACGGCGAAGACCTGCTGATCATGAAAGAAAGCGACATCCTCGGCGTTCTGGCCTGAGATCGCGTTTCCAGCGGTGCGCAATGACTGCGCACCCCACCCCATCACACCTTTGAAGGAGCTACACCATGGCTGCCAAAGACGTACGTTTTGATACCGATGCCCGCGACCGCATGCTGCGCGGCGTGAACATTCTTGCGGATGCAGTGAAAGTCACCCTCGGCCCCAAAGGCCGCAACGTGGTGATCGACAAATCCTTCGGCGCGCCCCGCATCACCAAAGACGGTGTGACGGTTGCCAAGGAAATCGAACTGGCCGACAAGTTCGAGAACATGGGCGCACAAATGGTGAAGGAAGTCGCTTCCCGCACCAATGATGAGGCTGGCGACGGCACCACCACCGCGACCGTGCTGGCACAAGCCATCATCAAAGAAGGCATGAAGTCGGTTGCCGCTGGCATGAACCCGATGGACCTGAAGCGCGGCATCGACCTGGCAACTGCCAAAGTCGTCGCAGCGATCAAGGCTGCTGCCCGTCCGGTCAAGGACACCGCCGAAGTTGCGCAGGTTGGCACCATTTCCGCCAACGGCGAAGCTGAAATCGGTCGTCAGATTGCCGACGCGATGCAGAAAGTCGGCAACGAGGGTGTGATCACCGTCGAAGAAAACAAGGGTCTTGAGACGGAAACCACCGTCGTTGAGGGCATGCAGTTCGACCGTGGGTATCTGTCGCCCTACTTCGTGACCAATGCCGACAAGATGATTGCCGATCTGGAAGACTGCCTTGTGCTGCTGCACGAGAAAAAGCTGTCGTCCTTGCAGCCGCTGGTTCCGCTGCTGGAAGCGGTGATCCAGTCGCAAAAGCCGCTGCTGATCATCAGCGAAGATGTTGAAGGCGAGGCTTTGGCCACGCTGGTTGTCAACAAACTGCGCGGCGGTCTGAAAATCGCGGCAGTGAAAGCTCCGGGTTTCGGCGATCGTCGCAAGGCGATGTTGCAGGATATCGCTGTGCTGACCGGTGGTCAGGTGATCAGCGAAGATCTGGGCATGAAGCTGGAAAACGTGACCATCGACATGCTGGGCCGCGCCAAGAAAATCTCGATCACCAAAGACACCACCACCATCGTTGATGGCGCTGGCGACAAGGCCGAGATTGCAGCTCGCGTTGCACAAATCCGCGCGCAGATCGAAGAAACCACGTCGGACTACGACCGTGAGAAACTGCAAGAGCGCGTGGCCAAACTGGCTGGCGGTGTTGCCGTGATCAAGGTTGGCGGCATGACCGAGATCGAAGTGAAAGAGCGCAAGGACCGCGTTGACGACGCTTTGAACGCGACCCGTGCGGCCGTGCAGGAAGGCATCGTTGTCGGCGGCGGCGTGGCCCTGATCCAGGCTGGCAAATCGCTGGACGGTATGGTTGGCGCGAACTCTGACCAGACCAACGGCATCAACATTGTCCGCAAGGCACTGGAGGCTCCGCTGCGTCAGATCGCACAGAACGCCGGTGTTGATGGCGCTGTTGTGGCTGGCAAAGTGCGCGAGTCGAACGACAAGGCCTTCGGGTTCAACGCACAGACCGAAGAGTATGGCGACATGTTCGCCTTCGGCGTGATCGACCCGGCGAAAGTCGTGCGGACCGCGCTGGAAGATGCAGCTTCGGTTGCCTCGCTGCTGATCACCACCGAAGCCATGATCGCAGACCGTCCGGCTGACAAGTCGGCTCCGGCTGGCGGCGGCATGGGCGGCATGGGCGGCATGGACGGCATGATGTAATCTGCCCCACAGGCATGTTAGGGAAAGGGCGCACCGCAAGGTGCGCCCTTTTCGTTTGGAGTGCGACATGACCGGACCCGACAGCCTGCGTTTTGCCCGCGAGGCCGATCATGCGGCGATAGATGCGCTGTTGCGGGCGGCGTTTGGGGGGGCGCGTGAGGCGGGGATCATGGCGGCGCTGCGGGCCGCCGGGGTGGTTGAGTATGAGATGGTGATGCCGTGGCAGGATGGGATCGTGGGGCATCTGGCGGTGTCGCGGTTGGTGGCCCCGGACGGTTGGCTGGTGCTGGCGCCGGTTGCGATTGCGCCGGGATGGCAGGGCAAGGGTTTGGGCGTGCGGCTGGTGGCTGGGGTGTTGCGGCTGTGCGCGATCAAGGGGCAGACGGTGGCGGTGTTGGGCGAGCCTTCGTTTTACGCAAAGGCCGGGTTTTCAGCAGAACGGGCGGCGGGGTTGACCGCGACGCATGGGCCATCACCCATTCTGCTGGCGGGGCCGGGGGATGATGTGCCGAGGGCGACGTTGATGTTTCCAGCCGCGTTTGACGGGGTATGAAGCTGTTTTTGCTGACCGCGCTGACCATGCTGGCCTTTGCGGCCAATTCGCTGCTGACGCGGGCGGGGGTGGCGGCGGGGCTGATCGGGCCAATGGAATTTGCGCTGTGGCGGGTGGTGGCGGGTGCCGTGACGCTGGGCCTGCTGGTGGTTTTGCGGGGTGGGCGGTTGTGGCCTGCGCGGGTTGCGGGCGGGGCGGGGCTGGTGGTGTATCTGGTCGGGTTCTCGCTGGCCTATGCGGGCTTGGCGGCGGGGATCGGGGCGCTGATCCTGTTTGGGGTGGTGCAGATCACCATGTTTTCAGGCGCTGTGCTGGCGCGGGAGCCGGTGCCTCTGGCGCGCTGGATTGGGGCCGGGGTGGCTTTTGCGGGGCTGGTGGTGCTGCTGGTGCCGGGGGGCGTTGGGGTCAGTCTGTACCATGCGGGGTTGATGGCGGCGGCGGGGGCCGGGTGGGGGTATTATTCGCTGGCGGCACGCGGGCAAGGTGACCCCTTGGGGGTGACGGCTGCGAATTTCGTGCTGGCGGTGCCGGTGGTGGCGATTGTGTGGGCGGTATTGCCGGGGGGCGCAAGTGCTGCGCCGATGGGCATTGCCTTGGCGGTGGTGTCGGGGGCTGTGACCTCGGGCCTTGGCTATGCGCTGTGGTATCGGCTGGTGCCGATGTTGGGGGCGGCAAGGGCCGGCGTGGCGCAGTTGACGGTGCCGGTGATTGCGGCGCTTGGCGGGATTGCCCTGGGCGAGGCGGTGAGTTTGCGGTTTGTGATCGCGGCAGGGTTGGTGTTGGGCGGGGTGTTGCTGGCCAGCGGCTACAGGGGTTTCACCAGACGGTGAAGCCGTCTGCCCGCGTCATTGGTGCCGTTGAGGCCAGTATGTCTGAACCCATGGCCTTCCCAAAAGGCAGCCCCCCGGGGATTGACCTCCAGCACTGCCAGATACAGGTTCGGCGCACCTGCCGCGCGGGCCAGCATTTCCACATGGGCCAGAAACACCGGGCCGTGGCCAAGGCTGCGGATACGGGGCGCGAGGATCATCAGGCCGAGATAGGCATCCGTTGGTTCGGGAAAGCCGAAGGAGAGTTCGGCAAGGCCAGACAATTGGCCCTGATGAAACAGGCCCAGACGGTGCGACCGGGTCGCATCGCATCCGGGCGGGCCATCGGTGAAGAAATCAGCCGCGGCAGTGGGGCCGGGGGCGGCACCATCGGCGAGCAGGTAGTAATCGGCGGCCTCGGCGAGAAAGCGGGTGACGGCGGGCAAGTCATCGGCGGGGTGAAGGGCGCGGATGGTGGCCGGTTGCCGTGTCATCGCACGATCAGTTCCAGCGGGTCATAGAGGATACCGCCGCCCCATGCCGCATCTGGCAGACTGTCGGGCTTGTAGCGGATGTCGGCCAGTTCGGCCCGGGTGAAAAACCGCCGCTGGCTGACGATGCCTTCAGGGTCGCGCCAGTCATCCGTCACTTCGCCCATCACGATCGTGCAGCGAAAGTAGACATCGACCTGATGAAACCCGCGGGGCGGGTCGTGAAATTCGTTCACAAGGCACGGGGCGCCGACGGCGATGGTCAGCCCGGTTTCCTCCAGCACTTCACGCATCAGATTGTCGGGCAGGGACGCCCCGGCATCGACCCCGCCCCCCGGCGCGCACCACAGATCGGACACGGCCCCCGCATAGGCATTGACCAGCAGCAGACGATCCTGATGCAGGATCAGCGCGCGGACAGCGAGACGAGGGCTGGCAGGTTTGGGCTTCGCATGTGTCATGCGGCCAAGGCTGCGGCGGGCCGCGCGATTCGTCCAGCCCTTGTGATGTGGGGCAGAAGCGTGCAGATCAGGGGGATGGATCAGACACCCAAGGACACCGTCGTGCTGCTGCATGGGCTGGCGCGGCACGCGGCATCGCTGCGCATGATGGCCTTTGCGCTGCGGCGGCAGGGGTATGACGTGATCAATCTGGATTACCCATCAACCCGCGCGCCCTTGGCCGATCTGGTGCCGCTGGTCAGGCGGGCCGTGCAAGGCGCTGCCGGGGACGGTGCATTTCGTGACCCATTCGATGGGGGGCATTTTGTTGCGGCTGTGGCTGACAACCGACCGTCCCGCCCGGATGGGCCGCGTGGTGATGCTGGCCCCGCCCAATCACGGTTCGGAACTGGTGGATCATTTTGGTCATCTGGCGGCGTTTGATTGGCTGATGGGGCCAGCGGGGCGCGCCCTTGGGACAGAGGCGGGGTCGGTGCCGAACCTACTGCCAGCGGTCGATTTTCCCTTGGGTGTGATTGCCGGAAACCGGGCGCTGAATCCGGCCAGCCTCGCCCTTTTGCCGGGGCCGCAGGATGGCAAGGTGACGGTGGCGAGCACCGAGGTTGAGGGGATGGCGGATCACATCATCCTGCCGGTCAGCCATTCGCTGATGATGCTGAACCCGCTGGTGATCGGGCAGACGATCCGCTTTCTGAACGCGGGGCGTTTTGACCCGGACCTGCGGTTCGCCACAGCGGCCCGGGTGTGTCTGGGCCGGTAGCCAACCGGCATTTGCGGGGTCTTGTGATGGGCCGGGGATCAGTGCAGTCAGAGGGCTGCGGTGCCTGCGCCGTGCCGAAAGGAGATTGCCCATGTCGAACGCCTATACCTCCATCGCCAAATCCGTGTCCCGCTGGTGCGGGCGGCCGTCGACCTTTACGCTGGCGGTTGGGGTGATTGTGGTCTGGATCGTCAGCGGGCCGATCTTTGGCTTTTCGGATACCTGGCAATTGGTGATCAATACCGGCACCACGATTGTCACCTTCCTGATGGTGTTCCTGATCCAGAACACCCAGAACCGCGATACGGCGGCGATCCAGCTGAAGCTGGATGAATTGATCCGGGCCACCAAGGGCGCGCATAACGCCTTGCTGGATCTGGAGGAGTTGGAAGAAAGCCATCTGGGCAAATTCCGCGACCGCTATGAGGCGCTGGCGCGCAGTGCGCGGGCGCAACTGGAGGCGGGTGGCGACGATACGGACACGCCGGAGGCGTGAGGATTAACGGGCCTTCGTGACCACCCGGTTCACATGCCCCATCTTGCGGCCCGGGCGGGATTCGGTTTTGCCATAGAGGTGAATCTGGGTTCCGCGCTCGGTCGCGATGGCAGGCAGGTGCCGCACATCATCGCCGATCAGGTTTTCCATCACCACATCAGCATAACGCGCGCCGTCGCCCAAGGGCCAGCCAGCCACGGCGCGGATGTGTTGTTCGAACTGGTCCACCGCACAACCGGCCTGGGTCCAGTGACCCGAGTTATGCACACGCGGGGCGATTTCGTTGACGATCAGGCCCTGCGGCGTGACGAACAGCTCCACCCCCATCACGCCGACATAATCCAGCGTGGTCAGGATGCGCGCGGCCAGCAGCACGGCATCGCTGCGCTGCGACGGTGACAGGCGGGCGGGCAGGGTGGTGGTGTGCAGGATGCCGTCGCGGTGGACGTTCTCGCCCGGATCATAGCAGGCGACCGACCCGTCAAGCCCGCGTGCCGCGATCACCGACACCTCATGCGTGAAGGCTGATGAAGCCTTCCAGCACCGAGGGGGCCGCGTTCATGCTGGCCCAGGCGTCGGCGGCTTGGGCGGGGTCCATGATCCGCGCCTGCCCCTTGCCGTCATAGCCGAGCCGGGTGGTTTTCAGGATCGCCGGGGTGCCGATATTGGCAAGGGCGGCGTTCAGGTCATCAAGCCCGTTCACTGCGGCATAGGGGGCGCAGGTCAGGCCAAGGCCGGTCAGAAAGTCCTTCTCGGCGATGCGGTCCTGACTGATGGCGAGGGCGCGGCGGTTGGGGCGGATCGGGCGGATTGCCTCCAGCGTATCGAGGGCGGCGGTGGGGACGTTCTCGAATTCATAGGTGATCACATCGACGGCAGACGCGAAGGCGCGAAGGGCGTCCAGATCGTCATAGGCGGCGGTGGTGACCTGTGCCGCCACATCGCCTGCGGGCGGGTTGGGGCCGGGTTCATAGATATGGGTGCGAAAGCCAAGGCGACTTGCGGCGACCGACAGCATCCGGCCCAATTGACCGCCGCCAAGGATGCCGATGGTCGCACCTGTGGGCAGGGGGTCATTCATCGCGCGGCTCCTGCGGAATGGAGGCGGACAGGGCGTCGCGCCATGCGTCCAGCCGTTGGGCAAGGGCGGGATCGTTCAGCGCAAGGATGGCCGCTGCCATCAGGCCCGCATTCGCCGCCCCGCCGATGGCCATGGTGGCGACAGGATAGCCGCGCGGCATTTGCAGGATGGAATACAGGCTGTCGACGCCAGACAGCGCCTTGGTCAGCACCGGCACACCGATCACCGGCACGCGGGTTTTCGACGCCATCATGCCGGGCAGGTGCGCGGCCCCGCCCGCGCCTGCGATGATCACCTTCAGCCCCCGGTCCACCGCGGTTTTGCCATAGTCCCACAGCCGGTCGGGGGTGCGGTGGGCCGAGACGATCTTTGCCTCATAGCTGACGCCAAGGTCATCAAGGATCGCGGCCGCGTCTTTCATCGTTGGCCAGTCGGACTGGCTTCCCATGATGATCCCAACGTCAACAGCCATAGATGCCTCCTGCGGTGCCTTGCCGCCTTGTAGCAAGGCGGGCGGCGAGGGCAAGGAAAAGGCGCGGGCGGGCGGTTCAGGCGATGATATCGGGGATCAGTTGATCTTCGATCTTCACGATCTGGTCTTTCAGCGCCAGTTTCTGCTTTTTCAGCCGCCGCAGGGTCAGTTGATCCGGGCGGCCCGTTGCCTCTAACGCGTGAACAGCCTCATCCAGATCGCGGTGCTGGCGCAGCAAGACCCCATGCCGGATGCGCAGCATATCTTCGAAATTAAGCTCGCTTGGCGCGTTCATAGGGGGTCCGCTGGCTGCAAGGGTTGGCTGAGTCGATGACCCAATGGTTGAAACAGTATAGAGAAATCCACGTCGCCGTGAAAGATTTCTACACAAATCCGGCTGATTTCCGACATGCGGGCCCCGGACTGGGGGCTTGCGGCTGCGGGTTGGGCCACCCATATTGGATGCAAGGATGGGTGCCCGCATGGCGGGGCCCGGCCGGACCGAACCCGCGCGCTGCGGAAAACCGAACTGTCGCTTGCACAAGGGCATGTCCGATGACGAAACTGAGCTTTGGGGCGCACCCCTACCTTCTGGGATTTGAACAGCTTGAACGGCTGGTCGAACGCACCGCCAAAGGCGGGTCAGAGGGCTATCCCCCGTACAATATCGAGGCTGTGGCCGACAACGCCTACCGCATCACGCTGGCGGTGGCGGGGTTTCGCGACGAGGATCTGGCCATCACGGTCGAGGATCGCCAGTTGGTGATCCGGGGCCGGCAGCCTGACGATGATCAGGGCCGCATTTTCTTGCACCGGGGCATTGCCGGGCGGGCGTTTCAGCGCAGCTTTGTGCTGGCAGACGGGGTTGAGGTTGCGGGGGCCAATATGGATCATGGGCTGCTGCACATCGACCTTGCCCGCACGGTGCCGGAAACCGTGGTGCAGACCATCCGCATCGGGGTTCGTTAAGGTTTTTGGAAAGGACGTGACAGTATGAATACGACCTATCAAGGTGCCCCCAAGGCCGGGCCGCAAACCGTGTATGTGTTGCCGGTGCTGGTGGCAGACCTGCCCGATGAAGTGCGCGCCAATGTGGATGACAGCATCGGTGCGGCCGAGGTGGTCTATGCCGTTCACCGCGACACGGGCGAGCGTCTGGCGCTGGTCGGTGACCGCAAGCTGGCGTTTTTGCTGGCGTTTCAGAATGATATGGTCCCGGTGAACGCGCATTGACGTGAAACGGTTACAAGATGTGATTTGACCTTTCGTCAGGTGAAGGCACTATGTGCGTCATCTGACGAAACCCGGAATAAAGCCATGTCATATGCTTTCGAAGACCCTCGCGCGGTTCGGATCGGGCGTTTGTTGTGCCTAGAGGGTGCCGATGACATGTCGGACACTGGCCTTGCGTTGCGCATTGGCACGGGGTTGCCGGTGGAATCGGCAGATCATTTATATGGCGGGCTGACCTCTGGGCTGACCGTCGATTGGCCGATTTCAGACTCCACCATGCGCCGGGCGCGGCAGGGTTCGCAGGTTTTGTCGCGCGAACACAGTGAACGACTGTATGAAATGTCACGTGTTCTTGATGCGGCTTTGCGCGCCTATTCTGGGGACAACGAAAAGGCTCAGGCGTTTCTGTCGCGCGCACACCCTTTGCTGGACGGTCAGGTGCCGTTCACGCTGGCACGCACATCGTCGGCCGGGGCGGATGCTGTGGTGGCGTTGCTAGAGCGGGCGATGGCGGGCGTTTCGGTCTGATCCGCGCCGATGGCTAACCATCGCCGCCTTTCGCGGGACCAGAGCTGCTACCGCATCGGTGATGATCGCGGGGCCTATCCGGTGTGGAGCGCGGGCGGTGCGCTGCTGAACCCGGGGCGTTGGCATGGGTTGGGCGACGCTGCGATATACACCGCCGAGCATTATCCGACCGCGATGCTGGAAAAACTGGTGCATTGGAACGGGCTGTTGCCGGGCGGCCAGCACTATATCGAAGCAACCATTCCTGCGGGCGTCAGCTATGAGGTGTTTCAGCCAGAGGCCCATCCGGGCTGGAATGGGCGGGTTGAAACCGTGGCGCGGGGTTTTGGGATGCGGTGGTTTCGGGAACGGCGCAGCGCGGTGCTGTTCGTGCCCTCTGTCGTGGCCCCGATGGCGCGAAACGTGATTATCAACGACAGCCACCCGGACGCGCGGCAGATCACGGTCGGGTTAGAGATACCCGTGTGGTGGGACGACCGGTTGTTCCCCGGTCGCCCCTAGATTTTCAGGCCCCGTTGATCAGGCCCATCGATTCCAGTTTCAGGATCACCTGATGCGCGCAGTGATCGACATCGACGTTTTCAGTGTCGACCACCAGTTCGGCCTTGGTCGGCATCTCGTAGGGGTCTGAAATGCCGGTGAATTCCTTGATCTTGCCTTCCCGCGCCAGTTTGTACAGGCCCTTGCGGTCGCGGCGTTCGCATTCCTCGACCGATGTGGCCACATGCACTTCGATGAAGGCGCCGAACGCTTCGATCATCTCACGCACGGCGCGGCGGGTGGCGGTGTAGGGCGCGATCGGCGCGCAGATGGCGATGCCGCCGTTCTTGGTGATTTCCGACGCGACATAGCCGATGCGCTTGATGTTGATGTCGCGGTGTTCCTTGCTGAACCCCAGTTCCGACGACAGGTGTTTACGCACCACATCACCGTCCAGCAGGGTTACGGGACGCCCGCCCATTTCCATCAGTTTCACCATCAGCGCGTTGGCGATGGTGGATTTGCCGCTGCCCGACAGGCCGGTGAAGAACACGGTAAAGCCCTGCTTGCTGCGCGGCGGGGCGGTTTTGCGCAGTTCTTTCACGACTTCGGGGAAGCTGAACCATTCCGGAATATCCAGACCTTCGCGCAGGCGGCGGCGCAGTTCGGTGCCGGAAATATCCAGCACGGTCGTGCCTTCCGGCACTTCGTTGGCCGGATAATACTGTGCCTTTTCCTGCACATAGACCATGTGTTTGAAATCGACCATTTCGATGCCCATTTCCGCCGAATGCTTGGCGAACAGTTCCTGTGCATCGTAGGGGCCGTAGAAATCCTTGCCCGCCGAGTTCTTGCCGGGGCCTGCATGGTCACGGCCCACGATGAAGTGGGTGCAGCCGTGGTTCTTGCGGATGATGCCGTGCCAGACAGCCTCACGCGGGCCGGCCATACGCATGGCAAGGTTCAGCAGGGACATGGTGGTGGTGGACTGGGGGTATTTGTCCAGCACAGCCTCGTAGCAGCGCACGCGGGTGAAATGGTCCACGTCGCCCGGTTTGGTCATGCCGACGACCGGGTGGATGATCAGGTTGGCTTGGGCTTCACGCGCGGCGCGGAAGGTCAGTTCCTGATGCGCGCGGTGCAGCGGGTTGCGGGTCTGGAAGGCCACGACCTTGGTCCAGCCCATCTTGCGGAAAAATGCGCGCAGTTCGTTCGGTGTGTCGCGGCGGGCCTTGAAATCGTAGTGCATCGGGGTCTGGATGCCTGTGACCGGGCCGCCGAGATAGACCGCACCGGCCTGATTGTGCAGATAGTTGACCGCCGGGTGGGCCAGATCATCGGCACCAAACACCTTGGCCGCCTCGTTGGCTTTATTTGGCACCCATTTGTCAGTGATGGACATCACCGCAAGGATCACACCTTCGGCGTCGCGCAGGGCGATGTCCTGACCGGGGGCGATGCCTTCGGCAAACTTCTCATTCACATCCAGCGTGATCGGGATCGGGAACAGCGCGCCCGACGCCGTGCGCATGTTTTCCACCACGCCGTCATAGTCGGCCTCGGACATGAAGCCTTTGAGCGGGTTGAAGCCGCCGTTCATCAGCAGTTCCAGATCGCAGACCTGACGGGCGGTCAGATCCCAGGACGGCAGATTGCCCGCCTCGACCTTCAGCTTTTGCGCGGAATCATAGGACACATACAGTTCTGGAATGGGAGCGAGGTTCGGCATGGACATCAGAAGGGGCCTTTCGAAATACGGCGTGGCGGGGAATGCACCCGGCAATTGCGCGGGGCAATAGCGCGCACGGGGGGGGAGGTTCAAGCGATGGCGCGGGGGATGGGCGGAAAAAAGTCGCAAATGCTGCGTTTTTCGCGCAGATCGGGTGGTTTTTCTGGTGCAGGGGGGATGGGTGGAAGAAATGGGTCAGGAAAGGAACGGTTGCGCGGGGCCGTTCTGTCGCAGGGTGGTGTCCGTCCAGTGGAACAGCACCAGATGCCAGCGGGTGGGGGCGCTGCGGGCGGTGTAGATCATGCCATCTGCCCCTGCGGCGCGGGCGGCGTCTGATGCGGCCCATGTGGTGGCGGGTTGTCCTGCGGCGCGTTGGGGTTGCCATGGGGTGGCGGATTCGTGGCCTGTCAGCCGGAGCGTTGCGAGGCAGGCGGGGCGGCGCAGGTCGGCAATGCGGGGGACGGTCAGGGTCAGGGGGACGATGATGCGCGGCGGGTCATCGGGCTTCAGGTAGGTGGCGATGGCATGGGCGGCGTCGGTGGGGCTGGGCGACAGGTAGAGGGCGGGTTGGCCGCTATGGTGAAAGCGCCCTTCCGGCGTTTTAGCGCCCAGCAGCAGGCGGGGCAGGTCGGTGGCGTAGAGGATGCGCCAGAACTGCCCCGCAAGTGGCGTCAGGGCATCGGGCGGTTCAGGCGTGGGTGGCATCGGCAATCGCGGCCTCTCGCGGCGCTGAGTTGCGGTTTCCGATGCCATTTCTTGTCAAAGCCCGAACCTCTTCAGTGCCCCGCAAGGAACTTTTCGGCGTCCAGCGCGGCCATGCAGCCCATGCCTGCCGAGGTGACGGCTTGGCGGTAGATGTGGTCGGTCAGATCGCCTGCCGCGAAGACGCCGGGAATGGCGGTGCGGGTAGAGCCAGCCTCGACCTGCACATAGCCGCCCGAATGCAGCGGCAACTGGTCTTTCACCAATTCCGACGCAGGCGCATGGCCGATGGCGACGAAGAAGCCCGAGCATGGCACGTCGGTGACCTCGCCGGTCAGCACATTGCGGGCGCGCACGGCGGTGACGCCAAGCGGGGCCTCGTCGCCCAGCACTTCGGTCACCTCATGGTTCCACAGCATGGTGATCTTGGGGTGCTTGAACAGGCGGTCCTGCATGATCTTTTCGGCGCGCAAGGTATCGCGGCGATGGATCAGCGTCACTTTGGACGCGAAGTTGGTCAGGAACAGCGCCTCCTCAACCGCCGTGTTGCCGCCGCCGATCACCACTATTTCCTTGCCGCGATAGAAAAATCCGTCGCAGGTGGCGCAGGCGGACACGCCAAAGCCCTTGAATTTTTCTTCGGACGGCAGGCCCAGCCATTTCGCCTGTGCGCCGGTGGCAAGGATCACCGCATCGGCGGTAAATGTGGTGCCAGAATCCGCCTGCGCCACGAAGGGGCGCTGCGACAGATCGAGGCTGCTGATGTAGTCCGAAATGATCTCGGCCCCCATGGCGCGGGCGTGGTCTTCCATCCGCACCATCAGGTCGGGGCCTTGCACATGGGTGTCGCCGGGCCAGTTTTCGACCTCGGTCGTGATGGTCAATTGCCCGCCGGGCTGGATGCCCTGCACGAGGATCGGGTTCAGCATCGCGCGCGCCGAATAAACCGCCGCCGTGTAACCTGCCGGGCCAGAGCCGATGATCAGAACCTTTGTATGCCGAGTCTCGCCCATGGTGCCCCTCATGTCTTTGCACGCTTCATATAGGCAAAGCGGCGGGGGGCGGAAAGCCCTGCGACGTTGCGTAAGGCAGGGCGTTTGCGACAGCAAATTGCGCAGTTGTGAAACATTGTTGCGCAAGGGGGGCGATCAGCCTACATGATGGGCCTGAACAAGGAGCATCCCATGGCCGGATCGAAGCTGGACCCCATCGACCGTCACATTCTGGCCGAATTGCAGGCCGATGGCCGGATGACCAATGTGGAACTGGCCAGCCGGGTCGGCATTTCCGCGCCACCCTGCCTGCGCCGGGTGCGTACGCTGGAGGAGCAGGGTTATATCACCGGCTATCACGCCGACATCGACGCGCGCGAACTGGGGTTTGAAGTGCAGGTCTTTGCCATGGTGCGGCTGCGCAGTCAGGCCGAGGTGGATCTGTCGGCGTTCGAGCAACGCTGCCGCGACTGGCCCTTGGTGCGTGAGTGCCACATGCTGAACGGTGAGATTGATTTCATCCTGAAATGCGTGGCACCGGACCTTTCGACCTTTCAGAATTTCCTGACCGAGGGGCTGACCAGTGCCGACAATGTGGCATCGGTGAAGACCAGTCTGGTGATCCGCTGTGCCAAGGATTTGCCGGGCTTGCCGTTTGAAGTGCTGGAGGCCCGGCTGGCAAAGACGGCCTGATCTGGGCGTGGCACCCCCCGATTTCTTGCAAGAAATCGTCTCGGAGCCTTTGAAAACTCCGTAGTGCGGGCTGGTTTTAGAGGGGAAGTATTGCCGCCCCGCAAATGGATAAGCGGCCCCTTTGTGGCGTGCAGAGGACACACCGGGGCCGCCTTACCGAGCATCAATCCCGAACCCGCACGAGCATACGGATCGGTAACGCCGGGAGGGGGTGCCCCGAACCGCATCTTATGCGATGCAGTCCTGCGGTCTTATCGTCGCCCATCCAGCGTCCTGTTGGTACAGAGGGACATCTGTAGGGCAAGGTGTGGCCCAATTCGGGCAGGCGGTCAAAGTTTATTCTTAATTGGCCGGGCGTTGGGTGACGATCCTGATGTGCGGACTGTGATTGCTGGCGGCTTTGTAAACAATATGGCCTGCAATCGGCCCTTGCGGGCCGACAGGCGATTCGCGTTCAGCGTGCGGCGAGCGTTACGCGGCGGGGGATGACCGGGGCAACGGCGGGGGCTGCGGCTTCGGTCAGCGATTGGGGTTTGCGCCGTGCGCCGCGCATCCACGGAAAGCTGGGAAGCGGTTCGGCCGAGGCCGCAATGACCGACTGCAACCAGCGACGTTCGGTTTTGGCATCTGCGTTCGGAGTGGCTGCGTTTGCTTTGATCGACATTGTGTCCTCCTGATCTGCGGTCGTTCTGACCATAGGAGAACTTTGACGGCGCAATGCGGCGGGGTTTGGGCTGTTGTTGGGTCAATTGCGGCCATTTCCGGTTTGGCGACAATGGGATTGTGGCGGGCCGATTGCAGCGGATTTCTGCATAAATTGGCGCCATTTGCCGCAACAGTGCCGCGACGCCACTGCCGATTGTTTCCAGTTGTGCCCCAATCCGGGCGCAATCTTACAGCCGGATCACCGAAATCAGCCGACCATAGTCAGCCTCGCCCGCATGGGTGGTGCGGCGGAAGGAAAAGAAGCGGTCGGGGTCGCGGTAGGTGCAATGGCGCGTCCATTCGGCATGGCCCACCCCTGCCTCACGCAAGCGGTGCAGGCCAAAGGCGGGCAGGTCGAACAGCATCCGGTCACCGGTGCCTTGCGCGAAAAAGCGGGCGTGGCGGGGGTCATCGGCGGTGAAGGTGTCAAAAAACTCTGGCCCCACCTCGTAGGAGGCCTGACTGATGCAGGGGCCGATCACGGCGGAAATATTCGCGCGCTGCGCACCAAGGCCTTCCATCGCGGTCAGAACCGCCTCCAGCACACCCAGATGCGCGCCGCGCCAGCCCGCGTGGGCGGCACCGATCACCTGCGCGCGTGCGTCGCAAAACAGTACGGGCTGGCAATCGGCGGTCAGCACCGCCAGCCCGATGCCGGGGGTTGCCGTCACCATGCCGTCGGCTTTTGGGCGCGGACCTGCGGGCAGGGGGGCCGTCACATGGATGACGTCTGACGAATGGATCTGGTTGATGGTCAGCAGATGGTCGGGCGTCAGCCCCATGGCCGTCGCCACCCGTGCGCGGTTGATCGCCACCACATCGGCCTGATCGCTGGACCCCGGCCCGCAGTTCAGACCATAGAATATGCCCGAAGATGCCCCTCCCTTACGGGTGAAGAACCCGTGGCGGACAGGCAGCGCGTCCGAGGTGACAATCTCCAGCATAGGCTCCAGCATCAGGCGGTTCCGGGTGGGCTTGGGTGTCTTGCGGGGTACAAGGCCAGCACTTTGAACAAGGTTCCCATTTCTGCGGGGTCGGTCAAGCGCCGTTTGGCCGCAAGGTGGTTTTCCAGTGCCGCGCCCTGCAGGGATTGGGCCAGCCGTTCGGCCCGCGCGTCGATGCCAAGGGCGGTCAGCAAAGCCCCTTGGGTGGTGTAGGCATGGGCGGCGGGTTGGGCTGCATGGGCCAGTTCGGCGAAATCGACATGGGCGGTCAGATCGGCCAAGCCCGGTTCGGCCAAGGGGGTGGTGGGGGCGTGGTGGCGCAGCGCCTGAAACGTATCGCCGCGGGACCGCCAGCCGCCATAGTCCACGATCAGGGCAGCGCCGCCATGGCGCGCGATGGTGGTGCCTATCTTCGCCACGATGGGGCGGGCGGCGGGGCAGAGTTCGACAATATCGCCGGGGCTGGTGTCGGCGAGGCGGTGGTCAAGGGCGGCGATCAGGGCGGGGGGGGATTGGATAAGGGTCAGCGCATCGCCCTCAAGCCCCACCATGGTTTCGCACCACCCGTCCGCGTGGCGGGTGAACTGGCGGATCGGCAGGGCATCGAAAAACTCATTCGCCAGCAGGAACAGGGGGGCGTCGGGCAGTGTGGTGATGCTGTCGGTCCATGTGATGGGATAGGAGGCCAAGGCTTGCGCCTGCCGTGCCCGCAAGGGGGCGGAAGCCTCGACCAGCATGATTTGGGCGGACGTGTGGAACCCCGGAACGCCTTTGGTCGCGCGCAGAACATCGGCCATCAGGGTGCCGCGACCGGGGCCAAGCTCGGCCAGGGTAAAGGCGGGCGAGCCCTGGTCCAGCCAGCTTTGCGCCAGACAGAGGCCCAGCAACTCGCCGAACATCTGGCTGATCTCGGGTGCTGTCGTGAAATCGCCTGTGATGCCGAACGGGTCGCGGGTGGCGTAGTAGCCATGGTCGGGGTGCAGCAGGCAATCGGCCATGTAGTCCGCAAGGCTGATCGGCCCGGTGGCCGCAATGCGCGCGGCGATCAACTGCGCCAGCGGCGTCATGCAGGCCGTGCCCGCAGGATGAACCACAGCCCCACTACGATCATCGGCAGCGACAGGAACTGACCCATGGTCAGGCCATAGCCCGCAACATGCCAGGCAAGGCCCAAGGGGTTGCCGTCGGTCACAAACTGCGCGTCGGGTTGGCGGACAAATTCCACCAAGAACCGCGCGATGCCATAGCCCGCAAAGAACACCCCCGCCACCCGGCCCGGGGCCATCAGCCACCCCTTGCGCCAGACCAGCCAGATCAGCACCGCGCCAAGAATCAACCCCTCCATCGCGGCCTCGTAGAGCTGGCTGGGGTGGCGGGCGCAGATACCGTCGAGCCCGCAGGATTGTGCGGCCTCGCCCGGGAAGGCCACGCCCCAAGGCAGGGTGGTGGTGCGGCCCCACAGCTCGGCGTTGATGAAGTTGGCAATCCGGCCCAGCAGCAGCCCGGGCGGGGCGGCCATCGCCATCAGATCGGCGGCTGACAGCATCGGGATGCCTTCGCGGCGGCAGAAGATATAGCCCGCAACAACCACGCCCAGAAAACCGCCATGAAAGGACATGCCGCCCTGCCACACTTTCAGGATCTGTGCCGGGTTCTGCCAATAGGTACCGGGCTGGTAGAACAGCACATAGCCCAGACGGCCCCCAAGAATCACCCCGAGGATCACCCATGTCAGCAGGCGTTCCACCTGTTCCGCTGTCATCGGGGCCACGCCATTCGGCCAGAGGCGGGGGGTGTTGACGGCCTTGGTGACCATCTGCCAACCCACGATCAGCCCGACGATATAGGCCAATGCATACCAGCGCAGCGCCACCGTGATGCCGAACACGGTAAAGGACACGATATCAGGCGAAAGGTTCGGGAAGGGAATATAGGTCATGGTGCCTCACTTTGGCCTGCGTTGTCCGGGCTGGGGGGCGGCTTGTCAATTGCAGCCGCAATGCCGGGTGCGGCTTTCAGCGCCTTGTGAACGCAAGGCGGGCACCGCATATAGAAGGCAAGGATTGCGAAAGGATCACGCCATGCAGACCCGCAACAAGTTTTTCGACGACATGAGCCAGCTTATGACCAATGCCATGGGCGTGGCCCAAGGGGCAAAGACCGAGGCCGAGACCGCGATGAAAGGCCTTGTGGACCGCTGGATGGCCGACCGGGATTTCGTGACCCGCGAAGAATTTGACGCGGCCCGCGCGATGGCCGTGAAAGCGCGGGAGGAAAACGCGAGCCTTGAGGCCCGGATTGCCGCGCTTGAGGCAGCTTTGGCCAAGAACGGCTGAACGCGGCAGGCCTTTTGCTTGCGTTCAGATGGTCTTGCGGATGCGCATGTCAAAGGCGGCCACACTGGACCCGTTGCCAGTATGACGGGTGGCAGGATGCGGGCCAGTGGAACGCCAAGCCAGTATGGACCGAAATAGGGGCATCCAACATCGCGCCTCCACTGCGCAGATATGTCGGGCCCGTGATCCCGGCCAGAGCGTCACTCTATCCGTTGGTCCGTTGCCGGGTCGAACAGGTGCAGATCGTCTGGGGCGAGGGTCAGGTGCAGCGTCTGGCCCAATGCTGGCGTCTGGCCTGATTTCACCGCGCGCAAGACCAGTGGGCCAAGGGCGGTTGCCAAGGTCAGGATCATCTCGTGGCCCAGATTTTCGATATGTTCGACCGCCCCGGCAAGCCCGGTTCCTTCGGTTGAAAGGCGCAGATGCTCGGGCCGTTGCCCGACTGTGACCGTGCGAAGCCGTACGGCGGCAGGGGGCAGGGCAAGGCGTTGGTTGCCGAACAAGATTGCGCCATCACTGACGGGCAGGGTGACCACGTTCATGCGGGGAGTGCCGATGAAGCGGGCGACGAACAGGTTGGCGGGCTTGCGGTAGACCTCGTCCGGGGTGCCGTATTGCATCAGGTTTGCGGCGTGGCCTGCGGACAAGGGGGCCAGAACGGCGATGCGGTCGCCCATCGTCATCGCTTCGGTCTGGTCATGGGTGACGTAGACCATCGACGCGCCTTGGGTGCGGTGGAAGCGCACAATCTCGGCCCGCATTGCGGTGCGGAATTCGGCATCAAGGTTCGACAGCGGCTCGTCAAACAAGAACACACCCGGCCTGCGCAGGATCGCGCGGGCCAGTGCCACCCGTTGCCGCTGCCCGCCCGACAGAGCGCCGGGGCGTTTATGCAACTGGTCTGTCAGGCCGACGATGCCGGCCACATCGCGGACCTTCTGGCTGATCGCGGCCTTCGCCTCGCCCCGGATTTTCAGGCCAAAACCAAGGTTTCCGGCAATGGTCATGTTGGGAAACAGGGCATAGCTTTGAAAGACCATGGCGATGTCGCGCGCGGCGGGGTCGGCTTCGTTCATGCGTTTGCCGCCGATGCGCATGTCGCCGCTGCTGATGGCGGCAAGCCCCGCGATGGACCGCAGAATGGTGGATTTGCCACAGCCTGACGGGCCGACCAGCACGACAAACTCACGATCCTGAATGGTCATCGACAGATCGCGCACCACGGGGACCGTGCCAAAAGTGATCGCGACATTCTGAAATTCAACGGCTGCCATGCTGGTTCTCCCGCTTGATATTGGTCATTTTACAGCCCCGAGGCTAAGGCCGCCGACGATCTGGCGTTGGGCCAGTACTGGCGAAGATCAGCATCGGCAGGATCGAGGTGATCGCCGCCGCCGACAATGCGCCCCAGTCGATCGAGGCGTAGCCCCGGTAGGCCGCCACGGCGAGTGTCACGGTTTGCGCCTTGTCAAAGGTCAGCCCAAGCGCAATGGCGAGTTCATTCCAGATGCGGATGGTGTTCAGAATTGCGGTGGCGGCAATGCCCGGTGCGGCCATCGGCAGATAGACCCGGAACAGGATCTGCCAACTTTTCGCGCCCTCCAGCCGGGCGGCCTCATACAGCGCAAAGGGCACGTCGGCGAAAAAGGCGCGCATCATCCAGATGGTAAAGGGCAGGGTGAAGGTCTGATAGACCAGCGCCAGGCCGAACACGCTGTCATACAGGCCTGTCGCCTGAAACAGGCCGTACATCGGAATGACGAACAGGAATTCCGGCAGCATATAGGCCAGCAGCAGCCAGGCAAGGATCGCCCCCCGCCCCGGCACCCGCCGCTGGTTCAGCGCGAATGCCGCCGGGATGCCAATCACAAAGGCCAGCAGATTGCCCAGCAGTGCCGCGAAGCACGGAATTGAGGAAGCTTTTGATGAAGGTCGCATCGGCCCAGACCTTGGCGTAGTGATCCCAGATCGGCACGAACAGCAGTTTGGGCGGCATCGCAAAGGCATCGGCCTGCGTTTTCAGCGAAATGCCCATGATCCAGAGGATCGGGAACAGGCTGGCGCAGGCGGCGACCGTCAGCACCACATAAGCCAGCAGGGTCGCACGGTTGGCGCGGGTCATTCGGCATCCTCCATGCGGCGGTCCAGCGCGCCGTAGGCGGCACAGATGGCAAAGATCAGGGCCGAGAAAATCACGACAATCGCCGCCGCCTCGCCGAAGTTCGAGAATTTGAAGGCGGTCTGGTAGGTCAGGGTCTGCACCGCCTCGGTCGCGCGCAACGGCCCGCCGCCGGTCAGGCCGAACACCAGATCGAACACCTTGAGCGTGTCGATCAGCCGGAACACGACCACCGTCACAATCACCGGGCGCAGCATCGGCAGGGTCAGGTAGCGGAACATCTGCCAGCCGTTGGCACCTTCCAGCCGGGCGGCCTCAAACGGTTCTTCTGGCAGGCTTTTCAGGGCGGCGGCAAGGATGATGAAGACAAACCCGGTCTGCCACCATGTTTCAACCATCACCAGACTGGGCATCGCAAAGATGGTTGACCCCAGCCAGTTCGGCTGCGGCAGGCCAACAGCCCCCAATGTGGCGTTGATCACCCCAAAGGTCGGGTCCAGCAGCACCTTCCAGACCAGCGACACCGCGATGCCCGACACCATCAGCGGCAGGATCATGATGACGCGGAACAGACCCGCCCCCGCCGTCACCCGGTTTGCGGCAAGGGCAAGGATCATGCCCAGCACCAGTTCCACCAGCACAGCCGACACCGCGAAGGTGACGGTGTTCAGCAGGGCGATCAGGAATGAGCCTTTGAGCCAGAGCAACTGATAGTTGCGCAGACCAGAAAATGTCGACTCGCCGCCCCATGTCCAGTCATGCAGCGACATCCACAGCACGGTGCCGATGGGGTACAGCGTGCAGGCCCCCAGCACCAGAACGGTGGGCAGGATATAGGGCCACAGGTTCGGTTGCGATGGTGCGACGTCCAGTGCCATGTGCGTTCCTTATCAAGGGGGTGCAAGATGCCCCGCCGCATGAGCCTGCGGCGGGGCCAAGGGGGCGTCAGGGCATCACTGCGGGGGCAACCTGTTGCAGGGTTGCGACTGCCGTGGCCGGGTCTTCGCCGCCGTAGATGGCGTGGATCGCATCGACGATCACCAGAACCACCTCGCCCCAGCCTTCCCGGAACACCATCGTCGGGCGGGTGTGTTCGAGCTGTTTGCTGACCGCCTCGACATAGCTGGGGGCAAAGGCCGCGACGTAATCGGGGTTGGCCCAGCTTGAGCTGCGGGTGGCCCCGCCGGTCTTCAGGCCGAATGTTGCGTCCATTTCCTTGGATGTGGCCCATTGCATGAACAGCCATGCGGCGTCTTTCTTGGT
>CAVYZK010000001.1:0-290969 GCA_963772935.1 uncultured Alphaproteobacteria bacterium | reverse complement strand
CCCTGAAAAGCGGGGGCTTTTTGCGCTTTGATGGCTTCGCTGACTTGCTGGGATGACCATTACAATCGGTTGAATAGTTTCTGAACCGAGTTAGGCTGGCGCTTCGTATAGGAGCTCAGCTGGTATGAAAAAGCGATTGCTAGGATCTGTCCTGCATGCCGGTGCTGTGCTGGAACTGTTCAGCCCGCTCCGCAATGAGTGGGGAATTACGGAAATTGCAGGAGCCATGGGGCTTCCCAAATCAACTGTACATGCCCTTGTTGCGTCTTTGCTTGAAATCGGGCTGCTGGAGCGGTCGGACAATCGCCGGGTGCGGCTGGGTCACAAACTCCTTGGCTTCAGCGAGACGGTGCTATCTGGCAGCGAAGTCTTCAACTCTATGCGTGATCTTCTGAACGATCTGATGACGCGGTTTGGCCGCTCGGTTTACCTTGCGATCAAAGATGGCGACCACGTTGTCTACATCAACCGTCTGCAAGGATCGAGCGCGGTTCCGGCATCACTGGGCAGTGCAGGGCCGACGTTGCCTGTGCATGCAAGCGCTGCGGGCAAGCTGCTTTTGGCGCATCTAACGACGACTGATGCGCGGCGTATTCTGGAAAGTCGCGGGCTGCCAAGGTTGACGCAAAAAACTATCACCTCTGAGACGACTTTGGCAGCGAACCTTGCGGCGGTGCGCGCACATGGGTTCGCGCTGAGTGAGGGGGAATATGTCTCGGGCCTATATTGTGTCGCGGCCCCGGTGCTGAATGCCCAAAATCAGGTGGTGGCGGCTATTGGATTTGGCGCGACAGCCGAGGATTTCAGTATGAACAAAGATACGTTGGTGAAAGAGGCCATTCGCGCTGGGCAGCGCGCGTCACGCGAGCAGGGGTGGCGTGGCCGGGCGGTCGTGTAGAACGCGGCGCCACATCGAGATCAAATCCATCCCGATGCAAGACCATGACTCTTAAAGCTTGTTGATCGGATAGTCGGGTGCGCGGCCTTCCAGAACGGCGCGCACCTGTCGTGCGGCTTTGACCTGCAATTCAACCAGCGCCTGTTCGGAATAGAACGCCAGATGCGGCGTCAGGATCAGGTTGGGGACATCGGCGGCAGGCGTGCTAGTGGGCAAAGGCGGTTCCGCCTCTAGAACGTCCAGACCTGCGCCGCCCAAAGCACTGGAGCGCAGCGCGGCCACCACCGCCTCATAGTCGACCAGACCGCCGCGCGAGGTGTTCACGATCACCGCGCCGGGGCGCATTGTAGCCAATGACCTTGCGTTGACCATATGGCGGGTTTTGGGCGTCAATGGCGCGTGCAGCGATACCACATCCGACTCGCGGAACAGGGTTTCAAGATCAACCGACCGTGCCTTTGCCGTGGCAAAGGCTTCGGCAGGCAGATGCGGGTCAAACGCGATAATGTCATAGCCCAAGGCGCGCCCGCGGTCCGCCAAGGCGCGGGCGATCCGGCCGAAGCCGACCAGGCCAAGCGTCCGGCCGCGTTGGCGTTGAATGGGGCGCAGGGATTTGACATCCCATCCCCCCGCCCGCGTCTGATCAACGCCGCGCAGAATGCCGCGTGTAAAGGCAAGGATAAGCGCAAGGCTGTGATCAGCGACCTCTTCGATGCAATAGTCGGGCACGTTGGTGACTTGGATGCCACGATCAGTTGCGATCTGCACCGGGATGGTATCCACGCCGATACCGTAGCGCGCGATGATTTTGCAGTTCGGCATTGCGGCCAGCAAGTCCGGCGACATCGGGCGATAGCAGTTCAGAACGGCATCAGCATCGCGGGCCATGTCGATCAGCTCTGCATCGCTGACAGGTCCGGCCAGAACCAGTGTTGCCAACCCGTCCAGAATGGCGCGTTCAGGATCATTGTTCGGGAAGACATGATCGGTAATCAGGACTTTTTTCATGCTATGCGCCTATGCGTTGCTCAGGGTGCTGGTCAGGCTGCCAAGGCCCGAAATTTCGATGGTCACTGCATCGCCGGATTTCAGCCAAGTGGGTGTTTTGAAGCCCATTTGCACACCTTCGGGCGTGCCGGTGATGATCACGTCGCCCGGTTTCAGGGTGCAGTGGCGGCTGAGGTGCGATATGATCTCAGCAACCGTAAAGATCATGTCGCTGGTCGACGAATCCTGCATCACTGCACCATTGACCGACCCTTTGATTCGTAGGGCTTGGGGGTCTGGCACCTCGTCTGCAGTCACCAGATAGGGGCCAAGCGGCAGAAAGCCGTCCAGCATCTTGCCGATCATCCATTGGCTGGTCGCCAACTGCGCTCCGCGTGCGGACAGGTCATTGGCGCAGCAGTAGCCTGCGACGTAGTTCAGCGCGTCATCCACCGAAACATCGCGCGCCTCGGCGCCGATGATGACGCCAAGTTCGGCTTCATAGTCATACTTGAAATCGACAGGGGGCAGGGGCACGACATCGCCGTGCGCGGCAAGGCTGTTGGCGAATTTGCCGAAAATCACTGGCGTGGTGGGGATTGCCATGTTGGCTTCCACCGCATGGCGGCGATAGTTCAGTCCGACACAAAGGATCTTTTCTGGTGCCGTTACCACGGATGCAAGGCGAAGGGATGCAAGCGGGATCAGCGCTGATCTGGCCGTGGTTGTCTGCGCAGCAAGGGCCTGAAGGTCAGCCTTTGAAACCGGGGCAGGACCCTTCCACAGTCCGGATGCTGCAAGATCTTCGACGCCGCCGTCGCGGAGCAGGCCCGCCCTGATGCCGTCTCCGGCATGGAAATTGATCAACTTCATAGGCTTAGCCCTTCCAACCGGCGAGAAACTCTCGCAATTCGTGATTTACCCGCGCGGGCTGTTCCTCTTGCGGCAAGTGCCCACATTCAGGAACGGCGATGCCGCGCACGTTCTTGGCCATGCCTTTCCAGACTTCGAGCACGTCGAATTGCTTGCCAACCAGATCAAAGTCAGCGCCCCACAGCGCCAGCACGGGGCATTCGATCAGCGCATCGGCGTCTTCGATGTCTTGTGCAAGATCGGCTGGCCCTGCGCGGTAATCGTTGAACGCCCCGCGCAACGCGCCCGGCTGGGCATAGGCGCGGACGTATTCGGCCACGGCTGCCTCATCAATCGCGCCCGGGTTGTAGCACCAGGTAGTGAAAAAATGGCGCAGGAAGATGTCTTCGCGGCCTTGGATCAGGGCCTCGGGCAGGTGGGGCACCTGCTGGAAATAGAAAAACCAGTACATCTTGGCCAGTTTGGCATCCGTGGCGTTGAACACCACGCGGGTCGGGATGTTGTCGAACACTGCCAGACGGTCAACCATGGCACGGTTGTCTTTGGCAAAGCGGGTCGCCACGCGCGCCCCGCGATCATGGCCGACAAGCGCGATGCGATCATATCCGAAATGCGCCACCACTTGCCGGATATCTTCGGCCATATTGCGTTTGTCGTAACCGGTGTCGGGTTTGTCGGTATCCCCATAGCCGCGCAGGTCGGGCATGATGACATGGTAATCCCGCGCCAGATCAGGCCACTGATGACGCCACGCGAACCAGGTTTCTGGATAGCCGTGCAACAAAACGACCGGGGGGCCTTTGCCCGCTTCGGCCACATGCATGCGGATGCCGTTCACCTTGATCGTGTGGTGCTTTACCGTAGGTGTCATTGCTGTCTCTCTGAAAGATAGGAGCATCGCGCGGGCAAGTTTGACTTGCCGCGCGATGGTTTGGTTTTGCAGGTGTAGGGGTGGGCCAACAGCCTCGCGGCAATCGGCTCGCGCCCGGTGATCAATCCCAGAACGTGCCAGCAGAGGGCAGTTTTGCGAAGTCTTCGGCGTCATGGCAAAAGAACAGCGGCACGCCACTGCGTTCCAGATGCTTCATCTTCATCCGGGTCATCGACATGTCGCTTGTGCTCCAATCCCACGGCATCGGAACCATGTTGTCAAAACCGTCGCGCTGGTGGCCGGTATCGGCGGCAAGGCAGACGCGGCCGCGGTTTGGCAGATCAACCACCAGAACCTGCTGGCCCGGCGCATGGCCCGGAGCCTTTATCAGCTTCATCGTGCCGTCGTTGAACAGATCGAAATCGCCGTCGATTTCCAGAATGTTCAGCTTGCGGATGTCGCGGTAATCGTTCTGGCAATAGACCGGGCGGGTCCAGGCATCTGGCCACAGCGCATAACGGATTTCGTCGCGCTGAACCACGTGGACGGCCTCAGGGAAATAGGACATGCCGCCTGCGTGGTCGAGGTGCAAGTGCGAATAGACCACGTATTTCACGTCCTTCGGCTGGATGCCCAGCTTGTCCAACTGACGATCAACTGCATGATCCCGGGTGAACCCGTGCGTGCCGAACGCAGCGCGCAAACCGGCGCCCCAGTAGTCTTCGCCGCGATCAGGATCAGCCACGGTATCGTTGATCCCGGTATCCCACAGCACGATGCCATGCTTGGGGTGTTCAATCACAACGGAGGTTGTCGGCACTTCGACATGCCCCGGCGCGAAGGCAACCAACAAGCTTTTGGTACAGCTGAGCGGGCCGACGTTCATTGCACTCATTCTAAGACCAGACATGGTTCCTCCCTGAACTTTATGATGCGCAGCCTGTGCTGCGTATTTTCCACCGAGCGCAAACATGCTCCTCCCCCGGCTTCAGTGGTGAGTAGGGACCAATTCTGTTCGTTTGTCCGGGGTGTGTTCGGCCATGCCGAACAGGGGAAAATATTTCTGTCCGATGCGGATTCAGTCGTCCGCGCGCAGAACCCGTTTCGACATGGCCCGCGCGATCGGGGCAACAACCGTCACTGCTGGAAAGGCGATCAACCAGCTGACTGGCCAGGCGGTTAGCCAAAGGTGCAACACGTCGCTTGAAAGGCCGACGGCCCGCAGGGTCGCCACGCCTGTGATGATGAAAGACATCATGCCGGACAGAAAGAAGCTGAAGGTTAGGTGGGCAAAACGGGCGGGGATCATGGCAGGTTTCCGGATGTGTGTGGTTCAGCCAAAGGTCAGAAGCCGACGAGGTTGGCCCCTTTAAGACCAAGCATTGCCCGTGCGTCATCCGGACTTGCAACCTCCAGCCCCAGCCCTTCGATGATCTGGCGGACTGTGTGGACCTGTTGCGCATTGCTGATCGCCAACTGCCCCGGCCCGGCCCAGATCGAATCTTCCAGGCCAACGCGCACATGACCGCCCATCGCGGCGGACATGGCAGCGATCTGCATCTGGTTCCGCCCGGCCCCCAGCACCGACCATTGAAAGGTATCGCCAAACAGTCTGTCCGCAGTGCGTTTCATATGCAACACATCGTCGGGGTGCGCCCCGATCCCGCCCAACAGTCCGAACACCGTCTGAATGAACAGCGGGCCTTTCACCAACCCGGCATCGACAAAGTATTTCAGGTTATAAAGGTGGGCGGTGTCATAGCATTCAAACTCGAACCGCGTGCCATTGGCGGCAAGCGTCGACACGATGTGTTCGATATCGGCAAAGGTATTGCGAAACAGGATGCCCTTGTCAGCCAGATAGGCACGCTCCCAATCATGCTGCAACTGACCATCGAAGCGTTTCAGCATCGGGAACAGGCCAAAGTGAGCTACCCCCCAACTCTTGGACAGATTTCGGGATGATTTAAGCTACTGCCTGCACCTGCTGATCGGTTTGGGTTGCGTTGAAGTAGACCACGGCGGGCGGTTGACCGCCATGGGCGGCATGGGGCCGCTGGTGGTTGTAGAAGGTGATCCAGCGGCCGACGCCTGCCTTGGCCTGTGACCCGGTTTCCCAGGCGTGCAGGTAGACGCATTCGTATTTCAGGGACCGCCAGAGGCGTTCTATGAAGATGTTGTCCAGATACCGGGCTTTGCCATCCATCGATATCTTGGTCTTTGCCCGCTTCAGCCGGTCGGTCCAATCGAAGGACGTGAACTGCGACCCCTGGTCCGTATTCATGATCTCGGGCGCGCCGAACTTGTAGATGGCCTCGTTCAGCGCCTCGAGGCAGAAGTCTGCCTCCAGCGTATTCGAGATGTGCCAGGCCAGCACCTTGCGGGTGAACCAGTCCATGATGGCGACCAGATAGAGAAAGCCTTTGCGCATCGGCAGGTAGGTGATGTCCGCGCACCAGACCTGATTGGGCCTGTCGATCCGCAGCCCGCCCAGCAGATACGGATAGGTCTTGTGCCCTTTCGCGGGCTTGCTGGTGTTAGGCTTTTGATAGATCGGCATCAGTCGCATAAGGCGCATCAGCCGCCGGATGCGCTTTTCATTCACGGCATGACCCTCGTTCTGCAGGTGCCATGTCATCTGCCGGACGCCATAGAACGGCGTGTCCAGGAACTGCTTGTCGATCAGCAACATGAGGTCGAGGTTCATCGCTGTCTCGCCCTGCGGCTCATAATAGAACGATGACCGCGAGATCGAGAGCAGACGGCATTGCGCCCCGACCGACAGCTTGGGATGGGTTCGTTCGATCATCCCGCGCCTCACTTGCCGATCCAGGGCTTGAGCTTTCGTGACAAAAAATCGTTGGCGACGGCAAGTTCTCCGATCTTTGCATGCAGATCACGGACCGTGTCCTCGGCAGTCTCGGCGGTGGCCGCAGCCGGACCGCCACGTTCAAAGATGCCAGCGGCCCCCTCCAGCAGAGCCTTCTTCCACTGATGGATCATCGTCGGATGGACCTCATAAGTGGCCGCCAATTCCGACACCGTGCGCTCACCCTTCAGCGCCTCCAGTGCCACACGCGCCTTGAACGCCGCGTCATGGTTTCTGCGTTTCGACATGTTCTGATCTCCTCGTCTTGGGGATCAGCAGACCTCAGATCGTAGCTTCCGTCACTGTCCGATTTGCGGGGGGTAGCTATCGTTCACACGATGAACCCGATTTCGGAAACAGAAGTCGAATGGACTTCGCGGTGGTATGTCCGCGCGGATGCGATCGAGGGCGTCGATTATGAGATCGAGAAGGTCATCGAGGTTTGGCGCGCCACGAACGCCGAGGATAAGGAGATCTGCGAGCGCAATTACAGGGGAGTCCTGTCGCGGAAGTTCCAGCCGGGACCCTTGAATCCCTTGGCAGAAGGCGCTGTTCGTCCGGCGCTCGATCTGATCGACCGTTTGATGGCCGACCAAGTGGGCCTGTCGTGACTTGATGCGCCCAGTCAGAACGCCGGACCATCGGGCAACAAAAAATCGTTCCGACAAAGCAACTTGAAGGTTGGGCGGATCCGAAGCTCGCGCCAAACTCCTATTGACCTGCCCACCGGAAACTCGCTCGCCGTGATGTAGAGTCTGCCCAACCTGAGAGGGAGCAGACGACATGAGGAAAAGCCGTTTCACCGAGGCGCAGATTATCGGGATGATCAAGGAGCAGGAGGCCGGTTTGCCGACCTCTGAATAGCCCCTAGATTTGTAGATGCCTTGCTTGGTAATTTTGGAAGCAAGAAGGACGCGATGTCCGGAGCTAAATTCACAGACGAGTTCAAGCGCGATGCGGTGGAGGCCATTTACGGCAAGGGGCGGTCACCGTCCAACAGCTGTGTTCGTAAACACAGTCAAGCCGGCGAATTTGCGAGGAGAAGGCGTATCTTCGTGCCAGTGTGAGGTTGCGGAATGGCGACCTCCAGTTCCCCGCCGTTCAATCGCGCGAACTTGCGCGCACGGGCCAGTCCTAGACCGACACCGGACCAGCGACGCGCGAAGCTCGCATCGCCCTGCAGGAATGGCACTCCCAGATTGCATCGCACGATGTCGGGCAGGCCGGGGCCAGTATCTGTCACGTCGACCACAACATTTCCTGCATCGTCACGGCGCGCGGCGATCTGCACCTGCGCCCCGGCGGGACCTGCTTTGAGACCGTTGTCGACAAGTTCGCTCAGGGCCTCGGCGAGGAGGTCCAGTGCTCCCCAAGCATAGAGGTCGTCCGGGCAGTGAATATCAAACGTCGCGCCCTCAGTGACCGCGTCCTTGGGAAGTTTGCGCAATGCTGCAGCAATCAGGTCGCGAAGATCGAACTTATGCAACTTCGCCAGTGCCTGCCGTCGGTCGGCATCGAGATAGGTGAGTACCCGGTCGATGATTGCACACAAGCGCTCGCCGCCGTCGCGGATCAGACCCGCCAGTTCGCGCACCTTCGCAGGGCTCAGACTGGTCGAGGTCAGCAGGATGTCGGCAAGTCCGACAATCGGAACAAGCGGCGTCTTCAGTTCGTGGCTTATCACCGTCAGCAGTTCCCTGCGGGCCGCACCCGTGCTTTCCGCCAGCGCAAGGTTCATGTCTTCGGCATCACGAAGGGCAGCGGCCAGACGCAGTCTCGTGGCTTCTCCCACAGCCACACGCTGCTCTAGCTCGTCCAGCATAGACTGACGCTGGCGGCGGCCGTTAGCACGATCGGCGGCAGCGACCAGTCTCGACAGATCAACGCGAGGCAGTTGCTGAAGCGGATTGCAGACCAAGGTGCCCGGAACGTCGATCACAGAAGCGAGGACAGTTTCGTCCGCGATGTATACGCACTCTATCGCCCATCGCTCGGGGCGCGAGTCAGCCAGCGTCCTCGACAGCTCGAGCCCGCTTTCGCCATTCACGTGGGTATGTAACACAGCGACCGCAATCGTTGGATCGGATTGCAGCACCGCCACCGCCTCGTCGGCGGTGGCTGCGGTGACTGCCGTCCAGCCGGCATTTGCCAATTGCAATGCCACAGTTTCGCTCACAAGCGTGTCGTCTATTACGACCAGCACCGCGCGTGACGGTGCGGCGTCTTCGCGGGCAGGTGCCGGAAGTTCAGAGTCATCGTGGCGCATGTTCATGTCGGACAATCTGTTGGCGGAAATTGAATCTGTGGCCGGAACGAGAGACCATGATGGCAAGGTTGACGACCGGCGGATGAGGCGCGGTCTCGATGAGCGCAAATGAGCCAGTATTGCGCGCCTGTGAGCGAACCTTCCGCAAGTTGGGAAGCTGTGAGTTCGGTCAAGCGGTGGTCTGGGAAGGTCTCCATGTCCCCATCTTTCGTGCAGCCCTGCCAGAGCCACAAGCAGCGGCCACTACGCTTTCAGGACAACACTCAGGCGATTTCGGACAAAGTGGGCCTCGTCCCGTCGCCGGAAGTCCGGAAGCGATCACGATAGTCGGAGGGTATGGTGCCGATATGCGACAGGAATGCGCGGCGCATCGCCCGCGGCGATCCGAAGCCGCTCTTGGCCGCGATCGTGTCGATCGACAGCCGACCGCTTTCAAGCAGGAAGCGCGCGACATCGATCCGGGTGAGGTCGACATAGTCGGACGGCGAGACGCCCACCTCTTGGGTGAAGACCCGCGAGAAGTTGCGCGGGCTCATCGCAGCGATCTTGGCCAAGCGGGTGATCGACAGGTCCGCAGTGGGATGGTTCAGGATGTACTGCTGGACGTCATACAACCGGCTGCGTTCTACGGATTGCGCCGCCAGATGCACGCTGAACTGTGACTGGTCGCCGGGCCGTTTCAGGAAAACCACCAGACGCCGGGAAACGTAGAGCGCAACGTCGCGACCCAGATCCTCCTCGACAAGCGAAAGTCCAAGGTCGATCGCCGCACTCGATCCGGCAGAGGTCACCAGGGCACCGTCGCGGATGAACACGCGGTCGCCGTCTACTTTCGCATCAGGAAACTGTTCGGCAAGCAGGGGCGCATACTGCCAATGCGTCGCCACCTTGCGACCGCCGAGAAGCCCGGCGTCGCCGAGCAGAAAGGCCCCTGTGCACACCGAGCCATAGCGACGCGCCTTGGGCGCAGTCCGGGCCAGCCAATCGATGACTTTCCTGCTTGGTGCAGTAGGAACGCCGACGCTGCCCACGACGAGAAGCGTGTCCGGTGCCTTCGAGATCGTCTGATAAGTCGCGTCCGGCAAGACCCTCAGACCCGAAGCGCAGCGGATAGGGCGGTCCTCCTCTGCAACGACGGTGACGTCGTAGATCGTGTCGCCGGCACGCGCATTCGCCTCGGCGAAGACGTCCATGAGTCCGGCAAGTTCGAGCGAATGAAGGTTCGACGGAACGAAGATTACGACCTGCACGTGGACGACTCCGGATTGGGAGGCACGAGAGCCTATCTGGATGGGCAGACCAACGGGGGGCGCCGACCGCCTGTCACGAGGCCAACATAGTCACACAAGATCGAGCGTAGCCCTAACTCGTCCTTTGGGAAAGAAATCAAATCAGGGGGGGTGATGGATTCCATCCCAAAGCCAAGGTAGTCACCGATGCTTACTGCAGCGAACATCAGCTTCCCGCCCGATGTAATTTATCAGTACGGAAACGGTGGTCGAAGTGACGCGGTCATATCGGCATAGCCGAGGACATGGCGGGTTTGGCTGGCAGCAGAGAAGCGATGCCATCGAAACACTGCCCGCCCTTCTTCTTACGCGTGCGCCTTGAAACAAGGGCCGCATCGTTGGCCAGAAACGCCCCCTTGCTACCCAAACACGTCTGGTCCATCCGTGTCAGGCTGGAAATGGCCGACAATAAGCGCGATCTTGCGCTGTTCAACATGGCCATTGATTGCAAGCTCGGGGTTGCGATCTGGTCTGCCTGAAGGTGAACGATGTTTGCGCCGCAGGCCGCGTCAAGGAACGCGCCTCGGTGAGGCAAAGCAAGACAGGCAAACCTGTCCGCTTCCAGATTACCGAAACCACACGACCGTCGGTGGAGCGTTGGATCAAAGATGCAGAAATGATCAGCTGCGAAGATCTTTGGTCCGGCCGTGTCCATTCAGGCAACCTGCGCGCGGTTCAACTTCTGTTAGATCACACCAACATGGACAGCACGGTTCGCTATGTTGGCGTCGATCTGGACGATGCGTTGTCCTTGTCAGAAAGGATCGATCTCTACCCCCCCTGACCGGCGCGCCATGCGCCGCTGGGGCTCTAGCTGCGATGAACAGCAGCATCGATTTGACCGGCCCTTGGCTGCGGTCAACTTAGCCCAAGGCTACGCAGTCACGCTCCCAATACCGGTCGTTCGTGCTCGATGCAGGAACCAGCACTCGGCAGACCTCGATAACACCGATGCCTTTTGATCAAAGCGCGAAGCTGAGTCGGGAGCAGATTTCAATCGTGCGCCACGCAAACGCACAGCAGCCAAGATCAGGGCTGCGCGAGCCGTCCGGCGGCGAAGTCGCGCGCGAGCGCGATGAAGGCCTGGAAGGCGGCGGAGGAATTGCGCCGATTGGAATAATAGAGGCACAGCGGCTCGAGCGGCGGCGTCCAGTCTTCGAGAATGCGCACCAGCCGTCCCGCAGCGATGTCGTCGCGGACATCGGCTTCCATGAAATAGCCGATCCCCACGCCGTTTGTCACCGCGATCCGCGCCAGGGATGCTTCGTCAAGCGTGATCGGCCCCTCGACGTCGAGCTGCAGGTCCTCGCCGCCCTTCTCGAACCGCCATCGGAACAATGCGCCATCGGGAAGCCGGCCACGCGAACGCAGGGGTAGGAGAGCAGATCCTGCGGCACTTTGGGGATGGCCCTGTTCTCGAAAAAGGCGGGGGATGCGGCAACCGCCATGCGACGCATCTGACCCAGCGGTATGGCGATCGCGTCGCTGGGCACCAGATCCGCGCTGCGCACGCCCAGATCGAAGCCCGCCGCCACGACGTCGACAAGCCGCCCCTCCGTGACGATGTCGATATGAACCTGCGGATAGCGCTGCAGATAGCTCAGGACCAGCGGCGTCATGATCTCGCGCGCTGCCGTCGCGAAGGCATTGATGCGCAAGGTGCCGGACGGCGTCTCCTGCTGGGAGCGCGCCGTGTTCATCGCTTTCTGGATGTCCTCGAGCGCGGGTTTGATCTGCGCGACGAAGATCCGTCCTGCATAGGTGAGCGAGACGCTGCGCGTGGTGCGGTTGAACAATCGCACGGCAAGCTCCCGTTCAAGCTTGCCCACCGCGTTGCTGATGGCCGTGGTCGACATGCCGAGATCAAGCGCCGCCGCCCGAAACGAGCCGCACCGCACGATGGCAAGGACCGCCTCAAGCTCGATCAGCGAATGGCGCGTCATTGTCCCGTTTTTCGTGATACCCTCATCGCGAATTGTCTCGATTATCAGGAGGAATGTCCATCGCTAGATTGGCCTCATCACAGTCAAGGAGATGAACATGTCTATGCGATCTACCCACGCCGATCGCCGACTATGTCGCGGCAAACGCCCGTCTCGATATCGACGGCATGTTGAAGCCCTTCCTGCGCGACGCCGTCTTCATCGACAACGGCAAGCATTTCGAGGGGCTGGCGGCGATCCGCCAGCTTTTCGAGCATGAAGTGATCCCGGTGAAGGCGATCTTCGTGCCCGATACCGTTCGGGAAGAAAACGGCGATGTCGTCGTCGAAGGCCCCGCCCATGGCGACTTCCCCGGCAGCCCGCTTCGCTTCACCTATCGGTTCACGTTGGTGCAAGGCGCCATCAAGACGCTGGAGACAACGGTATGACCATCAAGATCGATCCCACCGAGTTCGCCGGCAAACGCGTGCTTGTCAGCGGTGGCACCAAGGGTCTGGGCCGCGCTACGGTCGAGCGCTTCCTGGCCGGCGGAGCCCGTGTTGTCACCGCCGCCCGCGCGATCAAAGATCCCATCGAGGGCGTCGAATATGTGCAGGCTGACCTGACGACGGCGGAAGGTGGCCAAGCGTTGGCCAAGGCGGCGCTCGAACGCCTGGGCGGCATCGACATTCTTGCCCATGTCATCGGTGGCTCGGCTTCGCCTGCGGGTGGCTTCGCCGCGCTGACAGACGACCATTGGCTTGCCGAGCTGAACCTCAATCTGCTCGCGACGGTCCGGCTCGACCGCCTGCTGATCCCGCAGATGCTGGAGCGGGGCGAAGGCATCGTGGTGCATGTCACCTCGATCCAGTCCGTCCTGCCACTGCCCGAATCGACGACCGGCTACGCCGCCGCCAAGGCTGCGCTGAGGACCTACAGCAAGTCGATCTCGAAGGAACTCGGTCCCAAGGGCGTGCGGGTCAACTCCGTCTCGCCGGGCTGGATCATGACCGATGCCACCGGCGACTTTCTCGAAATGCTTCGGACTGCCAATGGCGGCACGATCGAGGACGCGCGGCAGTCTGTGCTCGATGTCTTGGGCGGCATCTCGATCGGGCGCGGAGCAGAGCCTGAGGAGGTGGCCGACCTTATCGCCTACCTCTCCTCCGACCGTGCTGCTGCGATCCATGGCGCTGAGTTTGTCATAGATGGTGGCACAATCAGGACGGTGTAAGGATGGCTTCTTGGCGTCCGTCCTCGCGCGGACGCCGAGAGTCAGCTTGCCCTTGCCGACGGATAAAGCTGTTGCGGATTGCTGATACGAACAACCGACGAAGGTCGGCGGCGATTGAAAGACAAGCACCAACCATGTGCACCAGCGGGCAGTTCGGGCTGGAAATCGCCATAATTGCTGACAGCGGCGGCTCTTTGCCGCCATAAATGCGATAGGCAAGATCGCGAATCAGATCGACCTCATACGAGTCATCCAGGAGCTTCCTATGCCGATTGTCCAAGGTTCGATCAGCAATGATTTCGTACATCAAGCTGGCGACGGTCTGGTCGCGCCCGCCGGATCGGTGGATGTGATCGGGGTCAGCAGTGAATCGGATACGGTGCTTGGTGATGCGGGAAATGACACGCTTTATGGCGGTGATGGCGATGACAGCCTGAACGGCGGCATCGGGGTTGACCGGCTTTATGGTGGCGCGGGCAATGACAGCCTTGATGGTGGGACCGGTAACGACACCATAGCGGGGGGCGCGGGCGATGATGTGTATTTTGTTGATTCCAGTAACGACAGGATCATCGAAACAGCGGGGCCTGGCATCGACACGGTATATGCAACCGTCAGCCACAGCCTTTCGACAGGGGTGGAGCGGCTTGTCCTGATCGGTGCGATCGGCCTGTCGGGCATTGGCAATACTCTGAACAACACGATCACCGGCACCGACAACGATGATACGCTGGATGGTGGCGCGGGCACTGATACGCTGATCGGCGGCAAGGGCAACGATCTGTTTTACGTCGACTCTGCCGCCGACAGTATTTCAGAGCTTGTTGGAGAGGGCAGGGATAGCGTCATCACCTCGGCCAGCTATGTGCTGTCGGACAATCTGGAGAACCTGACGCTACTTGTCGGCAACCTGACCGGCACCGGCAATGCGCTTTCCAATCTTCTGGTCGGGTCCAGCGGGAACGACACGCTTTATGGCGGTGCGGGCCGTGACACGCTGGACGGCAGTGGCGGCGGCGATGCGCTTTACGGCGGCAGCGGCAATGATCTGGTCATTGCGACCGAGGCCACCCTGGAGGCCGTCGGTGGTGGGGGTGTTGATACGCTGGATCTGTCTGGATTTGCGGGCAATCTGACCCTGACGCTTGCAAATGGCAGAACCAGTATCGCAGGTCAAAGTCTGCTGCAGTTCGAAAACGTGCTGGCGGGTGCGGGCAACGACGTGGTGACCGGTACCGTGGGCGCCAACGCGCTTTTTGGTGGTGCTGGAAATGACGCTCTGGGCGGCAAGGGCGGGCTGGATTCGCTTTACGGCGGTGCCGGTGATGATTTTCTGACGATTGGCGCGTTTAATGACTATCTGACAGGCGTCAAGACCGTTCCCGTGGCGGGTTCGATCTATGACGGCGGCGATGGCATGGACTATCTGGATGGCATCGGCGCGCTGGGCCCGGTCGATCTGCGGAATTTCACGCTGAACGGCATCGAACTGATCCAAGGGTTTTTTGGCGGCCTGACGGTGGCTGCCAGCCAGATGGACAGCTTCCTTTATGTCAGTGTCCCCACCGTGACCATTGCGGATGGCGGTCTGCTCAACTTCAACGACGGCTATCTTCAGGTTTCCACCGTGTATCTGTCGGATGCTGGCAACACACTATTGTCCGGCGGCGATGCGGCGTTTCCAGACGCGCTTTATGAGGTGCATGGCGGCGACGGCAACGATGTTGTCACCGCATTGGGCACGTTCTTGGAAGTGCTGTATGGCGGCGGCGGCGATGATGTGCTGAGCGTCGGGGGAACCAGCTCTGCGCTTGTTGGTGGCGCGGGCGCGGATCAGCTTTACGGCGGGGCTGGCCGCAACACGCTTTCCGGCGATGCCGGTGTCGATCAGCTGTTCGGTGGCGCTGGCAACGACGCGCTGACCATCGGCGCGCTAGCCACCGACTTTATGGCAGGCGAGGTCTATAATGGCGGGGCTGGCACGGATTTCCTCTATGCCGAGGCGGTGACAACCGCCTTCACTCTGACGGGCTCGGGCACTACCTTCAGCGGGCTGGAGGGCTTGGTGGGTTTCCGTGGCGGGCTGACGCTGACCACCGCCGACATTGCCGGAATGATCTATCTGGATACTGGCACGCTTGGTCTTTCAACGGCCGGCAACATCGATTTTTCTGGTGCCGAGGTCTATACCGACGTGATAAACCTGTCGGCTGCGGGCAATTCTATAAGCCTGAACGCCAACGGTTCTGTCGGCCGCTTCGACGGCACGGTGAATGGCGGGGCCGGAAACGACATCGTGCTGATCACGAGCGGCGATCTGTCGGTGAGGCTGAATGGCGGTGCGGGCCATGACCGGCTGACCGCAGCAGACGGTGCCGACACCTTGGACGGTGGCAACGGCAATGACAGTCTGTTCGGCGGCGTGGGCAGCGACACGTTGTTTGGCGGTGCGGGCAATGACAGTCTGGTGGGCGGCCCAGATAATATCAACGACTTCAACAATATTCTGTTCGGTGGTGCAGGCGCGGACCAGCTTTATGGCGGCCGGTTCAACGACATCCTGTTTGGCGGGATAGGTCGGGATACGCTTTTTGGTGGTCAGGGCGATGATCTGATGATCCTTGACTCGGCTGCTGATCTGGTTTCCGGCGAGGTCTTTAACGGCGGCGCGGGCAGGGATGTTCTGGATGGCCGCGCCATTGGCGGCGCGTTCAACCTTGCGGCCCTGAACATCACCTTCAACGCGATGGAAAGCCTTGTCGGCTTTGCCGACGGCCTGACCCTGAGGGCGGCGCAGTTGGCAAGCTTTGGCGCCTATGGCTCGACAATCGACACTGGCACCCTCACGATCACGACCGCAGGCACGATGGACCTGTCGGATGCGTTTTATCTGCTGACCAATGTGATCAACCTGTCTGACGCGGGCAATACTCTGCTGCTCAGCAGCGTGCCAAATTTCGGCAGCTTTGACGGCACCGTCAACGGTGGCGCAGGCAATGATGTGGTCACGGTGGTCAGGGGCACCGTCGCCGTTGTGCTGAACGGTGGCGGCGGCGATGATGCGCTGACCGGGGACGACGGGTTTGACAGCCTTAACAGGCGCTGATGGCAATGACACGCTGGCCGGTGGCGGCGGTGTCGATACGCTGACGGGCGGCATTGGCAATGACGTGCTTTATGGCGGCATCGGTAATGACCTGCTTTATGCCGGTGCTGGCAGGGATCAGCTGTATGGCGGCGATCAGAACGACAGGCTGGTGATCGAGAACGCCTCTGCCGTTGTGGCTGGCGAGGTCTATGATGGCGGCCTTGGCAGAGATACGCTGGACGGAACCGCGATTACAATTGCGTTCAACCTTGCCTCGCGCGGCGTCACGCTGAGCGGGCTGGAAAACCTGTCTGGTTTCTTCGGCGGCCTGACGATAAGCGCGGCCCAGCTGAACAGTTTCAGCCCTGCCTCTGGCGGCTTCATCGACACCGGCACAATCACCATCGCAGATGCGGGCGTGATCGACATTTCCAATGAATATGTGCTGACCGATGTGATCAACCTGTCTGCGGCGGGCAACATCCTGTCGCTGTCTGCGGTTGGCGGCTTTGGCCATTTTGACGGCACCGTCAACGGCGGCGCAGGCAACGACACGGTGACCATTGTGCGCGGCAACCTCAGCGTTGTGCTGAACGGCGGCGGCGGGAATGACAGTCTGACGGGGGCCGCTGACAGTGACTCGCTGTACGGCGGCACCGGGGATGACAGCCTGTATGGCGGTGGCGGCTTTGATGTGCTGAACGGCGGCAGCGGCAACGATCAGCTCTACGGTGGCACGTTCAATGACACCTTGATTGCTGGCACGGGGGTGGATCAGCTTTACGGCGGTGACGGCACGGACACACTGCGTTTGAGCGCAGTGCAGGGCCCGGTCGCAGGCGAAATCTATGACGGGGGCAATGGCAGCGACACGCTGGACGGCGCCGCCATCACCACCGCCTTTTCCATCGAGGGTGCCACGCTTGTTGGTCTGGAAAGCATCTCTGGGTTCCGGGGCGGGCTGACGATCTCTGCAAGCCAGCTGAACAGTTTCCAAGGCAGTTCGGGCATCATTGATACTGGCACCATCACAATCTCGACCGCGGGGGTGATCGACCTTTCCTCCGCTGCTGTCGTGACCGATGTGATCAATCTTTCGGCGGCAGGAAACGATCTGAAACTGGCGACCGGACTGTTCGGCCAGTTTGATGGCACCGTCAACGGCGGGGCGGGCAACGACGCGGTGAGCGCCTTTGTCTCTAGCAACGTCGTGCTGAACGGCGGCGGTGGCGACGACACGCTTGGCGCCCATTCCGGCAATGACAGGCTGGACGGAGGCACCGGCAACGACAGCCTTTCGGGGGACGAGGGCAACGACACGCTGTTCGGCGGCGAGGGCCGTGACAGCCTTTATGGCGGCGACGACAACGACAGTTTGATTTTGCTCGGCGCAAGCGATCTGGCCAGCGGCGAAATCTATGACGGCGGCGCGGGCGTGGACACGCTTGATGCCAGCGCTGTGACGACGGTTGCCAACCTTGCGGTGCTGAACACCTCGCTGGTCGGGCTGGAAACCATCATCGGTTTCAGCGGCGGGCTGACCGTGACTGCAGCGCAGTTGAACGGCCTGACGGATTTGACAAGCATGACCACCGGCGCGATCACCTTCACGACCGGCGGTACGATTGATCTTTCTGGCACGGATGTGGTGACCGATCTGATCACGCTTTCCGCTGCGGGCAACAGCCTGACGCTTGGCACCTTGCAAAATGCGTCCTTCAGCAGGGTCAACGGCGGCGCTGGCAGTGATGTGGTGACGGTGTTGAGCGGCAGCTCTGTCGCGCTTTATGGCGGCGGCGGCGATGACAGCCTTGGTTCCGCTGCCGCCAACGACACTCTGAACGGTGGCGCGGGCAATGACAGCGTGTCGGGCGGAGATGGCAGTGATTTCCTCTACGGCGGGACCGGCAACGACAGCCTGTTCGGCGGCAGTGGCAGTGATCCGGCGAACTCAGGCGATGCGCTATATGGCGGGGCGGGCGACGATTCCCTGCAAGGCTCGCTGGGGTGCAACGATCTGCTTGCCGGAGGTGCTGGCAATGACACGCTGGTCGGTCAGGCCGATCAGCCGGGCGAAACCGACACATTCGTCTTCACCCCGCTGGATACAGGCGGCACAGATATCGTCATCGGCTTCAGGCCTGCAGAAGGTGTGGAGGGCAACTTCACCAACAAGCTTCAGATCAGCGGCGGTGCCAGCACACCGGTTTATGTCAACGTTTTCGACTTCACGGCGTCGGGAGTAACCGAGGTGCGGTATTTTCAAACGCATCTGTCCGTTGATTTCGATGGCAACGGCACCGAGGATTGCACCATTATCGTCTTTGGCACGACCAGCGCCGATTCCTTCAGTCAATCGGATTTCCTGTAGCGCGCGCCATTTCAAGGCGCGTTCGACGATGATCGGCTGGCCGATCCCGGCGCTGCGGTGTGCTCTGCCTTCTGAAAGATGGACCGTTTGAAACTGGAGTTTTTGGCTAATATTTCATAGTTGGGCAAGGCGCTGCGGGGAGTGGTAATCCCGTCATTTCTAAAGAGGTGTATTCGTCGAATTTACCCAGCCATTTTCGGTTTTGTGCGGGTGGAATGCCGCCGATGCCCAAGTTGGGCCGGTCGTTGTTGCAAGTCCTGAGCCTTCTCAATGGTTTCGATGATGTGGTTCAGGGAACGCGAGATCCGTTCTGGGGCAACGAGACGTCGACTTGGATGCCCAGACCCTAACGATTAAAGTCGTCCGACACGTTCAGCAGCCGTAACTGGCGGCTGTCGGCCAGACGATCCGCCACAAAGTCCATGGTCTTGCACCGGCTTCGTTCCGGTCTGGTGCTCATCTTGGGCGGCCCTGTGTTCGAATGCCAAGTGTGATGTCCAGCCTGGGACTGAGTGTTTCCCGCGCGGGTTGTAGACGCCATTGATGTAGTCGAAGATTGCGATTTCGACGTCGCGCCGGCTGTGCCAGTCGCTGCTCCTGACCAGTTCGGCCTTCAGGGCTATGAAGACGCTTTCAACCATTGCCCGGCAGGCGATTTGCACAGCAATTCTGCCGACAGGGGGCCGAGTTATCATAGCAATCGCCCTTGCCGCTCATCGATAGGCTGAACCCATGCCTGCGTAGAATCTTTTGGTAGGGATGGGCACAGTATTGCGACTCGCAGTCGGTGTAGGGAAAGCGCAGGATAGTTCTCTGTGCGTCGCACGAATAATCACCATCCAGTCTTTCTGCGATCACCATCAGCGCTGCCATCCGACCGATCTCCGCTCGCTGCGTTCCGTTCGAACGTCTGCTCCGGCAAGGTTTCCGCGCCAGCCAAGCCGCAGCACCATCAGACGGCTTTCCGAAAGGTACGGTGGGCACGGCCGCACCCGGTATACTCCGAGAGCTCGGCCCAAAGCCGACGGCCAGATCGACCCGATGCTGCTTGGCGGCAGGCCGCAAGACAGTCGCTTGGGTCGTGCCGTAAGGAAATCCTGTCCACGATGCCAGCGGTTCACATCAGGCGGAGATCCTTTTCCGATGCGCCAGTGGTTGCCGCCGCATCGCTTTGCCGTAGCCTTCGGGTTCTCTGCAATATGCAGATACGCTGTCCGCAGAGACCGCGAGCCTCAAAAGTCGGTAGACACGGCCACCTTTCGCCAGTCCGCCAGTATCGCCGCATCGGCCAGATGCTTGGCCTCGATTGCGGCGACCGTATCGCTGCCAATGGGCAGACGCAGCGGCGGGTTTTCCACACCGGCGAAGTCCACGATCACCTGCGCCAGCTTGGCCGGGTCGCCCGGCTGGTTGTAGCTAAGGTCTGCTGCAACCTGCCGTACCCGACCTGCCGTCGCGGCATAATCCGCGATGCTGGCCGGGCTGATCATCAGGGATGTGGAGTCAAGGAAATCGGTGCGGAAGTAGCCAGGCTCGATCACGGTCACTTGGATCCCGAGCGGTGCCAGCTCGCCATGCAGGGCTTCACTAAGGCCTTCGACCGCGAATTTGGTCGAGGAATAGATCCCGAACCCCGCCGCCCCGCGATAGCCGCCGATGGAGGAGATGTTGAGAATGCGCCCCGATCGGGCAGCCCTCATGTGCGGCAGCACCGCACGGGTGACGTTCAGCAGGCCGAAGACGTTGGTGCGATAAACGGCCTCGACCTCTGCCGCCGTTGTTTCCTCTACCGCGCCCATCACGCCAAAGCCCGCGTTGTTCAAGAGCACGTCGATCCGACCAAAGCGGTCGACAGCGGCGGCCGTTGCGGCGATGGACTGCCGCTCGTCGGTGACATCCAGCGCCAGCGGCAACAGATTGGGATGCGCGCCAAGGCGATCCGTCAGCGCCTTGGGATTGCGGGCGGTGGCGACGACGTTGTTGCCGTTGGCCAGCGCCAATGCGGCAACCAACGCGCCAAAGCCGCGCGCGGCACCGGTGATGAACCAGGTTTTCATGGGACTTTCCTTTGTGACTGTGGTGGCCCGCGCCGGGTGGCGCGGGTGCTGGAGTTAGATGACTTCGGCCAGTTCGATCAGATTGCCAAAGGGGTCGGCAAAGAACGCCAGCCGACGGCTGATCGCGGGCAAGGTGAAAGGCTCGGTGACAATGGTCACACCGCGCGACCGCAGGATTTCGACCGTCTGCTCCACGCTGGTGACGCTGAGGCAGAAGTGGTGGTAGCCCGCGTATTTCAGGCTGTCGCCAAGGTCGGTATAGGGGCGCACGTCCTGCGGCTGCGGATCGCCGCCGCCGAGGATCTCGATGTAGAACTGGTCGTCGGTGGCGGGGGCCAGATAGGCCAGCTTTTCGTCGGCATAATCCCATTCGGCGACCACGCGGAAATCCAGCTTCTCGACATACCAGCGTTTCGCAGCCTCAAGTTCCGGGGTGCGGACCGCGACATGGTGACCGCGCATGTCGGCAAAGGGCGAGGCGGTGTTGGCGGTGGGTGGGATGAAGTCAGGCATCGTATCTCTCCTCTGGCCGGCGTATCCGGCCCGTGAGAGCAATGTGACGCTTTACGATAAGTCTGATAACTCGCATACTCTTCGCAACAATGCTGAGCTGGATTCATCTATGCGCGCCACTGATCTGTCGGAACTCGCCGCTTTCGATGCGGTCGCCCGCCATCGCAGCTTTCGCCGGGCCGCTGAGGAGCGGGGCGTGACCGCCTCGGCCATCAGCCATGCCATCAGCGGGCTTGAGGAGCGCGTGGGTCTTCGTCTGCTGCACCGCACCACGCGCAGCGTGTCGCTGACTGATGCCGGAGCGATGCTGCTCGCGCGGCTGTCTCCGGCATTTGCCGAGATTGGGACCGCGCTGGATGCGCTGAACCAGTTCCGCGACACGCCCTTTGGCAAGGTGCGGATCAACGCCCCGAACTCCGTCGCGCCGTTTGTCTTTGGCCCGGTGATGGGTCGGCTGACCGCCGAAAACCCGCAGTTGCAACTGGAGATCGTGGCGACGGACCGGCTGGTCGATATTGTCGAGGAAGGGTACGATGCGGGTATCCGGCTGGGAGAGAGCCTGCGCGACGGGATGACGGCAGTGCGGATCCGGCCGCGCCTGCGCCTGATCGTGGTCGGGTCGCCCCGCTACTTTGCGACACGCCAGATCCCGACTGTGCCCGAGGATTTGCCGGGCCACACCTGCATCCGCAACATCTACCCCAACGGCACGCCTTATCCGTGGTCGTTCCGCCAAGGGGAACGGGCCATCGACTTTCAGCCGCAGGGGCCGTTGTCGATGGATGACCACGAGTTGATGATCGCGGCGGCCGTGTCCGGCGCCGGGCTGGCCTATGTCTGGGAGGAGCGTGCAAGACCGCTTGTGGCCCTTGGACAGCTTGTCGTCTGCCTTGATGACTGGTGCCCGCCCGAGGACTGGCTTCACCTCTACTACCCGTCGCGTCGGCACCAATCCGCCGGCCTGCGCACGGTGATCGAGGCGTTGCGGGCCTAGTGCCGGGTTGTTTTGAGGGCGGTCAGGCCAACGTTTCTTGAAGGGCTAAGCGGTTCAAAGCTATATGCTGCGGGATAGCGAGTGAGAGGTCCTGCGGTCCCCGCCGACCCGCCGCCGCGAAAGGCGTGACCGGCCCAAAGGTGCCGGTCAACGCCAACTATTGCTGCGTAGCCGCACCCCCGAAAGCTGACGTTCGACCAACGCTTCAGCAAAGTGTCGGCCGCAGTGCAAGCGGAGATGGGCATTCCGGTCGGTCACATTCCAAGTTGGCTTTATGTGTTCAATTCTTCGGATTGATGGTGCGGTCCTTTTTCAGGAATTTAAGGAGGCAACCTAGGAAAAGTCTGTCACGGAAGACATCACCGCCTTGGTTAACCGAGGACGTCGTGCTTGCCGGCTCGAGACAGTTGACGTTGCGTGATGGCGACCTGACCGACAGTGTCAGCTTTTTGGGCCCGGCACCTTCGGTGCGCTTGCCATTGGCAACCAGAGTGCGGTCACCACGTAACAGATTTCTATAAGCGTGACGGCCCCCAATGACGCCCCGGTGCTTGCGGCCACAATCTATGGCTCGATTGACGGCTTTGCCACAATGCGGGCATAGGCTCGACCTTTGCCGGCGGTGCCGGGCTGGACATGCAGGAGATCAACAACCTGCTGATCCGGTGCCGAACAAAGCCTCGAAGCCAGCGCGCCTGTCACCACCGGAGACATCCTACTCAACGGCCTGGCCGGGGCCTGGCATGCCACTGGTCTTGAACGGTTCCGCTACATCGGCGTGAGCGAGATGGTCATCGGCACAGACCGGAGTGAAGTAATGATCGACCGTGGCATTTCCACGCTGATCGGCAGCACCGGGTTCGATACCTTTGACTTGACCCCGGCCGGAGAGGCCTCGACTACCGTGTGTATCCAGTGTGGTGACTTGTGCAACGGCGCGGATTGGGTGACGGGCATTGACCCGGTTGAATGCAGAGGGCATTGCGTTGTCTCTGTCAACCAGATCCATGCGGCGGACGGAGTGGTGTTGGTTGACAATTTTGTCCCGGGCGTTGGGAACTGCCTCATGCCGACCGGGCTACCTTGGCTAAACTCTCGGCAGATGACTTCACCTTTGCCTTAGGGCGGGTGGCCGCTGCCGCACTCGCACCGACCGAAGGCATCATCTGGTATGTCGTCGGCGTCACACTTCTGGCGCTTGCGGGTCTTGGTGCCTTGGGGGCTGAGGCAGGCGGTGCCCCACGTACACCGGCGACGTTGCGGGTCCTGTTCTGGGGCGCCGCGGCGATGGTAATCACGGCCGGGGTTGGGCGGCTATTCGGTGTCAGCATCTGATATGTCTTACGCCCGCTGCCGATCTGTGGGAAACTTGGCTCTGGGTCGCCCATGGCCGCTCCGGACCTTTGGCTCGGTGCTGCACCGCAGACGGCACCGGGTTCTTTGCTTTTGGCGTGTCGCGATGAAGAACGAGCGTTTGATTCCCCTTGGTTTAGCCGTCGTCCTTGGCATTCAGGCCCTGGCGATGGTCTTCTTTCTCATGGATGCGGCAGAGGAGTTGTCGCACGACCCGACCGGGCTTCATCCGATCAGCGAGGCGTCGGTCGCGCTTGCGCTTGGGATCGGGATCGTCGTTGTCGGCCGGGAACTCCTGCGAAGCCTGAGGACGGCGCGGGCCCAGAGCTCGGCACTCGCCATCGCTTCGGGCGAGTTCTTGAAGGTGATGGAGGAACATTTCGACCTCTGGAGCCTGACCAAAGCCGAGAGAGACGTCGTGATCTTGTCTCTGAAGGGATTTGAGTTGGAAAGAATTGCGCAGATCCGGGGTTCTGCCGTTGGGACGGTGCGGGCTCAGCTCGCGAAAATCTATAGCAAATCCGATACGTCAAACCGTGCGCAACTGAGCGCGGTCTTCGTTGAAAAGCTGATGCCCGGCGAAGGTGACCCCCTGCGGTCCAAAAGCGTCTGACAGGCTGTTCCCGCGCGTATGCTTCTGCTTATGGCCGTTCCAGGCGTTTAGACATCTGGTTCAGGCCGCCGCAATAGACCTTCAGGCTTATTGACCGGAACTTGGGAAATACAGGGAGTGCTTGGCAAGCTTTCCATTCTTGGGTGACCCATGACCATACCTGCAAACAAGATTCTGCTGCGCGCCACCATTAACTCGGGGGGCGGCTATACCCTGACCTCTCCGGCTCCGGGCGACATGACGGCGACGCCGCTGTCACTTCCGGGTGCCGTGGCAGGCTCGGTCGACCTCAACGGCGACGGTTTCGCCGATCTGATCATTGGCACGCCGGGGAGCAACGACAAGGCGGTCGATGCTGGGCGCGTCTTCGTCACCCTCGGCCAGGCAGTCGCAGGCTCAACGCAGGATGCCTCGCATGGGACGCCAGATGTGATCATCATCGACGGCGTCCGTTCGGGGGACATGGCGGGCTTTGCGGTGGGCGCAGTTGCGGATCTGAACGGCGACCACTTGGGCGAAATACTGGTGGGCGCTCCGGGCATGGCGGTCGGCGCGGCGAGTGACGCGGGCGCAGGCTTTGTCCTCTGGGGTAAGGCGGCCGGCGGACTGGGCAGCGGTGTCGACCTCGCCGATCCCTTCACAGGAGGTGGCAAAGGCTATGCGATCAAGGGCCAGGCGGCGGGCGACATGGCGGGCTGGTCGATGACCTCGGTCGGGGACATGAACGGCGATAGCAAGACCGACGTGCTGATAGGCGCGCCCGGCAACGATGCGGGCGGCGCAGATGCCGGGGCGGCCTATATCGTCTGGGGCAAGGCGACCGATCCGGCGGTTCTGCTGAATAACGTGGCAGCCGGGACCGGCGGTTTCGCGATCCTAGGCGCGGCAGCGGGGGACCGGATCGGTGAGGCCGTGGCGGCGCTGACCGACCAGAATGCCGACGGGCGGTCCGAAGTCGTTTTGGGCAGCGCTACGGCAGGTGGCGGCGCAGGTGCGGTCTGGGTCGTCGATGGCCAGGCCTCGGGGGCAACGGTGAACCTGGGTGCCTTGGCCTCGGGCTACAAGATCACCGGCGAGGCGGGCGTGGGCGCAGGGGCCTCGGTCTCGGACGCCGGCGACGTGAACGGCGACGGGCTGCATGACATCCTGGTGGGCGGGACGAACGCAGCCTATTTGGTCTTTGGCCAGACTGGGCATGTGGACGTCAACCTCGCGGATGTGGCGGCAGGGATCGGCGGTGTCAAGATCTCGGGCGGCAACCTGGCCGGGCTGCGGGTCCTGGGCAATGCCGACCTGAACCGTGATGGCGTCGCGGACCTGATCCTCGGCACGCCGGGCGATACCGAGGGCGGAGCGAATGCCGGGGCGGTCCAGATCATCTGGGGCGACCAGCTGTACCGCGCGGTGAACCTGTCTGAGATCTCGCAGTCGATCGGCGGTGCCAAGATCGTGGGGGCTGCGGGCAGCCTCGCGGGGTCCTCGATCGCAGTGGCCGGAGACCTGAATGGCGACGGGACCGCGGATCTGATCATTGGCACGCCGGGCATGGGCGAAGGCGTGCAGGTGCTCTATACTCCGGCGGGCTGGGTGCGCGATACCAACACCTATGGCAGCGCGGGCGCGGACCTGATCGGGGCGGGCTATGGCGGGGCATATCACGCCATCGGCTCGGGCAATGACAACCTGATGGCCTTGGGCGGCAACGACACGATCTCGACCGACGCGGGCAACGACACGATTGACGGCGGTACCGGTGCCGACAGCATGACCGGCGGCGCGGGCGATGACCTTTACCTCGTGGACAATGTCGGGGACACCGCGGTCGAAGCCCCGGTCGAAGGCGTGGACACGGTCATATCCTCGATCAGCTTCGGGCTGGCGGACGGGATCGAGAATCTGACCCTGACAGACCTCGCCGGCGACGCCACCGGCAATGCGCTGGACAACATGCTGACTGGCACGACAGGCGTCAACATGCTTTCCGGCGGTGCGGGCAATGACACGATGGCGGGCGGCCTGGGCGGCGACACCTATGTCGTGACCGACGCAGGCGACGTGGTGATCGAGACCGCCACGGGCGGCATCGACCTGGTGCGCTCCTCGATCGATCGGGTGTTAGAAACCAATGTCGAGAACCTAACACTGGAAGGCGCCGCATTGCGCGGCACGGGCAACACCGGCGTCAATGCGATCACCGGCAACGCGTTGAACAACGTGCTGGATGGCAAGGCGGGGATCGACACGCTGCGCGGTCTGATGGGCAACGACACCTATTACATCGATAATGCGCTGGACCAGGTCATCGAGGCTTCCGGTGAGGGCACCGATACGGTCTATGCAAGCGCCTCCTACACCTTGCGCGGCGAGGTCGAGACCCTGATCCTGACGAAGGCCGGCCTGACCGGCACGGGCTCTGACATCGCCAACACGATCAAAGGCTCTACCGGGGCCGACATCCTGGACGGCAGACTCGGCGCGGATACGCTTGTCGGCGGCAAGGGCAACGACACCTATCTCACCGAAGGGTTGGACAAGATCACCGAGACTGCGACGGGGGGCGTCGACACGGTGGTCTCGTCGGCAGATATGGTGCTGGGCACCAACCTCGAGAACCTGACCCTGACCGGTGCTGCGCGGGTCGGCACGGGCAATCGTCTGGCCAACGTGATCACAGGCACCGATTTCGCCGATACGATCTCGGGCGGTCTCGGAGCCGACACGATGATCGGCGGCCTGGGCGACGACGCTTACAAAGTGGACAACACTGGCGACGTAGTGACCGACGTAGGTGGGCGAGACACTGTGCTTTCCTCTGTCAGCTGGGCCATGACCTTGGGGGTCGATGTCCTGACCCTGACCAAGGGCGGGCTGACCGGCACCGGGAACCTCGACGCGAACCTTCTGGACGGTTCGACCGGCAACGATAGCCTGGCAGGGATGGAGGGCAACGACACCCTGACCGGTAATGGCGGGGCCGATACGCTGGATGGCGGGGCGGGCAATGACACCTATGTCCTGACGGCCTCGGGCGCCACCATCGTCGATATCTCGGGGACCGACACCGTTGTGCTGATGAAGGACGGCATCACCTTCACCGGCGATGCCGAGATCATCCGGCTGGGCGGCACTGCGCATAGCCTGACCGGCGGCATGGGCGACAATGTGCTGGAGGGCGGCGCAGGCAATGACTCGATTGATGGGGGCGCGGGCAATGACCTGCTCTTGGCCGGTGAGGGTGACGATGACCTTCATGCGACATCGGGCCATGACATCCTGTCGGGAGGTTCGGGCGACGACCACTATCATCTGAACGGGGCATCGGCCGAGATCGAAGACTTCCTTGGACATGACACGCTGGATGCCTCTGAAGGCACGGCCAACGATTACCTTGACCTGTCCGGCTCGACCGACTGCATCATCGAGAACGAGCATGTGCATATCGGTGGCGGCGGCAGCACGGCCTCGCCACTGGACGTGCAGTTCCTGCAAGACCTGACGGGCAGCTTCGGTGACGATATCGCCACTGTGCGAGGCCTGGTGCCGCAACTGGTGGCGGCGATCCAGGCGGTGCAGGCCAATGCGACCTTCGGCGTCAGCTCCTTCATCGACAAGCCGATCTCGCCCTTTGGCGTGGCGGGGGAATGGGTCTACAAGCTGGAACAGGCGCTGAGCGCCGATGCTGCAACGCTGCTGGCGACCTATAACCGCGTCACCAACCTGTCCGGTAGCGACGCGCCCGAAGCGCAGATCGAGGCGCTTATGCAGCTGGCGCTCCACGCGACCGAAACCGGGTTCCGGGCGGATTCGGCACGCTTCGTGGTGCTGTTCACCGATGCGCCCTTCCATGTGGCGGGCGATGGGGCGGCGGCGGGGATCCTGACGGCGAACAATGGCGACGCCATCATGGACGGCGGCGGCATCGGCGAGGATTACCCGATGATCGCGCAACTCGCTTCAGCCTTGCAGGCGGCGGGGATCATCCCGATCTTTGCCGTAGCGGGCGGCTACGAGTCGACCTACCAGGGTCTGGTGGGCCAACTCGGCCGCGGCGCCGTGGTGACCCTGAGCGCCAATTCGTCAAACATTGTCGACGCGATCACGGCCGGGATCGGCACAGCCACCCAGACCCATATCGAGGATGCGGTGGGCGGGATAGGCGACGATACGATCCTTGGCTCGGCGGATGACAACGGGCTGACGGGAGGGGCGGGCAACGACAGCCTGTCGGGCGCAGCAGGCGTCGATGACCTGAATGGCGGGGCTGGCGTCGATGTGCTTTCGGGCGACGACGGCGACGACAAAATCTCCGGCGGCCTTGGGATTGATGACCTCTCGGGCGGGGCGGGCGGCGATACCTTTGTCTTCACCCAGCGCGACAGCCTGCGTTCGGGCTCGGACCTTATCCGCGACTTTGTCTCGGGCCTGGATCACATCGATCTTTCCGCCATCGACGCCGATACGCTGACCCTGGGCGACCAGGCTTTCGCCTTCATCGACGTCGCAGCCTTTGGCCATGTCGCCGGAGAGCTGCGCCTCGCGACGGTGGGCGGCGTTGCCCAGTTGCAGGGCGACACGAACGGCGACGGCATCGCCGATTTCGTCCTTCGCTTTGACCTGATCACCGGGATGACCCCGGTGGCGACCGACTTGATTTTGTGAGGATATCATGGCTGTGACACTGACCGGCAGCAATGGCGCCGATACGATCCTGGGCGGGGCGGGCGACGAGTTGCTCCTCGGCCTCGGCGGCAACGACTCGCTGTTGGGCGGCGAGGGCAACGACACGATCGACGGCGGCGCGGGGACGAACCGCGTCGATGGCGGGGCGGGCGACGATCTGATCCTGATCGATCGGACCGCCACCAATGGTGTGATGATGACCCCCGCAACCGGGATCGATGGAGGGCTCGGCTATGACACGGTGTCCTTTGCGGGCATGATGGCCGAGTTCCACATGACCAACATCGTGGGCTTTGGCCTGACCATCACCGACCTGGTGGGCGGGGCGCGGACCATCGCTGTCGGCGTCGAGCATCTGCAGTTCACCGATGGCGATATCTGGCTGGTCAATCCCAACCAGAACGCGCCCGTGGTCTCGGGCGCGGTTGCGGCCGTGGCGACCGAGGGCGGGGCGGTGGTCTCGGTCGACCCCTTGGCCTTGGCCACCGATGCTGATCCGGCTGCGGTGCTGTCGGCTGTTATTGGATCGCTTCCGGCGGGCGTCAGCTTTGACGGCAGCCTGCTGACCCTAGATCCGACGAATACGGCCTATGATATCCTGGGCGCGGGCGTGACGCAGGTCGTAACCGTCGATTTCCAGGTCAGCGACGGGCTGCACCTGACGCCCGCACAGGCCAGCTTCACCGTCACCGGGGTCAATGACGCCGCGACCTTCTTGGGCAATACCGCCGACATGACCGAGGACGGCAGCACGGTTCGGGGAGTCGTGACCGTCAGCGACGTCGATACCGGCGAGGCCAGCCTGGCGACGCAGGGCGTCTCAGCCGCGCCGCATGGGGTCTTTGCCGTCGATGCAGCAGGCTGGAGCTTCCGCCTCGACACCGACGCGCTGGAAGTTCAGGCCCTTGGCGTTGGCGAAAGCCTGGCCGAGCAGATGAACATCGTCTCTGCCGATGGGACGGCCGGGATCCTGCAAGTGAATGTGGCCGGGACGGCCGATGCGTTGCGGATCGGCAGCAACCTGGCCGAGACGATGAACGGCACCAATGCGGCCGAGCGGATCTTTGGCCTCGATGGCGCGGATGTGCTGAATGGCAAGAGCGGTGCCGATGTGCTGGATGGCGGCGCGGGGGCGGACAAGCTCTACGCGGGCGACGGAGCCGACCGGGTGATCTGGGACGGTGCCGACGTGGTCTCCGAAGGTGGGTCTGGCGTCGATACCCTGGTCCTGAAGTCGGCGACTGCGGTCACCCTTTCTGCCGCCGATCAGGTGGCGGGCGATGCGGGCGTGACGCGCGGCTTCGAGGCGGTGGATGCCGGGCTTTGCCTGACCTCGGTCAGCCTGACGGGTTCGGACGGGGCCAACCGGCTGATGGGCGGCTATGGTGACGACCTTCTGTCGGGCGGCAAGGGTGCCGATGTCCTGACCGGAGGTATGGGGGCCGACACTTTCTTCTTTGCCGCGCGGGGCGGGGTGGACCATGTCACCGACTTTGACCTTGGCGTCGATCACCTCGCACTCCAGGGGATCACGGCGGCGCAAGTCTCTTGGACAGAGATCGGGGCCGATAGCCGCGTTGATCTGGGCGGCATGGTCGTGATGTTGGACGGCGTCACCGGACTTACCCTTTCGGACTTCCTGTTCATGTAATCTCTTCGCAAGACGAGGCCGCCCTTGCTCTGCTGGCCGTGGTGATCGGAACCGGTCTCGTGATGTCCAAAGCGGCGACACCTTGGAATATCGCCGCGCGGCAGGCCATGGCTGACAGCGGCGACTGACCCCAGCTGACGACGGAAGGCGAGGACTGTGAAGAGAATGAAGACGGCGCCTTGAAAGACGTCCTCGCTGTTTTGCACGTCGCCGGGGTTGGGATTGAAAGCCGCCTCCTGCGTCGCAACCTCGTCAAACCGATGATTATTGGGCATCCCTGACCCCTTGGATTGCCTGGCAGCGGGCTTATGGCCATGACCCGGCCCGTTGCCGCAAGGCAGGCGATTGGATTGGGCATTTCCGCACACAGTGCTGAAACGAACCCGAGCGAAGCAGCCAGTCCAGATCGCCCGTGGTGACGCGAATGGCCCCAGCTTAAGTCAGGACGATCAGCGCAGGGTCCCCGGAGATATCTCTGGGGACCTTCGGGCCATTCGTCAGGATCACCGCGCCGGGCAGCCAGCGCCGCGTGCCCCACCATGGCCCCAAGGCGATTCCTGATGGTCGATGTGCAGCCCCCCCGGTGCCAAGTTTTTACCAAGAGTTCGTCGTCATTCCGTCCCTGAATCTTGCGAAGCGCGACCAACGGGTCCCGTGTTGATTTCCACCCAGAAGTGACCCGGGTAGGGGCATAATTTTCATTGAGAACTGCCCCATGTGACACCTTCCGCTTGGCTGCTGGCAGCAGGGGATATTGGAGTGATCGGCATGGCATTTTTGAGTATTATTCGGCGTTGGGCATTGCGTGAGCATCTGTCCATTCGGGAGATCGCACGACGGACGAAGTTGTCGCGCAATACCATTCGGAAGTATTTGCGATCTGGAGCGGTTGAGCCTGCGTTCAGGATTGCCGAGCGACCGGGCAAGCTTGATCCCTTTGCCGCAAAGCTGTCGGGCTGGCTGAAGACCGAGACCGGGAAGTCACGCAAACAGCGACGGACGTCGAAACAGCTGCATGATGACTTGGTGAAGCTGGGCTACACTGGGTCCTACGGTCGGGTTGCCGCTTTTGCTCGGGTGTGGCGGGCAGATCGCCAGCGTGAGCAACAGACGACGGGGCGCGGAACCTTTGTGCCGCTGGTCTTTCAGCCTGGCGAGGCGTTCCAGTTTGATTGGAGCGAGGATTTTGCCGTTCTGGGGGGAGAGCGCACCAAGCTGCAGGTGGCGCATATCAAGTTGTCGCACAGCCGGGTTTTTCTGCTGCGGGCCTATCCCTTGCAGACCCATGAGATGCTGTTTGATGCGCATGTGCATGGGTTCCGGGTATTCGAAGGCGTGCCGGGACGCGGCATCTACGACAACATGAAGACGGCGGTGGATCGCGTTGGCCGGGGCAAGGAACGGCAGATCAACATGCGCTTTCTCGCCATGACAAACCACTATGTCTATGAGCCGCAGTTCTGCAACCCGGCAGCGGGCTGGGAGAAGGGGCAAGTCGAGAAGAACGTTCGGGATTCCCGCCACCAGATGTTGCAAGGCATGCCGGACTTCCCCGACCTTGCCGCGCTGAACGCTTGGTTGGAACAGCGTTGCCTGGAACTGTGGCGCCAGACCCCGCATGGCAAAGAACCGGGCACAATCGCCGATGTCTGGGCCGAAGAGCAGGCCGCACTGATGCCACTGCCCGTCGCGTTTGATGGCTTCATCGAGTTGAGCAAGCGCGTCTCACCCACATGCCTGATCAGCTTCGAGCGCAATCGCTACAGCGTTCCGGCGTCGTTCGCCAACCGGCCTGTCAGCCTGAGAGTCTATCCGGATCGGCTGGTTGTGGCGGCCGAGGGCAAAATCCTGTGCGAACATGGCCGCGTGATCCAGCGCAGCCACAAGCTGCCACCGCAGACGATCTATGATTGGCGGCACTATCTGGCTGTCGTTCAGCGCAAGCCCGGGGCCTTACGCAACGGCGCACCCTTCTTGGAATTACCGCACGCATTCAGGCAGTTTCAGGATCACATGCTGTGCAAGCCCGGGGGCGACAGAGAGATGGTCGATGTCCTGGCGTTGGTTTTGCACCACGATGAACAGGCTGTGCTGACCGCGGTGGAAATGGCCCTGGCTGCGGGCGCGCCTACCAAGACACATGTTCTGAACCTGTTGCACCGGCTGGTCGATGGCAAGGTCGTTGGCGGGCCGCCACTGGATACACCGCAAGCACTGGTCCTGCACCGCGAGCCCAAGGCCAATGTCGAACGCTATGACGGTCTGCGGGCGCAGATCGCCGGGGGCCGCCATGCGTCATGATCCCGCCGCGGGCGCCATCGTCATCATGCTGCGCAGCCTGAAGATGCATGGCATGTCCCAGGCCGTTACCGACCTGATCGAGCAAGGCGCTCCGGCCTTTGAGACTGCCGTGCCAATGCTGTCGCAACTTCTGAAGGCCGAATTGGCCGAACGCGAGGTTCGGTCGATCGCCTATCACATGAAGTCAGCGCGCTTCCCGGCCTACAAGGACCTCTCCGGCTTTGACTTTGCGACCAGTGAGATCAATGAGGCCACTGTCAGGACGCTGCATCGCTGCGAGTTCATGGATGGGGCGCAGAACGTGGTCCTGATCGGCGGGCCGGGCACCGGCAAGACCCACGTCGCAACGGCTCTCGGCGTCCAGGCCATCGAGCATCACCGCCGCAAGGTCCGTTTCTTCTCCACCATCGAACTGGTCAACGCCCTTGAGCAGGAAAAGGCCAAGGGCAAGGCCGGGCAGATCGCCGAGGCAATGACCAAGCTCGACCTCGTGATCCTTGATGAACTAGGCTACCTGCCGTTCAGTGCATCAGGTGGGGCGCTGCTCTTCCACCTCCTGAGCAAACTTTACGAGCGCACCAGCGTCGTCATCACAACCAATCTCAGCTTCAGCGAATGGGCAACGGTGTTCGGTGACGCAAAAATGACCACCGCCTTGCTCGATCGTCTCACCCACCGATGCCACATCCTCGAGACCGGAAATGACAGCTTCCGATTCAAGGCCAGCTCAGCAGTAGCCAAAACGAAAAGGGAGACCACCCATGTCTTGACCCAACCATAAACCGAAGAACATAACCTTCAGGCGGGTCAGTTCTCGATGAAAAACCCGGGTCACTTCCGGGTAGAAATCAACAGCAGCCGTTCGGCAAGGGAAAAGGTTTTACCTTCATGCTGTCGAATGGCAGCTGGGTCGGCGAGGTCGTGCAGATTGCCGACACGCCCGCAGGGCTGCGCGTCGAAAAGATCTGGATTGCCGCCGATGTCGGCACGGCGATTGATCCCCAGATCATCAAGGCCCAGCTGACCTCGGCCGCGATCTTTAGCCTCTCAGCGGCGATGGGTCAGGAGATCACCTTCGCGGATGGCATGGTCGAACAGACGAACTTCCCCGAGCACGACCCATTGCACAACAGCCAATGCCCGGAGTCCGAGGTCGTGGTGCTGGAAAACTATCACAAGATGGGCGAAGTCGGCGCGCCGCCGGTGGCCCCGGCGCTGACCAGTGCGATCTATGCGCTGACCGGCAACCGTATCCGGTCGTTACCGCTGTCGAACGAGGTCAGCTTCGCCTGAAAGCGGGCCTAGCGCAGGACCGGAACGCCCGGTCTTGCGCTGCTTGTCTTACGCCACGACGTGGGCCAAGGCCGGATAGTCGGTATACCCTTCAGCCCCGCCGCCATAGATTGTGGCCGGGTTGATCGCGTTCAGTTCGGCACCGGATTGCAGCCGGGCGACCAGATCGGGATTGGCGATGAAGGGGCGGCCAAAGGCGAAAAGGTCTGCCTCGCCCGAGGCCAGATGCGCCGTCGCAAGGTCCAGATCATAGCCGTTGTTGCCAATGTAGGTGCCCGAGAACCGCCGACGCAGGCCCGCGAAATCGAAGGGTGCCACGTCGCGCGGGCCTCCGGTCGCGCCTTCGACCACATGCAGATAGACCAGGCCCAGCTTGTTCAGGTGATCGACGATGTAATCGAACTGCGGCTGCGGATCGCTGCATGACACGCCATTGGCAGGCGAGACCGGCGAGATGCGGATGCCGGTACGCCCCGCCCCGATTTCGGACGCGACAGCCTCGGCCACCTCCAGCATCAGCCGGGCGCGGTTCTCGACCGAGCCGCCATAGGCATCGGTGCGGTGGTTCGCGCCGTCCTTGGCGAACTGGTCCAGAAGATAGCCGTTCGCGCCGTGGATCTCGACTCCGTCAAAGCCCGCCGCGATGGCATTTGCGGCGGCTTGCCGGAAGTCCGCGATGATGGCGGGAATTTCTTCGGTCCCAAGCGCCCGGGGCATCGAGGTATCCGCGAAGCTGTTGTTCACGAAGGTCTTCGTCCCCGCCGAAATCGCAGAGGGAGCGACCGGGGCCGCACCGCCCGGCTGCAGATCGACATGGCTGACGCGCCCCACATGCCAGATTTGCAGGAAGATGCGCCCGCCCTTGGCGTGAACCGCGTCAGTCACCACCCTCCACCCTGCGATTTGCTCGGGCGTATAGATGCCGGGGGTATCCTGATACCCTTGGGCTTGCGGCGAGATTTGCGTCGCCTCGGCGATGATCAAGCCGGCGCTGGCGCGCTGCGCGTAGTATTCGGCGGCATGGGGTCCGGGGACCAGCCCGGCGGCAGCTCTGTTGCGGGTCAAAGGGGCCATGACGATCCGGTTGGCCAGTTTCAGCGGGCCAAGATCGTAGGGCTGGAAGATAGGGTTCTGGGTCATGTGTCGTCTCTCTTTATGCGTTCCAGGTCACTCGTCCAGGAACTGGACAGCGTGTTTCAGGAAGCGTTCGGGATACTGGAACTGCGCGCCGTGTCCGGCATCGGGGTAGACGATCAGCTGGGCGTTGGGGATGTTCTGCACCATATGCCACGAGTTGATCGTGGCGATCATCACGTCGTTCACACCGTTGACGACCAGGGTTGGCTGGGTGATCTCCTTCAGATGCGCAAAGGGCGCTTCCGGGTCCAGCGGGGTGACGAAAGCCGTGTTCGCGGCGATCTGGCCCATCATGACTTCGGCCGAGCTTGGCGGGTCCTGATCTGCCCGCAGGTGACGGCGGTCCCAGAAGGCGCGGCCCGCCTGTTGCGCGGCCTCGGACGGGCCGAAGAACAGGAACAGGAAATCATCGACCGTCGGCACTGGGTTCGGGGCTACCTCAAAAATCCTGGGGTCCGGGTCCGGATTGCCGCCGCGCGGTTGCGTGCCCAAGAGCATCAGCTTGCGCACCAGATCGGGATGCCGCCGGGTCAGGTCCTGCGCGACCATGCCGCCAAGTGAGAACCCCACGACATCGACCAAGGCCAGACCCAGGGCGCGGATCACCGTCGCCGCGTCGTCGGCCATATCCTCGATCAACCCGCGCGGAGTGCCGGTGGACGAGGCCAGACCGCGGGGGTCATACAGGATCACCTCACGACCGGCGGCGAGGCCATCGGTCATCAAAGGGTCCCAATGGTCCATGCCGCCCCGGAAATGTTGCAGGAAAAACAGCGGCGGCTGCCCCGACCCTGCGTTGCCCCAGCGGCGATAGGCAAAGCGCGCGCCGTCAAGCTCGATGAACCGCGTGGGTGCGGTGAGATGTGTGTCTGACATGATCTGCTCCTTGCGTTGGATGGAGTATTAATGATATACATCAGCAATAGAGTCAATCTATGATGATGATCAACATCATTTGATGGGCGTGCCGTTGAAAGGGTTCCGACATGCGGATCACGAAGGAGAAGAAGCAGGAAAATCACGACCGGATCGTCGCCATCGCCTCCGAGATGTTCCGGGAGCGGGGGTTTGACGGCGTTGGCGTGGCCGACCTGATGAAGGTGGCGGGGCTGACCCATGGCGGGTTTTACAACCACTTTGCCAGTAAAGAGGCGCTGATCGCCGAGGCCGCGACGAAGGGGTTTGTTGAAACCTCTGAACGCTATGCCGGCTATTCGGTGGGCGAAGTGATCGACGCCTATATCTCGCGCCCGCACAGGGATGCGCGGGGACAGGGGTGCCCTGCGGCGGCGCTGAGCGGCGAGGCGGCGCGGTTGCCGGACGATACGCGGGTCGTCTTTGGTGAAGGCATCGCGGGCCTGTTTGCAGCCTTGGAGCGCAGCCTAGCAGGACAACCGGATGCCCGACCAAAGGCGATCAGCCTTCTGGCGCAAGCAGTCGGCGCGGTGGTGCTGTCGCGCGCCTGCCCGGATGCATCGGCGCTTGCGGATGAGATTCTGGACACCTGCCGGGCCGATTGCCACGCCATCCTTGATCGGCACGCCTGATCTTGGGACGCACGATGACAAAAGGGGGCCGCAGCGCTGCGGCCCCCTTCGTCTTGTCAGCAGCCCAAGGCCTAGTCGGCGACCTTGACCACGACCTTGCCCTTGGCGCGGCCGGTATCGACATAGGCCAAAGCCTCGGCTGTCTGGGCAAAGGGAAAGACCTTGTCCACCACGGGGCGGATCACGCCATCGTCGATCAGCTTGGCGATCTGGGCCAGTTGCGAACCCTCGGCCCGCATGAACAGGAAGGCATAGCGGACGGAGCGCAGTCTGGCCTCATTGCGCACACCGCGGCTAAGCATGTGGATCACAAAGCGCAGGACGGCGTTCAGCTTCAGATCGCGCGCAAAGGCCGGGGTCGGCGGGCCAGAGATCGACACCAGAATGCCGCCGGGCTTCAGCACCTTCAGCGACTTCTTCAGCGCGGTCGTATCCTGGCTGTGCAGCACCAGATCATAGTCGGACAAGACCTGCTCGAAGTCCTGCGTCTTGTAGTCGATCACCACGTCCGCCCCAAGGCGGCGCACCAGATCGGCATTCGCGGCGCTGGTCGTCGTCGCCACGGTCGCACCCAGATGCTTCGCCAGCTGGATCGCGACGGTGCCCACGCCGCCGGACCCGGCCTGGATGAACACTTTCTGGCCCGGTTGCACGCGGCCCAACTCGACCAGCGCCTGCCAGGCGGTCAACCCGACCAGTGGAACGCCAGCGGCCTCTTCCATCGTCAGGCTTGCGGGCTTGAGCGCCAGATCGGCAGCATCGACCGCAATGAATTCGGCTAAAGGTGCCAATGCGGTGGTCGCGGGGGCGAGCATAGACCTCGTCCCCCACCTTGAACCCGCGCACATTCGCGCCGACGCGCACCACGGTTCCGGCCAGATCGTGGCCAAGGATGAAGGGCGGGCGATAGGGCAGGAACAGCTTGAACTCTCCATCGCGCAGCTTGCTGTCCAGCTGGTTCAGCGCGGCGGCGTGAATGCGCACGAGGACGTCATTCGTGTCCGGCTGCGGCTCGGGCATGTCGGCCAGACGGAGCGGGCCCTTCTTCTTGTACTTGTCGACGACAAAGGCTTTCATGGGGTCTCTCCGGGGTGAAGTGTCAGGTCAGGCGGCCAGGAAGGCCAGCGCTTTCGGCACGAAGGCGGTGTGGTGCTGGAAGATCCCGCCATGACCCGCGTCAGGATAGATCACCAGATCGGCCCCCGGAATGCGACGGGCCATGTCGCGGCTGTTTGAGGTCGGGACCATGATGTCATTGTCGCCATTGACCACCAGTACCGGAATTCGGATGCGGCCCAGATCCTGCGGTGCCTGACGGCCCCAGGCCTGGATCGCCGCAAGTTGGCGCAGGAAGGCGCGCGAAGACGGACCCTTGTCGCGGTTCGAACTGCGCTCTTTCAAACGGGCGAGAAAGTCCTTGGCGGCGCGGCGGCCATTTGCCGTCGAGGTGAAGAAGAGAAAAGTTTTCGGATCACGAAAGGTCAGCAGGCCCTTGATGATCAGCGGCCAGGACACCGCGCCGACCCGGGCAATCCCCTCGCCCCCCGCAGGCCCGGTGCCGGTCAGGATCAGCTTGCGCACCAGACCCGGAGCGTTCAGCGTGATATCCTGTGCGACAAAGCCGCCCAGCGAAAACCCCATCAGATCGATCTGGTCAAAGCCCAAGGCGCGGATCGTCGCAATCGCGTCGCGCGCCATCGCGTCAATCGTGACCGGAGCCGATCCGCCCGACAGGCCGATCCCCCGGTAGTTCAGGGCGATCACATGGTGCGTGGCGGCCAGGCCATCGACGATGCGGGGATCAAAGTTGTCCAGCACCGCGCCCCAGTGGTTCAGAAGGACCAGCGGCACACCGCCGCGCGGGCCAAGCTCCCGGTATGCAAAACGGGTGCCGTCCACGGTGACGAACTGATTGGCGGCATCGGCATAGCGGCGCGTCGTTTGGAAAATGTTTGTCATCGGACTCTCTCAGGCGATGTTGAATTGCTTGCGTAGGCTGCGGTCGAACAGGGCGCGCGGCAAGAAGCGCCGGGCAAACGAGGTTTGCCGTGCCGCCTTGCCCGAGGGATAGCGTAGCCGGGGGGTCCGGTCCTGTGCCGCCGCAAGAATGGTGCCCGCAACGTCTTCGGGCGTATCGCCCGCTGCCATCGCGGCATCAAAGGCGGTCTGGTACCGGGCGAAGGTTTGCGCATAGGCCCCGAGCGGCCGGTCACCCTTGGGCGAGTTTGCCTCGATCGCAGTCTTGGTCGCCCAGGGCTCAATTACGCCCACACGAATGCCGAAGGCCCGCACCTCGTGGTCGAGCGATTCCGAATAGCCCTCGATGGCATGCTTGGTGGCGGCGTAGTAAGCTCCGAAAGGTCCGGGGATAAGCCCGAAGATCGACCCCACATTCAGGATGCGACCGCTGCCCTGCGCCCGCATGATCGGCAGAACCGCATTGGTCACCCGCACCGTACCAAAAAAGTTGGTGTCGAACAGCGAGCGCACCTGATCGACCGAGCTTTCCTCGGCCGCACCAGACACGGCGTAGCCCGCGTTGTTGACCACAAGGTCGATCCGGCCAAGCTCCGCATGGGCCAGGGCGATTGCAGCGGCAACCGACGCATCGTCGGTCACATCGCAGGCGATCATCCGGACGCCGTTCCTTACCTCGTCCGGAGCAACATGACGGCTGGTGCCGATGACCTGGTAGCCTGCCCGCCCAAGCGCCAGCGCCGCCGCTTTGCCGATCCCGCTGGACGCCCCCGTCACAAAGGCCGTCCGGGTGGAAGTGTTCGACGTGTTCGCCATGGTCCTGTCCTTGATCCTTGCCGCCCATGCTTGCCTGGTGGAGCATCGGCGCGGCGAGTTTTTATGATGATGGATAACATCTTTCCTCTTTAATGATGATATACGTCATTAAAGTCAAGCGGGATTTTTGGGGGGAAATCAGCAGATGCCGTGCTGAAACGCCGGGTACCACCCGAAAATCGGACAGTTCCAGAAGCTACGATCCGAGGTCTGCTGATCCCCAATTCGAGGAGATCAGAACACGTCGAAACGCAGGAACCACGAGGCGGCGTTCAATGTGCGTGTGGCGTTGGGAGCGCTCCAGGGCGAGCGCACGGCGTCACAACTGGCGGACGCTTGTGAGGTACATCTGATACCGACAGGCGACCACGATCCATCAGTGGAAGAAGGCTCTGCTGGAAGGTGCCGCAAGCATTTTAGAGCGTGGCGGTCAGGCTGCGGCCACCGCCGAGGTCGCCGAGGCAACGGTTCGCGACCTGCATGCCAAGATCGCGAGGTAAGCCCGCGAACGCGATTGGTCCGAAAGAGCGGGCGAACGCCGTCGCCAAGGATTTTTTATCACGAAAGCTCAAACCTTGAACCGGGAGGTAAGGCGCGGGATGATCGAACGGGTCCATCGGCCACCCGTTGTCACGGACAGGGCGCAACTGGGGGCTACACCCAGAAATTCCGAGGTCCGATTCAACCGCAGGATCCAGTCACCCTTGCGCGTGCCCAGCAGGTTGGCCATCTCGATGCGCCGCATGCAGGACTTCACCACCTCAAGCGTCAGGGCCTGGCTGTGCTTTTCGGCGTGCGACATCAGCAACGAGACATCAAGCAGGCCGATGAGGCTGCCCTTCACGACATAGATCGGGGCCGAGGTACAACTCAGCGGCGTATGTGCCCTGTCAAAATGGCCGGTCTGATGCACGACGATGGCCTCGCCAGAGGTCAGGCAGGCACCGGCCTCGCAGGTGCCTGCATTTTGCTCGCTCCATTCGGCCCCGATCTACAGGCCCGCGCGCTTCAGTTCGCGATCCACTTTCTCGTCGCCGATGAAATCGCCGGTCACACCCTTTGCGATCGGTCAGCAAAAGAACATAGCCTATCGAGTTCACACGGCGGTGCAGGTCTTCCATACCGAACGGGGCAATCGACAGCAGGTATTCGGCATTCTGAAGGTGTTCCTTCAGAACAGATCCGGCAGGATGCGCGCCTTGCACTTGTGCCGGGGGTCAAGCATGTAATCGTTCAGGCAGCGCAACCATGATCTGACCACTTCGGGCTCGCGTCCGATGGTGCCGCCCTGCGCGGCCAAAAGTATTTCCTTCACATGTTGGTCGAAACCAGATGCTCTCTGTATCGCAGCGCTCCTCCCAAAGTGGCCGCAAATTCAGTGTCGGTTACCCAAGTCGGCGTCTGAGCACGCAGACGATGAATGCAGGATGACCTGCGAAGCGCATCATTTCGGGTTGGCTCATACCGTCGCTTGGCAACGCGGCCAGCAGAAAAAGACGCGGGCGTTTTCTGACTCGCGCACGCCATGGGGCGAAGGATCACAGGCATCCGCGTTACAGGCAAGGGCGGCGATGGTCGTGGCCTTGAGGCTGGGTGCAGGACGCATTACTGCATAAAAAGAGATAGATATGACGACGTTCAGGCACTGCGCAGGCCAAGCAGGGTGCGGGCCTGTGACGGGGTGGCGACAGGACGGCCATGGCGCTCGCAAAGCTGAACCACCCGGTCCACCAATGCGGCGTTGGACGGTGCCAGCCTGTCGCGGTCAAGCCGGATGTTGTCTTCCAGACCGGTGCGGGCATGGCCCCCGGCCATAACGCTCCATTCGTTGACCGTGATCTGGTCGCGCCCGATGCCCGCAGCACACCATTCCGATCCGGGCAGCAGTCGCTCGACGGTGCGGATGTAATAGTCGAACACGTCGCGGTCAGCAGGCATCGCGTTCTTCACGCCCATCACGAACTGGACATAGGCGGGGGCTTTCAGCCGCCCGTCCCGCTGCATCGCTGCGGCTTGATGGAGATGCGACAGATCAAAGGCCTCGATCTCGGGTTTGATGTCCTGCGCGCGCATTTCGGCGGCAAGCCAGTCAACCAGATCGGGCGGATTTTCGTAGACCCGGCTGGGGAAGTTGTTGGACCCAACCGAGAGCGAGGCCATGTCCGGCCGCAAGGCAAGCATCCCCCCGCGGGCACGTCCGGCCCCGGACCGTCCGCCGGTTGAAAACTGGATGATCATGCCGGGGCAGTGGCGTTCAATCCCATCTTTCAGCCGCGCAAAGGTCTCGGGGTCGGACGAGGGGCTTTCGTCGGGGTTGCGCACATGGGCATGGACGATGGACGCCCCGGCCTCAAAAGCCGCCTGGGTGCTTTCGATCTGTTCGGCAACCGTGATCGGCACGGCGGGGTTGTCGGCCTTGCGCGGCAATGACCCGGTAATGGCGACACAGATGATGCAGGGCTTCATGCCGCAGCCGACAGGGTAAAGTCCCAGTCCAGTTCCCACTGCGGCGCATCGGGGCTGCCTGTCTGGCGGAAATCGCCGATCAGGCTTTCCTTCACCCCAAACACGGCATCCATTTCAAGATAGGGACAGTCAGGCGGAAAGACATGGGTGATGACAGTCTCAAAGCCTTCGGCCTTGACGATGAAATGGATATGCGCAGCACGGTTCGGGCCACGGTGCATGGCACCCAGCAGCGTGCCGACCGGGCCGTCGAACGGGATCGGGTAAAAGCGCGGCTTGACGCTGCGCAGGCTGTAGCGCCCTTCGCCATCGGTGGTAAAGATGCCGCGCAGGTTCATGTCGGGCTGCACACCCTTTTGCTGCACGTCGTAAAAGCCGTCCTCGTTGGTCTGCCAGACATCCACTGTCGCCCCGACGATCGGGGCACCCGCCAGGTCGAGCACGCGCCCGCGCACGGTCAGCGGCTCGCCCTTGCCATCAAGGCAGATGTCGGCCCCGTTGTCGCGATGGGGCGGGTTGTCCACATAGAACGGGCCGAGGATCGTGTTCTCGGTGGCACCGTCACCATGAGAATGGTTGATCGCGTCCAGCAGCATGGTAACACCAAGCGTGTCGGACAACAGGATGTATTCCTGCCGCCAGTCGTTGCACATCTGCCCGGTGTCGGTGAGAAACCGGATGGCGGTCAGCCATTCCTCATGGGTCGGGCGGACCTCCTTTACAAAATCATGCAGGTGGCGGACGGCAGCGGTCATGATCTCGCGTAGCCGCGCATCGGTGCCTTGCCCCATCCGGGCAAGGACCACCTCTGCCGAGGTCTCTTCCTCAAAGTAAGGATACTTGGTCCAGGGGCGTTTCAGGGCTGTCATCGGCCGGTTCCTCAGCAAGCAGTGAATATGCGCGCGCACCCAAGGTCTGGGGCGCCAGATCTGTGCAGCGGATCAGTGCCCCAGCACGGCACGCAGCGCGCGGCGCAGATCGGCCTCCGGATCGACGGTCATTTCCGCTGCGCGCCAGGCGACGTGCTGGTCGGGGCGGACGAGCAGGCAACCGCTGTCCGAAATCTCGGAAGTGCGGGCCCAGTCGCCGGCGTGGTCGGTGATCCGGCGGCGCGGTCCGATCAGGTGGGCCGCGATGTTCAGCCCCATTTCACGGCCAAGAGTCTCGGCCGCCGCCACCCATGCCTCGCCACCAATGCCTGTCAGCAGCGCAAAGCGGCCCTTGCCACACAGGTCGAGCGTCGAGAGTTTCCGCCCCGTTTCAGGCTCGAACACCCAGACATGCGGGAGCCGTGCGCCGGGCCAGGTCGTCGGCTGGTAGTGCAGTTCGGCGTCCAGTTGAAAGGCCGGTTCGACCTGCCCGTCCGTCACCACCGCGCCCGAGGCATAGCGCTGGTTCATCTCGACCCCATGTGCGTCGAACTCGTACTTCTTGAAGGCGATGGCCTCGCGGATTGCAGCCCTCTGACGCTCGGCCTCGGGGGTGGCGTCGCAGCGCGCATCCATGCTTGCCTTGACCCTTTCGATGTCGGTGCCGCCGGTCATGCCGAGGGCTGCGAAAATCGGGCCGAATTCGCCAATGGATTGATTGGCCCGCGTGACGATCTGTTTGGCCACGGGCGCGCGCTCGGCAGTGTAGCTGTCGAGCAGTTTGGGTGTCGCCTGCCCCTTGACCACGGCGGCAAGTTTCCAGGCGAGGTTGAAGGCGTCCTGAATCGACGTGTTGGACCCAAGTCCGTTCGAGGGCGGGTGCCGGTGCGCGGCGTCGCCCATGACAAAAACCCGGCCCTTCTGCAGATTGGTCGCATACATGTTGTTGACCGTCCACGTGTTGGCCGAGATCAGCTCGATCTGCAGGTCGGGGTCGCCGACAAGCTGGCGCGCGACAGCCGTGGCCATCGCCGCATCAACTTCGGGTGCCGGCTGGTTGATGTCATAGCCCCAGACGATCAGCCATTCGTTCCACGGCCTGACCATCCGCACGAGGCCCATACCGATGCCACCGACATCGGCACCGGGCTGCATGACCCAATAAAGGACCGAGGGCCGGTGGGCGACATATTTCGACAGATCCGCGCGGAACAGGATGTTCATCGAGCCGCCGACCCCCATCTTGCCCTCGAAAGGCAGGTTTTCCTGCGCGGCAACCAGCGAATTGCCACCATCAGCACCGACCAGAAACCTGGAGCGGATGGTGATTTCCTTGCCGGTCAGGCGGTCGAGGCAGGTGGTCGTCACGCCTTCGGCGTCCTGGCTGTGCCGAAAATACTCGGTAGACATCCGGGCCTGCGTGCCGCGTGCGCAGGCGGTCTTGAACAACAGCGGTTCCATGAAGGTCTGCGGCAGGTCATTCATTCTGGACGGCGAGGACATCTGGTGTTCAGCCTGCGACAGCGGATGGGTGCCCCAGGTCTTGAGCCGACCGATCTCCTCACCTGCAAGGCTTTCGCAGAACACGTTCTCTCCCATCAGCTCTTGCGGGGCGGCGTGCATGTAGGCTTCGGCCTCGACCTCATGGCCCAGATCGCGCAGCACCTCCATCGTGCGCTGGTTGGTGATATGGGCGCGCGGGGTGTTTGCAAGCCAGCGGTAGCGGTTGACCACCATGTTCGCGATGCCGGACGACGACAGAAGGGCCGCCGTGGCCGACCCTGCCGGGCCGGTGCCGATGATCAGGACGTCTGTGGTAATGTCCGCCATTGCGGTGCTCCTCTTTCTCGGTTGCGCGGGCGGGGTCCAAGGGGCAGCCCCCGCCATTTTTCTGGTTTGCCCTGCCCCTGCCCGTAGGGGCGGCGGTTCATCCCGGCCCGCCGCCAGGCGGTGTCACGATCAGCCGCCGCCGGACCGGGAACAGGTCGATGCCGGTGCGGTCCTGGATCAGGCCCCACAGCCCGCGCGGCGCGAACAGCATCACCGCAATCCCGATCAGCCCGAGGATGAGCAGATACCACGCGCCATGATCGGCCAGCATCCGCTGCAGGGCAAAGAACACGATCACGCCCAGGATCGGGCCTTCAATGGTGCCGATGCCGCCGATGACCACGATGAAGATGACATAGCCGGTCCAGTCCAGCACCGCAAAGGCCGCATCGGGCGAGATTCTGGCTGTCTGCATGTAGATCAGCCCGCCGCACAGGCCGGTGATAGCAGCGGCGCTGACAAAGACCGCCCAGTTCATCCGCACCGCATCCACGCCCACCGCGCGGGCCGCGAGCCTGTTGTCGCGCACTGCCGCCAGTGCAAGGCCCTGACGTGAGCGCAGCAGCGCATAGACCGCCGCGATGGTGCCCGTGGCCAGGGCCAAGGCCAGCCAATACGCCAGCACATCACGCGCCGCAGCATCGCGCAGCCCGAACAGCGCGGCGATGGTCTCCACCGACATCATGTCCGAGGTTGCGGCGCGGGGCAGCGACGTGCCGGTGCCGCCACCAAGGGTTTTCCACTGCGCGACCGACAGGCGCACCACCTCGGCAATGACCCAGGTGCCGATGGCGAAATAGGCGCCCTGCAGGCGAAAGGCAAAGAAGGCGGTCGGAATGGCCAGAGCCGCAGCGGCAAGGCCACCCAGCAGGATGGCAGGCACCGGATCCCAACCCAGGACGATGACGCCTGCAAACATCGCATAGGCACCGATCCCGACAAACGCCTGCTGACCAACCGACACAAGCCCGGCATATCCGGCGAGAAGATTCCAGCATTGCGCCAGTGTCAGCATGGTCAGGAACATGAACATGTCCTGCACCAGACCACGCCCGGCAAAGGCGGGCAGCACCACGGCAATGGCAAGAACCGCCAGCGCGACCAGCGCGGCCCGGCCAGAGGCGGGAGTTCGGGTGGCAACCGTGACAATCAGGGGATGCGGCATCAGTCAAACGCCCTTGGAAACAGGCCGCGCGGGCGGACAAGCAGAACAAGCAGAAAGGCAAGATGGCCCGACAGGATCTGCCATTCGGGATTGACCGCCCCGCCCATGGTCTGCGCCACGCCGATGATGATGCCCCCGGCCAGCGTGCCCCACAGGCTGCCGAGGCCTCCGATGATGACCGCCTCGAACGCATAGATCAGCCGGGCAGGGCCGATCGTCGGGTCAAAGTTGGCCCGCACCCCAAGATAAAGCGCCGCGATGGTCACGACGACCATGGCGATACCAGTGGCGGTGGCAAACACGGCTTCGGGGCGGATGCCCATCAACTGCGCCGTGACCGGATCATCGGAAACGGCACGGAAGGCGCGGCCAAGCGCTGTGCGGTAGAAAAGCTGGTTCAGCCCGAAGATCACCAGCACCGCCGAGGCAAAGGTCAACAGCGGGATCAGCCCGACATTGACCGGCCCGAGGCCGACCGAGGCCGTCTCGACCGCCCCCATCGGGATGCGTCGGCTGTCCGCCGAAAAGCCTTCGAGCAGAGCGTTCTGGATCACGATGGACAGCCCGAACGTCACCAGCAGCGGCGGCAGGATGTCATCGCCCAGCGTCCGGGTCAGGACCATCCGCTGCAAACCCCAACCGATGGCAAACATCACCGGGGCGGTCAGCAGCACCGCCAGCAGGGGATGCAGACCCAGCACCGTGACGGCGCCAAGCAGCAGATAGGCCGCCAGCACGATCAGGTCGCCATGGGCCAGATTGACCAGCCGCATGATCCCGAAGACAAGGCTCAGCCCCGCCGCGAACAGCGCGTAAAGACCGCCCAGCAACACGCCCTGCACGATGGTATCGACCCAGATCATGCCACGACCCCGCCGAAATAGGCCTGCTGGATCACCGCGCGGGTCAGTCCTGCGGGCGCGCCTTCCAGCGTGATCCGCCCTTCCATCATGCAGATCACGCGGTCTGCAACCCGCAGGGCCTGGCCGATGTCCTGCTCGACCACGATGACGGCAGCCCCGCCATCCTTGATGCGGGGCAGGCTGGCGTAGATGTCCTTGATCACCACAGGGGCCAGACCAAGGCTGATTTCGTCGCACAGCAGGACGCGCGGGTTGGACATCAGCGCCCGGCCGATCGCGACCATCTGCTGCTGCCCGCCGGACAGGGCTGTCGCCGGCATCGCGCGCCGTTCCTTCAGCACCGGGAACAGGTCATAGACCGACTCCAGTGTCCAACGGCCCGCAACGCGGCGGCCATGCGCGCCGACCAGCAGGTTTTCCTCGACCGACAGCGACGCAAACAGCTTGCGCCCTTCGGGCACCATGGCGATGCCCAGTGCCATGATCTCGGGCGCGGGCAGGGCGCCGACATCCTTGCCGTCAAAGCGGATCATGCCGGGGGCCGAGGCCAGCAGGCCCGAGATCGACCGCATCAGCGTCGATTTGCCTGCCCCGTTCGCCCCGATGATCGCCAGCGTCTCGCCTGCGGCAAGCGTCAGGTCAATGCCGAACAGCGCCTTGAAGTCACCGTAGTGGGCGGTCAGCCCATGGGTGGACAGCAGCGGACTCATGCCTCGACCCCCAGATAGATTTCCTGCACCTCGCGCCGCGCCATGATGTCGGCGGGGGTGCCGATCCCGAGCACGCGGCCGAAATGCAGCACCAGCAGCCGTTCGACCACAGCGGTAAGGGCGTGCAGCACATGCTCGATCCAGATGATCGTGGTGCCAGAGGCGTGCAGGTCGCGGATCGTTTGGACCAGTGCCCCGCATTCGGCATCCGTCAGCCCGCCCGCGATTTCATCCAGCAGCAGCAGGCGGGGCCTCGTCGCCATGGCACGGGCCAGCTCCAGCCGCTTGCGGTCCAGCAGCGACAGCCCGCCCGCAGGGCGGTTGGCCTTGGACAGCAGGCCGGTGCGATCCAGAATCTGCGCAGCCTCCTCGGCGACCGCCGCTTCGGACTTGCCCTGCCCAAACGCGCCCGCGACGAGAAGGTTTTCAAACACCGTCAGCTTGCCGAAGGGCTGCGGAATCTGGAATGACCGCCCGATCCCCATCCGGCAGCGCTGCATCGGCGACAGGCGGGTGATGTCGGTGCCATTCAGCACCACCGACCCTGCATCGGCGGTCAGGCTGCCGGTGATCAGGTTGAACAGCGTCGATTTGCCCGCCCCGTTCGGCCCGATGATGCCCAGGGCCTGCCCCTCGGGCACCTCAAGGGAAATGGCATCGGCAACCTTGAGGGCTCCGAAGGATTTTGACACATCATGAAGGGCGAGAAGGGGCATCAACGCTCTCTCAGGGGCTGCACAAAAAGGGATGAGGGGCCTCCTCGCCCTCCCTTTTATAGAGAGGGAAAGGAGACCACCTGCCGGTCAGACGATGGCTTCCATCACGCCGCCGGTCGGCACGTTGGGCGCGGTCTTGTTGTCCACGATCACCAGATCATAGCCACCCTCGGCCTTCAGCCGCCACTGGCCGCCGACCAGCGGAGTCTTGGCCACATTCCTGACCGCAAACGGCGGCAGCCCTGCACCGTTGAACGCGATGGGGCCGACGATGGTGTTCAGGTTGGTCGCCGCGATGGCCTCGGCCACCGCATCGCCGTCGCCCGCATCGCCGACCCGTCCCAGCACATCTGCCGCCATCTCGAACAGCGCATGGACAAAGCCGATCGGTTGCGTCCAGGCCCGCCCGGTCGCCGCCGTGTAGCCCGCCGCCAGTTCGCCTGCCGACTGGCCCGAAAGCGATGAGGCAAAGGGATGCGACGGCGACCACCACACTTCGGATGACAGGTTGTGCCCGGTGTCGCCCAGGGCCTCGACCGCCTGCGGAAACAGGATCGCCTTGCCGATTGAGGCGGCCTTGGGGGTAAAGGCCTGCTGCTTGGCCTGGGTCCAGAAGGTGGTAAAGTCGGGCGGGATCACCACACCGGTCACGATTTCCACATTCGCGGCCTTGAACGCATTGATCTGGCTGGAGAAATCATCCGTGAGGTTCTGATAGCGCCCCGGATCGGTCAGCGTATAGCCCTGTGCCGAAAGCACCGGCGGAAAACCCACATTGGCATCGCCCCAGGCATTGCCATCGCCATCGTTGGGAAACAGGCCGCCGACGGATTTGTTGGTGTCGAGTTGCGCCCACATGTTGGTGAAGACGGCGATGACATCCTCCAGCCCCCAGAAGAAATGATAGGCATAGCTGAACGGTGCCCAAGAGGCCGGGTCGCCGGGGTTGCCCTGCTGGCCGATGAACCAGGGCTGCCAGGGTGCCACCGTCGAGAGGCAGGGAATGCCCTCGGCCTCGCAGGTGGTGGCGACGGGGTTCGTCGTCTCGGGCGTCGAGGCGACCAGCATCAGGCTGATGCCGTCATCGACGATCAGTTCCTTGGCCACCTCGGCGGCGCGGTTAGGGTTGGACTGGCTGTCTTTGACGATCACCTCGATCGGCAGACCCTTTTCGGCGGCCACCTTGGCAAAGCCGTCGAGTATGAAGGCATCCGCTTCGGCAAAGGCCGCCAGCGGCCCGGTCTGCGGGCTGACATAGCCGACCCGGATCTTCGCGCCCTGCGCAAGGGCGGGGGCAAACAGACCCGGCGTTGCCAGCACAAGGCCGGAAGCGGCGGTAGAGCGGATAAGACCGCGGCGTGTGATCATGGTGTTCCTCCCGAAAGTCGCTGTTGTTTCAGGCGGCCGGGGGTTCCCCGGCCCAGGCGCGCGCCAGAAGCGCACGCAAGGGGGCGGGGTCCACCGGACGCGGGTTCCAATAGGGGTTTCTCGTCGCGATCTCTGTCGCGTGGTCGAGGTCGGCTTCCTTCAGCCCCAGATCGCGCAGCGCCATCGGCGCTCCCATCCGGGTCGCGAAGGCGTGCAGGGCAGCCCCCGCTGTCGCCCCGCCCAGAGCCGCAGCCACCGGGGCCAGCAGATCCGCAACGGCAGGTTCGGTATAGGCCACCGCATGAGGCAGGATGACCGCATGGGTTTCGGCATGTGGCAGATTGAATGATCCACCCAGCGTGTGGCACAGCTTGTGATGCAGTGCCATGCCGACCTGACCCAGCACCGTGCCGCAGAGCCAGGCCCCGTACAGCGTCTCGCCCCGCGCGGCCAGATGGCCAGGATCGGCCACGACCTGCGGCAAGGCGCGGGCAAAGGCGCGGATACCCTCCATCGCCAGCATCGACGACAGCGGGTTGCGGTCACGGGCATACAGCGCCTCGACCGCATGGGCGATGGCATTCAGCGCGCTGGTCACGGTCATCGGAACCGGCAGGCCCGCCACCAGTTCGGGGTCATAGAGGATGACCTCGGGCTGCACCCGGCTGTCGGTGATGGTGGTTTTCACACCCTTTTCAGTCTGGCCGAGGATCGGCGTCGCCTCTGATCCGGCGTAGGTGGTGGGGATGACGACCTGCGGCAGATCCGTGCGCAGGGCGATGGCCTTGCCCAGACCCGTTGTCGAGCCGCCACCGACCGCCACCACGCAATCCGCCCGCACCTCGGCCACATGCACCAGCGCTTCGGCGGTGATCTCGACCGGTGTGTGCATGGCGGCCCTTGAGAAGATGCCCGCCGCGAGCGGCCCCAGATCCTCGGCTGTGCGCATTGCCGAACCGACCTGCTGCGGAGTTGACAGGATCAGTGCCCGCGAGCAGCCAAGCGCCCGCACATCATCCGCCACCGATCGGCTGGCTGCGATGCCGAACCGCACATGAACGCGGGCCGTCCGGGCGGTGAATTCGGATTGGAATGCCGACATGGGCTTGCTGCCTCCCTGCCTGTCCGTGATGCACTATGGCGGAAGGGTATTGTATCAAATCTCGATCTGTCGATATACCGTTCGGTTATGAAGATCGACCCAGAACACCTGATGATCCTGGCGGCGGTGGTTGACGGCGGCGGCGTCGTCGAAGGGGCTGTGAGCGTCGGCAAATCGCAGCCCTCGGTTTCGCGCAGCCTTGCCCTGCTGGAGGCGCGGATCGGCGAGCCGCTGTTTGACCGCAGCCGGAGGCCGCTGAAACCGACAGAACTGTGCGAAATCCTGGCGGCGCAGGGCCGGCGCGTGCTGGAAGCACAGCGCGCAGCGACAGAAACGCTGGACCGGCATCGCAGCGGCAAGGCCGGGGTGTTGCGGGTGGGGGGGTCGCCGTTCTTCATGGATGGTGTGGTGGCCCCGCGCATCGCCGAATTCCAGATGCAGAACCCCGAGGTGCGGATCGAGCAACGCTATGGCTATTGGAGCGAGATCATGCCGCTGCTGATTGACCGGGCGCTGGATGCGGCGATCCTGCCGGTTCATCGCGCCTCGGCCCCGACCGGCCTGCGGCTGATCCGGCTCTTGCCCGGACGCAATGTCATCGCCTGCCGGTCCGGCCATCCGCTTTTGCGCAAGCGCAGCTTTGCGCTGCCCGACATCGGGGCCTATCCTTGGGTTGCCCCGCCGGCTGGAAGCCCGCTGTACAACGATCTGAAATCAGTGGTTGCAGCCATCGGCCTGACCGATCTGCGCATCACCTTTTCCGGCGGATCGCTGAATGCCGTCATGTCGATGGTCGCAGCCTCGGATGCGCTGACGGTGCTGCCCTATTCGGTGGTGTTTTCGCTGCGCCGGGCCTTTGCGGTCGAGGCGGTCAACATCCGCATCGAGCATCCGGAACGCGATCTTTGCCTCGTGTTGCGCGACGAGACAGAGGTGCCGGTGCTGCGCAAGTTTGAACGCTTTACCAAGGCGGCTTTCGCCGTGCTGGAAGACACCATCCTGCACGCCGAACGCAAGGCCCTGTGGCAGGGCAGCGACTGAGGGTGCGTTGCCTGCGTCCCCTTCACGGGCCAAGGCGGTGGTTCGGCCGTATCACTCAGGCGTCATGCACCGTCGCATGGTCTGCGGCACGGGCTGCCTTGACGAATTTCTGGTCGAAACTCGCAAAGCCGTCACATCGCGCAGATTTGCCCAGATGCAGCGCATCCGCAAAATCCATGCCCGCCTCCGACCTGTCCAGCGCCTCCGCCACGATGGCGGCATCGTCGGTGGTCACGGTCGGCAGGCCCCCGAACGCCCGCAGGGCGCGGGCCACGTCGGCGGCGCTGTAACCATAGGCAGTGCGCAGCACCTATTCGACCTCAAGCGCGACGGTGACAGGCACGAACACCGGCTGGCCATCAACCAGTGCCCGCGCACGCGGCGACTGGTCGGGGTGGTCGCCGGTCAGGTAGCGCACGATGATATTGGTATCAATTGCGATCATGGCGCATCCGGGCTTCGGCCAGCACGGCGGCCTGCATGTCGTCGATGGATTTCGGATCGCCGCTGTGGGGCAACAGCGAAAAGACCTCGGACGGGCGTGTCGGGGCAAAGGCCGGCACCCGCCGCAGAAGCACACCCTCGGGCGTTTACTCGACAACCAGCCGCGTGCCAGCCTGCCAGTCCCGCCGTTGGCGGATGGTCTTGGGCAGGATCACCTGACCCTTGGTCGAGACGGTGGTGACAAGGGATTCGGGCCGGGGCGTGGTAGGGGCGCTCCAAAGTAAGACAAGAGTTAGATCAACTCTTTGCGCCCTTCCTTCAAGCCTGCGTCCGCAGTTTCAACGGTTGCTGTCAATCCAGCGTGACAAAAGCCCCCGGTCGCGAAAGCATTCATCGGGCACAGCTCGCCGTTTGATCCGCGCAAGGCGTTCGGCAAATGCGACCTGTTTTGAGGTCGGCTGATTGCTGTCCACTGGTTTCAGCCGCGACTGCGCCTCGATCCAGGCGCTGAGCGACCGGCGGTCCTGCTGCACCTCCCATGGCAGAAGGCTTTGGTTGCGCAGGGCGAGAGAGCGGGCATAGGCGATCTGGCGTTCGGTTGCGGGTACGGAAAATGTGGTGGTGTCCATCCTGGGTCTCCCGGTCTGATCGTGCCCTGAATATAGAACATAAAGGGAACAAAATCAACTCCGCAGGTTGACCTTTCTGTTGAGGCTGGCTTGCCGACCCTGATCTGCAGACCTGCAGATGACCGCAGGGCAGGTCAACTCGCCAGCGGAACACAGGTCAGGTGCTTGTAGATCGTGGTGCGGCTCAAGCCCAGTTCCCGCGCCGACTGGCTGATGCTGCCACTGTGCCGGGCGACGCTGGCCCGGATATTCCGGCATTGGCTTTCTTTCCAGGCGCTGCCTTGGCAGGTGGGGCAGGCCGGGGTCGCCAGGCCCTCAGGGTCTGGCAACCCGTCCAGATCATCGGCCTGTATCCACCGGCTTGCCGTCCGCAAGGCGGCGCGCGACAGGCTTGCGCGCAATTCATGCAGGTTGCCGGGCCAGTCATGGGTGGCCAGCCTGTCCATCGCCTGGGGGGTGAGGCCAAGGGCGGGATTGATCGTCGCCAGGAACCGGGTTGCCAGCGTGGGCAGGTCAGTCCTGTCGCGCAGGGGCGGCAAGGTCAGGGTGAACCCCTCCAGCCGGAACCGCAAATCGGCGCGCAGCCTTCCCTCTGCGACCGCGGCACCCAGTGGTTGTACCGAAGATGCGACCACCAGAAGATCGGTTCTTTGCACCGCAGTATCGCCCGCACGGCGGTATTCGCCAAGGTCAAGCACGCGGGTCAGGGCGGCCTGTGTGGTGGCGGGCAGGAACGACACCTCGTCCAGATACAGCGTGCCGCCATCGGCGCGCGCCAGCAGCCCCGGTTCGGCATCGGACAACCCGAACAGCAGCGCCTCGACATCGCCCGAAGCGCTGCGCGCATCGAGCGCCACGAATTCGCCCTTGCGTTCTGCGGCGGCATGGGCGAGCCGAGCGATGATTTCCTTGCCCGTTCCGGTTTCGCCGGTGATGGCGATGGCAATTCCCTTTTGGGCCGCCGCAGGCAGGGCAACAAGCTGGCGGCGCAGGATGGGGTCATCAATCACCACATCACGGAACAGGTTGCGCGATGCGGGGCGCGTGGCCGTCACGGTATGGGTGCGCCCCGCCATGGCAAAGGTCGCGCGGTTGGCCACGCAGCGCATGGATACCGCAGACCCCATCCTGTCGCGCACCCGTAGGGTTTCGCCCATCAGCAACTGCCGCGCGACGGTATGGAAATCGGTATCGAACACCTGCGCAAACCCGGCCCCGATCAGCGGGCCAAAGCCGGTCAGAAACAGGCTGCCTTTGCGGTTCACGGCGTGGATGCGGAAATCATCGTCCAGCACCAGCATCCCCATGGAAAGGGTGCCCAGATATTCCGGGCGGGGGTGGAACAGCACCACGATGCGGCTGTCATGGCCCGACCGGATCAGGCTGTTTTCAATGTTGCTGGCAGCCATCTGCACCAGCGCCGCTGTATGCTGCTGGCGCACGGTAGAGATGGACGACGCATCCAGCACCCCCGCAATGCCGCCCCGGCCGTCAAAGATCGGGGCCGAAATGCAGGACACATCCTGATGCGCGCGCAAAAAATGTTCGCCGCCATACACTTGGGCCGGGCGCCCGGTCGAGAGACACAGGCCAAGCGCATTGGTGCCGCGCAGGTCTTCGGTCCAGATGGAAGCCGGAATGACCGACCGGCCCGCATCGGTATCTGCAAACTGGGTGTCGGTCAGGGTGTCCAGCACCACGCCATCCGGCGTGCCAAGGGCGATCATGAAGTTCGACCCGGCAATCTGGTCATACAGCAGTTCCAGTTCGGGGCGAGCGAAGCGGATCAGATCGGCATGGGTTTGGCGCGTTGCGGCAAAGGCAGTGGCCGTTTGCACAAACGCCTCGGGCCGGTCCAGCGGATCCAGACCATGCGACAGGCTGCGCGTCCAGCTTTCGGAAATATCGGCAGGGATGGCCCCACCCGGAAAGCGGCCCGACGATTCCAAGGCGCGCCGCGCGCGCGACAGGCCAGACAGATTGTGATCCATGCTGTCGGCCCCTCCCAGAACCTACTCCGCAAACATTAAGTCGCGTGCGACCGGAGTCAATCGCCGGGGTTGATTCGACGCCAAGTGTTCAGAAACTGGACAGTGTGCAGCGAGATGCTGCGACGGACGCCAATGCAAAATCCTGATTGTTCAAGATTTGAACAGCCGGAAGGCCCCGATGTTCAGGCACTGGACGGATTTCGCAAAGGCTGGCGTGCGCGGGGCGGCAGCGGCACGCTTTCGGCAGATCTCGGGTTTGCACCCCGAAAACCCTGCGAGGAAAGATGCCATGAAAGCCCAAGTTCTGCGCGCCTATGATCCGGCGCTGACCGCCAAAAGCTGGGTGTCGGAAGAAAGTTTTGCCGACCCGAAGATCGTGAAATCCAGTGATGTGGTGATCCGCATCGGCGGGGCAGGGGTTTGCCGGACCGATCTTCACATCATCGAAGGCATCTGGAAGCCGCATATGGACCCCAATGGCAACGCGCTGCTGCCGCTGATCATGGGGCATGAAAACGCGGGCTGGATCGAGGAGATCGGGCCAGAAGTCGAAGGCTTCAAGATAGGCGATCCGGTGATCGTGCATCCGAAGATTACCGGCGGCACCTGCCTTGCCTGCCGCCGGGGCCATGACATGCACGGCGATGGCACCTTTCCTGGGCTGGACAGCCACGGCGGCTATGCAGAATATCTGAAAACCAGCGCTCGTAATCTGGTGGCTCTGCCCAAGACGCTGGCCCCCAAGGATGTGGCCCCCTATTCCGATGCGGGCCTGACCGCCTACCGGGCCGCTAAAAAGGCAGCGCAGACCTTGTTGCCCGACCAGTATGTCGTGGTGATCGGTGCAGGCGGTCTGGGCCATATCGGCGTGCAGGTGCTGCGTGCGATGTGCGCGGCGTCGATCATCGTGGTCGATAAATCTGACGTGTCGCTGGACCTCGCGGGCCATGGTGGGGCCGACCATCTGGTCAAGGCCGATGGCGACGAGGTGGACGCCGTGCTGGCGCTGACCAATGGCAAGGGCGCCGAGGCAGTGATTGATTTCGTGGGCGAAAAGGGCACCACGAAAAAGGGTCTGGCGATGACCCGCGCCATGGGCAGCTATTACATCGTGGGCTACGGCGAGGATATTCAGGTGCCGACGGTGGACCTGATCATCACCGAGCGCAACATCATCGGCAATCTGGTCGGCACTTGGGCCGAACTGACCGAGCTGATGGCGCTGGCCGACCGGGGCTTGGTGGAACTGGCGACCAAGCACTACGCCCTGAAGGATGCCAACCTCGCGCTGCAAGACCTGCACCACGGCAAGATCAAGGGCCGGGCCGTTCTGGTCCCGTAACAGTCAAAAATACCAAGGGAGGACGACAATGAACCGCATGATGCGCGTGGCGCTTGCCACCACGGCCCTGACCGCCAGCATGGCGCAGGCGCAGGATTATACCAAATATGGCATCAAGGCCGATGTGCCGGGTGCCTGCTCTTTTGCCTCGATCGACGCCAAGGATTACACCGGGCGCACGCTGAACATCATCACCCACGCCATCCCGGTGATCGGCGAGCCGACCGCCCTTCACGCCACCCAGTTTGCCGAACTGACCGGGGCCACCGTGAACGTGGTGCATGTGCCGTTTGGCGATCTGTTCCAGCGGATCATGATTCCGTTCCAGACCCAGCAGGCGGCCTATGACGTGCTGTTCCATGCCTCGCTCTGGCTGGGGGATTTCAGCCCGTTCTTCGCCGAAGTGCCTGCCGCCTATCAGGAAACCACGGGCATGAAATCGGTGACCGACACCTACCGTGGTGTGTCACTGGTGGATGGCAAGCTGGTGCAATACCCGATGGACGGCGACCGCCACTATCTGAAATATCGCAGCGATGTCTTCGCAAACCCGGAAATGCAGGCCAAGTTCAAAGAGGCCACCGGGCGGGATCTGACCGTGCCTGCGACATGGGAAGAATATAACGAGGTTGCCGCCGTCTTTAACAATTTCGACTTTGACGGCGATGGCGCGCCGAACTTCGGCACTGCCGAAGTGACCAAGCGCGACGACCTGATGTTTTCCGCCTTCATCAGCCGGGTTGCCGCCTATGCCAAGCACCCCGATGTGAAGGGTGGTTTCTTCTTTGATCTGGAAACCATGACGCCCGCTGATCAACACCCCCGGCTGGGTGCGCGGGCTGGAACTGTTCGTGGCAGCCCAGGCGTCGATGCCGCCCGGCGGCACGTCGTTTGGTCTGGGGGATGAGATCTTTTCGTTCGGCGGCGGGCAGACGCTGATGTCCTACTCCTGGGATGATGCGTTCATTCAGGCCATGCAGGCCGACAGCCCGATCCGCAACAAGGTGGCCGCAGCCCCCTTGCCGGGCGCGAAAGAGGTCTGGAACCGCACAACTGGCGCGTGGGACACGTTCGAGACGCCCAATCAGGTGTCCTATGTCACCTGGGGCTGGTCGTCTGCGGTGGCCGTGGCAAGCCCCAATCAGGATATGGCCTTCGACTATCTGTGCTTCTTTTCCAACGAGGCGAACGCCACGGCTGACCTTCAAATCGGCCGTTTTGGTGTGAACCCCTACCGGACGGAACATTTTGACCCCGCGTTCTACCAGAACGACCTTGGCTGGGATGCGGCCGTTGCCACCACCTATGCCGACACGCTGAAGGCGGTGGACAGCGCCCCCAATCAGGTGTTCGACCTGCGCGTGCCGGGTGTGGGCGAGTTCATGTCGTCGCTTGCCGCCGGTGTGGCACGGGCGCAATCGGGCGAGGCCACAGCGCAAGAGGCGCTGGACGGTGTTGCCGCCGAATGGACCGCAATCGTGGACCGGATCGGCAAGGACAAGGTGAAAGCCGCCTATGCCAACGTGGTGGCACTGGAAGACAAGTGATCAAGGGGGGGTGTTGCGCCCCCCCAATGCCCTCCCCACGTGGGGGCGGCACCCTTCACTGACGTGGCACTACTTGCCGGATGCGTCGCAAGACAGCTTTGCAAATCCCGCTCCTCCCTCCCCCCTTCGTGGGGGAGGGTTGGGGTGGGGGGCCTTGGCTGACGGCAACCAAGCCGATCCGAAACCCAAAAGGACCGCACGCCGATGTACCACCAGAAATACCTGTTCCTTCTGCCCGGCCTTCTGGTGCTGGTGGCGATCATCCTTTTCCCGCTTCTGTTCACCATCCGCGTCAGCTTTTCGTCCTGGGATGTGTACAACCCCGGTCTGAACTGGGTCGGCGGCGAGAACTATGGCCGCCTGTGGGACGACGCCCGCTATTGGCAGGCGCTTGGGCGGCTGACGCTGCTTTCGGTAACGACGGTGCTGATCCAGTATGTCCTTGGCTTTGCGCTGGCGCTGATGGTCTGGCGCGACATTGCCGCGCGGCGGTTGTTCCGGGTGCTGTTCCTGATCCCGATGATGACGACACCGGTTGTCATGTCGGTTCTGTGGCGCACGATCTTTCATGAAAGCCTTGGGCCGCTGAACCCCATTCTGGAAGCTCTTGGCATCGGGGCCGCACCCTGGCTTTCCAGCGCAGGCTGGGCCTTTGCGGCGGTGGTGATTGTCGAGGTCTGGCAATGGACGCCGTTCATGTTCCTGCTGCTGCTGGCGGGGCTTTTGTCCTTGCCGAACGAGCCGTATCTGGCCGCAAAGATTGACGGTGCGGGGCCAGTGCGCACGTTCTTTTCGGTGACTTTTCCGATGCTGGGCGCGATCTCGGTGGGGGCGATCCTGATCCGCCTGATCGAGGCATCAAAGATCATGGAAACGGTCTATGTGCTGACCTCGGGCGGGCCGGGCACCAGCACCGAAACATCCAGCTATTACATCTACATCCGGGGCATGCGGGATTTCCAGATCGGCTATTCGGCGGCGCTGTCGCTGACCTATCTGATCATCATGATCGTGGCGCTGACGGTGATTGCCAAGCTTCTGGTGCGCGCATTGGTAAAGGACGCCGCATGAAAACCCTGTATCTGGCGCTGAAGTATCTGGCGATTGCGCTGTGGTCGGCCTTCGTGGTGTTCCCGTTCCTCTGGGCGCTGACCACCAGCTTCAAATCGACAAACGGCGTGACCGGCGGGGCGACCTGGATCCCGTGGGTGCAATACGAGCCGTCATTGGCGGGCTGGCAGTCGCTGTTCGGCGGGGCGGGCGGCATCAATGTGGTGAAGCCGTTTATCAATTCGCTGGTCGTCACCCTGTCGGCCAGCGTGCCATCAGCATCACGCTTGGCACGCTGGCCGCCTATGCGCTGTCGCGGTTCACCTTCCGGTTTTTGTGGATGCGCAACAGCGACATCACCTTCTTCTTCATCAGCCAGCGGATCATGCCGCCCATTGTGCTGGCCATTCCGTTTTTCCTGATGCTGCGCTGGCTTGGCCTGCTGGACAGTCTGCCGGGGCTGATCCTGGTCTACGTGGCGCTGCTGATGCCGATTGCCGTGTGGGTCATGGTCGATTTCTTCAACGGCGTGCCGCGCGGGCTGGATGAGATGGCCTGGATGGATGGCTGCAACCCGATCACCACGTTCTGGCGGGTGATCCTGCCCAATGCCTTGCCGGGGTTGGTGGTGGCGGGGATGTTCTGCATCATCTTTGGCTGGAACGATTTCTTCTTTGCCTTCACGCTGACCTTTACCCAAACCCAACTGCTGCCGGTGGCAATTGTGTCGCTGAATTCGTCCGTCACGCCGTGGTGGTCGCTGTCGGCGGCGGCGCTGGTATCCATCGCGCCGTTGGTGGTGCTGGCGTTTGTGGTTGAACGGTTCCTGTCAAAGGGCGGCCTTGCCGGGGCGGTGCGCTGATGCTGAAGATCACAGACCTTGGCCTGACCGTCGGCGGCGTGGCGCATCTGGCCGCCATCAACGCCAGCTTTCAGCCCGGCACGCTGACCACCATTCTGGGCCGCACCGGGGCGGGCAAGACCACGCTGATGCGCGCGATTGCGGGGCTGATTGCGCCCGACCGTGGTCATGTGGCGCTGAAAGGCGCTGACTGGACGCGCCTGCCGCCCTGGAAGCGCCCGGTGGCGATGGTGACGCAGCAGTTCATCAACTATCCACATCTGAACGTGCGCGACAACGTGGCCTTCCCGCTGGTGCGCGCGGGTGTGGCAAAGGCAGACGCCGCCGCCCGGGCCGAGGCGGCGCTTGCCCGTGTCGGGTTGGCCGCGATGTTTGACCGCCGCCCGTCCGCCCTGTCGGGGGGCCAGCAACAGCGTGTGGCCATCGCGCGTGCGCTGGTGAAAAAGGCTCCGGTGCTGCTGCTGGACGAACCCTTTGTGAACCTGGACTACAACCTGCGCGAGGCGTTTCGCGAAGATCTGGTTGAGTTGCTGGCAACGGAAACCGGCACGGTCGTGCTTTACGCCTCGACCGACCCGCGTGAAGCGTTGCAGATGGGCGACCAGATCTTGCTGCTGGCCGATGGGCGCATCGTGCAGGCGGGCACGCCGCGCGATGTGTTTGCCAACCCTGCCAGCCTGACCGCAGCCGGGGTGGTGAACGATCCGCCGCTGAACGCAATTCCGTTTCGCCAGAACGGCATTGCTGATTTCGGCGCGCTTGGCCAGCACGACATGGGCTTGCCCGCAGGCAGTTATACTCTTGGCCTGCGTGCCGCTGATGTCCGCGTTGGCGGGCCGCATCAAGCGCAGGTGACGCTGACCGAGGTAACCGGGTCTGAAACGCTGACCCACCTGTCGCTGAACGGGCTTTCCCTGATCATGCAGGAAAAAAGTGTGGTGCCGCGCAGCCCGGGTGATGTGGTGGGGGTGCATCTTGATCTGCACCGGGGGCTGGTGTTTGGCGCGGACGGGCAAAAGGCAGGGGTCTGACATGGCAGAAATTCGTCTGGCCAATCTGGCCCATTCCTACGGCAACGGGGCCTATGCGCTGAAACCGCTGGATATGACGTGGCGCGATGGCGGCACCTATGCGCTGCTGGGGCCATCGGGTTGCGGCAAATCGACGATGCTGAACATCATCTCGGGTCTGGTGAAACCGTCCGAAGGCCGGGTGCTGTTTGACGGGCAGGATGTGACCGACAAGGATACCGGCGCGCGCAACATCGCGCAGGTGTTTCAGGTGCCGGTGATCTACCGGTCGATGACGGTGGGCGAAAATCTGGCCTTCCCGCTGGTGTGCCGCCGCGTGCCTGCCCCCCGCATCAAGGCCCGGGTCGAGGCGATTGCCGAACGCCTTGGCCTGACGCGGCATCTGAAGACCCGCGCCGTGGCGCTTACGGCGGATCAGAAACAACTGATCTCGCTTGGCCGGGGCCTCGTGCGCGAAGATGTATCTGCCGTTCTGCTGGATGAACCGCTGACGGTGATCGACCCGCAGATGAAGTTCGAGTTGCGCAAGATCCTGAAAGACATCAACCGCGAGTTTCGCCTGACGATGGTGCTGGTCACCCATGACCAGAACGAGGCGCTGACCTTTGCCGATACCGTGGTGGTGATGAACCACGGCGAGGTGATACAGGCGGGCACCCCGCAAGAGTTGTTCGAACGCCCCGCCACCACCCATGTGGGCACCTTCATCGGCAGCCCGGCGATGAACTTTTTGCCCGCCGTGCGCGAAGGGGGGAGGGTGCTTGTGCCCGGCGCCGGCCTGTCACGCACAGCCCCCGCAGACCTGCCCGCCACAGATCTGACACTGGCCTTTCGTCCGGAGCATGCGGTTGCGGGTGGCCCCTTGGCAGGCACCGTGACGCGCATGTGGTTTGAAGGTGCCGATCAGGTGCTGGCCTTGTCCGTCGGCGATGCGTCGTTGCGCATCCGTGCCGCGGCAGGGTCCGAAACGGTCGGGGCAACCGTGCGTTTTGACGTGCCGCAAGACTGCTTGCGGCTTTACCATCAGGGCCGCCTTGTGGCCTGAGACATTCGCAACCCAAGGAGATGGCGACAATGAGTGATTACTATTCACAGGAGAACCACGGTCCGTTTCAACTGCACAGCCTTGGCGATTTCACCCTGACCTCGGGGCAGGTCCTGAAGGACGCGCAGATTGCCTACGCCACCATGGGCACGCTGAACGCGGCCAAGGACAATGCAGTGCTGGTCACCACCTGGTACACGGGCACCACCAAGATCATGGAGCAGATTTACATAGGCGCGGGCCATGCGCTGGACCCGTCGAAGTATTTCATCATTCTGGCCAATCAGTTGGGATCAGGCCTGTCCACATCGCCTTCTAATTCTGCGGCGCAAGGGGGGGCGGCTTTTCCCGCAGTGTCAATGGGCGATGACGTCAACGCACAGCACCGACTGGTGACCGAGGCGTTTGGTCTCGATCATCTGGCGCTGGTGTTCGGCGGGTCGATGGGGGCGGGGCAGGCGCTGGAATGGGCCTGCCGTTACCCCGGTTTTGCGCAGCGCGTGGCGGCCTTGGCGGGGGTTGGCACCACACGCCCCCATGCCGTGGTCATCGGCAAGATCGTGCAGGACATCCTGACGTCTGCCCCAGGCTTCAACGGCGGGGCCTATGCCGCTGCAGACATGGCGGTGCCACTGCGCCAGCACGCGCTTTACTGGACCAACCTTGCCTGGTGCCCTGATTTTCTGGACCGCAAGGGGTGGGAACCCTTGGGCCATGCGTCGCTGGATGCCTTTCTGACCGATTTCATGACCGGCTATTTCGCGCCGATGGATGCCAACAACCTGCTGGCACAGGTCGGCAAATGGCAACGCGCCGATGTGGGTGGCAATGCGGGTGGCGATGCAAAGGCCGCGTATGCGCGGGTAACCTCGAAGGTGCTGCTGATGCCGATATCGTCAGACCAGATTTTCCCGGTGGCCACCTGCATCGCAGAGGCAGCACTGATCCCCGGCGCCCGCCTGACCGTGATCGAAGGCAATGCTGGACATCTTGGCCTTTTCGCCATCGAGCCGGATTACATGCCGCAGATAAACGCGGCTCTTTCCGGGCTGCTTGCTGAACAGGCCTAGGTGTTTGATCCCACGGTTTGATGGTGCGATCCTTTTGCAGGAATGGAGGGAGTCACGATGGGACAAGTTCGTCATGGGAGCGCCACGACTACGCACGCTGTCCGAGCAGCAGTACAGCGATCGCAAGTCGAAGGCCCGCCCGCCATCGGTTCGAGGGCGGGGCTGAGGGCTCGCGGCGCTGAGCAAGGAACTCAGCGTCAACCCCAAGACTGTTGCCAAGTGGCGCAAACGCGAGTCGGTTGAGGATCAGAAGACCGGGCCGAAGGAGCCGTGATCCACGGTGATGACCGATGCCGAGGAGGCGATGATCGTAGCGTTCCGGCGGCACACGCTCTTGCCGCTGGACGATTGCCTCTATGCCCTGCAGCCGACGATCCCGCAGCTGACGCGCTTGTCGCTGCACCGCTGTCTCCAGCGCCATGACATCTCGCGGCTCCCGGTGGTGAACGCGAGAACCGACAGGCAAACGAGATCCTGCGCGAGGCAAGTGCATATTTTGCGATGGCGGAGTTCGACCGCCGGTCGAAGTGATGGTCAAATTCATTGATGACCATTGCGGTACGCATGGGATCGAACCGATGTGCGAGATGCTGGCGATCGCCCCTGCCGCCCATTATTCGCATATGGCGAAGCGGGCGGACCCGTCGCGCCTGCCCGCAGAGGTCGCCTGCGGCCCGAGATGGTGTCGTAAAAGGTGCCCTGCCCCGAGAGCGCCACTGAACATAAGGTCTACGACTGCGCGCCGTAGGTGGAAAAGCCGTCAGCCGTCATCCGAAAAGATGCGGCAAGTTTGGGTCGAAAGGCTGGGCTTTCACGACCCCGTGTCTTCCGCAATCCACGCCACACTCAAGACAGCATTCTTTGCTGATGCCGGTGAAAGGCCTGCCGCGCAATGGCATATGCGGCGTGGCTGGCATGGTCCGGCGTGACGGTGGATCGCAGCGGCGGTAAAATCGCAGCCGCCGCAGCAACATCCGGCAAGTCACCGACGGCCACGCGCGCCAGCAGGGCCGCACCGCGCGCGCCGAACTCTCGACCGTCAAGAATGTCAACGGATTTGCCTGTAATGTCCGCGATCATCTGCGGCCACAGCCCACTGCGCGCGCCCCCACCCACCAGCGCGACACGCGCGCCGCTGAAGCCGGTCAGGTCCAGCAGATCAACCAGCGAAAACGCAACCCCTTCGTAGACCGCGCGCAGCATGTCCTCGGGCCCATGCCGTGCGGCAAGGCCCGCGAAACCGCCCCGCGCATCGGGGTCGATCACCGGGGCAATGATGCCGCTTTCACTCAGATACGGCAGGAAGCTGACCCCCCGGGCCCCCACCGGGGATTTTGCGGCCCGTTGTTCAAGCTGTTGAAACGGATCGGGGGTCGCCGTCAGATCGGGGGCCAGCGTCGCCAGTGCCCAGTCAAGGTTCATCGTTCCGGCCACATTGACCATCGCACGAAACCAGCGCTTGCCGGGCAGCGTGAACAAAAGCCCCAGATCGGGCGGGTCAAACACCGGCTGTTCAAAAGACTGCCCGACCATCGCCGTCGTGCCAAGGATGATGGTCGCACAGCCGGTGTTCCATCCCCCTGCGCCAAGCACCGAACACGGCACATCCCCTGCCCCGACCGCCACCGGCGTTCCCGCCTTCAGGCCCGTGATCGCGGCGGCGGCGGGGGTGACGTGGCCACCCAACGCCTCTGACTCCTCAGCCTGTGGAAGAAGCTGTGTCAGGGCATCGAGGCCGAACAGCGTGATCATTTCGGGGCTGCGATCGCGCAGAACGGCGCTGCCCGGGGCAACGGCGGCCTCGGTCCGGTCTGCGCCGATGCGCCCTGTAAGCCACGCCCGAAGATGATCCTTCAGCGATATGAAGGCGTGGGCCTGCGCCACCAGTTCGGGTTCGTCTGCGGCCAGCGCCGCCAGAACCGGCAGGGTGCATCCCTGCTGCAAGACGCATCCCGAGGACCGGAACATCCGCGACGGCGCGCCCGGATCACGCGCGGCGATCCCGTCGATCAGGCCGCGCGCGCGCGCATCCTCCCAGTTGATGCCGGGGCGCAGGGGGCGGTTCGCGGCATCCACCAGCACGCCCCCGACCATCGCCGCCGAAATGCCGATTGCGGCTATCGCATCGGGCGTGACCCCGGCCCGCGTGGTTACATCCGCGATCAGGCGCACAACGCTGGCCTGCACGGCACAGACGTCATATTCGACACGCCCGTCATCGCCGCGCAGTTGCAGCACGGGTCGCGCAGCAGTCGCCAGTTCCGTCATGCCGGCATCGTAAAGCGCGGCCTTGGCAACCGATGACCCGATATCAAGCCCCAGTGTCAGGCCCATGGCAGCCTCCATCCTTGGGTTCACGCGATGCGCCGTCCGGCATCGTCGAACAGAAAGGCACGCGCGGTATCCGGGGCAAGCGCAATCTGCGCCCCGGACGCGGTCGCCGCCAAGGCGCTGTCGACCTGCGCAGTAATCGCGGTTCCATCGGCCAGACGGCCATACAGATAACTGACCGGCCCAAGGCGTTCTATCGTCTCGCAAATGGCCGTCAGCGGAACACCCCCCGTCACCGCCATATGTTCGGGCCGCAGCCCAAGCAGCACCGCCGCGCCATCGGCTGGCATCGTCCCTGCGGACGCAAGCAGCATCTCGCCGCCGGGCAGCTTGACCCGCACCTTGCCCGCGTCCCGCCATGCGGTGGCCGGGATCAGGTTCATCCGGGGCGACCCGATGAAGCCTGCCACAAAGGCGTTGGCCGGGTTGTCATACAGTTCCAGCGGCGCGCCAACCTGCTCGATCCGCCCGCCACGCAGCACCACGATCCGGTCGGCCAGGGTCATCGCCTCGACCTGATCATGGGTGACGTAGATCATTGTCGCCTTCAGTTCACGGTGCAACCGAGCAATTTCAAGGCGCATCTGCACGCGCAATTCGGCATCGAGGTTGGACAGCGGCTCATCAAAAAGGAACGCCACCGGGTTTCGCACAATGGCCCGCCCGATGGCGACGCGCTGCCGCTGCCCGCCTGACAGCGCCTTTGGCTTGCGGGTCAGATGGTCCTGCAATTGCAGGGTCTGCGCGGTGGCCTGCACGCGGCTACTGATCTGGTCTTTGGGCAGTCCCTGCATTTCCAGCGGAAACCCCATGTTTTCCGCCACCGTCATATGCGGGTAAAGCGCGTAGGACTGAAACACCATCGCCAGCCCGCGTTCAACCGGCTCTGCATCGGTGACATCGCGGCCACCAATCTCGATCCGGCCAGTGCTGACAGGCTCCAGCCCGGCAATCATGCGCAACAGGGTGGATTTTCCGCAGCCGGAAGGGCCGACGAAAACCACCATTTCGCCTGCGGCAATGTCCAGATCGACATCGCGGATCACCTCGGTTGTGCCGAACCGCTTGGTCACACCGCGCAGTGTCAGGTTTGTCATCACAGGCTCCGTTTCATTTCACAGCCCCATCGGTCAGCCCCGATACAAAGGCCCGCCCGATGAAGGAAAAGATGATGACCACGGGCAGGATCGCAAGGCTTGCCCCCGCCAGCAAAAGGCCCCAGTCGATCTGATATTGCCCGATGATCCCCGCAAAACCGACCGGCAGCGTCCTGTTGGCATCCGACAGGATCAGGACGGAGGCGAACAGGTATTCGGTCCACGACGAAATGAAGGCAAATATCCCCACGGCCGCAACACCCGGCAGGATCAGCGGCACCAGAATACGCCGCAGGATCACAAGGGTCGGCGCACCATCCATGCGGGCCGCTTCCTCCAGATCGCGCGGAACGGTGGCCAGAAACGACCGCATCATCCAGATCGAGAATGGCAACGCAAACGTCGTGTTGATGATGACCAGCGCGAACAGATTGTCCACCAGACCGAATTGCGCGAACAGGCCATAGATCGGGATCAGCACGATCACCCCCGGAAACGCATAGGCCAGCAGGATCGCCCGGTACATGCCTTCGCGGAAGGGAAACTCCATCCGGAAAAACGCATAGGCCGCAGGCACCGCAAGCAGCACCGTCAGGATCGCAGAGGCGACGCCTACGATCATGCTGTTGACCAGATAGGTCGGATAGGCCGACGCATCCAGAAGCTTGGCATAATGCTGCACCGTAAAGCTGTGCGGCACCAGCGTGGGGTCGCGGGCGATAATCTCTTGCGGCAGCTTGATTGATCCGCTGATCACCCACCAGAAGGGCAGGCCGATCAGCAGAAGGAAAAACAGGATCGTTCCTGCAAGCAGCAGGCGCATGGGCAGGCTTCGCTTCATGCGCCATCCTCGCGTGTCATCGACCGGCTTGCCATGATTGCAAACCCCATCAGGATCAGGCCCGTCAGCACCGAAATCGCTGCCGCACGGGAAAGCTCGTAGCCCTTGAAGGCCGTCTCATAGATCAGCACCGGCAGGGTTTGTGTCCCACCGGACGGCCCGCCCGCCGTGGTCAGCCAGATGACGTCAAAGACGTTGAAGGACAAAAGCGTGCCAACCACCAGCAGCACCGACAGCGTCGGCTGCAACAACGGCCAGGTGATGCGCCGGAACCGCTGCCACGCGTTCGCACCGTCCATCCGGGCGGCTTCGTCCACGTCGCCGGGAATGCGGGTCAGGGCGGCAAGAATGATCAGCGTGACAAAGGGAAACCAACGCCAAGAATTGATCAGGATAAGCGTCGTCATCGCGCTTGCGCGCGATGAAAAGAACCCGACCGGCGCGTCCAGCAGACCGGCCTGCATCAGAAGCGGGTTGATCATCCCGCCCGAGTTCGACAGCAACCAGCGCCAGATGATCACGACCACAACGGTCGGCACGATCCAGGTCAGCAGCACCCAGACCCGCGCGATCCGGACGCCCGGAAAATTCTGGTTCAGCACCAGTGCGGCGGCAAGCGCCAGCGCGGTCTGCGCCACGGCATTGCCCGCCACCCAGACCAGACTGCGCAGGCCAGACTGCCAGAACCGGCCTTCGGTCAGCACCTCGGTGTAATTCTGCAGGCCCACGAAGTTCCCTTGCGTCCCGATGTAGCGCACGTCGCGCAGGCTCAGGTCCACCGCAAGAACAAGCGGCCACAGCAGTGTCAATGTCAGCAGCCCAAGCGCAGGCATCACGAAAAGCAGCGCCAGATTGCGCTCTGACCGCCCGCGCTTGTGCAGAGGTCCGCCGCCGACCACAGGGTCGGCGGCAGCAGGCGTATGGTTCAGGGAAGGGCCCCGTTTTGTCACTTGGCGATGTCCTGCATGCGCGCTTGCCCCGCAGTTACCGCCGCCGCCGGGTCCGTGCCGTCGATCACGACGGCTTGCAGCACCTCTGACAGCACGTTCTGACCAGAGATTGGCGCAATCGACGGGAAGGTGCGGCCATTGGTAAAGCCGAACAGCATCCCGTTTGCCGAATTGGCCACCATGGTTTCGATCTGCGGTCTGTACTTCTGCACCAGCGGATCATTCCAGAAGCTTTCCGCCTTGGCACCATCGGCCGTGACAGGAAGGAACAGGCCGGGTTCCATGTTCAGGAAACGGCCATAGTTTTCAGGCTCGAACAGCCACGAGATAAACGTCTCGAACGCCGCCCGTTTGCCCGGATCGTCTGACAGCAACATCACCGCGTTGGCATAGGCGATCGTGTTGTGCTGGGCCTCGCCATCCGCATGGGGAATGGGCGCAACCCCCAGATTTTCGGCATTGCCGCCGCCTTGGGTGTCATAGGTCGTGATGGTGGTGAATTGCAGGATGGACGCGCAGGTGCCCGATGCAAAGCAGGCTTCGGCATCGCCCCAGAACCAGCCCGCGCTGTCGGGTGGCGAGAATTTCTGCAACGCCGCCGCCATCGCGTAGGATTCTGCCGTCTTGGCGCTGTCAAACGCAAAGCTGCCGTCGGCGTTGTAGATTTCGCTCGCGCCGTTGTTGACCATGAAGTTGTAGACCACCTGATCGGTGTACAGCCCCTTGGACGCAGGCAGGCCGATGCCATACTTGCCATCTGCAGTCAGCTTCTCCGTCGCGGCCTTCCACTCTGTCCACGTCTTGGGAACGGCAACTCCTGCCGCCTCAAAGGCGTCCTTGTGATACCACAGGCTCATCGCCATGTTGTAAAGCGGCACGGCCCAGACGCCATTGTCGTAAGAGTACGACGCCACGGCACTGTCGAGCAGGTCGTGCTTGCCATCCAATGTCCCGACAAACGGCCCTACATCCTGCACCGCCCCGATTTCCTTCAGGATCGGCGCGAAATCCGGAATGGCAAACAGCAGGTCCGGGCCGTTTCCTGCGGCCAAGGCGGCAGGTGCCTTGGCGTAGATTTCGCCCCAGTTCTGCGGTTCCTGCTTGACCACGATGTCGGGATGGGCCGCGTTGAACGCGTCCAGCAGTTCCTGAACCCGCTCGACCCGGTGGGGCGGCTGCTCCATGTGCCACAAAAGCAGTTCGGTTTGTGCAAGGGCCGAACCACTGCCAAGCAGGAAGATGGTCAGGGCCAGGCTTGATGTTGACTTGAATTTCATTCGTTCAGGCCTCTCTGTTGTAGGGTTGGTGTTTCCAAGTCTGAAATGGGCTTCTTGTGGCCCGATTGATCAAAGATGCGGATTGCGCGGACGGTAGCGCCGGATCAGCTCTGCGTTCCGCTCGACCGCGCCGGGCATGTTGGCCGACAGGTAAATCGGGGCGGGATAGCCCGATTCAGTCAGCCGACGCGATGTTTCGGCAAGCGCCGCGTTCAGCAACGCCGCCCCGATGACGGTTGATACCGGACCCACCTTCACGCCATCCACACCGGCATCCTGCGTCGCGTCACCGGGCGGGGCACCATTGTCCAGCACGATGTCCGCCAGATCCGCGATGCGCTTGCGCCCGTTGGCCGCAACCTGCGAATAGCTTTCTGACGTGATGGCAATCACGGTCGCGCCGCGTTCCTTGCCAAACAGGGCCGCCTCGACAGGGGCCGCGTTCACGCCCGAGGTGGATACGACGATCATCACATCCGCAGGCCCGACCGGATAGCGCGCCAGCAAGGTGGGTGCCAATCCGGGCAGACGTTCCAGTTGCGTGCCAACGGTCGCTGCCTCGTGCAGCATGGTCGCCGCCGCCAGCATTGGCACGGTCGCCGCCAGACCACCGGCCCGAAAATGCGCTTCTTCGGCCAGCATGTGCGAATGGCCAGACCCGAAGATGTAGATCAGCCCGTCGCGCCGGATGCAGTCGGCCATCGCTTCTGCCGCGCGGTCCAGGGGCTCTGCAACCGAACGGCGCAGGCTGCTGATGCGCGCCACAAGGTCAGCAAGATAGCTGTCAGCAAGAGAACCGTTCACAGGTACCGTCTCCTCGGCAAGGACTGTTGTTGTCTGCGCACGTCGGCAACGAAGCTGCCAAAGTCCGGGGGCAGATGGTATACCAATACAATGCCAATATAGACCGCCCTGTCAACTCTCACCTCACCACGGCATTTACCGATCAGTGGCATAAATTTAATACATTGTTTTTATTGTATACTTTTTCAGGCCATCCCGGTCTCCACTGAACTCTCACTTCGTGCGCCACGGAAATGGCATTTTTTTCAAATACCACTTTTCCGAATGTCTGCTGCTGGCTAAGGTCAAGCCACATCAAGCTGCCGAATCAAAACCGAAGAAGGGGTTGCGATGCCCGATCAACGCATGGTCTTCAGCAGGGTGGTCTGGCCCAAGAATGATCCGGCACCCCTCTACCTGCTGCTGCAAAGGCACATCCGCGATGCCGTCCGCAGGGGCGAGTTGCGACCGCGTGATGTCTTGCCCAGCGAACGTGAAATCGCCGACCGCCTCGGGCTGTCGCGGGTGACCGTCCGAAAGGCGCTGCAAGGCCTCGCTGAATCCGGGCTGATCGTCCAAAAGCACGGCTCGGGAAACTACATCGCCGACACGCCGCCCCGGATGGAACAGCCGCTGGCACGCCTGACCTCATTCTCCGAAGACATGCAGCGACGTGGCATGAAGGCCGGGTCGCAATCGCTGCTGCGCGAGGTCAGCCTGCCGTCCCCCGTCGAAGCTCTGCGCCTCAACCTGTCACCTGATGACCGCGTCGTGCGCCTGCGCCGCCTGCGTCTGGCCGACAATGTACCGATGGCCATTGAACTCGCCACGCTGGCTGAACGGGATTTACCCGAATCCGAGGCGGGCACCGAGTCACTGTACGAGGCACTGGAAAAGCGCGGCCTTTCGCCGGTTCGGGCATTGCAGCGCATTTCGGCTGTCAATCTGTCAGGTGCAGACGCCGCACTGCTTGGTGTGTTCGAGGGCGCGGCCGCACTGGGGATGGAACGCGTCACCTTCCTTCCCGACGGCCGCCCAGTGGAATTCACCCATTCCATCTATCGTGGCGACGCCTATGACCTGATCACCGAGCTGAAGGCACCGGTGTAAGCCTGCGCTCGCGCGGATTGTCAGCGCTTCCCTAATGTATGTTTTCCGTTGTGGTTTGTCAGCTCATGTTGAAGCCAAACATCAGAACAATCATGAGATTCCGAAAAACCCGAGGATCTGGGTTTGGTTTTCGATGAAGGTTTATGTGCCGGTCGCAAGAGTGCTGGCAGGATGAGGTCAGGCTCGCAAGCTCCGGTTCCGAGGAACCTTGGCAGGTTGGCGGCAAACGGCACCTGTGTTGGCTTTCATCGAGAACTGACCCACCTGAGGATGATGTTCTTCGGTTGATGGCCGGGTCCAGACATGGGCTTCATGACGAAGATGGCGACAGAGCCAATCACAGCAGTCGCTGACACTCGGTCGTTTATTGGCCGTTCATGAAACTGCAAAAAGTCTGTTTTGATGCCACTCATCGTCTACACGACGATGGCGGCCGACCGTTGTGATCGGGATATCGCCCTTTTCGAGCAACTTGATCAGGAACCCAAACCGATCAGCAGGTGCAGGCAGTCGCTTAAATCACCCGAAAATCTGTCCAAGACTTGGGGACTAGCTCAATCAGCGCCCGTAGCGCCTCCTCCATCGCATCGCCGTCACCGAGGCCGCAGATCAGTGCGACCATCATCTTGAGTCCTGGGCCTGAAGGTCAAATTCCCCCCAAGCGACGATGGTTATCACCTAAAGTCCGCGATTGGATATACCGCTGCGATATAGCGGATATACGAAAAACCTATTTCCTGTTTTCCCCCATCTCGCAAATTGTGAGGACAGCCCGGAGGAGGGCCATTCGCCGCAATCCAACGAGAACCGGCACCCAGGGAGGAAACATGAAACGCATGAACGCAGCTGTGCTGCGAACGATAGTGCTTTGCGCATCGGTCGCCGCAGCGGGTCAGGCCGTTGCTGATGTAACGGAACTTCCGCAGGATATTCAGGACAAACTTTACAATCCGGCATTGCTGGACCCGAACCAGCCGATTGCCGACAGTGCTTACCGTGACTTTGTGGCAAAGAACCCGCCGCCATGGAAGATCGGCTATGCCAGCAGCTATGCGGGCAATACCTGGCGGGCAGGGGTGATGGACCGTTTGCAGAATGAGATCATCCCGAAGTGGCAAAAGCTGGGACTGATCTCGGAAGTGATTGTTACGCAATCCAATTTGAACGACTCGACGCAGATTCAGCAGATGCGCCAGTTGGTCGATCAAGGGGTTGATGCGATCATCGTCTGTTGTTCCAACCCCACCGCGCTGAACCAGACGGTGGAATATGCCCATTCCAAAGGGGTGCCGGTGTTTTCCGGCATCGGCTACCTGACCAGCCCCTATGCGGTCAACTCCTCGGCCAACTTTGTGGTCGGCGGGCGGATGATGGGCGACTGGATGGCGAATGAGATCGGCGGCAAGGGCAATGTGCTGGTGGTCGAGGGCATCCCCGGCGCGTCGGCGTCTGACAGCCAGAACGTGGGTATTCAGGCGGCCCTTGCTGAACATCCTGACATTGCCATCAAGGGGCAGGTTGCAGGCATGTGGACCGATCAGGTTGCGCAGGCCGAAGTTCAGAAATGGATGGCAACCAATCCGGGCGAGTTGAACGGCATCATCATTCAATCCGCGTCCGAACTGGGCGCATTGCGTGCGATGAAGCAGTCCGGGCGCGATATGGTGCCAATCACCATCGGGTCAGAACTGGGCGCGCTGTGCTACTGGCGGCACAACCCTGATTTCATTTCTTCGGCCCTGCATGCCTGGCCACCGGGGGATGATTTTGAAATGATCTGGGACATCATGATGCGGACGCTGGAAGGGCAGGGGCCGAAGATTCAGTCGATCCTGACCACGCCGATCATGATGACCAAAGATGAGATGATGGCGGCGATCCCCGAAGATTGCAGCGAGGATTCCGACGGATGGTATCATCCTGGGATCGAGGCTTGGGCGGGCAAGGCCTATCTTGACCAGTTCTTCCTGCGACCCGCCGATCCCGAGGCCTATGATCCGGCCTCGCATCCCAAGCCGTAACTGTCAGGAAAATCGCCTCCCCTCCCTACAGAGGGGGGGCCGCGTGACAAACGCCGCCGCGCCCTTGGTTTGCGCGGCGATCCTCCCAACCGCTGGAACCCGCATCCCCATGTCTGTCGTCACGGTCGAAATATCTGCGGTCCGCAAGACCTTCGGCCCGACCGTGGCTTTGGGCGGGGTATCGCTGCGCGCCTATGAGGGCGAGGTTCATGCGATCATCGGCGGCAACGGGTCTGGCAAAAGTACCCTCGCCAAGGTGATTTCCGGTGTGCTGATCCCCGACGAAGGGCAGGTTGCTATCCTGGGCAAATCTGCCACCTCGCCGCATGAGGCGCGGGAGTTGGGGATTTCCAACGTATTTCAGGAAGTGCTGGTGGCCGATGAATGTTCGGTGCTGGACAACCTTTATCTTGGGGCGGACGGCCTGCTGGGGTCGTCGGTCAGCCGCGAAGAACGCTACGCGCGGGCATCTGCTCTGATGGCGGAACTGCTGGGCTTCGATCTCGATCTGGATGTACCTGCGGGCGAGTTGCCCCTGTCGATCAAGCAATGGATCACCATTGGCCGCGCGCTGTTGACCGACCCCAAGGTGCTGATCCTGGACGAATCTTCGGCGGCACTGGATTTCGATTCCACCGAACGGCTGTTCCGCAAGATGCGTCAGATGAAGGCGCGCGGCTGTTCCATCATGATCGTCACACACCGCATCGCCGAACTGGTGCGCATCGCCGACCGCGCCACGGTGCTGCGCGATGGCCGCACGGTCGGGACGCTGGAGAAGGACGAAATTACTGAAGCGCGCATCCTGGCGCTGATCGCAGGGCCGGAGCGCGAGAAGGCGCAAGGGTCACAGGTTTCGGCCAGCCGGTCCTCTGATCTGCCGGTGTTGCGGATGGTGGCGGCCAAGGTTTGGGCCGATGGTGCGGCTTTTGACTTTACGCTGTTCCCCGGCGAAGTGGTGGGGATCACCGGGCTGGATGGGCAGGGGCAGGCCGAATTCGTGCGGGCAATGGCCGGGGTCGCGCCGCTGGTGTCAGGGCAAATCGCGGTGGTGCGCGACGGGGTGGCCGAACCCGTCACCGACCTGCGGTCCGCGCGCGAAAACGGCATCGCTACGTCTCGGGCGACCGCAAGAAAGAGGGTATCTTTGCCAACCTTGGCATCTTTGAAAATCTGGCGCTGCCGATCTATCGCACCTACCGCGCGGGGGGCTGGCTGAACCTGATCAACCGTACCAAGCTGGGACCGATCTTTGATTGGGAGACCGGCAAGCTGGCGGTGAAGATGGGGTCGCCGGAAAACCTGATCACCTCGCTGTCGGGCGGCAACCAGCAAAAGGTGCTGATCGCACGGGCCTTTGCCGAAAAGCCGACAGTGCTGGTGCTGAATGATCCGGCGCGCGGCATTGATATCGGGGCGAAGCTGGACCTCTACCGCAACCTGCGCGACTTCGCCGCGCGGGGGAATGCGGTGGTGTTCCTGTCGTCTGAAATCGAGGAATTCATGAACCTGTGTTCACGGGTGCATGTGTTTCGCAATGGCTCGATTTCTGCCGATTTTGACCCGCCGTTTGATGGTCATGTCATCCTGAACGCGATGTTTGGCCGCCGGGCGGCCGAGCCGCTGACCGCTGACGCCCCTGACACACCCCGCACCCCCCCGCGTGACGATGGCCGCCCCGCTGCGCGCGTCGTGCCCCTGACCCGCCCCAAACCAGCCGAGGATGCTATGAACCAATCCGGTTTCCTGCTGACCGCCCCCGACATTCCGCAAGGGTCCACTGTCCCTGACCGCTTTGTCGAAGAAAGCCCCACTTCGCCCGCCCTGCGCTGGTCGGGGGTACCCGAGGGGACGCAAAGTTTTGCGCTGGCCGTCACCGACCCCGACCTGCCGGCCGCCTTCAACTTTCCCCGCAGTTTCGCGCATTGGCTGGTTCATGACATTCCGGGTCATATCCGCGAACTGGCTGAGGGTGCCAGCAACAGCCTTGCGATGCCGTCCCCTGCGGCAGAGCTGAATTCCGATTTTGTGACCTTCGGCATTCCGGGCTTCGGGCGCGGTTGGGGCGGGCCTTGGCCGCCCGACCGCCAGCACCGCTATGTCTTCACGCTTTATGCGTTGAAGACGGCCCGCGTGGATATAGCACCGGGGGCTGACCTCGCGGCTTTCGCCGCTGCCGTACTGCCGGTGGCGATTGATCAGGCTTCTTTCACAGCGGTTTACGGCCCGGCCCGCAAACCTTTGCCAACCCCATGACACAATCTGCCGAACCCCCAAGGAGGACCGCATGAGTAAATACGGCAGCAGAAAAGGTTTCGATCTGGAATGGGTCGAACGCTGGGCGCGCTGCGTCAATGAAGACAGGATTTTGCCGGTCACGGCCAAATTCTTTACCAACCGTTTTGTTCTGGGCGTGGATGAGACAGAATTTCTGGTCGAGGTGCGGGGGGGCAAGATCACCCGCATTTCCGAAGGACTGACCCCCAATGACATGGGGTTCGACTTTGCCCTGCGCGCGCCATCCAGCGCCTGGGCCAAGTTCAGCATGAAAATCCCGCCGCCGATGTTCAACGACATCTGGGCGATGGCGCACCCGCTGCACAAGCAGTTGGTGATCGACGGCAACACCCTGCCGTTCTGGCAGAACATGCGCGCGCTGACGCGGATGCTGTCCCTGATGCGCGAAGTGTGAGGAACCCGCGATGAACCAGCACGACCCCATCATTGGCCGCTACGTCTATGTCACCTGCGAGGGCAAGACCTACCGGACCTATTACGAAGAACATGGCGAGGGCATCCCGATGGTCTGCCTGCACACCGCAGGCACCGACGGGCGGCAGTATCGCCACCAGATGTGCGACCCGGACATGTCCGCCAATTTCCGCATGATCGCCTTTGACATGCCGTGGCATGGCAAGTCGATTCCGCCCGCAGATTTCCATCTGATGGAGGATGAGTACAAGCTGACGACGAAATTCTACACCGAATTCATCGTCGCCTTCTGCCGCGCGCTTGATCTGAAAAAGCCGGTGATCATGGGGCAATCCATGGGCGGCAACATCTGTCTGGCACTGGCGCTGAAGTATGAAAACGAGTTTTCGGCCTTCATCGCGCTTGAGGCTTGCGACTATTCCCCCGGCTGGTGGATTTACCCGCTGCATCACCCGCATATCCATGGCGGCGAGGCTGTGGCGACCAGCACCTTCGGCCTGATGTCGCCGGAAAGCCCGGATGATTATCGTTGGGAAACATGGTGGTACTATGCCCAGGGCGGGCCCGGCATCTTCAAGGGCGACCTCTATTTCTACTCCGTGGACAGCGATTTCCGCGACACCGTTCACAAGATCTCTGGCCGCACGCCGATCTATTTCCTGACCGGGGAATATGACTTTGCCTGCACGCCGGAAATGACCTTGCGGACGGCAGAAAAGGTGAAGGGGTCTGAAACCATCATCTTCTCGGGCGGGCATTTCCCGACATCGGAAGACCCGGTGAAGTTCAAGGATGTGATCAGCCCCGTGCTGAAAAAGATCGTGCAGAACGATCCCGAACGCCGGGGTGGAGGGCGTGCGCTGTCTGGCCCTGCGTCGTCCCCATCCTCGTCACCGCGCCCTGCGGGGCGTCGGGTGATTGATCTCTGATCCCTTTTCGGGCGCGTGCAAGACGCGCCCGAACCCCCTTTCCTTCGGATGAAAAGCCCGCCGCATGTCGGAACGATCCTCCTCGACAAGCACCTATCTGCTGGTGCCGATCCTGCTGATCGCGGTGCTTCTGGGCATCGCGGCGGTGCGGGGGCCCAGCCTTGTGTCGCTGTCGGGGTTCGGGTCGGCGATCATCGTGGCGGCCCCGCTGACGCTGGCCACCTATGCGCTGATGGCGCTGGCGGTGGCGGGTCGCGGCACGGTTGATCTGGCGGTGGGGCCGCTGCTGGCCTTCATCAACGTCAGCATCGTCAAACTGAACGGGCTGGAGGTGGTGACGGGCCCATTCGGCGTGTTCTTCGTGGCAATCGGCATCGGGGTTCTGTACCAGCTTTTGTTCGCCGCCATCGTGATCTGGGTGCGGGTGCAGCCGATCATCGTGGCGCTGTCGGGGTTTCTGGCACTGACCGGCATCAACCTGGTGATCCTGCCCCGCCCCGGTGGTGTGGCACCAGAGTTCATGGCAAGCTGGGGCCTTGGGGCCACCATATTCTCGCCCGTGCTGCTGATCGTGCTGCTTGCCACGGCGGGGTGGCTGTTGTTCACGCTGACGCCGTTTTACGCCAACCTGCGGATGATGGGCTATGACGAGCGCGCCGCCTGGACCAGCGGCGTGCGCATCAACATCGTGCGCATCGGCGCGCATGTGATTGCCGGGATTTTCGTGGGCTTGGGTGCGATCTGCTACACGGCGCTGATCGCCTCGGGCGACCCCACCCAAGGCACCAACATGACGCTGACCGCAACCACGGCGCTTGGTGCTGGGCGGGGTCAGTCTGGCAGGCGGGCGCGGCGGGGTGACTGGGGCGCTGCTGGGGGCGCTGAACCTGTACCTGATCGGCTATGTGCTGGCGACGTTCAACTTTGGCGCGGTGCAGGCGTTTGTGACGCAGATGGCCTACGGGTTGATCCTGATGGCGTCGCTGCTGCTGACGCTGCTGGTGCCGGTGATCGGGCGGCACATTTCCTTCATCTCGCCTTGGGGTGCGTTTGTGGTGCTGGCCTGCGGGGTGGTCGGGATCATGCTGCATGTGGCAACATCTGCGATCTACCTGCCCGCCGAACCGATCATGGCGGCAGCGCCCGGCGATCTGCTGACCCGTTATCTGCTGGTGTCCCCTGCTGGGACATCCGGCCTTGGCCTGACCCTTTCCCCGATCCAGAAGGTCGCCTTCCTTGCCGCCTTTGCCGCCGTCGTGCTGGCCCTTGCCGCGCGCCTGATCAACGCCGAGGCGCGGGCGAAACGGATGGGGCTGTTTCTGTATATCTTCGTGGCGGTCCTGATCGTGGCGCTGTTCGCCGTGGTCGCGGGCCAAGGCCCTCTGACCCTGTTTGACGGAGGCGCGCCATGACCGATCTGCCACCACGCCAGCACCTGATCCCCATTCCCCGCTCGGGTTTTCTGATCTGGATGAACCTTGCGCTGGCCCTGATCGTCGCCGCCATCGGCTTTGGCCTTGGCTTTGGGCAGGGGGTCAAGGCGCAGACCGTGATCCTTTCGACGGTGATCTCGGTCGCCGTGCTGCTGTGGCTGCTGAACTACATCGCGGTGATGTTCGAGACGCGCGCGGTGGTGCGCGATCCGGCACCGAAAACCGCCGGGGTCTGGCGGTCCAACCGGGTGCTGATCATCGCCATGGTCCTGCTTTTGCTGGTCTATCTGATCGTCACGGCCACTGTGCCAGAGTTCCGGTCGATCACCAACCTGATCGCCTTTCTGGTGCTGGAGGCGATCTTGCTGTTCGCCTTCAAAGTCTCGGGCCAGTTCGCCACGGGCCGTTCCGCGTTTATCGGGTTGATCGTGCTGGTGGCCCTGATCGTGATTTCATCCTTCACGATTGAGGGGTTCCTGTCCGGCCCCAACATCAAGGCGATCCTGCTGTTCGCGGCCTTCCTTGGCATCGCCTGTATCGGGCAGACGCTGGTGGCGCTGATGGGGGGGCTGGACCTGTCGATCCCCTTCGTGATCGGGGCATCCAACATCGGGCTTTTGTTCCTGATCAGCCTTGGGGTGCCATCCTTCGTGGCGGCGGGGTTTGTGCTGATCATCGGCGGGGTGATCGGGTTCATCAACGGGGTGCTCAGTTACAAACTGCAAGGGCAGGCGCTGATCATGACGCTGGGCATGGGGTTTGCGGTGGCGGGGCTGACGCAGATCCTGACCTCCATCGGGTCGGCCTTTGGCGGCAACGTGTTCGGCACGGTGCCGCCGTGGTTGCAGAATCTGGCGGCGATGAACGGGCAGACCTTTGGCCTTGGCTTTCCGCCCACCATCCTGATCTGGATCGTGCTGGCGATTATCGTGATCGTGGCGCTGCGCTATTCGGCCTACGGTCGCTACATCTATGCGCTTGGCGGCAACCGTCGGTCAGCCAAGCTGATCGGCGTGTCGCGAGTTCAAATACTGGACCCTCGCCTACACCCTGTCGGGCGTGTTTGCCGCCCTGACCGGATCGCTGCTGCTGGGGTGGTCGGGCGGCGGGTTCATCGGGGTGGGCGATCCCTATCTGTTCACCACGCTGGCGGCAGTGGTCATTGGCGGCACCTCGCTGATTGGCGGCAACGGTGGCTACGGGTTCACCGTGATCGGGGTGCTGGTGCTTCAGGTGCTGTCATCATTCCTGATCGGGATCGGCCTGAAATACGAATGGCAACAATTCATCTTCGGTCTGCTGATCTTGCCGATGGTCGCGCTGTATGGCCGATCGCCGCATATCAGAGCGCAAGTCTAGGAAGGGCACATGATGTTCGGAGCTTTGTATACCTCGCAAGATGTGGTCAGCAGCGCCTTTGCGGCGGCCTTGCTGGCGACGTTCTCTACCGCGATCCTGTGCTTTCTGGGCCTGACATGGTCGGGTGACAAATGGCGGTTGCCGGTGGCGATGGTGGGAGTGGCGGCGCTGGCGAGCGCGCTGCACTATGCCGGGGCCACATCGCTGTGGCTGATGGCGGGCAAGGCCAGTGGCGGCATCCGGTTTTCCGGCTGGTTCACCGTGCAGCCCTTGCAGGTGGCGGCGGTCTACTTCTTTGCCCGCAGCATGGGGAAAATCCCGGTGGGCGTGTTCTGGCGGATGACGGCGGCGGCGCTGTTGATGGTGTTTTCACGCTATCTGGGCGATGCCGCGTTCTTCAACCCCACGCTTGGCGCGCTGCTGTCCATCGGGTTCTGGCTGTATATTCTGGGCGAGATGTATTTCGGGGCGATGCCCGATGCCATCCGCAAGGGCAGCCGGGCCGTGCGTCTGGGCTATTTCTGGATACGCCTGATCTTCACCATCGGCTGGGCGATCTACCCGATCCTGCACTTTGTCGATGTGGTGATCGGCGCGGGCCAAGCCCCCGGTGTGATTGCCCTCTATACCCTGTTCGACCTGATCAACCTGATCACCCCGTCGCTGATCGTTTTGGCCGTCGCTGGCCAGGAACGGTATTGATTTGCCCGGGCGTGAGCCTGACGAAAGGAAAAGATGATGACCGGCGCTGATGCAATTGCCATTCTGATACTTCTGACGATCCTGATCGCGGTCGGGGTCTATCTGCTGCACTGGCTGTATCGCCATTCGTCCAAGGACCAAAGCTTTGTGCGCACCGGGTCTGGTGGCGAGCGTGTGGTGATGGGCGGGGGGGCGCTGGTGATCCCGATCATCCATGACATCACGGTGGTGAACATGAACGCCATCCCGGTGGAAATCCGCCGGGTGGGGGAACAATCGCTGATCACCCGCAACAAGATGCGGGTGGATATTTCCGCCGAGTTCTTCGTGCGGGTGATTGCGACCAAAGAGGGTGTATCCACCGCCGCCCGCACCCTTGGCGCACGCACCCAGGAACCCATGGCGCTGAAGGAAATCATCCAAAGCCGGTTCATCGACGCCATGGCATCCGTTGCGGCCAGCATGACGATGGAGGAAATTCATCAGGACCGTGCAGGATATATCCGTCGGGTGGCCGAACAGGCTGGGGCCACGCTTGGCACCAACGGGCTGGAGCTGGAAAACGCCTCGCTGACCGCGCTGAACCAATCGGATATTTCGGTGTTCAACCCGTCCAACGCCTTTGACGCCGAGGGGTTGACCCAGCTTACCGAACAGATCGAGGACCGCCGCAAGATCCGCAACCGGATTGAGAATGAGGCCCGCATCGACATCAAGCAAAAGGATTACGAGGCCGCCAGCCGTGCCCTGGAAATCGACCGCGATCTGGAATACGCCCGCATCGACCAAAGCCGGGCCATCGAAATCCGCAAGGCAGCCCAACTGGCCGAGATCGAGGCCGAACGCGCGCAATCCGCCATCTCGATCAACCAGTCCAAGGTGCGCGCGCAAGAGGAATCCGAACGCCTGCGCATCACCACCGATCAGGCGGTGGAGGCCGAACGCATCCGTGCGGCAAACGACACCCGCAGTCTGGAGATTGAGCGGCAGAAAGATACTGAACTGGCCGAGATTGCCTCACGCTCGGCGCTTGAAACACAGCGCATCCAGACCCGCCAGCAGGTCGAATCCGACCGCATCGAAGGCGACCGCCAGATCAAGGAGGCCGAGATCAAATCGCGGCTGGAGCTTGAGGTTTATGACGTGAAATCGACGGGCGAGATTGAACAGGCCCGCCTTGACCGTGACCGCGAGGTGGAAGCCGCGCGCATCGCCACCTCGATGGAGATCGAACTGCTGGAGGTGGCCAAGGGCCGCGACATCCGCGTGTCAAACGAACAGGCGGCGGCGGCACAGGAACGCGCCGTCATCGCCAAGCGGCAGGCGGTTGACCTTGACCGGGTGAAGGCCGACGAGGAAGTCGCGCAACAGGAAATCGCCAAGCAGCAGAAGATCAAACTGGCCGAAACGCTCAGCTTCCGGCGGGTCGAGGATGCGCAGATCGTGGCCTCGCGCGAGGTGGAAGAACTGCGGATCGCCGCGCAGAAATACATCGACCGCTTTGTGATCGAGCAGGACATGGAGATTGAACTGGCCGACAAGCAGCGCCTGATTGCCGTGGTCAACAAGGCCATCGAAGAGGCCGTGGTGCGCACATCCGAGGCCGAGGCCCGCCGCGTGCTGGCGGTGGCCGAGGAACAGGTCACGACGGTGCGCGCGGAGGAAGGTGCCAACCGAAACGCGCGGGTGGAGATTATCGCGGCTGAATCCGCGGCCGAACGCGATGCCCTGCGCACGGTCCGCGCCGCCGAGGCCGATAAGCAGGCTGTGGAACAGCGCGCCCTGGCCGAGATTGCCGAGGCCCATGCGGCAGACGTGCGCTACGAATCTGACGCGGAAGGTCAGCGCAAGCTGAATGATGCCGAGAACATGCGGAACGACGAAAGCCGCCGGTCGGCAATCTACGAACATCTGGTCAAGACCCTGCCTGCGATCATCAAGGAAACCGTCAAGCCGATGGAAAACATCGACAGCATCAAGATCCTGCATGTCGATGGTTTGCCGGGGCTGAACAGCCCATCTGAAACCGGCTCTGGCGGGTCCGGTGGCGGCGGCGGTGGCAATGTGTCCGATCAGGTGGTGAATTCAGCGATGAAGTACCGCACCCAAGTGGCCTTCGTGGACGGGCTTGATGGAGGAAATCGGCTTGCCGCTGAAGAACCTTGGCTCGGCGGGCGGCATGTCCTTCCGCAACTTCGCGCCGGTTCCGGCCCCGAAGGCCGACAAGGATGACGACTGAAACGGGGGCTTGAATGATGTCGTCAGAGGATGAGGCCACCATGCGGCTGGACCGTCACGCGCTGGTGCTGGCGGTCTGGCTGCCTGCGGGGTTCGTGGCACTGGGGCTGCTGCACTACGGTTTTGGCCCCGGTGGCGCGTGGTGGGTGGCGGGCGGGTTCGCCGCCTTGCTAGCGGGGTTTGCGGCGCATGTGATCGTCAATGCCACACTGGGCACGGGTTTCACCCCGCGCGAGGTGGGGCTGGCGATGGTGGTCTATGCGACCGGGCTGGTGGCACTGGTTCTGGCGGTATTGCTGGGCGACGGCTTTGCCGCGCGGTTCTTTCTGCCGGTGGCAGGGGGGATGATCGTCCTGCTGCTAGCCGCCGTGTTCTACATGCTGACGCGCTTTGGCACCCGCGATGCGTTTGCACGGTTCGACATCATCCGCGACAACAACCCCCGCCGTGCCTCGCGCCTGAACCGGGGGGAGCGCCGGTGACGCCGTTCCTGATCATGACGCTCGCCTTTCTGGTGGCTGTCGGGGTGTATCTTGCGGCCCTCGTGGCCCGCGCCGCGCCTGCGCCTGCGAGTTTCGGTGACGCGGGGGCTGATCTGCCCGGCTGGGCAGTCAGCTTTGCTTCGGCCGGGGTGATGGTGGCGGGTATGGGTCTGTCTGACCATCTTGCCCTGATCAACCGCTTCGGTTTGCAAGCCAGTCACATCGCCCTTGGCCTGATCCTTGCCGCCCTGACCGCGCTGCTGCTGCAAAAACGCCTTTGGTTGGCGGCGCGGATTGCCGGGCTGTCCAGCCCCGGCGAGGCGCTGGGACGCTATTATCAAAGCGTGTCGCTGCGCATCGTGATGCTGACGCTGGCACTGCTGTTCGGCTTGCCCTTTGCCGCTAACCTGCTGGCACAACTGGGCGGGCTGCTGGCGGAGGCAACGAATGGTGCTGTGCCCCGCGCCACGGCAATCTGGGTGACGGCGTTCTTTTTGTTCCTGCCTGCCGTGATCGGCGGTTGGCGTGCCACCGTGCTGGTGTTGGCGCTGCAATCGGTGCTGCTGGTCGTGCTGCTTCCGGGTTTGGCCGGGTTCGGCGCGTTGATGTTGAGTGGGCCGGGATTTCCCACTGCTGCAATGCCCGTCGCTACGGGCATCCTTGCCGACCAGATCCCCGGCGTGATCCAGTTTTCGGCGGGCATCGGTAAAGGCGCGCCACAGGGTGGCATCTTCACCGGGGTCGGGATTGCGTCGGCCGCGCTGTCGCTGATCGGGATCGTGCTGTCGCCGGGATTCTTGTTCCTTGGCATGACGGCGCGGGCCGGGCGGAGCGCGGGGTTTGCGCCGGTCTGGCTGATTGCGGCGTTACTGACGGGGGTGCTGCTGATCGCGGGGCCGATGCTCGCGTTGCGGATGGGGCAGGGGCCAGCGGCGCTTGCCGCCGAACTCGGCGTGATAGAGCCATTTGCCGGGGTTGGCCTTCTGCTGCTTGTGATCGTCACAGCGCAGATGGCGGTCGCTTTCTTTACCACCTCAGGCGCGATATTGGTCTGCCGCGACGTGATCTTGCCATATGTTCTGCCCGATCTGTCGCCTGCCAAGGCCCGGCTGACCATTCGTGTCACTCTGGCCATCGCCTTTGCGCTTGTGGCGGCCCTTGCCGCCTTTGCGCCCCTCGCGTCAGCGGTCTTCGGCAGCCTTGCCCTGCCCTTGGCGGTGCAGATGCTGCCTGCGTTTCTGGGCCTCACCTTCCTGCGCTGGATCAGCCGCAGTGCGGTTCTGGTCGGCCTGATCTTTGGCGGGCTGATGGTGCTGTTCACCGAACCACTGGGCCTGATCCTGTTTGAGGGGCTGTTTGTGGATTTGCCATGGGGTCGCTGGCCGTTGACCATCCACTCTGCCGCCTGGGGACTTGCCTTCAACGTCGGTGCGGTGCTGCTGGTTGCAATCTTCACCCGCAGCGGGGCCGAACGCAGGCACCGCGACCGCCTGCATGATGAATTTGCTGCAACATGGCGCGTCGATTTCGGGACCAAGCCCGCGCGCAACGCGAAATGGTCACTGACCTTGATCTGGGCGTTCTTCGCCTTGGGGCCGGGGGCGATCCTGGGGAACACCTTTTTCAGCCAGCCGATTTTCACCACCGGCGATGCCGCCTTGGGTGTGCCATCCCTTTGGGTCTGGCAATTGCTGTTCTGGCTGATTGGCGTGCCGCTGGTCTGGTGGCTGACCTATGGCGCGCAGCTTGGCACAACGTCGGATCAGGGCCTGCGCCGGGTGGTGTTGGATGATCCAGCCAGCAAAACGGCGCCCGACTGGATCGCCTCTAGCCTGACCCGAGTTTCGGCGCGCAGCGTTGAGGGGCGGTAGCGGATGGGACGGTTGGAAAAACCCGGTGTGGACATCCGGCGGCTGCGCTACTTTGTGGCGGTCTGCGACAATGGCGGGTTTTCCAAGGCTGCCCCGGTGATCGGTATCGCGCAGCCCGCCCTGACCCGGCAGGTACAACTGCTGGAGCACGAGTTGGGGATGGAGTTGTTCACCCGCAATGGTCGCAACGCCGTGCCAACCGAGGCAGGAGCCGCACTGATGAGCGGTGCGCGATTGCATCTGGAAAGCCTTGATCTGCTGATCGAGCGGGTGCAGCGCGATTTTGGGGCAGGCCCTGCGCATGTCAGCCTTGGCATCTGCCCCACCATCGCACCGCTGTTTCTGGCACCTCTGCAAGAGGCGCTGCGTCAGTCTGCGCCAACTTTGACCCTTACGGTGATAGAGGCTTATTCCGGCGATCTTCGCAGTCTTATGGCCTGCGGGCGGTTGCATCTGGCGCTGACTTACAGCCAGCCTGATACCGACGGTCTGGATGTGACCAACCTTCTATCGGAAAAGCTGGTGCTGGCCGGGCAGAGGCAATCCACCCATCCTTTGACGTTGGATGACCTTTCCCGCCAACGCTTGATCCTGCCCAGTGCCCACCATCAACTGCGCCGCATCATCGACGCGGTGGCAGCCACACGCGGCATCCCGTTGGTGCCCGCGCTTGAGCTTGACAGCCTGAACGCAGTGAAAGCGATGCTGGACGGCACTTCGGGTGATTTTGCCACAATACTGCCCTACCATTCCGTGGCGACAGATGCCGCTGAGGGGCGTTTTTCGATCAGCATGATCAGTGAGCCTGCCATGGTGCGCACGATTGCGCTTCTGCGTCCCAGCACGCCCGAACACCGGTTGCCTGAGATTTTGTCCGAGGCCATCTTCAATCGTGCAAAAGCCATTCAGTCGTCCATGGAGGCGGTGTTCTGAATGTCAAACAGCCTGCCCATAGCGAGTTCTGCTAGGCGCAAGCAGCCTTTGTTCTTTCCCAAGCAGCGCCAGTTCTGCGAATTTGTGCGCAAATCTTCAAAAGGACCGTCGCCATGACCAGTTTTGATCCGACCGCCGAATATGCTGCCATCCGTGAAGGCGTGGCCAATGTTTGTGCGGGCTTTCCGGGGGCGTACTGGCGCGATCTGGATGCCCGCAAGGCCTATCCGACCGATTTTGTCGCGGCGCTGATCCGCGAAGGCTATCTGGCCGCGATGATACCCGAAAGTTACGGCGGATCGGGTCTGAACCTGCAGGCCTCGGCGGTTATTCTTGAGGAGATTCATCGAAACGGCTGCAACGCTGCCGCCTGCCACGCGCAGATGTATACGATGGGCACCGTGCTGCGGCATGGCAATGATGCGCAAAAACAGCAGTATCTGCCGGGTATCGCCGAAGGATCACTGCGGCTGCAGGCCTTTGGTGTGACAGAGCCGACCAGCGGCACCGACACGCTGGCGTTGAAAACCACCGCCCGGCGGGACGGCGATGACTATGTGATCAACGGCCAGAAAATCTGGACCAGCCGCGCCGAACATACCGATCTGATGCTGCTTTTGGCCCGTACCACGCCGCGCGATCAGGCGAAATCCAAGACGGACGGGCTGTCGGTGTTCCTGATCGACCTGCGCAAACTGGTCGGTAACGGCGTGACCATCCGCCCGATCCGCGCCATGATCAACCATGCCACCACAGAGGTTTTTTTTGACAATGTGCGCATCCCGGCCTCGTCCCTGATTGGCGAAGAGGGCAAAGGGTTTCGCTATATTCTTTCGGGGATGAATTCCGAACGCATCCTGATTGCAGCGGAATGTATCGGGGACGCCAAGTGGTTCATCGACAAGGCATCGGCCTATGCCAAGGAACGGGTGATCTTTGGCGCGCCAATCGGCAAGAACCAAGGCGTGCAGTTCCCTCTGGCGCGCGCTTACGCCCATATGATGGCGGCAGAAGCCATCGTTTACCGCGCCGCCGCAATGTATGATGCGGGTCACAATCCGGGGGTCGAGGCCAACACCGCCAAGATGCTGGCAGCAGATGCCAGTTGGGAGGCTGCCGAGGCTTGCTTGCAAACGCATGGTGGCTTTGGGTTTGCGGAAGAATATGATGTGGAACGCAAATTCCGTGAGGCCCGACTGTATCAGGTGGCTCCGATCTCTACCAACCTGATCTTGTGCTACATTGCAGAGCAGGTGTTGGGATTGCCCAAATCTTACGGGGCTGCAGCATGACTCTGCTGGAACAAATCCTTGATCTGTCAGCGATGCCTGCGGGCGACGTTCCCGCATCTGCGCGCAGCATGGCGCGATTTTCACTGTTTGACTGGCTGGTGTGCGGGCGCGCCGGGGTGGATGAACCGCTGGCGGTGATCCTGCGGAATTATATCGGCGCAGAGGGCGGCGTGCCTGTTGCTTCGGTCTTTGGCGGCGCGCAAGCCCCCGTGCGGGCAGCGGCGCTGGTGAATGGGGCCACCGGCCATGCGCTGGATTATGACGACACGCATTTTGGCCATGTCGGCCATCCATCGGTGGCGATTTATCCTGCGGCTCTGGCGGTGGGCGAGGCGGTTGGTGCCTCTGCTGCGGCGGTGGCGGATGCCTTCCTGATCGGGGCCGAAGCTTCGGTTCGTATCGGCATGGTCCTGGGGGCGGGGCATTATAACAGGGGTTTCCATCAGACAGCCACCGCCGGGGCCTTTGGCGCGACGGTTGCTGCGGGGTGGCTGTATGGGTTGACTCGTGATCAGATGCGCGTGGCGATTGGCCTATGCGCAACCCGCGCGTCGGGATTGAAATCGCAGTTCGGCACAATGGGCAAACCCTATAACGCCGGGATTGCGGCCTCGAACGGTGTCGAATGTGCGGGGCTTGCGCGCGCGGGCTTCACCTCGGCCGACGATGGGTTGATGGGGGCGCAGGGCTTTGTTCTGACCCATGCTGACGCCCCACAGCCCAGCCCACCACCGGGCGCATTCCTGTTCGAGGATGTTAAGTACAAACTGCACGCCTGCTGCCATGGCACCCATGCAATGATTGAGGCGCTGGCCGCTTTGAAACACGCGCATAATCTGACTCCTGATCGGGTGGCATCCGTCCATCTGCGCACCAGTCCGCGCTGGCTTTCGGTCTGCGATATCAAGGCTCCGCGCACTGGGCTGGAGGTGAAGTTCAGCTATAACTGGCTGGCTGGCATGGTGCTGACCGGCATCCCCACCGCCAGCGACCGCGCCTATACGGATGCTTTGGCGCAAGATGATGTGCTGGCCGATTTTGCGGCCAAGATGACCGTAGAGGGCGATGCCGCCGTGACGGATATGCAGGCGGCAGGTGTGGTGCAGCTTAAGGATGGCGGTGCTATGCCCTTTGCGTATGACCTTGCCGCGCGCTTGCCAGACGCGGTGCTGGAAAACAGCCTGCGCGCAAAGGCGACCGGTCTGATTGGTGCAGAGGGTGAGAAAATATGGGCTATAATCGCGGCGCTGGATAGCCTGAGCGCGCGTGATTTGGGTAAGGTATTGGGATGAATCCAAACGATTACAGCGATTGGGTTGGACGGCAATCGTCGAGAACGGAACTCATCAGCGACCGGTCGTTGACGCATTTTCGCGCGGTCATGGCGGGTATGCTTGGTCCCGGCGCGGTGCCGCCCGGCTTTCATTGGGCCTTGGTGCCCGATGTGGCGGGCCCCGCCGATCTTGGCCGTGACGGCCACCCGCGCACCGGACTGTTCGTGCCAGCCTTGCCCTTGCCACGCCGGATGTGGGCGGGGGGAGAGATGGAGTTTTCCGGCATACTCAACCCCGGCGATATCGTCACCCGTGACAGCACTGTGGGCGAGATCAGCTTCAAATCTGGCGCATCCGGGCCGCTTGGCTTTGTCAGCATCACCCATCTGTGGCGCGTAGAGGGCCAAACCCGCATCACCGAACGGCAAGATCTGGTCTACCGTGACGACCCCAAACCGGGACAAAGCGCAAATCCGGCCCCCGCCGAAGATTGGGTGCCTGATGCCGTTTGGCAGATCACGCCCGACCCGGTTTTGCTGTTTCGCTATTCTGCCGTCACCTTCAACGGCCACCGCATTCACTACGATCTGCCCTATGCGACGGGGGTGGAAGGCTACGAGGGGCTGGTTGTGCATGGTCCCTTGCAGGCGCTTTGGATGCTGAACCTTCCACAACACTTCTGGGCCGTTTGCCGCACAGCTTTCGCTATCGCGGACTGGCACCGTTGATCTGTGGCAACGCCGTTCAGATTGAGGCACGGCACCAAGGCGATGCAATTGCCTTGCGGGTGCGGCGATGGGATGGGGTGGTGACCATGCAGGCGACAGCCGTGCCTTAACCCGCCAGCAATAGGATTACCGTCTAATCACCTACCTCATCGGGCATGTCGCGCAAACGACCCTCCCAGATGCCACGACGCACCAGATCGCGGGCAACTTCCAGCGTCAGACGTTGGACGGACTGACAGGCGCGCGACATTGGCCGGGTCGTGCTATGCACCAGATAAACCGGGCGCGACATATCGGGATCGGTGATCGGGGCCTTTGCCAACTCGCCCCGTGCCACGAAATCATAGGCCGCAGCGGGGGCAAAGATCGTATGGCCTGACCCGCGCGCGACCAGTTCCTTGATCTGGGTCATTGCATCCATCTCGATCACCACGTTCAGGTCAATGCCACGGGCCTGCGCATGTTTCTCGATGGTTTTGCGCAACCCATGCGAGGGCGACGGCAAAATCAGATCCAGATGGCGCAGTGCCGCCAGCGATGTTGGCGCCCCCGGTGGCGTGGCAAGCGGCCAGTTGTCTGGGGCGGAAAACAAGCAAAGCTGCTCATCCAGGATGGGGATGGAGTGAAAATTGTCTTTCTTGTCAATATTATACAGAAATCCAATATCAACGGTCTGATCGCCGATCCAGTTGCGGATAAAGCCGCTCATCGCCTCAATCGCCTGCAGGCGGACATCGGGAAATTCGACGCGCACGGTTTCAGCCAGTGGAACCGACATCACCATCGACACCGATGGCGGCATGCCAAATGTCACCCGCCCCCGCACCGCGCCGCCCGATTCTTTCATTTCGGCAAGGCAGGTGGCAAGGCTTCCGCATATTTCGCGCGCGTGGCGCAACAGCAGTTGGCCTTCGTCGGTCAACTGAATACCCTGCGCAGATCGCAAGATCAGCGGTAACCCCAGTTCTTCTTCCAGCTTGATGACGTGCTGGGAAAGCGATGGCTGTGCCACCCCAAGCCTGCGTGATGCGGCCGACAGTGATTTTTCTTCAGAGATGGCAATGAAGTATTTCAGGTGCCGGATATCCATCACGTCGGCTCCATTCTTGCCTCGAACAGTTAGTCGCTTTCGTTCTAGCCTGTCAAGGAAACCGCTATTACCCGTTCGACTGCGCTGTGGGTGATCCTTTTCCAAAGGCACGAGGAGGAACCCTGTTCATGCAGGATCTAGAGGGCATTCTGGTGGTGTCGTTAGAGCAGGCGGTGGCGGCCCCACTCGCCACGTCTCGGATGGCGGATGCCGGCGCGCGGGTGATCAAGGTGGAACGGGCCGAGGGCGATTTCGCGCGCGGATATGACCGTTTGGTGCATGGCGAAAGCGCGTATTTCGTCTGGTTGAACCACGGTAAGGAATCCATTTGCCTTGATCTGCGCGCGGCCGAACCGTTGGCTTTGTTGCAGCGGATGATCGCGGCCGCCGATGTCTTCGTGCAGAATCTCGCCCCTGGTGCTGCCACTCGGCTTGGGCTTGGGCCGGAGGCGATGCGCGCCGCCAATCCACGGCTGATCTATGTCTCGATTTCCGGCTATGGTGAGGATGGTCCATACCGCGATCAAAAAGCCTATGACATGCTGATACAGGGCGAAAGCGGCCTGCTTGCGGTGAATGGCACGCCTGAGGGCAGCGCGCGGGTTGGCATTTCTGTCTGCGACATTGCGGCGGGAGAGACAGCCTATGCGGCGGTGCTTCAATCCCTGCTGCGGCGGGCAACAACCGGCGAGGGGCGTGCGGTCGAGGTGTCGTTGTTTCACACCATGGCCGATTGGATGAACGTGCCCTACCTGCAAACCCGGTACGGTGGCACCGCCCCGGCACGGGTGGGGCTGCGGCACCCGTCCATTGCCCCTTACGGCGCGTTCCGCTGCGCGGACGGGCGGCAGGTGCTGTTATCGGTGCAGAATGATCGGGAATGGGCGGGGTTCTGCGCCGAAATCATAGGCCAGCCAGATCTGGCGACGGATGTCAGATTTGCCACCAACGTGGCGCGCGTGTCGCGCTTGGCCGAGATTGAAGCATTGATTGCCCCGGTCTTCGCGGCAATAGACCGCGAAGCCGCGATTGCACAATTGTCAAAAGCCGGCATCGCCTGTGGTCGCATGTCAACGATGGAGGATATGGAGCATCACCCGCAGGCGCATCATATCACGCTTAGCAGCCCGACTGGTCCGGTAGAGATGATGGGCCGGGGGGTGCGCTTTAGCGATGCCACGGTGACGGGCCGCGAGGTGCCTGCTTTGGGCGCACAGACAGCCAGTCTTTGGGCCGAATTTGGCGGTGATGCACAGGGCCTGCCGCGATGATATCTGTGCCGAACTGGCAGGCGTTGTTGTTTGTGCCGGTCGGGGCAGAGCGGCATTTGGCAAGCGCCATCCGCCTGCGCCCCGATGCAATCATCCTTGATCTGGAAGATGCAATCGCACCCGCAGCCAAGCCAGAGGCGCGGGCAAAGCTGCGCGCGGCCCAACACCTCATCCATGCGGCGGGCATTGATTGCGTGATCCGTATCAACAGCGCGTTGCGTGATGTGGTGGATGACCTTGCGGCGGCTGATCTTGATCAGGTGGTCGCGCTGATGCTGCCCAAAGTCGAGGATTTGCGCGGGCTTCAGAACGTGGCTGAACTGACTGGAGGCAAAACGGGCCTGATCGCCTTGATCGAAACCCCGGCGGCCCTTCAGGCTTTGTCAGCCATAGCCACCTTTCCGCAACTGGTGGCGATGATGCTGGGGTCCGAGGATTACGCGGCTTCGATGGGGGTCAACCCGGATGGTGGCGCGCTGACACATCTGGCAGCCCAGATCGGCGTGGCAGCCGCCACACGTGGCTTGCTTGGCATCGGCTTTCCCGGTTCGCTGGCGAATTTCCGGGCCCTTGATCTCTATGCCAGCCAGATCGCGCAGGGCCGTCAACTGGGTCTGCGCGCGGTGGCCGCGATTTATCCGGCGCAACTGCCGGTGATCCGCAGCGCGCTGGCCCCAACTCAGGCTGAAATAACGTGGGCGAACAAGGTGTTGCAGGCGCAGCATGCCACCCACGGTGCGGTTGTGGCGATGGACGGTGCGATGATCGACGCCCCTGTTATCCAACGCGCCCGCAACATCTTGCGTACAGCGCAAGCGCACGCCGGACCGCAGGAAATCTGAAGTGCCCAACCAAACCTCTGTCGAAAGGCTCCGCAATGATTGCGTCCAGTTTGATCAATCGCCTGAAAGACCCGTCACTGGTGCGCGAACAGGCTTTGCTGGCAGGAGAATGGGTGGATACGCCGACACGGATTACAGTACGCAATCCAGCCAATGATGATGTGTTGGCCGAGGTGGCGGACACCGGCCTTCCTGAAATTCGCAGGGCTATTGTTGCGGCAGAGGCGGCGCAAAAGCTGTGGGCGGCGGCCACGGGGAAAGAGCGCGCAGCAATCTTGCGGTGCTGGTATGATCTGGTCGTCGCCAATACTGAAGATCTGGCCATCATCCTGACGGCAGAAATGGGCAAGCCGCTGGCCGAAGCGCGCGCCGAAATCGCTTATGGCGCAAGCTATATCGAATGGTTCGGTGAGGAGGCCAAGCGCATCTACGGCGACACCATTCCCGGCCATCACCGCGACAAACGGATCATGGTGCTGAAACAACCCGTGGGCGTGGTTGCGGGCATTGCGCCGTGGAATTTCCCCTCTGCGATGGTCGCGCGCAAGTTCTCCCCCGCCTTGGCGGCAGGCTGTGCGATGGTGTTCAAACCGGCGGCGGAAACACCGCTGTCTGCGCTTGCGCTGGCCGTTCTGGCGGAACGGGCGGGCCTGCCGAAAGCACTGCTCAGCGTGTTGCCAACCTCGAACGCGCGGGCCTTTGGCGAGGAAGTCTGCAGCAATCCGATCATCAGGAAGCTGACCTTTACGGGATCAACCGAGGTTGGCCGGATTTTGATGGCGCAGGGTGCCAAGAAGATTTTGAAGCTGAGTCTGGAGCTTGGCGGCAACGCGCCGTTCATTGTGTTCGATGATGCTGACCTCGACGCTGCCGTGCAAGGCGCGCTGATTTCAAAGTTCCGCAACAACGGCCAAACCTGTGTCTGTGCCAACCGGATTTATGCGCAGGCGGGCATCCACGACGCTTTCGTTGAAAAGCTGGGGCAGGCTGTTGCCGCGATGCAGGTGGGTGACGGGTTTGATGACGCCACACTGCTTGGCCCGCTGATCAATCAGGCGGCAAAGGCAAAGTTTGACGACCATATCGCCGACGCCGTGGCAAAGGGCGCGCAGGTTGTCACGGGTGCCGCGCCACATGGTCTGGGCGGCACTTTCGTTCAGCCCACTGTGCTGAAAAACGTGACCGCCGCCATGAAGGTCGCGCGTGAAGAAACCTTTGCGCCGTTGGCCCCGGTCTTTCGCTTTGAAACCACCGATGAGGTGATCACATTGGCCAACGACACCGAGTTCGGCCTTGCTGCATATTTTTACGCAAATGATCTGCGTCAGGTGTGGAAAGTCGCCGAAGCGCTGGAATATGGCATGGTCGGGGTCAACACGGGCCTGATTTCAACCGAGGTTGCCCCCTTTGGCGGTATCAAACAGTCTGGCTTTGGACGTGAGGGGTCCAAGTATGGCTTGGATGATTTTCTGTCGCTCAAGTATGTCTGTTTGGGTGGTGTAAGTTAGGGGGCTCGGCCCTCGATCCCGTCAACGTTGATCGGCCATCACGGTTTGTATGGCGTTCATCACGTAGGCGAGGTTCCTTCCCGACATGCCTGCGGCAATCTCAATGTCCCGGTTGCGTCGCGACCGCCGGTTCACGCAGGTGCTGCATCGGGATCAACGCGCCTGGATGGCGCACGACTTTAGACGCGATTGCATGCCCGGCGCGGGCAGCGGTTTCGGGGTCGGCTCCGGTCAGCAGGGCGGAGAGGAAACCGGCGTTGAAGCTGTCGCCTGCGCCGGTTGTGTCTTGCGGCACGACGCGGGGCAGATCGGTGACGGGCCAGATCTTTCCCTGATCAGACAGCATCACGCCACGGTCGCCGTTCTTGACCACCACTGTCGCCGCCCCGGCATCGGCGTAGCGTCGGGCGGTTGCCTTTGGTGTGGCATCGCCGAACAGCGCGACCTCATCGTCGTAGCTGGGCAGGACAATAGTTGCTGCCGCTGCGGCTTGGGTGATCGCCTGTGCCGCTGTGGCAGCATCGGGCCACAGCCGGGGGCGGAAATTCGGGTCGAGGACTGTGATCGCCCCCCGCTTTCGCGCGGTGGTCAGGGCTGTGATCAGATGCGTGCGGCCCTCGGGCGGCAAGATGGCCAGCGTGATGCCAGAGATGTGGATCACATCGGCGTTGCTGAACCCCGCCGCAAGCACAGCCGGATCGTCGGCAAGTGTGCGCGCGGCGGAACTGTCGCGCCAATAGGAAAAGCTGCGCTCGCCCTGCTGCAAAGCGATGGCATAAAGCCCGATGCTGCGGCTGGGATGGCGCTGCACCAGATCGGTGCCGATGCCATTGTCGCACATCAGATCGAGCGCGCGCAGCGAGAACGGGTCGCTGCCAAGGCTGGTGAGGTAAGCCACCGACCAGGCGGCGGGCAGCAAGGCGCGGGCATACCAGGCGGTGTTGAACGTGTCGCCCGCGATGCCGACCTGCCAGCGGCGCCATCGGGGGCCAGTTCCACCATACATTCGCCAACCGGTACGAAACGCTTCATGCCTATCCCCCTCGATGTGTTTTCGATGCCTGCGCGCAAACTTGCCTAAGGCTCGAACAGGTCGGGGTTTTCGGATTCCAGCCGGGGCAGGTCCGAGAGGATGCCGTTCAGATGCGACTGCATCGCCGCCTCGGCCTGATCGGGATCGCGGGCGTCAATGGCGGCCATGATCGCCTGATGCTCGCGAATCAGCCCTGCCATCGATTCGGGTTTGCGCAGTTGCAGATTACAGACCCGGTCGATATGCGCCTTGATATCGGCGATCACTGCCCAAGCCATGGCACAGCCCGCCCCTTGCGCCAAAGCCATGTGGAACTGTTCATCCTCACGCCGGAAGCGGTTGTAATCCATCGTATCGCGTGCCGCGATCTGGCGGTCGAGGATGCCCGAAATCGACTCGCGCATCCACAGATCAAAGCTGACACAGGCGCGGCGGACCACGGCGGTTTCGATGGATTCGCGCACGAAACGCGCCTCCATCATCTGCCGGGCCGAGATTTTGACCACCAGCGTGCCGCGCTTGGGTTTCACCGCCACCAGACGCGCCTTGCCAAGCGCGATCAGCGCCTCGCGCACGGGTTGGCGCGACACGCCGAGCGTGTCGGCGATCTCTTGTTCCGACAGGCGCGCGCCCGGCTTGATGTCCAGCCGGATGATGGCCTCGCGCAGGTCTTGTTCCACCTGTGCTGCGGTCGATGACCCTTGTGCGGCGGGTCTTTGCTGTTTGAGCGAGTTCTGTGTCCATGCCCCTTCATAGCATGTTGACAGGCGAAATCCACTACCATACGCTACCATACAACAGATCGAGACTCCTGCATTTCAGCGAAGGCCAAGACCGACCATGAACCAACCCGCCAGCTTTATCCCGCCCCGGAACGACGACCCCCGGCTTGCAGCGGACCGCCGTTATCAGATGGTGATCGGCGGGAAATCGGTCGATGCCGCATCGGGTAAGACCATCCGCCGCGAAAGCCCCGGCCATGCGGGCGCTGTGGCGGGCATCTGGCCTGATGCTTCGGCAAAGGATATGCGGGATGCCATCGGTGCGGCGCGGACGGCGTTTGATTCTGGGCCGTGGCCTCGGATGTCTGGCGCCGAGAGGTCTTATGTGATGCGCCGGGTATCGGCGCTGATCGTGGCGCGGGCGGATGAGTTGGCGCTGGCGGAATGTCTTGAAGTGGGCAAGCCCATCGCGCAGGCCAAGGGCGAAATCTTGTTTTCCGCCGATCTGTGGGACTATGCCGCAGGCATGGCGCGCGGGTTGGAAGGGCAGACCCACAACGATATCGGCACGGATCGGCTGGGGCTGGTTCTGCGGGAACCTGCGGGGGTGGTGGGGATCATCACGCCGTGGAACTTCCCGTTCATCATTGCCTCCGAGCGGGTGCCATGGGCGATTGGCGCGGGCTGCACGGTGGTGCTGAAACCTTCCGAACTGACCTCTGGCACCTCGGTCATGATGGCCGAGATTGCGCGCGAGGCGGGCTTGCCGGATGGCGTGTTCAACGTGGTCACGGGCTATGGCGCGCCTGCCGGGCAAGTGCTGGCCGAAGATCCGCGCGTCGATGTGCTGGCCTTTACCGGCTCGGTGCGGGTCGGCACCAAGCTGGCCGAGATCGCGGCGCGGCAGGTCAAGCGGGTCGGGTTGGAATTGGGCGGCAAAGGCCCGCAGATCGTGTTCGCGGATGCCGATATTGAGGCTGCGGCGGATGGCGTGGCTTACGGCGTCTATCACAACGCCGGGCAGTGCTGCATCTCGGGTAGCCGGCTGATCGTGCAGGACAGCATCCGCGATGCGCTGCTGGAACGCGTGCTGGACATCTCGCGCCGCCTGCCCTTCGGCGATCCGTTGAACGAACGCACCAAGGTTGGCGCGATGATCTCGCGCGCGCATCTGGACAAGGTCGAAGGCTATGTCCGCGCGGGTGAGGCGGCGGGGGCGGAAATCCTGCATGGCGGGGCGGCGCTGGATCAAAGCGGGCTTTACTACCAGCCCACGGTGTTCCGCGGCGTGCGACCGGATATGTCGATTGCGCGCGAGGAGATCTTTGGTCCGGTGCTGTCCACCATGACCTTCCGCACGGCAGATGAGGCGGTGGCTTTGGCCAATGACTCGGACTTTGGCCTTTCGGCCTCGGTCTGGTCGCGCGATCTGCAAAACGCCATGCAGACCATCCGGCAGGTGCGGGCGGGGCGGTGCTGGATCAACTCGGTGATCGACGGCACGCCGGAAATGCCCATCGGCGGCTACAAGAGCAGCGGTCTGGGCCGCGAACTCGGCCGCTATGGCTTTGACGAATATTCGCAGTTCAAGGGCATCCACGCCACGCTTGGCAGCCCGCAACGCTGGTTCAACGGCTGACACCCGGCCACAGCAAAAAGGCATTACCGACAGCGGAGGAGGCTGCCGGACGGAGAGGTATTGTGCCTCGCAATCGGGAAAAAAGGGAGGAGACACCAATGAAAAAACAGACTTTTGGCATGGCGGTGGGCCTGATGGGCTTGCTGCTGATAGGAACGGCGGCGCTGGCGCAGGATGCGCCGGTGAAGGCCACGATGATCATCTATCTTGACCCCAGCGTGCAGTTCTTCAACCCGGTGGTAAAAGGCGCGCAGGATGCGGCGGCGGCGTTCAACGTCGATCTGGACGTGCAATATGCCAACAACGATCCGGTGCGCCAGAACGACCTGATCGAAAGCGCCACGGCTGCGGGCGTGGCCGGGATCGCGGTGGCGATTTCCAGCTCGGACGCTTTTGACGCCAGCATCTGTGCGGCTGTTGATAAGGGCATCGTGGTGATCGGTTTCAACAATGACGATCTGGAAGGTGCCAAGGGCAACTGCCGCCAGGCCTATGTCGGCATGGACGAAGAAGCCTCGGGCTATGAACTTGGCCAGCGCATGGTCAAACAGTTTGGCCTGAAGGAAGGCGATATGGTGTTCAACCCGCGCGAAATTCCCGAAGCCACCTTTGCCGTGGCGCGTGGCGGCGGCATCGAGCGGGCGATGAAAGAGCATGGCATCAAGGTGGAAACCGTGCGTTCGCGGGCCTTGATCTGGCCGAGGCGCAAAACATCATGACGCAGTTCCTGATCGCCAACCCGAATACCAAAGCGGTGTTCGGCACCGGGTCCGTCACCTCGACCGTGGGCGCGGGTGCAATTCGCGATGCCGGGGTGGATGTGCCGTTTGCGGGCTTTGACCTTGCGGTGGAAATTGCCGATGCGGTCAAGTCTGGCGCGATGTTCGCCACGATGGACCAGCAGCCCTATCTGCAAGGCTATTACCCGATTGCCCAGATCGCCATGTCGGCGCGATACGGCCTGACGCCGACCGATGTGGATACCGGGCAGGGTGCCTATCTCGATCAGTCGGGCATTGGCGACATCATGCCGCTGATCGGCACCTATCGCTGATCGCGCCTCTGGTTTCCGGGCGGTTCTGCCCGCCCGGAAACCCTTTCGAACCCAAGGGAAACCCACCATGACCGATATCGCCCACAGCGGCCCGGCGCGCAGCCGGACCCGCCGGAAGAATGTCTTGCGACGGTTGCTTGCGCATCCGGCAGGATCCATTTTTCTGGTTTTCGCCATGATACAGATCGCCTGCATCGCTTGGGCTTTGCTGAACCCGGATGACTTTCGCTATCTGTCGCCGCAGAACCTGACGATCCTGATGCGGGCGGTGCCGGTGATCGGTTGCCTTGCCCTTGGCGTCGGCATCCTGATGATCGCGGGCGAGTTCGATCTGTCGGTCGGGTCTGTCTATGCGATGACGGCCATCGTAATGGCGGTGCAGGTCTCGGCCGGGATGAGTGGCTTTCTGGCCGCGCCGATTGCCATTCTGCTGGGCGTTGGCATCGGTGTGCTGAACGGCATGATCACGCTGAGGTTCAATCTGCCGTCGTTCATCGTGACCTTGGGCGGCCTGCTGTTCTGGCGCGGCGCGGTGCTGTATTACAATGGTGCTGTGCAGGTGCGGTTCGACCCTGAACCCGCGTTCACCGGGCTTTTTGCCGGAAGCATTTTTGGCCTGAACGCCGCTTTCCTATGGTTTCTGGCGCTGAGCGTTGGCTTTTATCTGCTGCTGCACCACCACCGCTTTGGCAACCATGTGTTTGCAACAGGCGGCAACCGGGCTGCGGCCACCGCCATCGGCATCCGCACCGGGCGGGTCAAGATCGCGGCCTTTGCCATCGCGGGCGGCATGGCGGCGGTGGCGGGCATCCTCGCATCGGCGCGGGTGGGCAGCGTGCAGCCGGGGCAAGGCACCGGGCTGGAGTTGCAGGCCATCGCGGCCTGCGTGATCGGTGGGCTGTCGCTGAATGGCGGGCGCGGATCGGTGCTTGGCGTCTTTCTGGGCGTGCTGATGATCCACACCATCACCAACGTCCTGCTGCTGATCCGGGCGCCGGGCTTTTATCTGGAAATGTTCATCGCCGTCTTGATCGTTGGTGCCGCCATCCTGAACCAGATGATCGAAAAGCGGGGGGCATGATGCTGCAAAAGACACCCATTCTGGAACTGCACGGCATCGGCAAACGCTTTGGCGCGCTGACGGCCTTGAGCGACCTCAGCTTTCATATCGGCGAGGGCGAAGTGGTCGGCCTGCTCGGCGACAATGGCGCGGGCAAATCCACCACGGTCAATCTGCTGTCGGGCATTCACAAGCCGACCACAGGGCACCTGACCGTCGATGGCAAAGAGACGCTGTTCACCTGCCGAACCGATTCCGCCAATGCCGGGATCGAGACGATCTACCAGAACACCGCCTTGGTCGACAGCCTGTCGATCACCCGCAACATCTTTATGGGCCGCGAAAAGACCAATCGCCTGGGGTTTCTGAAGGAAGCCGAGATGCGCGAGATTGCGATGGAGGTGCTGAATTCCGCCGTCCATATCTCGGGCATCGACAGCCCGGATCAGCTGGTCGGCGATCTGTCAGGCGGACAGAAACAGGCGGTGGCCATTGCGCGGGCGGTGTTCTTCAAGCGTCGGATATTGCTGCTGGACGAGCCGACCTCGGCGCTGTCGGTGCGCGAAACCGAGGCGCTGCTGAACCAAGTGCTGAAGCTGAAGGCGGAAGGTGTTTCCAGCGTGCTGGTCACGCATAACATCTATCACGCCTATCAGGTCTGCGACCGCTTCGTGATCATGAGCCACGGAACCAAGGTGTTCGATGTCGCCAAGGCCGACACCAGCATTAGCCAACTGACAGAATATGTGGTGCTGACATGACCGAAACCCGTGTAACCTCTCGCCATGCCATTGCGCCCGAACAGGCCCGCAGCATGGACACCACCGCCCTGCGCGCGGGCGTTTCTGGTCGATGATCTGTTTCAACCCGGCGAGATCGCGCTGACCTATACGCATTACGACCGCATGATCGTCGGCAGCGCCCTGCCGTTGGACGAGCCGTTGCTGCTTGGCCCGGTCAAGCTGACCGGAACGCCGGGCTTTCTGGATCGGCGCGAGATGATCGTGGTGAATATCGGCGGCGCGGGCAGCGTCTTTGCGGGGGCGGATCGCTATGACCTCGGCACCCGCGACATGATCTACATCGGCATGGGTGGGGGCGAGGTGTCCTTTGCCTCGGCCGAGCCCGGCAGCCCTGCGAAGTTCTATATCGTCAGCGCCCCGGCGCATCACACCTATCCGACCCGCCATATCCGCATTGATCAGGCCAAGCGCGTTGATCTGGGCAGTACGGCCACCTGCAACGAACGCTCGATCTTCCAATTCATCCATCCCGAGGGCGTGCAGACCTGCCAGCTTGTGGTGGGGATGACGACGCTTGCCCCCGGTTCGATCTGGAACACCATGCCCGCGCATACCCATTCCTGCCGGATGGAGGCATATCTGTATTTCGACCTCGACCCCGCCCAAAGGGTGATCCATCTGATGGGCGAACCACAAGAAACCCGGCATCTGATCGTGGCGAATGAACAGGCGATCCTGTCGCCGCCGTGGTCGATCCACTCCGGCGCGGGGACGGCCAGCTATACGTTCATCTGGGCGATGGCGGGGGACAATGTCGATTACACAGATGTCGAGGTTTTCCAGCCGGCGGCCCTGCGATGAGCGTGTTTTCCTTGGCTGGCCGGCGCGTGCTGGTGACGGGGGCGAATACTGGCATCGGTCAGGGCATTGCGCTGGCGATGGCGCAGGCCGGGGCAGAGGTGCTGGCGGCGGGGCGGTCGTCGATGGACGCAACGTTTGAGGTGTTTCAGCGCGACGCCCCGGGCGCGCGGTTGGTGCCGGTGCAGGTCGATCTGGCCGATCCCGGCGCGGGGGCTGCAATGCTGGAACAGGTCTGGGCCGAGCACGGCCCGATTGATGCTTTGGTGAACAACGCAGGTATTATCCGTCGCGCCGATGCGGTGGATTTCACCGAAGATGATTGGGATGCGGTGATCGACCTGAACCTGAAAGCCACCTTCTTTCTGTCGCAGGCCTTCGCGCGCCACGTGCTGGCGGCGGGGGGGCGCGGCAAGATCATCAATATCGCCTCGATGCTCAGCTTTCAGGGCGGCATCAGGGTGGCGTCATACACTGCGTCGAAAAGTGGCGTGGCCGGGCTGACGAAACTTCTGGCCTGCGAATGGGCGGCAAAGGGCGTCAACGTCAATGCCATCGCCCCCGGTTATATCGAGACGAACAACACCGCGAGTCTGCGGCAGGATGCCGGGCGCAGCGCGCAGATTTTGGACCGCATCCCCGCAGGACGGTGGGGCAAGCCCGAAGATATCGGCGCAAGCGCGGTGTTTTTGGCCGCTCCGGCATCGGACTATATTCACGGAACCATTCTGGCCGTCGATGGCGGCTGGCTGGCCAGATAGAGAGGGAACGACGATGAACACCGCAAGCGAACCCGGCGATTGGGTCGATGCCGCGCCCGGCGTGCGCCGCCGCATCATGGGCCATGTCCCGGAATTGATGCTGGTCGAGGTCGCGTTCGAGGCGGGTGCGATCGGGACCCAACATTCCCACCCCCACACGCAGGCCAGTTTTGTCGCCGAAGGCAGCTTTGAGGTGGTGATCGAGGGGGTCGCACAGACCCTGACCGCAGGCCAGAGTTTTGTCGTTGCGCCGAACCTCAGGCATGGCGTCGTGGCGATTGAGGCGGGTCGGCTGATCGACAGCTTTGCCCCCCGACGCGACGATTTTCTCTGACGCGCCCGTCATAGGCGCGGCAGGTATTTGACCAGCGGTCAGCGTGGTGAACTGCCTTGAGTGCTGCGCAAGACAATTGTGCTGACAAGAGTACCTCGGAGAAATGGCCAGGTGTCGGACTCGACGTGAGTTTGGTTTCCGACGTCTGTATCTATTTCTGCGGCGCAGGGGCCAAGCTCTTTCGCGCGCGTGTGTCGATTTTTCTTTCAGGCTGCAACCACGATACCAATCGCCACGGCGATTTGGCTTTCCAGATGGCGGCTTGGTTCCCGCCGTTCAGATATCGCGCCAGCCCTTGGCGCGGTGCTGGGCGGCATCGTAGCGTTTGGCCCATTGCGCCGGTTGGGGCTGTGGCAGGCACAGGGGGCCATCATCTGATCTGTCAATGCTATGGCCGAGAACCTCGGCAGCCATCAGCGCTGCGCCAAAGGCCGTGCATTCCGGCTCGGCTGAGATGCGGATTTCAAGCCCGGTGGCATCGGCAAGAAACTGCGCGAAGGCCCGGCTTTTGGAAATTCCCCCGTCAATCGAGACGGGCCCCGCAAGCCCCGTGACCTGCGTCAGCAACCGGGTCAGGGCGGCAGTCTGGAAACAGATGCCTTCCAACAACGCCTGACACAGATCGCGGCGTCCCATCTCGGGACCAAGGCCCAGGATCAGCGGGGCGGCGCTGCGGTCCCAATCCGGGGCCCCGAGGCCCGAGAAGGCCGCGACAAAGGCCAGCCCGCGCCCGATTGCCGAAGGATGCGGGAAGTCGTCGAAATCCTGTACCCCCTCGGCCAGCCCCGCGCGCAAGGCCCATTCTACCGCTGAGCCGGCATCCGGCACGCCACCGTCCACAGCATAACGGATGCCCTGACCCAGATCCCAGGCAATGGTCGGCACCAGCCCGGAAAGATGGGCAGGGTCCGGGCAGGCGTGGGTCAGCGCCAGCGCAAAGGCCCCGGTGCCGAAGGTGATCTTGCCCTGACCCGGGTTGCGGGCCCCATGGCCATAAAGTGCTGCCTGCTGATCCACTATGGCGGCCAGAACCGGCACCCGCCCGATGGCACCAAAGCCTGCCGTATTGGCGCGGATTTCGGGCAAGGATTCAATCGGCACATCGAAGGCCGCGCAAAGCTCTGCGTCCCACGTTCCGGTGGCCATGTTCAACAGCCCGGTGCGTGAGGCGGTCGCCCGGTCTGTCGCGAAATGCCCGGTCAACTGGTCCAGCAGCCAGGCGTCCGACGTCCCCAGACGCACGCCGGGCCGGGCGACGCCGGGCAGGTGCCGCCGCATCCACGCCAGTTTGCCCGCCGAAAAATACGGATCGAGCGGCAGGCCCGACCGTGCCGTAATGGCAGGGGCGTCCATCTCAGCCAGCAGCGACAGCGACCGTCGGTCCTGCCATGAGATCATCGGCGACAGCGGCGTGCCTGTCGCGGCATCCCAAGCGAGGCACGTCTCACCCTGATTGGCCAGGGCGATGCCGTCCGCCGCGCCAGCGTCGGCCAGAAGGTCGCGGATATGCGTCAGGATTTCGATAGGGTCCATCTCTACCTGATCCGGGGCAGGATAACGGGTTTGATGCCGCCGCTGGCCCAGAATGCGCGTGCCACGTGCCGTCAGTTCCAGCAAGCGGGTCGAGGTGGTGCCCTGATCAATCGCCAGAATCCGCATTCACTGCTCCAGCGAAAAGGTGACAGGGCCCGTGGTTGGACCCAGATCAGGCGTAATGGTCAAGCGCCGCTCGGGCGCGGTGGTCACGTTTTGGGCAAAGAGTTCTGCACCCGAAGCGTCCCGCGCCACCAGCCGCCCGCGATGGGCGCGCGCGGTGTTCAGTTGCAGGGTCAGGGCGGCCCCGGCATGCCACGCCTGTGGCATGATCCAGCGCAGACCCTCTCCGGCACGCAGCGCCACCTGAGGGGAGGCATCATCGGCCAGCATGGCCGCCGCAACCGCGCGCCCCTCGGACCAGCACCAGCCCGCGGTTTCGACACCGCGCAGCACATTGCCCGCCGCATAAATCGCGGGATGAGAGGTACGGCCATTGCCGTCGATGCTTGGGCCACGGGTCAAGGGGTCGATCACCAGCCCTGCCATCCGTGCGAGGCTGGATTCAGGCTGGAAGCCGCCTGTCAGGATCAGACCATCGCAGGCAATCTCGTGGTCCTGACCCTGTGTGCGAAAGCGCAGAGCCGCCAGCCGCCCCTGACGGGCGATCAGATCGGTGATCTGCACCCCCCGATGCACCGGCACGCCCAAGGCGCGTGGCAACCATCGGAAGGGGGCGCGGGCGGTAAGGGTTTGTTGCGGTTCCAGCAGGGCCAGTGGCGCTGCCCCAGCTTGACGGCAGGTTAGCAGCGCTGACATGGCGACCAACTCGCTGCCCAGGATGACCGGGCGGCGAAAGGGCAGGGCTGCATGGCGGAACCACATGTCCTGCAGGGTGCCGGTGGTCACAAGGCCCAAGGCCCGCTCCCCCGGTAGCAGACGCTCTGCCCGACTGGCCTCGCGCGCGCCTGTGGCAAGCAGAATGCGGCGCGGTTGTAGAATTTCAGTCCCGGCATCCGAGGTCAGGGTGACGCGGTCGTCGTCTATCGCCACGACCGACGTTGCCAGCCGCAAATCCGCGCCTGCGGCGCCGGCGATCAGGCGGCGCGCATAGGCGGTACCCGACATCACCCGGCGGAACTCGCGCCAGCCAAAGGGGGAATGGCCGCAGGTCAGCGGCATACCTCCGGCATGCGGCTGGCGTTCGGCGATCGTCACCTTGCGCCCTGCCGCCACCAGAACCTGCGCTGCAGCCAGCCCGGCTGGCCCGGCCCCGACGATCAGAACATCGGTCATCGCGGCACCCCCAAGGGGGCAGGCAGGCGGCCACGGGTGATTTCCTCCAATGCGGCCAGACAGTTGAACCCCTGACAGCGCCCCATGGCACAGCGCGTGCGCCGCCGCAGGCCGCCAAGGTCACCGGGGGGGAAGGGGCTGACGAGCGCGGCGTCGATTTCGCGGCGGGTCACAAGCTCGCAGTGGCAGAGGATTCCACCATGGCCGGGGCTTTGCCAGTCGCGTGGGCGATGCTCGGCCAGATTGGGCATCGGTGCGGCTGGCGCGTCTGCGGGCGGCCCCGCCCCCAGCAGGTTCGCCGCATGGCGTGCCAGCCCCAACGAGGCGGTCAGTCCGGTGGACCTTATGCCCCCCAGCGTCAGCCAGTTGCGCGCAGGGTCGTGTCGGATGCGGTAGTGCTTTTCGTCAGATGCCGGACGCAGGCCCGCATAGGTCGCGGTCACCGGCATATCCGCCAGCGCTGGCAGGATTTGCGAGGCGCGGGCCAGCAGCGCCTGCAGTTCTGCCGTTGTGACAGTCGGGCGGTCGCGTTCCGCCGTTTCCTCGGCCGTGGGGCCGACGAGCACATTGCCAAAGGCCGTGCGGCACAGAACAACGCCCTTGGTACGGGCGTCAGGCACCGGCAGCACGATATGGGTCAGCAGGCGTGCTGCGGCCTTGTCAAAGACGACGAACTGGCCCTTGCGCGGTTTGATGGTGAAATGGGCATCGCCCAGCAGCAGCGTCTCAATCCGGTCGCCATGAAGCCCCGCCGCATTGACCACGGTGGTGGCGCGCAGTGGCCCTTGCGTGGTTTGCAGCGTCCAGACGCCGTCAAAGGCCCCGCCCGTTACCTCAGTGCCCCGCAGGATCGTGGAGCCAAGGGCAAGGATCTGCTGCGCATAGGCATGAAACGGCGTCCAGGGGTCGATAACATGTTCACCGGGCACCAGAATGGCACCTTGGCTGATCGCAAGTTGCGGCTCGCGGGTGGCAACCTCTTGCGCGGTCAAGGCGCGGGTGTCTGTCACCCCGTTGCGATGGGCGGCGGCGAGGATATCTGGCAGGGTCTCGGCTTGCGCCTCGGTCCAGGCGACGACCATCGCGCCAGTGTGCAGCAGGGACAGATTCAAGGGCCCCATCAGCGCCAGAAACTCCTGATAGCCCGCCTGCATGCAGGAAAATTCCAGGCTGCCCTCTGGCGCATCAAACCCGGTGTGCAGGATGGCACTGTTGGCCTTTGACGCCCCAGACAGAATATCGGCACCTTTTTCGATCAGCACGACCCGGGCGCCAGTCAGAGCCAGGTGCCGCGCCGTGGCGACCCCCACGACCCCTGCGCCGATCACTGCCACGTCAAAACGTTCCATTCTGGCCTTCCGATTGACCGGACAAGCGGTCTGTGTTTTCGTGATCTTCGGTAGCAAGCCTTGCCTCTTTCGTCAACCATTTTGCCCGAACGGTCATATGAAGCCCAGTGAACGCCACGACCTGATCTTGGCCCGTACCGCCCAAGGCTTGCGGATCGAGGTCGAAGACATTGCCCGCCAGACGGGGGCCAGCCGTGAGACAACCCGTCGCGACCTGGCCTTTCTGGACAAGGCCGGTCGCTTGCGGCGGGTGCATGGCGGTGCGTTGGCGCTGCCGCTGCTTTCTGCCGTTGAAGACCCCTTCAACCAGCGCCTTCAGGCCCAAGTGGCCGCCAAGCGCGCCATCGCCCGCCATGTGGCCGCAGGGCTGAAACCGGGCGACAGCCTGTTCATCGACACGGGCACGACGACGATCTATCTGGCGGAAGAACTGTCTCGTGTCAAAGGACTGATTATAATAACAAACTCGGCAGAGATCGCCAGCCTTGCCGAGCGGGCAGAAGGCGCCCGGGTTATTCTGATCGGTGGAGAGTTCCGGGGGGCCGGGCGCGAATCCCTCGGCGCGATGGCGCTGGCGCAGATCGGGCAGTTGCATGCGGCGGAGGCAATTCTGACCGTTGCCGCTGTGACGCCGGACGGCGCGATGGACATCGACCCGCAAGAGGCCGAGATCGCCCGCGCGATGGCCCGGCAGTCCAGCCGCGTCACGATTTTGGCCGACAGTTCCAAGATGGGCCGTCCGGGAGTTTTCGCGGTTGCGCCGCTGGATGAAGTGTCTCGGATCGTGACCGACGCCATGCCCCAAGCCTTGCGGCGGGCGGTCGAGGCTGCTGGGGCGAAGGTCGAGATCGCAAGGTTATGACCGAACGGTCATTTTTAGCTTGCAGCCTGATCCGGCTTGCGCCACCTTTTGCAAAACGGAGGCATCATGCGCAATTTTGGCACGAAATGGCGGGATTTTCCCGATTTCATCATCGGTATCACCAAGGAAATCTGGGAGGATCGTGGCATCCATCTGCTGAACACCTGTTACGCGCCCGATATCGTGGTGCGCGGGGCGGGCGGGATCAAAGTTGGCAATCAGGCCGTGATGGACGACACGCTGGCCAAGATGGCGGCCTTTCCCAACCTGCGGATTCTGGCCGAAGATGTGATCTGGTCGGGCGGGGACGACAGCCATTATCTGTCGTCGCACCGCACCGTGATCACCGGCACACAGACCGGCCACGGTGCCTTTGGCCCACCGTCGGGCCGGACCTATTTCGCCCGTTGCATTGCCGATTGCGCGGTGACCGATGGGGTGTTCGACGATGAATGGCTGGTTTTTGATACCTCGGCGATTGTCATGCAACTGGGGTACGACCCGCGCAGCTTTGCGCGCGACCAGATTCTGGCCGAGGGTGGACCGGATCAGGCCAAACGCCCCTTCACCCCGGGTCAGGACCGCCCCGGCCCCTACGTCTTGCGCGGCAATGACCATGCGCGGGGCGGGCAGTTGGCCGATATCCTGACCAGCATCATGAATAAGGACATGGCGGTCATTGCCCGCACCTATGACCGCGCGGTCCGGGTTGAACATGCGGGTGGGCGTGGCGGCTGGTCGCCTGCCTTTGCTGAGGAGGCATGGATGGGTCTGCGGTCTTCATTTCCACAAGCCCGCTTTGCCATCCACCATGTCATCGGCATGGAAGAACAGGGCCGCCCTCCCCGCGCTGCCGTGCGCTGGAGCCTGGATGGCCAACATGACGGGTATGGCCGCTTTGGTGCGCCAAGCGGTGCCGAGGTGCATGTGATGGGCATCACCCATGCGGAATGGGGCCCGTGGGGGTTGCAGAAGGAATTCACGCAGGTCGATGAAATCGCTGTGTGGAAACAGATCGAGCTTCAGTCTGGCGTTTCGCAGAAGTAGCAAAGCGGCGTTGGGGCCCGTTGCACCAGTGGCGGGGCCTTCGCTGGCCTTTCAGACGTCGTACCGGGTGACCCCGCGGCGCAGAGCATCGACTGGTTGCGTCAGGATCACCGCCTGATGGGCGCGCTGGTCGCAATTGGAACGAGGACAGATGCGGCAGTTGATACCGATCTGAGTCATCCGGGCGTCCGACATTGAAAAACTTTCAGCATAGCCGATTTCCGGCGCGTACTGGACAGCGCAACCCATCGCCACGGCAAGGCGATTGTCCTGCGCGTGGCGCGCCCATGTCGGGCGGTCTACGGTGCGGGAAAACACGAAGAACTGGCTGCGGTCGGGCATCTCTACAAACTGCGGCATGATGCGGTCGGGTGTGCGGAACGACGTGTGTACATCCAGCCTGGGGCAGGCACCGCCGTATTCGGCCAGATGAAAGTCGGTGGCGTTGAATCGCTTGGTGACATTGCCGCCCTTGTCGATGCGCAAAAAGAAGAAGGGCACGCCCTGGGCACCTTCGCGTTGCAAAGTGGTTGCGCGATGACAGGCCTGTTCAAAGCTGACGCCATAGCGGGTTGCGATATGGTCGAAGTCGTATTTCGAGGCACGAGCCTCAGCCAGGAAATCCGCGTAGGGCATCAGGACGGCGGCTGCGAAGTAATTCGCAAGCTCCACCCTGAGCCGGGCGATCCCGCGCGCCTCAAGAATGCCGCTGCGTTGGATTACGCTGTCCAGCAAGCTGCGTTGTTCCAGCAGCCCCGCCATATGCACCAGTTGAAAGGTACGGTTGGGCTGATCCAGTGCCTCTGACAGCAGGATTTCGCGGCGGGCCTCGTCGTATTGGCGCAGAGCCCCGGGCAAATCCTCGACCCGGCACAGCCGGACCGTGACGCCGAGGTTGTCGCGCAGACGGCGCTTGAGGGTGACATAGATCTCGTCACGTTCGACCAGAGGGGCGGGCCAAAAGGCTTCGGCGGCCTCCTCCAGTTCACGAAAGTGATTGCGGTTGCGGCGAAAAACATCATGCACCGCCGCTTCGGGCGAAGCCGAGGTCTGAGTGTCACCCCGTTCGGTCAGTGACAAAAGCTGATCCGAGACAACCTGATAGCTGCGGTAAAGTGTCATGAAGCTTTGCACCAGCCCCGGCGAATGGACCAGTGCGGCCCGCAATTGCGGCAAATCGGGGCGGGTCTGCGAGAACAAAGGATCATGGATCACCGCGCGCAGATCGGAAAGCTGCGCCGTGCCATCTTCGTCGGCAATGTCGCGCCATTCGACCCCATAAGCCTCGAACAGGCGCAGCAGAACCTGGACTGACACCGATCTTTCGTTGTTTTCCAGAAGGTTAACATAAGAGGCGCTGATGCCAAGCGCCTTGGCCATGGTGCCTTGGGTCTCTTTACGGTCCAGCCGCAGGCGGCGCAGATGGGGGCCGATGAAGGTCTTTTGCATGGCATCGCACAGAATTCAGGGTTTGCTGAATTTACAATATTACATAATTGTAATTCTGTAAATTCTCGCACTCACAGCGAAACTTGTTTTCATTTTGCATAAATTTGAAGCGGTGCGAATGGTGCCTCTCAACCAAGGAGGCCACCATGCGCACCGGCATCAATCATTTGTTCATTCCCGGCCCGACCAACGTGCCCGAAACGGTGCGGCAGGCCATGAACGTGCCCATGCAAGATCACCGGGCGCATGATTTCGGGGCCTTGAACATGGGGATATTTGCCGACCTCAAGCGTCTGTTTCGCACGGCCAAAGGTCAGGTGCTGTTGTTCCCCGGCTCTGGCACCGGGGCGTGGGAGGCCGCGATCACCAACACTCTGTCGCCGGGCGACCGGGTGCTGATGGCGCGGCATGGCCAGTTTTCCGTCCTTTGGGCGCAGATGGCGCAGCGGCTTGGCCTGACTGTAGAATTGATCGACTTGCCTTGGGGCGCAGGCGCGCCGATCAGCGAATTCGCCCGCAAGCTGGGTGCGGACAGCAAGGGTGAGATCAAGGCGGTTTTCGTGACCCACAACGAAACGGCAACCGGCGTGACGTCCGACGTCGCCGCCGTGCGCCGGGTGATGGACGAAGCGTTTCATGAGGCGCTGCTGTTTGTCGATGGCGTGTCGTCCATCGGATGCCTGCCGTTCGAGATGGACGATTGGGGCGTCGATCTGGCGGTGACCGGCAGCCAGAAGGGCCTGATGCTGCCGCCCGGTCTGGGTATTCTGGGGGTCAGTGAAAAGGCGATGAAGGCCAGCGAGACCGCAACCATGCGGCGGGCTTACTTTGACTTCAGTGATCAGGTCAGCGGCAATGAGACCGGCTATTTCCCCTATACTCCGCCGGTGCAACTGCTGCACGGTTTGCGCGCCGCGCTGGACCGCATGCTGGACGAAGGGTTCGACACCATCATCGCCCGCCACTGCCGTCTGGCGGCGGGGGTACGGGCAGCGGTGCAGGCCTGGGGACTGGAATTGTGCGCCGAAAGCCCCTCGCTTTATTCGGACACTGTCACCGCGATCCGCACGCCAGCGGGGGTGGATGCGCGCGACGTGATCCGCATCGCCTATGACCGATACAACGCGTCGTTCGGCTCGGGCCTCGGGCCGCTGGCGGGCAAGGTGTTCCGCATCGGGCATATTGGCGACAGCAACGAAGGCATGTGTCTGACGGCGATCGCCTTGGCCGAACTGTCGCTGGTGGCGGCAGGGGCACAGGTCCGGTTTGGGTCCGGTGTTGCGGCAGCGCAAGAGGTCTACGCCCTGTCTTCACCGCAAGCCGCCCGGATCGCCGCAGAATAGTTCGCAATATCAGGAGCCCCAGATGAGCCACACCCTTCACCCCATGCGCAAGGCGCGTTTGCAACGGTCGGAACTGGCGGTTCCGGCCTCTAACCCGACGATGATCGACAAGGCGGCAGAGGGTCCGGCGGATTATGTGTTTCTGGATCTGGAGGATGCCATCGCACCCTCGGAAAAGGAACAAGCCCGCAAGAACGCGATTCAGGCGCTCAACGACATCGACTGGCGGGCCAAGGGCAAGACGGTTTCGGTGCGCATCAATGGGCTGGACACCCATTATATGTACCGCGACGTGGTTGACGTGATGGAGCAGGCAGGCGACCGGGTGGACACGTTACTGGTGCCCAAGGTCGGCGTGACTGGCGATCTTTACATGGTCGAGGCCATGGTCAATCAGATCGAACAGGCCAAAGGCCATGCCACCCGCGTCGGGTTGGAGGCCTTGATCGAAACAGCCCTTGGCATGGCCAATGTCGAGGCCATCGCGCAGTTCGGCGGGCGGCTGGAGGCGTTGCATTTTGGCGTGGCGGATTTTGCGGCCTCGATGCGGGCGCGGACCACCAATATCGGCGGGCTCAATCCGCATTATCCGGGCGACCAATGGCATGCCTCGATCAACCGCATGGTGGTGGCGTGCAGGGCCTATGGTTTGCGGGCGATTGACGGGCCATTTGGCGATTTCAGCGACCCTGAAGGCTATAAGGACGGTGCCCGCAGGGCTGCGGCGTTGGGATGCGAGGGGAAATGGGCAATCCACCCATCGCAGATCACATTGGCCAACGAGGTGTTCTCGCCCCCCGAAGCCGAGGTGACCCGGGCACGCCGCATCATCGAGGAACTGCGCAAGGCCGAGTCTATGGGCAAGGGAGCGGCTCAGTTGGACGGCCGGATGATTGATGCGGCCTCCGAGCGGATGGCGATGAACGTTCTGGTTTTGGCGGATGCAATCGCCGCCAGATAGCTACCGATTTTCTGCAAAAACTCAAAACGGCAAGCTTCGGAATTCTTTAAAAACATTTCGGGTGCGGGGGAAAGATGGACATTCACGAATATCAGGCCAAAGAAATCCTTGCCCGTTTTGGCGTGCCTGTGCCGCGCGGCGGGCTGGCCTACAGCCCCGAGCAGGCAGGCTACCGCGCGCGGGAACTGGGGGGCAGCGCCTGGGTGGTCAAGGCGCAAATCCACTCTGGCGGCCGGGGCGCTGCAGGGGGGGTCAAGCTGTGCAAGACGCCGGACGAGGTCCATGCCTTTGCCGCCACCTTGTTCGGCAAACAATTGGTCACCAAGCAGACCGATGCCAATGGCAAAGGTGTCTACCGGGTGTGGGTGGAAGGCGCCTCGGATATCGCGCAGGAGCTTTACCTTGGCTTCGTCCTCGACCGGAAATCGGAACGCATCATGATCGTGGCCTCGGCCCACGGCGGGATGGAGATTGAAGACCTCGCCGACAGCGACCCCGCCAGCCTGCGCCGCATGACCATCGACCCTGCGGTGGGCCTGTCGGAATTTCAGGCCCGCGAATTGGCGTTTCAGCTTGGTTTGAAAGGCGGTCAGGTGGCGCAGATGGTCACCACCCTGCGCGCCTGCTACCGCGCCTACCGCGATCTGGATGCGGTCATGGTCGAAATCAACCCGCTGGTCATCACCCGATCCGGCGACTTGGTGGCGCTGGATGCCAAGATGAGCTTCGACACCAACGCGCTGTTCCGCCAGCCTCAGATTGCCGAACTGCGCGACCGCAGCCAGGAAGACCCACGCGAGAGCACGGCGGGCGACCATGGCCTGTCCTATGTCGGGCTCGACGGCGACATTGGCTGCATCATCAACGGTGCTGGCCTCGCCATGGCCACGATGGACATGATCAAGCTGGCCGGGGGCGAGCCTGCGAACTTTCTGGACATCGGCGGCGGTGCCTCGCCCGAGCGTGTGGTGCGCGCCTTTCGTACCGTGCTGGCCGATGGCAATGTTTCCGTCATTCTTGTGAACATCTTTGCCGGGATCAACCGCTGCGACTGGGTCGCCCAAGGTGTGGTGCAGGCCTACCAAGAGGTCGGCCTGACCATTCCGGTCGTTGTGCGACTGGCGGGCACCAATGTCGAGGAAGGCAAGGCCATCATCGACACCTCCGGTCTGCCGCTGATCTCTGCCGATACGCTTGCCGAGGCTGCTGCCGCTGCGGTTGCCTCACGCCCCAAAACTGCCGCGCACAAAGTGGCCTGAAGGAGGACACCATGGCCATTCTTATCACAGAACAGACCCGCGTCATCGTGCAGGGCATGTCTGGCCGCATCGGCAGCTTTCATGCCGCTGATATGATCCAGCATGGCACCAATGTCGTGGGCGGCGTCACGCCGGGCAAGGGCGGCGAAACCATTCTGGACCGCCCGCTTTTCAACACCGTGCGCGAAGCAGTTGAAGCGGTGGGGGCCGAGGCCACCCTGATCTTTGTGCCGCCGCCCTTCGCGGCAGACGCGATCATGGAGGCCGCAGATGCCGGGATCAAGACCGCTGTCTGTGTGACAGACGGTATCCCCAGCCAAGACATGATGCGGGTCAAACGCTTTTTGCGGCGCTATCCGGAAAGCCGCAAGATGCGGCTGATCGGGCCGAACTGCGCCGGGATCATCTCACCCGGCCGGGGCTTCATGGGGATCATGCCGCCGCATATCTACATGCCCGGACGGATCGGCATCGTGGGTCGGTCGGGCACGCTGGGCTATGAGGCGGCAGCCCAGATGAAAGCGTTGGGGATCGGAGTTTCCACCTCGGTGGGGATCGGCGGCGATCCGATCAACGGGTCCAGCTTCCGCGACATTCTGGAACTGTTCGAGGCGGACCCCGAAACCGATGCCGTGATGATGATCGGCGAAATCGGCGGCCCGCAAGAGGCCGATGCCGCAGCCTTCGTGCGCGACAAGATGCGCAAGCCTGTCGTGGCCTACATCGCCGGGCTTTCGGCGCCCAAGGGCCGCAAGATGGGCCATGCAGGCGCCATCGTCAGCGCCTTTGGGGAAAGCGCGCAAGAGAAGGTCGAAATCCTTTCAGCCGCCGGGATCACTGTCGCCCCCAACCCCTCGGCCATGGGACAGACGATGGCGAACGTGCTGGCCCGAAGCCGCGCAGCCTGATTTCTGCGCTTTGACGCTGGCAGGAGAAGAAGATCGGTAGTGTCAGGGCTGGGGCAAGCCGTTGTCGCGCGACGGATTTTTGATGTCCATGGTCAGTGCGGAAGAACGGTGATCCGACGCTCTGCGGTGATAATAGGGTTCACGGAGGAATACCAAACTTTTGCAGCCGCAAAAGGAAACGGTAGACGTGGTTCGTTTAGAGCGGGATGAACCTTCGTTGACACAACCTTCTTTTGCCCGGAATCAAGTGCTGCGCGTTCCGGGCAATGCCCCATCGCCCGGCAGGCATTTGCGTCGGCAAACGCCGAGGTGGGACCGCTCCCTCGGGCGGGCATTCTGCGACGTTACCAGCAGAAATACTGTGGGATGTATTGAACCATAATCCGCATAGAGCTGCCGTTACTTGCCCACCCGGCGATCGGGCCTTGCCCTTTCGTCGCGCAGTTTGAAGGGGACACAGAAAAACCGGGCCTCCTCGAAACAGCGTCAGGTCTTCAAACAGTCCATGCGGAGAGGCTGACTGGTCAGCGCTACTCCGTACCCATCGTGCTGAACAGCCGCATAAACGCGCCGACCAAGTGCGTCGGGCCTGTCGTAATTTCAGTCGCAATATCGGGTTTGGCGACCTCGCACCTTCAGACAACCACAATCATTCCCATACGACCGCCGAAGACGCGGTTTTGCGACCTGAATCAGGTCAACTGTCGCGCCCTGTCCGGCCTCTTCATCGCGCACTGAAGGATCAAAACTCTCTTTCTGCGTCCATGGGCAACCAGTTTCTGTCGCCCGGACCCTGACATTTGGAATGGCCTGAGGCGTTGCATGCTGCCAGAATACACGACAAGATGAATCGTTAATTGGAGCTACCCATGTCCCTCCGCATCGTCGGCTTCTCTGGCAGTCTGAGCCGGCCGTCCAAAACCCGCGCGCTGGTCGATCTGGTCACGGCGCGGACCGCTGCTCAACTGGGCGCAACGGCGGCCACCTATGACCTGACCGACCTGCAACCAGCCCTCGGCACAGTGACGACGCTGGATGATCTTGACGGCCCGACGCGGGCGATTGTCGCCTCGATCCTGTCGGCGGATGCGCTGGTGGTTGGCAGCCCGGTCTATAAGGGCAGCTATACCGGGCTTTTCAAACATCTGTTCGACCTGATCGACCCGGTGGCCCTCGCGGGAAAACCTGTTCTTCTGACCGCGACAGGCGGGGGCGAAAAGCATGCGCTGGTGATCGAACATCAGTTGCGCCCTTTGTTCGGGTTCTTTGAAGCGATCACACTGCCCACCGGCATCTATGCCTCCGGCGCTGACTTCACCGACAGTATACCCACTTCTGCCGCCTTGCTGGCCCGGATCGACCGGGCCGTCACCCAGTTCTCCCCTTGGTCAGGGCGATTGCCCGCCGCCACCGCCGCCTGAACCGTTTCAAACCCCAGTGCCCCGAGCCCGCCCTTTGGCGGGGCCGTCCCTCTACACCCGAAAGGACCGCATCATGACGCGCCACGAAAGCTTTTCCACTGTCATCCCGCAGGACGATATCGCCCCACTGACCCCGCGCATTGGTGCCGAAATCCGCAATCTGCGGCTTGGCGGAGACCTGCCCCAGCCCGTCATCGACGCGGTCTGGGACGCGTTGCTGCGCTATAAGGTGCTGTTCTTCCGGGGGCAGTCGCATCTGGACGACGGCGAACAGGAACGTCTTGCCCTGCGCTTTGGCGACCTCGCGCCACATCCGACGCAAGCCATCGTCTCGGGCACGGCTTCGATCCTGGAACTGAACTCCAGCAAGGGTGGCGGGCGTGCGGACCAGTGGCATACCGACGTTACCTTTGTAGAGGCCTATCCAAAGGCATCCGTCCTGCGCGGCGTCGCCATTCCGCCGGTTGGGGGGGATACGATCTGGGCCAACACGGCCACGGCGTATGACGATCTGCCTGCCCCCCTCAAGCAACTGGCCGAAAGCCTGACCGCTGTGCATTCCAACGCTTATGACTATGCCGCGCTGCGCCCCCGCGCGCGGGAGGTTGACCAAGCCTATCACGCCGAAGTTTTCGCCTCGACCGTGTTTGAGACCGAACATCCCGTGGTCCGCGTCCACCCCGAAACCACCGAGCGGACCCTGCTGCTTGGCAGCTTTGTCAAACGGATCGAGGGTCTGTCGCGCGACGAATCCACCAAGGTCTATGACCTGCTGCAAACCTATGTGACCGCGCCGGAAAACACCGTGCGCTGGCGTTGGCAGGCGGGCGACGTGGTGATCTGGGACAACCGCGCCACGCAGCATTACGCGGTGAACGACTATGGCGATGCCCACCGCATCGTGCGCCGCGTCACCATCGCGGGCGATGTGCCGGTGGGTGTGACCGGTGTGCAGAGCCGCCCCCGCATCAAGCCCGCCGTAGCCCCCGTAGAAGGAGCAAAATCATGACCCGCAAAATTCGCCTTGGCGCGTTTCTTCCCGGTGGTGGCCAGCATATCGCCGCCTGGCGCCACCCCGACAGCCCGGCTGACGGTGCCACCAGCTTTGCCTTCCACCTTGAACTGGCGAAAGAGGCCGAGCGCGGGCTGTTCGACGCCTATTTTCTGGCCGACAGTCTGGCCATCGCCTTTGGCGGCGGAATAGAGGGCGGCAATGCCAAAGTCGCGGGGTTTGAACCGGTCACCTTGTTTTCGGCCCTTGCCCCGCTGACCAAGAACATCGGCTTTATCGCCACAGCCTCGACCACCTATGAAGAACCCTACAACACCGCCCGCAAGTTCGCCTCGCTGGACCTGATCAGTGACGGCAGGGCCGGGTGGAACGTGGTGACCACCGCCACGGAAAGCGCCGCTCACAACTTCAACCTCGACCAGCAGCACCCCCACGCCACCCGCTACAAACGCGCGGCGGAACATGTCGATGTCGTCAAGCAACTGTGGGAGAGTTTCGAAGATGACGTTTTCCTGCGCGACAAAGCGTCAGGTCGGTTCTTTGAGCCTGAAAAGGTCCATCACACTGACCACAAGGGCGAGCATTTCAAGGTCAAGGGCCCCCTCAACGTCAGCCGCTCGCCCCAGGGCCATCCGGTGATCGTGCAGGCCGGGCAGTCGGACGACGGGCGTGGTCTGGCGGCGGCGACCGCCGAGGTCATCTTTACCGCGCATCAAAAACTGGACACGGCTCAGGAGTTTTACCGCGACATCAAGGCGCGGGCCCGTGGTCTTGGCCGCAACCCCGACCACATCCTTGTCATGCCCGGCGTCTCGCCCTTCGTGGGTCGGTCCGAGGCGGAAGCGCGCGAGAAATACGACCGCCTGACCAGCCTGATCCTGGAGGAAGACGGCATCGCGCTGATCAAGGGCCTGACCGGCGGCACGCTTGACCTGACGGGCGTGGACCTTGACGGCCCGCTGCCACCCGTCGCGCCGACGGAAGGGATGAAGTCCCGTCAGGCGCTGATCCGCCAGATTGCCGATGAAAACGGATTTACCATTCGTCAGCTCTATCAGCACGTCGCCAGCGCGCGGGGGCATTTCACCGTGGTCGGCACGGCGGTGCAGATCGTCGATATTCTTGAAGACTGGTTCCACAACGAAGGTGCGGACGGGTTCAACATCCTGCCGCCCTGGTTGCCGACCGGCCTTACGGATTTCGTCAACCTCGTCATCCCGGAACTGCAACGGCGCGGGCCTGTTCCGCACCGCCTACGAAGGCCGGACCCTGCGCGAAAATCTTGGCCTTCCGTTTCCCGAAACCCGCTGGGCGGCACAGCGCCGCTCGGCTTTAGCGGCGGAGTGATCCCATGACCTTCCAGAGCTTCGATACCTCCTCACGGTCGCGGCCTGTTGAAGTCCTCCCCGGTGCAGCGCCTGCGCTGAGCCGGGGGGTGGCTTGGGCAAAATCAGCCCTCAGCCGCTATGGCGTGCTGATCGGCTTCCTCGGCTTCTGGCAACTCGGCTCCAGCTTCGGCTGGATCAACCCCACGGTCTTCCCGCCGTTGGACAAGATTCTTGCCGCCACATGGGCAGGCGTTGTCGGCGGGGCGCTGCTGGATGATATCGCCATCAGTCTGCAACGGTCGGGCATTGCATTTGCTGCCGCCATTGCCCTTGGCATCCCGCTGGGGCTGTTCATGGGGCAGATCCGCGCGGTTGAACAAGCGTTGGACCCGATCCTGCAATTTTTCCGCCAAACCTCGGCCCTTGCGCTCTACCCCGTCTTCATCCTGCTGCTGGGTCTGGGCGAGGCGTCAAAGGTATTTGTGATCTTCTGGGCCACGTTGTTCCCGATCCTTCTGGCCACCATCGGCGGGGTCAAGGAAGTGGACCGCAAGCTGATCGAGATGGCCGCGACCTTCGGGGCCCGCCGCGTGACGATCTTTGCCCGCGTGATCTTGCCAGCCTCGGTGCCGTCGATCTTTGTCGGCCTGCGCCTGTCGGCCACAACGGCGCTGCTGCTGCTCATCGCGGCCGAGATGATCGGCGCGAACAAGGGCCTCGGGTTTCAGGTGATGAACGCCCAATACAACTTTCAGATCCCCCAGATGTTCGCGGCAATTCTGCTGCTGGCGCTGCTGGGTCTGGCCGCCAACGCCCTTCTCGTCGCGTTGCAGAGCCGCCTCTGCCGCTGGGCCGTGACGCCGAACTGAACCCATAACGTCTTCACAATCCAAAGGATAACTCAAATGACCCTCTCCCTTCGCACACTTGCCCTCTCCACGGCCTTTGGCCTGACCCTCACCCCCGCCTTTGCCGATGTGACCATCCGCTATCTGGCCAGCCAAGGTGGTCTGAACGCCCAGGAATTGGCCGCCGAGCTTGGCTATTTCGATGGCACCGGCATCACGCTGGAAAATGTAGGCTACGCCCAGGGTGGCCCCGCCTCGCTGGTGGCACTTGCCGGGGGCAGCGTGGAACTGGGATCGGCCGCGACCGCCGCCGTCATCAACTCCATCGCTGCGGGCAATGACTTTGTGGCGGCCTTTCCGTCGAACGGCATCAACGATGAGGTTCAGTCGGTGTTCTATGTCCTTGAAGACAGCCCGATCAAGACGGTCGAGGATATCGTCGGCAAGACCATCGCCGTGAACACCCTCGGCGCGCATCTTGATTATACGGTGCGCGAAGCGTTGCACCAGAAGGGCCTGCCCGAAGATGCGGCCAACCTGATCGTCGTGCCGGGGCCGCAACTGGAACAGGTCTTGCGGTCCAAGCAAGTGGATGTGTCGGCCTTCGGATACTGGCAGACCACCTTCACCGGGGCTGCCCTGCAAACCGGCGGCCTGCGTGCAGTGTTCGATGACACCGACGTTCTGGGCGAAATCGCAGGCGGCTTTATCGTTCTGCGCCGTGACTGGATCGACGCGCACCCGACCGAGGCCAAGGCCTTCGTCGATGGCTCGGTCAAGGCCCTCGACTATGCGCGCGAGCACCCCGAAGAAACCCGTGAGATCTTTGCCCGCGTGCTGGCCGAGAGGGGCGAGAATGCCGAGGTTGCCAAGTACTTTGCCGGGTATGGCGTACGGGCGGGTGGCTTGCCGGTCGAACGCGATATCCAGTTCTGGATCGACGTGCTGGAGCGTCAGGGCGCGATTCCGCAGGGCAAACTTGCGGCCAAGGACATTCTCTATGTCACCGGCGACAGCCCGGCTACGAACTGAGGCAGGGCAGATGAGCGTGGTGGAAACGACCCGCCGTGGAGAGGTCACCATTCGTGACCTCTCCAAAGGTTTTGCGCTGAACGGCCAGCGTCTGAATGTCCTGCGAGACCTTAACCTTGAAGTGCAATCGGGCGAGTCCCTCGCGATTGTCGGCCCGTCGGGTTGCGGCAAGACCACGCTGTTGCGTGTCTTGGCGGGACTGGAGGCCCCCGACCGTGGCGAGGTGCTGATCGACGGCCATCCGGTGCAAGGCGTAGGCACCGAACGCGCCATAATCTTTCAGGAACCGCGGCTGCTGCCTTGGTTGACGGTGCTTGGCAACACTGCCTTCGGCCTTCAGGTCCGAGGCACGCCCAAGGTTGAAGCCGAACGTCGCGCCCGCCATTACATTCGCCTCGTTGGCCTGACGGAGTTCGAGGATGCCTTTCCCCGCCAACTCTCGGGTGGAATGGCGCAGCGGGTGGGCATTGCAAGGGCGCTTACGGTGCAACCGGAAATCCTGCTGCTGGACGAACCCCTTGGCGCGCTTGACGCAATGACCAAACTGACCATGCAGGAAGAACTGGCCCGTATCTGGCGCGAGGAACGGGTGACGATGATCCTGGTGACACATGATCTGGAAGAGGCGATCTATCTTGCTGACCGGGTGTTGGTGCTGCCGAAGGAAAAAGAGGCCGTGCCCCGCCTGATCGACATTGACCTGCGGCGCCCCAGAGAACGCAGCGAGCCGCAGTTCGTTGCGATGCGGAAAAGGTTGATGGCAGAGTTCGGCTTGCACTAAGACATCGCGTCGGAACTGGAACTGCGGACAGGCTCGGGCGGTATCTAGTCACATGGCAAGGGTTATAAAGCCCGCATCCGCATGTTGTGCGGGTGGGCCAGCGTCAAGGTTTGCGTCGCTGCGTATATCTGCCCGGCCTTGTGTCGCCAAAGGCCAGTTCATCCCGGGCTTGTTGCGCAGCATCTTGCCCGGATGAAAAAGCCTCGCCGGACACTGGGAGTACGCGTCCGGCGAGGGCGCACGCCGCCAATCGGTGCGGTGCCTGCCCGGCCACCAAATTCGCTTCGTGCAGCAGGTCGCGCGCCGTACCGGGCGCGCGCGAAACTCAGTTGATGACGTTGCCGTAGAACTTCGCCTCGACATCCGCCATGTCGATGGCAGCCAGATCGTCGGGCAAAGCATAGGCATCCGCATCGGCATGGACCGCAGCCCTGTCAAAGGCATTTGCCTCGGCGATGTAGTCATTGGTCACATAGCGCGCCGTGTCGATGTCTATGCCGGACATGCCGATGACCTTGAGGATCTTGAAAAAGCTGTCCCATGCCGGAATGTCATGTTCACCCCAGCCTGCGCGCTTGGTCATGTCGCCCTTGAAGGTGCGGTGAATCTGCATCAGGCTTTCGGTGCCTGCGCGCGGGCCATAATTGGCGCGGGTGGTCGGCAGCGCCTTGAACACAATCTCGGCGGCGGCACGCGGGTTGCGGTCGGCAAATTCGCTGCCCATGGCCCAGCCTCGCAGATATTTCCGCAGGAACGCCAGTCTTTCCGGGTCGTCCAGATCGGCCCGCCGCACGACCAGCGAGTTTGACGGCAGGGGTGACCCGCGCATGCCCAACCAATAATCAAAGTCCAGCCCCTTGGCACCCAGATCGGCGCGCAGGCCTTCCCATGCAAGGCAGGCATCGCCCTGTCCACCCGCCAGCGCTGTGGTCCATGTGGGCCAGCCCGCCTCGACATAGGTGATCTTTTTAGGGTCCACGCCCACGGCGGCAAACATCGGGTCCGCGATGGCCTGCCACGCGGCAGAGCCCAGCAGAACCGTCTTGCCCTCCAACCCTTTCAGATCGGCCATGCCTTCGCCTTTGCGGAAGGCGATGTTGAACAGGTCCAGATAGCCGCTGCCATAGATTGACACGAGATCCATCCCGGCATTCACCGCAAACGAAAGCACGCCCGGCGACGGAAAGCCGATGTCGGCCTGTTCGACGGCGAGGAACTTCACCACAGCCGTGCCATCGGACGGACCCGGCTCCATCGCAGTTTCCACGCCCAGATCGCCGAAGTAGCCCATCTCTTTCGCCACCCAATAGGGGTAGTCATCCATCACCTCGATCGTGCCGCGCGGCGAAATCCAGGTGAATTTTTCGGCGTAGGGCGCAGCCTGCGCCGTGCCGTGGCGCAGCAGGCCGCCGCCAAGAATGGTGGTGGTCACAAGACCGCTGGCGCTGACTTGCAGCAGGCGGCGACGCGTCATGTTCTGAATGGTCATCAGCTTTCCTCCCGTGAAATGATGTGCCGCAGGTTTTGGGTTGTTCAGGCAGATGCGGCGGCTCCGCCCGTGTCAGGCGTCAGCTTTCCCAACCGGCCAGCTTCTTGCCCAGCCAGAAGAAGAACGCGTAAATTGTGATGCCGGTGACCGCGAGGATCAGGATGCAGGCAAAAAACTCTGGCATCCGCAGGGTCGACGAATAGGTGGTCAAGCGGCTGCCAAGCCCAAACCCGCCGCCTGACATTTCCGCACCAACGGCGGTGATCATCCCGAAAATCGCGCCGATCATCAGACCGACGATCACCATCGGCATTGCCATCGGGATACGGATTTTCGTGAAAATTTGCAGCGTTGATGCCCCGCAAGACCGCGCAAGTGCAATCTTCATGGTGTCTACACGCCGGAACCCGGTGGCCGCGTTGATCATCACCATCGGCCCAGAGGCCAGAGCCACAGCAATGATCCGGGGAGTGAAGCCGAAACCGAAGTTGAGGATCAGCAGCGGCACCAGCGCCAACATCGGCGTTGTGACCAGCAGCAGGATGTACGGCGTGATCACCTTTTCAACGAAAGGAAACTGGGTAATCACCGCTGCCAGCACCAACCCGGCGGACGCCCCGATGGCATAGCCCGAAAACAGCTCGATCAGCGTGTAAGCATAGTGCTGGCCAATCGTTGACATCTCGTCCGACCCAAACACGGCAGCGATGGCGGACGGTGTGGGCAAGATGTACTGAGGCACTTCGAAGAACCGCAGCAGAAACTCTCCACCGCCGATGACGATGACGGCGACCGCGATGATGGCGATCACTTCGCGCAGACCCTGCCCGCCAAGGCCGCTGGCAAGCCCTGTCGGCGTGGCGATACCGGTGTTGTTCTGGGTCATGCTGCCCCCCTTGCCACATTTGGCTGGTGCTGAATGTCGTGTTTGATGAGGTTGACGAGATCGAAGAAGTCTCGGGTTTCCATCAAGTTTAGCGACCGTGGTCGCGCAAACGGCACATCGACCACACGCGAAATCTGGCCCGGACGCGCCGACATGATGTAAACCTTGTCGGCCAGAAACACGGCCTCGGCGATGGAATGCGTGATCAGGATCACCGTCTTGCGCGATTCCAGCCAGATTTCTTCGACGAGTTTGTTCATCTCATCGCGGGTGAAGGCGTCCAGCGCGCCAAAGGGTTCGTCCATCAACAGAACCGTCGGATCGCTTGCCAAAGCCCGCACAATGGACGCGCGCTGTTGCATGCCGCCTGACAGTTCACGCGGCATCTTGTCGCCAAAACCACCAAGGCCCACGCGGCCCAGCAAGCCGTCGATCCGGGCCGTATCCGGGCGGCGTTTGCGGATTTCAAAGGGCAGCTCAATGTTCTTGCGGATCGACCGCCACGGCAGCAAATTCGCCTCTTGGAACATCATGCCGATGCTGGGGTGCGGGCCGGTGATGAATTCTTCGCCCAAGGCAATCGCCCCTGAAGTCAGCCGGTGCAACCCGGCAATCGACCACAGCAGGGTGGTTTTGCCACAACCCGACGGGCCGACGATGGAAATGAACTCGCCCTGCCTTACCGTCAGGTCCACATCCTTCAGCGCGTGAATACCGCCTGACCCTGTGCCGTAGGTCTTGGTCGCCCCCCGCACATTCAGGGCCTTGTCCGTGGTCTGGTTCATCGTCGCCTCCCTCGGCGTGGTGAGCGGGGCAGGCATGCCCCATCCGGTCCCCAAAGCGCGCTTTGAGGTTGGTTGTCTTGCATTTGGCTCGGTCAGGTTGACAGCAGTTCGGTCAGATGGCGGTCCACTTGGATCATGTAGCCGGGTTCAAACCCATTCAGCCCCATGTGGCCTTCAGGCGACTGGATCACCCGGAAAAGCGCGCGCGGCACAAGCACGCTGTCGGCCTCACATTCCGGCGGCGGAAAGAACAGATCGTGGCTGATCGGCAGGACCATGGTTTTCGCCGTAATCCGCGAAAGAGCCGCCGCCAGATCGCCGTCCGCATGGCGCGACACATCGGCACGCTGCCATTTGTGCATCTGGCACAGCAGAGCGTTTGGATCCATCGGTTCAAAATAGGCTTTCATCACGCCGTTAATGAAGTCGTCCAACGATGACATGCCCAGAATGCTGCGCCAGCGTTCTTCCTGATAGAACTGCGCCGACCAGCCTGCCGTGGCCACGATCCGCGCCATCCGGTCCATGCCGTCGCGCACATAAAGCCCTGACGCATACCACCCGCCAGCCCATGCCGGATCAGAGGTGATGGCTTCAATCAGCGTTGCCACGAACACCCGCTGATGCAGCGAGATACGCGCTGTGGCCGCAAGCACGGCCGCGCGTTCGACGGCTTCCGGGTGGGCCACAGCCCATTCATAGACCTGTTGCCCACCCATCGACCCGCCCACAACAAGAGCCAACCGTTCAATACCAAACACGTCCGTCAGCAACCGGCGCTGCGCCCGGACATCATCCCCGATCGACAGGATAGGGAATTTCGCCATCGACTGCGGGGCGGGTGTGTTATGCGGCGAGGTCGATACGCCGCTGCCCAACTGATCCACGATCACGATGAAATAGCGATCCGGATCAAGGGCGTGGCCCGACCCGACATAGACATCCTGCATCACCTTGCCGGTGCCGGAAAACCAGGTGGTCACCAGCACGGCGTTAGACTTTGCTGCGTTCAGGGTGCCAAACGTGCGATAGGCCAGCTTGACACCGCGCAGCGTTTCCCCACTTTCGAGGATCAATTTGCCCAGATCGAAAAGCTTGAAGTCGCCCTGCATCTGGGGGCCATAGAATGGATTCTGGATCACGGCCTTTTCCCCCCGATCTTGGCCGCCGGCGCTTTGAAAGCGCCATGCGGCTGGGCGTCTTGATATGCGCCACTCAGAAAGCGATACAGGGACGCAGGCCAGATGGTCTATCGCGAAGGTTCGCTATGGCGGGGCGAGGAGGGCGGGCCGCGTCAGCCGATGTCGGCGCGGCCAAGCAGATGGATCAGCGCTGCCGTACTGACCACCCCCATCTTTTCGCGGATGCTGCGAAGCTGATGGTCGATGGTCGAAAAGGACCGTCCGCGTATACGGGCGATTTCCTTGTAGCTCAGCCCCTTGGCGACCAGACGCGCAACCTCGGTTTCCGAGGGTGTCAAGGCATCCAGTGGCGTTCCGCGCCTTGTAATCCCCTTGGCGACAAAGATGATCGGGCTTAGCACATCCGCAACCGTCTGCTCGAAACAGTCGTAAAGGCCCGATTGAACCGGAGCCAGATGTTCCGTCCAGTCTGCGCAAATCAAGCCATAACTGCCTTCAGAAGACCGCAAAGCCCAGGCCATTTTGGACCTTGTTTTTGCGCCCGACATGCGTTGGCGCATCCGCATCGACACGCGGGGATCGTGCTTGATGTCTGCATAGACCAGCGGGCGGTCGTCGTGCCACATCGCCTGCATCATGGCATCGCGGTTGTCTACCGCCTTGCCCGCAAACGATGGCACGTCATGGGCCGAGGATTTTGCTTCCGCGAAACCCGGGAAGTAATCGGCAGCGGATTGCAGGCCAAAGCCGGTGTCAACACGGTGACACCCCAATTCCGCCCGCAGCCAGTTCGCGGCGATTGACCAGCACAGGGTCAGATCATCAATATGCAGCAGCATATGGGCCGCCAAATCGCGCGCCGGTTTGTAGCGGACGATGGGCCGGTCGAGCAGTGCGACACGCAAAAGCCTTTGGGCCGAGAAAACATCTTTGCCAAAGTCATTTGGTATGGCCGAGTGCTGCAGGATTTTCCGCCGTCCTCTTCAATATTCCGGTCAAGGATGCTGTCACAGCTTATGCCAAACCAACCCAGAGTCAAATCTGGCCAGCGCTGCACCCATTACAGCAATCGGTGTAGTCCGGGGCGCAAAGACGTTTCACCCCGGACCACACGAACGCCAGCTGGGAGGCACAGGCGTTTTCTGTCAGTCGGCCAGAATCTCGGCCACCTTGACTGCAAGCGCCTTTCCAAGCGCAAGGTTGTTCTCAACGGTAAAGTGGATGCCGTCACAGCCATCGGTCGAGATAACCGCGCCTGCGTCAAAGAACGCGACCTTCATGAAGTCGGCCATTGACCGGTATTGCGCAGCAAGAGCCGCAGTCTTTTCATGCCCGCCCTCGAACATACCCTCAAAGAACGGGTGCGGCATGGGGGCCAGCGGTGGCGGGGCCACGACCAGCACCTTCGGCGCGGGATAGGGCGTCCCGACCCCGCCCGCCGATCCGAAGATTTGCCCGACCAGCTTGGCCATGCCATTGCAGATTTCATAGGGCGTGCGGCGGAAATACGACTTGGTGTCATTCGTGCCCAGCATCACGATCACCAGATCCAGCGGCAAGTGACTGGCCAATGCGGTGGGCAGATAGGCGCTGCCGTTCAGGCGGGGATCGTTCGGGTCATCCAGACTGGTGGTGCGGGCACTCAGCCCCTCCTCGATGATGTGATAGCCGCCCCCCAGATGTGCGGCCATCGCCCCGGTCCAGCGGTGCGGGTAGGGATAGCGCAGCGTGGGCGCGCCTTCGGTGACGGGGATCCAGCCCCAGGTCAGGCTGTCGCCATAGCACAGGATGGATTTCTGCTCGGTCATTCGGTGTCTCTCCCCGGTTTGGAATGTTCAGCCGCGCTTGCTGCGCCAGCCATAAAGGATTGCGGCCATCAGGATGATCAGCCCCTGCGCGATCAGTTTTCCGGCGTCGTCGATGCCAAAGACGGTCATCACGACGAACAGCAGGGCAAAAGACAGCACGCCAAAGAACGGGCCCCAGACGCCACCCTCGCCACGGCCAAAGACGACACCGCCCAAGATTGTGGCGGCCACTGCAAGGATCGGCAGGTCAAGGCCAACCCGCACGGACCCCACAGCGATGGACCCGGTCTGCACCAGGGCCGCCACCGACGCGATCAGCCCGGCCAGCACATGCGCCAGCACAACCGTGCGTTCCACCGGCACGCCCGAGAATGCCGCGGCCTCGGCGCTTTCGCCGACCGCCTCGATGTAGCGGCCATAGACGCTGTGCTGCATTACCAGCCAGATGATGCCGGTGCAGCCCAGCCAGAACAGCACGGGCAGGGGCAGGGGGCCGTATTTGATGTCAAAAACGGCGTTCATGTAGGCTGGGACATCGCCGGGTGGCTTGCCGCTGGACAGGAACTGCACAAGCCCGACAAGGATGATGCTGACCGCCAGCGTTACAATCACCGCCGAAACCCTGCGTTTGGCCACCATGAAGCCGTTCAACAGACCGACTGCCCCGCCGATGGCCAAGGCCATCAGCACAAAGGTCAGGCCAGACGCCTCGGGGAAGGTGCGCGAGGTGATGATGTAGTTGATCAGCAGGATCACCCCACCGCCCGACAGATCAATCGAGCGAACCCGCATGACCAGAAGTTGGCCCAGTACAAGAATACCAAGGGGCACGACCTGCCGGACAAAGATGCCCAGCACATTGGGGTTCAGCATGTTTGGCCGCGCAATCCACAGCGTCAGCAGCAGAAGGCCAAAAACCCAATAGGCAGGCGGTACGCCCGTCAAACGGCGAAAGATGGGATGGGACAGGATATTTGCCATGTTCAAAGCCCCATCTTCTTGCGCGATTGCAGCCCGACGATGGCCAGCAACAGCCCGCCCTTGATCGCCGTCTGCACAAAGGGCGACACATTCGCCAGGTTCATCCCGTTCGCCAGCAAGGCCAGAACGATCGCCCCCAGTACCGTGCCGTGCAGGCTGCCCACCCCGCCAGAAAGCTGCGTGCCCCCGATGGCGGCGGCAGTGATGGCATCAAGTTCAAATAGCAGGCCCACATTGGGGTCACCCGACACGATCCGCCCGGCAAGGAACACGCCTGCAAGGGCGGCAAACAGCGCGCAGGCCACATAGGCCAGAACGATGTTGCGCCCGACGCGGATGCCATAGCTGCGTGCCGCATCCTCCATCCCCGCCGCAACCCCGCCACCGATGCCGAACAGATGCAGGCCAAAGCGGCTGCCATACAGGACCTTGGCCGCCAGACCGGTGGCGATCAGTCCCCAGCACAGCGGCAAGGGCACGCCCAGCACGCTGCCCTGCACGGCGGCGATCACAATATCGGGCACCGTTCCCCCCGACACCGGCCGCAGGAGGCGGGTTATCCCCAGCAGGACATACTGCATGCCCAGCGTGGCGATAATCGGATGCACGTTCAGCCGCGTGATCACCAGCCCGTTGATCAGCCCCACCAGCCCTGCCAGGACGAACACAGCGGGGATCAGCAGCGCCGCCGGGCCGTCAAGCGACAGGATTGCTGTGGAAAAGCTGATGACAGACCCGATGGACAGGTCCAGCCCACCCACAAGAATGACGAACAACTGCCCGATGGCCGCAATCAGCAATGGCATGGCTTGTGCGATCAGGTTGAACAGGTTTTCTCGCGTGGCGAACTGATCGGTGCCAAGCGACAGGATCACCGCCAGTGCCACTGCGATAACCATCGGCACGCCCCACAGCCCTTGCCTGCTGCGCCGCGCCGAAAAGCCGGACTTGAACCACCGGGTCATGCCGCCCCCCCTTCGGCAGTCAATGCCGCCGCCAGGATGGAATGTTCGGTGGCCTGCGCCGCAGGCAACGCGGCCACCACGGTATCTGCGTGAACCACCGCCAGCCTGTCGCAAAGCCCGATCAGTTCCACGGTCTCCCGCGAGGTGACCAACACGGCCCCGCCTGCTGCAGCAAACTCTCGCAACAGGGTGTAAATCTCAGACTTCGCGCCAATATCGACGCCGCGGGTGGGTTCCTCGATCACCAGCACCTTCACCTCGCGCGCCAGATAGCGGCCCAGCAGCACCTTTTGCTGGTTGCCGCCGGACAGCGATGCAACCGGTGTGGCGGGGCCGGCGGTCTTGATGCGCAGGGCGTCGATCATGCGCTGCACCACGCCTTTAAGGCTGCGGGCCGGGGCAAAGGCGGGCCTTTCCGCATGCAGCCCGATCACCAGATTTGCCGCCACCGACAGGCCCAGCATCAGCCCTTCTTCCTTGCGGTCCTCGGGCACGAAGCCCAGACCCAGCCGCGCCATCGCGCGAATGCCATTGGCCGCTGAAGGGAATTTCAACGCCTTCCCATGCAGCCGCAGTGTGCCATCGGCGGGCTGATGCCGCCCGATCAGCGCCCGCATGATGCGCTGTTGGCCTTGCCCTTCCAGACCCGCCAAGCCCAGAATCTCGCCCTGATGCAAGGTCAGATCAAAAGCCGCGCGCCTTTGGTGTGGCGCGAAAGCCTGCCAGTTCCAGCACGGGCATTCCAAGGCTTGCCGCACGCGCCGGGAACAGGCTTGCCAGCTCCCGCCCTACCATCATCGCGATCAGGCCATCGGGTGTCACGTCGCGGATCGCACAGGTGGCAACATACTGGCCGTCTTTCAGCACCGTCACCTCGTCGCAAATACTGAAAATCTCATCCATCCGGTGTGAGATGTAGACGATGGCCCGCCCCTCGACCCGCAACCGCCGGATGCTGCGATTAAGCACCTCTACATCCGCCGCATTCAGCGCGGCTGTGGGTTCATCCAGAATAAGCACGCGGGCATCCGCCTTGATGCCATGCGCGATTTCCACGAATTGCCGTTCGGCGATGGTCAGCGTCGAAACAAGTTGATCCGGGTCCAGCTTCAGGTCCAGTTCGGCAAGGGCCGCCGCTGTTTCGGCCCGCATCCGCCGTCGATCCAGACCGCCACCGCGAAGAACCGGCTCGCGGCCCAAGAACATGTTTTCCGCAATCGTCAGGTTCGGCAGCAGCGACAGTTCCTGAAACACGGTCGAGATGCCCGCCGCCAGCGCCTCACGCGGCGACGGCAGAAGCAGGGGTTTGCCGTCCTTCAGAATGCACCCGGCATCGCTGCGGTGCACGCCCGCAAGGATCTTCATCAGCGTCGACTTGCCCGCACCATTCTCGCCCATCAGGGCATGGACCGAACCGGGTCGCAGGCGCAGCGTCACGTCACGCAGCACACGGCTGGGTCCGAAGGATTTTGAGATCGACTGCATCTCGATCAGGCAGGCCCGTTCACCGTCGAACATGGATTTCTTCCCCCAGGATGGGCGGGGCAGCGGACGCCGCCCCACACCGTCAACCTCAGTTTCCGTACAACTCGATCAGCTTTTCCTCGGGCAACTCGCTCGGCCACCAGACGTTGGCCGACAGGTCAGCGCGGTAGAATTGCGCAGCTTTTTCGCGGTCCCAACCTGCGGGATTATAGTCGTAATGCTTGAACAACTCTTTGCCCTCCAGCAGCGCCACTGCGGCACGCACACCGGCGGCCCCTTGGGACGGGCTGTATTCAGCCGACACAGACTCGAAGCTCTCGGTGATCCACTGGCCGAAGAAGCCGTTGTTCCCCTCGCCCGAGATCGGCGGAATGGGCGCGCCAAATGCCTTGAACACATCGGCACAGGCGCGTGTCATGTCGGCACCCGACGACCAGATGCCATCGACATTCGGGTCGGCAAGATACAGTGTCTCGCACACCTTCTTGCCAGTGTCATACTGCCAGTCGCCATTCTGCTCGGCCACGATCTGGATGTTCGAGCCTTCCAGCGCCTGCAGCAGACCGGCATAGCGGTTGGTATCTTCGGGGTGACCCGCCAGACCGCGCAGCACCCAGATTTTGCCGTCATTGCCGACTTTGCCGACCAGCCAGTCGCCCATCACTTTGCCGAAATGCTCTGCTCCGCCCTGAATTTCGGTGGTGAAGGCATCAGACTCGATCCGTCCGGTATGCAGAACCACCGGAATACCTGCGGCCACCGCCTTTTCGATGCTGGCGTTGGCCGAGGTCGAGGTGACGGGCTGCACGATAATCGCGTCCACGCCCTGCGCGATCAGGTCTTCGATATCGGCAACCTGCTTGGCCTGATCAAAGCCCGCATCCAGGATGATCAGCTTTTCGATGCGGCTGTCCTTTGCGGCGGCGGCCTCGGTCTCATGTGCCACCTGCACGGTCCAGGTGTTTGCGTTGACGCCGAAGTGGCTCATCCCGATGACCCAGGGGCCATCCTTTTTGAACGTGCCTGCGGGCACCACGGTGGTGTCCTTTGTGCTGGGAGTCACACCATCCATCAGGAACACGTCCTGTGCCATCACTGGCGCAGACAGCGCTGCCGACAGGGCCAGACCTGTCAAGGCACGCTTCAGAAAGTTGGAACGCATTTTCTTCCTCCGTTGCTGGCCCGGTGCAGCGCACTGGCCTTGTTGGTTCCGTCATCCGGTTGGCCCGGCGGCAAGCGCAGAGGCAAAGCTTTTCCGGCAAGCAAACCCTGCTTGTTCCGACGAAATCATCGGTTCGGAAAAGGAATCCCCTCATGACTGCAGACCGCGCTCGTCTCCTCCGCCCGAGGTCCGCATACGGCATCAAAAGCAGAAGGCACGCGTTCCGTCAACACTTATTCAGAGTGAATGAATATGTAGACTGCTTGCTATCAGACTTGTTTTCCGGCTAGTTTGCCGCTGTAGCACTGAGTGCGGATAAGGAATGCGCGCATGCGGACGGTTCTGTGCTTTGGCGATTCCAACACCCACGGACAGATTCCGGGCCGTGGCCCGCTTGATCGTTTCGGGCGGGATGCGCGCTGGCCGGGTGTCATGGCCGCAGCACTTGGGTCGGGCTGGTATGTGATCGAAGAGGGGCTCAGTGGCCGCACCACGGTGCGCGACGACCCGATCGAGGGTGAACACAAGAACGGTCGCCGCTATCTGACGCCCTGCCTGCAAAGCCATGCGCCCATTGACGTCATCATCCTGATGCTGGGCACCAATGATCTGAAGCGCCGGTTTTTCCAGACTGCTCCCGAGGTGGCCATGGGCATCGGCTGTTTGATTTACGACATCAAGGAATTGTCGCCGGGGCCGGGCGGGCATGTTCCCGAAATCCTTGTGGTGGCGCCGCCGCCGATGCTGGATGACCTGCATGAATGGTCGGGCGTGTTTGAAGGCGCGCCTGCGATATCCCGCCGTCTGGCGCTGGAGTTCGAGATTCAGGCCGACAGCAAGGAGGTCCATTTTTTTGACGCGGCCTCCGTCTGTGCCTGCGATCCGGCGGATGGGTTCCATCTGTCGCAACAGGCACACCACGACCTTGGGCTTGCGCTTGCGGCAGAGGTTGCAGCCATCGGATGGGCCGAATGATGCGCAGGTCCGAATGCAGACAGGATGCACGCTGAATGCCTGACATGCGCTTTGCCCCCCCGAACCCGATCCGCATTGCTGACCGCGCGGCTGGCCTGAACGCCGTCAGCGTGCGCAGCTACAATGAGCGGCTGGTGCTTTCCATGCTGCTGCAGCACGGCAGCACGACACGCTTTGAGATTGGCGAAAAGACTGGCCTGTCGGCGCAGACCGTGTCGGTCATTGTGCGGTCGCTGGAACAGGAAGGCCTCGTCACCCGCGGCGAAGCACAGCGCGGCCGCATGGGGCCGCCAACGATCCCGATGGGGCTGAACCCCGAGGGGGCCTATTCCATCGGCATCAGCATCGGCTTTCGCACCACTGATATCGTGCTGATCGACTTTGTCGGCGGGGTGATCGACAGCGCCACCCTGCGCCACGCCGCCCCCGGTGCGGACCATGTGCATCCCGACCTTCACGCAACAGTCGCGGCCCTTCTTGCCAAGATCAGCAAAGCCAAACGGCGGCGCATCGCGGGCATCGGTCTGGCCCTGCCCGAGGGGTTTGGCGACACCCACGAACTGACTGCCTTCAAGGACAAGGCGGAAGCTGATTTTGGGCTGGAAATCTTTGTCCAGAACGATGTGACCGCCGCCGCCAACGGCGAAAGTCTGTTCGGTATTGCACGCGATCTGGACAACTATCTGTTCTTTTACATCGGTGCGATGGTGCATGCGCGGCTGGTCCTGAACCACCAGATTCATCGCAGCGGCAGCACCACGGCGTATGATGTCGGTCTTTTGCACTTTGAACGGGCTTTGGGGTCGAACGGTGTATCCACCGAGGAAGTGTGGCGTCGGTCCGAAGGATCGCCACAATATGCGTCGGCGGTTGAAACCTGGAAAACCGATTGTGTGGCCCTGCTGGTGGCCAAGGTGCGTGAGGCGCGGCAATTTGTTGAGGTGGGAACCGTGGTGCTGTCGTCCTATGCCCCACGCCATCTGTGCCAGGAAATCTGTGACGAACTGGCCAGCCACGAGGCAGGCCTGACGGCTTTGGTAGGCACGATCCACCACTCGCCCAAGGCTGTGGGGGCCGCCAGTCTGCCCTATGCGTCGCGCTTTACCGTATCTGCCTGAGCGGAACGTCCGCGCGAGGGCGGGTCAAATAGGCGTACCGATAGTGGCCGCGCTGAACATTGCGGCCAGTCCGCTGCTGCCGACAACGCCGGGACCGCGCAACTATTCTCTGGAATACGCCTCCGATCGTTTGCCACGACGGGCCACCCTGCGGCTGGCAGACGTGTTGCAGACGCAGGCGATGCGGCAGGCCGGTCCGTCAGATTTTGACGAAGCCTGCCTGCCTCAACTCAGGGGGGCAGGCAGACCATTCTCCAACCAAGCCCCGAAGCCGAGGATGTGTTGCTCGGCACCATGGCGTCCGATGATCTGCAGGCTGGGTGCAACGGGGCCCGTGTGACAGGGAAACGGCATCGCGAGGCTCGGGTGCCCGGTCAGGTTGAACAAAGAGGTCAGCCGCACGAGAGCCATGACATAGTCGGTCGGGTTGCCGCCGATCAACAAGGTTTCACTGGCCTTGGGGGGCAGGTAGACGGACAGCGTGGGTGTCAGGATGAGATCAACCGTATCAAGCAACGCGGTCACCTGCGCCCGGGCACGCTCACGCATCCGGCAGGCCGCGATATAAGTCGCAACCTGCATCGTCCCGGCAAGGTCAAACCATTCCTGCGCAATCGTCGGGTACTGGCCGCGCTGATCGTCGTATCGGGCAAGATGCCACGCAGCACTTTCGACCAGAAACACATCGCCGTGGATATCCCAGACACTGTCAATCTTGGGCAGCGCGATTTCATGGACGTCCAGTCCGGCGTTGGTCAATCGGTCCAACAGGGCCGCAAACGCATCGCGGATCGGGGCGTCGGCATCGGCGACCCAAGCCGGATCAAGACCGATGCGCTTGACGGGGCGCGCGGCGGCAACGGGCTGGCCGCTAAGGGCCGACCACAGAAGTGCCGTATCCTCGACAGTTCGGGCCATCGGACCCACATGATCCAGCGACGGGACGAGCGGAAAAATCCCGGTCATCGGCAGGGTATCAAACGTAGGCTTCAGCCCGACCGTGCCGCAACAGGCCGAGGGAATGCGGATTGATCCGCCAGTATCGGTGCCGATGGCCCCAAGGCACAGGCCCGCCGCCAGTGCCGCCGCCGAACCGCCGCTGGACCCGCCGACGGTCAGCGCCATGTCCACCGGATGGCATACGTCGGGGGTTCGCACGCTGAACGCACCCGGATCGCTGATGCTGGTGCCAAGAACAATCGCCCCGGCTGCACGCAAACGCGCTGTGACCCAGCTATCCTGCGCCGGTTGGTGGGCGGTGCGAAACGCGAGGCCCGCTGAACACGCATAGCCTGCCGTATCGCAGTTTTCCTTGATGACAACTGGTAGACCGCCCAGAGGACCAATGTCGTCGCCGCGATCAAGCCGCGCGTCCAAGGCAAGCGCCATCTGGCGCGCCTGATCCGCGTCGCAGTCCCGCAGCGCGTTGATCACGGGGTTGCGCGCGGCGATCCGGGCCAGAAAGCCTTCGGTCAGGGCAGCGACCGTGCAATCGCGGTTGCGGATGGCGGCCACTGCCGCCATCGCGCTGGTCATGTCCGCTGGAGTCAAAGCGTGCAACCCGGGACGTCCGGGTCGATCTGGCCAAAGTTCTGCACCGTGTCCCAGCCCCCTTTGTCATTGCCACGCGCCAGTATGGAGTTTGACCGCATCACCCCATTTGCCGCAAATCCAACCTTGCCCTGCGGCGCGTCAAATTCCACCGTCTTGAGGGCGTCGATCACCGCCTCGGTCTCGGTCGTGCCTGCGGCCTCGACGGCCAGTTTGTAAAGATGGACCGCGTCAAAGGCCGCCTCGCCGATAGCGTTGATCGGCTTGTCCGCACCATAAGCCGCCGCATAGGCCGCCGTGAAGGCCTTGTTGGCCGCCGTATCGACATTCATGAAATAGGCCTGAGTCGACAATGCCCCCGCCGTCAGTTCGGGGTGGGCGAAGGAAAAGGACTCGTCCAGACCCTGGCTGAAAACCTGCTGCTTGAAGCCAAAGCTCTGGTACTGCTTCAGACAGGTGATCAGATCGTTTCCGGCCACCATGATCCAGACGAAATCGGGGTTTGCCGCTTTCAGCCGGTCAAAGACCGGGCCGAAATCCTGCGTGCCAAAGGGCAGGAACTCGGCACCCAGCACCTTTCCGCCCTTGGCCTCCAGCGCCGCTGTGATCACCTCGGCACTTTTACGCGGCCAGACGTAGTCGGACCCGATGATATAGGTGGTCTTGCCGGCATTGGCCGTCAGCCAGTCAACCGAGGGAATGATCTGCTGGTTGGGAATCTGCCCGGTCGAGAAAAAGTACCGCTCGCAGACATCGCCTTCATAGTAGGTTGTGTACATCACCAGTTTTTTCGCGGGCGTTGTCACCGACCGGGCGGCAACATGGGTCAGGCTGGCGATCAGGCCGACGGTGGCATCAACCTTGTCATCGAACACCAGCTTGCGGGCCTTGTCGATGGCACCGCGCGTGGTGGTCTGGTCGTCCTCGACGATGTAGTCAACCTGCCGCCCGGCGATGCCGCCGCCCGCGTTGATCTGATCAACCGCCAGCTTGAAGCAGTTGAGCTGGGTTTCGCCAAGAATGGTTTCCAGCCCCGTCAACCCGGACAGAAAACCCAGACGGATCGGCCCGTCCTGCGCGCGCAGAATTGCTGGCATCCCAAAGGAGGCCACGCCTGCCGCGCCAAGCGACAGCAAAGCCTGGCGTCGGGTAAAAGCAAATTTCGTCATTCCGTACCTCCGTTTGTTGGTTGTGTTTGTCCATTCCGCACGGTCGCTAGACCGACAGGAATTCCTTCAGCACCGCTTCGTTCTGCAATTCCGCCGTCGGGCCGCCATGAACGATGCGGCCCTTGTCCATCATGCAAAACCGGTCAGCGGCCAGTTCGACCAGCGCAAGGTTCTGTTCGACAACGACGACGGCGATTTCGCGGGTTGCGACCAGATCGCGCAGGAAACGGCCGATATCCTGAACGATATTGGGCTGAATCCCCTCGGACGGCTCATCCAGCAGCAGCAGTTTCGGGTTGCCGCACAGCGCGCGGGAAAGCGCCAGTTGCTGTTTCTGCCCCCCCGACAGCGTGCCCGCCACCTGACGGCGGCGTTCGTGCAAGATCGGAAAGCGTTCCAGCAGATAGGCGGGGATCACGTCTGATGGTTCGGGCAAGGACCGCAGGCCCATCGCCAGGTTTTCCTCAACCGTCAGCTTGTCAAAGATACCGCGCCCCTGTGGCACATAGCCGATGCCTGCGCGGGCGATACGGTGGGTCGGCAACTTGGTCGTTTCAGCCCCCAGAAAGGCAACATGCCCAGAGGTGGGCGGCACAATTCCCATCAACGCCTTCATCAGCGTGGTCTTGCCAACGCCGTTGCGGCCCAGAAGCGCCACGATCTCACGCGGTTGAACGCTGAGTTCGACACCGTTCAGGATTTGCGCCGAGCCATAACCGGCTGTCAGGTTTTTGATTGTCAGCATCACCGCCGCCCCAGATAGATGTCGCGGACGGTGTCGTCCTCTTCGATTTCGGAAAAGGGTCCGGCGGCGATGATCTCGCCATGGTGCAGAACCACAGTTCTTGCCCCAAGTTCACGGACAAAACCCATGTCGTGTTCAATGACGATGACCGTCACGCGGCCCCGCAACGCCTTGAGCAGGTTCGCCGTGGCGAGCGTTTCATCGACGGAAAGCCCGGCTGTGGGCTCGTCCAGCAGCAGGATGCGAGGCCGCATCGCCAGTGCCATGCCAATCTCCAGCCACTGCTTCTTGCCATGCGGAAGCGTGCCTGCCGACAGGGCGGCATCTGCGGTCAGGTTGACCATGGCAAGCACCTCGGTCAGCCAACCCTCATCCCCCGCCTTGCCAGCGGCCACACGCAGGTTGTCGGCAACCGACAGGCTGCCAAACACAGTCGGCACCTGAAACTTGCGCGCGACGCCCAGTCTGGCGATCCGGTCGCGCGAGAGACCGTCCAGTGACATCCCGCCAAGCGTTATGCGGCCGGAACTGAGCGGAAGGGTTCCGCACATCATGTTCAGAAGCGTGCTTTTTCCCGCGCCGTTTGGCCCGATGATGCAGGTCATCTCGCCCGCTTCAAAGGTCAGCGATACGTCCGTCACCGCCCGGTAGGTGCCGAAACTGCGGCACACCTGATCCAGTTTCAGTTCGGCCTTCATAAGGGTATTCATCCCCGCCCCCCTGTGCCGGACTTGATCTGACGGACCTTGGACAGGACAAAATCGGGAAGCCCCTTGGGGAACACCAGCACCAGCAGGATGAAGAAACTGCCGATGGCGATGGGCCAGGCCGCGATGGAAATCGAACTGACCTTCTGCTGAAGATGCCAGACAACGACCGTGCCGATCACCGCCCCGATCAGGGAACCGCTGCCGCCCACGGCGACCCAGATGATCACCTCGGTTGACAATAAAAGGGCGATCATGTCGGGGGCAACAAAGCCGGTACCGGTGGCGTAAAGTGCGCCAGCAAGGCCAGCCATTGCTGCCGATGCGACAAAGGTCAGCAGAAGGATAAGCGGTGTGCGGTAGCCCAGAGTCTCCGCCTTGATTTCGCTGTCCCGAATTGCCGCAAGAACCATCCCGGTTCGACCGTTCATCACCCGCATGGCCCCGAACAGGCACAGGGCAAGGACGCACAGAACCAGCCCGAACGACATGACGGGGGAGGCAAAGGTAATGCCAAACACCTGGAACGGCGGCACACCGATCAGCCCGGAATCGCCACCCGTCACCGAAGACCAGCCGATGGCGATGTTGTTGGCAACGATGGTCATGGCCAGTGTCACGATGGTGAAATAGGCCCCGCGCACGCCGCCGTAGATCATGAAATACCCGACCAGCGCCGCGATGACGGTCGCCAGACCCACCCCCATGCCAAGCCCGGCCAGACTGGCAAAGGCAGGGTCGATGCCAAAACGGGTGGTGGCAATCGCCATGCCATAGGCACCAAGGCCAAAGAATGTGGCGTGGCCAAAGCTGAGGATGCCGGTCCGGCCCCAGAACAGATCAAGGCTGAGCGCGAACAGCGCCAGCAGCATCACGTCGCGCCAGTTGGACAGAACGTAACCTTCTGACACCAGTGGCAGCAGGGCGAAGGCCGCGATGACCACCATGGCAATTTTCGTGGCAGGGCGAAGGGTTGTCAGGTGTCTCATGCTGGGACAATCCCCTTGGGCCGGAACCGCAGGATGACCACGGCCAGGATCAGAACCAGCGCTTGCGCCACCGTGGCGGGGATCTGGTAAGACAGAAAGGTTTCCAGCCCGCCGATCAACCCGCTGCCCGCCGCCACGCCGCCAACGCTGCCCGCGCCGCCGACCAGCACCACAAAGAAGGACCGGGCGAGGTAGTTGACACCCATATAGGCCGTGACCGAGGTAAGCGGTGCCAGCAGCACCCCTGCCAGCGCCGCCAAGGCGGCACCAAAGCCAAAGGCACGGGCGTTGATCCGTGCAGGGTCGATCCCCATGACAGAGGCCATCTCGGCGCTCTGGATCGAGGCACGCAGATCAAGTCCAAAGCGAGTCTTGCGAAACAGCACGACGGTGCCGACAAAAACCGCGAGCGAAAAGCCGATCAGGAACAGCCGGTAGGCCGGATAGCTGGCACCGAACAGGTCAACCGAACCGGGAAACGGCCCGGTCACCGGCTGGGGTGCCGCGCCAAACACCAGTTGCAGCACCTGCTGGATGATCAGGCTCAGCCCCCAGGTGGCCAGAATGGCATGCAGCGGGTCGGTATAGACGCGCGAGATCAGCACACGCTCCAGCACCAGCCCGATGCCATAGCCGACCATCGGCGCAACCAGCAACGCCAGCCAGAAACTGCCACCCGCCGCCTGTACGGCCACCAATGTAAAGGCCCCGATGGTGATGAACTCGCCATGTGCGAGGTTGATCACGTTCATCAGCCCGAAGATGATGGCAAGGCCCATCGAGACGACCATCAGGATGCTGATCAGTGTCAAGGCGTTGAGGACAAAGGGGATATAGTCAGCCATCACAACACCCCACCCGGCAACTGGCTGGCGCGTGTCAGGAAACGTGCGGGAAACATCTGCTCATAGGTCAACGCGGCGGACAGCACGGCCTCATCTGCCCCCCTCGGCCCGATGATCTGCAAACCTGCGGGCAGGCCGCCTTTCGTAAACCCACAGGGCACCGAGCAGGCCGGTTGCTGGCTGAGGTTGATCGGATAGCTGAAGCCTGCCCAATCGGTCCAGTTTTCAAAGCCGCACCCCGGCGGCATCTCTACCCCTGCAGCGAAGGGCGGAATGGCGACGGTTGGCGACAGGATGAAGTCAAACTGCGTCAGCACCTGATCCATGCGCGCGCCGTATCTTGCGCGCGCAATCTCTGCCTGCATCCGCTCCACGGCGGTGTAGGACTGGCCTTTTGCCGCAATAGCCAAAAAGCCGGGGTCGAGAAGATGGCGATCCGCAGGGGCGACCGCGTCCAGCCGGTTCGCCGCGCCGACAAACCAGTGTCGGCGAAACATCTCGGGCAGGTCATCCTGATCGGGCAGGTCGAGCGGTTCAATGATAGCCCCGGCCAATTCCAGATCGGAAAGAACTGCCTGAACCAAAGCAGCAACGTCCGCGTCAACCTGGCCGACAGGGGGATGCGCCCAGTGGCCGATCCGCACCCCGGCCCAATTCAGGGACTGCAGTTTGACCGGCGGCATTGCAATCGGCCCTTGCGCCCAATCGCGCAGATCGCGACCGGACATGGCGTTCAACATCAGCGCCAGATCACTCACGGTCCGGGCCATCGGGCCGATATGCGCAACCGTTCCGAAGGCGCTTGCCGGATAGGCGGGCACCCGGCCGAAACTGGGTTTCAACCCGGCAATGCCGCAGAAGGCGGCGGGAATGCGGATCGACCCGCCGCCATCGGTGCCAAGATGCAGCACGCCCGCGCCCATCGCCGCCGCAACTGCCGCCCCGCCAGATGACCCGCCCGGCGTCAAATCCTGATTCCACGGGTTGCGCGTGATGCCATGGCGTGCGCTGTCCGTCACCGCCTTCCAGCCGAATTCCGGCGTTGTCGTCAGCCCCAGAATGACCGCCCCAGCCGCACGAAGGCGTTCGACGACGGGGGCATCCGGCAGGGCCGACACATCAGGTGCGGTCCTGCTGCCGTAACGCACATCAAGCCCGTGGCAATGAACGATGTCCTTGATGGTCACGGGAAGGCCGTCTATCGGCGACAGGGCCTGCCCGGCTGCCCAACGCCGTTCCGACTGGTGCGCGGCGGCGAGCGCACCCTCATGATCAATGACAGCGAAGGCTTTCAGCGCAGGGTTGATCGCATCGGCCCGGTCAAGACAGGCGCGGGTGGCATCGACCGGAGAGAGGATACCCCCCGCGTAGGCACCGGACAATTCGGCACCAGAGGCGAGGCAAAGATCTAGGGGAGGAGAGGACATCGCTGTTGTTGCATCCAGTTGAGTGATTTCCCGGATGCTGCACGATCCCATCACATCTATAAAATACAAAATTTGCGACACTTCATGCATTTCATGTAACAGTGGTGCAGCAGAGTTTCCGGGATGCCACCTATGCGCTTGACCCACCGCCAGCTCGACTACATCCGCGAGGTTGCCGCCAAGGGCAGTATCTCCGAGGCTTGCAAGACCTTTCGGATTTCGCCCTCATCAATCCTTGCGGCCATCGGAGCCGCAGAGGATGAGATTGGCACCCGCATCTTCACCCGTCGGGCCGGTCACGGGATCGAGGTCACGCCAGCCGGTCAGCGCTTTCTCGTCTCGGTCCGTCGGTTTCTGGCAGCCGGGCTGGAATTCGAGCGATCGACGCGCGAGTTTGCCGACCTTCCGGCCCCCGTGCTGCGGGTTGGCTGCTTTTCGCCCCTTAGCGCGCTGCTGATCCCGCCGGTCCTGCGGCGCTACATAGATGCCAATGGCGACTGCGACATTGTGCTGCTGGAAGGCGATCAGACTGAACTTCGCGGGTGGCTGGCGGCAGGAGAGCTTGATCTTGTCCTGACCTATGACATCGGTGAGGAATTCAGCGGTGCCGTAACGCCGGTTTGCAGATTTCCCGCCCACGCCCTGCTGCGCCGGGATGATCCGCTTGCGTCGCAGGACAGCGTGTCGATGCAGGATCTGGCCGAACGCCCGCTGATCCTGCTGGATTTGCCCGAGACCCGCACCTACCTGCTGACCCTGTTCGACTTCGCCGCGCGCAGGCCAAAAGTCGCGCTGCGGACCCGATCTTATGAGACGGTGCGCGCGGCTGTGGTGAACGGGCTGGGCATATCTGTGCTGAACATGCGGCCACATCAGCTTGCCAGTCCGGATCATGAAAGCCTGATCCGTATGCCGATCTCGGACCCGCTGCGCCAACCCACGCTAATCGTGATCGACCCCTACGGCGATCAGAAACCGGCCTATGTCCAGTCCTTCATCGCCATGCTTTTTGCACATCTGCAAACGCTTGGGCCAGAAAACTTTGCGGTAACCCTGCCGTCGAGGCCCGCCAACCTGTTGCTGACGCCCACAACAGGCAGAGTTGACTGAGGCGGAAGATCGAAACGGACCAGAATTTCGAGCTTGGCACGCCTGATTTTGGGCAATGCCCGACCGCCCCCCGGGCGGGCAGTCTGCAACCGCACCAGCAGAACGTCCGTGGGATGTGTTGAGCTATAAATTGCGTAGAACTGCGGTTGTTTGCCCACCCGGCGGTCGGGCATTGCCCTTTCGTTATGCCGGTTGAAAGGTGCAGGGGAAAACAGGGGCGGCTCCAAGAGCGGCATTCTGCTCTCATCCCAGACGTCGCGCGTGTCGCAGGTTCCGCCTTGCTCTTGGGTCAACTGCGGCACGCACACGCGCGTCGTGGCAAGGCCATTTGGCCTGGTTTATGTCGTCGGCGTGTTGACCGTCGGACCGGACTGCGCCGGGTCCAAGGGCGCGACCAGTCGCAGGATGGTGTCGATGTTAAAACGCAGGCGTTCTTCCAGAGCCTCTTTCGCCATCAGGTCACGCTCGAACACGATGGACCCGGTGAAGCGGTTGGTCATGTAGTAATAGCCAATCGCGGCGATGGTGATGTTCAACTGCACCGGATCAACGCCTGCGCGAAAGACGCCCGTTGCCACGCCCCGCGTCAGAATGTCGTCAACCATGGCGACAAACTTGCGGCTGTAGACTTTGACCACCTCGGATTTTTTCAGATGCTTGGCGCGGTGCAGGTTTTCGCTGTTCACCAGCGTGATGAATTCGGGGTTTTTCAGGTAATAGTCGAAGGTGAACCGCACCAGTTTTTCAAGCGCCTGTTTCGGCTCGACATGGTCCAGTTTCAGTTTTTGTTCGGCAGTGCGGATATCGACATAGGCGTTTTCCAGCACCGTCTGGAACAGCCCCTCTTTGCTGCCAAAGTAGTGATAAATCATCCGCTTGTTGGCTTTGGCCTTCTCGGCAATGTCATCCACACGCCCGCCGCCCAAGCCGTTCTTGGCAAACTCCTTTTTGGCGGCATCGAGGATTCTGGCCTTGGTCGCCTCGGCGTCACGCGTGCGTGGCTTGGCTGCGGGCGCCGTAGGCTCGATGTCCATCGTCAAGGTCCGTTTCTCCAGCGCAAAGGTGGGTGGCTTGGCCGCCAGTCTTACACACAGCTCTTGGCCTGCGCAAAGTTCTTCCTCGCCACGAGGTGTAATTTTGTTGCGGAAAACACTTGACTCAGGCTGATCCAAGAAAGTAACCAGATAGTGCGTTAAGGCAATGTGAAGTCTGAACATGCTTGGTGCGCCTGTGACAGCATAGGCACTGCACCGGTCGCAAAACTGGCCACGTTGCCGTGGCAAAATGTGGAAAAGGGGAGGAACCTATGTCTACTTTCATCAAGGATTTCATCGCGCGTGAAACCGTCAGCCGCCGCAATTTCCTGCTGGCGACCGCTGCTGGCATGGGGTCGATGGCGCTGCCGATGGCCTTTGGCCGCGACGCTGCGATGGCGGCGGAAAACCCGGCTTTGGCCTGGAGCTACCGCGACCGTGCCAGCGCCTATTGGAACGCAGTGGTGTCGGGCGGTGAGAATTTCGTCGAAAGCCTGGGCAAAACCAAGGCTGATATGACCAGCCTGATCAACGAAGGCTCGTCCGAGAAATCTCTGGCCGACATCAAGGCGTTTCTGGCGAAGAATTCCGGCAACTGTGCCATTGCCTGCGACGCCAATGACAGCCCCAATGCGCGGCCCGTCGTGGAAGCGGTACGGGATGCGGGCGGCTATATCTCGACCATCTGGAACAAGACCGACGATCTGCACCCGTGGGACATCGGCGACAACTATGTCAGCCACATGACATGGTCGGATGAAAAACCCGCCGAGGAAACCGCGCGCCTGCTGTTCGCGGCGATGGGCGGCAAGGGCGGCGTCGTGCATCTGGGCGGTATCCCGGCCAACAACCCGGCGGTGGAGCGTCTGAACGGCTTGAAGAACGCGCTGAAAGACTTCCCCGAGATCGAACTGCTGGACGCCCAGCCCGCCGATTGGGACACCACCAAGGCGGCCGAGTTGATGGCCTCGTTCATCACCCGCTATGGCGACAAGATCACAGGTGTGCATTGCGCCAACGACAACATCGCTTATGGCGTGCTGGAGGCGCTGAAGGCCGAAGGCATCGAAGGTACAATTCCGATCGTGGCCTATGATGGCAACCCTGAAGCCGTGCAGATGGTGATGGATGGCAAGCTGCTGTGCACTGTCTTCACCAACCCCTATTGGGGCGGTGGCGTGTCGCTGGCCTTGGCCTATCACGCGGCCATCGGCACCTTCAAACCTTCGGAAGAACCGAATGAACACCGCGAGTTCTATGGCCCGACCGTGATGGTGACCAAGGACGACGCGGCGGATTTCAAGGCCAAATACATCGACTCGATCCCGACCTATGACTGGAACGACTTCTGGGGTCCGTCGAACGGCGGCATCGTTTACAAATAAGCCTTTAGGGGCCGTCGCAAGGCGGCCCCCAACTGATTGCAAGACATAAGACCGGCTGAGGGGGGAATGGATTTGACACGGCGTTTCACGCGCGAAGACGCAATTCGCTGGGCACCGCTTTTGGTGCTGATTGCGCTGGTGATCTTCTTCACCGCCATCAACCCTCAGTTCTTTTCGCTGCGCAATTTCGCACGCATCACTGTCGCCGCAGCCCCGGCGCTGATGGTTGCGGTCGGGGTGACGTTCATCATCCTGATGGGCTCGATTGATCTGTCGATGGAGGGGGCGCTGTCGTTTACCGCCGTGTTGTTCTGCTACACCTTCGTCAAGTTCGGCGGCACTCTGGCCGCAGGCGGCTGGATCGCGCTGCCGTTGATCCTGCTGATTGGTGCTGCGGTTGGCATGATCAACGGCTTGATCCATGTGAAGCTGCGCATCCCGTCCTTCATGGCCAGCCTTGCAATGGGCTTTGTTGCCACCGGGGCGACGGTGCTGTTGACCGGTGGCGGTATCGTCAAGATCGACGACGATGTGTTTCGCGGGCTGTTGACCTACCGCCTGCTGGGCTTTCCGCTGATGGTCTATGTCGCCGGGATATTCATCCTGATCGCCTGGTTCATCCAGACCCGCACCACGCTGGGCCGCAACTTCTACGCCGTCGGCGGGGGTGAGGAATTGGCCCATGCCTCTGGTCTGAACGTGCGTCGCGTCCGGGTGGCGGGGTTCACGCTGGCCGGTGTGTTCTATGCCGTCGCCGCCATCCTTCAGGTGGCAAAGCTGGGTCAGGCAGAGTCCGTCACCGGGGCGAATTTCATGTTCATCTCGATCACCTCGGTTGTGGTCGGTGGGGTGGCCTTGTGGGGCGGCGTCGGCGGGGTGTGGAACGCGCTGGTGGGGGTGCTGATCGTCAATGTCATCAACAACGGCATGGTTGTGATCGGCCTGCCGGATTACGTGCAGGACGGCATGTTGGGCCTGCTGGTGATCATCGCCGTGGTGCTGTCAACCGACCGCCGCGCCGTCACTGTCGTGAAATAGGGGGCGGGCGATGTATCAACTGGCAAAGGTCGATAAGAAGTTTCCCGGTGTCCATGCGCTGAAAGCGGTGGATTTCCAGATTGGCCGTGGCGAGATTGTCGGGCTGGTCGGCGAGAATGGCGCAGGTAAATCCACGCTGATGAAGGTGCTGTATGGGGCCTATCAGCCCGATGGCGGCCAGATCACGCTGGACGGTAAATCCGTCCGCTTCGCCAACCCCCGCGCCGCGATGGAGCAGGGCATCGGCATGGTGTTTCAGGAACAATCCCTGATCGCCAACCTGACAGTGATGGAGAATATCTTTCTGGGTTACGAACAACAGTTCGTCCGCTTTGGTGTGATCAACTGGAAGGCCATGGCCGCAGCGGCCTCGGCGCAACTGGCCAAAGTGAAGCTGACGATTGATCCGGCCACCGTCACCTCGGCCCTGTCGTTTGCGCAGCGGCAGTTGGTGGAACTCGCCAAGGTGCTGACGCTGGAGGAGCGCGTGCAGGGCAATCTGGTGATCTTGCTGGATGAGCCGACATCGGTTCTGGCCGAGGATGAGGTGAAGCTTTTGTTCAAGCTGGTGCGCGAACTGACCTCGCGCGCGTCGTTCATCTTCGTGTCCCACCGGATGGATGAGGTGATGGAGCTGTCTGACCGCATCTATGTGATGAAAGATGGCGCGGTGGTCGATGTGGTGGTGCGCGGCGAAAAGTCGGTCGAGCAGATCCAGCACAAGATGGTCGGGCGCAATGTCGACAAGGAATATTACCGCGAGCATCGCCAGCAGCCGTTCGATGCGTCAAAGGAGCTGGTGCGGATGGAGGGCGTCTCGCTGCCCGGTCGGATCAGCGACATCAGCCTGACCCTGCACGCGGGCGAGGTGTTGTGTCTGGTTGGCACCGAAGGCTCTGGCCGCGAGGCGATCTTGCGCACGATCTACGGCATGCGGACGCCTTTGACGGGTAAGGTGACACTGAAAGGCCAGCCGATCACCCAATTCACCCCGCGCAATGCGGTGGCGCGGGGCGTGGGCTATGTGCCGCGCGAACGCAAGGTCGAAGGCATCGTCGCGGGGATGAATGTCTATGAAAACATGACGTTGTCGCAGATGCGCCGCCACTCGAAAGCCGGTGTGCTGGCCATCGCCGGAGAGCGGGCCTTGGCGCGCGATTGGATCAGCAAGCTGTCGATCAAGGCGAGTTCCGAGCTGGCCGATTGTGGCAACCTGTCGGGCGGCAATCAGCAAAAGGTGGTGCTGGCGAAGTGGCGCTCTGGCGGGTCGGATATCATGCTGCTGGATCACCCGACGCGGGGACTGGATATCGGGGCGAAGGAAGATGTCTACGACATGATCCGCGATATGTCGGATGCAGGCGTCGGTATCGTTCTGGTGGCCGACACGCTGGAAGAAGCCATTGGCCTTTCCCATTCGATCATCGTGGTGAAAGACGGCGCGATCCAGAAGCGGTTTGACTGCACCCCCGGAGCGAAACCTTCGCTCTATGACCTTCTCCATTACATGATCTGAGGCAAACATGGATTTCCAGCGTCTTAAACCGCATCTGCCTTGGATCACCTTGCTGGTTCTGGTGGCCGCCGTCGGCATCGTCGATGATACCTTCCTGCGCCCCGCCAACCTGCTGTCTTTGGCGGGCGATATCGTGCCGTTGTTCATCATGGCACTGGGCCTGACCTTTGCGATCTACATCGGAGGCATTGATCTGTCGGCGCAGTCGATGGCCAATCTGATCACCGTCGTCGCCTCGGTCTACCTCGCGCAGTTCGGCGGCTGGGTGGCGTTGCTGTGCATTCTGGTCGGCTTCGGTTTTGGCTCGATCTCTGGCTATGTCACCACCCGCATGATGGTGCCATCGTTCATCTCCACCCTCGCGGTGGGCGGGGTTGCGTTTTCGCTGGCGCAGTATCTGTCCGGCCAAAAGGCGCTGAATATGGAGGCCGCCCAGCGCGATGCCGTGTTCGGCTGGATGATCGGTAAAACCGGCCCGGTTCCGCATGAGTTGTTCATCGCCGCGGGTCTGCTGGCGCTGACCCTGTTCATCGAACGCCGCACCACCCTAGGCCGCGCGTTGAAAGCGGTGGGAGCAGGCGAACCCGCAGCGGCGGCCTCTGGCCTGAACGTCGCCCGCTATAAAATCCTGGCCTTTGCGATTTCGGGTGCGTTGGCGGCGATTGCCGGGTTGCTGTTCTCGGTCAAGCTGTCGGGCGGTGCGCCGACGATTGCCAACGGTTTCCTGCTGCCCGCCATCGTCGCGGTTCTGGTCGGCGGCACGCCTTTGACGGGCGGGGTAGGAGGTGTGTTGAACACCGCCATCGGCACGCTGATTGTGGCCGTCATCCGTGCCTCGATGCTCTACTTCGACATACAGGCCACCCAGCAGCAGATGGTGTTCGGCTTGGTGCTGATCGGGGCCATCGCGCTGACCATCGACCGCGCCAAGCTGCGCACCGTGAAATAGGGGTCGCAGATGAAAGCCGCCGTCCTGATTGCCCCGCAGCGCTTTGATCTGCGCGATGTGCCGATGCCGCAGATTGGCCCCGAAGATGCGCTGATCCGCGTCAGCCGCACCGGAATTTGCGGCACCGATCTGCATATCTTCAACGGCCACTACGCCGCTGACCGCCTGCTGCTGATACCGGGGCATGAATTTTGCGGGCAAGTTGCGGGCTATGGGGCCAACGTGAAGCACCTGACCGAAGGCCAGCGCGTGGTGGCCGATATCAACATCGGTTGCGGCACCTGCTATTGGTGCCGCCGCAACGAAATCCTAAACTGCCCCTCAATGACTCAGGTCGGCATTGGCCGCGATGGCGCTTTCGCCGAATATGTCGCCTTGCCCGCGCGGCTGGTGATCCCGGCACCCGAAGGCGTTGCCGATGCCGTGCTGGCGCTGACCGAACCCGTGGCTTGCGTGGTGCGCGCCGCGCGCAAGGCTCAGGTCAGCTTTGGTCAATCGGTGGTGGTGCTGGGTGCTGGGCCGGTGGGAAACCTGCATGTGCAGATGATGCGGCTGGTGGGGGCCGCGCCGATCATCGTCGCCGACCTGTCGCCAGAACGCTGCCAGATGGCGCTGAAGGCGGGCGCGGATGCCGCGATCAGCGATCCCACCCAACTGCACGCCGAGGTGATGGCCCGCACTCAAGGCCGCGGCGCTGATCTGGTGATAGAAAGCGTCGGCTCGCCCCGGCTTTACGCCACCGCGCAAAGCCTGATCCGCAAGGGCGGCCATATCGCCTTTTTCGGCCTGACCGGCCCCGATCAGGCGCTGCCCGTCGATATCCTGCGCACCATTTTGGAAGAAAACAGCCTGAAAGGCTCGGTCGCGGGCATGGGCGAGGATATGTACGACGCGTTGACCCTGCTGTCGCATGGCCGCTTCAAAACAGACGCCTTCACCGCTGCCCATTTCGCGCTGGACGATATCCAGACCGCGTTCGAGACGCTGGCCACCCGGCCCGGCGATCTGAAAACCCAAATCCTGCTCTGACCCAAAGGTTCCCATGGACAATCTGCGCCCGTTCCCGACGTTGCCCGCCACCCCGCGCGAGTTTGGCTTTTACATCGACGGTCAGTGGCAAGGCGGTCGCCCGCTGTTTGACCGCGCCTCACCCGGCCACGGCGTGCCCGTCACCCGCATCCCGAAATGCACGCCCGACGATCTGAACGCCGCTGTCACCGCCGCGCGCCGCGCCTTTGAGGATCGCTCTTGGGCGGGGCTGCCCGGTGCCTCCCGCGCTGCCGTGCTGCTGCGCGCCGCCACCATCCTGCGCCGCCGTCAGCCCGAGATCGCCTATTGGGAAAGCCTTGAGAACGGCAAGCCGATCTCTCAAGCCATGGGCGAAATCGACCATGCCATCGCCTGTTTCGAGATCGGCGCGGGCGCTGCGCGGATGCTGCATGGCGACAGTTTCAACAGCCTTGGCGATGATCTGTTCGGCATGGTGCTGCGCGAACCCATCGGCGTGGTGGGCCTGATCACGCCTTGGAATTTCCCCTTCCTTATCCTGTGCGAGCGGGTGCCGTTCATCCTTGCTTCGGGCTGCACGCTGGTCGTGAAGCCTTCAGAAGTCACCTCCGCCACCACCCTGCTGCTGGCCGAAGTGCTGCAAGAAGCGGGTCTGCCTGCGGGCGTTTACAACGTTGTCACCGGATCGGGGCGCAGCATCGGCCAGGCGCTGACCGAACACCCGGATGTAGACATGCTGTCCTTCACCGGATCGACTGCCGTTGGCCGTTCCTGCGTTCACGCCGCCGCCGACAGCAACTTCAAGAAACTGGGCCTTGAACTGGGCGGCAAAAACCCGATCATAGTTTTTGCCGATGCCGATCTGGAAGATGCCGCCGATGCCGCCGCCTTTGGCATCAGCTTCAACACCGGGCAATGCTGCGTGTCCTCCAGCCGCCTGATCGTCGAACGCTCTATCGCGGCGAAGTTTGAGGCTTTGCTGGCCGCCAAAATGGCGAAAATCCGGGTCGGCGATCCGCTTGATCCCGAAACGCAAGTGGGTGCGATCACCACCACCGCGCAGAACGATGTCATCCTGAGCTATATCGCCAAGGGTCAGGCCGAGGGCGCAACTTTGCTCACAGGTGGCGCGGTCAAAGACCTTGGTCACGGCCAGTATATCCAGCCAACGCTGTTCTCTGGCGTCACGCCTGACATGGCCATCGCCAAGGATGAAATCTTCGGCCCGGTGCTGTGTTCGATGCCCTTCGACACGGTTGAGGAAGCTATCGCGCTTGCCAATGACACCGTCTACGGCCTCGCCGCCAGCCTTTGGACGAAAGACATCAACAAGGCGCTGACCGTCACCCGCCGGGTGCGCGCGGGCCGCTTCTGGGTCAACTGCATCATGGCGGGCGGGCCGGAAATGCCCTTGGGCGGTTTCAAGCAATCCGGCTGGGGGCGCGAGGCCGGCAATTACGGCGTCGAGGAGTACACCCAGATCAAATCCGTGCATATTGAAACCGGCAAACGCAACCACTGGATCGCATGATGGCGCAGGCTTCTGAACGGGCAGGGTTTGATTATGTGATTGTCGGCGGTGGCTCGGCGGGCTGCGTGCTGGCCGCGCGGTTGTCGGAAAATCCATCGGCGCGGGTCTGCCTGATCGAAGCCGGCGGCCGCGATACCCATCCGTTGATCCATATGCCGGTGGGCTTTGCCAAGATGACCACCGGTCCGCTGACCTGGGGCCTGATGACCACGCCGCAAAAGCACGCGAACAATCGTGAAATTCCCTATGCGCAGGCGAAAGTTCTGGGCGGCGGCTCGTCGATCAACGCCGAGATTTTCACCCGTGGCCACCCCAGCGATTATGACCGTTGGGTGGCGGAAGGCGCGTTAGGTTGGGGCGCTGCCGAGGTGCAGAAATACTTCCTGCGATCCGAGGGCAACACCATTCTGTCGGGCAAGCTGCACGGCACCGATGGCCCTTTGGGCGTGTCAAACATCCCCGATCCGCAGCCCGTCACCCGCGCCTTCGTGCAAAGCTGTCAAGAGTTTGGCATTCCCTACAACGCTGATTTCAATGGCGCTTTGCAGGAAGGCGCCGGGTTCTATCAGACCACGACGAAGAACTATCGCCGCTGCTCGGCCGCCGTGGGCTATCTGCGCCCCGCCTTGTCGCGCCCTAACCTGACCGTGATCACCGGAGCCTTGGTGCTGCGGGTGGTGGTCAGCGCAGGTCGCGCGACGGGGGTGGAATATAGCAAGGCTGGCGCCACCCAGATCGCTCGCGCCGACAGCGAAGTCATCGTGACCTCTGGCGCGGTTGGCACGCCCAAGCTGATGCTGCTGTCGGGCATTGGCCCCGCGGCGGACCTCGCCCGCCACGGCATCAAGGTGCAGCAAGACCTGCCCGGCGTTGGCCAGAATCTGACCGATCATTTCGGCATCGACATCGTGGCAGAGCTGAAGGGCCACGACAGCCTTGATAAATACAACAAGCCGCATTGGGCCTTGTGGGCCGGGATCGAATACACCTTGTTCAAATCCGGGCCCGTCACCTCGAACGTCGTTGAGGGCGGCGCGTTCTGGTATGCTGACACATCCGCCGCTTGCCCCGACCTGCAATTCCATTTCCTCGCGGGCGCAGGGGCCGAGGCGGGTGTGCCATCGGTGCCGAAAGGCGCATCCGGCATCACCCTGAACAGCTATGCCCTGCGCCCGAAATCGCGCGGCTCGGTCAGCTTGCGCTCTGCGGATCCCGCCGCTCTGCCGCTGGTCGATCCGAATTTTCTGGCCGACCCCGACGATCTGCGCATCGCTGCCGAGGGCGTGAAGATCAGCCGCGAGGTGTTCAGCCAGCCGTCGTTGCAGAAATACATCCGCACCCTGCGCTTCCCAGATGACGCGGTGAAAACCCATGCCGATTACGAAGCCTACGCCCGCCAATATGGCCGCACCTCATATCACCCGGTATCCACCTGCCGGATGGGGCAGGACGATATGGCGGTGGTCGATCCGTCTTTGCGGGTGCGCGGCGTCGATGGTTTGCGCATCTGCGACAGTTCGGTGATGCCCAGCCTGATCGGATCCAACACCAATGCGCCCACCATCATGATCGGCGAAAAGGCAGCCGATCTGATCCGTGGCAATCAGTAAAGGGCGGCCCGCAAGGCCGCCCCGATCCGCCTAATCCCATTCCGGCGCAATCGGCACCAACGCTTTCGTCACCACCCGGTAGCCCACCGATTTCATCGCCTCGATCCGCGCCATGTCGATCGACGACAGGGTGAAATCCATCACCTCAAAATTCTCGGCAATATTGGCGGGCTTGGTTGACATGGTGTTGATCGGCACACCCTTTTGCAAAATCCAGCGCAACACCACCTGCGCTGCCGATTTGCCGTAACTCGCGCCGATCTCGGCAAACAGCGGGTATTTGAACACTTCCCCCCGCGCGACCGAACAATAGGACGACAGCGGTATCCCCGTCTCCTGCGCCGCTGCCAGCAGAATATCCTGATTCAGCAGCGGCTGAAATTCCACCTGATTGGTCACCAGCGGCACATCCACCACCGCCTTGGCCTGCCGCATCATCGCGGCGGTGAAATTGGAAATCCCGATATGCAGCGCCAGCCCGCGCGCCTGCGCCTGTTGCAGCAACCGCAACGAGGGCACGATATCGCCATCCGGCGCGGGCCAGTGCAGCAGCAGCATATCCACCTGATCTACCTGCAAATCCCGCAGGCTTTGCTCGACCGAGGGCAGGAATTTATCCGCGCCGAAATTGTCGGTGCTGACCTTGGTGGTGATGCACAGCTGATCGCGCGCCAGCCCCGTGGCCTTCAGTGCCGCGCCGGTGTCGGCCTCATTGCCATACATTTGCGCTGTGTCGAACGCCCGGTAGCCCACCGTCACCGCCGCCGCAATCGCCTGCGCCAGCACGTCGCCCTTCAGCGGAAAGGTTCCAAACGCGCGCTGGTGGGTCTTCTGAAAACTGATGTTCATCGCTGTCTCCAAACTGGTGGCATCCCCGCGGATTATTCCCTTGATGGGCTTGGCAGGCTGTGCTTAATCTTATAACCAGTTAGTTACTTGATGCAACGCCCGAATAGGAGAATCGCCATGTCAAAGATCAAAACGGCTGCCGAGGCGGTGCGCTTGATTGGCGATGATGCGATGATCGCGGTGAATTCCTCGTCCGGCCTGTGCTGCCCGGATGCCGTGCTGAAAGCCTTGGGTGAACGCTTTGATACCGAAGGCCATCCGACCAATCTGACCACCATTCACCCGATTGCGGCGGGGGATATGTTCGGCTCCAAGGGCGTCGATCACATCGCCAAACCGGGGATGCTGACCAAGATCATCGGCGGCTCTTACCCCTCTGGCCCGTCGAACGCCGAACCGCCCTTGGTCTGGCAGATGATCCTGGCTGAACAACTGGCGGCTTATAACGTGCCCTCGGGTATCGTGTTCGACATGCTGCGCGAGGGCGGCGCGAAACGCCCCGGCGTGCTGACCAAAATCGGGCTGGATACATTCGTTGACCCATTGCAAGACGGCTGCGCGATGAATGCCAGTGCCCGCGCGCAACCGATTGTGAAACATGTGGATTTTGCGGGCGAAGATTGGCTGCATTTCCCGCCCTTGCAGCCCGATGTGGCGATCATCCGCGCCAGCACCTCGGACGAAAACGGCAACCTGACCTTTGAGCAGGAAGGCGCTACCTTGGGCGCGATGGAAATGGCCTTGGCCGCCCGCAATTCCGGCGGCCTCGTCATTGCGCAGGTCCGCCGCATCGCGCAAAACGGCAGCCTGCGCCCGCATGACGTGCGCGTGCCGGGCATCCTTGTCGATGTCATCGTCGAGGCCCCCGATCAGCTGCAAACCACCGCCACCGCCTATGATCCGGCGATTTCCGGCGAGTTGTTCCGGCCCTTGAACACCTTCCGCCGCGCCGAATTCAACCCCGGCAAGGTGATCGCCCGTCGCGTGGCGCAAGAATTGCAGACCGGTTGGGCCGTGAATATTGGCTTCGGCATTTCGGCCAATGTACCGCGCGTGCTGCTGGAGGAAGGCCACCACGGCAAGGTCACCTGGGTCATCGAACAGGGCGCGGTCGGCGGCATTCCCCTGCTGGATTTCAAGTTCGGCTGTGCCAGCAACGCCGAAGCCTTCGTCGCCTCGCCGCACCAGTTCAGCTATTTTCAAGCGGGCGGGTTCGATTGCTCTCTCCTCTCGTTTCTGGAAATCGACGCCGAGGGGTCGGTCAATGTATCGCGCCTCTCGGCGACGCCGCACCGCACCGCAGGGGCGGGCGGGTTTGTCGATATCACTGCGCGCGCCCGCAAGATCGTGTTTTCTGGCAACTTCAACGCCGGGGCGAAGATGCACCTCGCAGACGGCAAGCTGGTGATCGACAAGGAAGGCAAGGTCGCCAAGATCGTGCCGAAGGTTGATCAGGTGTCATTCTCGGGCCGCCGCGCGGTGGCACAAGGGCAGGACATCACCTATGTGACCGAGCGTTGCGTGATCCGCCTGACCCCGCAGGGTCTGCTGCTGACCGAAGTCGCGCCGGGGCTGGATGTGCAGCGCGATGTGCTGGATCAGGCCAGCACGCCGCTGCATGTAGCACCCAATCTGAAGCGGATGGACAGCGCGTTGTTTTATGAACCACCGTTCGGATTGCAGCTATGACCGACCCCCGCCTTGCGCTGTCCTTCGACGGCCCGGTGGCGCATCTGCGGCTGTGCCGGGCTGAAAAGCTGAACGCTTTGGATGCCGACATGGTGGCGGCTTTGCTGCCGATCTGCCATCAGATCGAACGCTCGGATGCCCGCGTGGTGATCCTCAGCGCCGAGGGCAAGGCGTTTTGCGCAGGCGGCGACATTGCGGCCTGGAGCAGCCTTTCCCCCGACGATTTCGGCCATCGCTGGCTGCGCGACGGCCATCAGGCGTTTGATGCGCTGACCCGCCTGCGCCAGCCGCTGATCGCGGTGCTGAACGGGGCCTGCTTTGGCGGCGGGCTGGAACTCGCCGCCTGCGCCGATCTGCGCATTGCCGAAGCCCATGTCAAACTCGCGCTGCCGGAAACCGGGCTGGGCATCATCCCCGGCTGGTCCGGCACCCAACGCGCCAGCCGCCGCTTTGGCGCGCAACTGGTGCGGCGGATGGCATTGATGGGTGAGGTTTTCACTGCCGATCAGGCGCTTGCGTTGGGCTTGGTGGATCAGGTGGTGCCATCCGGTCAGGGGATGGAGGCGGCGCTGACCGTGGCCGCGCGCGTCGCCACCCGCAGCCCGCGCGCCACGGCGATCACCAAGCAATTGATCAACGCCGCCGAGGGTGAAGATCGTGAGCGTACCCTTGAAATCCTTGCAGGTGCGCTTGTGGCAGGGTCTGATGATCTGGCCAAGGGCCTGTCTGCCTACCGTGAAAAACGCCCGCCCCAATTCTGATCTGCCCGTTTCTGACCCGCCCGTTTCTGAAAGGACCATCATGATCCGCCACATCGTCGCTCTGCGTTTCAAACCGGGCACCAGCGCCGACACCAAGGCCGGGCTTTATGCTGCGCTGGCGGGGCTTTCGGCGCATATTGGCGGCATCGTCGATTTCCAACATTCGGCGAATGTGACGGTGGAGCCTTTGTCGCGGGGCTTTGATGATCTGTTCTGGTTCGATTTTGCCGATGAAGCCACGCGCGACGCCTATCTGATCCACCCCGCACATCAGGCGGTCGGCGCGCAGATCGTGGCCGAGACGGAAGGCGGGATCGAGGGTGTGTTCGTGTTCGACGTCGTGGCCGCATGACGCCCGAAGATCGCAGCGTCCTGACCGGGCTGTTTCAGGCGGCGGTGCGGGCCGCTGACCCAAAAGCCGCCCTGCAAGCCCATCTGCCCGCCCGCCCGAAAGGCCGCGTGGTGGTGATCGGCGCGGGCAAGGGGGCGGCACAACTGGCGGCGGCGTTTGAGGATTTGTGGGATGGGCCGCTAGAGGGTGTCGTCGTGACCCGCTACGGTTACGGCTGCGCGACCAAGCGGATCAAGGTGCTGGAAGCGGCGCATCCGGTGCCGGATCAGGCCGGGATTGCGGGTTCAGTTGCGCTGTTCGATGCGGTGCGGGGATTGACCGCCGATGATCTGGTGGTGGCCCTGATCTGCGGCGGCGGTTCGGCCTTGCTGCCTTCCCCGCCCGGGGATCTGACCTTGCAGGATGAGGCCGATCTGAACCGCGCTTTGCTGGCTTCTGGCGCGCCGATTTCGGTGATGAACGCGATCAGGAAGCAGGTGTCTGGCATCAAGGGCGGGCGGCTTGCGGCGGCTTGTTATCCGGCGTGGGTAGTCAGTCTGGTGGTGTCGGACGTGCCGGGCGATGATCCCGCACAGGTAGCCTCCGGGCCGACGGTGCCGGACCGGGTTAGCCGCGAGGAGGCGCGGGCGATGGTGGCGGCTTGGCGGATTGAACTGCCTGTGAAGGTCGCGGGCTGGTTGGCGGGCGATCAGGGTCGCGCGCCTGATCCGGGGGATGCGGTGTTCGCCGGGCATGAGGTGCGGGTGATCGCCTCGGCGCGGTTGAGTTTGGAGGCGGCGGCTGCGGCGTCACCTGTGCCTGCGGTGATCTTGTCGGATGCGATCGAGGGCGAGGCGCGGGATGTGGGCCGGGTTCATGCCGCGATTGCCCGGGAAGTGGCGCTGCGGGGGCGGCCGTTCCCGCGCCCCGTGGTGATCTTGTCGGGCGGCGAGACGACCGTGACCCTGCGCGGCAGGGGGCGGGGCGGGCGGAATTCGGAGTTTCTGCTGGCGCTGGCTTTGGCGGCGGAGGGGGTCGGGTTTGCGGCCCTTGCCGCAGATACGGATGGGATTGACGGGTCGGAAGATAATGCCGGGGCCTTCGCGGATGGGGCCTCGATGGCGCGGCTGCGGGGGCTGGGGGTGGACCCTGCGGCTCTGTTGGCCGGGAATGATGCCTATACGGCTTTTGAGGCTTTGGGGGATCTGTTCGTGCCGGGGCCGACGGGGACCAATGTGAACGATTTCCGGGCGATCTTGATCCGATAGCCGATATGTCCCGGCGTGGGCAGGCTTTGTGGTTATTATATTTCAATGGGTTAGGCGTGGATGTTTAACGCCTTTTTAACTTTTGCTGGCGATTGAAGGTCCGATGTTCCGAGGGGTGGACCAGCGCGCAGCTTCCCTTAATCCGGCACCGGGGCGTCCTCGCGCAGCAGGCCCTTTGCCTTCAGATCGGCCCAGAACGCGGGCGGGATCGGGTGGCTGAACCATGCCAGATTTTGCTCCAACTGCTGCACGTTGCGGGTGCCTGCGATGAAGGACGGGATTGCCGGATGCGCCACCACGAATTGCAAAGCGGCGGCGGCAAGGGGGATGGTGTGGGCGGCGCAGACGGCCTCAATCTTGGCGACTTTTTCCATGATCGCGGCGGGGGCGGGGGCGTAGTTGTATTTCGCGCCCGGCTTGGCCCCGGTGGCGAGGATGCCGGAATTGAAGCCGCCGCCGACCAGAACCGCCGCGCCGCGCGCTTCGCAGAGGGGTAGGAAAGCGTCGAGGGCGTCTTGCTCCAGCAGCGTATAGCGGCCCGCCAGCAGGAAAGCGTCGAAATCGCGCTGCTCCAGGGCGGCGTGGCAGACCTCCCATTCGTTGACGCCGACGCCGATGGCCTTCACCAAGCCCTGATCGCGCAGCGAGGCCAAAGCGCGGTAGCAACCATCCATCGCTTGGGCAAACACCTCGGGTTGTTCGGCGCCACGGGTGAACACGTCGATGTCGTGGATGAACATGATGTCGATATGTTCCAGCGCAAGCCGTTGCAGGCTGTCCTCAAACGCCCGCATCGTGCCGTCGTAGGAGTAGTCAAACTGCAACTGGAACGGCGCGGCGTTGACCCAGGGTGCGAAGTCGATATCGGCGCGGCGGGCGGGTTTCAGCAAGCGGCCCACCTTGGAGGCCAGCACGAAATCATCGCGGTTCTTCCAGCGCAGGGCTTGGCCCGTGCGGGCTTCGGACAGGCCATGACCATACATCGGCGCGGTATCGAACATGCGGATGCCGGCATCCCAAGCGGTATCGAACATCGCTGTGGCGGTGGCATCATCCATCTCGGCCAGAAAATTGCCGAGCGGGGCGGTGCCGAATCCGAAGGCGGTGACGTTCAGGTCGGTGCGGCCAAATTTGCGTTTCTGAGTCGGGAGCATGGTGTAGGTTCCTGCCATTAGTAACCGTTTGGTTATTTATAAGCGTGATTTTGCGCCCCGCAAGCCTGTTTGCGGGGTTTGCGCGATTTTTCGGTCTTGACCGGGCGGGATTTGCGCCAATAATGTAACCAGATAGTTACTAATGGGAGGGCAGGATGTATCTGACCGAGACACATCTGCAAGTGCGCGACATGGCGCGGGAGTTTGCCGATCAGGTGATCCGCCCGGTGGCCGAGGAATTGGACCGTGAGGAGAAGTTCCCGGCGGGACTGTATGAGGAGATGGCCAAGCTGGGGCTGTTCGGCATCGGCGTGCCGGAGGCGCTGGGCGGGCCGGGGTTTGATACGCTGACCTATGCTTTGGTGATGGAGGAAGTGTCGCGCGGCTATGCGAGCGTGGCGGATCAATGCGGGCTGTTGGAGCTGATCTCGACCCTGCTGGTGCGGCATGGAACGCCCGCGCAGCAGGCCTTGCTGGGCGATATTCTGGCGATGCGGACGAAGGTGGCCTACTGCATCACCGAGCCCGAGGCGGGCACGGATGTATCGGGTATTCGCACCACGGCGGTGGCGGATGGCGACGGATGGGTGCTGAACGGCGGCAAGATCTGGATTCATAACGCGCCGGTGGCCGATTTGGCCTTTGTGCTGGCGCGCACGGATAAAGAGGCGGGCAATCGCGGCATGTCGATTTTCATCGTCGATCTGCATAGCGCCGGGGTCACGCGGGGGCCGAAAGAGCACAAGATGGGGCAGCGGGCGTCGCAGGTCGGCGGGCTTGATTTCAAGGATGTGCGGCTGGGGGCTGGGGCGCTGTTGGGGCAGGCCGGGCGCGGCTTTCACATGATGATGTCGGTGCTGGACAAGGGCCGGGTGGGGATTGCGTCCTTGGCCGTGGGCATCGGGCAGGCGGGGCTGGAGGCTGCGGTGGATTATGCCGGGCAGCGGCGGCAGTTCGGCAAGTCGATTTCGGAATTTCAGGGCGTGCAGTGGCTGCTGGCCGATATGGCGCGGGATATCGAGGCGGCGCGGTTGCTGGTGCAATCGGCGGCGGTGAAGATTGATCGCGGCGAGGATGCCACCAAGGCCTGTTCGATGGCGAAATGCTTTGCCGGTGACATGGCGGTGCAGCGCACGGCGGATGCGGTGCAGGTGTTTGGTGGATCGGGCTATATCCGCGGGTTCGAGGTGGAGCGGCTGTATCGGGACGCCAAGATCACGCAGATCTATGAAGGGACGCAGCAGATCCAGCGGATGATCATCGCGCGTGAGCTGCTGAAGAAGGGGGCGCGGTCGTGAAGGTTGCTTTGGTAACAGGATCGTCGCGGGGCATCGGGTTGGCTGCGGCCAAGGCGCTGGCGGCCGAGGGCTTTGCGGTGGCGGTGAATGGGCCGGTGGATGATGCGGAACTGCGGGCGGCGGTGGCCGAGGTTTCCGCGATTGGGCCCTGCGTGGCGGCGGCGTTCGATGTGACGGATATCGCGGGGCATGACGCGGCCTTGGCGCAGGTCGAGGCGGCGTTGGGGCCGCTGACAACGCTGGTGAACAATGCAGGCGTGGGGGTGCTGAGCCGGGGGGATTTGCTGGAGGTGTCGGAGGCGAGTTGGGATCGCTGCATGGGGGTCAATGCCAAGGCGGCGTTCTTTCTGGCGCAGGCCTTTGCCAAGCGGGTGGTGGGGCGGGTGCGCGATGACAAGGAGTTTCACTCTATCGTCAACGTGACCTCGTCCAACGCCCAAGCGGTGGCGGTGCAGCGGTCGGAATATTGCGCCAGCAAGGCGGCGGCGGCGATGGTGTCGAAGGCTTTGGCGGTGCGGTTGGGGCCGGAGAATATCGCGGTTTACGATGTGCAGCCGGGGCTGATTGCCACCGAGATGACCGCGCCTGTGATCGAGATGTACCGCAAACGCGCCGAAGATGGCCTGACCCTGTTCCCCCGCGTGGGCTTGCCGGAGGAGATCGGCGCGATCATCGCCTCGCTTGCCACGGGCAGGCTTCCCTACACCACCGGACAGGTGATCTCGGCGGATGCCGGGATGCTTGTTCCCCGATTTTGAGGCCTAAGATGAAGATTTCCTTGCCGGATCAGCACGGCCATTTCGTTGATTACGCTCTGCGTGGCACCCCCATCGCGCAGGCACGTTTGGGTGCCAATCCTGCCCGCGTGGTCTATTCGGCGGCGCATGTGGTGGCCGATCCGTTCACCGCCAATGACCCTTCGGGCCGTGCCTCGGTCGATTGGGGCAAGACGATGGAGTTTCGCCGCTATCTGGCCGGGATGGGCCTTGGGATTGCCGAGGCGATGGATACCGCGCAGCGCGGCATGGGTTTGGATTGGCCGGGGGCGTTGGACCTGATCCGGCGGACCAAGGCCGAACTGCCCGATGCTCTGGTCGCCAATGGTTGTGGCACCGATCATCTGCCTGCGGGCGATTACACGCTGGATCAGGTGCGGGCGGCGTATCTGGAGCAGGTTGAGGCGATTCAAAGCTTGGGCGGGCGGATCATTCTGATGGCCTCACGGGCGCTGGTGAAAGCGGCGAAGGGGCCGGAGGATTACATCAGGGTTTATTCCGATGTGCTGGCCGCCTGCGATCATCCGGTGGTTTTGCACTGGCTGGGTGAGATGTTTGATCCGGCTTTGGCGGGCTATTGGGGGGCTGCCGATTTCCCGCAAGCCATGGACACTGCGCTGGCGGTGATCAATGGCAATATCGCCAAGGTGGATGGCATCAAGATTTCGCTGCTGGACAAGGATAAGGAAATTCAGATGCGCCGCCGACTGCCCGGCGGTGTGAAGATGTATACCGGCGATGATTTCAACTATCCCGAACTGATCGAGGGCGACACGGAGGGCTATTCCCACGCGCTGCTGGGTATCTTTGATCCGCTTGCCCCTGCCGCCGCCTATGCGGTGCAAAAGCTGGGCGAGGGCGATGCGAAAACCTTTCGCGCCACGCTGGACCCGACGGTGCCGCTGGCGCGGCTGATCTTTCGCGCGCCGACGCAGTATTACAAAACCGGGGTGGTGTTTCTGGCCTGGCTGAACGGTTTTCAGGACCATTTCATCATGCTGAACGGCGCGCAGGCGATGCGGCCCTTGCCGTATTTCACCGAAGTGTTCCGGCTGGCGGATGGCTGCGGCCTGCTGCGCGACCCCGATCTGGCGGTGGCGCGGATGAAGAAACTGCTGGGGCTTTACGGTGCGTGATTTCAGCAATGACCCCTCGGCGCTTGCGCTGAACACCGCCAGCCTTGGCCACAACCTTGACGGCAAGGGGGCCGGGTGGTCGCCGGAGCGGGTGATTGACGCCTGCGTCGAACGGGGTTTCGGCGGCATCGTGTTCTGGCGGCGCGAGATTGGCGCGCGGGCGGTTGAGATCGGCAACCGTGCCCGGGCTGCGGGGTTGCAGGTCGTCGGCCTGTGCCGGACGCCGTTTCTGGTCGGGCCACTGGCAGCGCAGGGCCGGGCGGCGGTGATGGATGATTTCCACGCCGCCATCGACATGGCCGCAGGCTTGCAAGCCGGGGTGCTGACAATCGTGGTCGGCGGGGTCGAACCCGGCACCAAAGGCGTCACTGAAAGCCTGAAACTGGTGACCGACCGTGTGGCCGAAGCTGCCCCCTATGCCGCCGCCCGGGGTGTCAAACTGGCGCTGGAGCCGCTGAACCCGGTTTACGGTGGCAACCGATCCTGCCTGACCACCACCCGCGACGCCCTGGATATTTGCGATGCGATTTGTGCGGCCAATGTTGGCGTGGCGATTGATGTCTATCATGTCTGGTGGGACACCGATCTTGCGCGGCAACTGACCCGCGCGGGCACCCGGATTTTCGGCTATCACCTGTGCGACTGGCTGGCCGACACGCAGGATGTGCTGCTGGATCGCGGGATGATGGGCGACGGCGTGGCCGATCTGCGTTGGATACGCGCACAGGTGGAAGCGGCGGGTTATGTCGGCAGTTGTGAGGTTGAGATTTTCAGCGCCGAGAACTGGTGGCGGCAAAGCCCGGCGAAAGTGCTGGACGTTATGCTTGACCGATTTCGGACGGTTTGCTGAGTTTGGCGGCGAGGGTGGATCAGGCTGGCCATTCGAGCCGTCTTCAAGACGGCTGCGGTTCTGATAATGGCAGGTGCGCGCAATTTACCCGCCGCGAAGGCGGTTGATGATGTGATGACCGCCCCCGCCTTAGGGCTGCGGCAAAGGCCCGCCTTGTGGACCGCGTGGGGCAGGCTTCGGGTTTGTCGCGCGATTGCGGTGCGGGGGGACGCGACTGCCGGCTTTCCGGGACTTCTTTCGCAAATCTGGTCAGTAGGAACTGTTCGCTGTCGGCAATGGTGCCTAACATGCGCGGGACAGACCCCAGCGGCAAAGGACACCCCGTGGCATCTTCTGAAAAGTCGCACCAGTTTGTGCCGGGTTGGACATGGGTTGCCCCGGTGTTGGTGGGGGCGTTGCTGGCGTTGAAGGGTCTTGGTCTGGTCACGGGCGACTCGGCGGTGTTGCTGGTGGCGGCGACGGGGCTGATCGGGTTCAACGTGTTTGCCGCCGTGCATCACGCCGACCAGCTTGCGGCTCGGGTGGGCGAGCCTTTTGGCTCGGTTCTGCTGGCACTGGCGATCACGGTGATGGAGGTGGCGGTGATCTTGTCGGTCATGGCTGCCGGAACCGAGGGGGCCGATGCGGTGGCGCGCGACACAGTGTTCGCGGCGGTGATGATCGTGCTGAACGGCATCGTCGGGCTGGCGCTGGTTGTCGGGGGCATCAAGCATCACGAGCAGGGCTTTCGCACCGATGGGGCTGCGGCAATTCTGGGCGTGATTGCGGTGGTGGCGACAATTTCGCTGGTGTTGCCGAACTTTACGCTGGCGCGGCAAGGCCCCTATTACGCGCCGTTTCAGCAAGCGTTCATCGGCACAGTGTCGTTGATTCTGTATGGTGTGTTCTTGTTTGTGCAGACGTCGAGCCATCGTCAGTATTTTCTGCATGACGACACGCCCGGCCATGACCATCCGGTGCCTGACAACCGTCAGACCACGATCTGCGCGGTATTGCTGTTGGGAAATCTGGTTGCGGTGATCTTGCTGGCCAAGGCGCTGACGCCTTCGGTCGAGCGGGCGGTTCTGGATGCGGGGTTGCCGGTGGCCTTTGTCGGGGTGGTGATCGCGATGCTGATCTTGCTGCCCGAGGGGGTGACGGCCCTGCGCTTTGCGGCGGGCAACCGGCTGCAAAGCAGCCTGAACGCCGCGCTGGGATCGGCATTGGCGACGATCGGGCTGACCATCCCTTGTGTCGCGGCGGCGGCACTTGTGCTGAACCGGCCGCTGGTGCTGGGACTGGATGCCGAGGGGATGACGCTGTTGATCCTGACGCTGTTCACCAGTTCACTGACGCTGGCCACCGGGCGCACAACGATGCTGCAAGGCGCTGTGCATCTGGTCATCTTCAGCGTGTTCATCGTGCTGTCCGCAGTGCCGTGACACCTGCGCGTGACGACCGGCACCCGGCCAATTCTGGAGCCTGACATGACCCGCGGTGATGTCGCCTTTGCCCGCTGCAACCCGGCCATACGCAAGATGGCGTCGTTGACGGGGTGCCCGGCGCTGAAACCGGTTCGGGTTCATATCGGGATGAACTTGGCCCCTGATGTCGCGGCGCGGGCCGATCTGGCGCTGGCAGCGTTGATCCGCAGCGGGGCGTTTTCGCGCAAGCTGCGGGTCATCACCACCCCGACCGGCACCGGCTTGGATCACCGCGCAGGACAATGCGCTGCTGTCAGGGCATGCGCCTTGGGGCGGGATGCGGATTGTCTATCTGCACTATGCCAGCGATCCGGCGACATTCTTTGACCGCAACGCATGGTGGCACTGCCCCAGTTGGATGCAGGGTCCGCGCGGGCGCTGGCTGGGGGCCATGGCCCCGTTTGCGGCGCTTCGACCAGAGGCAGCGCATGACGGGTTGGGCGGTCTATACCCGGGCCGCTGCGGCCGGTTTTTGGCCAGCCCACCGCCTGAGAATTGGGACAGTGTTCCTGTTATCTGTGAAACGTGAAGGCCGTTGCGGGGTGGCGTCAACCGCAAGCGTGCTGTGCCGCCCCGCATCCGGTGGGCGTTTTGGCTTGTGGTCCACAGCGCCGTGCATGACCGCACCGTCCGTCAGACGGTGCTGCGGAAGTGCCGCTCGCGCCCGTACAGCGACACCAGCAGCAGGATGATCGCGCCGAACGCCGCCTGCACCGAGGCGGGTGAGAAGTTCAGCCCGATCAGCAGGGTGTTGATCTCTGTCAGCACCCAAACGCCTGCGATGGTGCCGATGAAGCTGCCGCGCCCGCCCACCAGCGCCGTGCCGCCCACCACAACGGCGGCGATGGTCTGGAACAGATAGGGCTGGCCGACATCGCCGTAGGCCGAGCCGGTAAAGCCCAACAGCAGCACCCCCGCCATTGCGGCGAACACCGAGGATGCCGCGAAGGTCACGGTCCAGATCCGCAAGGGGTTGATCAGCGCATAGGGGGCGGCGCCGGGGTTGGACCCAAGCGCGTAAAGCCTGCGGCCATAGGGCGTGCGCTCCAGCACCAGCACGATCAGCACCGTCATCACCAGCAGCGCCGGGATCAGCGCAGGCACCGGCAGTGGGCCGAACGTGCCACCGATCGAGACGAATTGCGACACGGCCTTTGGCGCAGAGCCCGAGGGAAAGCCCTTGGTCCAGATCAGCACCAGCCCCTGCACGATCATTCCCACGCCCAAGGTGACGATCAGCGGCGGCAGGTTCAGCCCGCGTGACAAAGCCCCGTTGAACGCGCCGATCAGCGCGGCCAGACCAAACACCACCGCGCAGACCAACGCAAAATGCCAGCCTTGGCCGTAAAGCTGCGCCGCCACCACATTGGCAAAACCCATCACGAACGGGATCGACAGGTCGATGCCGCCCAAGATCACCACCAGAGTCTGCCCGACCGAGGCCACCGCCAACAGGCTGGCGATCACCAGCATGGCGCGGATGGCAAAAGGCGCGGAATAGCCGGGGATCAGCGCCGTGCCTGCGCCATGCAGAACCAGCGCCACGGCGAAGGCGCCGATCACGCGGGCCTTGATGCTGTCAAGGTTCAGGGTCATGCGTGGCTCCGTTTGGCGCTGCGGTCTTGAAGGGCGATCAGGACGACGGCGATCACAAGGATGCTGCCGTAAGCGACCTGCAAGACATAGGTCGAGACGTTGAAGGCGGTCAGCAGGCTTTGCAGCAGGAAGATGTCGATAGCGCCGATGGCCGCGCCAAGCAGGCCACCGCGACCGCCCGCCAGACTGACGCCGCCCAATGCCACGGCGGCGATGGCGATCAGCGTGTAATTCGCGCCGACCTTTGGGTCAGCCGAGCCGATCAGGGCCGTCAGCATCATCCCCGCCGCGCCTGCCAGAAGCCCGGTCAGCACATAGGCCAGAAACCGCGTCAGGCTGACCGGAACGCCGGCGGTATAGGCCGTGCGGTCATCGCTGCCGACGGCCATCAACTGACCGTGGAACGGCGTGCGGCACAAGGCCCACCACAGCGCCGCGATCACGCCCAAGGGCAGAAAGCTCCATGCGCCTGCCATCGCCTTCAGCCAATCCGGGGCCGGGCCGATGGGCGCGGGCAGGATGGTCAGGGTCAGCCCGCCGAGGATCAGATAGGTTCCCAAGGTGGCAACGATGGGCTGCACCCGCACCACCACCGCCATGAAGCCGTTGAACGCGCCGATGGCAGCGCCGATCAGCAGCGCCGCAGGCCACAGGATCAGCGGTGAGGCATAACCGCCATCCAGATACAGAACTTTGATCACCACCGCGCTGACCAGCCCCATCACCGGGCCGACCGAGATATCAATGCCGCCGCGCCCGGCCAGAATAACCGGGGTGGAGGCCAGAGCCGCGCCGATCAATGGCGCGGCCAGCCCCAGCAATGTGCCCCAGTTGCCGGGGGCAAAGCGGGCGGGGTTCATCACCAGATTGGCGATCAGCAGCACCACGAGGATGGCGATGGCAAAGCCGTAGCGGCCAAGTTTGCGGGTCATGCGGCGATTCCGAAGTGATAAGAAAGGGAATGGGTCATGCGGCGCGCCCGAACATGGCGGCGATGACCGTTTCGGTGCGCATCGCAGCCCCCGCCATCTCGGCGGCAAGGCTATGGTCGCGGAACACCAGCACGCGGTTGCACAGCAGCAGAATTTCCTCGATTTCCGACGACAGGATCACCAGCGCCATGCCTTGCGCTGCCAGATCGCGGAACAGATCATACAGCACCAGCCGCGTCGCCACATCGACGCCGCGGGTGGGGTCGTTCAGCAACAGCACCTTTGGGTCGCGGGCCAAGGCGCGGGCCAGCAATACTTTTTGCTGATTGCCGCCTGACAGGGCGGTGATCGGGGCCTCGGGGCTGGGGGCCTTGATTTGCAGCCGCTCTTTCCAGACCTCATAGCGGGCGCGGCGGGCCTTGGCGCTGATCAGCGGGCCTTTGCGGTCGCGGCCCGGGGTGGCGATGGCGAAATTATCGAGGATCGACAGGCCGGGAAATATCCCGGTCGAGCGGCGGTCGCGCGGCACATAGACCACCGCCTGCCGCTCGGCATCGCGAAAGCTGGCGATGGGCTGGCCTTGCAGATCGACGGCGTTCTGGTTGCGCTCCAGTCCCGCAAGGCTGCGCAGGAACACGTCTTGGCCGTGGCCGTCAAGGCCTGCGAGGCCGACGATCTCGCCAGCTTTGATCCGGGTCGTGATGGGGGTGGCACCGGGGCGCAGATGCAGGTCGCGGATGGTGAGGGAGAGGTCAGCCATGCTGGGCCTCCAGCGCCTGAGCCTTCTGCGGGGCCATCAGGTGCAAAAGCTGCGCGGGGGTAGAGGCGTCGCGGGGTTGCGTGGCCACCACCCGGCCCGAGCGCAGCACCGAAATGTCGTCGGACAGCGCCATCACCTCGTCCATGCGGTGGGTGATGAACAGGATCAGGCAGCCCGCAGCGGCCTGGGCGCGCATGAAGGCGAACACCGACTCGCGGTCGGCGAAGTCGAGGGCGGCGGTGATCTCATCAAGGATCAGCACGCGGGGATTGCGGGCGACAGCGCGGGCGAGGACGACGAGTTGCTGCGCGGCGAGGGGGAGCGATCCTGCGGGCGCGTCAAGGTCAATCGGGGTGCGGGCAAAGCGTGCCAAGACCTGCGCGGCGCGGTCGTGGCGTTCATGGCGCGGAATGCGGCGGGTGAACAACCCGTCGAGGCCCAGCAGGATATTGTCGGTCACGGATCGGTCGGGTGCCACCAGCACCTCTTGAAACGCGGTGGCAAAACCTGCGGCCTGAAAGGCGGCGGGGCTGCGGGCGGTGACGGGCTGGCCGTCGAAGTGGATCGCCCCGGCATCGGGCAAGACGATGCCCGACAGCAGCTTGACCAGCGTGCTTTTGCCCGAGCCATTCTCGCCCAGAATGGTATGGACGCTGCCAGGCCGGAAAGAAATGTTTGCCTGATCCAGTGCCACGGTCTCGCCGTAGCGCTTGGACAGGCCGGTGATCGCCAGCATTGCAGACTCCCGCAGGGTGGGTGCCGCGCCCATGACAGGCGCGGCGAGGGGCTTACTTGGGGCAGGCCGCAGGCACGGCGGCGTAATCCCAACCGGGGCTTGCGGCGGGGTTGGAGAAATAGGCATCCATATCGGCCTCGGACACCGGGTCGGTCGGCGGCACCGGGAACACGGATACCGCATCCGTGGTCATGCAATCCTGATACCAGCCGGCAAGATCGGCCTCATGCACCGGCGGCAGCGGGATCAGCAGAGTATTCAGGACGGGCTTTTGCCCGTCCATGATGCGGCCTGCGACGCGGAACAGGGTTTGCGCCGTCCAGCCCGGCAGCACGGCATGGCCTTCAAAGCGGTAGCCTTCGGGGTTGGCTTTCCAATAGCCCAAAGCATCGCCGGTGATGGACCCGGTGATCAGTGGTACCGGGCGACCGGCTTCGGCAAACGCCTCGGCAATCACGCGCGATTCCGAACCGGCAGACCAGACCGCATCAATCGGGGCGGGGTTGGTGGCGAGGGTTTGCAGCACGACGGTTTTGGTGACATTCGCCGTCCAGTCGCCATTGACCACGCGCGCGGTTTTCAGGTTCGGATGCAAAGCCATTGCCGCATCGCCGCCCGCACGTTCCTGCGCCACAATCGGGTGGCCTGCGATGCCTTCGACGATCAGCACATTGCCACCCTCGGGCAAAGCCTTGCCGATGGCATCCATCATCTCATAACCCCAGCGCTGATAGTTGCTGTCCACATTCACCGCCGACGGTGCCGTGACCGACCCTGCCGCCGTGATGAACGGGATACCCGCCGCCGAAGCCGCCGCCACAGCCTCATCCAGACCCGTGGCCGAGCCGGGGATCGAGGTGATCACGCCGCAGCCTTTGTCGATGAAGGCGCGGATCTGGTTGATCTGCTGGCCAACGTCACCGTTGGAATCCGACACTTCGAAATCCGACACCACGCCCTGCGCGATCAACCCGTCCACCAGACGCTTCAGCTCTGTCGTGACGGACACCCGCCACGGATTGCCCTGATAGCTTTCGGAATGGCACCATTTGTAAGGCTTGGCCTTGGGGGTGAAATCGGCCAGTGGGCCGGGGGTAATGGCTTGCGGCGCGCCTTCATATTGCGCGCGCAAAGCCTCGGGCAGGGCTGCGATGGTTTCCTCGACCGTCGCGGCAAACGCGGGCAGTGCAGCGGTCAGGGCCGTGGCGGCCATCAGGCCACAAATCAGGTTCTTCATTTGGGTTCCTCCTCCCTAATGCCCCGTTTGGGGCGGTGTTACGTCTTAGAAACTGTCCCGGAACAAACGGTTGATATCGGCGGTCACCGCAGCGCCGGATTCTTTCGCCGCAAGCCCTGCGGTGATCCGCTGCGAGGCGGCCTCTTGCAGCGCCATGTAGCCGTTGTGGCGCGGGCGGACCCATGCGCCTTGCAGGGTGGCGCGGGTGGCTTGGTAGAAATCTGATGTCGCGGCGTTGACGGCGGCATCTTCCCACGCAGCAGCATGACCCGGCTGACCGCCCGCTACGGCAAAGGGGCCGCGCTGCATGTCGCCCGCTGGCGATCCAGTAGGCAAAGTCGATGGCGGCATCCTTGGCGGTCGAGAACGCCGAAACCGCAATCCCCGTGCCACCCAGCGCCGAGCCGACGGGGCCATTCTGCCCCGCCACCGGCATATCGGCAAAACGGATCAGGTTGGCGCGAAAGCCGGGGATCGCGTAGTTGACATAACCATAGATCAGCGGCGCGCAGGCGATCTGCGATCCGGGCTTTGCCATTTCCTCAAACACCGCAATCGGGTCCATCCCGGCGCAGGCGGGGTCCACCAGATCGGCGAGTTCGCGCAGCATGTCCCAGACCTGAACCCCCACCGCCGGGTCGATCAGAGTGTCGCCTTCAACTTTACAGGGCGCGCCAAGATTGCCCGCCAACGTGTAAAACGTCATCAGCGAATGCGGCGGGCGCAGCGGCAGCAGCATGCGGCCCTGTTTCGCCAGCGCGATAACTTCGGCCCAAGTGGCCGGAGCAGCGTCCAGCAGATCGGGCCGCCATGCCAGCACTTGCGTTGCGGCGTCGATGGGGAAGGCCCATTGCTGGCCGCGCCAGAAATAGCTGTCATAGCTTGCACCGACCGAGCCTGCCGCCAAAGCCGCACGTTCGGCCTCGCGCCCCGGCACATCCAGTGGGGCCAAGCAGCCCTCGTCGGTGATCTGGCCGACATGCGGGTGGTCGATGACGATCAGGTCATAGGCGCGGGCGAGGTCTTCGACCGGGATAACTCTCGAAATCCTGCAAGGACCGCTTTTCCCAGTCGATCTGCACGCCGGTTTTTTCGGCCCAGATCGCCGAACAGGCCACCATCGGATCATAGCCGCGCGGATGGCTCCACGTCATGCCTTTGAGACGGGTCACAGGTTGAACTCCTTGCGGATGGCGTCGGAATGCGCGCCGATCAGCGGGGCTGCGGCGGTGTTGACCGGGCGGTGGCCGTTCAGGCGCAGCGGCAGCCGGGTGGTGGCAATCGACACGCCATCATCGCGGGTCACGGTTTGCAGCATATCCAACGTCTGAAACCCTTCGGAGGCCAGCAGCGCAGGCCAATCCAGCACCCGTGCGCACCAGATATCGGCAGGCTCCAGCACCGCCAGCCAGTCGTCGATGGACCGGGTGGCAACCTTGTCCGCGATCAGCCGCTTGATGGTGTCGCGCTGGGTAAAGCTTAGCTTCGGGTCGTCGCGGTAGGGCGCAAGCGTATCAAGGCCCATCAGATCGGCCAGTTTTGGCAGCGGTGTCATTGCAATCGCCAGCCAGCCATCGGCGGCCTGATAGACGCCGTAGGGGGCGGAAAGGTAAGCATGGGCAGAACGGAAATCCGAGCGTTTCGGCAGGCGGCGACCATCGTTCAGATGCGTGGTCAGCACCTCGAACTGGAAATCCACCAGCGCCTCCATCAGGCTGGTCTGCACATGCATGCCTTGGTTTGAAATGCCGCGCCGCACGAGGCCCGCAAGGATGCCCTGGCAGCAGGCCGCCCCCGCCAGCATATCAGCAATCGCCAGACCGAACGGCACCGGGCCTTGATCCTCATCGCCGTTCAGCCACATCACGCCCGAGCGCGCCTGTGCCAGCAGGTCCTGACCGGGGCGCGACACCCAAGGGCCTTCGTCACCGTAGCCGCTGATCGAGGCATAGACGAGGCGCGGGTTGATCGCCTTGACCGCCGCATAATCGAGCCCCAGCCGTTCGATCACGCCGGGGCGGAAGTTCTGGATCAGCACATCGGCGCTGGTGATCAGTTTGCGCAGGGCGGCCAGATCGGCGGGGTCTTTCAGATCAATCGCAAGGCTTTCCTTGCCCCGGTTGATCGCGTGGAAAATCGTGGAATCGCCGCCGATTTCCGTATCCGACAGGTAGAGACGGCGCGACAGATCACCGCCATCGGGGCGTTCGATCTTGATCACCCGCGCGCCCATATCGGCCAGTCGCAAGGAACAATAGGGGCCGGACAGAAACTGGCTCATGTCCAGCACGATCAGGCCGTCCAGCGGCAGAATGGCCTCGGGTTGTGTCACGTCGCTCTCTCCCCGGCACAAAACTGCGCCGCCTTCGCTGTGCCGCATTGCAGCACAATCTTTCGTTGGTGAATTATGTTTTCATTTATGGAAGCGTCGCGCAAGTCAGAATCAACAGCCGCAACCAAAGAAAAAGCCCCGGCGCGGGGCCGGGGCTTGGGGGTACTGCAATGGGTGGCGCATCAGGTGGATGTCACCGACAGATCATCGCCCGCCGCGCGCAGCAGGGCCAGCACATGATCCCTGTCGGGCGCATCGGGGTTTTCCAGCCGCCGCACGAAGGGGCAGGTGAGGGCGGCCAGCACCGTGCCATTCGGCCCGAGGATCGGCACCGACAGGTTCCACACCGTCGGTGTCTGCTGGCTTTGCATCGCCTCATAGCCCTTTTCGACCACATCGGCCAGCCGCTGGTCCAGATCGGCGGGAGCGACTTCATAGGGCATCACGTCGTGTTCTTCGAACATCAGCGCGCGTTCTTCGGGCGAGGCGAAGGCCAGAATGACATGGCCCGACCCCGAGTTGACCAGACCGATCTGCGCGCCAACCCGGATGGTGACGCCCCAATAGCCCGGAGCCTCTACCTGTGCGATCACCACCAGATCGCCGCGATCATAGATCACCAGATGGCAGGCCTGCTCGGCGGCATTGGTAAAGCGGCGCATCACCGGCATGGCCTGGCCGACCAAGCGGCGGATCGGCGGGCGCAGATGGGCCAGCATGAACAGCTTCATCGTCAGCGCATAGGTGTCACCCTGCCGCGCGACATAGCCGCGTCGGGCCAGACGGTCGAGCATGCGGTACAACTCGGTCGGCGAGCGGTTCAGCGCGGTCGAGATATCTTTCAGCGTCATGCCTTCTTCGCGGGCGGCCAGCAGTTCGATCATATCCAGCCCCTTGTCCAGCGCAGGGGCACGGTAACGGCCGTCGTCTTCAGTCTCGGACATCGTTTCACCTGTGAAATTGTCCCAGCAAGCTACGCATTGACGCAGCCGCGTCAACAGCGTTTACTGGCGGTATGATCTTTCACATATGGAAGATTGTCCGTTGAGGAGCGGGTTTGGGTGAGGGGGGAAATGATGGGCGAAATGCTTTTGTTTATTGGCACGCTGAACCGTGAGGCCCCGTATTTTCAGGGCGCACGGGGTAATGGGCTGAATGTGTTCGGCTTTGACGAAGACGCGCTGACGTTTCGCAAGCGGGCAAGCTATCGCCACGTTGAAAACCCGACCTATCTGTCGGTCAGCGCCGATGGCCGCCGCATTTACGCCAATTCCGAAGTGGCGGATTGGCGCGAGGGGCTGGTGACCGCCTTTGCCTTTGACCCCGCAATTGACCGGTTGGAGTATCTGAACACCCAACCCAGCCTTGGCAGCATCACCGCCCACAACATGATCTCGCGCGATGGGCGGCGGTTGTTCGTCGCGAATTATACGGTGGGGGAGGGCGGGCCAGAGCAGTCTTTGGTGGTGTTCGATCTGACCGAGCAGGGGCTGTCCCCGGCGGTGGCAAGCGTGGCGCATCAGGGGTCCGGGCCGGATGCCGCACGGCAGGAGCGGGCGCATGCGCATAGTGTGACTGACGTGGGCGGCGGCATGGTGATCGTGGCGGATCTTGGGATGGACGCGCTGATCACGTACCGGATCGGCGCGGATGGGGTGCCAGAGCGGATTGCGGTGGCGCAGACTGCGCCGGGCGCGGGGCCGCGCCATCTGGCGCTGCATCCGGGGGGGCGGTTGGTGTTCGTGATGAACGAGCTGGACTCGACGGTGACGGCGTATGGCTTTGATCCTTTTACCGGGGTGCTTACGCTGATTGACTGCCAGCCTGCGGTGCCGGTGGAGGCCCGTGCCGGGAACCATTGTTCGGATATTCAGATCTCGCCCGACGGGCGGTTTCTCTATGGTGGCAACCGGGGGCATGACAGCATTTCGATCTTTGAGGTGGGGCCGGACGGGCGACTTACCCCGCGTGGTTTCGTGCCATGCGGAGGGGCCACACCCCGCCATCTGGCGATCACACCTTCGGGGCGGCATCTGCTGGTGGCTTGCCAGAACGCGGATCGGGTCAGCGTTCTGGCGCGGGATCAGGCGACGGGGGGCCTTAGCGATACTGGTGTGGGGTTGCAGATCGGCACGCCGATGTGCCTGAAATTTGCCGAGGTGCAGTGATGGCAGAGATCGGTATCCATCCGCGCGGATTGCCGGGGCTGCCCGAGGATCACGCGAAAATCCCGGTCTGGAACGCCGAGAACTGGTTCTACGAGGATTTTGCCATTGGTGACAAAATAAGGTCCATCCGCCGCACGATTTCGGAAGGCGAGTCGATGCAGTTCAATAGCCTTGTGATGGATCATCATCCCTACGTCAGCGATGAACGCTTTGCGGTGGAGGAAGGCGTGTTCGGGCGGCGGTTGGTGGCGGGGGCGTTTGTGTTCTCGCTGGGCCTTGGGGCTGGCTGCGACGAATTGCTTGAATTCGTTCAGCTATGGCTATGATCGGCTGCGCTTCATCAAGCCGGTGTTCATCGGCGATACGATCTACACCATCCGCGAAAATCTGGCGAAAGAGGTGCATGGCGACAAGATGGGCAAGCTGCGCGTCAGCTATTCGGTCTACAAGGGCGAGGGGGAATTGGTGCTCTATGCGGAACACCTTCTGACGGCGCTGTACCGCGATCCGGCGCTGTTTGCCGAGGCGGCGAAGGCGCGGATGGCGGAGAAGGCCGCGCGGGGGTGAACCGCTGCTACGGGGGCTGTCTGCCCCCGCGCGCCGTGCGGCGCTTCCCCCGAGGATACTTTTCGACAGAAAATAAGGGGCTCTGTATTTTCTGGCCGCAACTATCCTCAGGGGGTGAATTGACCATAGGCCAAGAGGGGGCGTGCGCGCCCCCTTCTGTCAGGCGTCGTTCACGCAAATCTGGCGCTGTTCGCCCAAGCCTTCGATGCCCAGTTCCACCACATCGCCCGCCTTCAGATAGCGCGGCGGCTTCATGCCCAGACCGACGCCGGGCGGGGTGCCGGTTGAGATCACATCGCCCGGATGCAGGGTGAAGAATTGCGACAGATACGAGACGAGGAACGGGATCTGATAAACCATCGTGTTGGTGGACCCGTTCTGCATCTGCGCGCCGTTGACGTTCAGCCACATGCGCAGATCGTTGGGGTTTGAAACCTCATCCCGCGTCACCAGCCACGGGCCGATCGGGCCGAAATTGTCGGATGATTTGCCCTTGGACCATTGGCCCGAACGTTCGGTCTGATAGGCGCGCTCGGACACATCGTTGCAGACGCAGAAGCCTGCGACATGGTCCATCGCATCGGCCTCGGCAATGTATTTGCCGGGTTTGCCGATCACGAAGGCCAGTTCAACCTCCCAATCGGTTTTTTCCGATCCGCGCGGGATGATGATATCGTCGTTCGGGCCGCAGACGGCAGAGGTGTATTTGGCGAAGATCACCGGCTCGGGTGGCACGGCCATGCCGGATTCGGCGGCGTGGTCGGAATAGTTCAGGCCAATGCAGATGAATTTGCCGATCTGGCCGACGCAAGCGCCATAGCGGGGATTGCCTTCGACCAAGGGCAGGCTGGTGGGGTCGATGCCCTGCAAACGATCAAGATTTGCCAGCACATCGCCTGCGATGTCGGGCACATGCGCTGACAGATCGCGGATCTGGCCATCGGCGTCGATCAGGCCGGGTTTTTCAGCGCCACGGGCGCCGTAACGGACGAGTTTCATGGTATTTCCTTCTTAGATGGTCCAGCCGCCGTCGAGTGCGATAAGCTGGCCGGTGGTGTAGGCGGATTCGTCGGCGCCCAGATAGGCGACCATGGCGGCGATTTCCTCGGGCTTGCCGATGCGGCCCATGGGTTGGCGGGCGATGAAGGCGGCCATCGCGGATTCGTAATTGCCGGTGTCGCGCAGGCGTTGGTGAAGCGACGGGCTGTCCACCGTGCCGGGGCAGACCGCGTTGCAGCGGATGCCTTGTTTGACATAATCCTGCGCCACCGATTTGGTGATGCCGCCGACCGCGGCCTTGGACGCGGAATAGATGAACCGGTTCGGCGGCGCGGTAATCGGCCCTGCGACCGATGCCATGTTGATGATCGAGCCGCCACCTTGCGCCACCATCCCCGGCAGCACGGCGCGCAGCATGCGATACATCGCCTTGCAGTTCAGCGCGAAGGCGAAATCCCACTCGTCCTCGGTCGATTGCATGATGTCGCCCGCATGGACGACGCCCGCGCAGTTGAACAGAATGTCGATGCGGCCAGCGGCGGCCACTGTCGCGGTGATCGCGTCGGCGTCCAGCACGTTCAGGGTTTGGGTGGTGATGCCTTGGGTGCCGTTCAGGTCTGCCAAAGTGGCGGCGTTCACATCGGTGGCCAGCACTTGCGCGCCTTCTTCGGCCAGACGAAGGGCGGTGGCTTTGCCGATGCCTTGGCCTGCGGCGGTGATCAGGGCGCGTTTGCCCAGCAGTCTTTGCATGGTCGTCTCCTTTATGCGGCGCTTGGCAGGCAGGCCGGGCCGATGGGCTCGAATGATTTGTAGGTCAGGATGAATTCGCGGTGGCCGAGGTCTTCGGATTTGGTCTGCGCGCCTTGGGCCACGGCAATGACCAGATCGCGGATTTCTTGGCCAACCTCGGCGATGGAGCGGCGGCCTTCGATGATGTCGCCTGCGTTCACGTCCATATCCTCGGCCAAGGCGCGGTAGGTATCTGGGTTGGCGCAGATCTTGATGACGGGCGAGATGGCAGAGCCCACGACCGAGCCGCGCCCGGTGACGAACAGCGTCATATGCGCGCCGGAGGCGATCATCTCAACGATCTCGGCGTTGTCGCTGATGTTGGGGAAGCCAAAGCGCACCTCGCCGTCGGGGACCACATCCATCAGGTAAAGCCCGCCGGTCGGGGGGATGTCGCCGGGTTTGATCAGGCCGGAAATCGGGCTGTCGCCGGATTTGACATAGGCGCCGAGGGATTTTTCCTCGATGGTGGAAAGCCCGCCTGCGGCATTGCCGGCGGCGAAGGAGCCATAGCCGAGGGTGGCGTAGTAGCGTTCGGCCTTTTGCACGGATTCGCGCAGGATCTGGCCGAGTTCGGGGGTGATGGCGCGTTCGGCCATGATGTCTTCGCAGCCGATCAGCTCGCCGGTTTCCTCGAAGATGCAGGCTGCACCTTCGGCGACCAGCAGATCGAAGGCGCGGCCCGCCGCCGGGTTGCCGGAGATGCCCGAGGTGCCGTCCGAGCCGCCGCAGACGGTGCCGATGATCAGCTCATCCACCCCCATAGGCGCGCGCGGGGTTTCGGCGATTTGCGCAAGGGTCTGCGGTGATCCAATCCGCCCCGGCCTGCACGGTGGAGCGGGTGCCGCCTGCGCGCTGGATCACCAGCGTTTTGACCGGGCGGGCGGAGGCATCCACCGCATTGGCGACGCGTACCTTGTCGAAGCTTTCGCAGCCGAGCGAGACGAACAGCACCGCGCCGACGTTGGGATGGGTGCAAAGCTTCTCCATCATCTGGGCGGCATATTCGTTGGGATAGCAGCCGGGGAAGCCGATCAGCTGCACATCGCCTTCATGGGGCGTGTTGCGGAAGCGGTGGACGATCTCGGAGGCGACGAAATGCGCGCATTCCACCAGATAGGCGACGACGATGGTGTTGCGGATGCCTTTGCGGCCATCGGCGCGGAGCCATGCGTTGATCATAGCGACACTCCTGCGGAAACGCCGTCGGCATCCTGCAACGAGATCGTCGCGGTATAGGCCGAGCGGATGTTGTGGATATGGACGTGTTCGCCCGCCGCGATGGCGGCGGTGGCGATGCCGATGGGCATGCCGTATTTCAGGATGGTGTCGCCTGCGGCAATCGCATGCCGGGCGATTTTATGGGCCATCGGGATGGCGCGGGTCAATGTCGTCGGGCCGGATTCCAAGGTGACGATCAGCCCCTCGGGCGCGTTGGCGCGGGCGACCAGCACATTGTCTTTCTGAGACAGCAGCAGGAAAGGGCCGAAGTCGAAGGTGGTCATTTCCGACACTCCACCATGTAGATATGGTCGGCGACCAAGGCCACTTCGCCAGTGTGTTTGGTCACGGTCAAACGCTCGGTCACGCGGCCGAAGCCCGGGCGTTTTTCCATCAGTTCCTTGCCGATGATCTCGACGCGGGAGCGGATGGTGTCACCGATGAACACCGGTTTCACAAAGCGCATCCGGTCGTAGCCATAGGAAAACGCCACCGGGTTGATGATGGTGGCGGTCAGGCCGACGCCGATGGTGAACACCATGGTGCCGTGTGCTATGCGTTGGCCGAAGGGCAGGGTCTTGCAGAATTCGGCATCCAGATGATGCGGGAAGAAATCGCCGGAATGGCCTGCGTGGACGACGAAATCCGTCTCGGTGATGGTGCGGCCCGTGGTGTCACGCGCCTCGCCGACTTCGTAATCCTCAAAGTATTTGGTCTGTTCAAGCATTGGGTTGCGTCCTGATCGGATGAAGCGGGGCTGCGGCGCTGTCATAGGCGGCCTCAACCAGCGCCATGGTGTGCCAGGCATCTTCGGCGCTGCCTTGTAGCATTGCGTCCTCACCGGTGGCAAAGCGCATGACCTGGGTGATGCGGCCAACAAAGGCCGCGATGAACCAGTTGCCGACCAGCGGGATCTGTTGCCATTCGCCCGTGGTGTTCAGCCACAACTCATCGGGTTCGCCCAAGGGGTAGTCCAGATTGGCGCCGACCTTGAGGTAAGCCGCCCCCTTGGTGCCGCTGATGCGAAACTCGCAGGCCTGAAACTTTCGGCCAAAGTTGTGGTTGTGGTTGATCGACAGATTGGCGCGGATCTGCGGGCCGTAGTCGAGGATCATCGAGGTGCGGCTGTTTGATATGGTCGAGGACGGATGCCCCATGGTCCGCGCGGCGATGCCTTGCGGGTTGCCAAGCAGATCGCGGATCAGGTCAAGGTAATGGATCGAGTGCAGCAGGATTTCCACGCGCGGCAGGTCCGCCAGGAAGGCCCACAGATGCCACGGCGTGTCGATGGCCAGCAGGGCGTCAAAGTCGATCACCTCGCCCAACTGCCCCCGTGCAATGGCGTCTTTCAACGCCAGACACATCGGCGCGAAGCGAAGCTGGAAATTCACCGCCGCCCGGATGTTGCGGGCGCGCAGGGCGCGGATGATCTCATCCGCCTCGGCCAGATCGCTGCCCAACGGTTTCTGGATCAGCGCCACGCACCCTTCGGGCAGGGCGCGCAGCAGGGCAGGGATCGCGGCGGGTGGCACGGCGAGGTCGTAGACGGCTTCAAGGCCAAGCGCGGTGGCATCGTCAAGGCTGGTGAAAGCGGAGGTGCCGTGCTTTTGCGCCAAGGCGGCGGCCTTGGCATGGTCGGGGTCGTAGATGCCCGCGACGGTGAAACCGGCTTGGGCATAGGCGGGGAGATGCGCGTCCGACACGATCGAGCCTGCGCCGAAGATCACGATCGGCAGGCTGGTTTTGGGTGGGGTGATGGTCTGGCGCAGGTCAGTCATGGTGGAAGATCTCGGTCATATCGGCCCACCATTCGCCGTCTTTGCGGGTGTCGAGCGGACGTTGCAGCGGCATGTTTACCGCCCACCATTTTTGCGTGGTGGGATCGGCGGCCATTTTCGCCATGTCGGCTTCGTAATCAGTGCCGTGGTATTCGAAGTAGGAAAACAGCAGGTTTTCCGGTTCTTTCAGAAAGATCGAATAGTTGCGGATGTTGCATTCGGTGATCTTGGCCAGCACCTCGGGCCAGACGGCGGCATGCAGTTCGCGGTATTCGGCTTTGCCGTCTTCCGACAGGCCAAGGACGGACCCATAGCGTTTCATAGCTTGCCCTCTTGTACGGTGAAGCGCGAGCCTGCAGCGGTGCGGGCGTTCAGTTCGGCGTGATCCCATGCGATGCCAAGGCCGGGGGCGGTTGGGGCAAGGGCGTGGCCGCCATCGCGCGCCATTGGGGCGGCAATATCATCCAGTTGCGGGATGTATTCCAGCCAAGGCGCGTTCGGCACGGCGCAGACCAGCGACACATGCAGTTCCATCAAGAAATGCGGGCAGATCATCAGGTTATGCGCCTCGGCCATATGGGCGACCTTCAGCCATGGGGTGATGCCGCCGATGCGGGCGACATCGGCCTGCACGATGCCGCACGCCTCGGCTGCGATGTAGTCGGCGAACTGGCCGGGGGAATACATCGACTCGCCCACTGCAATCGGCACGCGAGATTGGCGGTTCAGGCGGGCATGACCTGCGATGTCATCGGCGGGTAGGGGTTCTTCGAACCATGCGATATTGAGGGATTCCAGCAGGTTCAGGCGGCGGGACGCCTCGGGCTGCGTCAGGGATTGGTTGGCATCGGTCATGATCTCATAATCATCGCCCAAAGCCGCGCGCACCGCGTTCAAGCGGGCGGCATCGCCCGCAACGGTGGGCTTGCCGATCTTGATTTTCGAGCCTTTGAAGCCAGCCTCGCGCATTGCCAAGGCGTCGTCCACCAAAGCGGCGGGTTCCAGATGCAGCCAGCCGCCCTCGGTTGAATACATCGGCACCCGGGTTTTCGCCCCCCCTGCCAGCAGATGCAGAGGCAGGTTTGCGCGTTTGCCGCGCATGTCCCACAGGGCAGTGTCGATGGCGGCTTGTGCCAGCGCCATGATCGGGCCAACGGCGGTGGCATGGCTGGTGAACAGAAGGTCGCGCCAGATTTGTTCGATCATTTCCGCCTCGCGCCCCATCAGCGCGGGCAGCAGGGTGCGGTGCAGCAGCGACAGGATCGCGGGGCCACCGTCACCGATGGTGTAGCTGTAGCCCATGCCGGTCGCCCCATCGGCGTCGGTCAGGGTGACGAAGATGGTTTCCTGCGATTTGAAGGACTGGATCGCGTCGGTGCGTTTGACCTTGGGGATCAGATCGACGAGGAAAGCCTCGGCAAGGGTTATCCGCGCCATGATCAGCCTCGCAGGCTGATGCCGAGACTCGGCATCGAACAGGTGGCATTTATCAAGCGCGATGGCGAAGCGCATCCGCTCACCCGGGGCGACGGGGCGGGGGTTCAGCATCTTGGCTTGGACTTCGGTGCCTGCAAGGGTGGCGTAGAGCAGGGTTTCGGTGCCCAAGGGTTCGGTCAGTGTGACCGCCATATCTACGAAGGCCATATGAGCGGTAGGGGGCAACGCGTGGCCTTCCGGCATGATGTTGTCGGCGCGAATGCCGAATTGCACGCGGCGGCCGTCCGCAACGGGCAGGCCGGGGGGCAGCGGGATGGTGGTGCCATCGGTCAGCACGACCTGGCCCGCCTGCACGGTGCCATCCAGCAGGTTCATCGGTGGGGAGCCGATGAAGGTGGCGACGAAGGTGTTGACCGGGTTTTCGAACACATCCAGCGGGGTGCCGACCTGGATGATATGTCCGTCACGCATGATGACGATGCGGTCGGCGAGGGTCATCGCCTCGATCTGGTCATGGGTGACGTAGATCACGGTGGAACCGACACGCTGGTGCAGCTTCTTGATTTCCACCCGCATCTGGGTGCGCAGTTTGGCGTCAAGGTTCGACAGGGGTTCGTCGAACAGGAACACCTCGGGCTGGCGCACGATGGCGCGGCCCATGGCGACGCGCTGGCGCTGGCCGCCCGACAAAGCGCCGGGTTTGCGGTCGAGGAGGGGGGTCAGCGACAGGATATTCGCGGCCTCATCCACCGCAGCGTCAATCTCGGCCTGCGATTTCTTGGCGATCTTCAGGCTGAACCCAAGGTTTTCGCGCACCGTCATATGCGGGTAAAGCGCATAGTTCTGGAACACCATCGCCAGATTGCGGTCGCGCGGCGGCAGGTCGTTCACCACGCGGCCGCCGATCAGAATCTCGCCGCCGGTGATATCCTCCAGCCCCGCGACCATGCGCAGGGTGGTGGATTTGCCGCAGCCCGACGGGCCGACCAGCACCACAAACTCGCCCTCGGCGATGTCGAGGTTGATCGCGTGGACCACACCCAATGCGCCGTATTTCTTGACGACGTTTTTCAGTTGAACCTGAGCCATAATCTATCCTTTGACCCCGCCGAAGGTCAGCCCGGCGATAAGGTGTTTCTGCACAAGGAAGGTCAGCACCAGCGCCGGAATGATCATCAAGACCGCCAGCGCGCACATGCCCCCCCAGTTGAGGGTGAATTGCGAGGTGAAATCGAGCAGTCCCACCGGCATGGTTTTCGAGGTGGTCGAGCGGGTCAACTGGCTTGCCAGCGCATATTCGTTCCACGAGGTCAGGAAGGCGAAAATGCCTGCCGATGCTATGCCAGAGCGTGCCACCGGAAATTCGACCTTCCAGAACGCCTGCCAGCGGGTGCAGCCGTCAATCTCGGCGGCTTCGGCCAGTTCTTTCGGCACTTGCCGGAAAAACCCGTCGATCAGCCAGATGGTGAAGGGCACGTTCATTGCCACATAAACGAGGATCAGGCCGAAATGGGTGTCGATTATCCCCGTGCGGCCAAAGATGATGAACAGCGGCAACGACAGGGCCACCCCCGGAACGGCGCGGCTGGCCATCAGGGCGACGAACATCGTGGCCTTGCCCTTGAAGCGATAGCGCGCAAAGGCATACCCCCCCGCCATGCCGACCAGCAACGCGATCACCGTAGAGGTGATCGAGATGATCAGCGAGTTGCGGAAATAGGTCAGCACCGGCACGCCGCCTTCGCCTGCACCGCCGAACATCGCGCGGTAGTGGTCGAGGTTCAGGTCTTGCGGAATCCAGACCGGGGGTTTGGCCATGATCTCGATGGTGGGGCGGAAAGAGTTCAGCACCACCCAGAGGCCGGGCAGGCAGATCAGCGACATGGCCAGAAAAAGCCCTACGAAATGCGCGACTTTCAGCGCGCGTTTGGTCATGCGGTGGTGGGAGGCGGTTGCCATGTCAGTCTCCCATCCCCAGCTCGCGCCGGGCGGATTGCAGTTTCAGGAAGAAATAGACGGTGAAGCCGATCGACATGAGGATGGCGATGTAGCCCATCGCGTTGGCATACCCCATGCGGGCATCAACGTAGCCTGTGCGCCCGATCAGCGTCCACAACAGCTCGGTCCGGCGCGCGGGACCGCCGTTGGTCATCACCTGCACGATGTCATAGGCGCGCGCCACATCGAGGAGCGGATCGCCATGGCGATGTAGATGAACGGCATCAGGAACGGCAGGGTGACATAGCGGAACGATTGCAGCGGAGTGCAGCCATCGACCTTGGCGGCTTCGAGCGGGTCTTGCGGGATGGCGAACAGGCCTGCAAGGATCAGGATGGCGAAGACGGACGTGCTGGTCCAGACCTCGGCAAAGATGATGGCGAACATTGCAAGGTTGCCGTCGACCAGCCACGGGATCGCCACATCGGTCAGGCCGAGGGATTGCAGGGCGTTGTTCACAAGGCCCACGTTGTCGTTGAACATGAACTTGAACTGAAAGCCCACGAGGATGGGCGAAAACATCATCGGAAACATCATCGCGGTGCGCAAGGCCCGCTGGCCGCGCGTGACCTTCGACACCATCAGCGCAAGGCCAAGGCCCAGCAGCATCTCGGTGTTCAGCGCGATGGTCAGCAGAACCACGGTGCGGCCAAAGGCTTTCCAGAAATTCGCATCCGTGGCGGCTTTGACGTAGTTGAAGCTGCCGGTCCATTTCCACAGCGTGTCGGGCCGGGTCAGATGATAGGGCGTGAAGCTGGAATACAGCGACAGGATCAGCGGCACCGCGACCACCGCCAGAATGATCACGAAGGCAGGCAGCAAAAGCACCAGCCACGGGGGAAGTTTGGCAGTGGACATGAAGGCTCCGGGCTTGGGCTTGGGCGACAGGAAACAGGGGCGGCCACGATGGGCCGCCCCGATTGGATCAGCGGCGATCAGTAGACGCCGTTTTCCTTCATCAGCCCGTCAACCGCGTCAGACGCAGTTTGCAGCGCTTCGTCTACGGTCTTGTCGCCAAGGATGGCGGCTTGCAGTTCCGGGAAGATCAGGTTGCCAGCCTCGATCCAGTAGGGGGTCGGCGGCACCGGGAACGCGGTCTTGGCGGTTTCCTGAAACGCGGCCAGAACCTCGGACTTGTAGGGATCGGCCTTGGCCTGCTCCAGCACATAGTCCCACACAGCCGTGCGCGACGGCAGCGGGCCTGCGGCGGATTCCAGCTTCTGGCTGTCTTCATTGGTCAGGAAATCGACCAGGAAGCAGCGGCTTCTTTGGTGGCACAGCCTTCGGTCACGGAAAACCCGTGGAAGCCCGACCACCCGGTGCGCACGCCAGCCGAGCCTTTGGGGGCAGGGGCGACGCCGACATTGCCTGCCACCTTGGACGCTGCCGGATCGTTGAAGAAGCCCGACCATCCCGGCCAATCGAGGTTCAGCGCGATGGTGCCTGAGGCAAAGCCGTTGCCCAGATCATCCCAAAGATAGTTGGTGGTGCCGGGGGGAACCGCGCCTGCCTTGTAGAGATCAACGAACCATTTCAGCGCCTCTTTGCCCGCAGGCGAGTTGAAGGCGGGGGTGAAGTCGTCGTTGAACATCTTGCCGCCGTTGGCGACGACAAGTTCATAGAAGCGGCCGTTGATCGCCTCATCCTTGCCCGCGTATTGCGTGCCGTAGAAATTCGGCGGTGCGGCAAAGAATTCGGCCTGATCGCGGAATTGGTCCCAGGTTTCGGGCACAGCCAGATCATAGCCGAACTTGGCCTTGAACGCCTCGGCCTTGGCGGGATCGGTATACAGCGACTTCTGGTAATACAGCGCCGAGACATCGAACTGCGCGCGCGGCAGCATGGTCAGTTTGCCTGCAATGGTGGCCGCCGCGATGTTGGCGGGCACGAAGCCTGCAACCGAATCCGCCGGGACAAGCGGCGTCAGATCGGTGAACAGGTCAGGGTATTGCGGCGCGAAGGACGAATGGTTCGACCCGACGCACCAGCTGGTGGTGCCAGCGGCGATGTCGGCCTTGTATTCCTTGTCCAGCTCGAAATGGTTCTTCTGGCTGATGATGTTGACCTTGGCACCGGTCGATTTTTCCCAGTCAGCAATGCGGGCATAAAGCGCCTCATACTGCTGGCCGCCGATCAGTTTGGCCTCGACGGTTACGCCTGCAAATTCGCCATCGGCAAATGCTGCCGTGGCGAAACCAAAGCCTGCGCAAAGCGCCAGCACAGAGCTGGCAACGCGTTCCTTCATGTCGTCTCCTCCCGTTTTGTGATGTTCAAAGGCGGTGAATTGGCAGCCGATGGATTTCATATCCAGAACATCTTTTTATAGTTAAACGTGACAAGCCGCCTTGAGTCAAGTATGACTGAGGGCAAATCCGGTGCTTGGGCCGGAACTTTGGCAACCGGGGAGGGGACGCCGATGATTTTTGACACCCATCTGCATCTGGTGGACCGCACGCGGCTGACCTATCCGTGGCTGTCCGATGCGCCCGCGTTGAACCGCGACTGGAGCTATGAGGATTATGAGGCCGTGGCCCGCCGCATCGGCATCAGCGACGTGCTGCATATGGAAGTGGACGTGGCCGAGGCGGATATGGAAGCCGAAACCGCCATGGTAGCCGGGTTGATGCAGCGCCCGGGCAACCTGATCCGGGGGGCGATTGCTGCTGCACGACCCGAGTCTGCCGGGTTTGCTGCGTGGCTGGAACGTGCCGATCTGCGCGTGGTGAAGGGTGTGCGTCGTGCGCTGCATGTGGTGCCGGATCACGTGTCACAGGCCGCGTTGTTCCGGCAGAACATCGCCCGGCTGGGCAAGGCTGGGCTGCCGTTCGATATCGTGATGCTGGCGCGGCAATTGCCGCTGGCGCAGGCGTTGGTCGATGCCTGCCCGGATACGCAGTTTGTGCTGGATCACTGCGGCGTGCCAGATATTGCAGGCGGCAGTTTTGATCCCTGGGCCAGACAGATCGCAGACCTTGCCCGCCGCCCGAACGTCGCGATCAAGATGTCAGGTGTGACCGCCTATACCGGTGGGGGGTGGCGTCTTGAGACGCTGCGGCCATGGATCGACCATGTGTTGCAAACCTTCACCCCGGCGCGCGTCGTTTGGGGGTCTGACAGCCCTGTTTGCACGCTGCAGTCAGGCCTTGCCGAATGGGTGGCCGCCAGCCATGCGCTGCTGGCGGGCCTTGCAGACAGCGAAAAGGCCGCCGTACTGCAAGGCAACGCCCGCAGGATATGGAACATTGGCACCTGAACCACGACGGCCTTGGCCGACGCTTTGCGTCACTCGTTTTCGGTCAGCGCGCGTTCATAGCTGCCCATCACCGGGCTGAGCATGTAATTGGCAAGTGTCTGTTCGCCGGTAGAGATCATCACCTGTGCGGGCATTCCGGGCACGACCTTGACATGATCGAGCGGCTCCAACTGGCCGGGCTTGATGCGGATATCGACCTGAAAGAACAGCGCGCCGCTGCCTGCATCCACCAGAGTGTCCGCCGAAACGGCGGTCACAATCCCCTCGACCAGCGGGGTGGTGCGATAGTTGTAGGCGGTCAGGCGCACGCGGGCGGGGCCGCCTTCGGTCACCTGATTGACATCGTTGGGCGAGACTTTGGCCTCGATCACATAGCCTGCGTCATCGGGCACAATCTCCATCAGGCGTTGTCCGGGGGCGATCACGCTGCCAATGGTATTGACGGCAAGACCAACGATCCGGCCGGGGCGCGGGGCACGGATGGTCAGACGGTCCAGCACGTCTTTTTCGGCGTCAAGGCGCTGGCGGATATCGAAGATCTGCTGGTTCACCTGCTGGCGGCCTTCGGTGATGTCTTTCAGATAATCCCGCCGCACCTGCAATTTGCGGCCTTCAATCTCGGCGATCTGTTGCAGCACCGATTGCAACTGGCTTTCGGTGACACCGGCGTTGCCTTCCAGCCCGACCTCGTCGCGACGCATGTACAACATCTGGCTTTTGGGGATCAGGCCCTTTTCCAGCAAAACCTCCCGCGCGGACATATCTTCGCGCATCAGGGCAAGCTGGCGATCCTGCGCCTTGAGCCGAATTTCGATGCCGCGCTTCTGTTCGCTAAGTTGGCTGATGCGGTCTTGCAGGATCTTGATCTGGCCGGCGGAAATCTTGGTGTTCGAATTCAGCACGTCCACCTGCATCTGCACCATATCGCCGAATGACGGACTAAGCGCCAACAGGGCTTTCAGTTCGGGCGAGATCACAATCGTGTCGGCACCATCAAATTCTGCCTGCAAGCGGGCCTGCGTTGACAGGGCGCTGACCAGCTGGTTGTTCAGAATACCCAGATTGGCACGAGAGCGGGTGTCATCCAGACGGATCAGTTCCTGGCCCTGCTGAACGACATCCCCTTCCTTGACCGCAATGTCATGGGTGATGCCGCCTTCCAGATGCTGCACCACCAACCGGTCGCCCACCACCCGGAAGGTGCCCGACGCTACGATGGCGCTTTGCATCGGGGCCACTGCCGCCCATCCGGCCAAAACGCCGAACACGCCAAACCCCAACACCAGCAACCACAGGACCGGCCCCCGCACGGAAACCGGTGGCACGATCCGCAACCCCTGCGAGGGCAGTTTGTCTACAAAACCCACTTCGGTGGGTCTGACGCGGGTGAGTGCGGTGCCGGTCATGTCGGCTCTCCTTTGCGGCGAGAGGAAAAGGCAGCGATTGGCCCAACGGGTGGATCAACCAGCCGCAGGGCCGTGACTTTCTCGGTGCCGGATTTCTGTTGCGCCAAGGGGTGTACGGTGGCGTCCAGAATTTCGCGCGCCGGGCCAAAGCGCACCAGCCGGCCCTTTTCCATCACGGCGGCATGGCTGACGCGGCGCAGGATGCTCATCCGATGCGTCACGACGATGACGATGGCCCCGCGTGCCGTCGCATTGGCCACCGCGCGGGCCAGGGCTTCTTCGCCTTCGGGGTCAAGGTTGGCGTTTGGTTCATCCAGCACAATCATACGGCGATCGCCAAAGAAGGCACGGGCAAGGCCGATGCGCTGCCGCTGACCTGCGGACAGACGTTCGCCCAAGGCCCCGACCTGCATGTTGTACCCCTTGGGCAGGCCAAGGATCAGGTCATGCACTTCGGCGCGCTTTGCGGCCTCGACAATGGCCGAAGGGGCGGCGTCGGCATCCATCATGCCGATGTTTTCCGCCACGGTGCCGCTGAACAGCTCCACCCGTTGCGGCAGGAAACCGATATAGCGGCCAAGCTGATCGGCGGGCCAGTCGGTCAGTGCCGCATCGTCCAGACGCACAAAGCCGCGGGACAGCGGCTGCAACCCCACCAGCGCGCGTGCGAGCGTTGTCTTGCCCGCCCCGCTTGGCCCGATGATGCCGAGCGAGCGCCCCGGCAACAGTTCAAAGCTGACCCCGAACACCACCGGGTTTTGCAGATCGGGCAGCACTACTGTGGCCTCCTCGACCGACAGATGGCCCAACGGTTCTGGCAGTTCCAGCCGGGTCTCGCGCTCTGCCTGACGGGCGAGCAACGTGTTCAGCCGTTGCACTGATACCCGGACCGACATCAGCGCGCGCCAGCCGGTGATCGACTGTTCCACTGGTGCCGCCGCGCGGCCCAGCATGATGGATGTGGCCATGACAAGACCTGCGGTCATCTGGTTGATCATCACCAGCCAGACGCCGACCCCCAGAATGGCGATCTGCATGCCTGTGCGCAAAACCTTGGCCATTGATCCCAGAATGGCGATCCGGTCAGCCGCGACTGTTGCGGCGAACATCGACGAATAGGCATGGGTTTGCCACCGCGTCACCATCGAGGGGGTCTTGCCCATCGACCGCACGATATCGGCATTCCGCAATATTTCGTCAGCGGTGCGGTTGGCACGCTGACCGGCCTCATTGGCGGTCTGGTTGGGAGCGCGTCCGATCCGGTCATTCAGCACGCCCAGACAAAACAGCGCGGCCAGCCCAAGGCTGGCCACGACGCCCAATACCGGATGGATGAAAAAGATCAAACCGACCAAAACGACAGACCACGGGGCATCCAGCAGAGCGATGAAGAAGGGCCCGCTGACGAACCCACGCAAATCCTGCAGATCGCGCATCGGCTGTGCGCCAAGGGTATCACGGCTTTGCGCATCTTCAACCAGACCGCCCAGCACAGAGGCCCCAAGTGCAGCCTCCAGCCGGGTGCCCAGCCGGTTGGCCAGCCGTTGCCGGATCGTATCGAACAAAAAGTAGAACCCCAAGGCGATCAGCGCGCCGATGGTCAGCGCGATCAGGGTTGGAACGCTTCCCGAAGACATCACGCGGGAATAGAGTTGCAGCATGTAAAGTGGCGCCGTCAAGTTCAGCAAGTTGACGAAAACGCTGGCAAGAGCGATGAAGCCGATCACCCCGCGTTGTCCGTCAAATACGTTTCTGGACCGTTTCAAAATAATCCCCCCCGAATAGAAAACTCATCTGACCAAAGCGAATATGCCCGATCGGTATCGAACGTCTCTGTTAGTGTGCGCGTGAACGCGACTTCCGATATCCCTAGTCCAATCAAACCCTTAAACGCTTTGTATGACGGCACCCCAGCCCAAGTCAGAATTACCGGTCGGGGGACCTAGCCCTTCTTTGTCGAGCTGGGGCTGGACGTGCCCGGCACAATGATTGCCGGGCACGTCCGTCCTGCTCGACGGATCAGACGATCACAAGATCAATGGCCTCATAGAGGTAGTTGCCATCGCTGTAGTTGTTGATCTCGCCCAGATCCCCGAAAGTGAACGGGTGGTCGCCGTGTACCCCAAGCAGTTTGATGGTGGCACCACCAACGCTGATCGCGGTATCGACGGAGTTGTCCACAACCGAAGTCAGCGCGTCCAGGGCGGTGAACAGCCCGGTGGAGGTTGCCGTCCCGGTCAGGTCATCAATCACGAACGTCAACACATCTGCGTCGTTGTCCATGTCGAAGTCGTGAACGATGTCAGAGCCGTCAGTCGAGGCAAAATTGGTGCCATCCCAGGTCAGATGAACCTCGAACACATCCTTGCCGTCGCCGCCAACCAGATCATCGTCGCCATCGCCGCCCCAGAGGAAGTCAGAGCCGTCGCCGCCATCAAGGTCGTCGTCGCCGTCCCCGCCATTCAGGTCGTCGCTGCCATCATCGCCGGACATGACATCATTGCCCGTTCCGCCGTTCAGCACGTCACCATCGTCGCCGCCGGACATCAGGTCATCACCCGTGCCGCCGTTGACCGTATCGCAGCCACCGTCGCCGTAGAGCGTGTCGTTGCCCGCGTCGCCGTTGACCTGATCGGCATCAGCGCCGCCAGACATCCAGTCGTCACCGACGCCGCCGACCATCTTGTCACATCCGGCGTCGCCGCTCATCACGTCGTTGCCAGCGCCACCCGACATGCTGTCGGCACCGTCGCCGCCATACATCGTGTCGTTGCCGGTGCCACCCAGCATGGTGTCGTTGCCTGCGTCGCCGGACATGTAGTCATTGCCCGCGTCGCCCAGCATACGGTCGTTGCCGGTGCCACCATACATGGTGTCATCGTCATCGTTGCCGTTCATCACGTCGTTGCCGGCATCGCCGTGCATGGTGTCGTTGCCTTCGTCACCAGCCATGCGGTCATTGTTTGCGTCGCCATGCATGGAGTCGTTGCCAGTGCCACCCGAAAGGTTGTCATTGCCATTGCCGCCATAGATTTCGTCGCAACCGCCTTCGCCGAAGATGTGATCGGCACCGTCACCACCCAGGATCAGGTCGTTGCCGTCGGGGCCTTCGTCTGTGTCGGCCACGCCGTCATCGTCAAGGCAATCGTCGGGCACAATCCGAACGCCAGAACCGCCGTTGTCGCCATAGATCAGGTCTCCACCTGCGCCACCGCGAACCCAGTCATCGCCCGACCCGCCACGCATGGTGTCGCTGCCTTCGTCGCCCATCATGGAGTCGTCTTCTGCGCCGCCCTCCATATGGTCGTTGTGACGGCCACCGAACATACGGTCTTCGCCAGCTTCGCCAAACAGCGAGTCATTGCCAGCCCCACCATCGACGGTGTCATTGCCTTCTCCGGCAAAGATCACATCGGCCGCGCCGTAGAAGTCCCACTGCGAGCCGCCGGTCCAGGTGTCGGACCCGACATCAAGGTCAGCCAGATTTCCCTGACGGATATCGCCAAAGATTTCGTCATCGCCCTCGCCACCCAGGATGTAGTCAGACCCAAGGCCGCCGGAAATGCTGTCGCTGTCCTCACCGCCGTCGATGCCGTCGTTGCCCAGACCACCATAGATGGCGTCTTCGCCCGACTCGCCATGCAGGCAGTCGTCACCCGCTTCACCGGCGATGCAGTCGCTGCCCGACCCGCCCCAGATGGTGTCATTGCCATCATCCAGCGAGTTTTCATCAGCGTCATCACCGATCAGCGTGTCCATGCCCTGACCGCCATAGATCAGGTCATCGCCTTCACCGCCCAGCACGCCGTCGTTGAAGGTGGCCGCGGGCGACGAGTTCGGATTGCCGTCATCGGTGCCGGTCTCATAGTCACCAAAGATGGTGTCGTTGCCGGTGCCGCCATGCAGGCCGTCATCGCCACCCTCGCCGACCAGATAGTCGTTGCCTTCGTCACCTTCGACGCAGTCATTGCCTTCGACGCCAGAGCCATGGCCGTCGTCGCCATAGATGACATCATCGCACAAACCGCCCGACAGCTCGTCGCTGCCGCTCATGCCATAGATGGTGTCTTCGCCGTCTTCGCCCTTGATTTCATTGTTGTCGCCATTGCCGACAACAAGGTCATCGCCCGAGCCCGCATGGTAATTATCGGGGGAACCCGCAAGGCGCAGATCAACCCAATCACCGCCAATGGTGCCGGAGCCAGTCACCTGGTTGTTGCCGCCAGCTTTTGAAAGATCGACAACGCAAGGTGCCACGACACACTCTTCCCACGGGGGAACGTCACAGTTGTCAGTGGGATCTACATAGTCAGACATGATAATAACCTCCTGATGATTATGATACTGGCCCGCAAAGCGTAAATTCGCTGTCTCTTGCGTGCCAAACTTCTTTACCGAGGGATCTCAATATCCCCAGGATATTCTCACTTCATCAGATTCGCAGACGGCCCGATGCCCCCAATAAGGGATGATTCCGCATCAGAGTTTTTAAATGTAGAGGTGCTGGCGGCCAGCACTTCATTTGAAATATCCTTGATCTCAGGCGCATATATCGCGCCAAGCGCAATACCTGCGATAAATACAACCAGTGATAGAAATACTGAAACAGGCTGTCTATTGCGTGGTGTGTTATTTGCACTGACGGCATCGGTAACGATGGTGCGCAATATGGGCTCCAGCTCGATACGCAAGGCACCGTCCATGCTGTTCACAGCGCGTTCCATCTGATCCAGCCGTTGTCCCAACTCTGCCCGGTCTGCGGCGGCCTTCGCAATCTGCGCGTCACCAAGCCCTTGATTAAGCGTGGTTACCATCGCAACAAGACGCTTGTGCATTTCCCCAAGATCACGCCGCCGCGCAAGGCCACCATCGCCTTTCGTCAACGCGGCATAGATGTTCTGCAGGTCATCGTCGCGTAAAACCCGCGCACCCTGCTTGAAATCGCCCGTCGGTGTGGCAGGCGGTGATTTAAATTCTGATCCGGTTTGAATCTCAGTCATCAAAGTCGCCCTCCGGCCGCTTGCCAAGTCAACATCTGCGCCATTTCCGCACGTGACGTTACGTTCAGCTTATTCAGAACGCGTTTGGCATAGGTTGAAACGGATTGTTCCTTCAAACCCGCCACGCGGGCGGCGTCCTTGTTTGAAAGACCCATTTGCAAAAGTGATGCCACGCGGGCTTCGGCCGGGGTCAGTCCGACCGCCCGCGCCAGCATTTCCACCCGCCGGCTGTCTGGTGGTGTTGGCATCATGACGGCGACAAGATCGGTCGCAACGCCGTCATGCCGGAACCGTGACAGTGTCACCGGAATACGCAGCGACGGCGTCGCAGTATCCAGAAATATAACGGTTTCTGACCGGCAAGGGTCGGCAGTTGCGCAAGCTGCAATGGCATCTACAAACCCTTTGGTCTGTGATCCGTTCAGGCACTGGATACCGCCTTGCGTGCGCCGCAACACCTGCTCACTGTCCAAAAGGGCCTTGGCGGCGGCATTTGCCCGCAGCATCAATCCGCGGGCATTCATCACAAGAATGGCGACATCAATTTTGCTGGCCACCATCCAGAGCATCGCCTTGTCACAGGCATCTGTACCGGACTGCTCCAGATCGCGCAGGCAATCTTCGCGCAATATCGGCCAAGTCTTTGAAAGCATTACAGTTGCGGCATCCGCGTCGGTGGTGTTCCGCAAGAACAACGCGATATAGTCGGTTGTGCCAAAGCTGAAAGAGCATTTGAAAATATGCCAATCCCCTGCCGTGCTGCCACACAGATGCGCGTGCTCTACCAGCGTCTCGGCAAGCTTCATATCGGTGATGCTGTTAAAATCAACCTCATGGCAACTTACAAGGTCGCCCAACAGCGGCATTGGGTCATCCGGCAGAGCAGGCCGTGAAGACGATGGTATGCCACTGGAACACAACACCAAATCACCGGACACCGTGTCTAGCTGTACAAATGCCACATCCGTAAGTGATGAAAAATTTCGTTTTAATCTGAGACTGAAAATTGTGTTCCCTGCCAAAAATGCAGGTTTTACTATTTTGTTCATTTGCCAACCCCCCCCGAAGCGGCACTGCGAATCTATACCCGTGTCTTATTGTACCCCTTCAATTCCGATTGTCCCTTGAACATATGGCGTAAGCACTTCAGGGCATCTTTACGCCATATGGCGTAATCCCTTGCAGCTCCGCGTCAGCTCATACTGCCTTTGTCGGATATCGCCTGAAGGTTCTGTGACGCCCACATGGCCGCCTGCGTACGGTTTGCGGCACCAATCCGCCGGAATGAAGACCGCAGATGTGCCTTGACCGTCGCATCGCAAATCCCCAAAGACCGGGCAATGGCCTTGTTGGAGTTGCCAGAGCAAAGATGGGCTAACACCGCGATTTCGCGATGCGAAAGAAAAGTTTTGTTGCCGTCTGATCCATCCGCACGATCTTCGATATGTGCGACGGGTAAATGCGTCGTTGTCTCGGCCACGGTTTCGCTGGCTGGCCTGCTTTGGTTTGGTGGCCGGATGCTATAGCCCAAATCCGCCAGGTGCAGCGCGCTGATCAACGTTTCCGATGGGACGGTATCTGGAATTGTTACCGTTATCCTGTTGTCGTATTTGCCATCAAACGTCTGATCGAACCCATCGGGCACCACAACTACGATGCGAAGGTTTCCAAACCGGCCCAGAACACCTTCGATTTTTTCATTCACCGGGCTGTCATGGTCCAGAACATGCAGCAAAAGCACCCGGCCAATATTGGCGGGCGTTAGTTTAAGGCATGAATCCACGGTGTCGGTTATGGGCAAGCCCCTGCTGGTGCACAGTTGTGCGACAGCAGTTCTGAAAATAGTGTTTCTTGAAACTATACAAACAGTCATGTTCTGGCACCGTCATAAAGGACGCTGAGTTTTGGAATTTACTGGGCGATCGTGGATTCTGTCGTACACAACAGAGAAAAACACAAAAACAACTATAGCGTGTAATTTTAATGTACTATGCGTACTTAGTAAGCACATAGTATCATGTGTGAACGAAAAATCAACATTCTCGAGCATGTTTTGCAATGGTGCAGGCCACTGGTGCGGTGCTGCGAGCCTTCACGGGAAAATGAAGAAGAATCATCTGATTAGAGTTTTCACGCTCGCCGTGTGTCACTTCTTTAACGCTGAATTCACGCAGCGGAATTTTGCGTAAAAGCAGCGTGCCAAGTCTGGTCATACGATCTGCCCAAATCCCTCCGCCAAAGGGGATTCAATCAGAGCGTGTTTTTATCTGATTCTTTCTTGCCGATTCAACCATCGCCAACCGCAAAATCCGTCACTGGCGGATAAAGCGGTAGGCTGCGGCCTCGGCATCGGCGAGGGCTTTGCGGGCGGGTTTTCCCTCGAATACGGCGGCGAAGATCTCGTCGCCCAAGATGCGCTCTATCTCAACATATTCCGGCACGGCGGGGCGCGACCAGGTGTTCAGCTCATTGCGACGGGCCATGCGGTCGATGAAGCTGACGATGGGCGAGGAGGCCAAGGCCTCGGGATCGGCGCAAACCGAAAAACGCGGGGCCACCGGAAAGCCGTTGCGGACATGTGCCTTCATCGCTTCGGGAGAGGCCATCCACGCGATGGCGTTGATGATTTCGCGCTTGCGCTCGGTCGAGACATAGGCCGGAACGGTCAACAAAAACCCGCCGACCGGCGCTGTGACCTGCTGCCCGCGCAGTCCCGGCGGGGCGAGATAGGCCACCCGGCGTTTCACGCGCGAGCTGAGTTCATGTTCAAAACGCGCGGCGCGCATGGTCCAGCTATAGCCCATGGCAGCATGGCCCGACATGAAACAATCCAGATTGCGTTCAGCATCGAAAGTCTCAACCCCCGGGGGCGACACCTCGCGCAGTTGTTTCATGTATTCGATGGCCTCCAGGCCTTCGTCGCTGTTGATGCGCAGACGCAGGTTGCGGGCGTCAAACCCGTCTGACCAGTTTTCACTCTTGCGCGGAATGTCGATCACCGACCCATGCGACGACGCCATGAAGAACATGAAGGCATGGGCGATGGTCATGCCACGCGCGCCGTTCCACGACATGCCGTAAATCTCACGGTCGGGGCGGTGCAGGGCGCGCGCGGCGGCGATGGTTTCGTCAAAGGTGCGCGGATAGGCAAGTTCGGCGGCCTCAAACAAATCCTTGCGGGCGGTCAGGATTTCGACGGTGCAATAGATCGGGATGCCGTATTGCTTGCCGTTCCAGCGCCCGGTGCCCCAGACCGAGGGGTGAAAATCCAGCGGGTTGATCGCCGCCTGTGGCAGCACATCATCCAGTTCCGCCACCAGCCCGGCTTCGGCAAAGCGGCCCAGCCATGGCATGTTCAGCGACACAACGTCATAGGCGGTTGCCTTGTCGCGCAGCACGATCTCGGCGTGCTTGTAAAGTTCGGGAAGGGGGCGCAGATCGAAGCTGCTTTTGCGACCGATGTCATTGCGGAAATCCGACCACATGTTGCGCATGCTGGCAAAGTAGTTGTCGTCATGCAGCAAAAACCGGATGTTGCGCAGCGCGTTCGAGCTGATATCGCCGCCCTGCACGGGCGCGATGATATGGGCCGCAAAGTACGACCCACCAAAATAGTACTCGTCGGTTTCCGTGCCGGACCGCAGGCCAAAGGTCTTGGCCAGATGCGCCTTCACCTCGCGCGCATAGCCGATGAAAGCGGTCATCAGGCGGTCACTCGGGGCAAGAAAGGCGGTCTTGTGCTTGGGACCGCGCGGCACTTTGGTGATCAACCCGTCGTCGATCATCCGCTTGATCAGCCGGTTGCCGCTGCCATAGCTGGCCCCGGACAACTCGATCAGGTTGGTGATGTCCAGCGGGCGCTGTTGCAAATGGCTGTCCACCAGTTCCATCACCACATTCCAGTAGTGATCGGGTTCTGCGCCCGGCACCCGGTCGTCAAAGGGTTGGCGGATCTTGCGCAGAAAGTCGATCACCCGCGACAGTTCGTGGTCAGACAGATTGGGCGGTGCCTTGGTCATGACCTGTTCCATCGTGATATCCAAGGGCCACTATACTGCGCCGTCAGTCGGTTTCTACCGTGTTGGCGGCGCGGTGCATCCAGTCGAACAGCGAGAAGAAATCCTGCTGGCCGTAGCCCGCATTGGCCGCTGCGGTGTATTGCTGCAAGATCACGTTCGACAAGAACAGCGGCACCTGCTTTTCGCGGCCCGCATCGGTGATCAGGTTGAAATCCTTGATCATTTGCGTCACCGAAAACGCCGGGCTGAAATCCATCTGCGCAATCATGTCGCGCTTGTATTTGATCAGCGGCGAAGACACCGCGCTTTCGATGATCACATCCATCATCTGGCCGGGGGTCAGGCCGCCCTTTTCGCCCAAAACCAGTGCCTCGCCCAGAATAGACGAGGTGGCCCCGACAAGCGTGTTCAGCACCAGCTTCATGTACCGGGCTTCTTCGCCCGCGCCGAGATAGAATTTGCGCGCCGCCATCAGGTCGATCAGGGGCGATATCTGGTCCCAGCCGGTGGCATCGCCGGACGCCAGCGCGGACAGACCGCCGCTGCGCGCAAGGCTGGTGCTGCCGGAAATCGGGCAGCGAACATAGCGCAGGCCACGCCGATACAGATCGCGCGCCACCCGTTCCGATACCTGCGGCGAGACCGTACTCATTTCCACCAGAACCGTATCGGCGGCGGCAAATTCCAACAGACCACCACTGCCAGTGGCTCCGTAGATCACGTCCAACAGCACGGAATCGTTCGGAATCGTCGAGAACAGAATGGTGCAATCGCGCGCGATTTCGTCCACCGTCTGGGCGACCTTGGCCCCGCGCGCCACAAGGCTCGCGCGGTTTTCGGCCACCGGATCGTAGATGGTGATCGCGTGGCCTGCTTCGATCAGGCGGGTTGCCATGGGGTTTCCCATTTTGCCAACGCCAATCCAGCCAATCCCATTTTGGATATTTTGCAGGGTGGACACCGGGAAATCTCCGTTCTTTGACGCTGTTAGGGGCAAGATAGACGGAGCGTCGCGGGTGAAGGTGACACCATTCATCCAGAATGGATCAAAAAGGCCAAAAATCTGTGGCAGAGTTTGTTAGCACTTTGTCAGCCGACGGTATCACATCCTGCACCGAGGCAACGATAAGGCGTGCCAGGAGGAGCCAGCACGGCCTGACCAACAATGAAGGAGGAAGCAATGAAATTCAGAACCGCTTTGGCGGCATTGGTTGGCTATACCGCACTCGCCGGGTCGATGGCATTTGCCGAAGGCTACGAGGGTATTCCGCGCACATACCTGTTCAACCCCGCTCCCGAAACCTGTTTCAAGGATACGTCGCAATACAAGAAGGAAGGCCCCTATGTCATCGGCTTTTCCAACGCAGGTCTGGGCGACAGCTGGCGCGTTGTGATGCTGCATGGCATGCAGGCCGCCGCTGCCCGCCATGCCGACCAGATTGAAAAGCTGATCATCACCGATGCTGGCCATGACGATGCCAAGCAAGTGGCCGACATTCAGGATTTGCTGGCACAGGGCGTCGATCTGCTGCTCGTTTCTGCCAATACCCAGCAGGCGCTGGACCCCGCTGTCACCCGCGCCATGGAAGACGGCATCCCGGTCGTGATGGTGGACCGTCGCATCGAATCTGACAACTTCGTAACCTTCGTCACCGCCTCTGATGCCGTGATGGGCCGGGTGTTCGCCCAATGGATCGTGGAAAAGCTGGGTGGCAAAGGCAACGTCGTGTTGCTGGCTGGTCAGGCCGGGTCCAGCCCGTCTGAACTGCGCGAGAAAGCCGCGCGTGAGGTGTTTGCGCAGTATCCGGGCATCAAGATTCTGGAAACGGTCTATTCCGACTGGTCGCCCGTCAAGGGCAAGCAGGTCATGCAGGCGATGATCCAGAAATACGGCAAGGATATCAACGCGGTCTGGTCGGCACACGGGTTGCAGACCCCGGGTTCGATCGAGGCGTTCATCGAGGCTGGCTATGCCGATGGTGAAATTCCGATCCACACCAATGCTGACGTGAACGGCGGTCTGCAACTGGCGGTCAAGCACAACATCCCGATGGTCGAAGTGGGCTATCCGCCTGCCATGGGGGGCGTGTCGTTGGAAGTGGCGCTTCAGGTTTTGGCCGGTGCGCCGGTGCCCTGCGTCTACACGATCAACGCCCAGATCGGCGTGACCGAAGGTGATGAGACCGCTTCGGTAAAGGCGGACATCCCGATTGAAAAGATGGTGGTGACCGATGGCGCACCTGACATGCTGATCACCTCGGGCCTTGGGCCGGATTACAACCCGGCCACCTTCTCGGTCGAATATCCGCAGTGATCTGACACAGGCCTTCGGTGAAGGCCCCAGACCGGGGGAGCGTTCTTCCCCGGTCAGATAACGGGAGATTATCATGCTGTCCCTGACAGGTATCCAGAAGTCTTTTCCGGGCGTGCGCGCCTTGGCAGGTGTCGATTTTGACGTGCGCGCGGGTGAAGTTCACGCGCTGGTCGGCGAAAACGGGGCCGGGAAATCGACGTTGATCAAGATCATCGGCGGGGCGTTTCAGCCCAACGCCGGGTCGATCAGCGTGGGGGGGCAGGTCACGCGCTGGACCGGGCCGGATGCGGCGCAAAAGGCCGGGATACATGTGATCTATCAGGAATTTGTGCTGTTCCCGAACCTTAGCGTGGCCGAGAATATCATGGTTGGCAACGAAAAGCGGGGCCGTTTCGGGCTGATCGACCACAAGGCCACGGCGCAGGCAGCGGCGGCCATACTGGACCGTCTGGGCGTGCGGCTGGATGTGACGGTTGCGGCGGGCAGTCTGTCGATTGCCGATCAGCAGATGGTCGAAATTGCCAAGGCACTGGTGCATGACGTGCGGGTGCTGATCCTGGATGAACCGTCTGCCGTGCTGTCGATGAAGGAAGTCGATCTGTTGTTCGGGGTCGTGCGGCAGTTGCGCGATCAGGGTGTGGCGGTGATCTATGTCTCGCACCGTCTGGATGAGATTTTTGCGCTCTGCGACCGGGTGACGATCCTGAAAGATGGTCAGAAGGTCGCCACGCGTGAGATTTCTGAAACCGATCACGACCTGCTGGTGCGCCTGATGGTCGGCCGCGATCTGGCGCAGTATTTCCCGCCCAAAGCCGCGACAGAACCGCAGGCTGGCCCGCCTGCGCTGGCCCTTCGCGGGGTGTCGGTGCCCGGCCGGGTGCGCGATGCGACGGTCGAGGTGCGCCCGGGCGAGATTGTCGGGCTTGCCGGACTGATCGGCGCAGGCCGGACCGAGCTTGCGCTTGGGGCGTTTGGCGTGTTGCCGATGACCGGGACGGTCGAAGTGCAGGGCAAGGCGATTGCCCGCCCCGACGCGCAGAGCCTGATCGCGGCAGGGGTGGGGTTTGTCACCGAAGATCGCAAGGGGCAGGGGTTGTTCATGAACCTGGACGTGGCCCGCAATGTCACCGGGGCCGCGATTTCAACCTATATGAACGGTCTTTTCGTCAGCGACAGCGCCGAACAAAAGGCCGCCACCGAAGAAATCGCCAACTTCGCCATTTCCTGCCGGGGGGCGACGGGCGCTGTGGACAGCCTGTCTGGCGGCAATCAGCAGAAAATCCTGTTCGGGCGCTGGACCCGGGCGTGCCGCACAGCACTGATCCTTGATGAACCGACACGCGGTGTCGATGTTGGCGCGAAATCCGAGATTTACCGTATCATGCGGGCGCTTGCCGACAGTGGCGTGGGGATCCTGATGATCTCGTCAGAACTGCAAGAGGTGGTCGGCATGTCCGACCGCGTGGTGGTGATGCGTGAAGGCGCTGTCAGCGGCGAATTGAACGGTGAGGCCATCACCGAGGAGGGCATCATGAAACTTGCCGCCCAATCAGGGAGGAAAGCCGCGTGACCAGCCTGATTGCAACCCGCGAACGTCCCCGCCTCAAGCAGTTTTTTGGCCGCAATGCGCCGTTGCTGGTGGTGATCGTGCTGATCATCGCCATGGTCATCGCCGGGGCGATGATGACGGGCCGGTTTCTGACCCTGCGCAACTTTACCAACATTGTCGAACAATCGACCGGGCTGGGTCTTGTCAGCCTGGGGCAGACCTTTGCCGTTTTGACTGCAGGCATCGACCTGTCGGTAGGGTCGGTGATGAGCCTTGCCTCGACCCTTGCATCGGGCCTGATCGACAAAGACCTTGCGCAGGCGGCCTGGGTCATTCCGATGCTGCTGGTGATGTGTGCGGTGATCGGCATGCTGAACGGCCTGCTGATCTTTCGTCTGGGGATTCACCCGCTGATCGTGACGCTTGGCACCGGCACGGTATTGCAGGGCGTTACGCTGCTTTACGCGCTGTCCCCCGTGGGCGGCATGCCGCGCGTGCTGGAGTTTGTCGCCTATGAAACGGTGCTGGGCGTGCCGATCGGGGCGGGCATCATGATGCTGCTGTTCGTGATTGCGGCGGTGTTTCTGGGCTATACCCGCGCCGGACGCGACATCTACGCTTACGGGGATGATGCCGAGGCTGCGCGTCTGGTGGGGATCAACAGCCAGCGGGTTTTGCTGATCGTCTATGGGTTCAGCGGGCTGATGGCGGGTGTGGCGGGTATTTATCTCGCGATCCGGTTTGGCGTCGGGCAGCCCTATCTGGGGGTGAACTATACCCTCGCCTCAATCACCCCGGTGGTTGTGGGCGGCACCATGCTCAGCGGTGGGCGGGGTGGGGTGCTGGGCACTTTGCTGGGGGTGTTTCTGGTGGGTGTGCTGAACAACCTGCTGAACTTTCTGCAAGTCTCGACGCATTTCCAACTGGTCGCGCAGGGCGCAATCATCATCGCCGCCGTTTCCATCTATGTCGATAGCCGCAGGAGCCGGTCATGACTGACGCCGACACCCCCCCGCACGTCCGTATGGACCTGTTGAAATCTGTCTTTGCGCGGCATGGGGTCATCCTGTTTCTGGCGCTGCTGCTGGTGGTGGGCGGGCTGTTGCAACCCAGCTTTCTGGGGGCGGGCAACCTGACCAACATGCTGTTGCAGCTGGCCCCTTTGCTGCTGGTGGTCATCGGGCAGACCTTTGTGATCATCTCACGCGGGCTGGATCTGAGCGTGGCGTCTGTGATGGCAACGGCGGCGGTCTTTACCACCCTGTTCAGCACCGATAACGGGGCCGCGCTGAAGATCGTGGCCCTGGCCCTGCTGGTCGGGGCGGTGGTGGGGGTGGTCAACGGGTTTCTGGTGACCAAGCGCAATGTGTCGCCGTTTCTGGCCACGCTGGCGACGGCGATCATGCTGCAAGGCATTCGGTTCGCGCTGACCTCGGGGGCGCCGTCGGGCAACATTCCCCCGATCTTCAAAACCATCGGCACCGGGCGTGTCTATGGCGTGCCGATATCGGTGGGCATTGCAGTGGTGGTTGCCGTTCTGTTTGGCATCTTGCTGCACAAGATGGCCTATGGGCGGCGGTTGCTGATCGTGGGCGGCAATCCGATGGCGGGGCGGCTGGTCGGCATCAATCCGGATCGCACGGTGATCTGGTCTTATGTGATCTCGGGTGGGTTGGCCGCATTGGCGGGTCTGACGCTGGCAGGTTTTGCCGGGGTGGTGGACAACAACGTGGGCCGCGGGTTTGAGCTGGACAGCATCGTGGCCGCAGTGATCGGCGGGGTCGCCCTGTCGGGTGGGCGCGGGACCATTCTGGGCGCGATCTGTGGGGCGGCCATTCTGGTTGCCGTGTTCAATCTGGTGCTGCTGGTGGGCGCACCGATCCAGTTTCAGATCATCATCAAAGGGGCGGTGATCGTGCTTGCGGCGGCGTTCTACGTCCGACGCACACGGCACTGACAGTGGAGGAAACCATGTCAGACGTTTTGCAAGGCAAGCGCATCATCGTGACCGGGGCCGGGCGTGGCCTTGGCGCAGAGATCGCCCGTGACGCCGCCCAAAAGGGCGCGCGGGTGATGATTGCCGACCTGAACCCCGATGCCGCGCGCGGTGTGGCAGGCAACATCGGGTCGGCGGCCATCTGGTGTCAGGTTGATGTGGCCAACCGTGCCAGCACCCGCGCGATGGTGGCGCAGACGGTGGCGGGTTTTGGCGGGCTGGACGTGATGTTCAACAACGCAGGCATCAGTCAGGCCTGCCCCTTCATGGACGTGACCGAGGAAGATTTCGACCGCATCATGGCCGTGAATGGCCGGGGCGTGCTGATCGGCACGCAGGAGGCCGCGCGCCAGATGATCGCCCAAGGCACGGGCGGCAAGATCATCAACACCGCGTCGATTGCGGCCAAGCAGGGCTACCCGCTGTTCGCGCATTACTGCGCCTCCAAGTTTGCGGTGGCCGCGCTGACGCAGGCCGCCGCGCGGGCCTTGGCAGAACACAAGATCACCGTGAACTGCTTTGGTCCCGGCGTGGTGCGGACCGAACTGTGGGAACAGTTGGACCGCGAATTTATCGAACGCGGTGTCACCTCGAAACCGAACGAGGCGGTGGATGGCTTTGCCGAAGGCATCCTTCTGGGCCGGGCCTCGACGCCCAAGGACATCATCGGCGTGACCGGGTTCCTTGCCTCTGCGGCCAGCGACTACATCACCGGCCAGACCGTGATGGTCGATGGCGGCATGGTTCTGATCTGAAGGGGCAAGGCATGGGTCTGCGGGTACAAGACAAGGTTGCAATCATCACCGGCGGCGCGCGCGGCATCGGCGGGGCCACCGTGCGCCGCATGACCGAGGAAGGTGCCAAGGTCGCCATATTCGACGTGCTGGACGAAGGCGAGGCACTGGCCGCCGACCTGCGCCGCACGGGGGCAGAGGTGGTGTTCGTGAAGGTCGATCTGACGAAAGAGGCGCAGGTTCAGGCGGCTGTCGAAACCGTGGTGGCCACCTTTGGCCCCATCGACATTCTGGTCAATGCCGCAGCCACCCCCGGCGTGAACAAGCTGGTGCATGAGATGACCGAGGCCGAATGGGACTTTGTCTTCAACATCAATGTGAAGGGCACGTTCTTCATGACCAAGCACGTCCTTCCGGGGATGATGGCGCGCAAGGCGGGGTCTATCGTCAACTTTTCGTCGATCTATGGTCTGATCGGGTCTGCCGACCTGCCCGCCTATCATGCGACCAAGGGCGCGGTGCTGCTGATGACCAAGACCGACGCGATCTGCTATGCCCCCTACGGCATCCGCGTGAACGCGGTGCATCCCGGGTCCACCAAGACCGAACTGTTCATGCAGGCGGCAGACTCTTGGCCCAAGGGCCGCGACGACTATCTGGCGATGATGGGCGAAAAGCACCCGCTGACCTTGGGTGAACCCGTCGATGTGGCCAACTGCGTTCTGTTCCTCGCGTCTGACGAGGCCCGCTTTGTGACCGGCGCAAGTCTGGTTTGCGACGGCGGCTATACCGCACAATAAGGAGACGAAGATGAGAGCTGCAAGATTTCATGCCGCCCGCGATATCCGTATCGAAGACGTGGCCCCGCCCTCCGACGTGCTGGCCCCCGATGACGTGCTGGTCGAACCGATCATGACGGGCATCTGCGGCACCGATCTGCACGAATATATCGCAGGCCCCATCGTCACCCCGACCGAACCGCATGTGTTTACCGGGGCGACCAACCCGCAGATCCTCGGGCACGAGTTTTCGGCCAAGGTGTTGAAGGTTGGCGATGCGGTCAGCCATGTGAAGGCGGGCGACCGGATTTCGGTGCAACCCTTGGTGATGCCGCGCGGCGATTATTACGGCAAGCGCGGGCTTTATCATCTGTCGCCGCAGATGGGCTGTATCGGGCTTAGCTGGGCATGGGGCGGCATGGCTGACCGGGCGGTGATCAAGGATTACAACGCCCAACCCGTGCCCGATGCCGTGACGGACGAACAGGCCGCGATGATCGAACCGGCTGCGGTGGCGATGTACGGGGTGGACCGGGGCGGGATTACCGCAGGGTCCACGGTGCTGGTATCGGGGGCCGGGCCGATTGGCGCGCTGACGGTGCTATGCGCGAAATCGGCGGGCGCGTCGGTGATCATCGTGTCGGAACCCAACCCCAACCGCCGCCGCATCTTGGCCGAGATCGCGCCCTATGCCGTGATCATCAACCCGCGTGAAGACAACCTGCTGTCGGTGGTGCGCGATCTGACCGAAGAAGGTGTCGGCGTCGATGTGGCGCTGGAATGTGTGGGCAACGAGGTGTCGCTGAACACCTGCGTCGATGCCGTGCGCCGGGGCGGCAAGGTGGTGCAGGTCGGCCTGCACATCAAACCCGCCAGCATTGACGCCATGCTTTGGGCGCTGAAAGACATCAGCGTCGAGGCCACATGGTGCTATCCGGTGCAGATCTGGCCCCGTCTTGCCCGCATGATCGCGGCAGGCAGCCTGCCGGTGGAAAAGGTCATCACGGCCCGCATCGACGTGGCCGATGTGGTTGGCAAAGGGTTCGAGGCCCTGCTGAACCCATCGGGTGAACATCTGAAAATCGTAGTACGGACGTAAGGAATAAAAGAATGACCTCCTCTGAAACAGCCCTTGTGATCGGGGCCACCGGCCTGTCGGGCGGCTATCTGGGCCGCCTGCTGAAAGACAAGGGCTGGACCGTCATCACCGTGTCGCGTGGTGCTGCGGTGCCCGATTTTTCCGACCGGCACATTGCCGTCGATCTGGAGGATGCCGCCGCCACCAAGACCGCACTGGCGGGGGCGTCCGATGCCACCCACCTGTTCTATTGCACCTGGACCCGCCGCGCGACCGAGGCTGAAAACGTCGCCGCCAATGGCGCGATGATCCAGAATGTGATGGACGCCACGGTGGATGCACCCCTGCGGCATGCGGCACTGGTGACGGGGCTGAAGCATTATCTTGGCCCGTTTGAAAGCTATGCCAAATCGCGGCCCTACACCCCGTTTCTGGAAAGCCAGCCACGCCTGCCGGGGCTGAACTTCTACTACACGCAGGAAGATGTGCTGTTCGCGGCGGCAGCAAAGCGCGGGTTCACATGGTCGGTCCACCGCCCGCACACGATGATCGGTCTTGCCATCGGCAATGCGATGAACATGGCGCAGACGCTGGCCGTCTATGCCTCGATCTGCCGCGAAACCGGGCGGCCTTTCGTGTTTCCGGGGTCGGTCGAGCAGTATAATGCCGTCACCGATGTGACCGACGCGGGCATTCTGGCCAAACAGTTGCATTGGGCTGCCACCACGCCCGAGGCCGCAAATACCCCTTTCAACATCGCCAATGGCGAGGTGTTCCGCTGGACATGGCTATGGGAACAGATCGCGGGCTATTTCGGGCTGGAGGTTGGCGCGTATCCCGGCCACCCGGTCCTGCTGGAGGATCAGATGGCCGATGCCCCGGCGATCTGGGCGGGCATGGTGGAAAAGCACGGGCTACAGGCGCTGGACGTGAACCGGATTGCGAACTGGTGGCATTCTGACGCCGATCTGGGCCGTACGCTGGAATGTTTCAGCGACCTGAAGAACAGCCGCGAGCGTGGCTTTACCGACTGGCAATACACTCCACACAGCTTTTTCGCCGTATTCGACGCCCTTCGCGCGCAAAAGATCATTCCGGGCTGACGCCCGCACAGGAGGAAAAGATGCACTACATCATTCACTGTCTGGACCGCCCTGCGGCAGTCCAGTTGAGACTTGCACACTATGACGCCCACAAGGCCTATCTGGCAGGTGCGCCGATCAAGACCCTGATTTCCGGCCCGCTGATGGCCGATGACAATGAAACCATGATCGGATCGTGCTTTCTGGTCGAGGCCGATACGCTGGCCGAGGCGCAGGCCTTCAACGCCAATGACCCCTTCCGCGCCGCCGATCTGTGGGAAACCGTGTCGATCCGCCCCTTCCTCAAGCGCGTGGATAATCGGACATGAGCGCGCCCGTACGGATGGCGATCATCGGCCTTGGCTGGTGGGGACAAAAGATGGTGTCGGTCCTGCAAGGGGCCGGTGCCGATATCGAACTGGTGCGCGGGGTGGAACCCAATCTTGCCGCTGTACAGGATTTCGCCGCATCCAAGGGGCTGATGGTGACCGCGGATTACGCCGATGCGCTGGCCGACCCGATGGTCGAGGCGGTGGTGCTGGCCACCCCGCATGACCTGCACGAAGACCAGATTGCGGCGGCGGTTGCGGCGGGCAAGCACATCTTTTGCGAAAAGCCACTGGCACTGACCCGCGCCGGAGCGTTGAAGGCGGTGCAGGCTTGTGCGGCAGCAGGGCTGCAACTGGGCATGGGCCATGAACGGCGGTGGGAACCGCCGATTGCCAACCTGCTGGCGCGCGCCGATGCGGGCGATCTGGGCCGGGTGCAGCAGATCGAGGCCAATTTCAGCCATGACAAGTTCCTGTCGCTGGACCCGTCCAACTGGCGGCTGCAATCGCATCAGGCCCCGGCGGGCGGCATGACGGCCACGGGGATTCACCTGCTGGACCTGTCGGTGCGCCTTCTGGGCGCTGCGGTGGAAACCACGGTGCATTGCGAAAACCTGTCGTCAAACCTGCCGCAGGGCGACACGATTGCCGCCTTCACGCGCTTTGCCAATGGCGGCACGTCCTATGTTTCGGCGTCACTGGCCAACCCGTTCTTTTCGCGGTTTGCGGTGTTTGGGTCGCTTGGCTGGATCGACATTCGTGACAAGGCGCATGTCGAAAGCCCGGATGGCTGGGTGGTGACGACCGGCTTCAAGGGCCAGCCGATCACCGTGACCGAGGTGCCCAAGGCCGAACCCGTGCGCGACAATCTGGTGGATTTTGCCCGCGCGATCCGGGCAGGCGGGGGATATCCGATCACCGGGCAGCAGATGGTGGACACGATTGCCCTGCTGGAAGCCGTCTTCACCTCGGCCCTGTCGGGCCGTACCGAAACCGTTGGAACAGGAGGCACCGCATGAAGGCGCTGATCTTCAAAACCCCGAACGACCTGCAAGTAATCGACGCGCCGATGCCGTCGATCACCGAGAATGAGGTGCTGGTGCGGTCCCGCCGCGTTGGCATCTGCCATTCGGATTATGAACTGCTGGCGGGACGCTACATCATTCCGATCAGCTATCCCGTCACCCCCGGCCATGAATGGGTGGGCGAGATTGTCGAGGTGGGCCGCAACGTCAAAGGACTGCGCGTGGGCGACAGAGTGGTCGGCGAATGCGTGATCCGCACGCCGGACCGCATTCACCATTTCGGGTTTTCGATGGACGGTGCGGACCGCGAATTCTTTGCCGCCCGCCCCGAATGGCTGCATGTGCTGCCCGACGAGGTTGATGACGCCAAGGCCGCGCTGATTGAACCCTTCACCTGCGGCTATTATGCCGTTTTGCACAACGGCGGCACCAATGCGTCCGAAACGGTGGTGGTGTCGGGTGGCGGCACCATTGGTCTGGTGTCGGCAGCGGCGGCCATCGGCATGGGCGCGCGGGTGATCGTGGTGGACCCGATCCCGCTGCGCCGCGAGGTGGCGTTGCGGCTTGGGGCCGATGCGGTGATCGACCCGACCGGCGGCGATGCGGCGGGCCAGATCGAGGAGATGACCGACGGTGGTGCCGATCTGGTGATCGAGGCGGCAGGCCATGCGGCCTCGCTGGCGTCGGTGTTCGACTATGCCCGCGCCGAGGGTCGGGTTTCCATGGTTGGCATCAATATCGGGCAGAAATTCCCGGTCGAACTGGGCAAGATCCAGATCAAGGATCTCACGGTCAAAGGCTGCATCGGGTCGCCCGGGGTCTGGCCATCGGCGGTGCGGTTTCTGGGGCGCACGGGCATCGACCTGTCGCCGATCCAGACCCACACGCTGACGCTTGGCGAGGCGGCGCTTGGGTATGAGATCGGCGCGAAACCTGCCGAGGCAGTCAAGGTCACGTTGACCATAGGTGACTGACCGCCCACGGCGGCCCCGGGTGCCCGGGGCCTCCTCCACCACAGAAAGGCGCGCAATGTCCCAATCATCCTTCTTCATGCCTGCCTTCAGATGGCAAGGATCACCGGTCAGTGTGCGCTTTGCCCCCCAGGCCGTAGGATTGGTCGCCGAGGAAATGGCCGCGCTGCAGTGCCACCGCGCGCTGGTTCTGACGACGGCGGATCAGGCGCAGACCGGCGTTGCGCTGGCAGACCAACTGGGAGCATTGGCGGTTGGCCGTTTTGCAGGCGCTGTGATGCACACGCCGACTGACGTGACGGACAGCGCGATGGCCGCGCTTGCGCAAAGCGGGGCCGATTGTCTGGTCGCCATCGGCGGCGGGTCCACCATCGGTCTGGGCAAGGCTCTGGCGCTGCGCACGGGCCTTGCGCAGATCGTGATCCCCACCACCTTTGCCGGGTCAGAGGCAACGCCCATTCTGGGCCAGACCGAAAACGGCGAAAAGACCACGCTGACCGACGCCCGTGTGCGCCCTGCGGCGATCCTCTATGATCCCGATCTGATCTGCACCCTGCCGCCCGCCATGGCCGTCTCCAGCGCGCTGAACGCCATCGCCCATGCGGCCGAGGGGCTGTATGCGCGCGACCGCAACCCGATATCCTCGATGATGGCGGTTGAAGGCATCCGCGCCTTTGTATCGGCGCTGCCTGCGATCAAGGCCGATCCCACCAACCGCACGGCCTGGGCCGAAGGGCAATATGGCGCGTGGCTGTGTGGCACGGTGCTGGGGCAAGTCGGCATGGCGCTGCATCACAAGCTGTGTCACGTGCTGGGCGGGTCGTTCAACCTGCCCCATGCCGAAACACACGCCGTAATCCTGCCGCATGCGATTGCCTATAACGAAGCCGCTGTGCCCGATCAGCTTGCGCCGCTGGCAGATGTTTTCGGCACCAGCACGGCATCTGCAGGTCTTGCGGGTTTCGCACAATCGTTGGGTGCCCCCACATCATTGCGCGCGCTTGGCCTGTCTGAGGCTCAACTGGCCCGCGCCGAAGAACTTGCGATGTCGCGCCCTTACTGGAACCCGCGCCCGCTGGAACAAACCGCCCTGCGCGGCCTGCTGCGCCGGGCTTGGGCGGGCGACACCCCCGCCGCCTGACGCCGCATTTTCGGAGGAACGATGACCTATTTCAGTGAAGCCACATCGGTGGAAACCGTCAACGCGCGCATGGCGGCAGACAGCAATCCCCGGCTGACCGAAGTGATGGCCAGTCTGGTCAAACACCTGCACGCCTTTGCCAAAGACATTCATCTGACCCAGGACGAATGGGGGCAGGCCATCGGGTTTCTGACCAGAACAGGCCAGATGTGCAGCGCCGAACGTCAGGAGTTCATCCTGCTGTCCGATGTGCTTGGCTTTTCCATGCTGGTGGATGCGATCAACAACCGCCGCCCGGCCGGGGCCACCGAAAACACGGTGTTTGGCCCGTTTCATGTGGCAGATGCACCGATCCTGCCGATGGGCGCGACCATCAGTCTGGATGGCAAGGGCGAGTCCTGCCTCTTTGAAGGCCGTGTTATCGGGTTGGACGGCACCCCAATTGCCGGGGCTTGTGTGGATGTGTGGTCCGACAATGCCGACGGGTTTTACGATGTGCAGCAACCCGGCATCCAGCCGCAATGGAACAACCGGGGCCGGTTCATCACGGGTGCGGATGGGGCCTACAGTTTTGTCGGGATCAAGCCTGTCAGCTATCCCATTCCCGATGATGGCCCGGTGGGGCAGATGCTGGGCCATCTGGGGCGCCACCCGTACCGACCGGCGCATATGCACTATCTGGTCACGGCGGATGGCTTTCAAACCGTGGTGACGCATACCTTTGTGGGGGGGGATGCCTATCTCGACAGCGACGCCGTGTTCGGGGTCAAGCAGACCCTGATCGCGCCATTTGAACGGTCAGAGGGCGGCACGGCGATGTGGCGGTCGCCATTCGATTTCGTGCTGGTCCCGGTGTAAGGTCACCCGATGCCGAACGTCAAAATCTATGTCGATGAAGCGATTTATCCAAACTGCCGCGACAGTCTGGTTTCGGCACTGGTTCCGATCCGCTCCATGCTGTGTGGCGCCCTGAACGTGCCGCCTGCCGCCTGCCAGTTTGCGGTGCTGTCGGTTCTGGCGCTGCCCGATCTGCCGCGTGTGGGGGTGGAGTTGCAGATATTGCCCCACCCGAAGCGCACCAAAGACCGGGTGACAGAGGTCTGCACCACGCTGCGCGATATGGTTTCCGCAGCGACGGGCACCCATGTGGCCGTGCGGGCCAGCATGCTGGACCCGCAGACCTACGTGGCGCTGAAGTAGGGCAGGTGCCTTGGTTCAGGTGAACCGACAGCCGCCATTCACATCCAGTGTCGCCCCGATAAAGTAGCTGGCCTGATCGGTGGACAGAAAATGGATGGCCGACGCGATTTCGGCGGTCGAGGCCGGGCGGCCCATCGGGATTTTCGCCCATTCGATGGCCTGCATGGCCTCTTTCGGGATGCCGCGCTTTTCGGCCTCGACCGCCAGCGCGGTAAAGTGCATCGGCGTGTCGATGTTGCCGGGGGCGACCGAATTGACCCGGATCGCGGGCGCAAGTTCCGCCGCGATGCTTTGCGTCAGCGAGATCAGCGCCGCCTTTGACGCGCAATAGGGGCTGAAATAGGCGTGCCCCTCGCGGCCCCAAAAGCTGGAGACGGTGACAATCGACGCATTCCCCGCCTTGCGCAACTGCGGCACGCAGGTGCTGATGAACTTGACATTGGCCCGCAGGTTGACCGCCTGAACCTGATCCCAGACCGCCATATCAAGGCCTTCAATGCTGACCGCTGCATGGTTGATCGCGGCGATCAGGCCCAGAAACTGCAACGGAATGCCGGTCCTTGCCGCCAGCGCCGCCACGGCATCCACCTCGGCATCGTGGGTCAGGTCCATCTTGACGCCCAGACAGGTGCGCCCGGTTTCGGCCGCCAGACCCTCGGCCAATGTGACAACGGCATCGGTGCGGTCGCACAGGATCAGCGACCAGCCGGCATCGGCAAATTGCCGGGCCGTCGCCCGCCCCACTTCGCCTGCGGCCCCGGTCAGGATGGCCAGTTTGGTATCGGTCATGGCAGCGCCTTTCATGAAAATGCGGGCTTGCGGCGGGATTGCACCCCAAGCCCGCCGCCAACTCTAAACTCAGGCCCGGGCCGTAGTTTCGTGATAAATCCTGATCAGATCGGCGGCGTTCGCCTGTGCGGCGACCCGGACGCCGGCCTCGATCTCATATGCCACTTCAACGACGCGCTGGTTGACCGGGGCGTCAACGCCATGCGCCTTCAGAATATCTACCACCCAGCCATTCACCTCTTGCACCTCGGCCCGCCGCCCCTTGCGCCAGTCTTGCAAGGACGTGGTCAGCGTATCCTCGCGTGAGAAAGTGGTCAGCACCTCCTCGAATATCGCATCGACATAGCGCTCGGGATCGTTGCTGGTAACGGGCGGCATCCCGATGATGGAAATGATGCTGGCCCCGTCTGCCAGGGCCGCCCGCATGGCCTCATACCCGGCGGCGCGCATGACATCGAGCATACCCGGATAGCGGGCGGCATCGTTCAGGGGCATGTCGATGATCGCCGAAGGGATCAGTTCTGCCGCGTTCACAATCAGCTTCATCCACTTGGCAGACCGGATATCCTCCATCACCTCAACCCGGCCGGTGCAGCGCAGGATTTCGGCCACAGCCTCGACCCTTGGTTGCGTTTCGGGCGTCAGCGCGCCAAGCGCAAACCAAGAGGTGTCATGGTCATTCTGGCGGTTCGTCACGCCCGGCACCCACATGTTCGACGCAATCTCGATCACCGCGCCGATGGTGCGGTCGCGACCAAGGATGGTGGCGATATCTTCATGTGTCATGCCGTTTTGCAGCCCGACCACCAGCCCGTCCGCCGCCAGAATTGGCTTGATCATCTCGCAGGCCCATTTGGTGTCATAGGCTTTGACCACCAGAAAAATCAGATCGAAGGGCTGCTTGACCTCGGCTATCTGGCACAGATGCAGGGCCGGAACCCGGGCATTGATGGTGCGGGTCGGCAGGTTGACGGTGATGCCGTTGGCCCGGATCGCGGTCACATGATCAGGCCATTGGTCGATAAAGGTCACATCATGCCCGGCAAGCGCGAAATCGGCAGCAATCGACGCGCCCTGCGCGCCCGTGCCCAAAAAGGCGATCCGGGGCCGGTGCTTTGTTTCAACAGTCATTCGCGAATTCCTTTTCGGGCGCTTGGCAGGGCGTTGGGCTGATCTGCAAGCCTATGGGTTGACCAGAACTGCCGCAGGTCTGTGCGGCAATGAGGTGGCTTGGATGTCAGGATCGCAAGCCATGTGGAGCGATTTTCTTTCCAAAATATAATACTGTCAACAGTATTTTCGATTATTATATACAGTAGTGCGAAAACTTTCCCAAACTGCCGGTCATGCGCCGTTCAGAATTTTATGCGTGTATTCAAATAGATAAAAACCGCAGCCGGTCAGCCGCGCTTTTGGTGCAGAGTGTCGGGTGAAACAGCGCGTCTTAGGAAAAAGACGCCCGCAGGATCATGTCAACCGTGACCTGATAATGCGCGGCCAACAGCGCGATGGTGCGCGGCGCGTCGCCTTGCAGGAAGGCCTCGATGATCTCGGCATGTTCGTCACGTTCGTTGCGTTCAGGATAACCAGAGGCGCAAAGAATGCGGTACCGTTCAGCAATATCAAACAGTTGCGTTGAAAATGCGGTAAGGTGTGGCAGCTTGGTCCCCGACACCAGCGCGATGTGAAACGCGCGGTGACACTTCTCCCACGCGATAGAGCGTTCCCCATCAACCAGCCGTTTTTCCTTTTTCAGCCGGTGAAAGGCCAGCACCAGCGCCTCCTCTGCCGCGACATCCTTCAGCCGGATGGCTTCGGTGATCGCGGCCCCTTCGATCAGAATCCGCGACCGGACAAGCTGCCGCAGTTCCTGTTCCGATATTTCGGCGGCACGAAAGCCCTTCTGTTCTTCGCGCTCTACCCAGCCTTCGGAATGAAGCCGGTTCAAAGCCTCCCGCAAAGGACTGATCCCGATAGAGTATTTGTCCCGCAGCGCATCAAATGCCAGCTTGTCACCCGGCTTGATACCACCGTTCATGATATCATGCCGGATGCTTTCATAGACCGAGGTTGCAAGCGTCAGTCCGGTGTCCTTGTCCTTCATTCTGGCACTGTTTCCCTGTCAGGTCGTTTCGCACTTCCACCGCAGTCTTATGGCAATCTTTGGAAAATTCAACGCAGTGACCGTGCTTTTCTAGGATCATTCCGCGCAGGGCCTCAGCTGACCGAATAGCCCCCATCCACCATGATCAACTGCCCGGTGATGCCACTGGCAGCGTCCGAGGCCAGAAAGCCAATGGTCTGGGCAATCTCGGCAGGCTCCATCAGGCGTCGCACGGGGGTATCGCCCAGCCATTGCGCCAGAACCTCGGGCTGGCTCATGCCCACGTCGCGCAGCATTTTGGTGTTTGTATAGCCCGGCCCCACCGCGTTGACCCGCACCCCGCGCGCCGCCCATTCGCAGCCCGTGACCTTGCACATATGTGCCACGGCCGCCTTGGTCGCATCATAGCCAAGGTGCTTTTCCGGGCGCACATGTTTGACACCCGAGATTGAGGATATCGCGATGATCGACCCGCTGCCCTGCGCCAGCATCTGGCGACCAAAGGCGCGGATCGTGTAGAACACACCGTCCAGATTGATCGCCATCACCCGGCGCCATTGGTCATCGGTGTGGTCTTCGGTCGCCACGTCATAGGACATGCCCGCATTGGCGATGGCAATGTCCACCCGGCCATGCCGCTGCACCACTGCTGCCGTCATGGCATCAACCGACGCGCTGCTGGTCACGTCAAAGGTCAGCGCCTCGGTTGACAGGCCTTCGGCGGCCAGCGTGGCGGCCATGTCATGCACGCCCGCGCTGATATCGGCCAGCACCACATGCGCGCCCATCTGGCCCAATTGGCGGCTGATCGCCTCGCCCATGCCACCAGCGGCACCGGTCACCAGCGCAACCCGGCCCTTCAGTGAAAAGATATCCAGTCCCATGCTTTCCTCCTTAAACCCGGACCAGAACCTTCAGGTTCTGGCCACTGGGGTTCAGCAATTCCTTGAAGCCTTTTTCCACCACATCATCGCCGACGCCTTCTTCGGTCAGATCGCGGATGATGGTGGGGATATCAACGCTGTTGGGGTCCTGTGCCACGGCCATCGTGCCCGCTCCAAGGCCCATAGCCAGCGTTGCCGCCAGACCCGTGGTGGTGCATTTCATCGCGAAAGTGGTCATCTTTCCTCCCCTTTGGCGCGTGCGCCATTCGTTAATTTATTGAATTTCATAGGTATTCCGGACGTTACGGAATACGCATTGCGATCAGTTTCTCCCCCATCGCTCTGCCTAGATACTTTTTCGAAAATAATATCATGTCAATATATTTTTCGATTATATAGAAAGATGATCGGTTTTGCATTATCTACGAAGGGCGCGATCTGGCCCGCCCCGCGTGGGCGCACAGCACGGGAGGCAGACCGAAAAGCCGACCAATCGCAGATGGTTGCGCCATCGGCTGGCGGTCACGCTGCCCCACCTGACAATCGCAGCGAACATGCGGCAGGCAGGGTTTGCGGCCAACACGGCGGTGCCAATGGATGATGCGCCAAACCGGCTCATCGGCAAATCCGGCAGCGTCCGGCGGCATTTTGACAGCCACGCAACGGCGGCAGCGGCCATGCAGGTCTGCACCATGCCGCCCGCCAAATCTGCCGTGCAGATCTGCCGCTAGTCCGCCAGCGACAACTCGATTGCCGTGTCGCCGTCGATGATCAGACCACGTGCAACGCCGCTGGCGAGAAAGCCCTTCGCAGCGCCGAGTTTTGACCGCCCGGCCACCAGTGCCACCGTGCAGGTCTGGCGCAAACCGTCAAACCCGACGGCGATGGTGCGCTGGTTCAGCGGGTGATCAACCGCCCGGCCCATGGCGTCAAAGAACAGACCGTTGGTATCGCCCACCGCGCCCAATTCCTGCAACTCGGCCAGATCCTCAGGCGAAATCATCCCCTGCGAGCGCAGCAAAGACCCCTCGCGCAGTTCGCCGATTGAAATGTAGGCCACGGTCGTCGCATTCGCCAAGGCCAGTGCCTGCTGGACCGACTGCTGCGATAACAGGATGTTACGCACATTCGGCGTGTCAGCGATGAACGGCACCGGCAGAAAGAACCCTTCGGCCCCGGTGGCACGCGCGAAGGCGTGAACCACCTCGAACGGGTTATACGCAAGGTTGGATTGCAGCGACCCCATCAGGCTGATGAACTTGGCCTGTGGCGCGGAAATGCCCGCCAGTTGCAGGGTCATCTGTTCCAACGTCCGCCCCCAGCCCGTGCCGACAATGGCCTGTGGCGTTTCCGAAAGATGGCGGCGCAAATGGGCGGCGGCGGCGGCCCCGACAGCGCGAAACGCAAAGGGCGCAAGGATGGCATCGCTGTCACTGCCTTGCACATCATGGCCAAGCGCCGGGGTGCAGATGCAGAAATCAAGGCCGTACCGCTGCCGAATCGCTTCCTCGACGGGCAGCAGGCCAACATTGGCAGGATTGATGGTGATGCTGACCAAACCGCTGTCGCGCGCATCCGAAAGCAGCTTGTTCACACGGGCGCGGGTGGTGCCCAGACGTTTGGCCGTCGCCTCCTGGTTCAGTCCGCCGATGTAGTAAAGCCAAGCCGCGCGGGCCATAAGAATCTGATCTTCCTGAGTTTCTCCGGCCATTGGGCGCATCTGCTGTCTTCCTTAACTTCTCGACCATAATTACAAATGTCATATAACTTGACATTTGTCACGACTCGCGGCACGTTTTGGGCGTCGGGAGAGGCCGACACGGGGTATCGCCAGTTAACTGGCTTAGGGAGGAATTAGCAGATGAAAAACCGGTTTGCCGGAATGGTTGCGGCTTGCTCGATGCTTGCGCTGATGTCGGGGGCTGCTCAGGCGTTCGAACTGGCGTGGGTGCATGCAAATGCGGCAGCGCAGTCAGAGCAACGGGTCAAGGCGGGCTTTGATGCCTGGCTTGCAGAGACGGGCAAGACCGACTGGAACGTCAGCCTGCTGGACAGCGGCGGTTCGGGCGAGGCGACGGCGTCGAACATTCAGGATGCGGCGAGCCGGGGCGTGGATGCCATCGTGATCACCATGGCCGACCTGCGCGCCAGCCGTGCGGCACTGGACGCCGCCAAGGCTGCCAACATCCCGGTGTTTGCGGTGGATTCGGGTTACACCGAAGGCGTTCTGGTCGATATCACCACCAACAACTGGGCAATGTCGTCCGACGTATCGGTCTATCTGCTTGATCAGTTGGGCGGCAAGGGCAACATCATCTTCCTGCGCATGGCCGAACACCATGGCACCCGCAAACGCGGCGACGTGATGGAAACCGTGCTGAAGGAATACCCCGATGTGAAAGTGCTGGCCGAGCATAACATCGACTACACCGCCTTCTTTGAAGACACCAACAAGACGATGGAAGATTACGTCGCCCGTTTTGGCACCGAGATCAACGCCGTCTGGGCCCCGTGGGATGAACCTGCACAGGCCGCCGTCAACGTGCTGAACGCCAATGGGCTGACCAATATCAAGGTGATCGGCATCGACGGCCACCCGCAGGCGATTGCCGAAGTCTGCAAGCCCGACAGCCAGATGATCGCAACCGTCAGCCAGCCCTTTGAGAAAATGGGTGCGCAGGTGGGTGAGTGGATCGAGGCCATCGTGGTCGAAAAGAAGCCCGCCGATGACGTTCTGCCCGCCAAGACCGTCTATATGGACGCGCCGCTGGTCACCAAGAAGAACTGCAAAGACTTCATGTGATCTGATCCTTGGGGCGGGCCTTTGCCTTGCCCCAAGGCAACCTTTTTCCGCAGGGGAGGGATGGCGCATGGACCTCGTGCTTTCCAACATCACAATGCAATTCCCCGGCACCCGCGCGCTGGACGGGGTCAGCGCAAGTTTCCGCACGGATGAAGTGCATGGCCTGATCGGCGAGAATGGGGCTGGCAAATCGACGCTGGTCAACGTGCTGGGCGGCAGTCTGATCCCCTCATCCGGCACGGTGCAGATTGACGGGCGGGTGGTGCGGCTGTCGTCGCCGCATGACGCGCTGACGCAGGGGATTGCGCATGTCAGTCAGGAGGGCAGCCTTGTGCAGGGCCTGACCGGGGCCGAGAATATCCTGCTGGGGGCCGAACCCCGCCGGATGGGCGTGGTGATCCGGTCCGCTGCGCTGAATGCGCAGGCGCAGACCCTGCTGTCGCGCTGGTTTCCACAGGTGCAGATTGACCTGCGCAAGCCGGTGGGCGAATTGCCGATGGCCGACCGCAAGGTGATTGAGATTGTGCGGGCTTTGCGCGGTGCGGCCCGGCTGGTCATTCTGGACGAACCGACCGCGACGCTGCCCGCGCGGGAAAAAGAACAGTTGTGGGGGATCATCCGCTCCTTGCCGCAGCAGGGGGTGGGCGTGGTTCTGATCAGCCACTTCCTTTCCGAAATCAAAGCCTTGTCAGACCGCATCACCGTGCTGCGTGATGGCAAACACATCCGCACCGCCCCCGCGGCCGAGCTGTCAGAGCATGATCTGGTAGACATGATGCTGCGCCGTTCGGGCGGGGCCAATTTGCGCGGCAGCAGCACAGCGGCAGCGACGGGCGAGGTGGTTTTGAACCTGACCGATTGGCAAGTGGGCGGCATCAAGATGCCAGCCTTCCGCCTTCATGCGGGTGAAATCGTCGGGCTGATCGGATTGACCGGGGCCGGTCACACCGGCTTTGCGCGCTCGTTGCACAACCCGGCAGGTGCGCGGTGTGGCAGCCTTGCGGTGGCGGGCAAGCCATTGCAGCCCGGTTCGGTTGCGCAGATGCAGGCGGCGGGCATCGCCTTGGTCCCCGATCACCGGATGGAATATGCGCTGGTCGGCGAATGGAGCTTGCGCGAGAATCTGGCCATGGTGCACCCCCAGCACGGGGCCATCGGCGCAGGCGTGCTGTCGATCCGCCGCGAGGAGGCTGAGGCCCGCCGGGTGATGACCCTGCTGAACGTCAAGGCGCATGGGTCGGGGCAATTGCTGAAAACCCTGTCGGGCGGCAACAAGCAAAAGATCTCCATCGGCAAATGGCTTTACGGCGCCGAGGGCCGCTACCGCGTGATGATCTTCATCGAACCGACCGAGGGCGTCGATATCGGCGCGAAAGCCGAGATTTACGCCGAAATGCGCCGTCTGGCGGCATCGGGCGTGGGGATCATCATCGCCTCGTCCGACCTGTTGGAAATAGAATCCGTGGCGCATCGCGTCATCCCCTTCACCCATCAGCGACCGGGCCCCGAAATTCCGCAAAGCGGCTTTTCCGAAAGCGCCTTCATCACTGCCATTTCAGGAGTCGCAGCATGAGCGATCTGACCCATTCCAACCGCGCCGACCGCCGCGACACCGTTTTGGGCTTTATCCCCAAGGATTATGTGCAACGCTACAGCACCCTTGTGGTGCTGGTGCTGATGTTCGTGGTGTTCACAGTGACCGTGGACAAGTTCCTGACGCCGCAGAACCTGCTGAACATCGCGCAACAGATTTCCATGCTGACCATCGTGGGCGCGGGGCTGACCTTTGGCTTTGCCGCCAAAGAAATGGATTTGTCGGTGGGCTTTACCGTGGGGCTGGCGGGCGTGCTGGTGCCGCTGATGCTGGTGGCCGGGTGGTCGCTGCCCGTGGCTTTGCTGGGCGGGCTTGCGGCGGGTTTTGCGGTAGGCGCGCTGAATGCGGGGCTGGTGACGCTGGTGGGTATCCCGTCGCTGATCGCGACGCTGGCAACCGGGTCAATCCTGTTCGGGGTGAACTTCCTGCTGACCGGGGGCCGCGCGATCTATGGCGGCTTGCCCGACAGCTTTCTGTGGCTGGGGCAGGGACGCATTCTGGGCATCCCGGTGCTGGCCTATTTCATGATAGCGGCCGTGGCCTTGGCCTGGTTCGTGATGGAGCGCACAATCTTTGGCCGCTATATCTATGCCGTCGGCGGCAACCAGAAAGCGGCGGAGTTGTCGGGCGTCAAGGTGCGCCGCTACAAGGCCGCCGCGCTGATCGTCTGCGCACTGTTCGCGGTGGTGGCAGGCACGCTGCTGTCGGCGCGGCTGGGGTCGGGGCAACCCAACGCGGGTGAGCGGTATCTGCTGGACGGTCTGGCCACGGTGTTCATCGGCATGACCATGCTGCGCCCCGGTACGGCGACCGTGCTTGGCACCTTCTTCGGCGCTTTGTTCATCGGGGTGATCAACAATGGTCTGAACCTGATGGGCATGGACACCTACATTCAGTCGATCGTGAAGGGTGTGATCATCCTTGTTGCCGTCGCTGTGGTGTCGCGCAGCACCAAATTGAACCTTCTGTAAAGATCGGAGACGATGATGAATCAGCCACAGGCTGTTCACCGGGCCGACGCCAGTTCCAACTCGGATCTGCCGCAGCTCTACCGGATGATGCGCCGCATCCGCACCTTTGAAGAACGCGTGGGCGAGTTGTTCGTGCGCGGTCAATCCGCAGGCTCGATGCTGCATCTGTCGATTGGCGAGGAAAGTGCGGCGGCAGGCGTTTGTGCGGCAATGCGTGATGGCGATAAATTCACCACCCATCACCGCGGCCATGGCATCTTTCTGGCCCGCGGTGCCGATCCCGCCCGGATGATGGCCGAGATTGGCGGCAAAGAGGCGGGCTATTGCCACGGCAAGGGCGGCTCGATGCACATCGCCGATATGGGGCTGGGGCATCTGGGGGCGAACGCGATTGTCGGCGGCGGGATTCCGGCTGTGGTTGGCGCGGGCCTTGCGGCGCGGCATCACAAGACCGGGGCGATCAGCGCCGCGTTCTTTGGTGACGGCGCGACCGGGCAGGGCATCTTGTATGAAAGCATGAACATGGCGGCGCTGTGGTCGCTGCCCTGCCTGTTCGTCTGCATCAACAACCAATACGGCATGGGCACGCGAATTGATCAGGCCACCGCCAACCCCCGCCTGCACGAACGCGCGCAGGCGTTTGGTTTGGCGGCGGAAACTGTGGATGGTCTGGATGTCGAGGCTGTGGCAGAGGCGGGTCGCCGTCTGGTCGATGGCGTGCGCGATGGCAAACCTGCGTTTCTGGTGATCGACTGCTACCGCTTCTACGGCCACGCTCGCAAAGACAAATCGCCCTACCGCGATCCGGTCGAAGAAGAACAGGGCCGCAACAAAGACCCGGTGGCCTTCGCCCGCAACGCGCTGATCACGCGCAAGCTGGCCGAGGAAAGCGCTTTGGACACATTGGATGCCGAAGTGGCCGCCGAAATGGACGCCACCATCGACTTCACCGTGGCGCAGCACGAGCCGCCACTGTCGTCGATGTTCCGCGATGTCTACGCCCCCGGAGAGCCTGAACCCGAGCCGGTTCGCACCCGGATCGACCGAATTTTGGCGCGCGGCTAAGGGGGAAAACCATGGCACTGCAAGAAATGACCTACCGCGATGCGCTACGTAAAGCCTTGGCGGATTCGATGACCGAAAACCCCGATGTGATCATTCTGGGCGAAGAAGTGGGTCGCTACGGCGGCGCCTACGCCGTGACCAAGGATCTGATCAAGGAATTCGGTCCCGAACGGGTGATCGACACCCCGATTTCAGAGCCCGCGATTGTGGGGGCGGCAGTGGGGGCGGCCATGGCGGGCCTGCGCCCAGTGGCCGAACTGATGTATGTCGATTTCATCGGCATGACGATGGATCAGCTTGCCAACCAAGCCGCGAAAATCCGCTACATGTTCGGTGGCCAGATCGGCGTGCCGATGGTTCTGCGCACCCAGGGCGGCACGGGGCGCTCCGCAGGCGCGCAGCACAGCCAAAGCCTTGAAGCCTATGTGATGCACACCCCCGGCTTGCGTCTGGCGATGCCTGCCACAGTGGCCGATGCTTACCATCTGCTGCGCCAGGCCCTGACCAAGCCCGACCCGGTGGTGTTCATTGAACATAAGGCGCTCTATACGCTGAAAGAAATGGTTGATCTGGATGCGCCCGTGCCAGACTGGGGCAAAGCCGCCGTTCGCCGCCAAGGCCGCGATCTGGTGATCGTCACCTACTCGCGCCAAGTGCATTACGTCATGGAAGCGGCGAAGAAACTCGCCGCCCAAGGCATCGAGGCCACGGTGATCGACCTGCGCACCCTCAGCCCCTTGGATTTCGACACCATCCGCACCGAGGTTGAAAAGACCGGCCGCGCCATGGTTGTCAGCGAAGGCGTGATGACAGCAGGCGTTGCCGCCGAACTCGCCGCGCGGATTTCCGAGGAATGTTTCGACTTCCTCGAAGACCCGGTGATCCGCGTCGCGGGCGAGGATATCCCGATTTCCGTCTCGACCGCCTTGGAAACCGGCTCAGTCCCCGGCCCGCAACTGATCTTCGAGTCCGCGATGAAACTTCTGTCCTCGCGGGAGGCCGCGTAATGCAGCTTGTGCTGACCATGCCGCGTCTGGGCGAGACGATGGACGAGGGCACCATTCTGGGATGGCTGGTGCCCACGGGCACCCCATTCAAACGCGGCGATGCTATTCTGGAGCTGGAAACCGACAAGACGGTGGTGGAATACCCCGCCCTTGGTGACGGCGTGCTGGATGAGGTGATGGTGGGACCGGGCGACCGTATTGCCGTAGGTGCGCCAATCGCACGGGTGACGGTGGGCAATGCGGCAGATTGGTCGGATGCGAGCACGCCCGCCGAGACAAGCATCGCACCGTCCTTCGCCATCCTGACGATGCCGCGTCTGGGTGAGACGATGGAAGAAGGCGTCATCGGCCAATGGCTGGTGGCCGAAGGTGCCGCCTACGCGCGTGGCGATGCGATTCTGGAGATTGAAACCGACAAGACCGCCGCCGAAGTGCCTGCCCTGTCTGGCGGGCCGTCTGCTGCGCATTCTCGCACAACCCGGCGCGCGCATCGCCGTCGGTCAGCCGATTGCCGAGATCGAGGGCGAGGTTGATGCTGCTCCTGCTCCTGCTGCGACAGCGCCCGAACCTGTCGCGGCGGTTGTCGCCAAACCCGCACCCGCGTTGGGTGATGGCCGTTTGCGCGCCACCCCCTTGGCGCGTCGGATGGCGCGGCAAAAGGGGATTGCCCTGCAAAGCCTGACAGGCACCGGTCGCCGTGGCCGCATCGAGCGTGCCGATGTTGATCGCGCCGGGTCTGCGGTTGCAGGTGCGGGCTGGCTGCAAACGCCTGCGGGTCGCATCGCCTATGAGGTCGAAGGCACGGCTGGGCAAACCTATCTGCTGATCCACGGCTTTGCCGGGGATCGCACGGCTTGGGCTGCAACGGCTTCGGCCCTGCGCCGCGCGGGTCATCGCACGGCTGTCTTTGATCTGCCCGGGCATGGCGAGACAGAGGCCGAGGCCGCCGATCTGGCCGCTTTGACCGATGCCGCCGCAGCCCTCGCCGCCAATCTGCCCGGGCCACTGGTTCTGGTCGGTCACTCGCTTGGTGCGGCGGTCGCGGTGGCGCTTGCGGCGCGCATGGGTACAAAGGTCGCGGGCCTTGTGCTGCTGACCCCCGCAGGATGCGGCCCACTGATTGGCGCGGAGTTTGTGCATGGCATGGCGGGGGCGACCACGGCGGGTGAGGTCGGGCATCTGCTGCGCCTGCTTGGCCCCAAGGGTGGCGCACTGTCGGATGCGGTTCTGGCGCAGATGGCCGGACAAATGGCGCAAGGCCGCCTGAAGCCCTTGGCCGCAACCCTCGCCTCAGCCGAGGGTCGCCAGCGGATAGACCTGATCCGCGCCGTGCAAACCCTGCCCGAAACCCTGCCGATCCGCGCCGTTTTCGGCACCGAAGACCGCATCGTCGCGGCCACAGATGCGCTGAACCTGCCCGCCCGCGTCGCTGTGCATTTCCTGCCCACCGGCCATATGCCGCAATGGGATGCGCCGCGTGATGTGGTGGAACTGATCCTGAAAGGAACCCGCCATGACTGACGCAAAAGCCAGCCTTGCTGCGGCCAAAACCCGCCTTGGCGGCCTCGCCAAATCGTCCCCAGCCTTGATGCAATCCTTCGCGGGGATCAGCAAGGTTGCCACCACGCCAGGCCAATTTTCGGCGGCGCAGAAAGAACTGATCGCCGTCGCCATCGCCGTGGCCAAAGGGTGCGAGGATTGCATCCTCTACCATCTCGACGCCGCCCGCCGTCATGGTGCGGATGAGGCCGGATTGATCGAGGCGCTGGAGGTCGCGGTGGAAATGGGCGGCGGTCCGGCGGTGATGTACGGGGCCAAGGCGCTTGACGCGTGGCGCAACCTTGCCTGAAACGGGCGCTGAAAAAGGGGGGAATGATGGCCTATTACCTGACCGCAGATGGCGGCACCGAAAGCCTGCGGGCGCGGATTTATGATCTGAACGGCGCTTGCCTTGGGCAAAAAGCCGTGCCGTATGAAACCCGCTTTGCCCCCGGCGCCCGGGCCGAACAAAACCCCGAAGATTGGTGGCAGGCGCTGGTGACTGCCACCGGGGGGGCCATCGCCCAAGCCGGAATTGACGCAGGTCAGATTGAGGCGATGTGTTTTGCCACCACCTGTTGCACCGTGGTCGCCCTTGACGCGCAGGGCCGTGCCCTGCGCCCGGCACTGATGTGGATGGACGTGCGCGCAAATGCCGAGGCCGACGCCGTGCTTGCGACGGGCGATGCAGCACTGGCGATCAATGGCGCGGGGCAGGGGCCGGTGTCTGCCGAATGGATGATCCCCAAGGCGCTGTGGTTGAAGCGCCACGAGCCTGCAACCTTCGATGCCGCCCATACCATCTGCGAATATCAGGATTTCCTGACCCTGCGGCTGACGGGTGAACGCTGTGCCAGTCTCGACAACGCCGGGCTTGCGCTGGCACTACAGCAGCCGCAACGGCGGTTGGGCGCACGGCATTCTGGCCAAGCTGGGGCTGGAGGCTTTGGCCGAAAAATGGCCCTCTCGCGTGGTGCCTCCGGGCGAAGTCGTGGGCACATTGACCCCCCATGCCGCGCATGCCTTGGGGCTGAGCCAAAGCGTAAAGGTGGTGCAGGGTGGGGCGGATGCGCTGATCGGGATGATCGGGCTTGGCGTCGCCCAACCGGGGCAATTGGCGCTGATCACCGGATCGTCGCATCTGCTGTTTGGCGTGACCGAAGCCCCCTTGCACGCCCCCGGCGTCTGGGGTGCCTATCCCGATATCGTCTATCCGGGCCGCTGGATTGTCGAAGGCGGGCAAACCTCGACCGGGTCGATCATCAACTGGCTGCGACGGATGACGGGCGGCACGCTGGACTTGGCCGAGATGAACCGCTTGGCCGAGGCGCTGGAACCCGGCTGCGAAGGCCTGATCGTGCAGGATCACTTCCAGGGCAACCGCACGCCCTACACCGATCCGCTGAGCCGGGGCGCGATTGTCGGGCTGACTTTGGCGCATGAACCCCAGCATATCTTCCGCGCCATCATGGAGGGGATCGGCTTTGGCACCCGCGCCATTCTGGATGCGTTCCGGGATGGCGGCTATGCCTCGACCGAAATCACCGTCGGCGGCGGTGCCACGGCTTCGCCGCTGTGGATGCAGATTCATGCCGATACGGCGGGCCTTCCGGTGCGCATTCCGGCCTCGCCCGATGCGCCCTCAACAGGCTCTGCGGTGCTGGCCGCCCACGGGGCAGGGCGCTTTGCCAGCATTGACGAAGGCATCGCCGCACTGGTCCGCCCCGGCACCAGCATTGATCCCCGGCCCCGCGAATCCGCGATGTATGATGAGATTTACCACAAATACAAAGCGCTCTACCCGGCTCTGAAAGGGGCTTTGGCATGATCCGCGAATTTGACCTGACCGGGCGTCTGGCGGTGGTGACGGGCGGTGCGGCAGGCATTGGCCGCGCCATTTCCGCCGTGTTGGCCGAAGCAGGCGCGCGGGTGGTGGTCGCCGATCGCAACAAAGATGCAGCACAGGCCTTGGCGTCCGAGTTGGGCGGAATTGCGATGGCGCTTGATGTGATCGACCCCGAGGGCTGTGAAGGTGCTGCCAGCGACTTGGCGGCCAAGCATGGCCCGGCGGCGATCCTTGTCAACAACGCGGGCATCGTGATGAACGCCCCCTCGCTTGATGTTGATCTGGCCGATTGGCACCGGGTGATTGATGTCAACCTGCATGGCGTGTTTCACACCTGCCGCGCGTTCGGGCGGCAAATGGTGGCGCAGGGGCGCGGCAGCGTGGTCAACATCAGTTCGATCTGCGGCGAGGTGACGGTGCATCCGCAACCGCAAGCCGCCTACAACGCCGCCAAAGCCGGGGTGAACCTGCTGACCAAATCGCTGGCGGTGGAATGGGCGGGCCGGGTGCGGGTAAACGCGGTGGCACCGGGGTACACGGCGACCGAACTGACCCTGCTGGGGCGATCAAAACCCGAATGGTTCAACACCTGGCTGGCGGGCATCCCGATGGGCCGTCTGGCCGAGCCGCGCGAAATCGCCCTCGCCGTGGCCTATCTGGCATCTGACGCCGCGTCTTATGTCACCGGCACCGTGCTGACGGTGGACGGCGGCTATACAGCAATCTGACGGAGGAAATCATGAACAATCCCAAACGTGTGGCACTGGTAACGGGCGCAAGCCGTGGCATTGGCCGGGCCATCGCCCTGGGTCTGGCCGTACGTGGCTATGACCTTGTGCTGAACGATATCGCCGCTCAGGCGGCAGTGCTGGACGCAACCGCAACCGAGGCCCGCGCCCATGGGGGCCAAGTGATCGCCCTGCATGCCGACGTGTCCAACAAGGCGCAGGTGCAGGCGATGGTGGCCGATGCGGTGGGGCAGATGGGCACCATCCATGCCGTGGTCAACAACGCAGGCATCCTGCGCGCGTCAGACGTTGAAAACTGCCCCGAAGACTATTGGGACAGCGTGATGGACATCAACGCCAAAGGCACCTTCCTTGTCATTCAGGCCGTGCTGCCACTGATGAAGGCGCAAAAATATGGCCGCATCTGCAACATCTCGTCCATCGGCGGCAAACATGGCGCACCCGAACAGGCACATTACTCGGCCTCAAAGGCTGCCGTCATGGGCTTTACCCGCGTGCTGGCCCAAGAGGTCGGCCCCTTCGGCATCACCGCCAACTGCATCTGCCCGGGCATCATCCTGACCGATATGGGCCGCGTGAACCTTGACGATCCCAGCATCAGCAACGCGTGGAAGGCCAAGACCGCCATGGCCCGCATCGGCGACCCCGAAGATGTGGCGGGCCCCGTGGCGTTCTTCTGTTCCGACGACAGCGCCTTCGTCACCGGCCAGACGCTGAACGTCGATGGCGGGATCGTGCTCAGCTGACCACCCGGCGCTAGGCCTGCTCAAGCCCAGCCAGAAGGGCCGCAAACTCCGCGTCCGTCACCACCACATCATGTTCCGGGCCGGGATACTGCCCGGACTTCACATCGGCCACAAACTCGCCAAAGGCCGCGATGCGTTCGGCCTGCAGGCGATCATATTCGGCCTGAAAATTGCGATAGACCCGCGCATGGCGCGGGCGGTGGCCCCGGGTACAGCCCAGCACATCTTCGGCAAACAGATACTGCGCATCGGTGCCCGACCCGGCCCCCATGCCAAAGGTCACCAGCGATGACCGACGGCTGAGTTCGGCCCCGACCCGCGCCGGCACAACCTCCAGTTCCACCGCAATGGCCCCTGCGGCCTCCAGCGCGCACATGTCCTGCCAGACCTTCAGCGCCGATACGGCGGTCTTGCCCACCGCCTTGAACCCGCCGGTCCAGGTGGCCTTGGAGGGGACGAGACCCACATGGCCGACCACGGGCAGACCTTCCTCTGCCAGCCGCCGCACAGTGGCAAGGGACGCGCCGCAGTAATAAGCGTCGCCGCCCGTGGCCCGGGCTGCGAATGCCGCGCGCAGGTAATCTTCGGTGGTCACCAGATCGCCATAGATCAACCCGACCTGCACGAAACATGCACCCGCTGCCTCGCGCATCTGCGGGGTCCAGACCGGGGCAATGATCGACAACACATCAACCCCGGCTGCCGCTGCCGCCGCCGCTTCGTCTGCCGTTTCGACATACAGCATCGACAGCATCCGCTGGCCCTTGACCGCGCGCAGGTCTGCAACCGTCATCCGCGTGTTTTTCATCGCCCTGGGCCTCCTGCCCGACAGTGTCTGAAGCGTGCCCTGGTGGGGCGATATCAGCCGACGTTGATGAAAACCCGGTTGCCTTCAACCTTCACCGGATAGGTGCGCAGGTTCACACAGACCGGTGCGCGCTTAGCCTCGCCAGTGCGATAGTCGAACTGGCCATTGTGCTTGGGACATTCGATCAGGTGCCCCATGACAAGGCCGTCGCACAGGTGAATTTCCTCATGCGTGCACTTGCCAGCGGTGGCAAAAAACGCGCCTTCCGGGGAATGATAGATCGCATAGGTCTGGCTGGCGTGATCAAAGCGGATCAGGTCTTCTTCGTCGATGTCGTCGGTTGAACAGGCGTCAATCCACTGGGTCATGGTGTCCTCATTCTGCTGCGCCAAGGGCGGCGGTGTGAAAATCTTCGCGGTAGGGCTGCGCGGTGCCCGGCAGGTCGCGCCTTAGAAAGTAGTCTTCGTTGCGCAACTGTCGCCGCAGCGCGGGCCACATTTCCCGGAACCCAGCGATGATCGACGGTGTGGGGGCGGGCAGATCATGCCGGATACGCGCGTGCAATTCGGGCAGCCGATGATAGGGCACCATCGGGAACATGTGATGTTCGACGTGATAGTTCATGTTCCAATAGATGAACCGGCTGACCGGGTTCATCAGAACGGTGCGGCTGTTCAGCCGGTGGTCGGTCACATTGTCGGCCAGACCGCCATGCTGCAACAACCCTGTCATCACGTGATGCCAGGCGCCGTACAGGCGCGGCAAACCGATCACCAGCAGCGGCAAGATCGACCCCATCCACAGCGCAAGCGCGATGGTCACCGCGTAAATCGCAACCCAGATGCGCGCGATGGCAACGACCTTGGGCTGTTCCTGCGCGGGAATGTAGGTGGCTTCTTCCGGATGCACCCGGCCCGCCGCGTTGTAGAGCATGCGGGTCCAGCCGCTCCACGCATCAAAAATGCCAAAGAAGTTGCCGATCACCCGATAAAACTGTGGGGGGCGCATCACCGCAATCTCGGGGTCGCGCCCGACAATGACGGTGTCGGTGTGATGGCGTGCATGGCTCCACCGCCATGACACCGGGTTACGGACCATGCAAAAGCAGGCGATGTTGTAGACAGCGGTGTTCATCCACGGTGTCTTGAAGGCCGTTCCATGACTGCATTCATGCCAGCGGCTGTCCATCGCGCTGCCATAAAGCACACCGTAGGCCAACCAGAACGGCAGCGACCACAGGCTTGGCCACAGGGCGATGCCCGCAGCGGCAAAGGCAATCATGCAGGCAAACAGGATAATCGTGTCCCGGATCGCCGCGTGATCCACCCGGGTCATCAGCGCCTTCATTTCCTTGCGCGGCACGTCCGAATGATACCATTGCGCTGCCGCAAGGCCGGTTTCGACCGCGCGCTGTGCGTCGGGGCCAAGAAGGCTGTAATCTCTTTTTCCCACTTGTCTGCCCCTGTGTCATTGGGTGAAACGTCTGGCTCTCTGTCGTCGGGCACCCGTGCCACCGGGCTGTGCAACGCTTGGTCCTCCTTACCCTGACAGAAGGGCAAGGACCAAGATGGGGGCTTGCATATCTCGTCAGATCGCATCAGATTTCAATCATTAATGATAGTTTTTCGTCAGGATGCGCGCATGGCCAAACGCCCGACCATTCACGATGTTGCCCGCGAGGCTGGTCTGTCGCCGGCAACCGTTGACCGTGTTCTGAACGCGCGGGAAAAGGTCCGCGATGATACCGCGCGAAAGGTCTATGATGCCGCGCGGGCGGTGGGGTATCACGCGGCGGCCCTGATCGGCCAGAGGGTGCAATCAGAACTTCCCCGCTTGCGGTTGGGCGTTGTGCTGCACAAGGAACGGCAGGCGTTCTATCAGCAATTCAAGACCGAACTGGAACGCGCCGCAACCGTCGCCACAGGGGTGCGGGCGTCGGTGCAGATCGAGTTTGCGGCGTCCCAGGCCCCCGCAGACTTTGCCAATCTGATGGAGGCTTTTGCGGGCCGGGTCGATGCGGTGGCCGCGACCGCCGTCACCCATCCTGATATCACGGATGCGGTCATCCGTCTGAATGGGCGGAATATCCCTTGTTTTGCGTTGCTAAACGACTTTGCTCAAGGGGTGCGGCAAAATTACCTGGGCCTGAACAACATGCAGGTGGGGCGCATCGCCGCCCATATGATCGCTACGGCGACGCACCAGCCCGGCAAGATTGCGGTCTTTGTCGGCGGTTATCGCTGGCATGGGCATGAACTGCGCGAGACAGGCTTTCGCAGCTATTTCCGCGAGTATGCGCCGCACTTTCGCGTGCTGGACACGTTGGTCAATCTGGAAACCCGGCAACTGACCTATGAGGCAACGCTTGATCTTCTGAGCCGCCATCCCGACTTGCGGGGCATTTACTGCGCCGGTGGCGGGATGGAGGGCGCGATTGCTGCGATCCGTGAGGTGCGCGGACCGCGCGATGTCGCGCTGATCGTCAATGAGCTGACCCCAGAAAGCCGCGCGGCGCTGATCTCGCATCACGCGACGATGGTGATTGCGACGCCGTTGCAGCGCCTGTGTTCCGATCTGATCGGGCTGGCGGCGGATGCCGTATTGAACGGCGTACCCCCCTTTGCGGGCCAGCATTTCCTGCCGCCGGATTTGTATCTGCCAGAAAGCGTCTGATAGTTTTACCTCATGGAGGTCGTCATTTCTTCGTCAGGAATGATGCAAACATCAGCCCCAGATATTGACCCAATGCGCCAGAGTGACGCACGGTCCCGGCCGTTGATACCGTGCTGGAAAGGCCACGCCATGATTCCCTTCGCGTTGAACCATATGACCGTTGCCCGGCTAAGCTATGCCCAGTTGCTGGACCTTGCGGCGGATCTGGGGTGCGTGGGGGTCGAGGTCAGGAATGATCTGCCGCAGCCGCTGTTTGACGGCATGACCCCGGCAGAGGCCGGTGCCTTGGCGCGGTCCAAGGGCTTGCGCCTGCTGGCGGTGGCCGAGGTCAAGCGGTTCAATGACTGGTCCGACGACAAGGCCGCCGAGGCGCTGGCGCTGATGCAGATCGCGCAGGCGGCGGGGGCCGAGGCGGTCAGCCTGATCCCGCGCAATGACAATCTGGGCATGGGCAACGGTGAACGTCAGGCCGCCCTGCGGGTGGCCCTGCGCGCGCTGAAGCCGATGCTGGAAGACCACGGCCTTGTCGGCATGGTCGAACCCCTGGGGTTCGAGATTTGCGCATTGCGCTATAAATCCGAAGCCGTCGAGGCGATCGAGGCGCTGGACGCCACCGGCCGCTTCAAGCTGGTGCATGACACCTTCCACCACACGCTGGCCAATGGCGGCGCGCTGTTTCCCGCCCATACCGGCATCGTTCATATCTCGGGCGTGGTCGATCCGTCGGTGACCACGGCGCAGATGACCGACGCGCACCGCATTCTGGTCGATCAGGCCGACCGTCTGGGCAATATTGACCAACTGGCCGCATTGGCTGCGGCGGGCTGGACCGGCCCTGTCAGCTTTGAGGCATTTGCCCCCGAAACCCACGCCAGCCAGACGCCAAAGGCCGATCTGGCCAAATCCATCGACTTCATCCGCGCGGGGCTGGGCCGTCAGGCCGCCTGAGACGCCGATGCGAGACGGGCCACGCGGGAGAGTGGCCCTTCCGGCACCAACAGGATGCACCGGACATCCACACCAGGGAGAGAGACCATGAAAAAGACCCTCATCGCCGCAGGCTTTGCCGCCTTGATGTCAACCACCGCGATGGCCGACGGGATTGGCGTCTCGATGGCGCTGTTCGACGACAACTTTCTGACCGTGCTGCGCAACGGCATCCAGACACAGGCCGATGCGGCAGGGCTGTCGGTGCAGATTGAAGATGCGCAGAATGATGTGGCCAAACAGTTGGACCAGATCAACAATTTCATCGCCAGCGGCGTGACCGCGATCATCGTGAACCCGGTTGATACCTCGGCCACCCAAGCCATGTCAGACGCTGCAGCCGCCGCTGGGGTACCCTTGGTCTATGTGAACCGCCAGCCCGTCAACATCGACACGCTGCCCGACAATCAGGCCTTCGTCGCCTCGAACGAGGTTGACAGCGGCACGCTGGAAACCATCGAAATGTGCCGCATGTTCAAAGAAGCCGGCAAGACTGAAGCCGCCGTCTACGTCATGCAGGGGGAACTTTCGAACCAGGCCGCCGTGCAGCGCACGCAGGATATCTATGATGTGGTCGAGGCTGGCAAATGCGAGGTCAAGCTGACCTTCATCGACCAGCAAACTGCCAACTGGAGCCGCGATCAGGCGCAGTCGCTGATGACCAACTGGTTGTCCTCGGGGGCGGCGTTTGACGGTGTCATCGCCAACAATGACGAAATGGCCATCGGGGCCATTCAGGCGATGAAAGCGGCCAATATCGACATGGCGACTGTCGTGGTCGGCGGCGTGGATGCGACGCAAGACGCGCTGGCAGCCATGCAGGCGGGTGATCTGGATGTCACCGTGTTCCAGAATGCCGCGGCCCAAGGGTCGGGCGCGTTGGACGCCGCCGTCAAACTGGCCGCAGGCGAAGCCGTGGATCAGAAGGTCTGGGTGCCGTTCGAACTGGTTACCCCTGCCAATATCGCAAACTATCTGGCCAAGAACTGAGGCCTTCGCAGCAAGACAGCCGGGCGGCGCATCAACGCGTCGCCCGGATGCCTGTGGCACGCGGCACGACGCATGCCTGTCAGAAGACCATCAGGAAGGGGACGCCCCATGGCAAAAACTCAACACGGGATCGGGGGTCTGACCTATGACCCGACCAAACGCACCAGACCACCAGAGCTGAACGTACTGGCAGCCCTTGTCCTGATTGTTCTGGCATTTGAACTGCTGGGCTGGCTGCTGATGGGCGACAGCTTTCTGTTCAACACGCGCGACAATGTCGATGCTCTGTTCAACGAACAACGCTTGCAGATCATCGTCCTTCAGGTGTCCATCGTCGGCATCATCGCCATTGGCGTCACGCAGGTGATCATCTCGGGCGGGATTGATCTGTCATCCGGGTCGGTTGTGGGCCTGACCGCCATGGTATCCATGAGCTTTGCACAGGTCGCCATGGTGAACGGCAACCCCAACCCCAAGGCGATTTTCGGGCCGGAATGGATGGACCTGCCGGTGATCGTTCCGGTGTTGGTGGGCTTGGGCTGCGGTTTGATCGCCGGCCTGATCAACGGGGCGCTGGTCGCCTATACGCGCATCCCGCCGTTCATCGCCACGCTGGGCATGATGGTCACGGCGCGCGGCGCGGCCAAGTGGTGGTCCAAGGGCAACCCAATTTCCTTTCCGACCGAAAGCTATGCCTCAATAGGCCAGGGCCTGACCCCGGTCTTCCTGTTCGTGGCACTGGCTGTGCTGTTCCACTGTGTGATGACCTACACGAAATACGGGCGTCATTGTTATGCGATCGGGTCAAACGAACAGGGCGCGCGCATGGCCGGGATCAATGTCTCGGGGCACAAGGTGCTGGTGTTCACCATCGCGGGCATGCTGGCGGCCTTCGCGGCCATTGTGTTGAGTTCAAAAAACCTGACCGCGCAGGCGGGCATGGGCGTGATGTACGAGTTGGACGCCATTGCCATGGCCGTCATCGGCGGTGTGTCGTTGCAGGGCGGGCGCGGGTCGATCATCGGCACCTGCATCGGGGCGCTGATCTTTGGCGTCATCATCTCGGGCTTCACGTTTCTGAAACTGGACGCCTACTATCAGGAAATGGTCAAGGGCATCATCATCGTCGGAGCCGTGGTTCTGGACCAATGGCGCCAGAAAGCCCGGGGAAGGGGATAAGCATGTCAGATATCATCCTGAAAACTGTGGGTCTGACCAAACACTATGGTGGTGTCCACGCGCTGTCCGACGCCAGCTTTGAACTCCGCAAAGGCGAACATGTCGCCATCATGGGCGACAACGGGGCCGGAAAATCCACATTCGTGCGCCAGATCACCGGGGTGGAACAGCCAACGCGCGGGCAGATCATCTTTGACGGGCAGGATGTGTCCTTCCCCGGCCCGATCGCCGCGCGTGAAGCCGGGATTGAAACCGTGTTTCAGAACCTTGCCCTCGCCGATGATCTGGACGTGCCGTCGAACCTGTTTCTGGGGCGCGAAAAGATACTGCTCAACCTCGGGCCGTTTTCCATTCTGGACCGCAAGGGCATGCGGAAAGCCACGGAAGAGGCCTTGAAGAAGACGGCCGTCAAAATCCCCAACCTGTCGAACACCATTCGCAACATGTCAGGCGGGCAGCGGCAATGCGTGGCGATTGCCCGCACCGCCACCTTTGCATCAAAGCTGATCATCATGGATGAACCGACCGCAGCCTTGGGCGTGCAGGAAACCGCACAGGTGGAAAACATCATCCGCACGCTGAAATCGCAGGGTGAACCGCTGATCCTGATTTCGCACAACATGCGGCAGGTGTTTGATCTAGTAGACCGTATTGTGGTATTCCGCCGGGGCCGGATCGTGGCTAATCTGCCGAAATCCCAGACCGATGGTCAGGATGTGGTGGCCTATATCACCGGGGCCAAGACAGGTGCCGGATATGAGGGGGCCGCCTGATTTCAGGCGACCCGGACCAGATAACAATCGGCTGGATGCACCAGCCACAGGAAAGGACGACCATGACTGTCAACTTCGCAATCCTCGGCGCAGGCCGCATTGGGAAGGTTCATGCCTCGGCAGTGGCCGCGGTTCCCGGCGCAACCCTTGTTGCCATCGCCGACCCGATGCCCGCCGCTGCCGAAGCGATCAAGGCCACATATGGCTGCGACATTCGCAGCATCGACGCGATCTTGGCCTCGGCGGATGTGGATGCCGTGGTGATCTGCACCCCCACCGATACCCATGCCGACCTGATCGAACGCTTTACCAAGGCTGGCAAGGCCGTGTTCTGCGAAAAGCCGGTTGATCTGTCGCTGGCCCGCGTCATCGCCTGCATCAAGGCGGTCGAGGCGGCAAAGGGCACGCTGATGGTGGGCTTCAACCGCCGCTTTGACCCCGATTTCATGGCGGTCAAAGCCGCCATTGACGCGGGCCGCGTGGGCGATGTGGAAATGGTCACCATCACCAGCCGCGACCCCGGCGCACCGCCCGCCGATTACATCACCCGGTCGGGCGGCATCTTCCGCGACATGACGATCCATGATTTTGACATGGCGCGTTGGCTGCTGGGCGAGGAAGTCGAAACCGTGATGGCCGCAGCCTCGGTGCTGACCGACAAGGCCATCGGCACGCTGGGCGATTATGACAGCGTCAACGTCATCTTGCGCACTGCGACGGGCAAGCAGGCGATCATCACCAACACCCGCCGCGCCACCTATGGCTATGATCAGCGGATCGAGGTTCTGGGATCGAAAGGCATGGCCTCGGCCGAAAACCACAGCGAAAGCCGGGTCACGATTGCCGACAAGGATGGCTTCCACGCGGCCCCCTTGCTGAACTTTTTCATGTCGCGCTACACCGCCGCCTATGCCAACGAAATCGCAGCCTTTGTGGGTTCGATCACCGACGGCACGCCAACCCCGACCACCGGGCAGGACGGGCTGATGGCGTTGGCACTGGCCGAAGCCGCGCTGAAATCCGTCGCCGAAGGCCGCGCCGTCAAGGTGGCTGAGGTTCTGTAATCCAATCCCCCCGCGCCGTGCAGCAATGTGCGGCGCGGGGCAACGACCCTGCACCGCAGCCGGTCTTACGACCCCGCGCGCCGCGAAATGCTGTGGGCCATAGCCTCGCCAATCTCGGCAGCCGCGGTGATGCCTTGGACAAAAGGCCTGTCGTGCATCAGGTAAGGGATCGCGCCGAACAGGATCTTCCCGGCATAGTCCGGCGGGGTCAGCAGACCAAAACCCTTGTCCACCTCGGGAATATCCGCGCCCGCATTCAGCAGCGCCGTGCGCAGCGTCGCAAACGGCAGATCCTTTGACGTCAGCGCCTTTTGCCCACGCGCGTCGATGAACACCTCAAAGCGGTAGGTTTTGCCCTTGGCGTTGACCACCGTCCCGTCCTTGCGCTGGTCCAGCGTGTAATCCTGCCCAAGCGCCAGAATATCCAGCACGCCCGCGTCCCGCAACGCAAGCAGCCGCCGAATGGATTCTGACGGCACGGCGGCATAGTTATCGGTGAACACCGTTTTCAGGCCCGCGTCGAACCTGTCCCGGTCGGCATCGGTGAAATCCGGGTAAAGGGTTTCTACCTTCTCGTGCATGCGCAAAATTGCATAGCGCCACGGCACAGTGATCTTGTGCTGCTTGTTCCGCTCCACCTCGGTCAGATTTTCGCGCGCCCAGCGAAAGGGATCATGCGCCTCGCGTTCCGCAAAATAGGCATCGGCAAAACTGTCAGCCGTCAGGTGATCAAGCCCGATTGCCTGCGCATAATCAGGGTCCGCTGCCGCGATCTCGGCACGAAACAGCCCGAACGCCTGATCAAGAGACCCCTCCCCGCCGCGCGCCGTTTCCAGTGCGGCGTCGGTCATGTGGTCAAGCGGGGCGTAGGGGATCGGGCAGTAAAAATCGGCTTCGGGCAAAACCCCGGTCCATGACATCAAGGTAATCTTCAAACCGTCAGCGCGCGGCGCATATTGCACGCCGTCTGATCCTGTACGGCGAAAACTGCCATGCTGGTTTGCCACGGCCATGGCGGCATCAATGGAACTCAGCGAGGTGCCCATGATCCCAACCCGGCCCGCCGGAATATTGGCATCAATCAAACCAGACCACGGGCTGGGATAGTAGCTGCGGGTTGCCTCGTCTTCGTCAGGAAAGACATGGCCAGTGGCAAGGATCACCCGGTCAAAAGCGGCATCTAACGCACCTTTGTCGGTAACAAGCGCGACCTGATCACCCTGCACCGCAATGTCCACCACCTCGGTCGCCTCAAGAATTGTCACCTGATGGCCGTTTGTGCGGGCCTGATCCACCAGTCCCATCAACTGGTCGCGAAAATATTCGCCCAGCAGCAGGCGGGGGGTAAACTGGCGGGCGTCCAGATCATCGGGGTCAAGACCATAGCCGCGCAGTTTGGTGGGGGTCTGCTCCTCCAGCCAGTCCAGATAGGTTTCGGTGATGGGGGGTATTTCAATGCTGGCGATGTTGGCCAGCATGGTCTTGCTGGCGGTTTCGGGGGAATAGGGCATGCCGATGCCGGCCTTTTCACCCTTTTCAATCAGCCAGATGGCCAGCGGGCTCTCGTTCCCGATCAGACTGCGAAAGGTGTAGATGCCCGTCGGGCCGGTGCCAACGATGGCGATGGTCTTTGGCATGGTGCAGCCCTTTTTGCGCGATTACACTGTGAAACCAGCACGGCCCCGCTTTGGTTCCCGCAACGCCGACCGGTGCGCAAGACAGATCAAGGTTACACCTTGGGCTTGCGCAACCTGCCGCGAAACAGACCCCGCTTGCTGAGCGCTTCAAAAACCTCGTCCGGGCCATCGGGGTCAAGAATTTCATTGTCCGACAGCCAGGCTTCCAACGTGGAAAGGTCGGGCGTCTGATACGGCACAAGCGACCTGCCCTTGCCGCGCAAACTCTCTATTGCGCCGATCAGCGATCCTTCCCGGGCATAGGCGGCGGCGACGGTCGCGGGCGTCTGGCCCAGATGTTCGGCCACCAGATCATGGCGCAGATCGGCAATCCGCTGCGGCAGAACCCCGCTGGCATCTTGCACCGCGTCCAGCACCACATCGCATTCAGAATCCAGCCGCATCGACCGATTGTTAAAGTTCGACGACCCTATGCGAAGGATGCGGTCATCGACGATCATCAGTTTGGCGTGAACGTAGATCGGATTTTCTTGTGCGGTGACAGGGTGATAAATGGCAAACCGACCCTGCGGCGCATGCCGTTTCAGCGACTCCACCAGCCGCGCCCGGGCGTTGTCCATCGCCAAAGGCTCCAGCCAGCCATCGGTGCCCGTCGGATTGATCACCACCACCTCGGGGCCACCCGGTTCTTCCAGCCTGCGCGCGATAGCCGACGCGATGCGGCGAGAGGCAAAATACTGGCTTTCGGCATAGATCAGCGTCTTCGCGCTGGCGATCATGTCAAGGTACAGCGTTTCCACCTCGTGCACCGGGCCTTCGTCCCCGGTGGCGGGCTGGCTGCGCGCAATACCGATATGGGCAGGGTCTGCCAGCGGCGTCACGATTTCGGGCCATGTCACCGGGTCTGCAATCACCGGCGGCAGCGTCTCACCACAGGCGCGCTGCCACCGCAATCGGGTCAGATCACCAATCGCGCGTGCGGCGTCACCGTCAAAGATGCTGGCAAGATCGTGCCACGGCGTCAGTTGCTTGCCGGATGGGCTGGTGCGGGCTGGTTGCACATCGGCATGCTCGCGCGTGTCCCAGCGGTTCATCGTCATGTCGATGCCGCCACAAAAGGCGATGCTGTCATCCACCACCAGCAGCTTCTGGTGATGCGAGGCGATGGGGAAAAGCGTGCTGTCCATCCGCGCCGTAATGCGTTTATGCGCCTTCCAGCGCAGCAGATACCAGATGTTCGTGCCGCGAAACAGATTGCTGTAGGTGCCCGAATTCCATTGCAGCAGCCGTATCTCCAGATTGGGTTCGCGGTCCACCAGCCACAACACGAAATCGCCCAAAGTGTCTGGCGCGCCATCGTTCTGGCCCGGAGAACCGAGCCGGATGCGGGCGTCAAAATCCCAGCCAACCAGCATTATGCTTTTCTTGGCCTTCATCATCGTATCGCGGGCGGCCAGAAAATACTGCTCGGCGTCGATGATGACAGAAAACCGGTTGGCCTGTTCTTTCCGCCAGCAATTGCGGCCAGGTTCAGTCAACTCCGTCATCATCGTCATTCCTGATTGGTTAATAAAGGGTGAACTTTACATATACTGGCCCGCGGCGGCTTTGGCATCGTCCTATCGGCGGCGGTGCCATCCTTCTGTAATATGCAGCAATTGCATCACTTTGGCCAATGTGAACCAGTGCCGCTGGAAACTCGGCAGTGTGGAGGATGGTTCCGTCCGCTCATGGGACAGTCTGCAAATTCCGCGTCCGCCCGTACTGCCGGGGCGAACATCCCATGACCCGTTTGAAGGCCGTGCCAAACGCCGCTTCAGACTCGTATCCCAAAGCCGGGGCGATCACGGCCAACGGTCTGGATGAATGTTCCAGCCAGTCGCTGGCAAGGGCCATGCGCCACTGCGCCAGATAATCCATCGGGGCCACCCCAACCATCGCCTTGAACTTCAACGCAAAGCTCGACCGTGACATGCAGGCGCAGTCGGCCAGGGCCTGCACCGTCCAGCGGCGGGCGGGGTCGTCGTGCAGGGCGTTCATCGCCTGACTGATCTGCTGGTCGGCCAGCGCAAAAAGCCACCCCACCCCACGGCCCGCACTGTCAGACAAATGCAGCCGCAACGCCTGCACCAGCATCATATGGGCCAGATGTTCCACCATCAGAAAGCTGCCCGGCTGCGGGTTGCGCAATTCCTGCATCATCCGCTCAATCGACCAGCGCAGGGGAGACTGGCCGGACTGGTCGCGAATGTGAACAATCGGCGGCAACAGCCGCAGCAGCAAGCCCGCCGGGTTGCCTTGCAGGGCAAAGCGATTGCTGACCAGCGAAAACCCGCCCCCGCCGTTGCACTGCGCAATCGTCCCCGTGCGCAGGGGCCCGAAAACGTCAGTGGCGGGCACCGTTGGCAGCAATAAATCACTTGCCAACCGAAAGGGCCGCCCGCTTGGCAACAAGAAGCAGTCCCCGCGTTGCAGATGCACCGGCTCTGGCACGCCCTCCACCGAAAGCCAGCACTGCCCCGACACCACCGCCCCGGATTTGATCCCCCTTTGTTGATCGGGAAACTGGATCGCCCAATCCCCGCCCGCCTCCAGCCCGGCGGAAAGATAATTGCGCGGTTTCAGCAGCGACAGGACGTTTGACAGTGGGTCCATCAGGTTTACCGGACGATTGCGATGATAATGCAGATGATAACGCATAGATCGTATCGGCTCAACACGTTACGCCGTGTCGCAAGGGCCGTGCCCTGCAAACCAGGTCAAAGGGCAATACCATGCGTGTTTTTGTAACCGGAGCGACGGGATTTGTCGGGTCGGCTGTTGTGCAAGACCTGCTGCAAGCAGGGCATCAGGTGCTGGGGCTGGCCCGGTCAGGTGCGGCGGCGGCGGCGCTGATGCGGGCGGGGGCCGCCCCACACCGGGGCGATCTGGCTGATACGGACAGTCTGGCGCGCGGTGCGCAAGCGGCGGATGCCGTCATTCATACCGGGTTCAACCATGACTTTTCCCGCTTTGCCGAAAACTGTGTCATGGACCGGTTGGCGATTGAAGCCCTTGGCGCTGCACTGGCGGGGACCAATCGGCCTTTGATCGTCACCTCGGGCATCGGACTGCTGACGCGGACCGATCTTGCCACCGAAGACACGCCGCCTGCCTATGGGGCCGCGATCCCGCGGCAGTCGGAACAGACGGCCCTTGCCGTGGGGGATGCCGGGGTGCGGGTGTCGGTCGTGCGGCTGCCGCCTTCGGTGCATGGAGACGGCGACCACGGTTTTGTGCCGATCCTGATCGGGATTGCGCGGCAAAAGGGGGTGTCGGCCTATGTCGGCGCGGGGCAGAACCACTGGCCGGCGGTGCACAGGCAGGATGCGGCGCGGCTGTACCGTCTGGCGTTGGAGCAGGGAACGGCAGGCGCGCGCTATCACGGTGTGGCAGAACAGGGGGTGCCATTCCGCGACATTGCCACCGTGATCGGACAGCGCCTGCACCTGCCCGTGGTCAGCCTGACGCCTGACGACGCGGCGGATCACTTCGGCTGGTTCAGCCATTTTGCGGCGATCGACAACAAGGCCTCCAGCCAGCAGACGCAGCGCGTTTTGGGCTGGCACCCCACCGGCCCCGGCCTGATTGCCGATATGAACGGGCCCGGCTATTTCGCGCCCGAACCGTTGTGAAGGCGCGGCCTGACGGCGGGTGATGACAGATGGTCGGAATTCACTGCGCGGGACGCAGTGGCTTGGGCCATGCCTGTGACTGACGGTGTGCAATTCATGGCCGCTCTGCCAACAAAAACAGGCTTTTTGACCGCATTTCCGTGCGTTCTGCCCTGTTGTCCGGGCGGGGGGGCGGGTATGGATTGCGCGCCTTTCCCGCCTTCGGTGCGGCACCCGCCACAGCTATCAGAATGGACCTGACATGACGACCTTTGCCCTGCGCGTACAATGCCGATCAACCCGGGGGATCGTGGCCGCGATCTCGACCTATCTTGCGGACCAGATCTGCAACATCACCGACAGTTCGCAGTTTGATGCCACCGACACCGGCGAGTTTTTCATGCGGGTCAGCTTCCGGTCTGAAGGCGGGCGCGGGCTGGATGATCTGCGCGCAGGGTTTGCGCCCATTGCCGCCGATTTCGGGATGAATGCCGAGTTTTTTGACGAGGCCGTCAAGCGCAAGGTGATCATCATGGTCTCGCGCTTTGGCCATTGTCTGAACGACTTGCTGTACCGCTGGCGCATCGGGGCCTTGCCGATTGATATTGTGGCGGTGATTTCCAACCACACCGAATACCAAAAGATCGTCGAAGCCCGGGGCGTGCCGTTCCACTGCATCAACGTGACGAAGGAAAACAAGGCCGAGGCCGAGGCAGCTCAACTGGCGATTGTCGAAGAAACCGGGGCGGAACTGATCGTGCTGGCGCGCTACATGCAGGTGCTGTCGGATTCGATGTGCCAGAAAATGTCGGGGCGGATCATCAACATCCACCATTCTTTCCTGCCCAGCTTCAAGGGTGCCAACCCCTACAAGCAGGCGTTTGACCGGGGGGTGAAACTGATCGGGGCGACCTCGCATTACGTTACCGCCGATCTGGACGAAGGCCCGATCATCGAACAAGACACCATCCGCGTCACCCATGCGCAGTCGAATGACGACTACGTCAGCCTTGGCCGCGATGTGGAAGCCCAAGTTCTGTCGCGCGCCATTCACGCCCATATCCATGGCCGGGTGTTCATCAACGGCCACAAGACGGTGGTCTTCCCGGCGTCGCCGGGGTCGTATGCGTCGGAACGGATGGGCTGATATATCTGGCAGGCCCGGGCGTACCCCGGGCTTGCCGTCTGGACAGCAGGAATTTTCGCCCCTTGCCGCCATCTGACCGTGACGGGCCATGCCGGGTCCGATAGCTTTGCCATACTGACCCAAAAGGGCAATCTGCCCCGAGGTTGCCAACAGGATGGAGAATGCCGTGGTCTTTGCAGTCTACACCAAACCGATCGGCTTGGCATGACGCCGGATGTGATCATCATCGGGTCAGGCATGGGTGGGGCCACGCTGGCGGCGGCCTTGGCCCCTTCGGGTCGGCGGATCCTTATTCTTGAACGCGGGCAGCGGCTGGAGCCATCGCCCGAGGCGCGCGATCCGGTCGCGATCTTTGCGCGCGGGCATTTCCGCCCGGATGAGGTTTGGCTGGACGGGGCGGGCAAACCCTTCAACCCCGGCAATTATTATGTCGCCGGGGGCAATTCCAAATTCTACGGGGCTGTGCTGGTGCGGTATCGCGCCGAAGACTTCGCCCCGCTGCGCCATATGGGCGGCACCACCCCGGGCTGGCCCATCGGCTATGGTGATATCGAGCCGTTTTATCAGCAGGCCGAGGCGATGTATCAGGTGCGCGGCAGTCTTGGCGAAGACCCGACGGAGCCCGTCCATTCCGGCCGCTATGACTTTGCCCCGGTGCCAGATGAGGCCGCGATTGCCGATTTCCGTCGCAGGCTGAAGTCGGTTGGCCTGCACCCGTCGTCCCTGCCTTTGGGCGTCGATATTGACCGTTGGCTGGCGCATGGAAAAACCCCATGGGATGCTTTTCCCGACACCTGTGGCGGCAAGATGGATGCTGAAACGGTGGGGCTGGCCTATGCGTTGCAGCACCCGAATGTGACCCTGCAAACCGGAGCGCGGGTGACGCGGCTGGTGGCGGATGGCGGGCGGATCACCGGGGTTGAGGTGGCAGGCATGGGCCTGCTGACCGCCCCGGTCGTCGTGCTGTCGGCGGGGGCGGTGATGTCGTCGGTGCTGTTGCTCGGGTCGGCAGATGCCAGCCATCCAACCGGGCTGGCGAACACGATCCGATCAGGTGGGGCGCAATTTCATGAACCACAATCTGTCGGCGGTGCTTGCCATACACCCGTTCCGGCGCAATGACGGGATTTACCAGAAAACATTGCAGGTCAATGACTTCTATCTGACCGGAGGGCCGAAGGGCGAACCCTTGGGCAACATGCAGCTGCTGGGGAAAATCTCGGGGCCGATCCTTGCGTCGGATACCCCGATCCCCTTGCCCGTGGCGAACTGGATCGCGAAACACTCGGTCGATATTCTGGCAATGTCAGAAGATTTGCCGAACCCTGACAGCCGGGTGACGTTGCGCGATGGTCAGATCTGTCTGGATTGGAAACGGTCGAACTGGGCCGCGCATGAGGCACTGGTGGCGCGGATGAAGGCGATGCTGCGCCGGGCGGGATATCCGATTGTCCTCAGCCGCGCCTTTGACAGGCGCACCCCCAGCCACCAATGCGGCACGGCGCGGATGGGGCATGACCCGGCGACCTCAGTGGTCGATCCGTTCTGCCGGGCGCATGATCTGCAAAACATGTTCATTGTGGATGCGTCGGTGCTGCCCACCTCTGCGGCGGTCAATCCGTCACTGACCATCGCGGCACTGGCGCTGCGAACGGCGGAGCACATCCGCAACCGCGTGTTTCCGGCGTGACCCCGGCGCATTTCTGCGCGTTGTGCCTGAAAGAATGAGAACGGGCCGCTGTTGAACAGCGGCCCGTCAGAAATGTATCGGTCATGTCTTAGTTGCGATAGGCAAAGCCGCCAAAGATGCGACCTTCATCGCGATGTCTGCCACCGCGAACGGCACCGACATAGGCCGCTGCTGCGGCAACCAGGGCGGCCGCTGCCAGAATGAACGCCGTCAGAATGGCGCTGACACGGGCAACTTCCGCCGCTTTGATTGCGGCCTCAGTGGCTTCATCGGCCAGACGCTGCGCTTCGGCCTTGGCAGTATCGGCCAATGCCTGTGCATCGGCGCGGGCCTTTTGTGCCGCCGCAATCGCCTCATCCACACGGGTGGTGGCTTCGGGCTGGGTAGCACCGGTGTTTGCCACAACGGCGCTGATCAGATAGGCGCGTTCCGCGTCGCTGACCTCACCCGTGGTTGCCACGTTGCCAAGGATGGATGCGGTTTCACGCGCGATCGCTTGCGGATCGGTCGTGCTGGGGGCCGCCTGACCCGGGCGCAGCAGGCTGTCGCTGACATAGGACATCGGGTTTTCCAAAGCGCCCTCTGGAACCATCGCGCCTGCCGCCGACAATGCACCTTGTGCGACGCCGCCGACGACCGACCCTGCTGTGGTGGCCACGCTGCCAACAACCGAACCCGCCGTCTGTGCCACCGATCCTACCGCCGAAACGGTGGTCGAAACAGCGCTGCCCAGCAGGAAAACCGAGGCCACGATACCCAGACCCCAGACAACAAGACCGTTGATGCCGTCACGCGCAGTTACTTCGTCCGCAGCGGCCGCATCGACGCGCCGCCGCATCCGGCCCGCGATGTAGCCGCCTGTCGCGTAGCTGGCGACCAGCGACACCACGATCCAAACCGCGCTGAGGATCAGCATCACATTGAAGCTGCCCTCGCCCGGTTCTGCCGAAATCGTCGAAAGGCCCAAAGCCGCGCCAAAGCCGGTGAAGACCGACCCGACGGCTACGGCAACAACGCCGCCGCCGAAGATCGCGGCCCAATCCATATACGACCCATCAATCGTCTTTGCTGGGGCGGAGGCTTTCGTCATCTGTTCTGTTCGTTCCATGTGCTGTCTCTTTCCTCTGCGATCAACGCAGGCCGATAAGTGACAGAACCGCCATTACGACGACCACAAGGCCGACAAGATATATGATGCTGTTCATGTGCTGTCCTTTCGCTACGCGCCTCGTCCGGGTGCGTTTCATGGAGGGATAACGCGGGGTTGCAAAACCGGTTCCGCTGGAAAATGCCCAGGTGGAAAACAAATTTGGCCAAAGACTGCGCGCTCTGTGCTGGCAGGATGTGCCCAAAGAAAAGGCAATGCGCCGCGATGTGTGCGGAATCTGTGAAAGACAACGGCGGGGGCAGGAACCGAAGGGGCACCGTACTTGTTACAACTGCAGATGGTCGGCGCTGCCGTCCTTTTCCAGCACTGGAGCGGTCAATGGAATGGAATCGGATTGAGACGAAGTGGTACGAAATGGCACGCCGGTTGCAGCATCTGAAGCCACAGGAAACTGTGGTGCCGGCTGATGCCGTGTCGCCAGCTGTGGAAAAGCCCGCCAAAACGACGTTGGGTGATACCGCCAGCCTGATCGTTCTGCCCCGCGCCCAGATGCGCGCCCCGATCTAATGTGGCGAAAACCTGCTGCGGACTGGAATGACGCAGCCCCGATCCGATCTGATCTGTTTGGCCCGGAACGGTTGGAACACCATGCCGAAACCCTTGCCGCCGCACAGACCGTGGCAAGGACTGGCCATGCGGTGCGTGTGCCCAGCCTGTCACGGCGGTTAAAAGACAATGTGCAGGTGTTGCTGGGTGCCTATCGCAGCAGCGCCGACGTTGCACAGCGAGGACAGCCGGTGTCGCCCGCCGCTGAATGGCTGCTGGACAATTTTCATCTGGTTGAACTGCAACTGCGGCAGATTTCCGAAGATTTGCCCGCCGGGTACTATCGCCAATTGCCGAAACTCGCCGAGGGTCATCTGGCGGGCTATCCTAGGGTTTTTTCGCTGGCATGGGCTTACATCGCGCATACCGACAGTTTGATTTCCGGCCCGGTGTTGCGCCGGTTTGTGCAGGCCTATCAACGCGTCACGCCCCTGATGATCGGTGAGATTTGGGCCGTCGCCATTACCCTGCGCATTGTGCTGGTCGAAAACATGCGCCGTCTGGCCGTGCAGATTGTGGAGGCGCAGGAATTGCGCGCCGCCGCTGATGCTTTGGTTGACCGGGTGATCGGTGTGGACAGGGTTCCAGTGCCGCTGCATCTGGCGGTGGCAGACCACGAAACCGGCCCGTTGTCCGAGATTTTTGCCGCCCAGATTGCCCGCCGACTGCGCGGGTTCGATCCGGCGGAAACCCCGCTGCACGGCTGGCTTGCGGGCCGGTTGCGGGCGCAGGGGGTAACGGTCGAGGATGTAGTGGTGCGCGCGCTGAACCGTCAGGGCGCGTCCAACGTGACCATGCGCAACATCGTTACCTCGATGCGGATTATTTCTGAACTGGATTGGGCCGAGTTCTTTGAAGATGTCAGTCTAATCGATGCCCGCTTGCGGACGGTCGCGGGCTATGCGGGCATGGATTTTGCCACCCGCAATGCCTACCGCAATGCGATCGAGGATTTGTCCCGCCATTCGCCGCGAGATGAACTGGCGATAACAGAGGCCGCGTTGGACCTTGCCGCCACAGGCCAGACGGAACGCGAACGTGACCCCGGCCACGGGTTGGTGGGCCGGGGCCGCCATGTGCTGGAGTTTGCCATAGGCTATCGCCCGACCCTGCGCACCCGTGCGTATCGCTGGATGGCGCAATGGGGGCTTGGCAGTTATCTGGGCGCGATTGCCCTCATCACCGGGCTGGTGATCTGGGCGGCTCTTGCCGGGACGGGGGTTGCCGGGTGGGCGCTGTTGCCTTTGGCGCTGCTCGCCCTGCTGCCCGCCAGCGATACCGCGACGGCGCTGGTCAACCACATTGTCACCCGATCCGTCGCCCCGCGCCCGCTGCCGGGGATGGAGTTGTTGGGCGGCGTGCCCGCCGATCTGCGCACCCTTGTTGCGGTGCCGGTTCTGCTGGCCAATGAAGACGATCTGCTGGAGCAGATAGAACAGCTGGAGGTGCATCATCTGGCCAGCATCGGCGGGGCGGTGCATTATGCGTTGCTGTCGGACGGGCCGGATGCGGCGACCGAGACGACGCCGATGGATTCCAGTCTGATTGCGCTGGCCGAGGATGGCATCGCCAGTCTGAACCGCCGCTACCCGATGGAGGGTGGACCGCGCTTTTTGCTGCTGCACCGTCGCCGCCTGTGGAACCCCGCCCAAGGCAAATGGATGGGGTGGGAACGCAAACGCGGCAAGCTGCACGAGTTGAACCGCCTGTTGCGCGGGGCGACGGACACCAGCTTTGTCACCGGGCTGGGGTCGGTGCCGCAGGACGTGCGCTATGTGATCACGCTGGATGCCGACACCCGCCTGCCCCGGGATACCCTGCGCGCGTTGATTGGCAAGATGGCGCATCCGATGAACCACGCGCGGCTGGATAGCACCGCAGGGCGGGTGGTCGAAGGCTATGGCATTCTGCAACCGCGTGTGACGCCTGCCTTGCCCGTGGGGGCCGAAGGGTCGATCTACCAGCAAGTCTATTCCAGCGCCGGGGGGATTGAACCCTATGCGGCGGCGATTTCGGATGTGTATCAGGATCTGTTCGGCGAAGGGTCATTCACCGGTAAGGGCATCTACGAAGTGGATGCCTTCATGGCCGCGATGAAAGGCCGGGTGCCGGAAAACACCATGCTGAGCCACGATCTGTTCGAGGGCATCTTTGCCCGCGCGGCCTTGGCATCGGATATCGAGGTAATCGAGGATTTCCCGGCGCGGATGGACGTGGCCTCCAAACGCCAGCATCGCTGGATCAGGGGCGACTGGCAGTTGCTGCCATGGATCGCGCGCGATGCCAGCATTCCGGCGGTCGGGCGCTGGAAGATGGTGGATAACCTGCGCCGGTCTTTGGTCGCGCCTGCGACGATGGCAGCCCTGCTTGCGGGCTGGCTGTTGCCTGCCACGATGGCTGCTGTCTGGACCTTGTGGGTGCTGGCGATGCTGGCGCTACCGCGTCTGTTGGGCCTGCCGCATGCGGTGCTGCCCAAACGGTTCGGGCTAAGCCTGTCTGCGCATTTCAACGCGCTGGGGCGCGACGCGGCAACAGCCTTGGCGCAAATCGGGCTGAACATGATGTTTCTGGCCGATCAGGCCTGGCTGGTGGTGGATGCCATCCTGCGCACCATCGTTCGACTGACCATCACGCGCAAACACTTGCTGGAATGGGTCACTGCCGCGCAAACCGGTGCGTCGCGCCGCCCCGGCATCCCCGGGCATTACCGCAATATGGCACCCGGCGTGACGCTTGGTCTGGGCCTGATCGCAATTGCGGTGGCAATCAATCCGGGTGTCTGGCCCGTTGTTCTGCCGTTTGCCCTGATCTGGGCACTGGCCCCCGCTGTCGCATGGCGCATCAGCCGCCCCGAGACGCCCAACCAGACCGCCGCTCTTGGCGCGGCGGACGTACAATCGCTGCGCCTGATTGCGCGGCGAACCTGGCGGTTCTTTGAAACCTTCGTGACCGAGGCGGAAAATTTCCTGCCGCCAGACAACTTTCAGGAAACCCCCCGCCCGGTGGTCGCGCATCGTACGTCACCCACCAACATCGGGCTGTATCTGCTGTCTACCATTGCCGCCCGCGATATGGGCTGGCTGTCAGAATCCGAGGCGCTGACCCGGATGGAACAAACCCTGGACCGCATGACCCGGATGCCGCGTTTCCGGGGGCATTTTTACAACTGGTACGACACCACCGATCTGCGGGTGCTGGAACCTGCCTATGTGTCGTCAGTGGATAGCGGCAACCTGGCGGGGCATCTGATTTGCGTGGCGCAGGCGTGCCGTGACTGGGCCCAGCAAATGCCCGCCGATGACGCGCTGATGGATGGGTTGCGTGATGCGGTGCAACTGGCGATGGCGGACACGGGCACGCCGGGCCACAGTCTGACCGCCCTTGAGGCTGCTCTGGCACAGGGAACGCGTGACGCCCTGATGCCGTTGGCCACGGCGGCACACACCGAGGCTTTGGCCGCCGGCAACGATGTGTTCTGGACTGGCGCAATCGTGCAGCGTTTGCAAGCGCCGGACCGCGCCGAAAACCGCAATGCGCGTTTGATGCAGATTGCCGAGGCTGCGGACAGGTTCGCCGTCGAGATGAACTTCGCCTTCCTGCTCGACCCGGACAAAGACCTGCTGTCGATCGGATTTTCTGTCGCCTCCAACACGTTGGATACCAATTGCTATGACCTTTTGGCATCCGAGGCGCGGCTGGCCAGCCTGTTCGCCATCGCCAAACGGGATGTGCCGACCAAGCATTGGTTCCGTCTGGGCCGCTCGGCCACGCCGATTGGCAGCGGGGCTGCGCTGATCTCTTGGTCGGGGTCGATGTTTGAATACCTGATGCCGTCTCTGGTGATGCGCGCACCCGAAGGGTCTGTGCTGGCACAAACCAACGCGCTGATCGTGACGCGGCAGCAGGCCTATGGCCGGGCCATGGGGATTCCGTGGGGGATTTCGGAATCGTCCTACAATGCCCGCGATCTGGAAATGACCTATCAATATTCCAACTTTGGTGTGCCGGGGTTGGGGCTGAAACGCGGGCTTAGCCAGAACAAGGTGATCGCACCCTACGCGACCGGGCTTGCGACCATGGTGGACCCTGCGGGCGCGCTTGCCAACTATGCCCGCCTTGCGGCCATGGGGGCCGAAGGGCGCTATGGGTTCTATGAGGCGGTCGATTTCACCCCGGACCGGGTGCCGGAAGGCGAAGAGATGTGCATCGTGCGCAGCTTTATGGCGCACCATCAGGGCATGACCATCACTGCGATTGCCAACACGGTACAGGCTGGGCGTTTGCGGGCGCGGTTCCATGCCGTCCCGATGGTGCAGGCGGTGGATTTGCTGCTGCAAGAAAGGGTGCCGCGCGATGTGGCAACCGCCCCGCCGCGTGCAACCGAAGTGACGGTGACAGCCGCCGATCCCACCGATGCGCCCAAAGTGCGCCGGTTCGACACCCCTGCCGCCACCCCGCCGACGGGGCATCTTTTGTCCAACGGCAGCTATGGCGTGATGCTGACGCCCACAAGTGCCGGCTACAGCCGTTGGCGCGATATGGCGATCACCCGCTGGCGCGGCGACCCGACCGTAGATGGGATGGGGTCGTTTCTGTACCTGCGCGATGTGCAGGGTGGTGATGTCTGGTCATCGGGTGTGCAGCCGACGGGGTCTGTGCCAGATCAACACTCCGCCGTGTTCAGCGAACATCAGGCGGCGTTCATCTGCCGTGGCAAGACGCTGACGACCACCACTGAAATCGTGGTGTCTGCCGAGGATGATGCCGAGGCGCGGCGCGTGACCCTGACCAACACCGGGCGGCGGGCACGGGAGATTGACCTGACGTCCTACATCGAACTGGTGCTGGCCCCGCAGTCGGCTGACATGGCGCATCCGGCGTTTTCCAAGATGTTCGTGGTGACGGATTATCTGCCGGAGTTGGGCGTGATCATCGCCACCCGCCGCCGCCGCACGCCCGGCGAGCCAGAGGTGTGGGCCGCCCATATCGCCGTGGTGGAAGGCATTGAGACCGCCCCGATGCAGCATGAGACCGACCGCGCCAGGTTTATCGGGCGGGGGGGCAATCTGGCTGCCCCTGCGATGGCCACAGAGGCGCTGTCGGGCACCACGGGCACCGTGCTGGACCCGATCTTTTCGATCCGGCGCAGGGTATCGGTGCCGCCCGGCGGCATCGCGCGGGTGACGTTCTGGACTCTGGTGGCCGAAACCCCCGCCGCCCTGCTGGAACTGGTGGACCGTCACCGCGACCCGTCGGCCTTTGACCGCGCCAGTACACTGGCCTGGACCCAAGCCCAGGTGCATCTGCGCCATCTGGACATCACGAATAATGAGGCGACCGATCTGCAAACCCTTGCCGGGTTCATTCTGCGCAGTGACCCGCGTTTGCGGGCTGGGTCGGGGCGGATCATCGCCGGGGCGGGGCCGCAATCGGGGCTTTGGCAGTTTGGTATCTCGGGCGATCTGCCCATCGTGCTGATGCTGATCGACGATGCCGACGATCTGGCGCAAGTGCGCCAGATTCTGGCCGCGCATGAATACTGGCGCTCGCGGCAGATGGCGGTTGATCTGGTGGTGCTGAACGAACGCTCCTCGTCTTATGTGCAGGATTTGCAGATTGGCATCGACGCCGCAGTGCGATCTGCGCAAAGCCGCCCGCGGGCGGCGGGCGAAGCGCAGGGGGCCATTCACGCCCTGCGCACCGATCTGATCACACCACAGGCGCGGGCCTTGTTGCTGTCAGTGGCGCGGGTGGTTCTGATCGCCAGCCGGGGTGATATCGGCCAGCAGTTGGATGCGCTGCCCGCCCCGACGGTTCCCATCGTGCCCCCATTGCCAGTGCCAAGCGACGATACCCCCCGCGTGCCCGCGCCGATGCTGGAGTTTTTCAATGGCACCGGCGGATTTGATGCTGATGGACGGGAGTATGTGACGGTTCTGACGGACGGGGCCACAACCCCCGGCCCTTGGATCAACGTGGTGGCAAACCCCGGCTTTGGCTTTATCACCTCTGCCGAAGGGTCTGGTCCGGTCTGGGCCGAAAACAGCCGTGAAAATCAGTTGACGCCGTGGTCGAACGACCCGGTGATGGATGGCCCCGGTGAGGCGATCTATCTGCGCGATATCGAAAGCGGGGCGTTGTGGACGCCGACCGCCCTGCCGATGCGGGGCAAGGGCACCTACACGGCGCGGCATGGGTTTGGCTACACCCGCTTTGACCACACCGCCCACGGGATTTCGGCGCAGATGGTGCAGACGGTGCCGCTGGATGACCCCATTCGCATCACCCGGTTGACCCTGCACAACCAGTCCGACCGCGTGCGCCGCCTGTCTGTGACCACCTATGCCGAATGGGTGATGGGGCCGTCGCGCAGTGCGACTTCGGCGAATGTCACCACCGAACGCGACCCGGATACAGGCGCGCTGATGGCGCGCAATCCCTATGGCATGGCGTTTCCGGGCCGGGTGGCCTTTGCCGATATCGGCCCGCAAGTGAACGGCTTTACCGCTGACCGGGCCGAGGTTCTGGGCGCGGGCGGCAGCCTTGCCGACCCGCGCGGCCTGCGTGGGCAGCCCTTGTCGGGCCGGGTGGGCGCGGGGATCGACCCCTGCGCCGCGCAGCAGCGGCTGGTGACCCTGGCCCCCGGGCAAAAGGTGGAACTGCGGTTCCTGCTGGGGCAGGCCAACCGGATCGAGGAGGCGCGTGACCTGATCAAACGCCACCGCGCTACTGATCTGGATGCGATGCAGACCGGAATTGCCGACCACTGGCAGGGTATTCTGGGTGCCGTGCAGGTGAAAACTCCGGACAGGTCGATGGATATCTTGCTGAACGGCTGGCTGCTGTATCAGACGCTCGCCTGCCGCATCTGGGCACGGGCCGGGTTTTATCAGGCCAGCGGGGCTTACGGCTTCCGCGATCAGTTGCAGGACGGCATGGCGCTGACGTTTACCCGCCCTGACATGACCCGTGAACATCTGCTGCGTGCAGCGGCGCGGCAGTTTCCTGAAGGCGATGTGCAGCACTGGTGGCTGCCTCATTCTGGCCAAGGTGTGCGCACGCGGATTTCGGATGACCGGGTTTGGCTGGGCTTTGGTGTGGCGCGCTACGTCGGCATCACGGGCGATGCCGGTATTCTGGACGAACAGGTGCCATTCCTTGAAGGCCCGCAGGTGCCAGCGGGCGCGCATGACGCGTTCTATTTGCCCACCGTGTCTGACCAGACCGCAAACCTGTTTGAACATTGCGCGCGCGGGTTGGATCAGGCGATTGCCCTGACCGGCACCAACGGCATGCCGCTGATCGGGACGGGCGACTGGAACGACGGCATGAACCGGGTGGGCGAAGATGGGCACGGCACCTCCGTCTGGCTGGGCTGGCTGTTGATCACCACCGTCAACATGCTCGCCCCGATTGCCGATACCCGCGACCCGGCCCGTGCGGCGCGTTGGCGTGCCCATGCTGACAGCGTGAAGGCCGCGATTGAGGGCACCGCCTGGGACGGCGCATGGTATCGGCGCGGCACGTTTGATGATGGGTCGTGGCTGGGATCGTCGGGTTCTGATGAGTGTCAGATCGACAGTATCGCACAGTCCTGGTCGGTGCTGTCTGGCGCGGGCGATCCGGCACGGGCGGCGCAGGCGATGGCATCAGTTGATCAGCATCTGATCCGGCATGATCCGGGGCTGGCCTTGTTGTTCACCCCGCCGTTCGACCGCACCGCGCATGATCCGGGCTACATCAAGGGCTACCCACCGGGCCTGCGCGAAAATGGCGGGCAGTACAGCCATGCGGCGATGTGGGCGGTGTTGGCCTATGCGCGGCTGGGGCAGGGGGATAAGGCGGCGGGGCTGTTTGGCCTGCTGAACCCGATCAACCACACCCGCACGGCCGCCGATGCTGATCGCTATAAGGGCGAGCCCTATGTGATTGCCGCCGATATCTATTCCACCGCGCCGCATGAAGGGCGGGCGGGGTGGTCGTGGTATACCGGGTCTGCGGGGTGGATGTACCGGGCGGGGATTGAGGGAATCATCGGGCTTACCCGGCAGGGCGATACGCTGATCCTCGATCCCTGCTTTCCGGCGGATTGGCCGGGGGTGTCGCTGACCGTGCGCCATGGCGCGGCAGAGGTGCAGATCGAGGTGGTGAACCTGTGGCGCGCGGGGCGTGGCATCACCCAGACCGAGGTGGACGGCGTGGTCGCAGCCCATGGCGGCGGGCCGTTCCGGGTGCAGTTGCGGGATGGGCAGATGAAGGTACGGTTGATGTTGGGGGCGGCGGCCTGATCAAGGGGGGCTGGTGCCCCCCTTTAGTCAAACCCGATGGTGCTGCGCGAAAAACCGCAGCATCTCGGCACTCGCATCGGGGCCAGTCGGATCGGTGTAGCTGCCTGCGGTGGTGCCGCCAGACCACGCGTGGCCTGCGCCGTCGATTAACCACACCTCACCCATGCTGCGTTCTCCATTTGTCAGGGCAGTGCGGGTGTAGGACCGCCCCTTGGGCACCTTGCCCTTAGTGGTTTTGCGTGTGCCCGCAACCCCGTTTTGCGCCTGTGCCATAACGGCGTGAGCGTTGGCAATATCAACCGTGGCATCCGCCGTGCCATGGAAAACGATTGTCGGAATGGGGTGAAGGGCAGCCGCCCCTTTGGCCCCGTTGCGCATGGCGGCGAAAGCCGACCCCACATCGGTGGCGGCACCGGCAGCAAGGCCGGAATGAACACCAACGGCGGCGAAGACATCTGGGTAGGCCTGTGCCAACAGCACGGCCGCTGCGCCCCCGGCCGACAAACCTGCCACATAAACGCGGGCCGGATCGGCGTTCTGGCTGGCCAGCACCTCACGCGTGATGCTTGCCAGAATTGCGGGTTCACCTGCTCCGCGCCCCTGATCGGCGGGGCGGAACCAGTTCCAGCATTTGTTCATGTTCGCCCCGGTTGGCTGGGCCGGGTAGACGACGATCACCCCTTGCGCCTGCGCCAGATCATTCATCCCGGTTCCGTCCGCAAAATCCTGTGGCGATTGCGTGCAGCCGTGCAGCATAACGACGACCGGGCAGGGAGCGGTTGGCATGGGGCTGGGCACGAACAGCATGTAGTCGCGGCTGCCCTCTGGCCCGCTGTGATGGTGCAGGGTGAATTGCGAGTCGTTGGCGGGGTTGCGGCCGGTCGGCTGGCCTTTTTCAGGCATCCCGCCCCGGGCAATGTCGCGCAGCGTTTCGCCAAGCGGTTTGCGCGATTTGGTGCGGGATTTGCCTGCCTTCGGTTCTGTGTCACTTGGCGCGGCCTCATCAACGACAGAAAACACACCTTCCACCACATCCTGGTCATCGTCTTTTGGGAGGTCCGACGCGGGGGCTTCCGGTGCGCCTGAAAGGTTGCGCTGCAACTCGGCTGTTGCCTCCATCAGTTTGCCAGCACGAGTCAGGGCTGTGGCGCGCGCCATGCCGGAGAGGAACGAATGGGTCATCTGCAACTTTCTGGGATCAAAGGATCAGGACATGCGGTCGGCAAGGGCCGCTTTGACGGCGGGGCTGGCGTGAAATGCGCCAAGCACGCAGACGGATTTTATGGTGTCACGGGCAAGGTCGGCGGGAACGTCTGGCTCAATGACAGCCAGCCCAAGCACCCGAACCTCCAGCATCTCGCCCGCAAGCCGCAGCGCCTCCAGTTCGGACAGGCCAAAGCGGTGCAAGCCAAGCACCACCCGCCTGCGCGCAACGGCCTGATCAACCGCCGGGGCGTGGCGGTCGATCAGGTTGCGGATTGCGGTACGGATAAAGTCGGACCGGTTGGAATAGAACCCTTCCAGCACCAGAAGCTCGATCTGCCCCGCCTCGATATGGCCAAGGTTGATCGTCACCTTTTCACTGTCATTGCTGCGATAGTCAGCGGTGGTTTTCTGTAACGGCGGCACGGCGGGCATCCAAAATAATCCAAGTGGATGTTTATTGGATGCCCGCCGTGCCGTCAATCCTTAATACTGGCCCAAAGGCGACACCGGCAATGAGCCCGCGCCACTCTGCTTGGGCAACACGCCATCCGGGGTCAGGTGATCCACCGTATCGGGCAAAACCTGTGCCAGCCGTGCCAGCAGGTCAATCTCGGACAGGCCGGTCTTGCGGGTCAGATCGCCAATAACCTCGGCCCCCAGCAGGCCCCGCAACTGGTCTGGCGTCACCGCGATGTTCTGGCCTTGGCCGACCCAGGATTGGGCGGTCCGGTCATCCCCGACGCTGGTAAACCGATCCACAAGTTCTGCCAGCCCGGTTTGCAACGTCCCAATCAACCCTGCCGCCAGCCCGGCACTTGCACCGACAAGCCGACTTCCCGGGCGTAGGTCATCCGACCCTGCTTCCAGCGATTGCGCGATGCGATCCTGATTGCTGCCCACGGTGCGGTCGGACAGCGTGCGGTCGAGCATGGATTTGATGGCATCCCGGTTCTGATACCCGGCAGCGGCGGCTAGACCCAGTAGAGCCAGCAACGATGGCATGCGATTTGACATTGTAATCTCCTGTAACGATTGGATGTTGGTCAGGCGACACGGTTCAGCGACGGCGCGTCACCGCCCCCCACACCACCAGAATGATCACCGCCCCAACGACAGCCCCGATCAGCCCCGCCCCTTCGTTCGACCCATACCAGTTCATGCTACGCCCGATCCAGGACGCCACAAAAGCACCGAACACGCCCAGCAACGCGGTAAGGATGAAACCTGACGGCTCTCTGTCGCCGGGAACAACAGCTTTGGCGATGATACCCGCGATGAAGCCGATGAGGATGGTCCAGAGAATGGTCATAGCGGTGTCTTTCCAAGATGGGCCGGGGCTGAGGGCCAAGCGGCGCGGTTTGTAAGTGCGTGGCGTATTTGTATATTTTGAACGCCTGAGGGGGCGGTCGGTTCCATCCACGCCGGTTGAGCATCGTCCCGGCGGAACCTTGCCGGTGTGGCGCAACCTGCCGCTTTCATGCGCCACGATGGGGAACCTGTGTCTCTGCCTGTGTGTTTACTGGTCACTTCCGACATCAATGCCCCTCGATGTGCCCGGTGCTGTGGCACTGGCACCGTGGGGTGCCTCCCAAATGCAAGGACATGACAGATGAGCGATACTGCAACAAAAACCGCCCCCAAGCCTGCTGTTGTCAAAGCGGCGCCGTCGATGGGTCTGGCTGACCTGTTCGAACATGCGTTGAAAGACATCTACTACGCGGAAAAGAAGATCTACAAAGCCCTGCCCAAGATGATCAAGGCGGCGCAGGATGCGGGTCTGAAATCGGCGTTGACGGCGCACCGCGATGAAACGGCAGGTCAGATCGACGTGCTGGAGCAAGTGTTCGACCACATGGGGAAACGCCCTAAGGCCGAGAAATGCGATGCAATCGACGGCATTCTGGAAGAATCCACCGGCCTGCTGGAGGATTTTGCCGGAACCGAGGCAGGCGACGCCGCCATCATCTTTTCGTGTCAGGCGGTCGAGCACTATGAGATCACCCGCTATGGGTCGATGGTGGCCTATGCCCGTGCGTTGAAGATGCCTGAGGCGGCAGAGCTGCTGTCGGGCATTCTGGCCCAGGAAAGCGATGCCGACAAAAAGCTGACGAAAATGGCAGAGGGCCGGATCAACGCTGCTGCGGCCTGAGAATAATCTGCGACGCCCCGGGAACCAGCCGGTCTCCGGGGCGTTAGCACTGTAGCGGATACAGAGTGCCTGCTCTTGGTGTCCGCTAGATGTCTGCGTTCCCCTCGTGACGGCATCACTGCCGGGATGGTCCTCTGTACCATCCCGGCTTTTCTTTGTTCGCAACAGCCTTCGCACAGTGTGACCCTTGCGGTCCTCAAATCCCGGAACCCGGCCCGGTCTGGCGCGTTGGAACAGGACACAAATGACCTGTTGGCGCTGATAGGTGCCGGGTCCATGAACAGGAGTACCACGATGACCAAGGACATTTTCTGGGACCGCGCCGAGGCCATTAATGCCGGGATGTTGGACGCAACCGACGGGTCCCGTCTGGTGCCCATGTCGCATTATGCCGACCGGCAGGCCGAAACCCTGTGGTTCATTACCGCCCGTGGCACGCAGGTGGTTGATGCGGTGGAGGCCGGGCCGAAGGATTGCGCCTATGTGCTGGCAGATGGCGCGCATGGCCTGTTCGCCCATGTCGAAGGCACCATGCGGCTTTCGGACGATCGCGCCAAGCTGGAGGAGTTGTGGAACCCGGTTGCCGACACATGGTTTGACGGCGGCATTGACGACCCCGATCTGCGGCTGCTGGCCTTCACGGTAACGGGCGGCGAGGCTTGGGTCACGCCGACCTCTGGCTTGCGGTTCATGTTCAACGTGGCCAAGGCGAAACTGACCGGTGACCAGCCGGATATGGGCGAGCATTTTACCCTGTAGCCGGTGGGCAAAGGGTTGGGGTGTTGTTGCACCCGGCCCTGACGCTTGCTGAATCATCCCAGTGGAAAGGAATATTCCATGTCGCAAACTCATCCAGACAAACAGCCAAATGACCTGCCGCCCACCCCCGGTGCGCCCGAGCCTATGGACCGGCCCGACACGACGCCGCAGCCAGAAATCCCACAGCCCGAACTGCCGGGTGGTGAGTTGGGCGATAATCCCGTCCCGGAAATAGCGCCCGACGCGCCGGTGGAAATGCCGGACATCAAGCGGATCGAGGTCGATCTGCCGCCGATGCCACGTGCCTTCCCTGTGTCGGACCTCTGAACTTTTCGGCGCACTGACAGGTGACCCCGAAGCCCCGATCAAAGGTATTCTCCATGACATACACTGCTGATCATATCGTCAATGCCACCGGAGCGGATGCTCCGGGGCACGGATTCTGGCGCGCGCAGCGCGTGGCGTGGCTGCTTTTGGTGGGTCTGTTGGTTGGGGCGTTTCTGGCGCTGAATGGGGGCGCGCAATCCTATGCGACGGTCGGGGATGACGCATTCTCGGTCCGGTATCCGGTTGTGCTGCAACAGCAGGTGCCTGCCAATATCACCGTCACGGCCACGGACCCAAAGTCTGAGACCGTGGTGCATTTTGACCGGGACTTTCTGAATAATTTCACGATCACCGCCATGCAGCCTGCACCGGTGAAAGAATTTCAAACCTCGTGGGGCGTGGCTTACCGCTTTGCCATGGCAGCGTCGGACACGCCAGCATCGCTGCGTGTGGAGGTGAGGGCAAACGTGGTGGGTCTGTCGTCATACACGATAGTGGTCGATGGGCGGCTGGCGATGCTGTCAACCCGGGTTGTGCCCTGAGTAATGTTCCCGCAGTTGCGCGACTACAGGATCGGGCGCTTTTCCTCGGGGTCGGGTTCGACCATCGCGATTTCGGCCAGGGCCTTGCGATCGGGCACATGCAGGATCCCATCGTGCCAGGTGGCCACCTTGCGGTCGCGCAATTTGGCAAGTGTCTTGTTGGTATGCACCAGTGACAGTCCCAAAGCGTCGGCAAGGTCTTGTTGGCGAAATGGCAGGGGAACCGTCGTGCCCTGTGGTCCCGTGCTTCCTAACCCCAAGGCGCGCAGCCGTGCCGCCATGCGCAGGAACGCCCAGGCGATGCGCTGAGCGGCATCCCGCTGACCCAGCGTGGCGATGGTTTCACCAAGAAAATGTTCTTCGACCGCCGCGATCCACGTCAGGTCATAGGCGCGATTTGGCTGTGCGCGAAACAGGTTCCAAAGATCGTCCCGCTTGAAAGCGCACAGAACCATCGGGGTGCTGGATTCAACCGAATGTTTCATCTCGCCCATCAGGCTGGCTTGCAAGCCTATGAAATCGCCGGGAAAAAGAAAGTTTATCACCTGTCTGCGGCCATTTTCCAGCGTCGTATAACGCGTGCCCATACCGCTGAACACGGTGTAAAGCTGAGGGCTGTTCGACCCTTCCATCAGGATGGTGGTGCCTGCGGCGACGGTCAACTCACCCGTCTTGAACTTTTCCATGAACCCCACCTCGTCCTCGTCCATCGGAATGAACAAGGTCTGCTTTCGCAAGGGACATTTGGCACATGAAATTGTCATCCAGAAAATCGTCCTTCTATGTCATAGTTTAATGCGCGCGATCCGTTTCGGTTCCATGGTCTATTTTTAGAATGGAGCCACAAGGTGTACATGACAACCGTTGACCCTATGTGTGAACCTGTTGTTCATCCATCAATCTACCTTGTGCTTGTCACTGAAGCATTGGTGGCACAGGACATCGCCATGACGATCGCAGATTACGACCGTGGCGCGCGCGTGATCGTTGTGCGCATGCCGGCTGATGCAGAAGCGGCGTTGGTCGATGTAAGCGAGCTGAAGGTAGCGTTTGTTGCGGCCCGCCCAAGCAATTTCAGAGGATCATCGTTGGAGCGCGCAATCGTGCAACGCGGTGCGCGTTTGGTCATGCTGGGAATTGAGGCGGAATCGGTTGGCCCGACACCAGATTTTGACGTGCTGTCCCAACCATTTGACACTGACGCCGTTCTTGCAAAGCTTGCAACCCGGTAGTCCCCTTTGGGACCACCGGGGCAAAATCCTTACCCAACAAGCGTTTCGGTCGAGGAAAAGAACATAGCCTGACTGACCGCCGATGTGACCTGATCTTCGGAAAACGGTTTGGTGATCAGAAAGGCAGGTTCCGGGCGCTTGCCAGTCAGCAGACGTTCGGGGAAGGCGGTGATGAAGATCACCGGGATATCTTCGAACTGAGCCAGAATGTCATTCACCGCGTCGATGCCTGACGAATTGTCAGCCAGCTGAATGTCGGCAAGGATCAGGTCTGGCCGGTTCGAGGCTGCGAGCGCCACAGCCTCGGTCCGGGTGCGCGCAATGCCTGTTACGGAATGGCCCATTTCAGACACGATGGCCTGAATATCCATGGCGATAATCGCCTCATCCTCGATGATCATCACGCGGCCTGCAACGGACGACTCCATTTCAGCAGCAGCCTGACGGATCAAACCCAGCACTTCGTCCGCATCGGTCTGCATGATCGTGGCAATCTCGCCAACATGAAAACCTTCGATGGAATGCAGCAACAAGGCCTCACGCGTGTTGGGGGTCAGCCCCGCCATATGTGCCTGCGCACTGGCAGACAGGCGGCTGTCTGGCGTGCCCACGGGGGCACCTGCACTGGACCAGACCAGATGGAAGGCCTCAAACAAGGCGACCTTGGGATTGGCCGTGCGGGTAAAGATCACGTCATCCAGCAAGATCGCCTCAAGCGTGGCGGCGGCATAACGATCTCCAGTATCCTGGCTTCCGGTCAAGGCGCGGGCATAGCGGCGCAGAAAGGGCAGATTGACGCCGATCAGGTCGGCAAGGTCTGGCTGCGGCTGCTGTGCTGTAGACTGTGGCATAGAAAGGCTCCCCAACTATTTGTTCGTTTTCTTGGGAACCAACGCAGTGGTCGTGCGTTTGGTTCCGTGTAGGATAGTAGGACTCAGCAATAAATATGCAGCAGGAAATGGCACCAGATCCCAAAGATCCCCAAAAAACACGTTTGACCGAGCAAATCGACGAAAATCTGAAGCGTGTGTATGACAATGTATTGAAAGAGCAGGTTCCTGACCGGTTCGCGGCGCTGCTTGCACAGTTGAAAGACAAAGAGCGGGGCAACTGATGGGTTCGCTTCATGCAGACGGTCCGCATCCCGACCCCCGGGATGAAATCACGCATTACCTGTCGCCGATGCGCGCTTTTGCCATCAGCTTGACCCGTAACATGGCGGCGGCAGATGATCTGGTGCAGGACACGATTGTAAAAGCCTGGACCAACATCGACAAATTTCAGGCCGGCACCAACATGCAGGCTTGGCTGTTCACGATCCTGCGCAACACGTTCTATTCCGACCGCCGCAAGCACCGTCGTGAAGTCCCCGATCCCGAAGGAGCGCACGCCGCATCCTTGTTCGAGCTTCCTGCACATGACGGCCGCCTTGCGTTCAATGACTTTCAGCGCGCGTTTGACCAGTTGTCGCCGGAACACCGCGAGGTGCTTATTCTTGTGGGGGCATCGGGGTTTTCCACCGAACAAACCGCCGAGATGATGGGCGTCGCCATCGGCACCGTCAAAAGCCGCACCAGTCGGGCGCGAAAACGGTTGGCTGAACTGATGGGGCTGGCTGCCGGGGAAGAATTCATATCCCACACCGATGTTGTTACGCAGGCTGTGATGAGTAAATCCGGGATGCTGAGTGTATGACGAAGCCTGCGACGCGCAAAAGGCCGTTCTCGCAAATGCTGGGCGTTCGCCTGGCATTTGCTTTTGCTGTGTCGCTGCTGCCGCTTGGGCTGATTTCCGGCATGCAGTCGCGGTCGTTGATGGACGAAGCAAAGGCCCGGTCCACCGCCGCTTTGTTGGGGGAAACCCTGCTGGCCGCTGGTCCTGAAGCGCGATTGATCCGGGGCGCGCGCGTTGCCGCCGAAGCCTTGGCCATCACCATTCCGGGCCTGGCCGATGATACCGTGCAATGCAGTGCCGCCCTGCGCCGTCTGGCAGACCAGTCACACGGCGCCTATTCCTTTGTCGCGTTCATCCCCGCAAGCGGTGACGCGCAGTGTACGTCCAATGGCAATGCCGTCGATTTTTCTGAAAGCAACCGTCTGCGGCAGATGTCGGCAGACCGCAAACCTGACACTGTGGTGATCCGCGACGGCGCTGAATCCGGCGAGTCCGTGCTGGCCTTCGGTCATCCGGTGACGGATTTTGGCGGCAGTTATCTGGGGTATGTGTCGATCTCGATGCCGCATGCGGTGCTGGAAGGCCCCGACATGACCGAAACCGACTTCCCCCCCAGTGATCAGTTGGAACCAATCACTCTGATCACATTTGACACCAAGGGCACGGTTCTGACCGCAACCTCTGGGTTGGACGGTGCATCGGGCCGTTTGCCCAATGATCGTGCACTGACCGATTTGACCTCAAACGCGGCGCGCACGTTTACGGCCACCTCCAATGCCGGTGATCTGCGGATATTTGCAGTGTTCCCACTTGTCGAGGACACGATTTATGCGATCGGCAGTTGGCCGATCATCGTGGCCGGCGGGCCGTTGAGCCTGTGGGTGTCGCCATATCTGATGCCCGCGCTGATGTGGTTGGCAAGCCTGCTGGTGGCGATGCTGGCGGCGGAACGACTGGTGACGCGGCATGTGCGGGCCTTGCGCAAGTCGATTACCGGATTTGCGGCGGGCAATCACCGGCTTGCCGAACTGGACATGCCCGATGCTGCGTCAGAAATTCGCGATGTGGGCGAGGCTTATCTCAAGATGACAGACACCATTCTGCACGATGAGGCAGAGTTGGAAAACATGGTTCACCAGCGCGAAGTGCTGCTGCGTGAGGTGCACCACCGGGTCAAAAACAACCTGCAATTGATCTCGTCCATCATGAACATGCAGATGCGGCAGTCGCATAGCTCTGAAGCCAAGGTGCTGATGAAGGGTCTGCAAGACCGGGTGATGAGCCTTGCTACCATCCACCGAGGCTTGTACCAGACGAGCGGTCTGGCCGATGTGCGGGCGGATGAGTTGTTGTCAGATATCGTGCGACAAATCCTGAAAATGGCTACCGGGCCGGGCCGGGCGTTCAACGTGACCAGCCACTTTGATGATCTGCGCCTGACGCCGGATCAGGCGGTTCCACTGTCACTGCTGCTGACCGAAGCCCTGACCAACGCGATCAAATACGCTGACACTAGTGGCACTGGCCTGCCCTCCATCACGATCAGCCTGCGCCGGGAAAATGCAACCGACGCGGTGATGCAGGTCAGCAACAGCACCAAACCCGGGCCCGCCCGGGTGCAGCCCGAAAAGGGCACCGGACTTGGGTCGCAACTGCTTGCAGCCTTCGGGCAGCAATTGGCCGCCGAGAGCACGACCATGACCGAGAACGACATGTACACCCTACGCGTCAAATTCACGGTCCGGTCGCTGTCGGAGGCAGAGGCAAGGTCTGCCGCCGCCAATCCGCCGCCCGCTGATGACGAGGATGCGCCGGCATAACCTGCTGTGTCAGTCAGGCACGGACCGGTGCGACAGGCGCAAAGCCTCTGCCGATTGGCGGACCACGTCGGCCACTTGGGCAAGCTGCTTGCCCAACGGGTTGGTCTTGCGCCAGATCATGCCGATGGTGCGTGATGGCTGCGGCGTTCTAAGCCGCGAAATTGCGACCGAGGCTGACCGCGTTTCCACCGCCACCGCCATTTCCGGGATCAGGGTCACGCCAATCCCGGCACCCACCATCTGCACCAGCGTGGACAGTGAACTGCCATCCAGCAATTCGCGCGGGTCGGCGCTTTGCATGTTGCAGAACGACAGCGCCTGATCGCGAAAGCAATGCCCCTCCTCCAGCAGCAACAGCCGCATTTCCCGCAGCATTTCACGGCTGGGCACTGGTTTGGCCCGGTCTTCCTCTGGGCGTACCAGAACGAAATCCTCTTTGAACAGCGCCACTTCGGTCAGCGCAGGCTCTGATATCGGCAGCGCCACCAAGGCCGCATCCAGACGACCTGCCTCCAACTCTCTGATCAAGTTGGGGGTTACGGTTTCGCGGACATGGATATCAAGTGCGGGGTTCATGTGGATCAGGTTGCCGACGATGGTGGGCAACAGATAGGGCGCGACGGTGGGGATCACCCCGATACGCAACCGCCCCACCAACCCACCCTGCGCTGCACGTGCCAGATCGCCCAATTCGCCCACGGATCGCAGAATATCACGCACCCGCAGCGCAAAATCCTCGCCAAAATTGGTCAGCCGCACCTGCCTTGGGCCGCGTTCAAACAAGGTGGCGCCAAGCGCATCTTCCAGTTCCTTGATCTGCATCGACAAGGCAGGTTGCGAGATGGCGCAGGCATCTGCCGCCCGGCCAAAATGGCCATGGCGGGCAAGCGCCTCAAAATAGCGCAGTTGTTTCAGCGTCAGCGAGTTCATAACCGCACCTTATGGCAAAGCCTGCAAAGACAGGGTTAAACCAATCACGCCGGGTTGGTAAGGTCGTGATACCGCTTAGCTGCGCCGCGCCACCAGTTGTGGATAGGGAGGCAGATCGGGGTCTTCCTTGGCGGCGGCGGCATATGCGTGTTTCAGATCCAGTGCCGCGCGTGACATATCGTCATAGTAAATCTCATCCCCGGGCACCAGATCACTGTCCGGGATGGCGCGAAAGCGCTTCATTTCGGCCTCCAGCGCCTGAATGACGATGATAAGGGTGCTGTCGTTGATATCGGCCATCAGGTCTGTTCCTATTTCGCGAGGGCAACTTGCCGGGCAACAGCGTTGCGGGCGAAGTTGTCGAGCGCCCCTTTGAACGCGGCGGGGGTCATCGGCACGCGCACCTCGATCTGGTAATGCGCGGCTTTGACGGTGTGGGATTTGTTCCAGGTTTTCTCGCCGCCCCCGGTGACGATCAGGCTATCGGGAAATTCCGTGCCATTGGGCACGTAAAAATACTTGAAGAACCCGAACCCCAACATGCCCTCGGCATCGTGCATAGAGGTGCCGCCGCCGGTCTGCACCTCACGCTCGCCAGTGGTCTTGTTGACCTTGTATTTCACATCGGCCCGGCTGGTCCGTTCAACCCCGCCCGAGATATAGGTGCTGTCGATCCAACGCGGTTCCAGCACACCTTCCTTTGGCGCGCCCTGCACCACAAAAGGGGTCTGGATATTGTCCTTGTGGACCGCCCGGTAAAGATCAGTGGTTGTCGTGGGCATCAAGGCCTCCCGCTATGGTTCAATGCGTCAATCATTCGGGTCTGACGGTCCATCAACGACCCCTGCAATATGATTCGGACCTTACTTCAGCCGGGTAATTTCACAAAGTCCCTTCATATCAGTCCTGTGACAGGGCAGGCAAATACCTGTGGACCAAAGTCGCGGCTGCACCGACCGTGCCATTTGTGCAAGAGTGGCGCAAAGGCGTCTGCTGTCCGGGGGCAAATGCGCGACCGTGATCATGTGCAAGAGATTGACGGTGTTCTGAACGGCGTCACGTCGGGCAGGGACGGGCTTGTGCAGCAATCCTGGCGGCGCTGTGTTGAACAGTATGGGCTGGACCCGACCCGCCCCAGCCCGCCGCATATCGTGCCAGACACCCAGTGGCGGGCGCATCGCGAACAATCGGAACGGCTGATTGCCATTGCACGCAGCGGGCTGGAGGGGTTGTTCCGGCAGGTAGCGGGGCAGAATTATGTGCTGCTGCTGGCCGATGCCAAGGGGGTTACGGTCGATTTCTTTGGCGACCTGCGGTTCGAGGATGATCTGCGGCGTGCGGGGCTGTATCTGGGCTCGGACTGGTCAGAGCATCTGGCGGGCACCTGCGGGGTGGGGTCGTGCATCGTGATGCAGGAACCGGTCACCATTCATCAGACCGACCATTTCGATCTGACCCACACCCCCCTGTCGTGTACCGCCGCGCCGATTTTTGACACCAGCGGGGTGTTGACGGCGGTGCTGGACATCTCCCTGCTTCGGTCCCCACAACCCAAGCTGTCGCAGACGCTGGCGTTTAATCTGGTGACGGCCTCGGTGCGGCGGATAGAGATGGCGAACCTGATGGCGCTGACCCGGGGGGATTGGGTGCTGCGGTTTTCCGCCTTGCCAGAGTTTCTGGATGTGGACCCGGATGCCGCGATTGCGCTGGATGCCTCGGGGCGGGTGGCTGGCATGACGCATGGCGCCGAGCGGGTGCTGCGGCAGGCCACGCAGGTGCGCGGCAGCCTGATCGGCCAACCGCTGGACCTGTTCTTTGATCTGACGATTGACGATCTGCCAGACCTGATGCGCGGACGTGCGACCGAAGACCGGGTGATCCGGCTGCGCGATGGGCGCGCCTTGTACGGCCATGCGATCGCGCCGCACCGTGGCCCGGTGGCGCGCGCCGCACAGGCCAGCGTTCTGCCTGCGGCTTTGCAGGGCTTTGCGGGCAATGACCCCACCTTGCGCCCCTTGCTGGATGATGCGGCACGGCTGGCCCCGACCGGCGTTCCTCTGCTTATTCAGGGCGAAACCGGCACTGGCAAGGAACGGCTGGCCCGGGCCATTCACACCTGTGTGCCCGGCAACCGCCCGTTTGTGGTGTTGAACTGTGCCGCCCTGATGGGCACCCGGGGCGCGCAAGCCGAGTCTCAGTCGCAGGCGGGAATGGCAGAGGGCGGAACCCTGTGTCTGGATCAGTTGGGCGATCTGCCGCTTGAGGCGCAGGGTCGCCTTTTGCACATGCTGTCGAGTGACGACCTCGCACGGCGCAGGATCATAGCGATCAGCCAGACCGATCTGGCCCGCAAAGTGGCGGATGGCAGCTTTCGCAGTGATCTGTTTTTCCGGCTGGCGGGGGCGGTGTTATCCTTGCCACCCCTGCGGCTGCGGCAGGATTTTGACTGGCTGCTGGACCGTCTGCTGCGGCAACGCACCCATGGGCAGGCCGACAGCTATCGCCTGACCACGGCGGCGCGTGGCGCGCTGAAGGCGCGGGCTTGGCCGGGGAACATCCGCGAGTTGATGAATACGCTCGATGTGACGGTGGCTTTGGCCCGGTCGGGCGTGATTGATCAGCACGATCTGCCCACCGTGCCCGTGCCTGAAACCCGCAACCCCGAAGATGACGCCGCGGCCCTGCGCGCCCTGCTGGCTGCCTGCGACTGGAACATGGCACTGGCCGCCCGCCGACTGGGGGTGGATCGTTCGACCATTCACCGCCGGGTGCAGCGGCTGGGCGTGTTGCGTCCGCAGTAGTCCTTGCGTTGCGCGGCGCAACGGCCTGCGCGTGTTTTCGTCATGCGGCGGGGCGCGCGTGCAATCGGTGTGGGGGATTTTCCAAAACTGCGGCAGTCTGTCTTTGGGAGACTTGAGGGAGGATACCCATGCTTGACACAACGACGACTGATCAGGTTACAGCGTTTCTGGATGATTTCGGCGCGGCCCTTGCCGCCGGTGATATCGCCCGTGCGACAGCCATGTTTCTGGACGACTGCTATTGGCGCGACCTTGTGACCTTCACCTGGAACATCAAGACCGTGGAAGGCCATGCCGAGGTGGCCGATATGCTGCGCCACCAGCTTGCCACCACGAAGCCGTCGAACTGGCGGATTGCCGAGGGCGAAACCGCATCAGAGGATGGCGGCATCACCACGGCATGGATCAGCTTTGAAACCGCCGTGGCGCGGGGCTATGGCCTTATCCGTCTGAAAGAGGGCAAGATCTGGACGCTGCTGACCTCAATGGTCGAATTGAAGGGCTATGAGGAACCCCTAGGCTATGACCGGCCGATGGGGGCCAAACATGGGGCGGGCAAACATCGCCCGTCCTGGCTTGAGGACCGAGAGGCCGAGGCCCGCGAGTTGGGCTATACCAAGCAACCCTATGTGCTGATCATCGGTGGCGGGCAGGGGGGCATCGCCCTTGGGGCGCGGCTGCGGCAACTCGGGGTGCCCACGATCATCGTGGAAAAGAACGCCAATCCGGGCGATAGCTGGCGCAACCGCTACAAATCGCTGTGTCTGCATGACCCGGTCTGGTACGACCATCTGCCCTATCTGCCATTCCCGCCCAACTGGCCAGTTTTTGCGCCAAAGGACAAGATCGGCGACTGGTTGGAAATGTATACCAAGATCATGGAGCTGAACTACTGGACCAAAACCACCTGCAAATCGGCATCCTATGACGAGGCAACAGGGGAATGGACGGTGGTGGTGGACCGTGATGGCGCGGAAGTCACCCTGAAGCCCAAGCAACTGGTGCTGGCCACGGGTATGTCAGCCAAGGCAAACATGCCGACGTATAAGGGGATGGAGCGGTTCAAGGGTGAACAGCACCATTCGTCCAAACACCCCGGCCCCGATGCCTACAAGGGCAAGCGGGCGGTGGTGATCGGGTCCAACAACTCGGCGCATGATATCTGCGCCGCGCTGTGGGAAAACGATGTGGACGTGACCATGGTGCAGCGGTCCACCACCCATATCGTCCGGTCGGAAAGCCTGATGGAGATCGGCTTGGGGGGCCTCTATTCGGAAAAGGCCGTGCAGGGCGGCATGACCACCAACAAGGCGGACATGATCTTTGCCAGCCTTCCCTACCGGATCCTGCACCAGTTCCAGATCCCGCTGTATGACCAGATGCGCGAAAAGGATGCCGCGTTTTACGCCGGGCTGGAAAAGGCCGGGTTCCGGCTGGATTGGGGCGATGACGGATCGGGCCTGTTCATGAAATACCTGCGGCGCGGGTCGGGATATTACATCGACGTGGGGGCCAGCCAGTTGATCATCGACGGCAAGATCAAGCTGGCACATGGGCAGGTCAAGGAAATCACCGAAGATGCGGTGGTGTTGGAGGATGGCACCGTGCTGCCCGCCGATGTGATCATCTACGCCACCGGCTATGGGTCGATGAACGGCTGGGCGGCAGACCTTATCGGGCGCGATGTGGCCGACAAGGTGGGCAAATGCTGGGGTCTGGGGTCGGACACCACCAAAGACCCCGGCCCGTGGGTAGGCGAGCAGCGCAACATGTGGAAACCGACCAAGCAGCCGGCGCTGTGGTTTCACGGCGGCAACCTGCACCAGTCGCGGCACTATTCACAGTTCCTGTCGCTGCAACTGAAAGCCCGGATGGAGGGGATTGAAACCCCCGTCTATGGCATGCCTGAGACCCATCTTTTGGGGTGACACCGCCTTGCGCCCCGGCAGCGGTTGCCGGGGCGTGCCCCAAACTATCCCGTGCCCTTTACAGTATTGTCCTCATCCACCTGAACAATCTGCGCCATGCGCATGCGCGCGATATCGGCATTTCCGGTTTCAATCGCCGACAGCAGATCGGCGTAAAGATTCGCCTTTTGCTGCGCCAAGCCCCCGTCCGGAACAGACAGGCCGGGCCCGATGCGCGCCTTGACGGACAGCGCCACGCCAAATTCCATGATGCCCGAGGCTGCGCGCAGAAATGGGTTCGACGAGGACTCCGCGATGCCACGGTGAATCTCGAACTCGGCCAGTGCAAAGGGTTCAGGCTGCTGCGCCATCAGCGACCGCTGGTTCAGCCAGTAATGCAGCATGCGCATGGTTTCATTGTCACGGTGGGCGGCGGCAAGACTGGCGGCCTCGGCCTCCAGGCTGCGGCGCACCACAAGGAAGGACCGCACAAAGGAAGGCGACGGCCCGCCCTCCAGCGCCCAGGACAGCACTTGACGGTCAAACAGGCTCCACCTCGCCTGCGGCAACACACGGGTGCCCACTTTGGCGCGGGCCTCGACCAACCCCTTGGCCTCCAGCGTTTTCAACGCCTCGCGCAGCACGGTGCGCGACACGCCGAAACGGTCCATCATCTCGGCATCATTGGGCAGGATCGAACTGACGGGCATGTCGCCCGATACGATCGCCAGCCCCACCTCGTTGATCACGTAGGAATGGAAATTCCGTGCCGATTGCCGCCCGGAAAGCGTGCGGATCAGGCTTCCCGGTTCGCTCATCTATGGTTTCCAGATACTCTTTTTGCGGCGCGGGGTTGCGGTGAAGACAAGGCGTTGCAGCAAGATGAACATAAACAAAAGCGCCCCGATGACAATCTTGGTCCACCAACTGGACAAGGTTCCGTCGAACACGATGTAGGTCTGCACCAGCCCCTGTAGCATCACCCCGATGAAGGTACCCGCGATAAAGCCATATCCGCCGGTCAGCAAGGTGCCCCCGATCACCACGGCGGCGATGGCATCAAGCTCGACCCCAAGGGCCGACAGCGAATAGCCGGCAGAGGTATAGAGCGAAAACACCACCCCCGCGAGGCCCGCCAGAACCGACGACAGGGTGTAGATCAGGATCGTGGTGCGCGCCACTGGCACCCCCATCAGTGCGGCTGATGTTTCCGACCCGCCAAGCGCATAGACATAAGACCCGAACCGGGTCCGATGTGCCAGGATGATGCCGAACACAAAGACCGCCACCATCACCATCCCCACCACCGTCAGCCGCCCGCCACCGGGCAGCAGGATGTAGGACTTGGAAATGGCGGTGTAGAATTCGTGCTTGATGCCGATACTGTCGGGCGACAGCACCGACGCCGCCCCCCGCGCAAGGAACATGCCCGCAAGGGTGACGATGAAGGATGGCACCTTCAGATAGTGGATCGCCGCCCCCATGGCCGCACCGAACAGGGCCGCCACCATCAAAGCCACGGCAAAGGCTGCCAGCGGATGAAGACCCGCCCAAGTGACCAGCACAGCCACCAGCACCGTGGTAAACCCGATCACCGCCCCGACCGACAGATCAATGCCGCCCGACAGAATCACAAAGGTCATCCCCACCGCCGCAATGCCCAGAAAGGCGTTGTCGGTCAGCAGGTTGCCCATCACGCGGGTGGACAGCAGGCCCGGAAACTGCAGCACCGCCATGGCATAGGCGAAGACAAAGATAACGGAGGTCGCAAGAAGCGGCCTGAGGCTGCGGTTCATGGCGCGCTCCGTTCTTTGGTGTGCGATTTGCGTTGCAACAGTTGTGACGCCATCGGTGATTGCAGCACCAGAATGACGATGATCACCCCGGATTTGACGACAAGGTTGAACTCGGGTGAAAAGCCGGAAATCAGGATGCCGGTGTTCATCGCCTGAATGATCATCGCGCCGACCACCGACATCGGGATGGAAAACCGACCACCCATCAGCGAGGTGCCGCCAATCACGACGGCGAGGATCGCGTCCAACTCCAGCCATAACCCCGCGTTATTGGCATCCGCCCCGCGAATGTCGCCCGCCACGATCAGCCCGGATATTGCGGCGCAAAAGCCCGCAAAGGCATAGACCAGCACGAGCAGCAGCCCGGCCCGGATACCCGCAAACCGCGCAGCGGACCGGTTCACCCCGACCGCCTCGATCAGCAAACCAAGCGCAGTACGCCTGACGGCGACTGTGACCAGCACCATCAGCGACAGGGCAATCACGATGGGCGTGGGCAGGCCCAGAACCGACCCCGTGCCTATGAACACCAGCAGCGGGTTGTCAAAGGTGACGATGGATCCTTCCGTCACCAGTTGTGCAAGGCCGCGCCCGGCCACCATCAAAACCAGCGTCGCGATAATCGGCTGAATGTTCAGCGCCGTCACCAGCAGCCCGTTCCACAGCCCGCAGGCCAGCCCCGCCGACAGGGCCACCACGACCGCCATCCACCCCGGCAACCCGGACGTGACCATCACAGCCGCCGTCGCCCCGGCAATCGCCATCACCGCGCCGACCGACAGATCAACCCCCTTCGTCGCAATCACCGCCGTCATCCCGATGGCAAGGATCGCCACGGGTGCGCCGCGGTTCAGCACGTCAATCAGGCTGCCAAACAGCCGCCCATCCTGCCAGGTGATGCTGAAAAACCCCGGAAACAGCAGCCAGTTGACCAGCAACACGGCACCAAGCGCAATGAACTGCGGCCGCGCGAGGCGCAGGATCAGGGGTTGCGGGCGGGGGCCGGGCGGTTGGCCAGCGGGGCGCAAATGAACGGTCTGCCGGGTCATGCGTGGGTTTCCATAGGTTCTGGGGTTCCGGCTATCGCCTGAACAATCGCGTCGGGCGACACGTTGTCACCTGTCAACTCTGCCACCATCTGCCGGTCGCGCATCACCATGACGCGGTTGGAATAGGCAACCACCTCATCCAGTTCCGACGAGATGACGAAAAGCGCCAGCCCATCTTCGCGCAGGCGGTTGATGGTGCGCACAATCTCGGCATGCGCGCCCACGTCGATGCCGCGTGTGGGCTCATCAAGGATCAGGAATGTGGGATCAATCGCCAGCCAGCGGGCCAGGATCACCTTTTGTTGGTTGCCACCTGACAGGAATTTCACAGGCATGTCGTGGTTTGCGGCGCGGATATCCAGCGCCTCTGCATAACGGCCCGCCACCTCGATCTGGTCATCGTGGTTCAGGGCCCGGAACCAGCCCAGCTTTGCCTGCAAGGCGATGATGATGTTTTCGCGTACCGACAATTCGCCGAAAATGCCGTCGATCTTGCGATCCTCGGGGCAAAAGCCAAAGCCCGCCGCCACCGCCTGCGCCGGATTGCGCAAGGTGACGGGGCGGTCGTCCACCCTGATCTCGCCCGTGTCCGACGCGTCAATGCCGAACATCAACCGGGCCACCTCTGTCCGGCCAGAGCCCAGCAGGCCCGCAACGCCGACCACTTCGCCCTCATGCACCGACAGGGTGAAGGGGGCCACATTGCCGGCGCGACCAAGGCCGGTGAAGGTAACGCGGGGCGCACCGCGCGCGGCCTCGCCCAACCCCGTGGGGTGGTGATCAAACGCCACATCCTTGCCCAGCATCATGCGCACCACATCGGTCGTATTCACGGCCGTCAGGTCATGCGTGGCGATCTTGCGGCCATTGCGCAGGATCGTCACCCGGTCGGCCAAAGCAAAGACCTGATCGAGAAAATGGGTGATGAAGATGATGCCCAAACCGCGCGCTTTCAGGCCGCGGACCACATCGAACAGACGCTCCACCTCGTTCCGGTCAAGGCTGGCGGTGGGTTCATCCAGAACCAGCACCTTGCCCGACAATTCCACAGCGCGGGCGATGGCGACGATCTGCTGAACCGCTACCGAAAACTCGGACAGTTCCGCCCGCACGTCGATATCCAGCCCGTAGTTCGCAAGCACATCGCGCGCCCGCGCTTCGATGATACGGCGCTGGACGAGGCCAAACCTTGTCGGCTGACGGCCAAGGAACAGGTTTTCCGCGACAGACCGGTTGGGCAGCAGGTTCACCTCTTGATAGACCGTGCCAATGCCATACCCCTGCGCCTGCAAGGGGCCGCTGAAGGAAACGGGTTGGCCGTCCAGCCGCACCTCGCCGCCGTCGGGCTGGTAGGCCCCGGTCAATATCTTGATCAGGGTGGATTTGCCCGCCCCATTCTCGCCCAGCAGGGCATGAACCTCGCCGCTGCGCAGGTCGAAATCCACATCGTCCAGCGCGCGATGGCCGCCGAAAACCTTGACGATCCCTTTGGCCTGCAAGACGGCTTTTGCCGTTTCTGACATTGACTGCCCCTTCCCCTTGGTCTGCCGACTGTTCCCCTATTGCCGTCGGAAAGCAATTCCGCCGACCCAAGGGCTGTGCCTCGGGTCGGCGAAGATGATGGGGGCGTTAGTAGCCCAGACCTTTGCGGCGGTCGTATTCGCCCTGCGGATCATCTGCCGGGGTGTACAGTTTCGACTCGGTGATGATGAACTTCGCAGGCACGGTGCCCGCGTTCAGATACGCATCCAGCGCGTCAAATGCAGGGCCAGCCATGTTGGGGGTCAGTTCGACCGTCGCATTGGCTTCACCTGCGGCCATCGCGGCGAAGATATCGGGCACGGCGTCAATCGACACCACCAGAATATCGGTGCCGGGTTTCAGGCCCGCATCCTTGATCGCCTGCAACGCGCCCACGGCCATGTCGTCGTTATGGGCATAGACGGCGCAGATGTTCTTGCCGCCGTCTTCCGCCTTCAGGAAGCCTTCCATGACTTCCTTGCCCTTCGACCGGGTAAAGTCGCCGGTCTGGCTGCGGATGATGGTCACGTTGGCATGGCCGGCAAGCGCCTCTTCAAACCCTTGCTTGCGGTTGATCGCAGGCGATGACCCGACGGTGCCTTGCAGTTCTACCACATTGCAGGTCTTGTCGCCGACATTGCCCAGCAGCCATTCACCGGCAACGCGGCCTTCCTTGACCTGATCCGACGCCACGGATGTCAGATACAGGTCTTCGCTGGCATCAACGCCACGGTCCAGCAGGACAACCGGAATGTTGGCTTCCTTGGCTTCGGTCAGCACTTCGTCCCAGCCGGTGGATACGACCGGAGCGACCAGAATCCCCGCCACGCCCTGCGCGATAAAGCCACGGATCGCCTTGATCTGGTTTTCCTGCTTCTGCTGCGCATCGGCGAATTTCAGATCAACACCGCGCTTTTCAGCCTCGGCTTTCGTCACCGAAGTTTCCGCCGCGCGCCAGCCGGATTCAGACCCGATCTGCGAAAAGCCGATCACTTTGCCTTGCAGCCCGTCCGCCCAAGCCGCCGTGGACAAAAGCGCCGCCAGCCCCGCGCCAAGCGCGAGTTGTTTGAAAACAGTCATGATTCCTCCCATGAGATTTTGGTCACGCTCCTCAACGTGACGTGAAGATACGCTATCAAAAGTATTACAATATGCAACAAGTTTGCCGTTCGCCCAAAAGCAAGGCAATCTGGTGCGGTCTTGCGGCGCAGGAATTGCCTGCGGCAAGTGTTGAAATCGCGTTGCATTTCATCAGGGTGGTGGGCGTCAGGCCGGGGTGAAATCAAACGCCATAAGATGCCGGTAGGTCTGCCCCGGGTTTAGCCGTGCTGACGGAAACTGCGGGCGGTTTGGCGAATCAGGGAAGGTCTGGGTTTCCAGAGTAAAGCCGCTGAACGGGCCATAAACTGCCCCGTTCTTACCGGGCAGGCTGTCGTCAAAATAGCCACCTGTGTAAAGTTGAACGCCGAGTTCCGTCGTCCAGACCTCCACCCGCCGACCCGACGCGGGGTCCACAGCCTCGGCGCAGAAGCGCAGTTTTTCGCCCCATTTGGGTTCGACTGAATTGGAAAGGCACCAATTGTGATCAAACCCCAAGGGGCCGGGCAAAGCCGCCCCGATACGCCGCATAGTGTTGAAATCAAACGGGGTATCCACCACTGCCAGAACTTCGCCCGTCGGGATCAGATCGCCATCGACGGGGGTGTAAAAGCCAGCCCCCACCCGCAGATGCTGTGCCAGCACATCGCCCGACTGCTGCCCCGCCATGTTGAAATAGCTGTGGTTCACCATGTTGATCACGGTCGGGGCCGATGTCGTGGCCCCCATCTCAATCCACACTCGGTTGTCCGCATCAATGCTGTAGCGGCAGGTCAGGCTCAGCGCACCCGGATACCCCATTTCGCCATCTGCGGCTTCGGCGGTCAGCGTGACCGCATTGTCGGCAACATCGGCAATCTGCCAGACCTTGCGGTCAAATCCGTCGCGCCCGCCGTGCAGATGCTTCGCCCCTTCGTTGCAATCAAGCTGCACCACCTGCCCATCCAGATTGAACCGCCCCCCCGCGATGCGGTTGGAATAACGTCCGCAGGTGGCCCCGAGATAGGTTTTTGAGGTCTGATACTCCTCAACCCTGTCATGCCCCAGCACGATATCGGCAAGATGCCCGTGGCGATCCGGCACCCAAAGCTGCGTCAGGCGCGCGCCGTAGGTGATGACGCAAAGCCGCAAATCTGCAGCCCCGCGCAACGTGATGGCCTGCACATCGCGGCCCGCGATTTGGCCAATGGTCTGAATATCTTGCACGACATGCCCCCTGACGGTTTCGCGCGAAGGATGAAATGCAAGCGGCCCAAGCGCAATCCCCCACGCCTATGTGCAGCCTCGGCCAGTGTCTGTACGAACAGTGGCCTTGCGATGCTGGCATAAGTGACAAAAAATCCCGGATGCCAGCAAAGAAATCCAGTCATTTGACAGGGAAATCTTGACGATGATTTTTCAAGCGCGCAGTCTGCAGCACATAAATCAGCCAGCAGATTTCGTCTGGCAAATCTTGAGCTTACATTTGACGTATCAGGTCCGGATGCCCGAAAATGGTGAACCCGGCGTTGCAAAGATGGACAGTCGCATGAAGGATAATCCCCGATACCTAGGTCTGTTTGCAGTGGTGGCATTTGTTCTGTGTCTGACAAACCCTTCGTTCGCGCAGGACAGGGGCAAGTTTTTGACGTTGCAGGGAATATCCTCGGCGACGGTGGCACCAAACGGCACCGTGTTCGCGTCGATCACCGGCACCTCGCGCCGGTCTGGCACCGGGCGCACGGCGGACGGGTCGATGGAGCTTGGCTTTGGTCTGGGCAGCGCCGAAGACAATGTTGGCGTGCAGATCAGCACCACGATCACGTCGCTGAAAAGCACCTTCGGTGATTCCGGCTATGTGAATCTGAAGTTTTCGCGCCGGATCAGCGCAGGCGCGCATCCGACCTACATCAGCATTGAGGCCAACCATCTGGCCAACTGGGGCGATGCCAAGCTGGCCAAGGCGCGTGGCAAAATTGCCGTGACTACCTTTGGTCTGGCGCGGTTTTCCGAAGGCGGTGACAGCTATCCCTACATGCTGACCTTGGGCGCCGGGAATGACCTGCGCAACAATGGCAAAGACCCGGGGGTGTTTCTGGGCGCAGGGATCGGGGTCACCGACTCGCTGGGCCTTAGTGCGGCATGGACGGGCGAAACCTTTGACATGGGCGCATCGGTGCGTATGGCCAGCGTCAGGAATGTCTCGTTCAACGCGTCGGTCAATGATGTGTTCGACAGCCGGAACAGCAGGCGCGTGACGCTGTCTGTGAACTGGTCTTTGTCCAATGTATTCGGGGGATAAGGCGATGATGATCGAGGCGATCAAACGCGCGCTGACAGGCTGTGTCCTATCGGTATCGCTGATGCTGCCAGCCTTTGCAGGCGACGAGGCTGCGGGGGCCAGCCCCTCGGTTTTCGTGCCGCCCTTCACGGATATATCCGGGGCACTGTCGGCACAGCGCGCCGCAACACCGGTGGTTCCCGCAGATTTACCCGCCGATGCAGAGGTGCTGTCAAACAGCAATACCAACCGCGTTGTGCGGATTCTGACCTCGGGTCAGGCGTTCTGCGCCAGTCTTGCCGATGATGCCTATGCCATCGACTGCCTTGCCGAACGGATGGAAGCCGCCGCCGCCGCCATGCCAGACACCGGTGAATATGCCGATGCACGGGCTGCGTTGTTGCAAGGGGCGGCCCGGTTGAACGCCCTCGCCGTCGCCAATGCGGACCCTGCATTGCCGCGTGCAACGGCGCGGTCTGCCGGGGCTGCGGGCATCCGCACCACCCGCCCGCTTGTGCCCGTGCGCAAGGAAAAGCTTGCCGAAGTGGCGGTTCAGGCGCAACAGATTGTGGAGGAGACGGAAACCCTGTTGCTGCGATCGGCAGAGGCGTCAAATGCCCGCAAGGTGCATTACACGCGGATCGCGGCGGCGGTGGACTCCAACAAAGTGTTGTTGCGGTCGATCTGAACACACTGTTCATGTGTTTCCGCCATGATGATGCCGGGATTGGCCTGTATCAGGCCAGTTGTCTGAAAAGGATGAAACGCGTTGCGCCATTACATTCGACAGGGGCTTTGGGCAATTTTGCTCTGCGTCGTAGGTTTGACCACAGCGGCGATGGCACAAGACTCCCCCTTTGCCAGCGGCTGGACGTTGCAACCCGCGGCCTCCTCGCTGCGGTTTCAGTCGGTCAAGAATGAGGTGAAGGTCGAATCCAGTCAGTTCGCCACCTATACTGGGCAGATCGCGGCGGATGGCACGGCATCGGTGAAGATCCTGCTGGATTCTGTCGATACCAAGGTCGATCTGCGCAATGTGCGGATGCGGTTCCTGTTCTTTGAAACCTTCCAGTTTCCCGAAGCGACCATCACAGCCACTCTCGACCCTGCGGCCTTTGCCGATCTGGCACAGGTGCGGCGCAAGACAATTACCTTGCCCTACACGCTGGACCTGCACGGCGTGACCAAAGCGTTTGAGGCAGATGTGGTGGTCACTTACCTGTCGGATGATCTGGTGGCGATTTCGTCCGGTGCGCCAATTGCTGTGGCCGCCGATGACTTCAACCTGACGCCGGGCATTGAAAAGCTGCAAGATGCCGCCAACGTTCGCATCATTCCGTCTGCCACCGTCAGCTTCGACTTCATGTTCGCCCGCAACGGCGGTGCTGCGGCGGCCCCCGCGGCCCCTGTGGTGGAAGCCCCGGCAAGTGCTGCGCTTGAGGCTGAGGGCAACTTCGACCCCGAGGCCTGCAAGGGCCGGTTTGAGATTCTGTCACGCTCGGGCAACATCTATTTCCGGTCCGGCAGCGCCACACTCGATGTCAAAAGCGCGCCACTGCTGGATAGTCTGGCCGATATCGTCACCCGCTGCCCCGGCATGGTGATTGAGGTGTCGGGCCATACGGACAGCGACGGGTCTGATGTTGCAAATCAGCAGCTGTCAGAATCCCGCGCGCGGTCTGTGGCGAAATACCTGCAAGGCAAAGGCATTGACGCCGCCCGCTTTACCGCCGTTGGCATGGGTGAAACACAGCCGGTCGCCGCAAATGATAGTCCTGACAACAAGGCCAAGAACCGGCGGATCGAATTCAAGGTGGTAAATGGCTGATCGAAGTCTGACCGCACGCATCCTTGCGGGTCTGGGCGTTTTGTGGCTGGTGCTGCTGCCGTCTTTCGCTGCCGCTGAACCCCGGATTGCGCTGATTGTGGGCAACGGGGCCTATACCTCTGTCACGCAACTCGACAACCCGGTCAGCGACGCCACCCTGATCGCGAAATCGGTTGAGGCGGCGGGTTTCAGCATCACCCTGCTGACCGATGTCAACCAATCCACCCTCAATCAGGCCATCGCGCAGTTTGGCCGCGACCTGCGCGCGGCGGGGCCGGATGCGACGGGGCTGTTTTACTATGCCGGGCATGGGGTGCAGTCCTTTGGGTCCAACTATCTGCTACCGGTCGATGCCGCGCTGACCGATGCGGCCGATCTGGGGCTGGTCGCGATCCCCGCCGACACGGTGCTGCGCCAGATGGCCTCGGCGCGCAACAAGACCAACATCGTCATTCTGGATGCCTGCCGCAACAACCCCTTTGTTGAGATCCCCGATATGGGCGACACCGGTCTGGCTGAAATGAAGGCCCCGACGGGCACATTTCTGGCCTATTCCACCGCGCCCGGTGCGGTGGCGCTGGACGGCTTGCAGGGCAACAGCCCGTTCACAACGGCGCTTGCGGTGGAAATTGCCGCCCCCGGCGTTCCGGTGGAACAGGTGTTCAAACAGGTGCGCGTCAAGGTGCTGGCCGAAACCAACGGGGCGCAGACGCCGTGGGATACCTCATCCCTGACCGCGCAATTCGCCTTCCATCCGGCGGCGGTTCAGTCGTCCGAAGACATGGCGGCGCAGCAGTTGTGGGATTCGGTCAAAGCGACCAAAGACCCGGTGCAGATCATGCTGTTCCTGCGGGCCTACCCCGACAGCGCCTTTACGGAAGACGCCCGCACCGCCCTGAATGCGGCGATGAACACGGTGCTGGAACCGAGCACCCCGGCCCCTGCCGTGGTGGCAGAACCGACCGCCCCACCTGCCACAGCCGCGCCCGACCCGCAAGAAACCGTGCTGATCGACATCGCCCGCACGTCTGGCACCGCCGCCGATTACGAGGCCTATCTTGCCGCGTTTCCCAGTGGCACCTATGCCGAGCTTGCCAAGTTTGAACTGACCATGCTTGCCGCCAAAGCCCCCGACCCGGCCCCCCCTGTAGTGGCAGAAGTTGCCCCGGCAGAGGAGGCCGACGAATCCGATACGCTGACTTTCACCACCCCGCTGACCACCGGTGGCGAGGGTGTGATCGGCATGACGATCGAACAACTTGCCAAAGGATCCCCCCTGTTCGCGCCGATCGAAGGCATCCCCGAGGAGATGTGGAAGGGGCAGCAATGTTCCAACTGCCACACCTGGACGAAAGAGGCGCTGTGTGATCAGGGCAAAACCTACCTCAGCCAGTCCGGCGAACGGGCACTCGTGAAGCCGCATCCCTACGGCGGGCCGTTCAAGCGGGCGTTGCGGGTCTGGGCCAAGGGTGATTGCAAGTAGCGCGGGGCAAGTTTTGCCGACATAGAACGCATCGAAAAATCCGTTCAGGCGCAGCGAGGGGCTGCGATTTCCGCGTCCGCCGAAACCTGAACCGCTTTCACCGTCAGGGACGGGTGGTCACAAAGAAATACACCCATTCGCCTTTGAAGCCGGGGTCCGCCGCGCGGGCCTGTGCAACGGCGGTTTTCAGAAACTCCAGATAGGCGGCCGCAGGTTCAATCGTCGGGCGCACGCCCTCATACAGCGGGTCTGACGCGGCAAAGGCCACGGCGATTTCCTGCCCGAACGGCGGCCCCACGATCAGTTGCAGCGCAGGCACCCCCGGCGCATCCTGCCCCACCGCAAGGGTGCTTTTGGGCGCGGCGCGCACGGCAGGCACCTGATCATTCGGCTGCATGTGCAACACATTGCCCGCCGCGTCAAAGTAATCAACGTAGATCACCGCCGGGTAATCCGGGGCGGTCATGTCAAACACCAGCCGCTGCCCCGCCGTCAGGCTGTAATCGCGCACGAATGTATCCTGCCCCACCACACGCGGGTTGGTGTCTTGTTCGGTCGATTGCGCAAGGCCCACATCCGCAATCGCCGTCAGCGCCTGACATTGCGGGCGCGGCAGCAGCATCAGGCGGTCCGTCACCGGAATGCCGCCACCCACCTGCGCTTGCAACGCCGCCAGAACCGGGGCGCGCAGGGCATCTTCCGGCAGGTGGCCGCGTAATTCGATACGCCCGGTGTCAGGGTCAAAGCTGGTTTGCAGCCGCGCGCAGGGCACTGACGCCAGCGTTTCTGCAATACCGTCACGCACGCGGCCCGCGTTGGCATCAGATGCCGCCAGATCGCCCGGCTGCATGAAGGCCTGAATGGCGGCCAGCGACACCGGGTCCAGCGCCCCATCGCCCGTCCACGCCAGCGACGCAGTGCCATGTTCACTGGGCGGGGGGATGGCAGGGGCGGCCTGCGCCATTGCGGTGGCCTGCGTGGCGGGAAGGGCGTTCAATGCGGCCTCTGCCACCCGCGCGCCGATGGCATCCACCGCCGTGCCTTTGACCGCAGGCAGGGGGGCAGCAACACTGGCCGCCGCCGTTGCAACAATGGCCGCGGCGGCAACGGTCGGCGGGGGGCTTGCCTTCGCCTTGGACTGCGGAATGGCGGCATCGCCAACGATCTGGCCTGTGGGCGAGGATGCCGGCGCCGCCTCGGCCACTGGCTTGGCGGGTTGCGCTTTGCTGGCGGCAACGGCTTGGGTCGCAAGGTTCAGCCGTGATTCCGGGCGGGCTTGCGGCGCGAAATCATGCGCGCCCCATTGCAACGCGACCCCCGCCAGCAACACGCCATGGGTGCCAATCGACACCACGAAAGCAAGTGGCCAGACCCTGCGCATTACGGCCCCCTTGGTGTGACGACCAGCACCACATCCCGCGCGCCCAAGGCCTCTATCTGTGCCACCAGTGGCAGGATGCGGCGCAACTCGGCATCCTGATGGGCATTGATCCGCACCAGCAGGGCAGGGGTCGCGGCCAGCAGATCGGCCATTCCGTCATGCAGGGCATCCGTGTCCACCTCGGTGCCGTTCAGTGCCAGATCGCCCGCAGCGCCGACGGAGACGGTCGCCCCGCCCCCGGGCATCGGGCTGGCGGTACTGGCAATCGGGGGGATCACCATGAAGGGGGCGGTCGCGTCCATCCGGCCGATCAGCATGAAAAACACCAGCAGAAAAAACACCACGTCGATCAGGGCCACGATGGTTTCCGGGTGGCTGCGCCTTGGTGTGCGGCGCAGTTTCATGGCGCGGCCTCCAACCGCAGGATGCGCAGATTCTGCACACCTGCGCGCGTGGCAGTATCCAGCACGGACACCAACGCCTGCGCATTGGCATTGCCGGAGGGCAACACCATGACCGCCGCCCCCGGCGCTGCCGCAAGATGCACGGTAAACATGGCGGTCAGGGTCTCGGGCGTTTGCGGCTGGCCCTGCACACGGGCAATTCCATCGGGGCCGAGCCGGATCAGCAGGGTTCCCCCCGTGGCTGTTGCCGAGGTTTGCGGAGCCGGATCGTCGCGCTGTTCGGCCATTGGGATCATGCCAAGGTCCAGATAGGTCGAGGTGATCATGAAGAAGATCAGCAAGATCATCAGCACGTCGATCATGGAGACCAGCGAGATCTGCGCAGGTTGGGCGTTTGATCGCTTGATCCGCATCCGGCCCCCCTTTAACGGCGCGCGTCGTCTGCTGCGAAAAACTGGCCCACGGCGGCCTCTATTGCCTGTGCGGCGCGGTCCACCCGGTCGCCCAGCAGGCTGGCCGCAATAGCCGCCGGAATGGCGACCATCAGGCCAGCGGCGGTGGTCAGCAGTGCCTCCCATATGCCGCCCGCCAACAGTGAGGCATTGGCCGCCCCTTCCGCCGCTGCAAGGCTTTGAAATGCGCGGATCATGCCCAGCACGGTGCCCAGCAGCCCCAGCAGGGGCGCGACGATCGCGATCAGTTCCAGCAGCCGGATATGACGTGACATCTGCGTCACCTCGGCATTGCCGCGCCATTCCAGATCAGGCTCGACACTCGCCCGCCGCCCGCCCGCGTTCATCGCCTGCATCGCGGCTTTCAGCACGCGGTCGGCGGGTGCACTGTCGGGCAGGGTGGCAATGGCGTCGATCCGGTCGCCTTCGACCCATGTGGCAATCGCATCCGCCCGCCCCGCCCCCCCCGACAGAACGCGGCGCAACTGCATGATCTTGGTCAGAATCACCACATCGCCGCCATCAGCCAACTCCGTTTCGACACCGAAGGACGGGCCTACTACGACCGCAAGGTCGCCGAAGGCAAGTCCTCCAAGGACGCCATCCGGGCGTTGAAGCGGCGTATCTCAGACCGGGTCTACCGGCATCTCATCGACGACACCCGACGCGCCGCCACCAACTGAGAAGGGTGGGCCCGGGAGGACACTCAGGAACGACTCTTCGTCCAGCGTGACCGGCTCAACATCCTGAACACCGGCTCTTCGGACAAGTCACTTCCCGGACCCGAACAACACGCTACGACCAACCGGCCCCTCACGCCAGGGACCCAACCCGACGTGCCCAAAACACCCTAAAAACTATCGCTTGACACAAAGAGGCTTCGATACGAGCGGTCTCGACCGTCCTGGGCGGCGTAGTTATCGAGTGGCCGCCGCCGGTTCGAGGGCGTGCGACTTCGTCGGCAGTGTGCGGCTGGCCGGAGCGTTTCCTGCCGGGTTTACGAGCGGTCGCCCGACGTCGTCCCGGCGCTCAGGACGTGCCGATCTCGGAGGGGGGTCCCGGCGGGTTCGTTGGGCAGTATGTGTGCAGGGGCCAGCACCACCGACCGGACAGCCACGCTCAGATGCAGCGCTATGACCTGTGGTGCCAACCGCTGCGATGAGGCCTGGTCGCCTTTGGCTCATGACGAACCACCCAGCACAGTCTCGACCACGACCTGAGTCCCCTCAGTGCCCCAGGACTGGTGGGTCGCATTGGGAATCACGGCGAGCGTTGCGTTGTAGCCGGCATCGAGCAGCACCTGGTACGCCCACTCCCCGGACTCGCCGAGTGAGAGCTCGCCGTCATCGAGATACCCGCCGGCGTCGAGTTCGGCAACGAGATCGATGTCGGGGTGGCGATATGACAGCCACGACGTGCTCGGGTCGGGTCCGACCGGCCGCACAAAGGTTGGGTCGTTCGTGATCAGCACATGGATGACCACGTCCTGGGACCCGTCCAGATGCCGATACGGGGTGATGGAGTAGAACGCTTCGGGATCCTCGGAGAACTCCGCGTCCCCGGAGCCGCCCATCAACCAGTCGGCGTCGATCGGCACCAGCGCTTGAGGCTGCACCGCCGGCCCAGCGGCCGTGCAGGTGTCAAGCGGCTGGAATCCCCCGAGGCCGGCCATCAGCACGGCGTTCCCTCCTGCCGACAGACCGTAGAGTGTGATGTCGTCGGAGTCACCGCCGTACTCCTCGGTGTGCTCACGAGCGAACGAAACGGCGCACGCGAGCTCCCGGTTGATCAGGTCCCGGCTCGCTCCGGCATGATCACCCCACGCCGGCAGAAAGACGACCCGGCCCCGCTCCGCGATCATCTCGGCGTCCGAGCGATGCCATTCTTTGGACGCAGCGCGCGGATCGCCGTGGAAGACGACCACGGTCGGATACGGGCCGCCCTCGGTGGGCGTGATGATGTCGACCAGACCCGAATCCTTGGTGAACGGCTCTTCGGTCGGGTGGTACACGATGTCCTCCACCAGCTCGGTCTCAAGCGGCAGCGCCGGTCCACCGATGTCGTCGGCGGATTTGGTTCCCTCGACCGTCGCCTCGGGTTCGACCACAGTGGCTCTGCCGTCGTTGTCGGACCCGCACGCTGCAAATGCGAATAGGAAGACCAAGGCTGTCAAAGATGCTCTCATGCGCCGCATGGCTTCAGCTCCTTGGCTGTTCGAAATGGCCAGACGTCCACGAGATCAAAGGACGAAAAGCAACCTGACGGCGTCACCGCCACCTCTATAGTCGTGCAGACAACCACCTCGACCCAGAGTCCAACGTCACACTCATCGGCACCAACGCCCTCCCAACACCGAGTTCCGTATCGTCAGATCGAGGGTGCGCCCATAGCGGCGTGCGCCGACGGCTTCCTACCCCTTCGATATCCGGCGATCTGATGCCTGGAGTGCCCGGTAATCGCGGCTCGATCTAGTCGCTGCGTAGGCAGACGATGCCGGTCGGATGACGTTCGTAGTCCGATGCCCGTCGGCCTACTGTCGTAGGTTGCGCATGGAGCACAGCGTCGATCCGGTCGCGTGGGATACCGCTGGCTTTGCCGACGATGTTCTGCGACATGCCTAGCTCGACTGCTGCTGCGGCCAGGACTTCGAGCTGGCCGAGCAGGTCCTCGGCGTTGCCAGCAACGCCCATGAACTTTCGACGGAGTCGGGCCAGGTCGCCGATGATGTCACCTCTGCCGTCCAGCACTCTTTCATCATCGAACAAGTGTTCGAGTACGTCAACTCTCAACCGAGTTTGCAAACCGATTGCTAACCGAAGCCGCACCGCTGGCCGCCACGTAGCCTGCACTCCCTGGACACCACCAGATCCGCAAGCCGCTGAAAGAGGGGAGTAGTCGACTGAATCACACCAGCTGGACGCCAGGAGGTGATTGTTCAAGTGTCCCCTCCGACACGCAGAAACCCCAGGCCAGAGCCCGTGGACTCCTCGCCAGGCGTGCGAGCTGCAATCGATTGTTGATTGTCAACCGCCCGCCGCCAGATAGCTAAAGCCCGAATTGAAGTGCGCCAACACGGTCCGGAACTGCCAGGTCCACGACGACCACAACACTGGCTACAACGACGAGCAACGAAGTGACGACGACCGCCACCATTAGGTGGTCGAGGCCAAGACGGCCTAACCGAAGGCCAACCGAGCTGGACTTGGATGGACACTCCAGGACTCATACGCACCGACAGTCGCAGAATCATGGGCTGACCAGCAGATCGGGATCGCCTGGGGGTCAAGAGGTCGGGAGTTCGAATCTCCCCAGCCCGACAGAGTTTCCCCAGGTCAGCGGCCCTTTCGAGGGTCGCTCGCCTCGTTTTCGACCGCTCTGGCATACCATCCGGGGCAAAGGCGCTCGGATCGGAGAGGTGAAAGCGGGGGAGAAGTGGTGGCAGACACCGACGGCGGCGAAGCAGGTCCGAGGCAGTCGGGCCGGCGATCGCGGCCGCCGCGGCGTAAGGGGAGTGGGGGAATCTTCCCGATGGGGGACGGGGTGTGGCGAGTTGACATCGAGCTCCCGCGTGATCCGGTTACCCGCCGTCGACGTCGAGTAACGCGCCGGGTCCACGGCACTCGCAAAGATGCAGAGATCGCCCTCTCTAGGTTGAGGGTTGCCCACGAGGAAAGACGCCTGCCGGCTCATGGCACCCGAGCCCGGAGCGTGTGTAGCCCGATCGCACACGAACATCGAGGCCGCCGGGCCACGGCTCATCGAGCATCGCCGACTGCAACATCGTCGCCCAGTCGACGGCGTCTCTGACCCGGTGGAAGGCCACGCCGAACGTGTCGCCGCCGGACACAATCTCGTGGCCGCTGCGTGCTGTCGTGACGGCTCGCACGATCTCTTCGTGGCGGGCGATCACAACCCCAGCGACGTCCCCGTGATCGGTCCAGAGCCCAGCGATCCCCTCGATCTCGGAGTATGCGAACGTGACGGTCCCGGTGGGAATCGATGCCCCGGCATCGAGTACCTGTGGCAGGGCGTCGAGGTCGTCGTCGTGGGCGAGGATCTGCAACTCGAGCTCCCGGAGGCGTGGCCCGGGCTCGACTCCCAACTCCTCGACGAGGTGGTGGCGCGCACGGCGATAGGCAGCGAGTGCGTCAGCTTGGCGCCCCGCCACGTACAAGGCCTGCATCAGCAGCGCCCAGAGGCCCTCGCGGAACGGGTGGCGGGCGGTCAACTCGGTCAGCCGACCGATGACGAACTGCGGATCGGAGGTGACGCTGCGTTCCAGCACGGTCTCGACTGCGCCTAGCCACTCCTCGACGAACCCGTCGATCATCGGACGCAGGCCAAACGCGTCGAGGCCGGCGAGTGGCGGGCCGCACCACTCCTCGAGCGCACGGTCGAGGTCGCCGTCGGCAAGCGCCGCCCGGAACCTGCGGACGTCGATCCGCTCGTCGGGGAGATCGAGGCGATAGACGCTGCCGACGCGCACCACCCGTTCGTGACCGAGTGCCTTGCGCAGCCGGGCGACGTAGGTCTGCAACGTCTTGGATGCGGTACGCGGTGGATCGTGTCCCCACAGGAGGTCGACGAGAGAGTCGACCGACACCGCCCGATCGACGCTCAGCGCCAAGGCGCCGAGAAGCTCCTGACACTTGGCCGGTCCCGGATCGACATTCTGGCCATCGAGATCGATGAGGCGCACGCCACCGAGCAGATACACCTGCCAGCCGGAATCTGACGTCGCCTCGTGCACGTCTCCATTGTCGCAGCTCGCAGCATTGCCTTGCATCGGGGGCGCCGTCGGGTTCGTGGTCACGTCGTCGCAGAACGAGTTTCGCCGAGGAGTCCACTCCGCACCTGCACCCTCTGGTCTCCTCCTTGGGGCTAGTGGCACCGGCCAAGCGCTGACAACCTAGGTCTGGTCGCTGCCACCGCCGGAGCCACGATCTATCGACTTCCCGATCCGCTACCTGACGATTGTTGCGACCTGGCTGCGCCTATCCCGCTCGACGACCTCTATCGGATTGGGGATATCCCGGGACCAGTCTCGTTCTTCGGCGCAACCCGCACCGAGTACCAGGTTCTCTACGAGTACCAGATCAGTGGAGCAAGCCTTACCGCCCCACGCTCCATCGCTGCATTCGAGACCCAATCCGGACCGACCCACAACGGCGGGGGCATGCTGACGCTCAAGGATGGTCGGGTCTTGTTCGCCACTGGGGATGCGTTGCCGTTCGGAGCTGACGGCCGAGCCGCCGCCCAGGACCCAAGTTCCCATCTCAGCAAGGTGGTGATCATCGATCCCGACGACGGCTCGATCGAGATTGCAGCCCAGGGCTTGCGCAATGCTCAACAGATGCAATATGTCAATGGCCGGCTGGTCGGCTTCGGCGACATAGGTGGGATTACGGCCGAGGAAGTCAACTACGTTTCGCTTAAGGCCCTCCTCGACACCTCAACCATCGAGAACTTCGGGTGGGGGCGCAACGCTGATGGCATCGCCCGTGAGGGCATGTTCTACATCGAACCTGGTGTGGCAATGGGCGGTGGCAGCGAACCGCCGGTAGCGGCACGAGCACCTTCGCCAGAGCAAGGCTTCATCCAGCCTCATGCCCAATATGGCAGGAACGATCCCTTCGGCGGTGTTGCCGTCTCCGGCCCAATCAGCTCTCCGAGGTCGTTCAAAAGGATCAAGAACTTGTTCAGCGATCTCGACAGCGGGCTTCTCTACGCAACCACCGCATCCAAAACCGACGTAGATGTCCCGGTGCTACTGGTCAACCTGGTCGACGAAAACGGTACGTCGTTGGGGTCGCTCGAAGACCTAGCTGGTGGCCGGGCCGATCCTCGCTTGTTCCTGTTCCCCGACGGCACCTCCGGCGTGCTCCTGGAGGCAACCGGCGACTACTACCGTTTGACCGAGGTACGTCACCGGTAATCGTCAGCCTGGTTCGGCCGTCCAGGCCAACCAAACCCGGCCGGTCGCCAGAGCTTGATTCAATAGCCCTTTGGTCGTGCATTTGGTCGTGGAATTTGGTGGTGGGCTCCTTGTTGGATCTTATGGTCAGGCTGTGACAGCGAGGGTGGATGGGGTGTTGGGGTTGACGGCGTGTTCGAGGGCGGTGGCCAGTGCTGGGAGTTGCCGGTAGCCCTTGACCCGCCGGAACTGTGTTCTCGGCGGCGAGCATGCCGGTGGCGGCCCACCGCAGGCGCATGTCGCCGTCTTTCCACCGTTTCACGTTGCGGGCGTTGGCCCGGACGATCTCGATCATCGACTCGACCGGGTTCGTGCTCATCACCGTTTTCAGCAGGGTGCCGGTGACCCCGAGGCGGGTGACGGTGAGGGTCTCGACCAGGCCTTCACGCAGGCTGGCCCCAGCGTCGGGGTTGACCTTGTCGAGCTGACGAGCGAGGGCCTTGAGGGCGGCCTCAGCCTCGCCGGCGTTGGGGTTGGCCCACGCCTGACGGAGCTTGCGGCGGACCCACGGGCGTTGAGCTTCGGGAAGGTGGTCCATCACGTTTCGTTCCTTGTGGACCCGGCACCGAGCGATGACAGCCAAGTGGCCGTAGACGTCGGTGACGGCTTTGCGGAGGGCTTTGCCGCCATCGAGGATGAACAGGGTCCCACCGGCGGCGTCGAGGCCCCGGTCCCGGAGGTCGGTGATCAAGTGGCGCACGACCGTGGCGTTTTCGGTGGATCCCTCGACCACACCGAGGGGAACCTTGACCCCGGCGGCGGTGACACCGAGGGCGCCGATCATGGTGTGACCAGCGAAATCGAACCCGTCAACATAGACGATCAGCCAACGCTGGTCATCCAGTGGCCGGGCCCGGAACTCGGCCAGATGGGCCTTGGTGGCGGTGATGAACCGGCGTGACACCGACGACTGCGACGTGCCCGACGCCTCGCGCGGTGATCTGTGTCACCGACTGGTTCCAACGCCCGCTCGTAGCGGCGGCCGGACAGCCCCGCCAGCATGGAGGCGACCATGTGATCGGCCAGCAGATCGACCGAGGCGAACGTGTCGTAGGACTCCAACCCGACTTCACGCTCGACACCATCGGCGTCGGCCACGGTCCGGACTCTGGGTCGGCGGACCGGAACCCGCCGGCCTCCCAGCGTCACCTTGCCCGCCTCGCTGCCATGCCGGTACGCGCGCGCGGTCCGGGTCGTGGCGGCCCTTGGGGCCAGCGACGGTGGTGACCTCGGCCTCGATGAGCTCGCCCATCACGCCGAGACCGATCTCGACCGAGGCCGCCAACAAGCCCTCCCGCATCCGAGACGCGAACGCCTCCAACTGGGTGTCGACCGTGCCGGCCAACCGTTCGGCCAGGCCAGGATCGGCCAGATCGACCACGCCGATCTCGGGCAACAACCGCAGCGTCGCTGACGTGCCGGTGCTGAATATGTGATTCTGTGTTCATTGGTGGTTCTCCGTTTCACTTGGAAGGTGTGAGAACCCCGAGCGTGCCTCACGGCACGAACGAGGCGGAGGACCACCACTCAAATTTCTACGACGCCCGGGTCAACCTCCCCCTGAGGGACCAAGGGCACTTCGGTTTGTCGGGCACGTCGATCAGGCTCGGACTTGAGGTCGTGTGGCATCGAAGCTTCTTCGGAAAGGCTCTGTGACCGGACCACACGACGGTGAGGGGAGCCGAGAGATGGAACACGGACAGAGGCCGGGAGGCATAGCCGCTCTGGTCGCGGTCCGCGACGTTCCTGTTCGGCATCGTGCTCTTCGCCACGATGTTGACCGACTGCCATCGGCACCATCGCCGACCTCCACGACACCGACCCGGCCGCAGCTGAACCAGTGTGGTCAGCGCTCGACTCCGTACAGAACGGGCTCGGTGGCGGAAACGAGATCGCCGGCGGCGTCTGGGTTCTGCTCGTCAGCTGGGCGGCCCTCAGGACAGCGGTGCTGCCACGAGCCCTCAACTACCTCGGACTCACGGCTGGCGCGGCCGGTCTGATCACCGTCATCCCCGCCCTGGAGGCTGTCGGAGCGGTGTTCGGGATCGGACTCATCATCTGGTTCGCCTGGGTCGGCGTGGTCCTTCTCAAGGAGGAGACGCCGAGCCACTAGCGCCCCCCGAGTGAAGTCTCGGGTGGGGAGCGGAGTTGACGTCGGGGCGTGTGGTTGCCGGAAACTCGGTCGTGAGGCGCTGACCTGCTGAAACGCTCGGCCCTCAGGCCGCTGCGAGCGTGATCCAGTCAGACCGTGTCCGGTGTGGCTTAAGGGTTGTAATCCCCCTCCGACACGTACAGGTGTTCTATCGTCGGCGAAGAGGATCGCGCTGCAGATTAGGGCGGGAGACCGGTGCTCGTTGCACCCCGACCGGTATGTGCCTGATTGATACTGGGTGTAGAGGTGCGGTGGTTCCGTAGCTTCTGAGGGATCCGGTCGGCAAGGCTCTTCATGTGCCTGCCACCGACTTCGGTTGGCTTTCTAACGAGCTGTCTTCCGGCCGGTTTCCTTGCCGTGGTGTGGCTCGAAAGAGGCGAGAGCACATCGACCCGAATCAGGAGTGCCCACCTCGGTTTCACCATCAACCAGAAAGGCATTCCGAATGACGATGATCGGTATCGATCCACACAAGGCCAGCCACACCGCAGTGGCGGTCGACGACAATGAGAACGTTCTCGGCGAGTTCGAACTGCGGGCATCGATGACCCAAGCGGACAGTCTCCGTAGTTGGGCTGATGGATTCGATAAGCGCGAGTGGGCGATCGAGTCGGCCAACGGGCTCGGCTACCTCGTCGCCCAGCAACTTGTCGCTGCCGGCGAAACCGTGTTCGACGTCCCGCCAGTGCTGGCGTCGCGAGTCCGGCTCATGGGTTCGGGCCGGTCGCAGAAGAATGACCCGAACGACGCCCGGTCGATCGCGATCGCGGCGCTGCGGTCGGATCGTCTCGGGATTGTCCGCCCTGACGATCACGCTCGTGTCCTGCGCTTGTTGGCCAAACGTCACCGTGACATGGCCAGGCTCCGCAACAAGCACTGCACTCGGCTGCACGCGTCGTTGCTCGAGCTCGAAGCGGGTGGGATCGACTCAGAAATCACCGTGACCAAGGCAAACGCCCTCCTCAGCGGTGTCGTCGCCGATGATCAAGTGACCCGCCATCGGGTCATGATCGCCACCGAACTCGTCGATGACATCGCCCGGCTCGACACTGCGCTGAAGGCATCGAAGAAACGAAACGCGGTCGCGGTGGCCGCGTCGGCACGCTCACCGACATCGTCGGGATCGGCCCGATCTGTGCTGCGATCATCATCGGCTACACCGGCGACGTCACCCGGTTCCCGACCAAGGGCCACTTCGCCACCTACAACGCCACCGCCCCGATCGAAGCATCGTCGGGGCCGAAGGCGAAGCATCGGCTGAACCCCAGGGGCAACCGCAAGATCAACCACGCCATCCACATCGCCGCCATCAGCCAACTCCGTTTCGACACCGAAGGACGGGCCTACTACGACCGCAAGGTCGCCGAGGGCAAGTCCTCCAAGGACGCCATCCGGGCGTTGAAGCGGCGTATCTCAACCGGGTCTACCGGCATCTCATCGACGACACCCGACGCGCCGCGACCAACTGAGAAGGGTGGGCCCGGGAGGACACTCAGGAACGACTCTTCGTCCAGCGTGACCGGCTCAACATCCTGAACACCGGCTCTTCGGACAAGTCACTTCCCGGACCCGAACAACACGCTACGACCAACCGGCCCCTCACGCCAGGGACCCAACCCGACGTGCCCAAAACACCAAAAGTCTCGCTTGACACAAAGAGGCTTC